>JABFRQ010000005.1 GCA_013141075.1 Methylotenera sp.
TTAATTTAGAAGCTAAAACCGTGCGTAGCCAAATTTTTAAATGGGCGAGCCCACGTATTGATGGCCGCGATACACGCACTGTGCGCCCAATTAGCATTCGTACAGGCGTGTTGCCGCACGCACGGCTCAGCTTTGTTCACTCGTGGTGAAACACAGGCTTTGGTAGTTGCAACGCTAGGGCACAGGCCGCGACGAGCAAGTGATTGATGCGCTACAAGGTGAATTTAAAGACCGCTTTATGCTGCATTACAACATGCCTCCGTATGCAACTGGTGAAACTGGCCGCGCGTAGGCACACCAAAAACGCCGCGAAATCGGCCATGGCCGTTTAGCAAAAACGCGCGTTAATCGCCGCTTTGCCAGATAAAGAAGATTTTGATTACACCATGCGCGTGGTTTCTGAAATTACAGAATCTAACGGCTCAAGCTCAATGGCATCAGTGTGGCGGCTGTTTAGCACTTATCGATGCTGGCGTGCCAATGAAAACCACGTGGCAGGTATCGCCATGGGCTTAATTAAAGAAGGCAGCCGCGTTGCGGTGCTAACCGACATTTTAGGCGATGAAGATCACCAGGGGTGACATGGACTTTAAAGTAGCAGGTACGGTTGACGGCATTACCGCGTTACAAATGGATATTAAAATCACAGGCATTACCGCACAAATTATGCAAGTGGCGCTAGCGCAAGCTAAAGAAGGCCGCACGCACATTTTAGGCATTATGAAAACGGCAATGAGCACTGCAAATACTGAAATGTCAGCCTTTGCACCACGTATTATTGTGATGAAAATCAACCCTGAAAAAATCCGCGACGTAATTGGTAAAAGGCGGCGCAGTAATTCGTGCCCTAACTGAAGAAACTGGCACCAGCATTGATATTACTGAAGACGGCACCGTAAAATTGCCTGCACCAGCTCAGAGCAAGGCGCAGAAGCACAACGCCGCATTGCAGAAATTACTGCAGAAGTTGAAATCGGCAACGTGTACGAAGGTACAGTGCTTAAATTACTAGACTTTGGGGCGATTGTGTCGCTAATTCCGGTAAAGATGGCTTATTGCATATTTCACAAATTGCACACCAACGTGTAAATGCAGTGAGCGACTTCTTAAAAGAAGGCGATGTAGTGAAAGTTAAAGTAGTAGAAGCTGATGAAAAAGGCCGCGTGCGTTTAAGCATGAAAGCCCTAATTGACGCCCCTGCTGCTGAAGCAAAAAGTGAAGCAGAAGCTGACGAGTAATTTGTAGTTAGCAGATAATAAAAGAGACCGCGCAAGCGGGCTGTTTTATTGTAAAGGCACTGCCCTGCAAGCCAATATCCATGCGGCTTGAAGGGCATCACGTTCTCTCGAAAAAATTAGGCGAGTTCAGACAACGTGCAAACTTACCATTCTAATGCTTGAGAATGAAAAATTTAGCTGTTTGGTTTCAATTGAGCGTTCGGTTAATTCTAACTTAGAACAGGGTCAAAAATGACAGTCATTTTTGGTAAGTCATCTAAATTGCTTACAACTACTATGCCATAGTCACTTTTATATTCCTTTGCTTTAAAATACTCATTCTCGGTTAATCTAAAGGCTCCTTTTTAGCCCTTACACCCTTGATTTCAGCCAATAGAAATGAATCAAATTTTTGAATTTGAAAATCGTAACCATCCCCGTAATTTCTAGCATCTTCAATGCCCGCATCGCTGAAATCAGGAATTTTTTTGTAATTATTCATAAAGTAAATTTCAGCTTCTTCGCCCGTCGTTTTTAGCTGTTTAAATTTACTCTTAATAATTGGAGAAATTCGTTGTACATCAAAATCAGTTAAATGGTTCTCTTTGAGTAAGTATAACTTTACTACTGATGCATAATCGGCTGCATTTAAGTTGCCAAATAGACTGTCAATAAATACTTTCCTGTGAATGTAGGCATCACCTTTTTGCCACCATCCTTTTCTGCCATTATCAAAAAAAGGGTCAAATAAATCTTGACGATTTTTAACGGTACTAGCCGTATCGGCAATGCCGTTTAGAACAAAAATTTCATAAAATTCCGACTTGGATTTTGCGCCAAACTCAATCACGAAATCGTTATTAAATTTGGCTAAACCATAACCTATTAAGTTAAGCGCTTCATAGTTTTTATGTTTGTTATCGGACATTGTTTAACAACCTCGACATTGTTTTTGGGTAAAGAAAAAAGCATAAATTATAGTTGTCCAGATTGTAACTGGATTCCAGCCTTCGCGGGAATGACGTAGACGATAGAACGTTCTGCTTGTTTCTGAAACAATCAGGACAACCATTTCGTTATTTACGGAATTTTTAAGCTAATTTTATTATCGAAACACATGCCCTGCGAGCCGCATGGATACTGCCTCGCAGGGCATGTGCTTTGATAATAAATGCGCGTGTGTGTATGAATCAACGTAAAAAAGCCCGATTTCTCGGGCTTTTTAATGCGTAACTTAAGTTACTTTGAGTTACTTAGCCACTTGGCGTTCGCGCATTTCATCTAAGGTTTTGCAGTCTATGCAAAGTGTTGCGGTTGGTCTGGCTTCCATACGTTTTAGGCCAATTTCAATGCCGCAACCTTGGCAGTAGCCGTAGTCACCTTCTTCAATATCGCGCAAGGTTTCGTCAATTTTTTTGATGAGTTTACGTTCACGGTCGCGGTTGCGTAGCTCTAGCGTCATGTCAGATTCTTGGCTGGCGCGGTCGTTGGGGTCGGCAAACATGGTCACTTCATCTTGCATAGTGTGAATGGTGTTGTCCATTTCGTGGCTTAAATCATCTTTCCAGCTATTTAAAATCTTACGAAAATGATTAAGCTGCGGTTTGCTCATGTATTGCTCATCAGGCTTAGGCTGATAAGGGGTAAATTGTTTGGTAATCACTTCTGCCATATAACCCTCAAAAAACTTAAAAGTTGTTGCTAAAATAGCTTTACTATGAATTTAGCGCGCGAGTGTACACCTAATATTGCTAAGATGCAAAGGGTGCGTAACGAGTTGAATAATTTGCACTAATTTATAAATTAGCTTCGCGGTTTTCAAGCGCTAATAAGGTGTTTTCCATAAGGGTTGCAACCGTCATTGGGCCAACGCCGCCTTGGCACGGGTGTAATGTAAGCAGCACGTGTTTTGGCTACATTAAATTCAACATCGCCCGCTAGGCTGCCATCGGGTAGTCGGTTAATGCCAATATCTACCACCACTGCGCCAGGCTTAATCCAAGCGCCTTGTATGAGGCCTGCTTTGCCCGCGGCAGCGACCACTAAATCTGCATTAGCTACAATTTTAGCTAAATCTTTAGTATGGCGATGGCAGCTGGTAACTGTGCAGCCTGCCAGCAATAGCTCTAGCGCCATCGGGCGGCCTACGTGGTTAGATACGCCCACTACAACCGCATCTAAGCCCATTAAGTCAATGTTCGTAGCTTGAAGCATCTTAATCACGCCAAACGGCGTGCAAGAGCGCAGGGTGGGCTGGCGCACGGCTAGGCGGCCAATGTTATATGGATGAAAGCCGTCTACATCTTTATTCGGGCTAATGCGCTCGATGATATGCTCATCTTTAATTTGTGGCGGCAATGGTGATTGCACCAAAATGCCATCAATGGTGTTGTCATGATTCAGTTTTTCAATGAGCGCAAGCAATTCTGCCTCAGTGGTGCTTGCAGGTAAATCGTAAGCGGTAGAAATAATGCCCACTTTTTCACATGCTAAACGCTTATTGCGCACGTAAATAGCCGAGGCAGGGTCGCCACCAACCAAGATAACTGCCAGCCCAGGTGCACGTTTGTTGGCTTGCAGGCGAGTGTTGATTCGCGCTTTAATGGAGTTTAAAAGGACTTCGGCAATCGCCTTGCCATCAATTATTTGAGCTGTCATTTGATTGTGCGCACTTAATTTCTAAGAATTATTAAAATAAAGTAACATTTTAACATAATAGAATTGACCTACTGCCCAGTTTCCAGTATATTTCTGCCCTTCGGCGTGTAGCGTAGTCTGGTAGCGCGCCTGCTTTGGGAGCAGGATGTCGGGAGTTCGAATCTCTCCACGCCGACCAGATTTTTTGGTCTTGTTTTAATCAGACTTGTTGTTTCAAACATGTAACTCTTCTGCCCGTAGCTCAACCGGATAGAGCACCAACCTTCTAAGTTGGGGGTTACAGGTTCGATTCCTGTCGGGCAGACCATTTTCATGTAATTTTTGCTTCAATGGTGGCTGTAGCTCAGTTGGTAGAGTCCAGGATTGTGATTCCTGTTGTCGTGGGTTCGAGCCCCATCAGCCACCCCAAAATAAACCCGTTAATTCAATAAGTTAACGGGTTTTTCGTTTCTTGCCATTCATTTACCCACCCCGTTTTGTTGCTTTAACTGTGCCATAAGTGTGCCAAAATTGTGCCAGATTGTTGCTTAAATATCCCATATTGTTGCGATTTTTGTCTGTGCCAACATTGTGCCTTCATGTTTTCCTGTAATTATTTTTAAGGACAATAACCTTAGTCAGCAATTAGGGCTAGGGGTGCTAGTTCCATTGCGCCATAACAGTAAGTTTTTAACATCATCTTGATCGCTATTTATCATGCCCTCCGTAGCGGTGCGTGTGCTTTGCGTGGCTGATTTGTATGAAATTTACTTAGGTTAATTACATCTTCCGAGAGCAGCCACTCGACAACCGACACTTTCGGCCAATTTGAGACATTCGCTAATTATGGGTGAACTTCTGCTTAGGGGACAAACCGGAAGTTCATCTATTAAGCGCGACCGGCAGGAGCGGAGGGAAAAGCAGCCAATCAGATTCTCATCTAAACATTAACGACTAAACTTAAGAGTAATTTGGATAATTTAGCTCGATTATTAGTATTTGTTTTAAAGTAAATATTTTGAAGTTGAGTTTTGATGGTATTGACCGACACATTCAGATTGTTTGCGGCCACTTCATTCGCATCTCCATTTGCAATTAATTCAGCAAGTTTAAATTCTGCTTGGCTTAGTCCATAAGTTATTTTTAAGATTTCTTCATTAAGTTTTATCCGCTTATCATTGTCTGAAATAAATGCAATTGCGCGTGGTGCATCTTTACCCAGACCAAATTCGTTGAGTTCGGGTAAAGAGGAAAAATTGAGTATAAAGGGAGTTTTGCCCGATATACGTTGAATAGAAATAGATTTTGAAAAATGCTGTGTTGACAGAATGTCAGGGGAGATCGATTCCCGAATTGCAATATCTAATTTCTTCTGATCAGCATGGTCTTTTGTAATTAAAACGGCAACATCTTGCAAGCTAGGTGTGTTTTTCAATAAAATACCGTCTTGTAGCGCCAATATGCGTTGTGCTTCCTTATTACAAAACATGACCGCGCCATCGACATTAAATAAAATAATGCCATGGGCGAGCTGATCCATGGCAGATAAACTACTCGCTACTTTAAATTCCGCATCCCTTAATTTAGTCATCACACCAAGCGCACGGGAAATATGCGGGATAATCAGTTTGAATTCATCAGCATCTTGCTGAGAATATGGGGTGGTAAATGGTCTATGCATGGAACATACAACCGGTAAATTGTTGGTATCCATCGGAGAGAACACTGTTCCAACAAGCACTCTGCCTACGTTAGCTGGTTGAAGAAACTCTTTCCACATCCTTGTAGTTAAAAACTCCTCTTCTGACATCAAATCCTGATCGCGGACGACACTACCAGTAAACACAAGATTGCGTTCAAATCCACGTTTTGTCCATAAATCATGTGGTTGAAAATGCGTCGCCCACACTTCCATTTGGGTAGCGAAGTTATGCATTATCATAAATCCGCCATTATCTGGCGTATGTAAGGGCGTAAAAATTAAGCCGCGTGGGGTATTAAAATATTTTGCTAGTTCTTCAATGACTTTTGGCCAAACATTAAAGTCTGTTGCGCCTTGATAGATGAGATCAACAATCCCACTAAACTTTGAAAGTGCTGGCAATAAATCAGAATGTTGATTCAAGGCGGTTCTCTTTAAAGAAGTCGAGTATAGGCAATCATTAAATCATAAAACTAAATTTAGCAAAACCACCAATTTTGATGATGAAATTTTCATTAAATATAACTTTAACGTCGGCATCTGTTGGTAAAATTGAGTTAGGCCAATTCGTTTAGTCTAAAGATTTACTGCTAAATAAAGTGGGGTAAAAGAATTTTATAAACATCTATGCTAAACCTCAATGAATATCATTTCACGTATGGAGCTTTTTAACACATAAACTGATTTAAAATTTAAAATGAACAATCTTTTACTCTCATCATTTCAGTTATTTTGCATAGTTTCTTTTTTCTTTCAGGCGACTACGCTGTCGTTTGCGGCAGAAACAAATCAAGATTCATTGGTTGATGAGTATTTGGAATTAGAGGCGGTTACTGTTACTGCCCAAAAGCGTATCCAATCAATAAATGATGTTCCAATTGCAATTAGTGTCATTGATCAAGAAGAGTTAGATCAACGCCATGCAAATAGCTTGTTTGAAATGCAACTGATGGCACCTAATTTTTCTGTAATTCAAAATGGTATTTCAAAGTCAGTGTCGATTCGTGGCGTAGGGGGCGGTGGCAGAAATATAGGATTTGATACTCGTATCGGCGTTTATCTTGATGGAGTATACATGGGGCAAGCCCCTGCTTTGGAGTCGCCGATTTATGATATTGAGCAGGTAGAAATATTAAGGGGGCCTCAAGGATATTTGTTTGGGCGTAATACAGATGCAGGGGTGGTCAACATTACGACACGACCACCTTCAAATAAATTTGAAGGTTACTTCAAAACAGGAATCGGAAACAACAATCTATTTGAGAACTCTGTCAGCCTCACGGGGCCAATAAAGAATGATTTATTTGGCAAAGTAACGCTGAATTCTCAAAATCGTGATGGATTTGTGAACAATACCTTCAATCATGATGACCTGCAAGATTTACATCGACTCTCTGGGCGCGCCCAAATGCGATATTTAGCAACTGACCAATTAACGCTGGATTTTTCTGCTGACTATTCGAACATTCATCACACGGATTTATTACCACAAGCGGTTACTGGTTTATTTGATGCGCCATTAACTAATATATTAGCTAAAAATAATGTCAACTTGAATACACATCCCTCTGCTGAGAATGAAATGTTTGGCGCAGCTTTAAAAGCTGACTATGAAATGACAGGCGGCCATACCCTCACTTCAATTACAGCGTTTAGACGAACAAAAAGTCGTGAAGTGCTGGATACGGATTACAGTACGGCAGACTTAATCCATGTTAATTTTTCCGATAAGTATTTACAAGAAACACAAGAAATTCGAATAGCATCGCCTGTAAATCAAAAGTTGCGTTATGTATTGGGGGCTTATGTTGACCATGAACATTCAAAGACTAACCGTAACGCTTTATTTGGCACTGATACCTCAACATTAATTAAGTTGCCGACTTTAGCATTTTCAATTCCTTTTGATGCGGCTTTTGGTATTTTGCCAAATGCTCAAGTTCCACATTCTGGCAATATAAAAACAGAGGCATATGCATTATTTGGATCTTTAGATGTCGATTTAACAAAAGATTTAACGCTTAATTTGGGCGCAAGGTATAACAATGAATTTAGAAAACTGACTTTCGATAGTGATGGTACTCAAAGTGGAGCATTGAGTTTTGCTACGCTAAAGGATTTTCATGACCATAGGCAAGACCAGTTTTTTTCACCGATGTTCGGATTAACGTTGGGTTTGTCAAATAACCTAAACGCTTATGCTAAATATTCAAGAGGGTTTAAAAGTGGAGGTTGGAATGTTGATTTCCTATCAACAGCGCAGGTGAATGATGGTTTTAGTTTTGATAAAGAAACGGTCAATAATTATGAAATTGGGTTGAAAGGCGAGTCGGACAATCATCGCATACAATATGACCTAGCATTATTTCATCAACAATATAATGATTTTCAAGTGTTTCAGTTTGTTGATTTAGGCGCAGGTCAGACTGTTTTACAACTTAAAAATGCCGCAAAGGCAGAATCTAAAGGTTTGGAAGCAAGTGTCAGAGCATTATTGTCAAGTCAGTGGAGTATGACAGGCGGTATAGGCATACTTGATGCCTATTTTGTTGATTTTCCAAGTGGTGCGGGTAATGGTCAAAATGCGGCTGGAAATCGTTTACCTGATGCGCCAAGATTGAATGCATCCATTTCCACTAATTACACACTTCATGTGCCAGCATTAAAAGGTAAATTTAATTTTTATGTGGAAGACACCTTCCAAAGTCAATCATACAGCGGCTTAAGTAGTGATCAAACAATAAGTAAATTAGAACCTCGCAATCTTGTGAATGCTAAGACCAGTTTTATCACTGATGATAAACATTGGGAATTTGCCATTTGGGCACGCAATTTATTTGACAAAAACTATGCAAAAGGCAAAGGGCGAGATTTTTTTGGCAATCAAGTGATTTTATATGGTGATCCAAGATTTTATGGGGTAACTGGACAATACAATTTTTAGTCGTTTTACTAAAGCTACCCATATTTAATCATCTTGCATCTATTACAAAGTTTAAATCTGCCAGAGTATGTCTAGTTGAAATCATCTCAGCCACATGAGTCGTAGCGTTATTTAGTCAATAGACTACGCGGGTAACTGAAATTTTCAGAGAAATAAGTTATAGTGGTTTCGTAATAATAAAAATCAGATGACTCTTTAAAATAAAAACTAAATAATAATCTTAAGCCATGAATCAGCCGAACATTTCCGAACTTGCCCGCCTGAGCGAATTGATCGACTTGATCTACCAAGGTGCGACCGAAATTAATCGCTGGCAGGAAGCTTTACCTGCCATGGCTGAGTGGTTAGACGCTCCCGCAGCGATACTATACACACCGATGCACACCCCTGATTCAGGTGGCTTCCAGTTCCCGTATCAAATCCCCCAATCCATGCTGGATTTATGGAGCACCCAGTTCGTTGGCCAAGACCCGTGGACCAATAGTGCGGTAGCTCGTGGGTTGGCAGTGGAAGGCAATGTACTACTAGGGCAAGACCTGGTGCCACAAGAAGAACTAATCTTAACCCCCTACTACCAGAACTTTCTGGCACGGTTCGATACTGCTCACTTGTTAACTAGCGTGGTATTTGGCTTCGCTCCCAACCAAATTACGGTGATCTGTTCTTTTGTCCGCCGAATAAACGATGTTCCATTTTCACAAGAGCAAAAAGAAAAGCTTACCTTGCTACTACCGCACCTCTCACGTGCCTTGGGAGTGATGTTCCGTTTGCGGAATGCCGAGTTCAAAGTGGCGACCAGTTTGGCAGCACTAGATCGGTTACAAAATGGCGTGCTGCTAATCGGTGCAGAGGGCGAGGTTACTTTTGCTAACAAAGCAGCACTTAACATTTTGAAGCAACAGGATGGGCTACGACTGCAACAGCTTCAAGGCAAGCGTAACCTAGCTGAACTATTTTCCAGGCATCATGAGACACAGCATGCATTGACCGCCGCAATTAATGAAGTTATATCGCCAGATATACTGACTACCCAGCATTTCTCACGTGCGGTATGTGTGTCACGCCCTTCTGGACTTGCACCTTATACATTGAACTTTTCTTCATTACCCTTAAGCAACGAGTTCGGACTAGGGGTAGAGACACCACTAGCGATAGCGTTTCTCACCGATGGTGCTGCATCGGTACGAGTAGATATAGAATTGCTTAAATCCTTCTATAGTCTTACACAGGCAGAAGCTCAGCTCGCGGCAATAATGGTAGATGGTGGTTCACTTGCAGAGATTGCAGAACAAACCAATGTGAGTGTTAATACCGTCAAAACCCAGCTCGGCCAAATTTACGCTAAAACCAATACAAACAGCCGTATCAAGTTAGTTAGGCTACTGATGTCTCTCGCAACGTAGCCACGAAATAAGCGAAATCTATCCAAGTAAACTCTACTACCTCGCGCTCACCGCAGTATTAAATAACATTGCTAAGCTGTGCCAGTTCAATTTGCACGAATTTATTCATATTTTTTGTTTATTAATATGTGATTAAATAATTGTAAATAAATTGTTACATCTCACCTGTTCGGATGATGACAATGGGTTAGAAAAAGCGAATGATCTGTAACAGAATGTAAAAGTGAATTGTAAAATCGATCTCTACCCCAACAGAATCGCATGAAATTAGAACAATTCTGGCTTAAATTGTATTAGAGGTGGATTCTAGTAGCATGAGTATTGAACAAAGAATTCGCTGAGTAGTTTAGAAAAGTTAATAAAATTTAGGGGATAAAAATGATGATAAAAAGTATCTTGTTAAGCATTTCTATAATGCTATTGCTCACTGGTTGTCCATCCATGGCTTGGAAACCAGCACCGCCACAACGTGAGATTTTAGAGGGACTAGCCAATCAGAACCAAATTAAAATCTCACGCAATAAAATCACTGGAGCTTCCAAATTAAAATTGGCTATTATTAGCTCAGCAAACGTTCAACCGCAAATTCAAGCATATGGAGAAAATGTCAACCAGTACAAAGGTCTGATTTCCCATTACAGCAGTGACGCAGAAAAGTTAAATGCGGATGCAGATATTGTTTTTTCAGACAAGCTTTATCTTCAAGCCATCATAAGTTCACTTAAATCAAGGTTTAGTGAAACCTTTTACGCCAATGACTTAGCAAGTGCTTTTGCAAAAGGGGCTGACTATGCAGCAGTACTTGATATTCGTTTAGAAATGATAGATTTATCAAATAAATATTACCCTGGTCCAATGATGGAGGATGATATAGCTAATATTCGCACTTTATTTATTAGTAAAAACTTAGAAGGTGGACCCGATGTAGTGGTAAATAATAGAATTAAAGATGTAACCGAAGGAAAAGGTCCTGAAGCTAATATTCGTTACACTCTAAATCGCATGAAAAATGTCCGCCTAAAAAGCCTAAAAGACTTTGAAGCCGAACTTTCGAAAGTAGTTATTAAGTGACCTAAGATAGGTGAAATCATGTCTTATCTAAATAGATTTGCTATTTGCCTACTGCTCGCAATTTCCCTGCAAGCAATAGCCGATACTAAAAATTTAGATTCAGCATTGTCTGAAAGAACGCAACTTGAGTTTTGTGCCACCTATGCACCTTGTGCCATCGCAGTTGGTATTATGGATGCATCTTCTGCCTCACTTAGTTATGTTGATAAAGTCAAAGCCTACTTTTCTACATTTGGCAACAAACCTGTTAAAAGTGAAGCGGAATTTAAAGCTTATTTAACAGGCCTAAACCCCTCACAACGACAAGCCTATGTAAATAAATGCCTTGATGCCCGTGGCACTAATATGCGCGACTATTGTGAGAAAGAATACCTTACTGAATCAGAGCTAAAAAAACTTGAACTCAGTCGAATTAAATCTACTCCCCAAACTGAGCTGGAAATCATTGAAGAAGAAAAGAAAAAATTAGAAGCTTTAGACAGCAAACTTTACAACGAATTAAGCAGTGCCTGCCCAAGCCCTAATGCTTTATGTTATGTCAGCAGTATAGATGAGGGCTTAGTAAGATTAAACCTTAGAATTGAACAATTAAATAGCAATCCATTGTTTAGACAGAAATTTGGTCAATTTGTATCAAAAGCTTTAAATAGAAAACTTATAGGTTATGAGCTGGATAATGGCAGATTCTGGAGCACAAGAGCTACTCCGACCAAACAAGCAGCAAACGCTTGGGATAATTTACCAAGCCGACAACCAAGCACAACAGAAAATAAAAACTTACAAGCATTGGTTGAAACTAATAATACAGCAAATGCCAACAATCCTTACGCAGGCGTCAGCGACCAACTTAATCAAGAAACCATCGATAAAAAAGCCAAATCATATGCGCTTACAAGTGGGATTATTTTTGGGGCAATAGATGTGGTAAATACTGGAGTAGCTGTAGCGGCTATAAATCGCGGACAAAAAATAGAGCAAGAAGCTGAAAGGCAAAGGCAGGTTGCTATGCAGCGAGCACAAGCGGAACGGCAACGCATTGAAAATACAAATAATCAAGCACGTGAGCAAAACAATCAACAAAACTCTAACCAAAGTCAAGATGTTGGGGCTACACCTGAGAATCGTCAATACGACGATCAAAATCCATCTGACATCGCCCGACAAAGTGACCAGACAGATGAATTTCAAGCACAGGAAATTCGTAGAGCTAAAATTAATGAACACCATCCCGAAGGTTTGGCGAGTAGCTGCGTTTCTTTTGGAAGGCCTGAAGGGGCATTTAGTGGATTAAAAAATAATTGTAGCTTCAAAATAAACTTATCTTTTTGCAATCTTCACCCTACGGGCGGGGCAACTGTCTCTGATTGCGACAAGTACGGATTGACGATTGTATTTTTGAACCCAGGACAAACATCCACTGACTTCACAAAAGGAGCTCAGCGCACCTTTTGGTTTGCTTGTAAGGAGGGTTATTCTGGTAGGGGAGACGATAGATATGTATCAGGCTCAGGTATTCAAGGTAAATGTACGGGTAGATAATAAATCAATGTGGTCTGGACTGTTGTTAAAGTAAGCTCGTGCAAATCATTATTAGAATCAGGATGTTTGGCAGGTTTTGACTACTCCAAATTGGTGGAATTATGACTGAACATAGCATGGTATTCGTATGAGAAAAATAAGAATCATTGTATTAAGTCTACTTTTTGCTCCTTGTATTAGTTTAGCTGAGGAGTGTAGTGCTATTGAGCAAAAGATAAAAAACCTAGACTACACTAAGTCTTCTGAGGTTATAGCTAAAGGTAACACATCTTTTTCCAGTCTTTATAATGAATGTGATAATAAAAATACTTTTCTTGGTGGTTTGCTACCTGCGTTTAAAGGAATCCCAATGAAATGCACTACGGATAAAAATAATGTTAAGAGAGTTGTTCAATTTCAAGACAAAACAGTGCTTTTTGAAGCAAAAGCTGCGGTTGATGCGGATGGATCGCCAGTTTCATGTGGTTCAAATAGAAGCAAAACAGACCAATGTGAAACTTGGTTGACCTATGATTCCGTCAGTTCAAAAAAGTATATTGATTCTGAACAAGTTCCATTTGTTGTTATTCCCTCTGCAAGTCCGATATTGGATAAGAAAAACTCCTTATCCAATGTATCTTTTATGCGGTCAACAGGAATAGGTAAAGGTGATTTAGCTGTTGCGATATATAAGGGAAATTGTTCATTCGGAATAGTTGGAGATTTAGGGCCATATTTTCGTTTGGGTGAAATGTCTATAGCATCTCACTCAGAATTGAAGAACCCTCAATGTATAGACAATGAAAAACCATGTAAGAGATTAGTTGCTGGAGGTGGAGGTAGGGGAATACCTTCAAGTGTCACGTATATAATTTTTCCTGGAACAAGACCAAAACCATTAACAGCGGAAAATATAATTGAAGTGAGTGCAAAAGATGCAAAAGAGTCGATTAAGAAATTTATTACTGAGAATAGCAAACCCCAATAAATTACAGTAATCGCAAATATGTTTATAACATTTTTAAAATTAAGTTAGTCAATTATCGAACTTCGTAATTTAAACATTCAGAATTTTTGAATTTATATTTAGGGATAAGAAGATGCAAATAATTAAAATTGGCTGTTTTTTTGCATTATTTTTTGTTTCCATCCAATCAGTAAGAGCGGAGTGGATATGGGATGATAAACCCGATTTAAAAAATAAATTTGAAAGAACTGTTCAGGAAAATATTAGTGATAAATGCAATTCAGACAATTTGTTTGGATACCAAGATGCTTATCCAACTGAGGAGAATGAAATTGCCTATGAAATAGTAGTGAATCTTTCAAAATCTTGTTTTGTAAGCTTAGAGAGAAAGTTGAATTATTTAAAAAGTATAGAAAAGCTTCTAGTAGGCGCGAAAAAACCGACCAAATTGTTCACAAAATTTAGCGCTGATCAAGGTCCAACAATGATATTTTATTTTGCTGCTACAGAACGAGATATAAGTGAGGTTAATAAATTACATAGATAACTTAATTCAATTTTTGAGTAGAATTCAGAGAAATAACCATGAAAAAGCTAATTGTAATTTGTCTTTTTTGTATTACCACGCATTGTTGATAAAAAATGAAAGGGTAGAAAATGAAACTTTTCAACTCAATACTGCTTATATCTATTTTGCTTTCTGGATGTAGCATTTTCCCAAAAAATCAAACCTCAGGCTCGATAGAAAAGGATTTAAACAAAAATAACTATACTGGTGAATTTGTACCAGTTCAACCCACTCGTTACGACCCAGCCTACTATCCAGTCGGTACGGTTCCTAAGGAGTGTACGGAATATACGTATCATTCAAATGATACAAATAATACGAGCGATAAAAAACGAAGGCATTGTTGGCTAAGTATTCTCGCCAACAGCGAGGATTATGTTGCGACCAATGAAATATTGAAAAGTGGTTCGGTCGAATTTGGTACTGCAAAAACCAGCAAATCAAATAGTCAATATGAAATAGTCTCACAGTGGGTTAGATTTATAAATGTAAGTCCAATTGACGCAACTGGAGTAAAAAGACTTGGTGTAGATCATAAAGTTGGTGTTGGTGCAAGAATTGTAGCCAATATTACCACACATAAGGCTGGCATCAATTTGGGAGATCTTTTCGCTGTCGCGGCCTCTGCGGAAGCAGGACAGGTTCAAGGCAGCCTTCTCTTCACCATTCAGGGCATACATGGTAAAGGTATTGATACATATACTCCTAGAGTATCTAAGCTAGATCAGGAAAATCTCAGAAAAGCACTGGAAGCTATACAAAGCATTAAGACGCTATTACATAATGACGATGCAATTTACTTAACTGGTCAGGTTGTAGCAATCAGAGAAACACCTTCTGAGTCTAAGCCTACTGCTATTACGGTAGCAGCAACTTTCGCAAAAAAAGACACCAAATTAAAACGGCAAGGGTGGGTGTATGTAGGAGCTTTTGACTCCAATGGTACTCCACTTGGAGTCACAAATTTGGTTGTTAGTGGTGCAGGACAGATTATAGGAAATCTGAAAGTAAGAACGGATTTATATGTTCGAGATAACTATCCTCAGTTCCCTTCTTTTCAGCTTGGAGAGCAGCTAGATGTGCTTAAAGAAGGTAGCGATATCGAAGCAATAAAGACCATTGCGACGGGAATAAACAAAGTCTGGGCATTCATTGAATACTGAACAATCAATAAGGGACACGATTAAATACTGTGAAAAATTGAAATTAAACGTGGTTAATCCTTATTGTCGTGTTAAATGAGTTTAAAAACTTTTAGCCGCAAGTTGGCGGTGTTCTCTGATGCTGATTGTCCGTATTGCCAACGTTTAGAGAAGCAAGAGTTATCCAATATTACCGATGTGACCATCTATACGTTTTTATACCCACTTTCGCAGCTATACCCTGATGCTGCGAACAAATCAAAATATATTTGGTGTGATGCTGACCGTGCAAAAGCTTGGCAAAATTGGATGGTGTATAGCTTATTACCTGCTAAATCTGGAAGCTGCGATACGCCTATCGCAAAGAATATTGAACTAGCTAATAAACTTGGTGTAACTAGCACACCAACGCTATTTTTTGCTGATGGTAAACGCATGCTAGGCGCACAGCCTTATAAAGACATTGAGCGTGCGATGGGCGCGGCTCCTGCGTACTCACAGGCTTCTACAACAGCCGCCGAATTACCCGATGACCCTCTGGTATCTGGTGCGAGTGCAAGCCCACGTGCTGCTAAGGCTAAAGGTAAGAAGAAAAAGTAAAATTACCGAGCAAGCCAATTTATAGATATGCAATTGGCTCAAATGTTTTGAGTTGCTGATGGAGACCCTGCTTCGGCTGTTGTTTATGAAAATATCAATAAAAAATGTAGCTTCTATTATTTTGTTGTCATGTACGGCGTCAATAAGCCTTGCCGAGCCAATGACGCGCTCAGAATCAATTCTGGGACGGTTTGAGGTAATAGATGAAAATACGCAATGGCCAGAAACGCTTGAACTGCCAAAAGCATATCGTGATGGTTTTAAGCAGTTAGCGCAAAAAACTCGTGAAACAGGGCTGGAGCAATCGGCATGCTTATCATTGGTGGCTGAGAGCCAAGGCGGCACAGACCCCACCGCTGCATTGCAAGAATACCAAGCTTTATTGGGCAAGAAAAAGCAAATGGCGGCTGATGAGTTTGAGCGTGAATCATCACGCTTACGCAACCTCATTGAAGGTAGTGCCTCCGCTACAAATACTGCCACCACAAGTGCCGCTAAATCACCCGCCAGAATTTGGCAATTAGGCGCAACCCAAGGGGGTAATCAAACGTCTGTCAAAACTGAAGAAAACCTAGGGACGTGTGAAAGCATTAGCTTGGGTAAGGTGCATACTCACCCCCATTCTAATTCGAGAGGGATACTTTCAGATACTGATATAGTAAACGTTATTTTTTGGTCTGAAGGGCAGTACTCTGCAGTAATCAACAACACGAATGATGTTTGTATTGTTATTCCGCCAGCGCACCCCATCAACAAATATACCCTATTAGGGGTTAATCAATTCTCAGCCTATGACTATGGTCATTTAGAATTGGCAGCGGTTACTTTTTCAAATACCATCGATAGTAATTTAGCTATCTCAGACAATCTGAATGCGGTGATTCCAGAAAATAAAAAGGTAGTGGGCATACCCTTTGCAATGAGCATAGAGGCTTATTATGCGCAACTGCATGGCGCTAGATTATATTGCGGACAGGTAGATACCCCTTTAACCCTTGCTAAACCTATTAATAACCCAGCTAACTTAAAAAATAACCCTGGATTAGTGCTGGCCAGCAAAGCTGCCATGATCATGGCAAAACAATTCTATCACCCAGAGTTTCCAGAAATTGACTTTCCATTTACCCCCATATTAGATACACGCTTTTTAAGCTATTTGAGCACTGCCCATAAAAAGTTAAATCCAAAAGTAGATACTGAAGCAGTGTTAATCAGCGAAAAGGAAAATCACGCTGTGTTGCTCTCTAATGTATTGTTAATGTTACAAAATGAGCAATACCCTTTTGAAATAGGGAACGATTTTAGTGCTTTTCTCGTACCAGACACAAGATCTAATGCTGAAATGCGTAAATTAGGTGTTTCATATGTATATTCATTGCAACCAAGGAGTAAACAGGCGATTATATTCCAGCAAAATTCAACAGAATTGCTTGTAAAAGTAGAAGATAGTATTCGTATTGCTGCTTGGGAAGTTGGCTATATGTTCTACATAGCCAACCCCAAGACGAATATGATTCAATTTGATTATGGAGACTCGGGAACCTATGTTGGCGAAGGCAAGTATGTGAAAGAAAAAGGCTGGATACCGCATGGGCAGGGTGAAAGCGATAACGTTAATATGAAAATCATTGGGCGATTTGAAAATGGTAAGGCAATGGATGGGTTTAAATATTTGGATAAAAAAACTGGTGTATGGGCTGTTGGGAAACTTAAATGACGATGACACACAAAACAAATAAATGGATCAGCCGAATATTCATAATTGCGAAATTGATTTCCCGCAACAATGTTTTAAATAAGTATTTACTTGTTCTTATATTGCTTCTAAATGCAACGGCAGCTAACGCTGAAGTTGAGTTAAGAAGTTTACAGTTTAGAAAAGAGTACATTAGTGGCAATGCTAACTCTAAACTGCCCGATGGCAAAAGCTATAGTGTTCGGCTTGCTCAATCTTATGACGAAACTAACCGTATTCCAGAAAACCCTTTTGGGCTGAGCTGGTGCCCGTTATTGCGTGATGAAGGACCTTCGTTAATGCCCTTACAAGTGAAAATTCGGGCAGAAAAACTAGCTAAAGATGAAGTGAGCTGGGGTGAATGTAATTGGTCATTTCGTGCACAATCGACTTTGAAGTTTGTTAAATCCTTGTCTAGCGACCTTAAAGGCAGGAGTGTTCAAGATATTCTCAATGGTCAATATGCGGCTGGAGAACACTTCTTTTTTCTAGAAAAAAATGCCTTCGCCAAATATAAAGAAGTGTATGAGAAAGAAATTGCACCACTTGCTAATGACTTGGAAAGACGGAAAACATATAAGTTATCAAAATTTGATGTCATTGGTATAGATGAGCTTGGCACTACTATGTACATCCCAAATTATAAAACCAGCGCCACTTTGGATAAGAAAGGGCAACTTACTTCTATAAGTAGTACTGAACGTACTTACAAAATCATCAATAAAGCGGATGGAAATATTGATCGAATTATCTATGAATATCTGCCAAAAGCTAAGTCTGCTGATGTGCAAGCCGCTAACAATATTCCTACTGAAATAGAGTTAATGAAATTTAGTTATCGCGACAATGGCTTGCTTGAGAAGGTTATTTTTGATAAGGACACTGACCATGCTGCAGAATTTTCTTATGATGCAAAGCGTCACTGGGTTCAGATAATAAATGCTTGGCGCAAGACTTACAAACTTACTTACAATGACGAGGGCAGTTTAAAAGATATGTTATGGCCCGATGAAACTATGGAGACCATTTTTTACAATGCTACAACAGGTCATGTTTCAGGATTTTTAGATAGAAATGGTTGTATGCTTACCTATAAATTTGTTTATGGTAAAAATGAGCAAAATTACAAAACGTTTGAGACTAAAACCTGTAGCGGTAAAGTAATTCATGTGCGTGAATTTTCTTTGATTACCAACGAAAATGGTGAGGAAAAAGAAAGTATCACAACGCTAGATGCGGAAGGACAAGTCAAGCGATAGCTCGATAGCGAAAATGCTTAAATTGGCATTGGAGGCATAACATATTACAATTCTAGTGCCAAAATGACAGCATCCAACTTACAAACTCACCACTTACTTTAAGTCAATTCCTTCATTGATGTGGTTTGAATGACGCCTATCTGGAATCATGACAGGCCGGTTTGGGTCGAAACTTGCCCTACAACCCTTAAAATAAGCCACCCCAAAGAAGACACTCAACTATAAAAATCACTACAAATTGATCTAAAACGAATGAAGAAAAAGTAGAAAACTAGTCCTGAATTAACTGAAAATCACAAGTATATCAATCAAATATACATGCGAAATATGCAATATAAATGCCTTGTAACTATGAAATAAGCACAAGATTATTGTCTTAAACTTACCAAAAATTGCAGTAATATCCATAGGTTATTGATGTGTAAAGTACCAAAAATCCATCCCAAATCTATCGCATATTTACCACAAAATATTTGTAATCAGTAAGGACAGGATGCCAGATGTACTGCTCCGCAGTAATCTAGAGTTTCGCCAACTAGGTCGCTACGCGCCCGTCGCAGTCAACTCAGGGCTGCGCCCCGAGACCCATAATTACACCCACGGCATTTGTTACGTTATAATCAAATTCTGCTAACCACTTTTATTAAAATAACTTTATCGTGGCTTACTACAGTTAAAACCAATTACACGGCGGTCACAAAAAAACTCGTCAAAATAAAGTCTTTTTCATTCTGCAACTGCACGTAAGCAGGAAAATTTTCACAACAATCATTCGTAATGCATAATCACCATTAAGCAATTTAAAACGAACATAAACAGGATTTAACGATGACAAGTACCCAACAACGCGCAGAACTACAACGCCAAATTTGGCAAATTGCGAATGAGGTTCGTGGCTCAGTTGATGGTTGGGATTTTAAGCAGTATGTTTTAGGCACTTTGTTCTATCGGTTTATCAGCGAAAACTTTGCCACTTACATTGAAGGCGGTGATGAAAGTGTTAAATATGCTGCACTTGGCGATGAAGTGATTACCGCAGAAATCAAAGACGATGCCATTAAAACCAAAGGGTATTTCATCTACCCTAGCCAGTTGTTTGTCAACGTTGCCAGCAACGCCAACAAGAATGAAAACCTAAACACAGACTTAGCCAAGATATTTTCAGCCATTGAAAGCTCAGCTAATGGCTACCCTTCCGAACAAGATATTAAAGGTTTGTTTGCTGATTTTGACACCACCAGCAATCGCCTAGGGAACACTGTTACCGACAAAAATACCCGCTTAGCCGCAGTGCTAAAAGGTGTAGAAAAGCTAAGCTTTGGTCATTTTGAAGAAAACAAAATCGACCTGTTTGGTGATGCTTACGAGTTTTTAATTTCTAACTATGCCGCCAATGCGGGTAAATCGGGTGGCGAGTTTTTCACCCCGCAAAAAGTTTCTAAGCTGATTGCGCAACTGGCCATGCACAAGCAAGCAACCGTAAATAAAATTTACGACCCAGCCGCAGGTTCAGGCTCGTTATTGTTACAAGCAAAAAAACAATTTGATGAACATGTTGTTGAAGAAGGCTTTTTTGGTCAAGAAATTAACCACACCACCTACAACCTTGCGCGTATGAATATGTTTTTGCACAACATTAACTACGACAAATTTCATATGGCACTTGGTAACACACTGTTAGATCCACATTTTGGCGACGACAAACCGTTTGATGCGATTGTGTCTAATCCGCCCTATTCTGTTAACTGGATTGGTAGCGACGACCCAACCCTTATCAATGATGAACGCTTTGCCCCCGCAGGTGTGTTAGCGCCTAAATCCAAAGCCGACTTTGCGTTTGTGCTCCATGCGCTGAGTTATTTATCCAGCAAAGGCCGCGCGGCCATTGTCTGCTTTCCTGGTATTTTTTACCGTGGCGGAGCCGAACAGAAAATCCGCCAATATTTGGTGGATAACAACTATGTAGAAACCATTATTTCTTTAGCGCCTAACTTGTTTTTTGGCACATCGATTGCCGTCACTATCTTGGTGCTTTCTAAACACAAAACCGACAACAAAACCCAGTTTATTGACGCCAGTGCATTGTTTAAAAAAGAAACCAATAACAACACGCTCACCGATAGCCATATTGAGCAAATTATGGAGGTGTTTGATACTAAAAATAATGTTGAACACTTTGCAAAATCATTGGAAAACGCAGCAATAGCAGCTAATGATTACAACCTATCAGTAAGCTCCTATGTGGAAGCTAAAGACACCCGCGAAGTTGTGGAAATTGCCCAGCTCAATGCTGAGCTAAAAACCACTGTAGCCAAGATTGATAAGCTGCGCGCTGAGATTGATGCGATTGTTGCGGAGATTGAAGCATGAGTAATGTGATTTTTTATACCACCGATGACGGAACTACCAAGATTGATTTGCGCTTGGAAAATGGTTCGGTTTGGTTGTCTCAATTAGAAATAGCCGAACTTTTTCAAACCACCAAACAAAATATCAGCAAGCACATTCAGGCCATTTATGATGAAAAAGAGTTAGAAGAAAAAGCAACTGTCAACCATGAGTTGACAGTTCAAAACGAAGGCAGCAGAGAGGTTTCACGCAATATTGCACTCTATAATCTTGATGTGATTTTGGCAGTTGGCTATCGTGTGCGTTCGGTTCGCGGGGTGCAATTTAGGCGATATGCTTCCACCGTTTTGAAAGAGTATCTCGAAAAAGGTTTTGCATTAAACGATGACCGATTAAAAAATCTTGGTGGCGGTAGCTACTGGAAAGAACTACTTGATCGTATTCGTGACATTCGCTCCAGTGAAAAAGTCATGTACCGCCAAGTGCTGGAATTGTATGCGACGGCAACGGATTACGACCCCAACAGTGATGACAGCGTCACCTTTTTTAAAATAGTACAAAACAAACTGCACTATGCCGCCCACGGCCATACAGCCTCAGAGGTGATTTACCTGCGTGTGGATAGCGACAAACCCTTTGCAGGTTTAACCAATTTTAAAGGTAGCCAGCCCACGCAAGCTGAAGTGATGGTTGCCAAAAACTACCTCAGTGCGCAAGAGTTACGCGTGCTCAACAATCTGGTGTCGGCCTATTTTGATTTGGCAGAATTAAACGCCATAGAAGAACGTGAGATGCGCATGGCCGATTACATCAGCGAGCTAGATAAAATACTCTCAAGCACAGGGCGCAAATTACTCCCAAATGCTGGCAGCATCGCCCACGCGCAGGCAGAAACTAAAGCCAAAGTTGAATATAAAAAATACAAAGCCAAAACGCTTGAGCAAGTGGAAGAAGACTACCTAAAAACCATCAACGCTCTAGAATATAAAGCCAAAAATGAGAGCCGTAAAAAATGATTACAATCATGGAACTTCTGCAAGGATTAGATGTGGAGTGGCCAGCGTTGGGAGATTTGGCAACATTGCGACGCGGTAGAGTAATGTCAAAAGAATACCTTGCCGATAACGCAGGAGAATATCCTGTATACAGTTCACAAACAGCAAATAATGGCGAGATAGGAAAAATAGATACTTTTGACGTTGATGGCCGATTTGTGAGCTGGACAACGGATGGAGCTAATGCAGGAACTGTTTTTTACAGAACTGGTAAGTTTTCAATTACTAATGTTTGTGGATTAATAAAGATTAATGATGAGTCTCGGTTAAATTATAAGTATTTGTATTACTGGCTAACAATCGAAGCTCAAAAGCATGTTTATGCTGGTATGGGAAATCCAAAACTTATGAGTCATCAGGTTGAGAAAATCCTTGTTCCAATCCCGTGCCGAGACAACCCAAAAAAATCACTAGAAATCCAAGCCGAAATTGTCCGAATTTTGGACAATTTCACGGAGCTTACAGCGGAGCTTACAGCGGAGCTTACAGCGGAGCTTACAGCACGGAAAAAACAATACAACTACTATCGCGATCAGTTGTTAACTTTTGAAGAAGGTGAAGTTGAATGGAAACCTTTGGGGGAGGTTGGTGAATTTGTAAGAGGCAATGGTTTGCAGAAAAGTGATTTTACTGAGAGTGGTATAGGATGTATTCACTATGGTCAGATTTATACCTATTACGGGAATTTCGCATATCAAACCAAATCCTTTGTTTCACCGATATTGGCAACCAAGTTGAGAAAAGCACAGAAAGGCGATTTGATTATTGCAACTACCAGCGAAAATATTGAAGATGTCTGTAAACCATTGGTTTGGCTGGGTGAGGACGAAGTTTGTGTCAGCGGTGAAACCTATATTTTTAAGCATAATCAAAGCGCCAAGTATTTGGCTTATTATCTGCAAACCCCTATGTTTTTTGATTACAAAAAACAAAATAGGACTGGGACAAAAGTTATTCGAGTGCATGGGGATAAGTTGGCAAAATTCCTCGTCCCTATTCCACCCCTCGCCGAACAAGAGCGCATCGTTGCCATCTTAGATAAATTCGATGCGCTAACCAACTCCATCACCGAAGGTTTGCCGCGTGAAATTGAATTGCGCCAACAGCAATACGCGTATTATCGAGATCTGCTTTTGACCTTTCCAAAAGCAGAAGTAGAGGCATAGCATGGGTAAGTCGCTAACGGAAATTGCGCAGCAACTCAAAGATGCCAATAAAAAAGTTCAATTGATTTATGCTTTTAATGGCACAGGTAAAACGCGCTTGTCACGCGAATTTAAACAGTTAATCGCACCGAAAACCGATAGTGATGGCGATGTACAAGAATCAGAATTAGCACAAAAGAAAATCCTTTATTACAGCGCATTTACGGAAGATTTGTTCTATTGGGACAATGATTTGGAGCTTGATGCTGAGCCGAAATTAAAAATACAGCCTAACGCTTTCACTAAATGGGTGCTTCAAGAGCAAGGTCAAGACCGAAATATTACTGCTACTTTTCAGCACTACACCAACGATAAATTAACGCCGCATTTTAGCGATGATTTTTCTGAAGTCACCTTTTCTTTCGAGCGTGGCAATAATCAGCAAGAGTCAAACGTTAAAATTTCCAAAGGTGAAGAAAGTAACTTTATTTGGAGTATGTTCTACTCGCTAATTGAGCTAATGATTTCTGAGTTAAATGTTGCTGAGCTTGCAAACCGATCAACTAACGTATTTAACAATTTAGAATACGTTTTAATCGACGACCCAGTCAGTTCGTTAGATGAAAACCATTTGATTGAGTTGGCGGTAAGTTTGGCGACACTAATCAAATCTAGTAAATCAGATATAAAATTTATTATATCGACACACAATCCATTATTTTACAATGTTTTGTACAATGAGGTTGATGCCAAATTCGGCAATATTCTGAGACGGTATGAAGATGGAACTTTTGACCTTGAGGAAAAGAAAGGCGATTCAAACCATAGCTTTTCATACCATTTATTTTTAAAGCGTACGCTTGAGCAAGCTATTTTGCAAAACGATATTCAAAAATATCACTTCACGCTCCTGCGTAATTTGTATGAAAAAACTGCTAATTTTCTTGGATATCCTAGATGGTCGGATTTGTTGCCAGATGATAAGCAAGTTTACTTTCAGCGCATTATCAATTTCACGAGCCATTCAACTCTATCCAATGAAGCAGTTGCAGAGCCAACTGAACCAGAGAAGCAAATCGTCAAATTTCTACTTGATGATTTAACTAATAACTATCGCTTTTGGCAGCAGGTATAAAAATGATTAACTACACCACACCCATCGCCGAATCAAATAACTTTATCGTGCTGGATAAATACACCAAGCATTGGCAAGTCAATCAGGCCTATCAAAGTGAATACGATTTAGAGGGTGAGTTTATCGCTGACTTGGAAAGCCAAGGTTATGAATATCTGCGAGATTTAAACACGCATGAGAAAATGCTGGCTAATGTGCAGGAGCACTTGCAAGCCTTGAATAATGTACAGTTTTTAGCGGGTGAATGGCAGCGCTTTGTTGAGGAGTATTTAGATAAGCCTAGCGATAACAGCATCGACAAAACACGCAAAATTCACGATAACTTTATCCACGATTTTGTGTTTGATGATGGGCATATTCAAAACATTTACCTATTGGATAAGAAAAAAATTGCCCGCAATAAAATACAGGTGATTAAACAGTTTGAACAAAAAGGCACACAGGCTAATCGTTACGATGTCACCGTTTTGGTGAATGGTTTGCCATTAGTGCAAATTGAGCTGAAAAAACGCGGTGTGGCGATTCGAGAAGCCTTTAATCAACTACACCGCTATAGCAAAGAAAGTTTTAATACAGATAATTCACTGTTTAAATATTTGCAGATTTTTGTGATTTCAAACGGTACAGATAGCCGTTATTTTGCCAATACCACCAAGCGCGATAAAAACAGCTTTGATTTCACCATGAACTGGGCGAAGTCTGACAACACCTTGATAAAAGACTTAAAAGATTTTACCGCGACGTTTTTTCAAAAAAACACCTTGTTGAATGTGCTGCTGCATTATTCGGTGTTTGACGTAAGCGATACTTTGTTGGTGATGCGCCCCTACCAGATTGCCGCGACCGAGCGCATTTTGTGGAAAATAAACAGCGCGTATCAAGCGAAAAACTGGAGCACTACCGAAAGTGGCGGTTTTATTTGGCATACCACAGGTTCGGGCAAAACTTTAACCAGCTTTAAAGCAGCACGCTTGGCTACCGAGCTTGAGTTTATTGATAAAGTCTTTTTTGTGGTTGACCGTAAAGATCTCGACTATCAAACCATGAAAGAATATCAGCGCTTTTCGCCTGATAGCGTTAATGGTTCAGACAGCACCGCTGGGCTAAAGCGTAACCTTGATAAAAATGACAATAAAATTATTGTTACCACGATTCAAAAACTAAACAACTTAATCAAAAGTGAAGGCGACTTGCCTATCTATAACAAGCAAGTGGTGTTTATTTTTGATGAGGCACACCGTTCGCAATTTGGTGAAGCCCAAAATAACTTAAAGAAAAAATTCAAAAAGTTTTACCAGTTTGGTTTTACGGGTACGCCTATTTTTCCACAAAACGCCTTGGGCGCTGAAACCACTGCCAGCGTGTTTGGGCGCGAGTTGCATGCTTATGTGATTACTGACGCCATTCGTGATGAAAAAGTGCTGAAGTTTAAAGTGGACTACAACGATGTACGCCCACAGTTTAAGGCATTTGAAACTGAACAAGACGAGAAGAAACTCACGGCGGCAGAAAACAAACAAGCTTTATTACACCCCGACCGTATTCGAGAAATTTCGCAGTACATCTTAAATAATTTCAAGCAAAAAACGCATCGCCTACAAGCTAATGGTAAAGGCTTTAATGCCATGTTTGCCGTGAGCAGTGTGGATGCAGCCAAGCTGTACTATGCATCGTTTAAGAGTTTACAAAAGGATAGTAATAGGCCACTCAAGATTGCCACCATCTTTTCTTTTGCGGTCAATGAAGAACAAGATGCCGTAGGGGATATTGTTGATGAAAGCTTCGAACTTATGGCAATGGATAGCAGCGCTAAAGAGCTTCTAAGTGCTGCGATTAATGACTATAACGCTATGTTTAAAACCAATTACGGCGTTGATAGCAATGCGTTTCAAAATTATTATCGCGACCTTGCCCTGCGGGTAAAAAATCAAGAAGTTGATTTGCTGATTGTAGTGGGCATGTTTTTAACGGGCTTTGATGCGCCCACTTTGAACACTTTGTTCGTGGATAAAAACCTGCGCTATCACGGATTGATGCAAGCGTATTCACGTACTAACCGTATTTATGATGCCACCAAGACGTTTGGCAATATCGTCACATTCCGCAATTTAGAACAAGCCACCATTGATGCAATTACCTTATTTGGTGACAACAACACCCAAAATGTGGTGCTGGAAAAAAGCTACAAAGAATACATGGAAGGCTTTACCGATGTGGCAACAGGTGAGGCGCGCCGCGGCTATTTGGACGTGGTGGCGGAGTTAAATCAACGCTTCCCTAACCCTGACGAAATAGTTAAAGAAAAAGATAAAAAGGACTTTGCTAAATTATTTGGTGAATATTTACGTGTTGAGAATGTGCTGCAAAATTACGACGAATTTGCTGGGTTAAAAGCCCTACAAACGCTAGATATGACTGATCCTACAGCATTAGAAGCGTTTAAAGCTAAGCACTACATAAACGATGATGACTTGGCCGCTATGCAAGCGATTAAAGTGCCAGCCGAGCGCACCATCCAAGATTATCGTTCAACCTATAACGATATTCGCGATTGGCTCCGCCGTGAAAAAGCCGCCAACGATAAAGACGCCTCAACCATTGATTGGGATGATGTGGTTTTTGAGGTGGATCTGCTTAAATCACAAGAGATTAATCTGGATTACATTCTGGAATTGATTTTTGAAAACAATAAAAAGCTTAAAGACAAAGCGACATTGGTTGAAGAGGTGCGTCGTTTAATTCGTGCCAGCATTGGCAACCGTGCCAAAGAAAGTTTAGTTGTAGATTTTATTAACCAAACCAACTTGGACAACATTCTCGATAAGGCCGGTATTATTGAGGCTTTCTTTACCTTTGCCCAAGCTGAACTACAACGAGAGGCCGAGGAATTAATTAGTGCTGAAAACCTAAATGAAGAAGCGGCTAAGCGTTATATCGCCGCATCGTTAAAGCGAGAATATGCCAGTGAAAATGGCACTGAACTCAATGCAATCCTTCCCAAAATGAGCCCGCTGAATCCACAATATTTAAGCAAAAAACAAAATGTTTTCCAAAAAATTGCTACCTTTGTTGAGAAATTTAAAGGCGTGGGTGGTAAAGTTTAATCCAAGTATTATATGAACTAGTCTCAATCTAATCTGACAGACACCCTGAAAATTCGGTAACTGTCAGATCAGGTCTGAGCTAATATAGCTAATCAAGTATTTTTTGATTGCTACCGATAATAGCTTCAATTTTTTCTGCTACTGACGAAAGTCCAGGCTCATTAAATTTCTTGGTTATTTCATCTAATAACTGAATCTTTCTATTCAAATGTTTAATGCATTCATCTTGCCGCTCATCAAGAAAATTATGAAAATAGATACGTGAAGTTGATGCTTGCAACTTAAAGCCAATTTGATTAAGCAAAGCTGTGATTTTTTGGAATGAGTACCCTTGATGACGCATAAAATATATGTCTGGCATTAATTCTTTAAAGGCGCAACGCTGAGAGCGTTCAGGATTCATGGTGAGTCCTGCCAGTTCAAGTGCTTGCTGTGCCGTGCTGAAATCAACGTCACTTATTAAATGTCTGCGCGATTTAACTGCTGAATTTGTGTTCATTTTCAATCCTCTATAAATTATGACTTTTAGCCATCGTTTGATTTTCTTGCAAGAATTTAGTAAAAGACCTGCTTACCAACGGGCTCTCTAAGGTAAACTTTTTACCTTTTACGTTAGGCTTAATAGCGCTTAAAAACTCAGGCGTCATTTCATAAGCAAAAATTAGCTCCTGCTGCGCATCTTCACCAAGCAGACTAAAATCATCTAAATCAGTCTCATTTTTTTGAGATTTAATCTCTGGCTCAATTATATTTTCATTAGAGGTTGATGTTGCCTCATCAGTGCTATATATCAAATCTTCCTTTTTAAAGCCTGCAGCAGTTCTATACAACCCGTTTTTAATGACTGCTTTAAGCCAAGGAATCTCATTGACTATTGTTTTTCTCTCTAACCCAGCCCCCAGTTCATGTAAAAATTCCTGAGCGTTTGGAATTTTTTTTAGAAGTAATGTAACATCAGGAATCAGTCTTACATCCAAAATTTTAGGAAACTTTAAAACATCATCATCCAATTTCTCTTGAGGTTCTAATATTTGCTCTTCTGTAGTTGTAGTTGTTTTAGTTAAAGATAAAGTTGAGGTTGAGTTAGAGTTCGCGCGCAAGTCATTGATTTTATTAGAAACGTGTTTTATTCGCTCAAAAAATGAAGTTTTCAGCCGGTCAGATTGAATTTTATCCACAGATTTTTGGATTATGTGTATTTGAATTGTGCCTGCACACTTATGGAATCTCCACCAGTCGCAAATTAAAATTTCACTTGTGTCTTTATCAAACTCAATGAGACCTAGTTTAACAAAATCATCAATAGCCCTTTCAACATTTTGTGTTTGAAAACCTAGGGCTACAGCAAACATATCTATATCTATTGAATAAACACCGCACGCGGAAACAAATGGATTGCACCACAGCTCCCTGGCAATAAATTTGTGGTCTGGGATTAATAATTTTATTTTTGGCCAGCTCTGAAAGCTGTTTGGAACGATCGTTTTTTCCATCACACTCTCCCACTTTTTTTAATTTTTTCTGAATTTAGTGGGCGGCCTTTTCTAACTTGTGGTGGCAATATTGCTGGGGAAATTTGCTGAGATTGCTGAATTATGTAGTCTGCTAACACAAAAATTGAAACAACTCTTTTGCCACAAATTTTTGTGGTAGGTATTGGAAATCGGCTTTCTGACAACATATTTCGAGTCGTTTTGTCAGCAAAGCCAATTTCCCTGCCAGCATGAACAGCAGGAATGAAAATAGATTGGTAAGTCGCCCGCAGAATATCGAGCACAGGGTTGCTTGTTACATTTGTCATTATTGACATGGGTATATCCTCACAGATGAGGCAGCGAGGAGTAATCAATCGGCGCGCATGGAGCGCAGGCGAGATTCAGTCCTCGCCGCAAAAATCAATTAAAGTAATGCGATTTGATTAAGCGGCGAGGTTAAAACGTGGGGGTGAAGTTGGGACAGGGATAAAAACTGGTTTAAATGTAGTTTTATTCAAAAAATAAAAAGCTGTAGACGACTGCCTAACATAGTAGCTAGACTTCAATAAATTTAGCACAGCTTCAGTAAAAACAACAGGAACCATCACAAAAGTGAACGCTAAAAAGCTAAACAAAAAACTAACAGCAGTGGCGCATAAAAGCGAAACGTCAGGAACACAAAAATGGAAGAAAAGCATCAGTAAAGAAAATATCACAGCAGCTATTTGGCCAGTAGTGTTTTTAATAAGCTTTTTATTCTCATCAAAGTTTTTCTTGAATCTCTCCCTAGTAAATTCCATTTTAATACCAAACAATAAATAGAAGGCAGCGACAACAGAAAGAATCCGTTTAAAGATATTTATTAAAGTTTCGCTGACACTATTCATTGTTAGAGATTGACAGATGATTGTGCGGAAGTCAATAGGAGCAACTGGGACTTTATGGGAATTGAGCTCAATTAGCTTACCCTAACTTCAAAGCTAAATCTTCAGGCTTTGGATGATAGTAGCGCGCCAACATTCTTGCATCGCTGTGGCCAGTTACTTTCATTAGCTCGTGCATTTGCAACTTGTCTGCTAGCCTCGTCGTAGCTTCGTGCCGTAGATCGTGATAGGTGAAGTCATCTAAAAATCCTTCAGTGCGCATATCAGCAACTGTATCTTTCTCGTATAAGCGAATAGCGCGTGCTACAGCTCGCCTGAATGATTGAGTTAGTGCTGAGTATGTGGTGTTAAATACTTTGCCGCGCTTAATTTTTACATCATTGTCGTCAATGTCACCTTTCAGTATTTTTACCGCTTTTGTCGACAGTGGCACGGCTCTGGGCTTGCCGTTCTTAGTGTCTCGCAGATATGCTACGCGCCCCTTCATATCAACATCAGGCCAGCTCAGCTTAAATGGCTCAGATTTTCTCATGCCAGTTTCTAATGCAAAAAGCACAATGTCGATCACCACCTTGTTTGAGCGTGCGCCTGCGGAATTATCTACTAACGCACGTATCAAGTACTCTTCCTCCAAGGTCGATAGTCGCCGCTCGCGGCTATTTTCAACTTTGGGTTTAGCTATCTGCTTAACTGGGTTAATGCAATTGATACCCCAATCTTTAAGTGCAACCTCAAACAAATGGCTTATAACGCTTAACTCTTTATTGATGGTGCTTGCCGACAATCCACGCTCAGCCATCTCGTCACGATACTTGGCACAGTCAAAAGACTTGAATGTGGCAAATGTTTTGCTGCTAATTTTAGTATGGGCAATGAGTTTGTTAATTCTGTTAGCATCTTGATAAGCTCCCTTTTTGTGAGGGGTAATTTCTTTCAAGTATTTTTCAAGGCCTTTCGCAAGAGTTAGGCTTTCAGCCTCACTCATATCGCTAAATGTGCCACGGTTCATTTTGGCTTCAGTATCTGTTGCCCAGTTTTCACAATCACGTTTCAACTGAAATGTTTTAGACTGATACGGATAACCTATTTTCCGAATAATTCCTTGCCAATATCCGCTTGGAACTTGCCTAATAGTTGCCATTTAAAAACCTCACTGTGATGAAATTGTGATGAAAAGTCATTTTCAAGACTTTATATATGGCTGTGAGGCTTGTCAACACTAGGTTTATATATTATACGATAATAGGATTGAAAATCCGCGTGTCACTGGTTCGATTCCAGTCTCGGCCACCAGTGTTTTAAAGCCTCACAGCGATGTGAGGCTTTTTTGTTTTGTGCTAAATATGTAGTCAATTTAAAAAATCTCCATGTCATTAGTTATACATTGTTTACATCGCCAATATATATTGTTAATGCGACAAGCACTCAAAATTGCTATTATCTACTTTGGTTAACTTAGGTTTAAAAAATGAGTGGATATAGCGATATTGAGGCAAGCGAATTATTTAGCATGATGGCATCAGCGCCATCATTATTGCTGGTAGACGTGCGTAATGATGACGAAGTAGCTCGTGGCATTATTGCTGGCGCTATGCATGTGCCTTTGGCAATGCTACCCGTACAATATGAACAATTAACTAAAGTCGATAATGTCGTGTTTTATTGCCATAGTGGCATTCGCTCTGCGCATGCTGCAGCATTTGCGGCTAGCAAAGGTTGTAAAAATGTCTACAATTTAGTGGGTGGTGTATTGGCTTGGGGTAAAGCTGGCCTCCCATTTGTACAAAAAAATGAAGGGACTAAAAAATAATGGAATTTGACAAAGAAGTGGATGCATCTGGATTAAATTGCCCTTTACCTATATTGCGCTGTAAAAAGGGCTTAAGTGAGCTTGAGGCAACGCAAGTGTTAAAAGTCATTTCGACTGACCCTGGCTCAGTCAAAGACTTTAACGCTTTTTGCGTACAAACGGGTCATGAACTGCTGCAGCTCGTTTCTAGCGACATAAACTTCACTTTTTATATCAAAAAACGCTCTGCCTAAGCAATTTAAACATTATTAAAAAAGGCGCTTTTAAGCGCCTTTTTTAATATTTACCGCTTATTATTGAAATAAGGTTGGTTATAGTTTAGCGAGTTGATTCTTAAGTTTTTCCGCACTTGCGCTAAACTCTGCCACACGCGCTTTTTCTTGTTCTACCACTGCAACTGGTGCGCGCGCCACAAAGCTTTCATTATTCAGCTTGCCATTGGCTTTGCTGATTTCGCCTTCTAAACGCGCGATTTCTTTACCTAAGCGCTCTTTTTCGGCCGCAACATCAATTTCTACTTTCAACATCAGTTTGAAATCATCGACCAGCATGACAGGCGCATCTGCTTCAGGCAATTCTGCCACAATCGCAACATCTTCTAACTTAGCTAAAGCCTTTAAATACGGTGCATACAAAGCCAATTTTTCCGCATCACCAGCAGCAATCAATGGTACGCGTGCGGCTGGTGAAATACTCATTTCACCACGCAAACTGCGGCAGGCATCTACCATTTGTTTAAGTTGTGCCACCCAAGCTTCTGAAGCTTCATCTAGTTTATCTGGCTGCGCGCGTGGATAGGCTTCTAGCATGATGCTTGCACCGTGCTTTTCAGTCATTGGCGCGATTGTTTGCCAAATCTCTTCAGTAATAAACGGCATGATTGGGTGCGCTAAACGTAATATCGTTTCAAGCACACGCAATAAAGTGCGGCGTGTGGCACGTTTTTCAGCATCATCGCCATTTTGGATTTGTACTTTTGCGAGCTCTAAATACCAATCGCAATATTCATCCCACACAAATTCGTAAATTGCTTTAGCGGCTAAGTCAAAACGATAGTCTTCAAATGCTTTTTCAACTTCAGCTTCTGTGCGCTGTAAAATACTTACAATCCAACGGTCGGCTTGACTAAATTTTCGGCCGCCTGCATGGCAACTTGCCGTATCAAAACCATTGTCTTCGGGGCTTCCATCTTCTTTTTGTGTATTCATCAACACGAAACGCGTGGCATTCCACAATTTATTGCAGAAGTTGCGATAACCATCACAACGTTGCAAATCAAACTTAATGTCGCGGCCTGGGCTGGCAAGCGCAGCAAAGGTAAAGCGCAATGCATCTGTGCCGTAGGCGTTAATGCCTTCAGGGAACTCCTTACGGGTGCGTTTTTCGATTTTTTCTGCATCTTTAGGGTTCATTAGCCCTGTTGTGCGTTTTTTAATTAAATCTTCCAAGCCAATGCCATCAATCAAATCAATCGGATCTAAAACATTACCCTTAGATTTACTCATCTTTTGACCTTCAGCATCACGAATCAAGCCATGCACATACACATGCTTAAACGGAATTTTTCCGGTGATGTGTTTCGTCATCATCACCATGCGCGCCACCCAGAAGAAGATGATGTCGAAACCCGTCACCAACACACTTGAAGGTAAGTATTGTTGCAAAGCTTGGTTTTGCGCATCAATGGCTTCGTCGCCAGTCCAATCTAGGGTTGAAAACGGCCATAAGGCTGAGGAATACCAAGTATCCAGTACGTCATTATCGCGGACTAAATTACCTGTGTAGCCATCTTTAGCGGCTAGTGCTTTCGCTGTAGCTTCGTCCGTCGCCACATAGACTTTACCGTCTTCTGAATACCAAGCAGGGATTTGATGGCCCCACCACAATTGGCGTGAAATACACCAGTCTTGAATATTATTAAGCCATTGGTTATATGTGTTCACCCAGTTTTCAGGGTAAAACTTGATTTCGCCACTAGCCACCACATCCAACGCTTTTTGCGTAATAGATTTACCATCAGCCGCCGGTTTGCTCATGGCTACAAACCATTGGTCGGTGAGCATAGGCTCAATAATCACGCCAGTACGGTCGCCTCTAGGCACTTTAAGTTTGTGTTTATCGGTTTTAACTAAATAGCGATTCTCTTCTAAATCAGCTACGACTAGCTTACGTGCAGCAACCGTGGTTAAGCCTTGGTACTTTGCAGGCGCGTTTTCATTCACCAAACCAGCCAATGACAAAATCTCTATCATCGGCAACTTGTGACGTTGCCCAACTGCATAGTCATTAAAATCATGCGCTGGCGTGACTTTTACCACGCCTGTGCCAAACTCTTTATCTACATAATCATCTGCAATAATCGGAATTTCGCGGTCGCAAAGTGGCAGTTTTACATTTTTTCCAATAAGGTGTGCGTAGCGCTCATCTTCTGGATGAACCATCACCGCTACGTCACCCAGCATAGTTTCTGGGCGTGTTGTAGCAACCGTCAAATAATTACGCATATCAGGTTTGCCATCTGAGCCGATGAATGAATACCACTCATCATCCGCCAGCGGATAGTTGATGTGCCACATAAAGCCATCTTCTTCTTCCTGCACTACTTCCAAGTCCGATACCGCTGTGCCTAACTTCACGTCCCAATTTACCAAACGTTTGCCGCGATAAATTAAGCCTTCGTTATACAAACGCACAAAGGTTTCAGTGACAGTTTTATTCAGGCCTTCATCCATGGTGAAGCGCTCGCGTGACCAATCAGGCGATGTGCCTAAACGGCGCATTTGTTTGGTGATGGTGTTGCCTGAGTATTCTTTCCATTCCCACACTTTTTCGAGGAATTTTTCGCGGCCTAAATCATGGCGGCTAACGCCTTGCGCATCCAACTGGCGCTCTACCACTATCTGCGTGGCAATACCCGCATGGTCTGTACCTGGTTGCCACAGCGTGTTATCGCCTTTCATTCGGTGATAACGCGTCAGCGCATCCATAAGCGTTTGATTGAAACCATGCCCCATGTGCAACGTGCCTGTGACGTTTGGTGGGGGCAGTAAAATACAGAAATTATCTTTGATTTCTGGATTTAGGCCTGCTGCATAATAGCCTTTACTCTCCCAAAATTCATACCATTTGCTTTCTATGGTTTTGGGGTCAAAGGATTTATTTAATCCTTGGGCTAACGCTTGATTAGGGGTTGTAGTATTCATATAGAGCAATTTTACCACAGCGGGTTTTATGGCTAACTATGCTAATTAAAATAATATTTAACACATACTTAAATGCACTGCCCTGCGAGCCAAGCTGGGTGCGGCTCGCAGGGCAGCTGTTTTCTCTCGGGCGTTTAAACGAGTTTAAAATAGGTAAAAAGTAATATCACTAGCATAACCAAGTGAATAATCGCCCACATGCGATAGCTTGCGCTGAGCTGGTGCGGGGCTTTTGCAGAAATTAGAAATAGATGTTTATCGGTCGGTTTGGTGAGGGTAAAGCGGCCTGTATGCGCTTTCATTGCATGTTTGGCGTGGGCTTGCTCTATTGCATCTCGGCGCGCTTGCTCCCACTCGTGCATATCAATTTCGCCATTTCGGTCATGGTCATAGCGGTTTAGCAGCTGTTGCGGGCGCGTTTTTAAATCCGCCAAAATGGTACGCACTTCTTGGTTGATGACCTCGCTATCGGTTTGGTCAGTGCGCGTATCAAGCTGACCTAACACATATAGCGGCTTGCCCGCAGGCAAAAATTCTTCTTCATAGCGATGCTCATTTTTGAATAAGGTGCGTTTTTCTGCAAAAATAATTTCCGCACCATTTGGGTTTACCAAACAAGCGCCTGTTTCATCTTTTAGTTGAAATGTGGCGTCGCTTTCTAAATATTCTAACAACCTATTATCAACCACTTTTTTTGAATATGGATTATCAACGCGATTGGCATACGCCCACGCCCGATACCACACGCAAGGAATACCGTGATAAGGCGTATGAATTGGGGTTTGGGTTGAAGCAACGCCATGCAGCTCAATGTAGCCCTGCGCGGCGGCGGCAATGGTAGAAATTGGCGCTTCGGTAATTTTAAGTAGTCGCCAATAATTAAATATTGCGGCAAAAAAACTAAAAATCACCGCGATGGATAATAGCCAACACCAAGATTGGCTATCTAATTGGCTTAAATGCATTTTGTAGGCGGCTAAAAAAACGCCGCCCACCACCGCCAGCGCGACTAAATTGACGCTGTCGCCATTTAATTTTCTAAACATTGATTCGCGAGTTAGAAGTGAAACTAATTAGCTTTTAAAGCGCGCGCTTACATCTACATCTTCTAGTTCGGCGCGTGAAAATTTCAACATTTCTGCGCGCTCAAAGCCAAGTAAAGACGCTACAACCATATCTGGAAACTGTTTAATTCGCACATTATTATTGGTCGCAGAGTCGTTATAAAATTCGCGTCTGTCCGCAATTTGGTTTTCTAAACCTGTAATTCGTTGCTGCAAGTTAATAAAAGTTTGATCCGCTTTTAAATCAGGGTAATTTTCCGCCACAGCAAACAAGCCGCCCAAGCTGCTAGTAAGCGCTGACTCAGCCGCGCCTAAGTTAGCTACATCATGCATTTGGCGGGCAGCATCTACTCCCATACGCGCTTGTATAACTTTTTCTAAAGTTTGCGCTTCATGCGTCATGTAAACCTTGCAAGTATCAATGAGTTTTGGCAGCTCATCATTACGCTGCTTGAGCAGCACATCAATGTTTGCCCAAGCTTTTTCTACGTTGTTTTTAATACTCACCAAGCTGTTGTATGTGATGATGAAATACAGTGCTATTGCGATTAAAATTACCCAAAATATCATTTTTTACCCTTAATAAATTATTTTAAAACTTACCGTTAATTGCCCAGCACCACAGGCCCTACTTTTTCCCAATACCTAGAAAAGCGTTTTAAGCGTTTTTCACTAATTTCAACATTAGTAAACTTAGCCACTGGCTGCCATTTTGGAGAAAACGGCATCAATAACGCTTTAATTTTTAAATTAGCCGTGTCTTGCGTTAGCACTTGCCCAACCCCTTTTTGCATCAATATATCATAGGTGTCACCCAGCCAAACTTCTACATTTTCCATTTCGCTTAGGCAATCGGCTACAAACTGCAGGCGTTTAAGCGGCCAATCGCCATGAATGACAGGGTCAAATACAAAAATTTTAGGAAACGGCTGTTGCAAAAAAGCGTGTGCAGCTGAGAGCATTTCATCATGCACAAACACCGCAACTGTTGGAAAACCTGACACCACTTTTTTTGGCAAGGGCGTTAATGTGTAAGTTTTAGCCACTGGCACTAACGTTTGATTAAATAATCTGTCGTTAAGAGCTTCATTGCTGGCATCAAACGGACATTGCGCTTTGCAATTTGCGCAATATTTTTCACCTGTGTAACGGCTTAAATTTTCTTTATTGAAAAAATAAGGTTTTGAGCTAAAAGTGGATGCAACCCATTGCCATGAAAGATGGTTACTTGCGAGGTCGCCATCAAGTAAATTAGCCTCAAACCAATCTGCCGCCTCGCGCCAATCTATTTTTCGGTGATGTACCACATAACTAGCAAGCCACATACGGGCGTGATTATGCAAGTAACCTGTACTGTATAGGTCTGCCACAAAGGCATCCATACACGGCAAGCCTGTTTTGCATTGCGTAATGTCATCGGTGAGCGGTGCATGGCCAATAGCCACCTTAGGCGGCTCAATTTCACTGTAAATAGCATCACCCTCAGCTTGCCACACTAGCCGCCAATAATCGCGCCAAGCCAGTGCCAATATGAGTTTTTCCGCATCAGACCCAAACCGCTTTTTAACGGAATCAAAGGCTTCATTTAAGGTTAAGCAGCCGTAACGTAGATAAGGCGATAAATGCGTGACTGCGCCATTTAAAAAATTTCGATTTCTGGCGTAAGCTGAAATATCAATACTATTGAGTTTTTTTAAAGCATTCAGGCGGCCGCCTACCCACGCGTCGCCAAGGTCTGCTCCTTTGGCGGCTGGAAACTGCCGCTTTATGTAATGCAACCGCTCATCGCGGTCACAAGGAATATTCAGTTTTTGTGCAGGCTTCATTTATAAATACTTCCTACTAGTTATTGCTAGTGTACTATTTTTCGGCCTATCTACGTGGGAAATTTACCCATATATTTTATCTGAAAATATTTAAAATCTTATGCAATAATAAACACCATTATATTATGCCATTTTATAAAGGAATAACATGATTGAAACAATGTGGTTATGGGGCGTGCTAGGCTTGGTTTTACTTGCCGCTGAAATGGCAACAGGTACATTTTATGTACTATGGTTTGGCGTTGCGGCTTTAATTATTGCCGTACTCACTTGGCTTATGCCTAGCATGAGCGTGGCTGTGCAACTGTTTTTGTTCTCTATACTTTCTATCGGCTCACTATTTGTATGGCGCAGTTATTACAAAAAAACAGAAACGCACTCGCGCGTTGGGCAAGCACAGGGTGAAGAAATTGGCCGCGTGGGCACAATAATTGAGCCCGTTAGTGCCATGCAAAATGGCCGCATTCAATTTACCCAAGGTGTAATGGGTAGTCGCGAATGGGTTGCAGTAGCAGATGAAGCCATTGAAGCAGGCAAGCAAGCTGTAGTGATTGCGGTAGAAGGCAATTCGTTACGCGTTAAGGCGCAATAAACTAAAGTTTTATTTAATTTTAATCTTACTGAAAGGTAAATCTCCATGTTTGAGTTGTCAGGTATTTTAGTATTTGTTGCAGTTATTCTTGCCTTCAAAGGCATCCGCATTGTGCCGCAAGGCGAAGAATGGGTCATTGAGCGCCTAGGCAAATTTGCGGGCGTTTTATCACCAGGCTTGCATTTAATTAACCCTATTTTCACTAAAGTGACCTATAAAGTCACCACTAAAGACATTATTTTAGAAGTACCTGAGCAAGAAGTAATTACGCGCGACAACGCTGTGATTGTGGCCAACGCGGTTGCGTTTATTAAAGTCAGCAATATTGAACGCGCAGTGTATGGCATTGAGAACTTTAGAGAAGCCATGCGCAATATGGTACAAACCAGCCTACGTGCGATTATTGGCGGTATGGATTTAAACCAAGCGCTCACCTCTCGCGACCGCATTAAAGCAGAACTAAAAGCCGCCATTGCCGATGAAGCGCTGGATTGGGGCTTAACGGTAAAATCAGTTGAAATTCAAGACATTAAACCATCTTCAAACATGCAAGATGCGATGGAACGCCAAGCCGCCGCCGAACGTGAGCGCGTAGCCGTAGTAACAGAAGCTGAAGGCGCCAAACAATCGCTCATTTTAAACGCAGAAGCAAGATTAGAAGCCGCGCGTAAAGATGCAGAAGCACAAATGATTGCGGCTAAAGCCTCAGCTGAATCAATTAAATTTATTACAGAAGCAGTGAAAGAAAATAACGCCTCAGCGATGTTTTTATTAGGTGACCGCTACATTACCGCTTTGCAAAAAATATCAGCCTCTGAAAACAGCAAAATTGTCATGATGCCAGGTGACTTGGTTGGTGCCGTTAAAAGCTTGGTTGGCGGAAAATAAACGCTGTCATGCTGAACTTGTTTCAGCATCTCGTGCAACACTCACAAGATTGCAGGCTAAATCTGCAATGACAAACTAGCCGCACACACTGCAAGCTGGATCTTTGCCCAGCTTGATAGTGCGCCACTCCATACCCAGCGCATCTAACAACAATAAGCGCCCTTGTAGGCTCTCGCCAATGCCCATTAACAGCTTTAGCGCCTCAGCCGCTTGCGTAGTGCCTACCATGCCCACTAGCGGCGCAAAAACGCCATTGGTGGCACAGCGTAAATCGGTATCTTCGCCATTATCGGGAAATAAGCAGTGATAACAAGGGCTAGCATCATGGCGCATATCGTACACCGTAATTTGCCCCTCAAAACCCAGCGCCGCGCCAGAAACTAGTGGTTTTTTCAGCTTAACGCACAGCCTATTTAGCGTGTAGCGCGTGGCGAAATTGTCTGAGCAATCTAGCACAACATCGGCTTGTGCAACCAATGCGGCAAACTCTTCTTCTGTAGATTTTTGCTGTATGGTTTTAACGACAACTTCAGGGTTAATTTCATAAATACTTTGCTGCGCAGAAACCGCTTTATTGATACCAACACTTTGCGTGGTATGAATAATCTGACGCTGCAAATTGGTTAAATCCACCACATCAAAATCGCAAATTGTTAGCGTACCAACGCCACTAGCCGCCAAATATAAAGCCACTGGCGAGCCCAAACCGCCCGCACCCACAATAAGCGCACGGCTGTTGACGAGCTTATCTTGCCCTTCATACCCAATTTCTGAAAGTAAAATATGGCGGCTATAACGGAGGAGCTGGTTATCGTTCATAAGTTAATGCAACTGCCCTGCTTCAATCATAGCGTTGTAAAGCACGAAGGGGGAAATCCACACCACCATGTGGTCAAACTCACCATTAGCATCGGCAGCTCGTACATCGTGGCTTACAAAAACTCTTTTTGCTGCAGTTGGTAGGTTTGGATTCAAGTTTTCATCCGCACCGCCTGAAGCCAGCTTACCTGTAGCGCCCAACGAATAAATAACCGCCACCGCATTGTTAATTAAATAATTAGCTTCTGTACCACCTGAGCAAGCCGTGGCCGTCACACCTGTCGCACTATTGCAAACACGTAGTTCAGGTGTCAAGGCAGCTATACCAATAACATTCATACCATCTGTCGCATTATTTGTTGTGAAATCTGGCGTTGCTGTGTTTGGCGGAGCCGCTGTAGTACTATTTTGCGCAACGGCATACATTATTCTATTATTCCAAGCATCTAGTGCAAATCCATTTTCATCTGTTGGCTGAATACCTAAAGTGGCTGCAGGCAAATACCCGAGTTGCGAAGTGCAAGTTACACCGCCTAAAGGATTTTCTAAGCCATTACTCGCCGCTATTGCAGGGCAAGGTAAACGCCCGTTTGCTTGCGCATAACCTAACAACGCTTTTTTTGCAATTTCTAAAGTATTTTCTGTTTGCGACTGCGCTAGTTGCTGACGCTGCGCTTGTATAGGTGCGAGTATTGCGCCTAAAACAAAGCCGAGAATAATTAGCACGATGGCCATCTCTAACAGAGAAAAACCGCGTGCAAATTGATTTAGTTTATATTTAACACTCATGGCGACACCACAAAAGTTTGGTCATTATAATTAGCGGCTCTTTGTTTATAGCTTGGTTCAAAAGGTGTATTTCCATCACTATTTTCCAAGGTATCTAAGTAATTATTTAATGCGTTGCATGACGGCCGAGTCTGCGCCACACCAGCTTTTGATGAGGCGTAAGGCGCAGAATTTATTGGCCTACCCACCGTTGCAATGATTGCGCCTGAGGTTTTATTGCCTACAGTAAAAGCCGTAGTGTCTTCAGGCCTTGTCATTTGATAATACAGATATTCACCCCACTTGTTTTGATTAAACCACTTTGGCAGATAATCGTCTAACTGTGCATCCCCATTGGCATGAGAGGCAAGCAATCCATTATTTGATTTACAATTAATCCTGCTGGTTGTATTGACAGGGCATTCTGATGCATCCTTAGTGATAGGTGTTGCAATACTACAGCCACCAGATGTAGAAGTAAGCTTTCCTCCTCTTACACGTAGTTCGCCTGTTGCGCCAACACCAACCGCATTGCAGCTTGTTGAATTGCAGCTAAATGTATTTGTGTCATTAGAGCAGTAGCCTTCACCCGTGCAATAACACCGAGTACCGCTACTTTGTATAGAACATCCAACTGAACTTGTAAATGTTCCGCTAGGCAAATAATATCGAATCTCTGTAATAGCAGAAGTGGTAGGGTCGAATAGCGGCTGATTGCATCTCAGTGTAGGTGGTGCAAATGTTATATTGCTTGTCCCTGCCGCTGTAACCACTTTTGATAATGTCAGTTTGGTTGGATTTATAACTGAAACAACCATAGTGTTTGATGGAATTCCTGCCCCAGTTACCACCCAATCTCTAAAAATAGTAGAAAAACTAGCTGTGGTAGTCAGATTATTATTGCCGCTCACCCTAGTGCTTAAGATACTAACTAGGGACGGCATATACGAGTATTGGCAGCTTTGAGGATTCACTGGCAAAAACCCACTTTCTAAATTTGTTTCTCCGCTGTACATGACTATTGTACCTAGCTTGGTAGCATATGGATAATAACTATTGGCATCTTTGTATGTTGTAAGTGAACTTCTCACTTGCTCTCCCACCCTCTTTTCTACAGCTGCCATTAACTCATCAATCGTGATATATACTAATTTATCGTTGTAATAATAAGGCTCTACTGACTGGTTTTTATAAGTTGGGTCATTTTTAGCTACAACCTTATAGTCATCGCCAATAATAAAGTCTTGGTGTAGTGATGTAGCTGGGTCGTAATAATCATAATTTTTATACGGCGTTCCATCTGCCATCACAACTTTATCTAAATATTGATTAGCTGTTGCTATACCACCTGAGCGGTCTTGTGTGCCTATAGGTGCGTTAGGGGCAATAATTACAGCGGCCACTCTATCAGAAATAATTACACCCCTTCTGTCACGAACTATAAACCACTTATTAGTTGGCGTATTGACTATACCGGGGTTGATAATTGGTGATGTACCAGCAGGGTCGCCGTTATTTTTATAGTCGTGCAGTAAATTTTTAGAAACTTCATACCAAAGCCTTTCACCAGTACTGTCTCTAAAATCACCTGACAGGCCATTTGTTACCGTGTTTTTAGCATTTACACAATTGGGGTCGCTCTTAAATAATGGTAAACGCCCTATCGTAAAATTAGGTGCGAAATTTACATTGGATGCATAACAGTCACTTGTATCGTCATAATTGCCATCACCATTTCTATCAGGGTATGGCATTAAACCTGGTGTATTCGGGTGATTCACCGCCCAAGCAATTAACGCAGTTTTTGCCTCTTTTAATGTTTGATAGGTTTGTTCATCGCGCCTGGCTTTTACAATATCCGAATTATAGGTTTTAAGTACATAAACCGCGGCGCCTAACCCTAATATAAACGCCATAAAAATTAGCGCGGCGCCTTTTTGGCGAAACTTTAATATGGGCATTTTTGATAGATATAACATAGCCGTATTGCGCTATTCTGCTGTTTGGTCTGGCGTACTTTTGTGAGATGCGGCTTCGTCTTCTATCACACCACTTTGCTCCAAACTCAACCTTCTCGCTTTTTCTACCACTTGCATTTCGTACACTTTATTATTTTCAGGTTCGTACATTTGGCCTGCTTTTAGTCTTACGCGTTTGCCGTTAGCGGGTATTTTTATGTCTATGCCTTCTGTATTTGCGCCATTTTTTGAGTAACCACGTTGGTTTAGCTGACCAATTTTTACGTTATCTACTGTGCTATTTTCTTGCATGGCTTGGTTGTTAATCCATAGCGTGCTAGTGCCGTCGCTACGCTTTACGTAGCCTTGCATGGTTACTGGGGCTGGCAGCTCGATTTTCGCTGGTTCGGCGACTTGTTCTGGTTGCTCTATTTCTTGTGCAATAATATTTTTTAGTTTTTGATTTTGCCTGAGTACATTAAGGTTGTTGCGCTCATTGGGATTACTGAATAAGCGGCCAAAGTTGCCATCTGGCGCGGCTTGTAGCGGGGCTGACAACATGCTAATAAGCAAGCCGACGGTAAGGTTTGTGAGTGTTTTATATTTTTGTAGCATGCGCATCATGGCGTTACCGCTTGAATTGGTGCTGGCTCGCGCAGTGTGAGCCAATCTAGCTCACATTTTGCGTGTAGGTTTGGTGTGAGTTGTTTACTTAATGCGCCACCCGCAGTTAACCTAGTAATTTCACAATCGCGTAGCATAAACACTTCATCATTACTTTTACTCAATGCTTCGGTTAGTTGCAGTATATCTTCCTCATGCAGCATATCAAGGTCTAAGGTCATGACAGATCGATTCATTACAAAACCGCCCACGTTAGTGGCAAAGTTTGGTTTATATGGCTCTTGCAAGCCTATGCTGTATTTAATGCTAAATAGTTTGTAATTTTGGTGTTGTTTACGCAGTTCATCCACCCATTCTAGTCGCCGCTCTTCGCCCACAAAGCCTTTGTTAATTAGCGATTGATAACGCGGCAAATATTCGGTAATCGTTTCTTTTTCTATGCCTGATGATTGGTAGCGTTGTTTGGCGGAGTTGAGCAAATTTTTCTGCGTTTGCATGGCTTGTTCTTGCCGTTTGCTATAGTTTTGCGCCAATACACTCAGCACGATTGCCACAATAACGACGCCCACTGAAACAATGAGTGTAGGTTGTAGTTTACGCCAATCTTGTTTATCTAGTTTCATGTTTCTAACTTCATGGCGCACTTATCCCTGCTGCATTTGCAGCTATTTCAGGCGCTTTAAGTATCACTTTAAGCTTGAACAGTGCAGGTTGCGTTTGCACAGCTTGTTCATCCGTTGTACTCCCTTGCAAATTAACAAAAGAGCTTGCATTCACGGGCTCTTGCAACACCTCCACCGTGGCTACATTTGGGTCTGCCTTTAATTGTTCAGCAAATTTGTGAACGCTTGCGAGCGCACTTCGGTAGTCACCCGTAAAGCCAGAAATTTGTGCATTCACAAACCCTAATTCACTGAGTTTTGTAGGGTCTGTAGCAAGTGCTGCATTGGTTGGCAAGGCATTTGCAGGCAAGGCAATAAGCTTATCTTCATCCACCATATTGAGGTCATTTGTGAGCGCCCAGCGTAATCTATCTAATTGCACTTCGGGCGATTGCTCTAAGGCAGCACTCACTACCTGCATAATTCGCCTTGGCGATTTTGGGTACACTGCAATTGTTTTATCTAACTCAACCGCGGCTTTTAAATCTTCTGCGCCGATGGTGGTAATAGGGAAGTTTTTTGCGGCATCATCATAGCGATATTGCTGAAGCGTAGTGTCTTGCTTAGCAGCATTTAGCTCAGATTGATAATTATAGCCTTGATAAAACAGACCCGCCGCAATCAATGTTCCAGCTACACCCAGCAGTGAGGCCGCTATTTTAATGTTACGTTTAAGCCTACCAAAATCATAGGCTTTGGTGAGCGTTTCAGGCGCTAGGTTATCTACCACATTGCCACTTGCTAATAGCTGCATATGCAGCAGTTCAGGCATTTTCTCAATTAGATTGAGTGGTAAATTCAGGCTTTTTATGTATGCGCCTAAACTAAGATCCGTACATTCAATATCTTGTTCTTGGCTAATACCTTGGCTGATATGTTGGGTACTGCCAACCACGCTGGCAAGCACTAAATTGATGGTGGTATCTTGCGCAATTAAACGCTGGCTAATTAAGTACAGCCGCGTTTTTTCAATTTCCACTAAGTAAAAATAGCCTAATTTATTGGCTTCAGCTGGCACGTTTGGCACTAAGCGGCTCATGCGCAAACGTCCATTATGCAAGTAGGTTTGACGCAACCCCGACGATAGTTTTTCACATAACAAAATATGTGGCGCCATGAGTTTTAGTTGCTTAACTAATACTTGGCTGAGCATGGGTAGTAAATAAACGCCAACCAACTGCGCTTCAGTAGACTTTATAATTTGTACCCATTCTTGCAAAAAGTCGGCATTATTTAGAGCCGCAAATAAGTATTTATCATCTTTACGCTTATCTTGTGCGCGATTGATGAAGTGTGCTGTACGGTATTCTAATCCACGATAAAACTGATTCAGCTTACGCGTAATCAACTCGCGCTTAGCCGCGCCAGCCGTATGTGGTAAGCTTTCTAGCCGATAATCTTCTTCAACGGCATCTGCAATTAAATACACAGGCATGGTTGAGTATTGCTGTAAAAAACCAGCAAACGCCTCGTGGCCAGTAGCGTCATTATTAAACGACTGACTACCTTGTAGCTTGCCCGCACGCCAAAGCCCCGCCAGCAAATGATTTGACGTTGCGCATAGCACTATCATGTTGAACGGCTCTTAATCATATTTTTATTATATAAGCTATAAATGCAAATTTTCAAACCAAACAAGGCGCGAACAAAAAATTGCGACGCCGCATATGCTTTATATGTAAGGCGTAATTTTTTGTGAGTAACGCAGTGTGGTGACGGAAGTTGCATTTATATTTTTAGTTTGCTAAATGAATCGTAAACAGGGCCAAGTACTGAATACATAATAAAACCAAGTATAAAGCCTAACAACACTGTGAGCGCTGGCTCTATCATTTTAAGCAATTTTTGCATCGAATCGTTTACATCACGATCATAAAAATAACTAATATTAAGCAATGATTTATCAAGCGCACCTGTGCTTTCACCCACTTTAATCATGCGTACCACTAGCTGTGGAAACAAGCCTGCGTTGCGGAAACTCTCGCTCATAGAATCACCTGCGCTAATTTGTGCATGCGCGCGGCTTAGCGCATCGGCCACCACACGGTTACCCACAATTTTTTCGCAAATTTTAATGGCGTCTAAAATCGGTATGCCAGTTTGGTACATTAACGCAAAATAACGGGCAAAGCGCGCCATAATAATTTTGCTTAAAATTGGCCCAGTAACGGGCATGTTCAGCTTAAACATATCAAACCGATAACGCGCGACTGGATTGCTTTTAATGATGGTAGCAAGCCCAATAAACGCCAATATTGGCAAGCCAATAATCAGCCACCAATAATTAACAAATGCATTAGATAATGCAATTAAAAACTTGGTATTAAGTGGTAGTTCTTGGCCCATATTGCGCAAAAATGAGGCCATTTGCGGCACTAAATAACTCATTAAAAATGCTACTGCACCGAACACCACCACTGCCACAAACGCAGGATAAGCGAGCAGTTTTTTAGTTTGCGACATTAACTCATCTTGCCAGCGGATTGTTTCAAACAAATTATTAAACACTGTAGGCAATTGACCTGTTTGCTCGCCTGCATGCACTAAACTTACGAATACCTCATTAAATACGTGCGGGTGCTCTGCCAGCGCTTGCGAAAGCATTTTTCCGCCTTCAACTTCTGCGCTCACTGCGCCTAATACTTTTTGAAAATATGGGTTATTAGTGCCTTCACGCAAATCTGTTAAACACTCTAACAGCGGCACGCCTGCGCTACTTAATTGCTCAATTTGAAAGCAAAACATCACTAAATCTTGGTTACTCACCTTGTTACGATTTAACAAGCTAGTGGATTTTGCAACAGCGCGAAAGGTGATTAAATCTAAGTCCATGCGCTGCAAGCGAATTTCTAAATCCACCTCATTTTGCGCATCTATTTGCCCCATTGCTGGGCGGCCTAGCTTGTCAATCGCTTTGTAATTAAATGAAGGCATGATTCAATAATTGCTAAAACTATGCACTAATACGGCTGGTTAAATCTATCACGCGCATCACTTCGCTCAAACTGGTGTAGCCTTCTACAATGCGGCGCACGCCATCTTCTGCCAGTGTTACAAAGCCTTTTTCTTGCGCTAATTTTTGCAGCTCGTCTAAGTGGGCTTTGCGTGAAATAAGTGAATCAAAATCGCTATCAATGCGCAGTAATTCAATAATCGCCATACGTCCACGGTAGCCATTTTGATTACATTGCTTACAACCTTTAGCCTTAAAAATTTTGGGCTTGTCACTCGGTTTAAGGCGTAATATTTTGCGCTCTTGCTCAGTTAGCACGTGCTGCTCTTTACAATGCGGACATAACACACGCACCAAGCGCTGCGCGACCACGCCAATAATATTGCCCGCCATAATGTCTGGCAAAATACCGATGTCTGATAATCGCGGAAAAACACCCAATGCAGAGTTAGTATGTAGCGTTGTGTACACCTGATGCCCCGTCATTGCCGCGCGAAAAGCCATGGTAGCCGTGTCTTCATCACGCACTTCACCGACTAAAATAATGTCAGGGTCTTGCCGCATAATTGAGCGAATGCCGTTGGCGAAGTCCACTTTATTCACTTCAGCTACCGAGGTTTGGCGCATCATTGACACTGGATATTCCACTGGGTCTTCTAGCGTCATAATGTTCACCGCTTCTGTATTGCGGTGTGATAACAATGAATACAGCGTGGTGGTTTTACCGCTACCCGTTGGGCCCGTGACGATCACAATGCCTTCAGGGCGCGTCATCATAATGCGCAGTTCTTCTAAGGTTTCTGGTCGCAAGCCCATGCGCTCCATCGGAATGATGGATTTTTCGCGATCTAGTACCCGCAATACGATATTTTCGCCATTGATAGTTGGGTGGCTTGACACCCGAAAATCAATCGGGCGACCGCATAAATTCATGCTTAAACGGCCATCTTGCGGCGCACGTGTTTCTGCAATATCCAAGCCGCTCATCACTTTAAGGCGCACTGCCACGCCACCCCAATAGCTTTTGTGCAAACTACGCACTTGGTGCAACACGCCGTCAATTCTGTAACGTATACGCAAAAACGCAAACTCAGGCTCAAAGTGAATATCTGATGCGCCGCGTTTTACGGCATCCATCAACAATGCACCTACCAAGCGCACTACAGGTTGCGTGTAGCCATCACCATCTGCGCTTAAACTATTGTAATCAATTTCACCTGTTTCAATTTCACGCAAAATGCCATCAACAGAAAGTTCATAACCATAAAAATGGTCAATATATTCTTCAAGCTGCGCCTCGGCGGCTAATAGCGGCCTAATTTGAATGCGCCCGCCAAGCATGGCGCGTAGCTGATCTAACGCCACCACGTTAAACATATCCGCCATGGCAATTACTAAAGTTTTAGTAGATTCTTCATACGCCATGGGCAACAAATGATAACGGCGCGCAAAGTCTTGCGGCACCATTTGCAAGGCTTCAACATCCGCCGCAATGGTAGATAAATCAACGCTCTCATAACCGATTGTTTCGGCCACAACATCGCGCACCATTGCCTCTGTTACAAAGCCCAGCAGCACCAATTGGCGGCCCAATGGCAATTCACTATGCTCTTGTTCGGTAAGCGCAATGCGTAGCTGATCTTGGCTGATTAAGCCTTGCAGCACCATGAGATCACCTAGGCGAGGTTTACGTCTTGGTTCAGCCATTGTTGAAACCTAGCGTGACTATTGCAATAAAATTAAAAAATACCATAGTTTGATTATAATTTTTGATTGTAATTGTTAATTGGATATTCAGTTATTGAAGTACGTTAATTCTCGCCTCTAGCGTTGCTCTATCAGGGCTAGCTGCGCCAGATTTATTTAGCAATTCTAATGTGCGCTGATACTGCTTTAAGGCAAGGTTAGATTTGCCCATTTGGTCTAAACTAACTGCCAAATTAAATGCGTAATCAGCATTATTCGGCGCTAATCTACTAGCATTAAAATAAGCCTCTTGTGCTGAAGGCCACTGACTTTGCTCTGCATATAAATTACCCAAAGCAGCCTGCAAATGTGCAGCTTCTGGCTGTTGCGTGAGCATATTTTTAATACGGCTTTCTGCTGCAATTGGGTCATCATTTGCTTGCTGTCCTGCGCCCGTCATTCCAGATAATGCGATTGTATTTCTAGGTTCAATTTCTAACACTTTTTGATACCAGCCTGCCGCGTCGGCATCGCGACCTTGACGCTGTGCAATGGCGGCCATGCCCAATAAAGCATCTACATTATGCACATCATGTTGCAACACTTGCCTATATTGCTGTTGCGCGACGGCGTTCTCACCACGGGTAAATGCTTGGTAAGCGGCGAGTAGCGTAGGGTCTACGCCCAATGATGGTGCTTTGCTAATTAGTGTTACAGATTTACTTTTCCTGCTACTTGTTGGAGCTGCGCTATTGGCGTCATCTTCGCTCGCATAAGCTTCAACATTATTATTGATGACTTTTTTAGCGCGTGGTTTTTTGAGTGCGACTTGTTTTGTATCTTCAATCGCATCGTCAAGCACACTCGGCTCAGTCGCTCCTTTCTGCTTGAATGCTGAAGCGCTTGTTGTATTGTTTGGTGAATTTGCATCAGCTTCAACCGCTGCTGACTGGTTTTCTGCAGGCAAAATTGTTGCTACTTCAGCCGGTGCAGCAACCACAACCTGCGGCTGTATTGGCGTGCTAGGCGGCATAGCCGCGGGCTTCAATACCACCACTTCTGGAGCGCTTAAAGTTTTAATATAGCTATAACCTTGCAAGCCCAACCACACCAACAAAGCACCTGCAACCCCTAACGTAAGTAGCGCATATTTTGAACTAGGCGCTTTAACCGCCTTATTCGCTACAAATACTTTAGCAGCAGCTTTTTGATTAAGCCCTGCATCTACCGTTTGAAAAGCAGTGGTAGGGCTGGCTTGGTCTTTAGCTTGGTCTGCTGTAGTATTTTTTGTAGCATTTTTTGTAACGGCCAATTGCGGCGCATCATTTGGCAGATTTGTAAGTATCGTTGTTTGAGTGGCTGATTTTTCTGCCGTCACCTTTACACCGCTCTGCTTAGGTTTAGCATATTTGCCAATAGCGAAATGTGTACCCGTTAAACCAGCCTCTTCTTCTAAAGTAAGCACTCTAGCAATAGCGGCATTTTCAGCCACTGCGGTTTCTACCGCGTCAGCAAATGCTAGTTTTTCTTCTATACTTTGTTCAGCTACGGCTTGTGGTTCTGCTACTGCTTGCTGTTCTGCGACCAATTGCTTAGCCACAACAGTTTGTTCAGTATCAACAGGCAACAGCTCAAGCATTAAAGCCTCGTCGGCCACGTACTCACCCGTTAGCTTCTTGCTTTTTTCAGCCTGCTTACTCTTATCTAGGTGATCTAATGCTTTAATGAGTAAACTCATATAAAAGTTTACCTTTCTACTTCCAGCGTTTGTGTTAACTGCTGCGAAGGTAGATATTGCTTATAAGTAGAAAGCTCATCGCTTTCTAAACTTGCATTTTTAATAATTGTTGGACGCAAAAATATGACAAGTTCAGTTTTTTTATTGGCGTAATCACGGCCTTTAAATACCTCTCCGACTACTGGTACGTCTGAAACGCCAGGTACGGCATCAGTATTACGTTGCATTTCGTCTTGCATCAATCCGCCTAAAATCGCCGTATTACCGCTATTCACTTGCAGCAAAGATTCCATTTCACGCACCTGAATTTGTGGAACTTGGCTAGCAATGTTTAATAACTGCGGGTTTGGATCACGTACAAAACTCACCACCCGAGAAATTGTAGGCCGTACATTGATATTGACTGCACTCGTATCATTAATTTGTGGTGTAACACTCATCACAATCCCGACTGGTACGGTATTGGGTGTGGTAGTGATTGTAGAGAGTACGCCGCCTTGAGTGCCTTGAGACTGCTGAGCTTGCACAGTAAAGTAAACCAAATTATCGACTACTTTTAAAATAGCCGTTTGGTTATTCAATACCATTAGTTTTGGGCTAGATATGACTTTCGTATCACCAAATTGCTTTAATAAAGTCACAGACGCGGCGAGGTTTCCTAGTGAGCTCACTGGATTTAAATAACCAATAGCAAAACCAGTATTCGCTGCGTTAATACTTGGGCCTAATGACTGCTGAAAGGTAAATCCGCTGCTTGTAGCGGTATTTCCAAAACGACTCCAATCAATACCTGCCTGAAAACTATCATTCAATCTCACTTCCACGATAGTGGCCTCTATCAATACTTGGCGTTTGACACTTGCCATAACCCTATCTAAAAAGTCTTGTATTTTTTCATGCTGCTTATTAGTAGCGCGCACATTGATAATACCAGCCTCACGATTTACAATCACTGTACCTGCAAATAGGGTTTTGTATTCGTTTCTGTCCTCTTCTTTTTCGCGCACTGCATCTAATATACTTGCTGCTTCACTAGAATTACTAGCAACTTGATCACCCTTGGTTTTAACATTTGATTTAGAGTTAATACCTGTACGGGTAATAATGATTTCCTTATCAGTTTCTGCCAAAATGTCTTTAAGGTTTTTTTCTAGCGTTTCCCAAAAATGGCTTTTTGATTCACTAGTCACTGACGTGCGCGAGCTATTATTGGCACCATTTCCCGCGCTATTACTTACCGTACCGCCAGCGCCTGAACTTTGAGAAGCGCTTGATATTTGTCCATCTGCACCAATAAAGCTTGCGGTATCACGAGACATATTTACATAATCAACTTTGTACGTTCTGAGTACTGGCGAATCAGGCGTAATATTCAGCACGTTATTCTGAATTTTATACGTTAAATCCACCTGTTTAGACAAGCGCTCTAAAATAGCTGGTAAAGTTTGGTCTACCGCATTTAAAGTTACATTGCCTTTTATTGACGGATGAATATCTATGTTGAATTTGCTATCGCGCGCTATCGCAAACAGCACTTCTTTTACGGGCGTGTCATACACCACGATACTATAAAGCTGTTCTTTGGCTTTAGGTTTTGGTGGCGGTAGGTAGGTGTTATTGGTTACAGGCTTAGGAATGGCCGCTTTTGCAACTGCGTTTGCGGCTGATAACGGAGCGTTTGCTTGTGCAGCGGCTGCGCCTGTTGCTACTTGACGCGTTGCATTATTATGGCCATCAATATGGCCTTTTGATGGCTCAATTGTAGTTTGGTGCGTACAGGAACTCATGCCTAAAACAAGCGCCAAGCCAATTAGCGCTAATATCTGTTTGTTGTTTGCCAAAGCTTATTACCCCCTACTTATTGCTCAAATTACATTTTTTTACATATTTTGCATAATACCTTAAAAAATGCAATAAATATGTAAAGAATATTAAATGTTTACAATAAGTTACGCGTGTTATCTATTGCGCTTGTTCAATTTCTTTATTGATACCTGCAATTGTGCGCAAATGCGGTTTGTTATTTTTAATTTGGCTCGGTAAATTTTGTAGCGCGGCAAGTGCTTCACTGCGCTGTGCATAAGCCCCATAAAGAAAAATAGTAAGATTTACACCTTTTTGATTTTTTTGGTACAGGTAAATATTATCAACTTCTAATTGCTGGCTCAATTTAGCTAACACTTGCTTTAACTGCTCATTATCAGTTGATGACATCAATTGCAAAGTAACGGTATCTGACGCACCGCTTGCTAGCAAGTTTTTAGTGGCGGCAATACGTGTAACTACCAATTGCTGCGCAGCATCGATGGGGCTTTCTACAGCTGGATTAACTAAAGCAGGGGTTACCACTACGGCATTAGGTGTAGTTATTACTGGTGCGACTGGCGGCGTTGGCAATGTTGCCGTAGCCACAATTGGCACTACAGCTGGATTTGCAACCACATTATTTGGGGCTACTTGTATAGCAGGTGGCGTAACAATGGCAGCTGCATTTGCGGTGTTCAGTGCAGCCTCAGCCGAATTTACAACAGCAACGGGCGCTGGCGTCGAGTTGTTAACAACTAATGCTGGTTGAATCGCTGGCTTAGCCATGGCTTTAGCGTCCAATTTCACTGCCTGACTCACCGTAGCTTTTGCCACATTAGACTGCTGTGCTTTTTGCCACCACATATAGGCTACAAATGCCGCCAAACAAGCAATCAGCAATATCGCCCAAATAAAATATTGTTTGTAATTAGTCGCGTTTCGGCCAAATTCACTGTCTTGTATTGCGGCTTTTACATGCTTGGGAGTCACTTGGTACACATTGTCAGCAAAAGCAGCCAATAATGATTTATCCGCTAATATATTCACCCGCCGCGCCAAGCCCTTGGCCGCGCTTGAGAGCTTTTTAATCGCAGACTCTGAAAACAAATGTGGGCCATGGTAGCCAGCGGCACGCAAGCGCAAAATCAAATATTCGCCAATATCTTTAGTGCCTAAGGGTTCTAAATGAAAGCTATGAGTAATGCGCTCTCGCAGTTGGCGAATATGCGTTTCGCTCAAATTCACATCTAGCTCAGGCTGACCAAATAACACTATTTGCAGCAACTTATCTTGCTTGGTTTCTAAGTTTGAAAGTAACCGAATTTCTTCAAGCGTAGCAAGCGGCATGCCTTGGGCTTCTTCAACAAAAATCACCACTTGGCGGCCTTCTGCATGGCGGCTGAGCAAATGTGCTTGCAGCACTTGCATTACTTTTAGGCGGTCAGCATTTTTGGCTAATTTGAGTTGCAACTCAAAAGCAATGGCATGTAATACGTCTTCAGGGGCTACGCTAGGATTGGCGAGGTAAATGCTCTCGATTTTTTCTGGCAAAATGGTCTGCAGCATGCGGCAGAGCATGGTTTTGCCGCTACCGACTTCACCCACCACTTTAATAATGCCTTCACCATTGGTAATGGCGTAAACAAGCGCATCTAGCACTGCGCCGCGATTGCCGCCCGAAAAGAAAAAATCTGTGTTCGGGGTGATTTTGAATGGCGGCTCTTTTAAACCAAAGTGAGGGTAATACAAATTGTTTCCGCTATTTTATCTATGATTATTTCTAAAAATTATCTAGCTTTCGCCTGTTGTACTCATGCGGCTATAAAGTGTGGTGCGATTTACATTCAACAATTTAGCTGCTTGGCTTAAATTACCATGCGTAATTTGCATTGCTGCCTCAATATATGCGCGTTCCCACGTTTTTAGCACTTCGTCTAAGCTCACGTTGGCTTGGCGCTGCAAGTGGCGCTGCGCTTGCGTGGCCATTGCCGCATCATCATTAAAATTTATTGACTCAGCATTTGAATCTGCAGATTCGTGCTCAGACAAATCAAACTCAGCGACTAACTCTTTAACTTTGAGCGTTTTACCTGCATATTTTGCAATTAAACGAATGACAATATTTCTGAGCTCACGCACATTACCTGGAAATGAGTACTCCTGCCAACGCACTTGTGCCGCATCATCTAACACAAAGGGAGCTTGTCCAATTTGCTTCGCATAAAACGCTGTAAAATGATTACGCAACAAGTGCTTATCCTCACCTAAATCACGTAGTGATGGCACATGCACGGCAAACACACTTAAACGATGATATAAATCTGACCTAAACTTGCCTGCGCGCACTTCTGCACGTAAATCGCGGTTCGTCGCGGCCACAATACGCGCCTGACTTTTACGCGTTTGCGTTTCACCTATGCGCTGATATTCACCATTTTCTAACACACGCAATAACTTAGCTTGCAACTCTAATGGCAACTCGCCAATTTCATCCAAAAATAACGTGCCTTCACTGGCATCTTCAAAATAACCTGCATGTGCTGTAGTGGCGCCAGTAAATGCACCTTTGGTATGGCCAAACAATATAGATTCAGCCAATAATGGCGAAATTGCCGCACAGTTAATTGATAAATATGGCTGCAAAACGCGCTTACTTGCATAATGAAAACTACCCGCCACCAGCTCTTTACCACTGCCTGATTCACCTTCAATCAACACAGGAAAAGGCGAATCGGCAAACTGCGTGATTTGCATACGCAAAGCCTGCATTAGCAGGCTATCGCCCAACAAACCATCGTACTTTTGCTCGGCTTTAATCTCATTTAACTCAACATCTTGCACCTTGAGCGACGTTAACAGCATGTCTTTTAGCTTATCAACATCGCAAGGCTTGCCAATAAAATCAACCGCGCCTAGTGATAACGCGCGCTTCACATTCATGTCATCACTTTGGCCAGAAAGCACATGAATTTTAATAGTAGGGGAATGCGCAAGCAGTGCGCTAATGACTTTAAAACCTTCTTCAGGCGTATGTGGTGATGGTGGCAAACCTAAGTCTACCAAGGCCAAAGCTGGAGGAGCATCTAACTGTTGCAATAAACTCTTTAACTGCGCATGTGATTCAGCCACACATACTTCAAAATGTTTACTTAAAACAAAATGCAGCGTATCCGTAATTAAAGGATCGTCATCAATAATCATCAATACAGGACGAAGAGCTGCCATCAATTAAGCCTTTACATAAATTTATCAACTATAGCAATCAACGCTACTATAGCCTTAAAGGCTTTTGGTATCAATTATTTTGGCGCAAGAATTTGGTATTGGCATTAAGAAATTACTGGGGTGGCTGATGGGGCTCGAACCCACGACAACAGGAATCACAATCCTGGACTCTACCAACTGAGCTACAGCCACCATTGAAGCAAAAATTACATGAAAATGGTCTGCCCGACAGGAATCGAACCTGTAACCCCCAACTTAGAAGGTTGGTGCTCTATCCGGTTGAGCTACGGGCAGAAGAGTTACATGTTTGAAACAACAAGTCTGATTAAAACAAGACCAAAAAATCTGGTCGGCGTGGAGAGATTCGAACTCCCGACATCCTGCTCCCAAAGCAGGCGCGCTACCAGACTACGCTACACGCCGAAGGGCAGAAATATACTGGAAACTGGGCAGTAGGTCAATTCTATTATGTTAAAATGTTACTTTATTTTAATAATTCTTAGAAATTAAGTGCGCACAATCAAATGACAGCTCAAATAATTGATGGCAAGGCGATTGCCGAAGTCCTTTTAAACTCCATTAAAGCGCGAATCAACACTCGCCTGCAAGCCAACAAACGTGCGCCTGGGCTGGCAGTTATCTTGGTTGGTGGCGACCCTGCCTCGGCTATTTACGTGCGCAATAAGCGTTTAGCATGTGAAAAAGTGGGCATTATTTCTACCGCTTACGATTTACCTGCAAGCACCACTGAGGCAGAATTGCTTGCGCTCATTGAAAAACTGAATCATGACAACACCATTGATGGCATTTTGGTGCAATCACCATTGCCGCCACAAATTAAAGATGAGCATATCATCGAGCGCATTAGCCCGAATAAAGATGTAGACGGCTTTCATCCATATAACATTGGCCGCCTAGCCGTGCGCCAGCCCACCCTGCGCTCTTGCACGCCGTTTGGCGTGATTAAGATGCTTCAAGCTACGAACATTGACTTAATGGGCTTAGATGCGGTTGTAGTGGGCGTATCTAACCACGTAGGCCGCCCGATGGCGCTAGAGCTATTGCTGGCAGGCTGCACAGTTACCAGCTGCCATCGCCATACTAAAGATTTAGCTAAAATTGTAGCTAATGCAGATTTAGTGGTCGCTGCCGCGGGCAAAGCAGGCCTCATACAAGGCGCTTGGATTAAGCCTGGCGCAGTGGTGGTAGATATTGGCATTAACCGACTACCCGATGGCAGCCTAGCGGGCGATGTTGAATTTAATGTAGCCAAAACACGTGCTGCTTACATTACACCCGTGCCAGGCGGCGTTGGCCCAATGACGGTTGCAACCCTTATGGAAAACACCTTATTAGCGCTTGAAAACCGCGAAGCTAATTTATAAATTAGTGCAAATTATTCAACTCGTTACGCACCCTTTGCATCTTAGCAATATTAGGTGTACACTCGCGCGCTAAATTCATAGTAAAGCTATTTTAGCAACAACTTTTAAGTTTTTTGAGGGTTATATGGCAGAAGTGATTACCAAACAATTTACCCCTTATCAGCCTAAGCCTGATGAGCAATACATGAGCAAACCGCAGCTTAATCATTTTCGTAAGATTTTAAATAGCTGGAAAGATGATTTAAGCCACGAAATGGACAACACCATTCACACTATGCAAGATGAAGTGACCATGTTTGCCGACCCCAACGACCGCGCCAGCCAAGAATCTGACATGACGCTAGAGCTACGCAACCGCGACCGTGAACGTAAACTCATCAAAAAAATTGACGAAACCTTGCGCGATATTGAAGAAGGTGACTACGGCTACTGCCAAGGTTGCGGCATTGAAATTGGCCTAAAACGTATGGAAGCCAGACCAACCGCAACACTTTGCATAGACTGCAAAACCTTAGATGAAATGCGCGAACGCCAAGTGGCTAAGTAACTCAAAGTAACTTAAGTTACGCATAAAAAAAGCCCGAGAAATCGGGCTTTTTTACGTTCATACGTACACACGCGCATTTATTATCAAAAACACATGCCCTGCGAGGCAGTATCCATGCGGCTCGCAGGGCATGTGTTTCGATAATAAAATTAGCTTAAAAATTCCGTAAATAACGAAATGGTTGTCCTGATTGTTTCAGAAACAAGCAGAACGTTCTATCGTCTACGTCATTCCCGCGAAGGCTGGAATCCAGTTACAATCTGGACAACTATAATTTATGCTTTTTTCTTTACCCAAAAACAATGTCGAGGTTGTTAAACAATGTCCGATAACAAACATAAAAACTATGAAGCGCTTAACTTAATAGGTTATGGTTTAGCCAAATTTAATAACGATTTCGTGATTGAGTTTGGCGCAAAATCCAAGTCGGAATTTTATGAAATTTTTGTTCTAAACGGCATTGCCGATACGGCTAGTACCGTTAAAAATCGTCAAGATTTATTTGACCCTTTTTTTGATAATGGCAGAAAGGGATGGTGGCAAAAAGGTGATGCCTACATTCACAGGAAAGTATTTATTGACAGTCTATTTGGCAACTTAAATGCAGCCGATTATGCATCAGTAGTAAAGTTATACTTACTCAAAGAGAACCATTTAACTGATTTTGATGTACAACGAATTTCTCCAATTATTAAGAGTAAATTTAAACAGCTAAAAACGACGGGCGAAGAAGCTGAAATTTACTTTATGAATAATTACAAAAAAATTCCTGATTTCAGCGATGCGGGCATTGAAGATGCTAGAAATTACGGGGATGGTTACGATTTTCAAATTCAAAAATTTGATTCATTTCTATTGGCTGAAATCAAGGGTGTAAGGGCTAAAAAAGGAGCCTTTAGATTAACCGAGAATGAGTATTTTAAAGCAAAGGAATATAAAAGTGACTATGGCATAGTAGTTGTAAGCAATTTAGATGACTTACCAAAAATGACTGTCATTTTTGACCCTGTTCACAAGTTAGAATTAACCGAACGCTCAATTGAAACCAAACAGCTAAATTTTCATTCTCAAGCATTAGAATGGTAAGTTTGCACGTTGTCTGAACTCGCCTAATTTTTTCGAGAGAACGTCATGCCCTGCAAGCCGCATGGATATTGGCTTGCAGGGCAGTGCCTTTACAATAAAAAAGCCCGCTTGCGCGGGCTTTTTTATTATCTGCTAACTACAAATTACTCGTCAGCTTCTGCTTCACTTTTTGCTTCTGCAGCAGGCGCATCAATTAGGGCTTTCATGCTTAAGCGCACGCGGCCTTTTTCGTCAGCTTCTACTACTTTAACTTTCACTACATCGCCTTCTTTTAAGAAGTCGCTCACGGCATTTACACGTTGGTGTGCAATTTGTGAAATATGCAATAAGCCATCTTTACCAGGAATTAGCGACACAATCGCCCCAAAGTCTAGTAATTTAAGCACTGTACCTTCGTACACGTTGCCGATTTCAACTTCTGCAGTAATTTCTGCAATGCGGCGTTGTGCTTCTGCGCCTTGCTCTGAGCTGGTGCAGGCAATTTTTACGGTGCCGTCTTCAGTAATATCAATGCTGGTGCCAGTTTCTTCAGTTAGGGCACGAATTACTGCGCCGCCTTTACCAATTACGTCGCGGATTTTTTCAGGGTTGATTTTCATCACAATAATACGTGGTGCAAAGGCTGACATTTCAGTATTTGCAGTGCTCATTGCCGTTTTCATAATGCCTAAAATGTGCGTGCGGCCTTCTTTAGCTTGCGCTAGCGCCACTTGCATAATTTGTGCGGTAATGCCTGTGATTTTAATATCCATTTGTAACGCGGTAATGCCGTCAACCGTACCTGCTACTTTAAAGTCCATGTCACCTAGGTGATCTTCATCGCCTAAAATGTCGGTTAGCACCGCAACGCGGCTGCCTTCTTTAATTAAGCCCATGGCGATACCTGCCACGTGGTTTTTCATTGGCACGCCAGCATCGATAAGTGCTAAACAGCCGCCGCACACTGATGCCATTGAGCTTGAGCCGTTAGATTCTGTAATTTCAGAAACCACGCGCATGGTGTAATCAAAATCTTCTTTATCTGGCAAAGCGGCGATTAACGCGCGTTTTGCTAAACGGCCATGGCCGATTTCGCGGCGTTTTGGTGTGCCTACGCGGCCAGTTTCACCAGTCGCATACGGAGGCATGTTGTAATGCAGCATAAAGCGGTCTTTAAATTCACCTTGTAGCGCATCAATCACTTGCTCGTCGCGGCCTGTGCCTAGCGTTGCAACTACCAAAGCCTGTGTTTCACCACGAGTGAACAAAGCTGAGCCGTGCGTGCGTGGCAACACGCCTGTACGAATGCTAATTGGGCGCACAGTGCGTGTATCGCGGCCATCAATACGTGGCTCGCCATTTAAAATTTGGCTACGCACGGTTTTAGCTTCTAAATTAAAAATTTCATTTTTAATTTTGTTAGCTTCTGTGGTTGAAGTTTCTTCAGTAATTAACTCGCCTAATACGCGGCTTGTGATTTCAGCTAATTTAGTTGAACGCGCGCCTTTAGCTTTAATTTGAAACGCGGCGTTAATATCAGCAGCAGCTAAAGCAGCTACTTTTTCAATCAATGCTGTATCTGGCTCTGGGGCAACCCAATCCCAAGCGTCTTTACCTGCTTCGGCAACCATTTCGTTAATCATGCTGATAACAGCCTGCATTTGCTCGTGGCCGTAAACAACCGCGCCTAGCATCACTTCTTCTGAAAGCTCTTTGGCTTCAGATTCCACCATCATTACGGCAGTTTCAGTAGCAGCAACCACTAAATCCATTTCAGATTCTACTAATTGCGTTTTAGTTGGGTTTAATACATATTCATCGTTAATATAACCAACGCGCGCAGCACCTAATGGGCCAAAAAATGGAATGCCTGACAATGACATTGCAGCAGAAGCACCAATAATAGCTGGAATATCCGCATCAATTTCAGGGTCTGATGACATTACGGTGGCTACAACTTGCACTTCGTTATAGAACGCTTCTGGAAATAATGGGCGCAATGGGCGGTCAATTAAACGGCTTGTAAGCGTTTCTTTTTCTGAAGGACGGCCTTCACGTTTGAAAAAACCACCTGGAATTTTACCTGCGGCGTAAGTTTTTTCCATGTAATCTACAGTCAATGGGAAAAAATCTTGGCCTGCTTTTACTTCACTTTTGCTGGTTACAGCAACCAACACAACCGTGTCGCCATAGCTCACCATCACAGCCGCATCGGCTTGACGTGAGATTTCACCTGTTTCTAGCGTGAGCGTGTGCGCACCGAATTGAATACTTTTTGTTACTTTATTAAACATATATTTTCCTTTTTTTAATGTGCGTTATTCACAACCCAATAACGCACGCACAATAATGATTTATCTTAGCCTTAATTTATTTTAGGTTTAAAACAAATCTTTGATAACAAAAAAGCCGAGGTGCTGCTTATGCAACACTATCGGCTGTTTGTTTTACACACAGAGCAACACGTAATCATACGAATTGCTTTGCGAATAATTCTTTGACTGCAATTACTTACGAATACCTAAGCGACCAATCAATGTTTGGTAACGCTCAACGCTTTCGCTTTTTAAGTAATCTAACAATTTACGACGACGGCTAACCATTGCCAATAAACCACGGCGTGAATGGTGGTCTTTTTTGTTAGATTTAAAATGCTCAGTTAAATAAGTAATACGGCTAGTTAAAAGTGCAACTTGCACTTCTGGGCTACCAGTATCTTTTGGTGCTTGTTGAAAATCGCCAACGATTTTAGCGCGGTCTGCTGCTGTGGTTGCCATAACTTTATCCTAATTGATTTGAATCTAAGGTTGTTTTGCGTCAATGTAAAAGCAGCCAATTGAATAACCGCTAAAACATTCATTCACTCATGCATTTGCATGAGCCGTGCATTATAGAGATAACATAATGATTTATCAAGCGTTTTATGGCTTAGTCTTTGCTCACAATTAAACGTTTCGGCGTGATTTTTCCGTCACTTTGTTGCTCGCCCAAGCCTAAAAATTGGGCTTGCTCGTTATATAGCCTAATTAAGCCTTGCGGGATTTTTCCACTTTGCCAAATAGCTTGGCCTTGTTGCAGATAAAAGCTGCTATCTGCGTCTAGCGTTATTGCGGGTAAATGCAGCACAGCGCTATCTAGCGGCATAAGTGCGGCTATACGTTGCTCGGTGGTCATGGCTTCAAATTGTTCTAACGTAATGGTTTGCGTAATATTGTAATTGGCTGTCGCGGTGCGGCGCAGGCCGATTAAATGCGCACCGCAGCCAAGCGCATTGCCAATATCTTCCGCCAGTGTGCGAATGTACGTGCCTTTGCTACAGGTAACGGTAATGCTTGCAACATCATGCTCAAAAGCATTTTGCGTGATGCTGTGAATAGTAATTAGGCGGGATTTTCGTTCAATTTCAACGCCTGCTCTAGCGTATTCATACAGCGCCTTGCCTTCATGCTTTAAGGCTGAATACATGGGTGGAATTTGGCTGATTTCGCCCCCAAATTGCGCGCAAGCTTGCTCAAACTGCGCTTGGCTTACATTCACTGGTTTTGTGGTTATCACTTCGCCTTCAGCATCGCCAGTATTGGTGGTTATACCGAGCTTTATGGTAGCAAAGTAAGTTTTATCAGCGTCGGTAAGGTAATGTGCAAACTTGGTAGCTTCACCAAAACACAAAGGCAGCAGACCTGTTGCAAGCGGGTCTAGCGTGCCAGTGTGGCCAGCTTTGGCGGCTTGTAATAGCCATTTGGCTTTTTGTAATGCTTGGTTTGATGAATAACCGATGGGCTTATCTAATAACAATACGCCATTGATATTTTTTTTAATGCGTTTGAATTGCATATTCTTCACGTCATTCCGTGCTTGATACGGAATCTAGCGTCTTTAATGTCACTGAGTTTCAACGCTCAAAGAATGAGGCGCCCTATTCTTTATCCGTTGCCCGCGCCGCATCAATTAGCTGACCCATTTTCATGCCGTAATCAATTGAGGCATCGTACACAAAATGTAGTTGTGGCACGGTGCGTAGCAACATGCGCTTAGCCAATTGCGTGCGTAAAAAACCTGCGGATTTTTCTAAGCCTTGTTGTGTACTATCACTTTGCTTTGCTGCGCTATAAAAAATCTTCGCGTGCGCCATGTCGCCTGTCACTTCAACAGCCGTTACTGTGACCATACCCACACGCGGATCTTTAATTTCAAATTGCAACAAATCAGCGATTTCTCGCTGCATTTGCTCTGCAACTCGGTGACTTCTTGAGAACTCTTTAGCCATTATTAGTCTGTATCCTAAAGTGTACGTGCCACTTCAACGATTTCATAGACTTCTAAAATATCACCCACTTCAATATCATTGAAGTTTTTAAGTGACAATCCGCATTCAAAGTTGTTTTTCACTTCTTTTACGTCATCTTTAAAGCGTTTGAGTGAATCTAATTCACCTGTGTGAATAATCACGTTATTACGCAATACACGCACGCGTGAGTTGCGTTTAATCATACCGTCTTGCACATAACAACCAGCAATTGCGCCCACTTTAGAAATGCGGAATACTTCACGAATCTCTACTGTACCAATCATACTTTCTCTTTGCTCTGGTGCTAACATGCCACCTAGCGCAGCTTTAATTTCGTCTACCGCTTCGTAAATAATATTGTAGTAGCGCACATCTACGCCTAAGGTTTCAATTAACTTACGCGCGCCAGAATCTGCACGTACGTTAAAGCCAATCAACACGCCTTTTGAAGCCGCTGCTAAGTTCACATCAGACTCACTAATTGCACCAACGCCTGTGTGAATGATATTCACTTTAACTTCACTAGTAGAGAGTTTTTGCAAGCTTGTAGCCAACGCTTCGTACGAACCTTGCACGTCAGATTTAATAATCAAGCCTAAGGTTTGTTGCGATGCGCCTTCGCCCATTTGATCAAACATGTTTTCAAGCTTAGCAGCTTGCTGTTTAGCTAGTTTCACATCGCGGAATTTACCTTGACGGAAGTTTGCGATTTCGCGGGCTTTACGCTCATCGTTTAGCACAATCATTTCTTCGCCAGCACTTGGCACATCTGATAAGCCTTGAATTTCGACAGGCATTGATGGGCCAGCTTCTTGAATATCTTTACCAGATTCGTCAAGCATCGCGCGCACTTTACCAAAAGTAGTGCCTGCTAAAATCATATCACCACGCCTTAACGTGCCTGATGTAACCAAAATAGTAGCCACAGAACCGCGACCTTTATCTAAGCGGCCTTCAATTACCAAGCCTTTAGCTGGTGTGTTTTTAGGGGCTTGCAGCTCTAACACTTCAGCCTGCAGCAATACAGCTTCTAGTAATTCATCAATTCCTTGGCCTGTTTTCGCTGAAACTTCACGGAACATGACTTCGCCACCAAATTCTTCTGGCACCACTTCTTGTGCCACTAATTCCATTTTCACGCGCTCAGGCTCTGCGCCTAGCTTATCAATTTTGTTAATTGCAACCACCAAAGGCACGCCAGCCGCTTTAGCATGGTGAATCGCTTCTATGGTTTGTGGCATTACGCCATCATCCGCAGAAACCACCAAAATCACTACGTCCGTTGCTTTTGCACCACGCGCACGCATGGCGGTAAAGGCTTCGTGGCCTGGGGTATCTAGAAATGTCACCATGCCGCGCGGGGTTTCTACGTGATACGCGCCGATGTGCTGCGTAATACCGCCCGCCTCGCCTGAAGCCACACGGCTACGACGAATATAATCCAACAATGAAGTTTTACCATGGTCAACGTGACCCATCACAGTAACAACTGGTGGGCGCGTTTCCATAATCGCCGCTGCATGCTCAGCTTCTTCAACAAACACATCAGGGTCATTCGGCGCGGCAGCTGAAGCTTTATGCCCCATTTCTTCTACAAGAATAATGGCCGTTTCTTGGTCTAGCACTTGGTTAATGGTGACCATCATGCCCATGCCCATGAGCACTTTGATGACTTCGCCAGATTTAACTGCCATTTTGTGTGCTAATTCACCCACCGTAATGGTTTCTGGCACTAACACTTCATAAGTAATGGCTTCAGTTGGCGCATTAAATGCGTGTTGTGAGTCGTCGTCAGAATGTCTATGCTTGCCGCCTTTTGGTGCGCGCCAGCCTGGCTTGCCTGCCGTAGTATCACCACGTGTTTTTAAGCCGCGTTTTTTATTTTCTGCGTCTGTCCACTCTTTATTATTACCCTTGCCTTTTTTCGCATCTTTAGCTGCGGCTGGTTTTGCAGCACCTTCTTTAACGACTGGCTTGTGTAATGTGCCTTCAGAAAGCTTAGCCGCTTTAATTTTTGCAGCTTCTGCATCAGCTAGTTTTTTTGCTTCCTCATCTAAGCGGCGTTGTGCCATTTCTTGTTTTTTACGCCTATCTTCTGCTTGCATAGATGCTAAGGTTGAATGGCGCTTAGCTTCTTGCTCACGCAGTGCAATTTCATCTGCACCTAATAAATCTTTACGACTGATAGTTTTTATTACAACTGGCTCAACTATTGCGGCCTTTTCTTCAACAATAGGTGCTACAACTGCGACCTCGGCAACTACTGGTGTAGCAACTTCCTCAACAATAGCTGGAATATCAGCAATACCCATAATCTGCGGGATTTCCTCTGCCATTTGAACTGGCGTGGCTACTTCAGCAACGTTTTCAACATGCGCTGCCATTTCTTCTTCTACTACGGGCGCTTCTGTAGGTTGCTCAGATTCATCACGTTGTTCAATTACGCGTTTTTTACGCACTTCTACCTGAATGGTACGCGCACGACCAGTATTGTCAGTTTTCTTAATCTCTGTATTAGATTTGCGTGTTAACGTAATTTTATTTTTAGGCGCAAGCGTACCGTGCTCTTTACGCAAATGTTCTAGCAGCGCAGTTTTATCAGATTCGCTCAATTGATCTTCAGCGGCGGATTTATTCACACCAGCACTTTTGAGCTGCTCTAATAACAATGCGGTTGGCAGCTTTAATTCGCCAGCAAATTGTTCTACGGTTGTTTGTGCCATCTTGTTGCTCCAGTATTCTTTTCTAAGCTTTATTGCCTAGCTGTACAGCTTATTACTTTGTTACCGCTAGATTGCCTATTGGCGACCTAGCAGCCTTACTTCTATTTACGCCACTATTTAAACCAAGGTGCGCGTGCTGTCATAATTAATGTTTTAGCGCGTTCTGCATCCATTTTAGTCAAATCTACTAGCTCATCTACAGCTAATTCCGCCAAGTCATCCATGGTTGCAACGCCTTTTGATGCTAATAGATGCGCAGTTTCGTCATCCATGCCATCCATTGTTAGCAGATCTTCAGCGGCCTCGTCCACTTTCTCTTCCTTAGCAATAGCCTCAGTGAGTAAAGCTGCACGCGCACGTTTACGCAGCTCTTCAATCGTGTCTTCGTCAAAAGCCTCAATCTCATTCATTTCAGCCAATGGCACATAGGCAATTTCTTCTAATGTGCTAAAGCCTTCTTGCACTAGAATTTCCGCCACTTCTGCATCTACATCCAACTTATCCATAAATAGCTGACTAACGCCTGCAAATTCGTCTTGGTTTTTCTGAGCGGCTTGATCAACAGTTAAAATATTTAATGTCCAACCGGTTAACTCAGAGGCCAACCGTACATTTTGACCATTACGGCCAATTGCCAATGCTAATTGTTCTTCATCCACCACAACATCCATGCTGTGCGTATCTTCATCCACCACAATGCTGGTGACTTCCGCAGGTGACATTGCATTTATCACAAATTGTGCTGGCTCCATGCTCCACAACACAATATCCACGCGTTCGCCAGCCAGTTCACCTGTCACGGCTTGCACGCGTGAGCCGCGCATACCAACACACGTACCCACTGGGTCTAGGCGCTGATCATTCGTTTTAACCGCAATTTTTGAACGTAACCCTGGGTCACGTGCCGCCGCGCGGATTTCCAATAATCCTTCTTCAATTTCTGGCACTTCAAGCTCGAATAAACGCACTAAAAAGTCTGGTGAAATTCTTGACAATATCAATTGCGGGCCGCGACCACCGCGCTCAATGCGTGATAAATAAGCGCGTACACGGTCACCCACACGTAAATTCTCTTTCGGAATCATTTGCTCACGCGGCAATAGTGACTCTATGCGACCCACTTCAATAATCGCATTTCCTTTTTCCATACGCTTAATCACGCCAGTGACTAATTTTTCATCACGCGCTAAAAAGTCTTCTAATATTTGCTCACGCTCAGCCTCACGTACTTTTTGCAAAATCACCTGTTTTGCCGCTTGCGCACCAATACGGCCAAACTCGATGCTTTCTAGCGGCTCTTCATAATAATCGCCAATATTTAGACCCTTCGCATGCTCACTCTCTTCATCAATTTGGTAATTTGAGTTTTCAAGCAAATCATATTCCACATACTGCCAACGCCTAAATGTTTCATATTCGCCAGTTTCACGGTTAATAGACACGCGAACATCAGCATCATCATGATGTTTTTTCTTGGTGGCTGAAGCCAATGCAAGTTCTAGCGCGGTAAAAATTACCTCTTTAGTCACGTTTTTTTCATGCGCTAAAGCATCTACCAATAATAAAATTTCACGACTCATTTTGACTCTCCGACTATAAATTGCAGTTAAACTGCGCTTTTATTAAATTTTAACTTTTAAAATTCTTATTGCCTTAATAATACCTTTAAAATACAGGGCTTAAGCGCGCCTTATCAATATTACTCATGGCCAGTTTGTACACAACACCTTCGAACGATATCAGCACATTTCCATCTTCTACGCCTTGTAAAAAACCTAAAAATGTTTTTCTTGGTAAGGTCGTCGTCGTGGCATTAGCACTTTCATCTGTAATGCCGACGCGCAACTTAATCTGCGCGCGTTCACCCGTAAATCTCACGAAGTCTGCTTCTTTTTTCAATACCCGATCCATACCAGCTGAAGAAACTTCAAGCCTGTCATAATCAATATCATTTTCAACTGCCAGCAAATTACCTAATTGGTTGCTCACCAAGCTACAATCATCAATCGTTACGCTATCTTTTATACTTTGAGGCTTTAGCTTGTCAATAAATACACGTAGCAACTTACCACGGTTAGAAATTTCCAAATCAACCAACTCATAACCCAGCTGAGTCACAGACGTCTCTATCAATGTATGCAAATCTTGCATGTTTATTAACCTCAATACACCTCAACAACCTACAAATTTATACTATAAATTACGCGTAAGTTGCAGAAACAAAAAATGGGCACAAAGCCCATCGAAAAATTCTAAACGTATTATACCAATCAATTCAATCAATTGGAACTACTCACTGCAATTGATATTGCGCGGGCGATGTCAACAATTGTCCACATCGCCCGCAAAGCATAAAGCCCTCAATAAGAGGGCTTTATGTTGAACTACAATAAAGTAGTTTAAATAAATAGCTTGGCAGTGACCTACTTTCGCATGCAAAAAGCATACTATCATTGGCGCTGGTTCGTTTCACGGCCCTGTTCGAGATGGGAAGGGGTGGGTCCAAACCGCTATGGCCGCCAAGCATAACTGGTAACTCTTGCGCGCTGTTGAGCTTTCACCCAATTGCCTATCACAAGCAGAAATGCTGTGCGCTCACTCCTATTTTCATAGAAGTAGCGTCTTAAACTTACATTTTTGCACTTATTGCTAAGTACTTTAATGCAGTTTTTAACAAACAGAAGAAGTAAAGTGTCACGCATTTTCATGCGCAAAGTAAATGGTTTTCATTGATTACATTGTCTATAAACCATACCGTATTTAAACGATATCAGTGCTTTAAAACAAACCATTTCTCTTGTCTTTTTCGTTAACTTAATAACAATCAAGCTCAAGTTTTAAGGTTATAGGATCAAGCCTCACGAGCAATTAGTAACGGTCAGCTTAACGTGTTACCACGCTTCCACATCCGTCCTATCAACGTCCTGGTCTCGAACGACTCTTTAGGGGGGTTAAACCCCCAGGGAAATCTCATCTCAAGGCGAGTTTCACGCTTAGATGCTTTCAGCGTTTATCTCTTCCGCACTTAGCTACCCAGCTATACCATTGGCATGATAACTGGTCCACCAGCGGTGCGTCCACTCCGGTCCTCTCGTACTAGGAGCAGGTCCCTTCAAATTTCCAGCGCCCACGGCAGATAGGGACCAAACTGTCTCACGACGTTTTAAACCCAGCTCACGTACCACTTTAAATGGCGAACAGCCATACCCTTGGGACCGGCTACAGCCCCAGGATGTGATGAGCCGACATCGAGGTGCCAAACTCCCCCGTCGATATGAACTCTTGGGAGGAATCAGCCTGTTATCCCCAGAGTACCTTTTATCCGTTGAGCGATGGCCCTTCCATACAGAACCACCGGATCACTATGACCTGCTTTCGCACCTGCTCGACCTGTCCGTCTCGCAGTCAAGCAACCTTATGCCATTGCACTATCAGTACGATTTCCGACCGTACCTAGGTTACCTTCGCACTCCTCCGTTACTCTTTGGGAGGAGACCGCCCCAGTCAAACTGCCCACCATACACGGTCCCCGATCCAGCTTATGGACCTAGGTTAGAACCTCAACAACATCAGGGTGGTATTTCAAGGTTGACTCCACGATATCTAGCGACACCGCTTCATAGTCTCCCACCTATCCTACACAAATCTTGTCAAAGTCCAATGTAAAGCTACAGTAAAGGTTCATGGGGTCTTTCCGTCTAGCCGCGGGTAGATTGCATCTTCACAAACATTTCAACTTCGCTGAGTCCCGAGAGGAGACAGTGTGGCCATCGTTACGCCATTCGTGCGGGTCGGAACTTACCCGACAAGGAATTTCGCTACCTTAGGACCGTTATAGTTACGGCCGCCGTTTACTGGGACTTCGATCAAGAGCTTGCACCCCATCAATTAATCTTCCAGCACCGGGCAGGCGTCACACCCTATACGTCCACTTTCGTGTTTGCAGAGTGCTGTGTTTTTATTAAACAGTCGCAGCCACCTTTTCACTGCAACCCTATCGTGCTTCAAGAGTAAATCTCTACACACTACCAGGGCGCACCTTCTCCCGAAGTTACGGTGCTAATTTGCCGAGTTCCTTCTCCCGGGTTCTCTCAAGCGCCTTAGAATTCTCATCCTGCCCACCTGTGTCGGTTTGCGGTACGGTTTTAATATAACTGAAGCTTAGTGGCTTTTCTTGGAAGCATGGTATCAATCACTTCAGTACCTAAGTACCTCGTTATCACGCCTCAGCATTAACGACTCTCCGGATTTGCCTAAAGAATCTGCCTACACGCTTGAACCGGGACATCCAACACCCGGCTGACCTAACCTTCTCCGTCCCCACATCGCATTATATTAAAGTACAGGAATATTAACCTGTTTCCCATCGACTACGCATCTCTGCCTCGCCTTAGGGGCCGACTCACCCTGCGCCGATGAACGTTGCGCAGGAAACCTTGGGCTTTCGGCGAGGGAGCTTTTCACTCCCTTTATCGCTACTCATGTCAGCATTCGCACTTCTGATACCTCCAGCAACCCTCACAGGTTACCTTCGCAGGCCTACAGAACGCTCTCCTACCATGCATACACTATAAATAGTGCAGCATCCGAAGCTTCGGTTGCGTGCTTAGCCCCGTTACATCTTCCGCGCAGGACGACTCGACCAGTGAGCTATTACGCTTTCTTTAAATGATGGCTGCTTCTAAGCCAACATCCTGGCTGTCTATGCCTTCCCACTTCGTTTTCCACTTAGCACGCCATTTGGGACCTTAGCTGTCGGTCTGGGTTGTTTCCCTCTTGACCACGGACGTTAGCACCCATGGTCTGTCTCCCGTAATTGCATTTCTCAGTATTCGGAGTTTGCAATGAGTTGGTAAGTTCTTATGAACCCCCTAGTCATAACAGTGCTCTACCCCCGAGAATGATATACGAGGCACTACCTAAATAGTTTTCGGAGAGAACCAGCTATTTCCAAGTTTGTTTAGCCTTTCACCCCTATCCACAGCTCATCCCCAAATTTTTCAACATTTGTGGGTTCGGACCTCCAGTACCTGTTACGGCACCTTCATCCTGGCCATGGATAGATCACTTGGTTTCGGGTCTACACCCAGCAACTAGACGCCCTATTCGGACTCGCTTTCGCTACGCCTCCCCTATCGGTTAAGCTTGCTACTGAATGTAAGTCGCTGACCCATTATACAAAAGGTACGCAGTCACGGAACAAGTCCGCTCCCACTGTTTGTATGCATACGGTTTCAGGATCTATTTCACTCCCCTCCCGGGGTTCTTTTCGCCTTTCCCTCACGGTACTAGTTCACTATCGGTCGATTACGAGTATTTAGCCTTGGAGGATGGTCCCCCCATGTTCAGACAAGGTTTCTCGTGCCCCGCCCTACTTGTCGTTACCCTAGTTCCACACACGGGATTTCGTATAAGGGGCTATCACCCTCTATGGCCGGACTTTCCATTCCGTTCTACTATCGCATGTGCTAAAAATAACAGGCTATTCCATGTTCGCTCGCCACTACTTACGGAATCTCGGTTGATTTCTTTTCCTCGAGCTACTTAGATGTTTCAGTTCACTCGGTTTGCCACGACCTCCCTATATATTCAGGAGGCGTTACCCTTGCGGGTGGGTTTCCCCATTCGGATACTTCCGGATCAAAGCTTGTTTGCCAGCTCCCCGAAATTTTACGCAGGCTACCACGTCCTTCATCGCCTGTAATCGCCTAGGCATCCACCATATGCACTTATTCACTTGATCCTATAACTTTAAAACCTGAACCCTTTTAAATATTCAGATTTCGTGACGCATGAGAACGTCAGTCATGGTTTTTTCTAAAGCTACTTTGTCAATACTGCAAGGTTGTACAGTATCAACTGGTTATTTCTTTTGTTTCATTTATTTCTGGTTATTTCGTGTGTAATCCATATTGCTATGTATCACTACACTATCTAACTGGAACTAAACGAAGCAAAATGTTTCGATTTTGCAATCAATTACTACCCATTTTGAACACACAAGTTCATCACAAACCTATGTGCTCACTTTACTTCTTCCATTTTGTTAAAGAACAGTCTAGTTAAAAACTAGAAGCAAAGATTGTTGTTCAAACAACGCTTGCTTCTAATTTCTTACCTAATCTATCGGTACAACATTAAAGTGATATTGTTAGTGTTAAATTACTGGTGGAGAATGTCGGGATCGAACCGACGACCCCCTGCTTGCAAAGCAGGTGCTCTCCCAGCTGAGCTAATCCCCCATTTGTCTAACAGGTGCTTATATGCAGAATTCTGGTGGGTCTGGATGGACTCGAACCATCGACCCCCGCCTTATCAAGGCGGTGCTCTAACCAACTGAGCTACAGACCCGCTTATAGTCAAATCATTTTTAATGTCGCTTTGGTCTAACAACTGATAAGTGTGAATGCTTGCAAAAATAGATGTTCTCTAGAAAGGAGGTGATCCAGCCGCACCTTCCGATACGGCTACCTTGTTACGACTTCACCCCAGTCATGAATACTACCGTGGTAAGCGTCCTCCCGAAGGTTAGACTACCTACTTCTGGTAAAACCCACTCCCATGGTGTGACGGGCGGTGTGTACAAGGCCCGGGAACGTATTCACCGCGACATGCTGATCCGCGATTACTAGCGATTCCGACTTCATGAGGTCGAGTTGCAGACCTCAATCCGGACTACGATCGGCTTTCTGGGATTAGCTCCCCCTTGCGGGTTGGCGACCCTCTGTACCGACCATTGTATTACGTGTGAAGCCCTGGCCATAAGGGCCATGAGGACTTGACGTCATCCCCACCTTCCTCCGATTTGTCATCGGCAGTCCCAATAAAGTGCCCAACTAAATGATGGCAATTATTGGCAAGGGTTGCGCTCGTTGCGGGACTTAACCCAACATCTCACGACACGAGCTGACGACAGCCATGCAGCACCTGTGTTAACGTTCTCTTTCGAGCACCAATCCATCTCTGGAAAGTTCGTTACATGTCAAGGCCAGGTAAGGTTTTTCGCGTTGCATCGAATTAATCCACATAATCCACCGCTTGTACGGGCCCCCGTCAATTCATTTGAGTTTTAATCTTGCGACCGTACTCCCCAGGCGGTCTACTTCACGCGTTAGCTGCGTTACTCATGGATTTTACTCCACCAACAACTAGTAGACATCGTTTAGGGCGTGGACTACCAGGGTATCTAATCCTGTTTGCTCCCCACGCTTTCGTGCATGAGCGTCAGTATTAACCCAGGGGGCTGCCTTCGCCATTGGTATTCCTCCACATCTCTACGCATTTCACTGCTACACGTGGAATTCTACCCCCCTCTGACATATTCTAGTCTTGTAGTTTCGGACGCAGTTCCCAAGTTGAGCTCGGGGATTTCACATCTGACTTACAAAACCGCCTGCGCACGCTTTACGCCCAGTAATTCCGATTAACGCTCGCACCCTACGTATTACCGCGGCTGCTGGCACGTAGTTAGCCGGTGCTTCTTATCAAGGTACCGTCAACCTCAGCTAATATTAGTAGCTAAGTTTTCTTCCCTTGCGAAAGAGCTTTACAACCCGAAGGCCTTCTTCACTCACGCGGAATGGCTGGATCAGGCTTGCGCCCATTGTCCAAAATTCCCCACTGCTGCCTCCCGTAGGAGTCTGGACCGTGTCTCAGTTCCAGTGTGGCTGGTCGTCCTCTCAGACCAGCTACTGATCGTCGCCTTGGTGGGCCTTTACCCCACCAACTAGCTAATCAGATATCGGCCGCTCCATTAACGCCAGGCCCGAAGGTCCCTAGCTTTCCCCCGTAGGGCGTATGCGGTATTAGCCAACCTTTCGATTAGTTATCCCCCATTATTGGATACGTTCCGATATGTTACTCACCCGTTCGCCACTCGCCACCAGACCGAAGTCCGTGCTGCCGTTCGACTTGCATGTGTAAAGCATTCCGCCAGCGTTCAATCTGAGCCATGATCAAACTCTTCAGTTTAATGTATGACTATTACTTTTTCCTCTTGCGAGGTGGTTATTTCGCTTTTGCTTTACCAACCCTACTCTCTAACGATAATCAGAAAGCGTTATAGGTTGATGACTCAAATTCATTTCAAGGTGTGTTTCTTGCTTAATCATTGCTGATTAAACCTGTTACATACTTGTCATAAATTTAAGTGTAAGCACTTGTTTTTTCTGAGGCTACACTTAAACCAAACAATCGCGTTAAATTAGCACAAAGTAAACTTCGTACCAACAAGGCCATTGCGTCTAAGTGAGCTTGTCTAAATCCACAAGCACCCACACTTATCAGTTGTTAAATTGTTAAAGATCAGTTCACTTTTTACAAGTGGCTCGTTACCGCTTTGCGTCTAACGAGGTGCGCATTATACAGAGGTTTTAGCTCGCGTCAATCATAAATTTGAAACAATTTACATTTATCATTAACGATGTTTTTGCCGCACTTTTTATTACTTATTTTTGCTACTGCGCCGCGTTGTTTTGCTAGCGAAGGGGCGCATTCTACAGGGCTTTTAAATCTCGTCAACTGTAATTTACTAAAAACTTCAATTATTATTAACTTCGTCTTAAAGTGGCCATATTTTATGGGCTTTCAAACTTTTCGCTTCGTTATTTTGTTAGCGAAGGCGCGCATTCTACAGGGGCAATAAGTTTGGTCAAGCCCAAAATCACGCTGTTACACAATTGTTACATTTGCAAATTTACGCTTACCTACTTGAGCGACTATGGTGATACCTTTATTCAACATTCGGGCTTTATCCATTACTTTTTCACCATCTAGCTTTATACCGCCTTGGTCAATCAATCGCCCAGCTTCACTGACGCTTTCTACCATGCCTGCTAGCTTGAGTAATTGGCCTATGCCGATAGTATCGGCATCAATGTTCACACTTACATTTGGCACTTCATCTGGAATGCCGCCTTTTGCGCGGGTTTGAAAGTCGTCTAAGGCTTTTGTCGCATCAGCCTGGCTATGAAAACGTGTGACGATTTCTTGAGCAAAGCTAACTTTTATATTGCGCGGGTTTGCGCCTGCGGCCACATCTGCTTTCCAATGCTGAATAGTTTCTAGGCTTTCAAATGACAGCAGCTCTATATAACGCCACATCAATTCATCTGAAATTGACATGATTTTGGCAAAGATAATTTCTGGCGGCTCATTGATACCAATATAGTTACCTAAAGATTTTGACATCTTATTGACGCCATCTAAACCCTCAAGCAACGGCATAGTGAGTACGCATTGTTGTGCCATGCCCGCTTGTTTTTGCAACTCACGACCCATTAACAAGTTGAATTTTTGGTCTGTACCACCTAATTCAACATCCGCTTTCAGTGCAACAGAATCGTAGCCTTGCAATAAAGGATATAAAAACTCATGTATCGCAATTGGCTGGTTAGACTTATAACGTTTTGAAAAATCATCACGCTCTAGCATTTGCGCCACCGTGTGGCTAGCCGCCAGCTTGAGCATACCTGCCGCGCCTAAATTATTAAGCCATTTTGAGTTAAACACCACTTCTGTTTGCTCAGGTTTAAGTATTTTGAATACTTGCGCAGTATAAGACTTAGCATTTTCTTGCACTTGTTCAGCAGTGAGTGGCGGGCGCGTAGCACTTTTGCCTGTCGGGTCGCCTATCATGCCCGTGAAATCGCCGATTAAAAATAGTACGTGATGACCCAGCTCTTGAAACTGACGTAATTTGTTAATCAATACAGTATGACCTAAGTGCAAATCTGGTGCGGTAGGGTCAAAGCCTGCTTTAATTCTTAGCGGATTGCCAGACTTTATGCTCAAACGTAATTTTTCAACTAATTCCGCTTCAATTAAAAGCTCTTCGGCACCACGCTTAATAACAGCTAACTGTTGATTGATGTCTATATTCACGAAATCTACGTCCTTAATATTGACTGTAAAACATTCACTTTTACAGTTTATTTACTTGTTCTAATTGAGTTTTCTGTTATTATCCACAACCGTACTAAACATTTATAGAGGTCAGCCCGTGGATATTAACGAGTCTAATCAACATAACGCGCCATTTAACAATTATTTCGCTAAAGAGAATCTTGAGCAAAGTACTATTTTAGCGCAAATCGCTCATAAAGCTGAACGCAAACTTAAATTGCGTTGGATTTTAGCAATTTCTTGCTTGCCATTATTCGGCATTTACACGGCGTTTGGTATTGCCCCACAAACGCTTTCTGGCAATATTACAACCAGTACCGTGATAGAAGAAATCGCCCTGCCAAGCAATAACGACGTGCTTGCCAGCGTAACTGAACAGCATTTCTGGTACAAAGAGCACGTGCGCCGTGATGACACTTTAAATAATGTGCTATCACGCTTAAATATTCGTAACCGCGATGCCATCAATTACATTCGTAATGACAATATTGCTGGCGAAATCGCCACGGCATTAAAACCTGGCCACCAAATTGAAGCGCAAACAGATGTTGATGGCAACTTAATTTCGCTTGAGTATCAATTAGATGCAGATCAATTCATCACAGTTAAACAATCCGCTGCAGGTTTTGAAGCTAATAAAATAGTACATAAACTTGAAAGTCGCCCAATATTAAAATCTGCTAAAATCAAAAGCTCTTTATTTGGCGCGGCTGATGACGCCAATATTCCAGACGATATTGCAGTAAAAATTGCAGATATGTTTGAAAGCCAAATTGACTTCAGCACAGATTTACGCCGTGGCGACCACTTTAATGTGATTTACGAAGGTAGCTACGACCAAGGTGAGTTGCTCAAAACTGGTGAGATTTTAGCGGCTGAATTTGTCAACAACGGCAAAACTTATCGCGCGGTAGGTTACAGAGATGCCGCCAATGAAATGCAGTATTACACGCCTGAAGGTGTCAGCTTAAGCAAAACATTTTTACGCTCTCCGCTTGAGTTCACACGTATTAGCTCTAGCTTTAGTTTAGGTCGTTTTCACCCAATTTTAAACCGCATTAAAGCGCATCAAGGCACTGATTTCGCCGCACCTACAGGTACTGGCGTAAAAGCAGCGGGCGACGCGGTGGTTGATTTTGTGGGCGTAAAAGGTGGTTACGGCAATGTAATTGTACTTAAACACGAAAACGATGTAAGCACGGTGTATGGTCACCTATCACGCTTTGCGGCGGGTTTGCGTAAAGGGCAAAAGGTCGCACAAGCTGACATTATTGGTTATGTTGGCACAACAGGCATGTCTACAGGCCCGCATTTGCACTATGAGTTTTTGGTAGGCAAAGAACACCGTGACCCAATGACCGTTGCTTTACCTAAAGACAACACGCTTACAGGGCAAGATAGAGTGGCTTTTGATGTGCAAAGTAGCCAACTCACAGCACAACTGAGCTTGTTAAGTAATAGTAATATTGCGGCGCTCGATTAACTTCACCCAAAATTAACTTCAAACAACAAACACGGTAATTTTACGTATGGCTGGTAAGCTTTTCATCGGACTGATGTCTGGAACCAGCCTGGATGGCGTGGATGTTGCGCTGGTTGATTTTTCCCAAGCGAATTCACAAGTATTGCACACGCATTTTTTAGCTTATCCGCCAGAAATACGCACGCAAATTTTAGCGCTACAACACCCCACTGAAAATGAGCTAGAAACTAGCGCCCTATTGGCAAATACGCTGGCACAGCTTTACGCTAGCGCTGTAAATCAACTGCTCAGCAACGCCAAATTGTCCCCTTCTGAGATTGCCGCCATCGGCTGCCACGGCCAAACAATTAGGCATCGACCAAAATTTCACGATGGTATTGGTTTTACGCTACAAATTGGCAACGCCGCGCTGTTAAGCGAACTCACAGGCATTACCGTAGTTTCAGATTTTAGAAGCCGCGACATTGCCGCAGGCGGCCAAGGTGCGCCATTGGTGCCCGCCTTCCACCAAGCAGTTTTTGCGAGCGAGCAAGCAAATCGCGCCATTATTAACATTGGCGGCATTGCTAATATTACTTATCTTGCAAATACGAGCGAGGTGCTAGGCTTTGATTCTGGCCCTGGCAATATGCTGTTAGACGCTTGGATTAAACAACATAAAAATCTTGATTACGATGCCAACGGCGCATGGGCAGCCACGGGTGAAGTGATTGAGTCATTATTATCCAACATGCTTGCAGAGCCTTATTTTGCGTTGCTGCCGCCCAAAAGCACAGGGCGAGATTTATTTAACGATGCTTGGCTTGCCCAACATTTGGTAAATGCCAATTACCGTCCGCAAGATGTCGCGCGCACTTTGGTATTTTTAACCGCACACACAATTTACGATGCGCTTGTGCAAGATTGCGGTCAAAAATCTGACGACGCATTAAACGAAGTGTACTTATGCGGTGGTGGCGCGCATAACAGCTTGCTTAAACATGATTTACAGCAATTATTAGGTGGCTCAAAAGTTTCAATTACTGATGACCTTGGCATAGGCGTAGACTGGCTTGAAGCCATAGCCTTTGCATGGCTTGCCAAGCAATGTTTAAACCAACAAACGGCTAATCTACCCGCCGTTACTGGCGCGGCGGGCACGCGTATATTGGGTGCTATCTATCAGCATTAAATATTTCCCACCACTTGCCCGCTTGCCCTGCACCTATCAAATAGATTTTTTAAAGTATAATTACTAACAATTACTTTAAATCGCAAGGCCAATAATATGCTAAAAAAACCAACTAAAGCCACCATCACTTTTGATAACGGCGCAGCGCCTATTGAGCTGCCTATACTTTCTGGCACGCTGGGTAATGATGTCATTGATATTCGCACGCTGGGCAAGCACGGCGTTTACACATACGACCCAGGTTTTATGGCAACGGCGGCGTGTAATTCTGCAATTACCTTTATTGATGGCGAGCAAGGCATATTGTTGCATCGCGGCTACCCAATTGAGCAACTGGCTGAGCATTGTAACTTTTTAGAAGTTTCATATTTGCTTATGCATGGCGAGCTACCAAACGCCACGCAAAAGGCCGACTTCACTAACACCATTAGCAGCCATACCATGCTGCACGACCAACTCAATAATATATTCCGCGGCTTTAGGCGTGATGCGCACCCAATGGCGGTAATGGTGGGCGTGGTAGGCTCAATGTCTGCCTTCTATTTTGATTCTATGGACGTATATAACCCGCATCATCGGCTGATTTCAGCCTACCGATTATTGGCAAAAGTGCCCACCATTGCGGCTTGGAGCTTTAAATACAATACGGGTCAGCCGTTTATGTACCCAAAAAATAACCTCAATTATGCTGAAAACTTCATGCACATGATGTTTGCCACGCCATGCGAAGACTACACACCCAACCCAGTGTTAGCGCGCGCTTTTGAGAAAATTTTAATTCTGCATGCAGACCACGAACAAAACGCCTCAACTTCTACGGTTAGATTAGTCGGCTCTAGCGGCGCCAACCCATTTGCCAGCGTAGCGGCAGGCATTGCATCACTTTGGGGGCCAGCACATGGCGGCGCTAACGAAGCCACCTTGCAAATGCTAGAAGAAATCGGCGATGTATCACGCATAGGTGAATTTATTAAACGCGCCAAAGACAAAACCGACAGCTTCCGCCTCATGGGTTTTGGTCACCGCGTTTATAGAAATATGGACCCACGCGCCGCCATTATGCGTAAAACTTGTCATGAAGTGCTTGCAGAACTTGGCCTGCAAGACGACCCTCTATTTAAACTAGCCATGGAGCTTGAAAAAATTGCGCTTGAAGACGAATACTTTGTGAGCAAAAAACTCTACCCAAATGTAGACTTTTACAGCGGCATTGTCATGCGCGCCATGGGAATCCCCAACAGCATGTTCACCGCCATCTTCGCCCTAGCCCGCACCGCAGGCTGGATAGCGCAATGGAGCGAGATGAACGCCGACCCAGAACACAAAATCGGCCGCCCAAGACAGCTTTATACGGGTGAAGATAGGCGTGAGTTTGTATCGATAGACGCAAGAAAATAAGGCAGATATTTTACGTTATGCATACTTGGCCTACCCAAATGGAAACTAGCTGCGTAGTAATTGAACTCTTGCCAGACTCTGTAGAAAAAGTGAAGGCGTGGGCTGGTTTCTTGCACACTAATCGCGACGAAGCGCTTCAATCGCTAAAGAATGAAGGTGTTACCGTTGAGAGCGCATTTGTGGTCAACATTGAAGGCAAAGACTATCTCATTGGGTATATGAGAGCGGCAAACATGCACCGAGCACACGAAGCTGTAAAAGACTCCACGCTGAATATTGACGCTTACCATCAAGCATTCAAAAAGGCGTGCTGGGGCAAGCGATATAAGAGTATGCCCTTATCCGATTTGAGTCGCATTCCAAATGAGGAAGGGTATGCATAACCCTCCAGCCAGTCGAACTGCCTGCGCGAAAAGCCGCGCAGGTAGCTCTTTTTCACGTTAGCTAGCGTAGTCTGTATGAAGCATAGCGGAATATGGGGTTAAAGTTTGCCCGTATTTCATACGGGCTACATCGCTGAAAACACCTTAAAACAACACCTCTGCAACCCGCATGGATACTGGCTCGCAGGGCATCTGTATTTAGCTCGTAAACCCCAATTGCTTTAAAGATTCGTTCATTTTTTTGCTCACTTCACCATAGCCCTGCGCATTTGGGTGTATTTGGTCTGATTTTAGCGCGGTGTCTGAAAGTACTTCAGAAAACACATCGGCGATTAGCGGTGTGGCGGTTTCATTGGCAATATCTTCATACAATGGGTGGTCTGCTAAGTTACCCACAGCCGCCCTTAGCGCGCTGACTTCTGGGATTGCCACCAAAATTGACTTCACGCCTTTGGCCTTAGATAAGGCCAAAATGGCTTTTAAGTTACTGATGGTTTCGCTTTGAGGCATGTGGCGCAATAAGTCGTTTCCACCAAGTTCTACTATCAATAATTTTGGCTTATCTTGCTCCAACAAGGCTGGTAGTCGTTCTAGGCCTTCAGCGGAAGTATTGCCAGGAATGCCAGCGTTGATAATTGCCCAGCCTGTAGTTTTGGCTAATAAACTTGGGTAATCTTCGCCCTCGTTTGCGCCTGTGCCATAACTTAAACTATCACCAAGAATGAGCACTGTAGCGCCTTTGGGGATAGCTGCGTGTTTTTCTCCACTGCTACATGCAATGAGAAAAACAGCTAGTAATAAAATTAGTTTTTTCATAAGTTCAACCCCAAAACATCACTGCCGTCATTCCCGCGTAGGCGGGAATGACGGCAGTGGAAACAAAAAAAGCCAAGCAAACGCTTGGCTTTTTTATCAGCTATTTTTTAAACAGAGAAAGATGAACCACAGCCGCAAGTTGTCGTCGCTTGCGGGTTGCGGATCACAAATTGTGAACCTTGTAAGCTGTCTTGATAATCAATTTCAGCGCCCATCAAATATTGCAGGCTCATTGGGTCTATCAATAAAGTCACAGTATCTTTTTGCACTTGCGTGTCGTCTTCATTCACTTCTTCTTCAAAAGTAAAGCCGTATTGAAAGCCTGAACAGCCGCCACCGCTTACAAACACGCGGAGTTTCAAATCTGGGCTGCCTTCTTCTTCAATCAATTCTTTTACTTTTTTAGCCGCGTTATCGGTAAACACTAACGGTGCTGGCATTTCAACATTTTGCAAATCTGTGACTGCGTTCATCTTGTACTCCTAAATTTCTTCAATAAAATCATTATGCTACTGCGTAGCTATAAGGTCAATCTAAGTTTAGCTCTCGCTATTATTGATGGCTTGTGCGCCATCGCCCATATAAACGAGCTTTCCTTCAATCACCGCGCCAGTGTGCATTTCTAGCGATTTATAATACACATCGCCCGTAATATGCGCTTTGGCTTGTAGCTCAATAAACACGTTGGCTTTCACTGGGCCAATAACTTTGCCATTGAGCACAATTTTTGAAGCGCTCACCGCGCCTTCAATATGGCCATGCTCACTCAGTATTAGTGTACTCGGGCTGGCATTTGGTTCCGTCACGTTGCCACGCACCGCACCATCTACACGCAAACCGCCAGAAAAATTAACGTTGCCCTCAATGCGAGTATCTGCGCCAATTAGGGTGTCTATACTATTTTGAATTTTGTTACTTTTTTTAAACCACATATTCATTCCTATCCAATTCGTTAGCGTTGGGGCTAGTATAGTCGGGCAGTGCTAGCTTATTTCATTTTTCCAACTACGTTTTTGTAAAACAACAAGTCTTCTTTAATCTTTATGTTTTCATCATGCAAAACATTTAATTGTTTGTTCAAATCGGCCTGCGTGGCCGCTTCAATTTGAAGCTTAAGTTCGGTTTGAATTACTTTGCTCTGCAAATTTTGATTTTCAATAGTCGCTAACTTTAATTTACCTACTAAGCTTTTTCCACCTGCTGCATATTGCCAATAGGCAAATGAGTAACCCAGCACTAAAAATAAAGCCGCGATTACCCAACGAAAATACCAAGGCCGATGAGAGCGAACCGCTACTTGCTTTGCGGTTAAACCAAAATGTTTACGAATTCTTCTTCTAACTGGCTTCATTTTTTAGTCGGCACAATTTATGGTAATAAAGGTACAACTACCAGCCCTGTATTTTCCGCTAAGCCAAACATAATATTCATATTTTGCACCGCTTGGCCTGCCGCGCCTTTTACTAGGTTATCTTGCACCACAACAATAGTTAAATAATCGCTATCGACCTGCTTGTGTATGGCAATGCGCAATTGGTTAGAGCCCCGCACAGAGCGAGTTTCAGGCAGATTGCCAGCTGGTAATACATCTACAAATTGCTCATTTTCATACCGCTTTTCAAACAAAGCTTGTAAGTCGACATCGCTAGCTTTCGCAGAAAGTTTCACATAAACAGTAGATAACATACCTCTAATCATCGGCACTAAATGTGGCGTAAATATAAATTCTATTTTCGCGCCAGAACTACTAGCCAATTGGGTAATTTGTGCGTGAATCTCTGGGTGATGCCTATGCCCCGCCACGCCATACGCTTTCATGGTATCGCTAGCTTCAGCAAACAAAGTCGCCACTTCAGCTTTTCTACCCGCGCCAGAAACACCCGATTTAGCATCGGCAATAATTGGCACAGAAAAATCAATTAGGCCTTGCTCTAATAAAGGCGCCAAGCCCAATAAAACCGTGGTTGGGTAACAGCCAGGGTTGCCAATCACGCTAGCATTTTTAATGTGTGCCCGATTAAGCTCAGGAATGCCATACACCGCATTTTTTAAAACATCGGCACAGCTATGCGCCATTTTGTACCACTTTTCAAAAACAGCAGTGTCTTGCAGCCTAAAATCTGCGGCTAAATCAATTACTTTCACGTTAGCTTTTAGCAACGCTGGCGTTTGGCTCATGGCCACGCCGTGCGGTGTAGCAAAAAACACTACATCACACGCAGTTAAATCGACCGTGGCTGGGTCACTAAAGGCCACATCAACATAGCCACGTAAGCTAGGGAACATATCGGCCACTGGCAAGCCTGCTTCACCGCGTGAAGTAATAGCGGTGAGCGTAACATTTGGGTGAATACTTAGCAGGCGCAACAGCTCAACACCTGTATAACCAGTGCCGCCAACGATACCTACTTTTAGTTTTTTGCTTTGCATTACACGTTCACCATCTCACACTTAAATCATTACTAATTCTAACATCAAAATAAAAAAGGCCGCGTTAGCGACCTTTTTTAATATCCAACCGCTTATAGTGCTTAAAGCATTAGCGTTTAGAGAATTGTTTACGACGACGCGCTTTGCGGAAACCAACTTTTTTACGCTCAACTTCACGTGCATCACGCGTTACAAAACCAGCTTGTGATAACGCGCTTTTTAAGTTTGCATCAAAGTCAATCAACGCACGTGTAATGCCGTGACGAACCGCACCAGCTTGACCTGATTCACCACCACCGATAACGTTAACCATAATGTCAAAGCTAGCTAGGTTGTTAGTTAATTCTAGTGGTTGACGTAAAATCATACGCGCTGTAACACGTGAGAAATATTCATCTACAGGCTTATCGTTCACAACGATATTACCTTTACCAACTTTCATAAACACGCGCGCTACTGAACTTTTGCGGCGGCCAGTACCGTAATTATATTTACCGATCATCTGTTCTTATCCTTAGATTTTCAATGCTTGCGGTTGTTGCGCCGCGTGTTCATGCTTGTCGCCAGCATAAACTTTCATTTTTTTGATCATTGCGTAACCTAAAGGACCTTTAGGTAACATGCCTTTTACTGCTTTTTCTAAAGCGCGACCTGGAAAACGGTCTTGCATTTTAGAGAATGTTGTTGTGCTGATACCACCTGGATAACCAGAGTGGCTATGGTAAAGCTTGCCATCAGCTTTATTACCAGTCACTTTTAATTTGTCGGCATTGATGACAACAATATAATCACCCGTATCAACGTGTGGTGTATAAATAGTTTTGTGTTTGCCGCGTAAACGGTGCGCGATTCCGCTAGCCAAACGGCCTAGCACTAAGTCTGTGGCATCTACCACGAACCAGTCGCGTTTCACTTCATGTGATTTTGCTGAGAAGGTTTTCATTGTGTTATCAATACTATGAGCTAAAAAAATTAAGAGGCGGATTTTATGCTGAAGCAGGGTGCTTTGTCAAACATTATGTTGAGCATATAAACGATTTTATACAAATATATCTAAACACTTTAAACTAAATCACGCCACTAATTTGGTTGGTGAACCCGATAGCGACGCATTTATTGTTAACATGCATGAATATTGTAACCCTTTTGGGTAGGTACAACGGCATATACTAGGCATGTAGTATATAGTTTTACGTGGGTTATGCTACGATATTAACTATATAAATTAAGTTTGTTTATTAAAGTCGTTATTTATAATCAAATTTATTAGAAATTGCACGTCATTGGAATTATTATCAAATTGAGATTTTTTACATTTTTACTATTATTTGTTTACGCTAACCTAAGCTTGGCTCTAGGTTTGAGTGAGGTTGAGCTTAAGTCTCACCTAGGTGAAAAGCTTTTTGCTAAAGTGAATGTGATAGATCTTGATACTAAAGCCGAAGCTAGTTGCTTTACCGCAAGTGATTTAAGTGACGTGCCTGCATTTAAAAAATCTAATATCTCACTTAAGCCCAATAACACTGGTCATCAACTAACAATCACTACTAATGATGTGATTACAGAGCCGATTGTCAATTTACGTGTTTCTTTTAACTGCGAACCAAATGTAAGCCGTGAATACGTATTGCTATTAGACCCTGCCCCAACGACGAGTATAGAAAGTGAAAACACTAATTTAGAAGCTGCGGGCAATGTTGCAGATAACAACCAGAAGCTGCCCCACACCCCTATTGAAAAAAATCAAGCTCAAGAACCCAAATTACAAGCAAGCGTCCAACAAACAAGTGAAGCGGCAACTAAACCTAGCACACCAAAAGCTGTTAAAAAGAAGAAAATTAAAACGCCTGTAACTGTAGACGAAAAACTACTTGAAGCTTACACAGGCAAGAAAACCACCGAATCTAAACCTGCTTTAATTGAAGCCACTCCTACACCACCTAATAATCAAGCACCTATCAATAAAGTTTCTACCGACAAGCCTTTTTTGGTGATTTCTGGTGGTAGCGCCGCAAATGCCAACCCCACACAACCTAGCTTATCATTACGATTAGCCACCGAAATTGATTTTTCAAGACCTGACAATGCTGCTTCGACTAACGCTGTAGATACCATGGATGAAGTAACCGTCATGTCTAACCGTTTGGCGCACTTAGAAAAGCAAATCACAAACTTACAAAGCCGCAATACGCAGTTGGTAGAAGAAGCAACTAAAGCAAAAATAGAAAGTGAGCGCTTTAATTGGCAGAAAATTTTGCCAATCGCGCTAGGGGCAATTGCAGCATTGCTAGGGCTTGAATGGCTACGCCGCAGAATAATTAGTCAACGCACAAGCAATGAAGCCGCACAATGGTTCGATGCTGAGGTAAAGGCAGATATTCCAGCAGTTGCTTCAAATAATGTAAGTGGCAATTCACAGCCTAGCCGTTTTGATGAGCCTGCGTTCAAAACACCAAACTTTACTGAGCAGCCACCCAGCCAAACTACTATTAAAGTAGATGAAACGTCAAAAGAGCACTTTGACCTAGAAGGCCACGCCAGCATATTAGATGACGCCGATGTATTTATTGAGCACGGTCGCCCTGCTTTGGCCATTCAACTTTTACAAAATCATTTAAGTGACTCGCCATCAGAATCGCCCGCCATATGGTTCAAGTTACTCAACCTGTTGGCTAAAGAGGGTTCGGAGGCAGAATACGATGAGGCCGTTGTTGAATGCAATAAGCATTTTAATATCAAAGCAGCAAAATTTGGCGCCATTTCAGAGCCAAATACCGCATCCATTGAAGACTACCCGCATATCGTCTCGCGTCTAGAGGGCGTATGGGGCTCACAGTATGCGGTTGAATTTTTAAACGACCTTATCTACAACAAGCGCTCTCAACCAAGAGAAGGCTTAGAACAAAATGCATTTGACGATTTATTTTTCTTAAAAACTATAGCAAAAAACTTAGATTCATCAACTGCATCAGCACCGCAACACTACTTACAACAGCGTGTAGCGGCTGAGCCACCTTTAGAAATTGAATCTTTTAATAATGCCCTGTTTGCCGACATCAGCCCATTAGGCGAAATTGAGCCCACTTATGAAATTAAAACCAGTGAAATAAAAACCAGTAGTAAAATTAAACCGTTAGTGTTCGCAGAAGCCACGCCTGGCACTGAAGTAACTTTTGAATCAATTGACTTTAGCACAGAACAACTCAACCCTAAGTTAGAGGTTGATGAGGCGTTTGAAATGGAAGAAATTGATTTTGATGCAATACCAACAGCGCCAGATGCCACGTCAAGCGCGCCAAAGGCACCTAAAGCCAATGTAATTGAGTGGGATTTACCCGAAATAGATCCCAAAAAATAAACCTGCAATCAAGCTTGATTGCAGACTCTAACCACCGCTAGCGCAAGCTAAAATAATGCGTAGCCAACCCTGCAAATACCGCAAAACCAAACCAATTATTGTGTAAAAAAGCCTTAAAGCAATTCGCTTTATTGCGACTTTTAATCAAACCATAATGATAAGCTGCAACACCAGATGCCACCGCCAAACCTAGGTAATAAGCCATTTCTAGCGCCAACCATTTACCTACCAGCACTAATAAAGTTAGTGTAATTGCATAACAAACCATCACCGCAACCACATCAAACTTGCCAAACGTAATTGCGGAAGACTTAATACCTATTTTTAAATCATCGTCACGGTCAACCATCGCGTATTCGGTGTCGTACGCAATTGCCCAAAACACATTGGCCAACAGCAGCACCCAAGCAATGTTGGGAATGTCACCAGTAATCGCGGCAAACGCCATGGGGATACCCATGCCAAAAGCAATGCCCAAATATGCTTGTGGAATTGCTAAATAGCGTTTGGTTAATGGGTAAGTTGCCGCCAACAACAACGCTACAAACGACAACTTAATCGTCAGTGCATTCAGCATACACACAAAACCAAATGCCACTAAACTCAAAGCCGCCGCCAAAATATAAGCTTCTTTTTTGCTCACTTCTTTAGTCGCCAGCGGGCGATTTTTTGTACGCTCTACCAAGCCATCAAATTTGCTATCTGCAATATCATTCATCACACAACCCGCGCTACGCATCAACACTGTGCCTGTGACAAATATCAGCACGATTATCCAATCAGGCTTGCCGTTGCCCGCAATCAGCAACGCCCACAGCGTAGGCCACAACAGCAATAAAATGCCGATGGGTTTATCTAAACGCATTAAGCGTTCAAAGGCATCTAGTTTTTTGATCATGGTTTGTATGTTCATATTGTTAAAGACCTAACTCTCTCCGTCATTCCCGCGTAGGCGGAAATGACGGGGAGTTTAATTTTGCACCAAATCTTCAAGTAGTAGTTGAGGTAAAAACACCTCAGTCACCATAATATTAGCGCAATTTAAACTAAAAATAGAACGCCGCGCCCACAAGCAACTTGGTTTTTGCACATTTGGCTTAACCGCTAAATGTTGCGTGGCGTGCTTGTAAAGCGCGTGATTTGGCGTGAGCTTTTTATAACTTAAAGCCGTACGCTTCACTTTAGGGTTAGCAAATAAAGTCGCCCCAAGTGGTTTATTACCTAGCCTGCCAAGCCCATTCCATGCGCCTCGCAGGCTTGCCCTCGGCAACACGCTATGCGCAAACACTACAGGCTGATTGTTACCCATGAGCAACACTTCACGGATTAAAGCTGTTTTGTAATTTGGCTGGCCTAATAAAACCGCTTCATCTTGAATCGGCTTGGCGTATTTCACCGCGACTGGCATAACTGAAAAATGAGCATACCGCCGCTGCAAACACGCGGTAAGTGAACCTGTCTCAATTAACCAAGAACTAAACATACCGCTTAAGAATGGCCTGCGTAGCCACCTAGCGCGATGATTAAAACGATGAGGTAGTATTTTCACAAACGGATTATCGCACAAGTGCGTGTTTTGTGAATGCAGGTACGGGCGTATGGGGAGGGAAATGATTTACCTTGCCCTCCATTACGATGTCCAAATAACAGCTTTTGCACATCCCACTTGCTTTTTTATGAGTATTTAATTAGCATAAGCACTGGTTGGATCAAAACCTGCTGCTCACATTAGCAAACCTGAACTGGGTGATCGTAATTAAAAATCTCTATTTAGATTTTCTAGCAGATTCGACAGTGGGCATCGTATATGCAAATTAGGAGATCATAAATGTCAAAAGTTACAATTGTAATAGAACAAAAATCAGTTAGTATTCTTCGTAAAAAAGCAAAAATCATTACTCGCGAAACTGGCATTCAATTGCACGCTGCGCTAGACCAAGTAGCCGTTGATGCAGGCTTCAACCATTGGCATCATGTAGTAGAATCTGAAGAAATTGCTATCCTTTGTGAATCAGCATTAAATTCAGGTTTGATAATCGCACTTGATATTAAAGATGCTTTAGAATTCTTCGATGAAAAAGGGCGTTTTAGTAATGAGCATGACAATCAATTACAGGCGCTACTCTTAAATCGCTTTATTCAAGAATGGAAAGATTCAACAGATGAAGAAGAGGAGACAATAAGAGGTGCTTTTATGGATGATGAGCGCATTAAAGAATTGGCCATGGATAAACTCTCAAATCTTTCATTCATGCTTTATAAACCTAAAAAATTACCATCTACCATAGATGATGCAATAGAGATCACAAGTGAATGTTGTTTTTTTCCAGCCATGTATATTTGGTTTAAAGGGCAGTTTTATAACAGTCACAAATTGGATGAGTTAAGTCCCTCATATTCAGAAAATGTAGTTTATTTATAACAACAAAACAAACGTAGGGCGGAAAAGAGAAATACCTTCCGCCCTACGTTAAAGCAATCTTCATAGCTTGCTTTTATCAAACCTTCACCAATTCACCCGCACTGCCCATCCATCTTTCTAAATGCTGCTCGACTTCTGCGGGGTGTTCTTTTAGCAGTTTTTCAGCCATATTCTTTGCAACATTCAACAATGCTGCATCGCGATTCAAATCAGCAATTTTCAACATCGGCACACCGCTTTGACGCACACCTAAAAATTCACCTGGGCCGCGTAGGTTTAGGTCGGCTTGGGCGATTGCGAAGCCGTCGTTGCTTTCATAAATCACTTTTAGTCGCGCTCTTGCAGTTTCAGAAAGCTTGTTTTGGTAGAGTAAGATGCAGGTGCTTTTTGCGGCGCCACGGCCTACGCGACCGCGTAATTGATGCAACTGGCTCAGCCCCATGCGTTCGGCGTGTTCTATAACCATTAAACTGGCATTGGGTACATCTACACCAACTTCTATCACCGTGGTGGCCACTAGCAATTGCGTTTCGCCTGCGCTAAAGGCGGCCATCACCGCTTGTTTCTCGGCGGGTTTCATGCGCCCATGCACTAGGCCGATTTTTAATTCGGGGAATTCATGTTGCATGAGCGCATAAGTGTCGTTGGCGGTGGCGAGTTGCAAGGCTTCAGATTCTTCAATCAACGGGCACACCCAATAGGCTTGGTTGCCTTGCGCGCAGGCCTCTCGCACGCGTTGCAAAATTTCATCGCGGCGCACATCAGAAACTAGCTTAGTCACTATTGGCGTGCGCCCTGGTGGCAGTTCATCAATCACTGAAACATCTAAATCTGCGTAGTAACTCATTGATAACGTGCGTGGAATCGGCGTGGCTGTCATCATCAATTGATGCGGCTCAGGCTGGCCTTTTTGGCGCAAAGCTAAGCGTTGTTGCACGCCAAAGCGATGCTGCTCATCAATAATCGCTAAGCCTAGTTTTTTAAATTGCACAGCTTCTTGAAAAAGCGCGTGCGTGCCAACCACGAATTGTGCGCTACCATCGGCAATGGTTTGCATGGCGGCTTCGCGGTCTTTTTTGTTTTGGCTGCCTGTGAGCCATGCGATTTTGATATTTAAGGGCGTGAGCCAGCCCAACATTTTTCTAAAATGCTGCTCGGCTAAAATTTCTGTAGGTGCCATTAACGCCACTTGCCAACCGCTTTCTATGCTTTGTAGCGCCGCCATGCACGCAACAATGGTTTTACCGCTACCCACATCGCCCTGCAATAAACGCTGCATGGGGTGCGGCTGAGTTAAATCGCGCTCAATTTCTATTGCCACTTTTTGCTGCGCTTGCGTTAAGGCGAACGGCAAGCTTTTTAGCAAGCTTGAAACTAGCTGTTTAGATTGCTTAAACTGTGGCGCATCTACACTGCGGCGGCTCGCGTAGTGTTTACGCATTGAAAGCTGCTGTGCAAGCAATTCATCAAACGCTAGGCGTTGCCATTCTGGCGTGGTTTTTTCTTCTAAGCCTTGCAAATCGGCGTCTGGCGGCGGGTTGTGTAGCGACTTTACGCTTGCAGCAAAACTTGGGAAGTGAAGTGACTGGTACACGCCTGCTGGCAGCGTTTCATTTAAGCCATTTTGCGTTAAAGCAATGGCAATCGCTTTGCGCAAGCTCCCCTGCGTAAGCCCTGCTACCGTTGGGTAAACGGGCGTTAATGTTTCGGCCACTGTAGTTTTTTCGCCTACCGCTTTGCAGGTTGGGTGCACTAGCTCGTAGCCAAAAAAACCGCTTCTTACTTCGCCATAAACGCGTAATTTAGTGCCTACTTTAAGCGCGGCAATTTGGCTGGGGTAAAAATGCAAAAACCGTAAAGTAAGCTGGCCGCTGGCATCTTCTAACCTTGCGATTAAGGCTTTACGAGGCTTATAGGTGACTTCCGCATGTACGATTTCGCCTTCCACTTGTGCGGCTTCACCTGCTCGTAAATCTCGCACGGCGGTGATGTGTGTTTCGTCAATATAACGTAGCGGTAAATGCAGCAACAAGCCTTGCAAATTGCTAATGCCGAGCTTGGCTAGGTTAGCCACCAATGGCTTACTAAAAGCTTTTATTTCAGAAAGATTAGTCACTCAAATGAGGCTGCAAAACGATTAAGAAGGCTCTTTTGCACTATTGCCATTGCCTGCCGCATTGCCTTTGGTACGGTTAATGCGCACTACATCGGGTATTTTGCGTAAGCCGCGCATAAGCTCCGCCAAATGAATGCGGTTTTTAACCTGCACGGTAAAGTAAAGGTTGGCATAGGCGCTGCCATCTTCTTCTTCAACACTCACGTTATCAATATTAGAGCCAGCATCTGCAATGCCCGCCGCGATTTTTGCCAGCATACCAGGTTGGTTTGCCACCGTTAAATTCAAGTTGGTTTTGTAAAGGCGGTCGCTATCTGGCTCCCACTCAACGTCTAGCCATTTATCAGGGTCTAGGCGGAATTTGCGGATAGCGGGGCAATCGTGCGTATGAATCACCAAGCCTTTATCTTTGTTAATAAACCCTAAAATCGGGTCGCCAGGAATCGGCCTGCAACATTGCGCATACTGCACCGCCATGCCTTCAGAACCCAATATGGTGATGGTATCTAGCGGCTTTTTGGTCGGTTTGCCAAAAATTTTGCCTAAAAACTTGTTAATTGCGCCCTCAGGTTGAGCTTCTTGCACTTCACCCATCATCGCCAATAATTGATGCGCCACCATCACATTTTGACGCTTACCTAGGCCAATGTCTGTGAGAATTTCTGATTTCTTTTGCAGGCCGTAATCGCGGATGAGTTTTTGCCAATGCTGCTCAGTAATTTGACTAGGTTCAACATGCAAGGCGCGCAAAGCTTGGTTGAGCATGCGCTCACCAAGATGAGAAGATTCAGTAGTTTGTTGCGATTTTAAAAAATGGCGAATATGCACACGCGCACGGCTAGTAACCACGTAATTGAGCCATGCTGGGTTAGGTTTTGCGAGTGAGCCTGTGATAATTTCAACATGGTCACCATTGTGCAACTCGGTGCGCAGCGGCGCCAGTTCTTGGTTGATGCGCACGGCCACGCAACTATTGCCCACATCAGAATGCACGGCATAAGCAAAATCTACCGCCGTTGCGCCTTTAGGCAAGGCCAAAATTTTACCTTTTGGGGTAAATACATAAACTTCATCTGGGAATAAATCAATTTTAAGATGCTCAAGAAAATCGAGTGAATCAGCGCTTTCACCCTGAATTTCAAGCAAACGTTGCAACCACTGATGCGTTTGTTGTTGTAGCGCGGTTAATTGAGCATCGTTAGCTTTATACAGCCAATGCGCTGCCACGCCTGCATCGGCAATGTTGTGCATTTCCGCACTGCGAATTTGCACCTCAATTGGCGTGCCAAATGGCCCAAATAAAGTGGTGTGCAACGATTGATAGCCATTTGCTTTAGGTATTGCAATGTAATCTTTAAATTTACTAGAAATTGGCTTATAAAGCGCATGCAACGCACCCAAAGCAATATAGCAACTGGCTAAATCTTTCACCACCACGCGAAAGCCGTAAATATCGTAAATTTGCGAAAACGGCGTGGTTTTACCCGTCATTTTCTTGTAAATACTGTAAAGATGCTTTTCTCGGCCTGAAACTTCAGCTTCAATATTCATCGCGCTAAGCTGCTGTTTAATTGAATCAAGTATCTTGCTGACCACTTCTTTACGGTTTCCCCGTGCGGCCATAATCGCTTTAGAAATCGCCCGAAAACGCATGGGGTACAAATATTTAAAACTTAAATCTTCAAGTTCTTGGTAGATTGCATTGAGACCCAAACGATTAGCAATTGGCGCGTAAATATCTAAGGTTTCTTTGGCAATGAGCTTTTGTTTTTCTGGCTTCATGGCTTCTAGCGTTTGCATATTATGCAATCTATCGGCCAGCTTCACTAAAATAACGCGCACATCTTGGCTCATTGCCAGTAGCATTTTTCTAAAATTTTCTGCCTGTGCTTCACTCGCGCTTTGAAATTCAATTTTATCTAGCTTGGTCACGCCATCTACTAAATCTGCCACTTGTTGGCCAAATTTTTCAGCAATATCTTGCGCGGTAATGGGTGTATCTTCTACTACATCGTGCAATAAAGCGGCCAGCACGGTGGGTACATCCATGTGCAAGTCAGCCAGAATACAAGCCACAGAAACTGGGTGTGTAATATAAGGCTCGCCCGTTTTGCGCACAATGCCATCGTGCGCCTGAAAAGCATAGCGATAACCTTCCCAAACTTGGGCAATATCTTGAGGTTTTAAATACTGTTTAAGACGTAAACTTAAGGCTGAATCCTCGCTGTCCGCAGGCAGCAAGGGTGCCGATGCTAGCTTGTTGTCACTAGACTGCAATGATTCCGCGTGATGATTTGTTGCGGTTTTTGACATGGAGTTTTCACGAACAAACTAAATATTAAATGCGATTTAAAAGTTCTAAACCAATTTTGCCAGCCGCAATTTCACGCAAAGCAAGCACGGTAGATTTATCGCGCAAACCTTGTGTATTGATCAATGGCTCAGCGCCATTATGCAATTGACGTGCACGGTAAGCGGCTACTAAAGTTAAATGAAAACGGTTGGGGATTTGCTCTAAGCAATCATCTACGGTAATACGTGCCATGGCGGTGTTTCCTAATGAATTTTAAGTATAAAGATTATGTCAGTGTTTGAATCAAACTAGCGTAACGCTGCATTTGCGCTGAACCTACAAGCCGCTGCGCGCGGATAATAGCGCTAATGTCTTGTAGCGCCTCATCAAAATCATCGTTGATTGTAACATAATCGAACTCACCTACGTGACGCATTTCAGTCCGCGCTGCTGCCACGCGCTTTGCAATCACCTCCGCGCTATCTTGCCCGCGGCCAGTTAGCCTACGTTCTAGCGCCTCAATTGAGGGCGGCAACACAAAAATACTCACCGCTTTCGGGTACAAGCGGCGCACCTGCTCGGCGCCCTGCCAATCAATTTCTAAAATAACATCAAAGCCAGCTGCAAGTGGCGCTTCAACCGCCGCTTGCGAAGTACCATAGCGCGCATCATGCACCAATGCGCTTTCTAAAAATTGCGCTTCACCAAGAGTTTTTAGAAACGCTGCATCATCCACAAAATGATAATCTAGGCCATCTACTTCACTTGGCCTAGGTTTGCGCGTTGTGTGTGAAATTGAGAGCTTTAAGTGCGCGTCTTTTGCCAGCAAGGCTTTAATCAAGCTGGTTTTGCCTGCACCAGATGCCGCGGTGATAATAAAAAGGTTGCCTGTAGTCATCGTCATTATTAACACCAATCTGGGCTAGGTAGCGCAGAAAATACTTTTTTCAAGCCATCACCCCAGCCTTTTCTAATTTCTGCGTAATACGGGTCATTTTCGGTAATGCGTTCTTTGCAATCTGCATGCAAACTATCTGTACGATAAAGTAGCATATCTATTGGTGCGGCGACTGAAACGTTGCTTCGTATGGTGGAATCAAATGAAATCAGCAAACACTTTACTGCATCCATCATCTCGGTATTGTATTTCACCACGCGGTCAATAATCGGCTTGCCATATTTGGTTTCACCAATTTGAAAATACGGAGTTTCGCTGCATGTTTCTATAAAATTACCAGCGGCGTACACGTTAAATAGTCTCGGCTTTTCGCCTTTGATTTGCCCGCCGAGTAAAATACTCGCGCTAAAGTCTATATTGTGATTTTTTAAGTATTCGGCATCACGCTCGAACGCAGCGCGTAATTCTGCACCCACTAAGCCCGCCGCCTCAAATAAGCTGGCTACATTATGTAAGTGTTTACTATCTTTTAGATTTCTTTGAATAGCCGCTTTTAAATGCCCAATCACCGATTGCGTAATTGCCAAATTTCCTGCCGTCATTAACACAATCACTCGGTCATTTTTCACTTCAAACACGTGCATTTTTGGCGAGATGGCCACTTGATCTACCCCCGCATTGGTGCGGGTGTCAGAGGCAAATACCAAGCCTTGTTCTAGTAATAATCCTACGCAATACGTCATAACGAACTCTTAAATCTACTTAAATAATCAAGCTGAAATCATACCATTAGCTTGATATTACTTGTATGGCTTTTAAGCCCTGTCGTTTAAATCTTGCCGATGGCGGGTAATCACTTCTTGTGAGGCTAAAATAATTTCTCTCAAAAAGAAAAGCAAGCCAAAAATCAATGAGAACATGGCGGTAATAAAGGTCATCAACACAAAGCCTGATAAGGGTATGCCAATGGCCACGCCTATAAATATGGCGGCAATGGCTAAAGCCACGCACAAGCCCGCGAAAATAAACAAGCCAACAGACCAACGCATCCACGAGGTTCTGAGCGCAATGAGGTCTAGCTCTTCTAAAAAACTTTTGCGCTGTTCTGCATTTAAAGTATTTAGAGTTCTGGCGCGGTCTATCGCACGGCTTAGGCGATTCACTAGCACACCGAGAATTGAGCCTATGCCTGTGAGTAAAAATACAGGGGCGACCGCATCACGAATGGCGGTAGAAACATCGTGGATGTCTGAGGGTGAACTGAATATCATCAACAAATAAGCAATTTATTGTTGTGCTTGCTGTGCTTGCCGCATCAACTCTGCATTTTTGACTAATTCAGCAGTATCAATATGCCGTTGTTGGCTAATTGGCACGCCAGCTTGATTCACAATCACGCTACTCGCCATGCCTTCTACCCCGCCGCCAGAGCGCATGCCGCCTACGGGGCTGGCGCTACGGTAATCTAAACCTGTGGCTAGCCGCACATGCGTTTCACCTGCGCGGCAACCATTAGAAACATCAAAACTTTGCCAGCCGCCATTGGTTAAAAATACGTCTGCCCATGCGTGCGTTTGCATTAGGCTGCCATCGGCGGTAAATAAATAGCCGCTCACATAACGCGCTGGCAAGCCTATGCTACGACAGCACGCAATAAAAATATGTGCATGATCTTGGCATACGCCTTGCCCAAGGTTAAATGCCTCAATGGCTGAAGTGGTCACTTGTGTTGCGCCTGTGAGGTAATTAACGCGCGCTAAAAGCGTGTGCATCATGGTTTCTAGCGCGGCGCACTGGGCATACACGTCTGTTTTAAACGGTGCAGCAAAGGCACGTATGGCTTCGTCATGCATGGTGAGCGGCGTATCGCGCAGGTAAATGGCGAGCGGTAAATTTTGGTGTTGCGAAATCTCTTCTAAACCAGTTTCAACTTCGCCCATGGCGACAATTAAAATCTCTTGATGTGGTTTATCTACCACTAGCGTATGCGTGCTGTTGCCGTAAGCATCTTCAGTGGGATGCAACGCGCCTGCGACTTTAATATCCCAACGTTTAACGTGCTGGCCAAAGCCATTTTGTGGCGTTAGGCGTAGTTGCTGTATGGTGTAGTTGACCGTGTCGCTATACGCATAGCGCGTGTGGTGTTCGATGCTAAGTAACATATTTAAGTCGCAATACTAAAAAAAGTTTTGTGTATTTCTGCACCAAGTTTGTTATTAGATTTTACAAATTCATCTAAAAACTCATGCAAACCGTGCTGAAAAATATCGCGCATTTTGCCAAAGCGTAATTTTGCGTGTAGCTCGCCTGCCATGCGTTTGCATTCTGTAGTGCGTGCGCCCGAAAGCTGCTCTAAAATTGGCGTAATTTCATCAAAACAAGCGTGTAATGAACGCGGCATATCGCGCCTTAACACTAATAATTCCGCGACTCTCCATGGCTCAATGGTGTCGCTATAGATTTTTTGGTAGGCCTGAAAAGCCGATACTGAACGCAACACTGCGCTCCATTCGTAATAATCTACCGCGCCGCCAATTTCTTCTTGCTCGGGCAATAATAAATGGTATTTCACATCAAGCAAGCGCGCTGTATTGTCGGCGCGCTCGATAAACGTGCCGAGGCGCACAAAACTAAAAGCATCATCGCGCAACATGGTGCCAAAGCACACGCCTCTAAATAAGTGCGAGCGTGCTTTTACCCAATCACAAAATTCACGCAGGCCATTTTTGGCCAAATCTTGGCCGATAAATTGGCTGAATTCTAGCCAAAGAGCGTTGATATTTTCCCAAGTTTCAGAAGTCATCGCCACGCGCACAGCATGCGCATTTTCGCGTGCGCTACGCAGTGAGTTGTAAATGCTAGAAGGGTTATTTTCATCCATCGCTAAGTAATGAATCACCCCTGCTGCGGTGTATTCATCATTGTCACGCTGAAAATAATCACGTTCATAGGCTTCTACATTGCCAGAAATCTCTAACGCGGGCAGCCACAGTGCTGCTTCAGATTCTGCCGCATTTGGCACGAGCGACATGTTATAAGTGACATCTAACACGCGCGCCATATTTTCTGCACGCTCTATGTAACGTGCCATCCAATAAAGGTGATCTGCCGTCCTACTTAACATAAAGCTTCCTTAACATGTTGCCACCTCTATATTCGTTTCTACTTTACCGCGCACATCAGGCATTTGCTTTTGCACTTCTTGATGCTCCTCTTGCAATACCCAAGTGTCTTTAGTGCCGCCGCCTTGCGATGAATTCACCACTAGCGAGCCTTCCTTCATCGCCACGCGACACAATGCACCTGGCACCAGGGTGACGGTTTTACCTGATAATACAAACGGCCGTAAATCCACATGGCGCGGCGCAATGCCTGCTTCAACCAAAGTGGGGCAAGTTGAAAGCGCTAATGTAGGCTGTGCAATATAATTAGTAGGGTTGGCAATAATGCGCTGTTTAAAGTTTTCTAACTCTTTTTTACTTGCCGCTGGGCCGACCAACATGCCGTAGCCGCCTGAGCCTTGCACTTCTTTCACCACTAGCTCGGCCAAATTACCTAATGTGTAAGCCAAATCATCGGCTTTGCTTAATTCGTAAGTTGGCACATTTTCTAACAGAGGCTCTTCGCCTAAATAAAACTTAATCATGGCAGGCACATGAATGTAAGTGGATTTATCATCCGCCACGCCCGTGCCTACGGCGTTTGCCAGCGTCACTCCACCATTGCGATACACCGAAAGCAAGCCTGGTACGCCCAACATAGAATTGGCATTGAATACCAGCGGGTCTAGGTAATCATCATCAATGCGTCGGTAAATCACATCCACACGTTGCGGGCCTTGCGTGGTGCGCATGTACACAGCATTGTTGCGCACAAATAAATCAGGGCCTTCTACCAGTTCAACACCCATTTGTTGCGCTAAAAACGCATGCTCAAAATATGCGCTGTTGTATGCGCCTGGCGACAGCACCACTACAGTAGGCTCATGCACGCCAGCCTGCGCCACGGCGCGTAAATTTTTGAGTAACACTTGCGGATAATGGTCAACAGGCGCAATAGAATAACGGCGGAATAATTCAGGAAACAGCCGCATCATCATTTTGCGGTCTTCTAACATATAAGATACACCAGAGGGCGTGCGTAAATTATCTTCAAGCACATAAAACTGCGACTCGCTGGTACGCACTAAATCAATGCCTGCAATGTGCGCATAAATTTGCTGCGGCACATCCACACCAAACATCTCGGGGCGATATTGCGAATGCGATAAAATGCTGGCTGGCACAATACCTGCGCGAATGATTTCTTGCTGATGATAAATATCATGCAAAAACATATTGAGCGCACGCACGCGCTGAATTGCACCTGCCGAAAGCTTAGACCACTCTTGCGCTGCCAAAATACGCGGCACCACATCAAACGGAATCAGCCGCTCGGCGCCGTCATCCTCGCCATACACGTTAAACGTAATGCCCACACGGCGAAACAACACTTCCGCCTCTTGGCGTTTGCTGTCTAATAAATCACGCGGAATGCTGTTTAGCCAATGCTGATAAGCCGTATAGATTTGGCGTACATCGGGCATATTTGAATTTGCAGCATTAAGCTGCATTTCATCAAAAAAAGTGGGAGTAGATTTTTGCATGCATTTAAGCCTTTACTATATATAAAGACTTAAGCAAATGGCATGCCAGATTATTTGTCAAACAAAATCAAATGGTTACACAATGCTCTATTGGTATTTTGTTTTTACGCCTCAAAAAAGTGCTAAATAAACACCATCAACATCAGGCTTTGCACTTAATTAGGGCGATGTAATACGTTAAATAACTTATTCAATATTCTGAATTTGCTCGCGCATTTGTTCAATAAGCACTTTTAGCTCCATTGACACCTGTGTGGTTTGCACAGAAACAGATTTTGAACCCAAAGTATTGGCTTCGCGGTTGAGTTCTTGCATCAAAAAATCTAAGCGTTTACCCGCTGGCGCATCGCTATTTAAAATACGTTTTACTTCTGAAACATGTGCGGTTAGTCGCGTGAGTTCTTCATCTACATCAATGCGTTGTGCAAACAATACCAGCTCTTGTGCTACGCGCTCTGGGTCTATGCTTTTTAAAGTTTCTTGCAATTTATTTTCTAGCTTCGCTTGATATTCTTTAGTGAGTGCAGGCAAGAGTGGTTTTACTTTTTCAACCAAACCTTCAATTTGGTTAATTCTATCTAAAATCAAAGTTTTGAGCTTGTCGCCTTCACGTGCGCGCGAAGCGTTGAGGTCTTGCAAGCCTTGCTGGACTAGTTTTTTGACGTCTTCCAATAATGTGTCTTGCCCAATGGCATCACTTAACACCACGCCTGGCCAACGTAAAATATCCGCCATACTTAATTCACGACTTTGCGGAAAATGCACCTTCGCTTTTTCCTGCATTGCGGATAATTGCTGCATGAGCGCTTCATCTAATTGCGTAGCTTGATTTGCTTGCGCACGTTGGATTAAATTCACTTTGCACTCAATTTTGCCACGGCTTAATTGCGCGCTAATTTGCTCGCGAATGAGGGGTTCAAAAGCTCTTAAATTTTCATCTAGCTTAAAATGCAAATCTAAATAACGGCTATTGACCGCGCGTAGCTCTAATAGCAGCGTGGCGCTTTCTAAGGGTTGTTCTAGCGCGGCAAAGCCTGTCATGCTGAATGTCATGTGTTTACTTCCTAATAAATGCTGGTGAAATTGGCATCATGTTATCAAATGTGCACTGCTTCATGCCAAAATAAAGCACAAATAACTTTAATTACAATCAATTACACGTTATATTGCTGTTTGAATCATTAGCCTAAGCAAACATTAAACAGTGTCTATCAATAAAACTTTAGCCCTTCCAGCTGGCTACCAGCTACAAGATTACGAAATCAGAAAAGTCTTGAGTTCTGGCGGCTTTAGCTTTGTCTATTTGGCACGTGATAAAGACAAAAAAACAGTCGCTATTAAAGAATACCTGCCAACATCCATCGCGCAACGCGCTGAAAATGCAACGGTACTGCCAAATGCGGATGATGTGGCATTATTTAGGCACGGCCTAAAATGTTTTTTTGATGAAGGTTTATCGCTCGCCAAAATTGACCATAAAAATATTGTGCGCGTGTTAAATTTCTTTCGCGCCAATGAAACCGTGTATATGGTCATGCAGTATGAGCGCGGAAAATCATTGCAAGACTATATTTTAGAACATCAAGGTTTAGTTTCTGAGCAATTTATTAGGCGTGTATTTGGTGAGCTTTCTAATGGCTTGCGCGAAGTGCATACCCAAAAGCTTTTACATTTAGACATTAAACCCGCCAACATCTATATTAGGCTCGATGGCTCACCTGTATTGCTTGATTTTGGCTCTGCCCGCCAAGCCTTAAATGAAAATTTATCCAAATCTTCACCAAGCTACACGCCTGGCTTTGCTTCACCAGAGCAATATTATGATAGAAAATTGCTAGGCCCATGGAGTGATATTTATAGCATTGGTGCTACCATGTATTCTTGCTTAACACGCACTTCGCCCCCAGCAGCCAATCAACGCATTAAAAACGATTTACTCACCCCAGCAACTAAGCTTGGTAAAGATACTTATTCTCAAAACTTGCTAGAAATTATCGATAAATGCTTGAGTTTAGACTATCTCGAACGACCGCAAAGCGTATTTTCTTTGCAAAAATCCCTATTAGAATATACGCCTGAGCCCAAGAAAAAACCCAGTTTTATGAATAAAATTGTTGATGCTCTGAATAAACCTTTATAAATTAAGTAAGCAAATCAGCCCGTATGAAATTTACTATCTACCAAAATAGCCGCCAAGGACCACGCCAATATAATCAAGACAGATTAGCCTATTCGTATAGCAAAGACGCCCTATTGCTTGTGGTGGCCGATGGCATGGGCGGGCATCGGCATGGTGAAGTTGCAGCCCAGCTTGCTGTAAACGCGATGACTGAGGCTTTTCAACGTTTGGCAGTGCCTACGCTATCTTCACCTGCTAAGTTTTTAATTGACCATATTCAGCAAATTCACGACATGATAGACCAACTCACGCAAGACCGTGAAATGCTTGAGTCCCCACGCACCACCATTGTGGCGGCTGTAGTGCAGCGCGGCATGCTGTATTGCGCACATGTGGGCGATTCACGGCTCTACCATTTTCGTGATGGGCATTTATTGCACCGCACTGAAGACCACTCTATTGTGCAATCACTCTACAACAAAGGCATGATTGAAAAAGGCGATATGTCATCGCACCCTTATCGGCACAAGGTTTATAGCTGTTTAGGCGGCGATACACCGCCTAAAATTGACCTTTCTGACAGGCAAGAGTTGGCTGAGGGTGACACCATTTTATTATGCACCGATGGCGTTTGGGATCCACTCACCGATGAGCAAATTAAGCTCATCCTTAATGGTGAAAACATTACCAACAACGTCACCGCGTTACTAGACCAAGCAGAATCAGTCAGCAAAGAGCGTGGAGATAATATGAGTGCAATTGGCTTGCAATGGGGTGATAAACTCAATAGTAATTTAGCCGTTTCAACCGTCACCATGGCGATGGGCGCAACTACAACCATCATGAACCCCGTCACACACCCAAGTGACCTCAACCAAGACGATGCTTCAGGCCCTGATTTAACTGACGATGAAATTGAAAAAACCATCGCCGAAATTCAAGCAGCCCTGAGCAAGACCAAGCGCCTCTAAAATAGATGGCCCGCAAACTACTGTAAATTTAGGATTTAAACTAATGCAAGCCAGCAATATTAGACCCAGCCAACGCGCCAATAATCAACTGCGCAATGTTGAAATTATTCGCCATTACACTAAGCATGCTGAAGGCTCAGTATTAGTAAAATTTGGCGACACGCACGTACTTTGCACCGCCAGCGTTGAAGAACGCGTACCAGGTTTTTTAAAAGGTAAAGGCCAAGGTTGGGTGACTGCTGAATACGGCATGTTACCGCGCTCTACAGGCAGCCGCATGGATAGAGAAGCAGCCAAAGGCAAGCAAAGCGGCCGCACACAAGAAATTCAACGCTTAATCGGCCGTAGTTTGCGGGCGATTATTGATTTAGAAAAATTAGGCGAGCGGTCAATCCAAATCGATTGCGATGTGATTCAAGCTGATGGCGGCACGCGCACTGCCAGCATTACAGGGGCTTATGTGGCATTGCAAGATGCGATTTCTACTTTATTGAAAAGTGGAAAAATCACAGAAAACCCACTTAAACAAGCCGTGGCAGCGATCTCTGTTGGTGTTTACAAAGGTCAGCCCGTGTTAGATTTAGACTATATTGAAGATTCAGATTGCGATACCGATATGAACGTGGTCATGACCGCAGATGGCGGCTTTGTGGAAATTCAAGGTACCGCTGAGGGCGAGCCATTTGCACGCGATACCATGAACAGCATGCTAGATTTAGCTGCCAGCGGCATTACCGATTTACTTAACCAACAATTAGCCGCACTAAATAACGATTCTAAATAAATGATAGAAAAATTAGTCATTGCAACTGGCAACAAAGGTAAATTGCTCGAGATTCAAGCGTTATTTGCACCACTGAATATTGAAATAATACCTCAGTCTGCATTTAACGTTTCTGAAGCCGCAGAGCCACATTGCACGTTCATAGAAAATGCGCTGGCTAAAGCGCGCCACGCCAGCCTTGCTACGGGCTTACCAGCCTTGGCTGATGATTCTGGCTTGTGTTTAGAAGCCTTACAAGGCGCGCCAGGTGTGCACTCTGCTTACTTTGCGGGTGAGCCTAGAAGCGATGAGAATAATAATGCGCATTTGCTTAAAACCTTAAAGCAGCATGAAAATCGCTTTGCTTATTATTATTGCTGCTTAGTGCTAGTGCGCAAGCATGACGACCCGCAGCCCTTAATTGCTGAAGGTATTTGGAAAGGCGCAATATTGAAAAAAGCACGTGGAAACGACGGTTTTGGCTACGACCCCTACTTTTTAGATAGCATGACAGGGAAATCTGCCGCAGAATTAAGCGTAGAAATTAAAAATAAAATCAGCCATCGCGGCCAAGCATTGCGTAAAATGTTGCATTTAATTGAACACTCAACTTATTAGCAATCGCATATGAAACCTTTACCAACATGGCTACGCGATGATAAAAGCATCGTCGCCTGCACCGAAAAAATCAGAGTGATGCAAGAAAACTTTGAAGAAATTGAACAAATCGTCCAAGATGCGTTTGAAGACGGCTTGCTGATGGAAGTAAGTGAAAGCCAAATGCGTGAGGCTTTACATAAGCTAGTGGATACGCTAAAAAACCCCTACAAAAAAACCTAAGCTGCCGTTGAAAAAAGTAATCCCAATCAATGCTGAAGCCAGCTTTAATGCGCCGTCTAAACCTATTAACGCTAACGCACCCATTTTAGGCGATGCCACTATTTCTGGTCTTAGCAATCCGCCTCCACTATCGCTATACATTCACATTCCATGGTGTGTTAAAAAATGTCCTTATTGCGATTTTAATTCGCATGAAAGTCGACACAAAAATGGCCAGAACCCAGAAAAAAGTTTTCCCGAAGCTACTTACGTAGATGCGCTAATCGCAGATTTAGAACTTGCCACACCCAAAGTGTGGGGGCGAAAAATCAAAAGCGTATTTTTTGGCGGTGGTACGCCTAGCTTATTTTCAGCAGAATCTATAGACCGAATTTTGAGCCATGTGCGTATGCTCACGCCGCTAGAGTTTGATGCTGAAGTAACGCTAGAAGCCAACCCAGGCACTGTGGATGCCGCCAATTTTATAGGTTACAAGCAAGCAGGTGTGAATCGGCTATCGCTAGGCATTCAAAGTTTTAACAGTGATTTTTTAAAATCTTTAGGCCGTATTCACGATAGCGAGCAAGCGTTTCAGGCGGTTGAACTTGCGCTAAAAACTTTTGAGCAAGTCAATTGCGACATTATGTATGGCTTGCCTAATCAAAGCTTAAAAGATGCCATGCAAGACGCACAAACCGCCGTGCAATTAAACCCTGCGCATTTGTCTTTTTACCACTTAACGCTAGAACCCAATACGCCGTTTTACCGCACCCCGCCTAGCTTGCCCGATGACGACACCAGCGCAGAAATGCAAGAAGAAATTGAAGCATTATTAGCCCAACACGGTTACTCACACTACGAAACTTCTGCCTTTGCACAAGCAGGCAAACAAGCCAAACACAACCTAAATTATTGGCAATTTGGCGATTATTTAGGCATAGGTGCAGGCGCGCACAGCAAGCTAAGTTACCACGACAAAATCACCCGCGAAGTACGCCCCAAACACCCCAACGCCTATATGGAACAAGCCTTGCAAGGCAAGGCGGTTGAACGTGAATGGCTGATTAGCGCAGATGAACTTGGCTTTGAATTTATGATGAACTCACTGCGTTTAATTGATGGCGTACCTGTTAATTTATTTCAACAACGCACAGGCCTAAATATACGCGTACTTGAAGCCGCCATTAAAAAAGCGCAAAGCAAAGGTTTGCTTGAAATTAACGGTGGGATTATGCGGCCCACTTTGCTCGGCCAGCGATTTTTGAATGAGCTACTTGAACTGTTTTTAGTGTGATTTGTAGTGTGTAACGCGCTTGAAATAGCACATTAAAAAACCTCGAGAGAAAAACGCTGCCCTGCGAGGCAATATCAGAGCGGCTCACAGGGCATTGACTTGAACCCCTGCTAAATTAGGCACTATTATCAACTGATTTAGTCGATATTTGCCAACTTAGCACGCACATCTAACACATCGCTTAGCAACATAATTTCTTCTAGCACTTCTACGCTAAAACCAGTACGCTCGTGATTACGGTTATCGGTTAATAAAGTGTCGATATATGCTTTTAACTCAGCGCATTTACCTGCAGATTCTTCACAGGCACCCCAAAGTTGCGTTAAATTTTCAATAATATGCGGAAACTCTTCTAAGCTGGTAGGCGCTACTAAGTCTAGTGGCGTAGAAAGATCCCAGCGCGGTGCGATTACATTAAAAGTTTCATGCAATTTGTTTGCATACTGCCAAAATTCTTCTTTTTGATTGGTATCACGATAAATATCGAGCAAATAAAGCCAATGATGTAACGACTCTTTTGGCGCGGCTTGAATTTGTGATTTCAATAACATAGTCGCTTCTCTTCCACGATTGATATTGACATAAATTCTGGCCTGCTCAAGCGCTAATTCACCCTCTTCTTTATTGCCCAACGCCATAATGGCGTCTAAATTCACATCAGAAATGCTACCTGAAAACTCACTATCTGAAAGTGAAAAATCTACATGATTGGCTGGCGCGGCTAACATCTCAGACAAACTCTTAGTTTTGGCAGGCTTTCTTTTAAGCCTCTCTATTAAGCCGCCCATTTCAAAATTATTGAGCTTATTAACTATGCTTTGTCTGCGCCTATAAAGTATAAAAACCCCACTTGTTGCGAGCATAAGCGCCAAAGGCACTAACGCCATTTTTAAATATGAAGACAGCGATGTGGTCAGTGTTTCAGGGCTTATGGGCTTGGTTAGTGCTACATTCTTTACGGCATTTACATTAGTGGTAGCATTTGGCTCTTTAGCTGTAGTCACAACGGCAATGGGTTTAGACGCCGCTGGTTTATTAGACGCCACTGGGTTAGGCGTAATTATTTCTGGCACTAATACTTTTGGCACATCAGGCAAAGTCACCGAGGTTGGCACTGGCGCTGGCAGGCTATGAATGCGCCTAGCCTCCACATCAAGCGCCACCATTACTTGCTGTAAATGCGCTAATTTTGCATTGAGTTTTTCTAATTCGAGCTTAAGCTGTGCATTTCTTTTTACTAAATCTTCATAATCCGCCTGCATTTTAGGGGTAAGCGCAAATTGATCTGCATCTTTTAAGCCATAACTCATTTGCAAGTTCGGTTGCTGTGGCTGCTTGGCACGGCTTGATTTTTTGTGTAGTGCTGACTTAATTTTACCGCTATGCTTCGCTAACGTTTTAATGTTAGGAATAATAATCAAACTTGCTTGATTACTTACGGAATTTGAACGTAAATGTGGGTGAATTTCGCGGCTTAATTGCAGCGTTTTAAAAACAAATAAACGCTGCATTTTTTTATTTTTTGGGTAAAACGAACGCGCTAAACTGTTCACACTTTCGCCCGAAAGTAGCGGCCAAGTAATATTGTTAGATTCAGCATCTTGTTGCAATACACTTTCGGCAATGGCAGAGCTGTCTGTTACGTCTTGCGCAAGCGATAAATTGCCATGCATTGCCACCAATATGGCCAACACTACTTTGGTTTTTTTAAATTGTAGCTCGCTAAAACTCAAGTTTAATTGATTCCACTTTTTGCCCGTGCAATGGCTGCTTTTACTTGAGCAGGTGCAGTGCCGCCAATATGGTTACGGCTATTCAGGGAACCTTCTAAAGTGAGTACGGCGTAAACATCATCGCTAATTTCAGCCGCAAATTCTTGCAACTTTGCCAATGGCAAGTCACTTAAATCTACTTTCTGGTCTACCGCATAACGTACAGCTAGCGCTACCACCTCATGCGCATCTCTAAATGGCATGCCTTTTTTTGCTAAATAATCTGCTAAATCGGTGGCAGTGGCGTAGCCTTCACTTGCAGCTTGACGCATATTTTGTTTGTTTACGGTAATGCCGCGCATCATATCCGCATAAATTTCTAGGGTTACAAGCAAGGTATCTGCGGTATCAAACAGCGGCTCTTTGTCTTCTTGGTTATCTTTGTTGTAGGCAAGCGGCTGGCCTTTCATCAACGTGAGTAAAGCCGTTAAATGCCCATACACGCGGCCTGTTTTGCCACGCACTAGCTCAGGCACATCAGGGTTTTTCTTTTGCGGCATAATTGACGAGCCCGTGCAATAACGGTCTGCAATATCAATAAATGCAAATCTAGGCGAGCTCCATAAAATGAGTTCTTCAGAAAAACGTGATAAATGCATCATCACCATAGACGATGCAAAGGTAAATTCAATGGCAAAATCGCGGTCAGAAACTGCATCTAACGAGTTTTCACACACACCGTCAAAGCCTAAAGATTTAGCGACTAATTCACGGTCTATCGGGTAGCTGGTGCCAGCCAGCGCCGCAGCGCCAAGCGGTAAACGGTTAATGCGTTTTTTGCAATCTTCAAAACGTGCAACATCGCGTTTTAACATTTCAACATAAGCCATTAAATGGTGGCCAAATGTGACTGGTTGCGCCACTTGCAAATGCGTAAAGCCTGGCATGACGGTATCAAAATGTGCTTCGGCTAAATCTAACAAGCTAAGTTGCAGTTTTTTTAAACCTGAAATCACTTGTTCATTAACGGTACGTAACCACAGCCTAACATCGGTAGCTACTTGGTCATTACGGCTTCTGCCAGTATGTAAGCGCTTACCTGCATCGCCAATTTTATCGGTTAAGCGTTTTTCAATATTTAGATGCACATCTTCTAAATCGAGTAGCCATTCAAATTGGCCTGCATTCACTTCATCTAAAATAGCTAACAAACCGCCCTCAATGGCTTTAAAATCTGCAACTGAAATAATGCCCTGCACGCTTAGCATGTGCGCGTGGGCAATTGAGCCTTGAATATCATAAGGCGCTAAACGGTAATCAAACCCGATTGAAGCGGTGTATTTTTTAACTAACTCAGCAACAGGCTCGTTAAAACGACCAGACCAACTGGTGTCTTTTTTATTGAGTGCGCTGGTTTTTTGCGTTTCTTTCAATTTTTAGTTCTCGTTTTCTTTTTTATTCTATATTTTTTGGTTTAAACTGTTTTTCAAGTGCTCAGCACCGCACAATTATTTGTCTTCATATATCAATAATTGCTTAATAATAATACACTTATACGATTAGTATAAAGCATATCACCTAGATTACGATGTCACTCAACACCAAAAATTGTCGTGCAAGCAAATTTGTGATGCATAAACCATGCCATGCGTAAAAATAACCCCCTACCTAACTTTCAAAACCTAGGCGTTATCTTGCGCACACTGGTCATTGCTAATGCTTTGCTGGCGTTAGCGGCGTCTGTGCTAAGTAGCAACATTGCCGATTTTTTATCACTTGTGACGAATATTTCTGCAATCGCACAGCCCATGCTACTACTAAGCATACTATTACTTTATGCGAGCCAGCCACTGCTAAACAAAATGCGCTATTGGCACGGTATTGTAGCAATTTTTGCTATCACCATTTTCGCCACTAGCTGCGTATATGGACTATTTACACCAATATTTACATTTGAAAACTCACACTCATACATTAGGCTAATTTTTTTCGTTTTTATCGCAACAGCAATCACTTTGTATTATTTTTACATGCACCAACGCGCCTACTCGCCAGCCATTGATGAAGCGAGACTACAAGCCTTGCAAGCACGCATTCGGCCGCATTTTTTGTTTAACTGCATCAATGCGGTGTTGTCACTGATTCGCAGCCAGCCTAAGCGCGCTGAAACCGCTTTAGAAGATATGGCGGATTTATTTCGTGTGCTCATGGCAGATAACCGCGATTTAGTGCCGCTAGCACAAGAAATTGCCTTATGCCGCCAATATTTAGCACTTGAAAAATTACGGCTTGAAGAGCGGCTACTCATTGAATGGCAAATTGATGACATGCCGCCAGATGCGCTGATACCGCCATTGCTATTGCAGCCTCTGATTGAAAATGCGGTGTATCACGGCATTGAGCCACTGGCGGCTGGCGGCACCATTACCATTCAAATATACACCAAACGCAATGAGGTGCATTTGGTGCTAAGCAACCCTTATAATGCAAACAATACGCGCCTGATAGGCAATAAAATGGCGCTTAACAACATTAAAGAACGCTTAACTTTGCATTTTGATTTAGAAGCCTCCCTCAAAAGCACGCAAACAAATGGCCAATATCAAGTGCATATTACTTTGCCGCATACCAATAAATGACAGAGTCTATTTAATGACAAGCGCCATCAAACTACTTATTGCCGATGACGAAGCCCCAGCACGCAACCGCCTGCGCGAGCTTTTGGGCGACATGCCTAACGTCACGATTGTGGCTGAAGCCAAAAATGGCCAAGAGGCGCTTAATTTAGCCAATGAACATCAACCTGACATTGTATTGCTAGATATTCGTATGCCAGGCATGGATGGCGTTGAGGCGGCGCAACATTTGCAAAAAATGGTAACGCCACCTGCCGTGATTTTCACCACGGCTTATGACAGCTACGCCTTACAAGCATTTGACCTGAATGCGGTAGATTATTTATTAAAACCCATTCGCTTTGAGCGCCTGGAAACCGCCATTCATAAGGCGCGTGCGCTATTGCCCAAACAACTTCAAGCGCTTGCACCGCTTAGCCCGCAACGCTCACACATCAGTATTATTGAACGCGGCCGCATTTTATTGATTCCAATAGCAGACATTATTTATTTACGTGCCGAACTCAAATACATTACCGTGCGCACAGTTGAAAAAGAATACCTTTTAGAAGAATCTTTAAACCATTTAGAGCAAGAATTTGGCAGCACTTTTATACGCCTGCACCGTAATTGCTTAGTGGCGAAAGCGTATATTTTAGGCTATGAAAAACGTGGTATAGAAAATGGTGAAAAGCATTGGGCTGCATTGCTCAAAGGCGTACCTGAAGTTGTTGATGTGAGCCGACGCCAGCAGCATTTAATCAAACTCAGCACTTAAACTTCGCCTGCAATTATTGATTTTTGTTTTTATCAAAATTTTCAATAATCTTCGCCGCCCATTCTTTGCCGCCTAAGCCAAAAGCAATGGCCAGCGCTAAAAATACTGCGCCAAACACAATCACAAATAATGAATTTAATATCTGCGTACCTATACCCAGCTGCTCTAGTGCTACGAAAATTGCCAATATTTGTATGCCATATTCAGCCGAAGTACTCACCGCCAATGCCTGCGAAAATTTAATACTATGCAACCACGCAAACACCAAGCGGTTAATAAATCTTGCCAATAAAGTACCAAAAATCACCACCACAATCGCCACAATAATATGCGGCAAATAACTAGCTAATTGGTGTAACAGCACCGCTACTTCATTCAAACCCAAGGCATTTGCGCCAGTAATCACAAATAGTATTATGACCAACCAATACATTACTTGGCTCACAATATCGCTTAAACTTAAGTGGATATTGCCATGGCTCATAAATGCTTCTAAACCAGACTTTTGTGCGAAATTATCAAAACTCATCAACCTTAGCATCCGTTTACTGCCAGAACGCACCAACTTCGCGATGAGCCAACCCAAAAAAAGTATGATGATAACTGCCAGTAATTTGGGCGCAAAACTTGCGAGCTGCATCCAAAACTGGTTAAGTGAAGCGACAAAAATGTCTAATTGATCTTGCATAGGGATCTCCTAAATAATAGTGTTAAAACAAATGGTTAATATAAAGTTATTATTTTGTTGCCCCTAGATTTAGGCTTATAGTAAATGATATTCTTAATCTTAGGAACCTTTAATTTATGTCTGAATTCTTGTAATTACTGCTTGCACACTTGGCCTGTGATAAAATTAAACTATGAAAAATTCTATACAAAATATAGCCCCTAAAAAACTGGTTATCGCCTCACGTGAAAGCCCGTTAGCCATGTGGCAAGCGCTACATATTCAAAGCCGCTTACAAGCGCTTTACCCTGAAACCACAGTTGAAATTTTGGGCATGACCACTACTGGCGACCAAATTTTAGATACGCCGCTCGCCAAAGTGGGCGGTAAAGGCTTATTTGTAAAAGAGCTAGAAACCGCACTAGAAGATGGTCGCGCAGACTTAGCCGTGCACAGCATGAAAGACGTGCCGATGAACTTGCCCGCTGGTTTTATGATGGCTGCCACTGGCGAACGCGAAGACCCGCGCGATGCGTTTGTTTCTAACGATTTTGCTTCACTTGAAGAGTTGCCTGCGGGTAGCATTGTCGGCACTTCAAGCTTACGCCGCCAAAGCCAGTTGCAAGCGCGTTTACCACATTTAAAAATTGAATCACTACGTGGTAATTTGCAAACACGTTTGCGTAAATTGGATGAAGGCCAATATACGGCGATTATTCTAGCGGCGGCAGGTTTAATCAGGCTAGGGCTTAATGCTCGTATTCGCAGCGTTATTTCACCAGAGCTGAGTATTCCAGCGGTTGGCCAAGGCGCACTGGGCATTGAGATTAACGCGAATCGCCCAGATATGCTAGCCGTGCTTGCGCCGTTAAATCACGCTGATACGCAAGTATGCGTGGAGGCTGAACGCGCCATGAGCCGTGCGCTTGCTGGTAGCTGTACCGTGCCTTTGGGCGCTTATGCCACTTGTGAGGCAGATAATATTCATATCACTGGCTTTGTGGCGAGCGTAGATGGCAAGCAAATGCTCATTGAAAAAGCAAGCGGCCATAGAAACCAAGCCGATGCTTTGGGCAAACAGCTAGCCAATCAACTGCTAGCAAAAGGTGCGAATGATATTTTGTCAGCTTTAGACGGTCATAAATAGGCGATATTCAGCACCTTCAAAATATGGCTGACAACATTCTTAAAGGGCTACACATCGCAGTCACACGGCCTGTAGATCAAGCCGCTAGCCTTTGTGAAGCAATAAAATATCATGGTGGTAAAGCCGTGCTATTTCCATTGCTGGCCATTGCACCTTTAGATGATTATCGCGAGTTTAACGAAACACTCGCCAAACTTGAACACGCAGATTGGGCGATATTTATTAGCACCAACGCCGTAGATAACGCCATGCCACGCGTGCTTAAGCAATATGGCAATGTGCCAGAAAACTTACAATTTGCCGCTATTGGCCACCAAACTGCTAAAGAGCTTGGTTTTTATGGTGTGCGCCATGTGCTCACGCCGCACACCCGCTTTGATAGTGAAACTCTACTTGCGTTGCCAGAAATGCATGATGTTGCTAACCAAGCTGTTGTTATTTTTCGCGGCGTTGGCGGCCGTGATGTGCTGGCAGATACACTAAAATCGCGTGGTGCGAACGTTATTTTTGCCGAGTGTTATCGCCGCGTAAACCCGCAATCTGATACACAACTACTCAACAAATTATGGCAACAAGGCGAGTTAGATGGAGTGATTGTGACCAGTAGCGAAGCCATGCGAAACTTATTAAAGATGGCGGGTGACTCTGAATGGTTGCGACACGTTACACTATGCGTAAACCATGCCAGAATCGCCGAATTGCCCTTACAATTTGGTTTAAAAGTGTTAGTGACCGAAGCGCCTGGTGACGATGCAATGATTAAATGTTTATCACAACTGGTCAATTAAAATGGCGAATAACAAATGGTAAGCGAAGTGAAAGTTACAGACAGGCGTAAGCCCTCACTACTATCAAACACCGCGTTGATATTGGTAGTCATAGCCTTGCTAACACTGGCTTGGCAATGGGTAAACACGCGCCAAAAATTTAACGAAGTAGAAAAAACACTCAGCCAAAAGCTTGAAACCTACCAAGCACTTAACCAGCAAAGCCTTGCGCTAGCTAAGCAAGCTGAAGAACGCAGCACACAAGCCAATGCGCGCACGGTAATTTTAGAGCAAAAATTAGAAGAGTCACGCGATCAGCAAGATGTATTACAAACACTTTACGACCAATTAGCAGAAAACCGCGAAGCCACCGCACTAGCCGAAGTTGAGCAACTTTTAACCGTTGCCAACCAACAATTACAGCTTGCAGGCAATGTAAAATCTGCATTATTAGCACTACAAGCGGCGGATAAACGCTTAGAGCCGCTTAACTTGCCACGCGCCACACAACTGCGCGAAACCCTTGCGCTTGAAATTAAAAACCTCCGCACGCTACCGCAAGTAGATGTAATGAGCATGAGCGCTCAACTAGAAGAATTGGCAGCCTTATGTGCCACATTGCCCTTAATTAGTGAGCGCCAGCCCACGCTCAATGCCAAGGCCGCTCTGCAAAATGCCGCTGATACTACTCACCTAAACGCTTTTCAAAAAGTGGCTTTACCCATTTGGGACGACATTAAAAACTTAGTCACGGTTGAACGCATAGACAAGCCAGAGCCGCCACTACTCGCTGCTGGGCAAGATTTTTATTTACGTGAAAACTTAAAACTACGCCTACTCACAGCCCGCGTAGCCTTATTGCAGCACGATGATGAAAGCTATAAAGCGGATTTAAACGCCATCAATATGTGGCTAAATCAATATTATGACGGCAAGCACCCAAATGCAATTCAAGCGTTTGAACTCATTAAAAAACTAGCAGGCAACAACATTAGCATTGAGTTACCACAGCTAAATGAAAGCATGGCTGCGGTCAACCGCTATAAACAAAGTCTTGAAAAAAATGATTAAGCGCAAACTATTTTGGTGGTTGCTGATGTGCTTGCTGCTTATTTTCGTGGTGTGGCTTGCCAGCAATAATGCGGGTTATGTGCTGGTGATTCGTCCACCTTACCGCCTACAATTTTCATTCAATTTTTTTCTAATTTTGATGGTGTTAGGTTTTTTAGCCATTCACTATTGCTTACGATTTGTAAATTTTTTACGATTTTTGCCCGCCAATAGACGCAACAAACAAGAAGCACAACGCCTAAAAGCCAGCAACGACTGGCTGCTTGAAGGCATGCACGCCCTTGCAGAAGGTGATTTTGAAAGTGCCGAAACTGCCATTAAAAATGCGCACGATTTAATCCAAAATGCAGACCATGAAAAACTCATGGCCGCACTCTCCGCAGAAAAAAATAAACAGGGGTTTTTGTTTAAGTAGTGGTAGGCCAAATCACTTTAACTAATAAGCCCGCTCCAACTTCGGGGTCACCGAGTTCTAACTTTGCACCGTGTAATTCTGCAATGCGCTGCACTATAGATAAGCCTAATCCGCTGCCGTCTTCACCACTACCAGTTATTCGATAAAAGCGTTGTAATACTTGCGCACGTTCAGCTTTAGGAATCCCTGACCCTGTATCGCGTACTTCTAGCGTAACGACTTCATCCACATGCACAGCAACAAACACTTGCCCGCCAATTGGCGTATAGCGGATGGCGTTATCTAACAAATTGCGTAACAACAAACGTAGTTGCGCATCATCGCCTTGCACATGGCCTATTGCGCCATCTTCAAGCGTCATCTCAATGTTTTTTGCATGCGCTAATGGCGCTAAATCAGCCATTACCGTTGCTGCTAAACCATGTAAATCTAATTGTGTAAAGTGCATTGCGGCGGTTTCAGGGTCAACTCTCGCTAATGTGAGCAATTGCTCAACTAAGCGCGTGGCTCTATCTACACCGCGTAATACGTTTTCTAAAGCTGTATTTTGCTCGGTTTTATCTGTTGAGCGCATGGCGACTTGTGCTTGAATTTTAAGCGCCGCCAGTGGTGTACGCAATTCATGTGCGGCATCGGCGGTAAAGCGGCGCTCGCCTTCAAAGGCCTCTTCAAGCCTTGCAAATAAGTCGTTCAACGCTTGCGCTAAAGGTGCAACTTCTTCTGGCACGCCTGTCATTGCAACAGGCGCTAGGCGGTTTGCCGTGCGTTGTTTGACTTCGTGCTTAAGATGTTGCAACGGCCGCAAACCTGCACCAACACCAAACCAAATAAGCATGGCCAACACGGGCAAGGCTATGAGCATGGGCAGCAACATTTTAAGCGTAATGTGGCGTGCCAAACTTTCGCGCGCGGCCAGTGGCTCGGCCACTTGTATCATAAATTCGTGGTGGGCATCCCACTTTGCAAGCACGCGCCACGGCTCACCATTGATGATGCTTTCACTATAGCCTTCATTTTCACTCGCCAAAGCACTGGCTGGGGCAATGGCAGAGCGCATCAGCAGGCCTTCTTCATCCCAAATTTGAAACGCTAATTTTTGCTCGTATTCATGTGAAACGGCAATTTCATCAACATTATGCTCGCCACGTTCATGCAACTCATGACGCATTGTGCCAAGCAATACTTGGGCAGATTGCGCGAGTTGCGCATCAAATAACTGGTTAATTTCTTCTCGCGACTCTGCATGACTAAACCATGCGGCCAATATCCATGCGGCTCCTAGACCAACAGACAATAAAACAATCAGCCGAATGCGTAGCGAATTCATACGCTAGCACTCAGTTTATCAATCACATAACCTACGCCGCGCATGGTGCGTATCAAATCACTACCTAATTTTTTGCGTAAATGGTGAATATGCACTTCTACCGAGTTGCTCTCTACTTCTTCGCCCCAGCCATATAAATGTTGCTCCAGCTGCTCACGCGATTGCACGCGGCCAATATGCAACAAAAGCTCGTGTAACAAAGTGAACTCTTTTGCTGAAAGCTCAATCGTCTGACCATTTTTGCTTACTTGGTGGGTAGATGGCGTAAGCGCAATATCGCCGTGCTGCAAAGTTTGCGTTACCTGCCCCACACTGCGGCGCAATAACGCATTTAAACGCGCAATCAGCTCATCTAAATCAAACGGTTTAATTAGGTAATCATCCGCGCCTGCATTTAAGCCAACCACACGGTCTGCCACAGTGTCACGCGCAGTGAGTACTAACACTGGCACTTTTAAATGGTTAGCGCGCAACCATTTAAGTAAATCTAAGCCGCTTAATTTAGGCAGGCCTAAATCTAATACCAGCAAAGCATATTCTTCAGTTTCTAACGCTAGTTTGGCGGCAACGCCATCTTGCGCCCAATCCACGGCAAAGCCTGCTTGTTTTAAGCCCGCCTTTACGCCATCGCCCAGCAGGGCATCGTCTTCAACCAATAAAATACGCATTTGCTTATATTAGCGCTTATTAACGTGGAATCTTTATCTGCGACTCAGAAAAATCACCTTTTTCTGCACCTTTATGGCACGCCATGCAGTTAGATGCGCTACCGATACTTTTACGCTTGAAAGTAGCCGCTGACACTTCGTCATGCTTGGCTGTAAAATAGCGCGTTTCAGTAATGCGCAAAGGCGCAGCATTGGTAGCAATCGATTGACTGATGCGGCTTGAGCGGCGATTATCTGATTTATCTGCGCTATTCAAGGCTAAAAAACGCGTGATTTCCGCTTGCGTTGCGGCATCTAAACTGGCATTTTCACCAAAGTGTTTATCTAGCCCAGCCATTACTTTATTCCATGATTTTTCTGGCAATAAACCTGGGTGATAAAGCATATGGCAGCTAGCACATTCTGCCGCCCATTTAACATTGGTAACCGTTGGCATTTGCTTGCCACGACCTTCACCACCCTCACCGCCTTCGCCAAAGCCACCACTCGCCAATAAAGTGCCTGCTGAGCTAATGCTTGTGACTAGTACTAAAAATTGCATCCAATTTTTCATGTTGTTTCTCCTTATTTAACACTCAATAAATACTGTATGTAATCGCCTTTTTCTTGCGCGGTACAGGCGCGTTCCAACACGTCTTTACAGTTACGGCCAAACCATTTTTCTACTTTGGCGGCATCGGTAAATCGTTGCGCGTTCACGCTAGGCACCATTGGCTCAATCACCTTATTGGCGCGGGTTTTACCTTGCTTGCGCGGGTCTGCTGTGTGGCAAGTTGAGCAACTCACTTTTTTGCCATCGCTATGCGTATGCTCTGCTTTAAAAAAGCTCGCGCCCTTGTCAGATGAAAACCCTGTAAAAGCCGAATTTTCTTGCTTAGCTTGCGCCTCATATTGCTTAAGCAGCTCTTGCGGCGTAGCTGCAAATGTGTGCGTGCTAAACAGCAGCCCCAATGCCACCAATGAATGTTTAACGAATGATTTACGCATTTTTGTCTCCTTCATTTTGAATATGCCTCATGGTTTGATTCTCGTCTGCAGGCTCAACTTCATACTTATAGCCAGTTACCATGGCCTGAGCCAGAGGCGCTTTATCTTTATGTTCATGCCAAATTAACGCGGCGATATGCACCACCACAAAACCCATTAAAAAGTAATAAATGATTTCATGCGGCTCTTCAAACATATCTTCCAACCAAGCCATATCGCCAAACCAAGCATTAAAAGGCCCCATGCTATGCTCAACCGCCGCAAGGCCAAGCCCCGTAATCGCCATGATGATAAGTAATAGATAAACCAGCAAATAAACACCACTAGCCAGTGTGTGGTGCCCATAGTGTGGTTTGGCCTGAAAATCAAAGTGGCGGATAGCACCCCACCATGCGGCTGGATGCCACATATTGGAAAACCTAGCAGTTCGCGGCCCAACAACGCCCCACACCAACCGCGCCACAATGCCAAGCACTAAGGCGTAACCAATGTAAATGTGCAGCTGCCAAAGCGTTTTCTCACCAACGCCTTTTTCAAACAAGCTAGAAAGCCAAATGGTGGCCATGAGAAATAGAATAGCCAAGCCATTCCAAAGGTGAATAATACGAAGCGCAGGGTCGTAAACCTTGTGCCTGCGGTAAGTGATAGTTTCCATTATTTGCTCCTTTTTGTAAGGGTGAGGAGCGAATAATAGAGTTGGTTTCTTAACGTAAACTTAAATGGGTGAAGTTATAGTGAGGGTTATACTTTCAATACATCAGAAAAAGCTTGTAGGCACTACGACACCAGTAGGGCAGACTCGCAAAGCAGTCCGCCACATGGGGAAATTCAACATACAGCGTAGCGTAAACGGGTACGCCATACGAGCTGCAACCCAATATCCATGAGGATTGCAGGGATGTGTTAAAACGTTTAAATGTGGCAAAATGGATGGTTTTGTAGGGTGGTGCAAACGCAGTTTGTACACCGTATTTGAACATTTCCGTTCAATTGGTAGGGAAGTAACCCCATTTTTCCACCTTACACACCATAAACACATGCCCTGCAAGCCAATATCCATGCGGTTGCTGGCGATGTTGTTTTTGGGGTTTATATATGTAAATACCTAAAGTCAGAATCTACGCGGCCATACCTTTGAGCGTCGTTATTAGGAACGCTATCAAAATTAGTAAACTAGCGAGTGTTGCAAAAAGGCACTAGATTCCGTGCTTGACACGGAATGACGAATGAGATTGAGCTTTTTCCGCATTTTTGTGTCTGTGTGGTGAGTGATATTTAACTAATCACTCGCAGTCACAGGCCGCGCCCACAAAAACATCAACATCATTTATTGTTAGCCACTGGCTTTGCATAATTAAACGCGTCAGAGAAAAACTCATCCTCTGGCAAGCCTGCTTTTACAAAGCTGGCGTGGGCAATTTCTACCATGGCGGGGGCGCCACAGCAGTACACTTCATAATCTGCTAAACCTGTCACACAATCATCTAACACGGCTTGGTGTACAAAGCCTGTGCGGCCTTGCCAATTATCTTCTGCGGTGGCGTCTGATAACACTGGAATAAATTTTATATGCGGGTACTCGGCCGCCCAAGCTTCTGGCAATGCGGGCATGTAGAGGTCTTGCAGCGTGCGTGCGCCCCAATATAGGGTGATGTCGCGCTGAATGTTTTTGTGCAGCATGTGCTCAATAATACTTTTAATGGGCGCAAAGCCTGTGCCGCCTGCGACCATAATAATGGGTTTGCTTGAATCTTCACGCAGAAAAAAGCTGCCGAATGGGGCTTCTATGCGCAAAATGGCTTTATCAGGCATTTCGTTAAACACGTATTCGGTGAATTGCCCGCCAGGAATCAGGCGCAAATGTAGTTCAAGCATGTTATCTACATAGGGTGCGTTGGCGAGCGAAAAAGCGCGGCGTTTGCCATCTTTAAGCAAAAATTCTATGTATTGCCCCGCCATAAATTTTAAATGCTCGGTGCTGGGCAATTTTAAGAATAACGCCATCACATCATGTGAAAGCTGCACTTTGCGCTCTACTCGTGCGGGCATAATGCGTGGCGGAATCACATCTGCATCAATTTCTCGGCAGGCAATGGTTAAGTCTGATAATGGATGCGCGCAGCAAAATAACGCTTTACCAGCCGCTTTTTCTGCATCGCTCATCGCGCTTGCGGCGTAATCACCATAATCCACTGTGCCGCTAATAATGTCGCCTTTGCAGCTACCACAAGTGCCGTTGCGACAACCGTAGGGAATGTTCACACCCGCGCTAATGGCCGACTCCAGCACGGTTTCAGAGGCTTTAGCGCTGTAAATGTGGCCGCTAGATTGAATGGTAATTTGATAGCTCATTTTTAAACTTTCTTAATCTTTTTCGCTTTATTCTTCACGATGAAACTCGCCTTCAATCACATCATCATTCGCCGCTTTTTGCGTGTGTTTTGGCGAATGTATTACGCCTTTATTCATAGGTATCAACAATAAAATAACGGCAATAAAGTCGGTAATCACGCCAGGAATAATCAATAATATGCCCGCAATAATGTTGCGCGCACTACCAAACATTGCCTTCATCGGGTTGCCGCCTTGGCTTAGGCTTTGCATCATGCGGCCTGAAAATAATAACTTTTCATCGCGAATAAGTTGTAAGCCAAGTATGGCAATAACGACTAAGTAAAGTAACACCCACCAGCCATAATGATGGGCTAGATTGATTAAAATCCAGATTTCAGCAATTGGAAAAGCACGTATTGCTAGCAATATAATGAAGCGCATTGATGTATTATCCCTAATATATTGAACGTATGATAGCGATTACCTATCTATAGTTGCTGTGTTGCACCTTATAATTGCGCTATATTCTACTATTACAATAGTAAAACGACTAAAAACGGAATACTTTTACGTGAAAATCTTATTTTTAAAACGCTTATTTAATGGCCTAATTGCGCTCACTGCTCTTGTGTTTCTACAAAGCGCGTCTGCGGCTGAGGCTGGCAAAAGCTCCTTACTTGGCTCGCTCATCGGCGGCAGTAGCTCTGAAGAGTTTTTATCGCCAGAAGCCGCTTTTAAGCTAAATTTAAGCACTGTTGATGCGCAAAATATTCAGGCAAATTTTACTGTAGTACCAGGTTATTATTTGTATAAAGAGCGTGTTAAATTTGAGATTAAAACGCCCGACACCAGCAAAATAGTTGAAATTAGCTTGCCAGCTGGCGAAATTAAAGAAGATGTTAATTTTGGCAAGCAAGAAGTGTATCACCATGATTTTAAAGCCAATATCAAGCTATCTTCTACCAACAATGGCCCAGTTATCATTAACGCAAGCTACCAAGGCTGTAGCGAAAAAGGTTTGTGCTATGCGCCAATTAAACAAACTATTACGGTAGATTTAAGCGCGGCAGCAAATAGTGGCGCTAACAACGCAAATGCGCCTTCAGCAACAGCCAATGACAATGAAACTGACCGCACCACCCAAGTATTAAAATCAGGCAATTTATGGCTAGTGATTGCGGGCTTTTTTGCGGCAGGCTTGCTACTTTCGCTCACGCCTTGCGTTTATCCAATGTTTCCAATTTTATCTAGCATCATTGTTGGTAGCCAGAGCAAGCAAGTTAGGCCTTCTAAATTACATGCATTTGGTCTGTCAGTTGCCTATGTGATAGGCATGTCGCTCACTTACACTATTGCAGGAATTGCCGCAGCTTTATCAGGAAATTTAATCAGCCAATCTTTACAAAGCCCTTGGGTATTGGGTGCAACTTCGCTGTTGTTTGTATTTTTAGCTTTATCTATGTTTGGTTTTTATGAATTAAAACTGCCGCAAAACTTTGAAGACAAAATGTTGAATACCAGCAACAAACTCAAAGGGGGTGAATTTTTTGGTGTATTTATTATGGGTGCTATCTCAGCTTTAATTATCAGTCCTTGCGTCTCAGCACCCTTATCTGGGTTGTTGATTGTGATTGGCCAGACTCATGATGTGTTGCTTGGAGGGGTAGGTTTATTTTCCCTCTCCATCGGCATGGGTATACCTTTGCTACTTATAGGCGCATCTGCAGGTAGCTTATTACCAAAAACTGGCAATTGGATGAATGCAATCCGTAACTTTTTTGGTGTATTGATGTTAGCCGTGGCTATCGGATTGATTTCTCGTGTAATTCCTACCAACGTTCAACTAGCACTATGGTCAGCACTACTAATTGTGACAGCCGTTTACCACAATGCGCTGGATAACTTGCCAGCACATGCAAGTAGCGCCGCCAAGTTAGGAAAAGGCACAGCCGTAATTCTGCTAATGGTTGGCGTGGCCTTGTTAATTGGCGCATTATCTGGCGCAAAATCAGCTTTTCAACCATTAAGTAATTTTAGCGTTGGCACTGCAAGCCAACAAAAATCTATGCCTGCACTTAACTTTACGCGTGTTGCCAGCATTGCAGAGTTAGAGCAAAAACTCGCCCAAACCAAAGGCCAGCCAGTGATGCTAGATTTTTACGCAGATTGGTGCGTGGCATGCAAAGAGCTAGAAGAATTAACCTTTAGCGACCCAAAAGTTCAGCAACAGCTTAAAAACACCACACTATTGCAAGTAGACGTAACTGCAAACTCTGAAGAAGACAAAGCACTACTCAAACGCTTCGGTTTATTTGGCCCGCCAGGTATCGCATTTTTTAATGGGCACGGTAAAGAAATGGCCTCATTAAAAACCGTAGGCTTTCAAAATGCTGACCGTTTTAGTGCTACTTTATCTAAACGCGATAGCTGCATTATGGCACCGCAATCAAATGAAACAACCACGCAATGCTAAAAAATACACTTTCAAATCTTGGCTACTTAGCGGCCATGCTAGGGCTTGGCTTTGCCATTTATTATTTTGCATTAAACCCAAACTCACCACTTAAAAACCCGCAATCTAATTTAGACGCGTTTTCTACGCAAGCATTTTTTGACGCAAAACTACCCAATGAAAATGGTGTAAGCCAAGACTTAAGCCAATACAAAGGTAAAATTATTGTGCTTAATTTTTGGGCCACTTGGTGCCCGCCGTGCCGCGAAGAAATGCCAGAGCTCTCTGAATTACACACAGAATATAATAATAAAAATGTTGTTGTGTTAGGCGTGGCGATTGACGAATTAGCCTTAGTCAAAGAATTCACACAAGAGTCACCCGTTAGCTATCCGCTGTTTTCGGCAGAAAATGAGGGCATGGAACTCGCAAGCAACTTAGGTAATGACAAAGGTGTTTTGCCCTACACCGTTATCATCAATACGCAAGGTAATGTCGTTAATTCATACTTCGGCCGCATCAATAAAACGCTCATTAGCGAGGCTTTACTGCCATTATTAGCGCATTGACCAGCGTTAATTACGGCATAATTTTATAGTAGCTAATATCAAGCCTTAATGTATTCATGCTGTGTAATTTCGTTTAATTACGCTAAATTTGCTGGACAAAAACCACTAACTTCGGCAAACTTGCAACTATGAATCACAACAATTTACAATCTTGCTTGCTCAAAATGCTGGTTTGCCATGTCAAGTAAATCGATTTTAGTGCTACACGGCCCTAACCTTAACTTGCTGGGCTTACGCGAACCTGAACATTATGGCAACGCTACATTAGCCTCTATCAACCAAGCGCTGGCAGATGTTGCCGCCAAGGCAGGCGTCACTTTAGAAACTTTTCAAAGTAATGCTGAGGCTGATTTAGTCACTAAAATTCAATCCATTGCTACAACAAAAGTGGATTTTGTGATTATTAACCCTGCAGCATTTACGCATACATCTGTTGCCATGCGCGATGCACTTTCTGCCGTTAAAGTGCCATTTATTGAGGTACATTTATCTAATGTGTATGCCCGTGAGGCATTTCGTCATCACTCATACTTTACCGATATTGCGGTGGGTGTAATTAGCGGATTAGGCGCTAAGGGTTATATGCTAGCGCTAGACTATGCAATTGAAAAACTCAACCAATAATAATTTTAAAATTTAATAGCTTTAATTAGGGGTAATGATGGACTTACGTAAACTTAAAAAATTGATCGACCTTGTTGAAGAATCAGGCATTGCAGAGCTTGAACTCACTGAAGAAGGCGAAACCGTTCGCATTAGCCGTAATTTCACGTCTAGTGCGCCTATGCAACAACATTACGCGCCAGCACATTATGCTGCTGCGCCCCAAAATCATGCACCGCAAGCCGCGGCCGCCGTGGTTGATGCGCCAGTGGTTGAAACTGGTCATATGGTTAAATCGCCAATGGTTGGCACGTTTTATCGCTCAGCCTCGCCTGAATCTAAAGCGTTCGTTGAAGTGGGCGACACCGTTGCCGTGGGAGACACGCTTTGTATTATTGAGGCCATGAAATTGTTAAACGAAATTGAATCTGATAAAGCGGGTGTGGTTAAAAAAATCTTGGTCGATAACGGTTTAGCTGTTGAATACGGTGAACCACTCTTTGTTATCGGCTAGACATAATCTTCACAGAGTTACCGCCTAGCATTTTTAAAATATTGGATTCAACAACATGGCTATTTTTGGCAAAACCCCAACCATTAACAAAATTGATAAAATTTTAATCGCCAACCGGGGCGAAATCGCCTTGCGCATACAACGCGCCTGTCGCGAGCTTGGTATTAAAACCGTGGCTGTGCATTCTGAAGCAGATCGTGAGGCTAAATACGTAAAATTAGCCGATGAATCTGTGTGTATCGGCCCTGCACCATCTAGTCAGAGTTACTTAAATATTCCAGCTGTTATTAGCGCGGCTGAAGTCACCGATGCGCAAGCGATTCACCCAGGTTATGGTTTTTTATCTGAAAATGCAGATTTTGCAGAGCGTGTAGAACAAAGCGGCTTTATTTTTATTGGCCCGCGCGCAGAAACTATTCGCTTAATGGGCGATAAAGTTTCAGCTAAAAATGCGATGAAAAAAGCGGGCGTACCTTGCGTACCAGGCTCAGAAGGCGCACTTTCTGACGACCCTATTGAAATTATTAAAACCGCTAAAGAAGTGGGTTATCCAGTGATTATCAAGGCGGCTGGTGGTGGTGGTGGGCGCGGTATGCGAGTTGTGCATACTGAGGCTGCGTTAATTGCCTCTGTCAATATGACCAAAGCAGAAGCGCAAGCAGCGTTTGGTAACCCTGTGGTTTATATGGAAAAATACTTAGAAAAGCCGCGCCATATTGAGATTCAAATATTGGCCGACCAACATGGCAATGCGGTATATTTGGGCGAACGTGATTGCTCGATGCAACGCCGCCATCAAAAAATTATTGAAGAAGCGCCAGCGCCGCTTTTAAACACTAAGTTACGCGACAAAATTGGCGAGCGCTGTGCTGAAGCTTGCCGAAAAATTAACTATCGTGGTGCAGGCACATTTGAATTTTTGTACGAAAACAACGAGTTTTATTTCATTGAAATGAACACCCGCCTACAAGTGGAGCACACCGTTACCGAAATGATTACGGGCATTGATTTAGTGCAACAACAAATTTTTGTAGCCTCTGGTGAAAAGCTTAAGTTTAAACAAAAAGACATTGTGCTTAAAGGTCATGCCATTGAATGCCGCCTGAATGCTGAAGATCCATACACCTTTGTACCTTCTCCTGGCAAAATTCAAACATTTCACATGCCAGGCGGCCCTGGCGTGCGCATTGATACCCATGCTTATGCAGGTTACACAGTGCCACAACATTACGACTCTATGATAGGCAAGCTCATTACTTATGGTGACACGCGTGACCAAGCCATTGCGCGCATGCGCATTGCTTTATCTGAAATGATGATAGGTGGCATTAGCACTAATATTGCCCTACACGCCGATTTAATGGCAGATGCAGCATTTCATGCAGGCGGCACAAGCATTCATTATCTAGAGCAAAAACTAGGCATTTACAATAAATAATGGCGTGGGTTTCACTAAAAATTGAAGCACAAGATAATACCGCTGATTTAATTAGCGATACGCTAATGGCGCAAGGCGCGCTTTCAGCCATTATTGAAGATGCGAATGCAGATACACTTGATGAACAACCTATTTTCGGCGAGCCTGGTGACCCACCACCTGGCATTTGGCAACAAAATTTGGTTAGCGCTTTGTTTGATGAAGGCGTTGATGTTGCAAAAACCATTGCAGATTTACAACGCAAAACCAAACTTAACAACCTAAAATATTCAACAGAAATTATTCAAGAGCAAGACTGGGTACGCGCTACGCAAAGCCAATTTGAACCGATTAAAATTACCGATAATTTATGGATAGTGCCCACTTGGCACAGCGCGCCTAATGTTGATGCCATTAACATTGTGCTAGACCCTGGTTTAGCGTTTGGCACAGGTAGCCACCCAACAACGCATTTATGTTTGGCATGGCTTACGCAAACCGTTGCACCGCAAAATTCCGTGCTTGATTACGGCTGTGGTTCAGGCATTTTAGCCATTGCGGCTAAAAAACTTGGTGCTTCGCTGGTTGTAGGCACAGACATTGATGCACAAGCCATACAATCTAGCTTATATAACGCTGAACAAAATAATGTGGAAGCTGAGTTTTATCATGCCAGTAAATATCAAGGCCAAGAGTTTGATATAGTTGTGGCCAACATTTTATCAAGCGCGCTAAGTGTGCTTGCCCCAGCCTTGGCAAAATCATGTAAATCTGGCGGTAAAATTGCATTATCTGGCATTTTAAAAGAGCAAGCAGAAGACGTTTCTGCCATTTATGCCCAATGGTTTACTATGCAAGCACCTCAATTTATGGATGCTTGGGTATTGCTTACTGGTACTAAAAAATAGGGCTGGCAACAAATTTATATCATGAGTTCAATCACCAACTGCCCTAACTGCCAAACGCAATTTGTTGTGACCGAAGAACAGCTTAGCCAGTTCGGCGGCAAAGTGCGCTGCGGTAGCTGCTTAAATGTGTTTAATGCAACCCAGCACATGGTAGCGCCTGCAGATTTAATTGATATCGCCCTAACAAGCGCCCCCGCCAATGAAGATGAAGCTCCAACCACACCCGATATTGAAGCTCACAAAGAAGCTGAGCGCCGTACTCGTGTAATTGATGCAGGCGAATTTGAAGTTGATACAATTCAAGAGCAGTCACAAGAGCCGTCTTTTTCTTTTGGCAATACAATCGGCGATATTCTCAAATTTGATAAACCAACTAGGCGTAAAAGAGCTTTTTCTAACGAGTTTTTAGGTTTAATTTGTTTTGTTTTACTGCTCGCCGCTATTGTGCAAAGTATTTATTTTTTACGCACAGAAATCACCACTTTTTACCCTGAAACCAAGCCATATTTATTGCTAGCTTGTGAAAAAATTAACTGCACTATTGATTTACCCAAACAAATTGAACTGATTGTCATTGATGATTCTGATATGCAAGAAGACGCTGAATCCTCAGGTTTAATGCGTCTATCAAGCACTTTAATCAACCAAGCGGGTTTTAACCAAGCTTACCCAAATTTAGAACTCACCTTGACTGACACTGAAGATATCCCTAAATTAAGACGCATATTTAAGCCCAATGAATATCTGCCGACGAAAACAGATATTGCAAAAGGCCTAGCAGCAAGTGAAGAAATTAAAGTCAAATTAGCTATTACCACCGCTGGTGAAGTAGTTGCTGGCTATCGTTTAGCCGTAAATTACTAAACTATCGCTGCAACTTCAATAGTATTTCTAATGAAAATCATTAGGCGCATTTAGTCAGTTTACATAGCTCAGTTTTAAAACTGTTCTGTATTATTCAAGTCATAGATTGTGTACGACTTAATTTAAACCGTGTTATAACTTACTAGGAGATTTATCATGTGGACAACACCAGCAGCTACAGAAATGCGTTTTGGCTTTGAAGTAACAATGTACGTAATGAATAAATAGTTTTAAAAATAAGTTAATTCTTATTTAAAAAAGGCGCCTAGTGCGCCTTTTAATTTAGGCGCACCAATCAATGGTCGCGCCTTTTTTATGGGCGAAAATAATGCAATATTTTTTGCACAAATTATTGTTTTTTGCATGTGCTCAAGGTTAATGCTCTGAGAGCCGCTATAATACTGCCTCGCAGGGCATCATTTTTCTCTCGGGCGTGATTCGCATGTTTTCAGCAGAGGTTTTTACTTTAAATATCTAACGTTTTCCGCTCTAGCTTAGCTCTTTTTATGCAATCAATTTCATGTAATCAGAATGTATGTCGTTAATCGCCCCTGCAATTTTTTCTACCGCCTCTAAGCGCACAAAACTTTTGCGCCAAACAATGGCAATGCGTCTTGTGGGCGCGGGTGCAATAAATGGAATCACTTTAATCAGCGGGTTATTATAGCGTGCTGCCGTGGCCGAGCATGGCAACACGGTGATACCCAAATTTGATGCCACCATATTGCGTATGGTTTCTAGCGAATTCCCTTGTAACACCTCGCCCTTGCGCGACAATTCTGGGCAGGCTTGCGTGACTTGGTTACTAAAACAATGGCCGCTATTGAGTAGCAGTACTTTTTCTTCAGATAGTTCTTCTGGGCGAATGTGTTTACGTTGCGCCCAATGATGATTGCTCGGTACCACTACATCAAACTCTTCGTCATACAAAGCGCGATATTGCAGGCCTGGCACATCAAAAGGTAGCGCAATAATCGCCACATCAATCACGCCATTTTTAAGCTGAACTTCTAAATTAGCCGTTAAATTTTCTTCTACTTCTAGCGGCATATCTGGCGCGGTTTTACGCAAAATTGGGATAATTTCTGGCAATAAATACGGGCCAATTGAATGGATTAAACCAAGCTTTAATGTGCCTTTCAGCTGATTTTTGCCTAGCTCTGCCAGCTGCCTAATTTGCAAGGCTTCTTCTAGCACTCTTGACGCTTGCAATACGATTTTTTCGCCTATTTCTGTCATGCTCACATCAGAGCGGCTGCGCTCAAAAATAATGATATTTAACTCTTCTTCTAGCTTTTTAATGGCCAAGCTTAAGGCGGGCTGCGTCACAAAGCATTTTTCCGCCGCACGCCTAAAATTATGCTCTTGCGCCACGGCAACTATAAATTTTAATTCTGTTAAAGTCATCTGCAAATCATACAACGATAAATTAAATTTATCAACACTATCAAAACATACAATTATACATATCAAACTTAGCACTCTAATATGCATCCTATACATCGTTATTGATGATAATTTAAGAGTAAATCATGATAAAAGTTATTTTAGAAAGTACACGCCAAGTATTTATCGAAATGCTGGCCGATTTTGCAGCAAGTAATTAATTGATATTTATAGGAGAAAACCATGACAACTGAAGCCACAAACACAGAAGGAAAATGTCCTTTTTCAGGCGATGTACGTAAGCCTACCGTTGCTGGAGGGCCTAATAACGGAGATTGGTGGCCAGACGCACTTAATCTAAAAATTTTACATCAACACTCAAATTTGTCAGACCCAATGGGAGAGACTTTTGATTACGCTAAGGAATTTAAAAGTTTAGATCTTAGCGCGGTAATAAAAGATTTAACCGCACTAATGACAGACTCGCAGGATTGGTGGCCAGCGGACTATGGTCATTATGGTCCATTTTTCATCCGTATGGCGTGGCACGGCGCTGGCACTTATCGCATCTATGATGGCCGCGGCGGCGCGGGTGCTGGCGCACAACGCTTTGCACCTTTAAATAGCTGGCCTGATAACGGCAACTTAGACAAAGCGCGCAGATTACTTTGGCCAATCAAACAAAAGTATGGCCGTAAAATTTCTTGGGCTGATCTGATGATTCTCGCTGGCAATGTTGCTTTGGATTCGATGGGTTTCAAAACATTTGGGTTCGCTGGCGGACGTCCAGACATTTGGGAGCCTGAAGAAGATGTCTATTGGGGGCCTGAAGCCACCTGGTTAGGCGATGAGCGCTATAAAGGTGATCGCCAGCTGGATAATCCGCTAGGCGCTGTGCAAATGGGTTTAATTTATGTGAATCCACAAGGCCCAAATGGCAATCCTGACCCAATTGCGTCAGCCCGTGATATACGCGAGACCTTTGCGCGCATGGCGATGGATGACGAGGAAACAGTTGCGCTAACAGCAGGCGGCCATACCTTTGGTAAAGCGCATGGCGCAGCAGCAGAAAGTCATGTAGGCCGCGAGCCAGAAGCGGCTAGCATTGAAAAGCAAGGCTTTGGCTGGAAAAATAGTTTTAATAGTGGCAAAGGCGTTGACACGATTACCAGTGGTATCGAAGGCGCATGGACACCAAACCCAATTAAATGGGATAACGGCTATTTTGATACCTTATTTGGTTACGAATGGGTACTCACTAAGAGCCCAGCTGGCGCGCACCAATGGACACCTAAAGAAGCTTCTGCTGCGACTACCGTGCCCGACGCGCATGACAAAGCTAAACGTCATGCCCCAATGATGACAACAGCAGACATGGCGATGCGGATGGATCCTGCGTATGAGAAGATTTCTCGTCGCTTTCATGCTAATCCTAAAGAATTTGCAGACGCATTTGCCAGAGCTTGGTTCAAATTAACGCACCGTGATATGGGTCCAAGAGCGCGCTACCTTGGTGCGCTAGTGCCAAGTGAAGTGCTAATCTGGCAAGACCCGATTCCTGTGGTAGACCACAAGCTGGTGGATGAGCACGATATCGCAGCGCTAAAATCTAAAGTGCTTGCAAGCGGCTTAAGCATTTCACAATTAGTTTCAACCGCGTGGGCATCGGCAGCAACATTCCGCGGCTCAGATAAACGCGGCGGTGCTAACGGCGCGCGTATTCGTCTTTCACCACAAAAAAACTGGGAAGTTAACCAACCTGCTGAGTTAGCTAAGGTGCTTGATACACTAGAAGCGATTCAAAAAGAGTTTAATGCTGGTGGCAAAAAGATTTCACTGGCCGATTTAATTGTGCTTGGCGGCTGTGCAGCCGTTGAGGCGGCTGCGAAAAAAGCGGGGCAAGCGATTAAAGTGCCATTTTCGCCAGGCCGTATGGATGCATCGCAAGCGCAGACGGATGTAAATTCGTTTGCAGTGTTGGAGCCTATTGCTGACGGCTTCCGCAACTATGTTAAAAAAGGTGTGCATGGCTCCGCCGCTGAGCTATTGCTCGACAAAGCGCAATTGCTGAAACTCACAGCGCCTGAAATGACGGTACTTGTAGGTGGTATGCGTGCATTGAATGCTAACTTTAATCAATCTAAACACGGCGTATTCACAGATAAAGCTGAAACTTTAAGTAATGATTTTTTTGTGAATTTACTGGATATGCGCACACAATGGCAAAAATCTGCCGCCGATGCAAATGTATTAGAAGATCGCGATAGAAAAACTGGCGCACTTAAATGGACAGGCACGGTAGTTGACCTTGTATTTGGTTCAAACTCGCAATTAAGAGCTATCGCCGAAGTTTATGCGACTAGCGATGCTCAAGCAAAGTTTGTGGGTGACTTTGTGAAAGCTTGGAACAAAGTGATGAATCTTGATCGCTTCGACCTAGCCTAATTGCTAATTCAAGCTTAAAAAAGCCCGCAATAGTGCGGGCTTTTTAATTTGTAAGTTTTTATATGCGTTTGTGACTAATTCATATATTTATCACCTAAAATAACCTAATTAAACTCTATGGAAATCAAAATGAAAACATGGCAATGCGTAGTATGCGGTTTAATTTATGAAGAAGAAAAAGGCTGGCCTGAAGATGGCATAGCCGCTGGCACCCGTTGGGAAGACGTGCCAGCAGATTGGAAATGCCCAGAATGTGGCGTAAGCAAAGCTGAGTTTGAGATGGTGGAGTTTTAACGCCTATACTCTCCCGAGAGATTTTTATGCCTCTGAGAGCCACCTAGAGCGCGGCTCTCAGAGGTGGTCGGTTGATGTAGTGTTAATTTGATTAAAAAAATAAGCAATTATTGTCAGCGTTTTAGCTGTGTGATTATTGCTCCATTTCACTGTAATACGCAAAAGTGCGCTTACTTTTCAGGTACTATCCTGACTTCACTCATCCACCTGCAATTTTCCCATGCAAACTGAAACAAAAGAAAACCCCAATTACGCCGTTGTGGCGGCTGTTCAGCTACCTAGCGTTACTGACCTTGAATTTAACGCTTCACTCAACGAGTTGCGCGAGTTAGCTAAAACGCTGGGCTACACCGTGGTTAAAACATTCATTCAAAAGCGCGCTGGCTTTGACATGAAAGCTTACCTTGGCATAGGCAAGCAGCAAGAAATTCGTGAATACGTGAATCACGAAACCGCAGTTGAGGCAGACCAACACAATTTTGAAATTAACACGCTATTAGTTGACCATGAAATTTCACCCTCGCAAGCGCGTAATTTAGAGCTTGAAGTAGGCTGCATTGTGATGGATCGTACCATGGTGATTTTAGAAATTTTTCACCGCAACGCACGCTCACGCGCCGCAAAAGCACAAGTAGAAATCGCCCGCCTTGGCTACATGGCACCGCGCCTGCGTGAAGCCGCCAAGCTCGCTGGCTCACAAGGCCGCCAACGTAGCGGCGAAGGCGGCCGTGGCGCGGGCGAATCGCAAACTGAACTTGATAAACGCAAAATTCGCGACCGCATTGCCGAACTACAACTAGAAATTGTAGCCATGGAAGCCGAACGCAAAACCCAAAGCGCACGGCGGCATGGGCAACAAAATTCCACTAGCGTGGCGCTGGTGGGCTACACCAACGCGGGTAAATCTACCTTAATGCGCGCACTCACAGGCAGCGAAGTGCTGGTGGCCAACAAACTATTCGCCACACTAGACACCACCGTGCGTGCGCTGCACCCAGAGAGCGTGCCGCGCGTGCTGGTGAGTGACACCGTCGGCTTTATTAAAAACCTGCCACACGGCCTTGTAGCCTCGTTTAAATCCACCTTAGATGAAGCCTTAGACGCCGCGCTACTGCTACACGTAATTGACGCCAGCGACCCAGGCTTTGAACGCCAACTTGAAGTAACCAATGAAGTGCTAGATGATATTGGCGCAAATGTTGTACCGCGTATTAAAATTTTCAACAAATTTGACTTTGTAGGCGACGAAACCGCACAAGCCGAATGCGAAGCGGCCTTAAAAGCAAAATACCCAGATTGCATAGTCATGAGCGCCCGCAGGCCAGACGATGTAGCCAAACTACACCAAATAATCGTCACGTTTTTTCAGCAAGATTTAATAGAAGCCGAGCTTTTTTTACCATGGACAGCCCAACAACACCGTGGCGAAATCTACGCCAACTGCCAAGTGCTAGAAGAACATTCAGACGAAGCAGGCGCGTATTTTAAAGTGCGCGGTGAAGTGAATGTGGTGAATAAACTGCGCGAGAAACTTAACTAAGCGCAAAAAAATCATCGTCATTGCGAGTGTAGCACGGCAATCTGAAAGTGTTAGATTGCCGCGCTACGCTCGCAATGACGATTAAATATGCTAAAACAGATGTCCTGCGAGGCAGTATCCATGCGGCTTGCAGAGCATGTGTTTTTGATGATATTTTAAATCTAAGTAAAAAAATTAAAGTTGTAGGGCGGACTCGCGAAGCAGTCCGCCGTATGTTTGGTAAAAGCATACGGCGCACCGTAAACGGGTGTGCCCTACGTGCTAATGGTAGCTACGGGATAAAGTCTAAGATCAAAATATCTTTTGGTTAAATTTGAATTTTTCTTTTGTTAACCAACTCTCTGTGAAATTCTGTTTCATTGGTTGTTTTAAGCTTAATTTCAGATGCTTTGACATAGCTTCCAATGAAACTATGCCTTCACCCCATCCACAAGTACATGCATATTTAATTGCGGCTTTATCTGGGCTATTAAGAAACCAGATTTTTTTATCAATCATATGCGCATATATAATTAATGCCTTTTCTCCATCATCTAGCGGAAGGCTTTTGGGATTGTTCATATCAAATTCAATAACCTGCATATCACTAATCATTTCTATATGCTTGAATGTAATCTTTAATTCAGATTCGTCTATCGTCTGTTCTGGTCTTCTGTTCTGATACCCTGTCTGTGTTTCTTCAATAACCTTATCTACGGTATGCAAGCTAAAATACTCAGAAAGTGCCTTCCAGCAATTCACTCGATGGGCTTCCAAAATCACATTGGTATCTATCAGAACAATGTCGCCCTTTTTAAACAATCTAAACCTATCTTATAAGTCAAATGGTGCGATTAATTGATAGCTTGAAAACAACGATTCCAAATCATCAATAGTTATTTGCAAAATATCGGCAACTTTTCGTACAGACATTTCACCATTTTCAATTGCCCAACCCAAACGCCTAACAAAGGCATCACTGAGAAAATTAGGCTTTTCATCAGGCAACTCAGTTTTGCAAGCTGAATCATCTATTTTGTTTGCTTCTAACGGCGAGAAGTATCCCAATGATTTCAGCCGCCATTTCATTGCTTGGCCGCTTACTTTAAAATGTGCTGCAGCCTCTTTAATCCATATCGGATTATCTTTTTGCGGCATACCTTTTACCTGAATATATTTCAAAATACTACTTTCAGGCATCAATAGTCCTGAAGCAAACGCATCTGCCAACTGCTCAACTTTAGCCTTCTTAGACGGGTTGCTATCTTCAATATGCTCTGGTTGCATTCGCTCCCATGTAAGCAAGTGAAAAAATTCATGCGCCAAATCGAAATTTCTGCGAACAAGAACTTCATTACGATTTATCATAATCGTATTCAAAGGTCCCAATTTACATGCAGCACCTGAAATGCCTTGCACAGCATCAGTATGCAAAATCAGAATATCTAGCTTTTCATTTAATACGGATAAAAGCTTATGGGCTGGAACATCACCTAACTCAAGAGCGTTCGCCACATTGCTACCTTCAAGATAAGCCTCTTCAAATGTGCTATCTTTTCTGATGTCGATTTGGGTCAATGATGAGTTAACAGAGGCATTCATTAACTTACCAAGATAGCGATAAGTCGCAATCCACTTGCCAGCTTTTTGCTCAAACGCATTAATTGCTGACACCTCACATTGACTAGATTTACGCCAAGAAAAACTTGCTTCACCTGCCAACTCAAGCGGATCGGTAAAATATGAATGCGCTACGCCAAAAAATCTGGCCGCCGCCAAGAGCTCCTGGGGTTGAATAGCCCGATTACCTGACTCAAACTCTGCCAAGCTCTGGCGATTATTCATCCCCATTTCTTTAGACAAGTCCTCTTGAGATACTTTGCGCGCCTCACGTAGGCGCAACAAACGCTTCCTAATTGTCAATTGCATTCCCATGATTTGGCTCCCCCATAACCCGATATTATATCTTGCAAATTTTAAATTTGCAAGATAAGTATGCCAAGCCAAATATTTCTTAGTTAATATGTACTTTAACTAACGTGTAATTACCAAATTGGCAAAAATACAACTGCCACTGGCATACAGATTTCCACGCTTTGAAACCGCCAAACAATGTATTTGCCGAACAGTAAAACTGATCTGTTACTTCAGACACTACTGTCGAATGCCACAATTAATGCAAAAATGATACATTGATTTATAAAGGTTTTTGCAATTAATAAATCAATTAATTTTTTAAAAATGTCATAGAAACTGCAAAAATCCCGATTTTGTGTCACAGATAATGCAAAATTTAATGACTAAGTAACTAATCTATTAAAACAATTATTCTGTAGGACGATTCAGGGGGACAAAGCAGCCGCACAGTTTTTTTAACTTCAGCGCGTACTGTAGACCAATAAGCGGTCATTATAAAATGCAATCGAATTTGGAGGGGAAATTTACTATTAACTTACTTAATTGACTTCAATAACATACTAATCCAGTTTAATCTTAATGGGAGTCCCCCAATCCTTAGTAAGGCCTAATCTTAGATTTAACATAGTGTCTTGACCAATTCTCTCAGATAACTTTGATTCGATTTCAGCAAAGGTTGCCAGTGCTGCCGCAACTATAGCCTTTCCTTGTGGCGTAAGAAGGACAATTTTTGCACTTAGGTTACTAGAGTCAATTTCTGTTTTTACTAAATTTACAGCTTCAAGCTCTCTTACACTTTTTTGCGCGGCTTGCCGAGAAATCCCTAATCTTCTCGCTAATTCTGAAATGCGGATTCCATCATTAGGTAAATAAGCCATTACTGTTGATTGGCTATGACTAATATTTGGCCAACCTTGCACCTTAAGAGATGCTAAAAGACTTTCATCAAACCATTTGAAAGCATCTAGTAGCAGTCTGCCAATAGGGATGTGTTTGTTGTTTTCCATAGCACAAAGTGTAATACTGGTTGACACTAAATGCAAGAATGATTATAGTGTCAACTAAATTGACACTATGCCTTTCTTAAATTTAACTAACTTATGGAGAATCAAATATGCGTACTATTATCGCTGGCTTTGCAGGAGGCATTGCAACACTCATATCAGGCACTATCATCGCAATTATTATGCAACCCTTTGTTGCACCTCATTTTGAAGGATATATTCGTAAAGAAGGCGAAGATGGACTATTTTTCCCAGCGTTGGTTGTTGGCTATTTGGTAATCGGCTTTGCTTTAAGCTATCTAGCGCCTAAGCTAGGGGTTAAAAACATTAAGCATTCGCAGATTCTGTTAATAGGCTTGACTCTAGGTATGGCAATTTTCTTAGGGGATCACCTTGTAACTGCGGGGTGGTCTAGACTTAATGCTGGGGCTATGGCTTTTTCTGGTGCACTAGATAGTTTGTCAGTAATGGTGGGCTTTTGGGTAGTTTCTATGGTCCATTGCTATAAATCTAATCATTAATACTTTCAATCATGTAAATTGTTCTCTCAGAAATGCTAATGTAATGTGTGTGTTATATGCGTCTAGGCCTAAACTTTCCTACGCACTTTTCCTGCTGAAATAGAAAATGTTTTTTGAAATAAGCGCGAATCTGCGCTTTTACCTTCAATGAGAGAGTTTGCAAATGAGCTTAATCCGCTTTCAGTAGCGTAAGCATTAGGCAAAAAGCCGGTGGCGAATATTGCAATTACACCAAAAACTAAATTTTTAAGAAATGAATTTTTCACTATTTTGTTCACACCTTTGCTACCGTCATGCGCATGTCGTTTACATACGTTACCGTACACGATGCGGCTTCGGTACATTGTTTTATTGAAAATATCTTGCAGGAAAAGTAATTTGAGTTAATCAATAATTACTTTTTACTATATCTTGACCATGCGATATAACCAGCAATGTCGGTATATAGCCTTGCCGTTTTTGAAGTTGTTCGCGATAAAGTTGCCCAACCTCTGTAACACAAGATCTTTTAACTGACTCCAACTTCAATAAATTACTCTTCCAGATGTTGATTTTTGGATGGCGAAATGTGTCAAAAAATCCAGAACTAATCTCGTCAAGATAAGCTAAATATTGAAAAAACGGCGCATAACTGGCATCTACTAATGAAAATGCCTTGCCATTAAAATATGGTGTGCCTATAAGCACTTTTTCAATTTGATCAAATTTATTCACTAGAATTTCTCGGATTACATTATATTTAGCTTCAGTTTCAGCCATGCTTAAATGGTACATGCTCCACATGCAGTCGTTTCCAAACTCTATCCAGCATCGGTTCATTGCTCGAACGATAATATCTTGTGGATGAAGTTGATTTGGATAGGCCTCATCAAGATATTCATTGATCACTACGGAATCAAATATGACGTTATCTCCCACCAGTAATATTGGCACTTTCTTTAAAGGTGAAAGCTTAGTAAACCAAGCTGGCGGGCTGGCTAAATCAATGTACTCAATATCATACTCAACCCTTTTATGGTTAAGGACTATCGCGGCACGTTGAGCAAAGGGACACAGCTTGAAGCTGATAAGCTTGGGTTTTATCATTTAATGAGCGGTTAATTGTTTCAATTCAGTTGATATTTCTTTTGAATTAATATGTTGTGTACGAAATACTTCCTTACCTTTATTTAGTAAAATCAACGTTGGATAATCCTTAACAGCATACTCAAAAGTTATACTATTCGTGCTATCAACTTCTAATGGATGTTTAACATTAAATTTCTTCTTATATTCAGCCAATTCTGGTGCTCCTGTCCATAACCGAGATGCGACGCCAACCCAATTGACTTGAGGATACTGTTTATACAATTTGTTGACTTGCTTTTGGGCGGCGATACAGTTTTGACTAACTGCGGGGTGAGAGCCTTTTAAATACCAATCACACCACGTAGAAACAAAAAATAAAGCAGTGGGGGTTTCTACGATGCCATTCAAGTTAATTGGAGTTGCAGTGTTTGCTTCTATCTGCACTTTATCTATACTTAATTTACCTGCTAGCATCATTTTAAGGCTCTTATCAAGCCCCGCTGTTTCCTGGTAGTGTCTCAGTTTGAAATTTAGAATATTCAAATTTTACTAAGTGAGTGTTATTATACACTTATGCAAAAACGACCTAAAAACTTAGACCTAAATCAACTAGCTAAGCGTATTGTAGATGAGGCGATAGGTGATGAGACTATTGAGCCATCGCCAGCAGAACAAAAAGTGACAGCTAAGAAAAAGGCTACTGTTGCTCGCGGCAAAAAACTTACTAGCGAGCAACGCACTGAAATAGCAAAAAATGCGGCTAATAGTCGATGGAAATCTAAACAAGATGTAGATGTGGTTTCCGATTCTGCCCTTCCTGTAAAAAAGACCCAAATAATTGCATAACAACATCAATTGGTAGCTTTAAAAAGTCTGTGATTTGATTTTCATTAAATCCATTTTCTTTAATACTTGCATTAATGATTTTTTTGAGTAGTAATGGCTTTTCTTTTTCAAACCCTTGTGGTTCATTCATTCTTATTTTTGCAGTATTCATCATAATAAAAAATGACTTTTTTTGTGCATCACTAATGTGATTAAGTTGATGTAGCTTCATAATCATTGAAGCTATAGACACTTTCCAGTAAGGTTTAATTTGTGCCAATTGTCGCAATGTTGGCTTTGATCCAAATTGAAAAGTAGCCGCTTTAAATTCGGAAGTTTGCATTAGTAGCTCAGATGCAAACTCATCCGCCTCTTCTTCCATTCGTTCATGCGGGATGTCATGCAGAACTAAATGACCAAGTTCATGTGCGAGTGTAAAACGATACCTATCTGGCGGCAGATTTTTATTTAAAAATATGAATGGCGGGGTTTCAGCAACCCAAATACTCGTTCCGTCAATTCCATTTGTACCAAAATCAGCTTCCACTATAATTACACCAGCAGATTCAACTAAAGATGTAAGATTCTGAACTGCACCATCAGGAATTAGCCACATAGCCCTTACTCTTTCTGCAACTTGTTTGGCGGTATATTCAGTTAAATCTAAATCATATTTAGGCAATTGTAGTTTTGTTTGTATATCCACAGCATCTAAAGTTTTCTTTATCGCTATTCTTGATAGATTAGTTACACCCTCTATTTGTTTTCTATTTGCCGCTGTCAAACTGCTTTTTTTTCTATAAAATACAGAGCTTGAGCCAAAGCCAAGCCTGTTTTCATTACTTGTTAAAAATGACATGGGGAAATTTAAGGCTTTAGCTATTCTCTCTAATACCTCATCACTTGCTGATTGCTCAATTCCTGCTTCAACTCTGGCAATTTGAGGTTGAGTTACTACAGCTTTTAAAGCAAGGTCTTTTTGAGTTAGCCCCCTAAATTCTCTGGCTAAGATAACCATTTCAGGATTAACTTGTGCCTGTATTTTCACTTTCATCTCCTAATAAATTCTTTCTTTTCACTACAACATCCTGCAATAAATCTTGCTCAATTATATTGAGTGAATTTTGTTGCACGTTTTTTGGTGTTATTTCAGCTTTCCAATATATGCCGTTACCAGCAGGACAAACCAAATCAATCGACTGTAAGTCTTGACCAAAAGCATCAATAACATAACCCACTTCTAAATCGTAATCTGCGCCAATAGCAGGTAATAATAGTTGGTTTTTAAATTCTGTTACTTGCTTAGTTGGTTGGTTTTTTGAAAATCCATCCGCATTTAATTTCTTTAAGCGGATACCAATACAACCTTCAAAATTATCAGGACTGACAACCAAAACAAACATTTGCTGATGTATCACACACTGAATAGATGCGTTGCTTTCTGCCAACCTTACAGAAGCGTCGCGCATTCTATCATTGATGATGCAGGCGCGTGTTCTATCGCTAAAAGACATTTTAAATTTCGCACTAATTTCATCGCTTTGCCAGTCATCCCAGCTTGAACGAACAACTCGCCACAATGAATCGTAGTAAGGCATTAAAACATTGTGAGCCACATCAAAATCAATTTGCATATTCTTATCCTTTAGCTATTAACGTATAGCTATATTACTGATAACATATTAAATAATCAAGTAAAATATAATATAAATTATAATGTATATCTTTATAATGCTTACATATTGATATATAATTCAGTTTGAATTAAGAAAAACAGAAAGCAGGTTATGAATAAGCTCACAATTGAAAAGCGCGCAATGATACTCACAATGCTGGTAGAGGGCAGTTCAATGCGCTCAGTCTCACGCATTGCCGATGTTTCAATTAACACCGTGACTAAACTGCTTGTTGATGCTGGTATCATTTGCGCTGAATATCAAAGCGAACATCTAGTAAACATCAAAAGTAAGCGTGTGCAATGTGATGAAATTTGGTCTTTCTGCTATTCAAAAGAAAAAAACGTAGCCCCTGAGGATAAAGGCGTTTTAGGATATGGTGATGTTTACACATGGACTGCTATAGATGCAGATAGTAAACTGGCTATTTCATGGCTTGTAGGTCGCCGTGATTATGACTATGCCGAAGCGTTTATTAGTGACTTAGCAAGCCGTTTAAGCGAGCGTGTGCAATTAACGAGTGATGGCTATGGTTGCTATATCAATGCGATTGAAAAGGCTTTCGGTGGCGCGATTGACTATGCAATGCTAGTTAAAATTTACGGTGATGATGGCAATGCACAAAAACGTTACAGCCCAGCACCTTTCGTTAGTGCTGAAAAACGCACTATGGCTGGCAATCCTGATATTAAACACATATCAACTAGCTTTGTTGAGCGTCAAAATTTAACGATGCGTATGGGTATGCGCCGCTTCACTCGTTTAACGAATGGTTTTAGCAAAAAGATTGATAACCTAGCTCACGCTGTAGCGTTACACTTTATGCACTATAATTTTGTACGCATTCACAAAACACTAAAAACAACACCAGCTTTAGAGGCTGGTGTTACTAACAAATTATGGTCTATGAATGATGTGGTTGAATTGATTGATGCTAAAGAGGCATTGAAAGATAGAAGCCGTGGAAAGTACAAAATAAATATTTCAAACTGAGACACTACCTGTTTCCTCGTAACCAGCATAAGCCACATTACCGCTTGCATCTAAAAGCACATGATATGGCGTACCAATTAAGTTAAAGGCTTTTGCTAACTCACCAGATTTATCTATAGCTATGGGCATAGTTAAGCCAAATTTCTTTTTGATGGCGGCCACAGACTTTTGGTCATCATTCACGCCTATATTGACAGCAATAATTTCTACTTTATTGCCATATTTGTCGAAAGAGTGTTGCAAATGCGGCATTTGTTTTAGACATGATTGACACCAAGTTGCCCAAAACTTAAGGTAAACAGGTTTATTGCCCTTGTATTGGCTCAACTTAACTGTTTGACCAGAGAGCAGTGTAATGGGCAGTTCAAGAGTTTTTTGGTCAATTGCTGCGGCATGTGCAAAGCTACATGTCGCGAACAAAATAAAAGCTAAATTTCTAACGATTCTTAACACAGTATTCTCCATTTATTTAAGACACACAATTTCTAACATTTGACGAGATTGGGTGGGTGGGCAATATTTTTTCGATCCTTCAGCAGAACAACATGCAAAAATGGGCGGCAAGTGCAGACAAAATTGCTGACGTAAAACTTGGTGATAGAACCCATTCAGTTCAGAATTGCCGCACCAAAAGGGTTGTCGATAGCGATTAACCATCTACCATCGACCTGTTGATGAAGTACATCAGAAGCAGTTCCAGCCATTTTCACAGGAGCACCATCAGGTGTAGTGCCAATCGCGCTCCACTTAGAACTGTACAGCGCGACATCGCCAGTTCGAATAGTCTTGTACGTCTCAGTTGTGATAGTTACCTTATTAGCTATAAATCCAGCTAACGCCTTTCGTAGCTCTACCTTTCCTCTAGCCACTTGCCCTGGAACAATGAGGGTCGCTTCTGACTCATAACAGGCAATGGCGGCTTCAAGATTGCCTTGGTTAATCGCCTTGACTAATTTATTAACGATGTCTACTGGGTTAGATGTGTCTAAGTTTTTAACTTCCACCATGTTTTTTGATTCAGGTGTCATTCCTTGTTCTGCACCAATTGAACAACCCGTTAAAACTGCTAAGCCGGAAATGATTAGCAATTTCGAAAATCGTGTCATATCTTTCATTTTCATTGCTCGTAGTAAAATGCTCTTTGTCTTATTCATATAGGTCCTAATTTAGTTTTTAAAACTCACATCAAACTTGGTTGCGATAATCTGGCGTCATAAACTGATATTGATATGATTTTTTAACACCACTTACACTAAGGCTGACGCAGGCATATCAAGCACGCCCCGCATACGCCGCTTCTTTCTGAGCGGCGATTTGTCCTGCGATAGGATCTGCGGTAATCAACGTCGGTTGGTAACGCACAATAATAATGTCAGATATACCTATAGACCTTAACCAAGCATTAAAATAAGTTGAATGATGATCCACGCCAAAACTTTCTGAAATGCCTGGCACGTAACCACCACTTGTAAAAATTACCGTCGCTCGCTTGCCCTCTAGCAGTCCCGTGTAACCATTCTCAGGGTCAAATTGAAATAGCAAACCTGGCTGCATGATGATGTCGATATACCACTTGAGCCGATATGGGATACCGAAGTTCCACATTGGCACAGTGAACAAATAGTCATCCGCGCTAGCGAAACGCTTAGTGATTGTAACTATTTGTTCCCATACGGCCTTTTGAGTGCCTTCTAATGTTCCCTCACCAAAGAAAGTCATTTTTGCAGCTACTTTATCCCCATCAAATTCAGGCAGTGACTCATCCCATAGGTCAAGTATGTCAATTTCAGCTTCAGGGTGGTTAGCACGGTACGAATCAAGAAACGATTCAGCAACATGCCCTGACTTTGATTTACGCCCTCGAGGTGACCCCTTGATATATAACAGCTTCATAATTTCCTTTTAAAATTACCTAAATTAATCGCTTTGTCTAACTATTTAGCAACCTTTATGACTACACGGGTAAGATGTATTTATGCTATTCTCTTTCGTCGTGTTTTTTGATTCATGTGCCATCCCCCGCTCACTTAGTGCTGAGCAACCAGTTAAAATGGCTATGCTAATAATGATTAGTAATTTTGTCCGTCGTGTCATTTTTCAGTCTCATTTTCTACCTGTTGGTATTATTTGTTTACACGTTACTTCACAAAGATAGCGAAGCAACTATGACGCCATACTATTATTTTTATTGTTCAACTAACAGAGTCATGTTTTACCAAAATTAGTAGGCCATGTGGTTTCGGAAAAATTCGGAGTGACTAAATTGCGAGATGGTTTTCTGGTAGGGTTAGTACAAGTAAAGTGAAACAGATGTTAATTGGCGTTAATAATATTTTTCATTCGACCAACCAGCATCTCAGCGTACTCCGCTGAGTGGATGTTGGTAAAGCCTATTAACAACCCATGCCCACAATCATGCTTTGTTGACCAACTTGATAATGAATGGACTGCCAAGCCGCTTTCGTTGAGGTGTTTTGCTAAATATTGATCGTCATACTGCTGATTAAAACGAATGACCAAGTGCATACCGCCAGCTTGAAGACTAATCTGGATTTGTTCGGCAAAACTCTTCTTGAGCGCGTCTACTAATAGTGATCTTCGATGACAATATAAAGCCCGCATTTTTTTCAAATGCCTAGAAAAGTGGCCCTCTAAAATAAATTCTGCGACTGTTGCCTGCGTTAACCATGGGCAACCATTTTGAAATGCCTCGCACACACTTTCAAAATGAGCAACTTGTGATTCAGGTACAACAATATAGGCTAGACGCAAGGCAGGCGACAATACCTTACTGAAAGTTCCCGCATAAATTACTCTATCATCATTGTCGAGACTTTTTAGTGCGGGTAATGGCCGTGACGTATAGCGATACTCGCCATCGTAGTCATCTTCTACAATCCATGACATATTTTCACTTGCCCACCTCAGCAATTCGAGACGACGTGACAGTGATAATGTCACACCTAAAGGACTTTGATGTGAAGGCGTTACTATAGCCATGACCGCTCTCGGCGCTCGACTTAGACCATATTCGACAATGATGCCTTGATCATCCACAGGCACAGGAATCACTTTTACCTCTATCGCACCCAACAAATTTCTTGTAGCAAAGTACCCAGGATCTTCCATCCAGACTTGATCATTCGCTTTTATATATGCCCTAGAGATAAGGCTCAAAGAGCCTCGGTATCCATCAGTGATGATAATTTGTGAAGGCTTGCATAAAATGCCCCTGGAAACGTTTAAGTATCCAGCTAAAGCATGTCTTAATGAGAAGAGTCCCTTGTTATCTGGGTAATTCATATCACGTGCAGATGCGGATTTTATGATATGACACCCTATTTTAGACCATAGCTTTCTGGGGAATGCGTCCAGTGCGGGCAGTCCTAGTTGAAATGGTTGGGGTGAATTTGCCACCTCAGATTCAACGCGATGTAATATTGTCTCAGACTTATTTAGTTGATGTTGCAAAGCATATGAGTGTGTTTTGAGGGAAGGTGCTATCACCGTTCCAGCTTGCCCTCTTGGCAAAAATAAGCCTTCACCAACCAACATTTCATATGCAGCCTCAACAGTTCCACGAGCCACATTGAGTTCAGATGATAAATTTCGAAGTGATGGAACCCTATCGCCAGGCTTTAGTAACCCTTTTGCGATTACTTCACGAAATCGTTCGTATATCTGCAAATAAAGAGGCGTAGTACTAATCTGATCAAGACGAATAAAATTATTTGGTGTGTTTTTCATGACCTACTCGTTTATATAAAATATGGCTCTTTCTATTGAGACAATGATCAAATATATCGCTTTGAAGTTCACATATAAAGATTGCAAAAATGAATACACTTAACAAACCAGCCACTTTATTCGACATACAGAAAGTGATGAGGACGTAATCGCCTGTTTTGACGTAATGCACGAGTTACGCCCCAACCTGACAACAGCACAAGATTTTCTGGAACAAGTCAGCAGAATGACTAAACATGGTTATCGTTTACCGGTTGCTTGGAAAAATGGTGTGCCAGTAGCATTGTTGGTTACCGAAAAAAGGAAATGATTATTCATGGTGACTTTATTTATGTAGATGGTCTAGTTAAAAAAAAGTGAACGTGGCAGAAAGTTAGGGGCTTTAGTACTCGAGTATATTTTTGATAGAGCTCGTAAAAATAATTACAGCAAAGTAATTCTTGATACAAGCATTACTAATACTTTGGCTCAACGTTTTTACTTCAAGGTTGGCATGTTCCCCATGGCTTTTCACTTTAGTTGTGAAATGAATGTGGAATAAACATATTGTATTAGGCATAATAATTAACTTTATTGGTCTTTAACGAGGTCATTGAGTATTTGCGCTAATTCATGCTCAATGCCAATAAAAATTTATTTTTCTACAAAAGCGCGCTCAATCACATAGTCACCCGTCTCACCAACGCGAGGCGATACTATGAAGCCTCTTGCATCTAAAAGTGCTTCAGTATCTTTTAACATTTGAGGACTGCCACAAATCATCGTTTTATCATTATCTGGGTTAAGCGGTGGAAGTCCAATATCTTCAAATAGCTTTCCTGAGTTGATTAGGTCAGTTAGTCGGCCTTGATTACGAAATGGCTCTCTAGTGACCGTTGGGTAATAAATCAATTTATTACGCACTTCCTCACCAAGAAATTCATTGTTCGGTAGTTCTTTCTCAATAAAATCTGCATAAGCCAGTTCGGAGAGATGACGCACACCATGAATTAATACCACTTTTTCAAAGCGATCATAAACTTCAATATCTTGAATCAAACTCATGAACGGCGCCAAGCCTGTGCCTGTGGACAAAAGGTAAAGATTTTTAGCGGGTTTTAAATCATGAATAACCAACGTACCTGTAGGTTTTTTGCTAACCAATAATTCATCGCCTTCTTGCAAATGCTGTAGGCGTGAAGTCAGGGGGCCATTGGGTACTTTAATGCTAAAAAACTCTAAGTGTTCTTCATAGTTTGGACTGGCAATGCTGTAAGCACGGGTTAACGGACGCCCATCAATTTCCAAACCGATCATTACAAACTGACCATTTTCGAAGCGTAAGCCAGCGTCACGCGTCGTTTTAAAGCTAAATAAATTGTCGTTCCAGTGATGTACATTTAAAACACGTTCAGTAGAATATTTACTCATGATTATTATCTTAAATTAATTATTGAAGAGTGGCTGTGAGTTCTGGCACAACTTTAAATAAATCACCTACAAGCCAATAATCTGCTACTTGGAAAATAGGGGCATCAGGGTCTTGATTGATGGCGACAATAACTTTACTGTCTTTCATGCCATGGGTGTGTTGTATTGCGCCTGAGATGCCAACTGCAATGTATAAATCTGGCGCTACCACTATGCCAGATTGCCCAACTAGAATGTCGCTAGAGGCAAAACCAGCCTCAATGGCTGCACGCGATGCACCTAATGCCGCACCCAACTTATCTGCAAGCGGTGAGAGTAAATGATCAAAGCCTGCTGCACTGCCAAGTGAACCACCGCCAGATACAACCACTTTAGCCGAACTTAAAGCAGGGCGTGCCGATTCAAAACGCGCTTCGGAGACCCAGCGGCTTTGATATTGTGTTGCTTGTACTGCAATCTTCGCTATTTCTACTTGGCTATTATTGCTGTTGGCCGCTACAAAGTTGTTGCCATGCACTGTCAATATTTGAATAGCATCTTTACTTTGAATCGTGGCGTTAACGTTTCCAGAATAAATGGCGCGCACGTAAGTATTGTCAGCATGAATTTCTAAAGCATCTGAGATCACATCTACATCAAGCAAGGCCGCTGCACGGGGCAGTATATTGCGACTATACGAAGAATGTGTGGACAAAATCACCTGATATTCAACGCCAATACTGGCAATCAATTCAGCCACATCTTCTGCTAGTTGAGGCGCTAAATGTTCAGCATCTATTTGCAAAATGCGACTCACACCGACAATCGAAGCGGCTTGCTGTGCAACGGCGTTGATATTGCTACCAACAACAAATATTTCAATCGGTGCTTCCCAAAACTGCGCTGCTGTTACCGACTGCAACACTGTTGGGTTAAGTTCTATACCGTTATGTTCGGCTAAAATTAAAGTTTTCATATGTGTATTCCTTCGTGAGCATTTAGTTTTTCGAGTAATTCGGTAACGCTGCCAACTTTAATACCAGTCTTACGTTTTGGCGGTTCAGCTACTTTTAATAATTGTTGGCGTGGCTCAATGTCAATGCCAAGCTTAATTGCAAGTTCAGCACCGTTAATTATTTCAATCACTTTCTTTCTAGCTAGCATCAAATTTGGCAGTTTTACAAAACGCGGTTCGTTTAAGCGCTGGTCTGCGGTAATCACAGCTGGTAGTTTTAATGCTAGCGTTTCCGTACCGCCGTCAATTTCACGCGTTACTACAACTTCATTTTCATTTACATCCAATGAGGATACAAAAGCGCCTTGTGGGTAATCCAGCAATGCGGCCAACATCTGGCCTGTATGGCTGGTATCATCATCAATCGATAGTTTGCCCAACAAAATAAGCTTTGGCTGCTCACGTGATACGATTGATTTTAAAACTTTAGCGACAGCTAACGGCTGCAAGTTTGAATCATTTTCTACGAGTATTGCACGATCAACACCCATGGCAAACGCGCGTCTTAACACATCTTGATTGGCTGCTGTACCGATAGAAACTACGACCACTTCAGTGGTGATGCCTTTTGCTTTTAAACGCAGTGCTTCTTCAATGGCATTTTCATCATATGGGTTGATGCTCATTTTAACGCCCGCTACATCCACGTCCGTACCATCGGGCTTAATGCTTACTTTTACGTTGTAATCAACCACACGTTTTGCCGCAACTAATATTTTCATCTCTACATCCTTTACAATTGCTGTGCATTGTATGGATGTAATTAATATAAGTAAAATTGATTGTAATGATATAATATATCTGTTAAATAGATATATAACACAATAAAATAGAAGTGATGAAATATACATTAAGACAATTAGAAATATTTGTAGCAATTAGTCGCACAGCAAACGCATCGCGTGCCGCTGAGGCGTTATCACTTTCACAATCTGCAACCAGTACCGCATTAAGTGAGCTTGAACGGCAGTTTGATTTGCAGCTATTTGATCGTGTTGGTAAATCACTCAAAATCAATGAAACGGGTCAGCAGTTACTGCCACAAGCGGTGGAATTGTTAGATCGTGCTAAAGAAATTGAGAATTTACTAAAAGGGCACGCTGGTTTTGGTCATATGAGAATTGGTGCAACGCTAACAGTTGGTAACTACTTAGCTACCATATTAGTCGCTCGGTTTTTACAAGAGCATCCAGAAAGTCGTATACAACTGCAAGTGCATAATACTGGCACAATAGTCCAACAAATTTCCAATCATGAGCTAGATTTAGGCTTAATTGAGGGTGATTGTAATCATCCCGATATTGAGGTGCAGCCTTGGATAGCGGATGAGCTGGTTGTTTTTTGCGCGCCGAATCATGTACTAGCAAACCAAACTAAAGTGACGCTAGAACAGCTTTTACAGCAGCATTGGATATTGCGTGAAAAAAGATCTGGCACGCGTGAAACATTTGATCGCGCTTTTCACGGGCATCATTCAAAGCTAAAAATCAGGCTAGAGCTAGAACATACTGAAGCGATAAAACGCGCAGTGGAGTCAGGGCTGGGTATTGGCTGCATTTCTCGCCTAGCACTTAAAGATGCTTTTAGTCGTGGTAGCTTAGTACCTATTTCAACACCAGATTTAGATTTAGGGCGCTTCTTTTATTTTCTGTGGCATAAACAAAAATATCAAACATCGGGCATGCGAGCATTTTTAAACTTATGTAAGCACTTTACATCAGGCATCAATCGAAGCGACTTGGTAAATTTGGCTGAAATCGCTAAGGGGAGTGCCCTGAATTTTGTGTAAACAGTCCGCTTTGTAGAGCCGCGAATGACTCGAAAGGGTCGAAATTTGTCGGTGGAATATTGATGGTGACAGGCCGCTTTGCGGATTTATGAGACGGTCGTAGTCGTCTTTTTTAGTGGTTAATAAAACAAAAAAGGACGCATCAGCGTCCTTTAACTTAAGCCAACTATTAACTAGTTCACTTTGTCTTTAAGCGTTTTACCTGCTTTAAATACTGGTGCGTTTTTAGCGGCGACTTGGATTTCTTTACCTGTAGAAGGATTGCGACCAGTTCGCGCAGGTTTTTTGTTGACTTGGAAAGTACCAAAGCCAACTAAAGCTACGTTGTCGCCAGCTTTTAATCGGTCACCGACAGTGGTGATAAACGCTTCTAGCACACGACCAGCATCGGCTTGGGTGACACCTGATAAAGAAGCTAAGTTGGCGATGAGTTCTGATTTATTCATGATTTACCTTTAAACAAAATACTTCAGTTGAAAATTTCTGCATGCACAATAAAGTACTGGGTGTTTTACGTCAAGCCTTTCAAGGGCGCGCGCTGGCTAGAATTTGAGCAACTCTTCTGGCCTTATGCCTAATGTGGTTGCCAACCGATAGATATTCAGCAGCGCAATATTGCGTTGCCCTCGCTCCACTCCGCTTAAATAGCTTCTGGCAATGCCACTTTCCAACGCCAGTTTTTCTTGTGACCAGCCATGGTCTTTGCGGATATGCGCCAAGTGCTTACCAAAAGCAACCAGTATGTACGAAGGGTCTTGTTGTTCATCACTATGCATCATGTAGTGATGCTAAATACCAGAACACTATGAGACCACGCTCTATGAGTGACATTTAATCACATCAGGTCTAATATGTGCCTTTCAATTACTGTTGCTGGGTTGATAACCACTATGGGTAAATATCTACTAAACGAGAAGCTTGCGCATTTTTCAGAAGCGCAAGTGGATACATTTCTAAGTCGATATTATCAAGGAGAGAAATGTACTCCCCTATTAGCCATATTTGCAATTGATGTACATGCGAATGCAGTTAGTCAATGGCTACCGATTGATACGACCGAATCGGCAGTCTGCCCAAACTGCGGCAGTTCTATGTTCATCAAGTATGCAAAACGAAAATCTTCGATTAAGCGTTATCAAAAAGTGATGCACTGCAATGGATGTGAGCATGTACCGACCAAGTTCTGTCACTGTGCTTATTGTCGGCAAAAATGCATGGATGAAAGAACCGCACAAAAGCTGCAAGTTTCCAATGCCATTAGTGCCTATTGCCGATTAAATCTAGCTTCGGTTTACATGGAATCTGCCACTGAACTTTCACTAAAGCACGCGGTGGCTTTGCTGGCGTTAGTGCGATGCTGTGACCGATTGGCCGATAGCACTTTTGGGGCGTTAGTCCATGCCACGATGCCATTCGCTCCCAATAATGATTGGGGCGTGAATTTGTTGAGGTCACTGATGAACGCAAAGTTACTCAGTATTTCTGAAGGCACAAGTGAAAAGCATTTCATTATAGAGAGTCAGCATATTGAACCCCGATACGGTTACGTGAATTGGGAAATACAATTGGAGAATATTGACGCCATTATTTTAGACATTGAAAACCTATGCCGTGCAGGCAACATCCCTAGCAATTGGCAACGCGACCTGCCTAAACTCCGGCAAGAGCTGGCTTTAGCGGAATGTAAAGAGCTTTATACTTTTTGTTTGGATGAGCGCGGTTTACCGAGTGAAGTCGGCGCAAAAGCAGAAGCCATGTTGTTAGACATTTTAGTTGATCACTCGGTGGCCCAATGCTATCAAGCCATTCGATATGCGGCCATGCGCACCTTAGACTTTAAGACCGTACAAAGAAAAAATAACCTTCCTGTTCAGCACTATCAATTACCCAGTTACATGGTGAATACCTGCCAGAATTACGTGGACAGAGCGAGATTGGAAGGGTTGAATAATAAAGGCTTTAGTAGAAACGCACACATACCGCGCAGTATGATGAGTGTTGTGCTTTATGACACCCTGTTGAAAATGGGCGAACGCGGTTTTACTGAACCCTATCATAGCGCGGTAAACTACACGACTGTTAAAAGACTTTATGATTGAACATGCCCGATGAAAAATTCCTACCAAGAACATATTAAACGACTTGCTAAACTGAACCATCGCCATCAGCGCGGCAAGAACTACATCAACGGGATGCTAATCAGGCATCTCTATCCTGCTGAGAAAGCAACGCAACTCTCTGGGTGGGACGATGTCAGCTTTATCCTGAATGATTACCGTGTCAATGTCGCATGGATTCACCCTAGGCAAGACTATCTAGACCATCTTCAGTCTGAAGCCAGCAAACGTGTTGCACACTTGAGTCCCATAGGGGATATTTTTAATAAGAGTACCGCCAACTATGTCAAAGTAGGGCAATCAAGAAAGAAGGTGGTGAGCCATACGATGAGTTTCACGAAAGAGTCCGAGCTGTGGTCCAAAGCGTATGATTTAGCGCTTCAAGAGGTATCCGAAACAACACAGTATTGCGCCACACCCTTTATACGCAAAGAATGGTTAGCAAATGGTTATTTCGTCAACCTATGTGCCCCAATTGAGGTGCGAAGCATCCATGACTTAACGATATTGGTCAGTTTGGTCAAAAGGCTGCTGAAGCGTGAAACAACTTTAGAGCAGGAATTCCCTCACTATACTTACACTAAGGAGCAGTGGGTGGCTGAAGAGTCATCGCTAAACAAAATGCCAAAATCACAATGTTAGCTCGTCATGTTATCAGTGGTGTAATTTGGCTGGAATCTCCAGCTGATTTGAAGCGGAATCAGTGGTTGGACTATGATGTGGAGCATCACCACTAATTTTACCAGCCTTTTTAAGCCGTAATAATGGCATTATATAGTGCATTATGATTGGAAATGCAAGATGAAAAACCCAAACAAACAAATAGCAACGAACGCAAAAAGTACTGTCACAGAAAAACAGCAAACCGAGCTTTTAAAGCATACGGGTCAATCGGATGAGCATCCAGATTATTTATTGCCTGCGATTGCTACAACAGATCAGTTTAGCGAGCTTTCTATTTTGGGTTTATGGAATGCTGTGGCACCAACGGAAAAAGCCATACGACGCGAGCATGTCCGTCAGGCTAACTTCTGTGTCGATCTAGAAGGCTTTGAAATTAGCCCTGAGCAGGCAGCCGACTTTGAACGCTATATCTTAGGCGAGCTCTCACTTGAACAAGTGATTGCCAACACCAAAGCAAGGGCAGGTCTAAAAACCTCCACCCCAGCTACCAATGAAAGTGCTTTTACACGCGTTCGTATACTTGAACTCAGGATCAAACCCGTGATTGGTGAGTTTGATGCTACACACCTACGCGAAATTAACCGCCGCATTCTACAAGATATGCCCATGTATAGCGGTGGCCAGTTATCGTATCAGTACGGGCGAACATGTGCGTAGCCGTACTATTCAACATGGTTTAGATAGCTATGTGGTGCATTACAAGGATGGCGGTGTGGATGATGATGCCATCAATACTGCTATTCACTGCCAAGCAGTAAGTACTGATTTTTTTAAGCAACTCGCACGTATGTATGCTGACCTTGACCATATCCACGCATTTAACGAGGCCAATAGCCGCACTTTACGTGTATTCATTGAGCAATTCGTATCAGCGGGTGGTTATTATCAATTAGACTGGACTAAACTTGAAGGCATGGCTTTGGCTAATTATAGCGTTCGTGACACCTTGTATATGGCGCGAGATTTAGAGGTCAGCAGGCGCAGCTTTCCTAATTTAACCATCACTAATATGCGTGATGCCAGTCCGTCTGAATTTGAAGCTTACGAAACGCAAAAGAAAATTCGCCATGCGTTTAGTATGAGCTTTCAAGATTTAACGCTGCAATATTTGTTGAAGGGAATATTGGATCACTTACCTAGGCTTCCTTTCGGAACAACTAACCTATCATCAGAAATCATGAGTTATGAAATGTTAGTTGCTATGGGCTTAGTAAAGCCCATTCAGCCAAAATAAAATATCCGAAGAAAGGCTTATCGGTAGAGTTAGGTGGCAAATCGCGTCGCTATATATCGCTTAGACTTACCCGAATAACGCTCTCATTGGCGCGTATCTCTGCCAAGGCATTTAATGCTAAGTCTTCAAGTGTTTTCATAAAGCCTTGGGGTGTTTTGCTGGAAGTCTGATGAGGCGGACTCTTCGCAAGTTGCACTGTCCAAGCTTGATGGTTTTGTGAGCTTAATGTGTAAATTACGCCATTATGCATCGGTAAGCTGTTTTGAAAACGTCTAAAGGCTTTCATGCTATTGCTGTCTTGATAGTCAAAGCCTAGGAGTCGCCATATCAATAAACCCAACCAAATACCATGACCAAATATCACGGTTTGATTTGGCAAATGCGCCATTTCTGCCATAAATTGACTCACACGTTGGTTAAACTCTAAGAATGTATCTGCGAGTTTGCCCATACGTTGATTCACATCGGCTTCTGCCCAATACGCATCGGCTATCGGACGACGTTGTGTGCCTGTCATGCCAGTAATTAACTCATGTGAAATAGCCGAAAACTCATTTAACCATGGTTGCACTTGCAAGGCCATTTGATGCTTGGTGCAAAAAGGCTGTGCGGTTTGGTGAGTGCGAATGAACTCAGATGCCAACACTAGAGTCGGTTCTACCTTGAGCGTATTGGCAATCGCTTGCGCTTGTTGCAATCCCTTATCAGACAAAGGAATTGTGCTGTGTTCCATGGTGATGCCGCCAGCGTTAGCAGTGCTTTCGCCGTGACGGATAAAGTAAATGGTTTTATGCATGGGCTGACTCCAACATTTCTAACTGTTTTCTAAGATAAAAATACTGCCGGCCACCATCAACCTGAGGGCCAGTGATGGGTTTTATCTTCAAGGTGTTCAATAGTGCCCGTGGTGATGTACCTTGTGATTTGGCTAAGGCAGCTAATGCAACATAATGTGTGTTAAATAAAGTCAATGCAGCTTCATTGATACGTCTGCCTTCATGTGGTGTTTGAAAACTCCCAATCAAACCCACATTGACAAGGTGATACACCACTTGTTGCTTTAACCCAAGCCGTTCTGCCGCAGCATCTACAGACATAGCATTCCCAGAGTTTTTGCGATAAAGATTAAGCCAATTAGATGTAACTACTCTATTTAAATTCACATGTCCTAACACCACTGGCTGAAGACTTATAGCATAGGTTTTTAGCTCTCCTGAAAGGAGAGCGCATATTAACGCAATCAACTCTGTTTCTTTTAGTCGCCAACATTTAATAACCGTTGATAATGGTACTAAGACTTCAGGCTCGCTCAACGCGGGATTTAACCAAAACATTTTTAACGACTGCTTGGAAAAGAGCCACGTTGCCACTTTTAAATGCTTACGATTTACTAAGGGCTGTATGATCCCAGCGGATACCAAAATACGCACGACTCGTTCCGAAATGGCAAGATATTTAGCTGTGCTTTGTAAATCCATCGCATCTTGGGTCATTGCCTCAATATACGGTAACTCCGCAAGATGAACGGATTTTGACTGGCGGCCCGATGGTAGCTGCATTTGATGATGCGTGATTAAATTGACTGCTGATAAATTTTTGATTAGTGAAGTTGCAACTTCAGCCCGTTTTGCCATGTACTTTAATGCTAATTGAGGATGTTGTTCAATGGTACTGGGTTTTAACCACCGATTACGTTTGCATATCAGCCCCCACCAATGACTATGTAAATACTGCTCAAATGCATCTCGCAGGAATTGATACGGACTTTCTCTCAAATGAAAATATATAACATGATAAATACTACCGAATGTCCGTCGAATACTACTAGATATGTGTTGACTTTGAATCGCCATGAGTAGTTTTTCAAAATTGACTGGCCAATCTTTCAATAGAAGCGCTACATTCGACATTATCGATTCTGCAGCAGATATGTTATGCAATCCTGAAATTTGCCCTGGACGACTAGGTTGTGAGAACACGGTAAATTGACCTAAATATCGAATTAACTTTAACCAAGCATACATCTCAAGTGATGGGTAGTAGTCAACTTTCTCTTCTGAGCCAGCAAAAAATACGGCTCGGTGTAACTGTGCTATATCTTCTGAGGCGGATTTTATTATCGTATTCGCTAAGTTGTAGCCGCATTCGCTGCATTTGGAAATAGAGGCACGTTCCCACTTTTGAGCCTGTCCACACTGTGGACAGCTTTCACACAAGGTACATCCATGATGCACGCATACGCAACAAAGCTTGATGCTCCAATACGCATGCAAATGATGCGACTTCTTTAAACACAATGGACACCAACGCATTGCACTATGATTAAATTCAGCTATGGACAGTCCATTACAAGGTGTGGTTGCGTGCCAATATGCAGGTAAAGGGCCAAATAAGCTTTCAAATGCAAGACTACTCAATTCCAAACGCTGGCATAAATCAACTAGCTGATTCCTATTTGCATTTTCGCGCATAGCCGTCCATAGTTGTCTTGGTGAAACAAAACCATTTGCCTCAACGACTCGTAGTAAATACCCAAAAGCAGACTCTTGAAATAGTGGGCTTGGTCGTACTAAAAAGCGATAACCAAGTAATGATGGCCCTTCAGTCACTTGAGGATTACGAAGAGCTAAAGCTTGCACTGTCATGCTTGAATGAGTCGCCTCAGGTAAAAGATTTCTTCTTCACTAATACTTATAAAATAAGTCATCAGTCTATTTAAAATTTCAGTTGAAGGAATTTTCTCTTGCAATGTATGTGGTACTTGCCAACGCAATATTAACCTTTTAAGAGATGGCCCAGACTCGTTTGTTTGTGACATTTCAAATAAACGATTTAAAATGTTGAGAATATTTGAGGAAGATAAAGAAAAAACCGGATCTAAATATCTATGTCTAGAGTTGGAGTACATTTCTGTTCCATCAGGTATTGGCGCAATCTGATTAGCAATACCAAACCACCAATCGGCAAACCCATTTAAAATTGATTCCCTCTGGCTTGGCTTATATCGAGTAGTAAAAAATATGATTGCTGTATCATCAGGTATCGGCATTTGATAAGCCTCACAAAATGCTGTTAAATTTTTTTCTAATTGCTTAAGAAATGGATTGGATTGCGAGGAAATGTCTTTTATGGTTTCTAAGAATCTACCAAAATAGGTGCTGGGAGCAATGACGTTTATAAGCTGCCTACTTTGTGTCTGCTTTTTAAACAAAGCGATTATGCGTCGAATCTGACAATCCTGATCAAACATGAATCTCGCTTCTCTAAATCCAAGTTGCTTATAATCAATTTTTTCTAATTCTTTTAATCGCAACCTTTGGGGCATGTAATCATTTTTGATTTTAAGCACGCGCCCTAAAAAATGTGCCCAATACATTGCATCGTAAATATCTTTTGAAGTATAACTAATATCCGTTGAACATTCTCCAAGCAAAGGTTGATAATGAAGCGGACTTGGACAATCTGTTGCATTTGTTATGGTTTTTGCTACCAACACCTTCCACGCAGCCGCCATGGTCACATGCATCGCTTTTATGGATGTTGAACATCCACAGCTCCAGTCTGCTTTTAATTGACTCCATATCAAACGTTTATTACAGGTTGTACAATACTGTATGAGTTGACAACCATGTAGTGGACAGGCAACGAACAAGGGCATCTCCCAACAATACCAATGACACCCGTGCTGTTGCATACAAATAGGGCAATAACGCATAAAATTAGTCGTTAATGGATTCCATGCTGCTGGTATCCTTTTTTTTCGCATAAACCCAAACTTCAGCATTACCCAACCGTAAATATCTATGGTGTTCGACGCACCAAAAATTTTTCCAACTTTGTCAACGTCACTTATTATTTCTCTGCCAAGGTACAGTTTTCTTATCAAGAAATTTAATTCCTTCTGTACCTTTACGTTGTTTGACGCACAAAATCTCACCACATATCCTACAATGCTCTCTCCCGCAAGCATCGCGGGTCGAATTGGGTATGCAGAAAACGGGATCAAATTGTCTTTTGCAGTTGCGTCTTTTTTCATATTGTCCGCCCTGTTTCAAATGGTTCGTTGCCTCGGTCAAGCCTTCTAAATACAAAATCTGGATGAAATGGATTTAATTTACCATCTGCCTCCCACCACACATTTTCTTTAAAGATAATCGCTAGATCTTGTGGCCCAATTTCAGTGAGTTGCATTTCCATCGCCATTCGTAAGGCGCAGGCAATCAGTTTTTTGATATATGCAACTCGACCATCACTTGCATAATAAAGTCTTGTGCCCATTTGATCCCAGCCATACTCCCCAGTACACAATCTCACTTTTAATGAATCGCCCAGAGACATAAATAACTGCAAACACTCTTGTGCTATCGTTACATTCTGACTTTGACCCAAAGACAAAAGTAACTTACGAGAAAAACGCCGCCTTAACTGTTCGTTCACCATTAATAACAACTCCAACCTAGGTAGGCCTAAAAATACTGTCGGTATTTGCAACTCATCGATTAACCGTTTAAGCCAGTCACCCACCATATAATGCGTTTTATCTTGCCCCCTATCCTGAAGATGTTGTGCTTCGTCAAACAGCACCATTTCTACCCTACATGCTTTAGCGAGTTTAATAAACGTCTCTGTTTTCTGGGATAAATTTCCCGTGCTTGGAAATGGGTGGCCAATTGCCTTCAGCATCGCCTCTACAAGGCTAGCTAGATTAACGATTGGTGGTACCGAAACTATCAATACGGGTATAACATCGCATTCGGTTATAGAAAATCGCTGGTATCGCTCATTGATCAACCGACATAAACTGCTCTTACCCGTTCCACTTTCACCTAACACTAAAAAGTTATGAGCAATGCCTGTCCTGCGGTATAAACTCAATGTATTTTCAATTTCTGTAAAAGCATTTTGAAATGGGGGAAACTGGACATACTCAGTCTCAAAACGTTTTAACTCATCAAATAAGCCTTCAGTTAGCATTTTTATCCCCTCTATTTTTCATCCTGAAAGTCGGTAAGATTTCAGGCATCATGAAAGGCTGATAAATGTTTTGCGGGATGCCTTTTTGAAGTGGCGTTTTATGCTTAGACCGTTTAGTCTGCGTTTGACTATTTTTAAGAAAATTGCCCTCTGGGTTGTTACTGTTAATACCACTCAGTTTGCCACCACGCTTGCGGTCTTTTAAATGACGACTTTTAAATAACATTTCAATATGGCTTGAGAGATCATAGCGCGCTTTGATCAGCTGTTCCTGATTGACATTAGCATCACCTTGCTCACGCAACTGCGTACGGATAAACTCGTTTTGTTGCTCAGACAGCCCACGGGCATAGGATTGATTGATTGCCTGCACTGTAATAGATTCTTCAGCATCAGGTGCCCAAACCTGAATTTCCCCTAAGTCATGCGGATCAAACAGGACACGCACTCTGACACCCTCACCATAGGCACGTAAGATACCTCCCAATGCATCACTTTGGTAACGTATCCCTTTGATTAAAATACCATCGCGACGCGCCGAACGTGTATCGACCTTACCGATACGTTTTTGCAGATCTTTGATACTCATAGGAAGTCGCAACTCTCGTGATTGCAACCCTTCATGCCACTTAGCCCATGGGGTAGTGCCTAAACCACGATGTTTAGTTTGGGCATAAATATCTAGCGCCCATTTTTCAAATATATGAGTAAACTCCCCTAAGGTTAATACCGCATGTTTTTGTGGATCATAATCTCCTCTTAAATGCCATCTGGCAAAGCTTGCGCCTGGAATCTGGCTTGCGAAGGAATAATTGAAGGTCTTTAGGAAACGCTCTACGGTACCTTTAAATCGCGGCTCATGTTTAGGGCAAAACTCCATGCGTATCCCTAAATCAAAAGCAACGCTTTCAAGTGCGTCGCTATGAAACTCCAGCCCATTATCCAACACCATTAGGTCTGGAACGCCATATGACACCCAATCATGCTCAATTTTTAAATTTGGGAACGTCCCTTTTACTGGTTGTTTGGGGAGAATTGCGTGCCGCAGCGCGGACATAACTGCTGCGGTTGAAGGATTCTCAAAACTGATGAAGTACCCTAAAATCATGCGACTAAAGTGGTCAATAATAATGGTGACTGTGGGTCGCCCTAACGGGAGAAAAGTGTTTTCATCAATCAGAAATAAATCCAGTGGGGTATGATCTATTTCGACTCTTTCAAGAATTTGTGTCGTAACTACTTTATTCTTGACCAGTCTAAATAGCTTTTCAGCCACTTTTTTGCCCAATCTCAAAATGGCCTTCTCAAAGAACTCAACTTTTGAGAACATACGATACACGGTACTTCGACTCGGCGGTTTAAGGGCTTCATCACAGAGTAGCTTAGTATTTTCTTCTTGAATTTTGCCCAACAATTTATCGTAAATACTTTTTATCGTTGTTTGTGGTGAGATTTGAAAAAGCCCAACTGCGGTTTCAACCAACATATTAATGACATTTTTCCCGACCCTTACAACCCTTGAACCTCTCCTATCCGTTCTTGGAATCAGCGAACGTGAATCTTGAGTCGTACAAAACTTCTTGTGCCATCGGTATATCGTCGTTGCATGTGGTGGTTTTTTATCGTTAATTTCTGCGGCTGCTTTTATTATTAGTGGAACTAGATACTCATGCGTAAATATTGGCGTCCCATTTTCATAAATACTTGTTAAATAATGCTTTTTACGTTTAACTTGTGAAAGTGTTTTTTCTGATAATTCATTGAGAGTTCTGGAGAACAATTGCTTCATTAGCTCTCCACCATGCACCTTATCAATATTCGCTTCTAGCTTGCCTTCTTTAAATTCATTTAGCAGATGCTGGCGACTTGCAATGATGAGTTCTCCAGTCTCCATGCATTCCAATAACATTTGACCTTCTGGCGTAATCCGCTCTACTTTGTATATTTTTTTATTCCAGTTAAAAACAGTATTCTTATGCAAGCCAAAAGTACGCATGGTCATTCTCCTTAATAATATCAACTGTGGTTTCAGAGGTAATGGGACGTGTTAAATCAATGCTGAGCGCGCCAGACACAAACAAGCAGTAAACATTTAAATCATACTGTTGAAGCATGTGATTCGCATGGTACAAGGTGGTTGGAAAGTGTTGATGGTATATAGACAAAGCATTCTGTATTGCAGCCGAAGTTGGCCAGATGCGCCCTGCACCTGCGCATATTTGCCTTAAATTTGATAGCCTGGGTTCTTGTCGAATGACTTTTTCAGTCATTACTAGAAAATTAGCACCTAACTCTTGGTAGTGTTTTTCAATACTGTTTAATTTGTGTCTTACATTTTCATGAGCCAGACTTCCAGTATGTTTAACTTCAATAATGACCACCTCACCTGTGCCAAGCACCAACTCAAAGTCTGGGGTATAGCGCCTAAGACCTCCTCCATCTGGATAGCAGATTGATGTAGGCTGCTCTCGATAACGTTTAACAAGGTGCGAGGCCTCAAACAATATGATTGCATCACGCTCTAACAAGCCTTCATGATCAACCATTCGCCCATTTTTACGACTTGGAAATTTTCCGCGCATGATGGTGCCCGTTGGCCGGACGACCTCTCTTGCTCGCTGATGTGTATCTCCTGCTGGTAAACGTCCATTCCAATCCCCAGCCCATGCGTTTTTAAACATTTCATTCCCTTCTTTGCTGAAAGTGATGGCAACACCAATCCATTCAACAAGATTTTGTTGTTTGATATTCCTGTTTTCGGACGTAGCTAGACCCGATACTGGCTATATGAACCAGCTTAAACAGTGGAAGGTTTTGATAAGGGGCTTGACGCAGAGGTGATGTAGAGAGATACTGACGTTTCTGACATGCGTGTATCTTTACTACTCGCTCGACGGGGCAAGCCTTTGGTTTGTCCCGTTTTACATTGGAGTCTCCTCTTTCCTGCGACGCTTCAGTTGACGTACGGATACCTTAGGAAATTCGTTAAGGCTGTCTTTTAATCCTAGTGCAATTCTGATTAGCTGAATTTGGATAGTTGTAAGTTCTGGTAAGCGAATGCGTAAGTCATGCATCATCCAGTAAACATCTTGATGTACATCTGTATCAATAACCGTTTTACGTTCAGAGGCTTCAACAGCCTTCAGAAGCAGGTCTTGCTCTGAGGATGATAAGTTGAATTGTTTAATAAGTTTATTGATGAACTCTTTAGTGGGTGGACCTTTTTTTCCCAATTCAAGCGAAGAGAGGTATGTTTGTTCATATCCAATTATTTCAGCTAATTCAACCTGACGAATGCCATGTCGCATTCTTAAACCATGAAGATAATCCGCAAATGGGCTCATAAATAAACTCTAAACTTAACTAACTAAGTTGAAGAGTATATCTAGAAGAAAAAATTGTCAAGTTATTGTTTATAAAGGAAAAAACATACATGTGTATAGATTTATACTGCTGTATGTTTAATTTATTTATACATTTGTTAGATAATTAGAAGCCTAAGCACGAACCATTAGCACCGTTGACTGCGTGCCCTAAAATATTAGCTGTCGAAATTCTGTAAAGTGCGTGTAGATTATGACATTGAGAAACATTTAACTACACCGTTTGAAGACAGCATACTTGTACAGAACAAGCCACTGACAGAGTTAGACGATACCCTCAATTAAGAACCTTCGCCGCCCATGTCTCATCCTATGGTTTCTCACCGAAGTTAAACCTTGCCGAATCATAACCATTTGCTCATCACTTAATTTAAGTTTTTGTTGTAGCCATTGGTCTCCAAAATCTAATATCTTCTCTACATCGCCCCTTGCCAACTCGTGAGCTAGGAGAAATTTGGTAAACTCATCAAGTGTTGGCTCATGATATACCAGAGGAAGTCCACGAAACTCCGTAGGAGAAAGCTCTAGAACACCTCCTCCGTAAAAGCGGCCGTTTGTTTCTGCAAATAAAAGGGTTAATGAGTTGTAAAAAGAGTAACAAAGTCCTTTTATTGAAAATCCATTCTTGATTCGAAGTCCGTAGGATGTATCAGTTAAGTATATTTCCGCCTCGTTCAAACATACTCGTGGAAAGCTGTGTGATCTTTTGAAAAAAAATCCTAACTCTCGCGGAACTATCGGAACGCTAAACCAATTTCTTCGATTCCTGCATTTATATCGAAGGTGAAGTTCTTTAAGTTCACCCTCCCTAATATAATTTTGCAAATTTTTGTCTAAAGTAGCAAAATCATCTTTTATGTTTAACAAGAAGCAAGGTTCTTTTTTTTCAATTTCAGAAAAATCTTCGGAAGAAAATATAGGTTTGTAACTAGCAAAACTCCCTTTCTTTAAAATTGGAATCACGTAATTTTCTATACCAAGAGCTTCAACTTCAGATTTTTTTAGAATAAAGAACTCATTAGCTGCTGATACTATCCCTGGTGCGCTACCCGCGTAATGTTCAATTGTGTAGCAGTTACCTCTCAGTTCTCTCAATAAGTTTAAAGTGAGTTTTGGCAGTAGGAATGCGTTAAACTCCAGCCCTCGTCCAGCTTGGCTATCTAGATCTAACTTATATATGTGTGGTGACGTTAAATCAAACAAGCTTTCCACATGCTTTATGTATAATCCTCTGGTAACGCAATTTTTTTGCCCAACAAAAATAACAGCATCTTGATCAATGTCTGGGAAAGCTTTATTGTTTGAAACAAATATATCTATCCGTATGAACTCATCGGCAAGTGTCTGCAGAACTTTTTGTCCATAATCAACGGTCATGAGTTCATAAGGTAAAATTAGAGCTACTACACCAGTATTTGAAACTAGTCGTGCAGATGCCACCAGAAAAGCTGCCCAGCTATTTTTAAGATCCTTTAAAGGGTATTTGCTTACCTTAGAGAAATCGTCTAAGGTTTCTTTAAAGTCATCGGAAAAGTTATGCCTCCGAATGAAAGGTGGATTTCCGATAATTAGATCAAATGGCCGAGTGTCATTTTTGATATAAGGTAAAGAATACTCTATGAAATCCTTAGTTATAAATGAAACAGGATTTGAAGGTTGTTTAATACGATGAATTAGTTCTTTAATCGCAGCTGAATCAATATCAACTACCGTGAATTGATCTTTGGTGAATGAAAGTGTTAATTCATCAAGAAACGCCCCATCACCTACGCTTGGTTCAAGAATTTGAAGTTTGTTTTTTTCTGGAATTATATCCTTAACAAAGGCGACCAAGGCTTCTGCAATTACTGGAGGGGTGTAAACGGCTCCTGTGAATCTTATTTTTGCAAAATCATCCATTGATTGCACAAAGCTCATACGATTCTATCTGCTTAGTTAACTCCATATACCTTTTAAGCAGACTGGTATAGATAGCATTATTTGGAAGTCCAGCAGCCTCATATTTTTCTGTTAACGTTGGTATGACATCTCGTAATGAACGTGCACGGCGAGCATTCCAAAGTAACTCATGGCGAATCAGATTTAAATTTAAACGTCGTACTATATAGCGGCCTAACTCAGTTTTTCCTCTAATTCTGCCATATGAATCACGCTCTAGATTTTGGTCATATTCATTACTGCATGGGTCAATAAAGCCTTTCTGTCCATCATGAGGAATAGTTGCATCATTTCCAATCCAGTGGCTAGATTTACACTGATTACAAAAACGACATGAATATACAAGGTTAGTATATTCGTTCTGAAGAAGTGGAAACAGACTCTTAGGGGCAAAATGGTCAATATGAAAACAAACACTATCAACTCGTAAATTATTATCGTCACAGTAGCCGCATGCACCGTTAAAATCCAACTCCAAATCAGAGCGATATTCACTATATTTGGTGCGCGTAGGTACTACACGCCGAGCGGGTTTTTTTGTATGAATATACATTTCACTCTTCCCCAAGTGCACGCCTCATTTCAGATATTAAGCGCTCAGTTTCCCTTATAAGACTATTTTCGGTTTCAAGCAGTTTTTCTTTTACATGTTTTGGAAGCGCCTGATCTTTACCTAAACTGGCTTCAATTTTAGTGTCTAATTCTAAAATTCTCTCAATGACTGGCCCCGTCCGTTCTAGTTCGAGAAGTTTAACTAACTCTTCCTGCCATTCAGAAATATGTCGTCGATATTGATTGACTTGTAAAACAACTCTCCTAAATAAGTATCGTCCAGCATTTGCATCATCTGTTGTAATTTTTGAATAGACTCGATTAACATCTTCAGAGGAAGCAAAGGCATCCTCATCATAAGATGTGCGTATAAAGCATGGGAAGTCGCTGCGCACAGCTAAAAAAGCGGATACTAGTTGTTCACCGTTGTAATTGAGTGGGCTAGCATCTGAAAGCTTAAAATCGGTCACTAGAGCATCGATGTTAAGCTCGAGAAGTGTATTAACCAAGTTGTCTAGCTCAGGCTCAGGTGCCAAAATATGGATACTACTGAATAACCCGCTATCATAAGCATCATTGTAAAAATTATCTCGCTCATCTTCAACTTCATCAACATAGGCAATGTTAGGACGTTCATTATCTACTGATGGAATCTCACTAACTGTCATTCAACATACCTTGGTAATTTTATTAATAATGAAAAGTTTGCTTCACCAATATTAGATAGCAATGTAATAACTCCTTTGTAGTCATCAACAATATTCTTAACAAGCCACATTCCGATTCCCGTTCCACTTAGATCAGAGGATCCGTCAATCGGCTTCGAGGACACACCGAACATAAAAATATCATCTGCAACATTAAAGTTACTTGTAAGGCCAGGACCGTTATCTTTATAGTCAATTTGCAATTGTTTTTTTTCTACTTGAGAAATTGTTAGCCAAATATCACGTGAAGTAGCCTGCGATGGCTTAATAAATGCTTCGATAGAATTTATGATTAGATTATAGAAAATGCTGTCTAAGTCAATCTCATGAGCAAGTATTGCAATTTTTTCATCACTGTCGAAATCAATATGTAGTCCAATCTGTTTGGTTTTGAGAAACTCATCCCAATGCGTACTTAGACTATTAAAGTATTCTCTTAAATCAATGATGCGACGGCGACGCTTTGTTGGAGAAACGGCAGAAAGTGCAAAGTCTACCCAACGACTTATTTTCTCATCTTCACGATTCCAACGTTTTATAATTTCAAAAGGGTTAAGTTGTTTTGGAAGTGATTCAAGTTTCTTGGTATCAATGACTCTGGACAGAGCATTCTCCATTCGCTGGTTTCGGGACTCCATGTTTGCCTTGATTTGTTTGAGTTCATGCGTAAATGAAACTAGTACAGTACCAAGAGTAGCCATGCCACGCATAACCTGAATATCATCCTTTAGAGCCTCATTTTTTTGCTCTTCAGATTTGTAGGCCTTTGCTATTTTGAGACTCTGTGACTGTAAATCATCAGTGCCGCTAAATGGCAAGTCAGTTTGTGAGTTGGATGGGATATCCTTTACTACTAGAAGCTCTTCTGCAAGTTGTTTACCTTCTTCGACCTCAGCCTCATCTTTATTATCACTCTCATAGGCTTTATCAAAATGATGGAAAATGTAACTTCTGTCATTTTCAAATTCTGTTATTAGAGCGAGAATGACCTTACGAAATGCAGCAAAAACCCGCTCATTCATAATGCCCTCTCGATTAGACTGATCGGCAAGTAAGGGGTTGTCTTTTTTTGTAATATTTATTGTTCCCGCAAGTTGCTGTGGCAGTACACGCCAGCCAATGCGACTGGCTGCAGCCGGATTAGCTGCTACACGTTGTCCAAGTAAGAGCCAATCCGAACCTTGGGTATTTGGCTCACCATAGGGTCTAACCCGGAAACCATCGCGATATAACCTAATGCCTCCAGAGCTAGATAGCCACTGACGACGTTTGCTTACATCAAAACTCTTTTGCGGGTAGCGCTTAAGGTTATCTGACGTTGGATTAGACAGTTTGAAAAAATACATTGTGAAATCAAAAGGACCAATCGCCAAATAATCATCTAAATCATTTTTCTGGATTTTTAGTATGCTATTTAGATTTTTTTTATAAGTGATTGACCCTCTTTTAAAGTCATCTAATTTATAACTAGGAGTCTGCATTTCCTTCATCTCAAAAACAGAACTCCTGATTTTTAATGCGTCAATTTCTTGCCTATCAAGGGTGATTAAAACTTCGCCATTGGTTTCCACTTTGGCGAATAATCGATAGTCAAATTGGTCGGGCGGAAAATTATCAATCCAACCACTATTTTCGACGGCTCGATAATCGTAAACGTAGATATTAAAGTCGCCTCGTTCTTTTGGGGGAAGTAGAGCTTCCAGAGTCTGTCTCAACTTCATGCTGTCTCTCTCATCCCAGTAATCATGCAGATAAGAGATTTTGATTGCGGTGCCTTTGTCAAAAAACAAAGGATGCCCTAACTCATCAGGCTTTCCATCAGGCGAAGGTCCATTTTTTGGAAGAAAATTGCTAATCCCATTGGACTCATAAGCCTCAGAGAGAGTCTGAGGCACCATATCTAATACTGCTTGAACATCGTCCAGAATTTTTCCTGCACCTTCAAAATCACCCCAATCAACAAGCCATTGAACAATACTTGTATGATCAGCCTCTCCAGAAAATAGCTCACACTCCATACCTAAGCGGTCAAGTGCAAAACGACCTATTCCCTTAGCACCTGTAAACGTTCGGCCACCTATTGAAGTATCTTCAAATTCTTTTGAGTCAGTCCCAATCACCATCCAGTGGCTCTCTATCGTATCGCTGGACATACCATGCCCATTATCCACAATCCACAGATTCAATATTTTACGAAAGATAGAGTTTATTTGAGACAGTTCTTGTTCGGACAAGTCTTGTCTCAGGTTGCGTTTTCCATCAATCAATGGAAAAAATTTGTTTGCGTCTGGTACAGAGCGGCTTAAAGCGGCAAGCTGTTTTTCAGTAATTGATTTCGGAGCATCCTTTCCATTTGGGAGGAAAAGAATCAAGCAGGCACTGGCATCTGCATCATATGCGTTTTTCACAAGCTCAGTCATAGCGCCCTGCGAAGTCGCTACGTTTTCCCTACCAATTAGTCGAGCCGCGCGCGCAGATACTTTAAAAGGCAACTTAGCCATTCTGGCTTTCCTATATAGAATATTCTCGATTCTATTATAACAATAGTTTGATTGAACCCAGATTTAGAAGATAAATGGATATCCAAAGTTTTGTACAGTTCGCACTTAACACATATTGCATTGCTGAGCTCTTTTGAGCGACTAATTATTACCTATGGTATTGATTTTTCATTAACTTGGCACTCGACATTTCACAAACTTTGCATTATCTGTGAGAATCATTTTGCATTTCATTGAGACTGTTTGCACTTTCTGTGGGATTCGACAACTACATTGTTAAATATCCAAATTATTCGCACCCAGTGCATTGCTTTCAATAAAGGCGCGTCTTGGTTCTACGTTATCGCCCATTAGCGTCGTAAATATTTCATCGGCGGCAATGGCGTCGTCAATTTGTACTTTTAATAGGCGGCGCACGGTTGGGTCCATGGTGGTTTCCCATAGTTGCGATGGGTTCATTTCGCCCAAGCCTTTATAGCGTTGAATGTTGAGGTTGTGTTTTCCTTCTTCTAGCAGCCAATCTAGCGCTTGTTTGAAGGTGCTCACGGCGCTTTCTTTTTCACCACGTTTAATGGTGGCGCCCTCGCCTAGCAAGCCTTGTAGCATGGCAGACATTTTGCTGATTTGGCGGTAATCGCCAGAGCCTAAAAACTCGGCGTTGATTACGCAACATTGCAAGTTGCCATGCACGTATTTGTTGATTTCTAGGCGATATTCGTTGGCTTCTGCATCAAAACCTACAATTACTTCACTGCCAATTGCACCTAAAATTGGGCGTAATTTTGCGGCGGCGTCTTCTGTGCTTTCTTTGGTGCCTAAGCTTAATTCGCCTAAATCTTGCATGGCGCGTAGCACGCTTTCATCATAATGCGCGGCTATGCGGCGAATTACGGCTTCTGTGAGTACCATTTGTTTGGCAATTTCATTCAGCGGTGCGCCTACTAGCGGCTCTGCGCCAGTTTTGGTAATAAGCTCTGCGCCTTTTAGGGCTGATTGCAATAGGTATTGATCTAGCTCTTGTTGGTCTTTTAAATAACGCTCATCTTTACCTAATTTAACTTTGTAAAGCGGCGGTTGCGCAATGTAAATATGGCCGCGCTCTACCAGCTCGGTCATTTGGCGGTAAAAGAACGTGAGTAATAGCGTACGAATATGCGCACCATCCACGTCGGCATCGGTCATGATGATAATGCGGTGATAGCGCAATTTTTCTGCGTTAAAATCAGCTTTACCAATGCTGGTGCCAAGCGCGGTAATGAGTGTGGCTATTTCTTGTGAGCCAATAAGTTTATCAAAACGCGCTTTTTCTACGTTTAAAATTTTACCTTTTAGTGGCAAAATCGCTTGAAATTTACGGTCGCGCCCTTGCTTGGCTGAGCCGCCCGCTGAGTCACCCTCAACTAGGTAAATTTCACATTTTGCTGGATCACGCTCTTGGCAATCTGCCAGTTTACCTGGCAAGCCCATGGTGTCCATCACGCCTTTACGGCGGGTGATTTCACGCGCTTTACGCGCAGCTTCACGCGCACGGGCAGCATCTACAATTTTACCCACTATAATTTTTGCGTCTGCTGGGTTTTCTGCCAAAAATTCTGTTAATTTTTGCGATACCACCTCAGAAACCACTGGCTGCACTTCAGATGAAACCAGTTTATCTTTAGTTTGTGATGAAAATTTTGGGTCTGGCACTTTAACTGATAACACACAGCAAATACCTTCACGCATATCATCGCCCGTGGTTTCAACTTTGGCTTTTTTAGCCAAATCGGTAGATTCAATATATTGGTTTAAAGTACGCGTCATCGCGGTGCGTAGCCCAGTTAAGTGGGTACCGCCGTCGCGTTGTGGAATATTATTGGTAAAGCATTGCACGGTTTCTGAGTAGCTGTCGTTCCATTGCATGGCGACTTCAATAGTCATGCCATCTTTTTCGCCCATCGCGTAAAAAGTTTTTGGGTGAAGCACGGTTTTTGTGCGGTTCATGTATTCCACAAACCCTTTAATGCCGCCAGAGTAAGCAAAGTTTTCACTTTTGCCGTTACGTTGATCTATGAGTTCAATTTTTACGCCGTTATTCAAAAATGAGAGTTCGCGAATGCGTTTGGCTAAAATTTCAAAGTGATATTCCACCAAAACAAAGGTTTCAACCGAGGCTAAAAAGTGAACTTCAGTACCTTTTTTCTCAGTTTTACCCGTTAGAGCCAATGGTGCCATGGGTACGCCACGCTGAAATTCCATTTGGTGAATTTCACCTTTGCGGTAAATTTTTAAGCGCAACCAATCTGATAACGCATTCACCACTGAAACACCCACACCGTGCAAGCCACCAGAAACCTTGTATGAGTTTTGGTCAAACTTACCGCCCGCATGTAGCTCCGTCATTACAATTTCAGCGGCTGAGCGTTTAGGTTCGTGTTTATCATCCATTTTAATGTCAGTGGGGATTCCACGACCATTATCAGTCACGCTAATAGAGTTATCTAAATGAATCGTGACTTTGATCTCATTACAATGCCCCGCCAGCGCTTCATCAATCGCGTTATCTAGCACCTCAAACACCATGTGATGCAGGCCAGAACCATCAGAAGTGTCGCCAATATACATACCTGGGCGTTTACGTACCGCATCTAATCCTTCAAGAATTTTAATGCTAGATGAATCGTATTCTTGTACTGCTGGTTTTTTATCGGCCATGCTTGGGGTTCTTTCTTAAATTTATTTCAATTTTAAAGTGTATTGCTAGCGTTTCACGTGAAACATAGCCTAGCGCTTATATGCGCATTGGCATTACTACATATTTATAATCTAAATTATTTGGCACAGTGATTAAGCAGCTACTGTTTGCATCTGCAAATGAAAAGTTTACTTGCTCACTATTTGTGTTGTTGAGTACATCAATTAAATAAGTGACGTTAAAGCCAACATCTAGCGCATCGCCCGCGTAGTTGATTTCTAGCTCTTCTTCAGCTTCTTCTTGGTCGCTATTAGTACTAATGAGTTTTAAATTATTGTTACTTAACACCATGCGTATGCCACGATATTTTTCGTTAGATAAAATTGAAGCGCGCTGCATAGCTAGCAATACACCCACTCTATCAGTCGTGAATGTGTTTTGATGCCCTGTTGGAATTACACGGTTGTAATCAGGGAACTTGCCATCAATGACTTTAGAAATCAATTTAAAGTTACTGAAACTAAAGTTTACTTGATTACTAGATAATTCAATTTGCACATCTTCATCGCTATCATCTAGCAATTTAATAAGTTCTACCACGGTTTTGCGCGGCAAAATTACATCTTGTTTATCGTAATTTTGTTTTAATTCAGTTGAAGTAAAGCTTAAACGGTGGCCATCTGTGCCCACAATATTTAATCTGTTTGACGATACTTCAAACAATAAACCATTTAAATAATAACGAATATCTTGCTGCGCCATGGCAAATTCAACTTGTTTCAATAAGTCTTTTAGTTGGCGCTGGCCTATAGTAACCAAGGTGCTTTCACCTTGTGTTTTGGTCATTACAGGGTAATCTGCTGCAGGTAAGGTTTGTAAGTTAAAGCGGCTTTTACCAGCTTTTAGCGTAATGCGGCTGTCATTAGTCGCCATGTTAATGTCTGAGCTATCTGGCAGAGATCTACAAATATCTAATAATTTTTTAGCTGAAATTGTAGTAGAAAAATCACCAGTAGTAGCACTTTCAACTGATAACGAAATTTGCATTTCTAAATCTGTTGCGGTGAGATGAATTTTATTTTGTTTAGCTTCTAACAATAAATTAGAAAGTATCGGTAATGTATGTCGTTTTTCTACAATACTGGTGACAGATGTTAATGGTTTTAACAAAATTTCACGGTTAATTTGTATATTCATATTTTTTGCCTATGTTCTTAATATAATGTTTTTAATCTTATAGATTTAAAATCTACAGTTTTTTAATTTAAATTGTATATATATAAATAATAACAATAATAATGGTGCATTTTTTTGTGGATAACTACTTATTTTGTATTTAAATCAATTAGTTAAAACCACTATTTTTATCTTAACGAAAGCATATTCTGTTGTGGATAAATTGTTGAGTAAAAAACGCAATTATAAAACATGCAACCTTATACTCATTTTATCCACAGCGAATCCTTAGCTTAACTGTGTTAAAACACAACTTTAGTACTATTTTAATCCCTAATTACTTGTACTAAAAAACTAATATCCCGCGTAAAAGTCGGGTCATTTTGCCTTAATAAATCTACTTCATCACAAGCGTGCATTACGGTTGTATGGTGTCTACCACCAAATGCTTCACCGATTTCAGGAAAGCTATGATTCGTAAGCTCGCGAGATAACGCCATGGCAATTTGCCTAGGCCGTGCAAAGTTACGCGTACGCTTTTTACTATACATTTCTGCAACTTTAATTTTATAGTAATCGGCAACAGTTTTCTGAATATTTTCCATTGTTACCTGTCTGCCACGCACCGCGATTAAATCACGTAGCGCATCTTTTGCTAAATGTACATCAATGACATGACCAGTAAATTTAGCCATGGCGATGATACGGTTTAGTGCGCCTTCAAGCTCGCGTACGCTAGAGCGAATTTGTTTGGCAATAAAAAATGCGACATCTTCAGGCAAATGTAAGTTTACCGCTTCTGCTTTTTTAAGCAAAATTGCGACACGCATTTCAAGTTCTGGCGGCTCTACCGCTACCGTTAAGCCCCAACTAAAGCGCGTACGTAAGCGCTCATCCACGTCAATAATTTCTTTTGGGTAGGTGTCGCAAGTGATTACAATTTGTTTTTTTGCTTCTATTAATGAATTAAAAGCGTAAAAAAACTCTTCTTGTGTGCGCGTTTTTTTGGCAAAAAACTGAATATCATCAATCAATAGTAAATCGAGCGAATGATATTGCCGTTTAAATTCATCAAAGGCTTTGTGTTCATAAGCTTTTACCACATCAGAAACATAGCGTTCAGCATGTAAGTAACGTATTTTGGCCTCTGGATTATGCAGCTTTAATTCATTGCCAATCGCTTGTAATAAATGCGTTTTACCTAGCCCTACACCGCCGTAAATGAATAGTGGGTTGTAAGCGGTACCTGGGTTCTGTGCCACTTGTATGGCTGCTGCGCGGGCTAATTGGTTGGCACGACCTGTAACATAGTTATCAAAATTAAAACTACCATTTAAACCAGAGCTAGCTTTATCTGCAGAGCTATTATTATTTAGTGCTTTTTTAGGAGAGGTTGACTGAATGACCGCTTGAACAACCTTTGATTCAAGCAAGTTAACCTTTTCACTATTAGTAGTGTGATTAGATTGACCGTTGTTTGTGTTGGGTTTTGAATCTACTTCTGTTTCGCCGTTAGAAATAACAAAATCAATTTGAATATTAGTAAAGTTTAATTCATGTGCAAACTGCTCAATCTTTTTAAGAAAACGATCTTTCACCCACTGCATCACAAAACGATTAGGCGCAACCAAGCGCACCGTATTACCAACTATTTCTGTAGATAGCGGTTTAATCCAGGTGTTAAATTGCTGTGTGGAGAGCTCTTGTTCAAAGCGACTGAGACAAGTAGGCCAGAAATTTTCCATCTACTAATATTGTTCCTGTAAGTAATTGTTTTTATTTTAAAAATAACTAATTTAACGATATAATAGCGCGGTATTATTTTTATAGATTTAGCGTTACATTTTAGCTGGTTTAAGTAAACTTATCCACAGGCATTTAACAGAGTTTACAAAACTAAATAAACGTTGACAAAATAGGTGCTTATCGTGTCTAATAGCGCCCTTTATAGCATTTCGCATCGCTGGAGTATTACATGAAACGTACCTATCAACCTTCTAACACACGTCGCAACCGTACACATGGCTTTTTAGTACGCATGTCTACCAAAGGTGGCCGTGCTGTTATTGCGCGCCGTCGCGCTAAAGGCCGTAAACGCTTAGGTCTATAATTTAAGGCCCATTAGGGCATTTAAATATTAAGATCACATTAACAGCGCTAGTTTTCTTTGCGGTTATTAATGGTGCTAACTTACAAGCTTGTTAAACAAGCCAAGATGATTAAAACGGATGATTTTTCATCCGTTTTTAATTTCCGCAAACGTATTTCTACGCAATATTTAGCCATGCACTATCAGCCAAATTTGCATAACAAAGCACGTTTAGGCTTGGTGGTAGGTAAAAAAACCGCAAAATTAGCGGTCAATAGAAACTACATGCGGCGCGTGTTGCGTGAATTTTTTAGGTTAAAGCAGCATGAAATTTGCCATGTGGATTTAATTATCCGCGTACAAAAAAAGTTTAACAAAAGTGATTTTATTCAAATTAAACAAGAGTTTGATATGCTAATTACTAAAATAAATCAACGGGTTAGCAGGTCTGCAATGCTTCCACTTACTGAAAGTGATAAATAAACGCAATGGCACGCATACTCACTTGGTTGATTAAAGCGTACCAAATTGTATTGAGCCCATTTTTTGGTCAGCAATGTCGTTTTTACCCAACTTGCTCACACTACGCGCTAGAAACCATCAATAAACATGGCGCCTTTCTTGGTAGCTATTATACTGTTCGTCGCTTGCTACGTTGCCACCCTTGGCACGATGGCGGGCATGATCCCATTCCTTAATGTTACTGCTCTAAAATATACCGCTATAATTTTTTACTAAAATTTTTTAAAGATAAGTCAAAATCATGGATACAAAACGTCTCATACTGTTTGTTATATTTTCAATGTCAATTTTGATGTTGTGGGAAGCTTGGCAGCGCGAGCATACGCCAGCGCCAGTTGTTCAACAGCAGGTGCAGGCTAGTAATCAAACGGTTAATGGTGTGCCAGCAGACGCCACAACAAATGCGGGTACTACGGCGATTGATGGTACTTTTAAGCTGCTAGCAGGCCAACGCATTAGCGTGACGACTGACTTATATAAAGCTGATATTGAAACTACAGGCGGCGATTTACGACGATTAGAGCTACTTAAGCATCGCGCCGCAAACGTGGCAGATAACGATAAATCAAACTTCGTATTGTTAGATGATGCAGCAAAACCAATGACTTATGTTGCTCAAACAGGGTTGATTGGCGCTAATTTGCCATCACACAATGCGGTGTTTACTAGCACGGCCACAGCTTACCAAATGCAAGCAGATAAAGACACCTTAGAAGTACGTTTAAGCTGGGTTGGCGAAGGTGTTACGGTAGATAAAATTTACACTTTTCACCGTAATAAATATGTGATTGATGTGAATTATGAAATTAAAAATGGCTCAGCAGCTGCTATTACGCCAGAAGTGTACTATCAAATAGTGCATGATAATGAGTCTAATCAAGGCTCTGCATTGATGCCAACCTTTACAGGTGGCGCTTATTACACCGAAGCGCATAAGTTCGACAAAATTGCGTTTTCAGATATGGAAAAAGAGCCGCTTAATATTGAATCTAAAGATGGCTGGGTTGGCTTGCTACAACATTATTTTGTAAGTGCTTGGATTCCTAAAGATGGCTTAGCACGTAAGTTTTATACTGAAAAACTAAATGAGCATATGTATAGAATTGGCACGAGAAGCACTCTGCCTAGCATTGCCGCAGGCGCTACTTATAGCATTCCAGCGCGCTTATTCTCAGGCCCGCAAACTAAAGATGATTTGATAGCAACTGCGCCAGGCTTAAAATACACGGTTGATTACGGCATGTTGACGATAGTAGCAACCCCGTTATTTTGGGTGCTTTCTAAAATTAACGGCCTAGTACACAACTGGGGCATAGCCATTATTTTGCTCACTCTGCTCATTAAAGCGCTGTTTTATCCTTTATCAGCTAAGAGCTATCGCTCAATGGCGCAAATGCGTGAATTAGCGCCGCGTTTAGAATCTATGAAGAAAAAATTTGGTGATGATCGCCAAAAAATGCAACAAGCCATGATGGAGCTTTACAAGACTGAAAAAATCAACCCGATGAGTGGTTGCTTGCCAATCTTGTTACAAATTCCAGTGTTTATTGCACTTTATTGGATGTTATTAGGCTCAGTTGAGTTACGCCACGCGCCATTTTTTGGCTGGATTCAAGACCTTTCAGCCATTGACCCTTACTACATTTTGCCTTTAATCATGGGTGCTTCTATGATTATTCAAACCAAGCTTAACCCAAAACCAACTGACCCAATTCAAGCTAAAGTGATGACATGGATGCCAGTGATATTCAGCGTATTCTTCTTCTTCTTCCCTGCTGGGTTGGTGTTGTATTGGGTAGTGAATAACATCGTTTCAATTTGGCAACAATGGTATGTGAATAAATCTATTCATGCTGCAGCTTTGCTAAAAAAATCAGGTGGAAAGCACTAACCCCTTAGCTATGCCTAACGACACTATTGCCGCCATTGCCACAGCCAGTGGCGCGGGCGGCATAGGCATTGTGCGGGTGTCAGGCTCTGCCGCCAGCCTAATAGCGGCGGGCGTTCTAGGGCATTGCCCTGCCGCTCGCCACGCGGCTTATTTACAATTTAAACAAGCAGATGGCGAACTAATCGACCGCGGCATCGCCATTTTTTACCCTAATCCACATTCGTATACGGGTGAAGATGTGCTTGAACTGCAAGCGCACGGCGGCACAGCGCTTATGCAGATTTTGCTAGCGCGTTGTATAGCTTTAGGTGCGCGCCAAGCAGAGCCAGGTGAATTTACCCGCCGCGCCTATTTAAATGACAAAATTGATTTAGCCCAAGCTGAAGCAGTAGCCGATGTAATTAACGCCGCTACGGTTGAAGCCGCAAAAAGCGCAGTGCGCTCGCTTTCTGGCGAATTCTCGCAACGTATTAACGCCCTATTGCTTAAGCTGATTGATTTACGCATGTTTGTTGAAGCGTGTTTGGATTTTCCTGAAGAAGAAATTGATTTTATTACGCAAGGTCGCGTGGCAGAAAAATTAGACGCGATTATTGCCGAATTAAAATCTGTATTTGCAAAAGCCAAGCAAGGCAGTTTATTGCGTGAAGGCATCAACGTGGTTTTGGTCGGCCAGCCTAATGTTGGAAAATCCAGCTTGATGAATCAACTTGCGGGTGAAGAAATTGCAATTGTCACCCCGATTGCTGGCACAACGCGTGACACCATAAAAAATGCTATTCAAATAAATGGCGTACCCTTGCATGTTATTGACACTGCAGGTTTGCGTGATACGGATGATGAGGTAGAAAAATTTGGCATTGCGCGAACTTGGCGGGCTGCAGAAACGGCCAATATCGCATTATTATTGGTAGATTCAGCCCACGGCATTACCGAAACTGAAAAATCGATTCTAGCCCGCTTGCCGCAAGAAATACGCAAAATTTGGGTACATAATAAAATTGATGTTGCTAATGAAGCGCCCTCTTCCCAAGAAAAAGACAGTGCAACGCATATTTACTTATCTGCCAAAACTGGCGCAGGAATCGACTTACTCAAAAGCCAATTGTTAAAAATTGCAGGTTATGAAAATAATTCTGAAGGCGTTTTTATGGCACGCGCCAGACACTTAGACGCGCTGATAAAAGTGGATGCACATTTAGCAATTGCTAGCGCGCAAATAAAATCGGCCGAGTTAGTGGCAGAAGAACTAAGAATTGCGCAAGAAGCCTTAAGCAGCATTACGGGTGAATTTACGCCAGATGATTTATTGGGCGAAATATTCAGCAAATTTTGCATTGGTAAATAATTGCTTGTCATTGCGAGCGTAGCGCGGCAATCTAAAATGTATCGCAGATTGTCGCGCTACGCTCGGAATGACAAAATAAAAAAGGCGCATTAAGCGCGTTTTTTATTATCTAGAAAACCGCTAATTACTTAACACGGGTTTACTTAACAAAGTTACCTAACAATTTGTATTGTTCTGCTAGCAAGTAATAAAACACTAGGCGAGATTTTAATCTATCTTCTTTCATTTTTAGGCAAACCGCTTCAATTGCAGCATCTAGATCTGCATCTGAATTTGTAAGGCCTAATTTTTTCTTTAAAAAGTTTTGGCGTACAGTTTCTTTTTCGCTCGCATCAGTACATGCTACGTGGCGTGCATCTGCATTGTTTAGCACTAAAGCGTAGGTTTTAGCCATGCCAGCCAAAGCGGCATCGTTAATTGATGAAGTGTATTTTGCGAGTGCAGCTTTATGCTCTTGAATATCGGCCATTGATTTCTCCTAAAAATAATTTTAAATAGTTAAATTACAGGTGCTACAACGCTAAGTGTATAGGCATTATGCGTTGTCTGCACGGGCTTTTACACAAGTTCGCTGGTAACACTATAGGCGCGTAACTACCTATTCGTCAATAGTTTAACAATGTAAAAAATTGTTAGTGTTTCACGTGAAACACTCATTGCATTATTGCGAGCGTAGCGCGGCAACCTAACGCTTTCAGATTGCCGCGCTACGCTCGCAATCACGGCGGGTGTATACTTGCTGTGGATAAAATAAAAAGAGTAAATCTAAATATGGCACTTTCATGGAACGAAATTAAAACCCGCGCGAATGCTTTTTCAAAAGAATGGCAAGATGAAAGCCGTGAAGATGCTGAAGCTAAATCTTTTTGGGACGCGTTTTTTAATGTATTTGGCATCACGCGCCGCCGCATTGCCAGCTTTGAAGAGCCTGTTAAAAAGTCTGATGGCAAAGGTGGCTTTATTGACATGCTATGGCGCGGCCAGTTATTGGTTGAGCATAAATCGCGTGGCAAAAGCCTAGACCGCGCATTTGACCAAGCGTTAGACTATTTTCCTGGTATTAAAGAGCGCGATTTACCCAAGTATATTCTGGTTTCTGACTTCTCAAAATTTCGGCTTTATAACCTAGAAACTAATGAACAAATTGAGTTCAGCTTAAAAGAGCTTTACCAAAACGTAAAGTTATTTGGCTTTATTGCTGGCTACCAAACGCAAATTATCAAGCCGCAAGACCCAATTAACATTAAAGCGGCAGAGCGCATGGGCAAGCTGCACGACGCGCTAAAAGCCGTGGGATACACAGGCCATGCGCTAGAGCTATATTTGGTGCGCTTGCTGTTCTGCTTGTTTGCAGAAGACACCACCATTTTTGAAAAACGGCTGTTTCAAGATTATATTGAAACCAAAACGCACGCCGATGGTAGCGATTTAGCGCACCACTTGAGCAGCTTATTTTACGTGCTGAACCAAGCGCCAGAAAAACGCCTGACTAATTTAGATGAAAGCTTAAGCGCGTTTCCTTATGTGAATGGCAAGCTCTTTGCCGAGCCACTACCGCCCGCGCAGTTTGATGCCAAAATGCGTGAAGTGCTGCTAGATTTATGCGCGCTAGATTGGAGCTTAATCTCCCCCGCTATTTTCGGTAGCTTGTTTCAAAGCATTATGGATTCTAACGCGCGGCGCAATTTAGGCGCGCATTACACCAGTGAAGAAAACATTTTAAAGCTCATTAAACCCTTATTTTTAGATGCGCTGTGGGCAGAGTTTGAAAAAGTTAAAGGCAATAAAAACCGTTTATTAGAGTTTCACCAAAAACTACGCACCCTCACCTTTTTTGACCCTGCTTGCGGCTGCGGCAACTTTTTGGTCATTACCTACCGCGAGCTACGCCTGCTAGAGCTTGCCGTATTACGCGCCAGCATTACCAGCGGCCAGCAAGTGCTAGATGTGCAAACGCTGATTAACATAGATGTTGACCAATTTTACGGCATAGAGATTGAAGAATTCCCCGCGCAAATTGCCCAAGTGGCGCTATGGCTTACCGACCACCAAATGAACATGAAAATTTCAGAAGAATTTGGTGCGTATTTTGCGCGTATTCCGCTTAAAGCCACGCCGCATATTGTGTGTGGCAACGCACTACAAACCGACTGGGCAAGTGTTTTGCCGCCAGAAAAGTGTAGCTATATTTTAGGCAACCCGCCATTTTTGGGTAAAAGCAATCAATCTGCCGCGCAAAAAATTGATATGCAATTGGTGTGTGGCGATATTAAAAATGCGGGCTTGTTAGATTTTGTGTCGGCTTGGTATGTAAAAGCGGCGCGTTACATAAATCCAAATGCTGTCATTGCGGGCTTGACCCGCAATCTTGTGAACAAGGCAGAGATGCTGAAACAAGTTCAGCATGACAGTGGAATAAAATGCGCATTTGTCTCTACCAACAGCATTACCCAAGGCGAGCAAGTGGGCGTGTTGTGGGCTTGGATGTTAGCGCAAGGCGTTAAAATTCACTTTGCGCACCGCACGTTTAGCTGGAGCAACGAAGCGCGCGGTAAAGCCGCTGTGCATTGCGTGATTATTGGCTTTGGTTTGCAAGACGTAGCCGATAAAACCATTTATGAATATGACGATATTAAAGGCGAACCGCACGCGGTAAAGGTTAGCAACATTAACCCGTATTTGGTGGATGCGCCTGATTTGATTATTGAAAAATCGCGCCGCCCAATTTGCGCTGTGCCTGAAATGACTTATGGCAGCATGCCAAATGATGGAGGATATTTATTGTTTTCTGACGTTGAAAAAAATGAATTACTACGCCTTGAGCCAAATGCTGAAAAGTGGATTAAGAAGTTTGTAATGGGCGATGAGCTAATCAACAATATACCGCGTTGGTGTTTATGGCTGGTAGAAATTACGCCTAATGAACTTCGTGCAATGCCTCAAGTATTAAAACGCGTTGAGCAAGTAAAGGAAATTCGACTAAAAAGCACGCGAGAAACCACAAGAGAATTGGCTAACTCACCAACCTTATTTGGTGAACCAAGACAACCCAAATCACAATACTTAGCTTTGCCAAGAGTTTCATCAGAGAATAGACGCTTTATTCCAATGACATTTTTATCGCCTGAAATAATCGCAGGCGACAAGGTTTATACCATTGAAAATGCCAGCATTTATGATTTTGGCGTGATGATGTCAACTATGCACATGGCTTGGATGCGACAAACAGCAGGAAGATTGGAAAGTAGATATAGCTATACTAATCAAATCACTTACAACAACTTCCCATGGCCTGCCCTGCGAGCCAATATCCATGCGCCTCTCGAGGCATGTGCTCAAGCCGTTTTAGATGCTCGTGCGGCACATACAAATGCTTCGCTCGCAGATTTATACGACCCGCTCACCATGCCCGTCAATTTGCTAAAAGCGCATCAAGCTTTAGATAAAGCGGTAGATGCGGCGTATGGCTACAAAGGCGCAGCCACAGATGCCGCCCGCGTGGCGTTTTTGTTTGAGCGCTACCAACAACTCACCAGTTTATTGCCAAGTTTAACCAAGCCGAAAAAGACGCGAAAAAAGTAACTTTTCTGTCATTGCGGGCTTGACCCGCAATCTCGTGAATTAGGCAGAGATGCTGAAACAAGTTCAGCATGACAGCAAACGGGTTCAGGATGACAAGGCGCAGGCTCAGCAAATAAAAAACGCGACCCTTGCATAGGTCGCGTCGGTGGTTTTGATTGGGTCTGGCTCATGCAAAGCCCAGTCTTCTATCGCCACCATGTGTATTATATGACATGGAGTTTGATTTAAAAGCAGTGTTTCACGTGAAACACTGCTTTTAGTTTTAGCGTTTATCAGCGGCTAATTCAAAAACTGTTTTTACTTGGCTTGCCGCTCATCAATTTTACAAACACGTTTGCAGCCAGTAAACATGGCTCTAATTAAGTTGTCTTTATGCACAAGGCTTTCAAACAATACGCCTGAAACATGAATGCCCACTAAAATTAGCCAGCCCCAAGTTGCGTAATGGTGCGCCGCTTGCAATAGCTCAGGTTCGTCAATTAGCCAGTCATCGTTATACACCAGCCAGCCAGAGCCTACCGCGATAAGCCCAATAGTTAGCATGGCGTAAATCACCAAGCCGCCCGCTGGGTTGTGCCCAATATAGTGCTTGGCGCGGCCATGCATAACGCGATAAAGGTGCTTGGCCGCGTGTATTGGGTTAAGCGGAAAGCTATCGAAACTGGCGTAGCCCGTAGAAACCAAGCCCCATACCACTCGGGATGCAAGCAAAAACCCTGCTACATAGCCCGCGCGAACATGGATTAAACGATCCCACTCAGACGCGTGCGTGTAAAACGCCACCGCAAATGCGATAACAAGCGACCAGTGAAATATGCGTACAAATGGATCCCACACGTATTTCATGTGGGATATTTTAGTTTTTAAGGGTGTCGATTTATGCATTGATGCCCGTATGATTATTTTTTAATGCTTGGTGTTTGCTCTGTTAATAAGTAGGTAATGTAGCTTGCTTTTTCAGCTGCGGTACAGTCGCTACCAATAATGTCGTTGCAGTGTTGCGTGAATTTAGCTTCTACTTTTTCAAAGTCTGCAAAGCGTTTTGGGTTTACCGCTGGTGATAATGGCTTAATTGCTTTGCCTGTAACAATGTGTTTGCCGCTATTTGCTGGGTTAGCGGTGTGGCAAGATGCGCAGGCGGTTTCTTTGCCTTTACCAAGTTTAATTTTACGATTAAAGAAAGCTTTACCATCAGCCACGGTTGGGCCTGTGTAGTCTGGGTTGGCTTGTTTTGCTTGTTTGCTGTAAATCATAATCATTGTTTCTGCGTTAGAAACACTGGCTTGTGCTGAAAATGCGGCAAAGCTAAGTAGTGCTGCTAATAGAATGCTGGTTTGTTTCATGGTAATTGCTCCCTAGTTAAAAATAGAAAAGTGGTTTGCGTTAGCTATGCGCTTAGCATGGTAAGGCGATTATATGTTATGTGCTTTGATGTAAATCAGTATATGACTTGGTTAAAGCGAATTCTATGCCAAGATTGTTAGTAAATTGTGTCAATTTTATAAAAGCTTAGTTTAAGCGCATTTTAAAAGCTTTAATTCGTTGAATAAACATGCTTTTACATGACTATTTGTAGCTATTACAGTAAAATCTAATCCTTTGAAATATAAGCTTTAGATGATGAATTTTCCAGATATTTTTGATGTAATTGTAGTGGGCGGCGGCCATGCAGGCACCGAAGCGGCGCTTGCAAGCGCCAGAATGGGGCAAAAAACCCTTTTGCTCACGCATAACATTGAAACTTTAGGGCAAATGTCTTGCAACCCAAGCATTGGCGGCATCGGTAAAGGGCATTTAGTTAAAGAGATTGATGCGCTTGGTGGCGCTATGGCGGCCGCAACTGATATTGGCGGTATTCAATTCCGCATTTTAAACTCAAGTAAAGGCCCAGCAGTGCGCGCCACTCGTGCGCAGGCTGACCGTGTGTTGTATAAAGCGGCCATTCGCCATAAGCTAGAAAATCAGCCTAATTTATGGCTGTTTCAGCAAGCGGTAGATGACATTATTTTAGAGGGTGACCGTGCTGCTGGCGTGGTGACGCAAATTGGTTTGCGTTTTGCCTCAAAAACCGTGGTGCTAACCGCAGGTACGTTTTTAGGCGGCTTGATTCATGTAGGCATGCAAAACTACAGTGCAGGCCGCGCGGGTGACCCCCCTGCAATTTCATTGGCGGCGCGGTTACGTGAAATTGGTTTGCCCGCAGGCCGCTTAAAAACGGGCACGCCGCCACGTATTGATGGCCGCACCATTGATTATTCTGTGATGACTATTCAGCCAGGCGATGACCCTGTGCCAGTATTCTCGTTTATGGGTAATGCCGCGCAACACCCTGCCCAACTACCCTGCTGGATTACGCATACTAATGAGCGTACGCACGATATTATTCGCAGTGGGTTAGATCGCTCGCCTATGTACACAGGCGTGATTGAGGGCGTTGGCCCGCGCTATTGCCCAAGTGTGGAAGATAAAATTCACCGCTTTGCAGATAAAGATTCGCACCAAATATTTTTAGAGCCAGAAGGCTTAACCACCAATGAAGTGTACCCAAACGGTATTTCTACCAGTTTGCCGTTTGATATTCAATTAGCGTTAGTGCGCTCGGTGCGTGGTTTAGAAAACGCGCACATTCTGCGCCCAGGTTACGCCATTGAGTACGATTATTACGACCCGCGCGGTTTAAAAAGCTCGTTAGAAACCAAAACCGTACAAGGTTTGTTTTTTGCAGGGCAAATTAACGGCACAACAGGCTATGAAGAAGCCGCCGCGCAAGGCTTGCTCGCTGGCGCGAATGCCGCATTACAAGCGCAAGGCAAAGAACCATGGTGCCCAGCGCGCGATGAAGCTTATTTGGGCGTGCTGGTAGATGATTTAATCACGCGCGGCGTAACAGAGCCATACCGCATGTTTACCAGCCGCGCCGAATATAGGCTGCAGCTGCGTGAAGACAACGCGGATATGCGCTTAACTGAAATCGGTCGCAATTTAGGCTTGGTGGATGATGCCCGCTGGGAAGCGTTTAGCCGCAAAAAAGAAGCCGTTGAGCGCGAACAAGAGCGCCTTAAAAAAACCTTTGTGCAGCCCGCAAACCTAGATGCAGCGCGCATGACCGAGCTTTTTGGCAAGCCGCTTGAGCACGAATACAGCTTGTTTGAATTACTCCGCCGCCCAGAAGTGAGCTATAAAGCCGTGTTGAGTTTAGGCGAAACTGGCCTTGGTGAAGTTGAGCCAGCCGTGCGCGAACAAGTAGAAATCGCCGCCAAATATCAAGGATATATTGACCGCCAAACGGATGAAGTTGCGCGTAGCCGTGGGCAAGAAAACACTAAGTTGCCAGCTGATATAGATTACAAAGAAATTCACGGCTTACCCATTGAAGCGCAGCAAAAATTAAACGCGCAAAAGCCAGAAACAATTGGCCAAGCGAGCCGTATTTCAGGCATTACGCCTGCGGCAATTTCATTATTATTGGTATATTTAAAGCGTAAATCTCGCAGTAAGCCTGTTGTTGATTTAGCCGCATGACTTTAACAGATAGCCTACAGGCCAAGCTGGGCGCGGGCTTGCATGAAATGGGTTTGCAGATTGATGTTGAAAAGCAAGCCAAACTGATTGCCTATTTGTTGCTGATTGATAAGTGGAACAAAGTGCATAACCTCACGGCCGTGCGCGACCCGCTTGAAATGGTCACGCTGCATTTGTTAGATAGCTTAAGTGTGTTGCCACATGTGCAAGCACTTAATGCTAAAAATTTGCTAGATGTTGGCGCGGGTGCTGGCTTGCCGAGCATTCCATTGGCGATTTGCTTGCCAGAACTGCAAGTCACGGCGATAGATTCTGTGGCAAAAAAAACCAGTTTTATGCGCCAAGTAAAAGGTGAATTAGCCTTGAGTAATTTTAATGTAGAAGTTGGGCGCGTTGAAGTTTTGAAAGTTGCAGAAAAATTTGATGTGATTATTTCACGCGCGTTTGCTGAAATCGGCTTGTTTATTAAGCTTACAAAACAGTTGCTTGCCGAAAATGGCGTGTGGTTGGCGATGAAAGGTGTAGTGCCAGTGCATGAGTTTGAAAGTGCAGATTTTAAAAAATTAAACATTCAGCCAGCCGAAATTAAAGTATTAAGCGTAGCGGGTTTAGATGCAGAGCGACATTTGGTTTATTTAAAAGGCAATAATATATAACGGTCATTGCGAGCAAAGCATGGCAATCTCTAACAATGTAGATTGCCGCGCTTTGCTCGCAATGACAAGGCAAGCGATGGAATTTGAGGTTTTAAATAACAATGAAAATACTAGCAATCACTAATCAAAAAGGCGGCGTTGGCAAAACCACCACTTGCGTGAATTTGGCCGCAAGCTTGGCAAGCCTAGGCAAACGTGTTTTGCTGATAGATCTTGACCCGCAAGGCAATGCCAGCACGGGCAGCGGCGTGAATAAAGCACATTTAAAACACAGCATTTACCATGTGCTGATTGGCGAAAAAACGCTGAAAGAAGTGATTGTGAATAGCGAAAAAGGCGGCTTTGATATTGCGCCTTCAAACCGCGATTTAGCAGGCGCTGAAGTTGAGCTGGTCAACGAGCTGGCACGTGAAAATCGTTTAAAAGTAGCGATTAGTAAATTAGGCGATGCATATGATGTGGTATTGCTAGATTGCCCGCCTGCCCTCAACTTAGTCACAGTGAATGCGCTCACGGCTGCAAGCGCGGTGATGATTCCAATGCAATGCGAATATTATGCGCTTGAAGGCCTATCTGATTTGGTGAACACCATCAAAAAAGTACGCGCACGACTAAATCCAACGCTAGAGATTGAAGGCTTATTGCGCACCTTGTTTGATAACCGCAACATGCTCGCCAACCAAGTATCAGCACAGCTGATTAGCCATTTTGGCGATAAAGTGTATAAAACGATTATTCCGCGTAACGTGCGTTTGGCCGAGGCGCCAAGCTATGGTGTGCCAGTGCTGAGCTATGATAAAAGCTCAAAAGGCGCGGTGGCATATTTAGAGTTAGCACAAGAAATTATTGCTAGAAATATACAAGTAGAGAATAAACATGGTTAAAGCAAAAGGCATCAATAGAGGCTTGGGTCGTGGGCTAGATTCATTATTGGCAGGTGATATGGGCTCAGTGGGCGAGGCAGACTCACTGCTTGTGCTTAAAGTTGAACAATTACGCCCAGGCAAGTATCAACCGCGTAGCTATATGGATGAAGCGGCGCTGCAAACCTTAGCGGCTTCTATTAAAGCACAAGGCATTATGCAGCCGATTTTGGTGCGGCAAATAGCGGACGAGCAATACGAAATTATCGCTGGTGAGCGCCGTTGGCGCGCCAGCCAAATGGCGGGCTTAGATGAAGTGCCAGTGTTAGTGCGCGAAATCGCCGATGAAGCAGCGCTAGCAATGGCGTTGATTGAGAATATTCAGCGCGAAAATCTAAATCCGCTAGAAGAAGCGCAAGGCATTAAGCGCTTAATTGATGAATTTACCATGACGCACGAAAAAGCTGCAACGGCAGTTGGTCGCTCACGCGTAGCCGTTTCTAATTTATTGCGTTTGCTTACTTTATGTGCGCCAGTGCAAGAAATGTTGATGATTGGCAAACTTGATATGGGGCATGCGCGGGCGTTAATCGGCTTAAGTGGCGCACAACAAGTAATGCTAGCTGAACAAATTGTGCAAAATAATTTATCAGTGCGCGATGCGGAAAATTTGGTAAAAAAACATAACGCGCAAATGCAGCAGCCAGCACAAAATGAACAGCAAAAAGCCGCACATAAAACCAACGTCAATCATGACGTTTTAAGGCTGCAAGAAGTATTAAGTGATAAATTGGGCGCTGCTGTGAGCATTAAAGCCAGCGCTAGCGGTGCAGGTACGTTAAAAATTAGCTATGCAAATTTGGACGAATTGGATGAAATTATTGCAAAAATTACACACTAACGTGTAATTTAATTCGCATGATTTTTCGCTAAGTGTTTAATTTTGCGTGAAACTTACGCGTTTAAAATCACTTAGCGCTTGACTAAAAATCGCTAATAATTCAAAATCGCGGTCTTTGCTGTATAACAAAAAATAAAAAGCACGTTTCAGCATACAAATTCAGTACGTAATTCAAGTTCTAAAAATTAAATAGGCTATTAACTAGGTTCGAGCAATTGTCAGCATCCATTACATCAGATGTTTTTAGTAAAATGCTGAAAATTCAATTAGTTGCAACATTGGTAGTTGCGGTTGCCGCGCTGTTGTTTTCTAGCGTGCATGCTGGTGTTTCAGCATTGTTAGGCGGCGCTAGTGTGATATTAGGCGCGCTTGCTGCTATGTCAATTGCAAAACGTGGTGCTAATAGTCAAGATTCAACGGCAATTTTAGTGAATTTACTAAAAGCCGAAGCGGTAAAAATATTAGTGATTATCATTTTATTGGCCATCATTTTTAATGTGTACAAACAATTAGTGCCATTTGCGCTAATTGCAGGTTTAGCGGCCTCAGCCTTGTTTTCAGGCGCTGCTTTGAGTAAGTTAAAAGTTTAAAACAATTTTGCTAGAGTAAATATTAGATTATGGCTACAGAACACGCAGAACACGCAGAACAAGCAGAGCAAGCGCTAACCCCATCAAGCTATATTGAGCATCACCTGAGCTTTAACGCGCACGGCATTAATGGCAATGTTACTGAAAAAGGTTTTTGGGTGCTACATTACGACACGCTAATTATGTCGGTAGTGTTGGGCATTTTAGTCATGGGCTTAATCTGGCTGGTTGCACGTAAGGCAACTGCTGGTGTGCCAAGCAAAGGTCAAGCCTTTGTAGAGCTAATTTTTAGCTTTATTGACGATCAAGTAAAAAACATTTTCCACGGCAACCGCCACAGCTTTATTGCCCCAACTGCACTTACAGTGTTTTTATGGGTATTTGCTATGAATTCTATGGACTTTTTGCCGGTAGATTGGGTGGCTGGCATCGTTTCATTCTTCGGTGGCGCACATGCTAAATGGCGCGCAGTACCAACTTCAGACATTAACACCACTTTTGCTTTAGCCTTAGCCGTTTGGTTTCTAATGATTTTCTTTTCAATTAAAGTTAAAGGTTTCGGTGGCTGGATACACGAGCTGTTCTATTCACCATTTGGCACCAAATTTTGGGTGTTACCGCTTAACTTCTTGTTCAATCTAATTGAATACGTTTCAAAACCACTTTCACATTCATTGCGGTTATTCGGCAATATGTACGCGGGTGAAGTAATTTTCTTATTGCTCGGCATGTGGGCAGCCACAGGCGTTGCTGGTACTGTTTTTGGTGCGATATTAGGTGCGGGTTGGTCAATCTTCCACATTTTAATCGTGGCATTGCAAGCGTTTATTTTCATGATGTTGACAGTGGTTTATTTGGCTATGGCGCATGAATCGCATTAGTTTTAATGTAGTTTGGTAGTTTTATTTTTTTTGTAGTTTAGTAGGTAAGTTTAAGTTTAGTTTAATTTTTGAGAGGGTAATAAAATGGATTCTTTAGCAATGATTCAAGCCTACACAGGCGTTGGTATTGGTTTAATTATTGGTTTGGGCGCTGCTGGTGCTTGTATCGGTATTGGTATTATGTGCGCAAGCTTCTTAGAAGGCGCTGCTCGTCAACCAGAAATGATTCCACAATTGCAAGGTAAAGTATTCTTGCTATTAGGTCTTATCGATGCTTCTTTCATTATTGGCGTTGGTCTTGCGATGATGTTTGCATTTGCTAACCCATTATTAAGCGTAGTTGCTAAGTAATTAGCCTCAATAATTTGGCGGCTAATTTAACTTAGCACAAATTAACGACTTAAATATTGGAGTAAGTAATGAACATTAACTTTACACTTATCGCACAAGCTATTGCATTTGCTGTGTTGATTTGGACCACGGTGAAATTCATTTGGCCACCGCTGTTATCAGCGATTGAAACGCGCCAAAAAGAAATCACGGATGGTTTAGCGGCAGCCTCTGAAGGTAGAAGTGCCTTAGAAGTAGCGGCTAAACAGTCAGAAGTGACTTTGAATGAAGCTAAGCAAAAAGCCTCTGAAATCATTGGACAAGCTGAAAAGCGTGGCTCACAAATTGTTGAAGAAGCTAAAGGCACGGCCAAAACTGAAGGCGACCGTATTATTGCGGGTGCTAAAGCTGAAATCGAGCAAGAAGTAAACCGCGCAAAAGAAGGTTTACGTTCACAAGTGTCTGCACTTGCAATTGCAGGTGCTGAAAAAATCTTGCGTAAAGAAATCGACGGCAAAGCACATAGCGAAATGCTTTCTAAACTTGCGGCGGAGCTATAAGAGATGGCTGAAATATCAACCATCGCACGGCCTTATGCAGTTGCTGCTTTTAATCTTGCTAGCGAGACAAAGTCGCTTGCTAAGTGGTCTGAAATGTTAGGTTTTGCCGCTGCAGTTGCTAATGACGCGCAGATGCAAGCCTATATCCAAGATCCGAAAGTAGTAGCGAGTAATTTGCAAAACACTTTTTTAAAAGTGTGTGGCGATAATCTTAATGAGCAAGGTCAAAACTTGATTAAAGTGTTGGTTGAATATAACCGCATGTCTATTTTGCCAGCGATTACTTCTGCTTTTGAAGAATTAAAAGCGCAAGCTGAAGGTGTGTTAGACGCGCAAATTATTGCCGCTGCCAAACCAAGTGCTGCAGAAGTTAAAGATTTAGTAAAACGCTTAGAAGTTAAGTTCGGTAAAAAAATAGAAGCCAATGTTTCTGTAGACGCAGAGCTCATTGGCGGCATGAAAATTATTGTTGGCGACACCGTGATAGACGCGTCCGTCAAAGGTCAGTTACAAAATTTAGCTTACACGCTATCGGCATAAGCCAAAACTAATTTAAGTCTGAAATACAAGGCAAAGAACATTTAGGAGCCACAATGCAGTTATCTACATCAGAAATCAGTGAACTGATTAAAAGCAGATTAGAAAATTTTTCTACCTCAGCTGAAGCGCGTACTCAAGGTACAGTAATTTCAGTGACTGACGGTATTGTTCGTATTCACGGTCTTTCAAACGTGATGGCGGGCGAGATGATCGAATTCCCAGGCAATACTTTCGGTTTGGCGCTTAACTTAGAGCGCGATTCTGTGGGTGCGGTTGTGCTAGGTGACTATGAGCATATTACTGAAGGCGACATTTGTAAATGTACAGGTCGTATTTTAGAAGTGCCAGTAGGACCAGAGTTGATTGGTCGTGTTGTGAATGCATTGGGTCAGCCAATTGATGGCAAAGGCCCTGTAAATGCAAAAATGACGGACAAAATTGAAAAAGTTGCGCCAGGCGTTATTGCCCGTAAATCAGTTTCACAACCGGTGCAAACAGGTTTGAAATCAGTGGATTCTATGGTGCCAGTTGGTCGTGGTCAACGTGAGTTGATTATTGGTGACCGTCAAACAGGTAAAACAGCGGTTGCGATTGATGCCATCATCAATCAAAAAGGTCAAAACATGACCTGTATCTACGTTGCGATTGGCCAAAAGGCTTCTACAGTGGCTAACGTGGTACGTAAGCTTGAAGAAAATGGCGCGCTAGCTTACACAATCGTGGTTGCTGCTACAGCGTCTGATTCTGCTGCATTACAATTCTTGGCTCCATACGCTGGTTGTACAATGGGTGAATACTTCCGTGACCGCGGTGAAGATGCACTGATTGTGTATGATGATTTGACAAAACAAGCGATTGCTTACCGTCAGATTTCATTGCTATTACGTCGTCCACCAGGCCGTGAAGCTTACCCAGGTGATGTGTTTTACATTCACTCACGTTTACTAGAGCGTGCTGCTCGTGTTAACGAAGAGTATGTAGAAAAATTCACTAACGGTGCTGTAAAAGGTAAAACAGGTTCATTAACTGCATTGCCAGTGATTGAAACTGCGGCTGGTGACGTTTCTGCATTCGTGCCAACTAACGTGATTTCTATTACCGATGGTCAAATCTTTTTAGAAACGGATTTGTTCAACGCTGGTATTCGTCCTGCGATTAACGCTGGTATTTCAGTATCTCGCGTTGGTGGTGCTGCTCAAACTAAAGTCATCAAGAAACTTGGCGGCGGTGTACGTTTAGCATTAGCGCAATACCGTGAATTGGCTGCTTTCGCGCAGTTCGCTTCAGATTTGGATGAAGCAACACGTAAACAATTGGACCGTGGTCGTATGTTTACTGAGTTGATGAAACAAGCTCAATATGCACCACTAAGCGTTTCTAAAATGGCGATTACATTGTTAGCTGCTAATAAAGGCTACTTTGATGATGTTCCAACCAATAAAGTATTAGCTTTTGAAAATGCATTGCATGGTTTCATGGGCTCTAAATACAAAGTGTTGATGGATGGCATTGAATCTAGCAAAGATTTAGCTGGCGATAGCGAAAAAGCTGTTGACGCGGCAATTCAAGATTTTAAAGCGACAAACGCTTACTAATAATTCTACTATCTAGGACTAAAAATGGCTGGTAGTAAAGAGATTAGAACCAAGATTAAGAGCGTTGAAAATACGCGCAAGATTACTAAGGCGATGGAAATGGTGGCCGCTTCTAAAATGCGTAAAGCGCAAGATAGAATGCGTGCTAGCCGCCCATATGCTGAGAAAATCCGCAATGTTGCAGCGCATCTTTCATTTGCAAATCCTGAATACAAACATCCGTATTTAGTGAAGCGTGATGTGGTAAAAAACGTTGGCTTAATCGTTGTGAGCTCAGATAAAGGCTTATGTGGTGGTTTAAATACCAATATGTTGCGTCTATCAGTGAACCAAATGAAAAATTGGGAAACTGAAGGCAAGGCAATTAGCGTGAGCGCAATTGGTAATAAAGGCTTTAGCTTTATGAACCGCGTGGGTGCTGATGTTAAATCACATGTCACTGGTTTGGGTGATGTGCCACATTTGGAAACATTGATTGGTACCATCAAAGTGATGTTAGATGCGTATGAAGCGGGCGAAATTGACCAGCTTTATATTTGTTACACTAAGTTCATCAACACCATGAAGCAAGAGCCTGTGATGCAACAATTGTTACCATTAAGTGGTGAGCAATTAGGCAGCCCAAAAGGACATTGGGATTACATCTACGAGCCAGAAGCTAAGCCAGTGGTAGACCAATTGATGACGCGTTATATTGAATCATTAGTCTATAACGCCGTTGCAGAGAACATGGCTTCAGAGCAATCATCACGTATGGTGGCGATGAAGTCAGCGTCTGACAATGCAAAAGAAGTGATTGGTGATTTAAAGCTGATTTACAACAAAGCACGGCAAGCAGCCATTACCAAAGAGATTTCAGAAATCGTCGGCGGCGCGGCGGCAGTAGCTTAAAAAGAATTTAATTAACATTCAACAGATAGCTTGAATAGGATATAAAAATGAGTACAGCAAACGTTAGTGTAAAAACAGGTAAAGTAGTGCAAATTATTGGTGCGGTGGTTGACGTTGAGTTTCCACGTGACCAAATGCCTAAAGTATTTGAAGCCTTAATTATTGATGATGCATCAAGCAAAGCAGAAGAAGGTTTAACGCTAGAAGTGCAACAACAACTTGGTGACGGTATTGTGCGTACTATCGCGATGGGTTCGTCTGACGGCCTTTCACGCGGCACATTATTCAAGTCCACTGGTAATCAAATTACTGTACCAGTTGGCGTGGGCACACTAGGCCGTATTATGGATGTGCTAGGTCGCCCAATTGATGAGGCTGGCCCAATTGACTGTGATGAGCGCCGTGCTATTCACCAAAAAGCACCAACTTTTGAAGAGTTATCACCTTCGGTTGACTTGCTAGAAACAGGCATCAAGGTGATTGACCTAGTTTGTCCGTTTGCTAAAGGCGGTAAAGTTGGCTTGTTCGGTGGTGCTGGTGTGGGTAAAACAGTGAACATGCTTGAACTTATCAACAACATTGCAAAACAACACTCAGGTTTATCTGTGTTTGCAGGTGTGGGCGAGCGTACTCGTGAGGGTAATGACTTTTACCATGAAATGGCAGAAGCTGGCGTTATCAAACTTGATAACATGAAAGAATCAAAAGTAGCCATGGTGTTCGGTCAAATGAACGAACCACCAGGCAATCGTTTACGTGTGGCATTGTCAGGTTTGACAATGGCTGAGAAATTTCGTGATGAAGGTCGTGACGTATTGTTCTTTGTCGATAATATCTACCGCTATACATTAGCTGGTACTGAAGTATCTGCATTGTTAGGTCGCATGCCTTCTGCTGTAGGTTACCAACCTACCCTAGCGGATGAAATGGGTCGTTTACAAGAGCGTATTACATCAACTAAATCTGGCTCAATTACGTCTATTCAAGCGGTTTATGTACCTGCGGATGACTTGACTGACCCGTCACCTGCTACAACGTTCCAACATTTGGATTCAACGGTTGTATTGTCACGTGACATTGCGTCTTTAGGTATTTACCCAGCAGTAGACCCACTAGATTCAACTTCACGTCAATTAGACCCACTGGTAGTTGGTGAAGAGCATTACAACGTTGCTCGTTCTGTTCAACAAACGTTACAACGTTATAAAGAACTGCGCGACATTATTGCGATTTTGGGTATGGACGAATTGTCACCAGAAGATAAATTAGCTGTTGGTCGTGCACGTAAAATCCAACGTTTCTTGTCACAACCATTCCACGTAGCTGAAGTATTTACTGGTGCGCCAGGTAAATATGTGCCATTGAAAGAAACCATCAAAGGCTTTAAAGCGATTGTTGCTGGTGAATACGATCACTTGCCAGAGCAAGCGTTCTACATGGTAGGCGGTATTGAAGAAGCCGTAGAAAAAGCAAAAACGCTTAACTAGTCGTTAGACGTTAGACGTTAGTTAAAAGTTTTTAAGGAATAACATGGCAAATACGGTTCATATTGATGTAGTAAGTGCAGAAGCAAGCATATTCTCAGGTGAAGCCGAGTTTGTGGTTGCGCCTGCAAGTGCTGGTGAAGTGGGTATTTACCCACATCATGCACCAATGGTAACAAGCATTAAACCTGGTGCTCTACGCATTAAATTACCAGATACAGCTGAAGAAACTCTGATTTTTATTTCAGGTGGCTTGCTAGAAGTGCAGCCAGGTTTAATTACTGTGTTAGCGGATACTGCGGTGCGCGGCCATGATTTAGATGAAGCTAAAGCAATTGCAGCAAAAGTAGCTGCTGAAGAGGCAATGAAAAATCGTACTTCAGATATTGATTACGCAAAAGCGCAAGCTGAGTTATCAGAAGCGCTTGCGCAAATTCAAGCAATTGAACGCTTACGTAAAACTACGCATTAAAAGTAACGTGAATAAAAAGTTGTTTAACATAAGTTAACATCAGCAAAAAGGCGGCCTAGGCTGCCTTTTTTGTTATACTTTAACCAATAATTCTTGATGAATCCAAATAAATAAATCAAACAGTATATGCGTAAATTGAACATAGTGATTCTTGCTGCGGGTAAAGGCACACGCATGCATTCTAGTAAACCTAAAGTGCTGCATGAAATTGGCGCAAAACCAATATTGGCACATGTGATTGATTGTGCAAAAGCGCTAAATCCGTTAAAAATAATTGTGGTATATGGTTACGGCGGTGACACTGTACGTGAAGCATTTGCGCATGAAAATATTACATGGGTAAACCAAGCGGAACAGCTAGGTACAGGCCATGCGGTACAGCAAGCCAGCCCACATTTAGATAACGACGCCAATACACTCATTTTGCTGGGTGATGTGCCGTTGGTAGATATTCAGGCTTGCAAACAATTGATTGAGCAAGCCGATAAAAAACTGGTGATTCAGTCGTTTAATAAAGATGATCCAACTGGTTATGGTCGCATAGTGCGGGCTGCCACACACAATGTGTTGGCAATTGTTGAGCATAAAGATGCCACTGAACTGCAGCGCAAAATTGTTGAGGTAAATACTGGCATTATGGCAATGCCAACGCAGCACTTAATAAAATGGTTATCACAGCTCACCAATAATAATGCGCAAGGCGAATATTACTTAACTGACATTGTCGCGCTGGCCGTGGCGCAAAGTGTAGACGTGATTGCTGAAATCACCCCAGATGAATGGTCAGTGACTGGCATAAATTCAAAAACAGATTTAGCGCAAATTGAACGTATTTATCAAACGCGCGTGGCACAACAATTGTTACTACAAGGCGTAACACTCAAAGATCCTGCGCGCTTAGATGTACGTGGCGTGCTTAATTGCGGCCAAGATGTGCAAATAGATGTAAATTGCCTATTTGAAGGTGTGGTGACGCTTGGCGATAATGTAAAAATCGGCGCAAATTGTGTCATAAAAAATGCAGTAATAGCTACAGGCTCGCATATTGCACCATTTACCCATATTGATGACAGTAAAATTGGCGAAAATAGCCGCATAGGGCCTTTTGCGCGTTTACGACCAGGCACGGTTTTACAAAGTGAAACGCATGTGGGTAATTTTGTAGAACTTAAAAATGCACAAGTTGATATTGGCAGTAAAATCAATCACTTAAGTTATGTGGGTGATGCTACCATAGGCAAAAACGTGAATATCGGTGCTGGTACGATTACTTGTAATTATGATGGCGCAAATAAATTTAGAACGGTCATTGAAGATGGCGCATTTATTGGCTCAGATACGCAGCTAATCGCGCCAGTCACAATTGGTGCCAATGCGACTATAGCCGCAGGCTCAACCATTACCAAAGATGCGCCTGCGGATGCGCTCACTTTTTGCCGCGCAAAAGAACAAAAATCAATAGTAGGTTGGAAACGACCAGTAAAGATTAAAAAATAGAAATATAATATTTCGTTGTTTCTTCTTGCATGCAGAATGAGGAAATCGAGATGAACATTAGGAAAAAAGTATATGTGTGGAATTGTAGGCGCAGTTGCCAGTAGAAATGTTGTTTCAACGCTCATTGAGGGATTAAGTCGCTTAGAATATCGCGGATATGACTCAGCAGGCATTGCTGTGTTAAACAGCGCGGGCATAGAGCGCGTGCGTGCAGTAGGCCGCGTGGCGAACATGACTGAAAAAGCCAATGAAGTGAGCTTGAGCGGGCGAGTTGGCATTGGTCATACCCGCTGGGCAACGCATGGTGGTGTTACTGAAAGCAACGCACACCCACATGTATCCAAAGGTGAAGTCGCCGTAGTACATAACGGTATTATTGAAAACCATGATGAGCAGCGTGATAAATTAAAAAAATTAGGTTATGAATTCACTTCACAAACTGACACTGAAGTGATTGCGCACTTAATTCATTATTACCATACAAATGGCTTAAACTTATTGGCGGCCACACAAAAAGCCGTAGCAGAGCTTACAGGCGCATTTGCGATTAGTGTAATTTCGGTGAAAGAGCCAGAGCACATGATTACAGCACGCTTAGGATGCCCATTATTATTGGGTCTTGGCGAAGGTGAAAACTTTATTGCATCTGACGTTTCAGCGGTGTTATCAGTCACTCGCAAAGTCATTTACCTAGAAGACGGCGATGTGGCGGATATTCGCCGCGACGGCGTAACCATTTTTGGCCGCGATGGCGCAGAAGTCACCCGCAAAATTCACGTGAGTGATGTATCACTCGCTAGCATGGAGCTCGGCCCTTACGCGCACTTTATGCAAAAAGAAATTCACGAGCAACCACGTGCATTAACAGATACGATTGAAGCCTTAATTGATAATAATAGTTTTTCGGCAGCATTATTTGGCAATAATGCTGGTCAAGTTTTTGACCAAATCGATAGTGTGTTGATACTCGCCGCAGGCACTAGTTATTACGCTGCTCTCACTGCCAAATATTGGCTAGAAAGCATCGCAAAATTGCCGACCAATGTTGAAATTGCTAGTGAATATCGCTATCGCGAATCTGTACCTAATCCAAAACAATTGATTGTGACTATTTCACAATCAGGCGAAACTTTAGACACAATGGAGGCGCTAAAACATGCAAAATCGCTGGGACAAAATTTAACTTTAGCCATTTGCAATGTGCAAGAGAGCGCCATTCCACGCGCATCAACGCTAGTTTTTTACACGCGTGCAGGGGCTGAAATTGGCGTAGCATCAACTAAAGCCTTTACCACGCAATTAGTCGCCCTATTCACTTTAGCCGCTACGCTGGCAAAACAACGCGGTCTACTAGCCACAGCTAAAGAGCAAGAATATTTAAGCGCATTAAGGCAGCTCGGTGGTAGCGTACAGCACGCACTTAACCTAGAGCCACAAATTGCCAAATGGGCAAAAGCATTTGCCAATAAACAACATGCCTTATTTTTAGGCCGCGGCATACACTATCCAATCGCGCTAGAAGGCGCACTCAAGCTTAAAGAAATTAGCTATATTCATGCAGAAGCCTACCCCGCAGGCGAGCTAAAACATGGCCCACTGGCATTGGTAGATACTGAAATGCCCGTGGTAGTAATTGCGCCAAACGATGCGCTACTAGAAAAAGTAAAATCTAACATGCAAGAAGTCAGCGCGCGTGGCGGTGAGCTATTTGTGTTTGCCGATGCCGACAGCCACTTTGCTGAGTCGGACGGCGTACACGTCATCCGCACTCCGCGCCACGTAGGCGTGCTCTCCCCTATTTTGCACACCATTCCAGTGCAGTTGTTGGCGTATCATGTGGCCTTGATAAAGGGCACGGATGTGGATAAACCGAGAAATTTGGCGAAAAGCGTAACGGTTGAGTAACTCAATAACATAATTACTTTACGATAACTTGCTATATTGATTAGTTATATTAGCAAAATAAAATCTAGGGAGTTTTAAATGAGCATAGAGAAAGCAGACACAAATAAATTAGCGGGCGTTGCTTTTGATGATGCATTAACACATATGAATGAGCCATCTGACCGTTCAATAGATACATTAATTGCTGACTTTGAAGCTGCTGCCTATATAGATGATGATGGTATTGAGTATTGGACTGCTAGAGACCTGCAAAAACTTCTAGGATATTCTGACTATCGCAATTTTCTTAATATTGTAAATAAGGCAAAAGAGGCCTGTACAAATAGTGGGAATAATATTGAGCATCATTTCGTTGACGTCACCGACATGATAGAAGTGGGTAAAGGTGCAACGCGTGAGGTTGATAATATCAAACTTACAAGGTATGCCTCATATTTAATAGCTCAAAATGGTGACGCACGTAAAGAACAAATTGCTTTTGCTCAGACATATTTTGCTATCCAAACCCGTAAACAAGAAATTCAAGACGACGATATTGCTCAATACACGCCCTTGTCGGAAGATCAAAAACGAGTTTTATTACGAAACGAAATTAAAGAGCACAATAAAAATTTAGCAAGTGCTGCAAAACTGGCTGGCGTTATTGAACCAATGGATTTTGCTATATTTCAGACTTTTGGATACAAAGGTTTATATGGAGGCCTAGATAAAGCAGGGATACAACGTAAAAAAGGTTTGGTATCAAAGCAAAATATCCTAGACCATATGGGCAGTACTGAATTAGCCGCCAATTTATTCCGCGCAACTCAAACAGAAGAGAAGTTGCGCAGAGATAAAGTTGTAGGAAAGCATAATGCAAATAATGTTCACTACGAAGTTGGTCAAAAAGTAAGGCAGGCTATTATTGATATTGGTGGGACGATGCCAGAGAATCTGCCTCAGGCCGAAGATGTAGTTAAAGTTGGCAGGCGCTTACAAAAAGCTATAAAAGCTACGCAAAAATTAGACAAAAAATAATCTTTCAAAAGTGTGAGGCTTAGTAAGTACTCGGTTCTTTTAAAATCACTGGCGAAATATCCAAACTCCCGCCATCATGCCCCACCATGATTTGCCCATCTTGAATGGTGCAACTTATGCTAATACTCTTGGCTGCAAGCCGCGCCAAGATTAAAGTTTCAGGCAGGTTGATGACGGTTAAATTATTCAGCTTTAACAAGCCTTTGCTATTTTGCTCCCACCACATATCAGCGATTCTGCCACCGTAAAGCATTATTACTACTTGGCGCGAGCGGCCACAAGCTTTGCGAATGTCTTTTTCAGTGGGTAGGCCAACGTCCATCCAAAGTTGAATCGCGCCTGTTAAATCTTTTTGCCATAAATCAGGCTCTTCGTCGTCACTTAAACCTTTGCCGAATATTAACGCTTCGTTGGCATACATTGCAAAGCCAATCAGCCGCACCATCACACGCTCGTCGGTTTCTGAGGGATGTTTTGCCAGCGTTAAATTGTGTGCCTGATAATAGTTTCTATCCATGTCAGACACTTGTAAATCTATTTTATAGATGGTGGATTTAATTGCCATAACAACAGCCTAGCTTGTAAAAGTTGGCTCATTATACGCGTGAATTTTCTTGAAAACCTTGCTTTATATTTCAAACACTTACATTCGCAACTTTAAGGCTGGCGTGCTTTCTGTTAAGATTTACACCTTTCAAATATGTAAAGCATCATCATGGCTCAATATGTAATGTCTATGCTCCGCGTGAGCAAAATCGTCCCACCTAAAAAAACCATTATTAAAGATATTTCTTTATCGTTTTTCCCAGGCGCAAAAATTGGTTTGCTGGGCTTAAATGGCTCAGGTAAATCTACTGTGTTGCGCATTATGGCGGGCGTGGATAAAGAGTTTGAGGGCGAAGTGCAATGGCAGCCAAATATGACCATTGGCTATTTGCCGCAAGAGCCGCAATTAGATGCAAATAAAACTGTGCGCGAAGAAGTGGAAAGCGGCATGGGCGAAGTCATGCAAGCGCAAGCCAAGCTAGAAGCCGTATACGCGGCTTATGCCGAGCCAGATGCAGATTTTGATAAATTAGCCGAAGAGCAAGCCAAGTGGGAAAATATTATTGCCGCAAGCGGCAGTGATTTAAGCACGCAGTTAGAAATTGCTGCCGATGCGCTGCGTTTACCGCCGTGGGATGCGAAAATTGGTCCGCTTTCTGGCGGTGAAAAACGCCGCGTGGCTTTGTGTAAGTTATTGCTTTCTAAGCCTGATATGCTGCTACTAGACGAGCCGACCAACCATTTGGATGCTGAATCTGTAGAATGGTTAGAGCAGTTTTTAGTGCGTTTTACAGGCACAGTGGTCGCGGTAACTCATGATAGATACTTTTTAGATAACGCTGCCGAATGGATTTTAGAGCTAGACCGCGGCCATGGTATTCCGTGGAAAGGCAATTACTCAAGCTGGCTAGACCAAAAGCAAGCGCGTTTAGCCTTAGAAGAATCGCAAGAATCATCACGCCGCAAAGCGCTAAATACCGAATTAGAATGGGTGCGCCAAAACCCAAAAGCGCGCCAAGCTAAAAGTAAATCACGTATTGCCCGTTATGAAGAGCTCGCCAGTGCCGAGTACCAAAAACGCAACGAAACGCAGGAAATTTTCATCCCCGCAGGTGAGCGTTTAGGCGACCAGGTCATTGAGTTTAACGGTGTGACTAAAGCGTTTAAAGACCGTTTATTGATGGATAATTTAAGCTTTAGCGTGCCAGCAGGGGCAATTGTTGGCATTATCGGCCCAAATGGCGCGGGTAAATCGACCTTATTCAAAATGATTACTGGCTTAGAACAACCCGATAGCGGAGAAGTTAAAATCGGCCAAACCGTGAAGCTCGCTTATGTAGACCAAAGCCGCGATGATTTAGCCAACGATAAAACTGTGTTTGATGAAATTTCAGGCGGCTCAGATATTCTCACCGTGGGGCGATATGAAACGCCAAGTCGCGCCTATATTGGTCGTTTCAATTTTAAAGGTGGCGATCAACAAAAAATAGTCGGCCAACTTTCAGGCGGCGAACGTGGTCGATTACATTTGGCTAAAACGCTGATTTCGGGCGGCAATGTGTTGCTACTCGATGAGCCATCAAACGACTTAGATATTGAAACTTTACGTGCGCTAGAAGACGCGTTGTTAGAGTTTGCAGGCTGCGTATTGGTCATTTCACATGATCGCTGGTTTTTAGATCGTATCGCCACGCATATTTTGGCCGCCGAAGGCGATTCGCAATGGACGTTCTTTAACGGTAATTATCAAGAATATGAAGCTGATAAGCGTAAACGTCTGGGTGAAGAAGGTGCGAAACCAAAACGTATTAGATATAAACCAATTACTCGGTAGGTGAACATTTGACAATGCAAATTCAATCGACGATACCAATACTTGCTTCGCTTGATATTAGTGAAACGATAGACTTTTATACTCAAATGTTAGGATTTACAGAAAAGTTGAAGATGGATAGTTATGCCATTGTTAGTCGCGATGGCGCAGAGCTGCATTTTTGGTTGGGTACTGAGCGGCACATTGCAGAAAACACTTCCTGCTATATACGAGTTGCTGACTTAAAAGTGCTATATGAGGAATTTAAAGCCAAAGGAGTAAGTTTAGAGCCGCCTTCTGTAAGGCCATGGGGTATGGAAGAAATGTATGTTATGGATCCACATGGAAATTTAATTAAGTTAGGACGAGATTTTCAGGCCTGAAGATTATAACCAATCCCAATCTATGCGCTTTTTATGAGGCGCTTTTTTCATAGCTAAATCCCATAGAAACGGCGGTATCAAGCGCATCAATCTTGCGACTATGCCCATTTGCCACGGAATCACCACGAAGCGACGTTTATTTTTAACGGCACCAGCAAATTTATGGGCAAACACGTCTGAATCCATGAGAAAAGGCATTTTGTAGTCGTTCACAGCGGTCATGGGCGTGCGAATATAACCTGGCGCAATGGTGGTGACGGCAATATTATCGCGCACCATTTCTACACGTAAGCTTTCTAAGTAACTAATCGCGGCGGCTTTGCTGGCGCTATAAGCGCCTGCACCTGGCAAGCCGCGTATGCCTGCCACGCTGGCAACGCCTACAAGCTGGCCTTGGCCAGCAGCTTTCATGGATGCAATAAAAGGCTGAAAAGTATGCACCATGCCCATCACGTTAATATCCATCACCGCTTGAAAGGCGCTGATATCTTCTTTGTGTTCGGTTAGCGTGCCGCGGCTAACGCCAGCATTGGCAATTACAATGTTTGGCGCGCCAAAATTTTGTATAAAGTCTGCCGCAGCCGCTTGTAAGGCGGCGCTATTTCGCACGTCTAGCGGATAAATTGCGCAAGTAACTTGGTATTGCGCATGTAAATCAGCCGCGAGTTTTTGTAAGGGCTCAATTCGCCTAGCCGCCAAGCCAATAACGGTGCGGCTCTCAGGCATGCTGTTGGCACCTCGCATTAAGCTGCTCTGTTTTGCATACTCGTGTGCGAGCGCTTCACCTATGCCACTTGAGGCGCCTGTGATAAATATGTTCATGTGCTTTGTGAGCTGTTTAATGAGTAATGGTGACTGGCATTTTATCAGCAATATTGGCATCTATCGTGATAGCCGTTCACAAAAACTATGTCATAGTCATTGCCACGCTATGCTCGCAATGACGGTATATATTGAAATATAGCAAAATAAAAGCCCGCTTTACCGAAAGGTAAAGCGGGCTTTTATTAGAACTTCTAGCCGCTATAGCAGACTAGAAAGTTTTTATGCTTGTGGTATTGAAAATCACCAGCTAAAAATTTTTGCGAAAAAAGTTTTAAACCAGTTTGATTCTTCAACTACTTTTTTTTTGGTATTGCCTTTGCTTTATCTGCGCGCACATTAGCAATAATGTAGTCGGCAGTTTTTAGTGTACTTTCATTACCACCAGCGGTGCTCATGGTGGCATATTGACCATCAATAATAAGTGTTGGTACGCCAGTTGCGCCAGATGCGCGGAAAATTTGCGCAGCGCGATTTAAGCGGTTGTTCATTGAAAATGATTTAAATGAAGCCTCCACTTTCGCTTTATCTAAACCGCTTTTTTTAACTATCCAGTTAATTGTAGCGGCTTCATCTGATGGGTTGAGTGATTTTTCTTCATGTATCGCATCAAATAAAGCAGTATGAAGTTTGCCTGATAGTTTTAAATCTTCCATCGCGTAAAATGCTTTTGCCATAGGCGCCCAGTGTGGCACGGCCAACCCTGGTATGCGTTTAAATGTAACATCAGCTGGCAGTTTTTTAACCCATGCTTCAAGTAGCGGATCCATGTGGTAACAATGGCTACAGCCGTACCAAAACAGCTCAACCACCTCAATTTTATTAGGTGTGTCGGTTGGAATCGCCTGTAGCGTTTTATCAAAATCCGTGCCTAGTTGTGGCTCTGCCAACACATTAAATGAGGCTAATAAAAGTAAAGTGCCGAGTAATTTTTTAAACATAAATATTCCTTAATTTTCTGTTGAAAGTGTTGTTAAAGCTAACAGGTTGAAATGTGCGCTTTAACCAAACAAGTTATAAACGTGTGACCTATGTTTTGGCTGACAGTTCTAGCGAAAATCAATTAGCTACTGATTTTCATTATTCACTTTAATTAAATCGGCGTTAAAGCCATTTTCAATTAAGTCACTTTTTGTTTTGTTGATTTGCTCTAAATCGTCCAACGGGCCAACGCGCACGCGGTGCCAAACACCTTTGTCTGGAATATTGGCCGTTTGCACAACCGCCTCGAAGCCTTGCAATGCTAATTTGGCCTTTAAATTATCGGCTTCTTCTTCAGTGTGAAAGGCGCCTACTTGTAAGAAATAACTTTTAGTAACAACGGGTTGCGCATCAGCTTCTTTAATTTTATTTTCTTCTTCAGGGCTTACTTTGCTCTCGCTACCTGGCAGAATGGTGTAAAAATCAAAGCGCGTATCGTCAGGCTGGGTGTCATTCGCTTCAACAGGTTTTTGCGCTTCTGTAGTAGCAGCGCTTGTTTTAGCATCTTCAGCAATTTTATCTGCAATAGATTTTGCTTGCTCAGTGCTGGTTTTGCTGGCAAATGGGCTGTCGCCGCCTTTAACAAACATCACCACGCTTAACGATGCTGCAACGCCCAATAAAACGCCCACCAATAAGCCCGTTAAAAATGGACTACCTTTGCTGCTGCCCTTAGATTTTTCAGGGCTTGGTTTGTAATCTCTACTCATAAATAATTTTTAATCCTTATGTGTTATCTACATTTTACTTGGCGCGCTAACGCCTAGTAAATCTAACCCATTTTGTAATACTTGCTGCGTGGCACTAATTAAGCTTAAGCGTGCTATTTTAACTGCTTCATCATCAATTAAAAACTTATATTCATTGTAATAGCTGTGCAAATCGCTGGCGAGTTCTTTTAAATAGTTGGCAATAGTATGCGGCGCAAGCTCTGTTGCAGCGTTCTCAACTACTTCAGGGTAGCTGCTTAAACGTTGCATTAGCGCGGTTTCGTGTGCGTTAGTCAGCGGGCTTAAATCTGTATTTTGCAAGCTGGTTTTATCACCAGCCCATTGGCTTAACACGCTGCAAATACGCGCATGCGCATACTGAATATAGTACACAGGGTTATCGTTAGTTTGTGCTCGGGCTAAATCAATATCAAAAATCAATTGTGAATCTGAACGGCGCGCGGCTAAAAAGTAGCGTGTGGCATCGCATCCTACTTCTTCAATTAAATCACGTAGTGTTACATAACTGCCCGCCCGTTTGCTGAGTTTCACTTCTTCGCCACCACGCATTACCGTTACCATTTGGTGCAATACGTAATCAGGCCAACCTGCAGGAATGGCTACATCTAGAGCCTGCAAACCAGCACGCACGCGGGTGATGGTGCTGTGGTGGTCTGCACCCTGCTCGTTAATTACACGCACAAAACCGCGGTTCCATTTATCTAAATGGTAAGCCACATCGGGCACAAAATACGTGTAGCCACCGTCAGTTTTGCGCATTACGCGGTCTTTGTCATCGCCAAAATCGGTGGTTTTTAGCCATAGAGCTTCGTTTTCTTCATAAGTATGGCCGCTTTTCACAAGCGCTTGTACGGTCTGCTCAACTTTACCTGTGGTATAAAGCGCGCTTTCTAGTGAAAAAACGTCAAATTTAATTTGAAAGGCTTTTAAATCTAAATCTTGCTCATGCCGTAAATAGGCCACGCTAAATGCGCGAATTGACTCCAAATTATCAATATCGCCGCTGGCGGTCACTTCAATATCATCCGCAATTACGGTGTGTTTAGTTAAATATGCGGCAGCAATATCGTTAATATATTCACCACGATAGCCATTTTCAGGAAAGCTCTCATGCTCAACTGAAATGCCTTTGCAGCGCGCTAATACTGAAATAGTGAGGTTATCAATTTGCGCACCCGCATCGTTATAATAAAACTCGCGGGTTACATCCCAACCGTTAGCATCGAGTAAACGTGCCAAGCAATCACCCACCGCCGCACCGCGCCCGTGGCCTACGTGCAGTGGCCCAGTTGGGTTGGCAGAAACAAACTCCACCTGTACTTTTTGGCGGCCGCCTAAATTGTTGCGACCATATTGATTGCCCGCTTTTAGAATGTCGCGCACCACCACTTGTTGCGATTGCGCGTTTAAAAAGAAGTTAATAAACCCTGCACCCGCGATTTCAGTTTTAGCAATGTAATCACTCGCAGGCAGCGCCGCGATTAGCTGCGTGGCAATTGCACGTGGGTTTTGTTTTAGTGGTTTAGCCAAAACCAAAGCTAAATTAGTCGCAAAATCGCCATGCTCGGCAGATTTTGGGCGCTCTAATACAATGGCAGAGTTAAATTCAGGCGCAATAGTTTTTGCGGCAACGGTTAATAATTCGGTAAGATGTGTTTTCACAATAATTGCGTAAAATACTAAAGTCGCTATTTTAACCTAAAGTAAAGCGCTGTTTTTGTAATTATTTCCCCTTGCCAACACTTGCGAGCTTTCATTATCATCTACACATTAGTGTTGAATAGTAATGGCTTTTTTATATAAGGGATTAGCGATAACTATTTCGTCACTATTTTTTATGAAGCTAAGGTTTTCAGGCGGCGAATCAAGTAGCTTGACTGTGGGAAAGCTTTTATCATGGCGGTAAATTACAATACATGGTGTATTGATTAAATTGTTATTTACCCAAGCTAAAAATGGCTCAAACAAACGAGTTTCCCATAGCAGTTCACGGTTTACATAAAAAGTATCATCATCTGCGTGGCGCAAGCTATCTACATAATAGCCACGATAAAATTCAGGTACAGCTTCAAAGTAAATTAAATAATCCCAAAAAATACCATCCCAATTAAACTGAACGCTGATTTCTCGTGATGTCAATGTTGCGCTTATCATTGAATTGGCATTTGTGAACGTTAGCTCAATACTTTGTTTAGTGTGTTTGGTAATTGTTAGTGGCGTGGAAAATAACTGGCTTGAATCTTTAAACCACTTAATAAAGGCGTGCTGAATAAGGCTGGTATCGTGTTGTTTGGTCATGCAGCAATTTTACAATAATTGTCATAGTAAATAAGTGCGGGTAAATAACACTACGAGCTAGTTGTTAATTTCAGTACAATAGGCTATAAAGTTCTAAATCAGATATATTGCGCTAAGAAAATTAACAAGCCAATCTGTGGTTAGTGGCATTAAAAATTAGTGCAAAAACAAAAAAATATAAGGAAATTGAATGATTCAGCAAAGTTTTTGGAATGGTCGACTGATTGAAGAAAAGTTAGGTGCATATGTATATGCGTTAATTGACCCACAGCAGGATGAAGTTTTTTATATTGGTCTTGCTGGAGGGTTGAATGAGCAAGGCAACAACCGCCCCATAGGTCATTTAAATGAAACTAGTGAAGCTATATCAAAAGAACTCCATTTGAATGCCAAACAGACGAAAATCAAAGAAATCTGGGATAGAGGTCAAGAAGTAAAGCTTGCAATTATTAGGCGTAGTCTTAATCGAGATGAAGCTAAACATGTTGAGGCTTCTCTGATTGACTTGCTAAGTGTTGTTAAATCAAGTGGAAGTCTTACTAATATTGTGCGAGGACACGGTACTGATAAGCACTCATTGGTTAATGAAACTAACAATATTGATATTATGGCTAATCCAGTAAATCCAAACTTAGAGGTCAACAATGTATGGTTATTTAATATTTCAAATGCGATAGATCGTGGCGAAAATCCATACGAGGCAACCATAGGAGATTGGATTATAGGTAATGAGCACTGTCAAATTAAGGAAGATGAACCTCAATATGCAATTGGGCTCAATCGGGGTGTTTCAAGGGTTGTAATCCTTATATCTAAATGGGGCGTGGTTTTAGATAATAAGAAAAAAATAATGGGTGAAAATATTAATGAAAGTGAAATTGGAAAACAATTATTGGAAAAAGATTTTTCCCAGATTATTACAGGCGTTGGTTTTTGGCAGAGAGGTCGGCCAATTCGAGTTAATCTAAAGAAAGACGAGTTCACTATTACTTACGGGGTTGTGGGCGGTCGCAGTGGTCAATATTAAGCCGAAATAATTAAACAATGAAAACTCGCTATCTTACAAAATCTCGTTTCAAGCTCGCTATTGAGTGCCCAACCAAACTCTATTATTCAGGAAAACCTGATGAATATCGCGATGCGATGTCTGAAGATGCTTTTATGGCAATGCTCGCAGAAGGTGGCTATCAAGTAGGAGAGTTAGCTAAGGCGCGTTATCCACTTGGTATTGAAGTAGCAGGCTTTAATCACCAAAAAGTTGCACAGCAAACGCAAGAATATCTGCAACAAGACCAAGTGGTGCTATTTGAGCCAGCCATTATGGTGGGTAGCTACTTTGTGCGTATTGATATTTTAGTTAAAAATGGTAATCACTTTGAGTTGATAGAGGTAAAAGCTAAGTCTTATGACAGCATGAACCCTGATATTGAAAGTAAGCGTGGTGGTATTAGTTCTAGCATGTTGCCATATATTCAAGACGTTGCTTTTCAAAAATGGGTGTTGCAGCAAGCATATCCAACGGCAGAAATATCTACTTATTTGATGATGCTTGATAAAGCGAAAACGACTGATGTTAATGGTGTAAACCAAATATTTAAAATTAACGGTCGTTCAAATATTGAAGTGCATAATCCAAAACACGTTGACCTTCAACAACTGGCAGGCACTTTACTCAATAAGGTTAGCGTAGATCAATACGTTGAACAGGTGATTTCTAACCCAATTGTTTTTTCAGGGGGCGAAGATTTTATTCAGAATATTGCACCTACATTTGCTACTGCTTATCAAAGTAACCAGCGCATTGCCCCAGCGATAGGCGCGCAATGTGGCGGTTGTCAGTATAAAACTAGCTTTGATGATCAATTGAAAAGTGGCTTTCACGAATGCTGGCAGCAAGCGCTCGGTTGGAAACCTGAAGACTTTGATGGTGGCACGGTATTGGATATTTGGAATTTCAGAAAAAAACAGCAACTGATAGACCAAGGCGTACATAAAATATCGCAAGTGCAGCGTGATAACTTGGGTGAGTTTGATGATGAAGCTGGGGTTGAAGGCTTAAATCGAATGCAACGCCAATGGCTGCAAATCAACGGTATTCCCAGTGAAATGAATCGTGGAAGTTATTATTTTGACCAAGCACTTGGTCAGGTTGAAATGTCAAAATGGCATTATCCTTATCACTTAATAGATTTTGAAACCTCAGCCGTTGCTTTGCCATTTCATGCGGGTATGCGGCCTTATGAGGCAGTGGCTTTTCAATTCTCTCATCATGTAATGGAGTCGGATGGTAGTGTTCGCCATGCAGGCGAGTTTTTGTGTGTAGAACCTGGCGTGTTTCCTAACTATGCGTTTGCTAGGGCGCTAAAAGCTGAATTAGATCAAGATTGCGGTACTGTATTTATGTGGAGCCACCACGAAAATACCATATTAAGCGCAATTGTTGAGCAACTAGCGCATGATAAAAACCCGCCAAAAGATGCAGAAGATTTAATTAAATTTCTAAAAACCTTAATTAAAGGTGGCGAACGGGTAATGTTTGACTTATGTACTTTCGCAGAAAAAGCATTTTTTTATCCTGATACCAAAGGTAGCAATTCCATTAAAAAAGTGTTGCCTGCGATGCTTAAAGTTTCACAGAAGCTTATCAGTACTTATAGCCAGCCTATTTACGGTAAGCCTAATGGTATAGTCAGCCTTAATTTCGCATCTGCTGATGGCTTTACTTGGTTATCAAAAGAAGCTGATGGTAGCGTACTCGATCCTTATGCAAAATTAAAAATACATGCCAGCACATTACTGCCAGATAATGTTGCTACAGATTCTAGTGTAATTGCTGATGGTGGTGCGGCCGCCACCGCCTACGCAAGGTTGCAATTTGAAAGTCTTGATGGTGAAACAAGGTCAAGAATTAAAGCTTCTTTACTTAGATATTGTGAATTAGATACCTTCGCAATGGTGATGATTGTTCAAGGCTGGCAAGCTGATTGCCATTTATGATTTCAAAAAAGTCTAATTTTTATTACATTATTGTCTTATTTTGCCAAAACCCATCCTAAAAATCGCCCTAGACGTACCGCTAGACCGCTTGTTTGATTACTTAAGCGGCGGTTTGCACGTGCAAATTGGTCAGCGCGTGCTGGTGCCGTTTGGGCGGCGTAGCCAAATTGGCATTGTCATGGGTTTTGCGGATACGAGTGATTTTGCGATTGAAAAGCTCAAGCCAATTACTCAAGCATTTGCGGATGAGTTGCCGATTGATGCGCAAACGCTTAACTTAATTAAATTTAGTGCAGATTATTACCAATATCCGTTTGGGCAGGCGCTGCTTTCTGCGTTGCCAGCGCGGTTGCGACAGATTGCGCCTGCAGTTTCACGCAAGCAGTTTGCTTATGGGTTAACGGCTTTGGGGCAAACGATTGCGGTTGAGAAAATTCCAAAGCGCCAAATGGTGACGCAGCGCGTGTTTGCTGCTTTGCAGGCGAGTGAAACGCTTACTGAGGCAGAGCTGGATGCGATTTCAAGCAGTGCGCGCAAAGCTGCAAAGCAGCTGGTGGCGCAAGGCTGGGCGAGTAGCCAACAAGTGCAGGCGACTATTAAAACCCTCACAATGCCGCCCGCAATAGAACCGCAATTGAATGATGAGCAAACGCTGGCGGTTGAGCGCATTACCCAAGAGGCACAAACCTTTAAAGCGTGGCTGTTGCACGGCATTACAGGTAGCGGCAAAACCGAGGTGTATATTCGTTTGATGCAGCATGTGTTGGCGGAAAAAGATGCGCAAATATTAGTGCTAGTGCCAGAAATAAACTTAACTCCCCAGCTTGAAGCGCGTTTTAGAAGCCGCTTGCCAAATTACCCACTAGTGAGCTTGCACAGCAATTTAAGCGAGAGTGAACGCTTACATCATTGGCAATTAGCGCAATCTGGTGCGGCTAAAATTATCATCGGCACGCGGCTTTCTATTTTTACGCCTTTGCCTAATTTGAAGCTCATTATTATTGATGAAGAGCACGATAGCTCGTACAAACAGCAAGATAGCATGCGTTACCACGCGCGTGATATAGCGTTGGTGCGGGCGCAGCGGTTGAAGATTCCAGTAGTGTTAGGTTCAGCCACGCCTGCACTTGAGAGTTGGCACAATGCCACTGCAAATTTAAATGCCCTGCAAGCCAGTAAATACGGGCTTCTCAGCCTTAATCAGCGCGCAGTAACGGCCGCGCAATTGCCAATGATTGAGTGCATAGATACCACCAAAGTCAATTTGCAACACGGCCTAACGCCCCAGCTTATTGCCGCGCTTAAATTGCGGCTTGCGCGCAAAGAGCAAAGTTTATTGTTCATCAATCGCCGTGGTTATTCGCCTGTGTTGTTGTGCGCGGCCTGCCATTGGATAGCGCCTTGCACGCGTTGCTCGGCAAGGCTGGTGGTGCATTTGGGGCAGCGCAAATTACGTTGCCACCATTGTGGGCATGAGCAAAAAATCCCATTGCAATGCCCAAGTTGTGGCGATGCAGATTTGCACCCAACAGGCCACGGCACGCAGCGTTTAGAGCAAACATTGGCGCAGTTGCTACCAACTGCACGCATTGCCCGTGTTGACCGCGACAGCATCAGCCGCAAAAATGCGCTGGTTGAAATTTTAGATAAAGTGAATAATCAAGAAATTGATATTTTGGTAGGCACGCAAATGCTCGCCAAAGGGCATGATTTTCCTAATTTAACGCTAGTGGGCGTGATTGATACTGATAGCGCCCTACACAGCCCAGATTTTCGCGCAAGTGAGCGCTTATTTGCGCAACTGATGCAAGTGGCAGGCCGCGCAGGCCGCGCAGATAAAGCAGGACAAGTGATTATTCAAACGCAGTTTCCTGACCATGAGCTATTTAACGCTTTGCGCACGCAAGATTACGTTAGTTATGCCAATGCCTTGTTGTTGGAGCGCGAGCAAGTGCAGTTTCCACCTTATGTTTTTACTGCGCTCATACGCGCTGAGGCTAATGATTTTGCGCTTGTGCAAGCATTTTTGCAGCACGCATTTACACTAGCGCGCAGCATGACTAACGCCGTGCTGGTGTACGACCCAGTGCGCCCGCAAATGGAGCGCTTAAAAGGCATGGAGCGCGGTCATGTGTTGCTACAAGCGACTCACAGGCCTGCGCTGCAACATTTGCTTAAACCTTTAGTGAGCCAACTACGCGCTCATAAAGTAGCGGCTAAAGTGAGATGGGCTGTAGATGTGAATCCACTAGAGTTTTGATATAAATGGCGCAAAATGCAGTAAAATAGAAGCTTACGCGGGCGTCGTATAATGGTAATACCCTAGCTTCCCAAGCTAGAGCCGTGGGTTCGATTCCCATCGCCCGCTCCATTTTTAATATTTTGTTAAGACAATATGGCCAATCAAGCACCCCCTTCAGTTTTGACATTTGCAGGCACAGACCCTAGCGGTGGCGCGGGTTTGCAGGCAGATATTCTTACCTTTGCGAGCATTGGTTGCCACCCACTTTCTGTGGTCACGGCCATTACCGTGCAAGATACCGTGGGCGTAGATAGCGTGCTGGCGATGGATGCAGATTGGGTGAACGACCAAGCGCGCGCCATTTTAGAAGATGTGCAAGTATCAGCATTTAAACTTGGGCTTTTGGGCTCGGTAGAAAACATCGCGGTGATTGCCGAAATTATGGCAGATTACCCTGATATTCCATTGTTGATTGACCCGATTTTAACCTCAGGCCGTGGTGACGATTTAACGAACGACGACATGATGGATGCAATGATAGAGCTGCTTTTTCCGCAGGCCACATTGATTACGCCAAATAGTCTTGAAGCGCGCCGTTTCGCCTTTGCAGATGATATGGACGATAAAATTTCGCTCACTTCATTAGATGAAGCCGCCGCGCGTTTGTTAGAAATGGGCAGTGAATACGTGCTAATTACTGGCACGCACGAACGCACCTTAGAAGTCACCAATACACTTTATGGCGAAAATAAACTGATTAAAGCTTATAAATGGGAGCGCTTGGTAGGTAGCTATCATGGCTCAGGCTGTACGCTCACTAGCGCGATTGCGGCTTGCATGGCACATGGCCTAAGTTTAGAAGAAGCCATTGAAGAGGCGCAAGAATTCACTTGGCAAACCCTTAAAAATGGCTTCAGGCCAGGCATGGGGCAATATATTCCAGACCGCATGTTCTGGGCGCGCGATGAAGAAGATGTAGTGGTAACTGGCGGCGACGGCAGCATTAAAGCGCATTAAAAACATTGTCACAAGCACATCAAATAAGCGGCCTGTACGCAATTACGCCAGATGAGCCAAATACCGCCCTTCTGCTCACTAAAGTAGAAGCGGCCCTGCAAGGCGGCGTTTCAATATTGCAATACCGCAACAAATTAGCCAACCACAAGCTGCAAACTCAACAATCACGCGAGATTTTGTTGTTGTGCAGACAATACAATGTACCGCTAATTATCAATGATTCCGTAAAGCTATGCTTAACGTTAGATGCAGATGGCGTACATTTAGGCGCAGATGATGGAAATTTAGCCGAAGTTAGAGCCAGAATTGGCGCAGATAAAATTTTAGGTGCATCATGTTACAACCGCTTTGATTTAGCCTTGCAAGCCCAGCAATCAGGCGCAAACTACGTTGCTTTTGGCGCATGCTTTGCCTCTAGCACCAAACCCAATGCGCCTGTAGCGAACTTGGAATTATTTAAGCTTGCACAAGCACAGCTTAATATCCCAGCCGTTGCCATTGGCGGCATTACGCTGACAAATGCTGATTTAGTTATCCAAGCTGGCGCAAACGCAATTGCGGTAATCAATGCAATTTTCAGTCAAGATGACGTAAAATCTACTACTCAACAATTTACACAATTATTTAGCTCTAAATCTTAAGGCAAAATTATGACATCACTCAATCAAACCCTTTTCGATAAATCTCAACAACTTATCCCAGGCGGTGTAAATTCGCCCGTGCGCGCGTTTCGTAGCGTGGGCGGCACGCCGATATTTTTTAAAAAAGGCTTGGGTTCTAAACTTTGGGATGTGGATGGTAAAGAATATATTGATTACATCAATTCTTGGGGGCCGATGATTGTGGGGCATGCGCACCCAGCCGTGATTAAAGCGGTGCAAGAAGTGGCGGCAAATAGTTTGTCATTCGGCGCGCCAACTGGCCTAGAGCTTGAAATGGCTGAGGTGATTAACAAGCTTGTGCCCAGCATGGAGCAAGTGCGTTTAGTGAGTAGCGGTACAGAAGCCACTATGAGTGCTATTCGCGTGGCGCGTGGCTTTACAGGCCGCAATAAAATTGTGAAATTTGAAGGCTGTTACCATGGCCATTCTGATGCTTTGTTGGTTAAAGCAGGTTCTGGATTGCTCACATTTGGTGAAAATAATGCACAGGCTGTGCCAAGTTCTGCGGGTGTTCCAGCAGAAGTGGTCGCTCACACTCTCACCTTAGAATATAACAATGTGCAAGCGCTTAAAGAGTTGTTTTCAAAAATCGGCAATGAAATTGCCTGCGTGATTATTGAGCCTGTGGTTGGCAATATGAATTTGATTGTGCCAACGCAAGAATTTTTGCAAACGCTGCGTGAGCTTTGTACAAAACATGGCGCAATATTGATTTTTGATGAGGTGATGACGGGTTTCCGCGTGGCACTAGGCGGCGCGCAAGCGTTGTATAACATCAAGCCAGATATGACTACGCTAGGTAAGGTGATTGGCGGCGGCATGCCTGTTGGTGCGTTTGGTGGCCGCAAAGACATTATGCAATGCCTCGCCCCAATTGGTGCGGTGTATCAAGCAGGCACGCTGTCTGGCAACCCTGTAGCGGTGACTGCAGGGTTGGCAACGCTAAAAATTATTCAAGAAAATGGCTTTCACGATAAACTCACAGCGCAAACCAAAAAACTGATAGATGGCTTGGTTCTTGCCGCAAAAGAAGCGAATGTGACGTTTAGCGCGCAAAGCGTGGGCGGCATGTTTGGGCTATATTTCTGCGAAAAATGCCCGACAAGTTACGATGAAGTAATGCAATCCAACAAAGAGCACTTCAATAAATTTTTCCACAGCATGTTAGATAGCGGCATTTACCTTGGGCCTTCAGCGTTTGAAGCAGGCTTTGTTTCGGCGGCGTTGAGCGATGAAGATGTTGCTTTTACAATTAAGGCGGCGAAAAAAGCATTTCAATCATTGGTTGCATCTTAAGGCAGTATTCGTTTAAACCACAAATTGCGGGTTATTTGGGTAAATAATCCGCAACTTTGGCCTCTATCTTATTGAACAGATAGGCATTTAGCGGTAAAATTGAAGGTTCCGCTCAATGTTTTGTGATTAGATAATATGGCTTCAGATTTAAACTCAAATTTAAACAACTCAATCAACCTCAACAACCAGCCTGTAAGCCAAGGTTTATATAGCCCTTCAAATGAGCGCGATGCTTGTGGCGTGGGCTTTGTGGCGCATATCAAAGGCAAGAAAAGCCACGATATTGTGCAAAAAGGTTTGGAGTTGCTCACCAATTTAACGCATCGTGGCGCAACGGGTTATGACCCTAAATTAGGCGATGGCGCTGGTTTGCTGATGCAAATGCCAGACGCATTTATGCGTAAAGAGACGGCAAAGCTTAATATTGCGCTGCCAGAAGTGGGACAATATGCAGTTGGTAACGTATTTTTACCGCAATTGGCTAAAAATCGCGAAGCGTGTGAAGCGCTAATAGCAAAAATTATTGCGGAAGAAAATCAAACATTACTCGGCTGGCGCGATGTGCCAGTAGATAATAGTAATATTGCCGATGCGGCGCGCGATGTTGAGCCTACGATGCGTCAGGTGTTGGTTAGCTCAACATCTGCAGATCAAACCGTTTTTGAACGCAAATTATTCGTTATTCGCAAACGCATTGAGCATGCGGTTCGAGCGCTTAAATTGCAAGACAAAGCCGCGTTTTATATCCCATCACTTTCTTCTCGCACCATTGTGTACAAAGGCATGTTGCTGGCCAACGAAGTGGGCGTTTATTACCAAGATTTAAATGACGAAAGCCTAGTTTCAGCACTTGCTTTAGTGCATCAGCGTTTTTCAACCAACACTTTCCCTGCTTGGGATCTTGCGCATCCATTTCGCATGATTGCGCATAATGGCGAAATTAACACCGTAGACGGCAATGTAAACTGGATGGCGGCGCGTCACGAGACCATGAAATCGTCAATTATTGGCGAAGATTTAGAAAAACTTTGGCCGCTAATTAGCGAAGGCCAATCAGATTCTGCCTGTTTTGATAATTGTTTAGAGTTACTCGTGGCGGGTGGTTACAGCTTACCGCATGCCATGATGATGTTGATTCCAGAAGCGTGGAATAACAACGCGTTGATGGATGATAATCGCCGCGCGTTTTACGAATATCACGCCGCGTTGATGGAGCCGTGGGACGGCCCAGCCGCAGTAGCGTTTACTGATGGTAATTTGATAGGCGCGACCCTAGACCGCAATGGTTTACGCCCAGCGCGTTATTTGGTTACCGATGATGACATCGTGATGATGGCCTCTGAAATGGGTGTGCTGACGTTTGATCAAGCAAAAATCGTTAAAAAATGGCGCTTAGAGCCTGGCAAAATGTTGTTAATAGATACCGTGCAAGGCCGCATTATTGCCGATGCCGAAATTAAAAACACGCTTGCCACTGCCAAGCCTTATAAACAATGGATTGAAAAAACACGCTACTTTTTGGCAGATATGCCAAAAGTAGAAGGCGAGCTAGAAATGGCGGCCAGCTTGTTAGATACGCAACAAGCTTTTGGTTACACGCAAGAAGACATCAAATTTGTGATGCAACCCATGGTGCAAAATGGTGAAGAAGGCGCGGGTTCTATGGGTAACGACGCGGCTTTACCAGTGCTGTCAGCCAAACCAAAATTGCTTTATAACTACTTTAAACAATTATTTGCGCAAGTGACCAACCCGCCAATTGACCCGATTCGTGAAGAGTTGGTGATGTCATTGGTCACGTTCATCGGCCCAAAACCAAACTTACTAGCTGTGGATGAAACCACGCCGCCTATGCGTTTAGAGGCCGCACAACCAGTATTGATGTTAGATGAGTTAGAGCAATTAAAAGCCATTGCCACGCTTACGCAAAACCAATATAAATCGCTAGTGCTAGATATTACTTACCCAGCCACGCAGGGCAAGGCTGGCATGGCCGCAGCGGTGGCGAGCATTACCAGCGCTGCTGAAAGTGCAGTAAAAAGTGGCTTTAACATTCTTATTCTTTCAGATAGAAACATCAGCGAAGCACGTATAGCGATACCTGCGTTACTAGCATGCTCTGCAACGCATGAGCATTTAGTAAAAGCAGGCCTACGCACGAGCACTGGCTTGGTGGTTGATACTGGTTCTGCGCGTGAAGTACACCATTTTGCGCTGCTAGCAGGTTATGGCGCAGAGGCCGTTTGCCCTTGGTTGGCGTTTGAAACCATTAAGCACATGAATGTTAAAGATAACTATGTGGCCGCCAAAAACTTTGTAAAAGCGATTGGCAAAGGCTTGTATAAAGTCATGTCAAAAATGGGTATTTCTACATATCAGTCATACTGCGGTGCGCAAAAATTTGAGGCGATTGGCCTAAGCACGGCTTTTGTTGATCAATATTTCACAGGCACAACCACCAATATTGAAGGTATCGGTTTAGCGCAAGTGGCTGAAGAGGCGGAACGTTTACATGTTGCCGCGTTTGGTGAAGACCCAGTGTTGGCCAATAGCTTAGATGCAGGCGGCGAGTACGCATTTAGAGTGCGTGGCGAAGAGCACACTTGGACGCCAGATTCTATTGCAAAATTGCAGCATGCTACACGTACCAATTCAGCTTCTACTTATAAGGAATACGCTAAGTTAATTAACGACCAAACGCGCCGTCACATGACTTTACGCGGCTTGTTTGAAATTAAACCAATCGGCGCGGCGATTCCGCTTGAAAGCGTTGAATCAGCTAAAGAAATTGTAAAACGTTTTGCTACGGGTGCAATGTCGCTAGGCTCAATTTCAACTGAGGCGCATGCAACTTTAGCGGTTGCTATGAACCGCATCGGTGGTAAATCAAACACTGGCGAGGGCGGCGAAGATGCAAAACGCTTTATCCCAGTAGCTACAGATACCACCATGGCTAAAGTGATTGGTGAAAATATCATCGTTAAAGATATCCCACTTAAAGCGGGCGATTCTATGCGCTCACGCATTAAACAGGTGGCTTCAGGTCGTTTTGGTGTAACGGCTGAATACTTGGCGAGTGCAGACCAGATTCAAATTAAAATGGCGCAAGGCGCAAAGCCTGGTGAAGGCGGCCAGTTGCCAGGCCATAAAGTTTCAGAATACATTGCAAAATTGCGTTTTTCAGTGCCTGGCGTGGGTTTGATTTCACCGCCGCCACACCATGATATTTACTCCATTGAAGATTTAGCACAGCTGATTCACGACCTTAAAAATGCAAATCCAAAAGCATCAATTTCAGTTAAATTGGTAGCTGAAACTGGCGTAGGTACTGTGGCTGCTGGCGTAGCAAAAGCAAAATCAGACCATATTGTGATTGCAGGGCATGATGGTGGTACAGGCGCATCACCAATTTCATCAGTCAAACATGCAGGTGGCCCGTGGGAGATTGGTTTAGCTGAAACGCAACAAACCTTAGTGCTCAACCAATTGCGCGGCCGCGTGATTGTGCAGGTAGATGGTCAAATTAAAACAGGCCGCGATGTAGTGATTGGTGCGCTGTTAGGGGCAGATGAATTTGGCTTTGCCACCGCGCCGCTAGTGGTTGAGGGTTGTATTATGATGCGTAAATGCCATCTAAATACCTGCCCAGTTGGCGTTGCCACGCAAGACCCTGAATTACGTAAACGCTTTACGGGCCAACCCGAACACGTGGTCAATTACTTCTTCTTTGTGGCTGAAGAAGTCCGCGAACTCATGGCGGGCATGGGCATTGCCAAGTTTGATGATTTAATCGGCCGTGCCGATTTACTTGATATGCAAGCAGGTATTGACCATTGGAAAATTCAAGGGCTAGATTTCGCCAAGGTATTCCACATGCCAGCGATGCCATCGACAGTGTCGCGCAAAAACAATGATATCCAAGACCACGGGCTAGTGAACGCGTTGGACAACAAGTTAATTGCGTTAGCAAAACCAGCGTTGGAAGATGGCAAAAAAGTGGCGTTAGATATAGCAATTTCTAACACTAACCGCACAGTGGGTACAATGTTATCTAACCAAGTGGCCGTTCGTTACGGTAGCGCTGGTTTGCCAGACGACACAATTCGCGTCAATTTTACAGGAACTTCAGGCCAAAGTTTTGCCGCCTTTTTAGCCAAAGGCATTACTTTTGAGCTCACGGGTGAAGGCAACGATTACGTAGGTAAAGGCTTATGTGGCGGCCGCATTATCATTAAACCGCCAGTCGCTTTCCGCGGTGTAGCGCATGAAAATATTATTATCGGCAACACGGTTATGTACGGCGCTACCACAGGTGAAAGTTACTTTAGAGGCGTAGCAGGCGAGCGTTTCTGTGTGCGTAACTCAGGCGCATCTGCTGTGGTTGAAGGTGTAGGTAATCACGGTTGCGAATATATGACAGGTGGCACGGTGGTGGTGCTTGGCGTTACTGGCCAAAACTTTGCGGCAGGCATGAGCGGCGGCGTGGCGTATGTATATGATGAAGATGGCTTGTTCGCTAAACGTTGCAATATGAGCATGGTGTCATTAGAGAAAGTAGAAAGCGCAGAATCTAGCGTGGGTAAAGTGCATCATTTAGATCAACCAGATGAAATTACGCTGAAAACGTTGATTGAAAATCATGCAAAATATACAGGCAGTGTGCGTGCTAATGCGATGTTGGCGGATTGGGCCAACTACAGAGCCAAGTTTGTAAAAGTAATGCCGAATGAATACAAACGGGCTTTAATTGAGTTGGCTGAAGACAAAGCGCTGGTTGCGGCCTAAGGCCGTGGCGGCAACATTGCGAAAAACTATAAATGATGAGTAAAGGCTTTTAGTATGGGCAAAGTAACAGGTTTTATGGAATACGATAGGCTGGCAGAAGCAAATTTGCCAGTGGCTGGGCGCGTTAAAAATTACAAAGAATTTGTATTGCATTTAACTGATGCAGAAGCCAAACAACAAGGCGCGCGCTGTATGGATTGCGGCATTCCATTTTGTACCACAGGTTGCCCAGTGAACAATATCATTCCTGATTTTAACGACTTGGTGTACAACCAAGATTGGAAAACAGCGATTGATGTATTGCATTCAACCAATAACTTTCCAGAATTTACTGGCCGCATTTGCCCAGCACCTTGCGAAGCGGCTTGCACGCTGAATATCAACGCAGAAGCGGTTGGTATTAAATCGATTGAGCATGCAATTATTGATAAAGCGTGGGAAAACGATTGGGTTACATCGCAAATTTCTAGCCATAAAACGGGTAAAAAAGTCGCAATTGTTGGCTCAGGCCCAGCTGGTTTGGCCACCGCACAACAATTGGCGCGCGTTGGTCACACAGTTGTATTGCTAGAAAAAAATGGCCGTATCGGCGGTTTATTACGTTACGGTATTCCAGATTTTAAATTAGAAAAATCACACATTGACCGTCGCATGGCGCAAATGCAAGCCGAAGGAGTTGAGTTTCGCGTCAATCAAAATGTAGGTGAAAACGTCAATGCAGATGATTTACTCGCTGAATTTGACGCCGTAGTGTTAGCAGGCGGCGCAGAGCATCCACGTGATTTGCCAGTCACAGGCCGTGAACTTGATGGCGTAATGTATGCCATGGATTTTTTAACACCGCAAAACAAAGTGAATGCGGGTGATGTGATTGAAAACCAAGTGATGGCTACTGGTAAACACGTAGTCGTCATTGGCGGTGGCGATACAGGTTCAGATTGCGTAGGCACGAGCAACCGCCACGGCGCAGCCAGCATTACACAGTTTGAATTGATGCCACAACCGCCAGAAAAAGAAAATAAAGAATTAGTATGGCCAAACTGGCCGCTCAAAATGCGCACTTCAAGCTCACATGAAGAAGGTGCAAATCGTGATTGGTCTATCACCACCAAAGAATTGATTGGTGAAAATGGCAAAGTGGTTGCGCTAAAAGGCGCCAAAGTTGAGTGGGTAGATGGCAAAATGGTTGAAGTTGCAGGCTCAGAATTCACCATTAAAGCGGATTTAGTTTTGCTAGCAATGGGCTTTGTTTCCCCAGTGCAAAAATTGTTAGATGCATTTGGCGTGAACAAAGACGCGCGCGGCAACGCGCAAGCCGCTACAGAAGGCAAAAACCCGTATAAAACCAGCGTGGATAAAGTGTTTGCAGCAGGCGATGTACGCCGTGGGCAGTCGCTAGTGGTGTGGGCAATTCGTGAAGGTCGCCAAGCCGCACGCGCCGTAGATGAATTTTTAATGGGCAGCTCTACATTGCCAAGATAACTAAAGGTGCCCCTTAGTTAGTCACACCAGCACCGCAGAGTTTGTTACAAAAAATGGCGAGTAATTGCGATATTGTACTTTAATGGCGACGCCAAATTTTACCAATAGAAGCACACATAGAGCCATACAATGAAACCCAGCATGACCACCAAACTCGCCAATTTGAGCGAGCGTTTAGAAGAAATCAACCGCCTGATGAGTAGCGAGGGCGTCACTAATAATATGGATAATTACCGCAAACTCACGCAAGAGCATGCGGAAATTACGCCAATTGTTGAGCAATATCACGCTTTTACAAAAGCCGAGGCCGACATTGCAGAAGCGCACAGCATGCTCAGCGACCCTGAAATGAAAGAATTCGCACAAGAAGAAATTTCAGCAGGCAAGGCTAAGTTAGAAGAAGTTGAAAACGCGCTACAAATGCTGCTGCTGCCTAAAGACCCCAATGACGATAAAAATATATTCTTAGAAATTCGCGCAGGTACAGGCGGCGATGAGTCAGGCTTATTTGTGGGCAACTTATTCAGAATGTACTCAAGATACGCTGAAAAGCAAAAGTGGAAAGTAGAGATTATGTCTGCCAATGAAAGTGAAATAGGCGGCTACAAAGAAATTATCGCCAAAATTGAAGGCTACGGCGCGTATTCTAAAATGAAATTTGAAAGCGGCGTGCACCGCGTGCAACGCGTGCCAGACACCGAAACACAAGGCCGCATTCATACGAGCGCCTGCACGGTTGCGGTGCTGGCTGAAGCGGATGAAGTGAGCGATGTGGTCATCAACCCCGCTGATATTCGCATTGATACTTATCGCGCCAGTGGTGCGGGCGGTCAGCACATTAACAAAACAGATTCCGCCGTGCGCATTACCCACGCGCCAACAGGCATTGTGGTGGAATGCCAAGAAGGCCGCAGCCAACACGCCAACAAAGCGCAAGCCATGGCAGTACTCGCCGCGCGCATTAAAGCCAAGCAAGTAGATGCGCAAAATAGCGCGATTGCCAGCGAACGCAAAAGCTTAATTGGTAGCGGTGACCGCTCAGAGCGCATCCGCACCTACAACTATCCACAAGGCCGCATCACCGACCACCGCATTAACCTCACGCTTTATAAAATTGATGCGATTACAGAAGGTGATATGGATGAATTGATTGGCGCGTTATCTGCTGAACATCAGGCTGATTTGTTGGCGAGTTTGGGTGATGATAACTAAAACAATCATTAAGAATGCTTTTTCTAGATAAGGATGAGTAATGTTTGCTAGAACACTATATTCTGATGAAAAAATCAGGTTGGAAATCAATTGGTTTGGATTAGGCTCACTACAAACTATAAATGCACTTGGCAAAAGAATTGCTCACCCAATTCAGAAAAAAGTTTTTATTGAAGTTGTTGATAATTTCAAGCAGTTAGGCCAAGACATAAGCCCTTCCAACCCAAAATGTGCTCGCCTATTCAAGGAATTTGCCGTTCTTTTAGAGTCACAACCTAACAGCCTTACTTAGCGTACTTTATACGCTTCTGATTTATTAGAAGTTGCAAAAAGGTTTATCTAGGATAATAACATGATAGGGATTGTAAAAATGTCAAGAGGAGAAGTTGGTAAACAAAATCATCAATCTTTTGCCTGTAGCTTCGTCAATTGGAAAGGTCTTTTAATTATTGCTGAAAACTTTGGGTGGGTACCAACGGGAAGCATTCCTGACGAACAAATGTCCAAGCAAGCGTAGCCTCGATGAAATCGAGGATATTGTAAACTTCCCTTGATTTCACTTTGTTTCATCAAGGCTACTACTTACATCACATTTCTTATATGACTTTGCCTAAAACCATCCAATCCACCTTGCTTACGGCATCCGCCCAACTTGGCACTGATGAAGCCAAGCTAGAAGCGCAATTGCTGTTGCAGAATGTGCTAAAAGTTAACCGCGCATGGTTAATTGCGCATGAAAGAGATGCTCTGCAAGCCAGTATCCATGGGGTGTTTGAGGCATTGCTTAAACGTCGTTTGAATGGCGAACCGATGGCTTATATTTTGGGTTATCGTGAGTTTTATGGTTTGGCGTTGATGGTGACGGCGGATACATTGATTCCGCGGCCTGATACGGAGACATTGGTGGAGGCGGCTTTGGGTAAGATTTACCCCTCTCCCCAGCCCTCTCCCACGAGGGGAGAGGGAGCCGCTCTATTGGAAAAGGCTGAGGCATCCCCTCTCCCCCTGCGGGAGAGGGTTAGGGAGAGGGGTGGTAATCACGAAAATTTAACCATCCTTGACCTAGGCACAGGCTCTGGCGCAATTGCTTTAGCCATTGCTAAAAACCGCCCACAGGCTAACGTAACTGCGGTGGATGCGTCACAAGCCGCGTTAGAAATCGCCAAGAAAAATGCGCAAAACTTAAACATTACTAACGTGCAATTTGTTTTAAGCAATTGGTTTGATGCTTTAGACGATTTTAATTCCAGCACCCAATTTAACATCATCGTTAGCAATCCGCCGTACATTGAGCAAAATGACGCGCATTTAAGCCAAGGTGATTTACGTTTTGAGCCAATATCCGCGCTGGCATCTGGCGCGGATGGCTTGGATGATATTCGCAAAATTATTGATAATTGCTTAGTTTACCTAAAGCCACAAGGCTGGCTGATGCTGGAGCATGGCTATAACCAGGGTGAATTGGTGGCCGATTTAATGGCAACAATTGGCTTAACCAATATTGAAACCATGCAAGATTTAGGCGGTAATAATCGCGTCACTATCGGCAAAAATCCGCTCATTGTGAGCAGGCATTGGGATTAAACGCCTAACCGCTTAGTGTTTTCTATAATTGCTCAATGAAATTTTGTATGTGCAAAGCCGCTTCTTTTGCGGCCACTTGCAACAGCAAATGCGGTGCTTCTAGCGTAAACAATTCAACATTTTTTGCGCATTGTTGAATTAGTTTTGCGGCTGATGCGGGCACTAAATAATCGTGCCGCGCTTGTAAATACAAGATTGGCGCTTGAATGTTTTTTAGTTTTTCTGAGTAGTCAACGTTTATCACTGAATCTAGCCGCGCGCGCATGGTTTTAGGCGGCACTTTGCTTAATGTGGCTGCAAGCAAACTTCGTACATTGTTATCATAAAATTTGCCCATTAACACTTTGCATGCACTGGGGAATAGCCATTTATTTATCGGCATGGCGGGTACTAAAAAACTCAATTTAGAGAGTAATGGCCTTGGGTTGCTGGCAAATGTACAAGCTAAAATTAAGCCTTTTAATTGGTAATCGGCCTGCGCGGCAAGCGATATTGCGATTGGCCCAGAGAACGATTCGCCCAATAAAATATATGGTGAATCTTTAGGAATATACGCCAGCGCATAGGTGGTTAATTCACCATAACTCATGATTTTTTCAGTCGGGTAGCGCACAATAACGGTTTTTACTGTGCTTGGTAACGCATTCACTAAAGGTGCAAATAAATCGCCCGTGCCATCCATGCCTGGCAAGAGTACTAGCGTAATGGGTGGTGTAATACGCATGCGAAAAAATCTCTTTTATCTAAAGGCATTCTATAATTTATAGGTTGGTTTAGTTTAACTTAAGCCAAGCTATTTATGCGAACCTATTTAAGCCATAGTATTTAACCCATAGTATAATTATCGCATGAATGAAAATAACGCTATTGGCACTAATTCTGTTGGAATTGTAGCCCCACAAACCGCGCATTTTAACGCACCGCTCACGCTAAAAAGTGGTGCAGTGTTGCCGCAATTTACCCTTGTGTATGAAACTTACGGCAAATTAAATGCTGATAAATCTAACGCGGTGCTCATTTGCCATGCGCTTTCTGGCACGCATCACGTGGCTGGCAAATATAGCGTAGATGACAAATACCCTGGCTGGTGGGATAACTTAGTAGGCCCCAATAAGCCGCTTGATACCAATAAATTTTTTGTAATCGGCGTAAATAATTTAGGTGGCTGCCACGGCAGCACTGGCGCTGCTAGCATTAACCCTGCCACGCAGCAACCTTGGGGTTCACAATTTCCCGTGTTAACCGTTGAAGATTGGGTAACTTCACAAGCTTTGCTGGCCGATTACTTAGGCATTAAGCAACTAGCCGCAGTAGTAGGTGGCAGTTTAGGCGGCATGCAAGCATTGCAATGGACAATCGCCCAACCTGAACGTGTGCGCCACGCATTGGTAATCGCCTCAGCACCCAATCTCACCGCGCAAAATATGGCCTTTAATGAAGTTGCGCGCCAAGCGATTATTACCGACCCAGAATTTCATGGTGGTGATTATTATGCGCATGGCGTTGTGCCGCGCCGCGGCTTGCGCATTGCCCGTATGCTAGGCCACATTACGTATTTAAGCGACGATGCAATGGGCGCAAAATTTGGCCGCAAGCTTAAAGATGGCGTTAAATATAGCTTTGATGCTGAGTTTGAAATGGAATCATACTTGCGCTATCAAGGTGATAAATTTGCTGGTGAGTTTGATGCCAACACCTACTTACGCATGACGCGCGCGCTAGATTATTACGACCCTGCGCTACCCTTTGATAATGATTTAAGCGCCGCTTTAAAAAATGTGAGTGCGCAATTTTTAGTGGTTTCATTCACTAGCGATTGGCGTTTTTCACCAGCCCGCTCACGCGAAATTGTGAAAGCGCTGCTCGATAATGAACGCACCGTGAGCTACGCCGAAGTGACCGCTGCACATGGGCATGACGCATTTTTAATGCCAGACAAACATTATCACGACATTTTGCATACTTATTTAAGTAAGATTGAGGTATGACTATGCAAACCACAGTGACAAATAATGTAAATATTACAAATTCAGACGCACAGTTTCGCCAAGATTTTGCGATTATCGCAAATTGGGTAAAATTTGGCTCAAAAGTGCTAGATTTAGGTTGTGGCGATGGCGAGTTGTTACAATTTTTGCGCACAGGCATGGAAGTAAAAGGCTACGGCGTAGAAAAAGACGATGCTAACTGGCTTGCTTGCTTGAACAATGGCACGAATGTGATTCAAATGGACTTAGAAGACGGTTTATCGGGCTTTGAAGACCAATCGTTTGATACCGTTATTCTCTCGCAAACCTTGCAAGCTATGCATAATACGCAAGAAATTGTGCAAGAAATGCTACGCGTTGGGCATGAAATTATTGTCACTTTTCCCAATTTTGGCTATTGGCGCAACCGCATACAAATTACCAATGGGCACATGCCAGTTTCAAAAACTCTGCCATATGAATGGTATAACACACCCAATGTGCACCTTTGCACAATCAACGACTTTGATCAATTTTGTAAAAAATACAAAATTACTATTTTAGAACGCAAAGTCATTACCGATGGTAGTGAAGTAAACTTTATGCCTAATTTATTAGGTAATTTGGCTATGTATCGATTGAAAGCAATATAGTGACGCTGCAAACTTCAACGCAAGCCACCATCCCGCCAACCACAGTGCAACCCTCGATTTGGCAGTCGCTTATGAGCAAAAAAATGCTCATTTGTATTTTTACAGGGTTTAGCTCGGGCTTGCCGCTGTATATTTTAATTAGCTTGTTACCAGCTTGGTTGCGAAGTGAAGGGGTAAATCTTAAAGCCATTGGCCTATTTGCCTTAATAAATTTACCATTTACTTGGAAGTTTTTATGGGCGCCGATATTTGACCGCTACACACCGCCATTAGGGCGTAGGCGTGGTTGGCTGTTAATTTCACAAATTTTACTGCTAGTTTCCATCCCAATTTTTGGCGCATTTAACCCAAAATTTGATATTTGGACAATTGCCTACCTTGCCACGGTTGTCGCGTTTTTTAGCGCATGCCAAGATATTGTGTTAGATGCTTATAGACGCGAATTGCTTATCGATAACGAGCTAGGCTTAGGCAATGCCGTGCATGTAAATGCTTATAAAATCGCGGGTTTGATTCCAGGTTCACTGTCACTTATTTTGGCAGACCACATGGCTTGGAGCAGCGTATTTATGATCACCGCGTTGTTTATGATTCCAGGTGTTTTGATGACTATTTTTGTGCAAGAGCCTGCCTTAAAAAATGGCGCACCAAAAACGCTAAGAGCCGCCGTGGTAGAGCCTTTTAACGAATTTATTGGCCGCAATGGCATACAAACAGCGCTGCTGATTTTGGCATTTATTTTCTTGTATAAACTTGGCGACAGCATGGCAACCGCGCTGGCCACACCGTTTTATTTAGACATGGGTTTTAGCAAAACAGAGATTGGTTTAATCGCTAAAAATGCAGGTTTATGGCCTAGCGTTATAGGTGGTTTGCTGGGTGGCGTGTGGATGTTTAAGCTGGGTATTAACCGCGCGCTATGGGTATTTGGCGTGGTGCAAATGGTTGCAATTTTAGGCTTTGCGTGGCTTGCAACAGTTGGGCACAGCCTACTTTGGCTAGGCATTGTCATAGGTGTTGAAGCCTTTGGCGTAGGCTTAGGCACGGCGGCGTTTGTGGCCTACATTGCCCACACCACGCACCCACTTTACACCGCCACACAATTTGCATTATTCACCAGCTTGGCCGCCGTGCCACGCACTTTTGCCAACGCCGCCACTGGCTATTTGGTAGAAAATTTAGGCTGGTTTAGATTCTTTATTTTGTGTTTTATTCTCGCAATACCAGGCATGCTTTTGCTAATAAAAATTGCACCTTGGAACACCATTAAAGAAAACGAAAAAGCACTGTAAGGGTTTGCCAAGTACCACGACTAATCTCTAACTTAAACGGAGATTAAAATCATGAAACTTGCCAGCAAACTGTTAATAGCATTTAGCCTTTTTTATATCCCCTTACAACCCGCAATTGCTGCCGAGTGCAGCGCAAAAAGTGGTGCGTCCACCGTGCCTTTGCTTGAGCTTTACACCAGCGAGGGTTGCAGCAGCTGCCCGCCTGCGGATAAATGGCTAAGCGGCTTGCAGCCTAACCCAACGCAAGTAATACCGCTGGCTTTTCATGTGGATTATTGGGATTACATCGGTTGGAAAGACAAGTTTTCAAAGGCCGAATACTCAGACCGCCAACGCAAAACCGCCGCATTTGCAGGCGCAGGCTTTGTTTACACCCCACAATTTGTATTCAATGGCCACGATTTTAAAGGCGCAGACGCATCACGCTTAAAACAAGCCGTTTCTGCCAGCCAAAAATTAGCCTCACGCGCCAATTTAAGCTTAAATGCCGTAACGCAACCCAATGGCGAAATTTCACTGCAAGTCACCGCCAAAGCCGTGAACCCAGCGGATATTAAAAATGCTGATATTTTTGTGGCGATTTATGAAAATAAATTAGTTAGCCAAGTCAATGCGGGTGAAAACAATGGCCGCGAGCTCAAGCATGATTACGTAGTGCGCGAATTTTTGGGTGCTTACCAATTTAGCAATAAAAATGAATTTGCAAAAAGCATCGCCCTAAAACCAGAATGGAAAGGCAGACAAGCAGGCGCGGTATTATTTGTGCAAGATTCAAAAAACGGCGAGATTTTGCAGAGTTTAGCTTTGCCATTTTGCGGATAATATATAGTGTCGTTGATAAACGATTTATCCGCGCATAACAAATTCAAAACAAAAATTGCTGAGGATTTAAGATAGAATTAACTTCCTATATTTAAACACAGCGCCACTACGTGAATACAGACCACCCCCAAAAAGGCATTTTATTCATCTGTGCCGCTGTGTTTTTGTTTGCAAGTAGCGATGCGCTATCTAAATACCTCACCGATTTTTATCCTGTTGTGATGGTGCTATGGGTGAGGTATGTTGTGCATATTTCGCTAATGCTAGCCGTAATAAGGCCACCATCATTCCACACTTTATTAGCCACTAAAAACCCCAAACTGCAAATTATTCGCGGCTTATGCATGGCGAATACCAACTTGATGTTCATCAGCGCCTTACACTACATCCCCTTGGCGGAAGGCACGGCCATTATTTACCTCAGCCCGTTAATAATCACGGCAATGTCTGGCCCACTTTTAGGTGAACGCATCGCGCGTTTACAGTGGGTTGCGGTGGCTATTGGCTTTATAGGTGTTTTATTCATCGTGCGCCCTGGTGGTAGCATGTTTCACCCCGTTGCATTGCTAGCGTTAGGCGCGGCATTCTCGTTCAGCCTGTATCAAATCATTACCCGCAAGCTTAACCATACGGATAAATCAAGCACCACCAACTTTATTAGCGGGTTGGTTTGCGCCATAGTCACCAGCTTGCTATTGCCATTTTTTTGGAAAACGCCCACGCTACACTTTGCCATATTGATGGTGTTACTGGGGGTATCCGCACTTGTCAGCCACTTGTGGATGACCAAAGCTTACCAGCACGCAAAACCCTCCACACTCGCGCCATTTTCATACACGCAGCTATTATTTGCAGGCCTAATTGGCTATATCTTTTTTGACCACACCCCAGATTTTATGGGTTTAGTCGGCATGTTAATTATTGTGGCGGGTGGGTTATTGGTATTTAGTAAGATTAGCTACAAGAAAACATAAAGCATCTGCTCTGCAAGTTATTGAATCAATAATGTATTCTTCTAAGCCAATTATAAGTCGCAGTGTTTTTTGTCTCATTTGCAATAAATCTTGCATAATGAACAAGAGAACCTTTTGCTGTGACTGTATATACGTCTCGATTGAATTCATCATCTGTAGATGAGTCCTCGATAGATTTACTTAATATCCCTAATTTTACTAAATTTCGTAGCCACTTCTCAAATGTAGATTGTGTTATTTGCACTTTGCTATTAGAACTAAATGAATCAAAATCTCCAATTCCAAAAGTACCTTTATAGTTATCACTCATTGCTATATCTAAAACAAGCCATGTATCTTGTGGTATTCGCGAAGATAAAGTTCTGTAACTATCTTTAGTTACTTTTGGCAACCAGTCTTTGAATCTTTTTTCTTTTTGCTCTTCAGTAAGGTCTAATTTACCAATATTAAAATGATGTTCACAATATTCATCTGCTAAATTTAATAAATCACGCAAATTTGAATTAATTATTATATAAAGCGTTGTTAAATCCTGAAGTCTAATAGGTAAACAGTTTTCCATGTTGTCTGTGCCCATTGCAAACTCTTTTAATCGAGTCTTAATTAACGGTTCGATATGACTCTGAGTAATATTTTGTACATCGATAATAGGCGTATTTAAAAACGAACCCAATCTTGGCGAGGCTGCTAAACTATGCACAACTCCATTTGCTCCGCAGAATACCCAACGCAAGCCATTTACATTAAATAATTTATCACGCAACCCCTCAAGAGTTCTCCGAGCCGCGGCTCCTGATTCAAGCAACTCAAGATTATCAATCACACAAACAACACCACCATTTCCTTGTACTGAAAAAATTTCATTCAGCCATTTTCGTACTAACTGCTCGAATCCTTCTTGTGAAAAACCCGCACTCGTGTTTGTTTGTTTAGTTGTAGTTGTTGAACTACTCAATGTTGAACTTGCTACTAAAGGAACTCCAGCATTTACAGCCCCCCCTAAAGTATCGTTTATCAATTCCACAATAGGAGAATTTAGCCAAGCATTCACATGCTCTAGATTTGTTCCAGAAAAACTAAATGACTTAAGCTGTTCTCTATGCGCTAATAGACCATTAGCTACTTTTCTGAATACCCTATCACAGAAATCATTAACATTGTCATCCTTAGCTAATTGAAACGACTCACTTAGTGGAACCAATAATTGAGTCGTTTCTCCATGAAGAAAAGCTTGGAAACAATCATAGGTGGCAACATTCACTAAACTAGTTTTACCAACTCCGACATGTCCGTCCAAACAAGTTATTTTTCCATGTTTATGAAGCCTTTGTGCAACAAGTTGTACTTGTTCATCTCGCCCCACTAGAAGTCTTTTGCCAACTTCATTTGCTCCTAACGCATGAATCTTGAAAGGATTTTCTTGAAGACCTAGTGCAGCATAACAATCATATTCTATTGAATTCATTGCATCCCTTTATATTTTTTGTTTTTAATATTCTTGTCTAGCACATTAGCAGTCTAGCCCAATGTTATCAATAATTTTGAATAAGATATGAGTATATTAGAAAAAAATACTAATTTTAGATGTTTGCAAATTCAGGCATTCTAAGCAATTCGAAGAAGACTGACCTGTGGAATTTATTTCTGTTTAACCGCGCTAATCATGCCTTCTTGCAACCAAGTTGCCAGATACTGTGCCGCTGTCGTCATTGCTTCCTCCTCATCCATCTCACATTCTAAACTCTCACAAACCTCACCAAACGTTGCACCAGCCATCGCCATATTTAAGGCAATCACTTCCATTTCAGTAACCAACCTAAATTGTGAATTGAATTTTTTGCGCCAAATAAGCCATGATTGATAAGTGCTTTCTTGTGCGGGTTTTGTTGGGGTTTCATCGGCCTCTAGCGCTTGCCAAATGGGGATGGTATTCCAGCGGGTGCGCACTATTTTAATGGCGGGTTGAAAGGTAAAGCTTAGGTCAGCCCAGTTTTCTGGCGGAATTGTGGCTAAGTCTTGCAAAGTTAATTCTGGTACATCTTCTGCATCAAAAGCTAAAGATAGTGTCCATTCAAAGTCTGCCATTTCGGCGGCGATTGGGTGTTGCGGTAGTGTTGTAAGCAAGTGCTCGCGCATTTGGTTGCCGTACCAACGTAAGTTTCTGTAAGTAGATGGGTAGGCGCTAATGTATTCACGCGCGATGTTATCAAACAACACGTCGCCCAATAAGGCGTTTAGCTTTGGGTAGGCAGTGGCGAGGGCTTCGATTATGCGTAATCGGTAGGCATTGTGATAAATACTCAGGCGTTTTTTTGCACCTACTTTTTTATCGTCCACTACGGCTTCAATAAAGCTTGTGCCTTGTGCGTCATCCAGCAAATAGGCTTGAAAATCTGCTTGTAATTGGGCTAAATGATTCATTTTAGGCATGCCCTGCGACCCGCATGGATATTGGCTCTACGGGTGTAATATTAGGGGCATGCACCTTTTGTGCTATTTTTCTAGCAATTTCTAATTCTTCAACCAAAACATCTAATTCTGGCATGTTGTCATCGCGCTCTATCATAGTAGAAACCGCGCCCAGCTTGGCAATGGTGTATTCGTATAAATCCCACACAGGGTCTATTACTGGCGCATCGTGGGTATCAATAATATAATCGCCATTATTTTGATGCCCAGCTAAATGAATTTGCTGCACGCGCTTGGCTGGCACGCCGTCAATAAAGGTTTTAGCGTCAAAATTGTGGTTGTAGCTGCTCACGTAAATGTTGTTTACGTCTAGCAGCAGCAAACAATCGGCTTTCTCGGCAATTAAGCTGATAAATTCCCATTCGCTCATGGTGGAATCTACATAGCTGGCATAGCTGGAGACATTTTCTAGCAGAATTTGGCGGCCTAGATAATCTTGCACAATTTTTACGCGCTCGGCGACGTGTTTGGCGGTTTCTTCTGTGTAGGGCAGCGGCAATAAATCGTGCATATTTTGGCCGTGAACGCCTGTCCAACATAGGTGATCAGAAATCCACGCGGGTTGAATACGATCTGCCAGTTTTTTTAAATCGCGCAAATAAGCTTGGTCAAATGGCGTGGTAGAGCCAATGGAGAGTGAAACGCCATGCATCACAACTGGGTAATCTGCACGAACTTTATCTAAAAAGTGCAGTGGTTTACCGCCTGGCACCATGTAGTTTTCTGAGAGCACTTCAAACCAATCTACTTTTGGTTTGGTTTCAATAATTGGGTGGTAATGTTCTGTGCGCAAGCCTAAGCCAAAGCCTAAATATGGCAAATCAATATTTGATTGTTTTTTCATGTACTGTGAGTTAAGCTTAAATTTCCACTGAAAAAATAAAGGCTCACGCTCCTGTGAGCCTTTATTTTGCTAGTGTTTACTTCTCTAGTGTGCCGCCTTTTGCCGCACAATCTTTAGCAGTGGTTGATGTAAAACCGATGCCTTTACAAACGTTTTGACCTTTACAAGCATTGTCTGCAGTTTTACAGTCACTAGTGCCTTTGCATGCGTTAATACCTACACAGTGAACTTTAGCTTCCATCGTTTTTTCTGCGCTGAATGCTAAGCCAGATTGAATAAGTGCCGCAGCGCCTAATGCAATCATCGCGCCTGTGCGCATTTTATGTTGAATATTGGCATTCATAATAAATTTCCTTTAATTAAATAATAGTACCGTGCTTGGCGCTGCAATCCGCCGCTGACATGCCTAAGAAGCCATGACCTTTACATACGTTTTGACCTTTACAAGCATTTTCTGCCGTTTTGCAATCACTAGTACCTTTGCATGAGTTTACGCCAGCACAATGCACCATTTCACCACTTGCTGCTGTTTTATTCATCGTGCCAGCACAGCCAGATAATATAAGCGCGGCCGCGCCAATGGCTAATAATGTACCGCTACGAACTGTAGGTGTTTGAATAGACATGATATTTCCTTTCGAATTTATTTTAAAAATCTACCTCTATCATCCAAAATGATTGTGTAAAAAGGTAGTGAATTTTTCAACATGGGCTGCACAAAAGTACGTTGCATCTTGCGCCACACGGGGATTAGTCGGAAGGATTTAACTAGCCTTACAAATTTTTTACAATTAAATTTTTACCTGCTATTTAGAAAGCGTAATCAATAATTAAAGGCGCATGGTCACTAAAGCGCTCAGCCTTGTAGATGCTTGCTGTAAGTGCTTTTGCGGCAGTTGCAGGCGTGGCAATTTGGTAGTCTAACCGCCAACCCACATTTTTTGCCCAAGCTTGGCCGCGGTTGCTCCACCATGTGTAGCATTCATCTGTGGTGTTCGGGTGTAAGGTTCGGTAAACGTCTACCCAGCCAACTTGGTCAAATAATGTGGTGAGCCATGCGCGCTCTTCAGGTAAAAATCCTGAGTTCTTCTTGTTGCCTTTGTAGTTTTTAAGGTCGGCTTCTTTGTGTGCGATGTTCCAATCGCCACAGATAATGACTTCTCGACCGCTATTTATCAGCGTTTGCATGTGCAGCATAAAGCGCGTCATCACGCTAAATTTAAAGGCTTGGCGCTCTTCTCCGCTGGAGCCGCTTGGTAGGTAAAGTGAAATTACGCTTAAATTACCGAACTGACACTCAATATAACGGCCTTCAGCATCAATGTCATCCACACCTTTATTTGAGCCACTTAAACCCTCAATCACCGCATCTGGCTTGGCTTTAGAGTAAATGCCTACGCCGCTGTAGCCCTTTTTTTCAGCATAATGAAAATTGCCGTAATAGCCTGTTGGATTGAGCATTTCAGGTGTCATATCTGCGGCTTGTGCTTTGATTTCTTGCATACAAACGATGTCTGCATTTTGTGTTTGTAGCCAAGTTTGCACACCTTTATTGGTGGCAGAACGTATGCCGTTTAAATTTAGCGATATAATCTTCAAAACTTATTCCTTAATTTATCAAAATGACACAACAACAAAACCTAAGTAACCCAAAAAATCTAGTCAGCCAAGAGTTTATCGCATTTGCGGTAGAAAAAGAGGTTTTACGCTTTGGCGAATTTAAAACCAAAGCAGGCCGATTAAGCCCGTATTTTTTTAATGCAGGCTTGTTTAATGATGGGACTAGCTTGATGAAACTCGGCGAATTTTACGCCGCCGCTATTAAAAATTCAGGCATTGAGTTTGATATGCTGTTTGGCCCAGCGTACAAAGGCATTACCTTGGTGGCAAGCATTGCCATTGCATTTGCCAAAAATGGTCACAATATTCCTTATGCGTATAACCGCAAAGAGGCCAAAGACCACGGCGAAGGCGGCGTGATTGTGGGTAGCCCGCTTAAGGGGCGAGTTCTCATCATTGACGACGTGATTTCAGCGGGTACTTCGGTGCGCGAATCTGTAGAACTTATTGCGGCGAATGGTGCTAAAGCTTGCGGAGTCGCCATTGCGATTGATAGGCAAGAAAAAGGCTTAGGCGAATTATCTGCCGTGCAGGAAGTGGTTAAGAATAACCAAATACCTGTGTGTGCAATTGCAAGTTTAAGTGATTTAATGGATTTTTTGCAAAACCAGCCAAACATGGCGCAAAACTTGCTTACAGTAAAAGCCTACCGCCAACAATTTGGCGTAAATTAACTGTTTTAAGGATTTTGGTTAGTCATGGTGAAACTGCAAACAAACATTATTGATTACAGCATCAATCACACTAAAAATGGTTTAACCATTTTAGTGCTATTACTTTTGGCGCATCTACTTACTTTTTCGCATCATGCGAGCGCAGGGAAAATTGTAAAATGGAAAGACGACCAGGGCGTAACGCATTATGGTGACCGCGTGCCCACGCAGTATGCCAATCGAGAAAGCTCAGAACTTAACAAACAAGGTGTTATGGTAAAGCAGCACAAGCCTGCAAACCCACAAGCCCAAGCCTTTGATATTGCTAAAGTAGAGCAAGACAAAAAAGACAAAGCGCTACTCAATACTTTTACCAATGCTGAAGAAATTGACTTAGCGCGTGACCGCAATTTACAGTTAGATTTAGTGGCCGTTGAGGGATTGCAAGTACAGAAAAAAACGAGCTTGAAAAGATTGGCTACCAGCCAAAGTTATGCTGATAGCCTAGCTAAAAAGAAGAAGCCTGTGCCAGCTGATTTAAACGCGGAAATTAAAGCTAATCAAGCTGAAGTTGATAAACAAGAGCAACAAATTAGTGAACGCAAAGCGATTATGGAAAAAACCCGTAAACGTTTTGATGACGATAAAGCGCGCTTTATTATGCTAAAAAATATTGCTAGTGGCGGTGGCGCGACAGCAGAAGTGAAGCCACTTGTTAGCCCTACAACAGTAGCGCCTATTACGAGTGAGCCAGTAAAGGCGCCTGCCAATGGCGCTAATACTAGCAAGCGCTAGGTTTACGCTATCACTTTTGCAAGTATTTAAGCAACCTAGGCGCTTAGCTTTTTCTTCAAAATATCATTCACTTGCGTAGGGTTGGCTTTGCCTTTTGAGGCTTTCATGGCTTGACCCACCAAGGCATTAAACGCTTTTTCTTTACCTGCTTTAAACTCTTCTACCATCGCGGCATTGGCGGCTAATACTTCGTCAATAATCACTTCAATTGCGCCGCTGTCTGACTCTTGTTTTAAACCTTTTGCGGCAATAATAGCATCAACTTCACCTTCACTATTCCACATAGCTTCAAACACTTGCTTGGCCGCATTGTTTGAAATGGTATTGTCGCTGATGCGTTTTAGCAGTTGCGCTAATTGCTGTGCGCTAATTGGCGAATCAACAATGGCTTTATCTTCAGCATTCAACTTGGCGGCAACGCTGCCCATTACCCAGTTTGCTGCTTGCTTAGCATCCACGCCAAAATTGGTGGTTTCTACAAAATAATTGGCTAAATCACGCGAAGTAGTTAATGCGTTTGCGTCGTAAGTAGATAAACCATATTGCACTTCAAAACGCGCTTTCATGGCTTCTGGCAATTCAGGCATGTTCACTAGCACACGCGCTTTATCAGCCTCAGAAATCACTAGCGGCAATAAATCAGGGTCAGGAAAGTAGCGGTAATCATTAGCTTCTTCTTTAGAGCGCATAGCGCGCGTTTCGCCAGTATCTGGGTTGAACAATACCGTTGCCTGGTGAATTGTTCCGCCATCTTCTAGCGTTTCAATCTGCCAGCGGGTTTCGTATTCAATGGCTTGCGTCATAAATTTAAAAGAGTTGAGATTTTTAATCTCACGACGCGTGCCGAGTTTTTCTGACCCTTTTGGTCGCACTGAAACGTTTACATCGCAGCGAAAACTGCCCTCTTGCATGTTGCCATCGCAAATATCTATCCACTGCACTAGCTCATGCAATTTTTTGGCATAAGCTACCGCCTCAGCTGCTGAGCGCATATCAGGTTCAGTGACGATTTCTAGCAATGGCGTACCTGCGCGGTTCAGGTCAATACCGCTCATGCCTTCAACTGCGCCATGCACCGATTTACCTGCATCTTCTTCTAAATGCGCACGGGTGATGTTCACCACTTTTTCATACGCCGCATTTTTGCCAACGGCAGGCACCTGAATCGTTACCGCGCCTTTGCCGACCACAGGCAATTCAAATTGGCTAATTTGGTAGCCTTTTGGTAAATCAGGGTAAAAATAATTTTTACGCGCAAATACGCTTCTTGGCGCAATGTGGGCGTTGATTGCAAGGCCAAATTTAATGGCACATTCTACGGCTTGGCGGTTTAATACAGGCAACACGCCAGGCAAGGCCAAGCTTACTTCGCAGGCTTGCGTATTTGGCTCAGCGCCGTATTTTACCGATGCGCCTGAAAAAATCTTAGTATTTGTTTTGAGTTGGGTGTGCGTTTCTAACCCAATGACAACTTCCCATTCCATATTATTTAACTTCCTTTGACAATGCCAGCTCTGGCATCGCGGTATGCCAATCTGTTACTTGTTGATATTGGTGCGCCACATTGAGCATGCGCGCTTCATCAAAATAATTGCCGATAATTTGCAAGCCTACAGGCAAGCCATCACTGAAACCAGCTGGCACGCTCATGCCTGGCAAGCCAGCCAAATTGGTAGAGATGGTGTAAATGTCTTGCAGATACATGGCAACTGGGTCGTCCACTTTTTCACCTGCTTTGAAAGCCGTTGAGGGTGCGGCTGGGCCCATAATTACATCACATTTTTTGAACGCTTCTACAAAATCTTGCGCGATTAAGCGCCGAATTTGTTGGGCTTTTAAGTAATAAGCATCGTAATAACCCGCGCTTAAAACATAGGTACCAATTAAGATGCGGCGTTTGACTTCTGCGCCAAAGCCTTCAGCGCGGCTTTTGTTGTACATATCCATCAAGTCAGTATATTCTGCAGCGCGATGGCCGTAGCGCACGCCATCGTAACGTGACAAGTTACTTGAGGCTTCCGCAGGCGCTAACACGTAATAAACAGGTATGGATAAGCTTGTATTTGGTAAAGAAATATCAATAATAGTCGCACCTAGTTTTTTGTACTCGGCGATGGCGGCTTCAATTATTTTACCTACGCCTGCATCTAAACCCTCAGCAAAAAATTCTTTAGGTAAGCCAATTTTCAAACCTTGCAGTGGCAGATTTAAATTACGTGTGTAATCTTCTTTTTCACGATTTAAACTGGTGGAATCACGCTCGTCAAAACCCGCCATCACGTTCATCATCAAGGCGCAATCTTCAGCCGATTTTGCCATAGGCCCTGCTTGGTCTAGGCTTGATGCAAAAGCAATCATGCCAAAACGAGAAACTACGCCATAAGTTGGTTTTAAGCCTGTAAATCCGCATAGTGAAGCTGGCTGGCGTATTGAGCCGCCAGTATCCGTGCCTGTTGCCGCCGCGCAAAGCCGTGCTGCTACTGCTGCCGCAGAGCCGCCGCTACTACCACCAGGTACGCGGTCAAAACTCCACGGGTTTTTAACGCCGCCAAAATAACTGGTTTCGTTAGATGAGCCCATGGCAAATTCATCCATATTGGTTTTACCCAAATTCACCGCGCCAGCGTTATCAAACTGGGTAATTACGTGTGCATCGTACGGTGCAACAAAATTGGCTAACATTTTTGAGCCACATGTAGTTTTCCAGCCCATTGCGCAAAAAATATCTTTTTGCGCAATGGGGATTCCTGTTAAAGGCGCGGCATTGCCTGCGGCGATGCGCGTATCAGCCACCCTAGCTTGCGCCAGCGTTTTAGCTTCATCTAAGGCAATGTAAGCGTTGATGCTGGGGTTATGTTGCGTAATGCGATTTAAAAATGTTTGCGTCAGTTCAACGCTAGAAATTTTCTTGGTTTGGAGCAATTCTCCAAACTGCTTTAGGCTGCTATTGATCATGATTATTCAATTACTTTAGGAACAAGGTACAAACCACCCGCCACCGCTTGCTCGGCAGAGCCGTTGCCAAGTGCTGGCGCGTTTTTTTGAAATTCATCGCGTAAGTTAGTTTTAGTCACTGCATCGTCACGCAAGCGCTGGCTTAAGTCTTGAGAGTGCGACATAGGCACAATGCCTGTGGTATCAACTGCTTGCATTTGCTCAATTAAGCCCAAAATGCCAGTGAGTTTAGTTAAAGTGGCGGCAGCATCGCTGTCACTCACCTCAATGCGCGCTAAATGCGCGACTTTTTTGATATCTTCAATACTTAATGCCATTTCAAATAATCCGAATTTTATGAGTACGTTTTTGCTTTTAAAATTTAAGCGGCTTAAATTTACAAATTTGTTTGTAACAAGTTGTAATCACACCTTAATTTTCAACGCGATATGCGGTATTATACCCTGAATTTATGAGCGCCTTAAACGCGTGGCAAGATTAAGCCAAAGTCTAGCTTAACACTTGCACCAATCATGCAACACAGCACAGGAAAAACACAATGTTCGGCTTTATAACTAGCTACTTTTCAAACGATCTTGCCATCGATTTAGGCACAGCAAACACGCTAATTTACGCACGCGGCAAAGGCATTGTTTTAGATGAGCCTTCAGTGGTCGCAATTCGCTTAGAAGGTGGCCCAGGCGGCAAAAAAATTCTATTAGCTGTGGGTGCAGAAGCTAAAGGCATGCTTGGCCGCGCGCCAGCCAATATTCAAGCCATTCGCCCAATGAAAGACGGCGTGATTGCAGACTTTACCATTACCGAGCAAATGCTCAAATATTTTATTCGCCGCGTGCACGATGCGCGTTGGTTTTCACCTAGCCCACGCATTATTATTTGCGTACCCGTTGGCTCAACCCAAGTAGAGCGCCGCGCGATTAAAGAGTCTGCCGAGCGCGCAGGCGCTAAACAAGTATTTTTAATTGAAGAGCCAATGGCAGCGGCGATTGGTGCTGGCATGCCAGTTTCAGAAGCTACAGGTTCTATGGTGGTAGATATTGGTGGCGGCACAACAGAAGTTGGTGTGATTTCACTTGGTGGTATTGTTTATGCAAAATCAGAGCGCGTTGGTGGTGATAAATTTGACCAAGCGATTATTGATTACATTCGTCGCAATTATGGCATGCAAATTTCTGAGCCAACGGCTGAAGCCATTAAAAAGAAAATTGGTTCAGCTTTTCCAGGCTCAGCTGTGTTAGAAATGGAAGTGACAGGCCGCAATTTGGCAGAAGGCTTGCCACGTAAATTTACGATTTCTAGTAATGAGATTTTAGAAGCTTTAACCGAGCCACTAAACGCTATTGTTGGCGCGGTAAAATCTGCGCTTGAGCAAACACCACCAGAACTAGGCGCCGATATTGCTGAAAAGGGCATGGTGCTTACTGGGGGCGGCGCATTATTACGCGATTTAGACAGATTGCTGGTAGAAGAAACTGGCTTGCCTGTGATTGTTGCCGAAGACCCATTAACTTGTGTAGCGCGTGGTTGTGGCCAAGCGCTAGAAGAGATGGATAAGCTTGGTAGTATATTTGCTTACGAGTAAGCTATGTGTAATTTGGCTTTAATTGATGCGTAAATATATGCGCAGCAATTTTAAGCGTAACGAATGTAGTGTAATTTAGGCCGTGTATACGGCCTAAATTACATTTAAACCTTAATGAAATTGAGTGCGGCTTAAAAATGCGTCGTTTTAATCACAAGCTAGAGCAACAGCAAGCCCCAGCATTTTTTGTGCGCGGGCCTAGCGCATTCGCACGCTTAGCTTTTTTCTCAACGTTATCGCTCGTGCTAATGGCCACTGATGCGCGCCTGCAATATTTGGCAAGCGTACGCCAAAGTTTACAAACGTTAATTCACCCTTTGCAACTGCTAGCCAACAAGCCATCGCAAATTTATCGTGACGTAGATGAGTATTTTACCCTGCACAACAATTTGATTGATGAAAATCAGCGATTAAAGCAACACGCGCTACAGCAAGATATAGCATTACAAAAACTCAACACTTTAGCTTTTGAAAATGACAATCTTCGTCAATTATTACAAGCGAATAAGGCTATTGTTGAAAGCAGTATTGTTGCTGAAATTATGCACGTAGGCCGCGACTTATTTACCAAAAAAGTGATTGTTAATCGTGGGGAAACCCACAAAGTGGTAGCCGGTGAGGCCGTAGTAGATGCAACGGGCGTGATTGGGCAAGTGACGCGAGTTTACCCGTTAAGTAGTGAGGTCACACTGATTACCGATAAATCTTTGGCGATTCCTGTGCAAATTGAGCGTAACGGCTTGCGTGCGATTGCTTTTGGGCATGGGCGCGATAACACTTTAGATTTACCGTATTTGCCAATCAATGTTGATATACAACGTGGCGATCGATTGGTGACATCAGGCATAGACGGCGTATACCCCGCTGGGCTTTCGGTTGCAACAGTTTCACAAATTGAAATTACCCCAGATTCACCCTTTGCGCGCATTGTGTGCGTACCTACAGGCGGCATTGAAAATCATCGGCAAGTGCTTTTAGTCAGCATTCCACAAGTAGAAGCGATGCCAGAAAGCGCAATTGAAAGCCCTGCTAAGTTGGATGTGCGGCCTATCAATGCGCAAGCAAAACCGCCAAAGATACCAAAACCTATACCACCCCCAAAACCCAACAACACGAGCAAACCCCATGCATCCGAGTAAGCTCAAATTTATTGTATTATCGCTTTTTTGCGCCTATATTTTTTTGCTGCTGCCTTGGTCAGGTTTTGCCCTTAAAATTAGGCCAGATTTTGTATTGTTAGTCATTATTTTTTGGCTAATTCGCGCGCCAAATTTATGCAATGTAGGCATTGCTTGGCTTGTGGGCTTGTTTGTAGATTTGGCAACGGGCGGGACTTTTGGTCAATATGCTTTGGCTTATACTATTACCGCTTTTTTTGCAGTGAGCTACCAAAAACGTTTGGTTTTATTTAATGGCACGCAACAATTATTCTATGTATTTTTACTGCTACTTATTTCACAAGTCGTATTGCTGATGCTTAAAACGTTTTCTGGCGCCCATTTTATGGGTTGGGTATATTTTGCGCCTAGTTTTATGGGTGTTTTATTATGGTTTATTGCCGTTTTATGTGGCTTAAATACTGGCGGACGGTCGCGTGGCAAGTAGCATGCAGTTAAATGTTGACGTAGCATTCAAAGTTACATTGCTTAGAATTTAAGCATGCGCGCCGAACTTAAAAATTTTCAGCATGAGCAATATTACTTTAAGCTAAGGCTAGGTTTTACTGCGTTCGTTGTGTTCGGTTTATTTGGCGTTTTAGCCTTTCGTTTTTCATATTTGCAAATCAAGCAATATCAGCATTATCAAACGCTCGCAGAAAATAATCGCATTTCGCTTGTGCCTATTGTGCCGAATCGCGGCTTAATTCTTGATAAAAATGGCGTAGTGATGGCGCACAATTTTTTTGTTTATACGCTAGAAATAACGCCCTCTAAAGTAGAGAACCTTGAGGCGACCATTGCTGAAGTAAGCAAGCTTGTTGAAGTGAGTTCGCTAGACCGCAAGCGTTTTAACAAGCTACGTGATGAAAGTCGTAATTTCGAAAGTGTACCAATCCGCACGCATTTAAATGAAGTTGAAGCGGCTAGCTTCGCCGTCAATCACTACCGTTTTCCAGGGGTTGAGATTAAATCTAGGCTTTATCGGCATTACCCGCTAGGCAAGCTGGGCGCTCACATGGTGGGTTACATTGGGCGCATCAACGATAAAGATTTGCTCAATCTAGAAAAAGATGGTGACTTGTCTAATTACAAAGGCTCAGATCACGTAGGTAAAAGCGGCATAGAGCAGTTTTATGAACGCCAATTACATGGCACCACGGGTTTTCAGCAAGTTGAAATTGATGCCGATGGCCGTGCAGTGCGCGTGTTATCTAGCACCGCGCCAGTGCCTGGTAGCAATCTAATTTTATCCATTGATAGTAAAATGCAAGAAATCGCTGAAACGGCTTTTGGTGAGCATCGTGGTGCTTTGGTTGCCATTAACCCAAAAACAGGTGAGGTTTTAAGTTATGTAAGCCAGCCGACTTTTGACCCAAATTTATTTGTAGATGGCATTGATGTTGATAATTGGAAGCTACTTAACGAGTCATTAGACAAGCCGTTAATTAACCGCCCAATTCGTGGTGTTTATCCACCAGGCTCTACCTTTAAGCCATTTGTAGCAATGGCTGGCTTAGAAAACGACAAACGTGCGCCACCTTTCGCCATTCATGATGCGGGTTATTTTACTTTAGCTAATAGTACGCACCGATATAGAGACTGGAAGCCTGGCGGTCATGGCGTGGTGGATATGCAACGCGCTATTACTATTTCATGCGATACCTTTTTTTATGGCTTAGCGCTTGAGTTAGGCATAGAAAAGCTCAGCAATTTTGTGCGTCATTTTGGATTTGGTGAAAAATCTGGCATTGATATTCAAGGTGAAAATGGCGGATTATTGCCAACGCCAGATTGGAAAATGCGCCGTTATAAACAGCCGTGGTATCAGGGTGAAACCGTTATTGTGGGCATGGTTGGCCAAGGCTATACTTTTGCGACCCTTTGCAGTTGGCATATTCTACTGCCACGCTAGCCAATGGTGGCGCGGCAATGAAGCCGCATTTAGTCACAAAAATTCAAAAGCCATTACAGGTGAAAGCCAAATAATACCGCCAACTGTGCAAGATAAAATCACACTTCGCCCCGAAAATATCGAAATCGTGAAACGTGGCATGATTGCAGTGACTTTACCAGGCGGCACCGCGGCTAATGTTGGGGCGAATGCAGGCTATAGCATTGCCGCAAAAACGGGTACAGCGCAAGTGATTGGCATTAAACAAAATGCTAAATACAATGCTAAAAACATTGATGAACGCCATCGCGATCACGCATTATTTATTGCTTATGCCCCTGCGGATGACCCGACTATTGCATTGGCGGTGATTGTAGAAAACGGTGGTCATGGCGGCTCTGCTGGCGGCCCAATTGCTAGAAAAGTGATGGATTATTATTTGTTAGGTAAAGTTCCTATGCCTGAAGTCAGCAAAGATGATAAAAAAACTGCGACCAAACCTAAAGCCAATTCCGCGTTAGAAAATGCCGTAGGTAACACCATTACGCCACCTATTTCTGAAGAAGAATTGCATGATTAGCAAACTGTTACAGCAATTTTTAAAACACATAGATTCATTTTTAATGGTGTGTTTATTTTTCACCTTAATGGTTGGGCTCTTTGTGTTGTATAGCGCTTCTGGGCAAAACATTTCACGCGTATATGGGCAAGGCATTAACATTATAGTAGCGTTCATTTTTATGTGGGTTACCGCTAATATTGCGCCGAATCAACTTGAGCGTATTGCACTGCCGCTATATGTATTGGGTGTTGTGCTGCTAATTGGTGTGGCGCTATTTGGCCACATTAGCCACGGCGCACAGCGCTGGCTTGATATTGGGCCAATTCATATTCAGCCTTCTGAAATTATGCGTATTGCCGTGCCGATGATGCTGGCTTTTTATTTTTCTAAACAAGAAGGCAAACCTAAGGTGGCTGACTTTGCTATCGGCGCTTTATTGCTCGCTGTGCCAGTCGCCTTGATTATGAAGCAACCTGATTTAGGTACGTCATTGCTGGTAGCTGCTTCAGGATTTTACATTTTGTTTTTAGCAGGCCTCAATTGGAAATTTTTGCTTGGAGGCGCGGTTACATTTGCCGCATTAACGCCAGTTTTTTGGTCTATGTTGCACGAATATCAACGTAAGCGTATTCAAATTTTACTAGACCCAACGCAAGACCCGTTAGGTGCAGGCTACCACACCATTCAAGCAATGATTGCGATTGGTTCAGGCGGCACCGCTGGCAAAGGCTGGCTGAATGGCACACAAACGCAGTTAGATTTTTTGCCTGAACGCACCACAGATTTTATTTTTGCAGTATTCAGTGAAGAGTTCGGATTTTTGGGTAACATATTACTACTCGGTCTTTTTAGCCTGATTATTGCACGCGGCTTAATCATTGCCTCACAAGCGCAAAGCACCTTTTCCAGATTATTAGCTGGCAGTATTACACTCACTTTTTTCACCTATGTATTTGTCAACATGGGCATGGTCAGCGGCATTTTGCCCGTTGTGGGTGTACCATTACCCTTTATTAGCTATGGCGGTACTTCGATGGTGACGCTGTGCTTGAGTTTTGGTATTTTGATGAGTATACAAACGCATAAAAAATTGGTGGCAACTTAATGATAAACAAATCCATAATTACACCGAGAATAGTCGCAGTAAAAAAATACGCCGTATTGTTAAGTGTTATTTTTCTTGCAGCATGTGCTGGTCAAGCAGCCATAAAGAAGACGCCACCTTCACCACAAACTTCTACACTGCAAGCACCCGCTACACAAGTACCTACAACGCAAAGTGCCGCTGATAATGCCAGCGCAAAGACTGAAACAAAATCAGAGGCTAAACCAGGTGCTGGCGGTTATTATTTAGATGATGGCCCAGGTGAAAATGCGCCCGCTAATATAGATAGCATACCGAGTGCGCCACTTAAAACAGAGCAGCCTAGCAAGCGTGCGAATCGGCCATATATTGCTTTAGGCCAGCAATACACGCCCATGAAAAGCTACGCACCTTACAAAAAACAAGGCATTGCTTCATGGTATGGCAAGCGTTTTCATGGCAAAAAAACTTCTACGGGTGAAATTTATGACATGTATGCGATGTCTGCTGCGCATACCGTGTTACCCATCCCAAGCTATGCTAAAGTCACCAATCCTGCCAATGGTCGCTTTGTTATTGTACGGGTTAACGATAGAGGGCCTTTTAAAAGTGATAGGCTGATTGATTTATCTTACGCGGCGGCTTATCAATTGCGCTTAATCAAGCAGGGCAAGGGTTTGGTCGAAGTTGAGACGATTGACACCAGCGCTGAAGCTATACGCAGCCCATCAAATAAACCATTGGCACAAACTGCGGCAATACCTGAAAATTCAAGCCCGACCACTGCAACAACGACGCCAATTGTGTCAGAAACGGCTTCTACAACACCCACGGCAAGCGCTACAGCCGCACAATTTTACGTGCAAGCGGGTGCTTTTAAATATGAGGCAAATGGCGAAGTATTGCAGAAAAAAATTCAAGGTTTAGAATTCGCCGAAAATGTAGGCATTGCTAACGTGTATAATAACGGCTTGTACCGCGTAAAGCTTGGGCCTTACGCAAGTAGAAAAGATGCAGACATTTTAGCTGCTAAAATTCGCGGGCAATTAAATATTGCCGCACACATCGTTCAACAATAAACTATATTTCATGCAAATTACCTGCCAAATAATGCCTCACACCTACTTAAAAATATTTCAAATTCATTATGCTTAGCGCTTACGTTATCATCTTTGGCGCTATCGCCGCAGGCATTTGCAAATAATGCGCAAGTTGCCCCGCCACCTAACTTGGCCGTTAAAGCCTATTTGCTTAAAGACTATAACAGCGGCAATGTAATTGCAGCACAAAAAAGCGATATGCGCGTTGAGCCTGCATCACTCACTAAAATAATGACTGCTTATTTAAGCTTCAAAGCCCTTAAGAATCGCCAGTTAACGCTTACGCAAGCTTTACCTGTTAGTAATGCCGCTTGGAAAATAGAAGGCTCAAAAATGTTTATTGAGCCGAATAAGCCAGTTACAGTTGATGAGCTTTTACACGGCATGATTATCCAATCTGGCAATGATGCTTCAATCACCTTGGCCGATGGCATTGCAGGTTCTGAAGCGCAATTTGCTGACATGATGAATATTGAAGCGCAACGTTTGGGTATGAAAAATACCCATTATATGAATGCCACAGGCCTGCCTGATGCTCAGCATTACACCACGGCAAACGACTTGGCGATGCTGGCTACTGCTTTAATTACTGACTTTCCAGACCAATATCAGCGTTTATATTCAGTTAAAGAATACACGTATAATAAAATTACTCAACCTAACCGCAATCGCCTGCTTTGGTTAGATCCCTTTGTGGATGGCATGAAAACTGGCCATACTGAAAGCGCTGGCTATTGCTTAATTGCCTCGGCAAAGCGCGATGGCACACGTCGAATTTCAGTAGTGTTAGGCGCGGCAACCGATGCTGCTCGCGCGACAGAAAGCCAAAAACTACTTAATTATGGCTTTCAATTTTACGATTCAAAATTAGTGTATAAAAAAGACCAAGCCATTAGCCAGCTTAAGGTGTGGAAAGGCAATGTAAATTTAGTCGCCTCAAGCGTTACAGAAGATTTATACGTCACCGTACCTAAAGGTGAATATGCTAATGTAAAAGCGGTGATGTCTAGCATGCAGCCGCTAATTGCGCCGATTAAAAAAGGTCAAGTGATTGGCAATATCAAGTTTACATTGAACGGAAAAGTAATTGATGAGCGCACGCTCGTGGCTACAAAAAATGTAGAAACTGCTGGCGTTTTAGGTCGCGCTTGGGATTCAATTAAACTATTATTACAATAATAATCGTTGCATAGGGATTATCAATCATCATGGCCGAAATTGACCCAAACATAAATGCCAGCAAAGCGCCGCCTTTAATTGATTTCCCCTGTGACTTTGCTATTAAAGTCATGGGAAAAACACACAGCACGTTCGCGGGGATAATTATCGACCTAATTCAAACCATCTTGCCTGAATTCAGCGCAGCCCAAGTTGAATCACGGGTAAGCTCTACTGGCAAATATACCAGCCTTACTTGCACGGTATATGTAGATTCACAATTGCAGCTTGATGACATTTACCGCTTAATCAGCGCGCATCCACTCGTTAAATACTCACTTTAATTTTTCGATGCCATCGCCGATAAAAATCAGGCAGTTAGGCATTACTGACTTTGCCCAAACCTGCCTTGCCATGCAGCAATTTACGGCTGCCAGAACGGCTGAAACTGCTGACGAGCTTTGGTTAACCGAGCATTATCCTGTTTACACGCTTGGGCTTAATCGCAAAAATGTACGTTTACCTAGCCACTCAAATATTCCAGTTGTGCTCACAGATCGTGGCGGAAAAATTACCTATCATGGCGCTGGGCAGCTTATTATTTACGTTTTGTTCGATTTAAAACGTCACAATCTAAATGTGCGCAAGCTAGTGAGTTTGCTCGAAAATGCGGTAATTGCATTACTAGCAAAATATGGCGTGAACGCGGCTGCCAAAGCAGATGCACCTGGCGTGTATGTGAATGAAGAAAAAATCGCCGCGCTTGGTTTACGCATTAAAAATAATTACTGTTATCATGGCTTAAGTTTAAATATTAATATGGATTTAACGCCATTTGAAGCCATAGATCCATGCGGATATGTCGGGTTAAGAGTTACCCAAACGCAAGTGCTAGGCATCAATATTAACATGCAAAATGCAGCTGAGTTTTTGGTGAAAACGCTCATAAATCATCTGGCACTCAAGGTAGATGCTCTGGAAGCCTCTTAGATACTGCCTTGCAGGGCAGAGATTTTCTCTCGAGACTTTTATGAATTTTAAAGTAGGGTTTACGCATGACTGAAACAATCATTCAAAATCGCAAAGTGACGGTAAAAGTGGCGGGGGTAAAAGAGGTTGATGCCGCAAAAACTTCGCGCATTCCTATCAAAATTATTCCACAACCTATGCAGCGTAAACCTGAATGGATTCGCATGAAAGTGCCTGATTCTGCGCGTTATCAGGAGATTAAAAAAATTCTGCGTGAGAATAATCTGCACACGGTATGTGAAGAAGCTAGCTGCCCGAACATCGGCGAGTGTTTTAGTGGTGGCACAGCAACCTTTATGATTTTGGGCGACATTTGCACGCGTCGCTGCCCGTTTTGCGATGTGGCGCACGGCAAACCACTGCCGCCAGATGTGAATGAACCTGAAAATTTAGCCCGCACCATTGCGCAAATGCAGCTTAAATACGTGGTGATTACCTCAGTTGACCGAGACGATTTAAAAGACGGTGGCGCACAGCATTTTGTGGATTGTATTAGGGCTGTGCGCGCTCACTCACCTCACATTAAAATTGAAATTTTAGTGCCAGATTTTCGAGGTCGTTTAGATGTCGCAATGCAAATATTAAACAACGCACCGCCAGACGTGATGAACCATAATCTTGAAACCGTACCGCGCTTGTACAAGCAAGCTCGGCCAGGTTCTGACTACCAAAACTCGCTTAATCTACTCAAAACTTTTGGTGAAATGTATCCCAATATTCCAACAAAATCAGGCCTAATGTTAGGCTTGGGTGAAACAGACGAAGAAATTTTAGATGTGATGCAAGATTTGCGTGCGCATAACGTGAGCATGCTCACGCTAGGCCAATATTTGCAACCTAGCGTGCATCATCACCCCGTGATGCGCTATGTAGAACCTGTTATTTTTGATGATTTAAAGCAAAAAGCTGAGGCTATGGGCTTTAATAATACCGCCAGCGGCCCCATGGTAAGAAGTAGTTATCACGCAGATTTACAGGCACATAGCGTCACATAAAGGAAATTCATGGTTCCACACTTAACAACTGCCCTTAACGGCCCACTACTAAGCTTAGAAAAAGCATGATCGATGCCATGCCAAAAATCGAACATTGGTTTCGTAGTCAATGGCTAGAATACGCCTCGCCTTTTATGCCAGCGTTGATTTACGCAACTCGGGCTTTAAACTCGCACCTGTGGATACCAATTTGTTTCAGGTGGCTTTAATAACCTTAACCCAGCATTTTTGCCTTTAAGCGTGCAAGCTGCACAAATTGCGGTTGAAAAAGTCTGCCCTGAAGCGCATCGTTTGCTGATAATTCCAGAAAATCATACGCGCAATACTTACTATTTGCGCAATGTGGTTGAGCTGGTGAATATTATGAAAGCCGCAGGTTTAGACGTGCGCGTGGGCAGCATTTCACCAGAAATTACCGAGCCAACCACCTTGCTTGCGAACGATGGCCAGCCATTATTGCTAGAACCTGTGGTGCGTGTGGGTAACCGCATTAAGCTCATTAACAAAGAACTGGGGGACTTTGATAGTTGCGCGATTTTACTCAATAATGATTTATCGGGCGGCATTCCAGAGATTCTTAAAAACTTAGAGCAAAATTTAATTCCGCCATTGCATGCTGGCTGGAGCACGCGCCGTAAATCGCAGCACTTTGCCGCTTATAACGGAGTAGTGGCCGACTTTGCCAAGCTTTTAAATATTGATGAATGGTTACTAAACCCTTATTTTGAAACTTGCGGTGAAATTGACTTTCAAGCACGCACAGGCGAAGAATGTTTAGCACTAAAAGTTGAACAATTATTAGCTAAAATAAAAGTTAAATACGCGCAATACGGAGTTACACAAGAACCTTTCGTCATAGTAAAAGCTGATGCTGGCACCTATGGCATGGGCATTATGACGGTGAAATCACCAGATGATGTACGCGATTTAAACCGTAAAGCACGCAATAAAATGTCGGTAGTAAAAGAAGGTTTGCAAGTTTCTGAAGTGATTATTCAAGAAGGCGTGTACACCTTTGAGAGCATTAACGATGGCGTTGCCGAGCCTGTAATCTACATGATGGATCACTTTGTAATTGGCGGTTTTTATCGCGTGCATACCGAGCGCGGCGTGGATGAAAACCTAAACGCACCTGGCTCACATTTTGTGCCTTTGGCGTTTGAAAAGCCTTGTACACTGCCAGATTGCGCAGGCGCGCCAGACGCCCCGCCTAACCGCTTTTATGCGTATGGCGTGGTTGCGCGTTTGGCATTGCTGGCGGCGGCAATTGAGTTGCAAGAGCAAGACCCTCTGAATAATTAGCCACTTGTAGGTCAGATTTCAACCCGACATGACGGGCTAAAGCCCGACCTACAACTGCAAATAAATTGAGTAAATTTGACATGAAATTACTATTCATTCTTGACCCACTCGCTAGCCTAAAAACCTACAAAGATACTAGTCTTGCCATCATGCGTGAGGTAGATAAACGTGGCCATACGCTTTATGTGAGTATGCAACACGACCTATTTTTACGTGGCAATGTAGCTAGAATTAGCGCCAAAAAATTCACGTTTACCGAGCAACATTTTTTAACTGAAGATGCGATTGAATACGCGCCTGCAGACTTTTCTGCCATCATCATGCGCAAAGATCCGCCGTTTGATAATGAATATCTATACAGTACCTATTTGCTTGAAATTGCCGCACAGCAAGGCGCACGGGTGTTCAATAATCCTGCCGCCATTCGTGGCTGGAATGAAAAACTCTCTGTTACACGTTTTCCACAATTTGCACCTGAGTTTTTAGTCACGGCAAATAATGATTTAATCCGCGAGTTTTTACATACACACCACGATATTGTCGTTAAACCACTAGACGGCATGGGTGGTAGCAGTATTTTTAGGCTCACCTTAAGCGACCCCAATATCAGCGTGATATTAGAAACCATCACCAATTTTGGCGCACGCACTATTATGGCGCAGCGCTACTTGCCCGCTATTTTGCAAGGTGATAAACGCATTATTGTAATTGATGGCGAGCCGCTTGCTTATTCGCTAGCACGCATTCCAAAAGCTGGTGAAACACGTGGCAACTTAGCCGCTGGCGGCACTGGTGTTGCGCAATTGTTGAGCGCAAGAGATTTAGAAATTGCCACAACCGTGGGCAAAATGCTCAAACAAGAAGGCTTATTTTTAGTTGGCTTAGATGTAATCGGCGACCATTTAACTGAAATTAATGTCACTAGCCCCACAGGTATGGTGGAAATTGCCAATCAAACTCAAGCGTTGGTTCAACCTTGCAACCCTGCCAAAGTAATGGTGGATGCGCTAGAGCGGCATACCGCCGCCTAAATGCGTAAGGCATTTTTTTATTGTGTAATACTTTGCGCCATAATATTTGGCGCTTACAAACTCAGTGCCAAAGAGCCGCTTTACCACAGCCAAAGTTATGTGTTTGGCACGCTGGTAGATGTTAGCATTTACGGTGAAACAGATGAGCGTGCACAATTGCTTGCTAACCATATATTTCGAGAGTTTCAAAATTTACACATTCGATTACATGCTTGGAAGCCCGCCTCAGCTGTAAGATTGAGCGAGCTTGGTGAATTAAATAGCGCATTTACGCTAGGCAGCAAGCCAATGGCTATTAGCCCAGACTTAGCCAATATGCTGACAGAGGCCACGGTTTTATCAGTAAAATCTAACGGCTTATTTAACCCTGCAATCGGCCATTTAATTGGTGCTTGGGGCTTTCAGCGCGATGAATTTACTGCAGTGAATATTGATGAAGCTGCCATTAAAAACCTAGTGCATGCCCAGCCGCGCATGACGGATTTAGTGGTCAAAAATAACAGTATTTACAGCACTAACCCAACTGTAAAGCTGGATTTAGGGGGCTACGCCAAAGGCTATGCTTTAGATTTAGCTGCTGGTTATTTACGTAAACAACAGGTAAAAAATGCGCTGATTAACATTGGCGGCAATGTGATTGCCTTAGGGCAACATGGCAAAAAACCTTGGCGCATTGGCATTCAACACCCACGCCAGCCCACCGCCATTGCCACGCTTGATTTAGCAGATGGCTGGGCTGTTGGTACTTCGGGCGACTATCAACGTTACTTTATGCTGGGTGGCAAACGCTATTGCCATATTCTTGACCCACGCACAGGTTACCCCGCACCACATACGCAAGCGGTCACTATTTTAGTGCCTCCGCAAGCCGCCAATCAACCGCAAGCAGGGGTGCTTTCTGACGTTGCTTCAAAACCAATTTTTATCGAATCTGCAGATAATAGAAGTAAAGCGGCACAAGCTTTTGGCATTGAAAATTTTATGGTGATAGACGACCAAGCTAGAGTTTTTGTTTCCAAAGAAATGGCGAAAAGAATACATTGGGTAGATACTAGTGTTAAATTCACCACTCTTCAATAAGTTGCTGGCTCAGCCTAAGCTACTTGCCAAACAATTACTTATTGGCGACTGGTTTGTTCTGCTGGCAAGCCTGCTATTTGTGATTTATTTGTTTAATACCCTATGGTCAAACGAGTATGCAACAAAAGTGCAAATTAGGTTGGGTGATAAAATATACGCCACTTATAGCTTAAATCAGCAGCGTGAAATTCATGTACATGGCAAGTTAGGCGATGCAATTATTAGCATTGCACAAGGTAAAGCGAGATTTGCAAAATCGCCATGCCACACGCAATATTGCGTGCATCAAGGCTGGCTAAGCCGTGCTGGGCAAGCCGCTATTTGTTTGCCAAACCAAATCAGTTTAGAATTGTTGGGTGAAAATAAACTATATGATTCGCTTAACTACTAACCGTCATTGCGAGCATCGCATGGCAATCTTGCACTTATACGTACTTATTAAAATTTTAGATTGCCACGCGATGCTCGCAACGACGGGCGAGTAAAGATATTAAAATTGAAACCTACCCACATACAAACCACCGCAGACGACCACCGCATTGCCAAACTGGCTGCCTTCGCCATTGCGTTGCATATGGTAGAAGCGGTTATTCCGTCGCCCTTGCCAGGTGTGAAACCGGGCATCGCCAACATCGTCACTTTATATGTGTTGTATCAATACGGCTTTGCCACCGCTGCATGGGTAAGCATTTTACGCGTATTTGCCAGCAGCTTATTACTGGGTCAGTTTTTATCGCCCACATTTGCACTAAGCCTAAGCGGCGCAATATTGAGCCTAGCCGCGCTGTGGCTAGCGATGCGCCTGCCTAAAAAGTATTTCAGCACAGTTAGCTTAAGCATTTTGGCGGCTTTTGCACACATTGCAGGGCAGCTTTTAGTAGTGCGTTTATGGTTAATTCCACACGCAGGTGTGAGCTATTTAATCCCAATTTTTGCTTTGGCGGCTTTATTTTTTGGGTTAATAAACGGATTAATTACTGCAAAATTACTTACAAAAATGTAATTTCTTATAATACATATAAGGCCACTGAAGTGATGATGTTACTAAATCTTGATTTAGTATACAGCCTGCCATGCTAAGCCGTATTGGAATTGCCATACTACCAATTAGCTGTTCCCCATAAACGTATGCCATTTTGACCAATTGAAAGATCGCCATCACCATTTTGAGATTGAGCTGTATCAGGCGTAGCTGTTATCGTAAATGTTTGAAATGCAGCATCGCTTGCAATGCTTAAATCATATTTTCCATCTGTAGTTTTGCCAGATGCTCTGCCTAGGCCGCCAGTATCTGTACCGTTATAAGCAGTAGTTACGTCTGTGGTATATTTATTGGAATTTAGGTAAATTTTTTCCTGTATGCTGGCAAGTTCTATCAACTCAGTTTGAGCAGCTGTACGGGAGCTTTTAATAATATAATTTTTATAATTTGGCAGAGCAATTGATGCCAAAATGCCAATAATGGTAACTGTGATCATTAATTCAATCAAGGTAAACCCCTTCATGCTATACGGCTTCATGTTGCTACCTTTTTAACTTTAATCTAACAAAAAGCTATGCCACACTACCGTGGCATAGCTACTAGCATACTAATCTCTAATCAACTCGTGCCATGAAATTCGCCCAGTACGCGCCTGCAGGCCTTTTTCATCACCACCAGTTTTTACATTACCAGAAGCATTTGCAATGGTTTCTGTAGTGGTGGTTTCTGTTCCATCCGCAGCAACAACCTTTTTATTGATAGTAACCGTGCCATCACTATTGTTGGTTCTAGTGGTTGTAATTACCGCCCCATCTATGTAAGTATCAACTTTGGTAGTCACGTTACCTGCAACCGTAGTCACAGAAGAAGCTATTGTGCCAGTACTCCCAAGGCTCCCAAGTTTTGGGTCTGTTGAGCCAGTAACTGGCGTTTCTAAGGTAGTTAATGCACTGGTATCTTCTGGTGGATTTTTTGTCCAGCCAGTGCCAACCATCAATGATGCTGTTGGGTTCCACGCGCCACTGGCTGCCGATGCTAGTCCGTTACCCCCACTAACGCCATTATACCAATTATGAGTAGAATCATCGTAGCAAATGCGGCGTGGGTGATGCCAATAGATGTTGTATTCAACCAATACATATTTAAAGAAATCTGCATGCTTAACTCTATATCCATATTCAGGCCGCCCAGACACATTTTCTTCAATTGAGCTTGCAGGAGTGGTATCTTTAATAATCTGAACTGTAAGCGCACCGTTATGACGCGCGCCTGTCGTGGTGCCTAGAGTTCCAGGGCCGTTGGTTAAATTTGCTGGTGGGGTCACAGGGTTGTACATGTCTGCACCCACGCCAGAATCTTCATAAACACATTGCGGACTATCTGGGTGCAAGCCAACACGTAAATCGCCATTGCCCCACCAATCTTTTACCGTAAAAGCATCTACTGGCATATTAAGCGCAAGGCTACCGACAGTGCTCATGTTATAGCTTGGTACGGCGGCCCAATTAGTTGTAGTGTTCAAGTTTGGTGCAGTCTGATAGTTTTTACCCAACACATAGCCCGCAGCACTCGCTGGCGAGTATGTATTGTTGCCAACATGCAGGCTCACCGCTGGGCTTAAATATTGGTTCATCAACAATACTTTAAAGTTAGTTGCTGTACTAGAAATAGCATTGGATAAATTGTATTTATTGTCGCTGGCATTTAGCATATTTAGCCCAGTTTTGTCGTACAAATCATCATACTCATGTACGTGTTCTGTTCTTGTACAAGAAGTGCCTGAATTTGTAGAAATCACTGTGGCGTCCACACCGCCAGTAATTGCAGTTTTGGAATAATTGCCTGAAGCTAAACCAGTTGCTGATACCACAATATTTGCGGTGCTGGCATTAAAGCTAGCGCCCGCATTTTTTGCAACTATGTTAATGCGGTTACTACTACCTACTGTAAATGTATAATTAGCCGCAGCTGCACTGGTAATATTTGATGTTACCCAGGTTTCTAAGCCACTACTGCTTTTTAAGCCAGGGTTATCCGCACTTAAAATTTGAGTTCCATTGATAGTGATACTGAAATTGCTAATAGTTTTATTACCACTATACGTAAAGTCAATTCTACCTCCTGATGCTTTTGTTCCAGCTCCTCCAGTTAAGTTAGAACACTCATTGGTAGCACCGTAATAAATATCCACGTCAAAGTGACCACCCGCAACACCGCGAACATCAGTTGTATTTGGAGGGAAAATCACATCTGGATTTTGGTTAAACAACGTGGTGTTTAGTGTTTGTAAGGTCACCAAAATAGGTTGCGACTGCACACCATAAGATAACCACTTACCCACTGGAATTCCGTTATGATTTGGATTGGTGATAGAGCAGGCGGTGCTGTCAGCAATAGCGGGATCACTTAAATCACACGTGGTAGGAATTGCGGTATCCGTTGAAATATACTTGATTCTATCAGCATCGTTTAGTAATAAATTATTATCCATATCTAAAAATGGCGTAATACTACTGCCGCCAGTCAGATAATTGAGCTCCATTAACCAATTCTCGCCAAAAATATTAGTTGTGGTGCTCGGAACCAGATGGGGGACGACGGTTGGATTGAAGCTAGAAAAATAGAATCGCCCATTTTCTGTAAAACTACCTTCACCTATTACTCTTTCTCCCGCAGGTAAGGCTACTTTCCAGCCTTTATGTAGCGGCGTAACGGTAGCACAACTAGCTGCAGTGGTTGTAGCCCAACATGCCACATTTGCCGTAACACGCCTCACTCTATTTATAGTACCCGCGTAGGTAAACGACCTTTCACTAAGTGTTTGAGTTAATAGGGCAGTATTAGCAGTTGGTGCGCCATCCCATATACCGTAAACATAATGCACGGCTGTGTCTGCTAAGTCACCTGTTGATGCAGTAGTCCAAGTTGAAGTGCCTTGATTGTAAGTACCATACGCACCGCTAAGTACTTTTCCCGTACCAAAACTAACCATGTAACCGCCATTTGGATGCAAAGCAACGCCTGGGGTTGCAGTAATAGACTGAGCGGGTGAAGTAACTAGCAACGCGCTAGCACTCCATGATGATACTGTTGGGCTAGATAAATCAAACTTCCACATAGTGCCATTTAAATCACCAGCATATACACGGTCAGCATAACCGTCGTTATTAGTATCAATTGCTACAGGGCTAGATAAACCATTCGCATTAGCGGCACCTGCTGTACCCGCTTGAATAGCTTTTACTAAGGCGCCTGTTGTAGCATTGATTACATAAAGATAAGATTCTCCAGTAGCGGCTTCGTTATAGCCATTGCCGATAATAACGACGTCTAATGCAGTGCCACCATTGTTTATTTTTGTAATAGTCGGTGTGCCATAGGTGTAACCAAGTTTTGCATAAGACGTGCTTGAGGTAAAACTCACTGCAGTCGGCGTAATCTCCCATAAAGCTTTGCTAGCCACTTGCGCCTCTGTTGTGGCGGTTAGGCCCGCACTTCCAGTAATGTCGAGCGCATATAAGCCTTTGCCACCAGCGCCTAACCCACCAACTAGAATTCGTTTACCTGTGGATAAAGTTGCCACATTGATTTGCCCATCCACAAAATAATTATGAGTAAACGGATTGGTAGCATCACTAGGGCTATAAGCTAACTTTTTAAGCTTACCAATTAGCATAGATGGCACGTAAGCCCAGCGCTCTTTACCACTATCAGCAGGAATAGTAGCGCCGCTAAAATCGGCGTTAATCGCATGCAACATACCGTCATTAGAACCAACAAAAACCGTAGGATTAGTTGCATCGGCTACATAGTAAGGTCGTGAATGAATAATATCACCCAGCACAGTACTACGCTCGCGCATTGCATTAGCGCCTTCATTTGTACGTCCTCCACGTAAAAAATCCACGACTTGTGTACCTGTGTAAGAGGTCGTGTTAATGGTGGTAGCCAAGGAAGTTTTTTGTGTAGTAGATAAGCTAGTAAATTGAAATGGGACGCCTACACCAACGCCTGGGCTGGGTGCATCACTCATGGTAGCAATTAGGCGTGTGTTTGCTAGCGCCTGTGCATCAATATGATCTTTAGCACCATTAGTCCAGCGATCCCCACTAGAAGTTTGCACAGCACCATCAGCAGTCACCGAGTAAGCAAATATATTACCTCCCCAGTAATCGGCTCTATACTCCGTGCGAAAAAGAGTTTCTCCGCCACTGGTCAAAATGGTATTGGTCACTTCATCTTGTGCTATATAGCCTACAGGCTGATCGTCTGGAGTGAATACAGCAATAGCCCAAGATAGCTTAATGGCGACAAACAATATACCAAGCAAGGCCAGCAGGCCTAAAACCTTGGGTGAGTTAAATTTATTCAAAAATTTCGGCATGATATATTCTCTCTATTAACAACTTAAAGCACTGTAATAAGACTGGACAAATTTGGTGGCACCACGCGCACTAGTACCACGTGCAATAATACGGTAGGTATTTACTTTACTGCATCCAGAAGAAGCGCGGCCGCCCGTAGCTTGATTTGAACCGACCAAACTACTATTCGTAGATGCAAGTTGAATGAAGTAACTTTGATTCGAATTTGCTTCAACCTGAAGGCCAGACCAGGTGCTATCAGTAAATGGGTCTGGCGTACTGGCTAAAGGGTAAAGTTTAGTCGTCATCGCATTGCCACCATCTGAAGTATAATTAACTGTAGCCGCTGTGGTGAAGCCAGCATTAAGATAGTTTTTAGTGCCGCCTGTTGTGCCTGCTAACCATCTTTCTCCCGCATCGATTGCTGCTTCTGCGTTATTCATCGCAAGATCTTCAAACTGTAAGTTACCTGCCAATTGAAATTGCGTATCTGAAACCTTCATGGCTGTTACACCAAGCAACATAATCAATATAAGTATAAACAAGCCAAGAATTAGCGTTGAACCAGTTTGTTTTTGATACTGTTTGAAATGAACTCCTACTGACATCATTGCATCCTTAATTACGCAGTTGTACTACTGTGGTAAATAGTTGGCGGCGGAAGCCATCACTAACAGGACCGTAAGTAAGGTCGCCCATTACATAAGAATTAGTGTTGCTATAGCCTTTTTCAATATTGGCGCTTCGCGCAATTAACCATACCCGTGCTGAATTAACATCATCCCATGCATAGCTGGTAAGCGTTGTTGGCGAATCGCTAGATGAGCCGCCGATGTCAGCACCAGCATAATAGCGCGTGTTTGATGCGGTATCTAGGCGGCCGTATTGCACATGCATATGTTCAATACCACTAATTACCATTTCATTACACATTGTTACAGCGCTCAGCGTGGTGCCATTGCAATCTTCTCCATTACCTTTTAAGGTGATTCTGCGTAGTGCAGGGACGGTAGCGTTGTAATCATCGCTGCCGATGAAGTAAATAAATTCTTGCAATACAAAATCAGCCTGCGGGGTGCCACTAATTGCAGGCGCGCCGACAGTTGCCGCAGCGCCAGTACCGCGAAATACCTCACCCACAGAATAGCTTGACCTGAAGTAAAGCATGTTAGTTGTGCTATTACCACTTAATGGGGCAAACCCTACGCGCCGAATAACCAACACATCTCCACGCAAACGCCCAGCTGCAAGGCAGTTAGCTGAAAATGGATTACTGTTATTTGACCCCCATATCCCTTGTCGGATATTTGTGACAAATGCCCCAGCTGCAGCGCCCGTTGTAAGGCATTCGTTCGTTATGGGTGTAATTGTAGTTGTAGGTATATTTGGCTCAGCCCAAGAGTTTCCACGATAACCAGCATGTCTAATTTCACGCTTTAGGTGGTCAAGCGCAAAACGACCATTGCCTTGTAGCTCAGAGCTGCGCTCATTCGTTTTAGAGTTGGTAGAGTTTCCTATTAACACGCCTGTTAGCGCGAGAATAATTATCAGCCCGATGGTAATTGAGACCATCAATTCGACCAAGCTAAAGCCCGCGGCTGAGTAATATTGCTGGCTTGATCGAATAATTATTTTATGCCCGTTTTTCATGGTGTCAGTTACTACTAATAGTTCGTGTGGATGTGTAGGAGAAAGTTACATCAGTGTTATTTTTGTCGTATCTTCGATCAGTCCAGCTAATTCTAATCAGGTAGTTTGTTGGGTTAGTTGCTATTGTCGTCCCATCACAGGCGCCGTCAAGATTAGCGTCAATGCAGATTTCCCAAGCGGTTGCTTGGGGTAGTAGTGTAGCAATTGAGTTGCTCCATTGATTTAAATCGTATGATGCCAAATTGCTAGCGCTGCATGAACTTGAAGCGCAAGTGTCTACGCTGGTTGGGGCAGAGCTAGTCTCACCTAATGTGTATCCATCGTTACTTGTTGCGCCTGCTTTGTTAGCCTCAATTCGCTCAACGATATCTGACGCTAAAAAAACAGCTTGGGTTCGGAGTTGCGCACCTTGATTTACACGCATAGCATACGCTTGCAAACCAGCTGTGCCCAGCAAACTTGTAGCGATAATCGCTACAGTCACCAAAATTTCGACCATGGAGAAGCCGCGCTGTTTTATTGATGGCGTAAAAAATGTGGTATGGGAGTGCATTAAATTAGCCCTATGACGATGATATGTTGCCAACAGCGGTGATGCGCAAAACTTTACTTACCGCTCCACTCCATGAGCCAAGAAGTGTCAGCGTGACAGCAGAAGTGCCTTGCGTTCCATTTGGATTAAAGCGAATAGGAACCGTGGTTCCGTTGCCCCGTAGTAGCGTTAGCGTCATATCTGCAAGCCGCTGATGCACAACAATAGGGTTAGGGGCAAGGCTGGTGCTTGTATCACAAGTGTCATCCTCATTAGTGTCATAGCAAACTATCCATCCGCTAGTGTGGTAAAGAGTACCATTAGTACAGCCAGTACCTGCAGTATTAATTTTGCAAAACAACACGCGAGAATTCCGTTTAATTGCCTCGCTTCGAGCGCGATTTAAATCAGTAGCGAGTTGAGCCGCAACTGTAGATTGCTTAGTAATGTTAACCATGCCCACTAAAGAAGGCGCTGCTATCGAAGCCACAATAGCCATAATTGCTAGCACAATCATCAGCTCAACTAATGAAAAGCCTTTTTGCCGGGCCACAACTTTTAAGTTGTTAGAATTAGTGCAACGTAGCAATCTACTTTGTTGCAATCTTACTAAAAAGCGCATTCCCTTCCCCTTTTTCATATAGGCGAATCTTACTCAGCGTATATAGTCGATGCCTAGCGGTAACCGACAATCGGCAAAGTTCGCCTGATAAACGGCACAATACTTTGGTGCACCCCAAGACTTTATTAGTGCAATCATTATTGAATATAATAAAAGCAAATAATCCTTCGCAAGCCTTTATGTTAAAATTTGTCGCATTATTTAATAATATACATTTACCTAAAAGTGACCTTAACATTATGCAAAAAAATGCGGCGCACCTATTTTTCTTAGCAGTTATTTGCTGCACACTAAGCGGCTGTGGCACTAAAGGGCCGCTGTATATTCCTGAGCAGCAATATCCGCAAGATACTTCAACAAGTAAATAATTACCCCTACCCAATTTTTTATAAGTTAACCCCGTGAACTCATTCTCTCTTAAAAACTCCACTTTACATGCTGAAAATGTAGCGCTAAATCAAATTGCTACAGAATTTGGTACGCCTTGTTATGTGTATTCTAAAGCAGCGCTTACGCAGGCTTTTGAGCGCTTTAGCGCTGGCTTTGCTGGCACAAATCATCTTGTTTGTTTTGCGGTAAAGGCCAACCCTAGTCTTGCCATTTTGAATTTATTTGCCAAGCTTGGCGCTGGTTTTGATATTGTTTCTGGCGGTGAGTTAGCACGTGTTTTGGCGGCTGGTGGTGACCCGAAAAAAATTGTGTTTTCTGGCGTAGGTAAAACTGCCATTGAAATGCAGGCTGCTTTAAACGCAGGTATTTTTTGCTTTAATGTGGAATCTGCCAGCGAATTATCGCGCTTGAATAAAGTGGCTGGTGAAATGGGTAAAGTGGCGCCAGTTTCATTGCGCGTGAATCCGAATGTAGACGCTAAAACGCATCCGTATATTTCTACAGGTTTAAAAAATAGTAAATTTGGTGTGGCGTATGAAGATGCGTTGAATGTGTATGCGCAGGCTGCCGCCATGCCCAACATTGCGATTCACGGTGTTGATTGCCATATCGGCTCACAAATCACCGAATTATCACCATTTTTAGATGCATTTGACCGCGTATTGTTATTGGTGGATGCTTTAGAGCAACAAGGTATTCATATTCAACATATTGATGCTGGTGGTGGCATTGGTATTTGTTATAACGATGAAACGCCGCCAGAATTTACGGCTTATGCAGCTGCCATGCGCACCAAACTTGGTAACCGTAATGTAAAGCTGGTGTTTGAACCAGGCCGCGCGCTAGTGGGCAATGCTGGTGTTTTGCTCACAAAAGTGGAATACCTTAAACCTACGACAAGTAAAAATTTCGCCATTGTAGATGCAGCCATGAACGACCTGATGCGCCCTGCTTTATATGACGCTTACCACAACATTCAACCTGTGCAGCCACGAAAAGACGGCCATGCTGCGGTGTATGAAATTGTTGGGCCTGTGTGTGAAAGTGGTGACTTTTTAGGTCACGATAGAACGCTTACCTTAGAAGAAGGAGATTTACTAGCAATTATGTCAGCAGGTGCTTACGGTATGAGCATGTCTAGCAACTACAACACTAGGCCACGTGCGGCTGAGGTGATGGTGGATGGTGGCGATAGCCATTTAATTAGAAAACGTGAAGAAATTGCAGACTTGTTTGCCTTAGAAAAATGCTTACCTCAAACATAGCAATCTGTCTAAAACAACAATAATTTATATTGCTTATGCTACTCGCAAGGTGTAAATTTATATTAAGAGTTTGATAGCTCTTAAATCATAATTTAAACAGTTGCTTAGAATAGGGGAAAATATGAAAAAAGTTCTTTTAGTTTTAACAGCACTACTAGCATTTGGGGCTATTTCGGCATTTGCCGATGAAGCCTTACCTGAAATTGCGCCTGTTGACGAAGTGGCATTGCCACCAATTGATGCGCCTGCAGCAGATGGGCAATAATTATGTTTTAAAAACTGCTTATGCTGCTCTATTTTACTAGGCTCTGGAGAATAGAAATGAATAACACGTTTACAACAGTTTTAATCGCAATATCAACCATGGTGATCGCTGGTTGCACAACTACTGGTGAGTCTTACACTGATGAAGGGTCAATTGCGCATGTAAGCGAGGTTAGCGCCCAAGTCAATAGTGATATGGCAGAAGCTTCAGCCAATTTACCCGAAATAGCACCATACGATGAGCCAGAAATACCCGCATTAGATGCACCTGCAATAGAATAATCCATTTAGTAGCTGCAAAAAAATGAAGCCCAAACTACAAAATGGTTTGGGCTTCATTTTTATGGGCTAATTTTAATCAGACTGCTAATCAAAAATCACTGTTTTATTCGCATACAACAAAATTCTATTTTCAATATGCCAGCGCACCGCTTTTGATAACACTACACGCTCCAAGTCTCTACCTTTTTGAATTAGATCTTCCACTTGATCGCGATGTGAAATGCGGTCAATATCTTGCTCAATAATCGGGCCTTCATCTAGCACTTCAGTCACATAATGCCCTGTTGCACCAATGAGTTTAACGCCGCGCTCAAAGGCACGGTGATAAGGTTTTGCACCAATAAACGCAGGCAAAAAGGAGTGGTGAATGTTAATGATTTTTTGAGGATAACGCGTTACAAAATCGGGCGATAATATTTGCATATAGCGTGCGAGTACAATCAAATCAATTTCATATTGTGCAAATAAGGCAAATTGAGCTGCTTCTGCCGCTGCTTTATTATCTTTAGTCACGGCAATATAGTGAAAATCAACACCATAAAATTTGGCCAAGGCTTCAGTATCGCGATGATTGCTAATAATAAGCGGAATATCACACACCAATTCACCATTTTTATGACGGTGCAATAAATCTGCCAAGCAGTGGTCATACTGCGACACCATAATAGCCACGCGCACTGGCTTGTTTGATAACTTAAGCTGCCATTCCATGCTAAAGCGCGTTGCAATTGCTGCAAAGTGATGCTCAAAATCAGGCGTAGGCAAGCTGAACCCTGCTAAATCCCACTCTACGCGCATTAAAAATAGATTATTTTCGGCATCTTGGTGCTGATCCGCATGCAGAATATTGGCATTATGCTGATATAAAAAATCAGCAATGGCCGCTACAATGCCTTTGCTATCTGGGCAAGTAATCAGTAGCGTAGCAGTATTTTTAATGGGTGAATTGTTCATGTTTTAGCGCACAAATTAGGTTAATATGCGCATTATACCTTAACTGTATTTGATGAAATAAAAGAGCATATGGCAGATTTTCAAGCTTTAGATGTAATTCTCGCAAACCCGCGGGGCTTTTGTGCAGGTGTTGACCGTGCCATTATTATGGTAGAACAAGCTTTAGAGAAATTTGGCGCACCAATTTATGTGCGCCATGAAGTCGTGCATAACAAGTTTGTGGTAGACGAATTACGTGCAAAAGGCGCAATATTTATTGAAGAGTTAGATGAAATTCCTACAGGTAGTATTGTTATTTTTAGTGCGCACGGTGTTTCAAAGGCTGTGCGTGCCGAGGCTGAATCTCGCGGCTTAACGGCTTACGACGCAACATGTCCACTGGTCACCAAAGTGCATATTGAAGTGGCAAAAATGATTGCTGCCAATATGGAGATTATTATGATTGGCCACAAAGGCCACCCTGAAGTGGAAGGCACGATGGGGCAAGTTGAAGGCTCTGCTGGCATCTACCTAGTTGAAACGCCTGAAGATGTTGCCAAGTTAACAGTACAAAACCCGCTAATGTTAGCATTTGTGACACAAACCACGCTTTCTATGGATGACGCAGCAATGGTGATAGCTGCGCTCAAAACCAAGTTCCCTCTCATCAATGGCCCAAAAAGCGATGACATTTGCTACGCCACACAAAATCGGCAAGACGCCATAAAAATTATGGCGAAAGATTGTGATTTAGTCATTATTGTTGGCTCGCCCAATAGCTCCAACTCAAATCGCCTCCGTGAAGTGGCTGAAAAACAAGGCGTTGAGGCCTACATGGTCGATAACGCCAGCTTTTTAAATCCTGAATGGCTAATTGGTAAAAAGAAAATTGGCGTTTCTGCGGGGGCTTCTGCACCCGAAGTATTGGTTCAAGAAGTCATTGCAAAGTTACAACAATTAGGCGCAAACCATGTGGAAGAATTGCTAGGCGTAATTGAAAATGTAGTTTTTCATTTGCCTAAAAACTTAACTAGTGCCGTCGCTAAAGAAAAATAAATTATTTTATCAATCCATTTATGTTCAAAACCCCAATTTCTGCATTAGTGCTTATCCATACCCGCGATTTACAAGTGCTCATCATGGAACGGGCTGATAAAAAAGGCTTTTGGCAGTCAGTGACAGGCAGTTTAGAGCACGGCGAAACGCCCCGTCAAGCGGCGATTCGTGAGGTTTTTGAAGAGACTGGCTTGGATGCCACCCAATATGATTTACAAGATTGGCACGCATCAAACATATATGAAATTTACCCACATTGGCGGCACCGTTACGCACCAAGCGTGGTTGAAAATACTGAGCATTTATTTGGTTTAGAACTTCCATCGCCATTGCCTATTAAACTTGCTCCAGACGAGCATGTACGTTATGAGTGGGTAGATTGGCACGAAGCCGCCGCGCGCGTATTTTCTTGGACAAATGTTGATGCGCTAAAAAGACTTGGTGAACGTCACCAATTAACCCTAACAGGCCATGAGTAAGCTATTAGCATTATGGCCTTTAAAGTTATAAAATAAACCTTTCAAGTATTTAAGCATCAAAGCCACTATGCAAATCGAAGCCAAAGCTATTCCCATTAAATTTGAGCGCTACCAAGCCACTGACGATGCAGATTGCCAGCGCCGTATTATTGCCGCCAAACAAAAACTCGGCAAAAGCTTGGTAATTTTGGGTCACCACTACCAAAATGAGGGCGTGTATCGCCATGCCGATTACACGGGCGATTCACTTAAATTATCGCGCTATTGCGAAACTTTAGATGCACAATACATTGTATTTTTAGGCGTGCATTTTATGGCAGAAGTGGCTGATATTTTAAGCCGACCAGACCAAATTGCCATTCTGCCAGACCTTGCTGCAGGCTGCTCTATGGCGGATATGGCCAATCTTGCCAAAGTAGAACGTAGTTACCGCGAGCTAAGCAAAGTGCTTGATTTTGACGAAACCATTACGCCCGTGACCTATATTAACTCTGCCGCTGACTTAAAAGCGTTTTGTGGTGAACACGGTGGCATTGTTTGCACCAGCACTAACGCGCCAAAAATATTGGAGTGGAGCTTTAAACAACGTGAAAAAGTGTTGTTTTTCCCTGACCAAAACCTAGGGCGCTGGAGTGGCCACAAAATGGGCATTCCTCTAGAACAAATGCCGATTTGGGATCCTGATCAACCACAAGGCGGCTTAACGGTTGAAGAAATTAAAAATGCCAAAATCTTACTTTGGAAAGGCCATTGCGCGGTGCATCAAATGTTCCGCTTGCAAAATATCACCAAATTTCGTGCTGAACATCCTGATGGTATTGTCATTTCGCATCCTGAAGCACCGTTTGAGGTGTGCCAAAATTCTGACTTTGTAGGCTCTACGGAATACATTTTAAAAACTGTCACTGATGCCGCGCCCAATACTAAATGGCTAGTCGGCACTGAGCTTAATTTGGTGAATCGCTTGGCAGAACAAATGAAACCGCAAGGCAAACTGGTGCAATTTATGAGCCACGTGGTGTGTGAATGCTCAACTATGGCGCGAATTGACCCGCAACATTTAGCTTGGGTGCTTGAAAACTTAGTTGAGGGCAAAGTCGTCAACCAAATTAAAGTGCCAGCGCATGAAGCCAAGCTAGCCAAGCTTACGCTAGACCGCATGTTGGCGGCTTCATAAAATAAACTTCCTTCATTATCAAAACAGATGCCCTGCAAGCCGCTCTGTGATTGGCTCGCAGGGCATCAATAAATACAATGAACGCGCGTACGAGAACAAACTTAAATGAATTTAGTTGCTGAACACTGCCCACTTTGCATACCAACACCACATGAAATTTTATGGCAAGATGATTTTTGCCGTGTTGTATTGTTAAACGACGCAGATTATCCAGCGTATTGCCGCGTTGAATTATTGGCGCATATTAAAGAAATGACAGATTTGCAACCGCCACAGCGCGCGCAGATGATGAAAGTGGTGTTTGCCGTTGAAACGGCAATTCGAGAAGTGTTGAACCCAACTAAAATCAACCTTGCAAGCCTTGGCAACAAAACGCCTCATATACATTGGCATCTTGTGCCGCGTTTTGAAAATGATAAACATTTTCCGAATTCACATTGGGGTGAAGCGGTGCGTGTGGTAAGCCCAGCTCAGTTAGATGAAAGCAAAAAGAAATTACTGATTGAGAAAATGCATGCACATATTACCTGTGCACTATCATTGTAGGAGCGATGACCTCATCGCAATTTACTACTACTTCACGACGGGGTCGTCGCCTTACACTACCAGCCGTTCAACCACTTTTCCATTGATTAAATGGCTTGCAATAATTTCATCAATATCTTCATTATCAATAAATGTATACCAAATAGCTTGCGGGTAAACCACCATCAGCGGTCCTTCGCCACACCTATCTAAACAGCCTGCGCGGTTAATGCGCACTTTGCCTTGCCCACTCAAGCCAAGCTTTTTTACTTTAGCTTTCATATGCTCAAATGCTTCTTCTGCGCCACTATTCATGCAACATGCTTCACCATTTGTACGTTGATTTAGGCAAAAAAATACATGGTGTTGAAATGCTAGGTGTTGAATATTGGTAGTCATTAGTTTTGATAGCCTAAAAAATATGGTTGTCATTGCGAGCGCAGCGCGGCAATCTGAACGTGTTAGATTGCCTTGCTACGATCGCAATAACGATGATTGATTCGCACAAGCCACCATTCATATTTTTCAAAAATGAAAAAGATAATGCCCGCAATTACTCACCCGTCGCGAGGCTGTCTTCTTTGGTAAACGTCCATGTGCGGGTGATGCTCAGCACGTCAATTTCTTTATGTATATCATCTGGAAACCTTGCATACGGCTCGCCCAGCTTAACAATGCGTTTCGCGGCATCATCTAACACTTTATGCCCAGAGCTGCGATTCAGCTCAATTTGTTCAATATAACCATCGGCCTTAATCGATACCGTCATTTGCAATTGCCCATATAACTTTGCGTTTTTAGCTGCATCTGGGTAATTCAGATTGCCTACTTTTTCTACTTTTTGACGCCAAGCTTCTACATAAAGCGCATATTTATACTCTTTGGCTCTGGCACCAATAAATTTACGTTTTGGGCGCTTTTGATAATCATCTTGCTGTTTAGAAATTAGCGCTTCTAGGCGATCCATTTCTAAAGCGGCTGCGGTTAAGTCATGAATATCTAACTTCTTGGTGGGTGTTTCTTGATTGCCTGCTTCCATTTCTTTTGCAGCGGCTTTTTGTACTGGGCTAGATTCTACTTTGTTGGTGGCTTTTAGTTGCGTCATCAACTCTTGCGCTTGCTTTTCAAGCTCTGCTACATGTTTTTGTTCTTTGGTTTCTTCTGCGGTGAGTTTGGCGGCTTTTTTTCCAGATTTCGCTTCGGCCACTGGCTTAACATTAAATTCTACTTGTTGCTGCTTAAGTGAAGGCAATGCAGATTTCATTTTGCGGTTTTGGTCTGTATTACCGCCACGGTCTAAATTGGCTTGGGCTAATACATCCGCTTTATCTGGCGTGGTACTGGTTTTAGCATTTACCAACATCACTTCTAAAGAGGGTAAATTATCGGTGAATTTTTTAAGTTCAGGCTCAAAATGAACGCTCAATAACACGGCATGTACAAAAACTGAAACCCAAATCGCAATAGCCATTACGCTCATTGCTTTTAACTTTGCAATGAGTGCCGTAAATGCGTTAGTTTTAGTTTTTTTGCGTTGTGTAGCCAACTTTTATTTCTGCCTAAATTTTTATTTTAAGACTTTAATTTTCAAGACTTTAATTTTTAAGTCTTGAATTTAATGCATCTAATATCTTCTGATGCACGCCACCAAAGCCGCCGTTGCTCATTGCCAGCACATAATCACCCGCTTTTGCTACTGCAACAATTGCGGCCACCATTGCATCTAAGTCATCAAACACTTTAGCTTTATGCTGAATTGGCGCGAGCGCTTCGGTAGCATCCCACCCTAAATTTGCGCCGAAACAAAACACTAAATCTGCCTCAACCAAACTAGCTGGCAATGCGCTTTTCATTACGCCTAGCTTCATGGTGTTTGAACGAGGCTCAAGCACTGCCAATATGCGTGCTTTGCCAATTTTACTACGCAAACCTGCAACCGTTGTGGTAATTGCGGTGGGGTGGTGCGCAAAATCATCGTACACGGTAATATTATTCACCACGCCGCGAATTTCCATGCGGCGTTTTACGTTTTTAAACTCGCCAAGCGCGGCAATTGCTACTGCTACAGAAACCCCTACATGGCGCGCGGCGGCAATGCTGGCTAAGGCATTCATACGGTTATGCTCACCGAGCAAATCCCACAACACACGGCCTTGTGGCTTACCTGCAAACATCACATCAAAACTGCCATCACCCTGTGCGTTGACGGCTTGCCAATTATCATCGGTGCCAAATTTTTCAACAGGCGTCCAGCAGCCTTTATCAATCACACGTTGCAAGCTTGCCTCGACGCCATTCGCCACCACCAAGCCTTGTTGTGGCACAGTGCGCACCAAGTGGTGAAATTGTTTTTCAATGGCGGCTAAATCTTCAAAAATATCAGCGTGGTCAAATTCTAGATTATTTAACACCGCCGTGCGTGGGCGATAATGCACAAATTTTGAGCGTTTATCAAAAAAAGCTGTGTCGTATTCGTCGGCTTCAATCACAAAAAAAGGTGACAGCTCTGACCATTCAATAGACTCAGGGCGAATGGTAGTGCGAGCATGTTGAGCCATGAGCGGCGGCACTTGTGGCAACCTTGCAGAAATCGCAAAATTCTCAGGCACGCCTCCAATTAAAAACCCTGGTGCCAGCCCTGCATATTCCAATATCCAAGCCAACATTGAGCTAGTGGTCGTTTTGCCATGCGTGCCAGCCACAGCGAGCACCCACTTGCCTTGCAGCACGTTCTCAGCCAACCATTGCGGACCAGAAATATACGGCAAACCTTTATTTAGAATTTCTTCCATTAAAGCATTACCGCGTGTGACTACATTGCCAATCACGTACATATCAGGGTTAAGCTTAGTTTGTTCGGGTGAAAAGCCTTCAATCAGCTCAATACCTTGCGATTCTAATTGCGTGCTCATTGGCGGGTAAACATTGGCATCGCAACCAGTTACGCGATGCCCAGCGGCCTTCGCCAGCACCGCAATGCCGCCCATAAACGTGCCGCAAACGCCTAAAATATGTATATGCATAAATTCCTAATATCTCAATGACTAATATCTACCGCAACTCTAAAAGCCGCGCCGCAATATGCATTGTATCTATATTGCCGTTAATATTCACAATTACCAGCCGCCCTTGGCCTTGCCCCAGCACGTTTTGAAAATCATACACCGCGCCCACCACCGTTAAAATCTGTTCTTTTACTTCGTCTGCAAATTTTATGAGCGCGTAATTCACCTGATTATTCACATTAGCAATCACGCCGCGCAGCCAGTCATCCGTAGTTAGCTCATCTGTTTTGATGGGCAGCTGAATGCTATTTAATTCATGCTTAATCGCATCAGATTCGCTTGAATAATTACTCGCTGCCGCTTTAATCGCCCCACATGCTACATGCCCGACAATAATCAGCAAAGGCGTATGCAAGTGCCGCACGCCGTATTCCACAGAACCTTCCGCCGTCGCAATTTGGTTACCAATATTGCGAATCATAAACAGATCACCATCTGGCGTTTTGTCTAGGGCTTGGGTATGAACGCGCGCATCTGAGCAAGTTACCACCGTAGCCCGTGGATGTTGCTGCTGCTCAAAAGGGTCAAAATACTCAGGCTCGTGGGTACGCACAAACTCATCATTATCTTGAATCAGATTTTTGATAATGCCGCGTAATTGGTCGAATTCGTTTGATGGATTATGAGTGTGCATTAGCTATTTATTTTCCTCATTAAACTCTTGCTGATAAAGCTTCGGATATGCCCTCAAAAAATTCATTGCCGCTTGAATAGAAAAATGTATAATTTCAGGTTTTGAAAAACCCCCTAACTTTGCTCTAACCCAAAAATATTCGCCAAAACTATTTTTACACAACCTATCAATCTGTATGTTATCAATGCCGTTGTATCTACTACTAAGCGCAACATCATTGTGAACAAGTATCTGCACGTCTTCTGCATTAAAGCTATATTTGTCTTCCGAGGCATCTAATTTAAGCGTTATAAATAATTTATCAGCATCAGCAGTTAGTTGACTTATCCTTGGTTGGCTATACAAAAACTCATAACAAAGTGCAAAAACAACAATAGGAAGCGATATAAAAAACAATACTTCTGAATTGAGAGTATCCCCATAAGCTTTATAGGTAAATATAAGCGGCACTGGTAAACAAAATAGACTGTTCAAAATAAGATTCTGCCACCACAGCTCTTTTCTTTTGGCTATCGGAAGGTCATTGCCGTTACGTCCAGATTTAAGATACAAAGCAAATACTGTGAAAACGTATAAGATGCCACCAAATATCCAGAGAAAAACTTTTAATGAATCATTAGACACGGCAATTACCCTAAATTCGGCGCAAGCCAACGCTCTAAATATTCTTTAGGCAAGTTTCTGCGTTTTGTCATGTCCATTAACTGGTCTTCACCAATTTTATCCACGCTAAAATATTTGCTTTCAGCATGTGCAAAGTAGAAGCCTGAAACCGCTGCCGCTGGCATCATAGCGAATGAATCGGTGAGTTGCATGTCGATTTCATCGCATTGTAGTAGCTTGAACATATCGGCTTTTACGGTGTGGTCTGGGCAGGCGGGGTAGCCTGGGGCTGGGCGGATGCCTTGGTATTGTTCTTTAATTAAGGCGTCTGTAGCTAATTTTTCATCGCTTGCATAACCCCATAAATCGGTGCGGATGCGTTCGTGCATGTATTCGGCGAAGGCTTCGGCTAGGCGGTCAGCTAGAGATTTGAACATAATTCCGCTGTAATCGTCATGCGCATCGGCGAAGCGTTTTTCAATTTTTTCTACACCTAAACCTGCGGTAACAGCGAATAAACCAACGTAGTCTTGAGTGCCTTTAGGCGCGATAAAATCTGCCAAACATTGGTTTGGGCGCGCTACGCCATCAATCACGGGTTTCACTGTTTGTTGGCGCATGCCGTAATAGGTGAACGCGACTTGGCTGCGGGTTTCATCAGTATAGATTTCAATATCGTCATCATTCACTGTGTTTGCGGGCATAAGCGCAATCACGCCATTGGCGGTGAGCCAGCGACCATCGATGATTTTTTTTAGCATGGCTTGCGCTTCTGCAAATACTTTTGTTGCAGCTTCGCCCACTACTTTGTCGCTCAAAATGGCTGGGTAGCTGCCAGCTAAATCCCACGTTTGAAAGAATGGCGCCCAATCAATGTATTTGGCGATTAAGCTCAAATCAATGTTTTTAAATACACGGCGGCCGATGAATTTTGGCTTCACAGGCGCAAACTCGCCAGTAAACGAAAGCTTAGCTTTGTTGGCGCGGGCTTGCGCAATCGTCAGCAATGGCACGCCTTTTTTATTGGCGTGTTGGTCGCGGACTTTTTGATAATCGGCTTGAATTTCGGCCAAATACGCCCCGCGTGTTTCTGGCGTAAGTAAGTTTTGCATTACCGAAACTGAGCGCGAAGCATCAGGCACATACACAATTGGGCCGTCATAATGCGGGGCGATTTTCACAGCGGTGTGCGCGCGTGAGGTGGTTGCGCCGCCTATCAAAAGCGGCATTTTCATGTCTTTAAAATACGGGTCGCGTTGCATTTCTTTAGCGATGTGCGTCATTTCTTCTAAGCTTGGCGTAATTAAGCCGCTTAGGCCGATAATGTCGGCATTTTCGGCTTTTGCCATGGCTAAAATTTCAGCAGCTGGCACCATTACGCCCATATTCACCACTTCAAAGTTATTGCATTGCAACACCACAGACACGATATTTTTGCCGATGTCATGCACGTCGCCTTTTACCGTGGCAATCACCACTTTACCTTTTGGCTTGGCGACAACGCCCGTGCGCTCTTGCTCAAGCAGTTTTTCGGCTTCAATAAATGGAATTAAGTGTGCTACCGCTTGCTTCATCACACGGGCAGATTTCACTACCTGCGGTAAAAACATTTTGCCTTGACCAAATAAGTCACCCACCACGTTCATGCCGTCCATCAGTGCGCCTTCAATCACATGGATTGGACGGCCGCCGCTTTCCATTACGGCTGCGCGGGCTTCTTCGGTATCTTCCACAATAAAATCTGTAATGCCATGCACCATGGCGTGCGCCAAGCGTTTTGCTACGGGCGTGGGCGCATCGGCTGTGCCGCGCCATTCTAAGGTTGCTGCTTCTTTTTTGCCGCCTGCGACTCGCGTGCCTGCAATTTCAATGAGGCGTTCAGTAGGCGCGAGCAAGTTATTGGGGTCGGTAATGCGGTTTAGCACAACATTTTCAACGGCGAGCTTTAGTTCTGGCGCAAGGTCGTCATACACGCCCATCATGCCCGCATTTACAATGCCCATGGTCATGCCTGCTTGAATCGCGTGATATAAAAACACGGTGTGAATCGCCTCACGCGCAGGGTCGTTACCTCTAAAGCTAAAGCTTACGTTACTTACACCGCCTGAAATTTTAGCATGTGGCAGGTTTTGCTTAATCCAACGCGTCGCTTCGATAAAGTCTACCGCGTAATTGTTGTGCTCTTCAATGCCTGTGGCAATGGCGAAAATATTGGGGTCAAAAATAATGTCTTCTGGCGGAAAGTTGATGCCAACTAATAAATCATAAGCGCGTTTACAAATTTCTGTTTTACGCGCGTAAGTATCCGCCTGACCTTTTTCATCAAACGCCATCACAATGACTGCCGCGCCGTAACGGCGGCATAGCTTGGCTTGGCGTAAAAACTCAGCTTCACCTTCTTTCATCGAAATAGAATTGACGATGGCTTTACCTTGCACGCATTTTAAGCCTGCCTCAATCACCGACCATTTGCTCGAATCAATCATAATCGGCACGCGGGCAATATCAGGCTCGCTGGCGATTAAATTTAAAAAGTGCGTCATGGCTTTAACGGCATCTAGCATGCCTTCATCCATGTTGATATCGATAACTTGTGCGCCGTTTTCTACCTGCTGGCGCGCCACGCTTAAGGCTTCGTCATATTGCTCGTTAATAATTAAACGTGCAAAAGCCTTGCTGCCTGTGACGTTGGTGCGCTCGCCGACGTTGACGAATAAAGAATTTTCATCAATGATAAAAGGCTCTAGGCCTGAGAGCCGCATAGATGTTGGCTGCTGGGGCACCTGTCTTGGCGCGATATTTTTAACTTGCTCGTAAATCGCTGCAATGTGCGGCGGTGTTGTTCCGCAGCAACCACCTGCAATATTGATAAAGCCACTTTCGGCGAATTCTTTTACCAAGTTTGAAGTCACGTCTGGGGTTTCGTCAAAACCCGTGTCGCTCATCGGGTTGGGCAGGCCAGCATTGGGGTAAATGCACACAAATGTATCGGCGATTTTTGATATTTCTTCAGCATATGGGCGCATTAAAGTTGCGCCTAAAGCGCAGTTTAAACCAATGGTGAGCGGTTTGGCGTGGCGTACCGAATGCCAAAATGCGGTAACGGTTTGGCCAGACAAAATGCGACCTGATGCATCTGTTACCGTGCCTGAAATCATAATTGGCAGTTTGTAGCCAACTTCTTCAAAAAACGCATCAATGGCAAACAAAGCTGCCTTGCAATTGAGCGTATCAAAAATGGTTTCTACCATTAAAATATCTGCGCCGCCTTCAACCAATGCTCGCGCTTGTTCTAAGTAAGCGTTTACCAACTGGTCAAAGCTTACGTTACGCGCGGCGGGGTCATTAACGTCAGGCGAGATGCTTGCAGTTTTAGGCGTTGGGCCAAGTGCACCTGCCACAAAACGCGGTTTATCGGGCGTGCTATATTTGTCGCAAGCGGCTTTAGCAAGTTTGGCTGATTGCACATTCATTTCATGCACCAAATGCGCCATGTGGTAGTCATCTTGCGCCACACTAGTCGCGCCGAATGTGTTGGTTTCAATAATATCTGCGCCTGCGGCCAAATATTTTTCGTGAATTTCTTGAATGATTTGTGGCTGGGTCAGGCTTAATAGCTCGTTATTGCCTTTTACAAACAACTCGCGCTGGCCTGCTGGCGCAGCAAAATCTACAAAACGTTCACCCCGATAATCTGCCTCAGTGAGGTGGTATTGCTGAATCATCGTACCCATTGCGCCATCTAAAATGAGAATGCGCTTGGCGAGAATTTCTCGTAATTGTTGTTCTAAAGGTGAGTTTGGCAATGCGTTCATGGGCGCTTTCAGCAGAGTATGACTAGTGGCGATATTTTAACACGCTATTCTTTACGCGCCGCCGTTGTGAGCGAAACTAGGCGCGACACAATAAGTGCCATGTACATTAAGCCAATAAACATTTGAAAAATGCTTACAATTTTTGCGACAGGATGCACAACCATTACATCGCCATAACCCGTGCTAGAAAGAATCGTAAAACTTAAAAACATTAAATCTAACCAAGTGCGCGGCTCGCCAGGGTTGGTGCTACCCGTGATGCTGCCAGGGTAAATATATTGGCAAACTGAATAGATTAAAGCAAAACCCCAAGCCAGCACCGTAAAGGTTGCGGCGGCAGCAAAAAGCTCATCTCGCGTGAGCACATCATCATTAAACATATACATCACCAAGCCCGCGGCGGTGTAAAAATACATCGCACTTTCGAGCAATTGCGCCCACATAAAATAATGCATATTGCCAGACAACACATACAATAAAGTGAGTGAAATAGCGGGTACAGCCAGCACCCACGCCACCCAGTTCATAGCTGGGCTACGGTTTACCACCCAAACCGCCAACGAAAGCGCGGCCACGTTAAAACAGCTAAATATGGCTTGATTATATTTAACGCTTTCTAAGGAAGGGTGAATAATAATGCTCGCCAACTGCACAAATAAAAGCAGGGCGGACGGATGCGTAGATAGCGTGTTGAGGATTTTTTTCATTTTTTTGGCTTTTATAAAATTAGTGGCTGTGAAACTATGCGGCATTTGGTAGATTAGCGAAAACATAAGGTAATGCAAGTGCCAATAATGGATTGTAAACCATTCAAAAAGAAGCAACAAAAGTTACTAGAATATTTTGTGCTAAAGCTGCAATAGCTTAGTAAATACGGCGCAAGGCCTTTCAACTATCGTGAAATGCATGCCCTGCAACCCGCATGGATATTGGCTCACAGGGCATGTATTTTGATTTATTTGAATGAAACTTAAGTGAATTGGTGTGCAAATAAAGTCATTTTGCACACCCTACGCTTGCTGGATTCTTCGTTTCACTCAGAATGACGGATATTGAGAGATTTTAGGTTTATTCAAGCAATCGTGTAATTTCACATTTTTGACTTTTAATTCCCGGCTACCGCGCCTGATTCGGTGGTTTTCCTGTCCTTAAGGATTGCTTGGATCTTCTCCACCACATCAGGTGATGGCAGGGTGCGCTGTCCCTGCACCAGAGATGCAAAGTTATCAGCCAATATCTCCTCGGGATGAATGATGTATCCTGTGTTCTTGCCCACCTGCTCAAAGAATCCAGACACTTGTTGGATATCCACGAGCATCGGCTTCGGGCCGTCGAACATCGGTGCGACCTTGTGCCCATCATTCAGCCGCTCAACCAGAAGCAATTGGAACTGAAGGTAGTTGAAGAACTCTCCACCACGCTCCACGGAGTATTTCTCAGCGCTCGAAAAGAGGATGGGAATAGCCCACCGCTCCTTGCCAGTGACCATTACGCGGATACAGTGGTCGTTTTTTGGTGCGTCAGGGTTTGTGATTTTTCGCAACTTCATCTCAGAAGGAAATTCAACCTCGGCGCATTTTGCAAATCCGATAGCGTCGTAGAATCTCTCACGCAGACCAGGATTCGCTCTGGACATGATGTGAAAGAGTTCATGGGAAATCGTCTGCTGAATTCTGGCTACAGGTGCCTTCAGAAAGTCCTGCGGTAGAACAATGGCATTGGCTCGGGTATATGCAGCTCCACCCTCTTCCATTCCTGTAGTCTTGATGATCAACATCTTTTCTGGAAACGGCAATGCCATCGCTTCAAGCTTTATTTGAATGCCCTGCAAAGCGAGGTTGATCATCTGTTTCTCTTCGTCATTCCATTCGAGTACGTTCTTGCCGACAAACTCTAGAAATTGGCTCTCGGAGACCTCCTTATCTGTCTTCATCCGCGCAGCACGGTCGAAAGGACTCATCCGTTCGACGAAATCATCACGGGCGGTCAGAGTTCGCGTACCTTCCGCGACGGAAGCAAAGGAAATCGTGACGCTCTCGCGGAGAGTCACCTGCGCCATCAAAGTCATTGGAGCCAATAATAAAAAAGCTAAAACTGCGACGGATCTTGTATTCATTTCATCTCCTTGCCTAACGTTTGACATAAGGGGCGCCGCAAGGCGTCCCACTTAATGGATGGGTTAGGGCAAGCAACTTAACAGCCACCAAAGCCAAAACCACCACCGAATTAAAAACTAAAATAGCACGACCAAATAACAAGCCCCGCCAACCGAAAACTAAACTAAAACCACAAACAATAAACCACCACAAAACCAAACCTAAACTAAAACCACAGAACTTAAAACAACCACCAAACCAAAAGCCAACCAGATCAAAACAGATGCCCTGCGACCCAATAAACATGCGGCTCGTGGCGGCATTGTTTTTAGCTAGCCCTAACGTAAAATAGACCTCAAAACTTACTCAACCTTTCAACCACCGCGCCGCATCCATCGCAAAATAAGTCAAAATCCCATCCGCACCAGCCCGTTTAAACGCCAATAAACTCTCCATTACGCAAGCTTTTTCATCCAACCAGCCGTTTTGCGCGGCGGCTTTCAACATGGCATATTCACCGCTCACCTGGTAGGCAAAAGTTGGCACACCAAACTCATCTTTCACGCGACGCACAATATCTAAATACGGCATTCCTGGTTTTACCATCACCATATCCGCACCTTCTTCAATATCTAGCCTAACCTCGTTTATGGCCTCGTCACTATTCGCTGGATCCATTTGATAGGTGTATTTATTGCCTGAACCTAAATTGCCCGCAGAACCCACCGCATCTCTAAAAGGGCCATAAAATGCTGAAGCGTATTTAGCTGAGTAAGCCAAAATTTTAGTGTGTATATTCTCTGTGCTTTCTAACGCTTCACGAATTTGGCCAATGCGGCCATCCATCATATCGCTAGGCGCAACAATATCAGCGCCCGCATTGGCGTGTGAAATGGCTTGTTTAACCAATACTTCAATGGTTTCATCATTCATCACATAGCCAGTGTCATCAATCAAGCCATCTTGGCCATGCGTGGTAAATGGGTCTAAGGCTACATCAGTCATCACGCCAAGTTGCGGGAACGCTGCTTTTAATGCGATTACAGCGCGTTGCGCTAAGCCTTGTGGGTTGTAAGCTTCTGCGGCATCTAGGCTTTTGAATTTGCTATCAACCACTGGAAATAATGCGATGAGAGGAATGCCAAGTGCTACACATTCAGCCGCCGTTTTAAGTAGCACATCAATGCTTTGGCGTTTAACGCCTGGCATTGAAGCGACTTCTTCAGTGCGATTTTCGCCATCTAGCACGAACACTGGGTAGATTAAATCATTGGTCGTCAGCACGTTTTCACGCATCATGCGGCGTGAAAATTCGTCTTTACGCATACGGCGTGGGCGGGAATATGGATAGCTCATATAAATTACCTCGACATGACTGTCATTAAAATATTATTGGCCGAATACCCGTGCCAGCTCTGCACCTGGGTCTGGTTGACGCATAAAGGCTTCACCCACTAAGAATGCGTGTACATCATTATCTTGCATTAGCTTCACGTCTTCAGGCGTAAAAATACCTGATTCTGTAACCACAAAACGGTCTTCTGGTAGTACTTTAAGCAAATCTAGCGTGGTTTGTAGGGTCACGTCAAAGGTGCGCAAGTTGCGGTTGTTGATGCCAATTAACGGCGTATCGAGCTGCAATGCAAGTTCTAGCTCGTCTGCATCGTGCACTTCAACCAGCACCGCCATGCCTAGTTCATTTGCTAATAGCTCAAGCGCACGCATTTGTTTGAGCTCAAGCGCGGCTACAATGAGCAAAATGCAATCTGCGCCCATGGCGCGCGCTTCAAACACTTGGTATGGGTCTATCATAAAGTCTTTGCGCAACACAGGCAGCTTGCAAGCGGCACGTGCTTGTTTTAAATACTCGGCAGAACCTTGAAAATACTCAACATCAGTGAGTACTGACAAACACGCGGCGCCGCCTTTTTCATAGCTTTTGGCGATTTCAGCAGGGTTAAAGTTTTCACGAATAATGCCTTTTGACGGGCTGGCCTTTTTAATTTCTGCAATTACCGCAGGTTTATTTGCCATCACTTTTTTATAAATGCTACCCACAAAATCACGCGGGTCAGGCTGCGCTTCTGCTTGTTTTTGCAGTTGCTCTAAGCTGATTAGGCCTTTGCTAACAGCCACTTCTTCACGCTTGGTGGCTAAAATTTTATTTAATATATCGCTCATATTTGCTCTATTCGTAAAGTACTATTCGTAAGTTTTTCCATTATGTTGCAACCAACCAGCGGCATGTTTGCCGCGTGGATCTTTGTGTGTCCAATGCACGGTGCCGCCTTTGGGTGTGTAAATATATTCACCTTTAAAGCCGACGGTATCGCTCTCGTGAATATCCGCCACGCGCGGCGCTAAATCAATATTATGGGCGATTAAAATCGTAATATTGTCACTCACTTTTAGCAAAAATTTTTGGTGTTGCAAGCCCTTGGTATCATCTTTTAGTACTTTGGTCACGATGCCGCTACCTTGCACTTGCGGTAAATTGCGATGTGCGCCGTAGGCTTCAACAATCGCACCAGCATCCATACCCGTAGTTGCAGAAACTTGCGCAGATTCAATTGGTTGCGCATTATTTGGTGCGCGGCAAGCGGTAAAACTTAGCGCGAAACAGATTGCCAATAATATTAAAAATTGTTTTTTCATGACATTGCTCTTAATGCGTTTAATTTAGTCATTGCTAGGCCGCTATCAATCACCTCACGTGCTTTATTGATGCCACTTTGCAAGCTATCTGCCACGCCTGCAACGTAAATCGCGGCGCCAGCATTGAGCAAAACGATGTCGCGAGCAGCGACCTGGTTTTGATTGGATAGTTTTCCATTAAGCACATCTAAAATTACGGCTTTAGATTCATCTGCATTTTGAATTTGAATGCTACTCAAATGATGCAACTGCATGCCAAACTGGCTAGGGTTAACCGTGTATTCAGACACTTTGCCATCTTTTAATTCAGCCACAAAGGTATCGCCGCAAAATGAAATTTCGTCCATGCCATCTGCGCCGCACACCACTAGCACATGCTCGCTGCCAAGTTGCTGCAACACGTGCGCAAGCTTAGTCGTGAGGGCGCTATCAAACACGCCCATTACTTGGCGTTTAGCATTAGCAGGGTTGGTCAGCGGGCCTAGCAAATTAAACAGCGTGCGAATACCTAGCTCACGGCGCACAGGCGCGGCGTGCTTCATGGCGCTATGGTGGTTTGGCGCGAACATAAAGCCGATGCCGATGGTATCAACACATGTGCCGACTTGCTCAGGCGACAAATGCACATTTACACCCAGCACTTCTAAAACATCAGCACTGCCGCAAGTAGATGACACCGACCGCCCGCCATGCTTAGCCACTTTAGCGCCTGCTGCCGCGGCTACAAATGCACTCACGGTAGACACATTAAAAGTTTGTATGCCATCGCCACCCGTGCCGCAGGTATCAATCAAATGGCTGGCATCATGAATATTTACCTTGGTTGAAAGCTCACGCATCACACTGGCAGCGGCGGCGATTTCGTCCACTGTTTCACCTTTAATGCGTAACGCCACTAGCAAGCCAGCAATTTGTGCATGTGTGAGTTCGCCCGCCATCACTTGGCGCATGGTGGTTTGCATCACATCAAAACTTAGGTTTTGACCGTTAATCACTTGATTAAGAATTTGCGAAAACGACACTAGCTTATTCTTTCAAAAAATTATTCAAAAGCGCGTGACCATGCTCGGTGAGTATAGATTCTGGGTGAAACTGCACACCTTCAACACGCAAAGTTTTGTGGCGCACACCCATAATTTCACCATCGTCTGTCCACGCGGTAATTTCCAAACAATCTGGCAGCGTTTCTTTTTCAATCACCAGTGAGTGGTAACGCGTTGCGGTGTAAGGGTTAGGCAGATCTTTAAACACGCCAATATTTTTATGGTAAATGAGCGATGTTTTACCGTGCATTAAAGTTTTTGCTTTAATAATTCGCCCGCCAAAAGCTTGGCCTATGCTTTGATGTCCTAAGCAAACGCCGAGCAATGGAATCTTACCCGCGAATTCTTTAATCAGCGGCACGCTAATGCCAGCCTCATTTGGTGTGCATGGACCAGGCGAAATCACAATATGGTCAGGTTTTAACTCAGCCACTTTGGCTAAATCAATTTCATCGTTTCTGTAAACTTGTACATCTTGCCCTAGCTCGCCCAAATATTGCACGAGGTTGTAGGTAAATGAATCGTAATTATCTATCATCAATAACATGTTAAACCCCTGCTTTCGGTGCCAAGTTTGAATCAGAAATAAGCTCTACGTTCAAGTCTAGCCCTGCTTGCACTAACTCTGCCGCGCGTAATACTGCCTTTGCCTTGTTTTGTGTTTCATCCCATTCACTTTGAGGAATAGAATCGGCCACGATGCCCGCCCCTGCTTGCACGTAGAGCATATTGTTTTTAATCACACCTGTTCTAATCGCAATCGCCACATCCATATCGCCATTAAAACCCAAATATCCAACCGCACCTGCGTAGATGCCACGTTTGCTTGGTTCTAGCTCATCAATAATTTCCATGGCACGCACTTTTGGCGCGCCACTTACCGTGCCTGCGGGGAAGGTCGCTTTAATCACATCAATTGCATCCATGCCCGCTTTGAGCTTGCCTTCTACGTTGCTCACAATATGCATCACATGGCTGTAGCGCTCTATCATCATGTTATCTGTGACTTTTACTGTGCCTGTTTGCGCCACGCGGCCAACATCGTTGCGGCCTAAATCCATCAGCTGCACATGTTCGGCGCGCTCTTTAGGGTCGGCTAATAACTCAACCGCTAACGCCAAATCTTGCTCGCGCGTTTTACCGCGTGGGCGCGTGCCTGCAATGGGGCGGGCTGTGACCGTGCCATTTTCTAATCGCACTAAAATCTCAGGGGAAGCGCCCACCACGTGGTGATCGCCCATATCGTAATAGAACATATAAGGCGATGGATTTAAGCTACGCAAAGCGCGGTATAAACTTAAAGGCGGTGCGGTAAATTTTTGCGACATGCGCTGTGAAAGCACAACCTGCATAATATCGCCATCTAAAATGTATTGTTGCGCTTTTATAACGGCTGATTTGAAATTATCTTCACCAAACTCTGAGCTAGCCACTGAGCTGGTTGAAGCAACCGCCTCAGGAATCGCCACCGTTTTGCGCAACATTTTCAGCAACTCACTTAAACGTGTGTGCGCATTTTCATATGCATTTGCTTCGGCGGGATTAGCGTAAACTATAAAATAAAGCTTGCCGCTTAGGTTATCTACCACGGCAATTTCTTCAGAAACCATCAATAACACATCAGGTGTGTTAATCGCGTCAGGCTTATTTACGCCTGCTAAACGCTTTTCAATATAGCGCACGGTTTCGTAGCCAAAGTAGCCCGCCAGCCCGCCAGTAAAGCGTGGCAGGCCAGTGTAAGGTGGCGTTTTAAAGCGTGCTTGAAATGCTTTTACAAAATCTAGCGGGTTCATTTCCGTAGATTCTGTAACGATTTCGCCCTCCAGCACTTGCACATGGTTGCCGTGCGCCACAATGCGAGTTTTTGCAGGCAATCCAATAATGGAATATCGCCCAAAGCGTTCGCCCCCTTGCACGCTTTCTAGCAAATAGCTAAAAGGTTGGTTGGCAAGTTTAAGGTAAAGTGAAAGCGGAGTATCAAGATCCGCAAAGGTTTCTAACACAAGCGGGATGCGGTTGTAACCTTGTGTGGCTAGCGCATTAAATTCAGTTTTATTGATTGTGGTAAACATGATTTTTTAAATTTCTTTCTAATAATTTTAGTTGATTTGTGGCCTCGGCCACCTTGTCGTTTAGCTTGCGCGCCTTATTCGGACGAGCAATTGACTTAGCTTCGCCAAGAGCTACGCCAGCTTGAAAAATTATTATTTAAAGAAATCATCATATTTATTCTAAAGTTGTTAGGCCAAAAGTTGTTCTAATTCTGTTAAATCATCAATAGTCGCATCTACTTTAGATTCATCTATTAACCGACCTTGATTATACCCGTAAGGCACGGTAATAATAAAGCTACCTGCCGCGTGTGCGGCTGCAATATCCGTATCTGAGTCGCCCACCAGCATGGCCTCAAAAGTAGGCACATCAAACTTTACGCAAATATATTGCAATTGCATTGGGTCTGGCTTCTTTTTTGGCAAGCTATCGCCAGAAACTACTAATTCAAAAAAATCTGCCAAGCCGCTTTTTTGCAACAAGGGCAGTGTAAATTTTTCTGGTTTATTCGTCACGCATGCGAGCTTTAAGCCTTTGTTTTGCATGGCCTGCAAGCCAGCAAATACGCCATTGTAGGGCTTGCTATCTGCCGCGTTATTGGCATAGTGTGCAAAAAATATAGGTTGCGCTTGCTCAAATAATGCTGCTTCGGGCAAAGCATTAAAGCTGCCTGTTAAGCAGCGCCTAATCAGCACTAGCGCGCCTTCGCCAATATAATGTTCTATTTGCGCTGGTGGCAACGTTGGCAAATTCAACTCTGCCAACATTTGGTTAGCAGCAAAAGCGATTTCTGGCGCGCTGTGTATTAGCGTGCCATCAAGATCAAACATGACGGCTTTAACACGAAACTGCGACATTCTTACAAGCTACAGGGCTTAAATTTAAGCTGTTGCCAAAGCTGCGCGCATTTCGCCCACTACCGTGTTGTAGCGGTTTTTGTCTGTATCTAAGCCTTTAGTGAAAATCGCATTGCCTGCCACAAACGTATCAGCACCTGCGCGAGCGATTTCTGCAATGTTCATTGCATTTACGCCGCCGTCTACTTCAAGCCAGATTTGGCGGCCTGTTTTTTCGTAATAAGCATCAATTCTAGCGCGCGCTAATTTTAATTTTTCTAAAGTTTCTGGAATAAATTTTTGACCGCCAAAACCAGGGTTGACTGACATCAATAAAATCATGTCAACTTTATCCATCACATGGTCTAAATAGCTTAATGAGGTTGCTGGGTTAAACACTAAGCCTGATTTACAGCCTAAATCGCGCACCATTGCTAGGCTGCGATCAATATGCTCAGAAGCTTCTGGGTGAAAAGTAATGATGTTCGCGCCTGCTTTTGCAAAGTCAGGAATAATGCGGTCAACAGGTTTCACCATTAAATGCACGTCAATCAACGCGCCTGCATTTTTTGAAATTTCACGAATCGCTTCGCACACCAATGGGCCAATGGTCAGGTTAGGCACGTAGTGGTTATCCATCACATCAAAATGCACTAAATCTGTACCCGATGTAATGACATCGTCAATTTCTTGACCTAATTTAGCAAAGTTAGCAGAAAGTATACTTGGGGCAATTCTAAAAGTTTTATCCATGATAGTGAGTCCGTTGATAGTTAAAATTAGCTTTAAACCGTTATTTTAACGCTATTTCTTGCTTAACATAAGCCAATACATCAAAATTACACTTATGGAATTATTTGTAATCGGCGTTAACCACACGACCGCCCCTCTTAAGATTCGCGAAAATGTCGCTTTTAATGGTGAGCATCTAGCCAGCGCTTTGCGTGAACTTACGACAAGCGATGCAGCTGAAGCAGCGATATTATCCACCTGCAACCGTACCGAGCTTTATTGCAGCGCAGAAAATTCTGTGAAACCGCTTCAATGGTTGTCGCAATATCACAAGCTAGAAATGAGTAGTTTGCAGCCTTATATCTACACGCTACCCAATGATGAAGCGGTCAAACACGCCTTTCGCGTGGCGAGCGGGCTTGATAGCATGGTGCTGGGTGAAGCGCAAATTTTAGGCCAATTTAAGCAATCCGTTAAAATTGCGCAAGACGCTGGCACTCTAGGCACGCTGCTGCACAAGCTTTTTCAACGTACTTTTGAAGTCGCTAAAGAAGTGCGCACCAACACAGACATCGGCGCAAACTCAATTTCCATGGCCGCCGCCGCCGTAAAATTAGCACAACGTATTTTTGGCGATATTAGCCAGCAAAAAGTGTTATTCATCGGTGCGGGCGAAATGATAGAACTGTGTGCTGACCACTTTGCCGCACAAAAACCGAAAAGCATGATGGTCGCGAATCGCACTTTAGAGCGCGGTTTGTTATTGGCAGAAAAAATGCGTGCGCTAGGTGTGAATGCCCAAGCCATGTTACTCAATGACTTGCCTGCTAGGTTAAATGAGTTTGATATTGTCATCACCAGCACCGCCAGCCAATTGCCAATTGTAGGCTTAGGCATGGTAGAAAGTGCACTTAAGGCGCGCAAACATCGCCCCATGTTTATGGTCGATTTAGCCGTGCCGCGCGATATTGAAGCAGAAGTTGCCGAGCTTGATGACATATTTTTATATTCGGTAGATGACCTTGCGCAAGTAGTGGCGGATGGCATAAGCAACCGACAAGAAGCCGCAGTGGACGCTGAAGTAATTGTCACTGCACGTGTTGAACACTTTATGCAGTGGATGAAAAAACGCGATGCCGTACCCACCATTAAAGCGCTGCGCGACCAAGCAGAAGCCACGCGCCAAGCCGAATTAGAAAAAGCTTTTAAGCTAATTCAAAAAGGTGAAAGCCCAGAAAAAGTGCTGGAAGCATTAAGCAACGCGCTCACCAATAAATTTTTACACGCGCCTAGTCACGCGCTAAACCAAGCGCATGGTGATGAACATACCAAGCTAGAAGATGTGATTAAACAGTTGTACTTAACTAAAAACTAAACTACTTAGACTAAAAATTAAACTATTTAGTCTAAAAGCCAGACCAATTTAGTGATTTTTTTACCGTGCTATAATGCACTTAAATCTTTACTCAAGTAAACCACACTTAACTATGACAATACTACAAAACGACACCTTTTTACGTGCGCTAAACCGCGAAGCAACAGATTACACGCCTGTGTGGATGATGCGTCAAGCTGGGCGTTATTTACCTGAATATCGTGAAAGCCGTAAAACGGCAGGCAGTTTTTTACAGCTGTGTAAAAATGCGCAATTCGCGACAGATGTGACGCTACAACCGCTAGATCGTTATCCGTTGTTAGATTCTGCTATTTTGTTTTCAGATATTCTCACCGTGCCAGATGCAATGGGTTTGGGCTTATATTTTGAAGAAGGCGAAGGCCCAAAATTTGAGCGTACTTTGCAGCAAGAAGCCGACATTCAAAAATTAACTGTGCCAGATATGGCAAAACTGCAATATGTATTTGATGCGGTTTCTAGCATTCGTAAAGCTTTAAATGGTCGCGTGCCATTGATTGGTTTTAGCGGTAGCCCATGGACGCTTGCTACCTATATGGTTGAAGGCAAAGGTGGTACAGATTTTTTAAACATTAAAAAAATGGCGTATGCACGCCCTGATTTATTGCACCACATTTTAGAAACTACCGCACAAACGGTGATTCAATATTTAAACGCGCAAATTGCCGCAGGTGCACAAGCCGTAATGATTTTTGATTCATGGGGCGGCGCACTTTCACACAATGCTTATACTGAGTTTTCACTCAATTACATGCAGAAAATTGTGGCAGGCTTAATTAAAACCAATGATGGCCGCAAAGTGCCAAGCATTGTGTTTACCAAAGGTGGCGCGTTGTGGTTAGAGGCGCAAGCCGAAATTGGTGCAGATGCCTTAGGCTTAGATTGGGCGGTAGATATTGGCCAAGCGCGCAAACGCGTGGGCGATAAAGTGGCATTACAAGGCAACTTAGACCCAGCGATTTTGCTCAGTACGCCTGAAGCGATTGAAAAAGAAGTAGCAAGCGTGTTGGCAAGTTACGGCAAAGGTAATGGCCATGTGTTTAATTTAGGCCACGGCATTACGCAATGGACGCCGCCAGAAAATGCAGCAGCAATGTTAGAAGCGGTGAGAAAACACAGCCAGCAATATCACGCATAAGGTCTATTTTTAGCTGAGGTGAATAAAAAAGTACTGCGCTGCGAACCAGTATCCATGCGGCTCACAGGGCATCTATATAGCAAGTTATTTAGAATAATAAAAGCCATCAGCAACCGTCATTGCGAGCGTAGCGTGGCAATCTAACATTTGCAGATTGCCACGCTACGCTCGCAATGACCACAACAAAACCAGTACTATTTAAAAATAGACATCCGTTTCATGGTGCCATCTTTATCTACAAATTTGTGTTTAAGCGCGCCTGCAATATGTAGCACAATTAACGCTAAGAAAATAAAGGTTAACACTTCATGCGCCGTAGCTGAAGCCTCATGAATAGGCTTGTTAGCTAAGCCCTCAATAATCGTGATACCAAACCATTTAAGCCCATATTTGCTGGTGATACCAGTGAGTAAACCCGTAGCAGGCACGGCTACCATCATTAAATAAAGTAGGTGATGCGTACCAGTAGCCACTTTACGTTCCATTGCTTTATATGAGGTTAATAAAGCAGGTGGTTTGTGCGTCACGCGCCATAAAATGCGGATTGCAATGAGCGCAAAAATAGTGATGCCTAAAGATTTATGCAGGTTGAAATAAAATGTTCTAGCGGTGACTTCTTCACTAAGCTGCCAAGTATAAATGCCTAAATCTAACAAATCGTAAGCAGATTGCTTAGGGCCTTCTTTGGGGATATCCGCCATGAACCAGCCGATTGCAAACATCACAACCACAAAAATGGCGATTAGCCAGTGTAAAACCACCGCAGTTTTGGTGTAACGAGTAGTGTTTTGAATCATCGTAAAATTCCTGTATATTAAATTGATGCGTATGTGACACGTGTCACAGCAAATAATTGCACAAAGCTACAACATTCTAACCAATAAACTTAAGCCTAGGAATAAAACATGCGGATTTTAATGGTATTACTTAGTATTTTGGCATTAGGTGCTTGCGCACATGCAGCGCCAGCGCATGATGAAGCCTTTGCGATAGAAAGCTTGGGCGATGGCATTTACGTGCATCACGGTGTGCATTTAGATATAGATACGGGCTACCAAGGTGATATTTGCAATGCGAGTTTTATTGTTGGCAGCCTTGGCGTAGCTGTGATTGATACGGGCGGCAGCCTAAAAATTGGTAATCAGCTGCGCGAGGCAATTCGCAAGGTCACGCCATTGCCCGTGTTATATGTGATTAACACACATGTTCACCCAGATCATATTTACGGCAATGCGGCTTTTTTAGCCGACAAGCCACAGTTTATTGGGCATGATAAGTTAGCAGTAGCAATGGAGCTACGGCACGAAGCTTACACAAAACTCAATGCTAAATTATTAGGTGAAGATGCCAAGGGCAGTGAGTTGGTGAAACCAACTATGACAGTTAAAACCACGCTAGAATTGGATTTAGGTGACAGAAAACTCATGCTGACAGCGCATCCAAATGCACATACAAATACCGATGTTTCGGTAATCGAAAGCAAAGCCAGCACCTTATTTGCGGGCGATTTATTGTTTATTGAGCGCACGCCAGTGCTAGAGGGTGACATAAAAGGCTTGATTGCAGAAATAGAAAAACTAAAAAGTAGCCCAGCAAAACAAGTTGTGCCAGGTCATGGCCCAGCGACCAAAAATTGGCTTCAGGCGCTGAATAATGCCCAACGATATTTGACGTTGTTGCTAACCGACATACGCGCCAGCATCAAAAAAGGTGAAAGTATGGAGTCCACCATGAACACTGCGGCTGCCAGCGAAAAAGGTAAGTGGATATTGTTTGATATTGCGAACAGGCGCAATGTAAATACCATTTATCCCGCGTTAGAGTGGGAATAAAAAAGCTAAGAAATGACCTGTAAGTGATGGTGTAAAAATATCATTTTTTATGCCAATTTGATAAGCACTCAATGCGAATGCCCTGCGAGCCTTACAAATAAAGGCTCGCAGGGCATTGTTTTTCTCTCGAGGAAAGTATGGCGTTTTTACCCGCGTTATTTTTTTAGATTATCTAAGCTGCAAGCCATGATAGGATTTAAATAAAGCATCAATAAGCCACCAGCAATTGCTAAATATTGCAACACTGGTAAATGCAGTAAAAATGAAATAATGACCGCATAAATAGCCATGAATAGCGCAAAAAATTTCGTTTTATAGCCCAAAAATAACGCCAAGCCACCGACTAATTGCACCAAAATAATCAACGGTGCAAAAATGCCAGCCAAACCTAAACTACCTAATTGCGCTTGATATTGTGCGTAACCATCTGGATTGCCAAAAAAACCAATGATCAACATGGTAATTTGTAATAAAAAAACTTGCGCAAGTAAAATACGAGCTAGCGTTGGTAAATAGCGTTGCATAACTTAACCTTAATTTAAAAAATTCACAAAAAATATTAGCCTGCATAATGCACTTATCAGATTAAAATCGCAAGTGCTGGGATTTTAGAGGAAAGGGTAAGATTTTTATGGTAAAAGCTAAATCTATCAATATCCAAACTGTGAGTTGGCAAGATTATGCGCTGTCTTTGCGAGAAATTCGCACGCAAGTTTTTATTGTTGAACAGCATGTCACTGAAGAATTTGAGTGGGATGCCTTGGATGAAATCGCCATTCATTTATTGGCGATGGTCGGCAATCAGCCAATTGCTTGCGCTAGAATTATTGGCAATAAAATTGGCCGAATGGCGGTAATAAAAACTAGTCGTGGTAAAGGGTTTGGTATGGCGCTTATACAAAAAGCGCTAGAAATTATTAAAAATAATGGACAGAAAGGTAATGGCAAGTCTAGCGCACATTTATCGGCACAAACGCACGCGATTGGCTTTTATCAGCGCGCAGGTTTTGTGGTGACAAGCGAAGAATATTGCGATGTAGATATTCCACATGTCGATATGGAATATAATTTTGAATCAAGTGAGCCGTTGCGCTAAGCATTTGTTAAAATAACGTTTTATTACTGAATATAAAGAGAACACCATGTCAAAAATCATATTTAAAGCAGGCGAAGCCACCGTTTATACCGACGGTAAAGATGTAACCGCAGCAATGCCAGAAATTTTAATTGGCGCTGTAGATGGTCCAGTGGGTCAAGCCTTTGCTAATTTAATGGCGCAAAGCAAAGGCCACACTGCTATGTTTGCTGTGCGTGACATTAACCAACTGGTGCGCCCTGCTTGTATGATGGTGCCAAAAGTAACGCTAAAAGGCAGTACTGATGTTGGCTTATTTGGCGGGGTGGTGCAAGCAGGGGTTGCTGATGGTATTTTGGATGCGGTGATTGAAGGCATTATCCCTAAAGACCAAGTGAATGATTTATGTATTATTGCATTATTGTGGGTAGACCCAGGTTGTATTGAACTAGAAAAAGCAGGCACTTTAGATAAAGCTGACATGTATAAAAACAATTACGAGGCGATTAAATTAGCGCTTAAACGTGCTTTAAATGACGAGCCAAGCATTGATGAACTTATCGCAAATCGTCATAAAATCAAACATTGCATGTGGGAAGAAAGCTGGGACCAAAAATAAGCATTAAAATAAGTGGGAATAATACCCACAAAATGCTTGCCAAAATGCTTAAAGGTTTTTAATATAAAGACATAAGTTGAAATTTGGGGGTTATATGGATGAGCATAATGCATGTATGGAAGCCTTTGCACGGCTTTGCGAAGATGTGAATACTGACCAAAAATCTGCAATCAACCAGTCTGATTATTGGTTATTTGAGCTGGGATTTAGGTCTGCGATTGAAGAATTGTTGCTAATTGCCGATTCTGGTTCCCAATCTCAGAAGTTCGTGTCCCCACGTTTTCAAATGCTGGCAGATAAAATTTTAAACTCTCGCCTGCACTAATTATTTACAGCGATACAACAAAGCAAAAAAAATCGGCCTTAGCCGATTTTTTTTGCTTACTTTATTAAGATTTCAGTAGGCTTTGTAAAATTTTTCTTATTGGCGTAGGTATTGCAGCGCCAATCGCATCTTCAATATTTAACCATATTTGCCCTGCTTCGCGCGCACTCGTTTGCTGTTTTAACACTTGCAATGGTTGCGGTTGAATATGTAGCTTAAAGTGTGTAAAAGCGTGGCTAAGCATGGGCAAAGGCTTCGCGGCTAGTGCAGAAATGCCAAAATTATTTTGCGCATATGTCGCAATGTCATGGCCAGACTCAATTTCAGGAAAGCTCCATAACCCTCCCCAAATACCAGTGGCTGGGCGTTTTTCTAACATGACTTCATCACCACGTAAAAATATCAGCATAGTGGTATTTTTTTCAGGAATCGCTTTGCGTGGTTTTGGCGTTGGTAGCGCATGTACACGTTGCTGTTTGTAAGCTTCGCAACTATTCATTAGTGGGCAAGCGGCGCATTTTGGTTTGCTTCTAGTGCAAAGCGTTGCGCCTAAATCCATTAAGCCTTGCGTGTAAGCCACCATGCCTTGCTTGGGCAATAATTGTTCGGCGAGCAGCCATAATTCTTTTTCTACTTTTGGTGCGCTTGGCCAACCTTCAACTACAAAGTGCCTAGCTAACACGCGTTTTACGTTGCCATCTAAAATAGTTTGCACTTGGTTAAATGCAAATGAGGCAATAGCGGCGGCGGTAGAGCGGCCTATGCCAGAGAGCGTTTGAATGGTGTTGAAGTCTTGAGGAAATTGCCCACTATAATCATCCATAATGGTCTGTGCGGCATTGTGTAAATTACGCGCGCGTGAATAATAGCCGAGGCCGCTCCAATGTTGCAGCACCTCATCTTGCGTGGCGCTAGCCAGTGTTGAGATATTTGGAAAACGCTGCATAAACTTGCTGTAATAGCCAATCACCGCCGTAACTTGGGTTTGCTGCAACATGATTTCTGATACCCAAATTGCATATGGGTCTGCAGTTTGATTAGCTGGCGTTTGCCAAGGTAAATCATGTCGGCCATGCACTTTTTGCCAAGCGATTAGGCGGGTTGCGAAGTCGGACATGGTTTATATAAACCTAAAACTTAAACATTTTTTTAAGTTTTTCTGCAGCCTTGTCTTTGGCTTGATCTTCTAGTGATTTAGGTGCTTCAGCTGGTGCTACAGGCTGAGCAGTGCCGTCCGCATTGGCTGGCGCGGCGGTATCGGCAGGTTTTTTCTTGCCTAATAAGCCTTTTAGCGCATCCACTTTATTGTCGCCGCCGATTAACTCTTTAACGGCAGTGCCTTTGTCGCCACCAACTTTATCCAGCAAATTTGATTTTGCTAAAGCGGTGCCTATTGCTGCAAAATCCATACCATATTTGGGGTTAGTAAAGGTGCCTGAAATTTTAAGAGGAATTGCAAAGCCAGCTAAGGCATCTAAATCTGCGCCTTCTTGCCCTTTAAGCGATTTCACGATGGTGGGTTTGGCTAAATAATTGATGGTTTCATTACCAATATCAATATCACCGCGGCTATCACCTTTGGCTAAGCGAAGAATTGGCGCTTTCATGGCTAAATCTTCGTTATGCGCTACCCCATTTTTAATATCAAACGTAGCGGTTAGTTCGCTGAAATCTGTTTTTTTAGATTTGTCAGCATTGGCATCTTTAGTTTTAAGAATATTAACTTTATTTTTGAGTTCACGAATGCTACCAGCAATATCCACACCTTTAAGCGCGCCATCAGCTAGGTTGAGTGAGGCATTGCCCACCAGCGCCTTTTTAAGCGCACCTACGCTATTGCCCGCTGTTGTAATATCAATATTTACCGTACCTTTGCCAGAGAGCATGTCGTTATTGATAGCATCTACCAGCAACGGGGCTATGGATACGCCTTTCATGCTTTGTTTGAAAGCAATGTTGGGCGTAGTGCGCGCATCTACTTTTAACGTGCCGCTCATGTTGCCTTGATACAAATTGGCCGAAAATGGCGATAGTGTTGCCACGCCGCCTTCTGCTTTTAGCCCAAGATTCACATTCTCAGTTTTAACGTTTGCTAATTTAAGCCAGCCTATTTTCGCCTCGCCAGAGGCGTTCAACTTTTTTAGGCCAGTTAAGTCTATGGGCGTATCGCCTGCACTTTTGTTAGTGGTATTACCTTTGGTGATGTATCTATCGGCATCTAGCCTATCTATATTTACATTAAAACTGTAAATGGGGTCGTTAAAGCGCGTAATGCCAACACTAGCATTAACTTGGCTATCATCAATTTTTGCAGCAAGCGGGCTAAGGTTTAACTTTTGACCATCGGCCTTTAAATCAATCCGAATATTTGAAGCCTTAGTTTTACCGTATTTAAGATTACCTATCCGCAAGCTACCATCAGCGTTTAGTTTTTTTAGCGCACTTAAATCAAGCGGCTTGTCGCTAGTTTTTGTGGTGCTTTTGCTGTCAGCGCCACCTGTTGCCGCGTATTTATCTACATCCAATTGATCAATGTCTAAATCAAATGTATATAGCGGTTTCGAAAATTGGCTAATGGCAAAGCTACCTTTAACTTGGCTGTCATCAATTTTGGCACTTAAGGGACTAAAATTAAGCTTTTGACCATCGGCCTTCAAGTGGACGGCAATGTTAGAAGCGTTTGTTTTGCCATATTTAAGACTGCCTACGCGCAGTGAGCCATCAACTAATAGGTGACTTAATCCTGTTAAACCACCGCTACTATTTTGTGCAGGCTTGTCACTAGGTTTTGCACTACTAGCAGCCAAATATTTATCTACATTTAATTGGTTCACATCTAAATCAAACGTGTAAATTGGCTTCGCAAACTGGCTGATGCCAAAGTTACCTTTAATTTGGCTGTCATCCACCTTCACATTCAAGCCGCTCAAGCTAAGTTTTTCACCATCGGCTTTAATGCCTACGTTTAAGCCTGAAATCTGATATTTGTCATAAATAATGCTGCCTACATTCAATTTCCCGTCTAGCAATAAAGTTTTAAGCGCGCTTAAGTCGGCAGGCTTGTTGCTGGTTTTTGTTGGTGTGCTCGTTTTGTTTGTTTGATTATTAGCGCCAAGCAACTTATTCAAGTTAAGTTTATCTGCATTTAAGTTAAATTTAACGTTTGGCTTTTTAAAGCTTGCCACCGCAACATCGCCGTAAAGCTTAGTTTCATCAATATTTAAACTAAACTTGCTGTTGGCTAATTCATTTTTAATATCAGTGTGCGCACTTAAATTAAAATTGCCTTTCATGCCACCATTGGGCAGGTTTGGGTCTTTAATCTCTAAATCGCCAGCGAGTTTTGGCAGGTCAAAAATCAAGTTTTCTAAGTTGCCAGTAAAGGGTGAAGAAAATCTACCCGTGATAGTGCGCTTGCCTTGCACCGCAGAAAGGTCGCCCGTAATGCCGCTACTTTCTAATGCTTTTGGCGAACCTTTTAAGTCGGCCAACACTAAATTGGCTTTAAATATTTCTCCCGCTTTTTCTTGAGATAAACTTACCGTTGTTTTTTTGCTGGTGACCACATCTTTTTGAGCGTTTAGTTTAGGCGCGTTTAAATCTATGCTCAGCCTAGCGCCATCAAATTGACCTGAGCCAACTAGCTTTAAACTATCTACTAAAAATTCACGCGTGTCAGGTTTCGCATCCACATCACCACTGGCAATAATATCAACTTCTTTGCCGCCAAGTAGTGCGCCTTTAATGGCCGCATCTAAGCCTTTAACAACAAAATGTTTGGTTTCAGGGTCAACTAAAAAATTACCTTTTAATTTGGCATCAGCCGCAACTTCAGGCTGGTTAGCGTTAATGGTAAAGTCTGTGGCTAAATCTACAGGTTCTGCCAAAGCAATATGACCAGACTTTAAATTAAGTTTAGAAATGTTGTACTTAGCACCTGTGGCTTCATCGGTATACGTTAGCGCTGAGTTGGTGACATTTACGCCATCAATATCAAATTTTATGTCTTGTGATTCTTTATCGTCTTTACTTAATAAATCATCAAAGTTAGTCGTGCCATCTTTATATTTAACAATATTGGCGCTTGCACCATCAATGTAAACCGTATCAACCACCAACTCTTTTCTGAGCAATGGCAATAGGGAAAGTGACACTTTTACGCCATTGAGCGATGCAAATTCTTTGCTATTTTTGTGTTCAGAAAGTGAAACCTTACCTAAATCTGCACCAATTTTTGGCCAGAAGGCTAATTTAATGTCGCCATCTAATTTTAATGTGCGGCTCTTTTTTTCTTGCACTAAATCGATGATTTTTTGCTTGTAATCATTTGGGTTAAAGGTAGCGGCAACAATCGCCACCACTAGTAATAACAAGGCGATAAAGCCAGCAAACCCATATAAACCATATTTCAGAAATTTATTCATAATCATTCTCAAATTTAATGTTGTTTGCTAATAGTTAGCATACTATTTCCAAAAAAAGTGGCTAATAGCTGCCGCGCCAAATTTCCATACAATATAAATTAACAAGCCATAAAAAATAACGGTTAGCACTAAACATATCAGCGCAAAAATTGCCATTAAGCCGTCATTCTCAATTTCGCCAGTGCAATAAAATAGTATCGCTAAACTGGGAAATAAGTTTCTAAATGGCACTACGCCGCCAAGTGGAATGCCCACAAGCAGGCCAACTGTAATAAATATAAAGCCACCAATTTGTTGGCCTAATTTACCTCTGACCAAAAAACTCAAGCGTGGTTTAGTAAATCTGCGACAAAAACCAATAATTTTTAAGCATGTCGCTACTAAAGCTTGTCGTACTCTTAAGCTTAATGTTACGGCGCGAATTTTTTGTGGCAACACTAAGGTTTGCTGACCCTTAAAAAGCTGTATGCCTAATGCTATAAATGCCGCACTGCCAATTAAAGCAAAAAAACTCAGTGGAATAGGTTGTAAAAATGGCAATACTGCTAGCGTGGCGGTGAACGTGTAGGCCTTGGTATCTAGTTTATCTGTGGCGTCGCCAAAAGCTAAAGGTTCAATGGCTACTGGCGCAGCAAATGCGTTAAGCGTGGATACTAAATCATCATAGCGACTTGAACTTACGCTCATTTCTATCCCCAAAAATACATTAAAACAACAGCGCCAAAAATAATGCGATACCAAGCGAAAGTTTTAAAATCATGTGTAGCAACAAAGCGCAATAAAAAGCGGATTGCGACTAAAGCCGATAAAAAGGCTGTGACAAAGCCCACTGCAAACATGCTTGCATCATCCCAAGAAAGAATGTCGCGGCTTTTATACACATCTAAAATAGTTGCGGCAAACATGATTGGTATTGCCAAAAAGAAAGAAAATCCCGTGGCAGTTTTTCTATCTAAGCCAAACAACATGCCACCCAAGATAGTGGCACCAGCACGTGAAACACCAGGAAATAATGCTAGCGATTGTGCCAAACCAACTTTTAATGCCTGCAATGGCAGCATGTCATCAATATGTGTGGTGGATACTTTGAGTGGAAGCTTCTCTATCCATAAAATAGCAAACCCACCCACGATTAAAGCAATTGCTACGGTAATGGGCGAAAATAAATATTGTTTAATTGCGCTATGAAAAGCCAGCCCCAACACAGCCGCTGGCAAAAAAGCTAACAATAAATTTAGCGCAAAACGTTGTGCTGTATTTTGGGTGGTAATGTGTAAGGCGGTATCAATGAGCTTACGGCGAAACTCCCAACATACCGCTAAAATTGCCGCTAGCTGAATGACAATTTCAAATACCTTGCCTTTGTCATCATTAAAATTAAGCCAATCGCCCACAATAATTAAATGCCCCGTGCTACTAATGGGTAAAAATTCGGTAGCGCCTTCAACAATGCCGAGAATAAAAGCTTTGAGTAATAATATGATGTCCATGGGGCTATTTTAGCAGGTTTGCTAAGCGAGTTTGCGCTGATTTTGCATGGTTTTGTCAGGCGGTTAAAGCAAAAAAGGGCGAATAGTCGCCCTTTTTTGTAATACATTAAATTGCTTTAGGCTATTTTAACATACCTAAAATGCTCGAAAGCATATCGTTAGAACCAGCTGTTACAGCGCCATCTGGCGTTGCTTTATCAATCACGTCTGGCAAATGTTGTGCAATTTGGCCTGCTAATATATCTGGCGTAATGCCAAATTTTGCAGCCATTTCCGCAATGGCACCGCTACCTAAAGCGCTAGAAATTTGATCGCCTGAAACAGGTAAATTTTCACCTTTGCCAACCCATGATGCTGCGGCATCAGCCAAGCCAGCACCTTGGAACTTTGCTAACAAACCACCAATGCCGCCATTTTGGTTGATTAAATCCATGGCAATAGCTCCCATGCCGCCTTGGTTGCCACCCAATACTTTACCTAAAACTGCACTTGCTACGCTATCAAATAAACCCATGATGAAATCCCTTTTAAAAAATTATCAAAAACTTCTGTAACGCGTTATTACTACAGATTAAAATTACAGAGCATTAGCATAACTCAAAAACGTTCGTCATTGCGCAAATAGCGCCACTGCCCCACTGGTAATTTACCTAAATTAACACTTCCGATGCGTACGCGCTTTAAACCCACCACATGCAAGCCCACCATTTCGCACATGCGGCGAATTTGGCGCTTTTTGCCTTCACGTAATACAAAGCGTAATTGGTCTTCATTTTGCCAACTTACTTTGGCAGGCTTGAGTTTTTCGCCATCTAAACTTAGGCCAACATTGAGCAACTTCATATTCGCTTCGGTTAAGCTACCTTCAACACGCACCAAGTATTCTTTTTCTACCGTAGAATTTTCACCTATCAAATGGCGCGCCACGCGGCCGTCTTGAGTGAGTACTAACATGCCTGTAGAGTCAATATCTAAGCGGCCTGCAGGGGCAAGGCCATTTAAATACCTACGCTGAAATTCTCTGTGATGATGTTGATTCAACTCAGGGTCGTCTATCCATTCGTTATCTGGGTGTACCAACACAATCGCGGGTTGGTAGTCATCTTCTGCCTGCCCGCTTACATAACCCACAGGTTTATGCAAAATAATGGTCACAGATTCTGATTGCACCTCGTGCGCATAACTACTAATAATAATTTCTGCATCTGGGTTAATGCGTGTGCCCAGCGTATCAATAATCACACCATCCACCATTACCCAGTTATTCAAAATCCACTCGTCCGCCTCGCGACGCGAGCAAATACCACGCTCTGCCATCACCTTAGAAAGGCGCGGTAAATCCGTACTCACGGCAACAGATTTATAGGCAGCCTTGGCAGCGGCTCCATATTGCGGCGTATTTACGGCATCATAACCATCACGCACCTTGCCACCACGGCGCGGCGCTTGGCGATACTGCGGCTCATCTTTGTTTGATTTTGGGGTTGTGCGCGTATCAATACCCGCTGGTCGAGCTTGGCGCTCCGCTGGGCGATTGGCAGGTCTGTCATAAGTACGCTCAGGTGCACCTTCACTTGATCGCGGTTTAGATTGCTTATATTCAGTTGGCCTAGCATCTGCTGAGCTAGCGTCAGAACTCACATTTTCATCGCCATGCAACTTACCATCAAAGCGATGGTTACGTTGCCGAGTTGGGCTGGCTGGCGTCACGCTGGGCACACGAGCCTCAGCGCGTGTAGGTTCAACCTGTGCCCTCGCAGGCGCAACTACTTTTGGCGAAGGTGCAACAGAACGGTCACGCTTAGCAGCATCTGTGCGGCGCACAGGCGCTTTGCTCGCCTTAATCAGCGGTTCGTCAGGTTTTTTGTTGAGTTTAATAGTGGTCATACTAGAATTTTATCATGTTAAACCCCATTAAATCTTTGAGCTGTAAGTAATAATTACTTGGGGAGTGAAATGGGAATAAGAAAAGCACAATTAAAAAACGGTTATAAAAAAATCTTTGATTTAACTATCGATTTAGGAGATAACCCTAAAAGAATTATTGCATTAGTAGGACGGTAATCTCTGCACATTATTAACTGCAGCTAAATTAAAATTTTCTTTAGCTGAATATACTACTGCAGAGATGCCAATTTATAAAGAATTAGAAAATTGTATTTTTCAACGAAAATAACTAGTGAATTATTTAATAAAAAAGCCAGCAATACGCTGGCTTTTTTGTTTTTGTCATTCCCGTGCTTGACACGGAATCCAGTGACTTCATCAGAAAAACTGATAGGTAACACTAATCCAAAACATATAGCATAAAGACGCTAGATACCGACTTTCGTCGGTATGACGTGAAGGTTTTTAAACCTTCTGATAAACCTCGCTACCTTTTTTCACAAACTCAATAGATTTTTCTTGCATGCCTTTTTTAAGGGCTTCTTCTTCTGAAATATTCAACGTTGCGGCGTAGTCGCGTACGTCTTGGGTAATTTTCATTGAGCAGAAGTGTGGGCCGCACATACTGCAAAAATGCGCTTGTTTTGCGCCGTCTTGCGGTAGGGTTTCATCGTGAAATTCTTTGGCTTTTTCAGGGTCTAGGCCTAGGTTAAATTGGTCGTCCCAGCGGAATTCGAAGCGCGCTTTTGACAAAGCATTGTCGCGAATTTGTGCGCCTGGGTGGCCTTTTGCCAAGTCTGCCGCGTGTGCTGCAATTTTGTAGGTGATAATGCCGACGCGTACGTCTTCTTTATCTGGTAAGCCTAAGTGTTCTTTAGGTGTTACATAACAAAGCATTGCACAACCGTACCAACCAATCATGGCTGCACCAATGCCGCTTGTGATGTGGTCATAACCTGGGGCGATGTCTGTGGTTAATGGGCCTAATGTGTAGAATGGGGCTTCACCACAATGTTCAAGTTGCAGCTCCATGTTTTCTTTAATTAAATGCATCGGCACGTGGCCTGGGCCTTCAATCATGCATTGTACGTCGTGCTTCCACGCAATTTGGGTGAGCTCGCCTAGTGTTTTTAGCTCGGCAAATTGCGCTTCATCGTTAGCATCGTAAATTGAGCCTGGGCGTAAACCATCACCTAAACTAAAGGCCACGTCGTACTGCTTCATAATGTCGCAAATGTCTTCAAAATGCTCATACAAGAAGCTTTCTTTATGGTGCGCCAAGCACCATTTGGCCATAATACTGCCACCGCGCGACACAATGCCTGTCATGCGTTTTGCTGTCATGGGAATGTACGCCAAGCGCACACCCGCGTGGATGGTGAAGTAATCCACGCCTTGCTCGGCTTGCTCAATTAAAGTGTCGCGGAAGATTTCCCAAGTTAAGTCTTCAGCTTTGCCGTTTACTTTTTCTAACGCTTGGTAGATAGGCACGGTGCCGATTGGCACTGGCGAGTTACGGATAATCCACTCGCGGGTTTCGTGGATGTTTTTACCTGTAGATAAATCCATCACGGTATCGCCGCCCCAGCGCGTGCCCCACACCATTTTTTCAACTTCTTCCGAAATTGAAGAACCTAATGCTGAGTTGCCGATGTTGGCGTTAATTTTCACCAAAAAGTTACGGCCAATAATCATCGGTTCAATTTCTGGGTGGTTAATATTCACAGGGATAATCGCGCGGCCAAGGGCAACCTCAGAACGCACAAATTCTGGCGTGATGACTTTAGGAATACTCGCACCAAAATCATGGCCTTTATGCTGCGTTTGCAATAGCTCGCTCATGTTCTCACGGCGTTGATTTTCACGAATCGCGATGTATTCCATCTCTGGCGTGATAATGCCTTTACGCGCGTAATGCATTTGACTCACGTTAGCGCCCGCTTTGGCGCGTAGTGGTTTGCGGTGTAAATTAAAGCGCATTTCTGCTAATTCTGGGTCAACTAAGCGTTGGTGGCCAAAGTCTGAGCTTGGGCCGTCTAATTGTTCTACATCGCCACGCTCCAATATCCATGCGGCTCGCAGGGCTGGCAAGCCATTACGAATATCTACACTTACATTTGGGTCTGTGTACACACCGCTGGTGTCATACACCATGACTGGCGGATTTTTTTCTGCGCCAAACATTGAAGGCGTATCGCTTAAGCTAATTTCGCGAAATGGCACTTGAATATCGGGTCTGCTACCTTGAATGTACACTTTGCGTGAGTTGGCAAAAGGTACTGTTGTTGCAGGATCAATTTGAGCGGTTTCGCTTACAAATTTAGTGAGGTTTTTTTGCAGGGCTTTGGTTAAAGTCTTATCGGTGGCGTTCATGGTGGTAAAAGTGCGTTCCTATTTTCAATCATTAAACATAGGAAGCTAAAGTGAAGCTCGCTTTCCTACGGCGGCATTACCCGCATCAGGTTCAAAGGGTGATTCTCACTATGTTTTAAAAAATCTAAAGCATAGACCCCTAGCAATGTATGAAAAGTACGCTAAAACGACAATAAAAGCAAGCGCTTAAACATTAAGTAGAAGTGACTTTTGTTGCTTAAGTACTTATTTCTTATTGACTAAACTCAATAAGTTCAACTATATTAAGATGTAAATAATCATTTACTAGCAAGCGTAATGTTGTTGGTTCTTGGTATAATAAAACTTCAATCAAAGTATAAAAAAGTGGGTGGTGTATGGCTTTAGTTATTTATCTTCTTTACTACTTAACGGCTATAGTCGCGTTGTTTTTCCATTTTACAGGCGCGCTAGAGCGCTGGGGTATGGAATGGGTGATATTAGTGCTGGCTGTTACGGTGTTTCCTGTGGTGTTGTATTTGTAATTTTTGCTCAGCTGGCAGCGCAAAGGTATACGTTGTTTTAGCTCGCCTAAAGTTAAGCGTTAATGGATTTTTTAATCAATAGTCGTTCACAACCACCACGGTTTTGGTTGCTTCATTTGGCATTGCCACTCATATTTGCGCTATTTTTAGCGCTGATATACCCTAAAACGGGCTTAGATGCCCAGTTACTTAGTCAGTTTTACGATTCCCAAGCTTTAACTTTTCCGCTCAAAAATGATAGTTTTCTTGAAAATATCATGCATGTTGGCCTTAAAAATTTGATGGTGCTGGTGAGTTTGGTGCTGCTGGGGTTGTGGGCGCTGGGCTTAAAAATTTGGCCTTTAAAACTTAGTTTTTTACAAACGTGGCAACTTAAAAACAGCAGCTTGTACACTTATCACCAGCAATTTTTATGGGTGTTTGTGGCCATGGTGATTTCTACTAGCACGATTTCTATTTTAAAACATTTAAGCATGCACGCTTGCCCGTGGGATTTGCTTATCTACGGTGGCACACAGCCTTTAATTCCGCTATTTGGCAGCTTGCCGATTGGCGCTACGCCTGGACATTGCTTTCCTGGTGGGCATGCCAGTGGCGGCTTTGCCTTATTGGCGTTTTATTTTGGTTTTAGAGATTCTTCACCAAAAATTGCTAAAATAGGTTTGATTTTAGGTGTGCTGTTTGGCCTTGCCATGGGTTGGGCACAAATGATGCGTGGTGCACATTTTATGTCGCATAATTTGTGGACAGTTTGGCTTGTGTGGATGGTTTTACTGACGCAGTATTTAATCTGGCCACCCAAAAAGTCGTCTCCGAGTGTCTGACAATGTAAGACCACTGTAAGATTTGTATGTTACGGTTATCCAATGTAAATATTTTAGAGTTGATAAAAAATGATGATTAAACACGATGCAAATACTGGCCGTTACAAAATGCCGTTCGCGATATTTATTGCGGCTATTGCACTGGTTATTTGGCTAATATTGCGCGTTGTATTGTGGGTTGATGTAGGCGTTACCCAGCTAAATTTTATTCAGACGCTTAAAGTATTTGGTGTTGGCTTGTGGTTTGATTTAAACGCGCTTTGCTATTTTGCCATTCCATTTTTGTTAATTTCGTTATTCACGCTTAATCGCTGGCGTAGCAAAGTTTGGGCAAATAAAGTGCGCTGGGCATTGGCATTTTTAGTGACATTCGGCCTGATTTTTGGCGCAGTATCTGAGTATATTTTTTGGCTAGAATTCAAAACGCGCTTTAATTTTATAGCGGTAGATTATTTAATTTACACTAAAGAAGTTATCGGTAATATTCGTGAATCTTACCCCGTGCCATTGATTTTGCTTGGCATTGCACTGCTGGTGATGGCAATTTTATACGCGGTGAGTAGATTCGTGAGTTTTGACACCTCATTAAAACCGCTCAAACAAAAAATTAGATTACTCATTGCTGCAATTGTATTGCCTGTTATTAGCTTTCAATTGGCGAATGTAGACCAAATGGAGTTTGGCAAAAATGCGTATGCTAACGAACTGGCTGGTAACGGCCTATTTAGCTTCTCTGCCGCCGCATATCGTAATGAGCTGGATTATGATAAATTTTATAAAACGATTCCTGCTGAATTAGCGCAAAAAACTTTGCAAGGCGTTGGCTCAAATCGTCAAAGCACATTAAAAACCATGCCTCTGCAAGCCAATAACCATGCGGCTCCCAGCCCTGCTGCTTTAGGCCCGTTTACGCGTAGCCCAAAAAATGTGGTGTTAATTTCAATTGAAAGTTTATCTGCCGAGTATGTGGGCGTGTATGGCAACAAGCAAAACTTAACGCCATATTTAGATAAATTGGCGAGCGAAAGCTTGATGTTCGATAAGCTTTTTGCCACTGGCACGCGCACGGTGCGTGGTTTAGATGCGCTTTCTATCGCGATTCCGCCAATTCCAGGTCAAGCCATTGTGCATCGCCCAAATGGTGATCATTTAGCTGGTATTGGTGAGATTTTACGCCAGCAACATTATGAAACGTTCTTTATCTACGGTGGTTATGGCGTGTTTGATAACATGAATACCTACTTTAGAAATAACAATTATAAAGTGATAGACCGTACCGATTTTGATGCAAGCACCATTCAGGCCGAAAATGTATGGGGCGTAGATGACGAAAGTTTATTTAATAATTCCATTAAAATTTTTGATGAAAATGTTAAAACTGGCAAGCCGTTTTTTGGTCACATTATGACCACCACTAACCATCGCCCATATACTTTCCCCGATGGTAAAATTGATTTGCCACAAGGCAGCCGTGAAGGCGCGGTGAAATATACCGATTACGCTATTGGCAAGTTTATTGAAAACTCAAGAAGCAAGCCATGGTTTAAAGATACCGTGTTTGTAATTGTGGCGGATCACTGCGCATCAGTTGCGGGCAAAACTAAATTGCCAGTCGATAAATACCACATACCGCTATTTATCTATGCGCCAGACATGTTACCAGCGGGTCATTACAGCCGCGTTGCCAGCCAAATTGATATTGTGCCAACGTTGCTTGATGTGCTTGGCAAAACGGGCGCAGAGCATTTTTACGGACAATCAATGTTTAAAGCGGAAGCTGAAAAACTACCAGAACGTGCCTTTATCAGTAATTATCAAGCGCTTGGTTACTTAAAAAACAACACGTTAACCGTGCTTTACCCAAAACAAAAAGTAGAAACTTACCAAGTGGATGCGCAAAGCATGGACTCTACCCCTACAAGCATTGATGAAACGCTGCAAAATGAGGCGATTGCTTATTACCAAACCGCAAGCCGCGATTACAAAACGGGCGCGTTAAAAATGACCGTTGTACCATCGAATTAAACGTTGAGCCACATTAAATAAAGCGTAGCGCAGAATAAAATGGAACGTTGGATAATATACGCAATTATTTCCATGTGTTTTGCCGGGTTCACTGGCGTGGTCGCCAAGCAAGGATTGGCCGGTATTTCAGCTGAGTTAGGTTTAACTGTGCGCACGCTTTTTGTTTGCATATTTGTGTTGGTTTTCGCAGCGATGGCGGTTGACCCCGCAGAAATAAAATCTCTGCAAAAAGTTAATTATATTTGGTTGGCATTTTCAGCAATTACTACCGCGGGCTCATGGATTTTTTACTACAAAGCATTAAAAGTGGGCGATGTGGCAACGGTTGCGCTAATTGATAAAGGCAGCGTTGTTATCGCCATATTGCTAGCTTGGTGGTTACTTAAAGAGGACATTACTTTACGAATAGCCATTGGCGCTTTGTTGATAGTGGCTGGCCTCTTTGTGATTGCAAAAAAGTAAAGCGCTAAAAGCCTTACACATTCATTTTAAATTACCCCTCTCTCACGTACGCGCGCTTCATTAGCCTAATAATCGGCCTGCAAGGCAGCATCAGTGCGGCTCGCAGGCTAGTTGTTTGACTAATGAAGCTACGCGCAGATAAAAAAACATCCTTAATGTCATTAAAAATTCACGAAAAATAATATTGACATCTCAAGCTTAACGTTGTTAAATTAACGACGTTCAGTTATTTGAAGAAGGCGATATTATGGATAAGAATTCACAAAAAAATATTTGGGAAATATACAGTCAATCTTGGTCTGCAACAGATTCGGCAAAGCGTTTAGCGTTATTTGAGCAAAGCTTAAGTGTAGATTGCGTGTATACCGACCCGCTCATTCAAACGTCAGGCTACGCACAATTATCTGACTATATGATTGAGCTGCAAAAAAATGTGCCAGGCGTAAAATTCATCATTACCGACTTTAAAAATCATCATGATCGTAGCCTAGCGCATTGGAATATGACCGATGGCAGTGGCAACATGATGATGCAAGGTGCTAGCTTTGGCTTATATGGCGCTGATGGGCGACTAACGCAGATGACGGGGTTTTATCAGCCGCCACAATAAAAGTATGTAACTTAACGAATATTACAAATATGCCACCAAAACCTAAAACTGATGCCGAACGCCAACAATTACGCACGCTGATTATTGATGCGGCGCGTGAGTTATTTGTCACCAAAGGCGTTGAAGCTGTGACCATGCGCGAAATTGCCAAACGCATTGATTACTCCGCCACCAGCATTTACCTACATTTTTCAGACAAAGAAGCCGTTTTACGTGCAATTTGTGAAACAGATTTTTTAGCGCTAGCCACGTCGTTAAAAGACATATTCCAAATTGAAAACCCTGTAGAGCGCCTATTGGTGTTGGGGCGAGGTTACGCAGAATTTGCGCTTTCTCATCCAAATCATTACCGTTTAATGTTTATGGCACAACACACGCCTCGCCACCCAAAAGATTTAGCGCTGCAACAAAATAATCCAGAACAAGATGCCTATTATCAGTTGAAAATGGTGGTGAATGATGTATTTCTAGCGGGTGCGTTTAGGCCAGAATTAACCGATGCAGATTTAATCGCACAAACCATTTGGGCTGCAACACACGGTGTTTGCTCGCTAGAAATCAATATGGCGCAAGATACTTGGGTTAATTGGGTTGATATTTCTGCACGCTTGCAGTTGATGCAAACCGTGCTAATGCGTGGCTTGCTAAAAGAGCCGAATTAAGAGAAAAATATGAAGAAAATAATCGCAATGTTTAGTACTGGTCTATTTTTAGTAGCCTGCCAGAAACCTGCCGAACCGCCACCGCCACCACGCCCAGCCTTGGTGACGGTTGTAGGGAAATCTGCCGAAAATAACAGCATGGTGCTAGTGGGTGAGGTGAAGCCGCGCTATGAAACAAACCTTGGTTTTAGAATTGGTGGCAAAATTATTGAGCGTAAAGTAGAGGTGGGTAGTTTCGTTAAAAAAGGTCAAGTAATCGCGCGTTTAGATGCGGCTGATACCAATTTAAGCGCCGCCGCCGCGCTGGCTGATGTACGTGCGGCTGAAGCAAACCGTTCGCTTGCGCAGTCTGAAGTAGAACGCCAGCGTTTACTTGTAGATAAAAAATTCATTTCGCAGTCGTCGTTAGATAAATACGAAGCACAGCTTAAAACTGCCGATGCGCGTGTCAATCAAGCCAAAGCACAGGCGGCATCGTCAAACAATCAATCTCGTTATACCGCGCTAGTGGCGGATCGCGATGGCGTTGTGACGCAAATTCACGCTGAACCAGGCCAAGTGGTAAACGCAGGCACGGTGATTGCACAAATTGTAGATGCCAAACAAATGGAAGTTTTAGTGGCAGTGCCTGAGTCGCGCATGGCAAATTTAAAGGTGGGTAATGTCGCTGAAATCAATCTTTGGGCTGATCGTACAAAAGAATACGTAGGAAAGGTGCGCGAAATTTCACCTGCCGCGAACTCTGCAACGCGCGCTTTTGATGTGCGCGTGAGTATTACCAATGCAGATGAAGCCGTTAAGCTAGGCATGACAGCTGGGGTTGATTTTACCGAAAACTCGGCAGAAGAAATTATTATTCCAGCCACTGCCTTAACGCAACTAAACGGCAAAAAGAGCGTTTGGGTGATAGATAAAAATGGGCTTGCTAACCCACGTGAAGTGGCAATAGGCCAATATACCGAAAATGGCATTGTGATTACCAGCGGCCTGCAAGCGGGTGAAATGGTTGCCATTGCTGGGGTGCATACTTTAATTAAAGGGCAAAAAGTTAAAGCAAAAATTGAGGCCGCATTGTGAGAGAGCCTAAATTATGATTAACGACACAAAATCCCATTTTAACCTCTCAGAATGGGCATTAAAAAACCAAGTGTTGGTGCTGTATCTTATGCTGATGCTTACCATTGCTGGTTTATTGGCCTTTAGCAAACTTGGGCAATCTGAAGACCCGCCGTTTACTTTTAAGGTGATGCTTGTGCGCGCCACTTGGCCAGGGGCTAGCGCGGTAGAGGTGGAGCAGCAGCTAACAGATAAGCTCGAGAAAAAACTCCAAGAAGTACCCAATTTGTATTACACCAGCAGCTATTCTCGACCAGGGGAATCGCTCATTTTTGTGGTGGTAAAAGATGATACTTATTCAGATAAAATTCCTGAAACTTGGTATCAAGTACGTAAAAAAGTGGGCGATATTCGCCACACTTTGCCACAAAATATTGAGAGTTTGACTTTTAACGATGAGTTTAGCGATGTTTATGGCAGCATGTATGCGCTTACTGGCGATGGCTTTGATAATTTTGCGCTAAAAAAACAGGCGGAAATCATCCGTGCCGAGCTACTTAAAACGCCTGATGTAGCAAAAGTGGAGTTTTTTGGTGAGCGTAAACAACGCATTTATTTAGAGCTTTCTAACGCAAAACTTTCTACCATAGGCATTAGTACCGCCACGCTTATTAACGTTTTACAAACACAAAATGCAGTCGTACGCGGCGGCACTTATGATTCGCTACAAGAGCGCATTCGCATTGATGTGTCAGGCCGATACAGCTCGTTGGAAGATTTGCGCGCTATTCGATTTCGTGCCAACAATCAAGATTTTCGTTTAGGCGATGTTGCTCGCGTGTATCGCGGTTATGAAGATCCGCCGCGCGACACCGTGCGCTATGAAGGCAATGAAACGATTTTACTTGGTATTAGCATGCGTACGGGTGGCGATGTGATTGCGCTGGGGCATAATTTAGAGGCTAAACTCGCAAAAATTCAGCAACAGTTGCCCATAGGTTTGCAATTAAATACGGTGACTTCACAACCAAAATTAGTGGCCAATTCGGTGAATGATTTCGTGAAGTCACTCATTGAGGCCTTAGTAATTGTGCTGGGTGTGAGCTTGCTTTCACTGGGTTTTCGCACGGGCATTGTGGTGGCAATTGCTATTCCTGTGGTGTTGGCGGCTACATTTTTAGGCATGAGCTGGCTCAATATAGGCTTGCATAAAATATCATTAGGTGCATTGATATTGGCGCTTGGTTTGCTAGTGGACGACGCGATTATCGCGGTTGAAATGATGTCGTCCAAAATGGAGCAAGGCTGGGATAGAACCAAAGCCGCCTCATTTGCTTATACATCAACTGCAATGCCCATGCTCACAGGTACGCTGGTGACCGTGGCAGGTTTTTTGCCTATCGCCACAGCGGTTTCTAGCACTGGCGAATACACGCGTTCTATTTTTCAGGTTACAGCCATTGCGCTAGTGACTTCATGGTTTGCAGCGGTGATTTTTGTGCCGTATTTGGGCTTTCACTTATTGCCTGATTACAGCAAAAAACCTCAGCCGTTAAAAATCACACGCTGGTTTAGAAGCAAGCTGGGCTTGAAAGAAAAAGAAGCGAATGAAAATCACCATCACGATATTTACAACACCGCATTTTACCGCGCGTTTCGTCAGTTAGTTACCACCTGCGTACGTTATCGAAAAACTGTGATTGCCATTACTTTGGCCATGTTTATGCTGTCTATTTTCGGCTTTGGCAAAGTGCAACAACAGTTTTTCCCAGATTCAACACGCTTAGATATTGTGGTAGATTTACGCCTAGCCGAGGGTGCAAGCTACCAAGCCACCAATGCCGAAGTGAAAAAACTAGAAACTTGGTTGCAAAATTGGCGTAAAACGCACCCCACAACGGCTACGCAAGGCATTGATAACGTAGTAGCGTACATTGGCACAGGCAGCCCGCGCTATTACTTGCCGACAGACATTCAATTGCCGCACCGTGGTTTTGCGCAGTTTGTGATTTTGAACAAAGATTTAGCCACGCGTGAGGCATTGCGTAGCGATTTACTCAAGCTGTTTGAAAACGACTTTCCAAATTTACGCGCTTCGGTTAAACGGCTTGAAAATGGCCCGCCCGTGGGCTTTCCTGTGTTGTTTCGTGTGGATGGAAATGACATTCCAAAAATACGCGAAATTGCCCATAAAATTGAGGCGATTATGTTGGCTAACCCACATTTAGCCAACGTGCAATTGGGCTGGGAAGAGCCAAGCAAAGTGATGAAAGTGTCAATCGACCAATCTAAGGCACGCTTGCTGGGCGTAAGCTCGGTGGATATTGCTAACATGATTAACGGCGCGATGAGCGAGCTTTATATTACCGAATTTAGAGAAGGTAACGAGCGCATTGATTTAGTTGCACGTGGCGCAGAAATTGAGCGCACAAAGCTATCGCGCTTACCTAATTTAATGATTAACACGCAAAATGGTACTAGTGTGCCGCTTTCGCAAATCGCCACCATTAGCTCAGAATTTGAAGAAGGCGTTATTTGGCGGCGCAACCGTGTGCCATCGCTTGCGGTGCGGGCAAACTTGCGCGGTAACATGCAAGCCCCTGTAGTTTCTGCACAAATTGAAGCGCAGCTTGAAGAAATAAAAGCCAATTTACCACTAGGCATCACCATAGAAACTGGCGGCGCGGTAGAAGAGGCTGCTAAAGGCGCAGCATCAGTTGCCAAAGGTGCGCCACTATTTTTAGTGGTAGTGCTAACTTTGTTAATTTTGCAGCTAAAAAGTTTTTCACGCACATTTTTGGTGATGCTCACAGCACCTTTGGGTTTAATTGGGGTCACAATTGCGTTGCTGGTATTTGATAAACCTTTTGGTTTTGTGGCGATGCTAGGCACGATTGCCCTAAGCGGCATGATAATGCGTAACTCGGTTATTTTGGTGGATCAAATTGACCAAGATAAAGCCTCTGGCCTGCCTGAATGGCAAGCGATTATTGAATCTACTATACGTAGATTTAGGCCAATTGTATTAACCGCCGCTGCGGCAATTTTAGCAATGATACCGCTCACAAGAAGCGTATTCTTTGGGCCAATGGCTGTTGCCATTATGGGCGGTTTGGCAGTGGCAACCTTGCTTACAGTCTTATTTTTACCTGCGCTTTATGCGGCTTGGTTTAGGGTGAAAATGCCTGCTAAGGCAAGTGTTTAAGTTATAATGAATCAAAATAAACTTTGATATAAACATACGGATAAACCTTGAGTTTGAATATGACATTAGCAACACAAAATAATACGCTACGCGAAGTCGCGAGATTTAACATGATAGAACAGCAAATTCGTACGTGGGAAGTGTTAGATCCTGCGGTACTGGCTTTGTTAGACGAAGTGCCGCGTGAGCATTTCGTTGCAGAATCGCAGCAAGGCTTAGCCTTTGCCGATGTAGAATTGCCTATTGGGCAAGGCCAAACCATGCTTTCGCCCAAGTTGGAAGGTAGAATTTTGCAAGCGTTAAGCGTTAAAAAAACTGATAAAGTATTGTTGATTGGTACGGGTAGCGGCTATTTAACTGCCTTATTGGCTAAGCAAGCCGCGCATGTGGATGCGGTAGAGATTTATGCTGAACTTTCAGAAATCGCAAAAAAACGCTTAGAACAACAGCATATTTACAACGTTACTTTGCATGTGGCAGATGGTGCAAATGGCTTTGCCAGCAGTGCGCCTTATGATGTGATTGTATTTACGGGTTCATTACAATTGCACCCGAGTGCGGCTGAAAAACAACTCAATGTGGGTGGCCGCATGTTTGCTGTGGTAGGTGAAATGCCGATTATGCAAGCAACGCTCACACAGCGTATGAGCGAAGGCGCTTGCCGCAAAGAAGTACTTTTTGAAACCTGCTTGCCACCGTTAGAAAATGCACCACAAGCCACTAAGTTTGAGTTTTAATCCATGTAAAGAAGATTATATGTTTAAACGTTTAACGCTTATTACTACGCTAGTTTATGCTTCAACAGCATTTGCGGCTGATGTGAGGCCAACGCTAGAAAAACCATTAACATTAGTCGATATTTATCAGCAAGCGCTTATGCATGACGCCACCTTGGCCTCAGCCTTAAGCGCCAATCAATCTGCACAGGAGATTGTTGAGCAAGGCAAAGCGCTGTATCGCCCAACGGTAAACTTTAATGCAGATGCAAATACGGTTAAAACCGACATTCGCTATTTGAAGTCAAATGTGCCGCCTGGGCAATCTAACTTTGAAACCTATAAAATGGCTATTGATGCGCGCCAGCCCATTTATCGCAAACAAAATTTAGTGCAAATTGAGCAAACTAAAACCCAAGTGGGTATTGCAGATAAACAACTGCATTTAAGCCAACAAGCGCTTATTTTACGCACCACACAAGCGTATTTTGAGGTGTTAATTGCTCAAGATAAAATTGATTTAATAGCGGCACAAAAAGCGGCAATTCTAAGCCAGCTAGAACAAGCAAAAGCCAATTTTGATGTTGGCAATGCCACGATTACCGATGTAAACGAAGCGCAAGCGCGCTTTGATTTAACTAGCGCGCAAGAAATTGCCGCAGTGAATGAGCATCAAGTTGCTAAATATGCCGTGCAAGCAATTACTGGTGAAAGGCCTCAAAAACTGGCCACCGTTAAGGCAGACATTAAGCCAAGTGGATTAGCGCAAAACATGGATAAATGGCTAGAAGTTGCCGCACAAAACAATTTGAATATTCAGATTCAGCAAGATGCTGTAAAGTTTTCTGAGCAAGAAATTGAGCGCGAAAAAACAGGGCATTTACCCACTTTAGATGCTGTAGCAAGTCTTTCAGAATCCTATACAACAGGTAGCGCTTCAGTATTTAATACCGGTAATGACCTTAAAACGGGTGCCATTGGTTTGCAGTTGCAAATTCCGTTGTATCATGGGGGGGCAACCAGTTCGAAAATACGCCAAGCTATAATTAATAAACAAAAATCACTCGATGATGTAGTAATTGCACGCCGCCAAACCGAGCTAGAAACGCAACGTGCTTATCTCAACTTAGGCACTTCAATTGCGCAAGTAACGGCCTTTGAACAGGCGTTAATCAGCAGCCAAAGCCAAGTAGATTCAACCAAGCTAGGCTATGAAGTCGGCGTGCGCACCAGTGTAGATGTACTCAATGCGCAACAACAATACTTCAGCGCTAAGCGCGATTTACTACAAGCGCGTTACAATTATTTGGTGAATATTATTCGCCTTAAAACAGTGACTGGCGTAGTTGCAGAGGCTGATTTGCAAGATATTAACCAGCAATTGGTGGCGCAGTAAATGGCAAATAATCAATGAATATGCGCATTGCTAACGTCGATGTAAGCCAGCTTGTCATTATAGATGTGCAAGCTAAGCTTTGCCCTGCGATGCAGGAAGGCGCCATGCAAGCGGTGCTAAAAAATATCAACATACTGACGCAAGCAGCTAATTTGTTACAAGTGCCAATCGTTGTGACAGAACAATATCCGCAAGGTTTAGGCGCTACAGTGCTAGAAATCGCGCAATATATTCCACACATTAAACCCATCGCAAAAACAGCATTTTCAGCCTGTAAAGTACCCGCTTTTAACCAGCAATGTGTGCGCGATAAGTCGCAATTGATACTCACTGGCATGGAAGCGCATATTTGCGTTTTGCAAACTGCAATAGATTTAGCGCAAGCAGGCAAACAGGTATTTGTGGTGTACGATGCCATTATCTCGCGCAACCCAGCCAATAAAGCCAATGCTATTGCCAGAATGCGTGATGCGGGTTGTATTCTAATCAACACTGAATCGGTGGTGTTTGAGTGGCTAGGCAAAGCCGAGGGCGATGCCTTTAAAGCGATTAGCAAACTTATTCGCTAAGCTCGCAATGACCGTGACATTTTTTGAGGTCAGCCTCAATATAGGCAGAAATAATCGCTAAAGTTGCATGTGTAGCACCTTGCGATGCTTCGCACAAAGCTAGCCCTTTTGCACCCATTTTAACTTGTTTTTGCGGGTTTTTTACCAAGGTGTTAATCGCCTCGCTAAGCGTTTGTACGTCATTCACCCGCCAAGCGGCACATTGCGCTACGGCAAGCTCTGAAACCTCTTTAAAGTTAAACGTATGCTCGCCAATGAGCACTGGCCTGCCCATGCGCATGGCTTCTATTAAATTTTGCCCACCAAGCGGCAATAAACTACCGCCTATTAAGCAAATGTCTGCGCTGGCATAATAAGTAAATAGCTCGCCCATGCTGTCGCCCAAAATAAACTGCGTATTAGCTTCAACCGTTTTAGTTAAAGTAGAACGTTTTTCATAACTTAGGCCATGTTGCTGTAACAAGGCTTCAACCTCGTTAAAACGCTGCGGGTGGCGCGGCACGATTACCGTGAGCAGGTTATCAATTTTTGTACCTGCTACTGCCTCTAAAATTAACGCTTCTTCGCCCTCACGCGTGCTGGCGGCTAAAAATACTGGGCGATGTTCACCAAACAATGCACGCAATTGTTGGCCTTGTGTGAGTGCATCATTTGGCGGCATTACATCAAACTTTAAATTACCAACTACTTGCACATTTTTAGCGCCAAGGTGCTGTAAGCGCGCCGCATCTTGCTGGGTTTGCGCGGCAATAGCCGTTAAGCTTTGCAGGCCTTCATGCACTAAGTTACTTATTTTGGCGTAACCGAGAGCAGATTTTTCTGAAAGCCGCGCATTCACTAGCAACAAAGGCACAGCTTGTTGTTTGCAAGCCGCGATTAAGTTAAACCACAGCTCGGTTTCCATTAGCACGCCAATGGCAGGCTTAAAGTGCGTTAAAAAGCGCGCCACGGCAAACGGCACATCGTAAGGCAAATATACGCGCTCAACACTGTTGCCAAACAGCTGCTCGCTAGTAGCGCGGCCTGTAGGTGTAGTGTGTGTGAGTAAAACTTTGCGGTTTGGATATTGGCTGAGCAAGGCTTTCACCAAAGGCGCCGCTGCCCGCGTTTCGCCCACAGAAACGCAGTGTAGCCAAATAATGGGCTTATTGTTTACATTGGGCGAGTAAAAACCATAACGCTCGCGCCAGTGCGCTAAATATTCTGGTTGCTTGCGTGCGCGCCATAATAATTTTAGCGGCGTAAAAGGTAATAGTAAATAAAGCAAAAAAGTGTAAAGGTTGCGCGTCATGTTGCTATTTTCGCACATATTTTTTGGGTATGAGAAATTGTGTTTTTATTGCCACCATCGGCGCAAACCAATGCCAGCCTCGTGCGAGAAATTTGCAAGCAAAATTATGCATAATATTTAACATTTATTTAAAATAAACTGCTTGACCAACCACCACTAAGTGATTAAATTACTAAAAAAACACAATATCTTGTGGTTTGTAAGTTTTTGCCAGTTTTCGTGAAAAACTAGCTAAAACACTAATAAATCAAGCTATTATTTAATAATATTGACTAAGCACATTAGGAATTATGAATGTGGTGGTAAGTCTAATAAACTGGGAGTTTACATCTATGCTTAAAGCTGTTGAGTCTGCTAATAATGGACATGTGGAAAATATGAATACCGAAAAAGAAATCCCTATTCAGCCAGTGTCGTTAGACATTTGGGATAAAAAATATTGCCTAAAAACCAAAACGGGCGAGCATGTTGATAAAAATATTGACGATTCTTACTCACGCGTAGCACGTGCGTTGGCAGATGTTGAAACTACTGATGATAAACGCCATGAGTGGCATGAAAAGTTTTTGTGGGCGTTACGCCGTGGCGCGATTCCTGCGGGTCGCATTACCTCAAACGCGGGCGCGTTAGAGCATAAGCCAGCCACAAGCACTATTAACTGCACGGTTTCTGGCGTAATTGAAGACAGCATGGACAACATTTTAGGTAAAGTGCATGAAGCTGGCCTAACACTAAAAGCAGGTTGCGGCATTGGTTATGAATTTTCAACATTGCGCCCAAAAGGTGCGTTTGTGGCGGGCGCTGGCGCTTACACAAGCGGCCCGTTAAGTTTCATGGATATATATGACAAGATGTGTTTTACGGTTTCAAGCGCGGGCGGCCGCCGTGGTGCGCAAATGGCAACCTTTGATATTAGCCACCCAGATGTTACAGATTTTATTAAAGCCAAACGTGAAAATGGCCGTTTGCGCCAATTCAATTTAAGCTGCCTTATCACTAAAGAATTTATGGAGGCGGTAAAAGCGGATTCTGAGTGGAAATTAGCTTTCCCAGTGACAGAAAAAGAAGCGATTATTGACGGCCTAAACACTAATGACATCGCCCAAGTAGTGTGGCGCGAGTGGCCAGTAAAAGGTAAATACCTCACCAAAACTGAAGGTGTGGATGCAGGAAAAGTAGCTTGTCGCGTGTATAAAACCATTAAGGCGCGCCGCCTGTGGGATGTAATTATGAGCAGCACGTACGACTTTGCTGAGCCAGGTTTTATTTTAATTGACCGCGTAAATGAAATGAACAACAACTGGTTTTGCGAAAACATCCGCGCCACCAACCCATGCGGTGAGCAACCATTACCGCCTTATGGCGCATGCTTATTGGGCTCAATCAACCTGACTAAATTTGTTAAAAAACCATTTACAGACGAAGCATTTTTTGATTGGAAAGAATATCGCGAAGTGGTTGCCATTTTCACCCGCATGCTAGATAACGTGGTTGAAATCAACGGCTTGCCATTGCAACAACAGCGTGACGAAATTGCCCGCAAACGCCGCCACGGCATGGGTTATTTGGGTTTAGGCTCAGCCTTTACCATGATGAAAATGAAATACGGTGAAGAAGAATCCATCAAATTTACCGATGAAGTCACCCGCATTATGGCTGAAGTAGGCTGGGAAGTTGGCGTGCAATTGGCCGATGAAAAAGGCCCTGCGCCAGTGATGGACGAGAAATTTGAAGTCACCGCAGACATGCTCGCAAAACGCCCAGAAATGGCGGCAGATGGCATTAAAGTGGGGCAAAAAATCGCAGGTAAAGTGTTGCTAGGCAAATACAGCCGCTATATGCAGCAGTTTCCTGAAGGTTTGCGTAACCAAATTGCCACCAAAGGCGCGCGCTTTACGCACCACAGCTCTATCGCGCCAACTGGCACAATATCATTAAGCTTAGCGAATAACGCCAGCAACGGCATTGAACCTAGCTTTGCGCACCATTACGCACGCAACGTGATTAGAGAAGGCAAAAAATCTAAAGAAAAAGTCGATGTATTTAGTTACGAACTTTTAGCTTACCGCGAGTTAATTAACCCAAAAGCGATGCCATTTAGCGATAAACCTGAAGAGCAATTGCCTGATTACTTTTTAGATTCATCCACCATTATGGCCAAAGCCCACGTGGATATTCAAGCGGCATCACAAAAATGGATTGACAGCTCAATTTCAAAAACCATTAACGTGCCAACCGATTACGACTTTGAAGACTTCAAAAGCATTTATTTATATGCGTATGACAAAGGCTTAAAAGGCTGCACAACGTTTAGATTCAACCCTGAGGCTTTTCAAGGCGTGTTGGTGACTGAAAAAGATTTAGAAAACACCACCTACAAATTTACGCTAGATGACGGCACCGAGCTTGAAGTAAAAGGCAACGAAGAGATTGAATACGATGGTGAAATTCACTCAGCCGCCAACCTTTACGATGCGCTTAAAGAAGGCTATTACGGGAAATTTTAGTTTGTTATTCCGACGCAGGTCGGAATCTAGAAATAAAAGCTAGATGCTGGCCTTCGCCAGCATGACAAAACAAAGGAGAAAAATTATGACAGTAAAAATAGACAAAAAAATCACAGGCTACGCGCTAGTAAACGAAGAAAGCAAAGCCAAAGCGGCAGAGCTTAAAGACCTTAACTCAAAAATCGTACAAATTGGCGAGCCGCTAGACCGCCCAGAAAAAATTACAGGCAGCACTTACAAAGTAAAAACGCCAGTTACCGAGCATGCGCTTTACATCACCATTAACGATGTTGTGATGAATGAAGGCACGCCGCAAGAGCACCGCCGCCCGTTTGAGATTTTTATTAACTCTAAAAATATGGATCACTTTCAATGGATAGTGGCCCTCACACGCGTGATGTCTGCCGTGTTTCGTAAAGGTGGCGATGTGACCTTTTTAGTAGAAGAACTCAAAAGCGTGTTTGAACCAAGCGGTGGCTACTTTAAAAAAGGCGGCAAATTTGTACCAAGCTTAGTGGCAGAAATTGGCGAAGTAGTTGAGCAGCATTTACAAAACATCGGCATGCTTAAAAAACCAGGTTTAGACGAACACCAACAAAAATTAGTGGCCGAAAAACGTGCCGAATACCATGAAAAACACGCCAAAGCAGGCGAGGAAATGAGTTCAGAAGGCTTTCCAAAAGGCGCGCAGCTATGCAATAAATGTAACACCAAAGCCGCGATTGTGATGGACGGCTGTTTAACTTGTTTGAATTGTGGTGAGAGTAAATGTGGGTAATTTATATTGATTACTTTAACTGATGAGCGTGGTTTAATATTCAGCCCAAAAAGTTGGGCTGAAATAGAAGAGATTCCTGGTTATGTAAAGGGAATAGATCCAAAAAAACACAAACTTAAAGCGATTATTGGCAGTTATCATTTAAAAGATGTTCATTGCGGGCTATCCTGCAACAGTCCGCATGACAAAGGATATATAGCTCAAACCCAGAGTGGTGCAGTCACAAATATCGGGCACATTTGTGGTAAAAATTACTTTGGTGTGGATTTCACTACTTTTGCGAATCAACATAATCGTGAAGTAACAGCAAAAAGTCATCGCGACTTACTTTCCACTTTTAGTCTTCAACTTGACGATTTAGAAAATGAAGTTAGTCAGCTAAGACACTCTGAATTTGGTCTCGATTGGATTTACAAAACATCCAAAGAGTTGATAAATCGCGGTGGTGGCTGCCCTGATGAGGTAGTGAAAGCAGTTCGGGTGATGGTCAAATCACGGTCAATTGTTTTAAAAAAAGAAAGAGCGGCTAACGAGGATGAAATTAAAGCTTATGCACTCGCTAATGCTAAGCCGCTAAAATATGTAGAGGAAACAATGGCTAATATTTATGGACTGGAAGTTCTTTTTGAAGAGAATGATTTAAAAAAACTTGTAATCGATGACGTTTTAGAAAATATTAAATTATTTAAGAATTTAACAATTGATGATCTAATATATTCTGAACTTATAAGATGGGCAAAATGGGTAAGCTCTTTAGAAGGCGTAAAGGAAAAAATTCAAAATTCAATGAGTGCTGGCCTATCATTACTTACACAAACTAATTTAGAGCCATTTACAAAAATAATTAGTAAAAGTGAAGATTCAAAATTGTTTGCCAAATTTCTAAAAAAACTACCATCAGCTAGCTCGTAGGGCGCACCCGTTTACGGTGCGCCGTATGAAACTTCCCTTTTCACCTCCTAGCGAGTTACTTTATTTTGCTTAGTCCTTGCATAAAGCAACCAAACAAAAAGACACCCTCCCGCTTGTTTCCTGCGCGGTAGCAGGGGATTTGAGGTCAAAGGCATCGTGGTAGGATGGGTAATGTTTAAATTTCACGGCTGCTTATTTAACTCACAAATCTCTCAAACTCCGTCATCCTCGCGAAAGCGGGGATCCACTTTGAATTTAAACAAAAACCTAAAATGGATCCCCGCTTTCGCGAGGATGACGGTGGTGTGCAGTGCTCCCCTTTACGCTTGCTAAGCAATGCAGAATTCGTAAGGCGTACTAGCTTGTAGTAGGCATAGGGTGTGCAAAAAAGGTTTATTTGCACACCAATTAACTTAAATTTGGTTTAAATGTATCAAAAAAAGATGCCACCCGATTCAAGCGCTCGAGTGCATGCTCTGCGAGGCAGCATCCATGCGGTTCCCAGAGCATCTTATTTAACCTTATTAAGGCAGGCTCGTGGGTGGTAATCTGCGCGCCGTACCAAAGCTACAAGTTAATATTCATGCGATTCCCAAAGTAGATGTTTTAAGGGAGATACATTGATGAAGATAGGTTAGAATTTGTTTGCTGATTAATTCAGTTACTAAAACTTTAATAATAAGGGGTGTTTATGTCTAAAAAAATAATTTTACCTATTCTGTTAATTGGTTTGCTTGGTGGGTGCGCTGCACCAGCAACAAAAGAATCCATGATTGTTAGGCCTAATGCGACTTCTACGCCAATTAAGGCTGAGCAAAAAGGCAAATTTGTTGTAAAAAATGTGGGTGGTGGTAGTGTTACTAACCCAATGTGGACTTCTCAAGTAAGTAAAGAGGCCTTTGATGCGGCGCTGAAGGAGTCATTAGCCACTGCGGGGTACACATCAGATGCTCCCTTAGATGGCCAATATAAAATTGATGCCGATTTGGTCACACTTAAGCAGCCAATGTTTGGTTTAACTTTTGACGTGGTTTCTACTGTGAATTATCGAATTTATAAAGATGCGTTTGAAAAAATAATGTCCATTACTGCGACAGGAACAGCGACTACTTCTGATGCATTTGTAGGGATGACGCGATTGAAAATTGCTAATGAGAAATCTATGCAGCAAAATATTGCGGAATTTATTAAACAGCTTGCTGCGAGTGATATTAAGTAATACATGCTCTGCGAGGCAGTATCCATGCGGGTCGCAGGGCATCGGTTTTATGCTTAAATACATGCTTATTTCAACTTAATTTAAAGCGCATTATGTTCACCTTGCCTTCGGTTTGGAATATTGTCATTTCTACCATCGTGTTTGTAATTGCGGCTTGGTATTTTCACAGATGGTTGCAAGCGCATGGTTTGCCTAAGGGTATGACGCGTGGCTTATTGGTATTTGTGTTGGCGTATGCGGTTTCTTGGGCGTCTGGCGCGCTGGTAGATTGGTCGCGTGAAAAAATGTATGGCCCTGAGCCTGTATCGCAAACGCAAAAAAACTTAAATGAGGCGCTTGATTTATTAAAAACGAATGGCATTACGCTGCCATAAAGGTAAATTAGTTTAAAAATTACATATTATTTTAGCTTTATTCAATCAAGCTTGGAAAATATTGAAAATTTCAGGTAATATGCGCACCTCGTTAGTTAGGCAGGGTGCTTAGCTCAGTTGGTAGAGCGTCGCCCTTACAAGGCGAATGTCAGCGGTTCGACCCCGTTAGCACCCACCAAAAATATTGCATTTGTGACGAATCGCCGCTTGGGTTTTTTATTGAGTGAGCAATTTTAATTGCATTTTTTAATACAAACGAATTGTTTTAGGAGTGGTAGTTCAGTTGGTTAGAATACCTGCCTGTCACGCAGGGGGTCGCGGGTTCGAGTCCCGTCCGCTCCGCCATCAAATTTAACGATGGGCAATTTTTGCCCATCGTTTATCTACAAGCTTAATCTAAATTTTTACTTATATTGATGAATAATAACGTGCAATTCTAGCTTGTATAGGCTCGTCTGAAATTTTAGACATTTCATCAGCTGGCATTTTTTTAGAAATTGTATCTGTGCCACTAAGGCCGCCTGTTGAGCGCTGATTGATTGGCATTTGCGTATTTAAAAATGCTTGTTGCTTAAGCTTGTTTGACATGGTGGCTTATTTAATAAAATGATGATAATTGTAAATATGCAAACTTTATGCCAATGGCCTGGATTACTTTAAAACATTTAACGCATTGTTTTTATTGAGCTAAATATTTTAAATAAACATAATTAAAACAAAATAGTGTTGAACATTCGATAGGCCTGTTGAGTTATCGGCAAATGTGATGGTTGAGTGCGAATAAGTCAGCAATGAGCCGCTAAAATTTTTGGGCATTGTGCGCATATTTTAGGTTGTAATTACTAAATATTGGGTGTATAAATTAGGTGTAGTTTGAGTGCAAGTTTCAGAAAATGTATCTTTGTATGGAGATGCTTATCGACACTTCAGTAGTTTACACATTCTAGGTTTTACCCAAGCCAGTCCAAACGCTGGCATATTCGGCAGCCCATAAGCCGACAAATAACGCCGCTTTTATGCGGCGTTATTACTTTCAAGAGATACCTTGCAGGCACTGCCCTGTGAGCCGCATGGATATTGCCTCGCAGAGCAGTGCTTTTTGATGCAAAAACTACGGTATGCCAATGACTTTTAGGTATTCTTCAAGCGTGATTGCAAGGTGTTCAAGCGAGGCTTTTAGCTCGTTGTGCGGCACGTTGGCGTTAGCATGTTGTTGTTCTAGTAATGATTTATGTTTTTCAATCGCTTTTACATGCGCATCAAGCTTGGTTTTTGGTGAGTCGTTGTTGGTCATGGTTTATTCTCCTGTAAGTGTTTTTTAAATTGCCTTACTTATTTTCTAGGCCCTAGAAAATCTGGCTTACCTAGCTCCACGCCGTTGTGGCGCAAAATGTTGTAAGCGGTAGTCACATGAAAATACACGTTCGGTAGCACCCACGTGAGCAGGTAACTTTGCCCAGTAAAGTTGAGATCTATTTTTCGTATGGTAATGGTGATGTCGCGGGTTTCACAGCCTTCCATCTGCGCGGGGCTTATGGTTTCAATAAAGGCGATGGTTTTGGCAATGCGTGCGTATAGTTCGCCAAAGGTGGTTTCGGTATCTTCATATTTTGGAATTTCTAACCCAGCTAGCCTTGCAGCCGCGCCCTTGCTCATGTCCGTGGCAATTTGCACTTGGCGTATTAGCGGGTACATATCAGGATAAAGGCGTGAATTAAGCAATACGCTATGCTCAATGTTTTTTGCATCGGCGTGTTCTTCAGCTTTTTTAAGTAAGTTTGCTAGGTTGCTTAAAGTGCGTTTTAGCGGTGGAATGGTGGTTTCAAACATGCTTGGCATTTTGTGGAATCCTTAAAAATAAACGGGCTTTAAATACGTGTAATGCTCAGTATAAGCTTATTTTTAGACAAGCGCTTATACTGAAATTTTCTGAACGATAGCGCTAAATGTCACTCGAAAAGATGATATCTCGTGTTATTTGAGTTGTGAAATAACCGTTCAAGTTGATGTAAATCAAGGTGTTGAATACGCTTTAAATATTATGATGCGACTTTGCTGTGTGATGTAGTTTGGTCAAAAGCAAGTTTGAGTGTTGTTCATAACAATTAGGAGAGCAATATGTTATTTCTAGGATGGCAAGGCATTTATACTTTTGTAGGTTTGGTTGTTTTTATTGTTTTATTGTTATATGGTTTTTCTAAAATAACCAAATAATTTGAGATAAGCTAAGTGGTTGGCGCCTGCCTTAAAGCAGCCGTGTAATTTAGTTTTATGAAAATAATTTACCTAACATTAACGCATCAGCCTATGATGAAGCCACATTAAACGATAGGAGAATTACAATGGCTAAAGGTCAAATTAAAAGTAATAAAGAAACAAAAAAACCGAAAAAAAGTAAAGAAACGGTGGTGCCAAGTGGCTCAATTATTCCAACGAAATCAAGCACGCCGCCTAAAAAATAAGTAGTCAATATTGCGTTAATTCAAATTAAAAATGCCCGCCATACTTTACGTATGGCGGGCATTTTCATTTAACTTAAAGCCGTAAAAACTATTCTTTAATTGCTGGTGGGCCTTTAAAGCGTTTGTTTTCACCGAATATAAACCAAAATATCGCCATGACAAAGAGCATCAAAACAGCTAAGTAGAGCACTTTTTGATTAGGCGGTTGCATACCAACGTATGCCAGTAATGAACCACCAAGTACTGCAAGTATGCCGATAAGTTTTGAAAGGCCACCAAGATTGAATGGGCCTTTGTGCTTCCAAGTTTTACCTTCTGCCAAAATGCCAGCAGCCGTTGGCATAATGTAAGAGATATACAAAAACACTGCGCAACCAACTGCTAATACACTAAACGCCGCAGCATATAAGGTAGCCACAATCGCTAAAATTGCTGAAACCCAAACAGCGGTGACTGGCGTTTTTAGGGTTGGGTGCACTTTACGTAGCGCGTCTGAAGCGGGTAAACCGCCATCTCGCGCGAAAGCAAACATCATGCGTGAGGTTGAAGTTAAGCAAGCCAAACCGCATAAAAAGTTTACCAAGAAAATGCCTAAGCCTAATACTGCTTTTAGCATTGGCGGCAATGTACCTAATAAAACATCAAAAAAGCCGAAGCCTTGTTTTACGCCTGTAGCTACATCTGGCATCACCAATACAAATGTACAAATCATTACATAGCCAAAAATTGCTGAGTAAATAACAGAACTCACAATGCCTTTTGGCACGGCTCTAGCAGCATCGCGGGTTTCTTCAGCCGTGTGTGCAGAGGCGTCAAAACCTGTAATGGTGTAAACCGCCAGTAATAGGCCTAGCAAAAATGGCATGACCATACCTTCTGATGCTGGCCATACGCTACCTTCAGCGCCAGTAAAGTTGGTGAAGGTGAAAAGCCGTGAAAAATCTAGCGGCGTTTGGTTGTAAGCCAGTAAAGATAAAGTAAGTATGCCGCCGATGGCCATAATTAAATAGCCAGCAAGATCGGTGATTTTAGTGGTGAACTTTGGAAAGCGATAAATGAGTATCGCCTGTAAAGCTGTGAAAGCCGTGATGTAAAGTACTTGGTGCATATAACCATACCCTGAAACATCAATGCCTAAAATTGGCGCGGCTAAGCCTTTAAAGAAAAAGTCATACACGCCAAAATTAACCGATGCCACTACAAAAATCAGGCCAAGTAAATTAAACCAAGCAGTCACCCAGCCATAGCCTTTGCCGCCTAAAATTGAACCCCAGTGATACAAGCCGCCAGCAGTTGGGTAGCTAGATGAAATTTGCGCCATTGCCAATGCAACAATAGTTGCAAACGCCGCGCCTACCAGCCAACCTATACCAACAGAAGCGCCGCCACCAGCACCAAGCGCTAGCGGAAATGCTGAAATTCCCCCTGCTAAAATACAAATAATTGAAAAAGAAATCGCAAAGTTAGAAAAGCCGCCCATGTGACGGTGTAACTCTTGCTCATAACCCATTTTTTTTAGTTCTGCGGCATCTTGTGCCGCTGCCGTGCTTGCATGCTGTGTATCACTCATTTTCTTACCCCTTGTCGAAATTGGTGCTTTTATGAAAAGTACAGGTCATTGTGGTCATTTGAACATTTAAAACAATTTTGCATTTAAAGCAATTTAAATAGTACGCTCATTTTTTAAACTTATGTTCAGTATCAAACTATAAATTCATCGCGCAGTAAAGCAAGAGCCATTTTTTTAAAGACATTGGTACCACATTGCTTTGCATAAATGCACCTTGCGAAGGCGCAAATAATAAGCGCATAATAAAACGTGCAACGTTAAGCTAAAGTAAAAACACATGGCAAGCTACAACTACATCGCAGGCACGCATACCTATCAGTTTGCTGATTTAAAAGAGGTGCTCGCCAAGGCAACACCAGCGCGGTCTGGCGACTACCTTGCAGGTGTGGCAGCAGAAACTTACGCAGAGCGCATGGCCGCCAGAATGTGCTTGGCGGCAACGCCATTGAAGCGCTTTTTGGAAGAGTTGATAATTCCGTATGAAGCTGATGAAGTTACGCGGCTGATTGTAGATACGCACGATAAACAAGCTTTTGCAGAAATCAGCCATTTAACCGTGGGTGATTTTAGAGATTGGCTGTTGTCAGACATAGCAGATTCAGCCACCCTAAAGCGAGTTGCCGCTGGCATTACGCCCGAAATGGCGGCGGCGGTGAGCAAAATTATGCGCAACCAAGATTTGATTTTGGTTGCTAAAAAATGCCATGTGATCACAGCTTTTAGAAACACCATCGGCCTGCCAGGCCATATTTCAGTGCGCTTACAACCTAATCACCCCACGGACGACATGCGCGGCATTGCTGCTTCAATGCTTGATGGTTTGCTCTATGGCGCGGGCGATGCGGTCATCGGCATCAATCCCGCCACCGATAGCCTGCCCGCGCTGATGGATTTGTATTACATGGTAGATGAAGTCATCAACCAATACGAAATCCCCACGCAATCTTGCATTCTTACGCATGTGACCAATCAAATTCAGCTTATTGAGCGCGGTGCGCCTGTGGATTTAGTGTTTCAATCTATAGCAGGCACAGAAAAAGCCAATAAAAGCTTTGGCATTGATATTGCACTGTTGAAGGAGGCGCAATCGGCGGCTTTGTCCTTAAATCGCGGAACTGTTGGCAATAATGTGATGTATTTTGAAACTGGCCAAGGCTCGGTTTTGTCCGCCAATGCCAATTTTGGCGTTGACCAACAAACCTGCGAAGCTCGTGCTTACGCCGTTGCGCGGCATTTGTCGCCATTGTTGACCAACACCGTGGTTGGTTTCATTGGGCCTGAATATTTATACGACGGCAAACAAATCATCCGCGCAGGGCTAGAAGACCACTTTTGCGGAAAATTACTCGGCGTGCCGCTTGGTTGCGACGTATGTTACACCAACCACGCCGAAGCCGACCAAGACGATATGGATACGCTAATGACCCTGCTCGCCACAGCTGGACTCACTTTCATTATGGGTATACCTGGTGCGGACGATATTATGCTTAACTACCAAACCACGTCTTTCCACGATGCGCTGTATCTACGCAAAGTGCTAGGCTTAAAAGCCGCACCAGAGTTTGAAGTGTGGCTTAAAAAAATGCATATTATGGATGCACAAGGCAATGTTCAGCCCATTACACAAGCGCATCACATGCTGCAAAATATGCCGAAACATTTGCTGAACACGGCATGATTATTTCCTTCTGTCATTCTGACGTAGGACAGAATCTGTTTACACTATTTCCTAGATTGCGGGTCGTGCCCGCAATGACAAGGTGAAAAATAATGACTAAAAAACCAAATACAACAACGCTAGAACATCAATCTACTGACCCGTGGCAGCAACTCAAAACCTTCACCCGCGCCCGTATTGCGCTGGGTCGCGTAGGCAGCAGTTTACCCACCAGTGAAGTGCTAGATTTCGGCCTAGCGCACGCCATGGCGCGCGATGCCGTGCATTTAGCACTAGATGTGGACGCGCTTGAAGCTGATATTAACGCCCAGCAATTTAGCACCATAAAAGTAAAAAGCATGGCGCTGGACCGCGCTAGCTATTTGCTACGCCCAGATTGGGGGCGCAGATTGCACGAGCAAAGTTTGATGCGCTTACAAAATCTAAGTCAAACTAAACCAATCGATTTTTTAATCGTGGTTGGCGATGGCTTATCTTCACTCGCCGTGGCGCGGCATGTAGCGCCTTTGCTGGCAGAAATACGTAAACTTTTACCTGAAGATTGGCACACGGGCCCCGTAGTGATTACCTCGCAGGCACGCGTAGCTATTGGCGATGAAATTGGCCAAGCATTGAATGCGCGCATGGTTGCTATGCTAATTGGCGAACGCCCAGGCTTAAGTTCGCCAGATAGTTTGGGTATTTATCTGACCTTTAAGCCAAAACTTGGCCTAAGCGATGCAGATCGAAATTGCATCTCAAATGTGCGCCCAGAGGGCTTGCAATATGCCGCTGCAGCTAAAAAATTGGTTTGGTTGGCCAAAGAAGCGATGCGCTTAAAAGTAACTGGCGTTGCATTAAAAGATGAAAGTGATGCGCAAGAAATTGGCAGCCAAGCTTCGCTTGAACTGCCAAAGGCGTAAACCCTACGAGGGTAAAAACCTTACCAAGGCAAAGCATCGCCTTGGTGAAAGAATCCGCCGCTTGCACCAGAACTATCAAGCGTGGCTAATTGCACGCTGGTTTTTCCGCCATCAGCTACTTCCATCGGTGCATTTTGACCACCGAGTTCTGTTTTAACCCAGCCTGGATGTGCTGAATTTACTTTGATGTTGGTATCACGCAACTCGCGCGCCAAGTGAATGGTGTAGGCATTTAGCGCGGTTTTTGATGCGTTATAGGCGAATGCTTTTGCAGGGTCGATTGGTGAGTTAGGCATGCTGTGTAAAGTAAGCGAACCTAAAATGCTCGATAGATTCACAATGCGCCCAGCGGGTGCTTTTTTAATGAGCGGCAACAGTTTTTGCGTGAGCGCAATCACAGAAAATAAATTAGTTTGAAAGGTTTGCTGCAAAACGTCTACGCTCACAGTGCTGCTGTTATTGCTGCCCATGAGCTGTTCTTGGTTAATGCCTGCGTTATTCACCAAAATATCTAGTTTGCCGTAATGTGTATTCAAATATTCAAAAGCATCATCCGCAGATTTTGCTAGGTTTGCATCGTAGGTAATCGCTTCAGCTTTAATACCTAGCGTTTGCAATTGTTTTGCAGCTGCTTGACCTTTGGTTATATCGCGCGTGCCGAGTATGACCGTAATGCCTTGCTCGCCTAAGCCTTTAGCTGTTTCAAAACCTATGCCGCGATTTGCGCCAGTAATAAAAGCGACTTTACCTGTTTGCTGCTCCATTTTTATCATCCTTAATTGTGTTGGTAAATAATTTTATACCAATCGGTAAATAAATAATAATGGATGTAAAATAGTTTGTCAAATGGTTTTATACCTAGTGGTACAATAATGTTTTTATAAGATAGTAGCAAACGCTATGAGCAATGAAATTATTACTGAAGCAGTCATCCAGCCCGCTAAGCAACGTGGGCGGCCATTAGCATTTAACCAAGATGAAGCGCTAGATAAAGCGCTGAATGTATTTTGGCTACGTGGTTATGAGGGCGCGACTATGGCAGAGCTTACGGAAGCGCTAGGTATCAATAAACCCAGTATTTATGCGGCGTTTGGTAATAAAGAGGAGTTGTTTCGTAAGGCGCTTGCTAAATATTTAGCTGGGCCAGCCGCGTTTGTGGGTGAAGCCCTGAATGAGACGACGGCAAGGCAGGTTGCAACACATTTTTTAACGCGAGCCGCTGAGTTTTTAACTCACCATAACAACCCGCGCGGTTGCATGGTGGTGCAAGGTGCGCTTAGTTGCGGTGCAGGTTCAGCGGCTATTCAGCAAGTGCTAATTGCACACAGAAAAAGTTATGAAAATGCTTTGGTGCAGCGTTTTGAGTTGGCAAAAGCACAAGGGGATTTGCCAGCAGATGTAAATTGCGCTAGTTTGGCTAAGTATTTAACGACGATTCATCAAGGCTTGTCAGTACAAGCTACAAGTGGGGCGACTTGTGACGAATTAAAGTCCGTGATACAAATTGCCATGCAGAACTGGCCTACCAAGCACTAAAAAGATTATTGCAACTGATGCAACTCTAACTTACGCAACTTAGGCGCTAATTTGGCGGTTGTTGCCACTATGCCTAAGGTCATCACCCCGCCAAAAATGACTGATGGTACCAAACCCAATAAGCGCGCGGCTAAGCCACTTTCAAACGCACCTAGCTCATTCGACGAACCTATAAATATGCCGTTAATGGCAGAAACGCGGCCGCGCATGGCGTCTGGCGTGGCGAGTTGCATAATTGTGGTGCGTAGCACAACTGAAACGCCATCAAATACGCCTGATAGCACCAACGTGAGACCCGCTACCCAAATTGAGGTGCTGAGGCCAAAGCCGATAATGCATAAGCCAAAACCTGCCACGGCAAACAATAGCCAGCGCCCTGCGTGCAAGTTTATTGGGTGGCGGGTGAGCCAAACGCCTGTAATTATTGCGCCGATTGCGGGCGCGGCGCGTAATATTCCTAAGGCTTCTGGTCCGTAATGATAAATTTCATGTATGAACGCGGGCAACATGGCAACGGCACCGCCAAACAGCACTGCAAACATATCTAAAGCGAGTGCGCCGAGTAATACTTGGTGGCTAAATACAAAGCGCAAACCTTGTGCAATGCTGGCGAATACGGGTGGGCTATCCAAAGCGGGTGGCGGCTCTTTTATTTTAATAGACCAGATGGCAATTACCGCGCCTAAACAAAATAATGTGGCTACCGAGTAAGCCACGGTTTTGCTGGCAAAGCCAACCAGCAAGCCGCCTAAGGCTGGGCCAATAATCAACCCTGCTTGAAAAACAGCGCTACTAACGCCTGTAGCTCTGGCGTATTCTTCACGCGGTAAAATCAAGGCAAAAAGAGTGCTGTAGCTAGGCGCAATAAAGGCGCGCTCTATGCCCGTGAGCATAATCGAGCCATAAATCCACCAACTGGCATTGCTTTCGCTACCAATTAAACCTGCGGCAAGCGCGGTGAGCGTAAGTGCGTTAATGCCTAAAGTAATGGCGGCCAAAGTGCCAAAAAATCGCCTTGAATAATAATGGTCAACCGCGTGGCCTGCAAAAAGTGCGCAAGCAAAATAGGGAATTACCTCTGCCAAGCCTATTAAACCTAGCGCGAGTGGGTCATGCGTAATTTCATAAATATGCCAGCCAACAGCCACTGCCATAATTTGGTAGGCCAACACCATGAGAATGCGAAAAGTAAGTAATTTTAAAAATGCGTGATTGTGAGGGCTGAAAAATGGATAGTTAAAAATATTCATCAGACCATTATAAAATTAAATAGCGTATAAAACTCACAACACTGAAACTAAAGTAAGGGTAAAATTGCAGGCTTAGTGCAGTGAATAAGGCAGTAAGCCTGCTGTGATTATGAACGATTACCGCATGCCGATGAGTCGTCGTTGACCTAGTGCGACTCTGCCGATATAGATTAGGCGCACTAAATCTTTTGAGATATTATTTCGGCACGCGCCACAGGTACCAGCTAGCCACCGTGCGGTGTGGCGCCCAATTTCTGCCGATTTCGACCATTGCTTTGCGTTTAGGTGCGGCTTCCAATTTTTTAAGGCGTTTATAGCCTTCGCATATGGCAAAGTCATCTGCAGGCAGAATATCCATGCGCGCTAGTGTGAACATCAGCATCATTTCTACCGTCCACTGGCCAATGCCTTTAAGCGTGACTAATCGCGCGATTAAGTCTTCATTTGTGAGCGTATTGGCAACTTCACGCGTTGGCACTAGCCCAGTGATTGCGCCGTTTGCTATGCCTTGCAGCGTTTCAATTTTTCTACCAGAAAAGCCGCAAGCACGTAAATCATCAAACTCAGCCGCGATAAGCTGTGTGGGGTTTGGAAATTGGCCAAAATGATTGATGAATTTAGCTAAAATAGCATCGCCAGCTTTAGTGTGCAATTGCTGATAAGCTACCGCGCGGACTAAGGCTTCATAAGGCTCGCGATCAGCGTTAGGCGAAAATTCACAAGCGCCAACGGTAGCAATTAGGGTTGCCCAATCATCATCAATGGCGCTTAAAAATTCGGCGGCTTGTTCAGTGGTTGAAGCGTTTGCCATTATGTTTTTAGATTTTAACTTATAGTTTTAACGCCGCCTTAATGCGTCTAAATGCTTGGGTTAGCGCATTGCCATCAAGCTTGTAATGTTTGTGTAGTGGTTTTTTTACTTCCCAACTTGCTTTCATGCCCGCAGGAAAAGTGACTAAATCGCCTTTGGCAAAAGTCACTGCAGCGCCACCAATTGGTGTAATGACGCATTCGCCATCTAAAATATAGGCGATTTCTTGCTCGTGAAAAGTCCAATCAAACGTTGAAACTTCTTTTTGCCAAGTTGGCCATTTGCTCACGCCAAGTGTATCTAATTTGGTTTGCGCGGGATTTTTTTCTACAATAATTGCGTTCATAACATTCCTTTTTTGAATGCGGCTATTTTAGCGCATTGTGGCCAAATTGATGTAGGTGTGTCACTTAAAGTAGTAAAATAGATGTTTTAGGCAAAAGTTTATTTGATATGCGCATTAGTTTAGAAGAGGCAGCGAGCAAGCTTAAGCGCGGTGAAGTGGTCGCAATTCCAACTGAAACCGTTTACGGCTTAGCTGCGGACGCAAAAAATGACGCTGCCTTGCAGCAAATATTTGCCACTAAGCAACGCCCTGCCGACCATCCTTTAATTGTGCATATTGCGGATATTAGCCAAGTAAATGATTGGGCGGCGGCGTTTCCAGAAACTGCTGTGAAACTAGCGCAAGCCTTTTGGCCAGGCGCATTAACATTGGTGTTGCCAGCAAAAAACCATGTATCAAAAATAGTACGTGGCGGCGAACCTACCATAGCTTTGCGTGTGCCAAATCACCCAGTTGCATTGGCGCTACTTCAGCAAAGCGGTTTATGTGTTGCTGCGCCATCGGCCAATTTATTTACGCAATTAAGCCCCACCACTGCGGCACACGTAGAAACAAGCTTGGGTGAAAACATGCCAGTGTTAGATGGTGGTGCTTGTAGCGTGGGCATTGAATCTACCATTGTAAGTGTGGCGGCAGATGGCGCTTGGCAATTGTTGCGCCCAGGCATGATTAGCGAGGCTGATATTGCGCGGGTTGCAGGCACATTTCAACAAGCTAACTTAGTTAAAAATCAAACACCCAAAGCGCCAGGGCAACATGCATTACACTATTCTCCACGCACACCACTGCAGCTATTTAAAGATAAGTTTACGTTAATTAAAGCATGCGAAGCATTAACGCAAGCAAACTTAACCTGCGCCGCACTGCTGATTGGTGCGGGCGATAGGCCAAACTGTATTGTCACGCAATTATCAAATCAACCTGCTGAGGTAGCAGAGCAACTTTATAGTGCATTACACGATCTAGATACGTTAAAAGTAGACCGATTATTGCTTGAGTTGCCACCTAATACGCCAATATGGGCGGCGGTGTTAGATAGATTAAGTCGCGCTGGTGGTTAGCAATACTTGCCAGTTTACGCTGGTGGTTAGCAATACTTGCCAGTTTACTGGCTTTAGAATTGCTTATCAGTCCTCTGGTTAGCAATACTTGCCAGTTTACTGGCTTTAGAATTGCTTATCAGTCCTCTGGTTAGCAATACTTGCCAGTTTACTGGCTAGTAATACCATAAAATAATGAAAATTTTAAACATAGGGGTCACAATGAACATTCAATTTAAGCAATATCTTTTAACTGTTAATTTACTTGCATTATTATCGGCATGTAGTTCAGCCAGCCCATTTGGCTCTGCCGCTAAAGAACAATCAACCACACCAAAAAATGCTACGGCTTACGTGTGTGATGGCAATAAGCAGTTTTATGTGCGTATGTTGAATAATGGCAGCGATGCTTGGCTAATTTACCCAGACCACGAGGTGAATTTAACTAAAGCCAGCGGTAGTGAAGGCCGCTACACCAGCGGCGTGATTACGCTCCTGATTAACGGGGCGGAAGCCACTTTGAACGATGGCGAAAAAATTGCTTATACAGGATGTGCGGCAAAGTTAGTTAAACGCTAGTTTGCGCTGCTGCTAAGCCATTTAAATTGAACGTTATTTTCAAATGGTGTGACAACTGTGTCAGTTATTCGCCATTAAGCTACACGCTAGCTAAGCGTAGCCTTTGCTATTTGTTTACAATCCTCGCCGTTTCTCATTTGTAGAATGCACGATAAAGCCCGCCTTCACTCAATTGCAGCGGGCGCAACCAAGTGTTTATTGTCGCCAATTTAACTTTCGGCACAGATGTTGCTATAGTAATTTACGTTAATATACAGTTACCTAAATTACAATCATGTATTATTTAAATAATGAATAAAAAAAATACCATCTCCGTGTTACTCGCTTCTATGTATGCTTGTGCTTCTTTTTGCGCGCAAGCAGCAGATATTTCCGAATTAAGTTTGGAAGAGTTGCTAGAGGTTGAGATTGTAAGCTCAGCTTCTAAAATGTCACAAAAAGTGACAGAAACGCCCGCGGCTATTCGAGTGATTACTGCGCAAGATATTCGCCGCTACGGCTGGAGTACGCTGGGCGAGGCGCTTAGCTCGCTGCCAGGGATTACGATAGTGACAAATCGATATGCTGACTTTATAGGCGCGCGCGGCGTTGTGTTGCCAGATGACAATAACACCCGCTACTTAGTGTTGATAGACGGCACACCTGTGAATGATGCACTTTTAGATTCTGCGCAAATTGGCGATTCTTTTCCGTTAGATTTAGCGCTCATTAACCGCATTGAATACCTACCAGGTGCGGGCTCTGCGGCTTATGGCGCTAATGCTATGCTTGGTACAATTAACATTACGACTAAATCAGCCAAGGGGCGGCATGCTACTGAAGCTGAAGCAATTGTAGACAGCATTGGCCGTAGCACACTGCGTCTTACAACAGCACAAGCGCTAAATAACGGCGCTGCAATTACACTTTCTGCCACAGGCATGTATCAGGATGGGCGCGACCAAACTTACGCAGGAATTAGCGGCATAAGTAGAGAGCGCATAGGCACTACGCCAGATGGCATTGCACATGACCTTGATAGCGGCCATAAAAAGCAGCTTTATGCTAAGTTAGAAAAAGATGGCTTTAAGCTTTCGCTAGCCTTAAGTGACCGTGAGTATCATCCTTCTATTGCACCGCATGGTGCCAATTTTGATGACCCTGCAATGCAAATTAGCGACCGCAGCTTTGATTTGACCGCAAATTATAATGGTGAAGTAGCCCGTGACATCACGCTTTACACCAACCTAACGTATATGGGTTATAAAAAAACGATGAATACGCCGAGCGGGCTTAATCTAAATGTGCAAGACTCTGATGCAAATCGCGGGTTCGCAGAAGGGCGACTTACAACAACTCGATTTACCAACCATCAAGCCGCCATTGGTGTAGATTTGAGCAAAGAAATTAAAAACGATATTACAGGTTACCGATTAGGCGGTGCGACAACTTATCAAGATAACCAAACTGATACGCGTATTGGTGTGTATGTGCAAGACCAATGGAGGTTTGCTGAAGATTGGCAGTTTCATACAGGCCTGCGTTACGATTATTCTGAAATGTGGGGCAATCAAGTTAGCCCGCGCTTAGGGTTAACTTGGCAAGCCACGCCAACGGTAAGCTTAAAGGCCATTGCGGCGCGTGCTTTCCGCAACCCTAATCCATTAGAAGCCCGTGCTGGCATTAACCCAGCGAATGCAACAGTCGCACGCGAAGCTTTGAGCAATCCTAGCCTACAAGCCGAAACCGTAAACACACAAGAGTTGGTAGCAGAATGGCGACCAAGTAACGCCTTTGAGCTTTCTGGCTCACTTTATCATCATCAACTTAAAAAATTGATTGAACGTGGTACGTTAGGCACTGATTTTCAATATCAAAACCTGCTAGGAATTGATGTAACAGGCTTAGAAGTAGCTACATATTACCGTTTTTCTTCAAAATGGAAATTAAACGCCAGCGCAACACTACAGCATGCAGAGTTAGAAAATGGCTTACGTGCACCAAGTTCTGCCAACTGGATAGCTAAACTGGCAGTTGATGGGCCTATTTGGCAAGATAAATTGCAAGATAAGTTATATGCAGCTCTAGAGCTATATGCAAATGGCCCATCATCACTCACTTGGAGTGGAAAGCCTGCCCACAATAGTGCGGTAGTTACTTCTAACTTAGTGCTAACCGCAAGCAACTGGCTGCCTAAGGCAGAAGTTCAGTTGCGCATTAACAACTTGCTTAATCGTAATGATGCCGTGCCTGGTAGCGATGATACGCCAGTCGCCAATATGCCACTTTATGGCCGTAATGCTTCTTTAAGAGTGCGTTATGAGTTTTAACTCCCTAAATTTTAAAATGATGAAACAATTTGTGAATACATGTTTTGTAATAGCATGCTTATTATTGCTTAACATAATGACCATATCGGCCGCCAACGCCGCCGCACAGTCAGAAGAGCTCGAGCTGAAGGCGGCTTTCATATATAACTTTTCTTTGCTAACTACTTGGCCAGAAGCTAAAGAAAACTTGAATTTTTGTGTTCTGGGCGAGAGCGGCTATGTAGGTGCGCTGGCTAAATATGAAGGTCGCAAGGTTGCCAATGCCACTATTCACGTGCAGAAAATTAATGCAGTAGAAGAAGCAAATTCGTGTGAAATATTATTTATTGGCAGCAGTGAAAACCCGCGTATGGAACACATTCATAGTGCGCTTAAAGGCATGCCAGTACTTACAGTAGCTGAGTTAGGTATTTTAGACCCGCCAGGCGTGATGATTACCCTAGTGCGTGCTGGCAATCGCGTAGCTTTTGAAGTTAACCATCACTCAGCAAAAAGTGCGGGCTTAGATTTAAGCTCTAAAATGCTAAAACTAGCGCGCAAAGTTAAGTAGTTAAAGTTAAAAATCGCCGCATGAAATTTTTGTCCACTTATTTGCATCGTGTGTTCGCGCCCACTTCAATACGCAACAAATTATTTGTCATGGTGATCATGTTTCTTGTTGTAGCGATGGCGCTTGTTTATATCAGTAACGCTGTGCTCACGGCAAGTAGTGAGTTGGCGCGCGCGCGCGCGCACTTGCAAATACTGGCAGATGTGACTAGTCACAACCTTGAAGCTGCTTTATTGTTTGATGATGAAAATGGCGCAAGTGAGACTCTGGACAGCTTAAGGGAAAATCCAAATATTATTAAAGCGGAAGTTAGAAATTCGCGCAATAAGGTCGTGGTTGAGTTTTATCAAGCTGAGCCCAGCAATACTTTAAGCGGCGTAATCCAAAAATTACCAGTATCACAAACGCTAACGCTAAGCCGCAATGTAGAGATTAACAGCAAACGATTAGGCATATTAACTGTTCAAGCAAGCTTAAAAGAGGTATGGCTACTACTTTTAACGCAAATGGCACAGTTAGCCGCCATTATGGTCAGCGTATTATTGCTGGGTGCGTTTTTTATTAAACGCGCTTCTAAGCTGATAGTAGAACCTATCGACAAAGTAGCTTTTATTGCAAAAGAAATTACCAGCGGCGGCAATTATGCCCTGCGGGTGCCTACTGGCGCGGCAGATGAAGTGGGCGAAATGGCAGGTGCGCTCAACATGATGCTTTCAGAAATTGAGCAGCGCGATCAAGAATTACGTATTGCCGCGGTAGCGTTTGAATCGCAAGAAGGCATGCTAGTGACTGATGCCAATGAGGTGATTTTGCGCGTGAATAACGCATTTACTGAAATGACAGGTTATAGCGCTGAAGAGGTGATTGGTCAAACGCCACGCATATTGCAATACGGCCTGCAAGACGCAGCATTTTTTGCAGATGTGCGGGCTAGAATTCAAGAATCAGGCGCATGGCAGGGGGAGGTACAAAGCCGCAAAAAAAATGGTGAGGTGTACACCGAATGGCTCAGTATTACTGCGGTGATTTCAAAAGCTGGCATTCTTACACATTTTGTAGCGACTATGGTCGATATTACCGAACGTAAAGCGACAGAAGAAAAAATCACGCAACTGGCTTTTTATGACTCGCTCACATTGCTACCTAATCGCCGTTTATTATTAGAGCGCTTGTCACAGCGCTTGATTTCAGGCAGCCGCAATACGCGCCATGGCGCATTAATGTTTATTGATTTAGATAAATTTAAAGTACTCAACGACACGCTTGGGCACCACATTGGCGACCTTCTGCTTCAGCAGGTTGGGCAGAGGCTGCTTAATAGCGTTCGTGAGGCTGATACTGTAGCTCGCCTTGGTGGAGATGAATTTGTAGTATTGCTTAATGATTTAAGCGCAGATGCGGCTGAGGCATTGGTGCAAGCAAAAGCCTTGGGAACCGCAGTATTATTAACACTCAACCAAACATACCAGCTTGCGCATTTTGAGCATCAAGGTACTGGCAGTATAGGCATGACAATCTTCAGTGGTGACCAATTAACCGCAGATGAAATCATGCAGCGCGCTGATGTGGCCATGTATCGGGCAAAACGCGCAGGACGCAATAATTTACATATAGCCGAGCAAGCATTGTAAATATCCCTAGCGATTAACACACATAAACACTTGCTGAGCACGTAAAAAGAGCGTACTTTAGCTGCTACAAACTTGTATTAACTATGGAGTTAGCCATGGATAATAAATACGGACTTGGCAGCACAAAAGTAGCCACTGAACACCACGAAACACACCATAAAGCACCGCACGCTACTCATTGTAAATTTTGTGGCAGTGCAAATTTGGTGCTTAGCCCGACCATGCATGATCACCGTTGTGCAGATTGCGGCGAGTGGCAAACTGATATTCCGCAAGGCTATTCCACAGGTAGAAGCAGTGATTTTTAGCTAATTTTGTAAATTTTAAATAAATTCTAAAAATAAGTTTAAAAATCCTCAAACTTTTAACAAAACACACCGTTAAAAGTTTTATAATCTTGCCTACCAAAACACCCTTTCCATTAAAACTCCAAAAGAGAAGATAAATGAATCCAAAAAATGCTGATATTGGCCTAGTTGGCCTAGCTGTTATGGGGCAAAATTTAGCCCTCAATATTGCCGATCATGGCTACACCATTGCGGTTTACAATCGCGATTCAAAAAAAATGGTGAACTTTATTGAAGAATGTAAAAAAAATGAACCCTCAGCAGAGCGCGTTGTTGGCCATGCTGATTTAGCTTCATTTGTATTAAGCATCAAGCGCCCACGCAAAATTATTTTGCTAGTTAAAGCGGGTAGCGCGACAGATGTAACAATTAACGCTTTATTGCCATATTTAGAGCAAGGCGACATTATTATTGACGGCGGTAACTCGTTGTGGACAGACACAATTCGCCGCGAAAAAGAATTAGCAGTAAAAGGTATTGATTTCATCGGCTCTGGCGTCTCAGGTGGTGAAACTGGCGCACGCTTCGGCCCAAGCTTAATGCCATCAGGCACACGCAAAGCATGGGCAAGCTTAGAGCCAATCTGGCGTGACATTGCCGCTAAAGTAGATGCTGTTACTGGCGAACCTATGGAAGGCGGTAAACCTGGCAAACCAGTGGTTGGCGGCTTCTCATGTGCAGAATACATTGGCCCAGACGGTGCGGGTCACTACGTAAAAATGGTGCACAACGGTATTGAATACATTGATATGCAATTGATTTGCGAAGCTTATTGGCTCATGAAAAACTTGCTTGGCATGCCAGCAGATGAAATTGGTAAAGTATTTGAGGATTGGAATAAAGGCGAATTATCAAGCTTCTTAATTGAAATTACCGCTGATATTCTGCAACAAAAAGACCCAATGACCAAAGGTTTCTTGGTTGACCAAATTTTAGATACCGCTGGCCAAAAAGGCACGGGTCAATGGACTGCCGCGAATGCACTTGAACTTGGCGCGCCAGCTAACGCCATTGCCGCAGCTGTTTATGCACGCGCACTATCAAGCTTAAAAGAAGAGCGTGTAGAAGCGAGCAAAATCTTAAAAGGCCCAGTACTAGTAAAAGAAACAGACAAAAAAGCGATTATCGACGCGATTAAAAACGCACTTTATTGCTCAAAAATCTGTGCTTACGCACAAGGCTTTCAACTCATTGATAAAGCGCAAGTGGCTTACAATTGGAAGCTTAACTTTGGCGAAATTGCACAAATCTGGCGCGGTGGCTGTATTATTCGCGCACGTTTCTTGCAAAAAATCACTGATGCTTACGCACTTAACTCACGTTTAAAAAACTTGATGTTAGACCCGTACTTCACCAACTCATTAAACGAAAGCCAAGCAGGCTGGCGTAAAGTGATTGCCTTGGCAGTTACAAATGGCATTCCAGCACAAGGTTTCAGCGCCGCATTAGCCTATTACGATGGCTACCGCAGCGCAGATTTACCAGCAAACTTGCTACAAGGTCAACGCGACTTCTTTGGCGCACACACCTATGAGCGTAAAGATCAACCACGTGGTCAGTTCTACCACTTGGATTGGCCAGAAGCAGGTCGTCCACAGTTAGAAATTTAATTTAAGACTGTGTTTAAAAATAAAAAAGCCCGAGAAATCGGGCTTTTTTATTGTACGAAACATACAGTTTAAAGCTAAAAGACACTGCTCTGCGAGCCAATATCCATGCGCCTCGCAGGGCAGTGATTTTTAAGATTTTACAGCTGCTAAGGCACGTGACGAGTGTTCTTTAGGCTGAGCAAAATGCTAATTCCAAGTACGGCAATGACCACGGCAAGCGATACTGCCACTGGTATTTTAAACCATTCCACAATAAGCATTTTTGTACCTACAAACATGAGTACTATGGCTAAGCCATATTTGAGTAGATGAAATCTATCGGCCATATCTGCAAGTAAAAAGTACAGCGCGCGCAAACCTAGAATGGCGAAGATGTTTGAGGTAAACACAATGAATGGGTCGCTGGTGATGGCGAAAATGGCTGGAATGCTGTCCATGGCAAAAATCACGTCTGAAAATTCAACAAGTACTAATACTAAGAACATAGGCGTAAACCAGCGCACGCCGTTTTTAGTGACCCAAAACTTGTCGCCATGATAAGTATCGGTAATTCGCATGTGCTTTTTTAGCCATTTTAACAGTGGGTTTTTTGCTAAATTTGGTTCTTTATCTGCAAAAATAAACATTTTTATGCCCGTAATGAGTAAAAATGCACCAAATACATAGAGCACCCAATGAAACTCGGCAATGAGCCATGCGCCTAGCAATATCATTAAGGCTCTGAGTATAATTGCCCCTAGCACGCCGTAAACCAGCACACGTTTTTGATATTCCATTGGCACGGCAAAGTAGGTAAACAGCATGACGAATACAAAAATATTGTCCATGGCTAGGGTTTTTTCTAGCAGATAACCTGTGAGATATTCCATCACTTTGGCATTGGCCATTTCGCGGCCTGCGGTGTGGTCTAGCCAAGCCCACAATGTGCCGCCAAACGCTAAGGCTAATGTAAACCAAATAAGCGACCAGGCGAGCGCTTCTTTAGCGCTGACTTTATGCGCCCCTTTGCGACCTAATGCGAACATGTCTATAGCCAGCATGGCAATCACAAATAAGCCAAAACCTGACCACATCCACCAAGTGCCAATTGTTTGCATTTCACCCATTTTATTTATCTCTCTAGATTCATTTTGTTGGTTATTAATTTACGATAATTTCTTCATCCAAATGCGCGGTCCATTTACGCCAAACTGCCCACACAACCGAAAGCACGATTGGCCCAATAAATAGCCCAACCAAGCCAAAAGCAAGTAATCCACCAAGTACGCCAAATAGCACTAATAGAAACGGTATTGGGCTAATGCTGCTTATAAATAATGGCCTAAGCACATTATCTAGCTGGCTAACAATCGCCGCGCCCCAAATCCATACGCCAATCGCCGCGCCCGTTTCACCTTGCAACAACAGCAATAGCCCAGCTGAACCCCAGGCTAAAGGTGTGCCAAATGGAATGAGCGCTAATATCATGGTCAGTACACCAAACATAACGGGTGATGATAAGCCAGCTACCCAGTAACCAAGCCCAGCCACTACGCCCTGCACCAAAGCGGTGAGTAATATGCCATACACCACCGCGCGGGTAGTGGTGCCTGCGGCGTGTAAATAGTCATGAATATGGGCGCCTATAAATCGCTCTAATACATGACGCAGTTCGCGCATAATGCGTGTGCCGTCACGAAAGAAGAAAAATAAAATCACCACCACAAATATCATTTTTGCAAAGCTTTTGCCTAAGCCACCCGCTAACGTACTTAAGTCTGCTGTGTGCGCGGCTAGCCAAGCTTTAATCACAGATGAGGCTCCTTGCGGATTAGCTATCAAACTCGCTTGCTGATGGATCAGCCAATCGCCTAGCCAAGGGATTTTGCGTAATGTATCTGGCACGGGTGGCGGATTAGCCAAAAATGCCTGAAGCGCAGGGTACAAATGAACAAGTTCTTGCTGCGCCAGCCAAATTAACCAAATTAACGGTAAAAATAGCGTTAGCGCTAATAAGGCGGTGGCTAAGCAAGCGGCGATCGTATCTTTATTATTACACCAGCGCCGAATTCGCTCTGCCACTGGCCAAGTGGCATAAGCTAAAACTCCCGCCCAAGCGATTGGCGCAAGAAATGGTGCAACAACCATAAATGCAAGTACTACTAAGCCGCCCAGCGCTAGCCAAGGTACGATTCGGCGACTAAATGAGGTGTTGATATTTAACACTAGCTGAGACTCTGTTTATTTTTTGGCGCCATGGTTGCCGCCAGCAATTCTGTCCATGAGCGCAAACATTACGCCAGAAAACACTAGCGTTAAGTGAATGCCCACCAACCAAGCAAGCTGATAATTACCATTTGGCTCTGCTAATACTTCTTTTACGTTGATAAAGTATTTAAGCAATTCAATACCTGAAATCGCTACGATAGAACCAATGAGCTTTAATTTTAAGTCAGAAAACCCAACATGCCCCATCCACTCAGGGCGGTCTTCGTTGTCGCCAGTATCAATTTTAGAAACAAAATTTTCATAGCCAGCAAAAATGATAATAAGCAGCAAATTTGCGACCAGCGTAATATCAACCAAGGTCAAAATTCCCAGTAATGCTGCGCCGCCATCACCACCAAATACGGTGGGAATCAGCGCGAAAAACGCTTTGCCAAACTTCACTAATAACAAGGCAATGCCCGCAATTAAGCCTATGTAAAAAGGCACTAATAGCCAGCGACTTCCAAACATAAAGTGTTCTAAGAACAACTCAACACGTTTCATTTTCATTTTTTTTAATCTCTATTCTTATGCGTTAGTGCGCAAGGCAGCAATACGTTCAGATAAGTCTGGATGGCTTGAAAACAGACGTTTAAATCCACCTGCACCACCGCCAGAAATGCCAGAAGCCACCATTTGTTTAGGTAATGATGAAGGCTCATGTTCAGCTTGTAGGCGTTCTAAAGCAGCAATCATTTTCTTGCTACTAGATAATTTAGCCGCGCCTGCATCTGCCCTAAATTCGCGTTGACGTGAAAACCACATGACAATAATCGAAGCTAACACACCTAAAACCAATTCGGCGACAATCATCGTGACAAAGAACGCAGGGCCTGTGCCTTTTTCAGTTTTAAAGATAATTTTATCGACCGCGTAGCCAATCACGCGTGACAGGAACATGACAAAGGTATTCACCACACCTTGAATAAGTGTGAGTGTGACCATGTCGCCATTCGATATGTGTGAAACCTCGTGTGCCAGCACTGCTTCGGCTTCATCTTTGCTCATTTTATTCAGTAAGCCAGTTGATACCGCTACCAGTGAGCTATTTTTGGTCATGCCCGTTGCAAAGGCATTCACTTCGGGAGAATCGAATACTGCAACTTCAGGCATTTTAATGCCAACCATATCGGCCTGCGCGCGTACTGTTTTAAGCAGCCAGATTTCTGTTGGCGTTTTAGCCTCCTCAATCACCACCGCGCCAGACATGCGTTTGGCTGACCATTTAGACATCGCCAGAGAAATAAACGAACCGCCAAAGCCCATGACTGCGGCAAAGGCCAGCAAGTTGCTTAAATCTAGTCCGTTAGCATTTAAGTAAGGTTCTACGCCAAGGATGCGCATAGTGATAGACAACACCAGCATGATGGCAAGGTTAGTGGCTAAAAAATAAACAATACGTTTCATTACAAACTCCATAAACAATTAATAGGGAACAATTAAAATAAACCATGGCTAGCTCAGGGCAAAGTCGTAAAAATATAAATACTCTTATTCTTCTGCGGCTAGCGGAATAGGCGCAGACTCATAGGTATGCTCTCTGAACTTTTCCAGTCTTCTACTCAGGGTGCGCGCGCAACGGTCACTTGCACGATCTATGGCAACATATAAATCTGCCTCGGTGTCTTCTATCACAATGTTGCGGTGTCCAGCCAACGCCATATTAATTTGGCATTTTTTATCTACGCCACCGCGTGGACCATTGATGTCCGCAAGGCTCAATTTTACGTACATGATATGCCCATCATTTCTATCAAGTGCAAACTGCATGCGACGTGTAGCGTAATTGCGAATGCCGTCGGTTAATGAAAATCCATTGGTTTGAATATCAAGTTGCATCTTAAATCTCCTAAGTAAGCATTAACGTAAAAACATAATAGGCGAATTAACACATCGTAAAAATAAAGATTATACTGATTGATAATTCGTAAAAAACTGATGGTTGATCGATTATGTTGAATTACAAACAGCTAAATTACTTTTGGCAAGTGGCACGCGCTGGCAGTATTGCACGCGCTAGCGAGCAGCTTGACCTCACGCCACAGACTCTTAGCGGCCAAATTGGCCTGTTAGAAGCCTCTTTGGAAGCTAGTTTATTTCGCCGTGTTGGGCGCGGATTAGAGCTCACTGAAACGGGGCGTTTAGCTTTATCTTATGCTGATGAGATTTTTGAAATAGGCGCTGAAATGGAGCAGGCGCTCAGTGGTGGCACCGTGAAACAGGTGGCAACTTTTCGCGTGGGGATTGCTGATGTTATGCCGAAATCAATTGTCTACCGATTACTTGCGCCAGCGATGTCGCTTAATGAGCCGATAAAAATTATATGCAGAGAAGATAAGTTGGAGAAGTTGCTTGGCGATTTGGCCATACATCGTTTAGATCTCGTACTATCAGACCGACCCATGCCTGCAGAAATGGACATTAAGGGTTTAAATCACAAGCTTGGTGAATGTGGGGTAAGCTTTTTTGCCACGCCTGCACTCGCTGAAAAATATGGCGCTAACTTTCCTGCAAGCCTTAATCATGCGCCATTATTAGTGCCAAGTTTAGATACTGCCATGCGAGGTCGGCTCATGCGCTGGTTTGACTCACAACGCCTGCGGCCACAAATTGTAGGGGAGTTTGATGATAGTGCTTTGATGAAAGCCTTTGGCCAGGCAGGCATAGGTATTTTTACTGCACCATCAGTGATTGCAGATGAAATCGCTCAGCAATATGGCGTGGTTGTTTTAGGGCAGGTAGATGAAGTGCTGGATTTTTATTATGCAATTTCAGTAGAACGAAAATTTGACCATCCCGCCGTAATCGCCATTTGTGAAACGGCAAGTACAGCATTATTTGCAACTTAGTAGATAAAAAACACCTGCCCTGCGAGCCGCATGGATATTGGCTCGCAGGGCAGGTGTTTTTAAATTATTTATAAGGTTCGGCTAAATAAATTGAGCGCTAGTTGGTAGCCCAGCATGGCTGTTTGCGCGTCGTAGCGATTATCGCCATCGCGCATAAAGGCGTGTTGGGCGTTAAATTCATGCCATGTAAAGTTAAGGTTAGCTGCATTTAATTTGGCTTGGATTTCTGCACGTGCTGGTGTGGGAATATACGGGTCTTGTCTGCCCCAAATCATGAGTAGTTCGCCCGTAATTTCGCTTAGCCTATCCATACTATGTTGGCCTGTTTGGTTGGGTATAAGTTGGCTGTTTAAATCGGTGGTGTAAAAACAGGCAGTAGCTTTCACCTCTGGCTGCAAGGCAGCGCGAAACGCCAAATGCCCGCCTATACAAAAGCCCATTGCGCCGAGCTTGCCGTCAAACCATGCTTGTTGTTTGGCAAATTCAATCATCGCCACATTGTCGGTGTCGTAACTTTGCACGTCTTTATTGCCTTTATCGGCATTGCCTTTATCGCGGCCTGCTTCATCATAACCCAGCACGGTGCCGATTGGGTTTAGCTCATGAAAAACCTCAGGCACTAGCACTACATAGCCGTGGCTGGCCATAATAGTGGCGGCGCGTTCTATTGGGTCAGTTTGCTGAAAAATTTCTGAATAAAATAAAATAGCGGGGTATTTTTTATTACTAGAAACGCTGTCGGCTGGCTGGTGAATATAGCAACGCATCACGCCTGTGGGCGTGTTGATATCTGCAATTTGGCTGGTAACTTTCATGGGGCACTTTCTAAATTAACAATGTGTTGAATAATTTAGATATTGTACCTCGCGCAAAGCGCTCTTCAGCCTGTTTTGCTGAAAACTTACAGCACTAAAAATGTCAGTGCTTAACATGAGCTTTACTAATTGATGATTTATACGCAGTCGCAGCACGAGGCGAGTAATCTAGCCATGCTATTTTCTTTGGTAGGCTCAGCGCTAGAGGCCTTGTTAGGTGCTAGTTTGTTGGCTTTGCTTGGCTGTGTAGGGCTGGTTTTTGAGGTGTGTTTAGGTGCAGTTGGTGGTGTGTTCACTGGCATTGTATTTTCCTTTTGGGAGCTTAATTTTTTTGAAATTTTGTTTCAAAAAATGATTGATTAGATCAATTAAAACTTCATCATTTTGCTTGGCAGGTGAGCCTGCATACATGACTTATTACCGTAACGCGTAGCATATGATGTTAGATGACAACTAAATGCACAATAAGGTTTGCTAAACCCCTTTATTTTCGTAAAATGATACTTGGTCATTCAGTTTTTTTAACTTCTCAATAAACCACCATGCACCTCACCATCAATGGCAAACCGCGCGAGTTTGACGCCGCAACTTTTACAGTGGCGCATTTAGTCACGCAGCTTAATTTAGAAGGCAAGCGTTTAGCCATTGAATGCAATGGCGAAATTGTGCCGCGTAGCCAATTTGCGGCAACGCAACTGGTAGATGGTGATAAACTTGAAATAGTTGGCGCTGTGGGCGGTGGTTAGTCATTGTAGGTCGGACTTCAGTCCGAAAGTCGGGTTAAGACTAGTAAAAAAAGGATACAAAAGTTGTCAGATTTATTAAAAATTGCAGATAAAACTTATAGTTCTCGCTTGTTAGTTGGCACGGGAAAATACGCAGATTTTGCTCAAACCCGCGCGGCGATTGACGCTAGTGGGGCTGAAATTATTACGGTGGCGATTCGCCGTACTAATATTGGCCAGAATGCAGGCGAGCCGTCATTATTAGACTTTTTACCACCCGAAGAATTTACCTATTTGCCCAACACCGCTGGCTGTTATTCTGCCGATGACGCAGTGCGCACTTTGCGTTTAGCACGCGAGTTATTAGATGGCCACAAGCTAGTGAAGCTTGAAGTATTAGGCGACCCAAACACGCTTTACCCGAACATGACAGAAACCCTAGTCGCCGCTAAAACGCTGGTGAAAGATGGTTTTGACGTGATGGTATATTGCTCAGACGACCCAATTATCGCCAAACAATTAGAAGAAATCGGCTGTGTTGCGGTAATGCCACTGGCCTCGTTAATAGGCTCAGGCATGGGCATTTTAAACCCGTGGAATTTACAAATTATTATCGCCAATGCCAATATTCCTGTGCTGGTGGATGCTGGCGTGGGCACAGCATCAGACGCAGCAATCGCCATGGAGCTTGGCTGCCAAGGCGTGTTAATGAACACCGCAATTGCTGCTGCGCGCGACCCAGTTTTAATGGCAAGTGCCATGAAAAAAGCTGTAGAAGCTGGTCGTGAAGCGTATTTAGCAGGCCGTATGCCGAAAAAACTATATTCCGCCAGCCCAAGTTCGCCCACTGCAGGTTTAATTACATGATGACCACTGCAAAACGTTACGAATGTACGGTGACGGTTGAAGTGGAATTTATTCCAGATCAATCGGACGTTGCGCGTAATCGTTATACGTTTGCTTACCATATTAAAATTATCAACACTGGCAACGTGGCCGCGCAGCTGATTAGCCGTCATTGGATTATTGTTGAAGCCGATGGCGAGCAGCAAGAAGTTAAAGGCTTGGGTGTGGTTGGTGCGCAGCCTTTACTTAACCCTGGCGACGCGTTTGAATACACCAGCGGCACAGTATTAAATACGCCGATGGGTGAAATGCGTGGCACCTACCAAATGGTGGCAGATGACGGCGTGCAATTTGATGCAATTATTGAGACTTTTGTGCTTAATATGCCTAGAGTTTTGCATTAGTTTAGTGTTATCAAATGATTAAAAAAATTGCAGCCTATTTTTTAGTGATATTTGTATTTGGTGGTTTAGCTGCTTGCGCGACCAACAGCGCGATGCCCAAAGTGCAACCTAGTTCGTCAGCCGCTAAATGCAATTGTGATTTGAATAAATGTGCAGCACAAATTGCAGAAAAATGTGCGGTGCAAACGCAGGGTCAAATCAGCGAGCCAGATAAGCCTATACCAGAGCCAAAGCTGCCAGATGCTAAGCCTATAGACCAAAAAATTCCCGATTATGGCTTATTAAAACCCACAAAATGGGAAGAAGTTGACGGCATCAATCAAGATAACGTAAGCCTAGCTTGGCCAGCTTGGATGCAAAGTTGCTCAACTTTAATCAACAAACCTATGTGGCAAAATGTATGCGGCGCAGCTATGCAATTAAATAGCCAAACAGCAGGTAAACCCAACGTAGAAGCCACACAAGCGTATTTCAAACAAAATTTTTCGGTATATAAAACCACTAATGTTGATGGCACAGATAATGGCCTGATTACGGGTTATTACGAGCCAATTTTAAAGGGTAGCCATACAAAATCTGCCAAATATGCGAATCCTTTATACGCCACGCCAAATGACTTGGTGACAGTTGAGCTAGATAGTTTATTTCCAGACCTTAAATACAAGCGTGTGCGTGGTAGATTGGTGGGTAATAAGCTCGTACCTTATTACACCCGCGCAGAAATCGAGGCCGAAGCATCGCCCATTAGGGGCAAAGAATTTATTTATATTGACGATGTTATTGATGTGTTTTACTTGCAAATTCAAGGTTCAGGCTTGGTGCAGCTAGATAACGGCAGCCAAGTGCACGTGGGTTATGACAACCAAAATGGCCATACTTATAACTCTATTGGTAGGCTTTTAGTTGAGCGTGGCGAGTTGCCTATGGCAAATGCCTCGATGAATGGCATTAAAAATTGGGTGAAAAACAACCCGACAAAATTACGTGAATTACTCAACAATAACCCAAGTTATGTATTTTTTAGAGAACTACCAGCTGGCCTGCCAGGCCCATTAGGCGCGCTTGGCGTGCCAATTTTGGGTGAACGCGCGGTAGCCATTGACCCAAAATTCATACCGTTAGGTGCACCTGTATTTTTATCTACCACCGAACCGAATAGCACAAAACCCTTAAAACGCTTGATGATGGCGCAAGATACTGGCGGTGCAATTAAAGGCGGCGTACGTGCAGACTTCTTTTGGGGCGCGGGTTTTGAGGCAGGTAAGCAAGCTGGTGCAATGAAGCAAATGGGTAAAATTTGGGTGCTTTTACCTAAAGACTTTGTATTGCCAAAATAGGCGGTAATTAAACTAAATTTAAGCCGTAAAATATCCCAATAAATTCTCCGAGAGAAAAACACTGCCCTGTTAGCCAGTATTAGAGCGGCTCTCAGGGCATCGTGCTGAACCTCGCCTTATTTATTACAAAATTTTCGTAATATCCAAGAAAACCTAGCGTCAGAAACGCTGATACCAAACTTATCCACTAGCCTACTCGAGTAGTCGCTATTATCTTTCATGCGGTCACAGATCGCTCCTGCCAAAATCCAAAACCCAAACTGCAATTGAAGTCGTCGCGGAAGACGTGTGCGATGCTTACCTGTGGCGTTTATATTTATGCGTTACCAAGCATTCATTAGCTAGATTTAAGCGTGTGTACCCACACCAAAAAATCTTTGTAATATTCAGGTTGTCTAAAGCATAAATAAATCATTACCAGCACATTCAGCAATGCTACGGCTAAAAACAGTTGTGGAATATTGTAACCTTGATTGAATATTAAAATAGAAAACCCTGCTGAAACCACCATAAATAGGGCATTGATGATGTTGTTTGCCGCTATAACACGCGATTGATAGCTGCGTTCTGAGCGGGTTTGTATGAGCGTATAAAGTGGCACAATATATATGCCGCCGAATACGCCTATGAGGGCGATGTCTGCCAGTAAGCGCCAGCAATCTAAGAAAATATGGCCTTCTGCATCGTAATGTTTACTCAAAAAAGTAAAATAATCAAAGTAGGTTTTGTTGTTCCAGTGTTCGTGGATGCTGGTGCTAGAAAAATATAAATCTATGCCAAAAATAGTTAAACCAATTGCGCCAAATACCACTAAGCCAAGCTCTACTTTGCCTCTGGATAGTTTTTCGCACATGAGTGAGCCGATGCCGATGCCTAGTGAAAATATTGAGAGCAATAGAATAAATATACTTTCATCGCCATACAACACCTCTTTTGCAAAGTTGGGAAATTGCGCAAGCAAGGTTGCGCCAAAAAACCAAAACCAAGAAATAGCGATAATCGTTAGCCAAATTTGTTGATGTTGCCAAATAAATTGGATGCTACGAACTGTTTCGGTGATTGGATTCCAGTTAATTTTTAAGTGCGGTGCAGCGGCGGGCGAGTTTGGCACGCCTCGGCTGGTGGCATAGCCCATCACGGCAATGAGCAAAATGGTAAGGCTGGTAATGATTTCATGTTGGCTTTGTATTGCCACCCAAGCACCCAACACTTGCCCCAGTAATATCGCCACAAAAGTGCCCATTTCTAGCATGCCATTACCGCCAATGAGTTCATTTTCTTTTAAGTGCTGCGGCAAATATGAGTATTTTACTGGCCCAAAAATAGTGGAATGCATGCCCATCATAAATAGCGCGGCGGCGAGTAGCCAAATGTTATGCAGAAAAAACCCAGCGCTGGCAAATAACATGATGCCAATTTCAAACACCTTTACATAACGAATCACTAGCGACTTTTCAAATTTATCGGCCAGCTGACCAGCCGTGGCTGAGAATAAAAAAAATGGCAGAATAAACAAGCCAGGCAGCACGGTAGCGAGTGTGCCGCCATCGATATTACTTAGGCTGGCGGCATGAAAAGCCACCAATGTGATGAGCGCGGTTTTAAACACATTGTCGTTGAATGCACCTAAGAATTGCGTGAAAAAGAATGGGCGAAAGCGTTGCTCACGCATTAATGTAAATTGGCTGCTCATTTAGTATTATTTTCCGTTCTGATTAATGAATAAGCCATACTAGCCAGTAGCAATACTCCTAAAGCCAAACCAGCCCAAAGCAGCCAAGTTTTGTAATCAGGTGCAGTTGTCCAGCTATTATTTGTGGTGGGTGCTGCAGTAGTGTTACTAGCTGAGTTTAATAAGACATTGGCTTTGGGTAATTGCAGTACTTTTTCAATTTTGTAGTCAAAAATCAAACTTGTAATACCTACGGTGTTGATGGTTTTTGGATTCGTACCCACGGCTAAGCTAAACGGCGCTTGCCCGCGGGCATTCCACACCACGGTTTGGGGTAGCCAGCCTAATGATAAGCTGGGATTTGTTGCGCCTATGCCACCGTTAGACTGGCTAAACTGCAAGCGCCAAAAACGCCAAGATGATGTATTGACCGAAATGTCAGGATTCGTATAAGTTTTACCCGCTTTATCCATACGGTAAAGTGACGCGCTTGTGAGGTAACTCCAAGGTGCATCGCTCTTATTACGCACTAAAATATTGGCGCTGGTGATGGTGTTATTTTGCGGCAATTGCACGCGCAAATAGCTGGCTGGGTAGCGGCCTTGCGCCTCAAAATCAATGTTAATAGTGCTATTTTTTTCGTCTTGTTCGCGCTGTGTTTGCAGTACTTCTTGCCACAGAATTGATGGTGTTAGTGAGCGCACACTGTTGTATTGCGCATTGACTGCTTTGAGTATCAGCGTTTCGCCATTAGCTGGGCGAATTTGCAAATAGCGCGCTTCAGTTGGGGTGTCTAAGGTAATGTTGTTTTGCAGTAATACTTGGCCATTGGCTGAAGTTTTGAGCAACACGCCATGACCAGCGCTTGACCAATTTTTTAAATCTTCACTCGCGAGTACCTCTAACGGTAACAACACGCCTTCGCCGCTTTGCCAATCTACATTAAGCGTTTGTAGGGCTGGGTGCTTTTTACCTGCATCCACCAAATAAGTTGTTTTCACCTCTTTGGCACTTGCATTCATGTTGAGGCTAAGTGAGGTATTTTGCGCATTTTTCTCTAACTGAATGCTCAATTCATTAGGGTTACTCAAACTATTTTCTTTAATCGGAAAAACAATGAGTGGCTTGCTATCTAGCGTGGTAGCTATTTGTGGGTGCAATGCGTGATACGGCAACATCGCATAAGGTACTTGCTCGCCAGCGGCATTACTAATAGTTAAGTCTTGCAAATCATCCGCTCGGCTTTGTTGATACACGGCTTTAGGCAATGTGCTTTGATATAGCGGTTCACTGCCTGTCGCGTTTAACTTAAAGTCTGCGGCAATGGCCGAGTTAGCCAAACAAAACGTAGCGGCTAAAAATAGTGGGCTTAATCTCATGCTGTTATCTCTTTATTCAAGTGAGTTTTGGCAGGCGGTAATGGCGCAAAATAGCCCATCACCAGCAACATGAGCCCCGCGCCGATGAATGAAACAATGCGCTCTACCGAGCCTGTTTGCGCCATGTCGAGTAAAAATATTTTTCCAACTACAACCGCCATTAAACCTGCGCCAACTATCCATGTTTGGCGTTCTACGCGTTTGTGCGCTAGCAGCATTAGCCCAAAAGCAGTGCAAGCCCACAAAATGGTGAATGCCATTTGCACGATAGAGTTGGTGAAAATAGATTCCCACTGAAATGGCGTGCCAACCCAGTGGTGCAAGGTGCGCAGCAATATGCCGTTGAGCAAAGTGAATGCCATGATGCCAGCTAAAATGGGGTTGATATGCTGTAATTTATCCAAATGTTTGCTGAGTGCGCGCTGCCAAATAATAAGTAATAACAGGCCGCCTGCCAGCGCAATATCTAAGGGGTTAAGTAAGGGCATGTAAGGTAAGGGCGCGGCATTGCCGCTGGAGTTAAGCGACATCATTACGTACCAAGCCACTATAAACACCATAAGCGGCAAGCTGCCAACCCACGCCCACGTGCGTGCGCTATTTAAGCGAGTGGCATTTAATTGGCTTTTTGAAAATTGCCAATAAGTGACTGCGCCTACAATCAGCATGGGTACCACACCCCAGCCAATATCGCTCCACACGTGAGATTCTTGCACGGATTGCCAAAGTTGATGTTGCCATTCAAGCACGCCAATGGCTGCAATCAACCATAACAACGGTGCGTGTAACCATGCTTTGTTAGGTACAGCATCGCGCGCGATTAACCAAGCATAAGCCGCAAATGCCAGCGGCCAAGCGATAAAGCCGTAATAGTCAAAAATAGAGTATCGGCTCATAAATAATGAGTTGATGATTTCCCATAGCACTGCAATCGCCATTGCAGGTAATAGCAAAGCGGTGAGTGACGATAATGTTGGCCATTTGAATTTGCTTGCAAGCACTGGCAATAACAAGCTGGTGACTGCCACAAAAATAAGCCCAGCATGCGCAAAGGTGTTGCTTGGTATAAATTCATCAATGGCGGTTAAGCCCGCACCTACCCACCAAGCCCAACCCCAAAGCGCTAAGGGCGTGCTTAAAAATTCAAATTTATTCGGGCGGAATTTGTTGAGTAAGCCACCACAAGCCCAGCCTGAAAGCGCAATAAAGCCCACACCTAAAAATAGGTTTTGGTGGCCGATGCCGCTATAGCCTGTTAAACCCCAACCTTTTGCAAAGGCGATTGCGGCAAGCCCTTGTAAAGCTAAACCTGAAAGCGCTGGGAAAGTGCGGTTTTGTTTTAAGCCCACCCACAATAAGCCTACGCCTTCAACCGCCCAAGCGGCTGATGTCCAACGGCCATCTAAAGCCAGTGGCAAAGTGAGTGTAGCAAAACCAATGCCAAGCGCTAAAAAGCATTCGCCTAAAAATTTGAGCGTATCGCGTTGGCGCGTTAGCACCCACCAAGCTAAGCCTAAATAGAAAATGCCTAATGCCAATGCACTATAGGCCAATCCAAATTGTGAATCTTTAAGTAGTGCATATTGCAAACTAAACGCCACTAGCGGCGTGCCAAATACTAAAGTGGCATCTACATAATCGCTCGCTTTAGTGGCTTGGCGGTGCGCATACAGCACAGCAATAGCAGTGAAGAGTAAAAAGAAAATCACTAAAAATGGCTCAGTGGTGGCAAAGTGTTCTGGTGCGTAATTTTTTGCGCCCCATATCGTGCCAATAATAAAAGTGAACGCCCAACCAAGCACGTTAAGCGGTCGCCAGCTTTTGTGAAATGCAACAAAAGCAATCGCTAAATTTAGTACTAAATAATAGCTGAACAGCCCAACATGGCTGCCATGCCCAGTGGACGTGAGTACTGGCGCTAAAAAGCCACCTGCAAAGCCTAATATTGCCAGCGGCATGGCAGATTGCTTCACCGCAATAAAGGCTGATAAAAACGCCACCGCTGCAAGCAAGGCAAATGCTGGCCCTGCGGGAATAAGCGCGTAAAGTTTAAGTGCGGCAAAAATGGTTAAATATAAAATACCTACGCCGCCGCCCTGCAAAGCCCATGAATACTGTGGGCGCTTGTTGCGTAAGCGCCAACCCACCACAAGCAAGGCAATGCCACCTAACGCAACGCCCATTAGGCGTAGTTCAATTGGCACTTGTGTGTGTTCTGCGGCGTATTTAATTAAAAAGCTAATACCGATAAATAAAATCACAACGCCTGAGCGCACAAGTGTGTTGCCACCAAACAGCCACTCTTTGGCAGACGCAAAGCCGCGCTCAATAAAATTGGGTGGCGGTGGCGTGTAGGTTGGCCTTACATACTCGGACGTTGAAGGCTTAAGGTTTGGCGTATCATCTTCTGCAATTTGTAGAGTCTGTGAGGAAGTAATTTCGCTAATCTCGGGGGCAGGTTTAATGCTGATAGCGGGCGTTTCTATTTTTAGCGCGGATGTTTGTGCTTGTGCTTGCGTTTGGGGTTGATGCGCTATTTCTAACGATTTTTTCAAGGCATCAAGTCGTGCGCTTAAGCGCGTGATTTCTACACTAAGCTTGCCAGTTTCACGCTCAATGTCACGTATTTTAGCGTCTTTATTGATAGAGGTGAAGAGTGAAAAAAAGCTTACAATGCCGCCAATGCACACCACCAGCCCCAACATGCCTAGCATTAAAAATAATGATTCCATGATTATTCCTTAAGTTGCATTTTGTAGTTTTTATCAAACATTCGCCGTGTTTCAAACACGCTAACAGGAAACTGCTTACCTTCAAAGCTGAGTAAGCGTTTCATGGCAAAGTCGAACATAATCGGGTTGTATTTGCGCACGTCTTTTAAAAATGGCAAGTGTTCAGCAGCCAGCATGCCTTCGCGGTAAAATTGTCCGCTGGTGATGAGCGGAAAAACGCCAGGCAGCGGATAATCTGTACCGTTATGCAGGCGGTGGTGCCAATCAGTACGCTGTAAAATGTGTTTAAGTACCCATGCGTGGTTGAATAATGTGGTGGCTGAAATGTCGCCAAACAATAATTTATCGTATTCTGGCATATCCATCATGCGGGCGAATAACTCAAAACTGGTGACTATTTTGTTGCCGTTATCATAGTCTTCATCAAAGCCATCGCTGGCGCAATGCGCCATGACTATTCGCACGCCAGCATCTAGCATGTGGCGGGTTTTGAGTGGGTTGTTGAAGTTGAGGTCACCACCTGGCACGGCGCTTTCACGCCCCACGTGGGTGATAATCGGCATGTCAAGCATTTGCATTTTTTGGTAAAACTTAGTGCATTTAGGCGATGCTGGGTCTATGCCCATCGACGAAGCCAGCCATTTCATTGCCACCGCGCCTTGTGCATGGGCTTGTTCCAACGCATCAATCGCATCGGCACGGTAAGGATGAATTGAGGCCACCCATTCAAAATGCTGAGGATGTTGCGCGACAATTTTGGCGGCGTAATCATTGGGAATATGAAAAATAGAATCTTCTTTTATTTGCTCGCCTGCTTCATCATGCGCCCATTCAAAGGCAAACAGCATGGTTTTATAGCCAGCGGGCATTTCGCTAGATAAATGCGCTAAGCGTGCCACAAAGCTAGTGTCTTCATTGTGAGCATCAAGCCCTGCGCCGTTAATGTGAAAATATTTTTGAATTTTCAATATTGGGTGCAACCAGCTATCCATTTTTGGCGTTGCCCATGCGCCGCTTGTGCCGCTATCGCCAGAGCCAATAATGTGCGCGTGGCAATCCCACACTTGGGTGGCATCAATGCCATGCCACACTTGGCGCATAAGCGGATGTTGCAGCAATGCCTCTGGCATGCCGACTAAACTTGGATTTTTGTGGCCTGATTCTAACCAAGCTTGTAAGCCAGTAAGCGCATTGGCGAATTGAGAAGCGCCTGCATAATTGGTTTGTTTAGTCATAAATTTAGGCCTTATTCAGGCGTTAAATAGGTTCTTGTCTGAAATAGTTCACCACCGCGAACACGCCTTCTACCACTTGCGCCATGCGTTGGTAATTTAGCGTGTCAGGCGTGTCGGTGGCTTTGTGATAATTGGCATTGCGGTAAAATGAGGTGTCGGTAATCATCACCGCTGGCATGTCGTGCAGCCAATAAGAAGCGTGGTCTGAAAAATCTATGCCCGTTAATGCGCTTGGCGCGCTGATTGACTCTACGGCTAAGTTTGGGTTAGCAGATTTCATCACCATTTTCACCAATTTAGTATCGCCAGGGTTGGCTAAATTGCCCACTACCGCAATAAAGTCGCCCGTGTTGGGGTATAGCCATTTAAGCGCGCCTATGGGGTATTCTTGGCTGTTGGGGGCATCGTTAAAGTAACCTATCATTTCTAGCACAATGACTAATCGCGGTGTAATGCCATCATTCACTAATTGCGCGGCATGTTGCCTGCTACCCATGCTTTCGGTTCTAAAGTTGGGCGGTTCTTCTAGCGTATAAGCCACCAACTCTACGGGTACGCTGGGTGGATTTTTTGCAAAAAGGCGTGCTAGTTCTAGCAAACCAGCCACGCCGCTGGCGTTGTCATCTGCGCCAGCTGTTTCTGCTTCTGCGTCATAATGCGCGCCAATAATAATCGGGTTTCCGTTAGTTGGGCCAAAGCGCGCAATCACATTGCTAAACATTTCTGAATCTACTTGATAACTTTGCAAGCGAGTGCGAGAGCTGACTTTACTGAATTCATTTTGAATATAGTTTGCTGCAAGGTCTAATGTTGTAACATCATCAAAATGGCGATTGCCAAACTCGCCATAGAGTTTTTCTACGTCTTTTTTAAGGCTTGCTGGGTCTGCTTTAGAAAGGCCAGCAAACTTTAATTCACCTATTTCATGGTTAAATGGCTGTTGAATCCAAGCCGTTACTGCCAATGGCATTGTGAGCAAAGCCGCTACGATGACGATGCCTTTTTTCACGTAGCTTCGGCCATTTGTTTAAGTGTCACGTAATCTGTTTTGCCTGTACCTAATAGTGGCAGCTCTTCAATTAAGATGATTTTTCGCGCAACCGCAAGCTCTGGCAGCTTAAGGTTTTTGGCGACAATTTGTAGATCTTCACGCTTGAGTTTGTTGTCGGTAGTGAATAAAATAATGCTTTCACCGCGTTGTGCGTCACTTACCGTGCTGGCGGCGTGCATGCATGTGGGTGCAGCGGTGTTGGCGATTTGTTCAACCACTTCAAGCGACACCATTTCGCCCGCTACTTTGGCAAAGCGTTTTACGCGGCCTTTGATGTGTACATAGCCTTGCGCATCAACTTCAACAATGTCGCCAGTGTTATACCAGCCATCTTCAGGCGGGCATAACACGCCAGGCGCATCATATAAGTAATAACCCATCATTACGTTTTCACCGCGTACGTGTAGTAAGCCACCAACAGCAATGCCTGGAACAGATTCGAGTTTGTGCTCTAAACCAGGCACAAACTGGCCAACGCTACCATTTAGGTTGGCCATAGGCGTGTTGGCTGAGAGCACAGGCGCACATTCGGTAGCGCCGTAACCTTCTAAAATACGAATGCCAAATTTATCGTTATAGGTTTTGCGTACTTCTTCATTGAGTTTTTCTGCGCCTGCAATCACTAACCTAAGTTTGTAAAAATCATATGGATGGGCAAATTTTGCATAATTAGCAAAGAAGGTACTAGTGGCAATAAATACGGTGCAGCCACGGTCATAAATAACTTCTGGAATCACTTTGTATTGCAAAGGAGACGGGAACACAACGAGCTTAACGCCATTGAATACGCCAAGTAGCGAGGCTAAAAAACCAAAGGCATGAAATACTGGTAGCACCAGCATAATTTTATCGGTTGGGTTAACGTCTAGCACTGCCAACACTTGCGAAAGGTTAGAAAGCAGGTTTTTGTGCGAATGCACCACGCCTTTTGGTTTTCCTTCAGAGCCTGAAGTGAATAATACAACGGCTCGTTCAGTTGATTTGTTTACCTCCATCGCGGCACGCGGATAATGCAACGCGTAACCAATTAACCATGCACGATCAACTACGCCAAAGTCTGCACGTAAATCTTCTAAATACAGAACATTCAACCCAGTTAAACCTTCGATCACGCTTTCTAATTTTGCGGTTTCAATAAATTTGTGTGAGGTAATAATAGTTTTTACATCGGCTGCAATACACGCGTTTTGCATGCCAGCCGTGCCTGCCGTGTAATTGAGCATCGCGGGTACGCGATTAAATGCGCTCATGCCTAAAAAGAGCGCAATGGTGTTAGTAATGTTTGGCATCAACACACCAACCACCTCGCCTGAAGCACTTACTTTGGTGACAATACGCCCTAGTGCTAGGCTTTTTTTCAATAAATCTTGATAGGTTTCTTCTACTTCATTCATATCTTCAATAAATCTGTAATTACCACCAAATTTATCGTACGCATCTAAAAATGCTTCAAATAGCGTGCGACTTTTTTGTGCTTGAAACAGCATTTTTTGCATCACGCTACGCATGCCTTCACCCGCAATGCGGCGGCGTTGCTTGCCTGTAGGAAAACCATGATGGGTAGATTTAGGCATTACAATGCTAGTGGTCGGCATCACAGTGAGCGTGACTTTTGGCAATAAACGTCTTGGATGGTGGCGCGTTAAACGCCCGAAATATGATTCTGCTGCGCCATCTATTCGTACAGGCAAAATAACTGCGCTAGTTTTAGCGGCCACAAAACCTGGGCCGTCATACACCTTCATTAAACTGCCAGTTAAGGTGATGCGCCCTTCAGGAAAAATCACAACATTTTGGCCAGCCTGAAGTAACTTAATTACTTTTTTCATGGCGAGTGGGCTTGAAGGGTCAACCGCTAAATGTGGCGTTAAACGTAGCGCCTGCCTAAAGGCCCATTTTTTTAGCACGGAGGTATGCACCACAAACGTAGCTTTTTTCGGCAAAAATAGGCCAAGCAATAAGCCGTCTAAAAATGATTCATGGTTCGCGACGATAAGTAGCCCCTCGTCTTTCGGTACGTTTTCAAGGCCGCGTACTTCTACCCGAAATAACAGCTTGCAAATTACCCGTAATATTTTGGCTAACATTTATATCTCTCCCCAAACTTTCTAGTTTTATATTTAGATTTCAGTTTCTATGTAAGTTAAAACATCTTTTATTGCGGTCGTCATCAAGCTTTTATTCACCCAAAAATATACTTCTTTGCCTATTTTTTCACTTTGTAATGCGCCACTTTGATGCAGTATTTTTAAGTGATGCATCACCGCCGTGCGGCTTAATGTGGAGGCCGCGGTAATTTGCAAAATGCTTAAGCGCTCATTTTTTTCAAACGCCAATAGTATGCGCTGCCTATGCGCATCGCCCAACGCAATAAATAAGTGTGCGATATTTTGCCATTCATTTGGAATTGTATGGATTATTTTCATAACTACATAATTAGTTATTTAGTTTTATATGTCAAGTGTTTTTATTAAAATAAAGGTAAATTAGTGCATTATTTATACGAAAAACCCCTCGAGAGAAAATAAATGCTCTGTGAGCCGCTTATATATTGGCTCCCAGAGCATCTGTTTGGAGTATGCGTTAAATTCAGCATAATAAAATAATTTTTATTATGCAAATATACGAATTGTTTTATACGAAAAAATATTAGTTTTTCCCAAAAAAACGGGCGCCTAGGCGCCCGTTTTTATTTAATGCTAGCTAATTACTTAGCCACTTATTTTCTTACGTATTAGCTGTGATAAGCACGCTCGCCATGCTCAGTAGTATCTAAACCTTCACGCTCAGATTCTTCTGATACACGTAGACCAATTACTACATCTACAATTTTGAAGGCGATGAATGAAACCACTGCTGAAACCACAATTGCCGTCACTACCGCATATACTTGCGCAGTCATTTGTGCAGCAAAGTTGTATTCACCTACTGCATTTGCCACGTAGTCATACACGCCCATTCCGCCTAGCGCTGGGTTTACAAACACACCCGTAGCTAACGCGCCAAAGATACCGCCAACTGCATGCACGCCAAATACATCAAGCGCATCATCGTAGCCCATCATGTATTTGATTTTTGCTACAAAGAAATAGCAGATTGGTGAAACAAGCAAGCCGATGATAATTGCGCCCATTGGGCCTACAAAGCCGCAAGCTGGTGTAATAGCAACTAAACCTGCCACCGCGCCAGAAGCCGCGCCCAACATCGATGGTTTGCCTTTTAAGAACCATTCTGCAAATGCCCATGACAATGTCGCTGCGCCTGCTGCAATCATGGTGTTGACCATCGCTAAAGCCGCATAACCGTTTGCTTCAAGGTTAGAACCAGCATTGAAACCAAACCAACCTACCCACAACAATGCTGCACCTACCATAGTTAAGGTTAAGCTGTGTGGCGCCATTGATTCTTTACCGTAACCAATACGTTTACCTACCATGATGGCGCCAACCAAACCAGCTACACCAGCATTGATATGTACTACGGTACCGCCTGCAAAGTCTAATGCACCTTTTGCCCATAACCAGCCAGCGTTAGCCAATACGGTTTCAAGTGATTTAGCATCATTAATTGCATCAGGGCCGTCCCAATACCAAACCATGTGTGCCATTGGCAAGTAAGCAAATGTGAACCACAACACCATGAACGCTAAAATGGCTGAGAACTTCATGCGCTCAGCAAATGCACCAATAATCAATGCTGGTGTAATTGCGGCAAAAGTAAGTTGGAAAGCCACAAATACTAGTTCAGGAATGACAACACCTTTGCTGAATGTTGCAGCAATAGAATCTGGCGTAATGCCTGCTAAAAATGCTTTACCAAAGCCGCCTACAAATGGATTTCCGCCAGTAAACGCCACGCTATAGCCATAAATTGCCCAAAGCACGCCCATGAGTGAGAAAATCATAAACGTTTGCATTAACACAGAAAGCATATTTTTTTGACGTACTAAACCGCCGTAAAATAGCGCTAAACCTGGGATGACCATTAAGGTAACAAGTACGGTTGAAATGAGCATCCAAGCTGTATCGCCTTTGTTTGGCACGGGAGCTGGTGCGGCGGCGGCCTCAGCGGGTGCTGCTTCTGTTACTGCTACCGCTTCTGCGGCAACTGGCGCAGCTTCAGCTGGTGCCATTTCAGCTACTGGTGCAGCATCTACAACAGCTGCTACATCTGCCATAGGTGCAGCATCTTCAGCAAACGTATTGGCTGTAAAACCAAGCCCTAGCGCGGTGACTAGCGCAAATATTGAAAGTATTTTTTTCATCATTATCCCCTTATAGCGCTTCTGAGCCAGTTTCACCCGTACGAATACGTGTGACTTGCTCTAAATTAAACACAAAAATTTTACCATCACCAATTTTACCTGTGGCCGCTGCTTTCTCAATGGTTTCTACCACGCGGTCTAATAAGGCGTCATCAATCGCGACTTCTAATTTTACTTTTGGTAAAAAATCCACTACGTATTCAGCCCCGCGATATAGCTCTGTATGACCTTTTTGGCGACCAAAACCTTTTACTTCTGTGACGGTAATACCTTGCACGCCAATGGCGGATAAGGCCTCCCTAACTTCGTCAAGCTTAAATGGCTTGATAATTGCAGATACAAATTTCATGTGAGCCTCCTAGAATTAGAGCGGGTTAAAACCCGCCCAAAGTGATTGAATTACTTAAAATGTTTTTTGTATAAATACTGTAAACGCGCTATCGCCAATGTTTTTATTAGTGGCGGCTACCAAATAACCTGCATCTTTAGCGTTGGTATCAGAGTAATACGCACCTAAATTCACACCATTAATCCATGATTTTGTCGCGCCAATTTTCCAATCAGTGTAATCAAATACATTAGTGCCTTGACCTTTAAACTCTTGGCGACCAAGGTGTAAGTTAGCTGTAACACCAGTATCCAGAATCGGGTAGTTTGCATTGGCTTCTGCATACCAAGTACCGTCGCCATTTCTGAAGCCAAACACACCGTTAGAAACCACTACTGAAAGCTTAGCGGCTAACCATTTATAACTTAGGCTACCATATACTTCAGTAGTCTCAGCACTTTTAGCGCCAGCTACTTTGCTACCTGGGTAAATATATTGCAAAGCACCCACGTTATAGCCTAAGCCTGTGTCGCCGATGGTGCTTGCGTAACCACCATATAAATCTAACTCTAAACTAGAGCTTGTGTAAGCCGCTGTTGGTGGCAATGGGTCGGTTAGCCAGCTGACGTTAGAAGCCCAAGCACCAGCATAAAAGCCGCTAGCATGTGCGTAATCTACGCCACCTTGAAGGGCAATATCTTCATTGGTTTGTGTTAAACCACGGAAAATATATTGGCTATACAAACCAACATTATAAGTAACCGTGTGTGGCGAAGCTGGTGCAGCATCTGCGGCAAAAGATAATGACGGTGTTGCAAATGCACTAATAACTGCAAGTGATAATAAAGATTTACGCATATTGCTTTACTCCCCAAAAAAATAAAATTGAATCAAAGTACTCAATAAAGCATAAGCAAAGCGCGTGCCAACATAAATTATGTTTATAATCAATGATATATAACAATTAAATTAAAAATACACTTTTGTATTCGCACGCAAAAACCTGATAAACTGTAGCTAAATTAAGGAATAAATATGATTAGCTCAGATAAAATGCAAGATAAAGCACAAGATGTGTTAAGTGAAATATCTAATAAAATCAAAGAGATGATGGGTAATTCACCAATAGCGGACATTGAGAAAAATATCAATGCACTATTAAAGGGCGCGTTCACCAAAATGGAGCTGGTTTCACGCGAGGAGTTTGATGTGCAAGCTGAAGTGTTGCGTAATACGCGAGAAAAGCTTGTGATGCTTGAAAAAAAGTTGGCCGAATTAGAAGCGCTTCAACAATCTAAATGAGTCTCGCCGTACTCTACAGCCGCGCGCTAAGCGGTATGGATGCACCTGAAGTGGTGGTTGAAGTGCATCTTGCTAACGGCTTGCCGAGCTTTACCATTGTTGGCTTGCCAGAAGCTGAGGTGAAAGAAAGTAAAGACCGCGTGCGCGCGGCTATTCAAACTGCGCAGTTTGAGTTTCCTGCGCGGCGCATTACCGTCAACCTTGCCCCAGCCGATTTACCTAAAGAAAGTGGGCGTTATGATTTGCCCATAGCGCTCGGCATATTGGCGGCTAGTGGGCAGATTCCTACCGAGCCGCTTGCGCGTTATGAGTTTGCGGGTGAGTTAGCGCTTACAGGCGAGCTGAGGCCTATACGTGGCGCGCTTGCTATGACATCTAGCATGATGCGGCCTACCAATGATGCAACAAAAATGCCTGCACCAAAACGCGCGTTTATCTTGCCCCAAAATAGTGCGGCTGAGGCAGCGCTGGTGCGCGAGGCCATTATTTACCCAGCCACTTCATTGTTGGAAGTTTGCGCACATTTAAGCGGGCATACCGCGCTAACGCAACTTGAACCCACCGAATTTATTACCGAAGTCACTTACCCAGATTTTAGCGATGTAAAAGCGCAAAGTATGCCAAAGCGCGCGCTAGAAATTGCCGCAGCTGGCGGCCATAGCGTGATTATGAGCGGCCCACCAGGCACAGGTAAAAGTATGTTGGCATCACGTTTTGTAGGTATTTTGCCTGCCATGACAGAAGCTGAAGCCTTAGATTCAGCCGCCATACAATCGCTCAACGGTAATTACAAACTAGAAAACTGGAAGCGCAGGCCTTATCGCGCACCACACCATACTGCGTCAGCAGTAGCTTTGGTGGGCGGTGGTGGTATTCCGCGCCCAGGTGAAATTTCGCTAGCGCATCACGGCGTTTTATTTTTAGACGAATTGCCAGAGTTTGACCGCAAAGTGTTAGAAGTGCTACGTGAGCCACTAGAAAGCGGCCGCATCACCATTTCACGCGCGGCGCGACAGGCAGACTTTCCTGCAAATTTTCAGTTAATAGCTGCTATGAATCCTTGCCCATGTGGTTATTTGGGGCATCACAATAATAAATGCCGTTGCACGCCAGACCAAGTGTCGCGCTACAAAGCCAAAATTTCTGGGCCGTTATTAGACCGTATTGATTTGCATATTGAAGTTCCCGCACTTAAGGAAGATGAGCTAATTAACGCGAGTGAAAGTGAACACTCACAAGCGGTGAGAGCAAGAGTAGAAGCTGCACGCGCTAAACAGCTCACTCGACAGGGCAAGCCAAATAACTTGCTAGGCACTAAAGAAATTGAGAAATATTGTGTGGCAGATGAAGCTGGCTTACAACTTTTAAAGCAAGCTATTAGTCGATTGAGTTTATCAGCTCGGGCGTATCACCGTATTTTAAAAGTAGCACGTACCATTGCAGATTTAGCAGGCGTAGATGCCATTAAACCCGCACACATTGCTGAAGCTGTGCAGTACAGAAAATACGATAAAGCTGGATAAAAAAAGCGCTAGATTATTTGATTTTTCTATTCAAAAACATAATTGAAGAATGACGAAAGTACTATAAAAACACATGCTCTGCGAGCCAGTATCCATGCGCCTCCCAGAGCATCTTTTTAAATGCTTAAAAGTGCTTGTAAGTCTGCAATATCCGCGCGTTCTGCGTTGCTACCATCAGCGGCGCGTTTGGTGGAAACTCTAATTTCATCCACTTCAAACACGCTTAATTTAATGATGCCAGAAGCCATTTCTAGTGAAAAAACGGGGACTTTTTTACGAGCATCACCTTTTTTATCACGCTTGCCGTCGTTCATTACGCGGTACGATTTTTCATTGGTTTCAAATGGAATGTCTTGGTTGAGTAAAAACATTTCTACGTCTTTTAAGCTATCTGCAAATAAATGAATATGCGTTTCAGAGCCTAGCCCAGCGGTGCCATCAAGCACAGCGCCCGTTAAATGTGGGTTGAATTTTGCCAGTAATTGCATGGTGAAAAGTGCGCTTTTACGCAAGGCTCGCAAGTTTTCAGGCTGCTCTTCGCTTAAAAAAAGTGCATTGTAAAGCTTGAGCTCTTCTTCAATTTCAGCGTTTGAAGGTAGTACATTATTATCTACTGTACCTACTTGTCGCCCTGCTTTTTTCTTGGCGTAAGCGTAGTCAGAAATGCCATCTTCCGCCATCATTCTGGCGGCTTGCTGGGCAATTAGTTGCCGTAATTGTTGTGGATTTTCTTTTCCCATGACGAGGCAGTGGCCACCTAAAATTAACCAGGATTTAACACTCTTGCAGCAGAATTTTGCGGGTCTGCTGGTGTAGTTTTTTCTGGTAAATTAGGTCCCATTTGGTTGGCAGGTAATTTTTCAGGCACTATAGGTGTTATCACCACATCAGGTTGCAACACTTGCTGTGCTTGGTTTTGTTGTGGGTCTTGACCGAATGTATAGTCAGTGCCGTCACCCTCATCTAATAATGGTGGCAATTCAGATTCATAATATGGCGGTAGATTTTCATGGTAAAAATACTCCAGTAAGCCATAGCCACGCGTGCCTGTTGCAGGGTCAATGTCGATGGCGGACACGCCTTCTGGCATGCGCATAGCCATTTGTGGCACGCCTTTTAATGCAACTGACATGTATTTCATCCAAATGGGTAACGCGGCAGCGGCACCTGTTTCGCCTTTGCCCAAAGGTTGTGGCTGGTCAAAACCTACCCATGCAATGGCTACTTGTTTAGGGCTGTAACCTGCAAACCAAGCATCGATATGGTCGTTGGTGGTGCCTGTTTTACCCGCAATATCACTGCGGCCTAATTTTAAGGCTTTAGTCGCGGTACCGTTACGAATAACGCTTTGCATCATAGAGTTCATAATAAATGCATTGCGCGAATCTATTACGCGAGGCGCGCCTTTACTTGCATGGTCAAATTTAGTGATTAAAATAACCTTACCATTATGGTCAACAATTTTAGAAATAATGTTTGGTTGAACGCGGTAGCCGCCATTAGCAAAAACAGCATAAGCGCTGGCCATCTCCCATGCGGTAACCGAGCCCGCGCCTAGCGCCATAGAAAGGTAGGGCGGGTTATTTTTGGCCGTAAAGCCAAAGCGCGTAAGGTAGTTTTGCGCATAGCTTGGGCCAATCTTCTTTAATATGCGCACAGCAACCGTGTTAATTGAATGTGCTAATGCTGTTCTAAGGCGGACAGAGCCGCGATAGCTATTTTCAAAGTTTGCTGGCGACCATTCATCATTACCCGTTTCGCCTGCAGAAAAACTTAAAGGCGCATCTTGCACAATGGTGGCTGCGGTGTAGCCTTTTTCTAAGGCAGCAGAATAAATAAATGGCTTGAGGCTTGAGCCAGGTTGACGCCACGCTTGCGTGACATGATTAAATTTACTACGGTTAAAATCAAAGCCGCCGACTAGCGCACGCACCGCGCCATTTTCAGGGTCAAGCGCAATGAGTGCCGACTCTACTTGTGGTAGTTGTAGCACGTGCCATGCCTCGCCATTTTTTGATACGCGAATAACCGCCCCAGTTTTTAGCGACCGTTTAGTCACTTCTTTTACATTGAGCGCTTTCGCAACGAATGATAAACCTTTGCCAGTAATAACGATGTCTTCACCATTTTTGGTGTGCACTTTTACCGCTTGTGGCGTAATACTAGTGATAATGGCAGGGATTAAGCCGCCGACCACTTCAAACTCATCTAACGCGATATCTAGCGCACTTTTTTTATCTGTAGCAGGAAGCGACTCTAAATCTAATATTTTTTCTGGTCCACGATAACCATGACGTAAATCGTAGTCCATAACCCCTTGATGTACCGCTGCATTAGCAGCCTCTTGGTTAGCTTTACGAATGGTCGTGTAAACTTTTAGGCCGCTGCTGTAAATTTGGTCTTGGTATTGCGCATATAGTTGATCTCGCACAATTTCAGCAACATAATCGGCTGCAAGGTCGCGTGATTGCTTTGATACTTTAAATGAGAGAGGCTCTAGTAATGCGGCCTGATAAGCTTCTTCTTTCAGAAAGCCAAAGCGCAGCATGTCACGCAAAACTTCATGCTGACGACCGATAGAACGCTTTGGGTTAATAAACGGATTGTAGGTTGAAGGTGCTTTAGGTAAGCCAGCCAATAACGCAGCCTCAGCTAAAGTGAGCTTTTCAAGAGACTTTCCATAATACACTTGCGATGCCGCAGCAAAGCCATAAGCGCGCTGACCTAAGTAAATTTGATTGATATATAGCTCAAGAATTTTATCTTTACTTAAGTTATGCTCAATTTTAACAGCAAGTAAAGCCTCATTGATTTTGGTAATTAACGTGCGCTTGCCATTTGGCGGCGTGAAGAAGTTTTTGGCAACTTGCATGGTAATCGTACTTGCGCCTTCACGAGATTTCCCAGTAATATTGTTTTTAATAGCGCGCATCACGCCCGTGGTGTCTATGCCATTGTGTTGGTAAAAGCGACGATCTTCAATCGCCAGCACGGCATCTTTCATGACTTGCGGCACATTTTCAATTTTAATGTACGCTCGGCGTTCTTCACCAAACTCGCCAATTAAATAATTATCTTCAGAATAAATTCGCAAAGGCAGTTTAGGCTGGTAATTAGTGAGTGCGTCTAGCGAAGGTAATGAGGGATATATAAGCGCCGCCGCAATGGCTATTAGCGCCACTACCGAGGCGCCGCCAACAGTTATAGCCAATAATACATAGTGCCACCACTTAGTAGGAGTCATGAAATTGAAGTTTTCGCTTAATTATGAACGAGGCTATTATAAATTGCTCTGCCAGTAGCTAGTGAATAATCGTTGAAATAAATTGTAAAATTTTAAAATAAATGCGGTAAGAAAAAATAAATTGCTTTACAGGGCTTAAACTTGTTGATAGGATTTAATGTAATTTATTAGAAATGCACGTAACTAACGAACCCTGAAAGGGAATTTCAATTTGAAATTCAATCTTTTTAAAGAAACAACCCCGCCGCTGATAGGTATAGATATCAGCTCTACCGCTATTAAAATGGTGGAGTTATCTGATGATGGTCGTGGTGGATATAAACTTGAAGGCTACTCCACAGCCCCTTTGGCTAAAGATGCGATGGTAGATGGCAACGTAGGCGACCTAGAAAAAGTGGTTGATGCCATGAAGCTTGCGTGGAAGCTGCTTGGTTCGCGCGAAAAACGAGCCGCACTCGCTCTGCCAGCATCAGCAGTAATTAGCAAAAAAGTGTTAATGGCAGCGGGTCTTCGCGAAGAAGATATGGAAGCGCAGGTTGAAGCTGAAGCGAATCAATATATTCCGTTCTCACTCGATGAAGTGAATATTGACTTCCAAATTCTAGGTGAGGCACCAAATAATCCAGAAGAAGTCGAAGTGTTAATCGCAGCCTCTCGTAAAGAAAAAATTGAAGACCGTGTTGCAGCCGCAGAAGGTGCTGGGCTAAAAGTGACTGTGATGGATGTAGAGAGTTATGCTACCGAAGCCGCTTATACATTGGTGGCCAGCCAGTTGCCAAATTCTGGCAGAGAGCAAACCGTCATGATTGTAGATATTGGCGCAACTATGATGCACATTAACGTGTTACATGATAACGATTCTATCTACACGCGCGAACAGAGTTTTGGCGGTGGTCAACTTACACAAGAAATTCAGCGCCGCTTTGGCTTGTCTTTAGAAGAGGCGGAGATTGCTAAACGCAAAGGCGGCCTTCCTGAAAGTTATGAAACAGAAGTGTTGCAACCTTTTGTGCAGTCACTTTCTATGGAGGTGGCAAGAGCCTCACAATTTTTTACCAATTCCACACAGTACAATCGTATTGACCATATTGTACTGGCAGGGGGTTGCGCAGCAATTCCAGCGATAGATGTTGCCGTGCAAGACCGTACCCAAGTCAATACCATCGTGGCAAATCCGTTCCACAGCATGGCTATTAGCACTAAACTTAAACAGCAACAAGCAACGACAGATGCTCCATCATTACTGATTGCTTGTGGCTTAGCCATGCGAGGATTGACAATATGATACGCGTTAATCTACTACCGCATCGCCAAATTAGACGGGAAGCACGTCAGCGTGAATTCGGCTTAATGGCGGGTTTTTCTGCTATTGCTGCCGCAGCCATTGTATTTTTAGGATATACCGTTATCAACAACCGAATTGATGCACAAGCTGAACGAAATGCTCGTTTAGATACTGCGATTGCGGGTTTAGATAAAGAGCTTATTGAAATTAAAGACCTAAAAGAACAAATCAGTACGATGTTAGAGCGTAAGCAGGTGGTAGAAAACTTGCAAACCAATCGTAGTCAATCGGTGGTAGTGCTTGATGAACTTGCTCGTCAGTTACCTGAAGGTACTTACCTTAAAAGCATTAAGCAGCAAGGCGGCGTGATCGCCGTTAACGGTATAACAGATACCAACGCTCGCGTGGCTACTTTGGTGCGTAACTTAACTACTTCAAATTGGCTAGAGTCACCAGGTTTAGTGGAAATTCATTCAATTGAAGCGAAGGCTGCCAAGCAAAATGAATTTACCTTAAATGTAAACATTAAAGTACCTAAAGTTGACGATGCGGCGCCCAGTGCTACAGTTAAAGGTGGGAGTTAATCATGAAGTTAGATGACTTTAATAATATTGATTTTAAAAATGCGGGTAGCTTACCCGGGCCAGTCAAAGCAGTTTTACTCGCAGCCATTTTTTTGATTTTGCTTGCGCTTGGCTATTATTTTATATGGACAGATGCTTTTGCATCTCTTGACACTGCAAAAGTTAAAGAAGAAGAGTTGCGTAAAGTCTTCTTAGATAAAAAATCGCAAGCAATTAATTTAGTAGCCTATAAAGAACAAATGGTCGAGATTGAGAAAACCTTTGGGGCATTATTAAAACAGTTGCCAGATAAATCGCAAATGGATGGTTTGTTAACAGACATCAACCAAGCAGGGTTAGGCCGTGGCTTAGAATTCGATTTATTCAAGCCAGGCCAAGAAACGCGGGCAGAGTTTTACGCAGAAATGCCAATTTCCATTAAAGTGCGCGGCACGTATCATGACTTAGGGGCTTTTGCTACAGATATATCAAAATTATCACGTATTGTTACGCTCAACGATCTCGCCATTACGCCTTTAAACAAAGAATCTGGTAAGGATAAATCATTAGGTGCGGTATTGGCCATGGAGGCGACTGCTAAAACGTACAGATATTTAGATGCAGATGAGCTTGCTGCTAAAAAAGCCGCAGGTAAGCCCAAGTAAGATGAGGAATGTTGATGAATCCAGTGAATTCGATATCAAAATCAAAGTTGACACAAATGCTGCAATTTAAATTTTTGCCGATATTCGTATTAGGCCTAACCTTGTCTGCATGTAATGGTGGCGAGGGTGATGACCTAGATAAATTTATGCGCGATGCCGCAAACGATATGCGTCCTAAAATTAAGCCGATACCTGAAGTGAAGCCGTATCTTGCGCTTCAATATAATGCAGACGTAACACTTAATGACCCATTTGCGCCACGTAAGGCGATTAATAAGCCTAGTGCTCATCAACCAAATATGAATAGGCCAAAAGAGCCGATGGAAGCATACCCGCTTGAGAGTATCAAATATGTTGGTGTGCTATCAAAAAGCAAGCTGACTTATGCGCTTCTTAAAACGCCAGATAGCGGCGTTCAACAGGTTAAAGTTGGTAATTATGTAGGCCAAAATTATGGCCTAGTGACAAAAATTACTGAAAGCGAAGTTGTATTAAAAGAAATAGTGCAAGATGATCTTTCGGGTGATTGGGTAGAGCGCATTTCAAATATTGCATTGCAAGAATAATCGTAAAAGTAGAAGTTAAAAATTCTAGTGCATTTTAAGAATCCTAGAGAAATATTTAAGAATCAGGGTGGAATGATGAAAAAGTACATGTGGATGTCAAAATTTATACAAGTTAGCTTGCTAATAGGGACGACTATGCTTTCCAGCTTGTCGTATGCTGAAGAGCAGTCAACACTCACAAATAAAATTGAAAGCGTGGATTTTTCATCTTTACCTGGTGGTAGAGTTGCGATACAAATTAAAACAACTCAACCAGTTACAAACCCACCTGCGGGCTTTACGTTGAGTAGCCCTGCGCGTATCGCGTTGGATTTCCCGAACGTAGGTAATGGCTTAGCTAAAACTAATATTCCTGCAGCCCAAGGCGCGCTGAAGAGTGTGACGATTGCACAAGGTAAAGAGCGCACGAGAATGGTGCTTAATTTAACCAAAAACGTAGCTTACAACACCACGACCAATGGCAATGATATTACGATTACTTTGCAGGCAACCGAGGTGGCAGCTAATCAAGGTGTTGAAACTAAATTTGCAGAAGCTAGATTGGGTCAGCAGCAATTCGCAATTAACAATGTAGATTTCGCGCGAGGCAAAAATGGTGAGGGCCGTATTATTGTAGACTTATCAAGTGCTGCTGCAGGCATCAACATTAAGCAAACAGGCAAAACAATTATTGTGGATTTCATCAATACCGATGTGCCTGCAAACTTGCAACGCCGACTAAATGTAACTAATTTCAACACGCCAGTGGTATATGTGGACACCATAAAGCAAGGTAAAAATGGTCGCATGGTGATTGAACCTAAAGGTAATTGGGAGCAATCTGCTTACCAAGCAGATAAAAAATTCATCATCGATGTACGCCAAATTGTTGATGACCCAAATAAATTGGTACGTGGTTCTAAACCTGGCTTTGCGGGTGAAAAGCTATCATTAAACTTTGTAGATATTGCTGTGCGTGATGTGTTTAATGTAATTGGTGAATTTACTGGCCTTAATATTGTAGTAAGTGATACCGTAACAGGTAACTTAACGCTACGCCTAAAAGACGTGCCTTGGGATCAGGCTATGGATATCATTGTCCAAAGCAAAGGTTTATCAATGCGCAAAAATGGCAATGTGATTATGATTGCGCCAGCCGATGAAGTTGCAGCAAAAGAGAAACAAAAGTTAGAAGCAATGCAACAAGTTGATGACTTAGAGGAAGTAAGAACTGAAGTTTATACGTTGAAATACATGAAAGCCGCAGCTCTGAAGGCTATTTTATCCGATCCAAAACAAAAAATACTATCTAAACGTGGCAATGCAGTTTTAGACCCACGCACTAATACGGTATTTGTTCAAGATACTTCAAAATATCTTGAGCAGGTGCAGGCAATTATTAACAAAACTGATGTTGCTGTTAAACAAGTGATGATTGAATCACGCTTAGTTCTAGCTGAAGATACATTTGCTAAAAACTTAGGTGCAAGATTTGGCGTTAATAAACTCAAAGGCACTGGTGACAATCGATATGCTATAGGTAGTAATGTAAATGATACTGGGCTAATTGGCACTAGTGCAACAACTATTCCCCAAGGGTTACAGTCTAATTTGCCAGTTAGCAATTCATTTGGTAGCTTCGCATTCAGTTTCTTCAGGTTGCCAGCAGGTTTATTATTGAATCTAGAGTTGACAGCGCTTGAATCGGATAGTCGAGGAAAAGTAGTTTCAAGTCCAAGGGTTACTACGGCTAATCAGCATAAAGCCAGAATAGCGACAGGTACTGAGATACCATACCAAGAAGCGTCAAGCAGTGGGGCTACAGCCACACAATTTAAAAAAGCAGAACTAAGTTTGGAAGTTACCCCTCAGATTACACCAGACGATAAGATAATCATGGACCTGGAAGTCAGAAAAGATAATCCACTTCCAACTACTGGTGGAGGTGCTCCAGCTATCAGTACTCAAAATGTAGCTACTCAGGTATTAGTCTCTAATGGTGAAACGGCAGTATTAGGTGGTATTTTCGAACAGACCGAAAGCACAGGTGTGGACAAAGTACCATTTTTTGGAGACTTACCAATTTTAGGTAATGTATTTAAGCGCAAATTGGTAACAAACAATAAAAAAGAATTGCTAATATTTATTACGCCTAAGATTATGGATGATAGCTTAAGCTTGCAATAAATATTAGATAGATAAGTAATTCCTGAATTAGTTTTTACAAAATCTGACAGAACGATAAGATTGTCATAAAATGCCCATCATGGTTGTGATGGGCATTTTACTTTATAGTCTTAGCTATAAATTAAAACATATTAGAAGTTAAGGTAAGCAACATTGAATAATATTTTTTTTATAGGCCTTATGGGCGCGGGTAAAACTACCATTGGCCGCTTAATTGCTAAGCAAATGGGGATGACTTTTTACGATTCAGACCATGAGATTGAGCGTAAAACTGGCGTTAAAATCCCGCTAATATTTGAGCTAGAAGGTGAAGCTGGTTTTCGTAAGCGCGAAACTGCCGCAATTGAAGAGCTGAGCCAATTAAACAACATTGTGATGGCCACTGGCGGTGGTGCGGTGTTGTTGCCAGAGAATCGTGAGTTCTTAAAAAACAACGGCAAGGTAATTTACTTGCGTGCAAATGTGCATGATTTATGGGTTCGCACCCGAAATGACAAAACTCGCCCGTTACTACAAGGTGGCAATATCAAGCAAAAGTTAGAGCGGCTGTATATTGAGCGTGACCCAATATACAGCGCACTTGCAGATTATATAGTGCCTACTGGTGCACAATCGGCAGTAGAAATTACCCATCACATTGAGCAATTGCTAGAAAATGAAGCTAAATAAAATTCAATCTGCCATATATTTTAAGAAAACCTAATTTAAGCCAAATAGAAATATGCAAACACTAAAAGTAGAATTAGCTAATAGAAGTTACCCAATTCACATTGGTCGCAATTTAATATCCGATGCAAGCTTAATATTGCCGCACCTAAAGCGCAAACATGTTGCCATTGTAACTAATACTACTGTGGCGCCTTTATATTTAGACGTGCTTAGACAAGCACTTCAAGCCGCTGGCGTAACGGTTATCCCCATTATTTTGCCAGACGGCGAAGCCTATAAAAACACAGAAACACTCAACACAATTTATGATGTATTGCTGCAAAATCGCTGTGAGCGCAGTACTACGTTAATCGCACTTGGCGGTGGAGTAATTGGCGATTTAACAGGCTATGCAGCGGCGACCTATTTGCGCGGCGTGCCATTTATACAAGTGCCAACTACGCTACTTTCGCAAGTAGATTCATCTGTTGGCGGTAAAACGGGCATCAATCACCCGCTCGGTAAAAACATGATTGGCGCTTTTTACCAACCGCAGTTAGTGCTGGCAGATATTGATACCCTGCAAACACTGCCTGCGCGTGAGTACTCTGCGGGGGTGGCAGAAGTCATTAAATACGGCCTAATTCGTGATGCCGATTTTTTTGATTGGCTAGAAACCAATATGGCAAGCTTAATGCAGCTAGATGAAACCGTGCTGAGCTATGCCATTTACCGCTCATGCCAAAACAAAGCAGATGTTGTGGTTAAAGACGAGCACGAGCAAGGCGAACGCGCACTACTTAACCTAGGCCACACATTTGGTCACGCGATTGAAAACGCCATGGGTTATGGCGTTTGGCTACATGGTGAAGCCGTAGCCGCAGGCACAATGATGGCGGCTAACTTATCGCAACGCATGGGCTGGCTAAATGCGGTTGAAATCACGCGCATTCAAAAATGCTTTGAAGCCGCCAATTTGCCAATAATGCCACCAAAACTAGGCGTAGAAAAATATTTAGATTTAATGGGCTTAGATAAAAAAGTAGAGAACGGAAAAATTAGGTTGATATTGCAACAAGGCATAGGTAAATCGGTGATTACCAGCGATTATGATGCCGATAAACTCAAAGAAACTTTGGCGTTAGAATGAAAAAAATAAACACACTAACTGTTACCTTGCCATTGCGTGCGGCCAATCTTAACTTGCCCGCTATCATCTTAAATTTGTCCACTGTCATCCAGAACTTGCCCACTGTCATCCTGAACTTGTTTCAGGATCTCTTGCAAATTAAACTTTCATTACCTTTGCACAAGATTCTGACCATTGTCAGAATGACAGGAAATTGTTATCAATTTACGAGATTGCGGGTCAAGCCCGCGATGACACGCAAACCATGAACCCACTCGCCCCCTACGCCGCCAACCCAACCCAAACACTAGGCCGCCAATGTGGCGAACCAGCCTCCGAAACTCGAAATGCCTTTCAACGCGACCGCGACCGCATAATCCACTCCACCGCCTTTCGCCGATTAGAATACAAAACCCAAGTATTCGTTAATCATGAAGGTGATTTATTTCGCACGCGCTTAACTCATAGCCTAGAAGTCGCCCAAATGGCGCGTGGCATCGCCCGCACACTTAGCCTGCATGAAGACTTAACCGAAGCTATCGCCTTAGCCCACGACCTCGGCCACACGCCGTTTGGCCACGCAGGGCAAGATGCGCTCAACGAATGTATGCGCGACTTTGGCGGCTTTGAGCACAACCTGCAATCATTACGTGTAGTAGAAAAACTAGAGCTACGCTATGCAGAATTTGACGGACTGAACCTTACTTTTGAAGTGCGCGAAGGCATACTCAAGCATTGCTCAATCAAAAATGCCAAACAACTCGGCGATGTAGGCCAGCGCTTTTTAGATAAAACCAGCCCAAGTTTAGAGGCGCAACTCACCAACTACGCAGATGAAATAGCCTATAACAACCACGATATTGACGATGGCCTGCGCTCAGGCTTAATTACCATCGAGCAACTCTCAAAAGTGGAGTTATTTGCAAACAACTTAAGCGAAGTTAAAGTTAAATACCCCAAACTAGAACAAAGGCGCTTGATACACGAAACCGTACGCCGCATGATTAACACGCTCATGGTTGATGTTTGCACCCAAAGCGCACAAAATATAGCCGCACATCAACCCAAAAGTATTGCGGATATTCGTGCGCTACCGCATTTAATTGGCTTTAGCCCAACAATTGCCGAGCAAAACCTAAAGCTAAAACAATTTTTACGCAAAAATTTGTACCACCATTACAAAGTAAACCGCATGAGTGCCAAAGCCGCCCGCATTGTGCGCGAGCTATTTGAATGTTTTTTTGAAAATGTAGGCTTGTTACCCAATGAATTTCAAACCTATGCTGAAATAGACAAAGCCCGCGCCGTTGCAGACTATATTGCAGGCATGACAGACCGCTTTGCGATACGTGAACACCGCAAATTATTTACGGTAGAAGAATATTTGTAGCGCCACTTAAGTATTATTGTTTGCGGTATTGTTTGCGTTGTTATCACACCACTCCCCTGTCATTCTGACGAAGGTCAGAATCTCGTAACAAGCACGCAAAAGCAACACAGGCACGAGATGCTGAAATAAATTCAGAATGACAGTGGCGCTTCAGCATGACAAGCCGTACTGTCATTCTGACGAAGGTCAGAATCTCGTAACAAGCACGCAAAAGCAACACAAGCACGAGATGCTGAAATAAATTCAGCATGACAGTGGCGCTTCAGCATGACCAGTATTAGAGTTACTTCTTTATCATTCAGGCAAAACTAACCTTCAAATAATCATGAGCTACTACGTTTACATAATGACCAACAAACCTAATGGTGTGGTGTATATAGGCGTAACAAACGATATAATTCGTAGAGTTTATGAGCATAAGCATCACTTAGTAAAAGGGTTTACTGAGCAATATAACTTAGACAAACTAGTATGGTTTGAACAAACAGAAGATGTAACAAGCGCGATTGCAAAAGAAAAACAGCTTAAAAACTGGCATAGGCAATGGAAAATAAACTTAATAGAAAAAGATAATCCCAATTGGCAAGATTTATACAATGAGATTATTGGGTGAAATATAATAGATTTTCCCCTACCGCCATTTCACCTTACCTTCATTCCATCCACCCTGTCATTCTGACCATCCAACTGTCATTCTGACGAAGGTCAGAATCTCGTGACTAGCATGCAATAAGCGGCAAAAGCATAAGATCCTGAAATAAATTCAGGATGACAGTAATAAATTCAGGATGACAGTTAGGTGACAAGTACAAGATGCTGAAATAAATTCAGCATGATGCTGAAACAAGTTCAGCATGACAAATCTCCTCCTGTCATTCCACCCACCCTGTCATTCTGACGAAGGTCAGAATCTCGTAACAAGCACGCAATAAGTGGCAAAAGCATAAGATCCTGAAATAAATTCAGGATGACAGTAATAAATTCAGGATGACAGTTAGGTGACACAAGCACAAGATGCTGAAATAAATTCAGCATAACAGTGGCGGTTCAGCATAACAAACCTTCTGTCATTGCGGGCTTGACCCGCAATCTCGTGAGCTTAGCGCCGCAGCTTTAACACCGTGTAACTCACCCTAATGTTGCACATTTACAACAACTGTAAATAATTGTGACAAAAACACCAATTATTAGTTGTTTCACCCTGCGTGATTAGGCATACTCTTACTCACCTTCTTAATACATTTTTTTATTAAGAGCGTTTGCAAACACTTATGCCAGCAATTACACAATTACTTGGCAAAGTTTTTTAGAAACAAAATAGCAATAAACTTTTAGGAGATTTATATGAATAACACAATTAAATTAGCAGTTGCTTCAGCTTTACTAGCTGCAGCTTCAAGCGCAAACGCTGGCATCATGATTCCAGCTGGCGATTGGACTCTTGACATCGGTGGTGTTGTAAACGCTTACTACACATCTACACTAAAGTTAGTGGTACTACGCTTAATGCTGCAGGTACTGCAGCTATAGCTAATGCTAATGATACTGGCACAAAACGTGCTGCTAACATTACAACTGGTTTGTTACCTAACTATCTATCAGTTTCTGGTAAAACTCGCCAAAACGATTTAGATGTTGGTTTCACAATCAGCATACAACCAGGTGCTTCAACAAAACATTCAGGTCAACAAACTAAATTCATACTGGTACTAACCAAGAAAACCGTCAAGCATTCTTAACATTCGGTGATGCTTCATGGGGTTCTATCAAACTTGGTAAAGATTTAGGTATCTATGCTTCAGATGCTATTTTGAACGACATGACATTGTTAGGTGTTGGTTCAGGTGCTGGTGGTTTAGCTGGTAACACAACAACACTAGGCCGTATTGGTTCTGGTTTTATGTACGCTGACTGGAAATCACAAGTTGCTTACTCATCACCAAACTTCAATGGCTTTAGCTTCACAGCTGGCTTAACACAAGCTTGGAATGCTGGTAATGGCACTGGTCGTGCTGGTTCACAAACAGCTTACGAAGGTAAAGCATCTTATGACTTCTCTGGCGTTGTAGGTAACGGCGTAACAGGTAAAGTTTGGGCTTCTGGTATTTCACAAAAATTGGCTGGTAAAGTATGGGTTTCTGGTATTTCACAAAAAGTGAAAACATTTAGGTACAGCTTCAGCTTGGGATATCGGTGCTAACGTAAATGCAATGGGCTTTGGCGCAACTGCTTACTACGGTCAAGGTAAAGGTACTGGTACAGCTGTTCAATTCAACGGATGGCTTGATGCTGCTGGTACAAAACGTAAATCAGATGACTGGTACGTTCAAGGTACTTACACTCTTCCAGGTGTAGGCACTAAATTGGGCGTTAGCTACGGCGAGTCAACCTTAAAAGGTACTGCTGCTGAGCGTGCAGTTGCTTTAGTTAAAAATACTAACAAAATGATTACATTGGGCGCTTACCACCCTTTGACAAAACATTTGAACTTAGTAGCTGAGTACTCAGAAGATAAATCTAAACATGATGATTTCGTTGCGGCTAATGATAAATCAGGTAAAGCAAAAACTGTAGCTTTAGGCGCAATCTTATTCTTCTAGAATTACCGCAGGGTTAACCCTCGAGATGCTGAAATAAATTCAGCATGACAGAGTAAGAAGTATTAAGTTAAGCTTAATGCAACAAATAAAAACGGCAACTTCGGTTGCCGTTTTTTTACGCATGTCATTCTGACATAGGTCAGAATCTCGTGAATAGTATGCAATAGGTGGCATGAGTAAAAGATCCTGAAACAAGTTCAGGATGACAGCTGGTAAGAGATGCTTAAATAAATTCAGCATGACAGAGTAAGAAGTATTATGTTAGAGTTATCTGGTAGTAAAATTAGCAAAAAGGAGCTTATGATGAGCGCAGTTTTATCACCGATAGTGTCAGAATTTGAAACGCAAGAAGCTGCCGACGCATACGATGTTTGGTTTCGTGCAAAAGTGCAAAAGAGCATAGATAGTAAAGAGCCACATATTCCGCATGACAAAGTAAAAGCTGAAATACACGCAATGCTAGAAGAACGCAGAAAGAAAAAAGCTTGATTATCAATTGGGCAAATGAGGCTAGGCTCGATTTAAGGGAAATTCTGTCCTTTATTTATGATAAAAACCCTCAAGCGGCAGATAATCTTGAATATCAAATATTCGAGGCAATTGAGCAGTTAGTAGAGCATCCATATTTGTACAGAGTTGGCGCAGTAGCTGCTACACGTGAAATAGTGGTACATCCCAATTATTTAGTAGTGTACCGTGTTGCCATCGACCATATAGAAATTCTCAATGTGCTACATGCACGTCAGCAGTATCCTAATAATACATAAGATAGCAAGGTAAGGTAAAAATTGTTGTTATTTGCATCTTTACGATCCAAAAATAATCTTGTTTGAGTAAAAATATGAATTTATACCCAGTTACAATTGTTGAAAACTTTTATGAAAACCCTAATGCCATTCGTAAATTTGCCTTGGCGCAGGAATATAAATTCTGCCATGAAATTCAGAATGTAAGGCATATTTTTCCTGGGTGTAGAACACAAGATTTATTAGAGCTAGACCAAAAGCTGTATGAGAAAATTTGCAAAAAGCTAATTTCAGTGTTTCATAATACCGAGCATGACCACATGCGCTGGGCGATTTCTACTAGCTTTCAAAGTGTATCTGCTGAATATAATCAAGGTGTTATTCACTCTGACCACAATACGATATTTGCCGCGGTGCTTTATTTAACGCCCGATGCGCCTTTGAATTCTGGCACTTCATTATTCAAAAAGAATAAAACGTTTAATGAGAAAAAATATATTCAAGCCTTAGATGATAACGATGCAAGGTTTAAAGCAGGTGAAATTAAAATGTTAACGGATTATCACAGCATGTTTGATGAAATCGTGCGTGTGAATAATTTATATAACACGTTAATTATTTATGAAGGGCGGCATTTTCATGCGGCAAATCAATTTTTTGGTAAAACGCTTAAAGATTCTAGGTTAGCGCAGGTGTTTTTTATCAGTAAAATTGATGCAAAAAAACAGAGTGTTTTTCCAATTAGCAGGGTGAAAATGGTTGATATTTAGCGCGTAAATTGTAAGACCTCAATGTTAATGCCCTGCGAGCCGCCTACAGAGCGGCTCGCAGGGCATTGTTTTTCTCTCGTAGATTATTCGTATGTAATTTACAAAGTTACTCTGTCATTCTGACGTAGGTCAGAATCTCGTAAATGGTACGCAATAGGTGGCATAAGTACAAGATGCTGAAATAAGTTCAGCATGACAGATGTAATTTAGCATGACAGCGCTTCAGCTACTCCACGCCCCCTGTCATTCTGACGTAGGTCAGAATCTCGTAAATGGTATGCAATAGGTGGCACGAGTACAAGATGCTGAAATAAATTCAGCATGACAGTTGTAATTCAGCATGACAGCGCTTCAGTTACTCCACGCCCCCTGTCATTCTGACGTAGGTCAGAATCTCATAAATAGTATGCAATAGGTGGCATAAGTACAAGATGCTGAAATAAATTCAGCATGACAGTTGTAATTCAGCATGACAGTTGTAATTCAGCACGACAACTAGCACGAGATCCTGAAATAAATTCAGGATGACAGTGCTAGCTAGGATGACAGTGGCGGCAAGAATGACACTGGTAGCCAGAATATTGGTGATATTTTAGTGTGTTCGGTTTATTCTTCAATCCCCAACTCCTGAATTTTCCTTGTAAGTGTGTTGCGCCCCATGCCTAGTTGGTTGGCGGCTTCTATGCGGCGGCCGTGGGTGTGTTCTAGGGCTTTAGTAATTAAAATGCGTTCAAATATTTGGGTGCGCGTTTCAAGCAGGTTTTGCTCGTCACGGTTAAGCGCATCGGCTACTTCATTGGCAAGTGCGTCTTGCCATGATTGTGCGGCGTTTGATTTGCCTGAGTCGTCTTTTAATTCTGGCGGTAAATCTGCAATGTCAATATTTTGCCCTGGCGCCATTACAGTTAGCCAGTGGCATACATTTTCTAGCTGGCGCACGTTACCGCTCCAATTCACTGCGCTTAAGTATTTAAGCGCAGCTACAGAGGGTTGTTTGGCCTCAACGCCAAGCTCGGTGGCGCTGTGTTGTAGAAAATGTTTGATGAGTAATGGAATATCTTCACGGCGCTCGCGCAAAGCTGGCAAGCGTAGCCGAATCACATTTAAGCGGTGAAATAAGTCTTCACGAAACAAGCCTTGTTTTACGCGTTCTTCTAAATCTTGGTGCGTGGCGGCAATAATGCGCACGTTTACTTTTATGGGTTGGTGGCCGCCCACGCGGTAAAATTGGCCATCGCTTAACACACGTAAAAGCCGTGTTTGCAGGTCTGCGGGCATGTCGCCAATTTCATCTAAAAATAATGTGCCTGTATCTGCTTGCTCAAAGCGGCCGCGCCGTGATGCCGCTGCGCCAGTAAATGCGCCGCGCTCATGGCCGAATAATTCAGATTCTAGTAAGTCTTTTGGTATCGCCGCCGTGTTAATGGCAATAAAAGGTTTGTCGCCGCGTGGGCTGTGGCGGTGCAGGGCGCTGGCTACAAGCTCTTTACCGCTGCCAGATTCGCCGTTAATCAACACAGTTGCATGCGAGCGACTTAAGCGCCCTATGGCTCTAAAAACCTCTTGCATGGCAGGCGCTTGGCCAATAATCTCTGGCGTTTCTTCTAGTGTAACTTTTTCAGTATATTGTCGTGTGCTTTCATCTACCGCGCGTTTAATTACGTCAATGGCTTGGTCAACATCAAACGGTTTAGCTAAATATTCAAACGCGCCACCCTGAAAAGCCGCTACAGCGCTTTCTAAATCAGAATACGCGGTCATAATAATGACAGGGATATCAGGATATTTTTGTTTAATTACCCCCAAAAAATCTAAGCCAGAGCCATTGGGCATGCGAATGTCGCTCACCACCACCTGCGGCTGTTCGCGTTCTAACGCATTAAGCGCTTCGGCTACTGAAGAGAAGGTTTTGTATTCTAAATCAGTGCGGGCAAGGGCTTTTTCAAACACCCAGCGAATTGATTTATCGTCGTCTATAATCCAGATTGGTTTCATGTTTTATATCCTAAAGCCTTTCATTATTAAATATATTTATTGTCATTCTGACGTAGGTCAGCATGAGGCAGCGCAAAAGATCCTGAAACAAGTTCAGGATGACAAAATTGCTGTCATTCTGAGGTAGGTCAGAATCTCGTGACTAGTACGCTATAAGTGGCGCAAGCATGAGATCCTGAAACAAGTTCAGGATGACAAAATTGCTGTCATTCTGACGTAGGTCAGAATCTCGTGACTAGTACGCTATAAGTGGCGCAAGCATGAGATCCTGAAACAAGTTCAGGATGACAAATCTACTGAAACTAGTTCAGTACGACAGTGAGTTTATTGCTTAACCACCGCAGGTTTAATTGCAGAGGTTTCTATTGGTAATAAAATCGTAAAACAGGTGTTACCTGGCGTGCTTTCGCATTCAATCATGCCGTGATGCTGCGTGACGAATGTTTGCGCAAGCGTTAAGCCTAGCCCTGTGCCGCCTTCACTGCCCGATACTAATGGGTAAAAAATTCGGTCGCGAATATCAGCGGGTATGCCTGGGCCGTTATCGGTAATTTCAAGCTTAATGGCTACGCGGTAGCGTTTTCGCGCCAATGTAACTTGGCGTTCCGCGCGAGTTTTAAACGTAATTTGGCTTGCAGCGGTGTTGTGTGTCTGCATGGCTTGCACTGCGTTGCGGGCAATGTTCAGCACGGCTTGTATGAGTTTTTCTCGGTCGCCGATTAGCTCTGGCAAGCTTAAATCGTAATCGCGCTTAATGAGTATGGCTTTGGGAGATTCTGCCAGCAATAAGCTGCGCACGCGTTCAAGTACTTCATGAATATTGGTTGGTTGGTATTTAGGCGCGCGGTGCGGTATAAGCAGCCTATCCATCAGCGATTGTAGGCGATCTGCTTCTTTAATAATCACTTGGGTATACTCACGCAAACTAGGTGATGGCAATTCGTGTTCAAGCAACTGCGCCGCGCCGCGCAGGCCGCCAAGTGGGTTGCGAATTTCATGGGCAAGATTACGTAATAACTCTGCATTGGCTTGTTGCTGAATGAGCATGCGCTCTTCACGGGCAATGCGAAGCTGCGCATCCATTTGCTGAAACTCTAAAATTAAGCTGGCATTGGGTGATTCAATAGGCGTAACCGTGCAAGTAACAGAAAACGACTGATGCCGATGCGTGCTAATGGCAAATTCATGCTCGCGGAAAGGGCTTTGCTGTTTGGTGGCATTGCTGATGGCGAGCATTAAAATTTCGCAATCAGGAAACACATCGGCAATATTCATGCCTGTGACATGCGTAGCGCTGAATGCAAAAATAATTTCAGCCGCAGGGTTTACGTAAACCACGCGACGATTATCTTCGAGCAGAATAATCGCAGTCGCTAAGTGTTCTAATCCTGCAAAGTAGTTGGGCGTTGGTTGCACCATTTAATATAAGCCGTGTAATTTAAACCATAAGTAGTATTGAATGAAGTGTATTCAATGATAATACTATGATTAAAGCAAAAGTGAGGCCAACTTGTGCGTTGACCTCACTTTATTTTCATTACCGCTTAAATAACGCTTTTAACGCAATGCATCGAGCTCTTTTTGCAATAGTTGAATATTGTTTTCATGTGCGTCTACATCTGCTTGCAAGTTTTTCATTTTTTCTTGAAATTTAGGTACGTTGCGGAAGGTTTTTCCGTCCGCATGCCTCACCATTTCAGGGTTAGCTTCGCCTTCAGCATAAGCCTTTTTGGCTTGCTCTAAGGCAGCTTTTTCAGAATCTAATTCAGCTTGCAAAATCTCTTTACGTTTGCCATCGCGATTATTTTGCGTATCTTTATCAACCTTAGGAAAGCCTTCTGGCGTAGCTGTGCGCTTGTTTTCTTGGGTTTTAGGCTTGTTGGTATTTGTCTTTAAGCGGTCATTTGAAATGACATTGGCATCAGGGTCAAACTGTAGGCGAGTGGAATCTTTTGTTTTAATGTTTGAATAAGTCACGCGGCCATCAGCATCTACGCGTTTGTAAATTTCGGCAAATGCGCTACTAGAAAATACTAGTGCAGCGAGTGATAATAAAATGTAAGTTTTTTTCATTGTAATAGTTTAGTAGAGTTAGCCAACTTAGGCAATGTGCTTAGGAAACGCATGATGCTGGCTGACGGTTGACCTAATACATAAATGCAAAAAGGGGCGAAAATCGCCCCTTTTATTTAGCTTAATTTAAGCAATTAGCAAGACCAAATTAGCAAGAATAGTACAAACCAAATTCAGCTGGGTGTGGTGTCATGCGTACTTTGTTAACTTCGTCCATTTTCAATGCAATGTAAGCATCAATCCAGTCGTTAGTGAATACGCCACCTTTGGTTAAGAACTCGCGGTCAGCGTCTAATGCTTCTAGCGCTTGCTCTAGTGAAGAGCATACAGTTGGAATTGTTGCATCTTCTTCTGGAGAAAGATGGTACAAGTCTTTTGTAGCTGGCTCACCTGGGTGAATTTTGTTTTGAACGCCATCTAAACCCGCCATTAACAAGGCTGAGAACGCCAAGTATGGGTTAGCAATTGGGTCTGGAAAACGCGCTTCAACACGGCGACCTTTGTCAGAATGCACAAAAGGAATGCGGATAGAAGCTGAACGATTTTTAGCAGAATAAGCTAATTTAACAGGTGCTTCATAATGTGGCACTAGGCGTTTGTATGAGTTTGTGCCTGGGTTGGTAATTGCATTTAAAGCACGCGCATGTTTAATAATGCCGCCAATGTAGTAAAGCGCGAACTCGCTTAAGCCAGCATAGCCGTTACCTGCGAACAAGTTTTTGCCATCTTTCCAAACTGATTGGTGCACGTGCATGCCGCTGCCGTTATCGCCAGCGAATGGTTTTGGCATAAATGTCGCTGTTTTACCATAAGCGTGAGCAGTGTTTAAAATTACGTATTTTTGAATTTGAGTCCAGTCCGCACGTTGCGTTAAGGTACTGAATCTTGTACCAATTTCACATTGGCCAGCCGTTGCCACTTCATGGTGATGCACTTCAACAGGCACGCCCATGGCTTCTAAAGTCATGCACATTGCTGAGCGGATGTCATGCAATGAATCGACTGGAGGAACTGGGAAATAGCCGCCTTTAACACCTGGACGGTGGCCAGTATTGCCGCCTTCAAATTTCTCGCCAGATGACCAAGCGCCTTCTTCTGAGTTAATGCGCACTGAGCTACCATTCATTGAAACATCCCATTGAATGCTATCAAAAATGAAGAATTCTGGCTCTGGGCCAAAGTAAGCAGTGTCGCCTAAACCAGTTGATTTTAAGTAAGCTTCAGCACGTTTAGCTAAGCTGCGTGGGTCACGCTCGTAACCTTTGCCATCAGTTGGGTCTACCACGTCACATGTCAATACAAGTGTTGGCTCGTCCATGAATGGGTCAATATTGGCTGTTGATGCATCTGGCATCAATTGCATATCTGAGGCTTGAATGCCTTTCCAGCCTGCGATTGAAGAACCGTCAAACGCGTGGCCTTCAGTGAATTTAGCTTCATCAAAGTGAGAAACTGGCACAGTAACGTGTTGCTCTTTACCGCGCGTATCAGTAAAACGAAAATCGACAAACTTGATGTCGTTATCTTTTACCATCTTCATTACTTTTGCAACTGACATTGCTTATCTCCTAAAATTTAAATTTCATACTTAAAAAATGCGAAACTGGTGATAGATTTTGAATAGGTTTAACCCAGTCATTTTAGCAGGAAGTGTGCCAGCTCAAAATAGCAAAAATTGCCTTTATGGCATTCATTTAGCAAATAACTGAAAAATATCACGCACAACAATTGGGCGTTAGTGTAAAAAGCGCACTGTTTTGGTGCTCAAAAGGTTGAGCATATAAATTGTTGTTTTTCGCGCTATAATTTGCGGCAATTAACGCAAAGGTGTTATGAATAATCCGCAAATAAATCAAGTTGACCGCTACGCCGTGATTGGCAACCCAATCGCGCATAGTAAATCGCCATTCATACATGAAGCGTTTGCCAAACAAACCAATCAGCAAATAAGTTATGAGCGCGTATTAGCGCCGCTAGATGGCTTTGATGCGACTGTTCAAAACCTAATTACGCAAGGCTATAAAGGCGCAAATGTCACTGTGCCTTTTAAGCTTGAGGCGTTTGCTATGTGTGACAACTTAAGCGAACGTGCACATGCCGCAGGTGCGGTGAATACTTTGATTTTTGAAAATAATAAAATCAGTGGTGATAATACCGATGGTGCAGGTTTAGTTAATGACATCAAACACAATTTAGCACATGCCCTGCAAGGCGCACGGATATTGCTTCTGGGGGCAGGTGGTGCAGCACAGGGCGTGTTATTACCTTTAATTTCAGCCCAAGCTGCAAGCATTGTGATTGCAAACCGTAGCTTAGAAAAAGCGCATTTTATGGCACAAAAATTTGCTATACAAAATAGCATTTGTAATATTACGGTTAGCACCTTTGAAAATTTGCAAAATCAATTTGATGTGATTATCAACGCGACTTCTATCGGGTTGAGCGATTCTGTTTTGCCGATTCCTAACACGATTTTTGCTAAAAATTGCTTAGCTTACGACATGATGTATGGGCGCGAAACCCCATTTATGCAGCAAGCCAAAGCTAATGGCGCGCAAGTTGCAGATGGCTTAGGCATGCTGGTTGAGCAAGCGGCTGAAGCGTTTTATTTATGGCGCGGTGTGCGCCCACAAACCGCGCCAGTCATTAACATGCTACGAGCTTTATAAATGCGCCGTTGGTTGTTAAATAAGCACGAGAGTAGCCAGCCTTTAACTGTAAAAGGCATTTTTGCGCGCCTTTTTGTGGTGTTGCTGATGTGGATTTTGCTGTACCAGCTTTGGATTTTTTTACACATTTGTTGGTGGATTAAATTCAACCCATCCACCAGCGCATTTATGGAAGACCGCCTGGAGATTATTCAAGAAACCAAGCCAGAAGCCGAGCTTAAATACAAATGGGTGAATTATTCACAAATTTCTAACAACCTAAAACGTGCTGTGATTGCCAGCGAAGATGCAAAATTTAGCGACCACGATGGCTTTGATTGGGAAGGCATTGAAAAAGCGTTTGATAAAAACTTAAAAAAAGGCAAAATCGTCGCAGGCGGCTCAACCATTAGCCAGCAGCTTGCAAAAAACCTATTTTTAAGCAGCAAACGCACGCCGTGGCGCAAGGGCGAAGAAGCGATTATCACCGTGATGCTAGAAAAAATGCTGAGCAAACAGCGCATTTTAGAAATTTACTTAAACGTAATTGAGTGGGGCAATGGCATATTTGGCGCAGAGGCAGCCTCGCGCCATTATTTCAAAGTGAGTGCTGGTAAATTATCCACCACACAAGCGGCAAAACTCGCCGCCATGATACCCAACCCACGCTTTTATGACGCGCATAAATCCACAAAATACTTAAACCGCAGAACAGCCGTGATACAAGCTAGAATGCGCTTTGCAGAGCTACCTTAAATATAAAACAGATGCTCTGCGAGCCAATATCCATGCGGTCTGCAGGGCGCTTCATTTCGCGCCATACAAGCTTCTAGGGTAATTTAGCATCGCTACATTTGTGCTTTCAAGCTCTTTTAGTGCATCTTTTGCTACCCATTTTGCAGATTTATTTTCTAATTGCAACATTTGATGGGCGGTTTCTATAGCGGCTAAACGTAAGTCAGGGTTGCGCTTGCCCACTTGCCGCAAAGCCCAGTTAATGGCTTTACTCACGTATTTTCTGTCGTCACGTGCTTCGCGCAACATAATTGGGAAAAACGATAAAAATACTGTATTTGCAGCGTTTTTATGTGAAAAACCGTACGCAGCCATAATCACAAAACCAGCACGTTTTACAAATTCAGCATCGCTACTAGCCCATTCTAATGCCTTGGCAAGCGCGAATTGACTGGGTGCAAACAAACCCATGCAAAATGAATCGCAAATTTCCCAATTTTCAAAGGTGTTTACCCAAGCATCCATTTGGTGTTCTGTTAAGTGTTTAGGATGATAAATTTTGCTACACAAAAGCCGCGCTTCATAAATGCCAGTATCAAATAATTGCACGGCTAAAGCATCATCGTAGCCAATGCTTTTGGCTAGAATTTTGAGGTCTTTTTGGTAAACACCAAGCGCGTTATTGGCAATAATGCCAAATTTTTTCGTCTTGGTTTTTATAACATCAGAATTACCTAGTTGTTTTAGCTCGGCAATCAGTTGCTCTAGTGATAGTTTTAGATTCATAAAACTATTTTAACGGCATGTGAATTTCCGTCAACAAGTCTACAGGTGCGGCGTTCATTGGTGTATTGAGATACGCTTCAAACGCTGGCGCATCGCGTAATTCTTTACCAGATTGCAGCAACCAAGTACCAAAAAGCCAAGTATAGGCTGCTTGCAAGCCAGCATAAGGTCCTTTGTAAAGTAGCACCGCGTATTGCCCACCAGCAATGGTGATGCGTTCAAACGGTGCGTCAAGCGTGCAAGGTTTGTTGACAGTAAAGCAAGCGCGTGAGCGGAGTGCCTTTTCGGCGACTGTGGCTGGGTCATCATAATAAACGCCCATCATTTTTGTGTTGACATCAATTAAATTGCGTGCGCCCAGCCAATTGCCAAGTTGGTCAAATGCTTGGCCAATTTGTAGATACGCGCCACTATGTTTCATGCTTACAACTTCTACTTCTGGAGTGTTTTTGATGGTCACTTCATACATGGTAATGCTCCTTAGCTTATGTTGGTTTTGATACTGCGCATGGCTACCATGCTTGCGGTAACGGGCAGGTGGCATGCCGTAAACTTCATTAAAAGTGCGTGTGAACGATTGAATATTTTTGTAACCAGCTTGCTTTGAAATAGCGGCGATGCTTAAGCTAGTTTGTGCCAGCGCATTCGCTGCACGATGCAAACGCAAGTGCTGCACTGTGGTGAACATAGTTTCACCCCGAGCCGCGCGATAAATACGATGAAAATGATAAGGTGAAAGAAACGCAATTTCAGCCATCTTAGTTAAATCTAACTCATCATCAAGATGTGCGTAAATATACGCAGTTACGCGGTTTAAGCGCTCTTCGTAGTTAATCCAATCAGCGGGCTTTGGCATGTGAATTTGCTTTATCAATATTGTGATAAAACAATAGCACAACTTGATTTAACAAATCTTGCGGAGTTTCGCGTGCGTTAAAGTAACGTTGAAAGATGCTGCCCAAGTGTTTGGGTGTTGACGAATGTCATGCCATACATAGCGCTCAGGCCTTTTGCTTGATCTAGGTCGATATCGGCAATGCAAAGAATGAAATATTTTTGTTCAATATTTAAGCGTTTTCGTAGTGACACATATTTATCGAGATCTTGCCTAAAATCCCCAGTTTTACATTCAATATAAATGGGTTGCGTATTGTTGATGAGAAAAAATACATCCAACTCTCTCTTTTCGTTAGGCGAATATGTGAATGTCATATTTCGCGCGCAAGCAAACGCTACTTTGCGCTCTTGGCATATTCTTAAACCTATCATCAGCGCATACCATTCGAGCCAATCACCCGCAAAAAAACGTCTTACGCTAGGCGCATTTTGTAATACAACGCGAATGTTTTGTTCTTTTTTATTGCTAATGCAACGTGCGATGAGAGAATGGTCATATAGTTTCTGAATAAACGCTTCAAGTGCTTTAGCATCTTCTTTAGTTTTTTTATCTAAATGGATGAGGTTACTGCTGTATTCTTTTTGTTGAGCATAGCGAATGCGCTCACACACTTCACCTAGTAGCTCATAGTCTGAGCCGATGGCAACCGCGGCTTCGTCAAAAAAACCAGTGGTATCAACTGCATCATGGTTGGCGGTGGCGACCATATTTTTGGTCTTAAACCATTCAACAATGGGCTTATGTTGTAAGGCCGAACTTAATAAATCTGAATTATGAATATCAAAATTTTCACTAGATTGTGATGATTCAATTGCCGCTGATGCTGTAGCGGCTGGGAGTAACTGCTTTAACTCTTTGCGCTGAGCAAAATAAAGGTCTGAAAGTTTTTTAATGAAAAAGATCGTGTCGTAAACCAGTGCTGATGTACCACACTGAACGCAGGCTTGGCGCGTTTCAACCAACTCGCGCTCATGCTCTGAAATTGTTCCACACTTATTACACCGTGAGATGGCCATGGTTGTTGAGCCCGTTATTAAAATTACAGTTTAGCATTATATTTTGCTGCTTAACTTAAACTCAATCTGTTAGCGACTCAACAATTTTTCTAACCACAGGCGCAATCACTAAAATGCCAGGGAAGGCGATTGGCCAAGCCAGCACAAAAGAGTGAAGCCATTGTGCGATAAAGTTTGGCGTAAAGCCAAGGTGAATGGCGGTAAGCACGCCCGACATGAGCAATGCCATGAGTATCGACATCAATAGTGCGAAGAGTAAGTTGGTGTATTTTTTGTTGAATTTCATGGTCAGTTCTTTCAATAGTTATTTTTTAGCTCGTCATTCTCGCATACGACTTTTCAAGCGCTTTAGCGCTTAGAAAATCGGAGTGCCTGTGGTGCGAACGCGGGAATCCATTTAGTTTTAAGTATTTTAACGATTTAAGTGTATTAACATAGATGCTCTGCGAGGTAGTATCCATGCGGCTCACAGGGCATCGTTAATTGATGTATAAATTAACATTTCACTAGAAATAACGGAAGTTACAGCATCGCTTTCAAATACTTCCCTGTATAACTTTGCATACTTTGCGCCACTTGTTCTGGCGTGCCTTCGGCGATAATCATGCCGCCGCCATCGCCGCCTTCTGGGCCCATATCTACTATCCAATCGGCAGTTTTAATCACGTCTAAGTTATGTTCAATAATCACAATCGTGTTGCCCGCGTCACGCAAACGGTGGATTACATCGAGTAGTAATTGAATATCTGCAAAGTGCAAGCCTGTGGTGGGCTCATCTAAAATATAGAGCGTGCGGCCAGTGTCGCGTTTGCTGAGTTCTAGCGATAATTTTACCCGCTGTGCTTCGCCGCCACTGAGCGTGGTGGCGCTTTGACCTAGCGTAATGTAGCCTAAACCTACGTCTAACAGCGTTTTGAGCTTGCGTGAAATCACAGGTTGCGCGCTAAAGAACGTATGCGCTTGCTCAACCGTCATTTCTAATACTTCGCGAATATTTTTACCTTTAAAATGAATTTCTAATGTTTCGCGATTGTAGCGGTGGCCTTTGCACACATCGCACGGCACGTAAACGTCTGGCAAAAAGTGCATTTCTACACGTAAAACGCCATCACCTTGGCAAGCTTCGCAACGCCCGCCTTTTACGTTAAATGAGTATCTGCCTGGCCCGTAGCCACGTACACGGCTTTCTGGTACGCCTGCAAATAGGTCGCGAATTGGCGTGAATAAACCTGTGTAAGTCGCTGGGTTGCTTCGCGGTGTACGGCCAATTGGGCTTTGGTCAACGTCCACCACTTTGTCAAAAAACGCTAAGCCATCAATCTCGCCAAATGCGGCTGGCTCTGTGCTGCTGCCGTATAAATGCTGTGAAACTACGCGGTAAAGCGTGTCGTTAATCAGGGTAGATTTTCCGCTGCCAGAAACGCCCGTAATGCAACTCAATAAACCAACAGGCAACTTAAGGGTGACATCTTTCAAATTATGACCTGTGGCGTTACTTAATTTTAACCAGCGTGCAGGGTCTGGCTGCGTGCGTTTTTTGTTATAAATGATTTGTTTTTTGCCGCTTAAATATTGCCCTGTGAGCGAGTTAGGATTAGCTAACACTTCAGCTGGCGTGCCTTCTGCCACGATTCTGCCACCATGTTCGCCCGCGCCTGGGCCAATATCAATCACGTAATCTGCGGTTAAAATCGCATCATGGTCATGCTCTACCACAATTACGCTGTTGCCAATGTCGCGCAAGCGCTTTAGGGTTTCGAGCAATCTGTCGTTGTCGCGTTGATGCAAGCCAATTGATGGCTCATCCAACACATACATTACGCCTGTTAAGCCACTGCCGATTTGTGAAGCCAGGCGAATACGTTGTGCCTCGCCGCCTGATAGCGTTTCTGCCGAGCGTGAAAGTGATAAATATTCTAAACCCACATTGGTTAAAAACTTTAATCGGTTGCTAATTTCTTTAACAATTTTATCGGCAATAGCTAATTTAGCACCAGTTAATTCAAGCGTTTCAAAGAAAGTAAGCGCTAACTTTAGCGGCACTTCACACACTTCATGAATATTTTTATTACCTACTTTTACATGCCGCGCTTCTTTGCGCAAACGCGTGCCAGCGCATTCTGGGCAGCTTTGTGAGTTTAAGTATTTGGCTAATTCTTCACGCACCGTTGATGAATCTGTTTCGTGATAACGGCGTTTTAAGTTGTTTAAAATGCCTTCAAAACTATGAATTTTTTGGTAAAAAGCGCCACGCTCATTTAAATATTTAAAAGCGATTTCTTCTTTGCCGCTACCGTTTAGTAATATTTGTTGAATCGGCTCGGCTAGGTTTTCAAAGGCGGTGTCTAAATCAAAATTGTAATGCGTCGCGATGCTAGAAAGCATTTGAAAGTAAAACTGGTTACGTCTATCCCAGCCTTTAATTGCGCCAGCTGCGAGCGATAAATGCGGAAAAGCGACCACGCGTTTTGGGTCAAAAAAGTTAATATTACCTAAGCCATCGCAACTTGGGCAAGCGCCCATCGGGTTGTTAAAGCTGAATAGGCGCGGCTCTAACTCGGCTAGTGAGTAGTCACACACGGGGCATGAGAATTTGGCAGAAAATACATGTTCTTTGTCGGTGTCCATTTCTACCGCAAGGGCTTTGCCTTCGGCTAGGCGTAGCGCAGTTTCAAAAGATTCTGCAATACGCTGTTTCATATCTTGCTTAACTTTAATGCGGTCTATCACCACATCTACGCTATGTTTGGTGGTTTTGGCTAAGGCAGGTAGCGCATCTACCTCATAAATTTTTCCATCAATGCGCAAGCGCACAAAGCCTTGCGCTTTGAGTTCTTCAAATAAATCTAACTGCTCACCTTTGCGATTGCTCACCACGGGTGCCAAAATCATCAGCTTGGTGTCTTCAGGCAGCGCTAGCACGCTATCTACCATTTGGCTAACGGTTTGCGCTTCAAGCTTAATGCTGTGTTCAGGGCATTCTGGGTCGCCCGCGCGGGCGTAAAGCAGGCGCAAATAATCGTGAATTTCAGTGACTGTGCCAACGGTTGAGCGCGGATTATGCGAGGTGGATTTTTGCTCAATAGAAATCGCGGGCGATAAACCTTCAATCAAATCTACATCGGGTTTATCCATACGCGCCAAAAACTGCCGCGCGTAAGCAGAAAGTGATTCAACATAACGGCGCTGGCCTTCTGCATACAGCGTATCAAACGCCAAGGAAGACTTGCCAGAGCCTGATAAACCCGTGATAACAACGAGTTTATTGCGCGGAATATCCAGCGAAATGTTTTTTAAATTGTGGGTGCGCGCACCGCGTATTTTTATGAATTCCATCATGCTTTTACTAAAGACTCGAGTTAATTTTTGGGCAACCTGCTAATATACCTACTTTTACAAAGTTAGCGCGAAAATTTTCATGGTCACAAGAAAATAAGCATCAAAAAAATCCAACAGGCGAGCTTTTTACCGAGCTTGTTTCTGAAGTGGTTTCATTATCAAATGCGCCCGCGGAGGGCGAAAATGTTAATAACGCAGCCTCGCCAAGCGCCAGCTCACAAGCATTTATTGCATCAGAGAAAATGACACCGCTAGAAATGCGTGCCACCACTAGCCTTGCCTCAATCTACGGCTTACGTATGTTTGGCATGTTCTCAATTTTGCCGATTTTTGCGATTTACGCGTCATCATTCCCCGAGCAGCCAACGCCATTTATGATAGGGCTGGCAATGGGCGCATATGGCTTAACGCAAGCCTTGTTTCAATTGCCTTTTGGCATGGCCTCAGATAAATTTGGCCGCAAGCCAATGATTTATTTAGGGCTGGGTATATTCGCGATAGGTAGCATGGTGGCGGCTTTAGCCATGAATATCGAGGGTGTGATTATTGGCCGCGCCATTCAAGGTGCGGGTGCAGTTTCTGCTGTAGTAACTGCTTTACTGGCCGACTTAACTCGCGATGAGCACCGTACTAAGGCCATGGCGACCATAGGCGCAACCATTGGCGTGGCCTTTGCTGTTTCGCTAGTGGGCGGCCCATTGCTAAACCAATGGATAGGCGTACCAGGCATATTTTTTATGACCGCGTTACTCACTTTGGTAGCTATGGCAGTTGTGAAATTTGTAGTGCCAGACCCAATACACAGCCATTTTCATTCTGACGCAAGCGCTGCGCCAGCCAAGCTAAAAGATGTGCTAAAAAATAAGCAATTGCTGCGCTTAAATTACGGCATTTTTGCACTGCATGCTGCGCAAATGGCCATGTTTGTAGTGGTGCCGTTTGCGATTACAAAGTCTAGCAATCTTGTAGTAAACCATCATTGGTATATTTATTTGCCAGTGCTAGTGGCTTCGTTTGTGTTCATGGTGCCAGCGATTATTTACGCTGAAAAACAAGCTAAAATGAAGCAGGTATTTGTCGGCGCAGTGGCTACCATGTTGCTGGCGCAGTTGGTGTTTGCTGGGTCTATTCAACATTTTTGGGGTATTGTATTTTCGCTTACGCTTTATTTTATTGCGTTTAATATACTCGAGGCTTCGCTGCCTTCAATCATCAGTAAAATGGCACCTGCTGCGGCAAAAGGCACTGCGATGGGCGTTTATAATACCTCGCAATCATTAGGCATATTTGTGGGCGGCGCAGTTGGCGGCTATTTGTCGCACAAATTAGGCTTTGCTAGCGTGTTTATTTTTTGTAGCGTAATGATGCTTTTATGGCTAATATTGGCATATACCATGCAAGCGCCGCCTGCGGTTAAAACTAAAATGGTGAGTTTGGATGAAAATTCGCCCGAGCTAACGGGTGAGCAAGCAATCACCTTAAAAAATCAACTGGCTCAGTTGGCTGGTGTAATAGAAGCCGTGGTGTTGCCGCAAGAGCGCACGGTAATATTAAAAATAGATAGAATGCAAAGTGGCGATGAAGCTCAATTGCAAGCACAAGTACACACATTAGTAGATCAATTGTAGAGGGAACAAAAAATGGCATCAGTGAATAAATGTATATTTATCGGCAATCTCGGTCGCGACCCTGAAATGCGCTACATGCCGAGTGGCGACGCAATTGCGAACTTTTCAATTGCATGTACCGAAAACTTTAAAAGCAAATCTGGCGAAAAACAAGAGCGCACAGAATGGGTGCGCGTTGCAATTTTTGGTAAATTGGCTGAAGTGGCTGGCGAATACTTGAAAAAAGGTTCTTCAGTGTATATTGAAGGCCGCATGCAAACGCGCAAATGGCAAAACAAAGAAGGTGTAGATCAATACACCACCGAAATTGTCGCAGACCGTATGCAAATGCTAGGCGGCCGCAGTAGTGGCGGTAGTTATGATGGCGGCATGGATCAAAGTGCAGGCGGTGATGACAACTACAACCAAGCGCCAGCTAAACAAGGCGCGGCAAAATCAGCCAATGCACCAGCACAAACGGCTGCTAAACCAGTCGCTAGTGGTTCAGGCTTTGATGATTTTGAAGATGATATTCCTTTTTAGAATTTACCAAACTTAAAATGTAAATAACGATTATTCCTAAAATCAGTATAGAAAACCTATTCATTTGACTATTGTTTGGAATACATCCCTCGTTGTTTTATCGGTGCTGGTGGCCATGTTTGGCTCTTTTACCGCCTTGGCGCATGCTGCACGTATGCGCCAATCTCAAGGTAAGTCAGCTTTTGTTTGGATGCTCACGGGTGGCATCACTTTAGGCCTAGCTATTTGGTCTATGCACTTTATCGGCATGCTGGCGTTTCATTTGCCTATTCCGCTTAGTTACGACCTTTCACTCACTGTACTTTCTGCACTGCCAGCCATTGGTGCGGCTTTGCTTGGCTTTTATGTAATACACACTGCCTTTGTTAGCAATTTGCGCATTTTTGTCGCTAGTTTAATTATGGGTGCGGGCATCAGTACCATGCATTACACAGGCATGGCCGCACTTAAAATGTTACCCGCCATTGAGTATAACTCTACTTACTATGCGCTCTCTGTATTGATTGCCATCGTTGCATCGTGGGGCGCTTTGCTTATGATGTATAGGGGCGAGAAGATTAAGCTGCCCGAGTACTTGCGTTTTGCGCTTGGTAGTTTGGTGATGGGTTTAGCGATTTCTGGCATGCATTATACGGGTATGCAAGGGCTTGCTATTGCGTCTGGCAGTGTTTGCTTGGCGGATACAACGCGTATTGACCGTGATATTTTAGCGATTATTGTATCGGTGGCCTCATTATTCTGGTTTGGAGGGGGCGTTTTAGCGGCTTTATTTGATCAACGCATCGCACGCCAAAATTCGCAGGCCTTAAAAGAATTGCAATTAGCACACGCCACTTTAGAGCAGTCTGCTAACGAGCTGGCCGCCACTATGACGCGCGACTTGACCGAAAGCGAAAGGAAAATGCGCTCGGTGGTTGAAGGGGCGTTAGATTGCATTGTGATGATGGATGGCACGGGTAAAATCATAGAATTTAATCCTGCGGCAGAGCGTACATTTCAGTACACGCGTGCACAAGTTATTGGTAAAAATCTTGCAGAAGTGATTATTCCGCCAGCATCCCGCGAGTTACATAATGCTGGTTTAGCTCATTTTAGTAAATTGGGCGAGTCACAAATGCTAGGCAAGCGCTTAGAGTTAAAGGCCATGCGTGCAGATGGCAGCGAATTTTCAGTGGAGTTGACGATTACCGCAACTGACTGGGCTGACTCACAAATGTTGGTGGGTTTTTTACGTGACATTACTGAACGCAAACAGTCTGAAACTGAAATTCACAGCTTAGCTTTTTATGACCCACTTACCAAGTTACCTAACCGACGTTTATTACGTGAGCGCTTAGAAGCTAATCTTTTTACTGAAGATGATATTCAAACATTCAGTGCGATTTTGTTTATTGATCTAGATAACTTTAAAACACTTAACGATACGCGCGGCCATGATGTTGGCGATTTACTGCTAATAGAAGTGTCTAGCCGTTTACATACTTGCGTGCGTAGTGAAGATATCGTCGCCCGTTTAGGGGGTGACGAATTTGTTGTAGTGTTGGAGTATTTAAGCGCGGATTTTGAGCAAGCTGTAGCGCATGCCGAAATGGTGGGCGAAAAAATCAGAAAAGCACTTGGCCAACTTTATTTAATCAATGACTTTGACCACTACAGCACGCCCAGTATAGGCATTAGCATGTTTCGCAGCAAAGAAATGTCAGTTGATGAGCTACTTAAACGGGCTGATACTGCGATGTATCAAGCCAAACATGCAGGGCGAAATGTGGTCAAGCTGTTTGACCCTGCCATGCAAGCCGCTTTAGAGTCTCGCGCCGCGCTTGAAGATGATTTACGCTTTGCTTTAGAAGCCGATCAGTTAAAACTATTGCTACAAATGCAGGTGAATGATTTAAATCATATTGTAGGCGCCGAGGCGCTGTTGCGATGGGAGCATCCAGAGCAGGGCACGATTTTTCCATCTCAATTTATCCCATTTGCAGAAGAATCTTTGCTCATATTACCCATCGGCCAGTGGGTGCTAGACGCAGCTTGTGCGCAACTTAAAGCTTGGCAAAATAATGCCGCAACCCAAGAGCTTAATTTGGCTATCAATGTGAGCCCGCGGCAGTTTCGCCAAGCCAATTTTATAGAGCAAATTCGCTTAACTATTGCTAAATATAATATTTCACCCAATAAACTGAAGCTAGAGCTAACCGAAAGCTTAGTGTTTGATAACGTTGCAGATTCTATTACAAAAATGAAAGAGCTGCGCGCGATGGGCATTCAATTTGCGATGGATGATTTTGGTACGGGTTATGCGTCGTTAATTCATCTTAAAAGCCTGCCGCTCAGCCAAATTAAAATAGATCGCAGCTTTGTGCGCGATATTGCTATAGATCGTGACGATGAAATTATTGTGCAAACCATTATTAGCATGGCGCATAACCTAGGTTTAGAAGTGATTGCTGAAGGCGTTGAAACCACAGAGCAACTTGAATTTTTACGCAAAAATGGCTGCAAGGTCTTTCAGGGCTTTTTGTTCGGCAAGCCTATTACACAAACAGAGTTTGCTCAGTTAGTTAAGCTAGGCGTCAGCGATGAAGACCGATTCCCTTCAATAACTTATAGTCCACTCGCACTTTGGGCGTAGCCAATTATGCGTGACGTTTAAAACATAAAAATCACATACAGATTTTTGCGCACCTCAATATTAGCCTATGCCCCAAATAAGGTATAATTCGCGGCTATTTAACTGATAATTAGGGGTTTTAATGCCTATTTACGATTACCAATGTACAAGTTGCGGCCATAAAGACGAAGTCATGCGCAAAGTTAGCGCAGCGGCTACCGAGGCTTGCCCAAAATGTGGGGCTGAAACTTTTTGCAAACAATTGTCTGCGCCTAGTTTTCAATTAAGCGGTAGCGGTTGGTATGCCACAGATTTTAAAAATGGTAACAGTAGCGCGCCAGCAGCAAAAAGCGAGGCATCTACTGAAAAAAAGTCTGAAGCAGCAGCTTCACCAGCTGCTTGCGCAACAGGCTGTGCTTGCCATTAACCCAAAAGTATTAAACCCAATATATTAAAATCATGAAAAAATACTTTATTACAGGTTTGCTAGTGCTAGTGCCGCTGTTTATCACCGCGTGGGTGCTGTCGGGCATTATCGGCATGATGGATAAAAGTTTGTTGTTATTGCCAATGAACTGGCGGCCTAAAGCGCAGTTGGGGCTTGATATTCCTGGTATGGGGGCAATACTTACTTTGCTCATTATTTTTATCACAGGTGTAATTGCCACCAATATTTTTGGCAAACAACTTATTTTGATATGGGAGAAAATGCTCAATCGCGTGCCCGTGGTGAAATCAATTTATGCTAGCGTTAAGCAAGTGTCCGACACGCTATTTTCAGACTCTGGCAATGCTTTTCGCCAAGCCGTGTTGGTACAGTTTCCGCGTGAGGGCGCTTGGACAATTGCTTTTGTAACAGGTCAGCCAGGTGGCGATGTGGCCAACCATTTAAAAGGTGATTTCGTGAGCGTTTACGTACCCACCACGCCTAACCCAACTGGCGGTTATTTTTTAATGATGCCAAGCGCAGATGTAAAAGCGCTAGATATGAGCGTGGATGAAGCGCTTAAATACATTATTAGCATGGGCGTGGTTGCGCCAGCGTTCAAAGCGCCCGTTGCACCCGCACTAAAAGAGACATTAAATCATTTGCATTAAAAACTTAACTTATTCACTTAACATTACAACAAGACTTTTACATTATGCGTACACATTACTGCGGTCATCTAAACCGCTCACACATTGGCCAAACAGTTACTTTATGTGGATGGGCACACCGCCGCCGTGACCACGGAGGCGTGATTTTTATTGATTTGCGTGACCGTGAAGGTTTGGCACAAATTGTTGTGAATCCTGATGCAAAAGCAGCGTTTGCCATCGCTGAAAGCGTACGTAGTGAATATGTGCTTAAAGTGACTTGTGTCGTCAATGCGCGTCCAGAAGGCGCAACCAATGCTAACTTAGCAACTGGTGAAGTTGAAATGATTGCCACTGAGATTGAAATTCTCAATGCGTCACTCACGCCGCCGTTCCAGTTAGATGATGAAAACCTCACTGAAACCGTGCGTTTACAGCACCGTTACATTGATTTACGCCGCCCAGCGATGCAAAAAAACATGATGTTGCGCTATCGCGTATCTAAAACTTTGCGTGATTATTTAGATACTAACGGCTTCATTGAAGTTGAAACGCCAATGCTTACACGTTCAACCCCAGAAGGTGCGCGTGATTACTTGGTGCCTAGCCGCGTTCATGCAGGCCAGTTCTTTGCATTGCCGCAATCACCACAGTTGTTTAAACAATTGTTGATGGTGTCAGGTTTTGACCGTTATTTCCAAATCACAAAATGCTTCCGCGATGAAGATTTACGTGCAGACCGCCAGCCAGAATTCACGCAAGTGGATATCGAAACATCGTTCATGACTGAAAATCAAATCATGGACATCGTTGAAGAGATGATTCGTCAAATGCTGAAATCTGTGCAAAACGTAGATTTACCAGCCGAATTTCCTCGCATGTCATTTCACGAGGCAATGACACGTTACGGTTCAGATAAACCAGATATGCGCGTCACTTTAGAAATCACCGAGCTATCGGATGTAATGAAAGACGTCGATTTTAAAGTGTTTGCAGGTGCAGCGAATATGGCGGGCGGTCGTGTAGCTGCATTGCGTGTGCCAGGTGGCGCGGCAATTGCTCGTAGCGAAATTGATGCTTACACAGAATTCGTAAAAATCTATGGCGCTAAAGGTTTGGCGTACATCAAAATTAACGACGTGACTAAACTAAACGAAGAAGGCCTACAAAGCCCTATCGTTAAAAACATTCACGTGACTGCATTGCAAGCCATTATCGACCGCACAGGCGCACAAAATGGCGACATCGTATTCTTTGGCGCAGATAAAGCTAAAGTGGTGAATGAAGCGCTAGGCGCACTACGCCTTAAAGTCGGTCACGATAAAGGTCATGTAGATGGTCGCGCATGGGCGCCATTGTGGGTGGTTGATTTCCCAATGTTTGAACATGACGAAGAAAATGACCGTTGGGCAGCCTTGCACCATCCGTTCACTGCACCAAAAGATGGTCACGAAGACTTACTCGTTTCTAACCCAGGTGCAGCGCTTTCAAAAGCCTACGACATGGTGTTAAACGGCTGGGAAGTAGGCGGCGGTTCAGTGCGTATTCACAAACAAGATGTGCAATCTAAAGTATTCGACGCGCTAAAAATCAGCAAAGAAGAAGCGCAAGAGAAATTCGGCTTCTTGTTAGACGCATTGCAATACGGCGCACCTCCACACGGCGGACTAGCATTTGGTTTAGACCGTTTGGTGACCTTGATGACAGGCGCAGAATCTATCCGCGATGTGATTGCCTTCCCTAAAACGCAACGCGCGCAGTGCTTAATGACGAATGCACCGAACGAAGTTGACGAAAAGCAACTTCGTGAATTGCACATTCGCGTTCGCTCACAAACGCCAGCGGCGTAAAATGCACTCGCTTCACGATAACGTCGTTACATCCGCTTGCCGTACTATTCGTACTGTCTACGCGGATGTGCCTAGTTCTCGTATTGCGAATTGCATTTATTGATATGACGGTTCAAAAAAGACATCAATTCAAGTCTAACTGGCCAATACCAGACATGTTCATGCTTGAATTAGGTCGCATGACAACTTTGTGGGGGTCTTTGGAATCAACTATAACCTTGAATATTGGTGTGTTAGCAGGATACGAAAAAATGTTTGATAGTAGAGCATTGATTTTGCTAGCACACTCAAACTTTCAGCAGCGTTTGCATATGCTAGGTTCGTTGTGTGAATTTTTATTAGTTGATTACCCTCAATTGGCTAGCTATGAGAGCGTCGTTAAGAAAATAGAGGCTGCTCAAAAAGCCAGAAATAAATATGCTCATAATTCGGTTGTTTTTAATGAAGAGACTGGCAAAATGAACACTTCAAGTTTTTCGTCTCGCGGAAAACTTAAACTAAATACTGAAGATGTTGAATTGTGTCATATTCAAGAAGCAAGCTCAAAAATACACGAAGCAATGTGTGCGTTACATGCTTTAGTTACCACAAAGGAAATGAAGCCTTTGTGGGAAAGAGATATATAAATGCCAGTCACCCAACTAAATCACGTTAACCTTCGCACGCCTTACGAGACGATGCTTAAACTTAAAGACTTCTACTGCGATGTGGTTGGTTTAAAGGTTGGGCCGCGTGAGGGTTTTACTAGCCGTGGCTTTTGGTTGTACATCGGCGATACACATGTGCTGCATTTGGCTGAATATCGCGGTGAGGGTGAGCCTCTTATCAATGTGCTTACTACAATAGATCATATTTCATTCACCTGCACCGATATGCCCGCAACTGAAGCGCATTTAAAGGCGCACAACATTGAGTATTCAACACGTGATTTGCCTATGTTAAATGTAAAGCAAATCAACTTTAAAGACCCTGTGGGCAATGGCGTTGAGCTGTTTTTTTATATGGATGCTGCTAATTAAACCATTTGTGACATGCGTCACATACAAGTGTTTGAATAAAACTAAAATGGCTTCATGTAGTCCAAATTGTGACTAAGTACGTTAGCGTATCAGCTAAGTAGTTTTGAAGTGAATAGTTCTAGAATGAGCTTTGGAGAATGTATGAAACTGAAACAATCAATATTTGCAGCACTCATGTCGGCAAGCCTTTTAGTAGGTTTTAGCTCGAGCGCATTTGCTGAGCCTGACCCAAAATTGTGGCCTGTAATGAAAGAAGCGTTTTTTGCTAAACGCCCAATGACAGACGTGGATTTTATTAAGATAGATGCGCCGCGCCGTGCAGAAAGTGGTGCGCAAGTGCCTGTGACCTATAGCGTAGATAATGCTACGGCCAAAGGTGTAAAAATCACAAAACTGTATGCGTTTGTAGATGCAAATCCGATTCCATTGACCGCAACTTATCATTTAACGGATGCGCTAGGTAGTTTTCAGATGGCGACACGTATTCGTTTTGAAACCGACGCATTTGTGCGCTTAGTGGGTGAAGATGCAAGCGGCAATTTATATTTAGCATCACGCGAAATTCGCGCTGCTGGTGGCTGTGGCGGCACGGTTGAGGGCGATGAAGCGGCGATTCGTGCATCTGCAGGTAAAATAAAATTTAAAGTAGAAGAGCCAGTAAAAATAGGCAGCGCAGCTTCAACTACATTTAATATTAAGCACCCAATGCGCACTGGCTTGCAACGCGAGCTAGTATCGCAAGGCTTTGTGCCAGCGTTTTATATTAACAAAGCAGCGTTTACTTATAATAGCAAACCTGTTTTGACAATCGATGTAGGCGTAGGCACGGCAGAAGATCCTTATTTTAAGTTTAACTTTGTGCCAACTGAAGCAGGTAAATTAGAAGTAACTGCGACTGATAATGAAGGCAAAACTTTTGCACAAGCGGTAGAAGTTAAAAGTTAATTGCAGTTTAGTGTTAATGAATAAAAATGGCCTCGCTAGCGAGGCCATTTTTATTTTATGGTATACATGATTTTACAGTTTGGTATTGAGCTTTGTGGTAAATTGTCGGCTAATTTTAGGCATTAGGTAAATTTTAGTGCTATAAACAACTATAAAAACGATAAGTCTCTTCTGTATTTATGAATAATAACAATTTCGTCGAAAGTGGCGACAGTCAAACTCCTTTAACAATATTGCTGGTTGAAGATGATCGCCTAACAGTTTCTCTGTTGGAGTATCTATTCGCTAGGCATGGTTTTTTGGTGCGCGTTGCCCGCGATGGCAGAGAAGCGCAGGCGATTATTGAGTCAAATGAAACGCCGCCTAATCTGGTTTTGCTAGATTTGATGCTTCCATATTTAGATGGCTACGAATTGCTTCAGCTTGCTAAAAAACAAGCGGCTTGGGCGCAAGTGCCAATGCTGGTGCTGTCTGGTAAGTCGCAAGAAGATGACATTGTGCGCGCATTTAAGCTTGGTGCATCAGATTATGTAGCTAAGCCATTTCACCCTAACGAGCTGATTGCGCGCATTGAGCGCTTGGTAAAGTAAGGCAGTTTTGATGAAAATGCCTTGGTTTTTAGCCGTGTTATTGTTTTGTGTGGTGAACATTGCACAAGCAGCTTCATTTTTGCGTTTGGAGCGCACATTGCAGTCATCTTACTTATTGGGTGATGCGCATTTGGCTATAAAAAACCATCATTTTGTTGAAGCGGAATCTATACTAAAAAGTGCTGTCGAGAGCGGCGAAAAACAAGATGAAGCTAACTTTTGGTTAGCAAAAGTGCAGGCTTGGCAGGGAAATTTTGAACAATCTACTGCTAAATATCAAACTCTATTGGCAAAAGAGCCTAATAACTCAGACTACAGGCTCGGCCAAGCGCAAGTATTAGTGTGGAGCGGTAAGCCTAAAGAAGCCTTGCCATTACTTGAAAGTACGCGGCGATTAAACCCTTCAGACCCTGATATTTTACGTCTACAGATTCAGGCGCAATTGGCGTTAGGAGATGATGCTTCCAAAAGTGAAGCCTTACAATTAACGCAAGAAGCAAAGCAGTTATTTCCAAAACAAAACTGGGATATGGTAGCAAGCACTGCTGATACATCAAGCCAAATGACATTGGCCGAATTGCGAACTTTAGATGCCTTAGATCGTAATTTGATGAATGTGCATAATAATCAAGTAGAAGTTGGCATTGGGCATGACGCGTTTAGCAAGGGTCGCGGCAACGGGCGTAGTGAATATCTTACTTTTGAACACCGTTATGCGCCACGCAAACTGGCGTATGTGACCTTGCAAGACTCAGCAAGATTTGGTAATAATGACCAGCAATTACTGGTTGGCGGATATTACCCCCTACCCTCAAGCATGACGCTCAATGTTGAAGGAACCTTAAGCGGTTCGCATAAAATGGTACCGATGAATAGTGAAATGGCCTCAGTGCAGGCGCCTATCGCTGCTGGCTGGTTCATTACGGGTGGTTTGCGTCGTAGCCAATATTCATCAAATACTTCTTATCACGAATTTGGTGTGCTGGAGTGGTATGTCAGTGATTACCGGCTGGCTTATACGCTGAGTAGTACGCAGTCGCGTGGCGAGACCTTATTTGGCAACCGTATTTCATTGTCTCGCTACTATAACGATATTAGTTATGTCACGCTCAGTCTTGGCCAAGGGCGCGAGGTGGAGTTAGATCAAGGGCAAAATATTTTCTTTAATACTTCGTCTATCGGGTTAAATGGCCGCCATTGGATTAACAAAGACTGGGCGATGGCTTGGTCTTTAGGCCGCACGCAGCAAGACTCCGCATATACACGAACAGGAGGCAGCTTTGGTATTCGCCACGCTTTCTGACCCTAAAACAAGGCTAGCATTTTGGATTGGGGCGATTGCCCTTATTTTAACGATTGTACTTCTGGTAGAAATTATTAGAATTCGCATGGTCTTGTATGCGAAAAAGGTCAGAAAAAATAGATTCATACATCTTTGGCAGCCTGTTTTAATTAAAACTATCGCTGGTGAAACGCCAAAATTGCCTACTTTACACGCTAGAGATATTGTGGAGTTGCTTTTACTTTGGTTGCGCTTTCAAAATACGTTACGCGGAGATTCACGCTTGCATTTGAATCGACTGCTTACGCAGTTATCAATTAAACCTACGTTATTAAAAATGCTAACAGGTAGTAAAACTGATGAGCGACTCATCGCACTTGCTACCGTGGGGTTTCTAGGTACGAAAGAGGCAAGGGCAGATTTGGTGGTAGCTCTTAATGATCCTCAGCCAGCAATTTCAGTGTTGGCCGCACACGCATTATTAAGCATAAATGATAGTGATTCTATCTCGCATGTAATTCCTATGATGGTGGGTCGGCGTGATTGGCCAATTGACCGTACCGCCATCATGCTTAAAGATGCTAGCCCAAAATTCGTAGAGGCCTTCTTGGTGGAGGTAGAGCAAGCGGCAATAGATAACCAGCCCTATTTGTTGCGCCTATTGCGTATATTAGATGTGTTGCAATTAAATAGGCCGCTAGAATTTTTACGCCATATTTTGGAAAATAGTAACAATCCTGAGTTGGTGACTTCTACTCTTAAATTAGTGCGTTTAAATAGTGATCTAGATCTGGTTAGAAATCGACTTAATGATGAAAACTGGGCTGTACAAGTACAAGTGGCTGCTGTTTTAGGTCGCTTGGGTGTAAGTGAAGATGTACCGCGCTTAGTGTCTTTAATGAGCTCCAAAGATTGGTGGGTGCGTTATCGTGCGGCTAAGTCACTTGTTCAATTGCCATTTATTAACCATGCAAAAATAGAAGTAATAAAACAAAATATGAATGATGCTTTTGGGTATGATATTTTATTACATGCCATAGCAGAGCAGGCTGAGTCATGAATTGGGCACCCTTCGGTTGGGCAGGATTCGCGCATTTTATTGAATGGTTTTTTCTAGCCTATTTTATTGCAATCAATGCAGGCTATCTTGCACTTAATTTTATTTGCATATTTTCTCTACGAAAATCAATCCCTGCAGGCATTTTGAATGATATGCCGCAAATATATTCAGGCCTAGAACCGCCGATTACCATTATTGTGCCTGCGTATAACGAAGAATCAACAATCACGGCATCAGTGCGCTCAATATTGCACATGAATTACCCGCTATTAGAAATTGTTATTGTGAATGACGGCTCAACAGATAATACGTTAGATGAGCTGAAAAAAAACCTATCGCTGGTGCCTTTTCCTGAAGCGTATCGTAATCGGCTAGACACAGAGACTGTTCACGTTATTTATACATCATTACAGCACCCAAATATTAGGGTGATTGATAAAAAAAATGGCGGTAAGGCGGATTCAATTAACGTGGGTATTAACGTTGCAAGGTACCCACTATTTTGTGTGGTGGATGCTGACAGCATACTGCAGCCAGACAGTTTAAGAAAAGTAGTACAGCCTTTTCTTGAGGATAAACGCGTAGTGGCGGTAGGCGGCACGATTCGCGTGGCAAATGGTTGCCAGATTAGTGGTGGGTTTATTGGTAAAGTTGGTCTACCTAAAAGCTGGCTAGCCATGATGCAGGTTGTGGAATATACGCGTGCGTTTTTAATCGGCAGATTGGGATGGTCTGCAATCAATGGATTGCTGATTATTTCTGGCGCCTTTGGTGTGTTTCACAAAGAAACCGTGATTAGTGTTGGCGGGTTTCTTCACAACACGGTAGGTGAAGACATGGAGCTGATTGTGCGCATTCATCGCATGTTAAAAAAACAGAAAAAAGATTATAGCATTGTGTTTTTACCAGACCCAGTGGCTTGGACAGAAGTGCCAGAAGATTTATATACATTAGGTAATCAGCGTATGCGTTGGCAACGCGGCCTTTCAGAAAGTTTAATGGGCAATTTAGGCTTAATGTTCTCAAGAAATGGCGGGGCTCCAGGTTGGGTAGCGTTCCCCTTTATGTTGATTTTTGAGTGGTTTGGGCCATTAGTAGAAGTTGCGGGCTATATCTTAATGGGTATTTTTTACTGGCTTGGCTATATTTCATGGCCTGTATTTATGGTGTTTTTATTTGCTGCATTAGGGTTAGGTATTTTGGTGTCAATATCTAGCTTAATGCTTGAGAGCTTCAGTTTTAATCTCTATGATAAACGCCGCCAAATGATATGGCTCATTATTGCTTCAGTGTTGGAAAACATTGGTTATAGACAGTTAAACTCAATTTGGCGCTTGATAGGCTTGTTTCAATGGATATTTAGGCGTAAGGGAAAATGGGGGGAAATGCGTCGTTCTTCAGATTGGAATAAGCCAGTCGCAGAGCTTCCATCGTGAGATTACTGCTGTTTTTTTTGGTCACAATGCTTACACAATCGCAAGCTTATGCTAATTGGTTATCGCTATGTCATCAGCAACCAGCAGCCAGCTCAATGCAGAAAAATGATGGTTATCTTGCACATTATTTAGCGCCCGATGAAAGCATCAGCATATTGCAATTGACCAAACAATCAGCAGGCACGTTATGCAAGCAAGTTGAATTAAGTATTAATGTTCAAGATGTGCTGTGGGCTGGTTTTGCTACGAATACAGATGCGGCAACTTTAGCGCTACAAGGCGTAATGCGTAATGAGCATTTTTTGGTAGGCGAAGTTATTTACCCAGAGCCCCCACAAACGCCGAATGTTGAGCGTGTAAAAAAGCCGCCACGCACAGCGCGAACAACTGGCAGCCCTACAAAGTCAGCATGGTTTTGGTCACCAGGGCTGTGGATGGATTCTCCAGAGAAGATTTTTAATGTTAAATCTAAAGTTGGCCTCAATAGAATTTATATCACCGTGCCAACCAATAATGGTGAAGTGAGCCACCCTACGGAGTTACGTCAATTTATTCAAAAAGCGCATGCACAGCATTTACAAGTTTGGGCTGTGTTGGGTGATCCGCGCGCCGTTACCTATGAAGGTGTGGCTAAGTTCATCACTGCATCAGCTGCCTATGCGGCGTTTAATGAAGAGAGTATTCAGGCTGAAAAGTTAGAGGGCCTGCAGTTGGATATTGAACCGTATTTAATTCCAGGTTACTCGCAAGACCCCGCGGTGTGGCTGTCAAAATACGCTTATGTGGTCAATAATATACATTACGCTGTGCCAGACTTACCGATAGATATTGTATTACCATTTTGGTTTGACCCTGCCACGCCTGTGGTGGCGACAATGCTAGATGATGTCGCAGATAGTATTAGCCGAATTACTGTGATGGATTACCGCACCAATCCTGAGCAAATTAGAGTGATAGCCGCTAAGTTTTTAGATTGGGGCGCACATCATCAAAAAACGGTTGATATTGCGCTTGAAACGCTACCAATGGCGCAAGAAGAGCGCAGGCATTATCAGAGAGCAGCAGGTACGGGGGAGTTGTGGCAGTTAAACCTAGGCGATAAAAGTGTATTGTTACTTTTGAAAACTCCGCATCCAAGTGACGCTGGTGTTACTAGTTACCACTTTACACACTCACGATTGATTGACGGCACAGACATTAGTTTCTACACAAAAATAGATAGCCTAAAGCCGCTGATAAACAAGTTAGAGGCTGACCTTAGCGTATGGCCATCTTATTCTGGCTTAGCGATTCATGGTTTAGATTACGGTTTAATGAAGTAGAAGTAGTTAACACTTGGTATTTTAGAGGGTTTTACATGGATTTAGCGCGCTTGAGAATAGCAGCTGCTTCAGTATTAGCGGGGTTAATGCGCAATGCATTCTCTAAATAAACAGCAGATTCTTTAACCTTACCCTCGCGATAAAGCGCGATGCCCATGCCTGTTAAGGCGCTTTCATTCTCAGGTTGTGATTTGAGCGTAAGAGAAAAAATATCCATTGCACTCACCAATTTATTTTCTTGTAGGTCACAATATGCAAGCCCAATTTTCACATCCTCTGCATCAGGTAAAAGTGTAGATGCCGCAGTAAATTGCTGCCTAGCACCAGCAATATCGCCTTGATGATATTGCGCCCAAGCATACAAAAGCTTAGCTGCTGGCGTCATGCTAGTCATGCTTTCAAGTACATTTTGAGATTCTGTATAAAAACCTTGGTTGTAGAGTTGCTCAGCTTTATCTAAAGCTACCGCATTGTCATCTCGCTCGCCTTCTTTTAGCAGATAGCGGGCAATTTTAATATTTTTATCTTCAAGCAGGTTTTTGACAACGATGGCTCTATGTATGCCAAGGTAGCAATGTACATAAACTTTGCCTTTTGTCGCGGCAATTTCATCGGCTGCGGCGGCTGCGTTTTTCTCGTAATCATCCCCCATTTTATGGCCAAGTATGCTAATCATTGGGAAATTAGCAAATTCCATTTTTAAGTCTTTTGCTATTGCTTGCTCTTGATCTAACAAAGATTTTTCATATGGGACAGATGGGTCTAATAGGCTAATAATTTTAAGTACGCCATTATTCTTTAGTTTTTCAAAATCACTTTGTACAGGATACGGTCCAATAATGACATTTGAATCCAGGTCAGAAATTTCGCCGCGCATTACACGCATGAGTGGGTTGTCTGGCGTAATTAGTACGAAATAGCCCAATGCGCCAATGAGTATTGCCCAAAAAAGTAGTTTTATTTTCATTTCAACATGATAATGTATCCATTGGTATGCCAAAAGTAAAAACTTGTTCGCAGGCAACATTATTCGTGAAAGTAATTAGCCGTTAAGCGTAAATCTAATATATATAATTGGAGAATTCTATGAAAAGCTACCGTAAAGAACTTTGGTTTAACCCGCCGACTCGCGTGGCGTTTATTCGCATTACCGAGCAAGTAAACGAATGTTTACGTGAAAGCGGCGTTAAAGAAGGTTTGGTGTTAATCAACGCCATGCACATTACCGCCAGCGTGTTTATTAACGACGACGAGCGCGGTTTACACCATGATTACACGCAGTGGTTAGAAAAGCTTGCCCCACACGAGCCTGTTAGCAGTTATCGCCATAACGATACAGGCGAAGATAACGCCGATGCACATATGAAACGCCAGTTAATGGGGCGAGAAGTGGTGGTGGCGATTACCGAAGGCCGTTTAGATTTTGGCCCGTGGGAGCAGATTTTTTACGGTGAATTTGATGGCAGACGAAAAAAACGTGTGCTAGTGAAAATTATTGGGGAATAGCTGATGCATATCAAAGCATAGAAGTCGGTTGTTCTTTAACCTCCTCATCTTTTAAGCATTCAGCTTAAATTTTTTATTTGGTAATTTTTTAATGAGTAGCCCTGAACTTTTGGCCCCAGCGGGCGATTTAGACCGTATGCGCACTGCTTTTGATTACGGCGCAGATGCAATATACGCTGGCCAGCCGCGCTATAGCTTACGCGTGCGTAATAATGATTTTACGATGGCCAATTTAGAGTTAGGTATAAACGAAGCGCATGCACGCGGCAAAAAGTTTTTTGTCGCCAGTAATATTTCACCGCATAACAGCAAAGTTAAAACTTACATGGCCGATATTGCGCCTGTGATTGCCATGCAGCCAGACGCGTTGATTATGGCCGACCCAGGTTTGATGATGATGGTGCGCGAAAAATGGCCTGAAATGCCGATTCACCTTTCTGTGCAAGCCAATACGGTGAATTTTGCTACCGTAAAATTTTGGCAAACAATGGGGCTAAAACGCGTGATTTTATCGCGCGAATTAAGTTTGGATGAAATCGAAGAAATCCGCCAACTTTGCCCAGATATGGAGCTTGAAGTATTTGTACACGGCGCGCTATGCATTGCCTATTCTGGTCGATGCTTGCTTTCTGGCTACTTTAACCACCGCGACCCAAATCAAGGCGCGTGCACAAATTCTTGCCGCTGGGATTACAAAGTGCATGACGCTGCTGAAGACGTAGCAGGCGTAATACGCCTGAATGAATTTGATTTTAAAGAAGAAATGGAAAAATCCAGCCTTTCAGGTTGCGGCAGTTTACCGCGCCATCCACTGGCCGATAAAGTGTATTTAATTGAAGAAAAAGGCCGTCCAGGCGAGCTATTGCCGATTATGGAAGATGAACACGGCACGTACATTATGAACAGCAAAGATTTACGCGCCATTGAGCACATAGAACGGCTGGTCAAAATGGGAGTAGATTCTTTAAAAATTGAAGGCCGTACAAAATCGCGTTATTACGTGGCGCGCACTTGCCAAAACTATCGTCAAGCGATTGATGACGCGGTTGCTGGCCGCCCATTTGATTGGAATTTGCTTGGCGATTTAGAAAATTTAGCCAACCGTGGCTATACCGATGGTTTTTATCAACGCCATCACACAGCTGAACACCAAAACTACAAGCAGGGTTATTCAAGCTCAAATCGTAGCCTGTATGTGGGCGACGTTGTGGCTTATGATGCAGAAAAAGGCCTTGCAGACATTGAAGCGCGCAACAAATTTGGCGTGGGCGACCGTTTGCAGATTATTCACCCAGCAGGCAATCAAGATTTACTGGTTGAGCAACTATTTAATAAAAAAGGTGAACTCGTGCAAGAGGCTTCAGGTAGCGGGCATTTTGTGCGTTTGCCGATGGCGGCGCGTGATTTAAGCAATGCAATGGTGGCGAGATATTTGTAAAAAAGCGCTAAAACACATCATTATTTAATGTTTTTCAGATGCCCTGCGAGCCAATATCCATGCGGCTTGCAGGGCATGTGTTTTTTAGCATTATCCGTTAATATAACTTTCTAATTGTTTAATTAAGCGTTGCTGGTAAGCAATAGTTTCTTTCACTAAATCGCCAATAGATAACATGCCTATGACCTTGCCATTTTCAAGCACTGGCAAATGGCGGATGCGTTTTTCAGACATAATAGCCATGGCTTGGTCAACCGTATCGCTGGGTTTGGTGGTGAGTACGTTGGTAGTCATCACCTCACTAATTGCAGTGGTTTTTGATGATTTTCCTTTAAGTACAATCTCACGCGCGTAATCGCGTTCAGAAAAAATACCGACTAATTTTTCACCTTCAAGCACTACCAGCGCGCCGATTTTATACTCCGCCATAATCACTAAAGCATCAAAAACAGGCCGATGCGGCGCAATTGAAATCACTTCTTTATGTTTTTTGCTATCGAGTAATTGTTGTAATGTTTTCATGATGTTCTCCAGTTATTAAACTTAAATCAGAAGCGCCAATAAAAATATACACCCTATAATGTGAATAGCAAAATGCTAACTATATTAAAAAAATAATGTTATGAAAAAAAACGTCACAATTAAGGCTTTCGCCGCACTTTTTATACTCACGCTCATTTGGGGTTATAACTGGGTGGTGATGAAAACGGCCGTGCAATATGCTGGCCCATTTCAGTTTGCCGCACTGCGCACTTTTAGTGGTGCAATTATTCTATTTATCATCATGGCTTTTACTAAACGGCCATTAGCTGTAAAAGAATTCCCCACCATGCTAGTACTAGGTTTGCTGCAAACCATAGGCTTTACGGGGCTGATTATTTGGGCGGTAGCGTCAGGTGGCGCAGGTAAAACAGCGGTTTTAAGCTACACCATGCCATTTTGGGTAATGTTGTTTGCATGGCCGCTGTTGGGGGAAAAAGTGCAAGGTTGGCAATGGCTGGCGGTGGTTTCTGCGCTGTTTGGCGTGGTATTAATTTTTGATCCGCTACACATAAAAGCTGATGGTTTCAGCATGTTTTTGGCCTTGTGTTCAGGCATTTTTTGGGCAATTTCAGCGATTATTTCTAAACAATTACACAAGCGCGAGCCGTATTTAGATTTACTCAACATTACCGCGTGGCCAATGTTGTTGGGGTCAATTCCGTTAGTGATTTATGCCTTATTGATGGATGCGCCGCCCATTCAGTGGACAAATGTTTTTATAGGCGCAGTGCTATTTAACGTTATTTTAAGCGGCGTAGTGGCGTGGCTGTTGTGGCTGTATGCTTTGCAACGCTTAAATGCAGGCGTTGCCAGTATGGCAAGCATGCTGGCGCCCGTGATAGGCGTATTAGCGGCATGGTTGCAGTTAAATGAAGTGCCGAGTAGGCAAGAGCTGGTCGGCATGGTTTTAATCGCTTTGGCGCTAGTGATTATTTCAACCATTAGCATACGCAAACATGTGCAGATAGATGCCACGCAAGGGCAAGAGTAATTGTTTTTGTAGGTTGGGTTTAAACCCAACAATTCGGGCTTAAGCCCGACCTACAAATAGTCGTGGTAAAATTATGTTTCTTATCAATATTTTAAGATTTTAAGGAAAAGCAACATGGCAGGTCATAGTAAATGGGCAAATATTCAACACCGCAAAGGCCGTCAAGACGCAAAACGCGGCAAAATTTTCACCAAACTCATTAAAGAAATTACCGTAGCCGCGCGCTTAAGCGGTGGCGATGTGTCTATGAACCCGCGCCTACGTGCGGCCGTGGCCGAGGCTAAAGAAGAAAATATGCCCGCCGACAACATCACCCGCGCCATTAAAAAAGGCACGGGCGAGCTAGAAGGCGTGAACTATGAAGAAATCCGCTACGAAGGCTACGGCATTAACGGCGCAGCTATTATTATTGATTGCCTCACCGACAACAAACAACGCGCCGTCATGGATGTACGCCACGCACTAAGCAAGCACGGCGGCAACTTAGGCACCGATGGCAGCGTAGTATTTATGTTCAAACATTGCGGTAGCTTAATTTACGAGCCAGGCACCGATGAAGATAAAGTCATGGAAATCGCCCTAGAAGCAGGTGCAGAAGATATTGTGGTAGATGAAGAAGATGGCAGCATAGAAGTGATTACGCCGCCAAACGACTTTATGGCGATTAAAGAAGCCATGGAAGCCGCAGGCCTAAAAGCTGTGGTTGCAGAAGTAATCATGAAACCAAATATGGAAACCATATTTACGGGGGACGATGCCGTAAAAATGCAAAAAATATTGGATATGTTGGACGATTTAGATGATGTGCAAGATGTGTATACCAGCGCAGTGATAGAGGATTAGGAGTAATGACTAATTTACCAAGTTGCTCTTTAGCTGGCTGTGAAAGCCCCGTTTCAAAAACTGGTTACACACTTTGCTATAAGCATTGGTTAGATGGAAATAAAAAAGCCCCTCCTAGGCAGGCTAAAGTTGTAGATGAAGATAGTTCTACACAAGCTAATTTCCTTACGTCAACGACTTTGGGTGAAAAGTTAGGGATCAATAGTAGGAAATTAAATCAGGTGTTGTCTGAGTTAGGCTGGATTGAACGCGCTAAAAAAGGCTGGATTCCAACGATGCAAGGTAAAAAGTTGCATGCAGAAAGTCGTGAGAGTCGTCAGTCTGGTATTCCATTCGTGATGTGGCCTGAAGCAATAATTACCTCAAAAATCTTAAGTAATACTGTTCATGAACTGCTTGGTAGTAGAGGTGTAGAGCCTAAAGTTAAGCAGGAAGATGCGCTTGTTGAAGTGAAAGATGAAAAGCAGGCTGGCTATAGAGATAAATTAGATAAATTTAAAGCTATGCATAGAGCTACAGATGGCCATCAGGTTCGTTCAAGGGCGGAAATGCTGATTGATAACTGGTTGTATTTTTCAGGCATCGTTCATGCCTATGAGCGCTTGCTACCTGTTGAAGAAGAGCTTTATTGTGATTTCTATATACCAACAGGCAAAGTTTATATTGAATTTTGGGGATTAGAAAATGACCCAAAATACAAAGAACGCAAAGATAAAAAGAAAGAAATATACAAAAAATACGGTTTTAACTTGATTGAATTAAATGACGAGCATATTCAGAACTTAGATGATTTTCTGCCGAAGATGCTGCTGAAGTTTAATGTGATTGTGGACTAAAGCTTGTCTGTAACAAGAATCTTAGGTATAGACCCAGGCCTGCGCATTACAGGCTTTGGCGTCATAGAAAAAATAGGTGAAAAAATCATCTACGTGGCGAGTGGTACGATTAAAACTGCCAGCGGTAAAAAAAATAAAGTAGAAGGCGAAGATGACCGTGAAGAGTTGCCTGCGCGCTTAAAAATCATATTGGATGGGTTGTTTGAGGTGATTGATACTTACGCACCTAACCAAGTAGCGATTGAAAAAGTATTTGTGAATGTGAACCCGCAATCAACACTTTTGTTAGGTCAGGCGCGTGGCGCGGCGATTAGTGCCGCAGTCATTCGCAATTTGAGTGTGGCGGAGTACACTGCGCTACAAGTCAAGCAATCCGTGGTGGGCAACGGTCATGCGCAAAAAGAACAGGTGCAAGAAATGGTGAAACGCTTGTTAAATTTACCTGCAACGCCAAAGCCAGATTCTGCCGATGCCTTGGCTTGCGCAATCTGCCATGCGCATGGCGGACAAGGCTTGGGGCGGTTAGCCACGGCAGGTTTTAGAGTAAAAGGTGGCAGATTGATTTAAGGGTGCTTCTAAGAATTCAAGTTTCTAAGCTATACAAGGCGCGAGCAAAAAATTATGACGCGGTATATTTTTGAGATATAAGGAATAATTTTTTGTGAGCAACGCGGTATGGCGACGAAAATTGAGTTATTAGAGGCGCCCGTGAGAGGATTAACATGATAGGTCAGCTAACAGGCGTTTTAATTGAAAAAAATCCGCCGCAAATTGTAGTAGATGTGCATGGTGTGGGCTATGAAGTAGAAGTGCCGATGAGCACTTTTTATAATCTGCCCGAGCTTGGTCAAGCCATTAAATTACTCACGCAATTTGTAGTGCGTGAAGATGCGCAATTGTTGTATGGCTTTGGCTCAAACCACGAGCGCTTGGCGTTTCGTCAGCTCATTAAAGTGAGCGGCATCGGCGCGAAATCTGCCTTGGTGATATTATCTGGCTTATCTGTCGATGAACTCAGCCACGCAATTCAAGCGCAAGATATTGCGTTGCTTACACGTATTCCGGGTATTGGTAAAAAAACGGCTGAGCGCATGTTGTTAGAGTTACGCGATAAATTTACCTTTACAGGCTCAGCATCTGCCGCTACTGGCGTGAGTCAAACTAGCCATACCAGCGATATTTTAAATGCGTTAATCGCCTTGGGCTACAACGAGCGTGAAGCTGGGCTTGCGGTTAAAAACTTGCCTAAGGATTTAGGCGTTTCTGAAGGTATTAAGCAGGCGTTGAAAAGCTTTTCTAAAAATTAACGACATTATTTTTTCTATTGCGTTAATAGATTGTGTAAGGCAATGTTTAAATAAAACAATGCGGTTTTCTCTTTTGATTTAATAGGAAAAATATCATGCGCTATTTGTATCTATTTTGTGTATTAGCTTTGCTCGCTTGTGGGCAACAAAAAGGAACCGACCCAGCCTCAGCGCCTGCCGTGCGTTCAATGCCATCGCCAGCGATAATGGAAGCTAAAATGGCCGATAGCGTTGCAGGTGGTGGCGAGCAATCACTCACAGAGGCAACCGAACCAGTAGCCGCAGATGCGACAGCAAAGCGCTTTATTGCTTTACGTCATTCGTTGACCGTTGAAACATCCACAAAAGAAATGCAAGCTGCGTTTAATGCCACAGTTGCACATTGTGAGCAACTAAAATGCCAAATTCTTAGCGCAAATTACAACCGCGAAACGCCCTACAGCCCGCCTTCTGCAAGCTTATCTGTACGCGTGCCGCCACGGTCGGTTGAGGTATTTTTAACTGGCTTAGCCAAAAGTGGTGAGGTGTTGCAACACCATCGTGAGAGCGAAGATAAAACCGATGCTGTGATTGATGCCGAAGCGCGTATTAAAAATCTGACCGAGTTTCGTGATAATTTACGTGCAATGCTGAGTGATAAATCTGCCAAATTTAAAGATTTAATTGAAGTGCAGCGTGAGTTAGTCAATACTCAAAGTGAGCTAGATAGCATTAACGGCGTGCGTAAAGTGCTGGCGCAAGAAACTGAATTGGTAGCGGTGAATATAGACTTCACTGCTGCGCAAGGCATTACTGAGCAAGGGTTTTTTGCGCCAGTTGCGCAGGCGTTAAAAAATGCAGGTCATGTGATGATGGAGAGTTTTGCGAGTGTCATCACATTTGTGGTGGGTGTGCTACCATGGCTATTGTTTGGTATTCCAGTCATTATTTTAGTGCGTAAATTCTGGGTTAAAATAAGAACAAAATGGCTAAAGTAAGCATTGGCAAAATAAATAGCCAGTAAAGTGGATAAGGCGAGCAACATGCAGCAAATCAGGCAAATAGTGGCTGAATGCCTAATCAGTACCCTAGGGTTTGAGCAGTATGATCAATACTAACCAAATTGCACGTATTGCTTTAATTGCGCTACTTGCGATTGGCTGCATTTATGTGTTGCGCCCCTTTATGGCGGCGGCACTTTTTTCTGCAATATTGTGCTTATTTACTTGGCCAATTTACCATAAATTGTGGCTTCTATTTGGCAAGCGAGATACTTTTTCTGCCATTACAATGACCTTGCTATTATTGATTGCCTTAATTTTACCGATGTCTTACCTAGCGATTAACTTAGCAGACTCTGCGGCTGTTTTATTAGATGAGTTAGCGTTTGCATTACAGCATTTGCAGCCGCATGCGCCAGATTGGATGCGCCATTTGCCTGTTATCGGTAATCAAATAAGCGATACATGGGAGCGTGCGACGGTAAGCCAGGATGGGTTGGCGAGGTTATTAAGTCAATATTATGAGCCGCTACGCGCATTTAGTTTAAAAGCGGTGCAATTGGTGGCGGGTGGCCTTTTACAATTATTACTGGTGGTGTTTATAGCTTTTTTCTTTTATCGAGACGGTGAGCGCATCGCAGCGAGCTTAATTACCATGGTGCGCAGGCTTGGCGGAGCGTTAGGTGAAGAAATGCTTAATCTCTCTTGTAGCACAGTAAAAGCCGTAATGATGGGGTTGTTCGGTACCGCTTTGGCGCAGTCTGCAGTGGCATTGGTGGGTTTTTTATTGGCTGGTGCACCTATGCCGTTGTTGCTAGCGTTAGCAACATTTTTCTTGTCAGTTATTCCAATTGGTCCGCCTTTGGTATGGGGTGGCGCATCGCTATGGCTTTATAACCATGGTGAGCACGGTTGGGCCATTTTCCTTGCACTTTACGGATTACTTGCCATTAGTAGCGTGGATAATGTAGTGAAGCCTATTCTGATTAGTCATTCATCGCATCAGTCTATATTGCTTGTGGTATTAGGCGTGCTTGGCGGTGTTATCGCATTTGGCTTTATTGGTATTTTTCTTGGGCCAACGCTGCTAGCTGTTGGCCTCACGTTGATTATGCATTGGATTACACTGCAGAATAATAAACTACAGGAATCACTATAATGAACATTGATGATTGGTTTGTTGTTGTGTTGATAGTTTGGGAATAACAATGATGACCACAAATAAATATGCCCCATTATTTTTAGCGCTACTTGCGGTTTATAGCCAGTTTGCTATTGCTGAAGAGCCACCAGCAATAATCGCTTCTAGTGTTGATGTTTCAGAAGAAGATTATATCGGCGAAGTACCAGCAGTGCTGACTGTATCAAGGTTATCGCAATCCATTGCAGATGCACCTTCTGCCGTAACGGTGATAGACCGTGAAACCATACGCGCCGCAGGTATTGCAGATTTACCAGAGATTTTTCGCCTAGTGCCAGGTTTTTATGTGGCGGCCAATGCAGGGTTTGTGCACAACACCAACCATGTAGTGAGCTACCACGGCATGGCTACGGCCTACGCAGGCGCAATGCAAGTGTTAATCAATGGCCGCTCGGTTTATAGCCCTTTGTATGGTGGCGTGCAATGGAGCGAGCTGCCAATTGCCATTGCAGATATTGCCCGCATTGAAATTACGCGTGGCCCAAATGCGGCAAGTTATGGCGCCAATTCGTTTTTTGGTGTGATTAACATCATTACACTTAGCCCAGCAGAGCAATCTGGCGCTAGCGTGAGTGCCATGCTTGGCAATGGCCGCCACAAAGCGTTTGCGCGCTATGCTGATAAAGTAGGCGATGCCAGTTATCGCATTACCGCAGGTTATCGCGATGATGAGGGTTTAGATAATCGTAATGATTTCAAACGCACCCGCTTACTCAATGGGCAAGTGGATTATCGGGTGGATAATAAAAATAACCTTGAATTTGAGTTTGGCTTTGCTAGTGGGCAAAGGGAAGAAGGTGGTTTGCAATTTGACCCCTACATTTTTTTGCCGCGTACCAAAGGCATTGAAAATAACTTTGAATTGATTCGTTGGCGTCACAGTATTAGCGACAATAGTGACTTTTCACTGCAAGCATTTCATAGCTATGACAACTCAAATGATAACGTTACTTCAGCCAATTTAAGGCCAGTAGTCACGGATATATTTACACCGATTATAGGGCCAGTGGCGGCAGCGGCAGCGGGAGCCTCATTGTTGCAAGATACAGTAAGCATCAATAAAGATGTGACTACTGAACGTTACGATATTGAAGTGCAACACACTTTTACATTATCAACAACGCTGCGCGGAGTTTGGGGCGGTAGTTTACGCAACGATACCGTTTATGCCCCACATTATCTGGGAAGTAATAAAAAAGATAATTTTGATTTGCAGCGCTTATTTGGCCATGCTGAATGGCGCCCATTTGCTGCAGCGGTATTGAATGTAGGCGCTATGGTTGAACACAATAGTTTTACTGGCACTGATATTTCACCACGCGCTAGTCTCAATTTCAAATTAAATCCAAATCAAACCATTAGGTTCGGTGTATCAACTGCACAAAGAACGCCCAACTACTTAGAAAATGAATTTAACCAAGGGGTAGTGATTCCTAGAACTGCACCAAACCCACCTTTGCTTGCGCAGTACTTTTCTGATGCGCACAATTTAAAGCCAGAGCGTATTGTTTCAAAAGAGATAGCTTATTTAGCTGATTTTGGTCAATTAACTTTAGATACGCGACTGTATTACGACAACATACATGACTATATTAAATCTGTGGTCAATAGTAGTTTTGCTGTGCCAGGTTTTATAGTAGTAAAAAACCCTAGATTTTTTATGAATGCGGGTGATGTAACCATCAATGGATTTGAAGCGCAAGCTAAATGGCGCATGCAAGATAACACCAATTTACTGCTTAATTATGCGCGCGTGCATATTAGTTCAGATGAGCTGCAAACAGCTTTTAATATTACTAAGTCTATGCCGCGTAACACCATTAGCGCCTTGCTCACACACCGGTTTAACCCGCAATGGGATTGTAGCATTGCGTATTATCAAACTAGCGCAGTAGCAGCGTTGGGCGATGGTAATGATGTGGGTTCAGCACAAAGAACTGATGCACGTGTAGCCTACAAATTTAATGCGGCACACCTCAAAGGTGAGGTTTCAGCTGTGGTTGAAAATTTATTTAATGAGCATTATCAAGAATTTGCAGATTACAACACGCTTAAACGGCGCGCGCGCGTTAATTTAAGATTAGATTTTTAACTGCATTATCACATTAGCATCAATATTAGAGCAGTCAGTTTTGTTACTTAACCAGCATAAAAATAATGGCTTGAAACGCAGGTTAGCAACCTTAATGCTAACTCTCGGCATTTTTATGCCTATTTTGGCACAGGCTTACAATAGCGTTACTATCGTGATGAGTGCACCTACCCCTGCAAATCTAGCGTTTATTGATCAATTTAAAACAGAGCTCGCCAACACTAAAAATAATAATCTTAGCGTTAAGGTGATGGAGTTGCCTGAAACGGGCAGGCTTGTGGTGGCCGAAAATAGTGAGTTGGTCATTGCTTTGGGCACTAAAGCGCTTGAAGAAGCCAGCAAGCTCAAACATAGTACGCCTGTTATGGGGGTGTTTATTCCGCATCCGACTTTTAATAGTGTATTGGTGAAAAGTCATCGTGACCGAGGTAACTTTAGCGCAATAGTATTAGATCAGCCTTTTGCGCGCCAAATGACGCTGATTAAAATAGTTTTGCCTGAGCTTAATAAATTGGGTGTTTTGCTAGGGCCAATTTCATCGCAATATGGCGCCAAAATTAAAGAAAAAGCTGAAGATAGCGGCTATAGTATTTTTGAGGAAAATATTAAACAAGAAACTGATTTGATGCCAAAATTAAAGCAATTGCTAGATGTGAGCGATGCTTTAATGGCAATTCCAGACCCGCATATTTACACCCGCGAAACGGCACAACCAATTATATTAACGAGCTATCGTTACCAAAAACCGATTTTTGGCTATTCTCAATCTTACGTGCGTGCAGGCGCTTTGGCCGCGGTATATAGCAGCAGTAAGCAGTTAGCGCAGCAGGCGGCAGAAATTGCGATTAAGTCTCAACAAGCGCCAAGTATGTTGCCGCCACTACAAGCACCAAAATATTTTTCAATTATGGTGAATTATCAAGTGGGGCGGTCTCTGAATATTCCATTGATGGAAGAGTCTGTAATTTATAAAAAAATGCTAGAGGCTGAACCTACGGAGCTTGAGGAATATGAGCCAATTTAGCATTAAAAATATGGGTATTAAGTCTAGGGTAATATTTTTGGGCACCATCCCAGCATTGCTATTTGCGATTATTTTAGTTGGCTATGTAATCTCAAACATTTTCGGCATATTAAATCAATCGCTAGAAGATCGCGGCAGAGTGATTGCCACGCAGCTCGCCCCAGCGGCTGAGTATGGCGTGATTTCAGGCAATACCCAAGTGCTACAAAGGCTAGTGCAGCAAGCGCTTTCAAACGAGCAAGATTTAAGAACTGTGTTGGTGGTAGATAAGCAAGGGCTAGTATTGGCATTAAGTGGGCGCGAGTTACCTCAAGCCTTGATTGCTCAAATGGTGAAAAATAACGTACAAAAGCTTCAGCAGGGTAAGGGCATTATTTTTTCTGCGCCAATATACCGAAGCTTGGTTGAAGTAGATGATTTTGTGAGCTTAAGTAGTCAAGAAGTTGACCTTAAAAAAAATGCAGCTCCTGAGAAAATTGGCCAAGTATATGTGGAGTTAAGCAACCAAACTCTGCGTAATATTAAGCAAGATTTAATGGTTAAATTTCTTTTGATAGGTTTGTTTGGCCTTATTCTGAGCGCTCTGATTGCTTGGCGTATTGGGCGCAATATTACTAAACCGATTCAAGAAATTGCCCACGCGGTGCATCGTATTGGTGAAGGCGTGTTTTCACAAAGTATTATTGAAAATTCAAGTGGCGAATTAAAAACCCTGCAAAAGGGCTTTAATTCAATGTCTACCAGCTTAAAACATGCTTACGATGTGATGCAAGATAAAATTGATGATGCTACTTTAATGCTACGTCATCAAGCGCAACACGATGATTTAACTGGTTTAATTAACAGGCGCGAGTTTGAGGTGAGGTTGGCGCGTAGCCTAAAAAGCGTGCATGAAAGCAATGCGCAGCACGTATTTAGCTTTTTAGATTTAGATCAGTTTAAGCTGGTGAATGACACTTGTGGCCACGCAGCTGGTGATGAATTGCTTAAGCAAGTAAGCGTGCTGCTTTCAAACAAAATGCGTGAAAGAGATACCTTGGCGCGTTTAGGTGGAGATGAGTTTGGCTTGTTGCTTGAAAATTGTAGCTTAGCTGATGCCAATCAAATCAATAATGCACTACTTAAATTGATTCGTGATTATCGCTATATCCATGAAGATAAAATATTCAATATCGGTGTGAGTATTGGCATTGTTGTGATTAACTCGCACTTTGAAAATGTGAGCGATATTATCCATGCTGCCGATTCTGCTTGTTATGCGGCAAAAAATGCAGGGCGTAATCAAAGCTTTTTGTATAATGCGGGCGATGTAGAAGTCGTGCAACATCGCAGCTCTGTAGAAGCTATTTCAGACATTACTGATGAAATTGACGATGCTCAGTTTATGCTGTATTGCCAGCCCATTGTGCCAATTACATCAACCACCATGCCTCATCGCCATTATGAAATCTTGCTAAGAAAAGTGGATCTTGACGGAAAGATTGTGCTGCCAACCACGTTTATTCCGTCGGCTGAGCGCTACCATTTAATGCCCAATATTGATCGCTGGGTCATTAGAAATACATTTTCTGCGTACCGCCAACTGCTAGATATTAGCGGTGGGCGCTGTAATGATATATTTTCCATCAATTTATCAGGCACATCGCTGAGTGATAAAAATTTGTTAGGCTACATTCAAGATCAATTTGCAAAGTATGCTATTCCGCCAAGCTCAATTTGTTTTGAAATTACCGAAACCGCCGCGATAGTAAATTTAAAAAACACCATATTATTATTTAGTGCTTTGCGTAAATTAGGCTGTAGTTTTGCGTTAGATGACTTTGGTAGCGGCATGTCATCATTTATGTATTTAAAAAACTTTGATGTGGATTATTTAAAAATTGACGGCTCATTTGTAAAAGAAATGCATATCAATAAAATTGACCATGCCATGGTGCGCTCGATTCATAGCGTGGCTGAGGCAATGAATATTAAAACTGTGGCTGAATTTGTAGAAAATGATGAAATACTTACAGAGCTAAAAATCATCGGCGTGCATTACGGCCAAGGCCTATATTTAGGCGTGCCTGTAACGGTGAAAGGCATGATCGAGAGCTACGCTAAATTACATGCGTAGTAGATTGCTTGCAAAAATTTCATGCAATAATGTTATTGATTAGCCTCTAAACTTCAAAGTAGCACTTGTAAAGTAAAAACTAATGATAGAAACCGACCGCCTAATAGCACCAGAAACTGAAAGCCCACGTGAAGAGGCGCTAGAGCGTGCGTTACGCCCTAAGTTGCTAGATGAATATGTAGGACAAGAAAAAGCCCGTGGACAATTAGAGATTTTTATTAACGCGGCGCGCGGCCGTAGCGAGCCGCTAGATCACGTATTATTATTTGGCCCACCAGGCTTAGGTAAAACCACTTTAGCGCATATTATTGCCAAAGAAATGGGCGTGAATATGCGTCAAACCTCAGGGCCAGTGCTGGAGCGCGCGGGTGATTTGGCAGCCTTGCTCACCAATTTAGAACCTAACGACGTGCTTTTTATTGATGAAATTCATCGCCTTTCCCCCGTGGTTGAAGAGATTTTATACCCCGCGATGGAAGATTATCGGCTGGATATTATGATAGGTGAAGGCCCAGCGGCACGGTCTGTACGGTTAGATTTACCGCCCTTCACACTAATCGGCGCAACTACCCGTGCGGGTATGCTTACCAATCCATTGCGCGATCGCTTCGGTATTGTGTCGCGCTTAGAGTTTTACACTACCGAAGAACTAAGCCGTATTGTACATCGTAGTGCAGGCTTGCTTGAGGTGGAGATTACCGATTCTGGCGCAATTGAAGTAGCTAAACGCTCACGCGGTACACCGCGTATTTCAAACAGATTACTCCGCCGCGTGCGCGATTACGCACAAGTCAAAGGCGATGGTATCGTCAGCAGCGAAATTGCCGATGCCGCGTTAAAAATGCTTGATGTTGATAGTTTAGGCTTTGATGTAATGGATAGAAAATTATTGCAAGCCGTATTAGAAAAGTTCGGCGGCGGCCCAGTTGGCTTAGATAACCTAGCAGCGGCAATCGGCGAAGAGCGCGACACAATCGAAGATGTGTTAGAGCCATACTTAATTCAACAAGGCTATTTAATGCGCACCCCGCGCGGACGGGTGGCCACAAGCTTGGCGTATCAGCATTTCGGGTTAACTGTACCTGCTAGCTTGGCGAGCGGAGAGGTTTGGCAGCAGTAAATTCAATCCAGATTTCTTCCCCGACTATTTTTACCGTGTAACTTAAGCGACGCTATCAATTACGCCTACTGCTCTGTCAGGTATAATTGGCCATTGATTCAATGAGAGGATAGTCAGAATGACCCCCAATAAATTTAGTAGATTAATGCAACGAGGTCTTGGCTTGGTTGAGCAGGCGGTGCTAATTACCATTGCCATGGCAACTATTTTTGCGGTATTTCAGGCAATTATGCACATTTGGCAGGCGGGAGCAATTACCGTGGGCGATTTGTTATTGCTGTTTTTGTATCTCGAAGTCATGTCTATGCTTAACCACTACCTTGGCGCTGGTAACCTACCCGTTCGATACCCCTTGTATATCGGCATTATCGCATTGGCGCGTTATTTGGTATTAGACGTTGCAGAAATTGATGCTTTGCGTATGTTCGCGCTTTCTGGCTCTATTTTCTTAATAGCTCTCGCAATTTTGGTTATCCGTTTCGGGCATGTGCGCTTTCCTTATGTGGATTGCCCTACGCAGCAGTCAAGCTAATTTTGCTACGTAAAATTTAATGGCTAATATGCAAAAAAATTTCAGTTGGCCAATCCGCGTATATTACGAAGATACCGATGTAGGCGGCGTGGTATACCACTCCAATTATTTGAACTTTATGGAGCGAGCACGGACAGAATGGTTACGCGCTTTAGGCTTTGAGCAAACTGCGGTAAAAGATGAATTAGGTGTGATTATTGTGATCCATAGCTTAAATATAGCCTTTAAAAGCCCTGCGAAATTTAACGATTTATTACAGGTTAATTGCAAGCTAGCTAATACTGGGCGTAGCAGTATGGACATCGCACAAACTATTACGAGAGATGGCGTTTTACTCATAGAAGCGCAAGTTAAAGCCGTATTTGTGAATGTAGATACTTTTAGGCCAGTGGCTGTGCCAGAAGCCATTAAACAAGCGATTTTACAAACAAAACTGTAAGAAATTTAAATAAACTAACAGATTAAAACAATGGAGTATTTATGACTGCAACTGTTGCCAATGATATGTCAATTTTCTCGCTAGTGGCAGGAGCTAGCTTGCCTGTGCAGGCGGTATTGCTAGTGCTAATTATTACTTCATTATTTTCTTGGTGGTACATTTTTATTAAATTAGCCACCATTAAACGCGCAGAAACCAATGCAGAAGATTTTGAAAAAGCGTTTTGGACAGGCGGCGACTTGAATAAGCTATATGATGGTCTTGGTGCTGGTCGTCGTAAACCGCAAGGCATGGCGAGCATCTTTGAAGCTGGTTTTAAAGAATTTGTGCGGCATAAACAACAAGTGCGTGCAGAAGGAAAAATGGACGTGAGCGATGTAATGGAAGGCGCACGCCGCGCCATGCGCGCCGCTTATAACCGTGAGATGGATGATCTTGACGCGCATTTACCTTTTCTAGCTTCAGTTGGCTCAGTCAGCCCGTACATTGGCTTGTTTGGTACAGTTTGGGGTATTATGAACTCATTTAGAGGCTTATCTAGCGTCGCGCAGGCCACGCTTAGCCAGGTAGCGCCAGGCATTGCAGAAGCGCTAGTCGCCACCGCCATCGGCCTATTTGCGGCAATTCCAGCCGTGATTGCCTACAATCGTTTTGCCAGCACGGTAGATAGGCTTTCAGTGCGATATGAAAGCTTTATGGAAGAATTTACTAATATATTGCAAAGAAAGAGCTAAATCATGGCGCGCACACGCAAACGCCGCATGATGAATCAAATCAATGTAGTGCCCTACATTGATGTCACTTTGGTGTTGCTGGTAATTTTTATGGTTACCGCGCCTATGACTAATCCTGGCGTGGTTGATTTACCCAAAGTGGGGCAAGGTTTAAAGCAACATCAAGTGCCACCAGTCGTACTCACCGTAAAGCTTAACCACACTATTGAGTTAGATAACAAAGCGATGACACGTGATAAATTGTTGCTTGCTGTTCGCCAAGCACTAACAAAATCACCTGAACGTGCAGTGGTGATTGCTGCCGATAAAAACGTGAAATACGATGATGTGATTGGTGTGATGGATTTACTCAAGCAAAATAAAGTGGATAAAGTTGGGCTGTTGTTAGCGCCTGCGCAGTAATTTAATAAGCATGCTTAAACTTAAATGCTGAGAACTTACGAAAAAGAAATTTCTTGGAAAGCAGGTGGGCTGGCACTTGGCGTGCATGTAGCGCTGCTGGCGGCGCTATTGATTTCATTTAATTGGAAAGCCGCGCATCCTATGATGAATGTGACTGAAGTTGAACTTTGGGATAGCATACCAAGCAATTCTCCATCGCCGCCAGTGGTGAAAATAGAACCGCCACAGCCTTCGCCAGAACCTGTTGTAAAAGCTCCGCCACCTGAGCCAGTGGTTAAAGAAGAGGTTAAAGAAATACCGAAAGAAGAATCCAAAGCTGACATCGCGCTAGAGAAAAAAAAGGAGCTTGAACAGAAAAAAGCCGAAGAAAAAGCCGTCAAACTAGCTGAAAAATTAGCCGCAGATAAACTTAAAAAGGAGCAGTTAGCTGCATTGCAAGCTGAAACCCGCCAAGATGATATGCGTGATGCTGATAAACAGGCAAAAGATAAAAAAGTCGCTAAAGAATCAAATGACGCGCTCAAGAAATTGCAGCAAGATGCCCTAGCAGAAGGTGATCAACAAGCGTTGTCAGCTAAAGCCGCCGCCAATGCAGGAGTTGTAGATGAATTTAAAAGTAAAATCCAGGCCAAAATCCGCGGCAATGTGAATAAAGCCTTATGTGGTGATGGCAACCCAGAACTTAGATTTGAAATTGGTTTGTTACCCACGGGCGAGTTAAGTAACAGCCCAAAGTTGGTAAAATCTAGCGGAAATGCCGCCTGTGATGAGGCTGTAGAGCGCGCTATTATTGCCTCTGAGCCATTGCCGTTACCTAGTGACGCTTCTCTTTTTTCACAATTTAGAAACTTAAAATTAAAGTTTAAGCCCAATGATTAACTTGATTTTCTGCCATTGCGTTTTGTAACAAAGTGTAAATCGTGTGGCATGAAATTGAGATTACAGTTAAATTTACCTTAATTGAGTTAAGCCTAAACATTTAAACTTTATGAACATACAACATATGAATACATTGAAGGCTATCATACTTTTTACGGCAATGTCCGTTGCTACGTTTGTAGCCACCAGCGCAAATGCCGCTTTAGAGATTGAAATTAGTGGCGGTAGCGCGCAGCAAGTGCCAATTGCTATTGTGCCGTTCGGGCAAGATAGCACTGGTGCGGATAGCATCAGCAGCATTGTTTCGGCAGATTTAAAGCGTAGCGGCTTGTTTCGCTTGATAGAAACAGGAGGCGTGGTCAATCGCCCAACGGATATTACACAAATTCAATATTCTCAATGGGCCAATATGCAGGCGCAGGCTATGGCAGTGGGCATGGTAGAGGCGATGCCTGATAAACGTTTAAAAGTAACTTTTCAGTTGGCAGATGTGCTTAAGCAATCGCAATTAACGGCCATGCAATACACTATTACGCCTAATCAAAAACGTGCTACAGCCCATAAAATTGCTGATGTGATTTATCAAAAATTAACGGGTGAAGCGGGTATTTTTTCTAGCAGAATTGCCTATATCAATAAATCTAAAGGGCGTTATGCGCTGCAAGTTGCCGATGCAGATGGTGAAAATGCACGTACTATGACGTCATCTAAAGAACCTATTATTTCGCCCGCTTGGTCGCCAGATGGCAACCATATTGCTTATGTGTCATTTGAGCGAAAAAAACCGAGCATTTTTGTGCAATCATTAAGCGGTCAGCGCAACATGGTGGCCAATTTTAAAGGCAATAACAGTGCGCCTGCATGGTCGCCAGATGGCAATAAATTGGCCATCGTGCTCACGTATGGCGCTAACTCGCAGGTGTACACTATTAACGCCGATGGCTCTGGGTTAAAACAAATTACTAAAAGTAGCGCAATTGATACCGAGCCTACTTGGTCTAACGATGGTAAATGGATTTACTTTAGCTCAGACCGTGGCGGTAGACCGCAAATTTACAAAACTTCATCTAACGGTGGAGATGTGCAACGCGTCACATTTGAAGGCGCTTATAACGTAAGCCCACGCTTTTCACCTGATGGAAAATCATTGGCGATGATACGCAATGATGGCGGTAAATTCCGTGTGGCGTTACAAGATTTAGTCAGTGGTCAAGTGCAATTATTATCTGAGGGCGCGCAAGATGAATCGCCCAGTTTTGCGCCCAATGGCCGCATGATTTTATACGCCACCCGTGCAGGCGGCCGTGGCGCATTAGCGGCGGTTTCAGCAGATGGCCGCGTGAAGCAACGTTTAAATGAGTCAAGCGGCGATATACGCGAACCAGCTTGGGGTCCGATTATTAAGTAAGTCAATATGTTAAGTACAAACTTTTTGGAGAATATGATGAATCAATCAACAGTAAAATTACTAAGCAGCCTAGTGCTCGCATTAGTGTTAGTGGCTTGTAAAAGCACACCTATGACCAGTGCAACAGTAGAAGATAAAAGCCCTAATCAAGCGGCTGCAACTAACCCAGCTGCGACTACTGGGTCAACGGCAGACACTTCTGGTATTAAAGAAGTGGCGATTGATGCCAATGCAGCCTCCAATGACGTGAGCGCGCTTAAAGACCCAAATAATATTTTATCAAAACGTAATGTTTATTTTGATTTTGATAGCGATGCGGTAAAGGCTGAGTTCCGCCCGATGATTGAAGCGCACGCAAAATATTTGTTAGCAAATAAAAATGCAAAAGTGATTTTGCAAGGTAATACCGATGAAAAAGGTACGCGTGAATACAACTTGGCTTTGGGTCAACGTCGCTCAGTTGCAGTAAAAAAATCACTTAACTTATTAGGTGTGCAAGATGCGCAAATAGAAACCGTAAGTTTCGGTAAAGAAAAAGTAACCGAAGGATGTGCCGATGAAGCGTGCAATGGCAAAAATCGCCGTGCCGATATTGTTTACGAAAACGAATAATTATCTATCGCTTAATAAAGACGTAAAGACAAAATATGATGAAAAAACTGATTCTGGCTAGCTTATTTTTAATGCAACTATTCGCTATGAATAGTCACGCGGCTTTGTTTGACGATAAAGAAGCGCGCAAAAAAATTCTTGAAGTTGAAACCACCATGAATAGCCAGAATCAGGCGACTCAAACCGAATTGGCTAATTTGAAGAAAAATCAGCAAAGCTTAGAGCAGCGCGTGCAAGCAATTGAAGCCATTACCAAAGGTGGCGGTTTGATGGACATGCAAAATCAGTTGGAAACCTTAAAGCAAGAAGTGGCAAGGCTAAAAGGCGAGCTAGAGGTGGCTAATCATAGCGTTGAAGCCACGCAGCAGCGCCAAAAAGATTTGTATGGCGATACTGATACGCGCTTGCGTAAACTTGAAGGTGGTACAACGCCAGCCACAGGGCAAGTGCCAGCAGTGGATGCTGCCACAGTAGTCGTGCCAGCTGCAGCCGCAGCACCCGCTAGAAACACGCAAGAATATCAATTGCTAGAGCTTGCTAATGGCTTATCTAAAGAATCTAAATATAAAGATGCGTTTAACGCTTATGATAAATTTTTAAAAGATTACCCCAATAGTGCGCTGGCGCCCGATGCTAAGTATGGTTTAGGGTATTCGCAATATGCGTTAAAAAACTATAAATCAGCAATTGCCACACAGCAAAAAGTGATTGATCTGCATCCAGATAGCCCAAAAGTGCCAGATGCGATGATGAATATGGCCAATAGCCAAATTCAACTTGGGCAAGTGACGGCCGCTAAAAAAACCTTACGCGATTTAATTGCAAAATTTCCAAATAGTGAAGTGATTCCAGCCGCACAAAAACGCCTGAAAGCACTGGAAGCAATTAAGTAATTGCACTAATAAAATAGCGAATAAGAGCTTAAATATCCCCCGAGAGATTTTTAATGCCCTGCGAGCCGCCTAGAGAAAGGCTCGCAGGGCATGTTGTTTAATGTAGGTCAATTTCTGGTATTTTTATCACATTTTTTCTTGTAGTTTAATCGTTAATAAATTGCTATTTTCACGGTAAAATAGCACCCACTTAACGCTTGGTATTTTCTGATGTCGCTTAAAATTTTTGAAATTTTCCATTCGCTACAAGGTGAATCCTCACGCGTGGGCTTGCCTACCGTGTTTGTGCGCCTCACAGGCTGCCCAATGCGCTGCGTGTATTGCGACACGGCTTACGCATTTAGCGGCGGCAGTAATATGGAAATCTCCGATATTTTGGCAAAAGTTGCAGAATACGGCACAAAATATGTAACCGTCACAGGCGGCGAGCCACTTGCGCAAAAAGATTGCCATATTTTGCTGAAAGATTTATGTGATGCCGGCTATAGCGTATCGTTAGAAACTGGCGGCGCTATTGATACCAGCCCCGTGGATGCAAGAGTTTCAGTGATTTTAGATGTTAAAACGCCAGGTTCTGGCGAGTTGAAAAATAACATTTGGGCTAATTTAAATCATTTAAAAAGCACTGATGAAGTGAAATTTGTACTGTGCGACCGTGCAGATTACGATTGGGCGAAAGAAATTTTAAGTACTTATAAAATTTCCGAAAAATGCCCAGTACTATTTTCGCCAGTATACGGACAAGTAAACCCGACCGATTTAGCAGGCTGGGTGCTGGCAGATAAACTACCAGTACGATTGCAAGTGCAGTTACATAAAATATTATGGGGCGTAAAGCCAGGCGTATGACTCTAGACGTTAATGTATGAATAAACCAGTAAAAAGAGCGGTCGTATTATTGTCTGGTGGGTTAGATTCTGCCACCTGCCTTGCCATTGCTAAGTCGCAAGGCTTTGATTGCTATTGCTTAAGCTTAGATTATCACCAGCGCCATATTGCTGAGCTACATGCTGCAAAAAACGTAGCTAATATTATGGGCGCAGTCGCACATAAAACAGCCAATTTAGATTTATCGTTATTTGGCGGTTCTGCGCTCACAGATGACGCAATTGCCGTTCCAGAGCATGAAACAGCAGGCATTCCTATTACTTACGTGCCAGCGCGCAACACCATTATGTTGTCGCTAGCCTTAGCGTGGGCTGAGGTGCTTGGATGCCAAGATATTTTTATTGGCGTCAACGCGCTAGATTATTCAGGCTACCCAGATTGCCGTGGCGAATATATAAGCGCGTTTCAAGCTATGGCGAATTTAGCCACCAAAAGCGCCGTTGAAGGCCATACAATCACCATTCATGCGCCATTGATTGATATCACCAAAGCGCAAATTATTGGCTTAGGCACAAAGTTGGGCGTGGATTACGCCATGACAGTTTCATGCTATCAGGCAGATAGTCATGGTGAAGCCTGTGGCTTATGTGATTCATGTAGATTACGGCGCGAGGGCTTTGCAGCAGCGGGTTTGCTTGACCCTACACGTTATAAAAAATAGTTGTGTTGGCATCAAATATTAAAATATAGCTAAAAGTATATAAATTGCTTGTCAAAACTACAACTTATAGCGTAAAATCCGCGCCTTTCTGCTTTAAAATTTTCTAAAAAGAGAACAAAGATTATGGTTATTATTCGTTTAGCTCGTGGTGGCGCGAAAAAAACTCCTTTCTACAACTTGGTAGTTGCTGATTCACGCAATCGTCGTGATGGCCGCTTTATTGAGCGTGTTGGTTTTTACAACCCGTCAGCTAAAGCTGGTGCAGAAGCGCTACGTGTAGATCAAGCACGCGTTACATTTTGGCAAGGCCAAGGCGCGCAATTGTCAGATACAGTTGCACGCTTAGTTAAATTCCATGCAAAAGGCCCAGAGCACGCAATTACTGCTAAAGCAAAAGATGCTGCTAAGGCTGATGCCGCTAAAGCTAAAATTGCTGCTGTTGAAGCTGCAAAAGCAAAAGCTGCTGCAGATGCTGCTAAAGCTGAATTAGACGCTAAAGCCGCTGCTGATGCTGCACAAGCCGCAGAGGCTGCAGCCGCAGCTAAAGCTGCTGAGGCAGAAGCAGCCGCTGCTGCCGTTGAAGCACCAGCTGCTGAAGAAGCTCCAGTAGAAGCTGCTGCTGAAACGCCAGCTGCTGACGCTTAATTTTTAGCTTTTGGTGATATTCAGCATCACCAAAAAGATTAAGTCTATGAGTCACTTTGGTAGTTAGTAATTTAGCAGGCAGTGATTTGGTAGTTATGGGGCGCATTGTTGCGCCTTATGGCGTTTTTGGCTGGCTAAAAATAGTGCCAGATACCGAAGCATTTGATGGCTTGCTAGATTACGAAACTTGGTGGCTAGGCAAAGGCGATGACTGGCGTGAATTGGCCGTTGAAAGTGCCAAAGTTCACAATGACGTTTTAGTAGTAAAGCTAAAAGGCATTGATGACCGCGATGCCGCGCTAGCCTGCAAAGGCAAGCAAATTGCGGTGCCAAGGTCACAATTGCCAGCAGCTGAAGAGAATGAGTATTACTGGTCTGATTTAATTGGTGTGCGCGTTAAAAACAAGCAAGACGTTGATTTTGGTTTAATTGTAGATGTGTTCGAAACTGGCGCAAATGATGTAATTGCCGTTAGAGCAGACGCGGATAAGCCAGAAATTTCAACTGAAAAACCTGTAGAAAAAGAAGCAAAAAAAGAAAAGCCACAAGAAAGATTGCTGCCATTTACCGCAGATGTGGTGCTAGAAGTAGATATAAAAGCTAAAACAATGCTGGTTGATTGGGATGCAGATTTCTAATCTGTATTGATATAAAAATGGCATTTGGTTTTGAAGTAGTCACGCTGTTTCCTGAAATGTTTGATGCTATTACAAAACATGGCATTACCAGTAGGGCGTTGCAACAAAACATTTATGATGTGCAGTTTTGGAATCCTAGAGATTTCACCACAGATAATCATAAAACAGTAGATGATAGGCCGTATGGTGGCGGCCCTGGCATGGTGATGCTGGTTGAGCCGCTAGAACAAGCCATCAATGCCGCAAAAGCTGCGCAAGCAAAACAGAATATTGAAAGCTGGGTTATCCATCTTTCACCAGCGGGTAAACCGCTGACGCATGAAAAGGTCATGCAATTAAGTAAGACGCAAGGTTTGGTGCTGTTAGCCAGTCGATATGAAGGTGTAGACCAGCGGCTGATTGAGAGCCAAGTGGATGAAGAAATTTCTATCGGCGATTATGTATTAAGTGGCGGTGAATTACCCGCCATGGCGTTGATGGATGCAATTATCCGCCAGTTGCCAGGTGCGCTGGGCGATAGCGATTCTGCGGTTGAAGATTCATTTGTAGATGGCTTATTAGATTGCCCGCACTACACAAGGCCAGAAGAATACAAAGGTGTGAAGGTTCCTGAAATATTATTATCAGGAAATCATGCAAAGATTAAAGAGTGGCGTTTGAAAATGTCGCTGAAAAGAACTCGGGATCAACGTCCCGATTTATTGGCCGCAAGGCCGTTGACGAAAGAAGAAGCACGGCTGCTAAAAGAGCTTGATATTGAGCAAACTGATTAGCAGGAACAAGCCTCTTCATAATTAAAAGGAACCCGCAAGGGATACAAAAAAATGGCAGATATTATTAAAATGTTGGAAGAGGAAGAAATTGCCCGTTTAGGCAAAGCAATTCCATCTTTTGCACCAGGCGATACCATTGTAGTTGGCGTGAACGTAGTTGAAGGTACACGTAAACGTGTGCAGTCATACGAAGGCGTTGTGATTGCTAAACGTAACCGTGGTTTGAATTCATCATTCATCGTACGTAAAATCTCATCTGGTGAAGGTGTTGAGCGTACATTCCAAACTTACTCACCGCTAATTGCTAGTATTGAAGTTAAACGCCGCGGTGATGTTCGCCGTGCGAAACTTTACTACTTGCGTGAGCGTTCAGGTAAATCTGCACGTATTAAAGAAAAATTGTTCTCACGTGAAAAAGAAGTAATGGCACCAGAAGCAAAAGCTTAAGTTTAATTTTTTCGCTTGATAAAAAGCCCCAAAAAACGAAAGTGTTTTGGGGCTTTATCTATTGCTTCGGCCTAATGAAGTTTGAAGTCCGTTCGTCCTGAGCATGTCGAAGGATGCATCCTTCGACATGCTCAGGACGAACGGGAGTTAGCTATATTGCATATTCCAAGCATTGGTTTAACATAACGTAATGAAAAATCAATTTGACGCCTTAATAAATGCACCATTTGGCGCAGTGGCGATTGCCGTACATGGCAATCAGCTGGCGATTGATTTTCTGTTGCAATCACCAGTCTCAGAAGATTATCAGTCAGAAAACCCGCTGGTTCAACAAGCTTATGCGCAAATATTGCAATATTTGCAGCAGCCAAATGCACCATTTAATTTGCCCACGCCAATAGGCGGCACGCCCTTTCAGCAGCGCGTGTGGCAGGCCATTGCTGCCATTCCTGTTGGGCAAGTGCGCACTTATGGGCAGCTTGCCCGCCAAATTGGCTCAGGGCCGCGTGCCGTGGCCAATGCTTGCGGCGCGAATAATACGCCGCTGATTATTCCGTGCCATCGCGTAGTGGCGCAAAACGGCATTGGCGGTTTTATGCAAGGCAAGCAAAATGGTTTGCGGATTAAACAATGGCTATTGGCGCATGAAGGCGTAAGCAAATACCAACATGAGTGAGCAAACACTTACGCTGCAAGACGCGACAGAGCTTGATACTTTTATTGACCATTTATGGCTTGAAGACGGCCTAGCAAAAAACACGCTAGAAAGCTATCGGCTAGATTTAACCAGCTTTGCGCTTTGGCTACCCACACAAAGCAAGCAATTACTCACCGTTGACCAAGCCGACATTCAGCAATATCTTGCTGTTAAATTCCCGCAAAGCAAGCCACGCAGTATTAGCCGCCTAATTGCCAGTTTGCGGCGGTTTTATCGCTATTGTTTGCGTGAGAATAAAATAACGCTAGACCCAACTATTCAAATTCAATCGCCCAAATTGCCGCGCAGTTTGCCCAAAAGTTTAAATGAAGATGAAGTGGTCGCCCTACTTAACGCGCCAAACATAGATGAACCAGCAGGCCTGCGCGATAGAGCCATGCTAGAGCTGCTGTACGCCTGCGGGTTGCGTGTTTCTGAGCTAGTAGGTGTAAAAGCCACAGAAGTCAGCGTGAGCGATGGCGTAGTGCGCGTAACGGGCAAAGGCAGCAAAACGCGGCTAGTGCCAATGGGTGAAGAAGCTGTAGATTGGATTTCGCGTTATTTAAAAGAATCGCGCCCCAAAATTTTGCAAAAGCGCTTATGCGATGCGCTGTTTGTGACCAATCGCGGTGAAGCCATGACGCGCCAAGCCTTTTGGTATTTGATTAAGCGATACGCCTTGCTGGCAGGCATTAACAAACACATGAGCCCACACGTGTTGCGCCACGCTTTTGCCACGCATTTGTTGAATCACGGCGCAGATTTACGCGTGGTGCAAATGTTGCTTGGCCATGCAGATATTTCTACCACGCAGATTTACACGCATGTAGCGCGAGAGCGTTTGAAGCAATTGCATAGCGTGCATCATCCGCGCGGGTGATATTCATTGTAAAAGCACTGCCCTGCGAGCCGCATGGATACTGCCTCGCAGAGCATATGTTTTAACAATGAATGCGCGCGTACGTGAGGGATATATTATTTGCCATCTTCAACGCCGTCATTCTCGTGTAAACGGGAATCCATTTTGACTTGTCATTCCGACGAAGGTCGGAATCTAGTGACTTTTGACGCTATTGTGGAAAAGCCGTGAAACTTGAATCATGTCGGGGGTAGCCCGACAGCTAGTCACTTTCTTTTAACTGCCAAAAAGAAAGTAACCAAAGAAACTGGCACCCCAACCCCACGGCCTAACGGCTCCCCTGCGCTACTCAACATAAAGGCAGCAATCGGAAACTCGCCAATAAAATCACTTGGCTCAAACAGCCGCTTGCTGAAAACTTCCTTTATGTCTGCGTTGCTCGGCGTGGTGCAAGGGTCGATAGGTAGGTATTAAGTAATATCAAAAATTATTGGCATGTGGTCACTCAATTTGAGCCACTCAGCGGGATTGCCTATTTCTAACTGTGCTGATGCCAAAAGATTTTTTGATGTAAAAGCATAGTCAATATGATATGGCTTTTCAATTTTACGATGCATGTAAAATGTCGCTGAGCTTTCTTTACCTTGTGCCTCTTGCTTAAGGTGATGATAAATGCTGTGAATGTCTAATTTTTCTAAATCTGAAACTACATCTGAATGATTCCACCATCTGTCCCATTTGTCCCAGCAGGCATTGCTATTAAAGTCGCCGCAAACTACAGCTTGAGATAAAGGTAATTTTGATTGATGAACTTGCAGATATTTCCACAATTGCCCAATATATTGAAATGTAGGAGAGTTGGCTTGTTTAGTCCATACGGCTAAAACCGTTAAATTACCATTTACTAGAAATGGAATGAAAGACTCCAGACCTTGTGTTTCCCAATCAAGCAATGTTAGAGATATAGCATCTTTAGCAAATACACCAAGACCTGAGTTCTTATTGGTACCTAGCCATAAATAATTGGATGCCCAGCTTATGTAAGTCATGTCTTTGCTACGCGCAGGGTCTTCGCACTCTTGAATAATTAAAATATCAGCATCAATATGCCGTATAGATTCAAACTTTCTGCGAAATGCTCCATTGCAATTCCAAGTTACAATTTTCATGCTATTTCATTTCTAGCGCGTTCAATCACCACCCCCAACGCCTTCAACCCCGCCAATACATTAGGTTTCGCCACTTTCACCTTCACGCTTAAAGCCCCAAATTCTTTCAAAATCAATTGGCAAATATGTTCAGCTAAAGCTTCTACTAATTGAAAGCTATTTTCAGTTAAGGTTTCGCGTATGCGATTAACGACTGCCCCGTAGTCTATGGTGTCGGCAATGGCGTCGCTTTTGCAGGCGTTTGTTAGGTCGTAGCCAATTTCAATGTCTAAAATAATGGTTTGCGGCATCATGCGTTCCCATTCGGGCACGCCGAGTTTGGTTTGCACTTTAACTTGTTCTAAAAATATGATGTCCATTGATTTTATTCTCTATCAATATTCCCGTGGAATCGGGAATCCAGTAATATTTTCAATATTAAACTACAATTGCAATTTGTGTGATTAAAATGGGCTGTGTATTCACAAGCTCGCCCGCGCGAGAATAACGGTAAAGAGAGATTTTATGAATGAATTAGGTTTTGTGCCTGTAACTTTAGTCCCCATTATTTGGATTGTTGCCGCGTATTTATTGGGTTCTGTGGCATTTGGCATTATCGTGAGCAAGTTGTTTGGCTTGCCAGATCCGCGCACGGTGGGCAGCGGCAACCCAGGGGCAACTAATGTGTTGCGTAGCGGTAAAAAGTCTGCCGCCATTTTAACCTTGCTGGGCGATGCGCTTAAAGGCTGGTTGCCCGTGTGGTTGGCTTTGCAGTCAGATATGTTGATGTGGGTGGTGGCATCCGTTGCTTTGGCGGTGTTTTTTGGGCATTTATTCCCTATTTTTTATAAATTTAAAGGCGGTAAAGGCGTAGCCACAGCGCTGGGCGTGATGTTGGCGTTATCGCCTATGTTGGCCTTGGCGGCGGCTGTTACTTGGGCGGTGGTGTTTGCCATTTCGCGTTATTCATCGCTTGCGGCCATTGTGGCGGCGGCTTTGGCGCCCGTGTATGCCTGGGTTTTACTCTCAGCGTATAAAGATTATTTTTTAGCAGTGTTGGTGATGGCGGTGTTGTTGATTTGGCGCCATAGAACGAATATTCAAAAATTGCTGGCGGGCACTGAAGCGGGGTTTGGTAAAAAATAATGTCATGCTGAACTCGTTTCAGCATCTTGTCGTTAAAAAACTAGATTGCGGAACAAGCCCGCAATGACAGTTTAAGGCGCTTGCAACTCCGCTAAATCCCACCTTGGGCGCACGCTAAAGCTGTGCTTGGTGTTGATATTGGTGTTGCCATTTTCTTGCATTGCTTTTAAGCGCATTGCGCCTGCAAAGGCAATCATCGCACCGTTATCGGTGCAAAACTCTAAGCGCGGATAGCTCACTTTGCATAGTTTACGTTTAGTCGCCGCATTTAATTTTTCGCGCAATTTTGAATTTGCACCCACGCCGCCAGAAACCACTAAACTATCTAAGCCTGTTTCACGCAAAGCGCTCATGCATTTTAGCGTTAAAATTTCAGTCACGGCTTCTTGAAACTCCCACGCGATATCGGCGCGGGTTGCTTCGTCCATTGGCTGGTGTTTATTCACCAAAGTAAGCACAGCAGTTTTTAATCCGCTGAAGCTGAAGTTTAAATCTTTGCTGTTTAACATCGGTCTAGGTAATGTGAAGTGCGCTTTACCCTGCTCTGCAAGCCGCGCCAATGCTGGGCCGCCAGGGTAACCTAAACCGAGCAATTTGGCGGTTTTATCAAAGGCTTCGCCAGCCGCATCGTCCAGCGTATCGCCTAATAATGCATATTTACCAATTCCATCAACCCGCATCAATTGGCTGTGGCCGCCCGAAACCAGCAGCGCGACAAACGGAAAAGCTGGCGGATTATCTTCTAACAAAGGCGCGAGCAAATGCCCTTCAAGATGATGCACATTGATGGTGGGTACTTGCAAAGCAAACGCGAGCGATTCGGCAAAGCTTGTGCCCACTAGCAGCGCGCCAGACAAGCCAGGTCCTTGCGTATAGGCAATGCCGTCGATATCTTGCAGCGTTTTATTGGCATTTTTAAGCGCTAATGCAGTGAGCGGCAACACGCGACGAATATGGTCGCGCGAGGCTAGTTCAGGCACTACACCGCCATATTCTGCGTGCATTTCAACTTGTGAATGCAAAGTATGCGCCAGCAAACCGCGCTCGGTGTCGTATAATGCGATGCCCGTTTCGTCGCAGGACGATTCAACGCCAAGAATAAGCATTTTTTGAATTCTTACAAGATAGAAAAGCTGAATTATATTGAATTGTTAGGCATTTCGCCCATAAATGCATAAAAGTAATTGAATAAAAACAATTAAGCGATTAAAATAGTCGGCTTTTCTCAGTTTCTAAAACCTTGCGCTTTAGAAACATGGGTATAAACTTACAATATTGTTGCTAAATAAGAGAGATTGAATGTCTAGTATTCGCGTAAAAGAAAATGAGCCGTTTGACGTTGCACTTCGCCGTTTTAAACGCTTAATTGAAAAAACAGGTTTGTTGAATGATCTTCGCGCTCGCGAATTTTATGAAAAACCAACTTGGGAACGTAAACGTAAAGCGGCTGCTGCGGTTAAACGCCAGTATCGCCGTTTAATGAAACAAACGCTTCCAGCTAAACTTTACTAGTATTTAGCAATCATGGCAGATTCAACTAACGCACAAGCAAAGCCAGACGATGCATTTTGGCGCGCGGCTGATACGTTCATTGGCAGCGCCAATGAACAAGCTACAACGGTTGATCGCACGGTAGTAAGCGCTGGTTTTTTATATGCTTCTGCACGGTTTAATTCATTTGTAATTGCATCGCAATGTGGCAATAAAGAAGCTTTTGAAGCTGAAAAAGCCGCCGCAATTGATTATTTTGTGAGCCAATACAAACTAGCGTTAACTGAAAATATTGCTGATTATCAAGCGAACTTTGATAAATACATCAACAATAACGCTTAAGGTTTAACGTTCATGAGCCTTAAGCACCAAATCACCGAAGATATGAAAACCGCAATGCGCGCTAAAGATAGCGCGCGTTTAGGGGCAATTCGTTTATTGCTCGCTGCCATTAAGCAGCGCGAAGTGGATGAGCGTATTGAGCTCACAGATACTGATGTGCTGACAGCGATTGAAAAAATGCTCAAACAACGCCGTGATTCAATTGCCGCGTATGAATCTGCAAATCGACATGATTTAGCTGATATTGAAAAATATGAAGTGAGCGTGCTGCAAACTTATTTGCCACAACAACTCACAGATGCTGAAGTAACCGAAATTTTAGAGCAAGTGGTGGTTGAAACAGGTGCTACAGGTATTAAAGACATGAGCAAAGTGATGGCTGCAATTAAGCCGCTAGTAGCTGGCAAGGCTGATATGGGTAAAATTTCAGGTTTAATTAAAGCGCGTTTAGCTTAATTTAATCAAAAATTTACGTTGTAAAAATTAGTTGTAAATATTTAAGGAGCGATAAGCTCCTTTTTTGTTCTTTAGACTTAATGCTAAATTAAGCTAAAATTATCAATAAATCTACAATGAAATCTATAGAGCGCAGATAAATTTTGATTCCAGAAAGCTTTATTCAAGAGTTGCTCAACCGCGTTGATATTGTTGATGTCATCGACAAAAGCACGCCCTTAAAAAAAGCAGGCGCTAATTATTCTGCTTGCTGTCCGTTTCATAATGAAAAATCCCCTAGTTTTACCGTAAGCCCGACCAAACAATTTTACCATTGCTTTGGTTGCGGGGCGCATGGCACCGCTGTGGGGTTTTTAATGGAGTATCAAGGGTTAAGTTTTGTTGAGGCTATTAACGATCTAGCGCGCACGGTGGGCATGGTTGTTCCCCAAGAAACTCGCGACCCTGATAAACCAGCGCCAAAAGTTGTGGTGGGCTTGCAAGAAGCCTTGCAACAGGCCGCCAGTTACTACAAAGTGGAGTTAAAAAAATCTGAACGCGCAATTGAATATTTAAAAGGGCGCGGCTTAAGCGGGCAAGTGGCTGCTAAGTTTCAGGTGGGTTATGCGCCTGCGGGCTGGCAAAATTTGCAAAATGTTTTCCCGCAGTATGAAAATGAAGTGCTGAATATTGCAGGCTTGGTGGTTACAAACGAGCAAGGCAAGCGTTACGACCGCTTTCGTGACCGAATTATGTTTCCCATCCACGACCAAAAAGGCCAAGTAATAGGCTTTGGCGGGCGCGTGATTAACCCTGAAGATACGCCAAAATATTACAATTCACCCGAAACGCCGTTGTTTCAAAAAGGCCACGAGTTGTATGGCTTATTTTTGGCACGCCGCGCGATTCGCGATGCTGGGCGTGTTCTGGTGGTTGAAGGCTATATGGATGTCGTCGCCCTTGCGCAATATGGCATTGATTATGCCGTGGCCGCACTTGGCACCGCGACTACGCCGTTTCATATTACCAAGCTCATGCGCCAAACTGATGAAATTGTATTTTGTTTTGATGGTGATAATGCAGGCCGAACGGCGGCTTGGCGTGCAGCCATGAATGCTTTACCTGCACTGAATGACGGCTTAAAGCTGAGTTTTTTATTCTTACCAAAAGAACACGACCCAGATTCTTATGTGCGCGAATTTGGTAAAGAAAAATTTGAAGCGGAAATTAAAGTGGCAATGCCGTTGTCACAGTATATTCTGAAGCATTTGAGCGAAGATAACGCGCTGCAGAGCCAAGAAGATAAAGTACGCTTTTTGAATGAAGCAGAACCGATTATGCAGCAAATTGTTGCACCGCGAAGTGCCATGTATTTGCGAAAAAAAGTGGCTGAATTAGCGCAATTGTCGATTGAGGAAATGCAAAGTTTATTAAAGCTGCCTAATTTAAACAAAGCACCAGCGCAGGCCAGACCTAAGCTGACGCGCACGACAATATCATTACAGAAACGCTTTTGCTTAACGCTGTTAATGCAACCATCGCTGGCGAGCGCGGCAGATTTAGCTTTAGTCAGTAATATGGCAGCCTCAAGTAGTGCGAGCGAGGATATATTATTGCAACAGACTATTGAAACTTGTCTTAGCCACCCTCATTCTAAGCCAGTGGTGATTATGCGTGAGCTTGAGCGCAAAGTAGATGCAAACATCATGCGCGAGTTGGAGCGTGAGCTTAATCTGTTAGATGAAACGCTAGATTTAGCACAAGAGTTAGCTGGGGCAAGGCAGCAATTAGCACAAGTGTACACGCAGAAAACAGGGAATACATTGTTGGCGGAAGTTAGTGAAAAGCCTTTAAGTGCGCTAACAGAAAATGAGCGAGATATGCTTAGGTCGCTAGGGTTGAAAAGTTCAGCAAGTAAAGCCAAGGTTTCTTAGCGCTAAGTCTTCTTTCAAGCTAGGTTTTTGGGATTCAAAATAGGGCCAAATTCTGCTATAATAGAGGGTTACGGAAAATACATTCATGTTGTTCGCATATAAGCTTGCTTGTAGTGTTAACAATGTGTGCATAAAATTAGAGGTGTGTCATGGCAAGACCAAAAAAGAGCGATCAGGTATCAGACAAAAAGAAAATGGAGGTTATCAGCCCTGAGCAGCTAGAAGCGAATGCTGATGAGCGCCGCTCACGCCTGAAAACGCTGATTGTATTGGGTAAAGAGCGTGGCTACTTAACCTATGCCGAAATTAACGACCATCTACCAGATGACGTGCAAAACTCTGAGCAGATAGACGGCATTATCGGCATGATTAACGACATGGGCATTCAGGTGTATGAAGAAGCGCCTGATGCTGAAGTGTTATTAATGTCCGATGCACCAGCAGCAGTTACCGATGAAGATGCTGTAGAAGAAGCCGAGCAAGCGCTTGCAACTGTAGATTCCGACTTCGGCCGCACCACTGACCCTGTGCGTATGTATATGCGCGAAATGGGCACGGTTGATTTATTAACGCGTGAAAGCGAAATTGAAATTGCCCGCCGCATTGAAGATGGCCTAAAACACATGGTGCAAGCCATTGCCGCCTGCCCAACCACAATTGGCGCGTTGCTAGATTTAGTTACCAAAGTAGAAAATGATGAGTTAAGCGTTGATGATTTAGTAGATGGCATGATTGATTCTGACGTTGGCGCAGTAGCGGCTGAGGCCATTGTAGCCGCAGAAGACGATGCTGAAGATGAGGAAATAGATGTAGATGATGGTGAAGATGAAGATGGCGCAAAGGCCGCTGCCATTTCAGCTGAAGCTTTAGCTAAATTAAAAGAAGAGGTGCTAAGTCGTTTTGTGCCAATTCGCGCTGCGAATAAAAAAATGGCTGAAATTTTGCCAGTAAAAGGCTCGCAAGATGCTGAATATCAAGCATTATTATCAGAAATTTTAGTGGGCCTTACTGCCTTTAGGTTTTCACCAAAACAAGTAGAAGGTCTGTGTGATCAAGTGCGTGATTTGGTAGAAACCGTGCGCGGCCATGAGCGTAAAGTGTTAGATTTCTGCGTAGAAAAATCTGGTATGCCACGTCCACATTTCATTAAGTCGTTTCCTGGTAATGAATGTAACCAAAACTGGCTGGCTGAAGAGCTCAAAGCAGACAAGCCTTATGTGGAAAAACTAACGCGCTACAACCACTCAGTGTTAGATCAACAACAACGTTTGATTGATTTAGAAAAAAGCGTTGGCATTCCGATTAAAGAGCTTAAAGAAATCAATAAGCAAATGACCACGGGCGAGGCGCGTGCGCGTCGTGCTAAGCGCGAAATGATTGAAGCGAACTTACGTTTGGTGATTTCTATCGCTAAAAAATACACCAATCGCGGCTTGCAATTCTTAGATTTAATTCAAGAAGGTAATATCGGCTTGATGAAGGCTGTGGATAAATTTGAATATCGTCGCGGTTTCAAATTTTCAACCTATGCTACATGGTGGATTCGCCAAGCGATTACACGTTCAATTGCCGACCAAGCGCGTACGATTCGTATTCCTGTGCATATGATTGAAACGATTAACAAAATGAATCGTATCAGCCGCCAAATTTTGCAAGAAACTGGAGTTGAGCCAGACCCAGCAACCTTGGCCGAAAAAATGGAAATGCCTGAAGATAAGATTCGTAAAATCTTAAAAATCAGCAAAGAACCCATTTCAATGGAAACGCCGATTGGCGATGATGAAGATTCACATTTAGGTGACTTTATTGAAGATGGCCAAACGCTAGCGCCGATTGATGCGGCAATATACGCCAGTTTGCGCGATGCCACGAGCGAAGTGCTAGAGTCTCTCACTCCGCGCGAAGCAAAAGTACTGCGTATGCGTTTTGGTATTGAAATGAATACCGACCATACACTAGAAGAAGTGGGAAAACAGTTTGACGTAACGCGTGAGCGTATTCGTCAAATTGAAGCTAAAGCGCTACGCAAATTGCGCCACCCAACACGCTCAGAAAGATTGCGTAGCTTTTTAGAAACTGGGCAAGATTAAAAGTACGAGATAAGTTTCGGCCCCCTAGCTCATGCTTGGTTAGAGCAGCGGACTCATAATCCGTTGGTGCTGTGTTCGACTCACAGGGGGGCCACCATTAAATCAAGGGGTTAGCTTAATTGCTAACCCCTTATTTATTTAAAAGTACGACGGAAGTTCAACCGAGATTTAAACGAGCTAATGGATTAAGCTGTAACGTTTCTTGAAGATGCTCTGGTGATAGGTGTGCATACCGCATAGTCATAGCTAAGCTGTGGTGACCTAGAATTTTCTGAAGTGCAATTATATTTCCGCCGTTCATCATGAAATGGCTGGCAAATGTGTGTCTTAAAATATGTGTTAACTGGCCGACTGAAAGTTTAAGTTTTGTCTGTTCGATAGCTTCTCTAAATGCAGAGTATGCACTTATGAATAATCTTTCACCAATGCCATTTTTTTCATGGTGTGCTATGAGTTCTTTTTCAAGTTCTTCAGAGATGGGTACTGACCTAGCTTTACTGGATTTTGTTTGTACAAATTGAATCATACCGCCGCGTACTTGAGAAATTCGTAAACCTTCAGCTTCACCCCATCGGCCACCTGTAGATAGGCACACTTTACTTATTAAAGTCACGTGAATATTTTTAGATATTGATAGACGATTTAGTAATACAAGCACTTGTTGAAGTGTTAAAAATGATAACTCTTGTTCTTGAATTTTGAACGCTCTTAGCTTAACTAGTGGATTTTCTTTTTTCCAATGGCCTAGCCTTATTGTTTCGTTAAAAACAGCTCTAAGATAGGCTTGCTCTCGATTCATGGTGTTTGGCTTAATACCATCATCGATTCTTTTCATTCTATAAGTTGCAAATTGATCTGGCGTAAACTTTTCAGCTCTTGGGTTCCCCATAGCTTCACACATTGCAAGTAAGATTCGTTTTCTTCCTAAGCCATCTTTAAGTTCTGCCCCATGGTGCTGATACCAAAGCTCAACTAAATCAGACACTAATCGAGCATCCTTTTTAGGAGGTGACCATTCTGGTGATTCTTGCACCTTTGCTTGAATGAATCGTTCCCATGCTATTGCTTCCGCTTTAGTCGCATGAGTTTTTTTAATACGCTTTCCTGTTCTTCCCCCAGGTTGAATATCTACTTGCCAACCTGTTTTTACTTGTTTAATTGTCATTGTTCTAATTTGTTAATTTGGAGGTGTTAACACTCCGTTATATATTGCTTATGGTTGGACTGCCCTAAGTTAATTGGAGTCAGGTTTAAATGGGTTTCTTTGAGAGCTTCCAGCATGGCCTCGAACAACCCATTCTGTATACTCAGGCCTGAACTCACTTACAATAGCTAACATAGCCAACGTAGGTTCCTCTGTTCTTTGAATTACATTTTCCCATTTATCTGCGCTAATTTTTCCAGCAGATCGCTTTGCTAAATAGTCGAATAGTTGCTGACCATCTAATGCAACCCAGTCGTTTATTACCCATGTTAAGCGGTCAGCAGCAGTAAGTTTGCTTAGGTCTGGTATTGGTGAACCAGAGGGGTAGTCTGCTGTAATCAGTTCATGATTACCAGTTAGAACCCAGTTTTGAGTATCAGGAAATTTATTGCACCAAAATTTGAGTAAATCTTCTGAAACACTTTGTTTTTCGTAATAAAAGCTTTTCCATTTATTTGCCTTAATACCACTGATTGATTCAAGCTTTGTAAATCGCCCTCTGGCCTGAAATCTCATTGATATGAACTCTCTAAGTCTCGAAGAAACAACTTTGTCACCAGAGTAAATTGCAAAATCAGATTTTTCTGAAACAGGAAACTCGTAATCCTGATATGTGGTTTCCCAGAACTGTATTAATTCTTGTGTGGCAACTTGTTTTCTGTACAAAAAATTTTGCCACTTACTTGCGCTAATCCCACTTAGTGTTTCAAGTTCTTTAAATCGCCCTCTAGCATGGAATCTTTTATTTACTAATTCCCTCAGCTTTTCGCTAATTTCTTCATTGATCAAAAAAAGTTTCATATTTTGCCTAGTAACTACTTGTAAAGTTAGCTAACAATATCGTATAGTGTGAACTATACTATTTATTGTTACATATTGAACATTATAATGAATGATACAACAAAAGACGTTATCCCTTTGTTATCTAACATAATGCCTCCTTTCGTATCACGTGAGCGCTTTGCAGAGTTAACAGGGGTTCCAAAGGGTGTAGTAGTTGGATTTATTAACAGAGGATATTTGCCTACTATTTCGATAGGAAAGTATAGCTTTGTGAATCTTGAATTAATTCGCAAACGTTGCCTTGAAGACGAATTCAAGTAAGTGCAAACGAGTGTTTTGAGCTTTGAAAAACGTAAATCTTTTGCTAAGTGCTAAAGGGGAAAATGATGGTGAATATCATCTTCACCCATTTCCTAATATAGCCAAAAAAGCGTTTGAAGCTAAAGCTAGAAAATCTGAAGTAAAGAAATTAGCACTTACAAGCCCCAAAGAAATAGCGATAAGGCAACTCCCATTATGGGCTGAAGCCCTACGATGTTTACCAAACGAAATAGCCCATTCCGCGCTATTTAATGCAAAAAATCGCAAACAGCCGAGAGTCTATTTAAAGCAGTCAGAAATTGCAGTAATAGGTGACGGAAAAATCACCTATACAGGCGAAGAGTTACGTCAGGACGATGAGACTGTGTGGCTACAGCTTATTCACCTAGCAAAAGAACGCCCACTAGGTAACACGGTAGATTTTACGCCATACGCCTTATGTAGTGCAGTTGGCTGGTCAATTGACGGCAGGAGCTATAAGCGCTTGCGCCAGTGCTTGGATAGGATGCAAGCAACGTCATTATCTATTTATTCATCACGCTTAAAAGAAGGCGTGAGTCTTTCAATGATTCCAATGTTCAAGTGGTGTGACGAAGCTGGTAAGGCACTAACCAAATATCAAGTCAAGATCGCTCCTGAGCTTGTAACTCTGTTTGGTGAAGTTCATTACACAAGGCTTGAATGGTCTCAACGTCTAGCATTACCCGACGGCATTGCAACATGGCTACATAGTTACTACGCCAGTCACAATAAACCATTCCCAGTAAAAATAGGCACCTTGAAAATTGGGGCAGGCATTACGACTGAATGTGTTGCAGCCTTGCGTCAATTAATTGAAAAAGCTTTAGCGCGATTGGTAGCGGTTGGATTTTTGGAGTCATGGGAAATTGTAGGTGAATTGGTGCATGTGAAAAGGAGAGTTTAGGGAAATTTTAAGTGACTGTAAATATTGTGTTTAGAACTAGAAGTTTTGCCACTAGGTATTGTGTTTAGAACTAGGGTCTATTGTGTTTAGAAATAGAAATTATTGTGTTTAGAACTATTTAAAAAACTAAACAAACGTATATGTAGCAAGGGTTACAGAGGATTAAAAATGTCAGCTAACCGTTTTTAACCTTTATATAACCTATTAGGGTGTGGATAACTATGAATGTAAACAATAAAAAAGGAGCAAGAAAATGAAGGTAGCAGTTATTAACTTTTCGGGGAATGTTGGCAAGTCAACAATTGCCCGTCACTTATTGGCTTCACGTATGAGCAATGCACCAGTAATACCTGTGGAGTCTATCAATTCAGACGGTACACAAGATGAAACAATCAAAGGCAAGCAATTTGGTGAACTGCAAGAAGCACTAATACTGATGGATGATGCTGTGGTTGATGTAGGAGCATCTAACGTCGAGGACTTTGTAAATCTCATGAAGCAATACAAAGGCAGTCATGAAGATTTTGATTATTTCGTCGTACCTACAGTGCCAAAAAGTAAACAAATGCGAGACACGATCAGTACGATTGACGCGCTTTCAGACATTGGCATTCCAGCAAAAAAAATACGTATGATTTTTAACATGGTAGAGCTGGATGAAACACCTGAGCGTGAGTTTTCAGGGTTGTTTGAGTATCACAATGCAGAAAAGAAATTCACGTTGCGAACTGATGCAGTAATTCATGTGAATGATATTTATGCCAAGGTGAACGGATCGGAGAAAAGCATTATAGACATTCTCAAGGATAAGACTGACTACAGAGAAAAAATCAAAACTGCTGAAAGCTCTAATGACAAGTTGCAGTATGCACAAATGGTTGGGATTAAACGTTTAGCAGCAGGTGTAACTGAAGAACTAGACGCAGTCTTTTCAACGCTGTTTAAGTGATATTAGGGTAAATCATGGCCTTAGAGACTACAACACGTGACGCGCTCTTAGCTGAAATATTGGGCGATATTGGCCGATTGCATGATTCAGTTAACTCACTTACAAACATGCTGCCAACACAAGCTGAATTAGTTGAAACAAAAATCACAGGGCTAATTGGACTTTTGCAAGTCGGAGTTGATTTGTATGAAAAGCAAATAAAAGAGCACACAAATACTAATGCGGCCAAAGTTCGTATGCAAATGGAAAGTGATGTACTAAGTGCAATCGTAAAGTTTGAAAAAACAACGAATGACAGTGTTCAGGCTGCACTGAAGGAAATTGAAATTACAGCCAAGCAAACAATAAAAAACGAAGTTTCTAGGCCTACCCAAAAGGCGCTTGAAACATTACATCAAGGCTTTGGGAAAACTCTGGTTTATTGTTTAGCCTCAAGTTTTGTTGGTAGCTTAATGGCGGTAGCAATAATACACATTACAAATTGAAGTGTCAGAAAATCAAGAGAAGGGAATATATGAAAACGTTAACGCTAGATGGATTCGCTAAAAAAACTACCCAATTGGCGACATCGGTAACACGCAAGTTTGATGAGAAAGAAAAAAATCCATCAAGTAGCTTTATTGCAAATGCGCTATTGCTGCCAATGATAATGCAAACATTCAGATTAAGTGCGGCTTGTGTTTTGATATTACTAGGAATTGCCCTTACAACAGTTACGGCCGTTTATACAAATTTAAAGGAACTAAAAAAATGAAAAAAAATACTATGTTAATTGCATTAGGTGTCGTGCTAACCGTTTTCTTAATGGGGTGCGATAAAGAAAGTGAACTTGAAAAAACCATGAGAGAGGGCGCGGAAACAAGTAAACAAATGGCTGGGACAAATCGCCCTATTCCAGTTCCAAACCTTGAGCCTGACAACCCACAACCTAAAAGAAAGGAATAATGATGGCCGCCTCACAGGTTTTTCAAAACCTTTTCGATTATTCGGACGGGGTTGTAACCAAATACATAACGGACGTTGCAGCATCTACCGCTAGCTCGTTTCACGGCTTCGCCCAATCCCTACTTCTCATTTACATGGCGTTATGGGGGTGGTCGATGATAAGAGGCCTAATCCAAGAGCCTGTAATGGATGGTGCGATTAGAATGATAAAAATATCCATCATTTTTGCCCTTGCAACAAGCTCTGCGCTCTACGCTCAATATGTTTCTGATTTTTTTTATAACTGGCCAACTGAATTAGCCAGCCAGTTACAAGGCGTACCTGCAACCACCTCTGCACAAATGCTAGATCAAATGCTGGATAAAGGCACAACGTTAGCAGGTTCAGCGTGGGAGAAGGCAAGTATAGCTAATCTAGGTGCATATATTCTTGCAGCCATTGTCTACGTGCTGACATGGGTTACGACTGGAATATCAGGGGTGATTATCATCATGGCAAAACTAACTCTTGCAATAACGTTAGCCCTTGGTCCGTTGTTCATATTGGGTTTGATGTTTGAGCCATCTAAACGTTGGTTTGATTCTTGGCTTGGAGCTGCGGTTACGGAAGGATTAGCTATGGTGATGACTATATTAGCTGCAACTATGGGCTTCAAATTAATGAACGCTGCCTACGATGCAACAATGGCAGACGCTGCTTCAAATAGCGGTATCGCTACGATGTCTGCGATTAGTGGCCTTGTGATTTATGGTATGGCTTCGTTATTTGTTATTCAACGTATGCCAAGTCTAGCTGGGAGTATAGGCGGTTCATTCTCTAGCGGTTCTGAAAATCCCGTAGGCTGGGCTTATAACAAGCTCAAAGGGGCGGCCAGCGGTTCAGCAACAATGGGCAAAGCCACTTATAAGGGCGGAAAAGCCGCCTATAAAGGCATTAGTCGTGCTGCTGGCAAGTTTGGTAAAGGCTCTGGTGGCGGGAGTGTAAAAGGTTCAAGCTCTCCAAAACCAGCCGCTATCTACCGAAAAATCACAACAAGACGCAATAAGTAATCTGTCTAACTTAAAGGGGATAAATCCATGAAATCATCAAAAAAAATCTTAGCTGCTATAGCTCTTTGCTTCAGCCTTTCAAGTCCTGCTTTTGCTGGCGGCATTCCAGTGATCGACGTTTCTAGCTTGGCGCAACAAATTCAACAAGTTGCAGCTTGGGCGCAACAATATCAACAAATGACACAGCAAATTCAACAGTTGCAACAACAAATAGCAAGCACTACAGGCTCACGCGGTTTTTCTTCAGCGTTGAATAGCCCAGCATTCCAACAAGCTAGACGTATGCTGCCTCAAGATGCTCAAGCGCTACTTGATTTAGCTGTTAATGGTTCTTACGGAAATCTAGCCAATTCGATTAGTAGTATTAAGCAAAATACTACAACGCTAAATAGAGGTAATTTTAGTGACCAATTAGGCTCCGATATGTGGGAAGCCGATTTAAACCGCGCAGCTAGTAATAAAGCTTTAAGTATGGAGGCCTACAATTCCGCTCAACAAAGACTAAGCAACCTTGAAAGCTTAATGTCACAAATCAGCACTACCGATGACCCTAAAGCTATTGGTGAGCTGCAAGCACGTATAGCAACCGAACAGGGGCTTATTCAAAATGAACAAGCGAAAATTCAAGCTATGTCTATGTTGGTTGCCGCAGAGAAACAAATTAGCGAAACACAAGCGCGTGATATTTCAGTCCGCATGGCTGGGACAAACCGCCCTATACCTGCTGTGAACATCACACCATAAAAACTTAATTAATTCCTAGTAACTAACATCAATTTCTACATAAGGCTGGCCGTCTTTTATGTCTGAAGGCATAGGGAATGGCTGGCCTCGGAGGCGAAAGTATGTCTACTTCATTACATAACGTAACATAACGATGGTAACGTAACATAACAACTCTACTTAATTCATCTATCAAAATCTTAGAACATTCAACCAACAGATTTAAAAATAACTGATATTTGCAAATTTAACTAACCCCCTTTTTTTATTGTAGAAAATACAATCTTTGCATACTAAATACTTTAATCGCAGGGGGCTGGCAATTTGGTTGAGGCGTAGCCGCAAGTTTTTTTGTGCGGCTAGGGTGATTTACCAAATCAACGGCCTTTAGGCTGTTAGCCCTGCACGTACACAATGGTGAATTTCTAATTTAAGGGGTTCGTTACTCATCCTTCTTTAATCGTTTTAGAAGGGGGTTCGTGGATTCAGGGCAGTATTTATCTGCGTTTTTTTCTCGTTTTTGTTTAGCGCTTAATCCAGTAGTGTCATTTTCAAATTCAGTGACTCTGTTATCTTCAGGCGATATTGTAGGTGAAGTAATTTTAATACTCTTAATATATAGGCACGACAGATATGTTTACAAAACTCTACGAGTTTTCTAAAATATCCCGTGCCAAAGGGTAGCCCCTTTGAAACCCAGACAGCCTTCAGTCTGTCAGCTTGCCCTTTAGGGCAATTAAAAACGATGCTACTAACGTAGTGAAAGGCAAAGAAATGGCAAGACCAAGAAAGCATCCTGAAGGGTTAAATCGCACTGTTAGCTTTAAGCTATCAGAAGTCGATTATTTGAATTACACGACTAAAGTTAAAGCTTCAGGTTTGCCAAATTCCGACTTTTTTCGTGAGGTGGTTTTAACCAATAAAACGCAGATCACGGCCAAGCCACAAAAATCTGAAGATAGAAAGCGCCTAGTGTTTTTGTTTGATAAAACCAGCAACAACCTAAATCAATTGGCGCATCGAGCAAATGCTGATTATTTAGCAGGAAGATTAAGCGAAGCTGTTTATGAGCAGCTTTTGTTAGAGCTTGAAAATATAGGCCGTTATTTGGAAGCGACTTTACCAAATGTTAATTAGGATTAGTGGCGGCACTGGCGGCATTAAAGAATACTTGGAGAGCGGCCAAAAGCAAGGCCGTGAATTGTCACGTGACGAGCTGGACACAAGAATAATACTAGACGGGAATTTAACGGCTACTAATGAGTTAATTCAACTTATGGATACTGAAGGTGAGCGTTATTTGCATATCACTCTAGCCTTTAAAGAAGACCATATTAAACAATCAATGCTTGATGATGTGGTGAATGAGTTTAAACAGTTCGCGTTCGCTGCATACGAGCCTGATGAGTACAATTTTTATGCAGAAGCGCATATCCCAAAAATCGCAAGTTATACGAATAGCAAAACAGGTGAATTGGTAGAGCGTAAACCACATATTCATATTGTCATACCTAAAACCAACAAAGTTAGCGGAAACACTTTAAATCCGTTTGGTATGGTTGATATGACGGGCATAGAGCAGCCAAATAAAGCGTTTATTAACGCCTTTCAAGAGCACATAAATAACAAGTTTGGGTTATCTAGCCCCAAAGACAACCCGCGATTTAATTTTACAGGCGATTCAGAAATGATTAGCCGCTATGCAGGTGATTTATTTGAGGGAGGCAATAAGGATATAAAAGCCAAAATTTTTGAAGAAATCTTAGCAAGAAAAATTAGCTGGTACGAAGATTTTAAGACCTTGCTTTCAGAGTTTGGCGAAACACGTACACGCAACCAGGGAAGAGAAAACGAATATCAAAATATTAAAGTACCAGGCGCAGAGAAAGGTATCAATTTAGATGGTAGTAAATCAGGCCATTTTATGTTTTCTCGTAAGTTTATAGAAATGTCAGAAAGTGAAAAAAATGCACTTTTGACAAGTAATTTAACTATCAAGTACGAACAAGTTGGTGCAGCTAGAAGCACACCTGAAGAGCAGCAAGCGATTTTAAAAGAGTGGTACGAAGTACGCGCCAAGGAAATCAAATACATCAATAGCGGCAATCAGAAGGCATATAAAAACTACCGCGAATCTACCTATGAAGAGCGTGTAAATATTCTCACTGGGTATGAGCAGCGTTTTAATCAAAAATTTAGAAAGGAAATATCAGATGACAGAAAACCAAGGGGCATCACTACAGGCTACAGCTACAAACAAGCCGATGGAATCATTAAGCCAAAGCAAGACAACCAGCAGCTTAACGCTAACGAGCTTGGCAAGCTCAAGGCGGCCAAAAGACCCAACCGTATGCGAAGTTTGTCCAGCAGCCTTATGGATGGCAACGCCCAGCAAACTAAAGTGCTATTGCCGAATAATGAACGATTGGAGCTGGACGGACGAAGAGCCGAACGTACTAACGCATTGCGACGGGTTAGCAGTAGCCGAAGGCTAACCAAAACAACTGACGCATTGCCTAATCAGTTATTACGCAATTTAGAAGAGCAGAAACAAGCCCGTGAAGCTGAAGCAACGCACGATACGGCCAAGATTATAAATAACTTAGAAGCAAACAGATTATTGGCTGATTTGTCATTGTCGCATGGTGTAATTACGAGCAAATACGAGGTTACAAAAAATAAAGCTGGTGTTGATCGGATTAAGAGCGGTAATCGAAATTTAAGTGTTTCTGACTTTCTCACCAAGGAGCTGCAAATGCCTTGGGCTGAAGCTGAAAAAATATTAAAGGCTTCTTATCAAAAACAGATCGACAACACACAGACAATCACCAAGCAAGCACCACAGCGCAGCCTTTGGGAAGCTTACCGTGAAGGGCAGCCAGCACAGGCCAAATTAAAATCTAGCGAATGGAACGCACAACGAGAAAGTGAAAAATTACGAAGGGCTGATATTCGTAACGACTACCAACTGAAGCGTAAAGAAATACAAGGTGACCGAAGTACACCAACTAAAGAGCGTAAAGCTGCGCTATCTATTGCTAGAATGGAGCGAGCTACTAAAGACATGGCATTGCGTCAGGCGATAGCTGAAGAGCGTCAGAAGTTGAAAGAAAAGCATAATAAGCCGCATCAAGAACGTTACTGCAGTTTTTTAACTGAACTGGCTAATCAAGGCGACGAAAAAGCCCTTGCTGAATTGCGTAGGCAGCGCACAAGTCACCCTGCCCCTGCCTCACAGAATGCTATAGAAGGCTCGAACAATAAAGAGGGTGAGGGCGAGTTAAACACAATTCAATTCGTGCGTACTATGGCCTATTCTGTTGATATTGCAGGTAACGTTACTTACTACGCAGATAAGTCAAAAAAACTCGCTTTACTCGTCGATTCTGGCAAGTCCATTGATGTGATTGAAACTAAAAACAGTCAGGCTGTTGAAGCTGGGTTGCGTATGGCCGTGCAGAAGTTTGGTAATAATCTAAAAATTGAAGGCAATAAAGAGTTTAAGCATCAAGTAATTGATGTGGTTTTGAAGGCTGGGCTTCAGGTGACGTTTGAAGATAAGGCAATGAATGCCGAATTAAACAGACGCAGAGCAGACCGTGAAGAGCAGCAAGCTCGTGGTAAAGCTTTCATTGAATCGCAAAGACAGCCTACTACCCAGCCCCCAGCGGCAGCGCAACCTACTAAAATCAAAGAGCAGGAAAGTGAACGGCCGCAGGTAGTGAAAAAACAGAAAAACCGTGATGCAGAGCGTTAATTAGCTACGCATAAGAACTCCCGCCAATAGCTTTTTGTCGGTAGGTATAGGTGACGGGTCAGGGTTTTTTCGGTAGGTATAGGTGAACGCGTCTGCGCAACTCAACACTTTGTAACCAGTCCAGAATAAACAGCGTGCGTTCTATGCGGCCTAGTTCACGTAGAGCTATAGCTAGGCCGTTCTGACGTGGATAACTGCCTAGTTTGCGTATCATCAGTGAGGCAGTTACCGTCCCCTGCTTAATTGAAGCGGCCAGCCGTAAAATCTCATCCCAATGCGTACGAATGTGCTTGATATTTAGGGTACCACCGATCATGGTATCCAGTGCTGGATAATCCTGTTTATTTTTTAGGATATACAGTTTGGTGTCTTTCAGATCGCGAATGCGCGGCGCAAAACGGAAGCCCAACAAATGCATTAAACCAAATACATGATCGGTAAAACCTGCCGTGTCAGTATAATGCTCTTCAACTCGCAAATCAGATTCATGATATAGCAACCCATCAAGCACATAGGTTGAATCGCGTACACCCACATTGACCAACTTGGTACTGAACGGCGCATACTGGTCAGAAATGTGAGTGTAAAATAATCTGCCAGGTTCACTGCCATATTTTGGGTTGATATGACCGCTACTTTCGGCTTTACTGCCTGCTCGGAAGCGCTGTCCATCTGACGATGATGTTGTGCCATCACCCCAGTTAGCGGCAAAAGACTGTCCAAACTGCGCATTGACTATATCTGCCAGCCCAGTCGAATAGGTTTCATCACGAATGTGCCATGCTTGGAGCCATGACAGTTTTGCGTAAGTCGTTGGGACTAGATTCAGCCATTTTGGTTAAGCCTAGGTTAATCGCATCGGCAAGTATGGCTGACAGTAATAACGTCCTATCTTTGACAGGCTCACCACCCTTTAAGTGCACGAAATGTCGTGTGAAGCCAGTCCAGTCATCAACGTCCATTAAAAGTTCGGTAATTTTGACGCGCGGCAATAGCATGCCTGTTTGGTCAATAAGGAATTGTGCTGCTTCTGGTACAGCGGCATCCAGTGGTGTGATCTTCAATCCAGAGTCTGTGAATATTGCATCAGGCAGTTCATTGGCCAGAGCCAGCCTGTTGACTGTAGCCAGCTGTTGTTCTAATAGGGTTAGCCGATCATGCAGATATTGGTCACAGTCTGGATTGATAGCAATTGGTAATTCCTTTGCCTGTTTGAGCTCACTGAATTTATCCATAGGTAACAGATATTCATCAAAGTCTTTAAACTGGCGGGAGCCTTCTACCCATATGTCGCCTGAACGAAGTGCATTTTTCAGTTCCGATAACACGCAAATTTCGTAGTAACGACGGTCGAGACCATCATCCGTCAGCACAAGTGGTTTCCAGCGTGTTTTGATAAAATCTGTTGGTGCATTTTCTGGTACTTTACGTGCGCTATCGGCATTCATGCCACGCAACACCTCAATAGCATCTAATACGATCTTTGCTGCTGGTGCCGCACGTAACTTGAGTACCCCTAAAAACTCTGGCGTATAGCGGCGCAACATATTAAATTGTTCGCCAACCAAGTGTAGATGATCAAACGATTCCGGCTGTGCGAGTTGCTCGGCTTCGGTGACACTCTGCGTGAAATCATCCCAAGGAATGACGGCTTCAATGGCAGCATAGGGATCGCTGCCAGATTGCTTCGCCTTAACCAAGGCAAGGCCGATTTTTGAATATAGCCTTACTTTATCGTTGATGACCTTGCCTTGTTTTTGGAATTGTTGCTGATGTTTGTTTTTGGCTGTGCTAAATAGCTTAACCAGAATGCGATCATGTAAATCAACCAATTCATCCGTGACTGTTGCCATTCCCTCTAAGGCCAGCGCGACCAACGTGGCATAACGTCGCTGCATCTCAAACTTGCTCAGGTCTTGTGGTGTCATTTGTCCACCTTCGCGTGCTAACTTCAGCAAGCGGTTTTGGTGAATATAGCGACCAATCCCTTCAGGTAAATCCAACTTTTGGAATGCTTTTAATCGTTCGATATGTTCAAGCATATGCCGCGAATTTGGTTTCAGTGGTGACTGGCGTAACCAGATCAGCCAAGTGGTATTGTTATTTGGTTTGCGCTTCAGCAAATCATCTAGCCTACAACGATGTTGCTCAGTCAGCGGTTCAATTAATGTACGATAAATGCGCCTATTAGCATGTGTAATGGCTTCTGCACAGGCTCTATCAATCACAGTAAGTGATGGTAACATAACCTGCCGATAGCGTAGCGTTTCCAACGCATGCGTTGCGAGTACCAGCCCCTTGTCGGTCTGCATGGCAAGATCAATCAAATTGTGCAACAGAAAACGAAAATCAGACAGGCTAAATGGGGATAGCTTGAGGTAGGCGCGCAACTCCTGAAGATGTTCTCGCCGCGTTTCATCGCGCGCTCCATATTTATCCCACTCGCTTGCGTCAGTTTTGATTTGGCTGGCAGCCCATTGTATTAATGGTTTGGTGGCTGCCATGTCATTGGATAGACCATATCCCGGATAACGCAACAGACAAAGTTGTACGGCAAAACCAAGTCTATTAGCATCACCTCGTCGTTGCCTAATCAGTGACAAATCAGGCTCATTAAAAGTGTAGTAGCGAATTAAATCATCCTGATTTTCTGGAATCACTAGTAAGCTATCACGCTCTGAAACGGAAAGTATGGAACGACGAGACATATTCAGCTACCCACTCTATGGTTATAGTTTAAATTGAAGTGTCATTTACAATTCTCGTTTCACTCCCAGCTTAATGCACCACCTGTTTGATACTCAGTGACACGTGTTTCAAAGAAGTTTTTCTCTTTCTTTAAATCCATCATTTCGCTCATCCAAGGGAACGGGTTATTTGCACCTGGGTACAACACATCTAAACCAATTTGCTGGCAACGACGGTTGGCAATAAAGCGCAAATACTCCTTAAACATCGTCGCATTTAAACCCAGCACACCGCGCGGCATGGTGGCTTCAGCATATTGGTATTCCAACTCTACGCCGTGCTGCATGAGTGCTTTGAGTTCATCTCTGAATTCTACTGTCCATAAATGCGGGTTTTCTAGTTTGATGGTGTTAATCACATCAATCCCAAAATTGCAGTGCATGGATTCATCGCGAAGAATATATTGATACTGCTCGGCCGCACCCGGCATTTTGTTTTGGCGGCCTAGGGCTAAAATCTGCACAAAACCGACATAGAAAAACAAACCTTCCATAATGCAAGCAAATACGATGAGCGAGCGTAACAATTGCTGGTCAGCTTCTGGTGTGCCTGTTTTAAAGGTGGGATCAGTCAGCGTATTGATGAATGGAATTAAAAAATCATCCTTGGCTTTAATGCTCGGCACTTCTTGGTAAGCGTTAAATATTTCGCTTTCATCTAACCCCAAACTTTCTACGATATATTGATAAGCATGGGTATGAATCGCCTCTTCAAAACCTTGGCGTAGCAAGTATTGACGACATTCAGGCGCGGTAATATGGCGATATGTGCCAAGCACGATATTGTTCGCCGCGAGTGAATCAGCGGTGGTAAAAAAACCTAAATTACGTTTTATGATTAAGCGCTCATCGTCAGTGAGTGCGGTGCTGTCTTTCCACTGTGCAATATCACGGCTCATGGAGACTTCTTGCGGCATCCAATGATTAGCACATCCTGCTAGGTACTTATCCCACGCCCAATGATACTTAAAAGGCACGAGCTGATTCACATCGGTTTGACCGTTTATCATGCGTTTATCGGAAGCGTTTACGCGGCCTGAATGTGATGGCTGATTGGCGGCAGTCGGTTTGGTAGGTGCTTCTGTCACTACCTTTAAGTTGGGACGTGATTCTGATTTATTTGGCGTAACGACAATATCATCTTCAAATGAAAGCATATTTTTTTCCTTAATTTTTTTGATTAATTTTTAGTTACTGGCAAGATTCGCACTCTGGGTTATCAATGGAACACATTTTTGGTGCTGGCTCTGATACATGCGCTGAAACCGCATTGAGTTCACCGCCTGTGCCTGTCGATTTCTCAGCCGCTGTTGCACCTAATGAACGTAAGTAATAGGTGGTTTTTAAACCGCGCTGCCAAGCGAGCATGTAAGTATCGTTAAGCTTCTTGCCTGAAGGCACGGCAAAGTACAAGTTAAGCGATTGCGCCTGATCTATCCATTTTTGGCGGCGTGCAGCCGCTTCAATTAACCAAGTCGGGTCAACATCAAACGCAGTGGCGTATAGTTGCTTCAAATCATCTGGTACACGTTCAATTTTTTGTAGAGAGCCATCGTAGTATTTCAAATCAGATACCATTACTGCATCCCATAGTTCACGGGTTTTTAAATCATTAACTAGTTGCTCATTCACAATGGTAAATTCGCCTGATAGGTTGGATTTCACATATAGGTTTTGGTATTCAGGTTCAATACTGGCGGAAACGCCGACGATGTTAGAGATGGTTGCAGTGGGGGCAATGGCTACGCAGTTAGAGTTACGCATACCCACAGTTTGAATACGCTTGCGCAAGACTTCCCAATCAAGCGTTTTGCTTCTATTGACCTCTACATTGCCGCCACGCTCGCTCAGTAATAAATCTAGTGTATCGAGTGGCAAAATACCTTGATCCCACAAGCTACCTTTAAAGCTTGAATACGCGCCGCGCTCTTCTGCCAATACTGTCGAAGCGTAATAGGCGTTGTAGCACACCATTTCCATCGCACGGTCGGCAAATTCCACCGCTTCCATGCTGGCGTATGGAATGCGCATGGCATGTAAGCAATTTTGAAAGCCCATAATGCCCATGCCGACAGGTCTGTGGCGAGTATTCGCATTGCGTGCTTTACCTACTGGGTAAAAGTTAATGTCCACCACGTTATCGAGCATACGCATGCCCACTTTGATGGTGACTTGCAGTTTCTTGTTATCTAAAGCTAACTTCCCATCTACTTTAGTTAAATGTTGCAATAGATTTACTGAACCTAAATTACACACCGCAATTTCAGTGTCTGAAGTATTCAGTGTAATTTCCGTACATAGGTTTGAGCTATGCACCACGCCCACATGTTGCTGGGGTGAGCGGATATTGCATGGGTCTTTAAAAGTAATCCACGGATGACCAGTTTCAAACAGCATCGAAAGCATCTTGCGCCACATTTGCAATGCAGGAATTTTCTTAAACAACTTGATTTCACCGCTGTCTGCACGGCGTTCATATTCCACGTAGGCCGTTTCAAACGCTTTGCCGTATTTATCGTGCAAATCGGGCACATCTGATGGGGAAAATAATGTCCAGTCGCCATTCTCAGTCACGCGACGCATAAATAAATCTGGAATCCAATGTGCAGTATTCATGTCATGCGTGCGACGGCGATCATCACCCGTGTTTTTGCGTAGATCTAAAAATTCTTCAACGTCTAAATGCCAAGTTTCTAAATAACCGCACACTGCGCCTTTACGCTTGCCACCTTGGTTTACAGCCACAGCCGTATCGTTCACCACTTTCAAAAATGGAATCACACCTTGGCTTTTACCATTCGTGCCTTTGATGCGTGCACCTAATGAACGCACGGGCGTCCAATCATTGCCCAAGCCACCTGCATATTTTTGCAACAGTGCATTTTCTTTAATGCCTTGATAGATGCTGTCCAAATCATCGTCCACGGTGGTTAAGTAACAGCTTGATAACTGCGAATGTAGCGTGCCCGCATTAAAAAGCGTGGGCGTTGAACTCATAAAATCAAACGTACTTAACACGTTGTAAAACTCGATGGCACGGGCTTCGCGGTCAATTTCATTCATCGCTAAACCCATGGCCACGCGCATAAAAAAGATTTGCGGTAACTCTATACGTCGTTCTTCAATATGTAAAAAGTAGCGGTCATACAGCGTTTGAATGCCTAAATAACCGAATTGGAAATCGCGCTCCTTTTTAAGACTAGCTGCTAATTTAGTTAAATCAAACTGCGCTAAACGGGAATCTAACAAGCCTGCATCAATGCCAATTTTGATGTAACGCGGAAAATATTCTGTGTAATGCGCATCCATCTCGACATGGCTCACGCGCTCACCTAGTACTTCTGCACGTACCAAATCTAACTGCAAACGGGCTGTGACATAATTGTAGGCAGGCTCAGTTTCAATCAGGCTACGGGCGGACAAAATCAACGCTTTGTACACCTCTGTAAATGGAATGCCATCATACAAATCTCGCACGGCTTGCTCAACCACTAGGTTTGGATTCACTTCGTTACCCAAGTTTAGGCAGGCTTCACCGACCATATCACTGAGCTGCTTAATATCGAGCGGAGTCAACTTTCCATCAATATTTACATTAAGCACATGACTAGGTTCTGAGGTTGGGTGACTGGCTTTTTCAGCGGCCCGTTCGGCATTACGCTTTTCACGGTAAAGCACATAAGCACGCGCCACATCGTGATTGCCATTGCGCATGAGTGCCAACTCTACTTGGTCTTGAATATCTTCAATATGAATGGCACCACCAGCAGGCAATCGGCGCATCAAGGCGTTATTTACCAATTGACTTAAAATCGCCACTTGATCGCGCACCCGTTGCGAAGCCGCACTTTGATTGCCTTCAACTGCTAGAAAAGCTTTGGTAATAGCCACTGAAATTTTATCTAGGTGATATGCAACCACCGCGCCATTGCGTCGGATAACTTGTAGTGTAGGTGTTGATAGTGCTGACTCAGCACTTATTGAATCGGTATTAGATGACCTAATACTTGATGAAGTTACATCATCCATTTTAAAGCTCCCTTTATTTAAAGGGCAGGACTCTTTTTATTGGAAGATAGCTGTCATAAAAATATGAAAACTATTGCCTAACAAAAACCAGCATGGCGAAGCTGTACACTAGGTACATACTCCATCTGCCGAGGACACCCCGCCTCAAACGTTATAAAAATACTTTCACCCATCTAAAAAATAGGTGAAACATGTCTACGGCAGGTCTCCTGGCTTTCAGGTCATCATTATTTGTTGGCCTTCCCAAATTTCGTTACATCAAATTCAGTGGCAAATCCATTTAAACAAATAACTCGCTGATTACAGTTGCGGGGGCAGCTTCGGCATTGCGACTTTAACGATAAAAGTCACGCACCGTATTCCCTTTTATCTCAATCTTTGATTAAAGATTGAGAACCGTAGATACGCACTATAACGCAATATGGCTGGGTAATTCAATAGAAAAACACAATATATAGCTAAATATTGAAAATAAATAACTATATATGCTTTGTCGTGTTTTACTCTTGCGGTATTGAAGTTAATTGATTTCTCAGACTCTTTGCCACTGTGACCATATTTTCAAGTGCTTGCTTTGTTTCATCCCAACCACGGGTTTTTAGGCCACAATCAGGGTTAATCCAAAGTCGCTCAACAGGGATGACCTCTATTGCACGTCTGACCAGTTTTTCCATAGCCTCAACCGTTGGCACACGTGGTGAGTGAATATCATAAACACCAGGGCCAATTTCATTTGGGTATGAGAATTCGCCAAAAGCATCTAACAACTCCATCGCTGAACGTGAGGTTTCAATGGTAATCACGTCCGCATCCATGGCGGCAATGGCTGGCAAAATATCGTTAAACTCCGCATAGCACATATGCGTGTGAATCTGCGTGTCATCATGCGCCACGCTGGCGCTCAGTTTGAATGCACGTACCGCCCAAGCCAGATATTGTATCCAAGCAGTCTTTTGCAATGGCAAACCTTCACGCAGTGCTGGTTCATCAATTTGAATAATGGCAATACCAGCTTTTTGCAAATCATCCACTTCATCGCGTATGGCTAATGCCAATTGCAATGCCGTAGCTTCACGAGATTGATCATCACGCACAAACGACCATTGCAACATGGTGATCGGACCTGTCAGCATGCCTTTCACAGGTTTGTTAGAAAGGGATTGTGCAAATTGTGCTGTGGCTACCGTCATCGGTTGAGGTCTATAAACATCACCATAAATGACGGGTGGTTTAACGCACCGTGAACCATAACTCTGCACCCAGCCATTTTCGGTAAATGCATAGCCTGCTAATTGCTCTCCAAAGAACTCCACCATGTCATTGCGCTCGGCCTCGCCATGCACAAGCACATCTAGACCTAATATTTCTTGTTCACGAATCGCATACTCAATATGCGACTCCATATCAGCATCATACTTTTGTTGACTAATAGCACCTTTTTTTAATGCGGCACGGCTCGCGCGAATATCAGGTGTTTGCGGGAAAGAACCTATGGTTGTGGTTGGCAATAGCGGTAAATTTAAACGTGCTTTTTGTGCAATTTGACGCACTGGAAATGGACTGCGCCTATTTTCATTCACTGTGTTTAATAGGGCAATTCGAGCCTTAACACTGGCTGAATGAACTCGACCAGAATTGTTGCGTGAAACAAGCACAGCCCGTGAAATCGCTAACTCATCTGCTACCGACTCAATACCATGATTCAATGCGTTAGTAATCACGCTAAGCTCAGTTAACTTCTCATCAGCAAAGGCTAACCAAGACTTAATTTCAGCATCCAGTTTAACTTCATGTGCCAAAGTGACAGGCGTATGTAGTAGTGAGCAGCTAGGCGCCACCCACAAACGTTCACCTAACCTTTGCACCCAAGGCGCTAATAATGCTAGCGTTTTGTCTAAATCATTGCGCCAAATGTTACGACCATCAATCACTCCTGCGGATAACACCCAATGGCTAGGAATGGCATTGATCCACGGCCCCAATTGTTCTGGCGCACGCACTAAGTCAATATGAATGCCATCTACAGGCAAGCGCGTTATGAAAGCCTGGTAACGCGAAACGTTAGCAAAGTAAGTCGTGAGCAATAGTTTCGGGCGCGATGTTCTAAACCAGGCATAAGCGCGCTCAAAAGCTTTTAACCAAACATCGTCTAAGTCCAATGCAAAAATAGGCTCATCAATTTGTAGCCATTCGATTTTTCTAGCGTGAAGCTCTTGTAGCAAATACGCATACTGCTGAACCAAGCTATCCAATAAATCTAGCTTGTTAATGTCACGTGCTTTACTCAAATATAAAAAGCTCACAGGCCCTAGTAATACTGGTTTCACATTCGAACTTAACTTTTGTGCTTCATCTAGCTGCGTCAGATAATCATGTGCGTTAATCGAGAACTGCGTATCGGCATTGAGTTCAGGTACGATGTAGTGATAGTTAGTGTCTAGCCACTTAGTCATTTCCATCGCAGGTTGCTCAATATTGCCGCGTGCAAGTGCAAAGTAAGCGTTTTCTGGGGATATATTTTTTGCACCGAAAGGTGTTTTGCCAAAACGCTTGGGTGATGCGCCAAACAACACAGTGTGATCCAATACGTGGTCGTATAAAGAAAAATCGTTACTGGTAACAAAGCTCAGGCCAGCCGCCTGTTGCTTTTTCCAATGCTCAGCACGTAAGGTTTGTGCTGTTTTCTGTAAAAAATCGGGCGACGATTCACCGCGCCAAAAAGATTCTAGTGCAAATTTTAGCTCGCGTTTTTCGCCCACGCGCGGGTAGCCTAAAATGTGGGCTTTTATTGGTTGTTGTGCCATTTTCTATTCTCATCTCAAAGTAAGGCGTGCATTTTGTGACGATAAAATAATTTAATAAAGCGAAAGTTTTTGTGATAAATTTGAATTAAATTCATATCACATTACAAAGCTGAATAATCCATGATTGAAATACGCCATCTAAAATCACTCAAAGCCATTGCTGAAACAGGCAAGTTAGGCTTAGCTGCCGAACGTGTCTTTCTAACGCAATCAGCACTGTCTCACCAAATACGTGCATTAGAAACGCACTATGAAATAACGCTATTTAAGCGCAATGCACAGGGCTTGCGCTTTACCCCAGCAGGGCAACGACTGCTAGATTTGGCTAATGAGTTATTACCACTCATTGAAAAATCTGAGCGCGACTTAATTCGTTTGAAAAGTGATCAATCAGGTGAGCTTAGAATTGTTTTAGAGTGCCACACCTGTTTTGACTGGCTAACGCCTGTGATGGATGCCTTTCGGCGTGCTTGGCCAGAGGTTGAAATTGATTTAGTGGCAGGTTTCCATAGCGACCCTTGGCATCTATTAAATGAAGGCAAGGCGGATTTAGTGATCGGCGGCTTACCTGAAAAAATACGTGACTTACAATATCAACCATTATTCAAATTTGAAATAATGGCCGTTTTGCCACCAGATCACAGCAAGCGCAATAAAGCACGGTTTTTAGCGGAAGATTTTAGTGATGAAACGTTGATTACTTATCCCGTTCCTGAAGAGCGCATCGACATCATTCGTAATGTGCTAAAGCCAGCCAACATTGTGTTTGAAAGACGCGCGGCAGAACTCACAGTTGCCATTATGCAACTCGTTGCCAGCCGTCGTGGTGTCGCCGCGCTACCCAGTTGGGGCATTCAAAGCTATGTAGATCATGAATATGTGATTGTGAAACCAATCGGCACAAAGGGATTATGGTCTGAATTGTACGCGACAGGTACGCAAGACATGATGACAAAACCCTATGCACAAGATTTATTACGAATTATTAAAGAGGTCTGCGCGAATAGTTTAGCTGGGATTAAATTGCTTTAATATTGTTGAAAATGTATTCACTAAATAATGTAATATTTTCATTTGCTTAACTAGTTCGGAACTTTTAGTATGACCAATACCTACGACGCAGTCATTATTGGTGGCGGCCACAATGGTTTAGCCTGCGCAGCCTATTTAGGGCGTGCTGGCTATCGCGTCAAAGTACTGGAGGCGAGAAGTGTCATTGGTGGTGCTGCAGTCACCGAGGAATTTCATCCTGGCTTTCGTAACTCAAGCTGTTCTTACGGGGTGAGTATGCTACATCCGCAAATTCAGCGTGACCTTGAATTGGCGCGACATGGCCTTAAAATCGTTCGTTTGAAACAAGACATCACAGTGCCAACCGAAGACGGACGTTATTTAACCATCGGTGAAAACCATGATGAAATGGTCGCGCAACTAAATAATCTAGCGGCTGGCGATGGTGAAGCTTATGTGGAGTTTGAAGCGCTTTTAACTGAAGTGACAGATGTATTGCGCGGTATTGCCTTACAAACGCCGCCAAACCTAGCTGGAGGTTGGAAATCACTACTTGATTTAGCCAGACAAGGCGCCTCAACAAGGCACTTGAGCCGCGCAGCAAAAAGCTTCTTTGCTGAACTAATGACCAGTAGTGTGGGACATTTACTCGATAAATGGTTTAAGGGCGACGCCATTAAAGGCGAGTTTGGCTACCACGGTAGTGTGGGCAACTTTCAATCGCCTTATACACCAGGCACAGCATATGTGTTGCTCCATCATGTGTTTGGGGAAGCAACGGGTGTAAAGGGCGCATGGGGACATGCTATTGGCGGCATGGGAGCTATTTCAGAGGCGATTGCCCGCGATGCAGTTGAGCATGGTGCCAGCATAGAAACGGATGCGCGCGTGGCCGAAGTTATTTCCAAAGATAAGAGCGCTTGTGGCGAGGTGTTAACTGATGGTCGTCGCATCATGGCCAAAACAGTCATTTCTAACGCGCATCCACGTATTTTATTTGATCAATTAATTGACCCTGCATTACTTCCCGCACCATTTAAGCGAGAAATTGCGGGTTATCGTTCCGGATCTGGCACACTCAGAATGAATGTCGCGCTATCAGAATTGCCCAATTTCACTTGTTTACCTGGCAAAAATTTACAGTTGCACCATCAAGGCAGTATTTCAATTTGTCCTTCATTAAGTTATTTGCAAAAAGCCTATGATCAGGCTTATAGCGAGGGTTACGCACAACGTCCAGCCATCGAAATGTGGATTTCGTCCACGCTAGACAGCACCTTGGCACCCGAAGGTAAGCATGTGGCAAGTCTGTTCTGCCAACATTTCAACCCCAATCTGCCAAATGAAAAGTCATGGGATGATGAAAGGGAAGTGGCCGCAGACAGAGTGATTGCGACCATGACAGAATTTGCGCCTAATTTTCGCAATGCAATTCTTGGTCAGCGCATACTTTCGCCTTTGGATTTGGAACGGGAATTTAATCTGGTGGGCGGTGATATTTTTCACGGCTCGTTACACCTTGATCAGATGTATTCAATGCGTCCAGTGGCGGGTTATTCGGATTACCGTACGCCAATCTCAGGATTGTATATGTGTGGCTCTGGTACGCACACTGGTGGAGGCGTGTCAGGTATTCCAGGTCGCAATGCAGCGCGCGAGATAATCAACGATTTTAAATCTCGCAAACTATCAGGCATGCTTGGTCTAGGTAGGTAGTGGTGTAATCTGACGGTTGACACTACTGTTGATGCTACTACTTATCATATGTAAATTAGTATGTTAGCAAATCGGAATTTGTTTACATTGGAGGCTTAGCTAATTTTCTTTGCAAGGTTCTTCGATGCATATTAAGGACACGTGCAGTCGCAGAAATGTTTCCTTTTTGCTCTTGTAAAATGCGCTGGATATGTTCCCATTCCATACGGTCAACTGAGAGAGGGTTAGTAGAAACCGCAACCTCAGTATTGCCCGATTGCTTTTCGAAGGCACGTACAATCTCATCAGCATCTACAGGTTTAGCTAGATAATGCGTTGCACCTAATTTAATGGCCTCCACAGCTGTAGCGACGCTTGCATAACCTGTTAGCATGACAATGCGTGTACCTGCGTTAAGGCTTGCCAATTGTCTAACCAAAACTAAGCCAGAGTTACCAGACATTTTTAAATCTATTACCGCCAATTCTGGTGGATTGTTTTTAGCAAGTTCAAAAGCACTTTCTGCACTATTAGCCAATGAAACCAAGAACCCACGTTTACGCATGGCTGGTGCAAGGGCATTTAGAAAATCTTTGTCGTCATCAACCAATAACAAGCTAGGTTTTTCATCGCAGTTATTTTCAACTGTATTCATAGTACTCATTTGGAAATTCGCAAATTTTTTAAGTAGCAAATAGATAATATAGGTAGACACTTCTTGCGTTCCGCCAGCACCAGCGAAACACCCATAGTCCCCTAAAACATATCTACCACCGACCCTCTAATGTAACCATTAAACTGCGATACCCGTTTTCTTCAGTATTAAGTTTCCAATCATTAACACCTGAAGTAAAAGTATTTTGATTGCGAGTGTCCGCTGCCAGCAGATTTTGACCTGCCACGCGCAAATTATATTTTGGGTTAATTTTATAGAGCCAAAAAGCGTCTATCAGCGCGCGAGATTCATTGTAGGCATGTTGTTCATTGGGAATGTTAGTATTGCTGCGCCCAGAAAGCTGCAATGAAACACCATAACTAGATTGCAATTTAGGCAGGCTTTGATCTAAACCCATTGAAAAAATATAGCGCGGCGTATCACGCGCCATGCGCTGTATGCCAAGTCGCACATCATCAACTTCAGCACGTGGTAAAGTGAGGTGCGATTTTATAGTAGCGCCTGTCCAGCCAAAATTATCCATGCGCACTTTACCGTCTAGCTCAACACCGTAATGCAAAGCATCGCCTTCGTTATAGGGTCTGTCCACCCAGCGCACGCCTTCTTGCTGCACGCGACGCTCTGTAAAGTTGCTAGTTGAACGCACATAAACATTTACACCGATCACGCCTGCCTTTTCTGGCAAATAATGCTCGGCGACTGCTTCAAAATTCACGCTACGTTCAGGTTTTAAATCTGGATTTCCGCGTTTATCAGCTTCTGTAGGTGTGTTGACTACAATACTACGTACCGTGGCATTGCTAATTTCATTTAATTTTGGCATTTTCATGCCAGCACCTAACGATGTGCGCATGACCCATTGTTCAGTAGGTTGCCAGCGTACTGCAATAGATGGCAATAATGCAGCTTGGCGTTGTGAAACCGTATCAGCCTCTAAGCGCATATTTTCAAAGCGCAAACCTGTAGTGAGCGTTACTTTATCTTCTGGCGTCCAATCATCTTGTATCCAAAGAATTTCATCGCGAGAAGAAGCTGAATAGTCACCTTGCTGTGCAAATCCACCTTGGTACACTTGCGCATCGTCGCGCATGACTTTAACGTACTCTGCGCCAACTGAAACCAAATGCTCACCAAATGGTTTGTCTAGACGCATTGCCGAATTAAACTCTCTATCATGACTGTTGGTCGTTTCGTTATTGGTGGTCAGCACACCAAACGCATCGCGCGAGTTGCGAACCAAATCAGAAGTTCGGCGGCCATCAGTAAACGCCGTGCGCGCAGTCAATTTGGTGTCTGCAAAGTGCTTTTCGCCCTCTACACGTAAACGTAGCGTTCTGCTAAAACCATCTTCAGAAGTATCTCTATCACCGTTGTAAGTTAATGTTGGGCTTGTAGCTGGGTTAGCCGCACTTAACATGGTGGTGCTCTTGCGATCTACTGGGCCAAAAAAAATCATCGGCGATAATGTCAAGCTATCTTGACCTGATTTCCAAGTCAGCTTAGGTGAAAATGCATGATGACCTAATTTAGTTTTGCCGTTTGTTTGCTCTTGCTCCCACAAGGTAGGGTCACCAGCTACAGAATCTTGTTTATTTAAGCGATTTTCAAAAGGAGAATTATTAAAAATTAAGCTTATAGGTAAAGACCAGCCAAAATTACCAGCGCCGCCATTTTCAGTCCAAGATAATAGCTCACCCACTTGGTCACCACGCAAGCCCAGCCCTGCTCTAACCTCAGTGGAGCGCTTAGGAATCGCCTTTTTCATCACCAAATTCACGGTAATGGCAGAGGCTCCGCCATACTCAGCCGACGAACCGCGCAAGATTTCTACACGCTCAAGTTCGCCTGAAGGCAAGCGCCCCATTGCCCCCATCACCACTTGTGATGATTGACGTTCACCATCAATGAGAATCTGTACAGAATCGCGAGACATGCCACGCGCTCTTTGACTATCGCCTTTTATTTCAACTCCAGGAAGCTTACCCAACACATCACCTACCGTCATTACGCTCATGTTATCAATCTCTTTACGATCAATAATCACTTTTTGCGTGGCAGCATCACGGCGCATTGATAAATCATTGCGCTCACCCGTTACGGTAATTGTATCGAGTTTAATGGCTGTTTCTTCAGCGTTCACCAAAGTGACTGTTGAAACAAATAAACATACACCTAACAAATATTTCATCAATTACCCTTAAATTTTTAGCTTTGTTTCCGCCGTACAAAAATACCAGCCCCTAACAGCCCAGCAAATGTAAGCCATAACCAAGCAGGTGCGGCAGCCAGCAACTGCTGGCTTAAGTTATTTTTTTGCTCTTTCATTTCATAACCATCCACTTGCTGTACTTTATCCAATGGCTCAGGCTCGGCTTTTTTAGGCTTGTTCGCTTGCATATTTTGAGGTTTAACCGCTGCCTTGCTTGGCTGTGATTGAGCTTTAACTTGACTTGCCGCGTTCATCTGCTTAGCAGTTTGTCCGATTTTAGCTTGGTTGCTGCTGGTTTGATTGTTCACCTGTACTTGTGTTGATTGCATACCAACAAGTGGTGCTGGAAATTTTACAGCAGCCTCACCTATTTTTCTATCTTGATCTTGAGCAAGTTTAGTAATGGCAGCACTAGAGCAAGTGTCAATATCGCACGCCACACCTGCTTCGGCAATCACTTCCATATTGGCTTTTTCTAAAGCAGCTTTGGTGGTCACATCTGCCTTCCAATAGCCTTTGTTAATCGCGGTTAACATACGGTCTATCATACCTTGGTAAGCCAGCATGTTTTTTGAATCACGAAACTTTTGTTTAATATCTAAGCCATTTCTATCTGCCACATAGGTTTCATACATTTCTTGCCATTTGGCATCGCCCACTGCCTCTGGGGTAGTGACTTGCCAGCCCCATAAATTTTCAGTCACCATGCCAACAAATCTTGCCCCTGCATAGCCTTCTTTCATCATAGATTTAATCCATTCAGGGTTTAGGTAACGCGTGCGCATTTCTGTGCCGATAAATTTTTCTAATGTTTCGTGTTTAGGGTTTTTAGGATTAGAGAAATTCGCCACCAGCACTTCCGCGTTAGTGCCATTCACCGAGCGTAACGCAATCGCCGAACCGCCTAAATACTGGTAAAAATCATCGTTATCCAGTGCCGCATAGGTATTCGTTGAGCGGCTATGAATAGTCGCCTTTACGTCAGTTAAAGCAAGTTTAAATAAATCCACCCCTAGCGAGGCAGGTATTTCCTTACCCGCAATCGGCTGTCCATCTTTGCCACTCACATCTAGGCCGCCCCAAAAACCTTGCCCATAAGGATTACCCATGCGATTCAAATACACATCGGCGATTTCTTTTTCCTCTTTCCAAGTGTTAGACATAGGAATAACTTTATTCAGATTTGTACCATACACCCCCGTAGGGGTGGAAAATACCCGCACCCCAGCTAATCGCCCAGCTTGTTCTTCAGGCACACCTTTGGCAATTAAAGCAGCACGGGTTTTTTGATAATTGACGGGAATCGGGTTATCTGCTTCTTTGCCTGAGCGCGCCACGGTGGCCGCATTATCGAGCAGTAGCATCACTGGCCCGAATTGGTCGCGATACATGCCAGAAGGCGTGATTACAACATCGACACGCGGTCGACCCAACTCTTCACGGCTAATTAACTCTGCGCCTTTCACCATGCCGCGCTCATCCCAAACAGGCTTAACGCCCATTAAATTCATGATCTCCGCTTCTAACATGCCTTCGTGACGATAACTTTCCACGCCCCATAACGTAAAGGTCAGCTTGTCTGGATACTTGCCATGACGTTTGAAATAATCTTCCACCACACCTTTTGCCTGCTTTGCCCCTGCGGCGTAGGTAGCGGGTGTTGGTAAGCGCGTCGGGTCAAAACCAAACAGGTTGCGTCCTGTCGGCAAGGCATCAGGATTACGAATAGGATCATTACCACCACTTGCTGCAATATAACCACCATTGAGTCCGTTGATCAGCGCGTCTAATTCAGCATCGCCACTTCGCGCCAAGCGCGACATGTAATCTGCCTTTTTTGTAGCACGCTGCTCAGGGGATAGGGTGGTTTCAATACTGAGCATCGCTTCTGCTGTTGTGTCTTGTGCATGTTCGTTGGGCGAAACACCAAAGGTATGTAAACCGTATGGGGCATTTGCCTCACCCACTTCTTTGAGGTGGTCTTCAATGTCATTCACTTGCTCGTTGGTGGTAATTTCAGTAAAACCTAAATCTTTCGCCACACCCAGTTTGTTGGCAGAGATTGACAAATCGCTCAGTATCGCAGCGGCAGCAGTCGGCCCTTTTTCTGCGGCAACGCGATAATCACTAATCAAGCCCATGAGTTTGACCAACTCCATATTTAACACGGCTTTATCAAGCGGCGGCGTGAGGTAGCTGATGAGTGCTGCCATGCCACGACGTTTGGCTTGAATACCCTCACCAATGTTGTCAACAATATAGGGGTAAAGTTGTGGCACGCTGCCAACAAAAACCTCACCTGGATCATCCGCCAAGAAGCCAACTTCACGTCCACCATGCCATTCATGCGTACCGTGCGTACCCACATGCACCATGGCGTGCGCCTTGTACTCATGTTGCAACCACAGGTAATATGCCATGTATTGATGATGTGGCGGCATGTGTACGTCGTGATATAGCTTACTGGCCTCAATACTGCCGATTTTATCTGGTTGCGCACTCAATAATACATTGCCCAATTTTACGGTAGGAAATACAAAATAAGCTTTACCCTTAGCATTTTTCCATAACATTGCCTTGGCCTGTTCAGGCTCTCCCCAATAGCTATTCATTGAAGTCCGCAAATTTTCAGGTAACTTAGCAAACAATTTTTTATAATCATCGACCGCATACAAAGTGGCATGACCACCGCGCACCATGGCTTCTAACGCGCCAGGTGCATGGCCATTCACATTGATGCCATTGTTTTGTACCAAGTTAAACAAGGTGTTTTCATCTTTTGCAGTCAGTCCTGTGTTGTAGCCTTCCGCCTTCATGCGCTGCAATATCGTCCATAACGACTTTGGCAACACGTTTAAATAAGAAGCCCCTACATTTTCTTTGCCAGGTGGGTAGTTGTAGTAAATCAACGCCACGCGCTTGTTCTTATTTGCCACGCGCTGAAGGTCTATATATTGGCTGATGCGATCTGCCGCACGTTCTATCCGTTCTGGCATAGGAGTGTCGGTGTCGTAATCGACATCCAAATCAGCATCATGATGACGTTCTTTGGCTGCAACTACGGTTGGTGCAATCGCGCCACCCAACTCTGTACTACCAACTTGCCAAGAGCGCTCCATAATGTCTAAGCCGATTGGCGATGCTTCAAATTGAGTACGACTATGCGACATCAGTGTGATTAAATTGATAAATGGCACATTCAAACGTTGCAACAAGGGTACAGTGGTTTTTGGGTTCATATCAAATTTGCCAGCCAGCATCAACACGCCTGCAACCCGCGATTTACCATTTTCATCCAACAACAACTTTTCAACTTCCAAGTCTGTTTTAATGCCGTAGGTCAATAATGGATTAAAGCCTCGCTCATCCAACGCTTTCGCCAAGGCAATCGGCGTTTCAGATTTGCCTGATAGTGCATTATTGCGATACATCAAAATACCTACCCAGGCTCGACCAGGCTTACACACCGCACAATCTTTTTGATAACCTGCAAAGTCATCGTAAGTACGGTTGTTATACGGGTTGTAATATGCAAGCTCTGGCAGTTTATTGGGCAGGTCAATCAATTGTAATTTTAACTGCGTTGCTACTGCGGCACGCACCATATTAGCCATGTTGACTGCACCGCCTGCTTCTTTATACGCGGTGAGTTCTGGCTTTTTGCTCAAGCCAAAACTGGGGAAATCCGCATCCCACACATTGCCCACAATATAAGCGCTACCACCTGCTTTTGTCGCTTGTTTGATATCTTCACCCGCCAAATCAATAAAGCGGCGACCCACGCTGGTAGAGATGAAAATATGTTGCGATTGTTTGAGAAAAGTCGTGTCCGCACGAGCTCTATCTGGCGCTGCCTGTGAAGGAAAATCAAGCATAGACCACACTTTGATTTGCACCTCTCGCATTGCTGGGTCTGCTTTGAGCAAATGCGCCGCATCTACGGCTGTGGCTGTATCATTGCCGCCCATCATTAAGCTTACCTTAATTGGCGCGGCGAGCGCAGTAAAAGAAAGCATCAATATACTTGCTAGGCAAGCGCGCAATAACGCCAATATATGGTTATTGCGGCACATAAACCACTCTGCCATCTGCCAGTTGGTAGGCAATGCCTAATTTCTGACCTTCGCCAGATAACTTTTTGTCGGTCACTTTAGTCACTTTAATTTCTTTACCTTTGCGTGTGATAATTTCAACTTGCCCATCAGCGCCTTTTTTGGTCATGGTGACTTCTGCATTGGGGTCAAGCAAATCCATCATGTTATAAGCCATAAACAAGGCCAACATCATGGATACAATAAAAACGATGCTGGCATCAAATAAATTAGCGACACCAGCAATGGGGTCTTCTAAAGCTTCTTCAGCTTCAAATCGGCGGTGGCGGCGTAAATAGCGCATATTAGCTTTCTTGCTCCAATTTGCCTGTACGTACGACCATTTCGGTTAAAAACTCCATTTCACGCACATCGGCACGCACCCACTTTTCACGCTTGAGCGCAATCAAATACGCCACAACACCACAGCCCAAGCCAGCCACTGTTGCCGTAAATGCGGTAACCATGCTGCCTGCCATTTTTGGAATATTACCTTCAGCCAATGCTGCTAAAGAAATACCCATTGGTATGAGCGTACCCATCAAACCCAGTGCGGGACCAACCTTGATGACAAAGCGAATACGGTCTAGTTTTTTTGCCATCTCCAACTCAGTTTTTTGTAGCAGTCGCTCAAGTCTAGCGTCTAAATGTTCTACATTTTGCGCTAATTTACTGGCGACGTTTTTTCGATAAACGCGCAAATCAGGCGCACCATGACGATTTCTATCCCACGCATCACGCAACATGATGCCTAATGACAATGTCACATAAAGGGTGAGTAAAGTACAACCGCCAATAACGGGCAAATACAGTGAACTCGCCACATGATACAAAAACTGTTCAATGGCGTGTATCAGTGGCAACAAGTTGAATTCCATATATTTCCTAAAATAAAAAAACTAATCCAAGATTACAAAAAAGCACTTTATTCAAGCTTAAGCTGAACGAAGTGCTTTTTCTAGAAGTGTGTGATTTACGTTCTACTTCGCAACAATGGTTTTAGTCGCCCCAATAGTGCTAAAACACCAATCGTTTCTGGCTTGGTACTGGCTATTTCTTTTGGATTTGCCGCTTCACGCGCCCTGAGTTTTTTTAAATAAATAATAAAACCCGTTACGCAGATAATGGTAATGACGATACCGCTTAACAAAATAATAATCTGTCCAACTATGCCAAATACGCGGCCTGAGTGAAGTGGCAACTGCCACGCATTAAAAGTATCGCCTGCGGTTTCTAGGTTGCGGTCATGCACATGTAGCAAATCACCCGTAATGGCATTGACATAAACTTTAGTCATACCCACTTCTTTGGTTAAATCGTTTTCACCCTTGAGCGATACAATAAATTTGCGTGTATCTGGTAAAAAGCTAATCGATCCAACCGTTAAATCAGGCCTGGTTTGTTGTGCTAATTTGATTGCTTCATCCCATGAAGCTGTTTTATCTATCCAATTGGCTTTAGGGTCAACGTGACAAGCACATTCTGTTTTAGTGACAGGTGAGAACTTATTCACCACCCATTTAAATTGGTCGTTCAGGTTTAGATATACGCTAGATAATGACAAAGCAAGTAACACGGGCAAAATCCACATACTGCCTGAACGGTGCATGTCAAAATTTAATTTGTAGCCGCCTGTACGCCAACGAAATTGGAATGACTTTCTCCAATTCTTTAAATTAGGGAAAGAAATATACACAGCACCAAAGTGATCCAATAACCACAACAAGGCTGCAATACCAATCACCCATTTACCAAAAGCACCCGCATACCAGGTGTAATGCAGCTTAACTATCATGGGGATAATATGACGCTTATCTACACCAAACACGCCATTCTCACGCGAGCCTAGCACCTTGCCTGAATAGGGGTTCACAAATACGGTATGGTATTTACCCTCACTGTCAAAAATGCTTTTATCTTCAGCATTTTTGGTAGCAGGCGTGCGTAAGTAAAACTCCATAGAGCGGTCTGCTGATTCATTATTGGTGCGCACAAACGTGACGCGCTTACCAGGATATACCTCTTCAGCAATAGGCACTAGCTGATCCATCGCCATTTTTTGCTCACCTGGCTGAATATAAAACCAGTCATCATTTAAAGTGTGGTCTAGCTCTTTATCAAACGCAATAATGACGCCTGTGATTGCCGCAACAGCAATAAACAACAAGACTGCCAAACCAACCCAACGATGTAGAAATACAATAGCTTTGCGCATAGTCAACCCTCTTTAACTAATTTAATTAAAACGCGGCAGACACTGACACTGACGCACTACGCCCTGGCATTAAATAATACTCATAATATTCTTTATCAAACACATTACTCACAGCAAGGCTTGCTTTATATTGTTTGTTAATTTGATAGCCTATTTTTAAATCAGTGAGCCAATATTTGCTATAACCCCCAAACACATCTTTTTCAATATCCGTATTTAAGTTATCTGCTGAACCCCAAATTTCACCTGTATAGCGGGAAGAAATAATGCCTGTCCAATCGCCTTTTTTGAGCTCAAAACCAATGCTTGCCATATCCTTGGGGACGTTTGACAGTCGTTTACCAACCATTCCAGCATTCGCCCCGCCATCACTCGTGATTTTTGCATTCGTATGCGAATAGCTGGCATTCACGCTTAACCAATCAGACACTGGCATGTCGCCGCTTAATTCAAAGCCACGGATTCTCGCACCTGCTACATTATCCTGTTGCCCATGATAATCAATTTTGTTTGTTGTGCCAGCGAGCGTGTACTGTGCTACTTTAGTCACTTTTTGATAAATCATATCCCGCATGGTTGTGTCATAATAAGCAGCCTTTAAGCTCCCTCCATGACCAATAGCCATGTCTGCTGAAACATCCCATGACCTTGATTTTTCAGGTTCTAAGTTAGGATTTGACAGAATAAGCTTACCGTTAGGAGCTGCGGCACCTGAGAATGTTGGATTCGTGTATAGCTCATAATTATTAGGAGCGCGGAACCCTGTGCCTATAGAGCTTTTAAGTGTTAATTGGTCATTAAACTGATAAACCGCCGATAGCTTTGGATTAAAAGCATTTTCTGTGCGCTCTGGGTTCACACTGTTTAATGCAGGATTTGCAAAATCTAAAGATTTACCGTGTGATTGCCATACATCGTAGCGCCCACCTGCATAAACTAGCCACTTATCTGCGATAGAAATTTGATCTTGTAAAAATAATGAAGTCGTTGTGCTGACACCTTCACTACTTGTATTGACCTTGATGTCACTCCCAATATCTTGCCAATTAGCCAAAGCAATTTTTTTATTATTCAACGTCGCACGATCATAAGCCAAACCTGTAACCATTAGTTGATTATCACCTAGCGGAAAGGTCAATTCTGCTGAAGTTTCTGTTCTACTGCTTGGCGAACTAGTTAATGTACCTGGCCCTGCATTCCACGTTGCTGTGCTTGAGGCACCCGATGACCACCGATCAAAATCAGTTTTTGAAACCTTGACTTTAAGTTTGGAATCATTAAACACTGCTGTATCGATACCTGCAAAATACCTCCATGACTCTTGCCCGCCAGGATTTGAACCAAAAAATGCCGACTCTTTTAAGGTGGCATTTTTGCCATTTACATTTAAATTCACATTGGTATTATTGGCAGGTAGCACAATGGGTTGACCTGTTGCTTGGTTGATTAAATAGAGATGATATGGTCGAGTAATGTTTTTATCATCCGTATAAGAAATTCCAGCATTTAATTGGGTTGTCGGCGAAACATCATAAAATAACTTTAAGTTCGCATTCGTGGCTCTTGATGCGTTGTCGCCTTTATCGCCGATGATATTTGTCTTAACGCCTTGCGGCGTTAAGGTAGGTCGAATGCCAGAAACACCTATAGAGCTAGGTAATAAAGCAGCCGTAGGGTTTGCAAGTGTCACAAATTCATAGGGATAACCATCTCTATCATCATGAGCAACATTAAGCACAACGCCAAGGCCATTCTCAAATTTATCGCGATAACCCGCTTCTATTTTTGTACGCGATAAATCTGAGAAGCCTTCAGTAATTTTGGCGGTAAACTCTCGCTTGGTTGGTTTTTTAGTGATTATACTCACTACGCCACCTAAGGCTGCACTACCATATAAGGCCGAACCAACCCCAGGAATCACCTCGATACGCTCAATGTCATTCATTGAAACTGAAGACCAATTTATTTGCCCTGAATAAGCATCTGTTAGCGATTGACCATCCACCAAGAGTAAATTTCGGTTAATCCCCATACCACGAAAACTGATTTGCATGGTGTTGCCTGCTCTTCCGCCATCAACAGCTCCTCCCCGCAAATACAAACTAGGAACTTTCGCAGTAAGGGCATCACCAATGACGTTATTATTGCCATTCTCAAGTTGTTTTGAACTTACAACTGTCACGTTAGCTGGTGCATCTTTAATGCGTTGCTCAATTTTACTTGCACTAACCACCACGGAATCTAGTTCAATCGCATTTTCTTCTGCATACACGGTTTGGCTCAATGCCAGCGAAATTGCACTTAAAGCAAAAATTGAATTCCCCTTCATTTTCCTACCCCAATAAATAGTTATAAGTTTCAACACGCTACTATATTGGAAAATAACCATATTTGGAATGTGGCAAATTGTCGCACTTAATTGTTTTTATTGAATATTTATGTTTTTTGTAAAACTTAAGTGACCCTATAAATACTTCTAAAAGCATTGTTATGGGTGCAAGATTTATTACGAATAATTAAAGAAGCCTGCGCGAATAGTTTGACTGGTATTAAATTGCTTTGACTTGTTGGTTAGGTGTTTTATGAAGATTGCGCAAACGTTCATTTGCGCAATTAAAATTCGCTTCACATAAAACAAGGGCTTGCGCATTGCGTAAATGTATTGCAAAATACAATCAAATGGCAACAGGAATTCGCAACGATGCGCATCGGTTATGCACGTGTTTCTACGCAGGAACAAGACAATCAATTACAAATCACAGCACTCAAGGAAAATGGGTGCGAATTGATATTTCAGGAGAAGGCTTCTGGTGGTCGCTGGGATCGGCCAGAACTTCATCGATTGCTAGGACAATTACGCAAAGGTGATGTCGTTGCAGTTTGGAAATTAGATCGACTATCACGATCACTGAAAGACTTGCTACTCACGCTGGAAAAGATCGAAGAAGCGGGAGCGGACTTTCAAAGTCTGACCGAAGCGATAGATACATCTACACCAGCTGGTCGAATGATGATGCAAATCGTTGGTTCGTTTGCAGAATTTGAGCGCGCCATGCTACGTGAGCGAACTAAAAATGGGCTCGAGGCTGCACGACAAGAAGGCAGAATTGGTGGGCGCCGTCCAAAACTAACTCAGCAACAACAGAAAGAAATTATCACGTTCGTAACGTCTGGCCAAAAAACAGGTGCTGATGCTGCTAGGTTATTTCAGGTGCATCCGTCAACGGTTGTGCGCTTGTTAGCAAAAAACCGATAAAGTGTAATGAATTTAGCTTAGCGTACAATTTTTTCCGTTTTCTGCGTTCGCCCCTAATAATGTATTTTTAAGAGCGTGGCAGACAGAGTTAACGATAGTTTTGTAGATACGCTACCGCGCTTCGCTTGCTTCCTTAATTTTTCATGTTGATAAACTACAATCAACACGAAAAATTCAAGGCGAATATTCAGGTTAAATAGGTGACGGGTCAGGCAATTTTTCGGTAGGTATAGGTGACGGCATTATTTAATTTAGCGGAGGCGAAAAAAAACGTATAAGAATTCCCGCCAATTCGTCTCGCGTCACTGTTTACGTACGATAATGAGTGTGAAGGTAGTGAGCTCATCCAGTGCTAATAATCAAGAGCCGTGTAAGTGTTGTTAGCAAATGAGGGCTTTATCCACTAGTCTGAATTAACGGCGCTTATCTTTGCGTTTATTTACGAGTATCCATTTTTCAGGCTAAACTTTCTTGTTCGACAGTAAACTTGGTATTTTCAATAGACTCGGCTATTGAAGTCCAGCCCGCAGCTTTTGCAAAATAAACCATCTTGTTTACTGTAGTTATACTTGCAGGGCGCCTATGCTCCAAAGGTACATTCTCTGGATGCATTTGCCAAGGTTTAATAATGTGGCCAGCATTTTTAGCTACAGTGGCCAGTACTGACGCAATTCTAAATCCACCCTCATCAATATCTCCCCAGTGATAAACAGGAATGTCTGTTGGCAGATTTTTTAATATCCTTGCATACATATCTTTCCACGGCGGATTCGGCATGCCTGCAGTGTATATCAGCAGAACGTTCTCATTACAGAGACGGTGCGCTTCGCTATGGAATGTCGTTTGATTTTCAATGGTCATCACCATCGTTGGGTTGCTACCCAAGCGAATTACGGTTGATGCGGGGAATCCTGTATAAGGAGCATCAAGAAGTCCTGTGGTACGTTCCCGTTCAACAATGACTTTACCAGCCATCCTGACAGGATGCTCTTCTCTAAATAAACCGATTTCCTCCCATACTTCAGAGGGAGGTCTACTATCAGCATCTAAACTTCCTGATAGTAAGACATCAAGTGGCGCGGCTAGTTTTTTGATTCGCTTTGTATCTTTGAATAGTTTGCCACTCGCCTCATTGATCGGTAGAGATACCACACCAGAGGCAATGTTATCTCGGGAAAAATCAATCACTCGGATTGCGTCAGCCCAGTCTTGAGCATCTGTCACTAAAAACGTCCTTACAGGCCGTAGTTGCTTCCAGCGAATTAGCACATCGGAAATGACGGGAAATCTTGATTCAAATTGGCTTAATAGGCTGACTGCCTTGCTTAGCTTATCCTCTTCAAGTTCTTTGCCAAGAAATTTAGCAAGTGCTGATTTATTGACAAGCTCCACTCTGTTAATAAAACCTTCTTCAGCACCACGGCTCCCGTAAGTAAAAGTAATTGCACCTTGAGCACGAGCACTGCACATGTATGTTTCAAAAGCTTCTTTTGCTTGTAGCGAATTACATTTTTCTTGATATTCAGCCATATTGGACTTTGTAAGCACGGGCAAATTCTTGCGCCTACCCACATCAGCTTTTTCTGCATCTTTCAACAACTTATCAAGCAGTGACCGCGCTAAATTCTCCATCAAGCAACCACCTCTATCCCAGAGTGGTTCCTAGCATTTCTAATTGCCACCAGTTCTTCCTCAATGAGGTCTTCATTAAATTCCGCCAAGTCGCCTCTAAACAATTCTCGTGTTTTTTCTGTCACGTCATGTGGTTGCATATCCATTGAGCTGTTATCGACATCTCGCAGGATGTCATAGTACCGATGAAGGAAAGCTGTGAGCGTGCCAAGATTTTCCCCAGGACTAGCCATAAATACCTGAAGTCCTAATTGTTCCAAATAACGCATGGTCGCTACAGTATTAGCGGGATCCATTTTATTGAAAGCCTCGTCAAGTAACATGAGTCGTATACCTCCAGAATTTCCATTATCCAAACGATAGGCTGAAGCCAGTGCTGCTCCTGCAATCACGTATAGTGGAGCGCGGTGTTCACCACCAGAACCTGTGCCGAGTCGTTTGCTTAGACTTCCAACGATATTGGATGTTTTAGTTATCGAATCCTCACGAAGAATCACAATATCGAATTCAAAAAACTCTCTGTAATCATCCAATGGATTAAGCTCTCCAGCGCTTGGAGCTATTTTGTCATCAAGTAATTGGCGGAACTCTTCTGGCATTTCACCTGGGCCACCTAATAAATCGTCATTAGGGCCAAACGCAGCAACATCTTTAATAAACTTCAATAGGCCTTTAAGTTGTGGGCGCACGGTTCTTGTAAAGCGGTAGCGCTCACCGTTTGAAAATACGGGACATGTACTAAGCACTTGGTTCAATCTATCCATTGATTTATCTAAATGGTCGAGATTGTTGCTAAGTGCAATAGCAACGTCAGTTCTAAACGTGTCCTGTGACGCTCTATATGCGGCCTCCATCTGCTCAGCATAGTTAGTTAGCTCTGTTTCTGTGAGCTGTTTGAGCATACCTTCAATCCAGATGTGTTCTTTACGCCAATCATTGTCTGGGTTAACAATACCTTGCTCACGGTATCTTTCTTTAAATGACCCTAAATATTTATTGCCATTGCCACTAAATTTCTCACTGTCTTTGTAGGATGAATTCATCTGCTCAATGCAGGACGTCTTCATTGATGTGAAATCGTCTTCAAACTTATTAAGTAAAATATCCCATTGTTTTGAAGCAAAGTCGCGGTCATGTTCGCTATTTGACTCAGACTCAATTACAGCTATCTGTGCAGCTTCCCATCGACTTCTGGCTTCAGATTCTCCCTTTTCGCACTGTTTCAAAATTTCAATAGCACCGCCTATCTGTCTGTCTAAATCAGCCGCTATGGGTGCTATTGTTTTTATATCTTCTGTGAATTCACCCAATAATTTATTTAAGCGGACATACTCAGCATCCGCCGACTGTTCCAGTGTTCCTTGTAAGCTTGAAACCCTGCTTCTTGCGCTGTGCATCTGCTCACAAGCTTCTAAAATATAATTTAACGCTGTATCATCAGTCATCCTGCGTAAGTTAGTCATCAAACCATCAATCTTTATGATTTGAGCTTCTAGTTTTTCACTGGCACTTTTAAGATCGGCAATTTCTTTTGCTAACTTAGCTTTTTGGATATCATCCCCGCCACCTATTTTAAGATTACCCAATAAGACTGGTCTAATACGGTCATATTCCCCAGACTGAATGATCATGCCATCCTGCGTCAATGTACGTTTACCTCCCAATGCTTCTGCATCGGTTGTGGCGCGCATCATATCTCCGAACCGGCGTCTTAGATAAGCAACGGCCGCTTCATTTTCACCAGTAATCAACTCGGCTATTGACCCTTGCAAGGCTTCCATAGCTTGTTGTTTGCTAGATGCTACTATCTTTGCTCCATAAATTGCACGTGGCCCAGTAAGACCCCTATACACACTAAATGCCTTTGCCTCATGCTCTTTATCTACCAATAACGCCTCAACATTGCGACCCAGATAAGCTTCAATCACAGGCTGCCATTCAGCATCAGTGATATTTACCAAGTCGCAAACGGGTATTGCGTGAATTCCATTGTCTTTTAACTCGGCTAGTAAACGTTCAGTGTCTTGGCTCAATCTTGCTCGTCCTGATTTGACACGGAGCATTGCAGCCTCATTTAACTTTAGCTCATCTTCTATTCGAGCTTTATGACTCGCTACACTTCGTCCCTCAACAAATAATTCCTGTACAGCCGTCGCAGCATCTTTAATGGTTGGTTTTAATAGGGTAGATAACTGCACTTTGCTCAACTGCAGATAATTTGGTAATGCAGCTTCAATGGTCTTAGCATCACCTAGTAGCATTGATGCACACTTACTTAAATACTCTGATTTAGACGCTTCATTCAATGTATTACGGATTAGGTTCAAGCTGGAAAGGACTTCTTGTGCTTTTTTATTTTCGTCTGATTGATATTTATTAATATCACTACTAATACCCTCATTGTCCTTATGCGCGGCATGGCTCATCACCAAGCCACGGTGAAGCTCTAGCTGAGCTTCAGCTTGTTTAAGTTTTGTATCCTCAGAACTGAAATCAGCCTTCAGCTTTTTTAAATTTTCATCTGCTTCTAACATAGAATCATGGGCGTTACTCAGTAAGCTGCCAGCCTCTTCACGCAAAGCATGATTGGATAACCCATTCCACGTAATTGCACGTTTATAGGCGTGTGTAGCCTTGGCAAACTCTGTTTCAACCTCTTTTGCATCAGCAATCTTGGCTTCCACCTCCTTTACCTTTTGGTTTAGTCTGCGAAAAGACTCGGTAATTTCTTTAAATTTGTTGATGTTTGTAGGTCTAGCCTCAAGTACGTCATTTCGCACGATTTTATCGACAGGTTTATCGAAGCGCATGCGCAATCCAAACCTAAACGCACTCTTGAACGATTCAAATGAAGGTGTACCATTTGTACCTCTTAACTTTAGAAGGGCATCTTTCATGTACCGCTCAGTGTCAGTAAAGAGTGGATCCTCTCCAGTCATTTTTGAACGTTCAATTAACTGGCTACGGAAGGTTTCCCAAGGCCTAGGATGTTCATGATTATCTATAACCTCTAAATGGTCTTGCATCGACAATTCAACACCGCGCAAGATATAACGACCTCTTACCTCGATAGTGTCATTGTCAATAGAGGCGTATATACAAACACCCATAGTGATAGGTTCTTTTGTATCGTAATCACGCCATGTCAGTGTGATATAGGTTGTAGCATTGTCACGCACACGTTTTGTCTCATCATGCATGCCTAAACAGTATGAGCGGATGTTTCTGGTTGATGCCCGTTCATCTGCTTGGGCATTTAAGCTAATTAAATTAGCGTTCGCACCAAACATTGCAATCTGTACCGCATCAATCACAGAGCTTTTCCCGCTGGCATTGGGGCCAAACACACCTGTTATTTCTTGCAGCCTGATTTCTTGTTTATCAAACAAGAAGAATTGCACAAGTTTTACGCTTTCTAAATACTTCATACTTGCACCTCAACTACTTCTGTTTCGTTACTTGTGTTGTCCTTAATGGACTTTGATTGTGCCCACTGTCCAAGTCTTAGTAGTGCACTTTCACCAAGAACTTCGGCAATCGCAGGTCGAATTACAATATACATCTGCGGTTCAGCATCAGTTTCTCCGCCAAAGTCATCTAAACACTCTTCGTCTGCTGGTTTGACGATACCCCATCTTTTAAACTGCTTTATTACACTGTCAAACTCGCCTTTTGAAGGTAGTTCACGACCTGTAGTTAATCTGTATTTTTCTTCTAATTCAACTAAGTCGCATAGTACTTCGCCGTTATCATTTACTTGACCAACCCTTGCAGATTCGTCATAGACATTACGAAGTACAAGCGCTATGAGTGTCTGCGATACTGTTGCCATATTGCTTTTGGGATGTTTTGGTTTCGCATAAACATATCTAAGCAATGTATTAACTTCAACCGTGATGCCTAATGGCTCTAGGGCGCGTTCAAAGTCCTTGGTATAGCGATCAATAAGCCAATAAGCCACGCGGCTGAATTTGTCTGCATGGTAAAGGACTTGTTCTGTAACTAATCGATAAGCTGCAGCCTCGAATTCTTCTGCAGTATTCGATCCGTCCGTACGTGATGCTGCGATTTCCCAATAATTGCTCATATCAATGCCCCTATTTATTTATTGCTTTACGTGTTTGTAGACTGAATGGCACTGATGAAATGAATTCATTGGCAATTTCTGGCTCATTCGACATGCTGACTCGAAAACCTCGCGTCATTGTTAGTGCATCTAAACGCATTTTTTTACTTTTAGAACGCATCTTAAGGCTCAAAATAGAAAGTGTTTGATACATGCGCACGTCTGAAACACTTTTGAGATCTAAGTCGTTGCTTGTAATAAGTTCTTTGGTGCTTAATTGCTTCATGGCGTATTCTGACAAGCCTAATGATGTCACTGTGCGATTATTTCTAGCTCGGACTGCAACATTGTGTCTGGCTTGCTGCTCATCAGAAACAACGACTTTCCTCAACATTGAAGGTGCGGCACGCTCTGTTATCGTTCTTGGCTCTGCCAGTCTGTCTTCGCTCATCATTTCATTTGAAGCAAACGGATCGGACATCTCTGGAATACCATTTTCTAGTATTGTTTCGATTGCATGCCTTACCATGACATCGGTTTGTCGTATTGAACGAAGACGGTAATCTAAAAAGGCAAGCGCCCGTTTGTTGGCTCGTCTGATTTCATCATCAAGGCGGTCAAGGTACTCATCAATTCTTTGCAGTTCTGATAAACGATTTAAATCTCTTTCAAATAAACGCTCTGCTTTTACTGAGTCGCCTGGGCTGCGCTTATTTTCATACCAAGTGATTAATCTATTGCGATGCGCTTCGTCATCTCGGATGGTTTCTATTGTTGCTAAAATCTGAGCTCGTTTTGACAGGGGATGCTCGCTTGTACGTAATTCACGATAATCACCAATAAAAACACTCTCAATATAGTTACTAAAGAATTTCTGTACATATTGTGAGGTGATGGTGTTCTGATTGAGCGATTCCATCAGATCTCGTATGTTAGTACCTGTGTTACGAACATGCTCCAGTAGATTTCGTGCTTGCTCAGCAGCTTCCGCAAGTGAGTCTCCTGCCCCAGTACCTTCTATGACTAATTGAAGGTTAATGTTGATAGAGCGGATTTTTCCAGAAACGAACACTGGGCCAGTTTCTGCGAATGAAATAAGCTGTGTCAGGAACTGACTGACAGCAGGCTGCATCGTGACTCTTTTATCAAATCTAGGTTGCTCTATGCGAAACCAGCCACATTCATGAAATCGATTGAAAATGGCGTATGCACGTATTTCAATTGATGTGCCTTCTGCAACGTCTACATCTTCGCGATCCCAAGCGTCTTGCAGTTCTATTGCATCTATGATGTCTTGAACAATAGTTTTTTGAGGAAATCCTTTACTAGGAGGTATAGGGGCATCTGGTCCAAAGCGCTTATCGTGTAATCGGCATAGTAATGCCCAATACCGATGTCGATTTGCTGACGCCAATGGTGCAAACAAGCGGTCTGGCAACCTGCTAAATAGCAATGAAGCTCCGAATGGTGAGTTATTTAATTCGGGAATAGCCATTGGCTTATTTCCTCTAAGTTTTGAACAGCTAGTTGATATTCAGGAGGCCGCTGCGTTTTAACATCGATGGCAGCACGCACATCTTGAATAAAGTAATTTATTAGCGGTGCTCGACAAGTGGTCACGCGCGCCGCAGTATCTTGAAAGTATTCAAATCGGATAAGGGACTCTTGATCTGGACTCAAGTCAGGATGTGCAATTAACCTAATTTTCACCTCCGTCATCCAATCTTTATCATGTTTCATTAAAGACTCGGATGGTTTATCTAGAAGCTTTACATCGGATATACGGCCTAGATTGTAATCACGAAACTGTTTATTCAACTCACAATATGCTCTTACATGCCAACGTCGCCCTGCACGAATTATGCTGTGTGGCGAAATAATGCGTATATGGGGTTTTGGATCTTTCATTGAGCGATAAGTAATTTCTACTGCACGTGCTAATCGTGAAGCACTAGATAAAATCGCAAAAGTATTAGGATTGGGTGTAGTTATGTCAGGGAAGGCAGCAACTACTACATGCTGATTATCGGAGTTTGTAGACGATGGCAAGCCAACAAGGGACAAATACTGCGCAAGCGACCCAGAGTGTTCTTCCTGTGTGTCGCGATAAAATTCTGGGCTTGCATTAAAGCTACGTGTGATGCTGTTCCAAAGAGTCCAGTGAGGCCTGAATTCCCTGAACTCCCTAATCCATTGGCTTGCTCTTATTGAGCTGAGCCCCATTAGATACCTTAAACGAGCATTACCAACTTGTCCCTCCCATCTAAGCAGTAGCTCCAACTGACGTAGTCTTTGAGGATCAGGTTTTTTTGACATTCTACATTCTATCTTATTAATAATTATATGTTATGATAAATTATACATTATGATAAATTATATTCAATATTTTTTGTTGAATTTCCGTAGATTATTCAATGCAAAAAATTAATTGAAAGTGTTTTAAGTTATTTTTTCGGATTAAGTAGATGACACTTATCGGTAGGAATAGGTGGCGGGTTGCCTATAAAGCCGTTACAAACACCCATATTTTTGAATAGCAGCTTTGTGACGTGGTGAAATCGTAATGCAACTATCTTAGTAATAACCTGTTTCAGTTATTTTGTAACATTTATTTGTACGGTAACATTTTTTATGTTACTGTTAATTTTTTCGTTACTAAATTGATATGATTGAATTAAATTCAGTAGAGAAGTATATACAAAAGACGCTTGGAGTCATGGTTGAGGTGTTTCCAACCAATACTCCACTTGCTGTTCCAGTATTTATTAATCAGCTCTATAAGTTTTATAGAGTAACTATTCACGACAAACGTTACTTGATGATGGTAATCGACTCAGCCGAGGTAACTCCTCCACTAATAAAAAAGCATTTAGATATTGTAGAGAATGAAGCAAACCTAAATGCCTTTATAGTTTTAGAGAAAATTGACTCAAATTTTCGCGATAAATTGGTGAACCAACACATCCCTTTTGTTGTGCCAGGAAACCAAATGTACTTACCGTTCATAGGCGTTGATTTCAGGGAGCGATTTGGGTCATTGGTTGGGTATGAAAGAAAATCCGAGAAACTAAGTGTGGCCGCGCAACTGACAGCTTTATATTTTCTGCATTCTGATAGCGATGTATACCGCCAAGCAGACATAGCTTTAAAAATAAACTACACCAAAATGTCAGCATCTAGGGCGGTTGATGAACTCTATGAGCATGGCTTGATAAAAATTCTTAAAGAGGGAAAGGAGAATTTAATAACGCTTAACGATAACAGGTATGTTTTTTGGGAGTCACTAAAAAAAGTGATGAGAAGTCCTGTGAAGCACAGATATTCAATTGAATCGTTCAGAATAGATTACAAAAAGTTTACTACTGCAGGTCTGTCAGCACTCGAAAGATTGACCGACATCACCGCGCCAATCAATCCAACTATAGCAATGACAATCAAAGAGTGGGGTAGGCTCTATGATGCAGGTGTGGCGATAGTTAAGCATGGTGATGTGGACGTGGAAGTGTGGGCATACGATCCAGACTTATTTTCTCGTGAAGGGTTAGTAAACAAATACTCGCTTTATTTAAGCTTAATGAGTAACCCTGACGAGCGAATAGAAATGGCGCTGGATCAACTGTTAGAAGGAGATAATTTTGGTACATGGCCTAGATAAATTCAGAGTGTTCTTTGCTGAATATACAGATAAGTACGTCATTATTGGCGGGACAGCTTGTTCCATTGCCATGCAGACTGTCGGTGCTGACTTCAGGGCAACAAAAGATATCGACATCGTGTTGACAGTTGAGGCGCTCAGCACCGAGTTTTATAAAGTCTTTTGGACATTTATCAGAGCAGGGGAGTACTCAACCTTTAATAAGTCTTCAGATAAAGACAAATTTTATCGATTTCATAGTCCGAAAAATCCAGAGTTTCCATTCATGATTGAGCTTTTCGCTCCAGACCTAGAGGGGCATTTTGATGGCGACACTTTCCCAGTTAAATGGGAGGAAATCGAGAGTGAAGATACAGCCAGTTTGTCGGCAATTCTATTGGACACAGACTATTATGAATTTATTAAATCAGGTAGGCGAGATGTTGATGGAGTGACTATTATCGGGGCTGAACACATCATCCCGCTAAAAGGCAAAGCATGGATGGATCATGTAAGACGAGAGACAAGTGGAGAAAAAGTTGATTCCAAGCTTATAAAAAAACATAAGAACGATATTATTCGACTTTATAGCATTCTTACTCTTGGCCAGACAGTAGTGTTGCCTGAAAGCATTAAGGCCGATGTTCTAATATGGCTTAATATGCTTTCTCAGGATGAGCTTCAACCAAAAACATTCAACATTAACAAGTCTCTTCAAGAAGTAGTGGCAGATATAACTGCTATTTTTATTAATTAATTTTTTTAAAGGAAACTTTCATGAATATTGCAAATATGAAGCTAGAGCGTGAAGATCTGTATAGTTTTTGTGACCTTCTTCCTGAGCCCGTTATGGCTCGTCCAGTAGTAATTGCTGGGAGAGAGCGTGGCTTAACATTAGCTCTTGAGTATCAGGGGCAACGAGTAGAGTTAACTGAAGGCGGTAAACCCTTGAAGTTTACGACAGTAGATGCAGTTATGTTTGAATTGGATGGCACACCTAATCTCGATACTAATAATATTAGGTTCGACATGGATAATTACTGGAAGAACTAACTTAAGGTGGCCGCGTTTGTATAATCCATACAGCGCAATCTTGTGGTCACGGCAGTATTATTTACTGCATTACAGGCAGATGAGCTAACGTAAAAAATAATCAATAATAAGGATCGCAAATGCAAATTAGCAAAATACAAATAAAAAACTTTCGCTTACTACAAGATGCGACCTTGGACGTGAAAAAAGGGCTATCGCTTTTGATCGGAAAAAACAATAGTGGAAAAACCTCACTGATAGTTGCTTTCCAAAAATTTTTCCAAGATAGTAAATTTACTTTAGATGACTTCCCTTTATGCCAACGTCAAAAAATTCTTAATATTACTGAAGCAACTAAAGATAGCGATTTAGCAATCCAAATGATTGTTGAAATTAAGTATGACGAAGTAGATGATCTAAGTTATTTATCAGAATTTATACTGGATTTAGATCCATTAATAAAAACTGTAAACCTTCTGTTTGAGTGTGGGGTTGATAAACCAAGGCTTTTAAAAAGTGTTTCAGGAAAAGCTGATCCAGACAAGGAAAGATACATTTCAAAACATATTACTGAATACACAAGAAACAAATTATATGTTTTTCAAAATGAATCTGATCTAGATTGGGTTGATAGAAGTAATCTAGTTGAAAAAAGTTTAAATGCCCTTAAAGATGTTATAAATTTACAAATAATTCACGCAAAACGAAATGTTTCTAGTTCTGAGGAGTCTGCTAGAGATAAGCAAGCTTTGTCGTATTTGACAACTAAATTCTATAACGATAACGAAAAGTCTTCAGAAGGTTTGTTTTCACCGATCAATCAAAAAATGATTGATATGGATATTGAGTTAGATACACAGTATGCGAATGTATTTGATGGTTTTTTAAAAAATGCCAAAGATTTTTTGAATTTAAAAAATCTCAAAGTTATATCTAACCTTAAATCTCAGGAACTGATTTCACACTCGTCTCAAGTTGTATATGGAGGAGACGGACATGTATTACCTGAGCATCTAAATGGTCTAGGCTTTATGAATATTCTATATTTGCTCTTAGATATAGAGATAAAAAAATACAACATTGAGAATGAAAATAAGTCGATTAACCTATTGTTCATTGAAGAGCCTGAGGCACACACCCACCCACAAATGCAATATGTCTTTGCTCGAGAAATTAAAAAAATTAAAGAGACTATTAATTTACAAACGTTAATTACAACGCATTCTTCCCATATAGTTTCTCAGTGTAATTTTGAAGATGTTAGGTATTTAACAGAAGTAAATGGTGCAAATGTCAAAATAAAAAATTTTCATGACGAATTGAAAGTTGCTTACACAGACTCAGACCATTTTAAATTTTTAGTTCAATATTTAACCCTTGAGTCTTCAGAATTATTTTTTGCAGACAAAATAATTTTTATTGAAGGAACAACAGAAAAGATTTTACTTCCCTATTTTATTAGCCTATTTGATAAAGCACTTCCTGAAGGCTCAATTAGATTGTCATCACAGAATATCTCAATGATTGAAGTGGGGGCTAATGCTAGAGTATTTGCACCATTTCTTGAGTTTCTTGGGATTAAAACATTAATAATTACAGACATTGATACAACAAAAAAAATTACAGAAATAAAAGATGGTGAAACAACAATTATATATCCAGCACATCCAGTTAGTGATTCAGATCACACTAGTAATTACACCCTTAAACACTTTTATTCAGCTCCTGAAATAAGCAAACCAGAATTTTCAGGTTGGTTTAATCAGTTAAAGAGTAATGAATTGTTTAAGGAAGGTGAGAACATAAAAGTTGCCTATCAAATTGAAGATCAAGGCTATCACGCAAGAAGTTTTGAAGATGCATTCTTGCATATAAATAGGGAAAAAATAAAGCTGATCGCTGATAAATTGGAAGGTTTACAGAACGTAAAACTCTTAAACGATGATACTTTGGATACTTATCAATTAAATTCAAAAATACTAAAAAACAAGTCTGCTTTTGCTTCTTCTTTGTTGTATCAAGCTTTGACGAGGGATGACATCGAGTTTGATATGCCTCTGTATATTCAGGAGGCTTTGGCATGGCTACAGAAATGATGGCATTAGATAAAATAAAGGATTGCTTATCAAATGGTCATGACTTTGTGCTACAAGGGGGAGCAGGTTGTGGTAAAACCGAAACATTGAAACAGTTGATTGATTACATATCAACAGAATATCCTTATAAAAAAATTGCTTGTATTACCCACACAAACAAGGCCGCAGATGAGATTAGCTCTAGAGTTGAGGGGGGGCATGTCGTTAGCACTATCCACTCTTTTTTAAATGGTTTAATCAAAGATTATAAAAAAAACATTCATCAGGTTATCTATGAGCTTTTCAAAGTTAACTCTATGGTGAGGCTTGAGCTAGAGGCTTATGCCGATGAAAAAGAGCAGAGGACTAAAGAGCACGATAAATATAAAAAGGTATATGAAAAATATTCGGCTAGATATTACATAGTTTTTGGTAACCGAACAGAAAAAGTTGAAGGTAAAAAACTTTATGACACTAATCCAGTGGAATTTAATCGAATACTTAATGAGAAAATCTTAGAAATTAACAATAAAATCAAATTAGAAATAGAACAAAAAGGATTTAAGTCGATTGAATACAATGAGACTCGCTTTAATGACTTTAAGAAACTCACTTTTGGGCATGATGGCTTATTAGATATTGCTGCACTACTTTTTGATGAGTTCAAGCTTTTAGGGAAAATTCTGAATGACAAGTTTGATTATATTTTTATTGATGAGTATCAGGACACACATGAAAAAATTGTAGATATATTTTTAACAAAATTACCATTGCATAATAAGCCTGTTATTGGACTTTTTGGGGATTCTATGCAATCCATCTATGGAGATGGCATAGGCAATGTTAATCATTTTGTTGGAAATGGAGTACTAAAAAGAATTGATAAAGAGGATAACTTTAGATGTTCCCCCCAAGTAATTAAATTCATAAATACTCTTCGAAATGATGGTTTGAATCAAGCCCTAGCGTTAAAAACTATGGAGTCAGCAGATACAAGGGAAGGAACAGTTGAGTTTAACTATTCAATCCATGACAATAAACCTAATGCGTGGAGCTCAGATGTAGAAAAAGAAGCATATACAAGCGCACTTAATACATTAATTGAGCTGTCTGCTTTTGAAGGTGAAGCGAAAATACTGTTGTTGAGTAATAAAGCGGTTGCTGTAAAAGCTGGTTTTCCTAATTTATACAAAGTTTTTTCTGATAGGTATTTAGAGCCAAAAGAAGAGTTTACAAAAATATTAACAAGACTTCAGCTGCTAGACTTATTTGAAATATGCAATGCTTACGAAGCTAAAAACTACAACTTCGTTCTTTCAAAACTAAAAAAATCTGGGCTCTCAATTAAGACGCTAGCTGATAAAGAAAATATTAGCGCTAGCCTTCAGTCTATTATAAGTTCCAATAAAGGTGCAGTGGATACAGTTGAGAATGCATTTGCATTGAAGCTGTTGAAGAGGTCAGAAACATTTTCGGAATATAAAAATAGAGCTGAAAAATATCTAGAACTAATAAATTCTGATGGCGAGTATTTGGTGTTTGAAGCAGACTATCTGAATGATGGTCACACACTGCCGAAAATGCAGAAAAAGAAACCAGAGATTGATGAGGATACTTTTAGAGACCAAGAGCGCAATCTGAAGCAAAAGCAATTTTTCGAAGCCCTTTTTTCAGATAAAGTTACCTTTTTAGAAGTCCTAAACTATTTTAAATATGAAGATGAGCAAACGCCTTATATAACAATGCATAAGACTAAAGGTACTGGAATCGATAATGTACTGGTGGTTCTTGATGAGTATTTTTGGAATGAATACGATTTTTGTGCAGCTTTTAATCAAAATGAAGAAAATCTTTTAAAAAAAGAAAAAAACTTACAATTGATTTACGTGGCATGCTCAAGAGCTAAATTTAATCTAAGATGTGTAAGATTAGTATCCTCTGATGAGGAGGCTATATTTGCAAAAGCTTTTGAGCATCATCACTTTAAAAAGGTAAATATAGAAAATTAAAAAATTTGAGGTAGCAATAATATAGTTCAACAAAAGTTCAACGGCATAGTTGCGCAACGATTGTTTATAGTAATGTGATGAAACATAACTCATTGTATAATGACGTATTGGTTCTCATAGTGACGCAACAATAAGGACTCATAATCCGTTGGTGCTGTGTTCGACTCACAGGGGGGCCACCATAAAATCAATGGGTTAGCGTAACAGCTAACCCATTTTTTTATTAAAAGTTCAACCGAGATTTAATCTAGCCAACGGATTTAGTTGGCGCGTTTCTTGAAGATGCTCAGGTGATAGATGTGCGTAAAGCTGCCGTGCAGAATGGGCTTTATAGAACTCAGGCTGGATTCAAAAAAGAGGATCAAAGGTTGACTTCAATAAAAAACCTAACCCCGCTGCGCGGAAAAATTGGATGGGTTGACATACTACCAGTTTCCATGTAAATTTACTTAATGACGAGAGACATGGAAATACAAGACCTGCCAGAAGATGCTATTCGGCAGTATATAGACTCAAGGCAAAGCTTTACCGCTTACGATCGGGCTAAAGTACGTGCGCTCGCTTATCGCGGTGGCATGGTGTGGAAGACAGTAAAAGGTCGTGACTACCTTGTAAGAACCACCACAAAGTCGGCTCAAACAAGCCTTGGTGTTCGATCGGAAGCCACTGAAGCCATCTATCTAAAATTTACCGAAGGTAAAGCTGCCACAACAGAATCTGCACGAGGCTTAAAAGTCACTTTAGAGCGCCACCAGCGCCTTAATCGCGCTTTAAGGATAGGCAGGACACCCAACATCATAATCGACGTTCTGGCGGCCTTGGAGTCGGCTGGCATGACCGATTATTTCACTGTCGTTGGCACAAATGCACTATACGCCTATGAAACTGCCGCAAGCGCGCGCATTGAAGAAGGTTTACTTGCCACACGTGATTTTGATTTGCTTTGGGATAACCGTAAGAAATTAAGCTTATTCTTGCAAGAAGGCCCTTTGATTGATGGAATGATTGGGTTGCTCAAAAAAATTGACCGTTCTTTTGTTATTCGTGAAGACCAAAAATATACAGCAATAAACAAAAACGGTTATGAAGTGGACTTCATCAGGCGCAATAGTGATGTTAATCCAGCTAGATTTAGTGCGCTGGATGATGATTTTTGGGTGGTGAAAGCACGCAATGCAGATTGGTTGCTAAGTGCGCCTAAGTTCAAAGAAATGGTGGTTGGCGTGAACGGCCAGATGGCTTACATGAACACCGTTGACCCGCGCGCCTTTGCGCTATTCAAGCTTTGGATGGCAGAACAAAATGATCGCGAATACGGTAAACGACTTCGTGATGCTGCCCAGGCTAAAGCGGTGGTCAGCTTGATTAACGAGCGTTTGCCGCAATTTAGCTTTGATGAGATTAAGATTTTTCCAGCGAGTTTGGTTGAGAAAGTTGAGGCTCTTTAGAATTAGGAATTTTAATTACGTTACTGTAACAATATTAAGCAAAACGGCTTATTAACTCATCACAAACTGTCTCAATCAGACCATTGTAATTTTTAGCCATCAATGCTGGCAGCAATGCGACCAGCATTGAATTGCTAATTTCTTTTATGTTGCCATCCCCTAAATTTTTCATTGCAAAAGACCTTGCCCGTGCTTGGCGTGATTTTGCGCTCATAGCTTCCAAGCTTAATGGTCGACTTGGAAGCCGCGCAGCCGAAGCAAACAAACAACGAGAACCCATTTTTCAACCTTCAAGCGTACGCCTCATGGAACCCCCTAACAAGTTAATAACGTATCATCAACTTGCCCTTCCACAAAATCGGGGCTAGCGCATTTTTAGACTAGTGTAAAACTAAAACGCCCAGTCAGGAATTATTCCCGTGAGAAAGTTACCTCTATCCTATAGTATATGCAATCTAAAAAAGATTACGCTTAATGAGCCTACAACTTAAACTTAATTTGGTGATTACCTGCTTGCTACTTGCGTTGTTAAGTGCAAGCACTTTTTTTATTGTTGAAAATGCAAGAGAAGATGTACGTGCCGAAGTTAACTCAACTGCAAATCTTGCATTGCATTTATTAGATGCAGAAATATTGCACTACTCATCAGATTTCGGCTGGATAAATAGTGGTGATGGTTATTCGATTTTTAGGTTACAAAGTTTAAATAATATCAGGCATCTAAAAATAGATTTTTACGATATTCACGGCAAGTTACGTGAAACTAACCGTAAAAACTCACAGAAAATAGAAACCAATGTACCACCTGCATGGTTCACCAAGATTATGGGGCTGTCTAATCTTGATATGCAAAAACAATCAAGAAATATCATTTTAAATGGGCGTTATGTGGGGGAGTTGATTGTAACGCCTGACCCAAGTTATGAAATCGCCGAAGTTTGGGATGATACGATTGGACTCCTTGGCATGGTGGTACTGTTTTTTGTGTTAATCAATATGCTGGTTTATTTTTTGGTGAAATACACCTTTAGCCCAGTGGATAAAATTAAATACGCTTTAACTCAAATTGAATTAGGAAACTTTAACAGCAGGTTACCCAACTTTAAGCAGATTGAGCTGCATGAAATTGGCCAGAAATTTAACTTTATGGCTGAGACTTTGCAAAGCACCACGCAAAATAATCACAGGCTTACTCAGCAGATTATTCGCTTGCAGGAAGATGAACGTAAACACTTGGCGCGCGATATTCATGATGAAATCGGTCAATATTTAACGGCTATCAATGTTGATGCTAGCGCGATACTTAATGGAAAAAAACTGTCTTCTGCTAAAGAAAGTGCGCTTGCCATTAGCCAAATCACCCGTCAAATGATGGACGTGGTACGCCATATTTTGCAGCGTTTAAGACCTCGAGCCTTAGACGAGTTGGGGCTTGGTTTGGCTTTAAGTGAGCTTACCCATCATTGGCGTCAGCGTTACAGAAGTGTTAGCTTAGTACAAAGCATTGCAAGCGATTTGGGTGAGGTAGACGAAGCGGTGTCAATTACCATTTATCGAGTAGCGCAGGAATGTTTGACCAATATTGCTAAACACGCCAATGCTAATCGCGTGACCGTTAGCGTGAAACAAGATGAGCAGTCAATAACTTTGTTTATTGAAGATAACGGCGTGGGATTTGACCCAACTATTCCTGCGCGGGGCTTTGGTCTAGCGGGTATGAAAGAACGTGTTCAAGGGTTAATGGGCGAAATGAAGGTTGAATCATCATTAAATCAAGGGGCTAAAATGACAGTGGTATTACCTAAACAAGTGATGATAGAGAGTGTTATTTGAAAATGAGCATAAAACTGTTACTGGTTGATGATCACGCTGTTGTTAGATCAGGCTTGCGGCGACTATTAGAACTGAATAACCGTATAGGCATTATTATTGAAGCAGATTCTGGTGAGCAAGCCTACCAGTACTATGGAGAGCACAAGCCTGACATTGTTGTGATGGATATTTCCATGCCTGGCATGGGAGGTTTAGAGGCATCAAGGCGTATTATTAAACGCTACCCATCAGCAAAAATTATCATTTTTTCTATGCATGAAACAGCCTCTTTTGCGGCCCAAGCACTTAAATCTGGTGTTAAAGGATATGTTGCCAAAAATGGCCCAGCAGAAGACTTAGCGCGCGCGGTGATAGAGGTTGCCAATGGAAAAACCTACTTGAGCGCTGAAGTCGCGCAAAAAATCGCATTAGAAACACTATCAGGTCAAGGCGACCCTATACATTTACTTTCTGGAAGAGAGTTTGAGGTATTTAGATTGTTAGCAGGAGGTAAAACTGTAGAAGACGTTGCCGAGATGCTTAAAATCAGTCAAAAAACTGTAGCGAATTACTATACCAGTATTAAGCAAAAATTAGGGGTAACAAGCCCAATTGATATGGTGCGTTTTGCTATGCGCCATGGGTTAGTAGATGGTTAGTTTTAAGACAATCTTATGTTAAGTTAAAACGGTTTTTACAAGGAAGTATATGAAAAGAAAATTATTAAACAGTATGTTAGTTGCATTGATGGCGTTTGCTTCTTGTGAGAGCATTGCTGGTTTTGAAGAAGGTAAAGCCGCATTTATGGCGCGAGATTTCACAACTGCACTGAAAGAGTTCAAGCCTTTGGCAGATAAAGGCGATAAGCAGTCACAACACATCATGGGCATGATGTACGACGAAGGCCAAGGTGTAAAACAAGATTACGCTGCAGCGGCGGAGTGGTATAAAAAAGCAGCTTCGCAAGGCAATCAGGATTCGCAGTACAACTTAGGCGTGATGTATGCGCAGGCGCAAGGTGTAAAGCAAGATGATGTGGAATCATTCAAGTGGTTCGAAAAAGCTGCTAAGCAAGGGCATATATTGTCTCAATTTGCACTTGGTCGGCTCTATACGGTTGGGCGTGGCACGAAGCCAGATGGAAAATTAGCTTGTGATTGGTATCGTAAGGCAGCAGAGCAAAATCACTATAAGGCGCAACTGGCGTTAGGTAAAAATTATTTAGATGGAAACGGTATTAAAAAAGATGTAGTGCTGGCAGAAAGTTGGATTCGTAAATCTGCTGAGCAAGGTCACCACAAAGCGGAATATGAATTAGGCATGCTATACCGCGATGGCATCGCAGTGAAAAAAGATGCGAAAGAAGCTTATATGTGGTTTGAGCTTGCAGGCAAGCAAAACCATGAAGGTGCTAAACTAGCAGCAGACACGCTGGCTAAAACCATGAAGGCAGAAGATATTGCCGCGGCTAAATTAGCCGCGAGCAACTGGCATGCAAAGTTGCCTGCTGATGCTAAACCAGTCGCGCATTAGGTATGTGAAAAAATAGCCACGCAAATTGCTTTGCGTGGCTTTGAACTTATTGCTAGTTAACTTTGGAGATTAACTAGGTGTAATTTTAGCCGCTCATAGTTGGGCTGATAAGGGAACGATTCACCAAATTGCTAGGAATTTATCCCAAGCTTGTTGTTAGTTAAAAAGCAACATCAATTAAATCTGCTTTAAGTCACAGCAAAAGCGAGCCTTGGACCATTGAAAATAGTTAAGCTGGACTACTCCGTGTAGCCAATATCCCAGTACAAATCGGGAATTTATCCCTAAATTAAAATCTGTCTTTAGCGTGTAATAGAGCCACTTAATAAATCTAGCCACGTATTTATTTTTTTTAATACGGTTAAACATTGGGCTAAAAAATTTCAGGGGCTGCTATGTCGGAAATCATGCTTGAAGATTGGCGCAATCGCGCTTTAACATATGAAAAAGAGTTAAATGGCACGGTCATAGGTTTAGCACCTGCGATACGGTCTTTAGTGATTGCTATTTTTGCGCGTGGTCATGTGTTGTTAGAAGGCAATGTGGGCGTAGGTAAAACCACGCTATTACGTGCAGCGGCGCGTGGCTTGGGCGGTGGTTATCAACGCATAGAAGGCACGATTGATTTAATGCCGCAAGATTTGATTTATCACACTTATATTGATCAAGACGGCAAGCCGCGTGTGGATCCTGGGCCAATTTTAGGTCAAGGCGAAAATTTATCGGTATTTTTCTTTAATGAAATTAACCGCGCTCGTCCGCAAGTACACTCACTATTGTTGCGTGTGATGGCAGAGCGTAGCATTACTGCGTTTAATCGTGAGTATTACTTTCCGCATTTGTTGGTGTTTGCAGATCGTAACGCGGTGGAAAAAGAAGAAACATTCGAGTTGCCTGGCGCGGCGCGCGACCGCTTTTTGATGGAGTTGGAAATTAACCCCGCTAATGACAGCGCGGTGCATAAAGCATTGACGTTTGACTCGCGTTTTCACGATACTGATAAATTGATAGAGCAAGTCACGGCGGGCAATGTTGGCTTTGATGCGCTCACGCCGTTTGCGCCTGTAATACAAAATTCTGTGACCGCAGGTGATGCGGTGCAAGATTTTGTGGAGCACTTACGTAAAGCCACGCATCGCCCACAAGATTACGGCATTCAATTGCCCGATGTGGATATGGATGAACTGATGATTGCAGGTATGGGCCCACGTGGCACGAGCATGTTAGTGCGCGCGGCGAAAGTTTCAGCATGGCTAGATGGTCGTTTGGTGCTGCGCCACAAGATGTGGCGGCAGTGTTTCATCAAGTGGTGGCGCATCGCGTGTTTTTTACGCCAATTTATGAGCTGCAACGTAGCTGGTTGGCGAAGGCTTATACGCAAGCGATTTTGCAAAACGTACCTACGCCTTAGTGATTATGAAAATAATTAGTAATTTTGCTATCGCCTTTGTAGGAGCGGTCTGTGACCGCGAACCAGTGCTTCGCGGTCACAGACCGCTCCTACAGAAACCGTAACTATGGCACAGCAACCCTTAATTCACTATCACGTCCGCTGGCGGCCTTCTGGGCATCAACCTGGGGCAAGCCATGGTTTGGTGGCTGGCATAGGTGACCAACTGCGCTCAGTTGTACTATTGCGCGACAACCCAGATCCACGCCGTTTAGATTTACGTGCAAGTGTACGTGACCCGTTTGAAAATATTTGGGTGCGTGATTTCAACTTAAATTCGGCATTAAAAGTCATCGTGTTGGTTGATACTTCTGCTTCTATGGGCTATGTGGGCAAGGTAAATCGCATGCACGTGGCACAAGAAGTCGCCTCGCAACTGGCACTTTCAGCCTATCGCTCAGGTGATGCTTTTGGTTTGTTTGCTGCGGGGGAAGTTATCAATAAACAATGTATGTTGCCGCCAAAAGCTAACCGTGGTGCTTGGTTGTGGGTGAATCATCACTTTTCAAAACTCACACCGCAAGGCAAACATGCGGATGGCTTGTTACAGGCAGTGCCTTATTTGCCGCAAAAACGTTGCTTGGTATTTGTGGTGTCAGATTTTCGTTGGCCAGTGGGACAATTAAAACTGTTATTAAAAAAACTCAGCCATCACGATGTCGTCCCCGTCATGCTGCAAGATCCCGCAGAAATGGATGCGTTGCCTAAAAGCGGCATTGCCATTTTGCGTGATGTTGAAACAGGCGCAGGGCAATTTGTGTGGATGCGGGCTGGCTTACAAAAACAAATGCAAGACTTACGTGCGCAACATATTAGAAATGTAGAAGAAGCAAGCCGACTGTATGGAAACAAGCCATTTGTTGTTAAAGGGGCATTTGATACGGCGCTTTTGACCAAGTATTTTATGGAGCGCAGTACCTAATGAAAATTAAATTTGTCTTGCTACTCTGTTCGACACTCTTTTTACAAACCGCTTTCGCTGAGGATGTTGTTAAAACGTCTGCCATATCAGGTCCAAAAGTTAAAGTCACCATGCGCGATAATGGCTATACGCTTGGCGATATGATTGCCATGCATGCCGAGTTTGATTTAGCTAAAGATTTAGTGTTTGACCCCAACAGCGTGCCGCTAAAAGGCCCTGTGAACAATTGGTTAGATTTACGCAATGTATCAATGGCTGAAGCCAATAATGCCGATGGCGGGCGTAAAATCAGCATTGATTTTACTTGGCAGATATTTGGTACCGTAGAACATGCGCAAACACTCAAAATACCCGCGATACAACTGCAAACAATTCCGCTAGATAATAATGAGTCGGCAAAAGACGAGATTGCACAATCATCGAACAGCAAGTCACCAGCCAAACCTTTAGCCATTACGATTCCTGCGCAAGGTTTTCATTTATCGCCTGTGCTACCACCCACTATTACAGAAAATAAGCACCGCCCACATGCGCCACCTTTGCGCTTTAGTGAGCGCACGCCTCTCATGCTCGCTGCACTGTTCTTGAGTTTAGGTTTGCTGTGTGGCGTGCTTTGGCTTTGGCTGGTAGATAAAATTTCATGGTGGCCACGCAACCCTGGCCCGATGACACAGTTGTCACGCCAATTACGCCAAGCGGGTGTGGCGCAACAATCAAACTTTAGCTCCGAGAATTTACGCACCATTCATGCAGGTTTGGCAAGGTGTGCTGGGCAAAGCTTATACCCGAACACTTTAGCCAATCTGTTTAAAAAAAGCCCTTATCTAAGGGCTGAAAAAGACGCGATTACGCAGTTTTTTAATGCGTCATGGCAGGCGTTTTATGAAAAGACCAGTCAAGTCAACACCAGCTACATTTCTGTAGCTGATACTTTACGTTGGATTAACCGAGCTGCAATGGCGGAACGCTTATCTCGCAGGCAAACCAATAAAATAGCGCATCAAAAGTCTATCGCAACCAATAAAGTAGCCAAAGTTTAAGCGATGAACGCCCTCCATTTTTTCAAACCAGAATTGTTGTGGTTGTTGCCTTTGGCTTTGTTGCCCATGATTTCTTATGGGGTAAAGCAATTTAACTTCCCAGGTTTAGAAGATTGGCCTAAAGATTTACTTTCTGACTGGCTGCGTTGGGGTGTACGGGCAATCGCAGCTTTAACGTTGGTGAGCCTGATCATTGCCGCTGCTGCGCCATTTACCGAAGGTGGCACGGTGACGAAAGTGGGGGAAGGTGCGGAAATTGTGGTGGTGCTAGACCGTAGCGGCAGTATGTCTGAAAACCTGCAAAGCGATAATCAAAGCATCAATGCTAAACCTGTGAGTAAAATTGAAGCTGCTCGCAAAGTATTGCTTAAATTTATGGAGCAACGCCCAGCGGATACGTTTGGCTTGGTTGCGTTTAACGCGGCACCTATTAGCGTTGCACCACTTTCGGCAGACCGAGAACTCGCCAAGGCTGCAATCAAAAGTGCAGAAAGTAATAGCTCGGGCTTTACTGCGTTAAACCGTGCATTAGCGATGGGGTTAGATTACTTTAACGGCAGGCCGTTTACCGCAACGCGCTTGATTATGCTGGTGTCTGACGGCGACGCCGTGATTGAGCCTGCTGATAGAGAAATTTTAAAAAATCAATTTAAGCAATACCGCGCAAAACTCATTTGGGTGTATGTACACGCAGGGGTAGAAAAAAATATTTTAGATAGCGTGATTGCAGGTGATAACGAAATTATCACCAACGCTCAAAAGCAAGAAGTAGAGATTAACCAAAACGTTGCGATGAATCGCCTGTTTGAAGAGCTGGACATTCCCTACCAAGCGTTTGAAGTCAATAGCGAAGCGGGTTTACAGCAAGCGGTAGCAGAAATTGGCCGCGCCACCAATAAGCCGACGCGCTACGAATACCGCTTGCCGCGCCAAGATTATGCCATCTATTTTTATGTATTGACCATGTTGTTATTAGGCGCGCTGTTTTGGCTAAAACAAATTGAGATTAAAGCTTGGAAGGCGTAACGAACGATGAAAACACAACATAAAATATTTCAATATTTGTTAGATAAGCTACCAACTAGCTTGTTGGTACTAATGGCGTTGCTAGTGCTTGCTTCAGGTTACCAACTCAGTCAATGGTGGGAAGCACACCAACTTAACTTGGCGTATGACAATAAAAGCCTATTAAAACAGCCCTTAAAAAATGATGAATATCTAAAAGCTTATAGCATAGGATATTTACTCGCCAGTCAAAATAAACCCATCGAGGCCGCTAAAGCTTTCAACATTGCAGAGGTATCGCTAGACCCCGAACTGCGCGCCCGCGCTAAATATGCCATTGCCAACGTACATTTTGAATCGGCAATGGCTTCTAGCGATATTGAACACGGCGGTTCGCACAGGCGCTCTGTAGAACGCATTTTACTGGCTCGCGAAGCCTATAAAGGCGCGCTACGCATCAAGCCAGATATGTACAATGCGCGTTATAACCTAGAGTTGATTGATAGACTAAGCCCAGATAAACGCGGTCAAGGCTATGAAAACTCGCCAGATGGTACGATTGGTTTGCAACCATATCAACAAAACGGCACGGCATTGATGAAAGATAATACACGCAGGGGTTTGCCGTGAATAAAAATTCAATCTACGCTGTCATTCTCCATTCTCACCTTGCGCACCTTGGAGGCTTAAATTTTTTGAGTGATTTTGATGCACCATAACCTAAAACATTGGTGGGGACATTTTCGTGTTCACCTGCGTCATGCTATTCAAAATGGCGCGATTTGGTATTTGTTAGCAGGCTTGGTTTTGCTACCAGTGTGGTTTGAGCCACAATTGCAACTCAAAAGCGTGGTGCAAGATACACTGTTTGTGATTGATATTAGTGAGAGCATGAATGTACGTGATATTGATTTCCCAAAGCCGCAAACTGATCGTTTAACACTTGCCAAGTTGGCTGTGCGTGAGGGTATGGCAAGCTTACCTTGTGGCTCAAAAGTATCGGTAGCATTGTTTGCGGGTGACGAATCTGTCGTATTATTTGAGCCATTGGAAGTTTGCCGTCACTTCCCCGCCATTGAGCAAGTGGTATCTGGCTTAGACAGGCGCATGCGTTGGATAGGAGATTCTTGGGTCACCAATGCGCTCACAGCCTCAATTATTGAAGCCCAAAAAAGAAAACTTAACTTAGTTTATATTACCGATGGCGATGAAATGCCACAACGCTCCGCCCCTATTGTGACTGATTTGGCTAAATTAAGAGGTAGAGTTAAAGGTCTATTGCTAGGCGTTGGCGGTGATGCTTTGCAACCAATTCCCCGTTTAAATCAAAAAGATGAAATTATTGGCTATTGGACGCGTGAAGATGCGGTGCTAGAAGGCAATTATCCCAATCTACTTCCCACCGTGCGCAATTTAGCACCAGGCGAAAAAGCACCAGATGGGATGCTAGATGAAGTCACTGAGCATATATCCTCGTTCAATAAAGTGTTCATGCAAGCGCTCTCACAAGCATCTGGCCTTGCCTTGGTGCGCATCAACACACCTGCGGATGCAGTGAAAGCCATTAAAAATAATGATTATCAAAAAGAAGCCATGGCAGAAAGAGACGCTCGCTGGATATTTGGCTTGTTTGCGGCGGTGTTCATTTTAATAGGTTGGTTTTGGCAAATAATTCGAACATTTATTGCAAAAAAACGCATATTTAAGCGCAAGTTTGGCTTAAGCCATTAATCGATTATATACAACATTAATCCAGCAATAAATTTCTTTATGGCTAAGTCAATCTTCAGGAATTTATCCTGTATCAATAGGTGAATTGTGCGCATATAATGTTTCGTTAGGTTGCGTTTTAATGCAACGTCCCCTAATTTTGGGTGGCTAACTAACAAAAGGTTTATTTATGCACATTCGTAAGCAAGTGTTGATTGCTGTTATTTCGACTTTAAATGTAGTAACTGCTACTGCCGCTTGTACCAAGCAGTCTGCCAGCACGGTGGTTTGTAAAGGTAATCTCAATCACGGCTATCTTGCACGTGTAAATCAAACCATTATTAATACTAGCAACTTAAGTGAAACCAACCCTAATGCCCCAGAAGGCAAAAATTTGCTGAATAAATTAACGGTGAATATTGCTGAAGACGCAAAAGTTTTAGCAAATCCACGTGTTCAGCTTTGGACAACGAATGATCAAACAGGTGCTGTTGCCACACCAATTTTCACTGTATCCATACTGGTTAATGCGGATAGCACGATAAACAACCGTGGTGCGATTGAAAATAACAGCGTAAGTAAAGTGAATAACGTTGCCGTGCTTCTTGGTGGTAATCAGGCTAAGTTAGTGAATCTTGCCGGTGGTGTAGTGTCAGCTGAAATTAGCGCAAAAAATCTAACAAAACCAATTTCGACCTCTACCGTAAGCACCACCACTACTTTTACTGACAGTACACCTACCATTGTAAGTGGCGCGCCACATGGAGTGTTAAATGGTCCAGTCACAACCTATGGGTTTGATGCTGCTGCAATTGGTGTGGATACTGAGTTGCACGGTCATAACGCAGTTGAAAACCACGGTGTGATTAGTGCGCGCCACGCTGGAACTGGCAAAGTGTGGGCGGTGGCGGCTGCAGGTAAAGCGGATACTTTTTCTTTAGAAAACTACGGCACTATATCAGCAGAACGCACTCAGCCTTTGATATTAACCACTAACACCGCCGCCAGTTTAAAAGGCACAGTAAAAGGTGCTGAAAAATTAAAAGTGGCTAGTACCAGTTACGGTGAAGCGCGCAATATTGCTTATGCGGCAGGTTTTTTTACTGAAGAAGAGCAAATGGAGTCCACTGTCCATAATCACAAAGGCGGCACAATTTCAGGCAGTGGAGATTTAGTAGCGGCCTTATACATGCGCTCAAACCTCTTAAATATCACTAATGAAGGCACGATTAGCTACAACAAAGGCTCTGACAGTTTTGGTGGCGGAGTGGCGATTGTGAGCTACGAAGCACCATTTAACGAAGTGGAAGACGGCTTTTTACAAATCAGCATCGGCAAAACTTCATTTAAAAATACCGGAAATATCATCGGCGATATTCGCATGGTTGATGTGAATGGTTTGGCTGAAATGGCTTCAAGAGTGGCAGGTTACGACCAAGCCTTTATGAAAGTAGCTGGCAGACGCGACAGCGTGATTGATAACAGCGGTAGTATGCAAAACCTAGTGTTAGGCACAGGCAATCACACGCTTACCAACAGCGGCATGATTGATGGCAATATCAATGTAAACCATAAATTCATCTACAAATATGCCGCCACTAACGCCACCAACAACTATCCAGTGGGTACTTTTGCTGCAGGACAAGCGGCTACAGTTTGCTTAGCGCCTGATGTGCCACTCAAAGGTTGCTTGCCTTCCAAATGGTTTATGGCTGGTGATGAAGAGCACAGCTACAACACCGAAGCAGACTTTTTAGCAGCTAACCCAGATAAAACCTTTGTGCTAGAAAACAGTGGCACGATTACTGGCGATGTGACTGTTGCCACTGTTGCTGGTAGCCAAATCACGCTAAGTCCAGTCATTGCGGGTGAGAACATTGGCACTATTCAAGGCGTTCTAAAATTTTCCGATGTCAACGGGGCAAGCACTGCAGATAGTACAGCCGTGATTAAACCGATCGTTAGAAACCCTGCTTTAGTAAAAACAGGGAAAAGCTACCAAGTAGCCAAGCAGTTTTTTGGTGAGGCATTACCAAAAGTAGAAAGTAGTGGAAATATCAGTTGGAGAGCCCAAAAGGTCAGCAATGCGCTAGTGATTGTGGCGACTGTTAAATAGTGAAATAAAAAATAAATACATAGGGGAAACAAATGCAACAAACAAATTTTAAACTTAGTCATATTAAATTAGCTGTGCTAATAGCGTTGACAACGTCGCCTTTATTCGCATCTGCCGAAGATCAAGCCACAGCAACAGAAATAACCTTACCATCAGTCAACGTTCGTGCCACGATTGAAACGGGTGGGCTTTATCAACCTGCAATTTCTAAATCAGCAGCTAAGATTGATGTACCTTTAATGGACCTTCCTATTACTGTGAACGTTGTAACTAAAGAAACCTTTCGTGATCAAGGCGCACGATCATTGAATGATGCTTTACATAGCGTTCCTGGAGTGAGCGTATTGGCGGGTGATGGCGCACGCGACCAAGTGTATATTCGTGGTTTTAACACTCAAAACGATAATTATATTGATGGTTTCCGTGATGACTCTACCTACTACCGTGATTTATCCAATATTGAAACCATAGAGGTTCTCAAAGGCCCCGCAGCTGCGCTTTACGGTCGTGGTTCATCAGGTGGCATTATCAATCGCATCACCAAAAAACCAATGTTTAAAAATCAATATGAAATTGGGGGAACCGTTGGGTCATACAATGTAAAACGAGGTGAGATAGATGTTAACCAAAAATTGAGCGATCAAATCGCTGTTAGATTAACCGGTGCTTTAGAAGATTCTGAAAGTTTTCGTGATCAATATTTTATGGAGCGCCACATGATAGCGCCCTCTATTTTGTTTAAGGCTTCAGAACAAACCAGCATTTTGGTACAAATGGACTATTTAAACGACAACCGTTTAGACGATTTAGGTGTGCCAGCGCAATTAGGTGCGCCAATTAATGTATCACGAAGCACATATTATGGCTCCCTAAATGGCAAAAAGGATGATTACATTAAAACAATTGTTAAGGGTGGCAGCATTAGTTTTGACCATACCTTTGATAATAATGTGAAAATTAAAAGCGTGTTCAGAGCAGCCAATTCAGACCAAGACAGAAACGATACGCGCGCACCTGGTTTTAATACCACACAATTCACGCGTCAACACACGCACATTTTGCGTGATGAAACCAGTCTTTTCAACCAAACAGACTTAATGTTCAAGGCAGATGCGTTTGGCATGAACCATAACATGCTGGCTGGACTAGAACTTAACCGTCAGGACAAAGATTCATGGGGAAGTCGCTTTGATATTGGTAGTGTAGATAAATTTAACCCTGTATTAACGCCTATTGTTTATGGCACTGCTACTACACCAACATTCGCAGATTTTAATACACGCTGGTTTACGCCATTACCTGGTGGTACAAAACTCAAAAGCGTATCAAATACTAACCATCTAACTAAAACGGTTGGTATTTATGCACAAGATTTAATCACATTAAATCCTGCGTGGAAGGTGCTAGCAGGCATCCGTTATGATAATTTTGATCAAACTACCGAAAATTACATGCTTCTAACAAGCAATGTCAACAGAACCTTGAAACACAAAGATAATACATGGAGCCCTCGTCTTGGTGTTGTGTATCAACCAAATAGTGCTGCAAGTATTTATGCCTCAGTAAGCCGCTCATATCAGCCTTCTGGCGAAATTAGCGCTTTGTCTGCAGCAAATGTGAATATGGATCCTGAACGCACACAAAACTTTGAAGTAGGTACAAAACTTGATTTGTTTGATGGCAATGTTTCTGCAATGGCTTCAATATTTAGATTAGAAAGAACCAATATTAAAGCCACAGATGCCGCAACAAATACTCTTGTGCAAGTGGGTGAGCAACGCACAAACGGTCTTGAATTGTCATTGTCAGGCCGTCCAGCTGAAGGTGTTGACGTCATTGCTGCTTACACTTACATGGATGCTATCGTTTCCAAATCAAAAGCTAATCAGTCGAACGTATGTAGTTCTGCAGCGGGCTCTGACGGTGTTTCGGCTGCAACCAATGCTGCATTGTGTGCCACCATTCCAACTAATGTTTCATTGCAAGGCAAACGAGTGCCAATGGTGGCAAAAAATAGTGCTAACCTTTGGATTACCAAACGCTTCGCTAATGGTTTTGGATTTGGTGGTGGCTCTACGTTCACCGACAAGCGCTATGGCTCTGCGATTGAGCAAAGCTACATTCCAAAATACATTCGTTTTGATGCCACAGCTTTTTTCGAAGCAAAAAAATACGAGGTTCGCTTAAATGTATATAACTTGTTTGATAAGCACTATACTGATGCTGCCACTGGTGGCAATGAGAACGCGGCCATTCCTGGCGTGCCATTAAGTGCATTGTTATCAGCAAAATATAGATTTTAGTGGTATTAACTTTATGCGTACGTTAGTATTTTTCGTATGAAAAATCTTAAAAAGCGAGCCAATGGCTCGCTTTTTAATTTGCCATAGTTATTAATTATTGGGGGAGTTTTTCAACACTAAAAGTGAATTTTTGGCATATCTGCCATTAACTGTTGCGGCAGTATTCATTTTAATAGGTTGGTTTTGGCAAATAATTCGAACATTTATTGCAAAAAAGTCGTTGACCGATTTCGGGAAATTATCACACAAATAAAGTGAACTATAGGAGTGGTTACGATTTAGATCAAACTTCATAATCAAAGTACGTTTATTACTAGGTAGTTACATTATGTCGTTTAAAAGAAAGCTAATCGTTTCCTTGGTTGCATCCTTATTAGCTCAGCAAGCGTTTGCTGAGGACGCTAAAAATATTAAGTCTAAAGAAGTGTCACTGGATGTTGTGACCGTAAAAGGCATCTTGCCTGATAGGTTGGAATCTGTACCAGGTTCGTTTGCAGTGGTGGACGAAAAAGAGTTAGAAGTAAGAAGACCTTTCTCAATAAAAGAAGCATTAAACACCGTACCTGGCGTAAACATTGTTGCTAATGAAGACCCACTTGGATTGGCTCTTAATATCGGTATTCGTGGTATGGACCCTCGTCGCACAGCGCGCACTTTGTTGATGGAAGATGGTATGCCTTTACATCTTGCACCTTATGGTGACCCATCAGCCCATTACTCAACTCCTTTAGAGCGAGTAGGTCGTATTGAAGTGGTTAAAGGTTCTGGGCAAATACTTTACGGCCCTCAAACGGTTGGCGGCATGATTAACTTTGTCACCAAACCAGTCCCTAGAAACGGTTTAGCTGGTAGCGTAATGGCGACAGGTGGAAATAATGACTTTTGGGGTTTACATGGCAACGTAGGTTACGGCACGGAGCGTGGTGGCTTTATGATCGACGCCTTAAAGAAAAAAGGCGATGGCATTCGAGATAATCACGATTTTGATGTGCAGGAATTTACAATAAAAAGTGAGGTTGATTTAACTGACAGCCAAACTTTAATTGCAAAAGTAGGTTATTACGAAGAGGATTCACATGTGTCCGAGACGGGTTTAGGCACTATTGACTATGCCAATAACAAGTTTCAGGCACCTACAGGCAAGAATGATCGATTTCAACATGAGCGTAAATCAATTCAATTACAACATATCCTTAAAGTTGATGAAGGTATCAAGTTAAGCACCAACGCCTATTACATTGATTCATGGCGTTCATCTTATCGTCAAACAGACACAGCTGGGGGCTGGGATGATGAGTTCGGTACTGCCACAGGTGTAACAGCGATAGATAGAGATGGCGCTCCTGGATGCGATATTAGCACCCCAAATGCTTGTGGTGGCCGTCATCGTCCTCGTTCGTACCAAGTTTGGGGTATCGAGCCACGTGTTGACTTTAGCCATAAATTATTTGGTCTAGACAACGATGCAGTTGTTGGATTTCGCTACCACGATGAGGATATTCAGCGTGATCAATTTAGAGACGACAGCCCGTTAACCATCAATGACTTAGCTTGGACAAAGGCAAATGGAACGCATCGCGAAAGTTTACATCATACCGTTAAAGCCCAATCTGCTTATGTTCAAAATACATTTCACATCAATGATTGGTCGCTAACGCCAGGGCTACGAGTTGAAAAATTTAAAACTAAGCAAAGTATTTTGGTTGCGGGTAGCGACCCTATTGGCCCTGATGGAGCGCCTGGTGGTGTTGGTGGTTTACACGGTACTAAGAGTCAAACGGAAGTGTTGCCAGGCTTGGGAGCGACTTGGAGCGGTATTGCAAATACGACAGTGTTTGGTGGTATACACCGTGGTTTTGCGCCACCTCGTCCAGATAGAGATTTAGCTTCTGATCCAATCACAGGTAATTTTGTTACAGACAAAACTACGCCAGAGCTTTCTACTAATTTTGAATTAGGTTTGCGCTCTAAGTACTTTAAAGGCATTTCATTTGAATCAACTTTATTTCATACTAAGTTTGATGACATTGTCATCAAGTCAGTTGCAGGTAGTTATGTGAATGCTGGTGAAGCAGCCATGTCTGGCCTTGAGTTTGCTGGCCGTGTTGATTTTGGCACTATTTACAACACAGCACACAACGTTTACTTAGTGGGTTCATACACCAATCTATTTACTGCCAAATTTAAGAAAGATGGCTTAAATACAACGGATGGCGTTATTGCAGGCAACAGACTACCTTACTCGCCAAAACATTTAGCCTCAGTCAGTTTGGGCTATCAACACCCAGTTGGTATTGATGCTCGAGTTGGTGCCGATTTTGTAAGTAGCCAAGAGCCAGATGCCTATACTAATGGTAGCCTTTTTGCTCCAGGAATGGCGTTGTTAGCAGGTTATGCTGGCACGATTCCATCTTACACGCTGTTTAATGCTTCTATCAACTTTAAACCTGTAAACTCAAAAGCAACGTACTTTTTAAGCGGACATAACTTAACTGATAAAGAGTATCTTGCAAGTCGTGTTGATGGCATGTTTGCGGGGCGTAGTCGCCAAGTATTTGGTGGAGTGAAATTAGATTTTTAAGAGTTAATCAGGTGCGTGGTAGCCTATCCTTATAATAGACTACTATCTCACAGCGAGCCTATTTTGTTCCCCTAGGAAGGATTTATAGGCTCGCTTCTTTTTTGCTCGCATAAAATTAAACAGGCATAATATTCAATTTAACGGCAGCCAAAATCAGTTGCGAACGATTTTTGACATTGAGTTTCTGTAAAAGATTGGTTTGATGGTTAGCAACGGTTTTGTAATTAAGGTTAAGCGTATCGGCAACCTCGTCCAGTGTCAGCCCTTTTGCTAATAGCCTAAATACCTCAAATTCTCGTGGTGTTAAGCTATTCAAAGCACTGTCATGCTTTAGCCCTTGAGTTGAAATCTTGTGCGCAAGATCATGGCTTATATATCTTTTATTGTTAGCAACGGCAAATACGGCCTCCACTAAAATGCTGGGGGCACTTAATTTTGTCACGTATCCGCAAGCCCCTGCCGACATTGTGCGAGAACAAAAAACTACATCGTCATGCATACTAAATACGAGAATTTTGAGATGTTTATTTTTTAAGAGCATTTTTTTAATGGTTTCTATCCCGCCCATGCCTGGCATAGATAAATCCATAATCACAACATCTGGTTTTATTTCCTCAAAGTTTTTGTAGGCCTCTTCGCCACTTTCTGCTTCAGCGACTACCTTAATATTGGCTTTTTCAAGCAGGTTTTTATAACCTTCGCGCACCACTGCGTGGTCATCAACCAAATAGACTTTAACCGTATTTTTTAAGTCAGAATGATTCATTGTGCTAACTCATTTAATGTAACTGTATTGATTTGAACGTAAATTTTTGTGCCAGTGTTGCCTTGGTTGACATCAGCTTGGCTGGTAATTGTCAAGTCACCGCCTAGTGCATCAATGCGTTCAGCCATGCCCTGCAAGCCGTACCCAGAACTTTGCTTGCTTAAGTTAAAGCCAACGCCGTCATCCTTTATTTCAATGGATAAACAATTTGGCTGGTTGTGAATGTGAATAAAAACGCGAGTCGCTTGTGCATGTTTGGAAACATTGTTGAGTGCTTCTTGCACAACTCTGAACACAGCGATGTTGATAGTTTCGTTAAATTGATCAATATTCCCACGGATGTTGAGGTGATAACTGGTTGGATTTTGGCTTGTTACATTCATATTACTAACGGAGCTTAAGGACCGCCATGAATCAACCAAGTGTTCTAATGCTGCCGCCAGCCCAAGATCATCTAAAGCGACGGGGCGCAAGGCTCGTATTAAATGATGCGTAGCGTGAAAGGCATGACTTGCGCTTGAAACAATGCGCTCTGCAGTTAATTTTGCACTTACAGAGCAATCATTATCCATCATCAAACTTGAAGCTTGCGCGTTAATAGCACTGAGGTATTGCCCTAAATCATCATGTAAATCACGTGCGATGCGTTTACGCTCGCTTTCTTGCACTTCTAATACTCGTTGTAATAATGCGTGATTTTTCTTAATCAAAATCCTGGATTCATTGATGCGTCGTTTAGCAAACCACAGCATGGCGACTAAGCTTGCCAACAGCGCGGGTAGCCACTCATCAACATCAACACTCTGCTCATATTGCCTAGCCCAAGTATAAAAATTGTCTGAAAAATTGTAATGACTAGAAATAGCATACACACTTAAAAAAGCCACAATAACCCACAACGAATCAAGTGCAACCTTGCGCCAGTATATTTTTTGACTAGTCAACTGTTGAGTTTTGTCTGCCAATGCTTACTTTATTTCAATGTACAAGCTTCAAGCATGCGATGGTTAGTGTTTTTTCACAACTGGGTTATTCACCCTAAAGCATAGGATTATTTCCCTAAAATCAACAAACCACTCCGTTGTAAGCAAGAGAGTGGTCAGCAGGTTTTAATTCCTGAGTTTAGCGGGAAAATGTCCCAGTCTATTGAGGGACTAATTCTGAGTGGCTAAAAATAAAACAAGCATATAGTTTGCATACGTTGCCTTGGTAATATTTTGTAACATTCTGATTACAAAATATTACGGTGGCAGACGAAATTTTTATTAACCGCGGAGGACGTATGAAACAAAATTGGACATTAAAAGCCATGTTTGTTGCGCTTGGTGCCGTAGCCATGATTGGTATGGTTGGGCAAGCATCAGCAAATGAAGAGATTATTAAACGCAGTAAAGATCATAACATGTGGGCTGCCCCTGGCCAAAACTTGGCAATGCATCGTCACAGCCAATTAAAAGACATTAACACAAAAAACGTTAAAAACTTGCAAATGATTTGGTCACAATCTTCAGGTACATTGCGCGGTCATGAAGGTCAGCCAGTGGTGGTTGAGCATAACGGCAAGCCAATGATGTACATGGTTTCAGGCTGGCCAAACATTGTTCAGGCTTTAGATTTATCTGATCCTGATCATCCAAAACAAATCTGGAACTACACTAAAAAATCTGACCGTGATGAATCAGCCGTGCCTCGTGCATGTTGCGATACCATTAACCGTGGTTTGAACTATGCTGATGGTCGCGTGGTGTTCCATACTTTAGATGGCTTCTTGATTTCACTTGATGCTACTACAGGTAAAGAACAATGGGTGACTAAACATGCGTTCCCAGAAAAAGGTGAAACACATTCAGGCCCAGCAATGGTTGCTGAAGGTTTAGTGGTTGCTGGTTTCGGTGGTGACGAGTTCGCCGCACGTGGCCGTACTGTAGCCTATGACCTAAAAACAGGTAAAGAAGTTTGGAAATGTCATAGTACAGGTTCTGATGCAGACATCTGTATGGATAAAGACACTAACAAAGCGAACCCACACTACGGCGTGGCAGGCAATAAAGTTGGTGAAACTTACCCAGGTGACGAGTGGAAAATTGGTGGTGGTTCACCATGGGCTTGGTTCACTTATGACCCTAAATTACGTTTAATGTACGCAGGTACAGGTAACCCAGGTCACTGGTCTCCAGCTTATCGTTGCGGTGAAACAGGTGCAAACTTGACGCACGAAAAATGTAACGAAGTTGACCCAAAAACAAATGTTGGCAAATACGACAATAAATGGTCTATGACGATTATGGCGCGTAATATCGACACTGGTAAATTGGTTTGGGCTTACCAAAAAACACCATTTGACCAATGGGATTACGACGGTGTGAACGAAAACATCTTGGTTGATAACCTAAAAGTTGACGGTAAATCAGTGAACGCTTTAGTGAACTTTGACCGTAACGGCTTTGCTTACGTGTTAGATCGTAAAGACGGTACATTGTTACGTGCTACTAAGTTCGTGACAGTAAACTGGGCTGAAAAAGTTGACTTAAAAACAGGTCGTCCTGTAAAAGTGAAAGAACACTCACCATTTGCACGTGATGTTAATACTCAAGCTTGTCCATCTGCAATGGGTGGTAAAGACCAACAACCAGCAGCAGTTGACCCGAAAGAACCTAACGTGTTCTACGTGCCAACCAACAACTGGTGTATGGAAGATGAGCCGCAAGAACGTACGCACACACAACAAGGTACTGTGTATGTGTTTGCTAACGTTTACATGTATCCTGAAAAACCAGGCATTACTGGTAAATTCAAGAAATATGACGTTGTGACTGGTAAAACCATCTGGGAAATCCCTGATCCATATCCAAACTGGGGCGGTGCTTTAGTGACTGACGGTGGCCTAGCATTCTACGGTTCATTGGGTGGTGACTTCCGCGCAGTTGACCGTAATTCAGGTAAAGTGCTTTGGAGTCGTAAATTAGCTTCTGGCATTATCGGCAACCCAATCACTTACAAAATCAAAGGCAAACAATACGTATCTACTTGGACAGGTATTGGCGGCTGGATTGGTTTACCTATAACTGCTGGTTTGGACATGGAAGATAAATACGGCGCAATCGGTGCAACTGCGATGGCTAAAGCTTCTGGTTTAGACAAAGTGCCACAAGGCGGTACATTGTTTACATTCCGTGTTGACTAGTTGCTAGTTAGCTTGGAAGTGTAAGGCGAAAATAAAGCAGGTGACGTTTAGGCGTCACCTGCTTTTTGTATGCTGAGGTTTTTATGGTGGCGGGAAATGTCAATCGCGCCACCATAAAAACTTTAAATTTAGCATGAACTTATTAAAAGATAAATGCTCTCAATATGACGTTAAAATTCATTAACTTCTGTTAAATATACGTTAAATAATTAAATTATAATCATAACTCTATGAGGTTTTAGATGTCAAAATCGTCCGTTTTTAAGCAAACTTTACTCGCTATTGCCTTGGCCGCAGTTGTTTTTCCCGTGGTGGCTGAAGAAGTGCAGGTGCCAGCATCCATCAAAAAGATGGGCTCACTCCGCATTTGTGCAGATCCAGGCAATATGCCGCTATCAAGCGATAAAGGTGAAGGCTTTGAAAATAAAATTGCCACCATCATTGCTGAAGGCATGGGTACGCATACCAGCTATTTTTATCGTCCGTATTTAGAGCGCGGCTTAACACGCCAAACGTTTGATAATAATGAGTGTGACATTTTGATGGATATGTCGCCCGATGATGAGCGCATGATGACGACTATGCCTGTTTACAAAAGTACTTTTGTATTGGCATATCGTAATGACAAAGGCATAGATATTAGATCATTTGATGATTCTAAGTTGCTTAACGAGTACAAAGTTGGAGTGTTTCAACATTCCGCTATTCGCACCGTGTTACAAGAGCATGGCTTTAATCGAGCAAATTCTGTGGTGCGCGTTCTATTTCTCACGATGCAGATTTGCAGCCAAACCGCGCACCGCACATGACTGTACAACAAATGATAGACGGTGAGTTTGATGTGGCCGCCGTTTGGGGTCCTTATGCGGGCTGGTATAAAGCCAAGAAAAATGCGCCGATTACTGTGGTGCCTGTGAATACGATGGAACATAACATGCCGCTTGAGTTTGGCTTATCTATTGGTATGCGTAAAAACGCCAAAGAGCTTAAAGCGGCCATTGAAGCGGTGATGATCAAAGAAAAAGACAAAATCAAAAAAGTATTAGATGAATACGGCGTGCCTTTGGTGCAATGTAAAGAGTGTGCCGTTTCTGGTGATTTACCTTCGCACGGTGCATATAAGCCGCGTATTAAAACCGCACAATCTGCATTAGTTCCCAAGCAGTCTGACCTTGCTATGTTGCCCGCCATGATAGATGAAGCCCTGAAGCAAGGCTCAACGTTAGAGGGTGAGTTGCATAATGCCACCATTGCGCGTGACTCTACACGCATAGAGTATTTACTTAAACGTGGCGCAAAAATTGATGCGCGCGATACTGAGCAACAAACACCGCTTATCGTAGCGGCAAAAGGTGGCGATTTAAGTGTGATGAATGGCTTGTTGGAGTACAAAGCCAACCCGAATGTGCAAGATGACGATGGCTGGACAGCCGCCATGCACGCTGTGCGTTCAAATGAGCCTAAAGTTTTCCGCCTATTAGGTAAACACAAGGCGGATTTCAACATTGTAAATAAAGATGGCGTAACCGCCTTAGCTATGGCGGTGAATGATAATAAAGCCAATGCGGCAGTAGCGATGCTTGATAACAATGCCAACCCAAACTTTGTAATGGGGGCAGGTAAATACAACGCTTTAATGTTAGCTGTGACTAAAGGTAACCTCGTGATGGCGCAAACTTTATTGCAATATAAAGCTAATCCTAACGCAAAAAATTCAGGTGGTGTAACGCCGCTAATGATTGCGGCACATAAAGACCAAGACATGATTATCAGTTTGCTATTAAAAGCAGGCGCAAAAGCGGATATGAAAGATGATGAAGGCAAAACCGCATTGCAGATAGCCAAAGCCAATGACGCACAAAAGGCGGTTGCAATGTTAGAAAAACCTGCGGAATAGTCACTGCCACCATAGCAGGATTAAATCCTACGATTTATAGGATTTAATCCGTCATACCAAACTAGCCATACAGCGTTAAATGATTAGTTGGCTATAAACCAATTTTTGTAGTTTTTTTACAGTACTTATGTTTTACGGTACTTAGAGAGTTGTTTAATTTTTTGAAAGGCTTTGAAATGAAATTTCGTTATGTTGGCATCATTGCCATGTTAAGTATGTTATCGATGACTGCGTGTGCGGCTGGCACAGATAAATCGGCAGCAAAGGCTGCAGATAATGCAAAACCAGAGGTTGTAGCAGAAATTAAAAAAGTAGAAGCGGTATCAGAAAAAGTAGTCGTGGCTGCAGCAGAAACTCCAGCAACACCAGAAGCCGCCGCCGCGCCTGCAGTAGGCGCAGATGGTTTTGCACTGCCAGTGCAAAAGAAAAAATCTACTGCCCCAGAAATTAAGCCTTTAGCTTCAGATAAATCACCACATGACGTGGCAACAGATGCTGCCAAAGGTACATTAAAAAACCCGTACTCATATACAACGATGAATCCAGATTTAGTTGAGGCAGGCAAGAGAAAATACATGGGTGTGAGCTGTAATGGCTGCCATGGCGGTAATGGCGGTGGCGGTATGTGCCCACCACTTTCTAACGAAACTTGGGTATATGGTGCAGATGACGATACTTTATTTCGCTTAGTGGCTTTAGGTAGCGATGAGTTAATGAAGCAAGGCTACACACGCAAAGGCCGTGAAAACGTAGTAGGCCCGATGCCTGCGCACGGAAAACTTGTGAAAACTGAAGATGATTTGTGGCGCATTATTTACTTTATCCGTGGCAACTTCCGTGGTGAAGCTAAAAACATTAAGTGGTAAATAGGCTTTAATGTTGATTCAGCCAAAATCAAAAAGACTGTCGGTATCGTTAGGCAGTCTTTTTAAGTGCTCATTTTATTGTTAATGCCGCACCATATGCTTATGTGACTAATCAGGGCGACCACACTGTGTCAGTGGTGGATTTAGCCAGTAATACAGTGAGTGCAACCGTGCAGGTTGGTAAATCACCTGTTGGCGTAGCTATAGATGCGCTGTCTAACCGCGCCTATATCACCAATGTAGATAGTCGTTCAGTTTCGGTGTTAGATATTGGTAGCAACAAAGTCATACACGAAATTAAGCTAGACAAAGTAGCACCTGTTGGCGTTGCTTTAAATAAGAGTGGTGGACAACTGTTTGTAGCAGATTGGTTTCATGACCAAATTATGGTGATAGAAACGCAGAGCTATAAACAGCTTACAACCATAAGTATGGGTAAAGCACCAGCGGGGATGGTCTTGAGTCGAGAAGGTGCAAGCCTATATGTGGCAAACCGAGACAGCAATGAGGTGGGCGTAATTGATGCAAGAAATCACAAACCCTTGCATAAAATCGCAGTAGGTAAGCATCCATTTGGCATGACCTTATCTGGCGATGGAAAGCTGTTATATGTGGTGAATGTAGAAAGTAATTCGGTTTCGGTGATTGACGTAAGGCGTGATGTTGTGACAGCAACCATACCTGTCGGTGAACACCCCTATTGCGTTACCACCAATGCTGATGGCTCAACCGTTTATGTGACCAATACACATGAAGACACCGTATCAGTCATTGATGCAAAAACGCAAAGAGTGACTGCGACGATACGTGTAGGTGGTACGCCAGAGGGTATTGCGTATGACAATAAACACCAACGCGTGTATGTGGCGAGTTGGATGGACAACGCTTTGACTGTGATAGATGCAAAAACAAACAAAGTGGTAGATACCATTAAAACAGGCGCGCAAAGCCGCGCATTTGGGCAATTTATAGCAACGCTTATTCAGAAATAGTGACAATTTATAAATAAATATTATTAGGAGAAAAATGAAATTTATTACACAACTTTTACTTGTGGCTAGCTTTTTGCCACTTTCAGTGACGGCTGCAAATGCCCCAACGCAACAAAAAGTGATTAGAGAAGTGGTCATTAAATCTGAGCCAGCCAAAGTGTGGGCAGTGGTTAAAGATTTTGGTGGTATTCACAAATGGCACCCTGCTGTAGAGAGTACCAAAACCGAAACAAAGGCTGACCAAGATGGGGTTCAATTACCGCATCGTTTGCTGACTTTAAAAGGTGGCGGCACTATTTTAGAAAAGCAAACCATCAACTCAGATGAGGAAATGAAATTAGAGTACAAAATTGTAGAAGGCGTATTACCAGTGAGTGGTTATCGCGCGGTGATGACGGTAAAAGCGGGCCCAGCAGTGGGAGAGTCAACGGTGACATGGACAGGCCGTTTTTACAATAAGGCTAATGATGTACACCCAAAACCAGGTGAAGACAACGAAACTGCCGTAAAAGCGGTTGAAGGTGTTTATGACGCTGGCTTGCCTAACTTGAAAAAAGTCATTGAAGCACAATAATTTTAACTCATTTAGTAAAAGGAAAGCGAAGTAATGAAAAAGTTTTTATCAATGTTAGTCGTGGCTTGTTTATTGCCTGTAGCAGCCCTTGCACATGGCCCTAGTGGGCAAAAAGTTGTAAAAGAATTTGAAGTGAAGGCCGAGCCAGCAAAAACATGGGCTTTACTCAAAGACTTTGGTGCAATTGGCAAATGGCATCCTGATGTGACGAATGTGAAATTGGAAGATAGAAAAGATGAGGAATCTGGTAAGACATTGTCACACCGCTTAGTGACTCTAAAAAATGGCACCACATTTTTAGAAAAGCTACGCGAAGCCAATGATGCTGACATGAAGCTTGATTACAAATTAGTAGATGGCAAAGACAGTACCATTGCCGTGAGTAACTACCGCACTGTAGCACAAGTGAAAGCAGGCAAATCCTCAGGGCAATCTACAGTGACGCTAACCGCGCGTTTTTATAACAAAGCGAATACGATGGAAGCACCTGAAGGCCAAGATAACCCAGCGGCCAATAAAGCGATTAATGAGTTATACGACGAGGCGGCGGTGGGTTTGAAAAAAGCACTTGAAAAGTAAATGCACAAGAAGCTAGGTAATAAAAAATCAACAAAACGATTTGCGGATTAAAATGCTGTTTAGTGTGATGGTAGTCACATTAAACAGCATTTTAAAAGAAGATAATGAATTTTAACTGCATTTTAATAGCATAATTCTGGAGTGTAAAATGAAATTCTTACGCAAAAGTTTAATTAACGCAACACTAGCATTTTCATTTTCTGCTAGCTTAATGTTGCCCATGCTCACTTCACCAGCCATGGCGGCAGAAAAATGCCAGCCGCAAAACCTGCCGTTCAAGGCGAATTTGAAAACCAATGTGTGATGGGCTTGGCAGAAGGCAAGCGCATCAAAACCGATTGCTCAGTCAATACCGTGTTTGAAGGCAAAACCTATTGCTTTCGCACAGAAGATGCCAAAGTGGCGTTTAACAAAGACCCCAAGCGCAATTTAGAGCGTGCCAAAGACCATTATGCTGCGGGTGAAGTCAGTCAAACTGGTGACGACATGGGCAAATATAGTGTGGATGATGTTAAAACATGGATAGACCAACATATTCAAATCGAATCTAAAAAGAATAATGGCATTTATTTTGTGCATGATTCACTTACGGGTGAAAAATTACCCTTGAAGTACAAAAATATTGATTTTATGCGTACCTTGCACGGGTATGGTTTTTTCCCAGAAGCGATTTTTACCGCGAAAGATGATGAAAATAAAAAGTATTTGATTGATTTTTGGGTAAAGCCAAAAAACGGAAAACTCGATTTATTTGATGTGCGCATTTATAAATCACCGCGCAAGGAGGGCGAAAACTGGACGCTAGTCAAGCGTCAGCCCAAACCTTGGTGGTGGATTCCCGCTTCTGAACATCCAGGTGAGTCTGAGCAAAAACGTAGTTGGGAAGTGATGTCGGCAATTGAAGAGCACATCGTGTCATCAAAATCCGCCAATACGGGCTTATATAAATTGACTGACGACAAAACGGGCAAAGAGGTGGAGCTGGAGTTTATTGGCGTACATCAACCTGTGCGTAAATTAAAAGACAACGGGCAATTTTTTGCCTGTACGGATTTTCGCAAAAAAGGCAGTAAAGACGAAATTTATGACATTGATTTTTGGTTGGATGAAAGCACGGGAAAAATTAAAGTGGGTACGGTGCGTGTACATAAAGTGCCTGAAATGCGCGATGGCGACATTATCCAAGTGCCACGATACAACCATGACCCAAGCAAAACCGAGTTAGTGCCATAAACATAGCCAACCTAGCTTGTAACATCACGCCTCCCATCAGCAACCCTAAGTAGGGCTGCCAATCACTTTTCAGGATTATATCCCATGCAATTTTAGGATTTATTTGGTATCTCAGCCGTGAATACCTAGCTATGATGACATCTATCATTTCCCAATTTTATGCGCCAAATATCTGAAAATGTTTGGCTGTTTTTGTCAAATTAGCAAGGTAAATAAATATGAAATCAAATAAAGCAGCATCCATGAAGTTTAAACAAACGACGATATTGCTTGTGGCGGCTTTATCTGCCAGTGGGCTGGCCTTGGCAGCACCGTATGCTTATGTACCCAATGAGAAAGATGGCACAGTTTCTGTGATTGATACAGAGACGGATACCGTGACACACACCTTGCCGGCCAAAGGATCTTTAGGAAAGAAAATTCAAGGCATTGCGCTAGATCCTGAAGCTAAAACTTTGTTTGTGGTTGATGCTACAAGTGGTGCGCATAAAGTGGTTAATCTCACAACGCAAAAATTACAGGAAAAAATACCTGTGGGCGAAAGCCCAGAAGGTATTAGCTTTTCTCCAGATGGCAAAACCTTAGCTATTTGTTTAGAGGAAGAAAATAAAGTGGCTTTTGTTGATTTTAATTCACTAAAAATGACTAAAAAAGTAAAGATTCAAGGTAAAAATCCAGAGCATTGTGTGTATTCGCCAGATGGGAAATGGCTGCTAGCAAGCAACGAGGAGAGTAGCGATGTGGATGTGTTAGAGGTAGCCAGCAAAAAATCCGTGGCGCGTATTAAATCTGCTGGTCACCCTCGTGGCATAGGATTTTTACCTAATGGCAAATTTGCTTACATAGCAAATGAAGAGTCCAATACGGTAGATGTCATTGATACAGCAACTTGGGCAGCGATTAAAAGTATTCCTGCTCAAGGTGAAAGAACCAATGGCATTGCGGTGTCGCCTGATGGAGCTACTGTTTATGCATCAAACGGTGCGGGTAGTGTTAGTGTGATTGAAACAGCAGGGAATACGGTCACTACAACTATCCAAGTTGGCAAACGCCCGTGGAATATGGCAATTACACCAGATGGTAAGAAACTTTATGTTGCAAATGGTCGCTCTGATAATATTTCTGTAATCGACACGGCTACACAACAAGTGATACAGACAATCGCTGTTGGTAAGTTACCTTGGGGGGTGGTTATTCGCTGAGGACTCGGGGTGTTGAATTGCACTCAGAATTGACCCACCTAGCGATATAAATTGCACTAGAAATTGACCCACGTACCGATACTATTCTGCTCAACCTATGAGCAGGAGAATGGGAGTGATCACCGTGGAACTATTAAGTGTAATCAGACGCTGGCATTTAAAGCGTTACAAACTGGAACTACTTGAATGTCTAGTGAAACGGGTGATTACCACCCTGTACTAGCTGATTACATTTACGAATCAATACTTAGTAAAGTTATACAAGGCACTGAAATACAAAGCTAGGGTACATCTTTATTATTAGTAAACAACAGGCTAGGTATAATCTTACAAATGGGTCACTAATTAGAATGGCAGACGTTTAGAATTGTTTACTAAAGAAGTTCAACAGTAGTTCAACGCCATAGTTAGATAACAACTAAATATAGTAATGTATTGTTACTTAAGCTGTTGTATTGTAAGGTAATGTTAGTTATAGTGAAGTGAAATTAAGGACTCATAATCCGTTGGTGCTGTGTTCGACTCACAGGGGGGCCACCAAAATAGAAAAAGCTCCCTCAGACTTAATCTGAGGGAGCTTTTTTATGACTACTTTTAATTATAAACTTTTTTAGTTAAAAGTTGTGTGTGTATTGCAAACTTAGAATATTTACGCTGCCATCATACGAGCCCGTTAGCGTGCCGTTCGCAGCGCCTTCGTTTTTATTGATGCTGGCTTTGTTGATAAATAAGTGTGAATAACCTACATCAACGCTTGAATGTGGCGTAACTTTCCAGTTTGCGCCTAATGAAACCCACTTCCTATCATTGCCTGGAATGCGCGCGGTACGGAATTGGTCACTAATCGCTTCTTCATCAAACGCTAAGCCCGCGCGTAATTTAAGGGCATCGCTGTAATGATAGTTTGCACCTACTGAGTAACGTAAGGTATTGCTCCAGTTCTCAGGGGTTACTGAATCTGGTACAGCATTGGCGAAGTCTATGCGTAATTCTTTAAATCTGCTCCAATGCGTCCAAGTGACATCGCCCATTAAATCAAATTGATCATTTAAACGGCTAAATGCGCTGACAGAGAAAGTTTCTGGCAGTGCGACTTTAGCGGTAACATCAGTATTGAGTGGCGCAGCTAATGGAGATCTAGATGTGCCTTCTAATGTTTGATTTACTTTTGAGCGATAGGCAATACTCATGCGCGTATCAGCCGTAGCTTGATATATAGCCCCTAAGTTATAGCCAAAGCCCCAGTCCGTACCTGTAACATTTACTGTGGTTTCAGCAGGCCCTAAATTAACTGCGCGGCTAAGTGTCGCTTGCGCCCACATTGCAGATAAGCCTGCACCTAGGGAAAGTTGATCATTCACTTTAAAAGCCACTGCTGGGTTGAAATTTACGGTTTTCACCTCTGATTTGATGGCATGAAAACGACCTAACCAAGTTGGGTCATATTCTGTTTTTAGTCCAAATGGTGCATTGATACCAACTCCTAATTTAACTGCATCGTTTAAATCCATTTTGAAATAGAGGTTAGGTACAAACGCTAAATCACCAGCATTGCTGCCATCGCCGCCAACTGGGCGACCATTGGGCGTTAGAGTGCCGCTGAACTCCGCATTAGGTTTAATTAGATGCAAGGCGTTCACTAATTGCGTACCTTGAATGTAGGTCATGCCAGCGGGGTTGAAAAAGATGGTGCTAGCATCTTCAGCCACGGCACCACCGCCAGCATAGGCATTCCCCATGCCGCTGCCGCTTTGTTCAATTAAGGCAAATCCAGCAGCTTGTGCTGCCAAAGGTGTTGTAAAAATCGCAAAAGATAACAGTATTTTTTTCATAATAATTATGGTTTTCTTAAGGTTAAGTTAATAAAAGTTTAAAAAGAATATCATATCAATGACTTATTAGGCCTAATTTTTACCTGTAAACGGATGGTTAAAATAGCATTTGTTGCAATATTACAACGGTAAGATATATAGAAAATGAATTTTAATAATTTACACCCTTGAGGCGCGTACTCATTAAGCCTATAGTAGCCAGTATAAATATTAAGTTTTATCAATCACATTACAAAACTAGGGGTATTACTATGAACACTATTGTAGATTTTAATAAATATAGCATTTCAAATTTTCAGCAAGTTGATACACGCTTTGATGATGAGTATGGCGTGATGTGGTCTTATATGAAACCAGAGCCACGGCCTTGTTTTAACATGACCTGTCTTAATGAATTATTGCAATATCATAACTATATACAGAACTCACAGGGTGAGATTATTTCACAAGGCAAGGTGCAGAAGCTCAATTATTCAGTTTTTGCTTCAAGTATGGAGGGCGTATTTAATTTAGGTGGTGATTTAACGGCGTTCAGAGAGTTAATCTTAGCCCAAGATAGAGCACATTTATTTGAGTATGCAAAATTATGCATTGAAAGCATATGGATTCTTTACAACATGCAAGCACCAGTGACTACAATTTCTTTGGTACAGGGGCAAGCAATGGGGGGTGGTTTTGAAGGTGCCTTATCTACTCATATTTTGGTTGCTGAAAAAAGCTCTCTAATGGGTTTCCCTGAAGTGTTGTTTAATCTATTCCCAGGTATGGGTGCGTTAAGCTTTTTGTCCCGTAAAATTGGGATGCAAGCCGCAGAAAAAATGGTGCGCTCAGGGAAAATCTATACAGGTGAAGAGCTTTACCAAATGGGTGTGGTAGATGTGTTGGCAGAAGATGGTCAAGGCGAATATGCATTGAATAACTGGATTAAAAAGAATCACCGCTCACTTAATTCATTTCAGGCGATTAACCGCGCAAAACAACGTGTTAACCCACTTACAGTTCAAGAACTTTATGACATAGTTGATATTTGGGTAGATGCTGCATTGCGCTTAGATGAGCGTAATTTAAAAGTAATGGAGCGTTTAGTGCGTGCGCAGAACCAAAAAGTAGGCGCGGATGTTGTGCATATTCAAGAAAAACAAACAGCGTAATTGATGATAGGCATGCTGAACTAGTGTCGTCATTGCGAGCGTAGCGCGGCAATCTACAAAGTTTGATTGCCGCGCTACGTTCGCAATGACGGGTGGTTTTGTTATGCTGAATTTATTTCAGCATCTTGTGCGGGCTGGTTTTGCATTCTGTGTATGAGATTCTGAAACAAGTTCAGAATGACAGTTCAGGTAATAGTGCTTTGCATCACAAGGCACCATAAGTTTCACAAATTTACTTTTTTAAAGCGGCTTCTGGGCGTTTTAGGTAAGCATCAATTGTAGTGCATAGTGTAGAAAAGTCACTATTTAAAGCACTTAATACTTTAGGCGCAAGGCTTGCGTGTGTAGAGGCAGTCAGTTGATTAAATGCTTCAATTGTATTGGCAAGTTGTAATGCGCCTACGCTTAAGCTGTTGCCCTTTAATGCATGGCAATAATCTTGTATTGCACCGTATTGTTTTTGTTTAACGGCAGATTCAATATTGGCAATCTGTAAGCTAGTATCTGCAATGTAATTTTTAAGTAACCTGTGCATAAATAGGTCATCACCTGCGCCAATGCTTTCAAGCGCGTTTATTGTGGCTAAATCAAGTGCAGTATTGTCTGCCGCTAATTTATATTCAGTATTGCTGGGTTTATTAAGTGCGTTGTTCAACCATTGTGTTGCGGTGTTTGGTGCTAAGTTGAGTATGCGCTCTATGGTATTAAACAAAGTGGCAGCATCAATGGGTTTTGTTAAAAAGGCATCAAAGCCAGCATCGTTTGCAATTTCTCTGGCAAAAGTGCTTGCATCAGCGGTAAATAAAATAAAGCGCGTGTCGATATCTGTAGGTTGGGTGAATCTGTATAGTTTTAATGCTTCGGCGCCGTTCATACCCGCCATGTTGAGGTCGGTAATCACTAAGTCAAATTTTCTAAATTCAAGCGCATCAAGCATTTCTTCACCATTGCTGGCGATTTCTACGTGGTGGCCAGGTAACGATAGTAAACGTGTGATTATTTTTTGATTGGTGCTTTCGTCTTCGCACACTAGAATATTTAGCGCAGCGCTATTTTCAACTTTAGTGAGTGGCTCAATTGCTACCGTTGCAGGTTTTTCATGGGTTACAGTCAACTCTGGTTCAATTGGGCTATATTGTCGTTGTGCGCTATTAACGTTCACTTTGTCTAGCTCAAGCACAAACCAAAAGCGGCTACCTACGCCCTCTGTACTTTGGAAGCTTAACGTGCTGCCCATTTCTTCTACCATGTGTTTTGCAATAGTGAGCCCTAAGCCACTACCACCAAATTTTTTGGTGGTAGATGAGTCGGCTTGGGTGAAGCTTTCAAAGATTTTATCTTGCTTATTGGCTGGAATACCAACGCCTGTATCGGCCACTTCAAAGCGTAGCGTTGATTTTTCAGCATCTTCTGCCAATACTGTAGCTGAAATCGTCACACTACCGCTTTGTGTAAATTTAACAGCATTGCCCATTAAGTTTGCTAGTACTTGACGTAGCACCACAACATCGCCATTGAGTGTGCCTATGGTGTTAGTAACACTTACACCTAGCTGTATGCCTTTGGCTTTAGCTTGTGAGCGGAAAATTTCTAGCGTGTCATGTACGGCTTCTTCGGCAGAAAAAGCAACATTTTCAATGGTGAATTTACGCTCTTCAATTTTTGTGAAATCCAATACATTATTCAGTAGTGAAAGTAGTAGTTTAGAAGAGCCTTCTAGCGTTTTAAGTAAATCTTGTTGATCCGCATTGAGTGGAGTGGTTTTGAATAAGGTGCTAATACCGATAATGCCATTAAGCGGGGTGCGAATTTCATGGCTCATATTGGCCACAAATTGTGTTTTAGCTAAGCTTGCATCATTCGCTTTTTGACGTTCTATTTCAACTTTATGGGTTGCATCATGCAGACGTGTGATGAGTTTAGCCACGTAAAGTGGCAGTACTATAAGCATTACAATTAGGCTGTAGCCTATAGTTTGGTGCATTTTCCAATATGGACTAATATTAGTCGCGATTATAAATCCAACTATACTAAGTGCCTGCGCATGGTAAAGGTATTTCCTCCCATATCTAAAGCCGTTGCCAAAAATAACCCATAAATATATGACAACAAACATAACTCCGATGTCAGAAGTGAGTGCTAAGAAAGCGGATGCGGCACCGATATCTAACCAAGCCCCAATAATTCTTCTCACAATAGGTTTAAATTTATTTTTTAGAATCGTAATGAATATACCAATAGAAAGTACTTCAAAAATAAAAATTATTTTAAATACAATAAGCTCTTTGGCAATAAATTGATGCGAAAAATAATTGTATAGAAAGTAGCCAAAAGCTACTAACCCTACGATAATTCTTAATCGACCCTGCTCAAGTTCAAGCGGGTCACAATGGCTTGCGGCATTTTTGTACCAATTTTTTATTGATGTCAGCATATTTATACCTTAATCCGTTAGCCCTAGGCTGTAATGATGTTTACTTTTATCAAGCAAGGTTCGTGCCATTTCTGCTAATTGTTGTGGGTTTGCTGGTTTTGTTAAACATGCTACTGCGCCAGCTGCTAGTAGCTCTTGATGAATAGTTTCATCTTTAATGGCTGTGACTACGATAATAGAATCCCAATAAGATACCATATAATTGCATGCTTGTTTTATGGATTGTATAAACTGTATACCATCCATTTGGTGCATACGAAAGTCGGTAATAATTAAATCTACTTGTTTATTTTGCATCCAAAGTTGCGCTTCAACGGGGTCAGTCATTTTTACAATTTTGAGATTCATTTTAAGTGACTTTAAAATCGCCGCATGAATATCTAGTACCGTTGCTTGGTCGTCTATCAACAAAACAGTTTGTCTAAACTTAGACGCACTTCGTATATTACTGACGCTCATGTTTATAGCTACCGCTTAATAAATGGTGTGAATGAAACTGCAGGTTTAATGATTAGGGTTGGGTGGTAATTGAGTTTTCAGAATAAATTCTTTCAAATACTGAGCGAATTGAAATCATGGCATTCACTATGTTTGGGTCAAAATGTTTGCCACTTTCTTCATGAATATATTTGAATGCGCTATCAAAACTCCACGCAATTTTGTAGGGGCGGGTGCTGGTCAGCGCGTCAAAAACATCTGCAATTGCCACAATGCGCGCCGCAAGTGGAATTTCATTGCCAGCTAGCCCGTGAGGGTAGCCTGAGCCGTCGTATTTTTCGTGGTGTGAAAGTGCGATTTCACCACCCATTTGTAAGTATTTAGAGGGGCTATCTTCTAAAATTTTATAGCCAATTTGCGGATGTTTGCGCATGATTCTTAATTCTTCATCATCTAGTGCGCCGTTCTTTAGCAAAATATTGTCGGGCGTGCCAATTTTACCAATGTCGTGCAATGGCGCAGCTAGTTCGATGGTTTCGGCTTCTTCTTCATTTAAGCCAATCGCATCTGCGAGCGCTCGGCTATATAAAGACATGCGCTGTAAGTGCATGGCGGTATCATAATCTTTATGCTCACCTGCGCGCGCAAGGCGCATTAAGGTTTCTTTTTCACGCGCCTTAACGTCAGCAGTGGCTTCATTTACTAAGCTTTCAAGCAAAATACTTCTATTTTGCAATGTAACGTGTTGAACATGCATAGTGAGTAAGTTTGTGCTGCGGGCAACGCATTCATGCATATCAACAGGTTTGTTAATAAAGTCTGTAACACCTGCTTCTAGGGCTGCGTAGCGCGTGTCAGCATCTTTTTTGATGGTAATCATCATCACAGGCACAGATTCAAACTGATGTAATAATTTAAGCTGGCGAACAAACTCAATGCCGTTCATTTCTGGCATTAAATAATCTACAAACACTAAGTCTGCCTCATGCTCGGCCGCCCAAGTTAAAGCTAATTGAGGGCTGTTTTTTTCTACAACGGTAATATTGGGGTTGATGCTTTTGACAACTTGCGAAAGTATTGCGCGGCTCGTTGATTGGTCGTCAACAATAAGCACGACGCAGTCGTCAAATGATTGAATATTGATCACAGATGTTTCCCCTAATGCTAGTCAATTTTTATAAACTTCAATTGGACAAGCAATTTTAATGCCGAATTTCGTTAAAATCGACAAAACTGTAAATTTTTGTAAGCCAAAATTATATAGCTTAATTAAAACAATAGCTAAACTAGTTTTTAAGGGGGAGCGTCAGATTTTCGACTAACAAGTTATTTGAATTTATTGCTTAAGATCGGCGTTTTTATTGGCGGCATCGCAGTTGCATGTCTAATTTTCGTCAGTTTAGTGTCAAATTTCGACACATTTTTTGACTGGGTATTTCTAATAAATTAACTTTGCGAGCATCTACTTTGCGGCTTGCCTGCTTAAATCAAAACGACACCACACTGTGTTGCTTACAAAAAATAACCTAGGAAAGGTCTGCATAACTTCGTTCGCATTGAGCTTGTCGAAATGCTCTCTAAAACAATAGTTTAGAGAAGGCTTCGACAGGCTCAGCCCGAATAGCAGGAGTTATGCAGACCTTCCCCAAAAACCCCCGAGAGAAAAACGCTGCCCTGCAAGCCAGTATCTGAGCGGCTTCCAGCCATGCACTAAAGAGTAGGCGTCAATAATTAGACCGAATGAAAATATCGCCATCAGGTTTTAAGTCAAACGCGATGCAAATGCGCTCTTCATTTGAGGTGAATGGAATAGTGCGATGAAATAGTGATGACGGGAATAATACAATATCGCCCACCTTGGGTGAGGCAATACCTGTAGGAAAGTTTTGATGTTGTTGCGGGTAGTTGTCGCCATGCAAGCCGTATTCAAAGCAGCCTTCTAGCGGGTCTTTTTTATCTTTTGGCAATACCAAATAAACCGCGCCGCTAATCCAGCCAACCTCGTGAATGTGCCTATCTACATAACCGCCGCGGCGTAAACGCACATACCATGAGCTGGTGAATTCTAATTCATTGGGAAATGATTTAATTAGCTCGCAATCTGCGCCCGCAAATTGATTTTTGTAGTTAAGAAATTCTTGCTTAACAATTTCGCCTAGCTTTCTAAAAGAGGCTTCTGGGCGTTTAAATAAATTACCTGCTGATTGCTTGCCGTTAATAATCATGCCCTGTGCACGCACTTCAATGGCGGTGTTGTCGATGTCATTGAGCAAGTCTTGCAGAAACTGACTGTTTGGTTCGGCAAGCTCAGGAATGCTTTTTTGGTAGACAAAGTCAAAGCCATTTTTGCAAAAATTATATTGGTCTTCAACACCAAAGTTTTTTGCAAAATGCGTGGATAATGTTTGCAGAAATGGCGCATTGTGCTTGGCGTGCGTTTTTACAATATTGTCTAACTTGGCTTTAAATGCTTCAAAATGTTCTGCTTTGTAAGTGCAATACAATGCACGTTCTTGCCAGTCATCTAATTTTGAGCGCTCTAAATAATCTACCGCTTCATCAAAGCGGCCTGCGAGGTATAAAAACTCGCCCATATTGTAGTTTGCGCCCGCATGATTTTTGTTGAGGGCAAGCGTATCAAAGTAGCATTTAATCGCATCTTCCATATTGCCTTGATCGCGATAACATTCACCCAAGTAATTGTGTGCGTCAGCGTAGTTGGGGAACATCGCAATCGCACGTTTAAAATGCGTAATCGCTTCGTCTAGCTTACCTTCGTCGCGTAAAGCAGTGCCTAGGTTGAAGTGGCCTCTAGGGTCTTCATGAATGCTAAGCGCTTGGCGGTAGCTCTTAATGGCATCTTCTAACTTGCCTTGCTTTTGCAAGAGCGTGCCTAAATTGCCGTGCGCCTCAAAAAACTGTGGCTGTAAAGCAATCGCCTTGCGATAACTGTTTGCGGCTTCGTCAAATTTGTTGACGTTAGTGAGCGCAATGCCTAAGTTGAAGTGTAAATCTGGCGTGTTAGGCTGTATGACAAGCGCTTTTGTGTAGCTTTCAACCGCATCTGCAAATTTAGATAAGCCATCTTGTGAAATGCCTAAAATTTGGTAGAGAATAAATGTATTGGGAAAGCGAGCTGCTAAAACTTTAGCTGCCGCCTCAGCCTCAGCCAGCTTTCCAGCGTTAAATAGTGCTAGCACAGGCTGCATCTCAAGCTGGGTTGGTTGTGGGCTAAATGCTGAAGGTTGTTTTGCCATAATCAATATTGTGCGTGTTGTAGTGCATGTATTTTAGAATAAATTGACGCCATTTGTATGGCTGAGTATTTGTATTCATGTGAATTTTTAATATTGCGCATTTTAATCGCTGTGCGTTTGTAGCCTGGTGGCCATTAGGCGCAAAAATTTCATCGCAACTTTTGGCTCGTCCAAAAGCAATGTTTCAATATTATCAGGGTAAATCAACACAACTTCAGCTTGTGCTGAAGTCACAATTGCGTCTGCAACAGCGGGCAGGTTGGAGAGTAGCGCCATTTCGCCAAAGTATTCGCCTGCTTCAATGGTACGTATTACTGTGCCATTTTTGACTAATTGTACCTGTCCGCTTACCAAGTAATGCAAATTGCGCGTTAAATCGCCATGGTCAAATATATGTTCGTCCTGTTGGTACGTTCTGCCATAGCGTTGCATCAATTTTGCCAAGTAATTGGCTTGCAGATTAGGCTCGGGCTGAGGCTTGCTGTACATATCGTTTGCAAATAAATTTTTGATGATGAGCACATCTTTTTTGCGAAGTGTGGCGATAAGCTCTGTGCCAAGTAAAAAACAGTAAAGTTAAAATATAACCAAGTAATGGAGATGAATAAATTTTTCATGCTGCCAAATATCGAGCCATAATTTTCATTCATGGATAAAAATAAAGTGAACGCAGGCCGCATGAGCAGCCAAAGCACGGCGGTAAATAACGCGCCAATGAAAATATGTTTAATGTACAAACGAACAGGAAAAAACACAAAATAGAATGCTGCGATGAGTAAGGTGGTTAATGCCAGTGAGGTAAGCGCGGCAACAATGTCATACTTAAAAATTTGACTATTTGCGCCTAAAAAAGTAACAACTTTTTCTAACATAAGGCCAGCAAAGGTAAACAAAAAGAATAGCAACAACATGCCAATTACAGCAATGAGGTCTTTTAACTTGCGGCGAATAAAGGATGGCGACTCAACTAATGTGGCAATGGTATAAAAAGTGGAGCGCATAGCGCTCGCAAGCGGCGTGACAGCCCACAACAGCACAAACAAACCCGCAGCACCCCAAACGGCTTTTTGTTGCGCAGCGTTATACACTTCAACCATAATCGCACTGCTAAATTTTGGCACTAAATTGCCTGTAATAATGGCGAGCTTAACCACAGCATAATCAGAGCTAAAAACAAGCTGGCTAATAACAAAAAACATGAGCAATACCATGGGGATAAGCGCAAACATGGCGTAAAAAGATAGCGATGCTGATAAGCCAAGCGCATTGTGCCGCCTAAAGGCGCCAAACATTTCATGCATCACAAATAATGGCGTGCTATAACGCTGTTTAGCATATGCTCTGCGAGGTATATTTAATGCGCCTCGCAGGCCATCTGCTAATTTATTCTTGCTGGCTTTTGGCTGATCAGTCAATTTTACTAAATGCCTTAAATTGTTCAGTGGCCGCCACCAAGGCTGAAGTAACGCCTACTTCCATGGCGGAATGCCCAGCATCTGGGATAATATGTAAAGTCGCGTGCGGCATTGCGCGGCTTAGCTCCCAAGCGGTAATCGGCGGACAAACCATATCGTACCTACCTTGAATAATTTGTGTTGGAATGTGAGATAACTTTTCTTGAGCCTCAGCCAGCAAATCGCGTTCACCCACAAAACAATGATTTTGAATGTAATGAATTTGTACCCTAGCGCGCGCGAGTTCGACCTCACCATTAACTTCAGCAGTGTTAGCAGGCCTCGGGAGCAAGCTCATAATGCTGCTCTCAAAGGCATTCCAGCGGATTGCAGCGGGAATGCTAATGCTAGTGTTGTTAGAGAATATAAGCACTTCGTACGCCATAATAGGATTATGCCGCTGATTGGCTGGCAAGAATTCGCAAAGTAGATGCCAAGGCTCAGGGTAAAATTGTTTAACCTCTCCCAAAAACCAATGCAACTCAGAAGGGCGACTTAAAAATATGCCGCGCAAAATTAAACCCGTTACGTGACTAGGAAAAGTAATCGCATAACAAAGCGCTAACGTGCTGCCCCAAGAGCCGCCAAATACCAACCACTCTTTAATGTTTAGCGCCTGCCTAATGGCATCAATGTCATTGACTAAATCATCGGTAGTATTATGCGTAATAGCACCCAGCGGTTTGCTACGCCCACAACCGCGTTGGTCAATTAAAATAATGCGGTAATAAGTGGGGTCAAAAAAACGCCGCTGTGTAGGGCTGCAACCGCTGCCTGGCCCACCATGTAAAAAAACCACAGGCGTGCCCGTTGGGTTGCCACAAACTTCATAATAAACTTCGTGAGAATCTCCCGCATTCAGAAATTTTGACTCAATGATTTCTAATTCAGGATATAAATTGTAAGTGACGTCTTGCATGGTGTTGTTGGCGCTTTCTATTTGATTATAAATACTATTATATTTATTTTTGCATCGGCCTTATATTATATGGTAATAGCAAAAAACCTGATTAAAATAAATGTAAAACTAAATGTAAGTAAATTGTAACGAATGTATTGCAATTCGTGTGCGACTGGAATATAGTTCTGTACGCACATGAAAATGTGAGTCGAAATAGACTCTATTATTTGTTAAATTTTGAGAATACATCAAAAAATAACTAGTAAAAGAAACTGTTTTATAAACAACCCTTAGTAGTTCAACTTTGGAGATTAATATGCAAATCAACAAGATCAAATTAGCACTAGGTTTAGTGGCTGGTTTATCAGTGGCAATGCCAATGGTAGCATCAGCAGCAGCAGACCAAGAAGCAGCAATGGCAAACGCCAACAACTGGGCTCACCCACGCGGTCAACATAACAACCAAGGTTACAGTGCTTTAGCGCAAGTTAACAAAGGCAACGTTAAAAACCTAAAAGCAGCATGGTCATTCGCTACTGGTGTAAACCGTGGTCACGAAGGTTCACCAGTTGTTGTAGGTAACATGATGTTCGTACACACTGCGTTCCCAAACAACGTATACGCACTAGATTTAAACGATAACCAAAAAATCGTTTGGTCTTATTTCCCAAAACAAGATCCATCAGTACAAGCTGTTTTATGTTGCGATAACGTAAACCGCGGTTTAGGTTACGGCGACGGTAAAATCTATCTTCAACAAAATGATGGTAACTTAGTTGCTTTAGACGCTAAAACAGGCGCTAAAGTATGGTCAACATTGGTAAATGATCCAAAAGTTGGCGCTACTAACACTAATGCTCCACACGTAATTAAAGATAAAGTGCTTACAGGTTGTTCAGGTGCTGAGTTCGGTGTACGTTGCTTTATCGCAGCTTACAATATCAAAGATGGTTCATTAGCATGGAAAGCATACTCAACAGGTCCTGATGCTGAAATGTTAATCGGCGCAGACTTCAACAAAGAAAATCCACAATACAGCGCATTGTCAGTTTACCAAGACGTAAACGGCGGCAACAAACAAGGTGGTTCTTTCGCTAAAGTTCCTAATGACAAATTAGAAATCGGCGTTAAAGATCTAGGCGTTAAAACATGGTTAAAACCACAAGCAGTTAAAGATGGTTGGCAACATGGTGGTGGCTCTGTATGGGGCTGGTGGCCGTATGATGCACGTACAAACTTAGTGTATTACGGAACAGGCAACCCTTCAGTATGGAACCCAGATGTCCGTCCAGGCGATAACAAATGGTCTATGACTGTTTTTGCTCGTGACTTAGACACAGGCGTTGCTAAATGGGGCATGCAAATGACTCCACATGATGAGTGGGATTATGATGGTATTAACGAAGTAATCTTGTTCGACAAAGGTGGTAAAACATACGCATGGCATCATGACCGTAACGGTTTTGCTTACACTTGGAATGCATCAAACGGTACATTAGTTGCTGCACAAAAAGTTCACCCATTTGTTAACTGGGCAACTGATGTTGATATGAAAACTGGCGTGCCAAACAAATTGGCTACAGCTTCAACTCACCAAGACTACAATGCTAAAGGCGTTTGCCCTGCAGCTTTGGGTACTAAAGACCAACAACCAGCTGCTTACTCACCAAAAACTGGTTTAATTTACACTCCATTGAACCACGTATGTATGACATACGAGCCAGTTGAGTCTAAATATGTTGCTGGTCAACCATGGGTTGGTGCAACATTAACTATGTTCCCTGGTCCAGACGGCGTAATGGGTGGCTTTGCTGCTTATGATCCTATGACTAACAAAAAAGTTTGGTATAACAAAGAGAAATTCTCTGCTTGGGGTGGTGCTTTAACAACTGCTTCAAACTTAGTATTCTTTGGTACTTTAGACCGTTGGTTTAAAGCTGTTGATGCAACATCAGGTAAAGAACTTTGGAAATTCCAAGTAGGTTCTGGCGTGATTGGTAATGCATTCACATACGGTAACAAAGGTAAACAACACGTTGGCGTGCTATCAGGTATCGGTGGCTGGGCTGGCGTTGCGATGAACCTTGGTATGACTAACCCAACAGACGCTTTAGGCGCTGCTGGTGGTTATGCTGAATTAACAAAATACAACGCTGCTCCTGGCGGCGGTGCATTAACAGTATTCAGCCTATAATTTAATGTTGCTATTTTGTAGCAACATTAAAGTTATAACTTAATACAAGTTAGTTCAAAAAACGCCCCGATTCGTCGGGGCGTTTTTTTATGTGTGTAAGTCATTAAATGTAAGAATTCACGTCGGAGTTACAGAAAAAATCCTTAAAAAGCAGCAAATTAGTTACAATAGAGAGTTGGTTGCGTGCTGTTCTTAGCGGGCATAAATGATAAAAATTATAAGTAAGAACTTTTTAATTAGATAAGTACTCTATAGATGCAAGCGGCTTTTTATAAGCTGAATATTTGACGATAAGGAACAAAAATGTTGAAACAAGTTAAAAAGCAGTTAGGCGTCATTGCGCTATTAGCATTAACAGCAAATGTCAGCCATGCTGCAAATCCTGATATCCCATCACTAAACCCAGATGAAGGCCGTATTGGTGAAGTGAGGCGTGTAGTGGATGAATCAGAATTTAAAGTATGTGCAGACCCAGAAAATATGCCGTATTCAACTTCAAAACAAGAAGGCTTTGAAGATAAAATTGCTGAGCTATTAGCTAAAGATTTAGGTAAAAAACTTACTTTTACATATGCATATAGCCGTCAAGGTTTCTTCAGAAATACGTTGGGGGCTAATCGTTGTGATGTTGTGATTGGGACTACGTCAGATAGCGATATGATGAGAACTTCTAAGCCATATTACCGTGCTGGCCATGTGTTTGTATGGCGTAAAGACAGTAACTTCAACATTACAGATTGGACTTCACCAGATTTGCGTAAAGGATTTATTGGTGTGATTGATCATAGCCCTGCTACTATTCCAATGGACGCAAATGGCTTAATTCAAAATGCGCGACCATACCGCATTCAGCGCGATTTAAATTTACCATCTAGCTTTATGATTGATGATTTAGCAAAAGGTGATATTGATATTGCTATTGCTTGGGGGCCTATTGGTGGTTATTTCGCTAAGCAATCAAAAGTACCTATGGTGGTTGCGCCAATTCCAGAATATGAAACACAAAATGCAAAAGGCAAAGAGTATTGGAATATTTCAGTCGGCGTACGTAAAAAAGATAAAGACCGTATGGCAATGATTCAAGGCGCGTTAGATAGAAACCAAGCCGCAATTATGAAGATTTTAGATGATTACGGCATTCCACACGTACCAGTGGTTGAGGGTGATAGCCTAATGAAGTCATATCAAAAATATGGTGCAAACAAAAAAGGCGTCGATGATAAAGAAGTTCAAAAATAAGTGTAAAATCACGCAATTATTTCGGTTTGAAGTCAACCGAGTAAAATATTAGTACGTTAGATGCTTACACGGTCGATGATGCAAAGCAAAATTGACCGTAGCAAAATTCATTACATAAGGGATATGACATGTTAGGTTTTAAATCAATTAAAGCAGCGTTATTAATTTCAATGCTTGGTTTTGCAGGTTTAACTGCAACAACACAAGCAAGTGCAGCTTGTAATTTAGTGAACACAAAAGACGGTAAGCCATTGGTTATTAAAGCAACAGAAACCGATACGCCACAAGCGAAAGAGTTTTTGGAAACATGTGTTAACCCATACACAAAAGCTTATATCAAGGATCCAACTTTAATTAAAACTGGTGGCAGAAAAGTATATATGTACAATGGTTGCAGCGGCTGCCACGGTGGTAAGTTAGAAGGTGTGATGGCACCGTCGCTTGCTAAAAATGGTGGTCAAGGCGCATTTGATACAAAATGGGCTTATGCTAAACACTCTACAGACAAAGGTATGTTTGAAACAATCGCCTCTGGTGGCACTACACCAGGCGCTTCAGGTGCTGTAATGCCTACTTGGCATGCGCAAGTAGCTGACCATGTAAGTGACGGCTTAAGTACCGATGATATATTGAAAGTGGTTGCGTATATTCGTACTGGTTACTTGGGTGACGGCGAAAAAGATTGGTTGAAATAAACGCTTAATTTAGTGCAAAATTAGCCACAAGCTAATCAACTAAACAAGTTTGTAACAAAATAAAACGGCTGCTGTATAATTACAGCAGCCGTTTTTTATGCGCCAAGCTAACTAAAGGCGAACATGTTTCTTTGTAGTTAGAATTTGTATCTGATTGAGCCAAGCTTTAAGCGCTCGTATATTGAACTTAGATTTTGGACTTAAAATTTATATTGGGAGATTGGAAATGAGTAAAGGTAAGTTGAGTTTAGCATTAGTGCTTGCATTAGCATTAAGTGCATGTGGCGATAAAACAGCAGGCACTTCGGGTTCAACCGCATCAGTAGGTTCAACAGAAACTTGTAGTTTAGTTTCAACGAAAGATAATAGCCCATTAGCCATTAAGGTTACCGCTACAGATACACCAGAAGCCAAAGAGTTTTTAGCAACTTGCATCAATCCATATACAAAAAAATATGCTGCGGATGCTGAAGCTGCAAAAGTTGGTAAAAAAGTATTGTCATATAACGGTTGTACTGGTTGTCATGGCGGCAATTTGGGTGGCCTGATGGCGCCTTCATTGGTTAAAAATGGCGGTACAGGTGCTTTTGATACTAAATGGGTGTATGAAAAAAATGCGACTGATAAAGGTATGTTTGAAACAATTTCAGGTGGCACACCAGGCACTTCTGGCGGCACTATGTTTGTTTGGCATAATCAGCTACCAGGTAAAACAGGCGATGGTTTATCAACAGATGATATATTAAAAGCAATAGCTTATATTCGTACTGTATATAAAGGTGACGGCGAGAAAACTTGGATGAAATAAGGATTAATTAAGTAAGCGATTAGTCAAAAAATAATTGCCTACTATAATCACTTGAACGGCTACTGTATAATCGCAGTAGCCGTTTTTTTATTCATTACTATCAATTTTTGTTGAAGGCTATCTTGGAAAATACTACAAAAAATTCACTGCATCATGTTGTTATTGTTGGTGGCGGGGCAGGCGGCCTAGAGCTCGCGACTAAGCTTGGCGATTCGTTAGGTCGTAAAGGTAAGGCGCTGATTACTCTAATTGATAAATCTACCACGCATGTGTGGAAGCCACTTCTGCACGAAATTGCAGCGGGTAGTATGAACCCAGAAAAGCACGAGTTGGTGTACCTTGCACAGGCACATTGGCATCACTTTCAGTTTCGCTTAGGCAGTATGGATCAATTAGATAGAGCCAAGCGTGAAATATCCATCGCCCCACATTATGATGAAGATGGCGTAGAAGTGATTCCACGCCGTAGTTTTCAATACGATACTTTAATTATGGCGGTGGGTAGTACGACCAATGATTTTGGCGTAAAAGGCGCAAGTGAATACGCGATTGCTTTAGATACGCAAGAGCAAGCAGAGAAATTTCATCGTCGCCTACACAATGCCTTACTACGTGCGCAAACACAAACGGTAGCAGTGCAAGCGGGGCAATTAGAAGTCGTCATTGTAGGCGCAGGGGCAACGGGCGTAGAGCTATCCGCCGAGCTACACAATACTACGCGTGAGTTAGCGGCTTATGGGCTGGATAAAATTGATGTAGAACACGATATTAAAATCTCCTTGATTGAGGCTGGAGAGCGCGTATTACCTGCGTTACCTGCTAAATTATCAAACTCGGTAGATATAGAGCTAAAGAAATTAAATGTACATGTGTTCACAGGCGAGCGCGTGACTGAAGTCACCAACAAAGGTGTTTTTACGCATAGCGGCATGTTTATACCATCTGCCTTGGTGGTGTGGGCGGCTGGAATTAAAGCGCCTGAATTTTTGCGCGAAATCGATGGGCTAGAAACCAACCGCATTAACCAACTTGTAGTCAAAAGAACATTACAAACAACTTTAGATGATAATGTTTTTGCTTTTGGTGATTGTGCAGCCTGCCCAATGGCTGGCAACGAGCCAGAACGAGTGGGCGACAATGTGCCACCGCGTGCCCAAGCCGCGCACCAGCAGGCCTCTATGTTGCTTAAAACCATTAAAAATCGCGTGGCTGGCAAAACTACGTTGCCTGAGTATACTTATCGAGATTACGGTTCTTTGGTGAATTTAGGACGCTATACAACGGTGGGTAATTTGATGGGGTCTATTTCTGGCGGTAGCTTGTTTATTGAAGGTATGGTTGCAAGATTAATGTATAAATCGCTTTATAAAATGCATTTAATGGCGTTACACGGATTTTGGTGTACAGCGCTACAAACGCTTTCACGCATTATTTCGCGGCGCACTGAGGCGCAAGTAAAATTACATTAAATTTTGTAGAGTTTTAACCTTACCTAATTGCAATGCCCTGCGAGCCGCTATTTACTTGGCTCTCAGGGCATTGCCTTATTCTCGCATATATTTAATGGTAATTAGTGCCGCTGTTGGTGGAAATAAGCTAAGGTTCTAAGCCTTTTTGTTGTACATGTTTGCGGTAAAGGTGTGTAATGGAACCCATGCTGATAATGATAAAAACACCAAAAATAATCACAATACTATTGATGCTCATTTGATAATGCACCATGAGCGCATAAGCCCCGAGCATGATGGCGATGCCGATGTTTTCATTAAAGTTTTGTACGGCAATGGAGTGCCCTGCACCGAGTAGTTCGTGACCACGATGCTGCAAAAGTGAGTTGAGCGGTACAAGAAAATAGCCAGCCAAAACACCAATCGAAAATAGTAAAATGGCCGCAATAATAGGATCATGAACAATAACCATACAAATAACGAGTATGCCCATATAGATGCCTGAAGGTAGTACTTTAGCAGCCTGCTCTAGCTTGACATAAAGAGACGCTAACACAGAGCCAACGGCAATGCCTACCGCAAGAATGCCGATGAGAATGGCGGATGATTCTTTATCAAACCCTAGCCGAACTTCTGCCCAGCTCAATACCACAAATTGCAGTGTTGCACCTGCGCCCCAAAATAGCGTGGTGACCGCTAGTGAAACTTGGCCTTGCGTATCGCGCCATAGCGTAGTGAAAGCGTGCCAGAAATCATGTAATAAGTAATTTAAATCGCGCTTTGGTAACGCGTGGTCAATTGGCATTTTAGGGATGCGAAAATTGAAATAAGCTGCCAATAAATAAATGCCAGTAATAACGCCGATGCCAAATATTGGATTACTTTTTGCTAGCATGGTGCCAAATATAGGGCCTATAACAATGGCCGCAACCGTGGTGCCTTCCATCCAAGCATTAGCTTTAATGAGTAAGTTGGAGGGCAACATTTCAGTGAGTATGCCGTACTTAGCGGGTGAATAAGCGGCCGCGCCAAAACCTACAATCGCATAGACATACAGCGGTGGTAATCCTAATAGGGCTAATACACACCCGAAAAATTTAATACCATTACTCAAAAACATAACGCGACCCTTGGGTTGCGCATCGGCAAATGGGCCTACAAATGGGGCGAGTACAATGTAAGAAATCACGAAAACCCATTTGAGCATGGGCGTGTGCCATAGCGGCGCATCAAGCATCGAGAGCATGGAAATTAAAGCAAATAGCAGTGCATTGTCAGCTACTGCAGATAAAAATTGCGCAATTAAAAGGGTGTAAAAACCTTTGGTCATTGACTTATAGCGCTTCTGCAGCAAAGTCGGCCAAGCGTGAGCGTTCACCACGCACCAAGGTAATGTGGCCGTTATGTCCCCAGCCTTTAAATCTATCCACCACATAGGTTAAGCCTGAGCTGCCTTCAGTTAAATAGGGCGTATCAATCTGTGCAATGTTGCCTAAGCAAACTACTTTAGTGCCAGGCCCAGCGCGGGTGATGAGCGTTTTCATTTGCTTAGGCGTTAAGTTTTGTGCTTCATCGATAATTAAAAATTTATTCAAAAAGGTACGCCCGCGCATAAAGTTAAGTGATTTCACTTTAATTCGGCTACGAATTAAATCTTGCGTGGCGGCGCGTCCCCATTCGCCTGCATCGCCATCGCTCTTATTGAGTACATCTAAATTATCGTCTAGCGCACCCATCCAAGGCCCCATTTTTTCTTCTTCTGTGCCTGGTAAAAAGCCAATATCTTCACCTACTGAAACCGTTACGCGTGTCATGATAATTTCAGAATAGCGTTTTGAATCTAACACTTGCGTGAGCGCCGCAGCCAAGGTGAGTAAGGTTTTGCCAGTACCTGCTTGGCCAAGCAAACTCACAAAATCAATTTCAGGGTCTAACAACAAATTAAGCGCAAAATTTTGCTCACGATTGCGTGCGTTAATGCCCCATACATTGTGTTTTGGTTGTATGTGGTCTTTTACAATCTCAAGCACCGCTGTATTACCTTCTACGCTGCGCACCATGGCGTGAAAAGGTTTTTCAAATTCGTAATACACAAATTCGTTGACTAAAAAGCTTTTGCAAAGAGGCCCGCGAATGCGATAAAACATGCGGCCAGCTTCTTGCCATGATTCCATTTCTTTACTGTGTTTCTCCCAAAAATCCTCAGGTAGCTCTTTCATGCCGCTATATAAAAGGTCGGTGTCCTCTAACACTTTGTCGTTAAAGTAATCTTCAGTCGGCATACCAATGGCGCGGGCTTTGATGCGCACATTGATGTCTTTACTCACTAAAATAACTTGGCGACTTGGGAATTGATTTTTTAAATCTAAGGCGACTGCTAAAATTTGATTATCTGCTTTTAAGCCCGCCAAACTTGGCAACTCGGTAGTGACTTGCTTGGTTTGCAAAAACAAACGCCCTGTAAGATGTTTATTGCCGTTCACATTTAACGGGCAACCTAGCTCAAGATTAACTAAATCTGCCCCTACAATTTCTTCTAAATTGCGGCTCGCTTGGCGCGCATTACGGGCAACCTCTGTTAAGCCTTTTTTGTTGTTATCTAGCTCTTCTAACGTGACCATCGGCAGAAAAATATCATGTTCTTCAAAGCGGAAAAGGCTTGAAGGGTCATGAATCAGTACATTGGTATCAAGTACAAAAAGTTTAGTGCCACTTAACGTTTTTTTTGCCATGGTTACTTTCTATATTTAAAGTTAATTTAACAGTGCTATTTAAAGCGCTTTAATAAAATCAAGTACTTCGGCCACGTGGCCTTCTACTTTAACGCCGCGCCATTCTTTGACTAAAATGCCATTTTTATCAATCACAAAAGTGCTACGCTCTATGCCACGCACTTGCTTACCATACATATTTTTCATTTTTATTACGCCAAATAGCGCGCAGGCGAGTTCTTCGGTATCTGCGAGCAATTCAAATGGAAAAGTAAATTTTGCTTTGAAATTTTCATGAGATTTTAAACTGTCACGCGAAATGCCAAAAATTTCGGTATTGAGCGCCTGAAAGTCTGCATATGCATCTCTGAATTGCACGCCCTGTGTGGTACAACCTGGGGTTGAATCTTTAGGATAAAAATACAGCACTACATGTTTACTTAGATAGTTTGAAAGTTGAAAAGTGGTTCCGCTGGTAGCTGGCAATTGAAAATCTGGCACTGCAAGATTGAGCATTTAAATCCCTATCGCGTAAATTAAAGTCTTCTACTATTGTTGATAAAAAGCCAGATTAAGGCAATAGCCTAATGCAATTATTTGACAATATTAAATCGGAAATTTAATTTTCTGCTAGGTTCAATGCTACAGGTAGCATGATGGTAATTATAGTGCCGCCATTTGGCCTAGCATCAAATTTGAGTTCACCGCCTAAAGCATCACACACCTTAAAAGCAAACGGAATACCGATACCTGTGCCAAAGCGCTTGGTAGTAGGCGCACTAATAGCGCTGGGGTCAGGCGTAAATGGCATGCCGCAGCCGCGGTCTAGCAGTTGTAAAATGTATATTCCATCAGTCAATTTTAGTGTGATTTCTAAGCTACTCGCCTTTTTTGAGGCATCAATCGCGTTTAATAATAAGTTGTAAATTACTTGCTCGAGCAAATGCTGGTCTGTAAAGATATGGGTATTTTCTGGCCAAGCTGGTAAGCTGATTTGTATAGATTTCTCTTTAATTTTTTGCTGCAAGGGCGCTAAAGCCCCTTCAACTATCACCTGAAAATTGGCATTGCCAGGTTGCGGTTTAAGCGGCAATAAATAGGCCAAAAGCGCGCCAGTCCAGCGTTCTAGCCTATCAACGGTATCTATAATGCCATGTAGTGATTCTCGCGTTTCGGTGTCGTGGGCGGGGTCTTCCATCACCTGTGCGGTGGCGCGAATGCTGGCTAATGGGTTGCGAATATTATGGGCGAGCATCGGCACTAATAAGCCTTGTGCGGCTTGTTTTTCGGTACGTACCAGCGCTTCTTGGCTGGCGGCTAATTTATCGGCCATATCGTTAATGGCTTGCGATACAGCGGTGAGCTCAGCAACGCCTTCTTCAGGTGCTTTGTGGTTAAGATTGCCCGCGCTAATTTCTGCAGTGGCTTTTAATACGCTTTCAAGAGGCTTTACAATGGCGCGTTTTAAAAATATTCTTGAAAAAATCAACAATAAAACCGCTAATAACATCGGAATAATTAACAAGATAGTGGCTGTGCGCTTAGTGTTGACTAGCTGTTTATTAAGGTCTGATTGTTTTTGGCTAAGTAGATTTTCAGTGCGTGCCAGAATGTCTTCATATCGAGAAAATAAGCCTGTTTCTATGTCGGTATTTAAAGCATGCTTGGTAGCGGCATTACTCGCACGTTGGTATTGATCAAATAACTTAGGTGTTTCAACGACAAACTGTTGGTAGCTAGCATGTAATTCGTCAATGGCAGATTTTTCTGCTGCATCAATCGCCAAAGTATTCAGTAATGTAAAATGTTTTTCAACCGAGGCAGTAAACATTACATATTCATTGCGTGCGGTTGCATCATCTAAAAAATAAACGTCAAATAGCTCTTTCATTTGGCGATACAAATCGCCACGAGTTTGCTGCACCTCAGTTACTAGCGCACTAATACGGCTGGCTTCTTGGCTGGATTTTTCCCATAAATGTATGCCGATTGCGCCCGCCGTAGCAGCTAAGATAATGAGCAAAATAAACGCCAGCTCATGAATGAGCAATAAGTCTTTTAGAGATTTATTTTTTTTAATCATTAAGTTATTTTAAGTATTTAAGTGACTTTTGGGGGTGTTCAAGATTCTATAATGTATAGCCTAAATAACGCCCTCTAGCACCTGCACTTGCACTAACGCTCCAGCTTCTAAGTTGCCAACAGTTTCATCCAACACAATAAAGCAATTAGCGAGTGACATTGAGCTTAACATGGCCGAACCCTGCGCGCCTGTTGGCTTTACTTGCCAAACACCTGCATCATTCGCAAATAAAATGCCACGTTGAAATTCCGTGCGACCCGTTGCCTTTTTAATAGCCTCTGTACATATTACGTTGAACATTGGCAATGGTGCTGGCCTAGGCTGCCCCATTAATGCCAGCAATGCCTCGCGCACAAATTGGTAAAATGTCACCATCACCGCTACAGGGTTACCTGGTAGGCCAAAATAATGCGCTTGCCCTACTTTGCCATAAGCGAGCGGACGACCAGGTTTCATGGCAATTTTCCAAAACATCACTTGGCCGTGTTTCGCTAATAGTAGCTTCATATAATCTGCCTCACCTACCGAAACGCCACCGCTGGTAATTACGACATCGGCTTGGTTTGCCGCTGTAAGTAATGTGCTTTCTAGCAATTCAGGGTTGTCAGGTATTGCGCCAAGGTCAAAAATTTCCACACCCAATCGGCTTAACATGCCGTAAAGCGTGTAGCGGTTGCTATCGTACACTTGACCTTTTTTGAGCGCCTCACCTATGCCAGCTAACTCATCGCCAGTAGAGAAAAATGCTACTTTTAATTTGCGGTAAACCATTACTTCGCCAATGCCAAGCGAGGCAATTAGGCCTAAATCTGCCGCGCGTATTAAATGCCCTGTGGCTAATACCGTTTGACCTTGCTGCAAATCTTCACCCGCATAACGTACATTTAAACCGCGTTTTGGCGCTTCGGTAAAAGTGATATGGTCATTTTCAAGTGTAACGCGCTCTTGCATGATTACAGTATCTGTACCTTTGGGCAGCATGCCGCCCGTCATAATTCGCACGCATTCGTCTTGTTTTAATTCACCCGCAAACGCTTTGCCCGCAAAAACTGTGCCGATGATTTTTAAATGCGTAGGTTTTTCAGTGTGAATATCATCCGCATTAAACGCATAGCCATCCATCGCCGAGTTGTCGTAATTTGGCACATTGGCTGGCGATAAAATATCCGCCGCCAACACACGTGCCAAACTTGCGCGCAAGGGCAAACATTCAGTTTGCGCCACAGGGCTTAAAAACTGCTGAATAAACTGCCGCGCTTTAGCCACGGGCATGGAGTTTGGGTCATAGTCATCCATGCAGCTGACGTTGTTTACTAGTTTAGAAAGTGTGGTTTTATTGGCCATGTATTGTTTCTATATAAATTAAGTCAGTTTATATTTTCCGTCATTCCCGCGCAGGCGGGAATCCAGTCAAACATCAATTTAACGAATGATTGTTTATAGCGCCAGTGCTTATTGCATGCTTACCTAGATTCCCGCCTGCGCGGGAATGACAATGTGGTGGGCATAAATTATTCATGCTAGCTTTTCTTCCAAAGCCGCTAAATCTTCAAACGTATTCAAATTTGTAAATGCCTCGCTGCAATCACTAAAATCCACCTCAACATAATTCAATCTTTTTTGCCAAGCACTCACGCGGCGCTCGCCTGCCTCTAAATATGCGTTAAGTGATAGCAACACACTTTTTTTCATCAAACAAAACACAGAGTGCGCATTATAATCGCTGCTCGCAACGGCAATATCCGCGCGGGCTGCAAGCAAGCCTGCCATTAAACGCTGCGCTAAATCTAGCGGCAACAAAGGCGAATCACAGGGCACGGTTAATAAATATTCGTGCTTGGCATGCCGCAAACCCAATTGAAAGCCCGCCAAAGGCCCTAAAAAGTCATCATTTTCATCTTGTAAAACTTGCAAACCAAACGCTTCATAATGCGAAATTTCGCGATTGGCATTGATGAGAATATCATCTACTTGCGGCTTCAAACGGGTAATCACGTGTTGAATAAGCGGTTCATTTTGTAGTGCTACCAAGCCTTTATCCGCCCCATTCATGCGCGTGGCGCGGCCGCCTGATAGAATGATTGCAGAAACTGCCAATTTTAAGCTACCCGCCAGTATGCGACATAAACCGCACCACCGCAGGCTCTGCACGGCGTAAATCAAAGTCGTGACCTTTGGGTTTAATAGCCATGCTACCAATAATTGCGGCGATTAAAGGCGCGTCGTCATTCGGATTTTGGCGTAGCAGTGGCATTAAATCTACTTTATCTTCTTGGCCTAAACACAAGTAAAGTTCGCCTTTGCAGGTGATGCGTACGCGGTTGCAGCTTTCGCAGAAGTTGTGCGAGTGCGGTGAAATGAAGCCGATTTTAGTCGCAGACTCACCATTATTTTGGGCCACGCGCCAATAACGCGCTGGGCCGCCTGTAGTCTCGGTGCTTGGCAGTAGTGTGTACTTACTTTGCAATAATTTTAAGGTGTCGGTATTGCTCACAAAGGTGCTTTCTCTTGTGTGGTCAACTTCGCCCAATGGCATTTCTTCAATAAAGCTGATGTCAATTTTTTGGTCGATGGCAAATTGTACTAAATCGGCTGCTTCATCATCGTTGCTACCACGCATTAACACAGTGTTTAATTTGATGCCCTCAAACCCCGCATGGATACTGGCTTGCAGACCAGCTAATACTTGCTCGAGGTTTCCGGTACGGGTGATTTTTTTAAATCTCTCAGGTTTTAAGCTATCGATAGAAATATTGATGCGTTTTACACCAGCTTTTTTAAGTGCGCTAGCTTGGCTTTCTAGCTGGCTGCCGTTGGTAGTAAGCACTAACTCATTTAAGCCTTCTAATTGGCCAACTTCTTCAAACAGCCACAGCGCATTTTTGCGTACCAGTGGCTCGCCGCCTGTAATCCGCACTTTACTTACACCTAAGCCCACAAAAGTCTTTACCAATCGCGCGCATTCTTCAAGGCTAAGAACTTCATTGCGCGGCAAAAACATCATGTCTTCACTCATGCAATACACGCAGCGAAAGTCGCATCTATCGGTAATAGAAAGGCGAATATAATCCACCGTACGGCCAAATTGGTCGATGAGTTTAGGTGTTGTTATTACGTTATCTAGCATCATGCTCATTTCAGTGCTCATATCATATGAATTATGCAATAAAAACGCGGTCTCAAGTCAAACGATAATGTACTTTTTTGACTTTAATTGACGCTTAATTAGGTATATCATACCAAGGCTCAAGCTTTGGCTACATTTGAGTTACATTTAGCGCATGGTGTATGACATATAGATTTTGGAGATGTTCGTGGTAACCGCATTAACCTCACAAGAATTAGCAAAAATAGAATCGCACATCGCGGCGCATAAAAATATGCCAGGCGCGCTGATGCCCTTGCTACATGCCATTCAAGATGATATTGGTTGGATTTCGGAAGAAGCCTATTTACCTATTTCAAAAGCATTGGCGTTATCAGTGGCTGAGGTGCATGGCGTGGTCACGTTTTACCATCATTTTCACCGTCACCCAGTGGGTAAGCATGTTTTGCAAGTGTGCCGCGCAGAATCTTGCCAAGCAATGGGTTCAGAAAAACTCGAAGCGCACATTAAGCAAACGTTAGGCATTGATTATCATGAGACGACCAAAGATGGCGCTGTGACGCTGTTACCTGTGTATTGTTTGGGCAATTGTGCGTGTTCGCCAGCGGTGATGATGGATGATGAAGTATATGGTCGCGTGGATGCTGCAAAAGTGGCTGAACTGATTAGTGAAGCGAGAAATGCATAATGGTAATTAAAGTATACGTACCACGGGACTCCAGCGCATTAAGCTTGGGCGCAGACCGCACTGCCAAAGCGATTGTGGCTGAGGCACAAAAACGCGGTATTACAATTGAACTCATTCGCAATGGCTCGCGCGGCCTGTTTTGGCTAGAGCCTTTTGTAGAAGTGGCAACCAGCAAAGGCCGCGTGGCTTATGCGCCTGTACAGCCAAAAGATGTCGTTAGTTTGTTTGATGCAGATTTTTTAAATGGCGGCGCACATGCGCTGAATTTGGGCTTAACTGAAGAGCTTGAATGGCTTAAAAAACAGCAGCGCCTCACTTTTGCACGTGTAGGCATTACCGACCCAGTTTCGCTAGAAGATTATTTAGCGCATGACGGCTACAAAGGCCTTCAAAACGCGCTTAAATTATCTGGTGTCGAGATTGTAAAAACCGTCACAGATTCTGGTCTAAGAGGCCGTGGCGGTGCAGCTTTTCCCACAGGTATTAAGTGGAATACCGTATTGGCTTGCAAAGCTGACCAGAAATACATCGTGTGTAACGCAGATGAAGGCGATTCTGGCACGTATTCTGACCGCATGATTATGGAAGATGACCCGTTTGTGCTGATTGAAGGCATGACGATTGCAGGCGTTGCCGTTGGTGCAACTCAGGGTTACATTTATTTGCGTAGCGAATATCCACACGCATTAAAAGTGCTAAATGAAGCGATTGCAAAAGCGGAAAAAGCAGGTTATTTGGGTGATAAAATTTGCGGCTCAAGCCACACTTTTAACCTAGAAGTTCGTCGCGCAGCGGGCGCTTATATTTGTGGTGAGGAAACCTCCTTGCTTGAAAGTTTAGAAGGCAAACGCGGGCAAGTGCGGTTTAAGCCGCCATTGCCAGCTATTGAAGGTTTGTTTGGCAAGCCAACCGTAGTGAATAATGTGATTTCACTCGCCACTGTGCCGATTATTTTAGATAAAGGCGCGCAATATTACGCTGATTACGGCATGGGTCGTTCGCGCGGCACTTTGCCAATTCAGTTAGCGGGCAACATCAAACACGGTGGTTTGGTCGAATTGGCATTTGGCGCAACTTTACGCGAATTACTTTATGATTTTGGCGGCGGCTCAGCCACAGGCAAGCCAATTCGTGCTGTGCAAGTAGGCGGGCCGCTAGGGGCTTTTTTGCCTGAGAGCCAATTTGATACGCCGCTAGATTACGAAGCGTTTACCAATATTTGGGCAGTGTTAGGTCATGGTGGTATTGTGGCGTTTGATGACACCGTAGACATGGCAAAAATGGCACGTTACGCGTTTGAGTTTTGCGCCATTGAAAGTTGCGGAAAATGCACGCCTTGCCGCATCGGCTCTACGCGCGGGGTTGAAGTGATTGATAAAATTATCGCAGGCACAGACCGTGTGAAAAATATTAAATTGGTGCGCGATTTAAGCGACACCATGTTGAATGGCTCACTTTGCGCGCTGGGAGGCATGACGCCGTACCCTGTGTTGAGTGCGATGAATCATTTTCCTGAAGACTTTGAAGCTGTCAAATCTTAAGTTTGGCAAAGAGAGCGTAAAAATGGACGACATTAAATATAGCAACACGCATCATCAACACGAGCATAGCCGCACTAACTATGATGATCAGCAAGATTACGGCACACCCGCAAGCCAATCTAACGCGCAAATAACACTGACGATTGATGACCGCGAAATTACTGTGCCTGAAGGCACTTCGATTATGCGAGCCTCAATTTTGGCAGGTATTAACGTGCCTAAATTGTGCGCGACAGATTCACTAGAACCATTTGGCTCATGCCGTTTGTGTGTGGTGGAAATTGAAGGTCGCCGTGGTTACCCAGCATCTTGCACCACACCAGTGGCTGAAGGCTTAAAAGTACATACACAAACGCCAAAACTGGCGGATATTCGTCGCGGTACAATGGAATTGTACATTTCAGACCATCCGCTAGATTGCTTAACCTGCGCCACCAATGGCGATTGCGAATTGCAAGATATGGCAGGTGCAGTAGGCTTGCGTGAAGTACGTTATGGATACGAAGGTGAAAATCACTTAAAAGCCGAAAAAGACGAAAGTAACCCGTATTTTAGCTTTGACCCTAGCAAATGCATTGTCTGCTCACGTTGCGTTCGCGCGTGCGAGGAAACACAAGGTACGTTTGCGCTCACTATCTCTGGTCGCGGCTTTGGCTCTAAGGTTTCGGCAGGCATTACCGATTTTATGGATTCAGAATGTGTATCTTGTGGCGCGTGCGTGCAGGCTTGCCCAACAGCCACTTTAATTGAAAAAACTGTGATAGACCACGGCGTACCAGAACATAGCGTGACAACAACTTGCGCCTACTGTGGCGTGGGTTGTAGCTTCAATGCGGAAATGAAAGGCGAAGAAGTTATTCGCATGACTCCGAATAAAAACGGTGGCGCAAACCATGGTCATTCATGTGTAAAAGGGCGTTTTGCATGGGGTTATGCAACGCATAAAGACCGCATCACTACGCCAATGATACGCAAAAGTATACAAGACCCATGGCAAGTTGTGGGCTGGGATGAGGCCATTAACTACGCGGCGAGCGAGCTTAAACGCATTGAAACTTCGCACGGTAAGCATGCAATTGGCGGCATTACTTCAAGCCGTTGTACTAACGAAGAAGTCTATGTGACGCAAAAATTGATTCGCGCTGTCATTGGCACGAATAATGTGGATACTTGCGCGCGTGTTTGTCATTCGCCTACAGGTTATGGACTTAAACAAACGCTAGGTGAATCAGCAGGTACGCAAACCTTTGACTCTGTCATGCAATCTGACGTAATTATGATTATTGGCGCAAACCCGACCGATGGTCACCCCGTGTTTGCCTCACAAATGAAGCGCCGTCTGCGTGAAGGCGCAAAGCTCATTATTGCTGATCCGCGTGAAATAGATTTAGTGGCTAATTCACCGCATATTCGTGCTGATTATCACTTAAATTTACGTCCTGGCACCAATGTGGCGCTTATTTCTGCCTTGGCGCATGTGATTGTCACAGAAGGTTTAGTGAAAGAAGATTTTGTGAAGGAACGTTGCGAGTGGGATTCATTCGTTACATGGCGTGACTTTGTAGCAAAAGCAGAAAACTCACCCGAAGCACTCGAAAAAGAATTGGGTGTTAAAGCCCAAACAGTGCGTGATGCTGCAAGATTATTTGCCACAGGTGGTAATGGCGCTATTTATTACGGCTTAGGTGTGACTGAACATTCTCAAGGTTCCACCATGGTGATGGGCATTGCAAACCTTGCGATGGCAACAGGCAATGTAGGCCGCGAAGGCGTGGGTGTAAACCCATTGCGTGGTCAAAATAATGTACAAGGCTCATGCGATATGGGTTCTATGCCGCATGAATATCCAGGTTATCGCCATGTTTCTGACGAGGCAACCCGTGCGCTATTTGAATCCGCATGGGGCCGCCCATTAAGTAATGAGCCAGGCTTACGCATCCCTAACATGCTAGACCAAGCTAGTGAGGGTAGCTTTAAGGCGCTGTATTGCGTAGGTGAAGACATTGTGCAATCTGACCCTAATACGCAACACGTGACCCACGCGCTAGAGCAAATGGAATGCGTAATTGTGCAAGATTTGTTTTTAAACGAAACGGCCATGTTTGCGCATGTGTTCTTTCCAGGGGCATCTTTCTTAGAAAAAAGCGGCACGTTTACCAATGCCGAGCGCCGTATTTCACCTGTACGCCGTGTGATGAACCCTAAAAATGGCGCGCTAGTGAATGGTAAGCATGATGCAGGTTATGAGGATTGGGAAATCACCGCCAAGCTCTCTGAGGCGCTTGGTTATGATATGCACTACAAACATGCCAGCGAAATTATGGATGAAATCGCCGCACTAACGCCAACATTTAAAGGCGTGAGCTTCAAAAAATTAGATGAACTTGGCAGCATACAATGGCCATGTAATGATGAAGCGCCAACAGGCACACCAACCATGCACATAGACGAATTTGTGCGCGGCAAAGGCAAATTCTTTATTACGCAATATGTGCCAACTACAGAGAAAGTAAACGCGAAATATCCGCTGATATTGACCACAGGCCGCATTTTGAGCCAATATAACGTAGGCGCACAAACGCGTCGCACCAAAAATGTAGCATGGCATAGTGAAGATATTGTTGAAATTCACCCACATGACGCAGAAGACCGTGGCATTAACGATGGCGACTGGATTGGCATTCAAAGTCGTGCAGGTGAAACCGTGTTGCGTGCTAAGTTAACAGAACGCGTACAACCTGGCATTATTTACACGACCTTCCATCACCCTGAATCAGGTGCCAACGTAATTACCACTGAAAATTCAGATTGGGCAACCAACTGCCCAGAGTTTAAAGTAACCGCCGTGCAAGTAACGCGTGTAAATCAACTATCTGACTGGCAGCAACATTACAAAACCTTTAGTGAAGCGCAATTAGCGTTTGCAGGCAGAGATTTAGAAGCCGCGAAAATTGACTAAAATATTAGATGTGTCTTTAAGTACATTTGAAGTCACAGAATGGCAACTGGGCAAGCTTAAAAAGTCACAAGATTGTTTAGCGGAAGAAACACCAGTCGCCTTAATTTACAATGGCGTTTCGCATGCAGTCATGTTGGCTACCGCGCAAGATTTAGAAGATTTTGCGTTGGGTTTTTCACTCAGTGAAGGCATTGTGCAAAATGTGAGCGAGCTTTATAGCGTTGAAGTACAAGTGCAAGAAAATGGTATAGAGCTACATTGCGACATTGCCAGTGAACGCTTTACGCAGTTAAAAGAGCGCCGTCGCACGCTAGCAGGTAAAACGGGTTGCGGCTTATGTGGGGCAGAAAATTTGGCGCAAGCCATGCACTACCCAGTGCCATTAAAAATGCAAAAAAAATTTGAAGTAGCTAGTATTACACTTGGCTTACAAGGCATACAATCGCAACAAAAATTGCAACAAAAAACAGGTGCAACACACGCCAGTGCTTACGTACAGGCTGATGGGACAGTAAGTTTAGTGCGTGAAGATGTAGGTCGTCACAACGCGCTAGATAAGCTTGTTGGTGCATTAGCAAAGCAAGGTGGCGATAAAACGGGCTTTATTATTACCACTAGCCGCGCCAGCTTTGAAATGGTGCAAAAAACCGCCAGCGCGGGCATCAGCATGTTAGTGGCAGTTTCAGCGCCGACTGGTTTAGCTGTGCGCGTGGCTGAACAATGTGGCTTGTCCTTAGTAGGCTTTGCGAGAGAGAATCGATTTGTGGTGTATAGCCATGCTGAAAATATTATAAATGAGTAGTTAAGAGAAATATAAAAATGGATATTCAACGCTTAATTTCAATGGCCAATCAAATTGGTGATTTTTACGAATCATACCCAGACCAAAGTCAGGCCCAGTTAGATATTGCAGAACACATCAATAAGTTTTGGGCATTATCTATGCGCAAACAAATTGCTCAATATGTTGCAGAACAGGGCGGCGCGGGCTTGCATGTGCAAGTTCAAAATGCGGTTAAGGCACATTTGAAGGTTTAATTTTAGGCTGGTTTTAGTGGTTTTATTTCGCAATCCCACCTAAAATCGATTCTTATTCATGCAAATTGACCATCTACTACTCTTAATCCCCCTCATATTTCTAGCCGCACTGTTGTTCTCATCTGTAGGGCATGGTGGCGCATCGGGCTATCTAGCGGCGATGGCCTTAGTGGGCGTTATGCCTGCCCAAATGCGGCCTGCGGCGCTAGTGTTGAATGTTTTTGTGGCTTCTATTGCGGTGTATAAGTTTTATCGAGCTGGTGCTTTTTCATGGCAATTATTTTTACCGTTAGGTTTGGCTTCCATTCCTGCGGCATTCATTGGCGGTACACTGAGCTTGCCTAGCCATATTTACAAACCCGTCATTGGTGTGGTGTTATTGCTTGCGGCTTGGCACGTATTTAGTCATGCAAAACGCATCGATAATGAGCTGCTAAATAAAGTGTCCAAAACAGTTTTATTGGGCGTAGGCGCTGTTTTGGGGCTACTTTCTGGTTTAACGGGCGTGGGCGGCGGTATATTTTTAAGCCCACTTTTATTGTTTTTTAAGTGGGGAGAAACTAGAGTGATTTCTGGCGTATCCGCCGCATTTATCTTAGTGAACTCGATTGCGGGCTTGGTCGGCGTGTTGTTGAAATCACCGACATTGCCCAGCGCTCTACCCTATTGGGTGCTTGCAGCGGTGTTTGGTGGCTTAATTGGTGCGGAGTATGGTAGCCGAAAATTGGCGAATCCAAGTATCAGGAAGTTGCTAGCTTTGGTGCTATTGTTGGCTGGTAGCAAGATGATTTTTGCTACTTAATCAGCATTACTCAATATAGATGCTCTGTGAGCCTTGTAAATAGCGGCTCGCAGGGCAGTCATTTTCTCTCGCACAAGAAATGTTGATAAATTAGAAACTACTTCACTCGCTCAAACAATCTAAAGCTTTCTTTTCTTTCCGCAGCGCGCTTGCTGCTCCAGATAAGATTCCACTCTTGCCCTGGCTGCATTTTCCCTTCATTTTTGTCATCTTGCAGTATATATAAATCGCAGCTGAGTTTTTGTGTGGTTTCAAATGGCTGTAGCTTAATGTTGGTGTGATAGTTAAATAATAAACGTTGCGCCCGCCCAAAATTTAAACTATTGATACAGTTGTACTGTGCAGGTAGTGCGTGGCTTAAACTAGAGAAAACAGGCCGATAACTTTTAGCTGAATCAATCAGCGGCAGCCAAAGTGTCATCAATAGGCTCCAGCCGAAAGTCATGCCGACAGCCCAATTTGTGACCGTGGATTTATTGGTTTGCTTGGCACGAATGCAAACGAATGCCCAAATTACTGTGATAATAAGCGCCACAATTAAGGCTAGCCAGTTGGTGTGAATTTCATTTAAACCAGACAAAAACTGCATGCGACTCTTAATTTTTGCTGGATAGCCAGTCACCATTGCGAGCCAGCCTAGCCAAATTAAGCCGCCAATTAAACCAAATAACAATACTCCAAACCAATTTAGAGCCGCCGCAGTGCTACGTTTTAAATGTTCCACACTGCCTGCGCCAAGCGCAACAAGCGGTAGAAGTAGTGGAAATGCATTGATGTCTTTAGTATCTTCACCAAAGCCTAAACACATCAAGGTGCATGCAAAAAATACTAGCATGAGCTGAAATTTTGGCTTACTTAATAATTGTTGGCGATAATGCCACAAGCCCAATAGTGCGAGTGGAAGGGCTGGCCAAGCATACCAAAGCAAAATTCTCGCAAAATAAAGATGATTAGTTAGATAAAAAGAATTTAAATTTTTACTTACCCAAGCGGCAAATAAACTTGGATTGAAATCATGAAACATGAGTAACCATACAGCAATAGGCAGGCTGGCTATTAAAATGGCGACACATAAAAATTTAGCAAAACTTGGCGTCCGCCAAGCTTTAAAGAGTAGCGGTAGCATTAGTGCGGTGCTGAGCAGTATCAGCAGAGGTAAAATGCCATAAGATAAAAAACCAGCACTTAAGGCTACGGCAAATAAGCCACTGGCGCGCCAAGGGCGGCGTTTAACCAAGGCTAGCGCATAAAAACCAGTGGCGGTGCAAGCTAAGCTTGCAACCTCGGCGCTTAGACTATGTGCACTTATCACCAAGCCTACTGTGCCTATCATAATAAAGGTTGCATGCCGACCAATGCCACGCGACCATAGTTCACGGCCTGTCATGCCAACCATCAGTAAAATAATGGCGAGCCAAATGGCGTTAATTAGTCTAGCGCCATCGTGAATACTGATGATTGGGGAAAATATTTTAGCGCTGGCGGCAGCGCTTAGGTAGTATAAAGGTGGTATATCTAGCGAAATTGCACCGCTAGCTAAAGGCGCAACTAAGCTGCCCCCATCTAAAATACCCTTAACAATGCTGATGCCAGTGGATTCTAATGGCTTCCAAGGTGCATGGCCGACTAAGCCTAGTAAAACCCAAATGGCGCACAGCACCAGTAATAACTGAATTTTTACGCTCTCACCGATGCGTGCCCGTGGAGCGGACATATTGCCTTGCCAGTCGTGATCTAGTTGAAAACGTGTCATGTGTTTATTTTAGCGGGTTATTAAATTAGCGGGTAATTAAATAAAAAAGGCAGCCTAAGCTGCCTATTTTTTGCAAAAAATCGCAAATAATATTACATGCCGTATTTTTTACGGAATTTATCAACACGACCAGCCGTGTCTAAAATCATTTGTTTACCTGTGTAAAACGGGTGTGATTTTGAAGAAACTTCAATTTTAACTAGCGGATATTCTTTACCGTCAGTCCATTTGATAGTGTCGCGCGCTGCGATAGTCGAGCGCGTCATAAAACTAAAATCCGCACCGATGTCTTGAAAAATAACGTCGCGGTATTCTGGGTGAATTCCATCTTTCATAATATAGCCTCAATTTTGCCGAATGATACGGCCTTAATATAGATGCGCTGTAAAACAACAGCGCATGATTTTGTGATAGCCGAGCATTATATTGGCATTTTGCCAGTGACGCAAGGTTAAAGCATTAAGTTAAGTAGCTATTATCAAAACTAATCTTAATGGTTGTTTACAAACAAATAGTAAAAATTTGGCTATGATGCGGCCTTAGATTTTATATAAGTATTTATGGAGTGGAAATGAATAATTTTAATGTTGACGAATGTATGCGCGCATTTGTACAGTTTTGTGAAAGTGCTGATAAAACTGGATTGGTTGACGATACTGAGTATCAATATTGGGTTTTTGAACAAGGCTATATTGCCGCATTAAACGTAATGGCATCGCCAGCTAAATTGATGACACCATTACTTAAGTTGGTTGCTTAACCTAATCGCTAGCAAGTAAAAGACTGAATTTAACCACGACGCATACTGTCAAAAAAGTCAGCATTGTTTTTTGTGGCTTTAATTTTGTCTAGCAAGAACTCCATTGCCTCAATGTCATCCATTGGGTAGAGCAATTTACGTAGCACCCATATTTTCTGAAGCACGTCTTTTTCAATCAATAATTCTTCGCGACGCGTGCCAGATTTATTCACATTGATAGCTGGATATTGACGTTTTTCTGCCATTTTACGGTCAAGGTGAATTTCCATATTGCCCGTACCTTTAAATTCCTCATAGATTACGTCATCCATGCGCGAGCCAGTATCTACAAGGGCGGTGGCGATAATGGTGAGCGAACCACCTTCTTCAATATTACGCGCGGCACCAAAAAAGCGTTTAGGGCGTTGCAGGGCGTTTGCATCTACGCCGCCAGTTAATACCTTGCCTGATGATGGAATCACAGTGTTGTAAGCGCGCGCTAAACGGGTAATTGAATCTAGCAAAATCACCACATCTTTTTTATGTTCTACCAAGCGTTTTGCTTTTTCAAGTACCATTTCAGCTACTTGTACGTGGCGCGTAGCGGGTTCATCAAACGTTGAAGCAACAACTTCACCTTTCACAGAGCGGGTCATTTCTGTCACTTCTTCTGGGCGCTCATCAATCAGCAACACAATTAAAATTACATCAGGATGGTTGGCAGTAATAGCGTGCGCAATATTTTGCATCATCACAGTTTTACCACTTTTTGGGCTGGCGACTAACAGGCCACGCTGACCGCGACCAATAGGTGCAATCATATCAATCACGCGGCTGGTGATATTTTCTACACCTTTAATATCGCGCTCTAAAGTGAGTGGAATAGTAGGGAAAAGCGGCGTTAAGTTTTCAAATAATATTTTATGTTTAGTGTTTTCAGGGGCATCGCCATTCACAACATCTACTTTGACTAGTGCAAAATAACGCTCGCCATCTTTTGGAATGCGGATTTCGCCCTGAATGCTGTCGCCCGTGTGCAGATTAAATCTACGGATTTGCGAAGGTGAAACGTAAATATCATCTGGACCAGCTAAATAAGATGAATCTGGTGAGCGTAAAAAGCCGAAACCATCTTGTAATACTTCAAGTGTGCCGTCACCAAAAATGCTATCACCTTTTTTTGCTTTATGTTTCAAAATGGCAAAAATCAAATCTTGCTTGCGCATGCGGCTAGCATTTTCGATTTCGTCGGCAATTGCCATATCAACTAGCTCGGTAACGGGTAGGTGCTTAAGGTCAGATAAGTGCATGGAGGCTCACTAAAACAAGAGTTTGTGGGGTGGTTTGAAAATTACGGGTTTTATAGTAAAGGATGGGTGTTGCAAATACTTGGTTTAAATTTGATTTAAACTGTTTAATTTAAACCAAGTATTGTAAATATTTCGTACAGCGTAAAGCGTTTAGATGTTGCTGTCAATAAAGGCGGTTAATTGAGACTTTGATAATGCGCCAACTTTGGTCGCTTCAACATTACCATTTTTAAATAACATTAAAGTTGGAATGCCGCGAATACCGTATTTTGGCGGTGTAAGTTGGTTGTCATCAATATTAAGCTTGCCCACTTTTAGGCGGCCAGCATATTCCTTTGAAATTTCATCTAAAATCGGTGCAATCATTTTGCATGGGCCGCACCATTCTGCCCAGTAATCAACTAAAACAGGCAGTTGCGATTGTAGAACATCTTGTTCAAAACTCGCGTCGTTTAAGTGGGTGATATGCTCGCTCATGAAAAACCTCTTTAAAATAATACTTTGATGTAAATGTGTATCGTAACGAAAAAAACAGCTTTAGTGAAGCGTCTTCTGCTTTAAATTATACAATGACGTTTAGACTATGTTAATAAATTGCGCCTAACTAATCACGCTATATTGTATACGCTCAAATAAATGTGAGCGCTCTACAAGTTTTGTGAGCATAATTAAATGCGTATTGCCGTTATATGTAACTGAAATTTGACGTGCTGGCTCATAAGTGCCAACGCGCGCAACAATGGTTGCCAGTTGTTTTACAGCCACAATTTCTGGTAATAACAAGGCCATTTCATCATATTGACTATTGCCAATGCGCACCATAGCGCTTTGTACGCGAGATGCTATGATTTGTACGCCAATGTCTAAGCGGTCTTTACTGCCACAACTGGCCCAGCGCACCAAGCCGAGTGACCAATTTTTCTCATCTTTAGCTTTAAAGCTGATTAAGCCGCCGATGCGAATATTTTTTTCTGCGGTTGGATGGCGACGCACAGACATGCCTACCGCGCTGATGTTGATGATATGCCAGCGTGAAGGGTGAATAGCAGGTTGCGCATTTTCTTGCGTAGTAGCGTTGGCTGACTTTAAGTTTTCTACATTATTAGATGTATTGTTATTAGTCACTTGATAGATAGCAGGCAACCCTGAAACTAATTCAATATCACCGTTTGTTTGTGTACGATTAAAAATGCGTTTTTGCGTAAGTCCCCAATGTTTGATGAGGTAAGTAAGTAAATCAATATACTCATCAATATTCGCATTTGCAGGAATACCGCCGTTTTTTGGTAATTGATTACTTTGTAAGGTGTTTAAATCTTGATGAATGCCAATCACTAAATCTAATGTTTGCAGTAAAATATCTACATCTGGGTTGGGCGCATCTTTTTGTTTGCTGTATGGAATAGGCGGCTTGTTGGATGTTAAATTGACTATAAAGCTACTAGTCGTTACTTCTAATGGTGCAACGGCTGATATTCTGGCATCTTCTACATGAAATGCTAGGTACTCTGCAGCTAACCTGACATTCCTTTGTGTTAAATGCTGAGGATCAGCAAGCGACATCAGCAATGCGTGCTTATACGTGCTTTCTATAGAGGTCGAAAATGCGGCGTTAGAAGTTTCAACAGATTTTTCTGCAGCAATTTTAATATTTTGAATGCCGAGTTTAACGGCGCAAAAATACAGTTGATGCAAATCACCCCAAATATGTTCTGGCGGAGAAAAATAGGTTTGGTAATACACTGTCGCGTGTTCGGCAACGGCGTGCATGGCGCGCTGTATCGCATGTGCAGAGGTTTTATCTGTACCTAGTTTAATGAGCTGGTTTTGTAAGTCAACTAAAGCAAGTTTGTAGCCATAACCTAGTTCTAACCATAATGATTCAGTCGCAGAAGCCGCTAATTTAGCTTTATCATGCAAAGGCAACGCGGCATTGCTGTAGTCTTCAGCCAGTGTATGCGCGGTGTTAATCAATACTGCCCGATAAGCGTCTAAAGCCTGAACTCTGGTGCTAGGTGAAACTCGCTGGCGGTTAAGTATTTCAAGCTCACCATGTAAATGCGCTGCAATATCTAGCGGGTTTCTTGAATGTAAAATTTCAAGTTTTTGGCTGATTCTTTGTGGGCGCGTCTCAGCGATGATGATAGGATCATCTTTAAGAGCAGGAATATTAAGATTTAACGCCATTTATGTTTTGAATTATAGTAAGGCAGAAATATGATTGTATGATAATGTTTAAATTAACACTAGTTTATATTCAGTAGCAATAATATTTGTTCACAAAAAAGCCTGCATCACTAAGCGATTCGCTTAGAAATTCAGGCAATTTTTTCGTAAAATGTGGCTAGTGTGGCACCGCAATGCTGTTTCCTGAAGCATCTAATACATTAAGCTGATTTTCATCTGCAAAATGCATGAGTTGCGCATAACCTTCAGGGTTAACGGCTTTCAATTTCAAATCTACCGCTAAGCAACGCCCGCCATTCAACACTTTTGGCTTTAAATAAGGCGAATATTTTAGCTTACGATCTTCGCCAAACGTGGCATATGTGCTGCACATACGATCTACCCAGTCGCTAGGGCGAAAAGGCTTGCCCGTACGTGTGTTGCTTTCAATAATAATTTCGTTAGGTGTATGAGCTACTTGTTTTTTTTCCATCTGTGTTAGTTACCGTATAGATTGTTGATGAATGTGTAGTGGTTTATGGCATGTACTCAAACACTTTAACTACGCGTGTTACGCCATCTGTAGTGCGTGCAATTTCTGCTGCCGCATCGCCTTCAGCTTGAGTGACAATGCCCAATAAATACACCACATTATTTTCGGTGACCACTTTCACGTGATTGGCGGCAAATTTACCTTCAGTGACAAACTTGGTTTTTACTTTAGAAGTTAAATAGCCGTCGTTGCTACGTGAGCCAAGTGATGATTTTGGGCCAACTACAATTTCATTGGTAATAGAGCGCACATTTGGGATTTCTTTTATTAAACTTTCTGCTTTAGGCTTAGATTCAGCCACAGGCACTTCACCTGTCAGCAAAACATTGCGGTTGTAGCTAATTACGTTCACATGCGCATCTTCGCCCAAGTTAGATTCAATTTTTTTGAACGCTTTTAGCTCAATATTTTCGTCTTCCACATAAATGCCAGAAGTACGTCTATCGGCCGCCATCGCCCCACCAGCCGCCGCGCCGCCAACTACAACGGGTACACAGGCGGTGATTTGTGAAATAAGGGCTGCACATAAAATAAGTTTTAGTGCGGTTTGTTTGTTTATGCTTGATTTGATTTTCATAGATTGCTCCTTGATGTTACTTTTGATAACCCCTAGGTTAACTTTTAAAACTTTATAATATTTTTTAGCTTTTAAGTTTTCTTAAAAGCTGTATTTTTGCGAATCATACGCCTTTTATGCGTCAAATGCATTACGCAGCCATTCTATGTGTGCGGCATCGGCTTTATTCATTAAAATAGCATCAAAGCGGCATTGGCTATCACCATGCTGTTGTAAATAATATTGTGCGGTGAGTATCAATTTTTGCTGTTTTTGTGGCGTAATGCTGGCACCTGCGCTGCCAAATTTACTGTTGGTTCTTAGCCGCACCTCAACAAACACAAGGGTCTTGGCGTCTTTCATAATTAAATCTATCTCACCATATTTGCAATGATAATTTTGCGCTACCAACTTAAGGCCACGCTCGGCCAAAAAAGTTGCAGCTAACTTTTCTGCCTCAAGCCCAGCGTTGTTTTTGCTTAATTTCATAAGCGAGAGTTTACCTAAAGCTGTAAACTTCTGATATGAATAAATTTGGTACATTATATGTGGTGGCAACGCCCATCGGCAATTTGGGCGACATCACTTTGCGCGCACTTGAAACCTTAAAAATGGTAGACGCCATTGCGGCTGAAGATACGCGCCATACTTCTGGTTTACTGTCGCATTTTGGCATCAGCAAAAAGCTTATCGCCGTGCATGAACATAACGAGCATCAGTCGGCTGAAAAGCTACTGGCGCAACTTCAAGCGGGCGAAAATATTGCATTAGTTACCGATGCTGGCACGCCAGGCATTAGCGACCCAGGCGCGGTGGTGGTAAATGTAGTGCGTAAAGCGGGCGTTAAAGTGGTGCCGATAGCGGGCGTTAGCGCCGTGATTGCAGCGCTTTCAGCCAGCGGCATTATGCAAAATGGCTTTCATTTTCACGGCTTTTTGCCTGCTAGTGGCGCGGCACGGCGCAAAGTGCTTGAAGCTTTAAAAGCGCAAACCGTAACCTTGGTTTTTTATGAAGCGCCGCACCGCATTATTGAAAGTGTAGAAGATATTGCAAAAGTGTTGGGTGAAGAGCGTCAAATCACCTTTGCCCGCGAGTTGACCAAAACATTTGAGACCATTTATACCTGCCCCGCAAGCCGCGCCAGTGCTTGGCTGCAGGCCGATACAAATCAGCAGCGTGGCGAGTTTGTGCTATTGGTAGAAGCCGCCGCAGTGAAAGATGCTGAGGAAATTTCCGAAGAAGCGGTGCGGATATTAAAATTATTATTAAGCGAATTGCCGCTTAAACAAGCCGTGAAGTTGGCGGCAGAAATTAGTAATGAAAAGAAAAATGTGTTGTACGAATTAGCTTTAAATATTAAAAAAGTAAGCGCCGAAAGCTCGCAATAAATATGCTCTCACGTACGCGTGCGCTTCATTGTTAAATTGATGTCTCTGCAAGCCAAGCACAGAGCGGCTCGCAGGCCAATTGCATGCACAATGAAGAATTGAGCGGCTAAATAATAGGAAGTATGAAGATGACAAAAACACTTACTAGGACTTCAATTACAATCTCGCGCCCAGACGATTGGCACTTACACTTGCGCGATGGCGCAGCTTTAAAAGCGGTGTTGCCCGATACGGCTCGCCAGTTTGCTCGTGCCATCGTCATGCCTAACTTGCGTCCGCCAGTAACGACTACCGAATTAGCCATTGCCTACCGTCAGCGTATTGTGGATGCGCTACCAGCGGGCATGCAATTTGAGCCGTTGATGACTTTGTATCTCACTGACAACACCACTGCCGAAGAAGTCGCCACAGCAAAAGCGAGCGGCATTATTCACGGCGTGAAGCTTTACCCAGCAGGTGCGACTACCAATAGCGATTCTGGCGTGACCAGTTTAGATAAATGTGCAAGCGCACTGGAAGCCATGGAAAAGCTCGGAATGCCCCTGTTAGCGCATGCAGAAGTGACCGATGCCGACGTGGATGTGTTTGATAGAGAGCGCGTATTCATTGAGCGCCACATGATTCCGCTAGTCAAAAAATACCCAGCTTTAAAAATCGTATTTGAGCATATCACCACCAAAGATGCGGCAGACTTTGTGATGAATGCGCCTAGTAATGTAGCGGCAACCATTACCGTGCATCATTTATTGATGAACCGTAACGACATGTTTAAAGGCGGCATACAGCCGCATCATTATTGCTTACCAATATTAAAGCGCGAAGAGCATCGCGTGGCTTTGGTCAAAGCTGCGACTTCTGGCAACCCTAAATTTTTCTTGGGCACAGATAGTGCGCCACATGCCAAACATACTAAAGAAGCGGCTTGTGGTTGTGCGGGAATGTACACCGCGCATACGGCGATAGAGCTTTACGCTGAGGTATTTGAGGCGGCAGGTGCTTTAGATAAGTTGGAAGGTTTTGCGAGTTTTTATGGCGCGGATTTTTATGGTTTGCCACGGAATAAAGCGCAGATTACTTTGGTGAAAGAAAGTTGGAAAGTGCCTGAGAGTTTGCCGTTTGATGGGGTGGATGTGTTGGTGCCGTTGAGGGCGGGGCAAAGTATTGGGTGGAGAGTTGGGTAGTTAAATTTCCTATGGGAATCTTGTTATTCAGCCTTTCCTAGTCACCTTCATGTAAATCACTTTTACCGATGTTACATTTTAAGCAAAGTGTTCTTAGGTTTTCAATAACTGTTTCACCTCCCCTTGACCATGGCTTAATATGGTCGGCATGAAGTTGAACATTTGGGTTTTTTGAGGGACTTGCACCACACATTTGGCATATGCAATTGTCACGAATTAAAACTTGAGCTCGTAGTCTCCAATTAACTTTGCGTGGTGTTCTTTTTGTATTCGATATTGATACGTTAGAGAAAGAGGTTTTTATGCTTGGCGAGATGCCAGAGTTTATGAACTCCTGAAAAGCCATTAAAGCTTTATTCCAAGAACCAAAACGATTTTCATATGTACCTACTGAAAACTCTGAGAGCCCAAGTGATTTGTCTAACTCGCGCCCATATGGTTGATGCCCGAGGCTAACCCATACATTAGCAATATTCTCAAAAAGCTCAATTTCTGAAACATTTTGTCTGTTAGGTGCATTCAAACCGGCTTTTTCTAGCGCTAGGTTCCATGATTTGAATCGCCTTAAAAATGTATTTACGCCAAAATTACCTTTTGTAGCATATTCAATGGATGTGAGTGAATTCTTTGCTAACTCCGTAGCACACCGTCTTAAATCATTGATTAGTTCATCTTCTGTAATGTTTCGTTTTCTAAGTTTTACTTGGAATTGAGCCATTGCTTTTCTACAACCTAGGTAAATAAAATTTATTATAGCAAGTATGGTCAAAGTCCAGTATGAAAGTGGTCGCTATCGCGCGACTTGCGAGTTACTTTTTCTTGCTTAGCCAAGAAAAAGTAACCAAAAAGAAGGCTACCCCCTACCGCTTGTTTCCTGAGATTTACATGATTTTGGGACGGCAAGCGGAAACTCGCTACGCTCAAACAGCCGCTAGCCGAAAACCTCCCAAAATTATGTAAATCTCAGGCGCGGTAGCAGGGGAATTTAGGTCAAAATCTCGATGATTCGCGACTTTCAAGCATTTCTTAAGCCTCTCTTTTTCGTCATTCCCGTGAAAACGGGAATCCATTTTGGTTTAAAGCGTTAATTTGGATTCCCGCTTTCGCGGGAATGACGGCGGCGCGTGTTAAAATACGCCTGAAGCTGGCTAGACAGTCGCCGCTCACGTAAGTGGGGGGAGGAAAGTCCGGGCTGCATAGAGCGGGATGACGGCTAACGGCCGTACGTTGAAAGCTTGGGCAACCAAGTATAAGGCGCGGAATAGGGCCACAGAGACGAGCGTATTAAGTTACGGTGAAACGCGGTAACCTCCATTCGCAGCAAGACCAAATAGGCTAGCACTTTACCTTCGGGTAATAAGGCGTGGTTCGCGCTGCTAGCGGGTAGGTTGCTTGAGCGTACAAGTAATTGTACGCCTAGATGAATGACTGTCAGCCTTAGTAATAAGGCCTACAGAACCCGGCTTATCGGCCAGCTTCAATCACATGAATTTATTACCTGTCATTGCGAGCGTAGCGCGGCAATCTAAACTATTCAGATTGCCGCGCTACGCTCGCAATGACGTAACTTGTGAATTTTATTACCTTCTTCAGCTATATTTAGCCCGCCATTTACAATTCAACCGCTTTCAGCATTATTCTAATAATCTACATTCACTTAATTTCGTATGTACTTAATTTATAACGATATTATTTTTATCAACAAAATGCGCTAAGTCATTGAGATATAAAGAGAAAATAGTAAAAAAGGGCTTGCATTGCCCTATTTTTTTATCTATAGTTCACCTTAGTGGGGAAAAGTGGGTTTTTGTGGAGATTTTTCACTTTAACCGATTCTAGCTGAGGCTAAGGGCAGTTGGATAATCCTCACTTTTTTCATCATACTTTTTTGCTATATTTTTATGGCGACTATTTTAGGTTAATTATTTAAACATGTTTCGCGGCGCAACACATTTAAGTTTAGATGCTAAAGGCAGATTAGCAGTGCCAACTAAGCACAGAGAGGCTTTGCAGCTTCAGTGTGCTGGTGATTTGGTGTTGACTGCGCATCCGCATCGCTGCTTGTTGTTGTATCCGCAACCCGCTTGGGAGCCGATACAGGCCAAGATGATGGCGTTGTCATCATTCGATAAGCAATCTAGCGCTTTGCAAAGGTTGCTAGTCGGTTTTGCGGAAGACGTGGCGATGGATAGCGCTGGCCGTATGTTGGTTTCACCAGTGCTGCGTGATTTTGCAGGTTTAGATAAAGAAGTGATGTTGGTTGGTCAAGGTAGCCATTTTGAGTTATGGAATATGGAAGCTTGGCGTGCCCAACTGGCGCAAGTAATGCAGGATGACAATTTCGCGATGCCATCAGAACTCGAGGGCTTCTCGCTGTGATTAGGGGCGTGAACAGCGCGCCCACCAAAGCCTTATTGTCTCCAAAAAAAGCGTCTGCAAAAGGCGCTTTAAATTTAGAAAAGCAGCAAACAGAAGTGTCTGAGTCAGCAAATCCAAATGTTCATATCACAGTACTGCTTAATGAAGCAGTGCAGGCGCTCGCCATTAAAGCGGATGGCGTTTACGTGGATGGCACATTTGGTCGCGGCGGACATTCGAGAAAAATATTAGAACAGCTTGGCGCAACAGGCCGATTGATTGCGTTTGACCGCGATTTGAAGGCTGTTGAGTCAAGCAAAGAAATTACAGATGCGCGTTTTAGCATGGTGCATAGCCATTTTGCGGGCATGCAGGCCAAGTTGAACGCAATGGGCATTTTGAAAGTGGATGGCATTTTGCTAGATTTGGGTATTTCATCACCGCAAATTGATGATGCTAGTAGAGGTTTTAGTTTTAGGTACGATGCGCCGCTGGATATGCGCATGGATCAAAGTAGTGGGCAAACAGCGGCAGATTTTCTAGCCGATACAACAGAGCAGCATTTAGCGGAGGTTATAAAAAATTATGGTGAAGAACGGTTTGCTAAGCAGATTGCAAGGGCGATTATTACGGAGCGCAATGACGGGCGCGCCATCACCACTACAGGGCAACTTGCCAAGGTCGTGGCAGGGGCAGTCACGCGGTTTGAGCCAGGCCAGAACCCCGCAACGCGTACATTTCAAGCTTTACGGATTTTCGTCAATCAAGAGCTTGAGGAGTTATCGCTAACTATGCCGCAGTGTTTGGCATTGTTGGCGCCACAGGGCCGATTAGCGGTGATTAGTTTTCACTCGCTGGAAGACCGTATTGTGAAGCAGTTCATTCGCGATCAAGCGAATCGGGATGATTTGCCTGCTAACTTTCCAGTACGTGCGGCAGATTTGCCACAGCCAAAAATGATGAACGTGGGTAAAACCATTAAGCCAAGCGCCAAAGAAGTTAAAGTTAATCTGCGCTCAAGAAGCGCGGTATTGCGTGTGGCTGAAAGAACAAACGTAGCATGACGCGCCTTAACCTCATTTTGTTTTTTGCGTTGATATTCTCAGCATTGGGGCTAGTGAATTCTCAGCACAAAGCACGCAATTTATATATTGTGCTTGAGCAAGCGAGTCAAACTGCCAAGCAGATTGAGCAAGAATATGGACAGCTGCAATTAGAGCAAAGTACTTGGGCGATGCATTCACGCATTGAGCAAATTGCATCACAAAAAATGCAAATGCAGGTGCCAGATGCTAAGCGCGTGCAGGTGGTAGCGCCTACTCAATCTGAAGCCTTGTTAGCAGCCGACAAGCTCAAAAAACTACAAGGCGAGGCGACGCAATAATGGCTTTTCGCCTACCTATTCGTCCTTCAGTACAAGCGCCAGTGGTGGTTAAGTTGCCCGCATGGCGTCGGCGCGTATTGCTGATTCTAGTGTTGCTGGGCTTTGCAACCTTGTTAGGGCGCAGTGTTTATCTACAAGGAGTCCACAAAAAGTTTCTACAGCATGAAGGCGATGCACGCTATAGCCGTAATTTGGTTTTAACTTCACAACGTGGAAAAATTACCGATAGGAATGGCCAACTCTTGGCCAGCAGCACACCAGTGGAGTCTGTGTGGGCAAGCCCGCCAGATGTGGAAATTACTGCCACACAAACAAAAGAAATGGCTACATTGTTAGGTTTAAAAGCGAATGAAATCAGCAAAAAACTGGTGAACACTGAGCGCGAGTTTGTGTATTTAAAACGCAGAATTTCACCTGAGTTAGCTAAAAAAGTGATGGCCTTGGGAATTTCTGGCATTGATTTACAGCGTGAATATAAACGCTATTATCCTGCAGAAGAAGTGTCTGCGCACTTGGTGGGCTTTACTGGGCCAGGCGATAAAGGAGCTGGCGACAAAGGCTTAGAAGGCTTTGAACTCGCCATGAATAAAGCGCTTTCAGGCACTGATGGTAGCCGCCGCGTGATTAAAGATAGATCAGGCCATATTATTGAAGATTTGCAGGCCGTTAAAGTGCCGCTAGATGGCCGAGATGTGGCTTTATCGATTGATCTTAGAGTTCAGTATTTAGCGTATCGTGAGTTGGCTAAAGCCGTAGCAGCAAATAAAGCCGCTGCGGGCTCGGTGATTGTGTTAGATGCCAAAACAGGTGAAGTGTTGGCAATGGCAAACGTACCAACTTACAACCCAAATAACCCTGTGAATATAAAAGGTAAAACTCGTAACCGCGCAATTATTGATAACTACGAACCAGGCTCAACACTTAAACCTGTGACAGCGGCGGCGGCGTTGGAGTCAGGGCAATATACATCTGAAACGAAAATAAATACCGCCCCTGGTAGCTTGAGCATTGGCCCTGCGACTATTCACGACTCTCACCCGCAAGGCGTTTTAACGGTTGCGCAAGTGATTCAAAAATCTTCAAACGTAGGTGCTTCAAGAATTGCGCTCACCTTAGATAAAGCTTTTATGTGGGGAATATATAACGATTTAGGGCTTGGCCGTGTAGAGGGTATTGGCTTTCCTGGTGAGGCGGCTGGCCGTTTGCGCCCTTATAAAACATGGCGACCAATTGAGCAGGCAACCATGTCTTTTGGGCATGGCATTAGTGTGACGCTGCTACAAATGGCGCGGCTTTACACGGTATTTGCGAATGAGGGTGAGCTTCGCCCAGTTTCATTATTAAAAATTAACGACGCGCCAGTTGGTCAGCAGGTATTTTCAGCCACCACTGCAAATCACGTAAAGGATATGCTAGAGCTTGTGGTGCAGCCAGGTGGCACGGCTGTTAAGGCGCAGGTGTTAGGTTACCGCGTGGGTGGCAAAACTGGTACTGCGCATAAGCTGGGCGACCACGGTTATGTTGAAGATAAATATGTGGCTTCATTCGTGGGCATGGCACCCGCTTCTAACCCACGTTTTATTATTGCGGTGATGATAGATGAGCCTAGCAACGGCGCCTATTATGGCGGCACAGTAGCCGCGCCAGTATTTAGCACTATTATGGCGGATGTGTTGCGCTTGTATGCTGTGCCGCAAGATGCGCCCAACAATAACGTAGTGCTTGAAGCGAATGATGAAGACGTGAAGGAGGGCATGTGAGTATTTTAGCCTCTTTCAATCAGTCCTTTACTGGCATCACTGCTGATAGCCGCGGCGTGCAAGGTGGCGCATTATTCTTAGCTTACAAAGGCGCAAAAACTGACGGGCGTGATTATATTGTGCAAGCTATTCAAGCAGGTGCGGCGGCAGTGGTTTGGGAGCAAGAAGGCTTTACTTGGAATGCTGATTGGCAGGTAAGCAATGCACCCGTGCAAGATTTAAAACAAAAAGTTGGGCAAATTGCAGCTGAGTTTTATGGTCGCCCATCAAGTAAATTGGCCATGATAGGCGTAACTGGCACAAATGGTAAAACCTCTGTAAGCCAATGGATAGGGCAATGCCTAACTGTATTAGGCAAAAAAACAGCAGTGCTAGGCACCATTGGTAATGGCTTTTTAGGTAATCAAACAACAGCCACAAATACCACGCCAGATGCGATTTTACTGCAAGGCATGCTGGCAGATTATGTGGCACAGCAAGCGGATGCGGTAGTGATGGAAGTTTCATCGCATGGAATAGACCAGGGCCGAGTGAATGGTGTGGAATTTGATATTGCAGTGTTGACTAATTTAAGCCGCGACCATTTGGATTATCACGAAACCATGGGGGCTTATGGCGATGCCAAACAAAAATTGTTCGCTTGGGATGGTCTAAGCGCGGCGATAGTGAATGTGGATGATGCTTTTGGTAGCGAACTTGCGAATACGCTCAAAACGCAGGGCAAGCCATGCACGACCTATGGTTTTGAAATGGCTGATGTGCTTGGTAGCAGCTTGAAATTGCATGATGCAGGTTTAAGCATGCAAGTTGTAACCTCACAAGGTGCTGCCCTGCTAGCCGCGCCAGTACTAGGCCGCTTTAATGCGTATAACTTGTTGGCGGTGTTAGCCACGTTATTGGCGCTAAAAGTGAACTTGGCAGATGCTGTGGGCGCAATTGCAAAAATTAAACCAGTGCTAGGTCGCATGCAGCAATTTGGTGGTGGCGATATGCCGCTAGTTGTGGTGGATTATGCACACACGCCAGATGCTTTAGAAAAAGTATTAAGTACGCTAAAAGAGCAAGCGCAAGGTCAATTGATTTGCGTGTTTGGCTGTGGCGGAGACCGCGATGCTGGCAAACGCCCACTTATGGGCGCAGTTGCTGGCAAATTGGCGAACGTGGTGATTGTGACTTCAGATAATCCGCGTAGTGAAGACCCCTCGGCAATTATTGGCGCCGTTGCGAGTGGCATGCAAGGCAAATTTAGCATTGAGCCAGACCGCGCAATTGCTATTCAACAAGCCGTTCAATTAGCCAAACTAGGCGATATTGTGCTGGTAGCAGGCAAAGGCCATGAAAATTATCAAGAAATTTCAGGCATAAAACACCCATTCGATGATGTGCTAGTGGCGCAGGCTGCATTAAAAGCGCGTGCGGGAGCATTCGCATGATGTTGTTGAGCGAAGCCGCTAATGTCCTGAAAGCCAAATTTATTGGCAAAGACGCCGAGTTTACCAGCGTGGGCACAGATAGCCGCAATGTAACAAAAGGTCAGCTGTTTGTCGCGCTAAAAGGTGAACATTTTGATGGACATGACTATGCCGCGCAAGCTATAGCGCAAGGCGCAGCGGCAGTGCTATTGTCAAGTCCAAATCTAGGTGTAGAGCCAGTGATTATGGTTGAGGATACCTATCAGGCGCTGGGGTTATTGGCGACATATTGGCGTGCGAAGTTTGCGATTCCAGTGGTAGCTATTACAGGCAGCAACGGTAAAACCACTGTGAAAGAAATGACTACGGCGATTTTGGCGGCTAAAGCGGGCAGTATCGATGCGGTACACGCCACGGTAGGTAACTTGAATAACCATATTGGCTTACCGCTTACGCTACTTAGGTTGCGCGCTACACACAAGTTTTCAGTGCTAGAAATGGGCATGAGTCATTTGGGCGAAATTGAATATTTATCGAATATTGCCAAGCCGAATGTGGCGGTTATCAACAATGCAGGCACCGCGCATATTGGTGAAGTCGGTTCACGCAACAACATTGCTAAGGCAAAAGGTGAGATTTTTGCAGGCTTGAGTGATAGTGGCGTAGCGGTGATTAACGCGGATGATGATTTTGCAAGCTATTGGAAATCGCTCAATGCAGGTAAAAAAATGATTACTTTTGCTTTAAAAAATGACGCTGACGTAACTGCTAAATTTGAAGAAAAAGAAGGCGTAAGCCAAGTACATTTAACTACGCCAGAAGGCAGCATTAGCTTTAAGTTGGCAGTTTTAGGTGCGCATAACATCAGTAATGCGCTAGCAGCAAGCTCTGTAGCAGTTGCGCTGGGCGTGAGTAATGCAGATATTGCTTGCGGATTAAGTGGCTTTGGCGCAGTAAAAGGCCGCTTGCAACGCAAGACGGGGCTGAATGGCGCTGTGATTATTGACGACACCTACAACGCCAACCCAGATTCAATGAAAGCGGCCATTGATGTGTTAGTCAATATGGCAGGAAAAAAAATACTAGTGCTGGGCGATATGGGCGAATTAGGCGCAGATGCAAAAAATATGCATGCCGAAATTGGCGTTTATGCAAAGTCGGCTGGTTTAGCTAGTTTGTTTTGTATAGGTGAATTAAGTGCAGAAATGGTGCGTGGTTTTGGAGTTGGCGCTCAGCAGCATGCAACGCCAGAAGCTATTTCAGATGCAGTTAAGCAGCTATTAAGCCAAGGCGTAACAGTACTTGTAAAAGGTTCGCGCTTTATGAAAATGGAACGTGTCGTAGATTTGCTAGAAGAAAAACTGAACGAAAAAACAGTCATGGAGGATAAGTAATGTTATTAGAGCTTGCTCGTTATTTAGCACACGATATTCGTGGTTTTAATGTAATTAACTACATTACCTTGCGAGCGGTGCTTGCTACTCTCACAGCCTTGGCGATTTCATTTATCGTAGGCCCAGGCATGATTCGCAAACTGACGGAATATAAAGTTGGCCAAGCCGTGCGCGATGATGGCCCCCAAACGCATCTCATTAAAACGGGCACGCCAACCATGGGTGGCGCCCTCATATTGGTAGCCATAGCAATCTCTACTTTACTTTGGGCAGACCTAAGTAACCGTTTTGTGTGGGTGGTGTTGATCACAACGCTAGGCTTCGGTGCGGTTGGCTGGGTGGATGATTACCGTAAAGTCGTTTATAAAAACCCTAAAGGATTATCAGCAAAAGCGAAGTATTTTTGGCAAAGTTTAATTGGCTTTGCGGTTGCAGGTTTTTTATACAGTACTGCTACAACGCCCGCGGAAACCACGCTCATCGTGCCGTTCTTTAAGCATTTAGTGCTGCCTTTGAGTGCGGTTGGTTTTATTGTGCTGACGTATTTGGTGGTAGTAGGTAGCAGCAATGCAGTGAATTTAACTGATGGCTTAGATGGTTTAGCAATATTGCCAACGGTGATGGTGTCTAGCGCTTTGGGAATTTTTGCTTATGTAGCTGGGCATTTATATTTTTCAAAATATCTAGGTGTGCCTTATGTGGCGGGCGCTGGTGAGCTCATGGTGTTCTGCGCCGCAATGGCAGGTGCAGGTTTGGGATTTTTATGGTTCAACGCTTACCCAGCAGAGGTATTTATGGGTGACGTTGGCGCGCTGGCCTTAGGCGCGGCGCTGGGTATTGTGGCGGTGATAGTTCGCCAAGAAATTATTCTTTTCATTATGGGCGGCGTATTTGTGGTGGAGACTTTTTCGGTAGCCGTGCAAGTGCTGTATTTTAAATACACCAAACATAAAACTGGCACAGGTAAACGTATCTTTTTAATGGCGCCATTGCATCATCATTATGAAGAAAAAGGTTGGAAAGAAACGCAAGTAGTCGTGCGCTTTTGGATTATTAGCATGATGTTGGTGTTAATTGGTTTGGCAAGTTTGAAGTTGAGATAAGGCTAAACTTAAAAAGTAAAACATGAAAATTGCCCTAAAAGACAAAAAAGTATTAGTGCTAGGCCTAGGTGAAACAGGCTTATCAGCTTTGCGCTGGCTAGCTGCACAGGGTGCCCGCTTGTCTGTGGCAGATACACGTGAGAATCCACCTGGGGTTGAAGCGTTACAAACTGAATTGCCCAATGTCCAAATGTTCACAGGTGCATTTCAAGCCAGTACTTTTATGGATGTTGATTTAATTGTAGCTAGCCCTGGCGTGCCATTGAGCGAGCCTGAAATTCAAGCAGCAGTTGCTCGTGGTGTTAGCGTGATAGGGGATGTTGAATTATTTGCACGCTATGTCAATAAAAAAGCCCGCGATAAGCACGCAAAAGTGATTGCAATTACTGGCGCTAACGGTAAAACCACCGTGACCACTTTAGTGGGCGAAATGTGCAAAGCGGCGGGTTTAAAAACTATCGTCGCAGGTAATATCGGCTTGCCAGTGTTAGATGCATTAAGCATGGAAACGCCTGATGTGTATGTGCTTGAACTTTCAAGTTTTCAGTTGGAAACCACCAGCACTTTGCAAGTGGATGCAGCCACAATGCTGAACTTGTCTGAAGACCACATGGATAGATACGAGAGTTTTCAGGATTACGCCATTGCTAAAGCGCGCATTTTTTACAATGCAACATTGCAAGTGCTTAATCGTGATGATGCGTGGAGCATGTTGATGGCGCGGCCAAAATTGGCGCAAGTGACCTTTGGGATCAATACAAATACAAATCTGAATAGCGGCGAGTATGGTTTAAAACAAGATGATGGCGGCACATGGCTTTGTGAGGGCGAAAAAGAGCTGATTAACCTGCAAGACCTTAAAATTGTCGGCTTGCATAACGCGGCTAATGCTTTAGCAGCCGTTGCGTTGTGCCGCGGCATTGGTATTGATTATGCGCATATCATTCAAACGCTATACAACTTCAAAGGCTTGCCACACCGCGTGGAATGGGTAGCCAACATTGATGAAGTTGATTATTACGATGATTCAAAAGGCACTAATGTAGGTGCAACCTGCGCTGCGTTGGCTGGGTTGCCACAAAAAGTGGTGCTAATTGCAGGCGGTGATGGCAAAGGTCAAGACTTTGCGCCATTAAAAAACGCCGTGGCTGAAAACGCCCGTGCTGTGGTGCTCATTGGTCGCGATGCGCCAATCATTGAAGCTGCATTATTGCAAACGGGCATACCTTTATATCAAGCCATTGACTTGCCTGAAGCGGTGAATATTGCAAAAAAATTAGCACAAATAGGCGATGCGGTTTTGTTATCACCCGCTTGTGCAAGTTTTGATATGTTCAAAAATTATGTGCATCGCGCAGAAGTCTTTGTTGCGGCCGTGCAAAAGTTGAAGGAATTGGCATGATTACCGCCATGTTAAATCGCGACCGTATCAATTCACCAAACTATGACCAAGGATTGTTGTGGGCAGTATTGTGCTTGCTAGGCATTGGGCTAGTGATGGTGTATTCCGCCTCCATTGCGATTGCAGAAGCCGACAAAGGCGTGGGTCACAACAGCAGTTATTACTTGGTACATCAAGCCATATTTATGTTGGTGGCGCTCATTGCGTCATTTGTGGCATTCAATATACCTGTGGCTTGGTGGCAAAAAATGGCGCCGTATTTATTTCTCATAGGGCTGGCATTGTTGGTGCTAGTGCTTATTCCTGGTATTGGGCTTAAAGCAGGCGGAAGCCGCCGCTGGTTGAAATTGTTTGTAGTGAACCCGCAACCTTCAGAATTTATGAAGCTGTTTGCCGCTATTTATGTGGCAGATTACACCGTGCGTAAAGCAGCAGTGATGCAGAGTTTTAGGCATGGCTTTTTCCCAATGTTAGTTGTGATGTTGGTCGTAGGCGGTTTGTTATTACGCGAGCCTGATTTTGGTGCATTTGCGGTCATTGCGGCCATTTCTATCTCAATTTTATGGTTGGGTGGCATTAACGGTCGTATTTTTATAGGTTTGATTATTTTATTGGTGGTGGGTTTTGTGTTCTTGATTTGGAGCTCGCCGTATCGGTTAGAACGCGTTATTGGCTTTATGGATCCGTGGGCTGATCCATATGGTAAGGGTTATCAGCTCTCACATGCATTAATAGCCTTTGGGCGCGGCGAATGGCTTGGCGTGGGCTTGGGTGCTAGCGTAGAAAAATTACTCTATTTACCTGAAGCACACACCGACTTTTTATTAGCGGTAATCGCCGAAGAATTAGGTTTTATTGGCGTGCTAACTGTAATTGGTTTGTTCGGCTGGATTGTGATTCGTGCATTTGGCATCGCAAAAGAAGCCATTGAAAATGAGCGCTATTTTGCCGCGTTACTTTCTCAAGGTTTAGGTGTTTGGATGGGAGTGCAAGGCATTATCAACATGGGCGTGAATATGGGCTTGCTGCCAACTAAGGGTTTAACGCTACCCTTACTTTCGTTTGGTGGTAGCGGCATCTTGGCAAATTGCGTAGCGATGGCGATTATTCTCAGAATTGATTTTGAAAATCGCCGCTTGCAGAAAGGCTTGCCAGCATGACGCAAACTAGCAAAACTTTGATGGTAATGGCAGGCGGCACGGGCGGCCATGTTTACCCTGCAATGGCAGTGGCTGATTACTTAAAAGCAAAAGGCTGGAACATCGTGTGGCTATGCACGGAAGGCGGTATGGAAAATCGCTTGATTGAAAACAGTGGTTACGCAAAAGCCATGATTACCATGCAAGGCGTGCGTGGCAAAGGCCTAATGGGCTGGGTGTTGTTGCCTGTAAAATTGGTAAAAGCGTTTGCGCAAAGTGTTGCGGCTATTCGTCAGCATCAACCGAACGTGGTGCTGGGCATGGGTGGTTTTGCGGCTTTTCCAGGTGGTTTGATGGCGAAATTACTGGGCAAACCTTTGGTAATACATGAGCAAAATTCAGTAGCTGGTTTAACCAATAAAGTGTTGGCGAAGTTTGCAACGCGTGTATTGGCAGCCTTCCCCGCAGCATTTGGTAGCAAGGCCCAATTAGTGGGCAACCCAGTGCGTGCTGATATTACAACGCTAGCAGCACCAGCAGTACGTTTTGCTGGCCGCACAGGTGCACTGCGTTTGTTAGTGGTTGGCGGTAGTTTAGGTGCGCAGGGTTTGAATGAGGTAATACCGCAAGCATTAGCAAAATTACCAATCGAACAACGTCCGCAAGTGGTTCACCAAGCGGGTGTTAAGCATATTGAGGTCTTAAAAAACAATTATGAAAACGCAGGTGTAGCGGCGGAATCAAAAGCGTTTATTGATGATATGGCTAGCATGTACGCATGGGCAGACTTTGTGATTTGCCGTTCAGGCGCGTTAACCGTGGCAGAAGTTTCAGCAGTTGGTTTGGGTTCGCTCATGGTGCCATTTCCTTATGCTGTGGATGACCACCAAACTACCAATGCGGCCTATTTGGCTGATGGCGGTGCGGCTTGGGTGGTGCAACAAAAAGACTTAACTGCAGAAAAGCTGGCAAAAATGTTAGGCGACTTAAATCGCGAGCAATGCTTGAGCATGGCGGTTAAGGCGCGCACATTAGGCTTACCAAAGGCCACAGAAAATGTAGCTAATATTTGTGTTGAGGTTGCTCTTTAGAGATATAAATTATATGAAACATAAAGTTAAAAATATACATTTTATTGGCATCGGCGGTTCTGGCATGAGCGGTATTGCTGAAGTGCTGATTAACTTAGATTTTACCGTCACAGGCTCAGACTTGGCGGCCAATGCGACTACGCAACGATTAAGAGATTTTGGTGCAACTGTGTACAAAGGTCACACCGCTGAGAACTTAGGTGATGCCGATGTAGTGGTGGTTTCAAGCGCGGTGAATGAAGCCAACCCTGAAGTGATTGCGGCACGCGCTAAAAACATCCCCGTAGTGCCGCGTGCGTTGATGTTGGCTGAGTTGATGCGCTTTAAACAAGGCATTGCGGTGGCTGGCACACATGGCAAAACCACAACAACTAGCTTAATCGCGAGCATTTTAGGCGAAGCTGGCATGGACCCAACCTTTGTGATTGGCGGCAAGTTAGAAGCCGCCAATGCCAACGCAAGGCTTGGTACAGGCGAATATATTGTGGCAGAAGCAGATGAATCAGATGCTTCATTCCTACATTTAACGCCTGTGATGGCAGTGGTCACTAATATTGACCAAGACCACATGGACACTTACGAGCATAGCTTTGATAAGCTCAAAAGTGCCTTCGTAGAATTTTTACAGCAATTGCCGTTTTGGGGCATGGCGGTCGTGTGCATTGATGATGCGAATATTCGTGAAATTTTACCTCGTGTGACCAAACCGGTGATGACTTACGGTTTTAGTGAAAACGCAAAAGTGCGTGCAATTAACGTGCGCGCAGATGACGGAAAAATGCACTTTACTGTGCAACGCATTAACGGAAAGATGACAGAGTTTGATGTGACTTTGAACTTACCAGGCAACCATTACGTGTTGAATGCGCTTGCTGCCATTGCAATTGCTAGTGAATTAAACGTGCCAGATGCGGCGATTATTAAAGCGCTTAAAGAGTTTAAAGGTGTAGGTCGCCGCTTTGAGCATTATGGTGAAATTGCCTGTAAAGACGCTGGGACATTCACCTTAATTGACGATTATGGTCACCACCCAGTTGAAATGCAAGCGGTGATTGCCGCTGCGCGCGCAGCTTTCCCAAATCGCCGATTGGTGATGGCGTTTCAGCCGCATCGTTACACACGCACGCGTGATTGCTTTGAAGACTTTGTTCGCGTACTTTCAAGCGCAGATGCAGTGTTACTGACAGAAGTGTATTCCGCAGGCGAAGCGCAAATCGTAGCGGCAGATACGCGCTCGCTTATTCGTTCAATTCGTGTGGCAGGCAAAGTTGAGCCGCTATTTGTGGAAACGACAGATGAGTTGCCCGAAGCGATTATCAATATAGCGCAAGCGGGCGACGTGGTGATTGTGATGGGCGCTGGCTCAATCGGCCACGTGGCAGAAAAAACAAGAACGCTAGCAAATGGAGCGCAAGCAAGCTAAATGACACAAGCTGCACACAATTTAACAGGAAAATTGCTATTAAATGAGCCAATGGCGCGCTATACCAGCTGGCGTGTGGGCGGCAAGGCAGACCAGTTGTATATTCCTGCAGGATTGGAAGATTTACGTACGTTTTTAAAAAGCCTAGATAGCGCTAAACCGATTTATTTTGTGGGGCTAGGTTCTAACTTATTGGTGCGCGATGGCGGCGTGCGCGGCATAGTTATCATCATGCATAACGTGCTCACTGAGTTAAAAATGGAAGATGACCTTGTGTACTCGGAAGCTGGCGTTACCTGCGGAAAATTAGCCAAATTTTGCGCGAAAGAAAGTAAACAAGGCGCAGAGTTTTTTGCAGGTATTCCTGGCACATTGGGCGGTGCACTGGCGATGAATGCAGGTTGCTACGGCACCGAAACGTGGAATGTGGTGCACAGCGTGACCACTATTAACAAGCAAGGTGACCTCAAAAAACGTAACGCAGCTGAGTTTATTGCGAGTTATCGCCATGTAGATATGCCAGTTGCAGATGAATGGTTTGTTGCCGCTTGGCTAGATTTAAAAGCAGGCGACGCACAGGAATCAGCATTAAAAATCAAAAACTTATTGGCCACAAGGTTAGCTTCGCAGCCACTTAATTTGCCAAGCGCAGGTTCAACTTTTAGAAACCCAGCGGGTGATTTTGCAGCGCGGTTGATAGAAGCAAGCGGTTTAAAAGGTTACACCATGGGTGGTGCGCAAGTGTCAGAAAAGCATGCCAATTTCATTGTGAATATTGGTGAGGCAAATGCGCTGGATATTGAACTGTTGATTAAACATATGCGTGAAACCGTGCTTGAGAAACAAGGCGTGGCATTGCAGCAAGAAGTAAAAGTGATTGGGGAATATGCGTCATGAATATGAGCCTAAAGCAAAAGTTTGGCAAAGTAGCCGTGTTACTAGGCGGAAAATCAGGTGAGCGTGAAGTGTCGCTTAAAAGTGGCACGGCGGTGTTAAAAGCATTGCAAGGGCAAGGTGTAGATGCACACGGTTTTGACCCGCGTGATAAACCCTTACACGATTTAGAAGCGTTTGACCGCGTATTTATTAACCTGCACGGCCGTTTTGGTGAAGATGGCTGCATGCAGGGCGCGCTTGAAATGTTGCATATTCCGTACACGGGTAGCGGCGTGATGGCGTCTGCAATTGGTATGGATAAATGGCGCACCAAATTATTATGGCGCGCAATGAACGTAATAACGCCAGATTTTGAGTTGGTGACAGCCACCAGCGACTTTGCGGCAATTGAAAAGAAATTAGGTTTGCCACTGTTTGTGAAGCCTGCGAATGAAGGCTCTAGCATTGGTATTAGCAAGGTTAAAAATGAGGGTGGCCTAGAAGCCGCATATCTATTGGCTGCCAAGGCAGATCCTTTAGTGATTGCTGAGAAGTTTGTAGGTGGTGGTGAATATACCGTAGGCATTATTGCGGATGGCAAAGGTGATTTTACGGCCTTACCGATTATCCGCATTGTGCCGAAAAATGAATTTTATGATTTCGAAGCTAAATACCTACGCAACGATACCGAGTATTTATGCCCTTGCGGCTTAAGCGATGAGAAAGAAAAACAAATTCAGCAAGAAGCCTTGCTGGCGTTTAAAGCTGTTGGTTGTAAAGGCTGGGGTCGTGTGGATTTTTTAATGGATGAGGCAGGGACTCATTACTTTTTAGAGCTAAATACCAGCCCAGGTATGACAGACCATAGCCTTGTACCAATGGCAGCAAAAGCCGCGGGTATTAGCTTTGAAGCATTAGTAGTGCGAATTTTGGAGTCTGCTGATGTGGGATAAACCTACATTGTTGAACTGGACTGCAAATCTGCTTTTTGCGATTAGTGTCGTGGTGATGCTATATGCAACTTTATATGTGGTGGTGCATTTGCCCATATTTCCGCTACGTGAAGTAAATGTGGAAGGCCAGTTAAACCATGTGAACCGTGAGCAGGTGAAACTAATAGTGGCTAAACATTTAAAAGGTAATTTTTTTACGTTAGATTTAATTAAAACGCGTGATGCGTTTGAAAAGTTGCCTTGGGCACGCAATGTGAGTGTTCGCCGCCGTTGGCCAGATACACTAGAGGTGGTGGTTGAAGAGCATCAAGCATTGGCACGTTGGGGCACAATTGCCTTAGTGAATACGCATGGCGAGTTATTTCATGCGGCTTCTAGCAGTGAGTTGCCTATGTTTTATGGCCCAGGAGACGGTGTAATGGAGGTGGCTGCAAATTTTATTGAATTTAGTAAAGCCTTTGAAAACACAAATTTAGAGATTGCAAATTTAGCGCTTACGCCAAGGCGTGCATGGCAAATTACCACAACCAACGGCATGGTCATGGAGTTGGGGCGCGTAGAAATGCTGCCTAGATTAAAGAAATTTGTGAATGTGTATAGCAATACGATTGCCGCTTTGAATATGAAAGTGACTTATGCAGATTTGCGTTACCCCAATGGATTCGCGGTGCGTAGGCCAGTAAATGCTAAGCCAGTAGAAGATGTGCTTGTTGAAGAAGCTGGCAGTACCAAGAAATTAGCAAAAGATAAAACAAGCGGCATTAAATTAAATACGACCAAAGCTTTGGGCGTAAGCGTACCGAAAAAAGTAGTACCTAGCGTGGATATTCCACGGAGCATTATTTAGCCATTGATTTTTTTGTAGTAGACATAAAGCCGTGCAATTAAGTGCGGAGGGAGCAAGCCATGAGTAGAGTGAAGGAAGATAAAAATTTGATTGTAGGCCTAGATATTGGCACATCAAAAATCGTTGCAATTGTTGCTGAGTTGCAGCCTGAAGGCACGATTAAGGTAATCGGGCTTGGTCAGCATATTTCTCGCGGGCTTAAAAAAGGCGTGGTTATCAATATTGAATCTACCATGCAATCTATCCAGCGTGCGCTTGAAGAAGCCGAACTAATGGCGGATTGCAAAATTAACAATGTCTACACGGGCATTGCTGGTAGCCACATTAAAAGCTTGAACTCTCACGGTATGGTGAAAATTAAAGACGCAGAAGTCTCACAAATGGATGTAGACCGCGTGATAGAAACGGCGCGTGCAATCGCCTTGCCAGCAGATCAGCAGATTTTACATATTTTAACGCAAGAGTTCATTATTGACGGCCAAGAAGATGTGCGCGAGCCACTAGGTATGAGCGGCATGAAGCTTGAAGTAAAAGTGCATATCGTCACAGGTGCTGTTGCCGCCGCGCAAAATATTGTGAAATGCATTAAGCGTTGCGGTATTGAAGTGAGTGACTTGATTTTACAGCCACTGGCCTCTAGCCTTGCGGTACTCACTGAAGATGAAAAAGAATTGGGTGTTTGCTTAGTGGATATTGGTGGTGGAACTACGGATATTGCGGTGTTCAAGCAAGGCGCAATCCGCCACACGGCCGTTGTGCCCATCGCGGGCGACCAAATGACTAATGATGTAGCAGTAGCATTTCGCACGCCTACACAATCAGCCGAAGAAATTAAAATTAAACATGGCTGCGCACTCGGTCAGCTGGCTGACCCGCGTGAAATTATTGAAGTGCCAGGCGTAGATGGCCGTGAGGCTCGCCAGTTATCAGTGCAAACGCTATCAGAAGTGCTAAACCCGCGTGTTGAAGAGCTTTATAAACTCGTGCTAAATGAATTGCGCCGTAGCGGCATGGAAGAAATGATTGCCTCTGGCATCGTGATTACAGGTGGCTCAGCCATGATGCGCGGCATGGTGGAATTGGGCGAAGAAATATTTCACATGCCAGTGCGCCTAGGCCTGCCGCGCTATGTTGGCGGATTATCTGAGGTGGTGAGTAACCCAAGATATTCAACGGCTGTGGGTTTGGTGTTAATGGGTAAGCAGCAGTTAGAAAGACATATTACTGGGCAATTGGAAACTAGCTCATTTGGCCGCATGTTTGACAAAATGAAAAGTTGGTTTGCAGGTAATTTTTAAAAAAGTGGTTGTTAAAAGTTAGTTAGAAGTAAGTAGTTATGGCAGGCAGTTAAAGAAGTTTGAGGCAAAGTTAGTTAGCAGTGATTAGTTGCGAGCATCAACTAATGGCTATTTTTCAAAAAAGAGGAGATATAAAATGTTTGAGATTATGGAAAAAAATTCACAAGAAGCTGTCATCAAGGTAATTGGTGTAGGCGGTTGTGGTGGTAATGCAGTGGCACATATGATTGAAAAAAATGTCGGTGGCGTAGAATTTATTTGCGCTAATACTGATATGCAAGCGCTTAAAAAGAGCCAAGCAAAAACAATATTGCAAATGGGTGTTGCCATGACTAAAGGCTTGGGCGCAGGTGCTAAGCCAGAAATCGGCCGCGATGCTGCACTAGAAGACCGTGATGCAATTGCTGAACTCATTGATGGTGCAGATATGCTGTTTATTACTGCAGGTATGGGCGGCGGCACAGGCACAGGCGCAGCACCAGTGATTGCACAAGTGGCGAAAGAAATGGGTATTTTAACCGTAGCGGTGGTGACTAAACCTTTCTCTTTTGAAGGAAAACGCACTAAAGTCGCGGCAGATGGTCTAGAAGAATTATCAAAGTATGTAGATTCATTGATTGTGATTCCAAACGAAAAATTGATGGAAGTATTAGGTGAAGATGTACCATTTTTAGAAGCGTTTAGAGCGGCTAACGATGTGTTGCATAATGCGGTTTCAGGCATTGCTGAAATCATCAACTGCCCAGGTTTAGTGAACGTAGACTTTGCCGATGTGCGCACTGTGATGAGTGAAATGGGTATGGCGATGATGGGCTCTGCCATTGCAACTGGCCCAGACCGCGCACGTATCGCGGCTGAACAAGCGGTAGCTAGCCCATTGCTTGAAGATGTTAACTTAGCGAATGCGCGTGGCGTTTTAGTGAATATCACTACTTCAGCTTCTTTCAAAATGAAAGAATATTATGATGTGATGAACACCATTAAAGCCTTTACCGCAGAAGATGCAACCGTGATTGTAGGTAATGTGTTTGATGAAAGCATGGGTGATGGGTTACGCGTAACAATGGTAGCCACTGGCTTAACTGGCTCACAACGCCGTCAGCAAAAACCTGAATTGCGTATCATGCAGCAAGAAATCGTGCGTAACGGTACTACTGGTCAGCCAATATTTATGGGTGGTGATATGCAAGTAGCGGATGATGCGCCACAAGTATTTGGCTCAAATAGCCGTCGTGCGCAAGTGGAAGCAATGAAAATGTCTGGTGTGGAAGAATATGATATTCCAGCATTTTTACGTAAACAAGCGGACTAACTCACTAGGTAAACCACCAGTTTACTTTTGTTTATGAGCAAAGACTCAAGCTTATAATGGGCAAAGTAATCTAAAGGTTTTAATGGGAAATGAAGCGCAAATGTTAAAGCAACGTACATTAAAAAAAGCAATTAGCGCCACTGGCGTTGGTTTGCACAACGGCGAAAAGGTTACTCTTACCCTGCGCCCTGCGCCTATCAATACTGGTATTATTTTCAAGCGGGTTGATCTGCCTCAACCCAATGAAATTGTGGCTACAGCACAGGCGGTGCATGATACGCGCCTGTGCTCAGCGCTTGAGGCCAATGGCGCGCGCGTTGCAACAGTTGAGCATATTATGTCTGCCCTAGCGGGCTTGGGTATAGATAATATTTATGTAGAAGTGAATGCGTCTGAAATACCGATTATGGATGGTAGTTCAGGCCCATTTGTATTTTTATTGCAAGAAGCGGGCATTGAAGAGCAGGCTACGCCTAAAAAATTCATACGCATTAAAAAAATGGTAGAAGTGAAAGACGCAGATAAATGGGCTCGCTTTGAACCATATCACGGGTTTAAAGTGGACTTTACCATCGCATTTAATCACCCTGTATTTGAGCATTCTGGCTGCCAAGTTAAAATTGACTTCGCGTCAGATTCTTATATTAAAGAAATCAGCCGCGCACGCACCTTTGGCTTTATGCACGAAGTTGAATATTTGCGCTCTAATGGATTAGCACGCGGCGGAAGCTTAGATAACGCTATTGTGTTAGATGAATATCGCGTACTCAATGTTGATGGTTTGCGCTACGACGACGAATTTGCAAAACACAAAGTATTAGATGCAATCGGCGATTTATATATGCTCGGTCACCCGATTTTAGGCGCATTTTATGCGTATAAATCTGGCCATGCGTTAAATAATCAGCTGATTCGCGCACTTATGCAAGATGAAAGCGCTTGGGAATTCATCACTTTTGAGAATAAAGCAGATGCGCCCAATGAGTTTTTAGCGCAAGTAAACCAGCTTGTCCCAGAGCCTATTTATTAGGCTACTCCAAGGCGATACTCTGTAAGCCCCTCTGTAGGCGCCTCTCAGGGCGATGATTTTCTCTCGAACGTTTTTCAACGTATTCTAAGAGTTTTAAAAGTTAGCGGCATTCGTAATTGTGGATTAACTATTAGTATTAATCACACATACTGTATTGCTAGATTTTAAGGCATCCCTAAGTTGTCAAATTTATGGCACTTTACACAAAGGTCAATTAACTAAAACCATTACAGATGTGTCGATATTTCAACAAATACCCTTTGGTAATCGCAGTTAGCAATAAGTTATTTTTCTGCTAATTTTTTTGCAATAATCTGTAGTTGAGGCGACGCAAAATCATCAGCCCCTAATCCAGTTTCCATCACCCGAGTGAGTGCGTCAATAGCAGCTAAATAACCGCGCTCATACACCCAGTACTGGCAATCCTCATCGCTTACTAAGTTAGATTTATTGGCTTCTTCACATAATTTACCAAAACTTTCTAAGCATGCATTACGTTCAACAATTTTCATTATTAACTCCTTACTTAAGTATTATTTGTGACAAACACAACGTTCACAATTTAAGTATTGCATTTTTCATGCCAACTTTTACAATCAGCAGCATTTGCACTAACGATGAAGTTACGCTCTACGCGTGACGTGTTTGTGACATATGAGAGTAGTTGTATAATGTGAGCTCTACAAAGTAATTAAAAAGGCGCTTATGCTGACTTTCCGCCTACTTTTAGCGCTTGCCGCTATCACATTATCAAGCCAGGTTTTTGCGATGTCTGATGAAGCATTGTTTGCGCATGCGCGCGCTGCTTACGCATCAAAAAATGAAATTGCGTTGAGCGATGATGCTAGCCAACTTAAAACACAGCAATATTTGTTAGCGCCTTATGCTGATTATTGGTTGATGCTGCTAAAACTTGAAAAAAATAATGTGCGTGATGAAGAAGTGCAAAACTTTTTAGTGCAATATTTGGATATGCCCTTTGCCGATAGAGTGCGTGGTGAATGGCTTAAAAAATTAGGGAAAGAGCAAAATTGGGGCCCATTTTTTGAAGAGCTCGACCTTTTTAAGCGTGATGATGTCGCCGTGCAGTGCTATGCCATGCAAGGGCATACGCTACTGAACGATGCAGATGTTAAAGCACAGGCTAAAGCCTTATGGTTGAGTAATCTTGCTTTGCCAAGTAACTGCACGCAAACGTTTGATGCGCTGCAACTTGCAGAAGTGCTAAGTGTTGATGATATTTGGGCGCGGTTTAGGCTAGCTTTGCAAGATGCAAAATTAGGCGTTGCAAAAAGTACAATTACGCGCGTGCCAGGGTTTGATACCACTAATTTTAAGTTGCTAGATCGCGCGTACCAATCGCCCAAAGCATTTTTAGAGAACGGTGTTGCTTCATATAAATCACGCTTTGGTGCAGAAGCTAATTTATATGCGCTGGACCGCCTAGCGCGTACCAAAATAGAAGATGCGATTAGCACGTACAATAAAGTGCAACATCAGTTTGAGGCAGATAATCGCGCTTATGGCTGGGGGCGGGTTGCTTACCATGCGGCGCGTAGCCATCACCCACAAGCGGTGAGTTTTTATGCAGAGGCCTATGGTGCAATGTTAGACAAAGAACAACTCGCTTGGAAGGTGCGCGCGGCCTTGCGCGAGCAAGATTGGCAAGCAGTATTAGACGCAGTGGCTGCTATGCAACCCAAACAGTTAGAAGAAGGCGCGTGGCGTTATTGGAAAGCACGCGCACTCAAAGCATTAGGTAAAAATGAGTCAGCACAATTGGCAGAAGCCAATGCAATATTCAGCAAGCTTTCAACAGAACGCCACTTTTATGGCTGGTTAGCAGCAGAAGAGCTAGAAAGTGTGATGAGTAATCCAGCCACAGATTTCATTCCAACCGATAATGAAGTGACGGCTATCGCTAGTCAGCTAGGTATTAAACGCGCGTTGGCCTTACAGCGCCTAGATATGCGCGTCGAAGCTAAAGCAGAATGGGTGTGGGCAGCACGCGGTTTTGATGACCCGCAATTATTGGCCGCGGCAGAATATGGCATACGGCAAAAATGGTACGACATCGCTATTTACTCAGCAGATAACACCAAAATTACCCATAATTTTAATTTGCGTTACCCAACACCGTATCGCGATTTATTTCATACATCAGCCAGTAATGCGGGTTTAGATGAAGCTTGGGTCTATGGCATTACGCGCCAAGAAAGTCGATTCATGCATTATGCAAAATCTGGTGTGGGCGCGGCAGGCTTAATGCAACTCATGCCCGCCACCGCAAAATGGACAGCTAAACGCATGGGGTTAGATGGCTATCATAATGGTATGATTCACGACCTAAGTACCAATATTGATTTAGGTACCTATTACATGCGTTACACGCTAGACCAAATGGGCGGCAACGCTGTGATGGCAACAGCAGGCTATAACGCAGGACCAAGTCGCGCAAAAAAATGGATGCACACCAAGCCGCTAGAGGCAGCCATTTATATAGAAAGTATCCCTTTTACTGAAACTAGAGGCTATGTGCAAAAAGTAATGGCGAATGCACAAATTTACGCACCTAGATTGATAGACAAAAAAGGCGGCGGCGCAAAAATTCAAACATTAAAAGCACGCTTGGGTAACGTTCCTGGTACGGGTTTGCCAGTGATTACTGAAGAAGATAGCGAATAAACTTTAGGAAAAAGCAATGCAACAAAAAGAAATATGTATATTAGGCGGCTCAGGGTTCGTAGGCAGCGCAATTGTGGCAAAGCTAGATGCCGCAGGGTGTTTGGTAAAAGTGCTTACGCGTCGCAAAGAGTCGGCTAAGCACTTAATTTTGTTACCTAATGTGCAGGTGGTGGAATGTAATGTGTTAGATTACATGGCCTTGAGCAACGCAATAAGAGGCGCGGATGCGGTGATTAACTTGCTGGGAATTTTGCACCAAAGCCGTCGTGTAAGTTTCAATCTTGTACATCAGCAATTACCCGCACATTTGGCTAAAATTTGTGAAGACTTAAGTATTAAGCGTTTAATTCACATGAGCAGTTTGCGCGCGGGTAAAAATGCTCCTAGCCAGTATTTGCGCTCTAAAGGGGCGGGTGAAGTTGCCTTAGCGGCACACCAAGATGCGCTCAATATCACGATTTTTAAGCCGTCAATTATTTTTGGTCGTGGCGATAGTTTCATTAACTTATTCGCCAACATGGCAAAAATATTGCCAGCCATTTTGCTCGCCAAACCTAACGCAAAATTTCAGCCAATTTGGGTGGAAGATGTAGCAAGTTGCTTTGTAGCCAGCGTTGAAAGCGATGCCACCTTTGGCAAAACTTATGAATTAGCTGGCCCTAAAGTCTATACTTTTCGTGAGCTGGTGCAAACTGTGATGACGACTTTGCAACTTAAGCGACCGATTATTGGCCTAAATGATGCGCTATCTTACGCGCAAGCTTTTATGATGGAGTTGCTGCCTGTTAAGTTGATGTCGCGCGATAACATTCGCTCTATGGAAACCGATAGTGTGAGTGATATGCCTTTCCCTACTGTTTTTAACCTAACACCAAGTGCGCTAGAAACTGTAATTCCGCAATATTTGGTTGACCAAACGCCACGCGGTGCGTACGACCGCTTTCGTCGTTCAGCTGCAAGGTAATTAGAGATTATCACCATGCAAATTTATATGGTGGGCGGCGCAGTGCGTGATGAGTTGTTGGGTTTTGAAGTTAAAGATAAAGATTACGTGGTGGTTGGCAGCACGCCACAAGCCATGCTAGATGCGGGTTACAGGCCAGTCGGCAAAGACTTCCCTGTTTTTTTGCACCCAAAAACACACGACGAATACGCACTTGCCCGTACCGAACGTAAAACCGCCAAAGGCTACAAAGGCTTTGCAGTGCATGCGTCAATTGATGTGACTTTAGAAGAAGATTTAGCCCGCCGCGATTTAACTATCAATGCCATTGCTAAAAGTGAAGATGGTAAGATTATTGACCCATATAACGGTCTCGCCGATATTCAATCAAAAACCTTACGCCATGTGAGTGATGCTTTTGCTGAAGACCCTGTAAGAATTTTACGCATTGCTCGCTTTGCCGCAAGGTACGCAGATTTTAACGTTGCCCCTGAAACCCATCAACTCATGCAGCAAATGGTTGCTGCAGGTGAAGTAGATGCATTAGTGGCTGAGCGTGTTTGGCAAGAACTCGCAAAAGGTTTGATGGAAGCTAAGCCCAGCCGCATGTTTGATGTGTTACGCGCATGTGGCGCTTTGCAAAAAATATTACCCGAGCTCAATAAGTTGTGGGGTGTGCCGCAACCCGCAAAACATCACCCAGAAATAGACACAGGCGTGCATATCATGTTGGTGATAGATTATGCCGCGGCACAAAATTTTAGCCTGCCCGTGCGTTATGCTGCGCTGATGCACGACCTAGGCAAAGGCACAACGCCAGCGGATATTCTACCGCGCCATATTGGCCATGAAGCACGTAGCGTGAGCTTGCTAAAAGATATTACCAAACGCCTGCGTGTACCCAATGATTGCAAAGAACTCGCACAAATTGTGGCTAAATTTCACGGTAAATTACATGCTGCACCAGTAATGCGACCTAGTACTTTGCTTGAGTTTTTAATTGAGTTAGATGCGATTCGTCAACCAGCAAGGTTTATGGATTTTTTAAGCGCCTGCGAGGCAGATTCACGCGGTAGAACTGGTATGGAAAATTGCGCTTTGCCAGAAGCTGTGCTTATGCTAAAAGTGCTGGAGGCCGCCTCTAGCATTGATGCTGGCGCGATAGCAAAAACTCATGTGGAATCTGAAGAAATTAAAAAAGCCATATTTGAAGCTAGATTAACTGCGGTTAAGCAGATTTTATAGGATGATTAGTTAAACTTTCATATAGTGCTGAATGACACTCTTTGCTATAAAGCCGACTAAGCCGAAAGTTAGGCCTAAAAACAGTATAAACGTACCAAACTTACCTACTTTAGATTCCCAGGCAAGGTGCCCAACAATAAAAATCATCAAAAGCATCAGACCCCATACACCATAGGTCATGCCTAGCTCGGTAATTTGCGCTTCGGTAAAACCAAATATTGTGCCTTCCATGGCGTACCCCTAAAATAACTGGCGACTAAGCGTTAATTAGCGTTGTAATTTGTTGTTGCGCAAATTCTGTTGGTTTGCGCTTAAAACTACTTTTTACAAATTGCTGCCAGCGACCCGCAATATAACAGACCATTAAATTGGCTTGTGCCTCAGCATCAGCTTTAGTGCCAGCTTGTTCAGATGCATGTTGCGCCTCAGCAATGCGTAGGCTTTGTTTGAGCGTTACTTCAATGCGGTCATACAATTGGTTAATGCGAGCTTGTAGCTTTTCATCTTCATTCACTAATGCATCGCCAATGAGTACGCGGGTCATGCCAGGGTTTTTTTCAGCAAACACGAGCAACATGGTGATAATGCGTTGCACTTGTCTTAAGCCATCAGTTTCTTCAGTGCTAATTTTGTTAATTAGACCGAAAATTGTTTCTTCAATAAAAGATATTAAGCCTTCAAACATTTGCGCTTTATTAGCAAAATGGCGGTAAAGCGCAGCTTCGGAAACTTCTAATTTTGCTGCGAGCGAGGCTGTAGTAATTTTCTCGCGTTTAGGTGACTCCAACATTTTGGCTAAAGTTTCTAAAATTTGTTGTTTGCGCTCGCCTGCCATTTAATATTCCCCATACATTTTAAAAATATCAGAAATTATAGCTTAATGTGAGTGAGTGCTAACACTTCGTTCAAACGATAATCGACAAAACTTGGTTTTTTTAATTGGCGGCTAATCCAAATGGTTTTCATGCCCAGCTGTTTGGCGGTCATTAGTGCGGGTAGGCTATCTTCTAGCATCACACAGTCGCTTGCTTTAGCTTTAATTGTTTGCAGCAACATTTGAAAGCCGCGAACAGAAGGTTTGCTGTGAAACTTGGTAGATTCCACACTAAATACAAGCTCAAAACAGTCTGCAATACCCATAATTTCCAGTACGCGCAAAGCGTAAGCACGTGGCGCGTTAGTGAACACTAATTTACGCCCTGAAAGACTATTGAGTAAGTGGCGCAAGCGCTTCACTTGTAACACCATTTCTGGCAAGTTTAAGTAATGGTGTGTTTCATGCAGAAAGTGGTGCGGGTTTGTATTGTGGTGGCGAACTAAGCCTTTAAGCGTTGCGCCATAAACTTGCCAATAATGTTGGCGTAGTTTGTGAGCGCTGGCTTCATCTATTGTAAGCGCATCCATCATGTATTGCGTCATGGCGAGATTCATCACAGGGAAAATATGCGCCGAGGCGTTGTGAAGCGTATCGTCTAGGTCAAAAATCCAGATTCTGTCAGACATTTAAAAGTAAATTTCCTCGCCCGTCATTCTGAGCAAAGTGAATAATCCAGTGCATTTATATAGCAGTTGGATTCATTGATACACTCTGAATGACGAAAGTGGTATTGAGTGCCGAACACTTATTTTGCCTTAATCAGCGTTCCCACACCTTCATCAGTTAGTACTTCTAATAGCAATGCATGCTCAACGCGTCCATCAATAATATGCACAGCTTTCACACCACTACGTGCAGCATCCAAGGCCGAGCTGATTTTTGGTAACATGCCGCCAGAAAGCGTGCCATCGGCCACTAACTCATCAATTTGCTTGGGCGTTAAACCTGTTAATAGCTCGCCATTTTTATCTAGTACGCCAGGTGTGTTGGTCAATAAAATCAGTTTTTCAGCATTTAGAATTTCCGCCAATTTACCTGCCACCACATCGGCATTGATATTGTAAGTTTCGCCATCTTTACCCACGCCAATGGGTGCGACAACTGGAATAAAATCGCCAGAATCTAAAAAGTTGATAATGCTTGGGTCAATCGCGCTAATTTCACCCACTTGGCCAACATCAATGAATTTTGTGGGGTCGTTTAAATCTTCCATCAATAGCTTGTGCGCATGAATGAAATTGCCATCTTGCCCAGTTAGGCCAACCGCTTTGCCGCCATGGCGGTTAATCAGGTTCACAATCTCTTTATTCACTTGGCCACCAAGCACCATTTCTACTACATCCATGGTTTCGGCATCGGTCACGCGCATGCCTTGAATAAATTCACCTTTTTTGCCGAGCCTATCAAGCATTTCATTAATTTGCGGGCCACCACCATGCACCACTACTGGGTTCATGCCGACTAGTTTGAGCAATACCACGTCTTGTGCAAAGCATTGTTTTAAATGCTCGTCCGTCATGGCGTTGCCGCCGTATTTAATGACAATGGTTTTATCAAAAAACTTTTTAATATAGGGTAGCGCTTCAGCCAGTGTGCGGGCTTTTTTTGCGGCGGTAGATTGGTTAATCATGGTGTTATCTGCGGCTGTTTAGAATGATTGAGATTGTAACGAAAAAACGTTATCGATTGAGGGTTTTTACGCGAAAATATATAACCCATTATTGCAAATGCAGTGTGTGGCAAGCTAATGCATTAGGGCTACCACGCCATGTAGCAATAACAGTTAAGTTTATAAAGATTTAATAAATACCTTAGATTTACGCTGAAAGTTGTAAAGTTTTTGTTTTTCTTGTGGTAGTTTTTCAACCGATTGTTGGCTGAAGCCACGCTCTAAAAACCAATGCTCGGTGCGCGTAGTGAGGCAAAACAGCTGCTTAAAGCCTAAAGTTTTGGCTTGGTTTTGGCAGTAATTAAATAGTTTATCACCACGCCCACCGCCGCGGTATTGCGGGTCAATCGCAAGGCACGCAAATTCTGCCATTTTATTTTCACTAAATGGATAAAGCGCCGCGCAGCCAATGGTGTGGTTGTCATGTTCCATCACATAAAAGTGCGCAATTTCCATTTCAATGCGCTCGCGCCCACGGCGCACTAATATGCCTTCATTTTCTAGCGGCTCTATCAGTTTTAATATGCCACCAACATCGTCAATAGTGGCTTGACGCATGGTTTCTAGTGGCAGTTCGGTCACCATAGTGCCTATGCCTTCAAGCGTAAATAACTCTTGAATAATGGCGCCATCAATGTGACGGCTAATTAAATGCGTACGCGCCACGCCGTGCTCACAAGCACGCACAGCAGCTGGCAAGTAATATAAAGTGTCTTCAGAAACATGTAGCGGATTTTCGTTGCCGCTTACATTTTTGAGTAAGTTTTTGGCTTTATCTGCCGTCATTTCACGTAATAATTCACCGCGCAAGTTTTGCACACCTTCTGAATCCATCAAAAAGATGAGCTTGTCAGCATCTAAAGCAATGGCGGTGCTTACCGCCACGTCTTCCAAGCTTAAGTTAAAAACCTCACCTGTGGGTGAATAACCCAGCGGCGATAGCAGCACCAGCTCGCCATCATTTAAACGTTTTTGAATGCTAACTGCATCTACTTTGCGCACCTCGCCCGTATGTTGCAGGTCAACACCATCGAGCACACCTAGCGGTTTTGCCGTCACAAAATTACCGCTCGCCACGCGAATGTCCGCGCCCGCCATAGGTGAATTAGCAATGGCCATTGAAAGTAAAGCTTCAATTTCTACCCGCACCGCACCGTTAGCCTCTTTTACGGCTTCCATCGCTTCATCGTCAGTCACTCGTAAGCCATTATGAAAAGTGGGAGTGAGCTTGTCGCGCTTTAAACGCTTTTCAATTTGCGGGCGTGCACCATGCACCAGCACCAGCCTTACTTCAAGGCTGGCAAGCAGATTCAGGTCGTGCGTGAGTGTGATAAATTGCTTTTCATCTACAATTTCGCCACCAAACGCAATCACAAAAGTACATCCGCCAAACGCGTGAATATACGGCGTAGCAGAGCGAAACCACTGCACAAAATCTTTGCTGCTGGGCTGGTTTTGCGGCAGCACAGGCGCAGCTTGGTAAGTTGAGCGTTGCAATTCTGCCGTTAGCGGGAGGCTAGCAGTAGGTAATGAATATGGCGTATTCATTGCATCACTCTGCGCATAAAGCGTTGCTGGCGTGGTATCTAGCGCCGCCGCAATTTTGCGCAATAGCGCTTCAGAAACGCCTAGCTCACCTCGCTCAATACGCGATAAATTGCCCGCATCTGCCTCAACCGCAATAGCCAGTTGCTGCAAAGTGAAATGGCGAGATTTGCGTAAATTGCGGATTTGATTGCCGAGAGACATGAAATTAACCAACTTAAAATGTATAATTTACATTATTTAAACATAAATTTGTACTATTTACAATTTATATGGGCTCTAAAGAGTGCTCGTTAAAACGCTGTTGTAAAATTACATCAAAAAATTCGCATGAAAATTTATTAGTTGGATTTCTTACCCCCCCCCAGAGCGCTTGTATGGTATTGTTTTAGTGAACATATTAAAAAGTTATTCCAATAAACAATAAGAACCAAAAAAATCGGAGACCATTCCCCATGCAAATCCCTTATATTTCGCGCATAAGCGTGAGCAAGCTTGCTGTGCCATTAGTTTTGAAAATGGTTCTTAAAATCGGTATCTTAGCTACAGCACTTGTGTTTACTAGCTCTGCTACCTTAGCTGGTGGCGTTTTAAGCGCAAATAAAAAAGTGACTACTAACACGCCTAAAAGCAATACGCTACCAGTGCTGCAAAAACATGCGACATCCGTCAGCAATGCCAGCGGTGGCAATTACACTGTAGATTGGGTAGTGCAATATGCCAACACCAGCGGTCAAACCATTACTAATGCCACGGTAAAAGACGGAGCAATTTCTACGATTATTCCAGGCAGCTTACAACAACCAGCAGGCTGGATGGGCGTAACAAGTTCAGGTAACACCATAGCCACTTGGACGGGTACAAGCGTGCCACCGTTTGGGGTGATGACTGCGCCTTTCCCCGTAGCAATGAGTAGCACACTTACTTTTAGTGGGTCAGGAGATGGTTATCAGCCAATACCATATACTAAAATTTCAGCACCTTCTGGTCCGCGAATTTATGTAAGGAATCACCATCAAACGCCAAATGCCGTTTTATTTAAATGCTTAGATTTGACCTCAGGTACGGACTGCATGGGCTGGACTGGTGGCAAAAAACTACCTATGGGCGACTCATCCTCCGATGGGTCGGGAACAATGGGCAATACTGCTGAATATGAAATTATTAACGGAAAAATGTATTACGCTGCAATGGGAGTTGCGACTTCTGGAAAAATGGGCATTGGTTGCTATGATTTAGAAACCGAATCTAAATGTGGGCTTACTTTGTTTACAGCTTCTCGTCCTTTAGGCTTGCTTATCAACGGCCCTTGGCGTGTAGGAAATGAATTGTATGTAGCAGGTACAAATGGCACACTTTATTGCGCAACACTGCCAGCCTTAGGTTTTTGTGTGGGTGCTAGTTACGCCCTGCCTGCAGTGGCCATTAAAGTACATGTTGATTTACCTGCTTTCGATAATGTGGGTGCAAATTATTTGGCTGGGAAAGTAATAGGTGACAAGCTCTTTATAACATCAACAAAAAGCGGAAACAAATATACTAATTGCTTTAACGCCACAACAAAAACAGCTTGCTGGTCTGCGACTTTACCAACTATTGGCACATCCGCTTATTCTTACGCTTCAAGTAACAATGTAAGTAATTTTCTTTATTACAACACTGGTGGTACGGCTATTGCTATTTGCTCAATGCAAACTGCATCACCTTATCAATATTGCGTTGATGCCACAACAGGGACAAGTGTTACGTTACCAGTGGTTTTCCCAGGTTTGCATATGGGTGCAGGGCTAGAGGCCGACGCATCAGCAAGCACAGGAAAAACTTATTTTGTTAGTAGCTTATATCAGGCTAATAACCACAAAGCATATTGTTGGGATTGGACTACGGCTAATGTATGTACTGGTACAACTGCGGGCTTAATTGCCACCCATACTCCGCCATTAGCAGATTATGGTTCAAATGTAGATGACCAAGGTTGTATTTGGGTGTATGGAGACCCAGGTGTGCCTGGCAATTTATGGCACTTTGACCCCAATAATATTGACCCAAACACTCAGCTAGCAAAACCTTGTGGTGCAGAAGCGGGTAAATTTATTAAAGTGTTTCAACCACTTAAGTACTGCTCAGGTGCAAAGCCTTTTCATTGGTTAAGCGTAGCCGTAACTGGGGCGCCTATTACTAACTATACGGCATTTACTATCAATGTGTTGCACCCCACTAGCAATGCCGTATTGCTCACGCAAAACCTGATGCCAGCAGGCCCAATGTTGGTGGATATTAGCAGTTTAGATGCGCAAACTTTAAGCCAGCCGCTAAAAATTGAAGTGGTGTATACGCCTAAGCCGAATGTGCATGATAAGCCGATTTTAGAGGTGCATTATGATGGCCCACCAATGGAATTTTGCTTTAAGAGTGAGCATAAATGCGACCAAGGGCCAATTACTAATAAAGTCAGTACTGAGTTTCCTGATAACCAAAGTGCAAGAGCATCTTTTGGTGGGCAATCTAATGCAAAAGCCAAGCTTTATACAGCGCAAGCCAATGCGCCCACGGCGCCAGGTTGCCCGTCAACCTGCGGCACAGCTGGTCAGCCGCTTTGCCCATTGTGCGATTGTTTAGGCAACCCTGTACCAGTGTGCGGCACGCCAGGTCAGCCGCCTTGCCCCAAATGTGGGCAAGTAGGCCAACCCCCATGCCCCGCGTGCGGCCAAGCAGGGCAGCCGCTGTGCCCAGATTGCACTGCTACGCCAACTAACGGTAGTGGAACGGTGACACCAAAAAATGCTAGCCAGCCAAGAAGCAGCGCAACAAATAGCAGTATTTTTAAATAATGCTATCGGAGAATAATATGAAAAATAATCACTTCACACATCAATTAGCCACCCGTTTAACTACTTTGGCCGCAACCTTAATTTTTGCTAGTGCCGCATTGGCTGGTGCTGTGGATACGCCTAGACCAAGCGGAGGCGGCGGTGTTGGTATCGGCATTGATATTGGCTCTGTGATAAATATTTTAAAAAATGCAAATAAAAAATGCGACCCAAAAGTTTTAGAAGAGGCACAAAAAACTTGCGCAGTTAAGTCATCTAACCCAGTGGCAACGCAAGCAGTGGTTGACCAAGCTTGCGTTAAAAAGCTGTGTGCGGCAGGCGGCACAACTGGCACTGTTATCGTTGAGCCTAAAAAAGAGGATAATAAATGTAACCCTGAAGTTGAAGAAGGTGCGCACTACGCTTACCAACACGGCGTGGTAAAGGGCATGACAGAAGATGCGTATGTTAAAAAACAGTGCGCGGCCTACGCCGCAGGCATAGGCATGACATTTAAAGCACAATCGGTAAAAAGAACTTATCAACCACAAGGGCCAACTTGCAAGGTGAATGGTAATTTTGAAACGGGTGGATTAACTATGTGGACAGGGGCAGATAATGGCCTTATTAGTCCATTAGATTTCATCAGAACTGGAGGGAGTACTTGGACTAATATTCCTTATGTAGGGATTAAATCTAACACTGCTATTACTAATGATAACGGACATCAAACAATTGTAAATGCTGGTGTTGACCCATCTGTAGGCGCACTTCTTCAACAACTACCCCCAAGTGGCGGTAGTTCGGCAGCTAGAGTAGGGAACTCTCAAGTTATGTATGGCGAAGAGTTGTTGGCAAAATCCTTTATGGTAACCCCTGCTGATGCGATTGTGAATTTTTCTTATGCCTTAGTACTTGAGAATCCATCTGGTCATCCTGGTTTAGGTCTTAACGGAGGTGCTCAACCAACATTTATGGTGGTGGTACGTGATGCCGCAGGCAATGACATTACTGGTGGTGCTGGCGGTAGGGTGCATTTATCTACAGGGTTAAACCCAAATGTAATGGTAGCAGATGCAACGCAACCATTTTTTACACCATTCCCAACCAGTAATCCAACAACGGTTTATAAAGATTGGTCATGCGCTCAAATCAACTTGGCTGATTTGGTTGGGCAAAATGTAACTGTTGAGTTCATTACTCATGATTGCGGGTGGAGTGGGCATTATGGCTACGCCTACATTGATGATTTTTGTGGCACTTGTGGCATTAAAGGTAATGATGGTTGGTTGGAACTCGCCCAAAGTGACAAGTGCGGCGTAGGTAAAGTGTGTGTTGATGTTGGTGTGCCGCATAAAGGTAGCACGATTGGGCAGGCGACCATTAAGTTAGATATTTGGCAAAGTGGCGTGCTGGTTAAAACGCTCACTAGCCCAGTACAAACCGCCAATGGACAATATTGCTTTACGATTGACCCTGCCACAATATCTGGCCTAGATTTAACTAAAGGATTTGATTACAACGCCACAGCAACCATGCAATTAGGCTCAATTACTTTGCCGCCTAAAACTATCGGCGTGCCGATTACTGGCACACTAGCTGCGCAAAATAATGACTACACCCCAAAATGTGCAGAACCCTGCGCAAGCTGCGGCACAGCGACTACGCCGTTATGCCCGCCATGTGGACAACAAGGTCAGCCACTATGCCCAGCATGTGGTCAAGCAGGGCAGCCTGCTTGCCCTGTACAAACGGGTTGCACGCCGAATATGTTGGGTTGCATTGATCCTCCTGATGAGGTTTGCGCGCCAGGTAGCCCAGGTTGGCCGCTATGTAAACATAGCCCACCAACCTGTTTAAACCCGCCTTGTATGGTTGTTAAGCCGCCCAAAGTTGCTTGCATTCCTAAAATTAAACCAATGAAAGAGTTGCCCACAAAAGCAGCAGTTAAACCAAAAGCAAAACCTCGACCAAAACCAGTGGTGAGCAAGGGCGATGTACCAAAACCAGTGCATAAAGTAAAACGCAAACCACGCCCAAAACCAGCGCAAAGCAGTGCGCCAGTTGAAGCGCCGTTTGATGATGGTTGTTAAAAAGAAATGATAATTGAACAAAAAAACAAGGGATATAACCATGAGACTAACTAAATCAAGAAAACTTAAGTTTTTAGCAGTCTGTGTATTGCCTCTTTTGGCAAATACGGCACATGCAGCACTGCCAAGCTGTGCGCATCAGGAGATTACGTATGCCGTTTACGGCAAAAACCAAGCGCAGCAAAAATTAACAACCAATAAAGATTGTAAATTTTTTCTTACTATGAATCATGCGCCTGCTGGCGACTATAACGTGTATGGTACTTTTTTAAACACCAGTAATGTTTCCAGTGTTGCTACTGGGACCAATACGCCTACAACAACACTTAAAGGAAATATGCTGGCGAATGGGCGAGTGAATTTAATTGGCATGCTCACCTGTAACGCAGACAAGAAGTGGGTGATTAACTCAGACCCGAACAATACACCACTGTATGACTGCGGTGCACCAGCAGTTTCTACTGGTAGCGCGCCTGCCAACACGCCTGCAGGGGCATCTTCACCCGTAGCTACTGGTGCAAGTGGTGGATCATGCTGGAAGCTAGCAAGCACACATTCTGATCATGTGGTTGCCATCAAAAAAGACGGCAGCTTATGGACATGGGGGCTAGGTGCTTGGGGGCAGCTTGGTCATGGTAGTCATGGGGATGAATCTAATTTAAGCACGCCAATACAGGTTGGGACAGAATCAAATTGGGTGGTGGCAGATGCGGGCGATAATTTTACGCTGGCAGTTAAGTCTGATGGCACGCTTTGGGGCTGGGGACTTAATGGGAACAGGGGATTGGGCGATGGCACTCGGGATAATAAAGACACGCCAACGCAAATTGGGGCTGACACTGACTGGAAGATGGTGGATGCTGATCGCGCGCACGTGGTTGCAGTAAAGGCCGATGGCTCATTATGGTCATGGGGATATGGCTCTGGTAGGAATCTTCCCAGCGACACCGCGCCCGTGCGGGTTGGCACTGATGCAGATTTTCTTCTTGCCACCGCTGGAATGAGCTCAGGCACTGCTTTATCCAACAATGGCACTATCATGTCTTGGGGCCAAAATAGATATGGGGCTTTAGGTATTGGTCAAACAGGTAGCGCAGGTGAACATGGCGGGTCATCGGGTCTTGATAAATCAGAAAAGCCATTGGTAGTTGGAAAAGTTACTGATAAATGGAGCGCGGTCAAATCCAGCGGGTTTACCACTTACGCAATTAAATCTGATGGCTCGCTTTGGGTTTGGGGGGTCGCTCCATTTAAGACTGCAATAGCGAATTCGCCAAAACAAATAGGCAGCAACAGAGACTGGAAATTTATTTCTAACGCTGATGCTGGCATAAGAAATAATGGATCACTATGGATTTGGGGAGCTGTTGCAAATGCCAACAATAAAGCCACGCCTATGAAGCAGTTTGGCGCAGATAGGGATTGGAGTTCGATTTCAACTGGGCGCACAAATTATGTTGCCTTGAAGAGTGACGGCTCATTGTGGACATGGGGCAAAGGCGCTTTCGGGCAGTTGGGAAATGGCACAAACGGTGCAAATGCAAACAGTAGTTCGCCAGTTGGTGTAAGTTGCCAATAAAATTTAAGGAGAAAGTAATAAGAGTTATCAGTAAACAGTTTTTGGCTTTAAGCCTGCCTGCCGTATTTTTGGCGACTACATTAACAACGACATCCGCTTTTGCAGGTGGCTCATCAATCCAAAAAATGGGTTGTGCGCTACCACTTAAGTTGTTCTATATGTCTACAGCCTCAACACCACACAGTTTGAATTTCATTTCTGATGTTTTGCCGAATTCAAGTGGATTTTTTACGGCGACAGCTGTGCCAATCCAAGCTGGTGCTGGTCAATATTTTGTTATGTCGGATAACAAAATAATAACCTGGAATGGAGCTCAAGTTGTAGCTAATCAAGGCGACTATGACCTAGACTATAAGAGAGATGCCGCTGGTAATATTAAAGGGCGAGTTAAATGTTCTGCCGTTACAGCTCAAGGGCTGGTTTATGTGGAAATTAGAAAAACACAAAATAATCCTAGATCACCTAATGGCGGTGTAACGGAAGCGCCTGCTGACCCTAGTACTCATTAAATAATTGCAGATTCATTCAACTAGTCATGCTGGTTTCGCTAGCATAGCCGAAGGGACTTATTCATGAATAAATTGGCAAGGTTTAGTCCATTTGTAAATCTTGCACAAAGCGCGATGTGCGCTGAATTTCACTTGCAGATAAGCCTTGCTCTTTCACGAGCAGGGCTTTTATTTTATCAAAAACGGCGTCGTTGCTAGGGCAAGGGGTTAAGCCATATTTTGCTAGCAATTTTTGGTGAATTAAATTGGTAAATTCGCCAACTGTAGTGATAAAACTCACCTCGTTATCTGGCAATTGCAGGCCAAATTCCTTTTCGGCAGCCATTACAAATTCAATAATGTCTAAACCCATAAGCGCAACTCCCTTAAAAGTCGCCCCATAGCGTTTGCATAGCGGCAATTGCGGTGAGTGCGGCGGTTTCGGTGCGTAAAATTCGCGCACCTAGCACTATAGATTGAAAACCATTTGCGATGGCAGTGTCAATTTCATGTTGGCTTAGGCCGCCTTCTGCGCCTATCAATAATTCAATATTGCCACTTGGTTTTTGCATGGTTGCTAGGCGTTGTGCGCCAATTGGGTTGAGTAAAATACGCGTTGGAATTATAGTGCTTAAATGAGCATCGCCAGAAGCCGCATGGTTGTTGGCTTGCAGCCATGCTGATAAATGTACAGGGGCGAAAACTTTCGGCACAAACGCACGACCGCTTTGCTCGCAGGCTGAGTTCACCACGTTTTGCCAATGCTCAACACGTTTTTCTGCACGTTCGGCACTGAGTTTTACTACGCTACGCGTGCTTGAAATGGGCACAATCGCAGTTACGCCTAGTTCTACGGCTTTTTGAATGGTGAAATCCATGCGGTCTCCGCTAGAAATTGCTTGTAGCAGGGTGATGCGCAAGGGCGATTCATTGCTTATTTGTTTTGCGGCGGTAATTTTTGCTAATACTTCATTCTTTTTAATTGAAGTGAGCTCGCAGTTATAATCAAAGCCATCGCCATTAAACACTACCGCGCTATCTCCCACGTTTAATCTTAAAGCCTTTGTTGCATGCGCGGCGGCGCTTTCTGAGAGTTGAATGGTTGCGCCTAAAGATAAAGAATTGTTGGTGTAAAAACGCAAATTGGCCATAGATTTATCATCTTTAAAAATTGGTGAAAAGTGATAATATAAACAGTATTATCAATATCAATAATTATAACGAAATTAGGAGAACTTCATGGCAGCATTAAATCCCCCCGTTTGTAATTTTGGTCAGCCAGCCGCCGATTTTAATTTATTGGGCGTTGATGGCAAACGCTATACTTTGGCGGATTGTGCGGGTAAAAATGGCTTATTGGTTATGTTTATTTGTAACCATTGCCCGTTTGTTAAAGCCATAAAAACGCGCTTGGTGGCAGACTGCTTGGAGCTAAAAAAATACGGCATCAACACCGTGGCCATTCAAAGCAACGATACCGAAAACTATCCTGATGATTCTTTTGAACGCATGAAAGAGGAATCACAACTCTACAATTTTTCGTTTCCGTACTTATTAGATGAAACGCAAGAAGTAGCCAAGGCTTATGATGCAGTGTGTACGCCAGATTTCTTCGGTTTTAATGCTGATTTAAAATTGCAATATCGCGGCAGGTTTGACGCCGCAGGCCGAGGCGAGCCGCCAGTAGATAACCCACGCGATTTATTTAACGCCATGAAGTTGATTAGCGAAACTGGCCAAGGGCCAAAAACCCAAATAGCTAGCATTGGTTGTAGTATTAAGTGGTTTGCGCAAGAATCTATATAATTTTTCATTTAACTAAAAAGATATCTCCATGAAGCTAATTATCACAATGTTATTTTGTATCCTCACTTTTTCAGCGCAAGCGCTTGAAATTAAAGGCGTAAAAGTAGATGAAAGCACCCAAGTTAGCGGCAGTTCATTAGTGCTAAACGGCGCTGGTGTACGCACTAAAATGATGTTTAAAGTATATGTGGCCTCGCTTTATTTAGCGCATAAACAAACCGATGCTGTTGCGGTGATTAGCGACACTGGCAACAAGCGCATCAACATGCATTTTTTACGTGCATTAAGCGCAGAAAAATTGTTGCATGGCATGGATGAAGGCTTTACGGATAATAATAGCGCCGCAGAAATGACTGCTATTGATGCGCAAATGAAATCATTTCGCCAGCTAATGACATCCGCTAAAGAGGTGAAAGAAGGCGACGTGATTGTGCTAGATTTAACTGCCGCAGGCACGCAAGTGAATTTGAACGGCAAAGTGCTTGGCAATATTGAAGGCGCGGCCTTTAACCAAGCGTTGTTGCGCGTGTGGTTGGGTAGCCACCCTGTAGATGGTTCATTGAAAAAAGCGCTGCTAGGGCAATAATTGCCTTTTGTAAATATTGAGAAATGCAATGAGTGACATAAAATTACGTTGGGGAATTTTAGGTGCAGCACGTGTGAACGAGCGCCTGTTGCCCGCCATTATTGAGGCTAAAAATTCGCAACTAGTCGCCATTGCTAGCCGCCGCGCAGGTGCGGCTAAAGCCACATTAGACAAATACGCGCCTTGCCACCAAAATGTAGCGTGTTATGACAACATGGACGCGCTAATCAATGACAAAAATGTGGATGCCATTTACTGCCCCATGGCCAATGAAGAGCACGCCGAATGGGCGCTAAAAGCCATTAACACAGGCAAACATGTGCTGATTGAAAAGCCCATGGCGACGACTTTAAAAGACATTGAAGCCATTGAAGCCGCGGCTAAACAAGCCAATGTAAAAGTGATGGAAGGCTTTATGTACCGCTTTCATCCACAACATGCACGCGTGCAAGAAATTGTGGATTCTGGCCTAATCGGCGATGTGCTTTCAGCCCGCGCCAGCTTTTCTTTTTTAATGAAAGAAGCGCGCATGTACCGCATTAACCGCAGCATGGCAGAAGGTGGCGGTGCAATGTGGGACATTGGCCCTTACGCGATTCACAGTTTGCGTTGGTGCTTTGCTAAGAATGCGGCTTCAGGTATTAAAATCCCAGCCGAGCCTAAATTCATCATAGCCCACGCCAAACTCAACGAACATGGCGCAGATATTGTCACCAGCGGCGTGCTAGATTTTGGTAATGATGCCGAAGGCCGTGCACGCTTTGGGCATTTTGACATTAGTTTTGAACGTAGCCGAAAATCAGAGTACGAAATTATCGGCACCAAAGGCTGGGTAAAATGCCACGCTGCATGGGTGTTTCAAAACGACGTGCCAGTCATTAGCTGGGCACTAGAAGATGGCAGATATTGTGAAGAACGCTTTGCGCCCAGTAACCACTTCACGCTAGAAATTGAACATTTCAGCGATTGCGTGCTAAACAACAAAACACCACTTTTAACTTTTGCCGATGCAAAGGCAAATTGCACTGCCCTGCAAGCCAGTATCCATGCGGCTCGCAGAGCGATGTAAATTATCTCACTCCTTTGGGTGGGCTACTTTGCGAGCTTGCCCTACATGCTAAACTTACATTCATACAAAGGTTAATTCTATGCAGCTTGCACGCACTAAAATTTTTCGTAATCTTCTAATTATTAGCATCTTTTTATCTTCCCGCGCACTCGCAGATGGCTATGCAAGCCCATATGGTGAATGGCGTGGGCAGACTCAATATCAAGCATTTATTGGTACTACCTCAGACCCTGCAGCACACATAGTTACTAACTTAACCATTAAGATTGATCCGCAAGGTAAAGTTAATGGTATAAGCTCTGAAAATGGCTGTCATTTACTTGGAATTGCTACCCCAAGTATGACCACAACATCTGTAATGCTGGATATCACATTAACAGGTTGCAGTTATCTTGGTCTAAATCGCACTTATAAAGGCCTCTTGTCATTATATTCGAAGGAAAAATACGCGAGTTTCTCACTTCAAGCTTTTCAAATAGGCTATGGCAAAGTTGGTGGTACGTACAATATTACGTCAACTATGCGTAGGTAGAAAAATAGCAAACGTAGCCTTATTTCACTTCACTCCATCAAGGCTATGCGGCTTCTATAAGCATAGATAAGTCATTATAGCCAACGTCACTCCGATGCGATGCAGCACAGTTTTGTGCAGATTATTTATTGCATGCCCGCACACATTTACGCCCTAACCACTTGCTGAAAAAGGCTATTTAAGCAATAATTTAGTCTTTGCCAAAAAGCAGTGCATTTAACTGGCTTTTTGAAGAATTCAATCAGAGTTTCAGCAGATTTTCTATAAGAGTAAATCAATGAAACCTGTAGTTCTAAATCATTAGTTTTAAATCATTAGGGAGAAAACCATGGCAACACGTAAAGACCTAGCCAACGCAATTCGTGCGTTATCGATGGATGCGGTACAAAAAGCGAATTCTGGCCACCCAGGCGCGCCTATGGGCATGGCAGAAATCGCGGAAGAGCTTTGGAATAACCATTTAAGCCATAACCCAAAAAATCCTAACTGGTCAAATCGTGACCGTTTTGTGCTTTCTAATGGCCACGGTTCAATGTTGATTTATTCATTGCTACACCTGACAGGTTACGCATTGCCAATGGACGAAATTAAAACATTCCGTCAATTACATTCAAAATGTGCTGGTCACCCAGAATATGGTTACGCACCAGGCGTTGAAACAACCACTGGCCCATTAGGTCAAGGTATTGCAAATGGTGTTGGTTTCGCAATGGCTGAAAAATTATTAGCTGACCAATTCAACAAACCAGGCCACGACATCGTTGACCATAGCACATACGTGTTCTTAGGCGACGGCTGTATGATGGAAGGCGTTTCTCACGAAGCTTGTGCTTTAGCTGGTACTTGGGGCTTAGGCAAATTAACAGCATTCTGGGATGACAACGGTATTTCTATCGATGGTCACATTGAAGGTTGGTACACAGACGATACAGCTAAACGTTTTGAATCTTACGGCTGGCACGTTCAGTCAGTAGATGGTCACGATGTTGCTGCTATTGGTAAAGCTATTGATGCTGCTAAAAAAGTTACAGACAAACCATCATTGATTTGCTGTAAAACTGTTATTGGTATGGGTTCACCAAACAAATCTGGTTCGCACGATTGCCACGGTTCTGCATTAGGTTTAGAAGAAGTTGCAGCGACACGTGCAAACATCGGTTGGAATCACGAGCCATTTGTTATTCCTGCTGACGTTTATGCTGGTTGGGATGCAACGGCTAAAGGTGCTGCTGCTGAGAGTGCTTGGAATACTAAATTTGCAGCTTACAAAGCAGCATTTCCAGCTGAAGCGGCAGAGTATTCACGCCGCATGACGGGTGAATTGCCAGCTAACTGGAAATCAGCGACTGATGCAATTATCGCTTCAACAAATGAAAAAGCTGAAGGCGTTGCAACACGTAAAGCTTCACAAAACGTTATTGGTGCTTTAGCGCCATTATTACCTGAGTTCTTAGGCGGTTCTGCTGACTTAACTGGTTCAAACTTAACTTCAACAGCTAGTTTTGTTCACGTTGATGCTAAAAAACCAGGTAACTATATTTCATACGGCGTACGTGAATTCGGTATGTTCGCAATTATGAACGGTATGGCATTGCACGGTGGTTTAGTACCATTCGGCGGTACATTCCATATGTTCTCTGACTATGCAAAAAGCGCATTGCGTATGGCTGCATTGATGAAACAACGTACTATTGCAGTGTTGACACATGATTCTATCGGTCAAGGTGAAGACGGTCCAACGCATCAACCAATTGAAAATACGGCTGGTTTACGTTTGATTCCAAATATGGACGTTTGGCGTCCAGGTAACTCAACAGAAACTGCTGTGTCTTGGGTAGCTGCTGTTGAGCGTAAAGATGGTCCATCAAGCTTGGTATTAAGCCGTCAAAACGTGGCAGGCATGAAGCATGATGCGGCACAGTTTGATTTAATGCGCAAAGGTGGTTATGTATTATCAGATGTTGCTGGTAAAGCAGATGCCATTATTATTGCTAACGGTTCAGAGCTTGAATTAGCGGTTAAAGCCGCAGCTGAATTGAATGCTGCTGGCACTAAAGTGCGCGTGGTTTCAATGCCATCAACTAATGTGTTTGACCGTCAAGATAAAGCTTACAAAGACAGCGTATTAACTCCAGGCGTAGTTCGCGTGGCTGTTGAAGCTGGTGTAACTGACTTCTGGCGCAAATATGTAGGTTTAGAAGGCGGTGTTGTAGGTATCGATACATTCGGTGAATCAGCTCCTGGTGGCGTATTGTTGAAACACTTCGGCTTTACAGTTGAAAATGTAGTGGCAACGGTTAAATCAGTACTGTAATTTAAGGTGCTGTAATTCAACTTGCATTACATGCAATAAGCTTAATAAGCTTAGTAAGTTAGTTTAATAAGGCACCTCAATACTGGGGTGCCTTATTTACTTTTAGAGCTGCTTTAGGCCGCTGATTAGAATTACTTGTTTGATAAATTAAAAATTACCCATTGAATAAACTTAGGAAACATCATGGCAATTCGTGTAGCAATTAACGGTTATGGGCGCATTGGGCGCATGGTTTTGCGTGCTTTGTACGAATCTGGTCGTAAAGATATTGAAATTATTGCCATCAATAGTGCAGGTTGCGATGCGGAAAGTAATGCACATCTCACGCGCTACGATAGTGCGCATGGTCGTTTTCCATTTGCCGTGGGTGTAGATGGTGACGATATGATTATTGGCAGCCAAAAAATTAAAACGTTTGCAACGCGTAACCCAGCTGAATTGCCTTGGCGCGATTTAGCCATTGATATCGTACTTGAGTGTACTGGCGCATTTAACAGCAAAGCCAAGTCGCAAGCGCATATAGATGCGGGGGCTAAAAAGGTTCTGTTATCAGCCCCAGGCGATAAAGATATTGATGCAACAGTGGTTTATGGCGTGAATCATCAGGTGATTAAAGCAAGTCATACCGTTATTTCAAATGCTTCATGTACCACCAATGGCTTAGCGCCAATGATTCAGCCATTGCACGAGAAAATTGGCGTGGTGAATGGCCTAATGAACACAATTCACTCATACACAAACGACCAAGTATTAACTGATGCGCATCATAGTGATATGCGCCGCGCACGCTCCGCTACTACTTCATTGATTCCTACAAAAACGGGCGCCGCCGCGGCCGTAGGCTTGGTGCTGCCTGACTTGCAGGGCAAATTGGATGGCTTTGCGATACGCGTGCCAACCCTTAATGTGTCGCTGGTTGATTTAACATTTACTGCAGCACGCCCAACCACTAAAGAAGAAATCAATCACATCATGCGCGAAGCCGCAGCTTCTGGGCCACTAAAAGGTATTTTGTCTTACAACGAAGCGCCGTTAGTATCAATTGATTATAACCACACTGCGTACTCATCTAACTTTGACGCTACACTCACCAAAGTGACCAAAGATGGCTTGTTAGTTAAAGTGTGTGCTTGGTACGATAACGAATGGGGCTTTAGCTGCCGCATGCTAGATAATGTAGCAGCTATGATGGCCGCTAAATAAACGCTATCAATATGGTCACACTTAAAGAAAAAAACAGTAATCGCTGGATAGGTACAATGAGCTTTGCGCAGTTAAAATTTTTTAACGAAGAGCTCAAAGAAGACCATGGCAATGATCAAGATTATCGCATCAGCCGTGCCACGTTAGTTGCGCTCAAACAACGCGATATTGCCCCTGAAATTACAGCGATTTTAGAAAAAGCGATGGGGAATGACAATGTATTAGAGTTTTATTGGATTAAATCTTAACAATATAAATGCAAGTGAGAATCAGCATGACAAACGTAATCAAAATGACGGATTTAGATTTAAACGGTAAGCGCGTGCTGATTCGTGCAGATTTGAATGTGCCAGTTTCTAATGGAAAAGTCACTTCAGATGCGCGTATTACGGCGTCAATGGCCACTATTGAGCATGCAATTAAGGCGGGCGCTAAGGTGATGGTCACGTCGCATTTGGGTCGCCCTGAAGAGGGCGTTTATTCAGTAGAAAACTCGCTCAAACCTGTGGTTGATGTGATTTCAGCAAAACTTGGCAAGCCCGTACGCCTAGTTAAAGACTGGGTTGATGGCGGTTTTGAAGTGGCGGCTGGCGAATTGGTGGTGTTAGAAAACTGCAGATTTAATAAAGGTGAAAAGAAAAGCACCGATGAATTGTCACATAAATATGCCAATTTATGCGATATATTTGTGATGGATGCTTTTGGTACGGCGCACCGTGCTGAGGCGAGTACACATGGCGTGGCAAAATTTGCCCCCGTTGCAGCTGCTGGCATTTTGTTGGTGAATGAGCTTGAGGCGTTGACTAAAGCTTTACTAAGCCCCGCGCGACCAATGGTAGCGATTGTCGGCGGTAGTAAAGTTTCAACCAAACTAACCGTATTAGAAAGCTTGTCAGAAAAAGTCGATCAAATGGTGGTGGGTGGCGGAATTGCCAATACCTTTTTGAAAGCGGCTGGCAATGAGGTAGGTAAATCACTTTGCGAAGATGATTTAGTGCCAGTTGCGCGCACCTTAATGGACAAAATGACCCAAAGAGGCGCAACAATTCCAATTGCTGTTGATGTGGTTTGTGGCAAAAAGTTTGATGCCAATGAGCCAGCAGTCAAGAAAGACGTGGCTGACGTGGCAATAGACGACATGATTTTTGATATTGGCACAAAATCTGCTAATCAAATAGCAGAGATTATTAAAAATGCTGGCACTGTAGTGTGGAATGGCCCAGTAGGCGTATTTGAATTTGACCAATTTGGTGAAGGCACAAAAACCATTGCGCTTGCGATTGCAAATACTAAAGCGTTTACCTTGGCTGGCGGTGGTGACACAATTGCCGCGATTCAGAAATATGGCATTGAAGACAAAATTGATTATATTTCTACCGCAGGTGGTGCATTTTTAGAATTTTTAGAAGGTAAAAAATTACCAGCAGTAGAAATACTTGAGCAACGGGCTGGCACTAAATAAAAATTTTTTTAGTAATGTTAAAAGGGGCGTTTAGCCCCTTTTTAGTTAGTTAATATGAAGATATTTGTATTAAATTTTTAGCCAAGATATTGGCTGAATTATCTAAATTTTCAGATAATTAGGACGATGCAATCGTTTGCAGTAGAATGGTTGCTATAAATGTAAGAAATAATAATGTATGAATTTGATTGTAAGTAAATGAAGCTACCTTATATTAGGTGGATTTAATAAGAGGTAAATGTGACGTTACGTAAAACAAAAATTGTTGCAACACTCGGCCCTTCTTCTAATAGTGAGGAAATGTTAGCGCGCATGATTACAGCTGGCGTAAATGTAGTGCGTCTAAATTTCTCTCACGGTTCGGCAGAAGAGCATATTAAACGTGCTGAAATGGTGCGTGCTATTGCATTAAAACTAAACCGTCCAATTGGGGTGATGTGCGATTTACAAGGGCCAAAAATACGCATTGGTAAGTTTGAGTTTGGAAAAATCACGCTAAAAACGGGTGATTTATTTATTTTGGATGCAGATTGTGAGTTGGGTAATCAAGACCATGTAGGGTTGGATTATAAGACGCTGCCGCAAGAGGTGACGGAAGGTGTTGTTTTATTGCTAGATGATGGCCGTATTACGATGCAAGTGGATAGGGTAAAAGGTAACCAGATTCATTGTTTGGTGTTAAATGGCGGCACACTAAGTAACAATAAAGGCATCAATCGCCAAGGTGGCGGTTTAAGTGCTGATGCGCTGACGAAAAAAGATCGTGAAGATATTAAAACTGCGGTGGCGCTTGAGGCAGATTACATTGCAATGTCTTTTCCTAAAACGGCTTTAGATGTAGAGCTGGCACGGACTTTGGTTAAAAAGGCAGGCGGCACGGCGAGCATTATTGCCAAAATTGAGCGCGCGGAAGCGATTGATAACTTAGAAGCAATTATTGAAGCATCAGACGCGATTATGGTGGCACGCGGCGATTTAGGCGTTGAAGTGGGCGATGCTGCTGTGCCTGGCTTACAAAAACGCATGATACGCATGGCACGTGCGCAAAATAAATTAGTGATAACCGCCACGCAGATGATGGAATCAATGATTACCAGCCCAATCCCCACGCGGGCAGAGGTGTCAGATGTCGCCAATGCGGTGTTAGATGGCACAGATGCAGTGATGTTATCTGCCGAAACTGCCGCAGGCCAATACCCGCTAGAAACCGTGCAAGCGGTGCATCGCGTAGTGATGGAGGCTGAAAAAGAATATTACATTCAACCACATGCACCGAAATTAGACCAAAGGTTTGTAAAAACAGACGAGGCCATTGCTGCCGCCGCAATTTACACGGCGCAGCATTTAAAAGTAACCGCGATTGCCGCGCTTACGCAATCGGGCAACGCTGCACAATGGCTTTCACGCGCGGATTCTGAAATGCCAATTTATGCATTATCGCCAGATAAATATGCCCGCAGAAAACTCACACTACATCGCGGTGTTTATCCATTTCCAATTGAGCAAGGCGATAAAAATAGAGATGAAATTTTGCACGAAATGGAACAAGTATTACTGCAACAAAAAATGGTGACAACTGGTGACTTGGTATTGCTTACTTTTGGCGAGCCTATTGGCTGCCAAGGGGGAACAAACACGTTAAAAATAGTTAAAATTGGTGAAATTACGCCAGTTTAGATTCACCCAAAAAGTTTAGAAATTGTTAGCATTATTTAGCATAAACAACACGTACTCATTAACGATGCTCTGAGAGCCGCTCTGTAGGCGGCTTCCAGAGCATTATTTTTCTCTCGAGGGCGTTTTGCACGAAATATAGCCATAAAAATACGCAAAATTGTTTAAAAATATTGGTTTGCATTGTAGCGATACAACGCATTGCCTAAAGATAATTTTGCTTGGTTTTTACTTGGCCTTTATAATGGCTCATTGAACTTTTTTCAGCCAAACCATAAGCAGCCTCACATGCAAAAACCTCTATTAGAAACCAGCATTACTAGCTTAAAACGCATTCATCAAGGTAAAGTGCGCGATATTTACGATATTGATGCGAATACTATGCTGCTTGTGAGCACAGATAGGCTTTCTGCTTTTGATGTGATTTTGCCTACAGGCATTGCCAATAAAGGCGCAATGCTCACACAAATGGCTAACTTTTGGTTTGAAAAACTCAAAAATGTAGTGCCGAATCATTTAACTGGCATAGACCCAAATAGTGTAGTGACTAACGCCACAGAGCAGGCGCAGCTTGGCTCACGCGCTGTTGTGGTAAAAAAACTAAAAGCTTTGCCGATTGAAGCCATCGTGCGCGGTTATTTAGTCGGCAGCGGTTGGAAAGAATACAAAGCCAAAGGCACTGTATGCGGCATTCAGTTGCCAGCGGGTTTGCAAGAGGCTTCAAAATTGCCAGCGCCAATTTTTACGCCTTCAAGCAAAGCGGCTGTTGGTGAGCATGATGAAAACATTAGCTTGCAGCAATGCGCAGATTTAATCGGTCAAGAAATGGCTGAGCAAGTAGCAAAAGTCGCCATTCAACTCTACGCACAAGCCGCTGAATATGCGCTTACGCGTGGCATTATTATTGCCGACACTAAGTTTGAATTTGGGTTAGATGCTAATGGCGTATTACATGTTATGGATGAAGTTTTAACGCCAGATTCATCTCGTTTTTGGCCCGCTGATAGCTATAAAGTGGGCAGCAACCCACCAAGTTACGATAAACAATTTGTGCGCGATTGGTTAGAAAGCATCGGTTGGAATAAAGCGCCGCCAGCACCAGCCTTGCCAGACGAAATAGCACTAAAAACCAGCGAGAAATATATGGAAGCTTTTGAGCGTTTAACGGGTCATCCATTAACGCTTGATTAAATGCTTATGATTGAAAAACTAAAAGCATTATCCAAGCACCTCAAACAAGAGTTTGAAGTGTATCGCTTAGTACTTAAGCACCCAAAAACGCCTTGGGTTGCCAAAGTGTTTTTGGGTTTAGCGGTTGGCTATTTATTGCTGCCTTTTGATTTGATTCCAGATTTTATACCTGTGCTAGGCCAGCTTGACGAAGTCGTAATTATTCCCATTTTGGTGTATATCGCATTGTTATTTATCCCGAAAATGGTCATTGAAAGTTGTAGAGCGCAAGTACAGGCGCAAAAGCAGGCGTAATTGCAAGTACAAACCAGCATTTAGTTAATTTTATTTTTGCTAGGCTTGTTATAATTGCGCCTCAAATTTAAACACCCATATTTTAAAATCAAAAATTAAACCCTCAGAATTATTCAGTTTTTTACTATTTAGGAAATATCCATGTCGTTAAATCAAGTGCCAACTGGCAAAGATGTCCCCAATGACTTTAATGTCATCATTGAAATCCCAATGCAAGGCGACCCTGTTAAATATGAAGTGGACAAAGAAAGCGGCGCGATTTTTGTAGATCGCTTCATGGGTACTGCTATGCAATATCCAACCAATTACGGCTACGTGCCGCACACCTTGGCCGATGATGGTGACCCTGTAGATGTATTAGTGATGACGCCAGTAGCGCTGATTCCAGGTGTAGTGGTGCGTTGCCGCCCACTAGGCGTGTTGTTAATGGAAGACGAAGCAGGGCTAGATGCAAAAGTGTTAGCCGTGCCAGTAGAAAAAGTATGCGGTTTATACGGCCACCTAAAAACGCATAAAGATGTATCAGCTTGGCGTTTAGATATGATTGCGCACTTTTTTGAGCATTATAAAGATTTAGACAAAGGCAAATGGGTAAAAATAAGCGGCTGGGGCGACATTGACCAAGCGAAAAAAGAAATTTTAGAAGGTGTTGAAAATTACAATAACGCTAAAGTAAAACCAGCGTTTTAAGAAGCTAATTTAAGCATTTATTTTCAGTTTCTTGAGTAATAAAAAAGGCAGCGCAAGCTGCCTTTTTTATTGTAATTAGATCAAGTTAACTAAAAAATATTCGTCATTGCGAGCGTAGCGCGGCAATCTGCGAATCTATTTTAGATAGCCTCGCTACGCTCGCAATGACGATAGTTGGTGAGGATGTGGCATCTAAATTTAAGCTGCTATTTAAGCCGCTACCACACCAAATAAACTGCCCACGCCAGCAGTTGCGGCCATTGCTAAAACGCCCCAAAAAGCCACGCGCCCTGTACCTATCCAAACATTCGCCCCGCCTGCTTTGGCCGCTAAACCGCCTAGCAAGGCTAAAAAGGCAAGCGACATCAACGCAACATAAAGCACAATATTGGCTGAAGGCACAAGAAATGCAACCAATAAAGGCAAAGCCGCACCCACAGCAAAAGTACCTGCTGAATACAGCGCAGCTTGAATGGGGTTAGCACTACTTGCCTCTATAATGCCTAACTCATCTCTAGCGTGTGCGCCTAGCGCATCATGCGCAGTGAGTTGTAGTGCAACTTGATGGGCTAAATCTGGCGTTAAGCCGCGACCGATATAAATACCTTTTAGCTCATCTAACTCATGCTCTGGCTGGGTAGCAAGCTCCTCACGCTCACGTGCTAAATCGGCATTTTCAGTATCCGACTGCGAACTCACAGAAACATATTCACCAGCCGCCATAGACATTGCACCAGCAACCAAACCTGCAACACCGGTGAGCAAAATTGACTCTTGCGTGGCGTGCGCAGCAGCCACACCAATAATTAAACTTGCGGTAGATACAATGCCGTCATTAGCACCCAAAACCGCCGCACGAAGCCAGCCAATGCGATGCGAACGATGATTTTCAGAATGTCTCACAATGTAACTCCAATAAAGTGCATAAATATTAGCGATATTATAGCGGTTTGCATCAGCCTACACTGTAATCTTGCGCTAAGAAAATGTAGCCTTGATGAAACAAAGCGGAATCAGAGTTATTTAATCACTTCGTTATCCTCGATTTCATTGCATTGCATCGAGGCTACGCTGGCTAGTTGCTAGATTCTGACCTGCGTCAGAATGACGGAAGGGGTTAAAGTGTTTCAGTTGAAGTTTTTCAATATTAAAATAATGCCGCCACAACCCGCATGGATATTGGCTTGCAGGGCATGCTTAAAATGGCTCTGTCATTCTGACGCAGGTCAGAATCTCGTCACTAGCATTGATTTGCATTGTCCCCGTATTGCATACGGACTACAACTGCTTACTTTTAACTTGTTGATTTATATATTAAAATGTGAAAATCAATGGAGTCTGACGCTATTGATTAACCTGAGTGATGGCTTATTAGTCTCAGGGGCAATATATAAGCCAGTTGCAGCATCACGTTGATAATACAGACTTGCTACACCATTCATTTGTGATGTTTATGCGCTAGATTTTTCTATTATTCACAGCTCCAGCTAAAGCCTTTTCGTATTTAAATAAAAAGGCGACCATGTTTAACATCGTCGCCTTTTTATTATTTGCAGCTTACATGTACTAATTACTACATATGTAATAGCGGCACAATCAGCAACGCTACAATGTTGATAATTTTAATCAACGGGTTGACTGCTGGGCCTGCGGTATCTTTGTACGGGTCGCCAACGGTGTCGCCAGTCACAGCAGCTTTATGCGCCTCTGAGCCTTTGCCGCCATGGTTGCCATCTTCAATATACTTTTTGGCGTTATCCCACGCGCCGCCGCCTGTACACATAGAGATTGCTACGAATAAGCCTGTGACAATGGTACCCATCAACAAGCCGCCCAATGCCACAGGGCCAAGTAATAAGCCAACTGCAACAGGCACAGCCACTGGTAATAATGATGGAATCATCATTTCTTTAATCGCCGCTGTGGTCAGCATATCTACTGCTTTGCCGTATTCTGGCTTGCCTGTGCCATCCATAATGCCTTTAATGTCGCGGAACTGGCGGCGTACTTCTTCAACCACTGCGCCAGCTGCGCGGCCAACGGCTTCCATCGCCATAGCTGCGAATAAGAATGGAATTAGCCCGCCAATAAACAAGCCAATAATTACCATTGGGTCGCTTAAATCAAACTTAACATCAATGCCCGCGCCAGAAAGTTTATGCGTGTAATCGGCAAATAATACCAATGCCGCTAAACCTGCAGAACCAATAGCATAGCCTTTGGTAACGGCTTTTGTAGTGTTGCCAACTGCATCTAGTGGGTCGGTAACATCGCGCACTTCTTTTGGTAAGCCAGCCATTTCTGCAATGCCGCCAGCGTTGTCGGTAATTGGGCCGTAAGCATCAAGTGCTACCACAATACCCGCCATGCTGAGCATTGATGTTGCAGCAATCGCAATGCCATACAAGCCGCCTAAATGAAAGGCTGTCCAAATAGCTAAACACACAGAAAGCACAGGCCAAGCGGTTGATTTCATTGAAATACCAATACCCGCAATGATGTTAGTTGCGTGGCCTGTGGTTGAAGCTTGTGCAATGTGTTTTACAGGTGCATATTGTGTGCCAGTGTAGTACTCGGTAATCCACACTAAGGCCGCTGTTAGTACCAAGCCAACTGCACATGCGCCAAATAATTGGTTTGCAGAAATGGTTAAGTCGCCCGTTGTTAAACCTTCAGGAAACATTTTCATGGTCACAAAATAAAACGCAGCGAGTGATAGCAAACCTGCAACAGCTAAGCCTCTATACAAAGCTGGCATCACGTTTTTCATGGTTGGCGTAGCTTTAACAAAGAAGCAGCCAATGATAGAAGCTACAATAGACACCGCGCCCAGCATAAGCGGGTAAAGTACACCGTTTGTGCCAGTAGCGTTGGTGATGAGTAGGTGACCCAATACCATGGTGGCAATAATTGTGACTGCATAAGTTTCAAATAAATCGGCCGCCATACCCGCGCAGTCGCCCACGTTATCACCAACGTTATCGGCAATTACGGCTGGGTTGCGAGGGTCATCTTCTGGAATACCTGCTTCAACTTTACCTACTAAGTCTGCACCAACGTCTGCCCCTTTAGTAAAGATGCCGCCGCCTAAACGCGCGAAAATTGAAATGAGAGATGAGCCAAATGCAAAACCAATGAGTGGGTCAAGATTGATGCTTTCTCCTGCAGGGGTCATTAAGCCTAAATACCAGTAAAAACCAGCAACACCTAGCAAGCCTAAACCAACTACTAACATGCCTGTGACTGCACCACCTTTAAACGCCACATCAAAAGCTGGCGCAATGCCACCAGTAGCCGCTTGAGCGGTGCGCACATTGGCTTTAACTGATACATTCATGCCAATAAAACCGCAGGCGCCTGATAATAGCGCACCAAGTACAAAACCAATTGCAGTGTTAGCACCTAAAAATACAGCCACCAAAATGGCCAATACGATGCCCACCATGGTGATGGTTTTATATTGACGGGCTAAATAGGCTGCAGCCCCTTGTTGAATCGCCCCTGCAATTTCTTGCATGCGCGCGTTGCCTGCTGGCAAATTGCTAATCCATTTACTCATTACTACGCCATACAGCACCGCTAAAATAGCCGCGCCTATAGCAATCATCAATTCAACTGGCATAATCTCTCCCTCTATCTAAATTTTTTCATTTAAAAATAACGATTTAAAACGTAAAAATAAAACTAGTGCGAACCAAAACCTAATCTGAACAAACTAACAGCAATAAAAATGTAAAAACTAATTATGTTGAAACTGTTACTGAAATGCGGTGTAAACAAGCGAAGCTACACCAAAAATAACTAATGTAACTAATTTGTAACAACAATTCATTATTGCACTATTAAGCAAGGCTAACAACCACTAGATTTGTCGACAAGCGTTCATCTGCATGCGCGTTAATTTGACTCGCAAAAGGGATAAGTTATTTTTTAACCAGCTTTGGTAGCTAATCTAGCCAGCGCATCACCTAGCGCGGTGCCAGATAATTTTTCGGCAAGCTGATGCAAGTCAATTGCAGCTTGCGCGCTGAGCTTTTTAATGACTTTTGGCTTAGCTTGAGGGGTAGATTTTACTTGCACTTTTACCCGAATTGCAGTAACTTCACACCCTTGCTTTTCTAGCTTAATCAACAAGCTAGGGATGAAAAGTTTAATTTTTGCAGCCACAGCATTGTTGTGCGCAAATAGGGATAGTTCATTATTTTTAATGCTGCGCGCATGGCTAAATTGCGCTAAGTTATCAGGCGCAATAGTTGCCCAAATAGCTTGTGCGGCTGCCGCCTCTTTAGTGTGTGCATTCAATGCAAGCAGTTCAGGTTGTTTAAGTAAGGTGTTAAACTGGTGCATGGCAGTCAATATTTTGATTATAGGTATTTAGATATACGATGAATATCATCTTTGTCTCAAATGGGTTAGCGAAAGCGAAAACCTTATCAATGCTACAAGTGAGCCTAATTGCGCTCGCCTTAATATTGTTGCCAGTATTGCTTACATTGTTACTGATTGTGCCACAGGAAGCTGTCGTACAAAAGGGGGTGAAGTCATTGACTCTCCCACATCTTAGATTTTCTTTTAATAATCCACAAAAACATCTTGATGCTTATGCCGTACAACTAGGTGAAATACAGGCACGCATGATGCGTTTAGATGCGCAAAGTGATCGCTTATCTAAATTGGCGGGTGAAAAGCCAGCAATGCGTACCAATGCTAAGGTAGAAGACAACAAGCCATTCCCCAAGCTCACTTCAAATAAAACGCTGTCTGAAGGTCGTGGTGGGCCTTTGGTGCTTAATGCGCCATTGTCTGAAATGCCAGATGTAGTGCCGCCAAATATAACTGTGCTAAGCACGTCAATGTCAGAAGCTGATTTACAAAAAGCGATAGCGGAATTATTAGTAAAAATTGAGTTTGATACTAATCGTATGGGCAGAATTGAAGCTAAGTTATTGCAGCAGGGCGTTTTAAAAGACTTGTTGCCGAATAGCAGCCCGATTGCAGTTGCTTTTAAATCGTCTAGTTATGGTTGGCGCTCAGACCCGTTTACAGGCGAAAAAGCCTTTCATGAAGGCTTGGATTTTCCTGCTGATACTGGCACACCTATTTACGCGGCTGCTGGTGGCATTGTAACGATGGCTGAAGATACTTCTGGATATGGTAAACTAGTCAAAGTTGAGCATGGCGCTGGCCTTGAAACGCGCTACGCACACAACTCAAAACTATTAGTTAAAGTGGGCGAGCGTGTAGAAAAAGGCCAGATAGTCGCTGAAGCAGGTAGTACTGGCCGCTCTACTGGCCCACATTTACATTATGAAATTAGACTAAATGGTAATGCGCTAGACCCTAGACAATATCTTAATGCTAGCAATTGAAATACCCGATAACAACCCCATATTCATCCAAACTACATTTTAAACTTTTAATTTATCAAAACGCACACAATCGTTTTTTACTCCTAAGCGGAAAGCGCATCACTCCATGATTTCAACGTTGTTCAAAAAAATATTCGGTAGCCGTAACGATAGGCTTGTTAAACAATATGCGCAAAAAGTGCAATCAATCAATGCGCTAGAGCCTGCCATGCAAGCCTTGTCAGACGAAGCTTTGCGAGCAAAAACTGAAGAGTTCAAACAGCGTTATGCTAAAGGTGAAACTTTAGATCAACTTCTGCCAGAAGCCTTTGCCGTCGTGCGTGAGGGCGGTGTTCGTGCACTGGGTATGCGCCATTTTGATGTGCAAATGATAGGCGGTATGGTGCTTAACGCTGGCAAAATCGGCGAAATGCGTACAGGTGAAGGTAAAACTTTAGTAGCAACATTGCCTGTTTATTTGAATGCGCTCTCAGGTAAAGGCGTGCATGTGGTAACAGTAAACGATTATCTAGCTAAACGAGACGCTGAATGGATGGGTAAGCTATACAACTTTTTGGGTTTGAGTATTGGTATTAACTTATCGCAAATGCCAACCGACGTAAAGCGCCAAGCTTATGCGGCAGATATTACCTATGGCACTAATAATGAATATGGCTTTGATTACTTGCGCGACAACATGGTGCATGAGCGTGAAGGCCGTGTGCAACGTGGCTTAAATTACGCACTGATTGATGAAGTGGATTCAATTTTAATTGATGAGGCGCGTACACCGTTGATTATTTCAGGTCAAGCGGATGGCAGTATTGCGCTTTACAACCAAATCAACGAAGTTGCGGCTAAGTTAATTCCGCAAAAAGAGGAAGAAGGTGCGGGCGACTTTTGGGTAGATGAAAAAGGCCAAAATGTAGTTCTTTCTGAGCAAGGCCACGAGCATGCAGAGAATTTACTTACCGAATCAGGCATGTTGCCTGAAGGCTCAAGCTTGTATGAAGCGTCTAACATTACTTTAGTGCATCATTTGTATGCTTCACTGCGCGCGCGCAATTTGTACCATAGAGATCAACATTATGTAGTGCGTGATGGCGAGATTGTTATCGTTGATGAGATTAACGGCCGTATGATGCCAGGTCGTCGTTGGTCTGATGGCTTGCACCAAGCCGTTGAAGCCAAAGAAGGCGTTGAAATTCAAAAAGAAAACCAAACGCTAGCTTCAATCACCTTTCAAAATTACTTCCGCATGTATGCAAAATTATCGGGCATGACAGGTACCGCTGATACTGAAGCCTATGAATTTAATCAGATCTATAATTTAGAAACCGTGGTTATCCCAACGCATCGCCCTATGTTGCGTAAAGATAATATGGATAAAGTTTTCCGTACTGCAAAAGAGAAATATGCTGCGGTAATTTTAGATATTAAAGATTGTCAAAAACGCGGGCAGCCAGTGCTGGTGGGTACAACCTCAATTGAAAATTCAGAAATCATTTCTAATTTATTGAATGTTGAAAAATTAGAGCATCAAGTGTTGAATGCCAAGCAGCATGAGCGTGAAGCCCATGTGATTGCGCAAGCAGGCCGCCCTGGGGTGATTACCATTGCGACTAATATGGCAGGTCGTGGTACCGATATCGTACTAGGTGGCAACCCAGAAGCAGATATTGAAGCGGTTAAGCATGATCAAGCACTAAGCGAGGCTGAAAAAACCACGCGTATCGCAACTATTAAAGCTGAATGGCAACTGCGCCATGATGCAGTATTAGCTGCTGGCGGCTTGCATATTGCAGGTACTGAGCGCCATGAATCACGCCGTATCGACAACCAATTGCGCGGTCGCTCAGGTCGCCAAGGTGACGCGGGCTCAAGCCGTTTTTATCTTTCATTAGAAGACCAATTATTACGTATTTTCGCTTCTGATCGCGTTTCAGCGATTATGGAAAAACTCAACATGCCAGATGGCGAGGCGATTGAGCATCCGTGGGTTACCCGCGCCATTGAAAACGCACAGCGCAAAGTTGAAGGCCGTAACTTTGATATTCGTAAACAATTGCTTGAATACGATGATGTAGCGAATGATCAACGTAAAGTGATTTACGAACAACGTAATGAGCTGCTAGAAGCCGCAGACGTTGGCGATACCATTAAAGCGATGCGTGAAGATGTACTGATTAGCATGATTGCAACGCATATTCCGCCCAATAGTGTGGAGGAGCAATGGGATGTGCCTAGCCTAGAGCGTGAACTCAAGGCGGAGGCTAATTTAGAAATCCCGCTACAAAAAATGCTTGAAGAAAACCCAGATTTGCATGAAGAAACTCTACGCGAACGCGTCATTGATGCGGCTAATAGTGCTTATGTAGCTAAAGAGGATTTAGCGAGTGCAGATGTGATGCGTCAATTTGAGCGTTCAGTGATGTTGCAAAGTTTGGATAACCATTGGCGCGAGCATTTAGCTGCGCTAGATCATTTGCGCCAAGGGATTCATTTACGTTCTTACGCACAAAAAAATCCTAAGCAAGAATACAAACGTGAAGCGTTTGAGTTATTTGAAGGCTTACTCAATACAGTGAAAAGCGAAGTGACAAAAGTCACAATGCTGGTGCAGGTAAAAACTGAAGCGGATGTTGAAGCAGTGGAAAGCCCCGTAGAAGTCGCTAATGTGCAGTACCAACATGCAGATTATGATGAAGCATTAGCCAACCCAGCCGCTGAAGATGAGGCCGCTCAGCTAGCCAGCGGCAACCCAGTAGTGCGTGAAGGCTTGAAAGTGGGCCGTAATGACCCATGCCCATGTGGTTCAGGCAAAAAATATAAACAATGCCACGGCGTTTTGAGTTAAGCCTAAAAATATGTCACAAAATGCCACAGCAGAAGTTAAATCTCCATGCATAAGCGTATGTGCGATGAACGAGGATACAGGCTTCTGCCACGGTTGTTATCGCACCATAGACGAAATAAAAGCTTGGTGGGATATGGATGCAGAAGCGAAAAAAAACTTGCTTGTAACGCTAGATGATCGGCAGCTGCAATTAGTTGATTTCGCTGATTAGCTGAAATTAAACGTGCTTGTATTGATTATAAATTTCCATTATGCGCGGTAAAGCGCGCATAATCGCCGCTAAAATATCTGGGTCAAAGTGTTTGCCAGAATCTTGCTGCATCGCATTTAATGCGGCTTCAACGGTCCACGCTTCTTTGTAAGGTCTTTTTGAAGTAAGTGCGTCAAAAACATCAGCAGCTGACACTATGCGTGCTGATAGCGGAATACTTTGCCCAATTAAGCCTGCTGGGTAGCCGCTGCCATCAAATTTTTCATGGTGGCATTCTGCAATCTCAATGCCTATTTTAAACATGCTGTGTCCGAGTGCCTCCATTTGCGCTTCACAGCGGCGTAGCACCTCTCCGCCAATTGTAGGGTGCTGTTCAATTTCCTTGCGTTCATCTGCATCTAACTTGCCTGGCTTAAGCAATACATCATCGCGTACGCCTACTTTGCCAATATCATGCATAGGTGCAAAGTGAAATACATCACGCACATAGGCTGGTGTAATTTTAGTTGTATAGGGCCCAATATGTCCTAGTTCTTCAGCAATAAGGGCTGAATAAAGTGCCATGCGTACTAGATGGTCGCCAGTTTCAGGGTCGCGACTTTCAGCAAGTTTAGCCATGCCCTGCACGGCTGAGGTGACTAGATTTTCTGTTACCACGGTTTTTTCTAGCACGTGTGAAATGGTTGCCGCAATATTGCTTATAAAATCTACATGTTCCTGTTGGTAGGGTAAGTCGGCACTAGCAAATACCATAATAGCGCGGTTATTTGCTTTACTTAGCAAGGGTAAATATACCGCTGAGCGCAAGTTGTTATGCACTAAGGCCGCTTCTAGGCTGCCTTGCGTGGCAGATGATGTAGTAAAATTTAAGGTCAGTGGATATTCAGATAAGGTATGCAAACCACCTAAGTTGGCAGTAAAAGAGTCGCCTTCTTTTAGACTGAGTTGCAGTTGGCTAAATTGGCGCTCTAGAGTAAATTTAGATCCATCTGGGTTCGCATAAAATACGCCCACCCAGTCTAAAGGCACAAAGCTTTGAAACTCTTCATGCACAAAACCAAGCATCTCATCTAGCTTTTTGCCTTGGTTAATGCGGTCAGTCAGCCTGAACATGCTGTTTAGCCTAACAGTTAAGCGATTAAATGCAGATGTCATTTTGCCAATTTCATTACGACCTAATACAGGCAATTGGTGGCTAAAATCACCATTAGAGATGCGGCTAAAGCCCTTGAGTGTGCTATTAAGTGGGCTTATGATGAGCTTTTGAATCATCACTAATATGATGATAAATATGGCGAGACTTAGGGCGGCAGTGAGCAGCTGAAAAATACGTATTGCGTTGAGCTTTTCCTCCATCATGCGTTGAAATGCATTGGTAAGGCGCTCTGATGAAGCTTCTAGTTTGGCACCGTTTTGTTCAATATACTCGGCAGCCCAAGTTAAACGCGGTTCGTTTATATTATCGCCAATTTTGTGTTTAAGTTCAGCGTTAAAGCTATTCCAAAAGGCGACGGTTTTATTCATTTGCTGCCGAGATTGTTCGTCCCAAGTGCAATAAATTTTACCGTGGCTGGTTTTGCCAGATAAATCTGCATCAATCACTCTTGCATCAAGTGCGCTTACAATTTTGCTATAAAGCGCAGTTTGCTTTTGTAAATCTTGCCAATAAGTGCCTAAGTCTCGCGTAAATTTGGCATTATCATCAGGCGCTTCTGCCACATAGTGGCGCGCCTGATTGGTCATATTGAGACTAATCACGCGCAATTGCCCAGTTAAATTCAGTATTAAATAATCATGCTGACGCAAATTTAAGGCATAAGACGTATAGCCTAAAGTGCCAACCAACATTAGAAAAATCAGCAAAATAGCGAGGCCAATTTGTGCACGTAAAGAATGAAACCACAATGGAATTTGCATAAGGAGCTTAATTTTATGTTGGGTTAGTGTAAATGCCAACTATAGCGCCTTGCGCTTGAAGGTTGGCTAAAATTTGTAATCCAAATTCAATGACTAGTTCTGTATTTTCATTATTTAGCTCGTTTGCAATTAAAGTGAGTGCTTGCTTACTTGTTAAATTATTTTGCAGCAGCAACTCAATTAAACGATGTGTGATGGCATTTATCTCTATAAATTTGACAGAAAAGTCTACATTACGAAATACCAAAAGATAGGTATCTTCATTTATTTTAAGTTTAAATTGGGGTGATATTTTTTGCACTGCATAATCATATTTGAGTAACTGCATAACTGGTGCAAAGGCAGGCTGATGTGCTAATAGATCGCCATTCAGATTTGTGCTTAATGCTGTGTGATTTTTAGAATCTGGCATAGTTGAAACGAGCAACTCCACCCACTCATAGTGGCAAAGGCTAGTTAAATAGGGTGGGAGTTTAGTTAGGCTTGCGCCATTATTTTGTGCTAAGTAACTCAAAAACTCTTCAGGAATTTTGCGGAAAATGGGTGTATTTGAAGAATACTCGCGAAAAAAACCATGGGTTAGTTTTAACCATACGCGCTCGCCTACAACTTTTTTCGCAACTGGGAAACACGCAGAAACTGATTCAAATAAATTATTAAATACAATTTCTTTGTAAACATCCATGCGCTTAGCAGCTACATTTTTTGGACGAGGCTGATTTTTTGGGTCGCGAATGTGCGCAGTGAAAGCCAATTGGTATTGTTGAAAGCTAGGGTTGCTATTTGACATGCGCTTTACCTAAACTAGCGGCACCCAATGTGGCAATTTTATTCACCTCTTGCATCAATATAGGCAATGGCGGAATGTTATTATCGCGCTCTAAACAGGTGGGAAACGCGCCAAATAGCGCATAAGCATCTTCAAGCAACGCCCAAACGGGGTCAATGACATCTGCACCATGCGTATCAATCAATAAGTCAGGTGCTTGCTGAAAATGACCTGCCATGTGCGCATAAGTAATGCGCTCGCCAGGAATTCCGCGCAAAAATTTATGCGCATCAAAACCAAAATTCACGCTATTCACGTAAATATTATTAATGTCTAGATGCAGTAAACAGTCAGATTCAGCTAATACTGCTTTTAAAAAAGTGAGTTCGTCCATCGTGGAAATTGGTGCATGCACGTAATATGAAGCGTTTTCTACGGCTATTTGTTGGCCTAAAATATCCTGCGTTTGACGTATGCGTTTTGCCACATAATGCACAGCTTCTTCGGTGAAAGGAATGGGCAGTAAATCGTACAAATAACCTTGCTGGCCTTGGTAGCCATCGGTGCAATAGCTTAAGTGTTCGGTATAAAGCGGAATTTGGTATTGCGATAAGAATGCTCTAACCTGCATTAAAAACTCAGTATTGAGTGGCGCTAAACCACCAAGTGAGAGGCACAAGCCATGACAAGCAATTGGGTAGCGTTCTACAAACCAATCTAGTTGTTTTGCTTGCTTACCACCAGCATCAATCCAATTTTCAGGGGCTATTTCTAAAAAGTTGATATTGGCGATAGCGTTATCGCCAAATGCTGCTTGAATTTGGGGTATTAGCTCGCGCTTAAGCCCCAAACCCACGCCGTTAATAATAGATTTTTCATGATTAAGTGTAGCCATATTAAAAAATCTAAACAGTATTAAAGCTAATTAGCTGGTTGATTTTTTAGCTTTCATATTTTTAGCTTTATGTTTTTTGCTAGAGGTTTTCTTTTTCATATTGGCACCACATTTGCCAGCGCTACATTTGCCTTCTTCCATCTTAGCGTCTGCTGCAGGTGCGGCTTCCATAGGCATAGTATCAGCAGAATTTTTCATTTCGGCACTGCATTTGCCTTCAGCTGTTTTTTCAGCAGAGCATGAACCATCATGGGCTTTTTCGCCCATTTTCTCTTCCATGGCTTTTTTCTTGCTTGCACCGCATTTACCCGCGCCACATTTGCCATCTTTCATTTTAATGTCGGCATCTGCCACTTGGTAGCCTGATGATAATGATTTTGCTGAAAATGGGTTTTCAGCCGCATTCACAGATGTGGCTGCAATCGTTAATGCAAATGCGCCGCTAATGGCGAGGGCGATAGTTTTTTGTGTTGAGTTCATGGTGAATCCTTTATTTAATAATTGAAAATACTAGTACAAAATCAATGGTTTTTAGCTTGAATGTTATTCAAAATTCTAATTTTTGCTTCTGATGTGAGCTGTATAGTGCTGTCATTTTCAGTGTCGCTTCTCATACTTTTCAGCGCATTACTTATTAAATGCAATTGCCGATTAAAACGTGTGCAGGCATCGCAAATAAACAAATGAAATTTCAACTTCATCCGATCTGACCATGACAATGGGTTGTCTAATGACTGTGAGATAATTTGGCTAGCTTGTTTACAAGTAATCATAAATTTCATTTTACTAACCAATATTCCAGTTTATCTCTAAGCATTTTCTTAGCCCCATGCGGGCTCTATACAACATCACCCAAGCATTGGTCGCGGTGATATCGAGTTCCTTACAAATAGTTTCATTCTCGGTTTCTTGCACATCGCGCATGGTAAAAATGGCCGCTAACTTCTTAGGCAACTTATCCATACAGCTACTTAAAATATTTAAAAATTGTTTTTGTTCAAGCGCGTTTTCTGGCATGTCTAAGGTTTGTGGTTTATCTAGCCAATGGCCTTTTACGTCAAAAAAGTCATCCATGCTGGTGTCAGATGCATCAAAGTCGATTAAGTCTGAAACTGGTTGCTCACGTATTTGTTTGCGTTGCAAATCAATGATTTTATGCTTAAGTATGCCTGTGAGCCAAGTGCGCGCTGAAGAATCACCTTCAAAATTATTGCTTTTAATGGCGGCTAGCATGGTTTCTTGTACGGCGTCTTCTGCTTGGTGCGGGTCGCGTAGCCTTGCTAGGGCAAAACGATATAAATAATCACCGTGTTCATTTAGCCAGTCGTTTACATTACTCATTCAGTTTGCCCAATTTTATGATTCAGTAAGTTCAGATAATGCGCCGAGTTTAAAGGTTCATTATTACGTTGCGAATGCCATATTGTTTCAGCAAGGCAGTCAATCACATCATGGTACGCAAGGTGTGCGTCGTCATGTTGTTGTCGTAATTTATCATAAATCTGGGTGATGCCTATTGGCTGATTGATGCTAATTTGCTCAATCACCGATAAATGTAAGCTGATATGTAAAAAAGGGTTGGTTTCACCCATTTCAGGAAAATACTGCTGGTTGATATAACGCTCTGGCATATTAAATATTGTGTGATATTCGGGATGCATTTGTATGACTTCAACCGCAATTTTTTCTAAATCTGAGAGTGGTGTATTTTGTTTGAACTTTGCCCAAGCATCAAATAAAAACTGGCGTGCTTGGTCGCGGCTGGGGTTGTATAAGCTCATTTTATCTCGCTGAGAATAAAGTCAGCACCGCAGAATAGGGCAGCAATTGGTTTTCACCAGCCACTGTGGCAATTTCGCCATTTCCATAAAAACCTAATAATGGCATATTGGGCAATTGTTGCGTGATGACTTGTAAATCATGGTCAATGCCATCATAAAATGGGCCGCGGCCTAAACATGAAAACAGTAAGCCAAAGTCTATTTTATCGCCCAATGCTTGCGATAACTGTTGCGTGGTAAGTCGTAAGTCTGTCTCTGCTGTGGCTTGGTCGCGCAAGCCCCAACTTAAAAACTGGCCTGCTTGTAATGGTTGTGCGAGCGTGATACTACCATTTTCTTCATTACAAGAAATTAAATTAGTCTGGCTAAAATTGCCCTCGTTAATGCCTTCTGCGCTGTTTGAAAATAACGCCATGACAAGGTGTGATGGCACGAGATTCGGTTGTACAGGCGCAACATTTTTATACTGAACTTTGCTTTTATCATGCGCATCCCAAGCCTTTTGTAATGCTGAATAAGGCGTTTTATGATCTAGCAGCTCAATATCATAACCATTCGTTCGTTGAATTTTTTTAGGCTTAGTCAGAATTTTTAGCCCATGTGAGGCTTTTGAGGCGAGTTGTACGCCCGTAAAAAAAGCTTCTGAGCGACCAGAACTATCTCCCTTACCATTCTGCCATACTGAAAATGGCCCTTGGCCGATAACGTCACCAGATATACCGCCATACCGCTTGTTGCCATCATTTAGCCAAATATTGTTGATGGCATTCGGGGCAGTTAATGTTAACAGCGCTTGCTGGGCATGGTTAAGACGGGCTTGCTGAATGCTGATGTCGCCACCAAACACCATAGCTGCGGCTGCGGGGGCATCTAGCACCCAATCATCTTCAGTAAAAATGCCAGCGGCAGAGCAACCAAATATTTGTGTGCAGTTGGCGGCCTTGGCAGCGGCTCTAATGGCAGGTTGTGGGTCACTCGCAAACTCAGAGCTCAGCAATAGCAATACGCTGTTGGCGATGCTAATATCTGCCTTCTGCATAGCTTGAGAAACAGCCTGTGCGGCAAGGGCTGGCGTGGCTTGGCGGCCAATGATGATACTGGTTGCGACTTTCATATTATATTAAGACCGCGTGTTTTTGAAATGGTGGGTGGATTATATTCTTTGGCGTCATAATTTTTAGCATCATATTCGCATAAATCCTCAATGCAACATTCCACACATTTAGGTTTGCGTGCGGTGCATATATAGCGCCCATGCAAAATGAGTAAATGGTGTGCATCTTGCATAAATGTTTTGGGAATCGTTTTGAGGTATTTCATTTCAACCTCTAATACCGTTTTGCCTGTGGCAAGTTTTATACGGTTACCTAGTCTAAATAAATGCGTATCCACCGCGATTGTTGGTTCGCCAAATGCGGTATTCAAAATCACGTTAGCAGTTTTTCGACCTACGCCGGGTAAGGCTTCTAGCGCGGCGCGAGTGCTTGGCACTTGCGAATTGTGTTGCGCAATGAGTATTTGGCAAGTCGCCAACACATTTTTGGCTTTGGCATGATATAAACCAATAGAGTTGATATAGCTTTCTAAACCAGCCACACCAAGCGCTACAATGGCTTCTGGCATATTGGCCACGGCATAGAGTTTATCGGTGGCTAAATTCACGCCTTTATCAGTCGCTTGTGCTGATAAAATCACCGCAATCAATAGCTCAAACGTGCTGTTATGTTTGAGTTCTGTTGACGGGTTGGGGATAGCAACGCTTAAGCGCTTAAAGATTTCAAAGCGTTTGTCGGCGTTCATTGGTGTTAGTGGTTAAGCGCTGGCTTTAGTGGTGATGTTGTATTGGTTTTTGCTGTTTTTCTAATCTCTATCCAGTTACGCACTGCGATTAAAGTACCCAAGCCTAAAAATGCGCCAGGCGGCAACACGGCCAATAAAAAGCCGTGATAATCGGGCATGGTGTAAAGCGCTTTTGGCATGCCTGTAAAAATTAAATCTAGGCCAGACAAGACCGTGCCTTTGCCAATAAACTCGCGCATTGCACCCAGCAAGCCTAGCACCAGCATTAAACCTGTGCCCATCATAAAGCCATCTAACATTGAAGGCACGGGGGCATTTTTTGCTGCAAAAGATTCTACACGCGCTAGTACAATACAATTCACCACAATAAGCGGAATAAAAATACCCAACACTTTATGTAGCGAATGCGCAAAGCCGTTAATGGATAAATCAATCACGGTAACTAAAGCAGCAATGACCAAAATAAACACTGGCACGCGAATTTCGCTTGGGATAAATCTACGCACAAGCGACACCGCGCCATTGGCACACGCCATGACTATGGCCGTTGCAAGGCCTAAGCTTAAGCCATTAACGGCGGTTGTAGTCACTGCAAGCGTTGGGCACAAGCCTAGTAGCTGCACTACGCCTGGGTTCTGCTTCCATAGGCCATTGATAGTAATTTCTTTATATATATTGCTCATACTCAATCCTTATGCTGTTTATTTTTCAACTGCAAAAAGTTTCTGTTTGTTGGCTTCAAAAAATTGTGTTGCTTTAAACACAGCTTTTACCACGGCGCGCGGGGTAATAGTGGCGCCGACCATGTAATCAAACTTGCCACCATCTTTTTTTACCAGCCACTGTGCAGCTGGTGTTTTATTGACAGATTCATCGTTAAATAGTTTTATCCATTCACCATGGGCGATGTCAATATAGTCGCCCAAGCCTGGTGTTTCTTTGTGCGCCAACACACGTACGCCACTAATTGAGCTGTCTGCCCGAATCGCAATAAGCAGCTTAATGTCGCCGCTATAGCCATCGTGCGCAATGGCTTCTAGTATCACGCCCGCGGTTTTGTCATTTATTTTTGCGATGTTTGCGATGGTGATTTGGCGATTACCGAGTTGCTCGTTAGGTGCTATTTGCACAGTTTCTTTTAATAAATCATTATCGTAAGCGCTTGTTGGCAGAATTTGTTTAAACAGCGCTAAGCGTGCTTCTTTTTCACTCGCTTCAATCGGCGCTTTGGTTTTGTCAAATACAAAAGCGAGCATGGCTGTGCCTACAAATGCAAATGCGATTAAGGTGAGTGCGGTTTTTGATGCGTGTTTTAGAATCTCTTTAGGCATTATTTTTCATGCCCAAAAACTCTAGGTTGTGTCAGCGTGTCAATTAGCGGTACGCACATATTCATCAACAATACGGCAAACGCCACGCCATCTGGGTAGCCGCCATACACGCGAATAATATAAGTCAGCAGCCCAGCGCCAGCCGCAAAATAAAGTTTTCCGCGTGGCGTGGTTGGCCCGCTCACAGGGTCGGTAATAATAAAAAATGCGCATAATAGTGAAGCGCCGCTCATTAAATGAAATAGCGGATTTGCAAAATGTGCGGGATTCACCGCATAAAATATAAGTGAAATGCTTGCCAATGCAGCTAAAAATGCCGTTGGCAAATGCCAGCTAATAATGCGCTGTTGAATTAAATATAAGCCGCCAAGCAAATATGCGCCTGTGACGACTTCGCCACCTTGCGCACCAAAATTACCAAACATTGGAGCTTGCGTGATGCCTGCCACTTCTTGATTAAGCTTCAATTGCGTTTTCAAATAATCAAGCGGCGTGGCCGAGGTAATTGCATCCACCTTAACGTCATTCGGTAGCACATTACTAAAAATAAAATGTAGTTGATCCATAAACCCAAGCGGATGCCCTGCAAGCGCTAAAGGCGCGGGCCATCTGGTCATAATAAGCGGGAACGAAATCAACAGCACCGCATAACCCACCATGGCAGGGTTAAACGGGTTGTAGCCTAAGCCGCCATAAAGCTGCTTGGCAATCACAATGGCAAAAAATACACCAATCACCACCAACCACCAAGGCGCAAGTGGCGGTAAGGCAAGCGCCAATAACCATGCGGTGACCACTGCGCTTAAATCCATTAGATGCGGTTTAATTGGGCGCTGACGAATTTTCAATAAAGCGGCTTCGGCAATTAAAGCGGTAATGGTGGCGAGCGTAATTGTCACCAAAATGCCGCCGCCATAAATCCACGCGTAAGCAAAAATGCCAGGCACAAGCGCAAGCAACACTTTTAGCATAATGGTGCTAACGGTTGGTGCGTCGGTAATGTAGGGTGAGCGGTTCACTTTAATGTTTTCTCTCGTTATTCTAACGGTTTATTCCGATGACTTATTGGCTTCAGCGGCTGCTTTGGCGGCCTTCGCACGGGCTATGGCAGCGGCGATTTTTGCTTGCTTTTCTGCATCTGCGTTACCAACTTCAGGTTTTTCAATCACTGGCTTTTCCAGCCCTACACTTTGGCGGCGTGCATCAATCTCAGCAATTTCTTGCTGAATGCTAACATTAGCGGGTTCAGTATTTTTTGGCGCTTCTCCACTTGCAGCCAACGCGGCTTTGGTGGCTTTTGCACGCTCAATCGCAGCGGCAATTGCGGCTTGTTTGGCGGCTTTTGCAACATCGGCATCGGGTTTTTGAGCATCGCCAGCACCCGCATGGATATTGGCTCCCAGAGCATCATTATTTACTGTTTTTTCAGCTTGCACTCTGCCCGCTTCAGCTCTTTCAGCATGTTTTTGCGCGCGCTCTAGTTTCTCACGTTCAATTCTGGCAAGTCTAAAATCGTTACGTTCACGCGCTAAATCTGCCGCTTCTTTGGCTTTATCAATCGCGATAATTTCACTTTTTGCGTAGCGATAATATTGCACCAGCGGAATATCGCTTGGGCACACATAGGTGCAGCAGCCGCATTCTATGCAGTCAAATAAATTGTAATCGCGTGCTTTTTCAAAGTTGTCTGATTTTGAAAACCAGTAAAGTTCTTGCGGTTGCAAATTAACGGGGCAAGCATCGGCGCAGCGTGCACAGCGTATGCACGGCATGGCAGGTGGTGGCGCGGCAAATAAATTGGGCGCAGCGGCAATAATGCAATTGGCGGCTTTGGTAATAGGCACTTGCTCGCTTGGCAAGTCAAAGCCCATCATCGGGCCGCCCATAATGTAGTGTGTGGTTGCCGCTTTTGCGCCGCCAGCTGCTTTTATCAGCTCTGGTAGCGGCGTGCCAAATAGTACTTCAAAATTTTGTGGTGTTTGCACATTGCCTGTCACAGTGACGATACGGCTAATGGCAGGCTCACCCAGCGAAACATAACGGTAAATTGCCCGCACAGTGGCGACGTTAAACACTTGCACGCCCATTTCAGTTGCGCGTTTATTGTGCGGAATTTCTAAGCCAGACACGAGCCGAATAAGCTGGCGCGCATCGCCACTTGGGTACAAAGTAGGCACAATACTCACGGTGATTGGCTTGCCAGCACATGCGGCTTGCATTGCGGTAATCGCCTGCGGTTTATTGTCTTCAATACCGATAATGCTTTTGCTCGCGCCCAATAAATGCTGCGCAATTTCAATGCCTTTGATGATTTCATCCGCGTATTCGCGCATCAGCATGTCATCGCAAGTAATATACGGCTCGCATTCTGCGGCGTTGATAATTAGCGTGTGTACGTTTGATTTTCCATTGCTACGTAGCTTAATGTGCGTTGGAAAAGTCGCGCCACCAAAGCCTACAATGCCTGATTTGCATAAACTAGCTACCAACTCTTGCTTAGGCGTATTGTGCCAATCTAGTGCAGATAATGGTGCCCATGTTTCTTTCCCATCTGGAATAAGGGTGATGCATAAATCTGGCAAACCTGAAGGATGCGGAATAACTTCTTCGCTAATCGCGGCGATTGTGCCTGAAGTGGGTGCGTGAATGGCCGCAGAGACCGCGCATTCAGGCGTGGCGAGTAGCTGCCCCTTTAAAACCGTGTCTCCTACGCTCACCAAAATTTTTGGCATATTGCCAATATGTTGGCGTAGCGGCAATACCAGCTTGCTCGGCAGCGGCAAGGTTGCTATTGGTAGTTGGGTAGATTCCGCTTTGTGTTCAGGCGGATGCACACCAGCTTTAGTTTTAAAAAAGTTAATAATTGCGTTCAATGTACTGCGTCTTTCAGTTTAACTTCGCTTAGTGGAATAGCCTTAATTGGAATAATCGGGTATTTCCATTTCCAATTATCGGGCGTCACTTCAATTGGCTCCATAGTGATGCAATCCACAGGGCAGGGCGCCAAACATAGCTCACAACCTGTGCACTCGCTCGTAATAATGGTGTGCATGTGTTTGGCCGCACCTAAAATGGCATCTACAGGGCAAGCTTGAATGCACAAGGTGCAGCCGATGCAGGTTTGCTCATCAATAAACGCGACGGCTTTTGGTTTTTCTACGCCATTTTCAGCGTTAATCGGCTTGTACTCCACACCCATTAAATCAGCCAACGCATGTGCGCCAGCATCGCCGCCTGGTGGACATTGGTTAATGTCTGCTTCGCCTGCGGCAATGGCTGTGGCATAAGGCTTGCAGCCAGGGTAACCACACTGCCCACATTGTGTTTGCGGTAAAATAGCGTCAATGCGCGCGACTAATGGGTCGCCCTCAACTTTGAATTTAAGTGCGGCATAGCCTAAACCTAAACCTAAGACTAGCGCGAGGCCGAGCATAATGTATAAAGCGGTTAGCATGCTTTAGTACTTATCCAGCCCAGCAAAGCCCATAAATGCTAGGCTCATCAGCGCGGCGGTGACCATGGCGATTGCTGAGCCTTGAAGCACTTTAGGAATATCCGCCGCTTCAAGCCGCTCGCGCATAGATGCAAATAAAATTAACACGAGTGAAAAACCAAGTGCGCCACCTAGGCCGAAAAATAATGACTCCATAAAGCTGTGGCTGGCTTGTGCGTTTAATAATGGAATGCCTAGCACCGCGCAGTTAGTCGTAATCAGCGGTAAAAATATTCCTAAGCCTTGATAAAGCGGCGGAAAATTCTTCTCCATAACCATTTCAGTGAGTTGCACCACGCCAGCAATAATCACAATGAAAGATAGTGTGCGTAAATAAAGTAAACCGTTAGGCTCAAGCAAAAAATGGTTGATACCCCAGCTAGTCATAGAGCCAATACTCAGCACAAATGCAGTAGCATAAGCCATACCAATAGACGCTTCTAACTTTTTAGAAACGCCCATAAATGGGCAAAGCCCAAGAATTTTAACCAGCACAATGTTATTCACAAGCACTGTGCTAATTAAAATCATGATGTATTGATGAAAATTTATTGTCATTATGAAAATCTAAATTGTTACAGCAAAATTATACCGTGTTTACAAGCTGCTTAATCAAGCATAAGGCGGTTTGTACCAGTTTGACAGGCAATATAGCTAAAAATTTTTGCTGTAGCAAAGTATAATAAATTATACCTATATAGCTAAATAGAATATATGAGGCATTTATAAGCATTATCTCAGCTCAAACTATCTATAGTGAAAGGTTTATTGACTAAGTTTTTATTTGGTAAGCTTTTAAGTTAAAATACAACATTCTAACTAGTTTAGGTTTGCTATGTTGCAAGGTAGTTTAGTTGCTATTGTAACGCCCATGTTTGAAGACGGGCGTTTAGATATCCCATCACTGAATGCGCTGATTGATTTTCATATCGAGCAAGGCACAGATGGCATTGTGATTGTCGGCACCACGGGTGAATCACCTACGGTGGATTTTGACGAGCATTGCTTGTTAATCAAAACCGCTGTGAGCCAAGTGGCTGGCCGTGTGCCTGTCATTGCAGGCACAGGCGCAAATTCAACAAAAGAAGCCATTGCGCTCACGCAAAAAGCTAAAGCGTTGGGTGTAGATGCTTGCTTGCTCGTAGCACCGTATTACAATAAACCAACGCAAGAAGGCTTGTATCAGCATTTTATGGCTGTGGCGAATGCGGTAGATATTCCGCAAATTTTATACAATGTGCCAGGCCGCACAGGTTGTGACATTACTAATGACACGACTATTCGACTAGCGGCGCACAAAAATATTGTAGGCATTAAAGACGCCACAGGTGGCATAGAGCGTGGCACAGATTTAATCTTACGTGCGCCTAAAGATTTTGCCATTTTAAGCGGCGATGATGCAACGGCTATGAGTTTAATGCTGCTCGGCGGCAAAGGCGTGATTTCAGTCACCGCTAATGTGGCACCAAAACTCATGCACGAAATGTGTGTGGCAGCGGTTGCTGGCGACACCATTAAAGCGCGTGAAATTAACGCAAAATTATTCCCGCTACATCAAAAATTATTTGTAGAAGCGAACCCAATGCCCGTGAAATGGGTCTTAGCGCAGATGGGCTTGATTAAAACGGGCATTCGTTTACCTATGGTGCAAATGTCAGCGCAATATCATGATGTATTGCGTGCAGCTTGCAAACCAGCTGGCATTTTATAAATAAGCATGAAGCTTTAATACAGAATTTTTAAAGAGGTTTGAATGAAATCATTAAATGTTAAGCAATTAAATATTAAACAAAGTGTTATTTATGCGCTGGTAATTGCGAGTTTAAGTGCTTGCGACTCTATACCATTTATCAATAACACTTCAGATTATAAAGGCGCGGGTCGCTCTAAGCCGCTAGAAGTGCCGCCAGATCTCACGCAGAGCCCAGTGAGTGATGCTTACTCTATTCCTGGCAGTACCAATTATTCAACCTACAGCCAAGCGCAAGAAGGCCAAGAAGTTGGCGTTGAAAAAGTATTAGCCACACCAGAGGGCGTTCGCTTAGAAAAAGCAGGTGGGCAACGTTGGTTAGTCGTCAATGCGCCAGCTGAAAAAGTATGGCCAGTTATACGTGAGTTTTGGGCTGATCAAGGTTTTGCCGTGCGCTCAGAAAATGCGCTACTAGGTGTGATGGAAACCGAATGGATAGATGCTGAAACCATTAAAAAAGACACATCAGGTAATATTGGTGATAAATTTGATAAATGGTTAGATAAATTATCTGGCTTTGCCGATAAAAAGAAATTTAAAACGCGTTTAGACCGTGGCAACGAACCAAATACCACAGAAATTTACATGACACACCGCTCTGTTGCAGGCGCGCAAGATGACGGTAAAAACAGGGTGAAGACACAGTTTGGTGAAATTGACCTAGGCTATAAAGCAGATGCGAAAAAAGCACCTGTAGCAGATGCAAGGGACGCCGAGTTAGACGATGAATTATTACGCCGCTTGATGGGGAAATTAGGCGTTGAAGAACAAAAATCTAAATCGATTATCGCCAATGCAGTGGTAGCAAAACGCGCAGAAGTGGTTAAAGAAGCTGATGGTAGTGCAACATTATTACTGAATGACCCATTCGACCGCGCATGGCGCCGTGTTGGCTTAGCGTTGGATAGAATTGGTTTTGTCATTGAAGATAAAGATCGTTCAACAGGCGTGTTTTTTGTGCGATATGCCGATGTTGACATTGATGACACGCCACAGAAAAAGAAAGGTTTGTTAGAAAGCTTAAAATTCTGGGGCAATGACGATAAAAAAGAAGCCGAAGCATCGCCTAAAGAAGAAAAAAGCATGGTTGAAAAGCTTAAATTCTGGGGTACGGATGATAAGCAAAAAACTAACCCAGAAAAACAATACCGCATTAAAGTGGCTGATGGCGCTAAAGAAGACGCGACAGTGACTGTGGTAGATAAAGAAGGTGCACGCGTTAAAACTACAACGGCCAACCGCATTGTGGCGTTGATGTACGAGCAGTTGAAGTAGCCTAAAAATATGCGTTTTGCCTCACTAGGTAGCGGCAGTGCTGGCAATTCGCTTGTAGTAGAAGTCAATAAAACTATGCTAATGCTCGATTGTGGCTTTAGCATTAAAGAAACTGTCGCTAGGCTTGCGCGCTTAAACGTTGAGCCTAGCACCCTTGCTGGCATTGTGATTACGCATGAGCATGATGACCACGCGGGCGGCGCTTTTAAATTTGCCGCTAAATATCAAATTCCCCTCTGGCTCACTTATGGCACACTTAAAATGGTGTCGCGCGCCTTACCAAATCAACGCGGGCCAAATCAGCATCAATTAAAGTTAAATATTGTTGATAGCCACAGTGCATTTGCTGTCAATGATGTGCAAGTTCAACCTTACCCCGTGCCGCATGACGCACGCGAGCCAATTCAATGCGTATTTAGTGACGGCAACCATAAGCTAGGTGTGCTGACTGACGTAGGTTGCACAACGCCGCACATAGAAGCGCAACTAAGCGGCTGCAAAGCATTAGTACTAGAATGTAACCACGATGCTAGTATGCTGCAAAACGGGCCGTATAGTTGGGCACTTAAACAGCGCGTGGGCGGTGACTTAGGTCATTTGGAAAATTCAGATTCTGCAAAACTATTATCAAAATTAGATAACAGTCAATTACAGCATATTGTGGCGGCACATTTAAGCGCTAAAAATAATACCCCCGCGCTAGCTAAAGCAGCTTTGGCTAAAGTATTAAACTGTGAAAACAACGATATTGGTATTGCCGACCAGCAATTAGGATTTGATTGGATAGTACTAAATTAGATTGAAAAATAGATGCCCTGAGAGCCGCTCTGCTATTGGCTTGCAGGGCATGTGTTTGTATGCTTAGGTTGGCTAATTTGGTTTAGTGGTGTTGCTGATTAGTGATTATGTGAATGAAAACTTAAAATAAAAAAAGCCGACTAAAAGTCGGCTTTTTAATAGCTTACTAACAGCTAATTACTGAGCAGCAGCTGGAGCAGCTTCAACTACTGCAGCAGCAGCGTCAGCGGCAGCAGCTGGAGCAGCTTCAACAGCAGCAGCGGCAGCATCAACAGCTGGAGCAGCTGCATCAACAACAGCTGGAGCAGCTTCAACAGCAGCTTCAACAGCTGGAGCAGCTACTTCAGTAGCAGTTTCAGCAGCTTTTTCGCCACAAGCAGTAACAGCAAGAGCCAATAGTGCAGCAAGTAATAGTGAACGTGTCATTTTTAATTCCTTAAGGTTTATAACTAGTTAAAAAAACTTTTTTCGATAAATGCTTAAAAAGTTTTACCTAATTAGCTATACCGAGTGGCGCAAATTTTACCAGCAATTTAAAAAAACGCTAGTATTTTCATACCATAACCTAAAAATAAGTACAAAATAGTCAGAAATATACAACAATTAAACTAGTCTACGCGAATAGTAAGGGCATTATCTTGCAATTGATTGCTGATTGACCTACTTAAAATTGCGCGGCTCACCTCATCTTTTTGCTGCATTGTGCTACCTAAATCAAACCACTCTCCTTTATTCACGCGCACTATTGTGCTGAGTTCTTCAAAATCTATAAAGCCAGCTTGGTTCAATTGCGCAATTCTCGGCGTGATTTCTAATTCTACTTGGTTACCAATGCTACGCGCCCGCACTGCAAAGCCAGTGGAAATGTCTACAAATTCTGTGGTGCGTTGCACGCGAATGTAGCGGTGCATGTAGGTAACCCATTCTTGCGTAAACGGCACAGATTGCCCCACGCGAATAAATGCTTGCCCGCCATCTAGTACGTTAATAAATTGGTTACTATTGCTACGTGTATTACTTTGATTGTTTTCGATGTCAATTTGCACACCATCTGGCGCGCGCCTAGAGGTACGATTAGTGCCAATCACTACATTGCCGATACGCTTCTGCCCGCTCACCGCTACGCCGTTACGCGAAGTTTGCTGGCTATTTTGGCGGTTGACGGTAATTTTTAAATTTTGTTGCGCTGCGTCTAAACTTGCAATGGTTTGCTCAATTTCTAGCATTCTTTCTGGGCTTGCACGAATGATTAAATGATTTTGCATGCCAGTTACGGCGCCATCTTCGCCCGCTAGCGGCTGAATAATCGGCAGAATATCTTCAACAAAACGATGTTGTAAGGTGATAATTTTGAAATCAGTCACTGCCAGCGCTTGAGTTGGCAGCATTAGCGCTAATAAAATACTGCAAGCTAATAATAAACGGTGGACAAATGCCTGCATGGTTAAAGCCCTAAATTGGTCACGGTGACTTTGTTTTGTGTAGCTTCTAACAACTCTTCAAAGCGCGAATTTAACTGCCGCACCGTTTCTGGATCGTCCAACGCATACTTAAAGCGCGCTTGGTCTATATGAATGCGCTTAATGTAATGCTTGCCATCGGCCAATATAAAGCAGTCTTTGGCGTGTTTGGCGGTGTCATTTGTTTCATGCACGGTCATTTTGTGGCCGTAAGTTTCTAGCAACTTCAATAAACGCGGACATTTTTCTTGAAAAAACACCGTACTTTGTAAAACAATGGTGAGGTGGCTGTTAATATTGCCGCTCAAAAACTGTTCAAAAAGCGCAATTTTTTGCAAACTAGCAAAATCACCACGGCTTAAATCTTGGTCAAAAATCAGCAATTCAGCTCGCGCATTGGTTAAAATAATGCTGATTGCCTCAGCGTACAGGCGCTCTCCAGCTAGTATTTGATTGGGTGTAAGTGTTAAATTATTGTCCATAAAAATAATTCAATATTAAAGTTAAGTATTAAAGTTTAAATAACCAGCCACATACCAATCATAAAGCTGCTGTAATAAGTTTTCATCAAAAATCGTACCAGCTTCAATACGGCGATTATCTGCCAACAATTTTAGTATGTTTGCTGATTCTCCTGCAAATATAGCCAACTCACCATTCATAAAAAATGAATCGCCAAAAAATAACATTTGGCTTTTTAGGTCAAGTGCGATGCCAAGCTTGGCGAGTTTGTCAGCAAAGGCTTTGGCAGATATTTTTTTATTCGCTTCAAATACTACATCTGGCTTAGGTTCTGAGAGATATGTACCTAAAAACTCTGCTACCAAAGCATCTGACCATTTAATTTTTTGTAAGTTTGCACTCACTTTACTAACCATTTCTTTGCCAATTTCGGCAGGATGAGTTTGCAAACTTAAATCTGCATCGCTGTAAATTCCATCTAAAGTTAGCTTATTATCTTGATTCAATTGGTCTTGCATAAAACCTAAAAACTCAGTTGCTAGCTCCTGATTTTTTGGCGCTCTAAAACCTATAGAATATGTCATGCAGTCATCAGCGCCGTCGGACACTGCAATGCCCCAATGCGCCAGCTGTGGCGGTAAGTAGAGCATATCCCCCGCTTCTAGCAGCCATTCTTGCGCGGTTTCAAAGTTTTGCAAAATACGCAAAGGCGCGCCTTCAATTAGCGCTAAATCCGTTTGCTCGCTCACGCGCCATAAGCGCTTGCCTTGGCCTTGTAGCAAGAATACATCGTAACTATCAAAATGCGGCCCCACGCCGCCGCCATTGGGTGCATAACTCACCATTAAGTCATCAAGCCGCGCATGGGGAATAAAATTAAACTGCTGTAATAAAGCTGTGGCTTCAGGCAGATAATGGTTCACGCTTTGTACTAGCAAAGTCCAATTGTGATTTGGCGTTGGATTTTCAGGCAAGTTTGCAAAATCTTCATCTTCAAACGGGCCGTGGTGTGCGAGCCATTTTCCTTTTTTAAATTCCACAATGCGCGATTGCACATCGTCTTCGCAAGCCAAGCCAGCCAGCTCATCAGGGCTTAATAAACCTGTGAAATTAGGGATTGCTTGCTTGATGAGCAGGGGTTTTTTTTGCCAGTATTCAGCCAAAAATTGCGCAGGCGTTAAGCCACCAAGTAATGGAAATGGTTTAATATTGGTCGTCATTTTAATAATTTTTTTGCATGGTCAGATAAATGTTAATTATGCCATTGCATTGCTAGACAGGTTGGTCTATATTTAGGCTAATTTACAAAATAAAAGTTAATTGTAATCATTCTGAAAATAAGTTTGCCGTAATTTTGAGGAGAGTGCTATGAACGCCCCAGTTGATGCTTCTATTAAAACCTTTCACGGCGGTTGCCCGCACGATTGCCCAGACACTTGCAGTATGGTGTTTCATGTAAAAGATGAAAAACTCATCGCGGTGACAGGCAACACAGAGCACCCGATGACGCGCGGCGGCTTGTGCGTTAAACTCAAAGATTACGAAAAACGGCATTATCACCCAGACCGCCTACTTTACCCCATGAAGCGCACAGGCCCCAAAGGCAGCAAGCAATTTACGCGCATTACTTGGGATGAAGCGTTAGATACCATTGTTGATAAATGGCAGGGCATTATTAAAACAGACGGCCCGCGTGCCATTATGCCCGCCAGTTATTTAGGTAACCAAGGGCTAGTGCATGGTTTAAATGGTGGCGATGCGTTTTTTAACAAATTGGGCGCGACTGTTTGTGAAAGAACATTTTGTGGTGAAGGCTCATGCACCGCATGGTTGCTCACTGTTGGGCCAACGGGTGGCGTTGACCCTGAAAGTTTTATTCACAGCAAATTCATTATTATTTGGGCGTGCAATTCCGTTTCTACCAATCTGCATCATTGGCATATTGTGCACGAGGCGCAGAAAAAAGGCGCAAAAGTGGTGGTGATTGACAGTTACGCCTCAAAAACCGCTAAAGAAGCTGATTGGCACATTGCCCCAAAACCTGGCACCGATGGTGCGTTAGCCATGGCGATGATGCACGTGATTATTGAAGAAAATTTAGTTGACCAAGACTATGTAGATAACTACACGGTTGGCTATAAAGAACTCGCCGCACGCGCCAAAACCCGTACGCCTGAATGGGCAGAGCAAATTACAGGCATCGCTGCCGCAGATATTCGCCAATTAGCACGTGAATACGCCACCACGCCACCAGCGGCAATTCGCATGGGCATTGCTTTAGAGCGCAATTATGGCGGCAGCCAAGCGATTCGCGCGGTTACCTGCTTGCCCGCGCTGATTGGCGCTTGGCGGCATGTGGGCGGCGGCGTGCTGCAAATGCCAATTTGGGAGCATCCGTATGATTTTATGACCATGTGCCGCCCTGATTTAATCCCAGAAGGCACGCCAGTGGTGAATATTCTGCAACTTGGGCGCGCACTCACGGGTGAGTTAAATCTCGAAACACCGATTAAATCGCTCATGGTGTGGAACACCAACCCTGTAACGCAATCGCCAGAAACCGATAAAATTGTGGCAGGTTTGCAGTGTGAAGATTTATTCACCATTGTGGCCGACCATTTTATTTCAGACACCGCCGCCTATGCCGACATCATTCTGCCAGCCGCCATGGGCGCAGAGATGGAAGATATTATCGTGTCATGGGGGCATTTTTATCTCACGTATAACGCCAAATGTATTGAGCCGCCAGCCGAAGCAATCCCCAATAACGAGATTTTCCGCCGCCTTGCCAAACGCATGGGCTTTACCGAGCCGCAATTTAGTTGGTCTGATAGCGAATGCCTAGAGCACTACATTAACTGGAGCGCGCCAGTGTGCGAAGGCATTGATGTAGCTTACCTACGCGAGCACGGCTTTGCACGCCTAAAAGTGGGCACAAAAGATGACCGCGCACCGCACAAAAATGGCAACTTCCCCACGCCCACAGGCAAGGTAATGCTCATGGTTGAGGGTGCTAAAAACTTTGTGGCTGGGCCTTTCCGCCAAATGTACGATGGCTTTCAGCCAGGGCAAGATTTAGACCCGCTGCCAGATTATTTAGCCTCGCGTGAATCGCCTGAGAGCAACCCAGCGTTAGCGGCCAAATATCCGCTCAGTATAATTACGCCCAAAAGCCACGGATTTTTAAACTCGTGCTATGCGAATATGACGGATAAAATTAAAAAACAAGGGGAGCAATACGTGCTCATTCACCCAGCAGATGCCGCCATGCGCAACATTGCAGAAGGCGCCAAAGTGCGCGTGTTTAATGACCGCGGCGCGTTTGAGGCGCAGGCGAACATTACGCAAGATGTGAACCCAGGTTTGGTTGTTTCGCCGCTTGGTTATTGGCGGCAGTTGAATAAGGGCACGGCCAACTCCATTAGTTTGGCGGAGTTTGGGGATATGGGCAACTCGGCGAGTTTTAGTGATAATTTGGTTGAAGTGGAGTTGGGATAAAGCGGCTACTAAATTACTAGGGTAGGAAAAGCTAGCTGCCCTAGTAGCTATTCATATTAAAAATTGATTATTAGTTCTTTGTTTGTATAACTTATGAATATAATAAGACTATGAGAAAATTAAAAGCTTTTTTGAGTAATCCTGTCTGGCAAGGGCTCAGCGTTCTTATTACAGTTATTGGCATTTTTCTAAGCATTTCAAATTCAAAATCAAACGAAGTCTCAATAATACCAACTGAAAAATTTACTCACCTAAGTGAATATTTTCCTGACTCCAAAATAAAATTTACTATTGAGGGTGAAACGTCAAATTTAGACAATTTATATTATAGGTATTTTTATGTTTATAACAATTCCAACTTACCTCTAACAGCAGATGATTTTAAAAAGAAAATTAGTGTCAAGTCCAGAAATTCAAATTTTGAGATTCTTTTGGTTAGTTCTTGTAGAAATAAAAATGAGCTAAAGGAAATGTCCCAAATAAGTGAGCCCCAGTTTAACTGGTCTAAATCTAAACAAGGCTGGGAGTTGGAGCCAGAACTGTTAAATTCAGAAGAAGGTGGTTGCGTGATAATGGTCGTTCGTAACTTTCCTCAAGACCAAACTGGTATTGCTGATATTAAAGAGTCAGACTTTATATGGGATGGAAGGATAGTAGGAACTAGGCTAAAAATTTATTCTAGCCCAGAGGAGTATTGGGAAAGTAATACTAATATAACTAATTACTTACAAGTTACAGTGGCTTTTGGTACAGAAGGTGTACTTTGGTTTTTAGTCCTACAGTATTTCCTTTTTATAGTACCTTTATATATTGCTGAAAAAATAAAAGTTATTTTTTTACAAAATGTTAATAATGCGTATATTTTTGTTCTTTTTTCAATCACGACATCCGAAATTTTAGTTTCAAAGTTTATTAATGGAAATCAACAGCATCCAGTTGTTTGGCCTTTACTGTTAATGCATTTACTATTATTTATATATTTAGCATATAGAACATACAAATTAAATAAGGTATAACTTATTTATGTTGTGTTGAGTAGTCGCTTTCGCGCGACTAGCGAGTTACTTTTTCTTGCTTAGCCAAGAAAAAGTAACCAAAAAGAAGGCTACCCCCTACCGCTTGTTTCCTGCGCTACTCAGCTTCATGGGCGGCAATCGGAAACTCGCCAAAAAAAGCACTTGGCTCAAACAGCCGCTTGCCGAAACCACCCATGAAACTGAGCAGCGCAGGCGCGGTAGCAGGGGATTTGAGGTCAAAACCAGTAGGCTGGGTAACATTGAAATTTCACGGCTGTATATTTAATTCATAAAACTCTCAAACTCCGTCATCCTCGCGAAAGCGGGGATCCATTTTAGGTTTTTGTTTAAATCCAAATTGGATCCCCGCTTTCGCGAGGATGACGGCGGCGGTGTGCAATTTTGGGTAAGTTACATAATGAAGTAAAATCACGTTATGGATATTTACTCACTCGCAAAACCGTTGTTGTTTCAGTTTGATGCTGAAGCCGCGCATGATTTCACTTTAAAAACTCTCAAGCTGGCTGAAAAAACAGGGGCGTTATCGCTTTACCCTGCGCCGCCTGTGTGTGCGCCTCGGCAGGTGATGGGCATTACATTCCCCAATCCCGTTGGTTTGGCGGCAGGTTTGGATAAAAACGCTGCGGTGATTGATGGCATGGCGGCGCTTGGCTTTGGTTTTATTGAGGTTGGCACGGTCACGCCGCGCCCGCAACCTGGCAACCCTAAGCCGCGCTTATTTCGCGTGAAAGAGGCGCAAGGCATTGTGAATCGCTTTGGTTTTAACAATTTGGGCGTAGATAATTTAATCGCGAATGTAAAAGCCGCCAAATATAAAGGTCTGACTTCTAATCAAATACTTGGCATTAACATCGGCAAAAACTTTGATACGCCTATGGAAAATGCGGTGGATGATTATTTAATTTGCATGCAAAAAGTATATGCATATGCGACTTATATTACGGTGAATATTTCATCGCCCAACACTAAAAACTTGCGTGCTTTGCAAGAAAAAGAAGCACTTTCTAGCTTGCTGGCAACGCTTAAATTAGAGCAAACCAAGCTGGCAAATCAGCATGGTAAATATGTTCCAATTACCTTAAAAATAGCGCCAGACTTAGAGCTGAGCCAAATCAATGAAATTGCAGATTTGCTAATGGAGCACAAAATTGATGGCGTAATTGCCACAAATACAACCTTGGCGCGTGACATGGTAAAAGGCATGGAACATGCGGAAGAAGCTGGCGGGTTGTCTGGCGCGCCAGTGCGTGAAAAATCAACGATGGTGATTCAACAATTATCGCAACGCTTGCAAGGCGCGTTGCCAATTATTGGCGTGGGCGGTATTTTAAGCGGGGCAGATGCCGTAGAAAAAATTGCAGCAGGTGCTGACCTTGTGCAAGTTTATAGCGGGCTGATTTATAAAGGGCCTAAGCTGGTGCATGATGTTTGCAAATCGCTAGGTTAGATAAAAGTTGTAATGGCACTACCAATTTTATATTCTTATCGCCGCTGCCCCTATGCTATGCGTGCAAGAATGGCGCTCAAGTTGGCGAACATTGATGTGGAAATTCGCGAGATTTCACTGCGCGAAAAACCTGCCCACATGCTGAAAGTTTCCCCCAAAGGCACCGTGCCTGTGTTGGTGTTGCAAGATGGAAGTGTGATTGAACAAAGTTTAGAAATCATGCAATGGGCATTAAAACAGCATGCTCTGGGAGCCAATATCCATGCGGGTGCTGGAGCATCTGTTTTAGGGCTTATTTCAGAGAATGACGACGCATTTAAACGTGCTTTAGATGCCTACAAATATCCCGAACGCTACCCCAACAAAACACAAACACAACATCGAGCAGACGGTGAAGTTTTTTTGAAAAAGCTGGAAAACTTGCTGTTAGAGAATAGCAATTTATTCAGCGTCGCGCCTAGCTTGGCTGATATCGCGGTATTTCCGTTTGTACGGCAGTTTGCGGCGGTGGATGCGGCTTGGTTTGAAAATTCGCCTTATCCGAAATTGCAGACTTGGCTAAAAAAATTGGTTGAATCTGAATTATTTAACAGCGTGATGGAAAAACAGCCAACTTATATTGCATAAGCTGGCTATTGTTTTTACTGCTATCAATACTGCAAAGTTAAACTTCTGCTAATGCACTTTCTGAAGGTGTTTTATCATCAGCAAAAATCAATTTAACCTCATCTTTGCTATCAATATCCACATGCACTGTGCCGCCGTTGGCCAGTTTGCCAAACAATAATTCATCTGCCAATGCTTTACGAATGGTGTCTTGAATCAAGCGTGCCATTGGCCTTGCGCCCATCAGTGGGTCAAAACCTTTTTTGCCCAAGTAAGCTTTTAAGGCATCACTGAAGGTGACTTCCACTTTCTTATCATGCAATTGGTCTTCTAATTGAATCAAGAATTTATCAACCACGCGAATGATAATATCTTGATTTAGCGCGGCAAATGACACGGTTGCATCCAAGCGGTTACGGAATTCAGGTGAGAATAAGCGTTTAATATCCGCTTGCTCGTCACCCGCTTGTTTGGCGTTGGTAAAGCCCATGTTGGCTTTAGATAAATTCTCTGCGCCAGCGTTGGTGGTCATAATAATCGTCACGTTTCTAAAGTCCGCTTTGCGACCGTTATTATCTGTGAGCGTGCCGTGATCCATCACTTGCAGCAGAATGTTGAAAATGTCTGGGTGCGCTTTTTCAATTTCATCGAGCAATAATACGCAGTATGGGTGCTTAGTAATGGCCTCGGTCATCAGCCCACCTTGCTCAAAGCCCACATAGCCTGGCGGCGCGCCGATTAAGCGCGAAACAGCGTGGCGCTCCATATATTCACTCATGTCGAAGCGAATGAGCTCAATGCCCATGATGTAAGCCAATTGTTTAGCTACTTCTGTTTTACCCACACCAGTCGGGCCGCTGAATAAGAAGCTACCAACAGGTTTGTTGTTGCCACCCAAGCCGCTGCGCGCCATTTTTACGGCAGAGGTGAGTACTTCAATCGCTTTATCTTGGCCAAACACTACCGCTTTTAAATCGCGTTCTAATGTTTTAAGCGCGCTACGGTCATCGCTAGAAATATTTTTAGGCGGAATACGCGCAATTTTGGCAATAATGTCTTCAATCTCTTTATTGCCGATGACTTTTTTCTGTTTCGATTTTGGCAATATGCGTTGTGCAGCGCCAGCTTCATCAATCACGTCAATCGCTTTGTCTGGCAAATGGCGGTCGTTAATATATTTAGCTGAAAGCTCAGCGGCTGTAGTCAATGCAGAAGCTGAATATTTCACACTGTGATGCTCTTCAAACCTTGATTTCAAGCCTTTTAGAATCTCAATCGTTTCAGCTACGCTAGGTTCGGCCACATCAATTTTTTGGAAACGGCGTGATAGCGCATGGTCTTTTTCAAAAATACCGCGATATTCTTGATAAGTGGTTGCGCCTATGCATTTAAGCGTGCCGTTAGAAAGCGCTGGTTTTAGTAAATTGCTGGCATCTAAAGTGCCGCCGCTGGCAGAGCCAGCACCAATTAAGGTATGAATTTCATCTATAAATAAAATTGCATTTGGGTTTTCCGCAAGCTGTTTCATCACCGCTTTTAAGCGTTGCTCAAAGTCGCCACGGTATTTAGTGCCAGCCAGCAATGCGCCCATGTCGAGCGAATAAACAACCGCGTTAGCCAGCACATCAGGAATATCTTTATTCACAATTCGGCTCGCTAAACCTTCTGCAATGGCAGTTTTACCCACACCAGCTTCGCCCACTAACAGCGGGTTATTTTTACGGCGGCGGCAAAGCGTTTGCACAACGCGTTCTAACTCTGGTGCGCGGCCGATGAGCGGGTCAATTTTGCCAGCAATTACTTGCACATTTAAGTTAAGCGTGTAGCTTTCTAGTGCGCCGCTGGGTGCGGCTTCTGCATCAATTTCAGCATCTGCGCCTTCTATTTTTTCAGACTCTGCAACTTTAGAAACGCCATGCGAAATGTAATTCACAATATCTAAGCGCGTTACGCCTTGTTGGTGCAAGAAAAACACCGCGTGCGAATCTTTTTCACCAAAAATCGCCACCAGCACATTTGCGCCTGTGACTTCTTTTTTGCCAGATGATTGCACGTGCAACATGGCGCGCTGAATTACGCGCTGAAAGCCCAGCGTAGGCTGTGTGTCTACGTCATCTTGGCCGATAACTGTAGGCGTGTGTTCTTCAATATATTGATTAAGCTCAGTACGCAATGTTTCAAGCGTAGCGCCGCACGCACGCAGTACATCAGCCGCGGTGGGGTTATCTATCATGGCGAGCAGCAAATGCTCTACAGTGATAAGCTCATGGCGCTTTTGTCTAGCGTCCATAAAGGCCATGTGTAGGCTAACTTCTAGTTCTTGAGCAATCATAATATATCCTTACTTTAATTACCTTCACAATATGTGTCACTTTGAGCCATCAAGGTTAAATTGGTCGCCAATTTAGGCAAACATCAAGTAGGCTCAATGACACATTGTAAAGGGTGTTGCATTTCTCTGGCAAAGCTAAGTACTTGATTCATCTTAGTTTCTGCAATATCTTGCGGGTAAACACCGCAAACACCCACACCCTCTGTATGTACTTTGAGCATAATTTGCGTTGCTTGTTCACGCGATTTGTTAAAAAAACGTTCCAAGCACTCCACCACAAACTCCATTGGCGTGTAATCATCATTTAATAACAGCACCTTGAACATTGGGGGCAGTTTTGGTTTTGCAACCGCCGGTTTAAGTGCCGTGTTATTTGATGTTGAACTATCGTTGGGTAAGTTAGCCATGATGTAATTTATATTGGTGTAACCTATTTTGAGCCGATTAGTGAAAAATTCAAGCCCAATTTGCATAGGGGCTCAAATATTTTTTTGAGGAATTAAGGGAATATTTTAACGCTTTTAACGATGCGGTCTTGGGTTTGCACAATTTCTAGCACGTGCTCACCCACTTTAAAGCTGGTGTTGGATTCTGGAATGTCTTCAAAATATTCAATAATTAAGCCGTTAAGCGTGCGCGGGCCATCAAGCGGCAGTGAGAGATTAAGCTTTTTATTAAGGTCGCGTAGCGTGCTACTGCCATCTACCAGCCAGCTACCGTCAGCTTCTTTGCGGTAACTGCCAAGCCGTGAAGGCGATTGTGTGGTGAAGTCACCTATCATTTCTTCTAAAATATCTTCTAAGGTCACCAGACCTTTAAACTCACCGTATTCATCCACCACCAGTGCCACGCGTTGTTTGTTTTCTTGAAACTGCTGAATTTGCGTATAAAGTGGCGTGCCAGACGGGATAAAATAAGGCTCAGAAATGACTTCCCGTAAGGTTTCTTTGGTTAAATCATCGCTTTCATGGTGCGTGTGGTCATGGTGTGCACGTAAGTGTGACATGAGCTTACGCAGGTGCAAAATGCCAATAATTTCTTCATTTTCGCCTTCGCGCACAGGCAGCCGCGTATGTTGGCTATTGGAGACTTGTTGCCAAATATCTTCAAGTGGCGCATCAAAGTCTATGGTTTCAACCAAAGTGTGGGCGGTCATTACATCGTCTACCGCAATTTTTTCTAAATCAAACAAATTGAGTAAAATTGCGCGGTGTTTTTTGGGCAAAAAATGCCCAGCATCCGTGACTATACTGCGTAATTCATCCATGGTAAGCGATTGTGCGCTGTCGTTAAAATTGATGTTGACCCGTAATAATTTAAGCAATCCTTCTACAAATAAGTTAATAAACCAAACAGCAGGATATAAAACTTTTAGCAAGGGGTAGAGTATGTAGCTGCATAAAATTCCAAGTTTTTCAGGGTAAGCAGCAGCGATTACTTTTGGCGTAATTTCGCTAAACACTAAAATGGCGAAGGTGACAGCTAAAGTGCCTACCATCAGCACCCATTCACCTTCACCAAATAATTCAACGGTAATGAGCGTTACAAGCGTGGCTGAAGCGGCATTGGCAAAATTATTGCAAAGCAGAATAACGCCTAAAAGCTTATCTGTTTTTGCCAGCAAAGCGCTTGCAAGCTTTGCCCCTCGATGCCCTTCTTTAACCAAATGTCGCAACCGATAGCGGTTAAGCGACATTAGGCTGGTTTCAGCAACAGAGAAAAACCCCGAGATAAGTAACAGCAGGGCTAGAATAGCCAGTTGCCAGCTAATAGGGATATTATCCAATGGGTGAGCTTACTGTTATTAAGATGGTGAAAGTGTAGCCCTGAGCGGTATGCATATCAACATTAGGCAAAATCAGAAGGGTGCGGCTCTACCACTTTAGCTTCTTTTTCGCCTTCTTTTTTCTCAACGTCACCTATTAGGTTAGCGCGGTTCACGCCCAGCCACATGGCGATAGGGCAGGCTACTAATACTGATGAGTAAATGCCGAACAAAATACCAATGGTTAGCGCAAGTGCAAAGTTGTGTAATACTTCACCGCCAAATAACAGCATAGAACCCACCATGGTTTGCGTCATGGTATGCGTAATAATGGTGCGTGACATGGTACGTGTAATGGCGTTATCAATCACTTGTACTACGCTGGCTTTACGCATTTTTCTAAAGTTTTCGCGTACTCGGTCAAATACCACAACTGATTCATTCACAGAGTAACCTAGCACGGCTAAAATCGCAGCCAATACGGTTAAGTTAAATTCCCATTGAAAGAACGCAAAAAAGCCTAAAATAATCACCACGTCGTGCATGTTGGCGATAATTGCCGCAACCGCAAAGCGCCATTCAAAACGTAGCCATAGGTAAAGCACAATACCCAAGCTTACAAAAAATAATGCTAAACCACCATTTTCATACAGCTCATCACCCACCTGTGCACCTACTGCTTCTACACGACGGACTTCTGCTGTAGGGTCTGCTGCCACCAAAGCGGCTTTTACTTGTTCAGAGAGTTGTGACACAGATAAATCTGCTTTAACTGGCAGGCGAATCAGCACGTCGTGACTTGAGCCAAAATTTTGCACAGTCGCTTCTTTTAGGCCGATGCTATCTACTGCCTTACGTACGTTTTCTAGGTTGGCCGCTTGTGGGTAGTTTACTTCCATGACGGTGCCGCCAGTAAAGTCTACGCCAAAGTTTAAGCCGCGCGTGGCTAAAAAGAAAATCGCTAGAATGAATGTCACCAATGAAATTGCGGTCGTCAGGCGACCGTAACTCATAAAGGGAATGTCATTTTTGATTCTAAATAATTCCATAATTTTTTACTCTTAAAAATTTACTTTTAAATTCAGCTGTTGCAAAAAGTTATTCTGTCATTGCCACGCTACGGTCGCAATGACAGGGTGTATTACGCTTTGTAAATTTGACCAATTGATAATTTAGTCAACTTACGGCGATAACCGTAAATCATGTTCACAATCGCGCGCGATACCAATACCGCACTGAACATTGAGGTCAAAATACCTAAAACGTGTACCACGGCAAAGCCTTTAATCGGGCCAGTACCAAACATAAACAATGCTAAACCTGCAATCAATGTGGTGACGTTTGAGTCTAAAATAGTATCCCAAGCACGCTCGTAACCCGCATGAATGCTGGCTTGTGGCGTGTTGCCATTGCGTAGCTCTTCACGTATACGTTCGTTAATCAGCACGTTGGCATCAATCGCCATGCCGAGTGCCAGCGCGATTGCCGCTAAGCCTGGTAAGGTGAGCGTGGCTTGCAACATAGAAAGAATCGCTACTAATAATAATAAGTTGATAGCTAACGCAAGCACAGATACTGCGCCGAATATCATGTAATAAAACATCATCATCACGGCAATTGCAGCAAAACCCCACAAGGTTGAATGAATGCCGCGTTTAATATTGGCTTCACCCATGCTAGGGCCAACGGTACGCTCTTCAATAATATCCATAGGTGCGGCAAGTGCGCCAGCGCGTAATAATAGTGAAATATCCGTGGCTTCTTGCGTGTTGGCCATGCCAGAAATTTGTACTCGACCACCACCAATCTCTTCGTTAATGGTAGGTGCGGTAATCACTTCTGTACTGCCTTTTTCAATCAGCAATATCGCCATGCGCTTGCCCACGTTTTCACGCGTGACTTCTTTAAAAATACGCGCACCACGCGCATCTAACGCAACGTTTACGGTAGAGCGGCCTGATTGACTATCAACGCCTGGACCAGCATCGGTAATGTAATCACCCGTTAGCACTACACTCTTTTTCACTAAAATTGCGCGGCCATCACGGTCTTTAAACACATCATCGCCTAGCGGCGCTTGGCCTTGTTCGGCTTTTTCCATCGTGGCCGCATCAGTTTTTTCTTCATCTACTAAGCGAATTTCCAATGTGGCAGTGCGGCCTAAAATCTCTTTTGCTTTTGCGGTATCTTGCACGCCAGGCAGTTGCACCACCACGCGGTCTGCACCTTGTTGTTGAATAATTGGTTCAGCCACGCCTAGCTCGTTAATACGGTTATGCAGTGTTTGAATATTTTGCTTAATTGCAAAATCTTGTATCGTTTTTTGCTCAACTAAATTAAGCGATGCGGCCAATACTTTTTCTTCGCCACTTGTAGATTCTGTGAGCGTTAAATTAGGGTATTCTTTACTAATAATCGCCTTAGCTTTTACCAGCTCAGCTTCGTTATTAAAATTGATTTTTACCACTTCGCCTTCGCGCGTTACGCCTACGTAAGAAATGCGTTCTTTACGCAAAGCAATTCTAAAGTCGCCCACAAAGCGTTCTGCAGCCTTGTTTAAAGCAGCTTTCATGTCAACTTGCATTAAAAAGTGCACACCACCGCGTAAATCTAAGCCTAAATACATCGGTTTTGCGCCTATGCTACGCAACCAACTAGGTGAGCGCGAGAGCAAGTTAAGTGCAACTGTGTAATTTTTACCTAAGCCAGTTTCAAGCAAATCTTTTGCTTTAATTTGCGTATCGGTATTCGCAAAGCTGGCTTTTACGCCGCGCTCATCTAGGTAAACGCTATCGTAGGCAATTTTTTCTTGCTTAAAAATCGCCTCAACTTGGCCTAGTAAGGCTGAATCAAGCTTAGTAGTGCTTTTAGCTGGCGTAATTTGCACAGCAGGTGATTCACCAAAAAAGTTTGGAATGGTGTAAAGCAGCCCAATCAAAATTACAATGGCGACAAGGATGTTTTTCCACATTGGATAGCGGTTCATAGTCTGGCTCTAGTCAATAACGGTGTGTGGTTTAGGTTTCTTTAAACTTACTTAACTTAAAGTTTTTTGCTTAAAGACTTTTAATCGTACCTTTTGGCAATGCGCTTTGTACGGCTTGTTTTTGCACAGTAATTTCTGTGTTCGCAGCAATTTCAATAGTCACAAAAGCATCTGTCACTTTAGTTACCTTGCCTACAATGCCGCCGCTGGTGACCACTTCATCACCCTTTTGCAAAGCGGTAATCATTGCGCGCTGTTCTTTAGCCGCTTTCATTTGCGGGCGAATAATCATGAAATAAAATAAAACAAAAATAGCAACAAGCGGTAAAAAGCTCATTAAATCGTTACCTGCTGGCGCACCTGCGGCATAAGCGTTTGAAATAAACATGCTGAAATATCCTTTAAAAGTAAAGCTGAAAATTAACGCAAGATTTTAACACATACTTGGCTTTTGTTAGCATGAAGCGCGTTGCTGACAAAATTCTTTGAAATAATTACCTACTTAAAGTAAGGGCGGCAGATGAATACGTGGAAAATACAGAATCAATGGAATCTGAGCTAGCCCCATTACCTTGTTAAAATCTAACACCTTCTGATGAATCATGAATAATCAATAAATTGTTTATACGTTTCCGAATGTCAGCATCATCATTTACAGAGCTGAGCCACTGGTCAACAGAATCTGCTATATCATTGCAAAATATGTCAACTTGTAGCTGTAATGTATTATTGGACTGATTGCAGTGGATATGACAACCTGGAATAGGTGTAATAAAGTGAAAGTCTTCTAAGGCTTTTTGCGCTCTCTGCATTTCAATATTGGAGCCGCCTTCATGTAAATAGCAACACCTCAAGGCGTAACAATCTTCACCATGAAGAAACACACGCTTTATACGATTCGGCCCAACTTCTGATGTATATTTTGATTGTACCCAAACACGAAACCAATCAACATATCTTGCTTGAGAGCCTGAGTTAGGTTTTTCCAACCGACCACAAACATCTGGTAACGTTAGTGCAGTTGATAAAGCACCATACCAATCATTTGCTTGTATCGATTTTCGGATTGAATCAGTAAATCTATGCATACTATATCCTAGTAATTGTAGTGTGTGCAAATGGGTTGTTATTTGCACATCTTTTTTAGATTTCTCTTCAAGGAGCTTAAAGTAACTTGCCCTGCGACCCGCATGGATATTGGTTTTTAGGGCATGTCTTTTTTAATAATTTAAGCTGTAGTAGCTTTTATTTGCGCGCGTTTGGCGGCGAATTCTGTTTTAAATTGTTCAAATTCACCCGCTTCAATCGCGCCGCGCATGCCTTGCATCAGCACTTGGTAATAATGCAAATTGTGAATTGTGTTTAGGCGTGAGCCTAAAATTTCACCCACGCGGAATAAATGGTGCAAATAGGCACGGCTAAAGTTTTGGCAGGTGTAGCAGTTGCAATCTGCGTCTAGCGGGCGCGTATCGGTTTTGTAGCCTGCATTTTTGATTTTTACATCGCCATATTGGGTAAATAGCCAGCCGTTGCGCGCGTTGCGCGTTGGCATTACGCAGTCAAACATATCAATGCCCGCGCTAACTGCATCTACTAAGTCTTCTGGCGTACCTACGCCCATTAAATAGCGCGGTTTGTTTTGTGGCATTTTTGGGGCGGTGTGCGCCAAAATGCGCAGCATGTCTTCTTTTGGCTCGCCGACTGATAAACCGCCAATCGCGTAGCCGTCAAAATCAATGTCGGTTAAACCTTTTAATGAAACATCGCGTAATTCTTCAAACATGCCGCCTTGAATAATGCCAAATAGCGCGTTGCTATTGCCTTGGTGCGCATCTTTGCTACGTTTTGCCCAGCGCAAACTTAATTGCATTGAATCGTCTGCCTCTTTAAGCGTGGCGGGGAAAGGCGTGCATTCGTCAAAAATCATCACGATGTCAGAATTGAGCACTTTTTGAATGTTCATCGATTCTTCAGGTGTTAAAAAGCAGGTGTCGCCGTTGATTGGGTTTTTAAACTTCACGCCTTCTTCACTAATTTTGCGCATTGCGCCCAAGCTAAATACCTGAAAACCGCCAGAATCTGTGAGTATGGGCTTGTCCCAGCCCATAAACTTGTGCAAGCCACCGTGCGCGGCAATCACTTCTAGCCCAGGGCGTAGCCATAGGTGAAAAGTATTGCCCAGCACAATGTGCGCGTCAATTTCTTTCAGCTCAAGCGGGCTCATAGCTTTAACCGTGCCATAGGTACCAACTGGCATGAATGCTGGTGTTTCAACTTTGCCATGCGCCAGTGTTATTGTGCCACGGCGGGCGAGGCCGTCCTGTTTGTGTAGGGTAAATTGCATGGTTTGTGTTGCTGATAATTGAATAGCCGCGATTTTATCACAAGGCGTGAAGTATTAAATTTGCGCTATACTGAATTTTGTTAAAACATTAGGGTGTAATTAAATGGCTTCAAGCGATGAAAACCGTCGTCCGCTAACCACGCGCAGCATGGTTTGGGCAAAATGGTTGGCAAATATGTTGGTAAAAACCAATATTTCGCCCAATCAAATTTCAGTGCTAAGTATTTTACCTGCCCTAGCAGGCGCATGGATATTGGCTTGCAGGCCTGCCCCTTTAAGTGCGTATTGGTTGATTTTGGTTGCGCTGTGTATTCAATTGCGTTTGCTGTGCAATATGTTAGATGGCATGGTGGCGATTGAAGGTGGCAAGCAATCTAAAGTAGGCATTTTGTATAATGAGATTCCAGATCGCATTGCGGATTCTTTATTTATTGTGGCGTTGGGTTACGCTATTGCGCTGCCGTGGCTCGGTTGGTTGGGCGCGTTGTTGGCGGCTAAAACGGCGTATATTCGGGTGCTGGGCGGCGCGAATGGGTTGGTGCAAGATTTTCGTGGGCCGCTCGCCAAGCCGCATCGCATGTTTGTGATGACATTGGGCTGCTTAATTGCTGCGGTAGAGTTGCAATTTAACGGCACAATGTTAGCGCTTACTATCACAGCAACCATTATTACAATTGGCTCTGGCATTACTTGCGTTACGCGTACTTTGGCCATTGCGCAACAGCTCAAAGTAAAACAATAATGCTTGCAAGTGTAGTGCGTATTAGTTTAATTGGTTTGGTTAAATTGCTGGTGGGCGCGCACCCACGCTGGGTGGCTGCTATACCTGATGCCGCCCAGAGCATTTATTTTACCAACCACACCAGCCATTTAGATACGCTCGCACTTTGGGTGGCTTTGCCTGCAAAAATCCGTGCTAAAGCACGGCCTGTGGCGGCGAAAGATTATTGGGGCAAGGGCATAATTAAGCGATTTATTGCCTTAAAAGTGTTAAACGCAGTGCTAATTGAGCGCGAAATGACGCGCGATCCATTAGCGCCAATGTTGGCGGCGTTGGCTGTGGGTGATTCGCTGATTATTTTTCCTGAAGGTACGCGCCGTGCGCAGGCCGAGCCTAGCGATTTTAAAGGCGGTATTTATCAGTTGGCTGAGACTTTTCCGCAAGTAAAATTGATTCCTGTGTATTTAGATACGCTACATAGAAGCATGCCCAAAGGTAGTATTTTACCCGTGCCAATGATATGCACCGTGCGCTTTGGCGGCGCAATTGCTTTGCAAGCCAACGAACATAAAAAAGCTTTTTTAGTGCGCGCGCGTGAAGCGGTGCTTAGCTTAATGTAAAGTGAATAGGGTAGATATGATAAATAACGTTTTTAATGCTTTAGAAAATTTAAACCCCAGCCATAAATTTTACTGGTTAATGGGCGCTGTCGCCGCATTATTGCTGGTTGCTAGCATCATTGGCGCTTTGTTAAAAAGCCGATTAAGCCAGCAACAAAACCCATCAGAAAAGTCACAAAAACTTGTGAACAACCTTGTAAGCCGCGTGAATGCTTGGTGGGTAATGGTGGCGGTGCTGGCGGTGGCATTTTTGGCGGGTAAGCTCGGCACCATTATTTTGTTTGCGGCTATTTCATATTTCGCCTTGCGCGAATTTATGACTTTAACCCCCACGCGCAAAGGCGACCACCGTACTTTGTCGTTGGCGTTTTTCTTGTTGATTCCGCTGCATTATTATTTAATTTACATTGAATGGTATGCGTTATTTAGCATTTTGATTCCTGTGTACGCGTTTTTGCTGATGCCTTCAATTTCAGTGCTGGCGCAAGATACCGAACATTTTTTAGAACGTGCTGCGAAAATTCAATGGGGCGTGATGATTACGATTTACTGTATCAGCCACGCGCCTGCTTTGTTGCTATTGCCGATTACCAATTATGCAGGTCAAAATGCATTATTGCTATTTTACTTTTTGCTGATAGTGCAGTTAAGCGATGTGCTGCAATATGTGTTTGGCAATTTGTTTGGTAAAACTAAGGTCGCCCCAATTGTGAGCCCAAATAAAACGCTAGAAGGCTTAGTCGGCGGCGGCTTGAGCACAATTTTAGTGGGCGCGGCTTTATGGTGGATTACGCCATTTACCCCAATACAAAGCGCATGCATGGCGGCAATTATCGTGATAATGGGCTTTTTAGGCGGGCTGGTGATGTCTGCCATTAAGCGTAGTTTAGGTGCAAAAGATTGGGGCAATATGATAGAAGGCCACGGCGGCATGTTAGATAGAATGGATTCGGTAAGTTTTGCCGCGCCTATATTTTTCCATTTAGTGCGTTACTTTTTTACGGCTTAAGTATAATAAGCACATCAGTATAAAAGTGTTTGTTATACTTAACCAAACTTAAATTGATTGACAGAACTCATGGCTGAATCGAACGAAAAAACTAAAGTTAAACGTAGAGAATCTGACAGCGCTAGCTTGCGCGCTCGTGGCATTTATTTACTGCCTAATTTGTTTACTTCGGCGGCTTTATTTGCAGGCTTTTTTGCCATTGTGCAGGCTATGAATAATCATTTTGAGCTTTCTGCCATCGCTATTTTTATTGCCATGGTGTTAGATGGGCTTGATGGTCGCGTCGCCCGCATGACCAATACACAAAGTGCGTTTGGCGCAGAGTACGATAGTTTGTCTGACATGGTGTCATTTGGCGTGGCGCCCGCACTTATTTTATACGAATGGGCGTTAAGGCCGTTAGGTAAGTTGGGCTGGTTAGCAGCATTTACATATTGCGCCTGTGCGGCCTTGCGCTTGGCACGCTTTAATACCAAGCTAGATGATGAACATCAAGATAAGCGATATTTTCAAGGCTTGCCCAGCCCAGGAGCAGCAGCTTTATTGGCGGGTTTTGTGTGGGTTTCGTATGAATACGGTGTAACAGGCCGCGATATATTTTTTGGCTTACTCCAATGGAAGTGGATGGCTTGGGGCATTACCGTATTTGCAGGCTTATCTATGGTGAGCGATTTACGTTTTTACAGCGGCAAAGATATTAACCTAAAAGAAAGTGTACCGTTTTTTGTGATTTTGGGCATTATGTTGGCCATTGTGTTAGTTTCATACAGCCCGCCAGAAGTACTATTTTTTGTGATGGTGGTGTACGCGCTTTCAGGTTATGCGCTATGGTTGAGAGATAAATTGAAACAAAAAACACCAGTTTGATAAAAAACCAAATAAATAAATAGCTGAATAATTTAGTGCTATCAATTATTTAAAGCATTAAACGCTTGCACAGCGCCGCAAAAAATACTATATTTACATCACTATGTTGAATTTACAGATTTCAATTCCAGTTTTTGCTGTTAGCTTAATTGCTACCACATTGTTATTGCGCAAAATGTTTGCGCTTCGTACTGCTGCGCTTCGCCTCAGCAACCTGCGCTAGCGCGCAAACTAAACCCCCACCCCCATGTATTAAAACGCCGCCTATTTATATGCGGCCAGATTCTGCTTTTTGAGCCTTATTGTGCCTCGAATTAAGCTAAAATAGACCCAAATTAAAAGTAAGGTACAACACACCATGAAACAAAATACGACACAACAAAACCAAATTATTATTTTTGATACCACTTTGCGCGATGGCGAACAAAGCCCAGGCGCAAGTATGACCAAAGAAGAAAAAATTCGTATTGCACGCCAATTAGAAAAATTGGGTGTGAACGTGATTGAAGCAGGCTTTGCTGCCGCAAGCCCAGGCGACTTTGATGCGATTTCTGAAATTGCCAAAATCATTAAAAACTCAACTGTTTGCTCATTAGCGCGTGCCAGTGAAAACGACGTGCGCCGCGCAGGCGAGGCCATTAAACACGCGGCTAGCGGGCGCATTCATACGTTTATCGCCACCAGCAAAATCCATATGGAAAACAAATTGCGCATGACCGAAGACCAAGTGGTTGAGCGCGCAGTGCAAGCCGTAAAATGGGCGTTGGAGTATACCAAAGACGTAGAATTTTCAGCCGAAGATGCAGTTCGCTCTGAAATAGACTTTTTAGTACGCATATTTGATGCGGTAATTGAAGCGGGCGCGACAACGATTAACGTGCCTGACACGGTTGGCTACAGCATCCCTGCGCCGTGGGGCGCAACCATGGCGACTTTAATTAAACGCGTAAAAAATAGTGATAAAGTGGTGTGGAGCACGCATTGCCATAATGATTTAGGCATGGCAGTGGCTAACTCATTGGCCGCAGTGATGGGCGGCGCGCGCCAAGTAGAATGCACTATTAACGGCTTGGGCGAGCGCGCAGGCAATGCTAGCTTAGAAGAAGTGGTGATGGCTTTGCGCACGCGTAAAGACATATTCAACTTAGAAACCAGTATTGACGCTACTCAGATTGTGCCTACCAGCAAATTGGTTTCTACTATTACAGGCTACCCTGTGCAGCCAAACAAGGCGATAGTTGGTGCAAACGCATTTGCGCACGAAAGCGGTATTCACCAAGATGGCGTATTAAAACACCGCGAGACTTACGAAATCATGCGGGCAGAAGACGTAGGTTGGAACGCCAATAAATTAACTTTGGGAAAATTGTCAGGCCGCAACGCTTTTAGAACGCGCTTAAAAGAATTGGGTATCGAGTTAGATTCTGAAGATTTATTGAATGCCGCATTTGCGCGATTTAAAGATTTAGCCGACAAAAAATCTGAAATATTTGATGAAGATTTACACGCTTTAGTGAGTGATGAGTTTATTTCAGAAACGCCAGAATGCTTTAAATTGGTGTATTTACAAGTGGCTTCAATCACAGGTGAAGTGCCACATGCGGTGATTGCCGTATCAGAAAATGGCGTAGAACAACGCGCTGAAGCAGATGGCGGTGGCCCAGTTGACGCGGCTTTCAAAGCCATTGAAACTATGGTGAACAGCGGCACAGAGTTGCAATTGTACTCAGTAAACAACATCACAAGCGGCACCGATGCGCAAGGCGAAGTAACTGTGCGCTTAGCTAAAGGCGGCCGCATTGTAAACGGTCAAGGCGCAGATACTGATATTGTAGTGGCCTCGGTTAAAGCGTATTTAAATGCCTTGAATAAAATACAGTCAAAATCTGAGCGCGCGCATCCGCAGGTTTAAGGACATGAGTGCATATAAGTGGAATGCGAAAGATTACGAAAAAAACTCTCAAGCGCAACAAAAATGGGCAAGAGAGCTCATAGCAATTCTTAACTTAACGGGCACTGAAAGCGTACTTGATTTAGGTTGTGGCGATGGGAAAGTGACCGCGGAATTAGCGCAATTGGTCGCACATGGCGCTATCATTGGTGTTGATAATTCAACGCCAATGATAGCGCTTGCAAAAGAAAGATACCCTCAAAGCCAGTATCCCAATCTCACTTTTCAAGTCATGGATGCGAGTAGCTTAAGCTTTGAAAACTGTTTTGATGTCATTTTTTCAAATGCAGTGTTGCACTGGGTTAGAAATCATCAGCCAGTAGTTAAAGGGTTATATAAAAGCCTTAAAACTGGTGGAAAAATTCTACTACGTATGGGCGGACAAGGCGATGCGGCAGGCATTCTTGCGGTGATGGATGATTTAAAAGCCTCTAATAAATGGGCTCAGTACTTCGCTGATTTTGAGTTTCCTTTCACCTTTATGGGCGTTGACGCATACCAAAGATTGCTAAATGATGCGGGATTTTCTATCAAACGCGTTGAGCTTATTCCTAAAGATATGACGCATGAGGGGAAGGCTGGGCTGGAGGGCTGGATTAGAACCACATGGCTACCTTACACAGGGCGGATTCCAGCAGAATTGAAAGAGCCGTTTATTACAGAAGCCGCCACAAAGTATCTTGAAAATGTGCCGTTAAGCGCAGATGGCAAAGCTCATGTGGCTATGGTGATGATTGAAGTCGAGGCAGTGAAATAATGAGGTAATGAAGTAAGTTTCCTCAACTTTCCCACTAAGTTATTTTATGAAAAGTAATAATCAAGCCTTACTCGTTGCGTTGGCTCTTTTTTGCACCTACTTCATTTGGGGTTCAACTTACCTTGCTATTAAATTTGGTATTGAAAGCTTCCCGCCTTTTTTGATGGGAGCCACTAGGTTTATTGCGGCTGGGGTGATTTTATATGGGGTGATGCGCTTGCTTGGCAGCCCAAACCCATCGCGTCAGCAATGGTTTGGGGCGGGCATTGTGGGCATATTGTTGCCAGCGGTGGGTAATGGCACAGTGTGTTTTGTGCAGCAAACGGTATCATCTAGCGTGGCGGCTTTATCTATTGCCACAGCGCCTATTTGGATGGCGATTTTTTCAAGCATTTGGGGGCATAAAATTACTGCACAAGAATGGCTGGGCATCGCCATTGGCTTGGCGGGGATTTTATTGTTAAACATGGGCGGCACTTTTAATGGCGACATCACCAGCGCGCTATTGCTTATTTTTGCCGCCGCAAGCTGGTCATTTGGTTCGGTGTGGAGCAAGCACCTTGCCATGCCGCAAGGCTTAATGGGCGCGGCTTGCCAAATGCTGGTGGGTGGCATTGCTCTACTGGTGTTTAGCCAGATGCAAGGTGAAACCTGGCCTGCACAAATATCTACAAAATCTTGGGGTGCAATGTTATTTTTGATTATTTTAGGCTCGCTAGTGGCTTACAGCGCCTACCAATATTTGCTTAAAGCTGTGCGACCCTTGGTGGCGAGCAGTAATACTTTTGTGAACCCAATAGTCGCGTTTGCTGTGGGCATTTGGTTTGCGAATGAGCATGTAACCCGCGTAGAATTGATGGCGCTTACCGTGATTTTAGTCGGCGTATTTTTGGTGTTGTCGGCGAATAGTGAGAAGGTATAAGTCAACGCCGTTATTCCCGTTTTCACGGGAATGACGAAATGAAGTAAGATTTTTTTAGTATATAAAGACATAAAAAATGAAACAAAATCTAGCATTATTTGACCTAGACAACACGCTACTCGCTGGCGATTCTGATTACAACTGGAGCTTATTTTTAATCTCAGAAGGCTTGCTTGACGCCAAAAGGCACCACGAGCGCAATGAGCAGTTTTACCAAGATTATAAAAATGGCAATTTGGATATTTACAAGTTTTTAGAATTTCAGCTTAAACCACTTTCACAGCATTCAGTCGCGTTTTTGGATGAACTTCACCTTAAATATATGGATAAAGTCATTCGCCCAATGATGACGCAAAAAGCGCAAGATTTAGTGAACAAGCATAAAGCGCAAGGTGATTTGTGCTTGGTGATTACTGCCACCAATAGCTTTGTCACCAAGCCAATCGCCACCGCTTACGGCATTGACCACTTAATCGGCACCGACCCAGAAATGGTAGATGGCAAATACACAGGCGCAGTGAGCGGTGTGCCAAGCTTTCAAGCGGGAAAAGTCACGCGTATTAACCAATGGCTGGCCGAGCGTGGTCAAAGTTTGAATGATTTTACAACGAGCTATTTTTACAGCGATTCACATAACGACTTACCGTTAATGAAGCTAGTAACCAACCCTGTGGCGGTAGATGCGGATGAAACTTTGATGAAATATGCAAAGCAAAAAGAATGGCCGCAAATTAGCTTGCGTTAAAGGTTGAATAAGCTCGGAATTACACTCGAGCGAAAATCACTGCCCTGCAGCCCGCTCTGGATAAGGCTCGCAGGACAGTAGGTTTGATGAAGCTAATTTCACACGTTTAACGCCCTAACAAAACCTGCAATATAAACTTGCTACCCACATAAGCTAATAGCAATAATACAAAGCCTGCCAGTGTCCAGCGGATAGCTTTTGCGCCGCGCCAGCCGTATTTAAATCGTCCGTACAGCAAGCCGCCATAGATAAACCAGCTAGCGATTGAAAATATGGTTTTGTGATTAAATTGTAGTGGTTTGTTAAAAATCTGCTCGCTAAACAACATGCCGCTTATTAGCGTAATGGTGAGTAAAATAAATCCTAAGCCTATGATTTTGAATAACAAGCCCTCCATCACCATGAGCGGCGGAAAGCTGGGCAGTTTAATGAGCGTGGCTTTGTTGTGTAGCGTGCGCTCTGCAATCGTCATTAGTAGGGCATGCAAAGTGGCAAAGGTGAATAAGCTGTAAGCGAGTAATGCAATGCCGATATGGGCTAAGAATAGCGGTGATTCTGAGCTCGGCATCATATGATTTGCGGCGTTGCTTGCTGGTAATAGTGCAAAAATGGCGGCAGGCGGCAGCACAAAGGCTTGCAGGCTGGTGAGTTGGTGTTTTAAATCGGCCACCCAATAAATAAGTACGGTGAGCCAAGCGATTGCTGAAAGCATGTTAAAAAAGCCTAGATTAAAGCCATTGGCAAAAATCACTTGGTATAGCAACCAGCCATGAATCACCAGCCCAAGCGCTACCATGGTGGAATGCAACTTAAGTTGTTGGCGGCTATCAGCCGACTTTGCGCCTCGCCAAAAGTCGATAGCCACGGCCAAGTAAATAAAAACAACCACTAAATAAGGAATGATTTTTTGCGCAGTATAGTTCATAGCGTAATTATGGCGTAAATATGCTGTAAATATAATAGCTTGATGTAAAATTGTGCTATTAAATTAGTGCAAAAGAATTTGCGCTTTAAATCATTTGTAAAATCACTTGTATCGAGTACAACATGCTAGAAAATCTAACCGACCGCCTGCAGGGCGTCCTTAAAAATTTACGTGGTCAAGCAAGGCTAACGGAAGAAAACATTAGTGATGCCATGCGCGAAGTGCGTATGGCGCTGCTAGAGGCCGATGTTGCTTTGCCAGTAGTGAAAGACTTTATCGCACAAGTAAAAACGCGCGCGCAGGGCAAAGAGGTGTTGCTAAGCTTAACGCCAGGCCAAGCGGTGATTCAAGTGGTGCATGACGAACTCACCGCCTTAATGGGTAAGGCTAACGTAGGCTTGAATTTAGCTGCAGTGCCGCCAGCCATTATTTTGATGGCTGGTTTGCAGGGCTCAGGTAAAACTACAACCTCTGCAAAACTCGCAAAATTATTAAAAGAACAAAAGAAAAAAGTGTTGCTAGCAAGCGCAGACGTATATCGCCCAGCCGCGATTGAGCAGCTAAAAACGCTAGCTAAACAATTAAATGTAGATTGCTTTGATAGCAATGCCTCGCAGAAGCCCGTGGATATTGCCTCGCAGGCCATCGATTTTGCCAAACGTGGTTATTACGATGTGGTGATTTTCGATACCGCAGGTCGTTTGGGCATTGATGAAGCGATGATGGCGGAAATTAAAGCGCTACATACCTTGCTAAACCCGATTGAAACCTTGTTCGTGGTCGATGCCATGCAGGGGCAAGACGCAGTAAACACGGCCAAAGCTTTTGGCGATACATTGCCACTTACGGGCATTATCCTTACTAAGCTAGATGGTGACTCACGCGGTGGTGCTGCGTTATCTGTACGCCACATCACTGGCAAGCCCATTAAATTCGTCGGGGTGAGCGAAAAAGTTGATGGCTTAGAACCATTCCATCCAGAACGTATGGCTTCACGCGTGTTAGGCATGGGCGATGTGTTGAGTTTGATTGAGCAAGCGCATAAAAACGTCGATATGGCCGAGGCGCAAAAGCTTGCCGATAAAGTTAAATCAGGCGCTAAGTTTGATTTAGACGACTTTAAAGCGCAAATGTCACAAATGCGCAAAATGGGCGGTATGGGCGCGCTAATGGATAAAATGCCAGCGCAAATGGCGGGCATGGCAGGCAAAATGAACCCAGATGATGCTGACAAAGCCGTTCGCCGCATTGAAGGCATTATCAACAGCATGACACCGCTAGAGCGCCGCAAGCCAGAAGTTATCAAAGCCACCCGCAAAAAACGCATTGCCGATGGTAGCGGCGTGCAAGTGCAAGAAGTAAACCGTTTGCTTAAACAGTTTGAAGAAACGCAAAAAATGATGAAAATGTTCAGCAAAGGCGGCATGGCCAAAATGATGCGCGGTATGGGCAATATGATGGGCGGAAAAATGCCAGGCATGCGCTAGTCGCCCACCAGTTAAGCCATTCGACAGCCTTTTAAGATAAAGTGAATAAAATATTACTTATTTGCTAGTTTTGCATTGACCAAGTGCTGAGTTTCTAGCATAATTGCGCCCTTTCGTAGGTGATGCAACGGCAAAGCAATTAAAGCCATTGAAAATCTTAAGAAATCACCAGAATACCCATTTAGCAGTAAATACTTATGTAATAAGTACAATGGGGCGTTAGCTCAGCTGGTAGAGCAGCGGACTTTTAATCCGTTTGTCGTGGGTTCGATCCCCGCACGCCCTACCAATACCATGTTTTAGGAAGTCCTAGAGCGTACAAGAAACCAGCCTAAGTGCTGGTTTTTTATTGCCTATTTGCTCTGTATGGTGTAATGTCATCCAATGCAATCCAGCATCAAGTGGGGGTATGTTTAGGGGTAGTTACCCCCAAGCGAAAAAATATACCCCCAGACAACTGCAAAAGGGTTATTTTGTATGGCGCTGTCTGACACTAAAATCAAAGCAATAAAATCTACAGATAAACCATTTAAGCTTGCCGATGAGCGCGGCTTATTTTTATTAGTGCAACCCGCAGGCGGCAAGCTATGGCGTCTTAAATATCGAATTGATGGTAAAGAGAAGCTGTTAAGTTTTGGCACTTATCCTGATGTGTCACTTGCTGACGCTCGAGAAAAAAGAGAGCAAGCCCGTAAACTCATTGCTGCAGGTAATGACCCTAGCGAATTACGCAAAGCTAACAAAGCAGGTAGGAATGATAACGCTGCAAATAGCTTTGAAGTCATTACACGTATTTGGTTGAAAAACTATTCGGCAAACCTTTCAAAAGTAACCAGTGAAAAAAATCTAAGATTATTTGAGCGTGACTTATTCCCGTGGATTGGTAGCAAGCCAATTGCCGAATTAAAACCTAAAGAGATACTCGACACGGCTAGACGTATTGAAGCCAGAGGTGCGGTTGATACCGCTAAGCGGGCTATACAATTATGTGGTCAAGTGTTTCAGCAAGCTGTGATTGATGAAAAAGTCATGAGCGACCCAACCCGTGACATTCGCCGAGCAATAAAACCGCTTAAAGACAAACACTTTGCAAGTCTGACTGATCCCAAAGAGGTGGCCGAGCTATTACGCGCAATAGATGCATTTAATGGCACTTTTGTTGTTATGTGCGCCATGCGCCTAGCACCATTAGTTTTTGTAAGGCCTGGTGAGCTAAGGCTAGCTCGGTGGCGTGATATTGATCTTGAAACGGGAGAATGGCGTTATCTAGTCACCAAAACAAATACAGACCACTTAGTACCCCTTGCAAAGCAAGCCGTTAATTTATTGAGGGAGTTGCAACCACTTACAGGTGGAGGAGAATTTGTTTTTCAAGTGGGTAATGACCCTAAAAAACCCATGAGTGCAGCAACTATAAACGCAGCATTACAGCGAATGGGGTATGACACCAAGACGCAGATCACAGGTCACGGTTTTAGGGCAATGGCACGCACCATACTGCATGAACGATTAAATATTGATCCGCATATCATTGAGCATCAACTAGCGCACGCTGTACCTGATAACCTAGGGGGCGCATATAACCGTACTAAATTTATTGAGCAACGCATTGCTATGATGCAACAATGGGCCGATTATTTGGACGATCTCAAAGCGGGTGCAAAAATACTATCACTCAAGATCGCTTAATAGAAATTGATAAATATGCTGAATGTAGTCAGGATAGTTAGCAATTGTGATAGTAATATATAACTTCTCTCCTAACTGCATGGTGACTAGATAAGAATTCTGTTTGGATGAACCTGTAGAATTGTTGATGCTACTGTTTTTTATAAAGTATCATTAGCACGCAGATTGTCAAATGAGTAGCTGGTAATAATCAACTAGATCGTTTGTATGCTACGATTCATAAAATAAGATAGCGAAATGAGCATTGTACAAAGATGATTAAACAGAAGAAGTTGAAACATGATTAAGTCTGAGGCACAAACTCGTGCCGAGTTGATTGATTTGCAGCTTGGTTGTTCCAGCGGGAATGTCAAAGTTTAATCTTGGAGTTTGAACGATGATTCTGGCTGAGTACCGCCGTTTTTTGCAGACGCTCACAAACGCTCATCCGCAAGAGTGGCGCAAAGTAGCAAACCTTGTATTGCTGCATTTTGATGACTTACTGCCACTCACCACGGCACAAGGTCAGCGCGTCAAAAAGTTTGTCGAGTTGGCCCAGGCTAACTGGGAAGCCGTCAGTGCTGACATTCAACCGATCCCTGCGCAAGCCGCAGCAACCTCTAACCCGATACACCAGTTAAAAAGTCTCCGCGTCGGACCATTTCGCGGTTTTGCTAAACCAGAAGATTTCGACCTTGCCAGTTCATTGGTGCTAATTTACGGCCCAAACGGCTCAGGAAAGTCGAGCTTTTGTGAGGCATTGAATATGGATTATTAGGCAGTGTTGCCGAGGCCGAAAGCAAACGTTTTCGCGAACAAAATGACTATCTGAGAAATGCCCACACCAATACAGTTATCGCTCCAGTGATTAAGGTAACAGATAGCCAAGGGCAGGAAGCTGTTTTGCAGGCCAACGAAGCAGCATATCGTTTCTGTTTTGTAGAAAAGAACCGTATTGATAGTTTTTCGCGCATTGCTGCGCAAACGCCTGCCAAGCAAACCGAGCTTATTTCCACGTTATTTGGCTTGGATTCCTTTAGTGAGTTCGTGCGCAACTTCAGCGCTGAAATTGATGACAAATACATTAATCTGACTGGTGCAAAGGCGAGTGCATTGGCGTTAAAACGCCTATCGCTTGCAGGCTCGGAGCAGCAACGAGAAACCAATGCAGAAGAATTGAGAAGGCTGGATGCTGAAGAAAATGCGCTAGCGAGCCAATATCGCGAGGGCATCACCTTTGCGCATATAGTGATGGAATTGCTTGGCGATGAAAAAAACGCTGGGCTAATTAAAACCATTGAAAATGAGCTGCAACAGCCACTAGCCACAAAAAGCCAATTATCCAGCGCAAGTTTGCAAGCGCTTCAACGAGGTATTCGCAACGATCTGGCAAATATCAGCGCCAAACAACATGCGCTGACAGAAGCTAGCCAACAAGTATCGTTTAAGCAGTTGTACGAGGCTGTTAGCCAACTGCAGCCCAGTAGCCCAGCACATTGCCCAGCATGTCAAACATCTTTGCAGCAAGTCGCTGTAAACCCTTACACGCACGCCAGCGACGAACTGAAAAAACTACAGCATCTGGCACAGTTGCAACAAGAACTGCGACAACTCAATAACACGATCAACCAATCACTGAATTCACTATCACAAGTCGTGGACACCTGTGCCGCGCATTTCGCATCAAATAACGAGCTATCGAAATATGTTGTCTCATCAGGTTTGGCTGCAACTGTTGATTGGTGGAGCTCTCTGCACCAAACCTTGAGTGATAGTTTTACACCATGGCAGCACTTGGAAGCTCAAGTTCGACAACTCGAAGAATCCGACCAAGCCATAGAGCAAGCCGCGCAACAGCGCACAAGTAAGCAGCTGCAACTTACAAAACTGCGTGAATTTAACACGACAATTACGCAGCTTCAGACACGCCGAACCACCGCTACAACCGCTATCACTTCGGCGAATCAGGCTATCACCAATTTTGAAACAGTAAACAAACAACTGATTACAGATGCAGCGGCAGAAGCTGCGGTAGTTACAAAAAACAAAGCCATCGCCAATGCTTATGTCAGCTTTGTTGCCAAATTGAACCACTACGCAACCAATTTACCAGCGCAATTGGTTGCCGATTTGAGCGATAAAGTTGTTGAGCTTTACAACGCCTTTAATCGAAACGATTTACCAAGTGAAAAGTTGGCATCTGTTCGACTACCCTTATTGCAAAATGAGCGCTTGCTAATTTCATTTCAAACTGACGCAACTCGTTTTTTTGATGCCCTCCATGTTTTAAGTGAGGGACATATTCGCTGTATCGGTTTGGCGATATTGTTGGCGAAGAACATAAAAGAAAATTGCCCTGTTTTGATTTTTGACGACCCAGTAAATGCTATCGATGATGATCATCGTGAATCCATAAGACGAACGCTATTTGATGATGCGTTTTTCGTGAATAAACAAATCATCATCACCTGTCATGGCGAAGAGTTTTTTAAGGACATACAGAACTTGCTACCTGTTAGGCGCGCTTCGCAATCAAAAGCATTTACTTTCTTGCCGCGTTTGGATGAATCGCATATTCGGGTGGACTTCAACTGTGCACCACGGAATTACATTATTTCGGCCAGAAACCATTTGAATAACAGCGAAATAAGAGATGCACTCAGTAAAGCAAGGCAAGCCTTAGAATCGCTCACTAAGGGCAAGCTCTGGCCATATGTAAATAAACATGGCGATGGGTATCTCAGTCTGAAATTTCGTTCAGTAACTGCGTCAATTGAGCTGCGCAATTTAACCGAACAGCTTAAATCAAAAATTGCAAAAGCTGATTTTGGCGATGAAAATAAGGACAATGTACTTGCGCTAATTGAAACTCTCCTGGGCGCAAACGGAGACTCTCGTGAATGGCGCTATCTGAATAAAGGCACGCATGAAGAGGCAGACCGATCCGAGTTTGATCGGCAATCAGTTCAGCAAATCGTGACCACCCTTGAGCAGCTTGACGCTGCACCTTTGTAGAAATGGACGGCAATATGAGCTTGATTGATTCAGCCTATAAAATACCAAAAGCCATGGAAAACAGACTAAAATTTTGGCTTTTAATGGATGCATGGAGTATTGATGATGCAGCTCAAATTATTGCTGGAATTGATCCTGATAAGACAATAAAACCAAGCATAACTGACAACACTGGCAGTCGCATATTGGGGGCAGTAACCCTGTTTGATGGACGCCAGTTGCCTAGCCCTCCCCGTGAAGAGGCATATAGGCTCGTTGGTGGGGAGTTTTTCGATAGTCTCGAGCTTGTCGAAGATGAAAACTTTGATGATTCTTCCGATGATGCTGAAATTGAGTGGCGCAGAGAGGAATCGAATGCGCTGGAGTCATACTTCGATAAGTGTGCAAGCATTGCTCGACTTTTCAACAACCCAACTACATGTCCAACCTCACCTAAAGAATGGATTGAGCGGGCACTTTCAAAAAAAATTGCAATCCCTTGGCTTGCGCTTGCCAAAGAAAAAGGCCTATTAACCAATAGCATGACCGAAGAATCTGAAAGAGCGAGCAAGTCAAATGCTTCAACAGATAAATCCTACAAACCAAGCAACGTTAAACGAGAAGCAGGAAAGTTAAAAACACAAAAAATGTACCAAACGTGGCAAAAGAAATACCGCGAACTAGTAAAAATACACGGGCATAAGAACATGTCCGGTGAGTGGTACTCGCAACAGATTGCCAAGTTGAGATTGCCAAAGGGCGCAACTCGAACAGGATCCTCCGCATGATGAAGTAAAAAAACCCGGGCATAATAATTTCGCCCAACTCACCAACGCTAAGCCATTGTTTTTGCAATAAATTTATGACCATCTAAGCTGCACTTCACCCGTTAATCTCCGCAACACAACACGTAACCTATTGATTTCAATAATACAGCCATAACTCATGGCTGAAGTTTAAGTATTGTATCGCCCAAATCGCCCAGCCAATATTCATTCTAGCAAGTTTGCTAAGACTTAAAGGGGTTTGAAGATGAATAATAGAATATTACGACTACATGCTGTTTTGGAGCAGCGCGGCAGATCACGCAGTTCACATTACACAGACATTAAAACAGGGCTTTTTGTAAAGCCAGTGCTAATTGGTTTGCGTGCTGTGGGCTGGCCATCTAGCGAAGTGATGGTGATTAACGAGGCGCGGATCGCAGGCAAGTGCGATCAAGAAATCCGCACATTGGTGTCACAACTTGAAGTTGCGCGAAAAACAGCCGCGTAAATCATATGAACCAAAATCGAAAGCCTCCAGCATTTGAAGGATAAATTGCATGAGTAAACTTTTCAAAAAGATGCCAATTGAAGCGAAAAAAATATCTCGCTTAGAAATACGCCTAACAGCCATAGATGCTGCAAAAATAAGCGCCTCAGCCGTGATGCGCAATCTATCCATGTCAGATTTTATGCGCCGAGCCGCACTAGGGCGACGCGCCGATGTGTATTTTGAAACAGAAATTGTTGTTTCACTGCGCGAGGTCGCTCAATCAATTCAAGCCATACACGCAGCCTTTGTTAAGCATGGCATACCGCCGCCAGAAACAAAAATTGGTGAGCTGCTTGATATAGCACGCGACGCAATGCTTCAGCTACAGAACCTTTAGCAAACCAAGTAATACATTTATTTCAAATATAAAAATCGAGAAATTAACATGGCATATTTATCAGCAGTAAAAATCGGCAACAAGCACGGCCTCAGTTATCAAAAAATTAACAAAATTTTAACCGTAGAAGGGTATATAAACGAAGCTACTAAACGCCCATCAGCAGCTTCGTTTGAAAGTGGATTGGCGAGTCTACGCACTAGCAAAAGTCAATTCACCTCAGATCAAATTGAATTTGTTGTATGGGATTACACTAAGTTAAAGTCACTGTTTCCTGAGCCAGTAAAAAAAATAAAAAGCACAAAACCTCGTACCTACCCATACTATATTTCCGATCCCTTGGAGCCAATCTGCGCCGTATTTACAACGTTTTATGTAATGTTAGATTTGGATAATCAATCGCACATAAAAGGGGTGAGCTCCCATGTGCTTCAGGCGGCAACTGAGTGTTATTTTGACGACCCACACTTTTTGGGTGGAACTAAGTTTATGCACAGGCAAATGACTAAAGCTGATGCCGTGCAAATTGAGGCGATTGTGGTGCCTATGGCTGCCGAATTGTTTGAAGCTGCAAAAAAAATCAGCTTGAAAGAAGCCAAAGCGAATATGTTGGAACTTGACGTAGCTTTGCTTAATTTGCACAAAAATGCACTGTAATATTTATGCTCCCCATCATCCCTGATCAACGTAAATCTACAGTTACTTTAAGCAAACAATTTAATGATCTAGTCGCCTATTGTCAAAATAGTCAACAAACAGAAAAGCTATATGCGGTCTCCCAAACTCAAAAATTTGGCGACATCCTCAACTACACCACACAACAGCAGGACAGGCGCAGTAATGTAGAAAAGTGCATCGCTGTGCGCACCCATGGCGTGCTGGACATAAGCACGGCCACCATGGAAATGAATGCCGTGGCCGCCAAAAACACCCGTTGCAAGGCGCCTGCTTTTCATTTTATTCTGACCTGGCCAGAACACGAATATCCTGACCCAGCTGATATCTTTGACGCAGCCGAGCATGCCATCAAAACGCTAAAACTGGCCGAACACCAGTACGTTCTGGCGGTACACATTGACACAGATAATATCCACTGCCATGTTGCTGTCAATCGTATCCACCCAAAAACTTTCAAATCCAGAAACATCGAATGGGCAAAAAAGACCCTACACCTAGCCGCGCGTCAAAGTGAATTGAAGCATGGCTGGACCCACGATAATGGCATTTACATTGTGGAAACCAGTGCTAATGGTCAAAAATCCATCGTGTTAAACAGCAATATTGTGAGCTCAGCCAATGCTAAACAAGACTATGCACAATCACATCAGGGCATAAATAACACCTTGCCAGCATGGCACGACCCAGATAGCCTAAGTGCATGGATTAAAACCGATGTCTCAATAGCGCTCAAACAAGTACTTCCCAAGCTCTACGACTGGAATGCTTTACATGGCTGGCTTGCCAGGCATCACATTACGCTCACCGATAGTGGAGGTGGCGGTATGAGGATCCATGCCACTTCTGCTGTAACAGGTGAGGTGGTGGACTTGCCCGCCAGCAAAGGCTTGCGATGTTTAAAACGCACAGAATTAGAAGTGCGCTGGGGTAGATACTCTCAAGGGGCATTAGAACCCAACCCCTACATACCTTCTTACCAATCAGATCGAATAGAGCTTGACGAAACCAATGATACTGTCAGTGTCGCCGCCATTAGGCACATTCAACCTGACAGACCTCACCTAACCCCTCTGCAATTGGAGAGGGGCGCCATTAAGTTTCTAAAACAATATGAGCGCAGCTTCCCGCCCAATCGAGAGATGCTTAACGTATACGATGAGCCTGATCGTTTAATACCAGCCTCGCACAGAAGAGGTGACTTGCAAGAAATAGAAAGCAGCCCCAGAAGCTTGAGTCGTGATGATGCTAAACGAGAAGCCCGCAAATGGGAGCGTGCTGCTGCCCGTTTAGATTTGCGCAGCCGCTATGCGCAATATCAACGATTCGTGCGTGAAGGCGATACTGAGTACAGTCTGCATAGCAAAGCCATTCGAGAAGATCGTGGTTGGGCACTTAAAGCCCTGTATGAAGCCACTAATTTAGAAAAGCGAGCAGTACGCAAGAACCAAACACTGCCTCAAGTTGAGAGATTCCTTGAAATAGTCTCAATTTTTACCGAAAGCACTCAGTTAAAACTGCAAATAAATGCTGATTTCCAAGCCCAAAAGGCCGCATTAAAAGCGACCCGTCCACCCCCATTAGGTTGGCGTACTTGGTTGCATGAGCAAGCTAACTTGGGTGATCAAGCAGCTTTATCGGCATTACGTGGCATCGTTTACCAAGCGCAACGCGATGCAAAATACCGAAGCGAAATTGCACATGATGCTGAAGAAACAATAGAACTCGAAGAAATCACACAAGAAAACCGCGCACGCAAATTCAATCAACTTATGGCGCGTCTATTGGATGAAGAACAAAAAGAAGTTGCCATACGTTCAGCCAGAGCAAGTGATATGCGCCCCTATGAGGCAGACGCACTCCTTGCTAAATATGTTGGAATCCAATGGCGAGTTACTGGCAACGGTAATGTTGCGTATAGCGACAGTAATGCGTCACACTTATTTACTGATCGTGGCAATCGTATTACCTTTGACCGAGCACTAGTCAGCGATGAAGACATTCTCCTAGCTTTAGTGCACGCACAGAATAAGTTCGGCAAGCAGTTAACCCTTACAGGGCAAGATTCAGTCTTCAGCGAGCGCATGGCAAGACTGGCGGATGATATGGGCATGGCTATTCTCAACCCAGAATTGCAAATCACGATTGAAAATCACCGTCACGCCAAAGCGCTGCAGATAATAGAAACCGCAGCTCAAACAAGTGTAATGACCCATGACCCTGCGCAGCAGGAAGATATGTTGCAAGTATCAGCAGCAATGGTTGCTCAACCTATTTTACCACAAGGCCAAACAGCCGATGATCACTTGCGCGCCAAAGTGTTATCGATTGACCCATATGCTCAATTTATTATTCCAGATATTGCAGATAATAAACGTGTCTATACAGGGTTGATTGTTGCAACTATTAACCAAAATGAAACTACGCAATCAGGCTTTGCACAGCACATTGGGCGTGGACTTTATGTCTTGCATCCAATTGACGCTCCAGGTGATTCGAATATGGGAGACATCAAAGTTAAATATGACAACGGTCAAGCTTTAGCCACCATACTTAAGAAAGTAAAAGTGAAAGGGCGAAATGAATAGAGGCAAATACTTAAGCTGTGCTTTGTGTGGCTGATTTTTATGAAATTAACTTAGGTTGATTTAATCTATCAATAGCGGAAACTAATCGCCTATTACTATCGGCCAAAAGCTAACTCTTAATAACTGGAAAATATAGCAAAAATAGTGAGCCTGCAATTTAACAGGTAACAATGCAATAAATATTACACAAAATGTAACTGGCAAATAGTTTGATTATTGTTACAATAATCAAATGGATAAACAAGTCACTCAAACACAAGCTAGCTTAAGAGGCGGCAAACGCGAAAGTGCAGGGCGTAAGCTTGGCACAGGCAAGTTTAAAGAGGCCACGACGGTTGTGCGCATGCCCGCAAGTCAATTACCCGTGGTAAAAGACTTTCTAGCAGCTTATCAACGCAAAAAATTGTCTGCAGATTTAGATGTGGTGGGCGATATTGTATTGCCTGTACTCAATACCACGCCCATTAAACTACCTTTGTTTTTAAGCAAAGTAGCCGCTGGCTTCCCCAGCCCTGCCGAGGAGCATGTCGAAAAACGCCTCGACCCCAGCGAGTTTCTAATCGACCAAAAGGACGCTACGTTTTTTGTCACCATTCAAGGTTTATCCATGATGGATGTTGGCTTGTTGCCAGGCGACAAGGCCGTGGTGGATCGTTCTAAACTAGCGTCTATCGGCGATATTGTCTTGGCGGTCATTGATGGCGAATTTACCATTAAAACGCTAGCGCGTAAAAAAGATGGCACACCGCGTTTATTGCCAGCCAACTCGACGGGTGCGTTCTCACCGATTGATATCAAAGAAGGCATGGACTTCGAGATTTGGGGCGTGGTGACAGGCTCATTTAGACGCTTCAAGTAGTGGCATCATGCGTAACATCGCCCTTATCGACGTAAACAATTTCTACGTTTCCTGCGAGCGTGTCTTTAACCCCATGCTAGCCAATAAGCCAGTAGTCGTACTATCTAACAATGACGGCTGTGCGGTAGCGCGCAGTAATGAAGTCAAAGCCTTGGGCGTAACGATGGGCGCACCTTGGTTCAAGCTCAAAGACCTTGCCAAGCAACATGGCATTATCGCGCTATCCAGTAATTACGCCTTGTATGCCGATATGAGCAATCGCGTGATGTCGATACTGCGAGATTTCAGCCCGAATCAAGAGGTCTATTCCATTGATGAATCGTTCCTCGATTTAACCGATTTCAAACATAAAAATCTCAGTGAATATGGTCAAGCCATGCGCGGCAGGATTTTACAATGGACGGGCTTACCTGTTTGCGTAGGCATCGGTTCAACCAAGACACTCTCAAAACTAGCCAACCACTGCGCTAAAAAGCGCAAAGAGTTTGATAGCGTATGCAACTTGAATACCATGCCAATGAATGATTTAGATGGCCTACTCAGTCAAATAGGTGTCGGGGAAATCTGGGGTGTAGGCCGCAAACTCGCACCAAAGCTACAAGCCCTTGGATTCAACACCGTATTGGATTTAAAACGTGCCAACCCTGAACGCTTACGCCAACAATTTAGTGTGGTGATGGAAAAAACCATTCGTGAACTCAATGGCACGGTGTGTATTGAGATGGAAGAAATCAGTCCGCCTAAACAGCAAATACTCAATTCACGTAGCTTCGGCCAGCCAGTGCGTGACTACAACAGCCTGGCCGAATCCATCACGCTTTATATGAGCAGCGCTGCAGTTAAACTTAGAAGACAGCAATCGTTCGCAGGTTCAGTGCATGTGTTCATCACCACCAGCCTGCATAAGCCCGATGAACCGTTTTACAGCAACGCCACCACGATTTCTTTGCCATCGCCAACGTCAGACTCTCGGCAACTGGTGAATATCGCGCTATGGGGCTTAAAACAGCTTTATAAGCCTAATCACAATTATGCAAAAGCTGGCGTAATGCTTGGCGAGCTGGTGCCAGCCCAAGGGGTGCAAACGGATATGTTTAGCCAAGCGACCGCATCGCCTAAATCTGCGGCATTAATGACAGCAATGGACAGCATTAATAAAAAGATGGGTAAAGAATCAATCAAGCTCGCCAGTGAAGGTTTTAAGCGACCTTGGAAGATGAAGCAGGAAAGCAAGAGTCCGAGTTATACGAGCAAATGGGATGAAGTGCTGCAAGTGAATTAACGCGGCGCTGCTTCGCTGACTAGAAAGTTATCTGGCGCAACTTTAAGCAAGCTATGCGCTTGCTCATGGTTAGCATGTAACCAAGGCTGATAATCCGCTTCACTCAGCACAATAATAGACCGCTTCTCGTCTTCTGGCTTATGAAAATGCTGCATGATTGAATGCCCGTCAGCATTTACCGTGAGCATCGAAAACGAGAAAATCACCTCACCAGTTTCTTTGTCGATAAAACGTTCCCATATTGACGGCACAGCAATCGGCTGCGTATCAGCGCGTTTAATGCGCCAACGAACTGCTTTACCTGTTTCCCAATTAGGTTCATAAAAGCTTTCCATAATAGCTAAACCAAATTGACGCTCTTTCCAAGCATGACGGTAACTTGGTTTCTCATGCACGGTTTCGCTACGCGCATTGTAGGTTCTTAAACCAAATTTCTTTTTATCATCAGCCCAATGCGGCACAAGACCAAATTGCGCTAACTCACATTTAGGCTTGCCGTCTTGCAAATAAATGAATGGGGCAGGATAAGTGGGATAGGCTTCTTCACGCCAAGGGGCTTGGTGTAATGGGCAGCCAAAATGTTCCTCTACCCATTGCGCGTGTTCAGTTTTGATCGGTTGGAAATTGCTGCACATTTGAGTATTTTTTGAGATTTTGGTTAATTAAATAATAGCTTTAGTATATCTAAAACCAGATAGAATTTAACTTCTGTAAATAATCAAGATTCTTTTATATAGGGAAATATTGTGTTAAATAATAATAACCATAAAAATGAAGTTGTCATCATTAGGGGCTTGCCAGGAAGTGGTAAATCCACATTAGCTAAAAGTATGGTTGATTACCTACATTTCGAAGCTGATATGTATTTGGAAATTAACGGTGAGTATGTATATGATGCAACAAAAATAAAGCAAGCACATGATTGGTGTGTCGCCTCAGCAAAAAACGCTCTGGAAAAAGGTGCAAATGTTGTTGTCTCTAACACTTTTGTAAAACTTTGGGAGATACAGCGCTACATCGATCTTGGGTTCCCATACAAAATTCTAGAATTACAAGGGAAGTGGCCTAACATCCATGGAGTACCGATTGAAAAGATTGATATTATGGCCTCGAGATGGGAAAAACTACCCACTTAATGAATTGCTAAACAATAATTTTTGAGTTGCACTAGGAATTATTGATACTAAATACAATTCAACACCTAGTCAATAAAATGGACAAACAAACACTCATAAGATTAAATGGGTCGCGATTTGCCCCATAACATCAATATTGCCTTACAGCTAAGAAGTCATTGGTTCTATGAAAACCGACTTGCCAAAAAGTGGACGTTAAAAAATGGTGCTTTCGGCAAAAGCGAAGGTTCAAGGTGAAAGTACAATCGGCGCGTTAAATTCAAACGTAAGCTTTCTAGATATAGCATGAAATGGTTTGAAGCATGATGACCCCACCATCTCGAGGGTGTAAATAATTTTGGGTAAACGTAATTTTGCAGGATTCTGCTATTCTAAGAAAGAGATTAAAAATGATGACCACAAAAAACAAAGCAACAACAGCATTACCCAGCGACGATGGACATATCGCAATAAAGCTTGTCAGCGTCAAAGCTTCTTACGTACCAGAGTAAAAATGGCTTTAGCGGCCTACCATTCATATTCTTTGCGATTTTTTAGGTTAGTGAGTAGCAATAGCTTATGCCCACATAACATCAGAAATCTGATACCCATAATCATTAATTCAAAATTACCTAACCTTTTAGGTAACGATTGTAACTTTATGAGTAACGTTGGTAAAACAAACTATATACATTTAATATAATTTATCATAATATATAATTTATCATAACGTATAATTATTCATAAGGTAGTGTGCGATGGCAAAAAAACTAGATACACAGCGATTGCACTTGATGGAATTACTACTTCGATGGGAAGGTCAGATTGGTAACGCGCGCTTAAGGCAGATGCTGAGGCTCAGCTCGATAAGAGCAAGTCAGTGGCTTAGGGAGTTTAGAGAATATCAGCCTAACTGGACACAGTGGAACAGCATCTCGCGTAGTTTTAATGCAACCCCAGAGTTTTATCGCGACAAGCATGAAGATGACTCAGGATCTCTCGCTAAATACTTATCTCTTGTTGGATTGCCAGCTACTACTGATTCAGAAAGTCAGCACGTTGTAGTCGCTGCCTTCCCTGACATAACTACACCTAATCCTTACATTTTTGCAGTTCTATCAAGTGCTTCTCGAATGGGGAGAGCAGTAGAGGTCACTTATCGCTCTATGCGAGACCCTGCGCCTCACAAGCGTATCATTTCGCCGCATAGCATCATTCGCGCAGGTCGGCGCTGGCATGTCAGAGCTTACTGTGAACTTAATAAGCAGTTTCGCGATTACACATTAGGGCGCATCTCTCATGCGGTATTGCTTGATCAGCCCGCAGGTTCTTTAATTGGAGATGATAAGGACTGGGCAACTGAAGTCCCTGTGAGATTAATTGCACATCCAGGTCTTAGTCAAGAGCAGCAAGCAGTGATTTGTTTTGAATATTTCAAAGACACGTCTTCACGCACTACAACATGCCGAGTGCCCCTTGTGAATTATTACATACAGGATGTACGCGCTGCTGTTGATATTGAAACGCAACGCCCACCTGAATATCAGTTAGCCATTGGCAATGTTAAGGAGATTAAAAAATGGCTATTCTAGAAATGGACGCGCCATCTTTTGAAGGCTCTTTATTATTCAAGCGGTTGCCAGATCGCATCTTCTCACCATTAGCATCAATCAACAGACATAAGTATTGGTCGCTGTTGTGTCATTTGCATGAGCGAAGATTTGGTCCAGAAGCGCCGCTACCGCCTAGCAAAGGGTACCCTTCCAAAACGATTGTTCAGGATATTGTTGATGCGCTTGATTTACAGGATGCCTGGGTCGATGAAGAGTCAGGCGAAATTGGCAGCTCTACCGAATTGCGCGCGATAGCGATATTCAATCGCTTCCAAGAATGCGGATGGCTACGAATTGATCAACCAAGATTTGACAAGAAGGTAACGATGCAGCCAGCTGTTAGTCAATTTTTGACTATGCTGATCAATTTTGCAGAAACTGGACCCGTATTCGTATCAGGCAAGATACGCTCTATTGATGTAAACGTGCAGTTGGTGTTGGATGGAAAAGCTTCAGGTGACTCTCTCAATGAAGCCGCTGAGCAAGCCAGAAACCTTCTTGAACACGTACGCAATACTGGTACCAATATTAGAGAATTAATGGAAACCTTACATAAGGATTCCACTACCGCACAGTTTGTTCAACGGTTCTTTAGTGATTACATTGAACGTGTATTTATTGGTGACTATCGAGAGTTGCATACCAGTGAACATCCATTGTCCAAGCGCGCTCAGATCATTGCCAATATTGAAGACATCAGGGAGTCTGAATCACACAAGAATAAACTCATTGAATGGTATGAGTCCAATCTCTGTAAAGGTGATCATAAAAAAGCCGAGCGCTTATTTGAACGCGACATCTACCGTTTATCTGAACTACATAGAATTGATGAATACCTTGACCGTCTAGACGATGAGATTCGTAAAGCCAATAAGCGTGCATTAGCCTTCCTAGATTATCGGATTCGCTCATTAGGATCCGTGGATGTGATGGTGAATCAGGCGATTGAGTCAATTAACAAAGAAGGTTTACCTTTAATTGGCGATCCTTTTGCTGCGGGCGAAATGTTAAGTGAAGATCGTCTTGCCGAACCAAGAAAGCCAGTCGAACGCGCAGCGCCATCAACATTGAGAAAAGTCGTTGTATCTGATGAGCAATTAGCAAAAGCTAATATCGCACGTCGCGCAAGAATCAATCGTATGGTAACGCCCATCAATCTTTCAGTCTATGTGAGTGATCAACTTGGTAATAAGAATGCAATAAGCAATCAAAACATAAAGACAGACACTATAACCAGTATCCGTATGTATCAGACCTTGGCTACATTGGCGATGCAGGCTAATGTAAAAAGCAGAAAGCTTCGACTGGATGGATTGGCAATGTCGAAAGGGTTCCGTGTTGAAGCCAGCAATGAACCTGAAATGCCACATGAGCATATATCATCGATTCCGTTTACCGTCAGAAAACATAAAGCATCATCAGGTCAGGAGTCGAAAAAATGAGTTACTGGGAATTAATAGCATCAAGGACTGATGGGCAATACACAACAGAAGATTTTGAGTCTGCAGCTTATCGTTTAGTGTCGGAACAGGTAATCTATCATTCAGATAAGCATAGCCGGGTCGCCTACGCACTTATTGAACGGTTTGCCAGAAACTTCGAGACAGCGCTGGAGCCTCTTGGCATTGATATCCAAGTTAATTCATTGCTCCGCTATGTATATGCTAAGCCAAGACACGGCAAAGCCGGATCCGCATCCGTTAATCAAACCCTACTTGCATTAGTGCTTCGCAGCTTGTATGACGAAGCTATTAGATCCGGACAGGTTAATGACAATGGAGAGGCCTTGTGTGACCTGATAGAGCTAGATGAAAAATATCGCTTGGCCACTGGTAGGGAATTACCTTCAAGGGCAGAGTTTGATGCGATTATTAAGCAGTTTAGGCGCTGGGGTATAGTAAAAGTAGCTGATGAGAATAGTACAGATGAGCTAGACGGTGATGCGGATCTAAATCTATACATCATGATACGTCCCGCCATATTTGAAATTCTTGGCGACTCTGCGCTTCAGCGGCTAGGAAGCTGGTCACAGAATAAAACGGCACAAGATATCGTCAATAAAGAGCAAGAATCTGATGAGGTTGCGGAATGAAATACCTTGAGAGCGTTAAATTAGTCCAATTTTTCCTATTTGAAATTATTGATATAAAAATTAATGAGATTACTGGAATATTTGGCCCCAATGCCAGTGGTAAAAGCTCATTGGTGGATGCATTACAGATCGCAATGTTTGGCGCAAATGGCAACTTGGTGAACCTCAATGCGCAGGCTGATGAACGCGCAACTACTAGGACCATCCGCTCTTATTGCCTTGGCATGCAGGACGAGTCTAAATATGTTCGCGATAACGCGACAACTTACATTACTTTGATTTGGCGGGACTCGGTAACCAAAGAAGCAACCTCTATGGGCGTTTGCCTCTATGCATCAGTGGATACTGATAAACATGAAGTACGAGGCCGCTATATTGTCCCAGGTGTTGAATTGTCCATGCAGGATCATCTAGACATCGTTAATAATGAGGCGCAACCGCGAACATGGGAGACATTTCGTCACCAGTTAGTAGAGCGCTCAAAAATGACTGGGATCGATCCGCTTCATCCTGATTCTGAAAGGTATATCAAATCAGCTTTGCATTTATTGCGTGGCTCAGGTGGCGTTCCTTCTTTTGAAGCATTTAAAAGTGCCTTTAAATTTGCATTAAGAATGCGATTTGATAAATCTGTTGATCATATCGTTCGTCATGATGTCCTAGAGTCACGTCCTACCAATATACAGAAATTTAAAGAGGTCAATGATACCTTCCGTCGCTTACGTGAAATGGTTGCTCAGGTTAAAGCCAAGATACTAGACGGTGAGAAGGTGGCCGCAGAATATGCCAAAGCTGAAGCTGCCTCGGTTCGCGGTACTACTTGGAATGCTTTATCTTGCGAATCCGCAAGTGGTGAAGCGGGGCATTATCTTAATTTAGCCTCAGAAGAAAAACAAATCGCTGAAGATGCTCTGCAGTCATTAGTAGATGAATTTCAGGATAAAGAAAAAGTGCTAACTGATGCACAGCATCAGGCAGAGTCTACTAATAACTTAATTATGAGCCATTCTGCCCACAAGGAAAGTGGTGCTATTACTGCGGATATAGAAGAAGCCAAAGCGCAGGAAAGCAGGAAATCTAAAGAGATTCAGAATAATTTAAGTTTAATTCGTAATACTTTAAACCAAGCAATAGATTCTGAGCATTTAAAAGAATCTACAACCAAGCTCAAAGCCATCTCCAAATCGATTAGCGATGCCTTGCCAACGTGTAAGGATTTGACCAAGGAGCAACTGGCTTCCTTATTAAATCCAATGGTCATAGAGGCCTCTCATGCAAAAAATGAATTATTTAACGCAGGCAGAGTTATCGGAGCCAGTTTAAAGCTGAATGAAGATCAGCTTGAGATATGCACTGACGCCATGAAGCGCGTTAAAGAAGGACGCTCACGGTTATTTCCAGAAACAGAAAGTTTGTTAAGAGAATTGCGTGATAACGGCATCAATGCAACGCCAGTTTGCGATTTGGTACGCATTACAGATCCTTTATGGCAACCAATCATAGAAGGTTATCTTGGACGCAATGTTGAAGCTTTGCTGGTAAGCAAAGAGCATGAATCAGCTACATTCAGTATTTATCGTGGATTAACTGGACCTCGTGCTATTTATGGCGCAAAAATAGTTGCGGCAAGCAAGCAATATGCGGTAGACCATGCTTCTGGCTCCATAGCCGAACTTATTGAAGGGGACGACCCAGCTGCTGTAGCTTATTTGCGCAAGCAGTTTGGTGGAACAATCAGAGCCGTTACTGATGCTGAAGCAATGAACGCAAAAAGCGCCTTAACACAAGACGGTATGCTGACTCATTCTGGTGAATATAACCGTATCAAACCGACGTTAACCAGCCACCTAAAAATAGGTGGTGGCAGCGATGATCAAAAAGAGACTTTAATTGAAGAGATTAAACTGCTTGAAATTAATATTGGTAAACAAAAAACCAAACTTGATACCATCAATGATCTTATTGGAAGCTTGAATAATATTTCCAGTCAGGAAACCATTATTAACTACATGTCTGAAGCTTATGATGAAATGCGCCGTTCGAGAAATAAAGCTGAAACCCTAAGCATCAGATTAAATGAGTCTGTTGATGCCGGATATGCGAATCTCCATTGTATAGCTGACAGCCTAAAAGAGACTATTAATCTGATAGAGCCTAAGGTCAATCAACTTAGAATTGACATGGGACGCGCACAAAGCGATTTAGAGCAGTCCACAAAAAAAGAAGCTGAAGCCACAGATAAGTGTGAATTAACCCAAAAGGCGGCTAAGGAAGCTAAAAGCATGGAAGGATATGACCGCGACTTCGCTTCTAAGCAATGGGATATTCTTCTAGATAAGTTCGATGATCAGTTCCAGGCAATGAAGAGCTATTGTGCAAACCAGGCCGCAGAAGCAGGTAGACAAAGAGAAGGTGCAATCAATAAAGCATCCCGGGAAATCGGTGAGTTCAGAGTGATTTATCGTGAGCAAGGGGTAATTATGCTAGATGACTGGCGTAGTGAAAGCGCATGGATGAACAATCTGCTGAAACGTCTCAAGGAAACGGAATTGAGTGATTATGATGAGCAAATGAATGAGGCATACAGAACCTCTCAAGAGACTTTCAGAACCGATGTTGCAATTGCGCTCAACAACAACATTGATCATCTTAACCGCACTATGGAACGCCTGAACAAGGTATTAAATACATGTCCAGTATTCTCAAGCGGTGAGCGTTATCAGTTTATACGAACAGTCAGACCGCAATTAAAGGGCTTGCTTAAATACGTTAAGGATATTGCAGCTTTTGGTCCCAATGATAGCCTATTTGGTAGTGCTGGCGAGATTCCTGAAGACTTCCGTCAGTTGCTGGACGATAAAGTTGCTCCTGGTGCTGCAGGTATGGCAAGTCCATTAGATGATTACCGAGAGTTCTTTGAATTCGATATCGAGATCTTGCGGGAAGACTCGTTAAGCAAAGAATTAAGCCACGTCGGTAGCCTTAGTAAACGTCTAGGCACAGGCTCTGGCGGTGAACATCGTGCACCACTGTATGTGATAGCCGGCGCAGCATTGGCATCTGCCTACCGCTTGGAAAACGGCAAGGCTGACGGAATGCGATTGATTCTGCTGGATGAAGCTTTCAATAAAATGGATGTCAGTAACATTATCGCGACAATGCGCTATCTGGAACAATTAGGCTTACAAATACTGATGGTAAGCCCCGGTGATAATCTTGGAACATTGACAGCATTCCTTCACCGTTATTATGACATTTTGCGTGATGCCGAAAACAGTTCAATGATGCTGGAGGGTCATGATGTTAGTGCGGCAACGCGTGAGACGTTCCGTAGCGATCTGGCCGAATTCAATCCTGAGCTTATTGAGCAAGAGATTGTTAGCGTGCGAAATGCGCAGATAGCGCAGTTTGCTGAGGTAGTAGCATAATGAAAATGCTCGCTAGATCATTGCTAGAAAAGCTTTTAGCAGACTCCGACAAAGCATCTGCGGGAAGGCGCACCAGACCAGCAGTGCTTACTAAGTCGAATCTTTCAGAGTATTACGCATGCAAAACGTTGCAGGAGAAGGAAGAGTTTGAGGTGGCAATCAATGCTGTAAGAGCTGAAGGCGCAATTCAGTTCTCCATTGGCACCCGTGGTTCTGCGAATGATTTTATTGATAGAATCGAGCTTGTAGATAGCAGATTATTAGCGAAGCTGCTGAATAAAGTACCTGCGGCAGACCATATTACATTCGCCAATAATCTATTAACTCCATTAGCAAATCGTTATCCTGTGATCCATGATATTTTAAATCAGTGGGCGCAGCTAAAGACTGTCAGAACGTTTACCGCAGCCGACGCACAGGACTGGGTGGATGCAATCACGGTGATTGATTATGCCCGTGACAACATGGTGAATAAAGTAGTTCTAACCCCTATTAACGAAGTAAGCGGCAAGTTATTCAAAGATACTAAACGCATTAAAAAGTTAGCTGCCCCCATTGATGTATTGTTATCAGGTGACATCAATGCAGACCATAGACCACCCACTGAAGTTTGGGAAGAAATTGGCTTATTTAGGGAAGAGCACCCTGTTAGGCTGGCTGGCAATATTTCTATATCTAGAGACAGGGTTACGGACTATATCGACAGCCCATACATGGGTCTTCCTGCTGCAACAATTAAGAGCTTGGCTAGTAAACCAAGCATGATATTAACCATAGAAAATCAGACAACATTTCATTCAGAGGCTAGGCGCAGGCACGATGAAGATGTTTTGTTGATTTATACCGCAGGCATGCCAAATCCTCCGTGGCGAGATATGTATGCAAGGCTATTAAAATCTTTATCTGCAGATATTCCTGTTTACCATTGGGGAGATTTAGATGAGGGTGGATTCAGGATAGCATCGGTATTAGCTTTAGTTGCCAAAGAAGCTGGACATACCTTAAAACCTTGGCAGATGCACCCAGATAATGTACCAGTGGAGCACAGAAGGCCTGCGAGTGTTAACACGATTAACAAGATGGTTTACTTTGCTAATGCAGCTGGATGGGATTCCATTGCTAATGCTATAGCAGAAGCCAAATTTACCGTTGAGCAGGAGAGTTTCTCTTAAAAATTAGTTATCCGTTACTCGGTAGCGGTTTGGTAAATATCTAAGAGCGTCGGGAAGGTCAGACGTGTCCTGAATTTTGTGTAAACGTCCGCATTATAGAACTAGTAATGTCTCAAAAGGGCACGTTTTGGCCTATGCTCACATAACTGGCCAGCCACTAAGCCATTGGCAAAGTATAAAATCTTGGTGCTACATAGCGGACGCTCATGATCGCAACTTTCGGCCAAAAGCGGAAATTGTGGCAGAAGATTACAACTGCAATATTCGCCGATATGTAGATAACGCTCCCCCGCCTGAGCCACATGATTTTCGTGCACATTTGCATGGAGGTGTGCCTAAAGTTGAGGTCGAAAACTTAAGCCACTTTTGGCAAAACTATATGCAACTTAAAGATGATCTGTTTGTTGCTAGAGATGCTAACTATTTAGATTTTGCGCCTGTAATCACAGATAAGCGTGCGATTGCCGAAATTATAGCTACACACCAAAGCGTGACAACACATCATGCAAGTTTTATGCAAACACTCGAAGGTTGGTGGCAACAAAACTTACCGATTGTTGAAGCTTTAGCACCTGATGCAGCAAACCAAGAAGGACGCCCACGCAATGTGTACGTCATGCGCAGTAGTTTGCATGCCAGCATATAGCTGGCTTTGGCGACACAACAATTGCTTACTCCGTTTCAGGTACGTGGCGCCTTTGCCAATTATGTCGATAACTTAAAGGCTGATTTTAAATCGATTGCACTAGTTTGATCTGACAGCTTTCAGACTTCCCAATAACAGACTTCTGACTTGAGTTCTTCGGGCCCAAAGCGGAAGTTGATTAATAAAGTTAAACTAGAGTTATGAGGAGGAGACTAATTATATTTGCTGAGAATTCTCTATCAAGCCGTGCCAGCCTTTACTCTTCATACATTGCAATAAACCTCGGGTCACTTTTTTAGTTTGTGGATCCGGTTGATAGGCTTCTCCAAGTGTTGTTACACATTCTTGAATTGAAAGTTTAAGATTTACTGAGCCGCCACCTAATTTCCACCATGAGCCTATTTTAAATGTTTCCATAGGGTCTGTTGGCTTCATATTTCCAGGCGTATTAACTGTTCTATCACCAGTCACATTTTTGGTAATAATTGGTATTTCCTCATGACTATTACTTTTAGTTATGCTTTTTGCAATAATAGGTTCAGGCTCATTTTGCATATTAGATATTAGCTCTGAACTCTCAAGGTTTTGAAAAGCCCAGCCATTATCGATCATACATTTTTCAATAGCTGTTTTAGTTGAGTCCTTAGCAGCGCAAGCTTTTCTTGTTTTGTCTAGGTCATTGGCGCTTGCACCACGTTTGTACGCAATCTCTCCGCATGCTAATAATAGCAACGGAGCCAGCAGAACACAATTTTGTGTCCATTTGTTAGAAAAATTAAACATCATCTGAGTTGAACCTTTGCAAGTAAACATGATTAATTATGTTGAATTGCTTGCAAAGTTAGCACAGTTTTTAAGTAATCACTTAGCTATTACCTACGCAATATTGCGTATTTCACAGTCAATAGAGTCTCGTTAATCTAGCATCATGTTTTTAAGGGTGATGCAGAAATATTCCACCAAAACGACAGAGCAAAACGAAAGATTTTTTGTATCTACTGAAAATATTTTTATTAATGGAGAGTTGTAATGACATTTAAACTTAAGACAAGCCTATTAGCAACTGCTGTAAGCGCTGCGCTCTTGCTTCCTGCAATGAGTGCTCAGGCTGGTGGAACCATTTCATTTGGTGAAGATAAGTCTTTGAGCGTTGGTTTCGGTATGCGCGCAGGTTATAGTTCAGTTGAGGATGCGGCGGCTAATGGAAGTCGTTCAAACGACTTTACTTTAGATAGTGCACGCTTGTACTTATCAGGTTCGTTTAATAAATACATTAAAGGTATGTTAAACACTGAAAAAAGTAACGGTGAAAGCTGGGAAGTAATTGATGCTAACGTGCAGTTGCAGATGACGCCAGAAATCGCCATCTGGGCAGGTAGATTCTTGTCGCCAAGTGATCGCGCGAACATGGCTGGACCATATTACTCAATGGGTGGTGGATATTGGTCGAATATTGCATCTCGCTACGGCTGGAACGGCGGTATTATTGGCCGTGATGAAGGTGTTGCAATCGTAGGTAGTGCTATGGACAACAAAATTGGCTATTCATTTGGTGCGTTTGAAGGTCAAAACATTTTCAGATTTAGTGGTGTGAATGCGCAATCACAATCAAGTGTAGCTGCGAAAACATTAAATGCTGATGATAAACTCATGTATGCAGGTAGAGTGCAAGTTGATTTCTGGGATGCAGAGCCTGGCTATTATGGAACAGGAAACTACTTTGGTGCAGCAGATATTTTGGCTGTAGGTATTGCGGGTAGACAAAAAACTGATGGTGCTATTAGCTTAACAAAAGCAGGCGATTACACTTCATACAGTGCAGATTTCTTATTAGAGAAAAAAGATGTGGGTCCTGGCACAGCGTCATTAGAAGCGGCTTACTATGATTACGATACTGATGATGTATTCTTAAGTGAGCAAGGTAAAGCATATTCAGCAGGTGCAGCTTACTTGTTTAACGAGCCTATTGGATGGGGTAAATTTATGCCATTTGTTCGCTATCAAACATTCAAACCAGATACCAATATTGATGTAAAAAAATACGAAGTTGGTACAAACTACGTCATTGCACCATATAACGCATTAATTTCGGCTATCTATTCTGATACAAAAACAGACGGTGCAAGTAGCGTAAATGCAATTAATGTTTCTATGCAATTCCAATTTTAAAGCAGTATTTATCTCCTAAGATAATGCTAAGGCGCAGTAACAATTTTATGTTGCTGCGCCTTTTCTATTTGTATTGAACTATTGGTTAAATTTTATTGGCTTTATTGACCACCTACCATTTGATGGACTTGGCAAGCGAGCTGGGCAATTGCGTACTCGTCTGAACCTATAGTGATGGGTCTAAATTTTGACATAAACTTTTCTGATGATAGTAATTTATTTTACTGGTTATAGAAGTCAATTGAAGTGAGATTGAACAGCGGTTGTTTGCAATTAAACTGGGTGTTTTTGATTTCATATTGATAAGTGGTTAGTTTTTTATTGATGGTCAATGGCTGAATTATTTTATAATTTTTTTTAGTAAAAAAGTAAGGATAACCATTCGCAACATTGTAAGAATCTATGTCGACAAATATCTCATAATCGACCTTCTTAATGATGGAGTCCCATTCCACAGCCATTACATTGATAGTTGTGGATAGTAAAACAGCACCCACAAGAAGTTGTTTTTTAATCATATGGTTAAATCATTCAGCATTAAAGTGTTGGTACTAAATTAGCACAAATTTCTTTTCTAAAAGTGCTAATTATCTACGCAATTTGACGTATTTCATTCCATCCCCCGAGCCCTTAATCTAACACCATTGCAAAGCGCTATATCACTGCAAGTTGTTATTGATTGATATATGTACCTTAACAGATTTGAAGATCTTTACTTGTGAGTTTATCTGAAATTAAAGCTGGAGGATGCCAATGAAAACGTTAGTTAAATTAGATTTAAACAAAAAACCTTGGGAGCAGGATGGCCAGATTCACAATCGTTGGCATCCTGATTTACCTATGATTGCAATGGTTAAACCGGGCGACGAGTTTCGCGTTGAATGTATGGATTGGACTGGCGGCCAAATTGGTAATAACGACAGTGCTAATGACGTGCGTGATGTAGATTTAACGCAAGTACATTATTTAAGTGGTCCGATTGGCGTTGAAGGTGCTGAGCCGGGTGACTTAATGGTCGTTGAAATTTTAGACGTTGGCACTTTTGAAGATAGCCAATGGGGTTTTAACGGTATTTTTGCTAAAGAAAATGGTGGTGGTTTCTTAGTTGATCAGTATCCAGAAGCACGCAAATCGATTTGGGATTTTCACGGCATTTATACGACATCACGCCATGTGCCGAATGTTAAATTCGCAGGAATTATGCATCCTGGTTTAATCGGCTGCTTACCTTCAAAAGAGTTGTTAGATAAATGGAATAAGCGTGAGGGTGATTTGATTGCAACTGACCCTGAACGCGAACCAGCCCTAGCGTTACCTCCCAACCCAAGCTCTGCCGTGATGGGCAAGATGTCTGGAGAAGCTGCCCAAAAAGCTGCTTTAGAAGGCGCCCGTACTGTTCCACCACGTGAACATGGCGGTAATTGCGATATTAAAAACCTAACCAAAGGTTCAAAGGTTTATTTTCCAGTCTATGTGAAAGATGGCGGGCTCTCTATGGGTGACCTTCACTTTTCACAAGGCGATGGTGAAATTACTTTCTGTGGTGCCATTGAGATGGCAGGTTATTTAGATATCAAAGTCAGCTTAATTAAAGAAGGCGTGAAGAAATATGGCATTAAAAACCCAATTTTCGAACCTAGTGTGCTCACGCCAACTTATAAAGACTACATCATTTTTGAAGGTATCTCAGTGAATGAGCAAGGCAAGCAGCTTTACTTGGATGTCAATGAGGCTTACCGCCAAGCATGTCTAAACGCTATTGAGTATATGAAAAAATTTGGCTACACCGGTGCGCAAGCATTATCTATTTTAGGTACCGCGCCAGTTGAAGGTCATATCAGCGGCATTGTGGATATTCCTAATGCCTGTGCAACTTTATGGCTACCAACAGAGATATTTGACTTCGATATGAAGCCAAATGCGGATGGGCCAAAAGTCATGGTGAAACAAGGCATTGATACTGCTAAAACCAGCTAAGGAGTGATTTGCATGCCAGTTTATGAATATGAATGTGATACCTGCGGTATTTTTGCTGCACTTAGAAAAATGAGTGAATCTAGTGAGCCTGCGTTTTGTGATGAATGTGGTTGCGAAAGCCCACGCATTCTTTCAGCACCACGCTTAGCTGTAATGGATAGGACGCAACGTGTAGCACATGAACGAAATGAAAAATCTGCGCATGACCCTAAAGTAGCAAAACGATCAAGTTGTGGCTGTGCTGGCTCACATACGTGCAAAACAAGCACTAAGGTGAACCCAGAAACAGGGAAAGCAGCTTTGCAAATGCAAACCAAGAAAACAGCAAGACCTTGGATGTTGTCGCATTAATTAGTGAGTAAACACCATGAAAAATTGGTGATTTTAGTTTTATTTTATTTGTGTTTTTTTTGATTTTTTAAATGAGGAGACAGAGTGATGAGTACTTTAAATAGGCGTAACTTTATGAAAGTTGGTGGCGCGCTAGCTGCTGCACTTCTTTCAGCAGGTATCTTAACTAATACAGCTTTTGCTGCTGATACTTCAACAGCCAAAGTGATGACTACCGGTCTAGCGGTAACAGACACGACAGTTAAAGTTGGTATTTTACATTCTGCTACAGGCACGATGGCTATTAGTGAAACAGGTTCAATTCAAGCTGAGAAGTTGGCGATTGAACAAATTAACGCCATGGGTGGTATTTTGGGTCGTAAGATTGAAGTGATTCAAGAAGATGGTGCGTCAGACTGGCCTACTTTTGCAGAAAAAGCAAAAAAACTACTAGCTTCAGACAAAGTAGCTGCGGTTATGGGATGCTGGACATCAGCATCACGTAAGGCGGCATTGCCAGTGTTTGAAAAAGAAAATGGTCTATTGTTCTACCCAACTTTCTACGAAGGTTTAGAGCAGTCTAAAAACGTTTTCTACACTGGCCAAGAAGCGACACAGCAAATTCTTGCTGGGTTAGATTGGATTGCTAAAGAGAAAAAAGCTAAGACTTTCTACCTAATCGGTTCTGACTACATCTGGCCACGTACTTCAATGAAAATTGCACGTAAACACATTGAGAAACATTTGCACGGTTCAGTGGTAGGCGAAGAATACATTGCTTTGGGTGACACACAATTTGGTTCTGTCATCAACAAAATCAAACTCAAAAAACCTGATGTCATTTACGCTGCGGTTGTTGGCGGTAGTAACGTGGCATGGTTCAAACAGTTGAATGCAGCAGGCTTAAATTCAACAAAACAAACCATGTTGACAATCTCTGTGACCGAGGATGAAGTGTTAGGTATCGGCGGTGAAAACTTAGCTGGTTTCTACTCAGCGATGAAATATTTTCAATCTCAAACCAATCCTGAAAACGTGAAGTTTGTTGCTGCGTTTAAGAAAAAATGGGGTGATAAATCTGTGATTGGTGATGTTACACAAGCAGCTTACTTAGGCCCATGGTTATATAAAGCAGCAGTTGAACGTGCTGGTAGCTTTGACGTAGATAAAGTACAGGCAGCACTACCTGGCTATGTGTTTAAAGATGCACCAGAAGGCGCAGTTACTGTTGAGAAAAACCATCACTTAACGACTAAGTTACGTATTGGTCAATGGGGCAAAGATGGTCAAGCTAAAGTGGTATACACCTCTGGTTACATCAAACCAGATCCATTTCCAAAAGGTTATCAATAATAGTTAGCTAATATGAAAGATGCAGCAGCTTAGTAAATAGGCTGCTGCACTCTGAATGTTAAAGCAGTTTTTATCTTAGTAGCGATTAAGTAGGAGGCCGTATGTTTGGATATTCGATGGCAGATATTGGCAATATCATGGTAATGCAGGGTTTTTCTGGCCTGAGTATGTTTACTGTGTTGCTGCTGATGGCACTTGGCCTAGCCATTATTTTTGGGCAAATGGGTGTGATCAATATGGCGCACGGTGAGTTTATGACGATTGGTGCATACACTACAGTGATGCTTTCTAAAGTCGCAACGACGTATGGTTTTGTTAATTATTATTTTGTTTTTGCCATTATTTTGGCATTTATTCTTGCATTTGCGCTGGGATATTTCATTGAATTTATTATGATTCGGCATCTCTACAAGCGCCCGTTAGACACGCTATTAGCGACATGGGGTTTGAGTTTAGTCATGCAGCAATCGTTTCGCTCAACCTTTGGCGCAAAAGAAGTCAGTGCCGAATTACCTGAATGGATGTTGGGATCATTTAAGCCAACGCCAGATATTGATATTCCGATTAACGGTGTTTTCGTAATGGTGCTTGCACTATTTGTGACAGCTGGTGTTTACATGTTTATGTACCGCTCACGCTGGGGACTCAGAGTTCGTGCAACGGTTCAAAACCGTGTGATGGCAGGCGCAGTTGGTATCAATACGCAAAAAGTAGACCGTGTGACATTTGCATTAGGTTGCGGTATCGCGGGTATTGCAGGGGCTGCATTTACCACGATTGCTTCTACCGGACCAACAACAGGTACGCTTTATATTGTAGATAGCTTTATGGTGGTGGTATTTGGTGGTGCTGCTAGCTTAATGGGTACGATTGCGTCTGCATTCGGTATCGCGCAAGCACAATCTATATTGCAATTCTTTATGACCAGCTCTATGGGTAAAGTCTCTACCTTATTAGTGATTGTTGGCATATTAATGATGAAACCAGAAGGCTTGTTTGCTTCTAAGCTTCGTAAGTAAACAGACAGGAGAATCCACATGAACGCGTCCTTAAGTAAATTGGTTGGTGGCAAAGATGGGCTGGTTGGTTTGGCAGTACTCGCTGCAATTATCTTTATAGTGCTACCGCTAGGCGTAGATATTTTCAGGCTAAATTTGGTTGGTAAATACCTAACTTACGCTTTTGTAGCGGTGAGCTTAGTATTGTTATGGGGTAATGGCGGTATTTTAAGCTTGGGGCAAGGCATATTCTTTGGTCTAGGCGGGTATGGTATGGCGATGTTTATGAAGCTTGAGGCATCTGACCCTATCACCACCAAAATACAAACAACCCCAGGCATTCCCGATTTTATGGACTGGAACCAAATTACATCATTACCTTGGTTTTGGGAGCCGTTCAAGAGCTTGCCATTAACAATACTAATAATACTAACAATCCCTGCTTTGTTTGCTTATTTAATCGGATTTGCAATGTTTAAACGCCGTGTAGGAGGTGTTTACTTCGCAATTATCACGCAAGCCATTGCGCTTATATTAAGTATTTTAATTGTAGGTCAACAAGGCTTTACTGGTGGCGTGAATGGTATTACTGACCTTAAAACAGTTTGGGGATGGGATACACGTAACGACAGTGCGAAATACATTTTGTATTACCTCAATGGCTTTCTGTTGTTTGGTGCAATCTTGCTTTCAAAATATGTGTTGAACAGTAAATTCGGTATGTTGTTATTAGCAATGCGTGATAAGGAAGAGCGAGTACGTTTCTCTGGTTACGACGTATCAAACTTTAAAATATTTATTTTCTGTCTGGCTGCGATGATTTCAGCAGTTGGTGGCGCCATGTTTACCCTGCAGGTTGGTTTCATGTCGCCATCATTTGTCGGTATTGTGCCCTCCATTGAAATGGTGATTTTTTGTGCGGTGGGTGGTCGAGCATCTTTAATTGGTGCGGTTTACGGCACATTGTTCGTCAACTTTGGTAAAACATTCTTTTCAGAAAGTTATCCAGAACTCTGGCTTTTCATCATGGGTGGACTGTTTATCGCTGTTGTGATGTTCTTCCCAGACGGATTAGCTGGTGTTTGGGCTAAATATAGCCATAAGCTTAATTTCTTTAAAAAAAAGTCTAGCCTGACTACTGCTACAGCAGTCATCGATTCAACGAAAAATGAGACGGTTAAAAAAACAGTGAATGAGATTGATGTGACTAACATTGAAGGAGTGAAAGCATGAGTAATACAGACTTTGTGCTAGCCATTGAAGATTTAACGGTATCTTTTGATGGGTTTAAGGCGGTCGACAATCTGACAATGTACATAGATAAAAATGAACTTCGTGTTGTGATTGGGCCAAATGGCGCAGGTAAGACGACAGTGTTAGATTTAATCTGCGGAAAAACCAAGTCGACTAACGGCTCTATCAAGTTTATGAATAAAGAGCTTACTAAGCTCTCAGAGCATGAAATTGTTCGCGAAGGAGTGGGGCGTAAATTTCAAACGCCATCCATTTATGAAAACCTTTCGGTGTATCAAAACTTAGAGGTGTCTTATCCTAAAGGAAGAAGTGTTTGGGGTAGTTTATTCTTTAAACATACTGCAGAAGTGAAAGAGCAAGTATTAAAAATTGCAGAAGAAATTATGCTAACTAGCTTTTTGGATATGGAAGCGGCATTATTGAGTCATGGTCAAAAGCAATGGCTAGAAATAGGTATGTTGTTGATGCAGGATCCTCAGTTGTTAATGTTAGATGAGCCGGTAGCTGGAATGAGTGCTAAAGAGCGTGATCAAACTGCGGAGCTGCTGAATAAAATCAGTAATAACCGTTCAGTATTAGTGATTGAGCATGACATGGAATTCGTGAAGAAAATCGCTCACAAAGTCACCGTGCTGCATCAAGGGAAAATCTTGGCTGAAGGTCCTATGGATCAAGTACAAGAAGATGAAAAAGTGATTGAAGTATATTTAGGCCATTAAGGAGACTTGATATGTTCGAAATTGAAAATCTGCAAGTAAGTTATGGTCAAAGCCAAGTGATACATGGTCTTAACTTTACAGCAAATAAAAATGAAACACTCGCTATCATGGGTCGTAACGGCATGGGTAAAACTACGCTGTTTAAATCACTGATGGGTATTTTGCCAAGCAAAACGACAAAAGCTTTTGTCGATGGCGTTAGCTTAGAAGGTAATGATAGCTACCAGAGAGTTGCGAAAGGCTTAGCCTACGTACCACAGGGTCGTATGATCTTTCCTAATATGACTGTGCAAGAAAACATTGAAACAGGGCTAGAGAAATCTAAAACACGTGAGATTCCAGAAGATATCTATGCGCTCTTTCCAGTGTTATACGACATGCGTAAGCGCAAGGGTGGTAATCTATCTGGGGGTCAGCAGCAGCAACTCGCTATTGCTCGGGCGCTAGTGACTAATCCGAAAGTATTGTTGCTAGATGAACCAACTGAGGGAATCCAGCCGTCTATTATTAAAGACATTGCTAAAGTCCTAAATGAGATTCGTAAAATGCGAGAAATCACTATTATCGTTTCCGAGCAAGTGTTGAGCTTTACCATGGAAATTGCAGATCGCATTATTGTGATAGACAAAGGTAAGTTCATTCATGAGGATACTCGCGATAATGTAGATGCAGCTAAAATTAAAGGTTATTTGTCAGTTTAAAAAATTTTATGGCATCATGGAGTGATGGATGACTTAAAAATATTACAAAGCACTAGCCCCGTAGCTCAAGATCAGCCTGCACTTAAGCGCTGGGAAGCGTGCTTAAGTTTAGATTTTTCTAAACGACATCACCGCAGTTATTTAGCTAAAAACTTGCATGTAGGCCCACTGGTATTGCAAAAGTCTTTGCACCCAGAAGGTGATGCGGTTTGTCATGGCATCGTTGTGCATCCACCAGGCGGCGTAGCTGGGGGAGATTCACTCACACTTAATGTGAGTCTTAATCAAGGGGCGTTTGCATTACTCACGACACCCGGCGCAGGTAAGTGGTATAAAGCCAACGGGCAACAAGCTTGTCAGTATTTGAAGTTCAATCTGGGGGAAAATACTTGTTTTGAATGGTTACCACAAGAGAATATTTTGTTTGATGGCGCTCAAGTTATGTTTAGCGCTGAAGTGAGTTTAGACGCTGAAGCTAAATATGCTGGGTGGGAAATACTGTGTTTTGGACGCCAAGCGCAAAAAGAAATTTGGCAAACGGGTACTTTGCATCAAAATTTGAGTATCCGTCGGAATGATAAATTGATTTGGAATGAGCTTAGCTTTTTGGAGCCAGAACTCAAGGTTATGCAATCGATAGTGGGTTTACATTGTAACGCAGTGTCTGCAAGTTTTGTTATTGCTGGAGGTAAAGTCCCCGATGGGGTGTTAGCGGCATGTAGAGAAATACAGCCTAAATTAGCCTTAGATATGCAGGCCAGATATGGTGTGACTGCGATGCCAGAGATCTTTTCTGCTAGATATATTGGTCAATCAGCACAATGTGCAAGGCAATATTTTGAGTCGTTATGGCAGATTTTACGCCCGTGGTATGCAGGTCTAGAAGCGACAAGACCACGAATTTGGAACACCTGAGTTTTTTTAAAAAGTAACTTGTTCCCTCATAAATAGACTAATTCTGATTAAAAAGAGAGTTTTTGCATGGAATTGAATGTATGGAATTAACCCCTAGAGAAAAAGATAAACTGCTCATCTTTACTGCTGGCTTACTTGCAGAACGTCGCAAGGCGCGAGGCTTAAAACTCAATTATCCAGAATCGATTGCCCTTATTTCAGCCGCCATTATGGAAGGTGCGCGCGACGGTAGAACAGTCGCTGAACTGATGAGCTATGGTACAACTTTGCTGACGCGTGATGATGTGATGGAAGGTATTGCGGAGATGATTCCGGACATTCAGATTGAGGCAACTTTTCCAGATGGCACTAAGCTTGTTACTGTTCACCACCCAATTCCTTAAAGGTAGCTCAAATGATTCCAGGTGAAATGAAAATAGCTAATGGTGACATTACAATAAACGTTGGCAGAGCCACTGTGACAATTGACGTATCTAATATAGGTGACCGCCCAATACAAATCGGTTCGCATTTTCACTTTTTTGAAACTAACGAAGCTTTAAGTTTTGATAGGCAAGCGGCTTATGGTTTTAGGTTAAATATCGCGTCAGGTACGGCTGTCCGTTTTGAGCCGGGCCAAACGCGTACGGTAGTGTTAGTGGCGCTAGCTGGTGATAGAAAAGTATATGGCTTCGCAGGTAAAGTCATGGGGGCACTCAAATGAGCATAAACATTGACAAGCAAGCCTACGCTGAGATGTTTGGCCCGACTTTGGGCGATAAAGTGCGCTTAGCCGATACCGAACTCTGGATCGAAGTAGAAAAAGATTGCACACTCTATGGCGAAGAAGTTAAATTCGGCGGTGGTAAAGTCATTCGTGATGGTATGGGGCAAGGTCAGCTATGCGCTAAAGATGTCGCAGATACGGTCATTACAAACGCACTGATTATTGATTACTGGGGTATTGTTAAAGCTGATATTGGCATCAAGAATGGACGAATTTCTGCCATAGGCAAAGCGGGCAACCCGGATATTCAGTCTGCTGTGACGATTGCTATTGGCGCAGGTACCGAGATTATTGCGGGCGAAGGCATGATAGTGACAGCAGGAGGGGTGGATACACATATTCACTTTATCTGTCCGCAACAGATCGAAGAAGCTTTAATGTCTGGCGTGACAACCATGCTGGGCGGCGGCACAGGTCCAGCCACAGGAACTTTTGCAACCACTTGTACACCAGGCCCTTGGCATATTCACCGCATGTTGCAGTCCGCAGATGCATTTCCGATGAACTTGGGCTTTTTAGGTAAAGGTAATGTGAGCTTACCAGAGCCTCTACGTGAACAAGTTGAAGCTGGTGCCATTGGTTTAAAGCTGCATGAAGACTGGGGTACTACACCTGCTGCGATTGATAATTGCTTGAATGTGGCTGAGGAAATGGACATTCAAGTGGCGATTCACTCGGATACTTTGAATGAATCTGGTTTTGTGGAAACGACGATTGCAGCATTTAAAGACCGCACTATTCATACCTTTCATACCGAAGGGGCTGGCGGCGGTCATGCACCAGATATTATTAAAGCAGCTGGTTACGCTAATGTGTTGCCTTCATCCACAAACCCTACGCGTCCATTTACGGTAAACACAATCGACGAGCATTTGGATATGCTCATGGTTTGCCATCACCTAGACCCGGCAATTGCAGAAGACATTGCTTTTGCTGAAAGTCGTATCCGTCGCGAGACCATTGCAGCAGAAGATATTTTGCATGATTTAGGCGCATTTTCTATGATGTCATCTGACTCGCAAGCCATGGGGCGCGTTGGTGAGGTGATTATTCGTACTTGGCAAACCGCACATAAAATGAAGGTCCAGCGGGGTGCCCTAGCTGAAGATTCCGCAGGTAATGATAATTTCCGCGTGAAGCGCTATATTGCCAAATATACGATTAACCCTGCGCTCACGCATGGTATTGCCGATACAGTTGGCTCAATAGAAGTTGGAAAGTTAGCGGATTTAGTTCTGTGGCGCCCAGCATTTTTCGGGGTGAAACCTTCCACCATTCTAAAAGGGGGCATGATCGCTGCTGCCGCGATGGGCGACCCCAATGCATCTATTCCTACGCCACAACCCGTGCATTATCGCCATATGTTCGGCGCCTATGGAGGCGGGCTTAAAACCTCCGTCACTTTTGTATCGCAAGCGGCTTTGCATAATCCGGCTTTAGCTGCGCTTAATTTAAATAAAACCCTAATACCTGTTCGAGGCACCCGAACTGTCAGAAAAGCAGACATGATACATAACGGCTATATGCCCAAAATTGATGTAGACCCTGAAACCTATATTGTTCGAGCTGATGGTATTTTATTAGCTTGCGAGCCAGCCAGAATTTTGCCTATGGCACAGCGCTATTTCTTATTCTAGGTCTATTTCCGAGTTTAATTGATGATTAATATTAACAAACGTCTTGGTAACTTTCAGCAAAGCAAGGTCGATGATCAATTGGTGCTGCCTTTTGATTTACGCCAAAGAAGTCGCTTACGTGTGACTTTATCATCAGGTCGTGAAGCCGCATTATTGCTTGATCGCGGAACTATTATGCGCGGTGGTGATTTACTAGAAACTGAAGATGGCTATGTCGTAGAAATTGTTGCTGCACCACAAGCCGTTACCGATGTCACCGCCAAAACGACGCAAGCCTTAATGTGCGCCGCTTATCATTTAGGCAATCGGCATGTGCCTTTGCAAGTGGGGGATGGCTGGTTGCGATTGGAGCAAGATCACGTATTAAATGAAATGTTAGTAGGTTTGGGCATGACAACCACAGACAATAATGCGCCGTTTGAACCTGAAGCAGGCGCCTACGGTGGCGGTCACAGGCACGGTGGGGATGATGACAATTATCAGCGATTGCCGTCTAAAAGGTTAAAATCAAATGCTTAAACAATCTAATATCGCGCCTAATATTGCGTTAAGTCGTTTGCTACAGCTTGCCAGCCCCATGTTGCCTGTCGGAGCTTACAGCTATTCGCAGGGCTTAGAATGGGCCATTGAATGCGGTGATGTGCATCATCAAGCAAGCGCTAAAACCTGGATAGCCGATGTGTTAGATATCTATCAGCAGCGTTACGAATTGCCAATTCTGTATCGCATGTATCAAGCTTGGCAGGCTGATGATATGGCTGCCATTAGTGACTGGGATGCAAAATTTCAAGCTGGCCGTGATACCGCTGAAGCGCTAGCAGAGAGCCGTCAAATGGGCTATTCACTGCGCCGTTTATTAAATGATATAGGATCGTTGCCAGTAGATTTTCTAGAAAAAATCAATGCGCTCGAAACCCCAGCTTTTCCTACAATATATTCAGGGATTTCCTATCATTGGAATATTTCTGCACAAGATTTGTTACATGCCTACGCTTGGTCTTGGGTAGAGAATCAAGTCAGCGCAGCTATGAAAGCGGTGCCACTTGGGCAGGTGGCTGGGCAAAAAATACTGCTGGAAATAGGTGAATCGCTACCAGAGTGTGTTGCACAAGCGATGTGTTTAGAAGATTTTGCAATTAGTAATTTTGTTCCCGGCCTCAGCGTTGCTGGGTGTCGCCATGAAACCCAATATAGTCGATTATTCAGATCATGACCTCTACAAAAATCAAACCCAATACTCAATCAGAACCCTTACGTGTAGGCATCGGCGGGCCAGTCGGTTCAGGCAAAACGGCTTTAACATTAGCCCTGTGTCAGCGTTTGCGAGACGTTTATAACATTGCCGTGGTAACCAATGATATTTACACCAAAGAAGATGCTGAGTTTCTAACCCGTAATGAAGCGCTCACGCCAGATCGCATTATTGGCGTAGAGACTGGCGGTTGCCCACATACCGCGATTCGTGAAGATGCTTCTATGAACCTTGAGGCGGTATCGCAATTGTGCGAACGTTTTGAGGCGCTAGATATTGTATTTATTGAAAGTGGTGGTGATAATCTGGCGGCAACATTTAGCCCAGAGCTTTCAGACTTAACCATCTATGTGATTGATGTTGCCGCAGGTGAAAAAATTCCACGTAAAGGCGGCCCGGGCATTACTAAGTCTGATTTACTTATTATCAATAAAATTGATTTAGCGCCTATGGTTGGCGCCTCTTTAGAAGTGATGGATAGAGATGCAAAGCGCATGAGAGGTGAGCGCCCGTTTATTTTTACTAACTTGAAAATTGGGCAAGGTTTAGAAGAAATCGTTAAATTTATTGAAAAACAAGGCTTAATGCTTTAGGAGTAATGATATGAAAAAACAAATCACAATAGCGGCTTTATTTTCACTGTTTTCTGGCATCGCTAGCGCACATCCAGGACACGGTTTAGACAGTGCATATGCAGGTTTCATGCACCCACTCACAGGTTGGGATCATTTATTGGTAATGTTGGCAATTGGGGTGTGGGCCGCTAAGTTATGTGGCAAAGCTCGCTGGCAGCTGCCGCTGACTTTTGTCGCCATTATGGCGATGGGTGCAGTCTTAGGTTTATCAGATTTAGGTTTCGCGCATGTAGAAACAGCGATTGCCGCCAGCGTCATGGCCATGGGCGTGCTGTTGATAATGAGATTACCAATGAGCAAGATGATGCAATTGAGCATTACAGCTATGTTTGCCTTATTACACGGTATGGCACATGGAGCAGAGCTTCAACTGCAATCAAGTTCAGCAGCAATAGTTGGAATGTTAGTTGCAACAGCAATGCTGCATAGCCTTGGCTTTTTGATGGCTTCACAGCGCGTTAAGTTGGCGCTTTGGTTTAATAACTCTTTTGCTTGCTTACTGCTATTTGTAGGTGGTTACTTATTATTAGGTTAGTCGGGTATTGATCTTAATCATGCAGCTTTAAGATCAATTTCATAATCATTGCTTAATCTAATCCGCGACGTTTTAAACAAATTATGGTTTTAACACTTTGGATTTATACTTAAGGGTACGTTTGTTGCTTACAACAATATACTTTATGAATATTGATGTAATCGGATGTTGAATTGAACCCAAATAATTTGTCATTGGCGTCGCCAGAAAATGCTAAGCCGACACAGCGCATCATTAAAATACGCCGTGACTACAACACTTGGGTGGCAAACGAATCTATAGAGGACTTTGCCCTTCGCTTTACACCTAGATCTTTCCGTAAGTGGTCAATTTTTCGCGTTTCAAATACCGCTTTAAGCGCTATTTCTTTTCTAGTCTTAGAAGCTGTTGGCGGCACTATCGCGGTTAATTACGGCGCAGTAAATGCGTTATGGGCGATTTTAGCTGTGGGCGTCATAATATTTTTGACCGCGCTACCCATTAGCTTTTATGCGGCTAAATATGGTCTAGACATGGATTTACTGACCCGTGGCGCCAGTTTTGGCTATATTGGCTCCACTATTTCATCTTTTATTTACGCCTCATTCACATTTATTTTATTCGCATTAGAAGCCGCTATTATGGCTTATGCGCTAGAACTGTATTTTCATTTGCCGCTCTACCTCGGTTACTTAGTCAGCGCACTGGTTGTCATTCCTTTTGTGATTCATGGCGTCACATTAATTAATCGAATTCAGATGTTCACACAACCAGTTTGGCTGATACTTATGTGCATGCCTTTTATTGCAATCTTGTATCAAGACCCAGAAGTAATCTCACGCATGATGCTCTTTGCGGGTGCGTCTGGTGAAAGGGGGGAGTTTAATCTGCTTCTATTTGGTGCAGCAACCGCGGTAGGGGTTGCCTTAATTCCACAAATTGGTGAGCAGGTAGACTTTCTTCGCTTTATGCCTGAAAAAACACCTGAAAATTGTTGGCGATGGAATTTAGGAGTACTGGCGGCTGGACCAGGTTGGGTATTTGTAGGCATGATAAAAATGGCAGCAGGCGTTTTATTGGCTTATCTAGTGATTCAAAGTGATATGTCATTTTTACAGGCAACTAATCCCACGCAAATGTATTTAGTGGGTTATCAGTATTTATTTAGCTCAAAAGAATTAGCTTTGGGCATGACTGCGTTATTTGTTGTGATTTCTCAAGTTAAAATTAATATGACGAATGCTTATGCTGGTTCGTTGGCTTGGTCTAACTTCTTTGCTCGGTTAACACATAGCCACCCAGGGCGCGTGGTTTGGGTGATTTTTAATGCCAGTATCGCAATTGTATTAATGGAGCTAGATGTATTTAAAGCTTTAGAGCAGGTATTGGCTTTATATTCAAACATCGCTATTGCTTGGATTGCCGCTGTTGTGGCCGACTTAGTCATCAATAAGCCACTTGGCTTAAGCCCTAAGGGTATTGAGTTTAGACGCGCTTATTTATATGACATTAATCCTGTGGGCGTGGGCGCTATGCTATTGGCCTCGATGTTCTCTATTACAGCATTTTCTGGTGCTTTAGGCGATGTTCCGCAGGCATTTTCCGCTTTTATTGCGTTATTTACCGCATTGATAACTTCGCCCGTTATTGCTTGGATTACTAAAGGTAAATACTATATCGCCCGTCAAGCGATTAAATTCAGCCCAACAACACGTATCGCCAAATGCACGGTATGTGAGCGGGAATACGAAACGCCAGATATGGCGCATTGCCCAGCTTATCAAGGCTTTATTTGTTCGCTGTGTTGCTGTCTAGACGCTCGGTGTAATGATGCCTGTAAACCAGAGGCTAAGTTCTCAGTTCAATGGGAAGCTGCTCTGAAAAAACTATTGCCTAAAGCGTTATGGATTTATTTAAACTCGGGCTTAAGTGCTTACTTATTGCTTATGAGTGTCACCTTAACTTTTTTAGGTACATTACTTTGGTTAATTTATTACCATGAAAGCCAAGTGCTGGCGCAAACCGCTGCCAGCTTATTGCCACAATTACGTTCTGGCTATCTGAAGATATTTGCTGCACTTGTGTTTGCAAGTGCCATTATTGCTTGGTGGTTGGTATTGACTGGTCAAAGCAGGCGTGTAGCTCAAGAGGAATCTAACCGACAGACAGGTTTATTACAACGTGAAATTGAACTCCACCAGAAAACCGATGCAGAGTTACAGCTTGCACGTCTAACTGCAGATCAAGCTAACCAAGCTAAAAGCCGCTACATTACAGGTATTAGCCACGAACTTCGCACACCACTCAATAGTATTTTAGGTTATGCACAATTGTTAGATAACGATATGTCTATTCCAGATAGTCGTTTACAAGCGATACGGGTGATACGCCGTAGCGGGGAGCATTTACTATCACTTATTGAAGGTACGCTAGATATTGCTCGTATCGAAGGCGGCAAACTCACTTTTGATATCAAGCCATTAAGATTTCCAGAATTTATTAAGCAAATTGTTAGCATGTTTGAGTTGCAAGCGCGTAACAAAGGTATTGATTTTGCCTATGAAGTGACAAGCGAACTGCCAAAAATGGTGCGTGCCGACCAAAAACGCTTAAGTCAAATACTCATTAATATTTTGGGTAACGCGGTCAAATTTACTCAACACGGTGGTGTGGTTTTTCGGGTGCAATATGCGCGTGAACTTGTACAAATTGAGATTGAAGATACTGGCCCTGGTATAGAAGCCGATGAAATAGATGCGGTATTTGAACCATTTGCAAGAGGAAGTGCAGCTGCCAACGATAGAATAGGCGGCACTGGTTTAGGCCTCACTATTAGTAAGTTATTAACCCAATTAATGGGTGGTGAAATCAGCGTAAATAGCACAGTGGGTAAAGGGACCACATTTAAAATTAAATTATTTTTACCGCAAATACACCAAACCCAAGAAATAGAAGCCGTGTTTGCCGCCCAGCGTATTGGCTATATTGGCGCAAGAAAGAAAATATTGGTGGTAGATAATGAGTATGTTGATAGGGAAATGTTAGTCACTCTACTTCAGCCGCTAGGGTTCGAAATGGCTGAGGCCGCCAACGGCATAGAGTGCCTTGAGAAACATGCAACATTTAACCCCGACCTCATTTTAATGGACCTTGCGATGCCGATGATGGATGGTTGGGAAGCCAGTTATGTCATACGTAAAGTACGACAATCTGACGTGCCAATTGGCATTGTGTCAGCGAATGCCTTTGATAAAGGTTTGGAAAATACCGCAGGCATAGGTGCTGAAGACTTTATATTGAAACCTGTAGAGCTATCTGAATTGTTAGATTGGCTAGGTAAACAGCTTAATCTAGAATGGATTGCAGCGTCAGAAAATATTATGTTGCCAACCGAAGAGTCCAATTTTTTGCCTGTATTGGTTGCACCACCAAAAATCTATTTAGATGAGTTATTAGCGTTAATGAAAATAGGTTATGTTCGTGGTATTTCAAAAAAAATAGATGAAATAGAGAGTTTAGATGTCAAATATAAAGTTTTTGCAATTGCGATGAGAAAGTTTGCACAGCAATTTCAGTTGGCTGCCATGAAGAAGTTTGTGGAAGAGATTAATACTTATGACTAACATTAAACCTAGTAGGCATGATGCTCCTATCGTACTTATCGTCGATGATGTACCCGATAACTTGGCGGTACTACATGATGCATTAGATGAATCTGGGTTTACTGTACTAGTCGCTAATAATGGCGAAGCAGCACTAGTGGCCGCCATAGAAGCGCAGCCCGGGATTATTTTGCTTGATGCGATTATGCCAGGCATGGATGGTTTTGAGGTATGTAGAAAGCTAAAGGCTGATATCAATACTCGCCATATTCCAATCATCTTTATGACAGGACTGACTGAGTCTGAGCATGTAGTTGCAGCGTTTCAGGCGGGTGGCACTGATTATATTACTAAGCCTATACGTGCTATTGAAGTGTTGGCAAGAATAGATGCTCATATGCAAACTTCGCGTTTAATGAGTCAGGCGCGTTGTGCGTTAGATGCATTCGGTCAGGCAGCCATTGCAATCACTCCAAGTAATGGCAAAGTAGTATGGCAAACTCCGCTTGCAAGAGAATTGATGCAGCGATATTTTCCAGAGCATTATGCTCAATTTCAATCTAAAACTCCGCCACAAGTATTGGCTTGGATTGAAAAGGTATCAAACGCACTTAATGCTCAAGTAGATATTCTGCCTTTGACGATTGTTCTAGCAAGGGGTCGTTTAACATTAATTCCAGCTGAAGTTGATGATAGTGAACAATGGGTTATTTTGCTGAGAGAAGAGTCTGATGCCGCGCAGATAGAAGCACTGATTACAATATTTAAGTTAACTATACGTGAATCAGAAGTTCTGTACTGGGCCACTAAGGGTAAAACCAGCCGTGATATTGGCGACATACTTGGTTCTAGCCCGCGCACTGTAAATAAACATCTTGAGCATGTTTTTGTAAAGCTGGGTGTAGAAACAAGAACTGCTGCTGCTGCATTGGCCTCTAACAAAATACGCACTATTAAGTAACCCAAGATGGTTATTTTTCTAGACTTTATGTTTACCTAGTAAATCCAAATGATTGTTTTCACTGTATAGCTGTAGTTAGATTAAAATTTGTAACAGTCCGTTTTAGGTCGAAAGCCTCGATTGTCTAGGCCTGCTATAGAAAAATCCAGTTAGTGCATGTACATTAAAACAAGCGCAAACTATTGATCTCCTATTTTTTAGGAGATCATCATGGAAACATTAAATTCACATCAAACACCATTAGCTTAATGAGGTAAAGAGCTTCTATGTAATTACTCAATTACTCACAAAGCATAGCAGCTTAAAAAGAGAGTTATGTAGCTATTAAGCAAAATTCACTCAGCATTACAGGCTGATTGATCGAATTATGATGAGTAATTTGAGGCATATTCGTCACTAATTTACCAAAAACCTACGCAATAAAGGTAGCGAATTAGTAAAAAAATAACTGAAAATATCACGAATATTCATCAAATATACATGCGTAATATCTAATATATTTGTTTTTTCCGTGAAATGAGTGCGAGAGACTTGTCCTAAACTTGCAAATAATTTTATAGAATATCAATATTGAACTTGCAAAAAATTCACCGCAAATCTATCGCATATTTATAACATAATTAGCGTCATAGTACAGGGCAGGATGCTGGATGTACGGCTGCGCAGTAATCCAGAGTTTCGCCCGCTAGGTCGCTTCGCGCTCGTCGCAGTCAACTCAGGGCGATGCCCCGAGACCTAAAGTTGAAAGCGCAACATGAATCAAAATTATTATTGAGAACCTTTTACAACTTATCGCAAGCGATAAAGCCATTGAATGCCATTTAAATATTATGAAGTGAATAGATGGTAATGAGTAATTGATGAAGATACTGTGTTTTTATGGGGGGTAACTTTGGGGGTATATTAAATTTATATTGTTTTGATAGCTATGATATATAAGGCTTGTGGCGATTTGTTCGATAGACGCACGCCTACCAATATATAAAAGGCTCACAGTGATGTGAGCCTTTTTTCATTGTGGCCTACCGTAGCTGTGTCGTAGCGGTAAGCTGTGCTAGATCCGATTTTATGGGTGGCACGTTGATGATGTTTTATCAACTTGTTCAGAGTTTCCATGAAACGTATGCCCCGTCCACAAAATCGAGTCTAGCTCATTAAATCGGCGGTCATAATTTCCCCCGCCTTATCATTAAAAAAATTAACCCTTAATGTGATATTTTTGAACTATAATTTACACACAAATTTATAGTGTAATCACTAAAATAATAATAAATTTATCGCCCACAATACAACCCCACCTTATATGACGGTAGCGACTCATGACACCAATTTCTAACTATGCTAACTCACTTTTGGGTGAGTTTACCCAAATATCTGGGCGTCGGTTGTTGGGGCGTCAAATGCTGATTTTTGCAATGCTTGGCTTAGTGGTGTTTGGCGGATTAACTGCGTGCAATAATTCTAGCAAGCCAGCTACTTCAGCTACGTCAAGTAGTGGGGAGGCCGCTACGCAGCCCGCGATTCCAGTTGTGGTGACTGCGGTGCGTCAGGGTAGTATAGATGTTAATCTTTTTGCGCTGGGCACCGTAACACCGCTCAATACTGTGGTGGTGCATAGTTTTGTTGATGGTCAAGTCATGAGCATTGCCTTTAAAGAGGGGCAAATGGTCAATGCGGGTGATTTGTTGGCTAAAATTGACCCGCGCCCATTTGAGGTGCAGCTCACGCTAGCTAATGGGCAATTGGCGCGTGACCAAGCATTGCTTGATAATGCGCAGGCAGATTTAGAGCGTTATAAAACGCTTCTCACACAAGATTCAATTTCACGCCAAGTGGTTGATACGCAAGAGTCTTTGGTGCGTCAACACAAGGGCGCAGTGCTGGCTGACCAAGGTAGTATTGATAATGCAAAGCTACAACTTAAGCATACCGATGTGATTGCGCCAATCAGTGGTCGTGTTGGCTTGCGTCAAGTGGGCCCTGGTAATATGGTGCGTGCGACAGATGCTAACGGCATTGTGGTCATCACGCAATTACAGCCTGTAGGCGTTGTATTCACCGCGCCAGAAGATGCATTACCGCGCGTGATGAAGCAACTTAGTGCGGGTGGTCGCGTGCCTGTTGATGCTTATGATCGCGCACAGCAAGAGAAGCTCGGCAAGGGCTGGCTATTGGCGACTGACAACCAAATAGACGCCGCAACAGGGACAATTAAAATTAAGGCGGAGTTTCCCAATGCTAATGGGTCGCTTTTTGCTAACCAGTTTGTGAATGTGAGAATGTCACTTGAGACGCTGTCTAATGCCACGCTAGTGCCGTCTGCGGCAATTCAGCGCGGCGCGGCAGGCGCATTTGTGTATGTGGTTAAAGACGATAATACAGTTTCAGTCACGCCTGTGAAAGTTGTGTCGGTGCAAGGCGAAACTACTGCAACCAACACTGGCGTCGCCATAGGTGCACTGGTGGTGGTTGACGGCGCTGATATGCTGCGTGATGGTGCTAAAGTTGAAGTCACCGTACGAGATGCGCCATTGGCGGTCTCGGCAAAAGAGGCGCGTAGCGGTAAAAAGAGCCATAATAGGCAAGCCAAAGCGAAGCAATCAAAAGTGAAGCAATCAAGTGCGCAAGGTTCGCTAAAGTGGTCGCGACAACTCAGCATGCGTTCTACCACGTAAGTAGCCCATGAACTTTTCGCGCCTGTTCATTTTTCGTCCAGTGGCGACATCGCTACTGATGGTGGCTATTTTACTCGCAGGCTTATTTGCTTATCGCTTATTGCCAGTGTCGGCGTTACCTAAGTTCGATTACCCTACGATTCAAGTGGTGACTTTGTACCCAGGCGCAAGCCCTGAGGTGGTGACATCGACCATTACTGCGCCGCTAGAGCGGCAATTTGGCAGAATACCTGGCTTGAAGCAAATGTCTTCGACAAGTTCGGATGGCGCTTCAATCATCACACTGCAATTCAATCTTGAATTAGCGCTTGATGTGGCTGAGCAAGATGTGCAGGCAGCTATCAATGGTGCGCTTAGTTTGCTACCTGCAGATTTGCCGCAACTGCCAATCTACAACAAAATCAACCCTGCTGATCCATCTATTGTTACGCTCGCGTTGACATCAAAAACCTTACCATTACCATCTATCCAAAAAATGGCGGAATCTAGGCTAACGGCTAAGATTTCTCAATTAACTGGCGTTGGTTTGGTGAGCATTAGTGGCGGGCAGCGCCCAGCGATTCGCATACAGGCGAATCCAAAAATTCTTGCAGCTTATAATCTTTCGCTTGAAGACGTGCGCACCGCCATTAGCAACGCTAACTCAAACCAGGCAAAGGGCGGCTTTGATGGCCCAACAAGAGCTTCTACGCTCAACTCTAACGACCAACTCAAGTCTGTAGATGAATTTAGCACCATGATTATTAGCTATCGCAATGGTTCGCCAGTGCGCTTGGCTGATGTAGCGACAGTGATTGATGGGGCAGAAAATGCGCGCCTCGCGGCATGGGGTAACGAATCATCAGCACTCATTATCAATATTCAACGCCAACCTGGGGCAAATGTGATTGATGTGGTAGACCGCATTAAAAAGCTCTTGCCACAATTGCAAGCATCATTGCCGCCTGCGGTTGAAGTGACCATGCTGACTGACCGTACAGAAACCATTCGTGCGTCAGTACATGATGTGCAAATTGAGCTTTTATTGGCAGTGGCGCTAGTGGTGATGGTGATTTTTCTATTCTTACGCAATGTGTCGGCTACTATTATTCCTAGTGTGGCAGTGCCGCTATCGCTTATTGGTACATTTTCATTCATGTATCTTGCAGGTTTTTCTATTAACAATCTCACGCTAATGGCGCTTATTGTGGCCACTAGTTTTGTGGTGGATGATGCCATTGTGATGATTGAAAATATTATGCGCTACATTGAAGCAGGTGAGCCGCCGTTGCAGGCCGCGCTTAAGGGCGCAAAGCAAATTGGCTTTACGATTATTTCACTCACCGTATCGTTAATTGCCGTACTCATACCGCTGTTATTTATGGGCGATGTAGTCGGGCGGTTGTTTAGTGAGTTTGCCATCACATTGCTGGTTGCGATTCTGATTTCGGCGGTAGTTTCACTCACCTTAACGCCTATGATGTGCGGTAGATTGCTGCGCCATGTGCCTAACGAGCAGCAAGGACGATTTTTTCGGGCAAGCGGAGTTTGGTTTGACCGCATTACCGCTAGCTATGGCCGTATGCTAGTGTGGGTATTAGATCGCCAGGCGCTGACCTTGTTCGTGGCGTTAGCAACACTGGCACTCACTGTGTTTTTGTATATTATCGTGCCTAAGGGCTTTTTTCCAACGCAAGATACAGGCGCGATACAGGGCATTTCACAAGCGCCTTCAAGCATTTCTTTTAGTGCGATGTCTGAGCGCCAGCAGGCGCTTGGCCGCGTGATATTACGCGACCCTGCGGTACAAAGTTTGTCATCGTTCATCGGCGTTGATGGTAGTAATCCAACGCTTAATAGCGGGCGATTCTTAATCAATCTAAAACCCTTGTCAGAGCGCGATGGCAGCGCTAGTGAAGTGATTGATAGGCTAAAAGTTGCGTTGAATGAAGTAGAGGGCATTAAGTTATACATGCAGCCAGTGCAAGATCTCACCATTGAAGATAAAATCAGCAGTACGCAATATCAGATTTCACTAGAAGATGCTGATGCCCAAGTGCTACAAGAATGGGTGCCAAAATTAGTGAAACAACTGCAAGCGTCACCAGCGTTTTCTGAGGTGACAACTGACCAGCAAGAAAGCGGCTTACAAGCGCGTGTGGAAATTGACCGTAGCCTAGCGGCACGATACGGTATTACACCAACAGATGTTGATAACACACTTTATAACGCCTTTGGGCAACGCCAAGTTGCCACGATTTTTACGCCTACTAGTCAGCAGCGCGTGATACTTGAGGTGAAACCCGAGTTTAGAAATGACATGAATGCGCTTGATGGCATTTATATAAGTGGCGTTGGTAATGGGTCAAGTCTGGCGAGGCAAATTCCATTGTCATCAATCGCGCATATGAGTGAAAGTACCGCGCCGCTGGTGATTACACGCATCGGCCAGTTTCCTGCGACGACCATTTCGTTTAATCTCGCGCATGGCGTTTCACTTGATGAAGGCATTAAAGCGGTTGAAACCGCACAGCATAATCTTGGTCTGCCTACTAGCACACAGTTGAAATTTCAGGGTTCTACACTAGCCTTTCAAAATTCTTTAGCGAATCAATTGTGGTTGATTTTGGCCGCAATTGTCATTGTTTACATTGTGTTGGGCGTACTTTATGAGAGTTATATTCACCCAATCACCATTCTATCTACGCTACCATCGGCAGGCGTTGGCGCTTTGCTAGCGCTGATAATTTCTGGTAACGCGTTAGATGTTATTTCAATTATCGGCATTATTTTACTCATCGGCATTGTGAAGAAAAATGCAATTATGATGATTGACTTTGCGCTTGATGCCCAACGAACACAAGGCCTAGCCCCACGCGAAGCGATTTTTCAAGCTTGTTTATTACGCTTTCGTCCGATTATGATGACTACTATGGCCGCACTGCTAGGCGCATTACCGCTGATGCTAGGAACAGGCGTAGGGTCTGATTTACGCCACCCTCTAGGTATAACCTTGGTTGGTGGCTTGATTGTAAGCCAAGTGCTGACTTTATTTACCACACCCGTGATTTACTTGGCTTTCGAGCATCTAGCGCGCCCAGCGGTAGCCGAAGCCGACATTCGCGCACAATTGCCATAAATTACGGCGTATGAACTTCAGCGCACCTTTTATTCGCCGACCTGTTGCCACCACGCTACTGACCATAGGCCTAGTATTGGCGGGGTTGGCGGCTTTGCGGCTACTATCAATTTCACCGATGCCGCGTGTGGATATTCCCACCATTAAAGTATCGGCATCTTTACCAGGCGCGAGCCCAGAAACCATAGCAGCGGCCGTGACTACCCCACTAGAACATTCACTTGGGCGCATTGCTGGCATCACTGAGATGACCTCAAGTAGCGCATTAGGCGCAACGCGAATTGTGTTGCAGTTTGACTTGAACCGCGACATCAACGGCGCAGCACGCGATGTGCAAGCAGCACTCAACGCCGCGCGCAGCACGCTTCCACCAGAAATGCACAGCAGTCCATCTTATCGAAAAGTAAATCCATCAGACGCGCCAGTTATGATTCTGAGCCTAACTTCAGACACCATGACGCAAGGGCAAATGTACGATGCAGCTTCTACGGTTATTGCCCAAAAGCTATCGCAGCTCACTGGTGTGGGTGAGGTTGAAATCGGCGGCGGCTCGCTGCCAGCGGTGCGGGTTGACCTTAACCCGCAAACTTTAAACCAGTACGGCATTGGTTTTGAAGAGGTGCGTAAGGCAGTTGCTGCCTCTAACTCAAATAGACCCAAAGGCGCACTAGAGAATGGTGGAGAGCACTGGCAGATTTCATCTAACGGTCAAGCGCGTAGTGCTGCGGAATATATGCCCGTATTTGTGAAGTACAGCAGTGGTGCCGCAGTGCAGCTTGCCGATGTCGCCAATGTTACTGATGCGGTGCAAGATATACGCACCGCAGGTTCATCTAATGGCAAGCCTTCAGTATTGGTGATTATCAGGCGTGAATCTGATGCTAATATTCTTGATACAGTTAACCGTGTTAATAAAATTTTACCTGCTTTAAATGCCTCGATTCCTGCGGCGGTAGACCTTGCCGTTGTAATGGAGCGTACCAGCACCGTGCGTGCTTCTATGCGTGATGCTGGTGATACGCTGATTATTGCGGTGGTGCTGGTCATTTTGGTGGTCATGTTATTTTTGCGGAATGGCCGCGCGGCGCTTATTCCGAGTGTCGCAGTGCCTGTATCTCTCATTGGTACTTTTGCTGTGATGTATTTGCTCGATTACAGCCTGAATAACTTATCGTTAATGGCGCTCACTATTGCGGTTGGTTTTGTGGTGGATGATGCCATTGTGGTGGTTGAAAATGTTTCACGCCATATTGAAAAAGGCGTTGCACCCTTACAAGCTGCCTTGATAGGTGCGAAAGAAGTCGGCTCAACGGTACTCACGATGACGCTAGTACTCATTGCCGTGTTTATTCCTATGTTATTGATGAGCGGCTATGTTGGCCTTTTTGTACGTGAATTTGTGGTGACCTTGTCGGTGGCCATTTTAATTTCGCTAGTGGTTGCGCTCACCACTGCGCCGATGATGTGCGCACAGCTGCTCAAAACACCTGTGCCTAATCATCAACATGGTGCGCTTTATCAATGGAGCGAGCGCGGCTTTACTGCAATATTGCATGCTTACGAGCGCAGTTTAAAATGGGCGCTCACGCATGCACGGTTCACAATGCTTATTTTATTAGCCACGGTATGTTTAAATGTTTATTTGTATGTCATAGTCCCCAAAGGATTTTTCCCGCCGCAAGATACTGGTCAGCTCACTGGGCGCATTCAGGGTGATCAAAGTGTGTCTTTTCAGTTGATGCAACAAAAGCTGACTGATGTGGTGAATATCATCCGCGCAGACCCTGCTATTGAAAATGCGGTTGGCTACACTGGCGGCGCGCAACGTAATGTTGCCTCATTATTTGTCACACTTAAACCATTGCGTGAAAGAAAAATAAGTGCCGATAAAGTGGTAATACGTTTGCGTGAAACCTTAGCGAGTATGCCAGGTGTGACGCTAAGTCTTACGCCAGTGCAAGATATTCGTATTGGTGGCCGCCAAAGCCGTTCTTCATACGAATACACTATTCAAGCAGATGACCTTAACATGCTACGGTTATGGGAGCCACGCATACGCCAAGCTATGGCGCAAGTGCCAGAGCTACTTGATGTGGACTCTGACGTGCAAGACAAAGGTGCGCAGACTACACTTAATATTGACCGCGATGCCGCCGCGCGCCTAGGCGTAAATGCCAAACAAATTGACACCATGCTGAACAACGCTTTTACCCAACGCATTGTTTCAACCATTTATCAGCCATTGAATCAATATCAAGTGGTGATGGGGGTTTCGCCAGAATACGCACAATCAGCAGAAACGCTAAACCAGTTGCAGGTAAGTGGCGAAGGTGGGCGACAAGTGCCACTCTCAATGTTAGCGAGCTACACGCAAACAGAAACCGCGCTACAAGTGAGTCATCATGGGCAACTTGCCGCCACAACCATTTCATTTAATTTGGCTAAAGGTGTGTCGCTCTCTCAAGCCACAAAGGCGATAGATGCGGCTTTATTTAAAATATCTGTGCCCAGCTCAGTACGCGGCAGTTTTCAAGGGTCAGCAAAGGCATTTAAAGAGATGCTGGCAAACCAGCCTATTTTAATTCTCGCGGCATTTTTAACGCTATATATTGTGCTTGGCGTGCTTTATGAAAGCTTGGTGCATCCTATTGCCATATTATCAACACTGCCCTCAGCAGGCGTAGGCGCGTTGCTAGCCTTGATGATTTTTAATACCGATTTTAGCGTAATCGCCATGATAGGCATTTTTATGCTGATTGGTATTGTGATGAAAAATGCCATTATGATGATTGATGTTGCGCTAGATGCGCAGCGCAACACAGGTGCAACGCCTACCGATGCGATATTTCAAGCGTGTTTATTGCGGTTTAGGCCGATTGTGATGACATCGCTTGCTGCGCTACTCGCGGCAATTCCGCTAGCCTTGGGCACGGGCGATGGCGCAGAAATGCGCCAGCCGCTTGGCATTGCCATTGGCGGTGGCTTAATATTGAGCCAACTACTCACGCTTTATACCACGCCAGTGGTGTATCTTTACCTTGACCGATTCAGTACGAAGATACATAGTTTGCGTAAGAAACAACTCACTCACCAAGCTGCAAACCTAATGCCTTTAGCGGCGGATAACTTATGATAACAGCCAACATTACTGCTAAATTTAAAGCCAAATTTAAACGCCATGCGTTACGTGCGCTCACTTTATTCTGCCTTGCAATGCTAGTTACTGCTTGCAAAGTAGTGGGGCCAAATTATGAACGCCCCGCTATTGATGTGCCCGCTACATACAAAGAAGCGACAGGATCAAAAAACACGAAAGCACTTACTACGGCTAACAGCGAGAATTGGTGGGCGCTCTATGGCGATAGTGAATTAGACAAACTCATTGTACAAGTTGAAGTGAAAAATTACTCATTGCAAGCGGTAGATGCGCGAGTGCGACAGGCGCAAGCGCTAACCGATGCTGCTAATGCCGCCAATGGCCCCAGTGTGGTGGCTGGTGGTAA
>JABFRQ010000001.1 GCA_013141075.1 Methylotenera sp.
TGCACGGCATCGCGCAGGGTTTCAGCCAACCCTAAATTATCTAACGCACCTGGGCGAAGTTTGCGAATAATATCGTGCATACCATCGTAAATTTGGTTGGCCGCAGCTACAATAGTTTGCGCGTTGCTAGCAATATCAGGTGACTTTTGCTTAGTTTTATTCACAATTGCCACTGCAAAAGTTTTAATCGCCGTGACATACTGACCAAGCTCATCGTGTAGCTCACGCGCTAAACTGCGGCGTTCATCTTCAATATGGCTTTGAATAATTTGCGTTAGTTGACGATTTTCTTCTAATTGCCGCACCGCGCCTAGCGACTCAGCCAGGTTGTTTAGGCTATGACCAATGCGGTCAAACTCAGGCAATTTAAATGCGGGTAATCGTGTACTTAAATCACCGTGTTCCATACGGTTGATAGACGCTAAAATTGGCTTAATCGGCCTTAAAGAATGGCGTAAAAGCACATAAACCAACACGTTAAGCAGCACAAAAAAACCTAAACCAACCCACATTAACTGGCGAAAACCCGACCAAGCTTCACGGATAGACCCTGCCGCACTAGAGGACACCACCAAAGTGCCGTAGCGAATTTTACGTTCCACGGTTTCTGTAGTAGGCGCAACCAATTTAACAAACCATTCTGGCGGACGCACATTGCTCTTATAGCTAGACTCTGGCGACTGATACAGCTCGTTACCACGAATATCGTACAGCATAATGTGGCTACTACGCACATAACCAAGCGACTGTAAAAAGCTTTGCAACACTTTATGTGTTTCACCATATTCAGGGTTAAGCGCCGAACTAATAATCACGGTATCAAGTAGTTGCACCGTCACACGGCTAGCAGCCTCAACCCGCTCGCGAATCGAAACGCGCGTGTCGTTGACTAATATCGTACCCACCACCAATATAAAAGCCAACGACAGCAATGTGATGAGTAAATTTAGGCGGAATTTTAAGCTCATATTTTTAAGACAATACGTTTTAGTAAGGTGAGTTGTAATAACAAGCTAACATGTGTAGAGTTTAACAACTTTAATCAAATCACAACATAGTGTTATTCATGATATGAACCACTCAATCAATACAAAATTTATCCTCACTGCCGCCAACGCAATTCAAGCCAACATTTTAGCCAATGAAAGTACCCTGGAATCGTTAGACCGCGCCATTGGCGATGGCGACCATTACATTAACATGAAGCGCGGAGCGAATGTGATTGTGGAGATGCAAGCCGAATTGGCGCCATTAACACCTGAAGATGCGCTGGGCAAAATCGGCCTAAAATTGTTAAGCACAATTGGCGGTGCTTCTGGGCCATTGCTCGCGAGTTTTTTTATGAGCATGGGTAAAGTATTAAAAGAAAATGGCGACGAATCTACCTTAAAAATCGCTGCTGCATTTGCGGCTGGTGTGCAAGCCATTATTCAACGTGGAAAAGCCGATATTGGTGAAAAAACCATGCTGGATGTACTGATTCCTGTATCCAACCAATTTGTATTGCTTGCCGCGCAAAAATGCGATGTAAAACTGATTTGCGCCACGCTCATGCACACCGCAGAGCAAGGCATGTTAGCGACTAAAGACTTAATCGCCACCAAAGGCCGCGCCGCTGGGCTAGGTGAGCGCGCGATTGGGCATATTGACCCAGGGGCGAAAAGCTGCCAATTGATGGTGGAAGCAGTTTGTAAGCAAGTTTTGGAAAGCTAAGCAAAACAAGCGGCAGCAAAATTACCTGCTTATCGGTTTCCTTTGGCGCGATTATGCGTTTTACAAAGCATCTGGCAATTACTTGTAGCCGTTGCACCACCTTTACTCCACGCCGTCACATGGTCTGCATCCATATCTGCAACATTCCAAATTTTATTTTGGTTTGCATCGTGCCCCAACACACACAATGGACAGTTTGATTCACCCTTAGCTTGAGATTTAACCGTCTGTTGCGTGTAAGTGGATTTTTTAGTTGCGTCATCAAACACACGAACTTCGAGCAATTTTTTATCTACCGAACCGCCGAGAATGTACTCAAAAACACCTTTGCAGTTTTTAATATACGAGTCACCATAAAGGTTACGCACTTGAGATGAAACCACTTTGGGGTCGTATGGCTTATTGTGATAGGTTTCATACAAACGTCCCCACTCAAGCCCACGCATTTCGCTTTCAACATCTGTAAACACAGTAGAAACCCAAGAAATCACCGTATTAAAATAGGTTTTTAATGGTTGAATGTTTGTATCATTGCGATGAAGGCTCATATACTCGCCAATCTCGCCTTTACTCACCCAATCTAATGCACATTCTAAAAAATCTTGTCGGAGGGCACTGCCAGATACATACGCGCTCCATTTCTGAATATTGGCATTTTTGCTATTGCTAAACTCTGCTTTACCGAGCGTGACAAATGGACCTGAAAAAATCGCATTGCGTAACTCTTGGGCATTGAGCGGCACACCTGCGATGTTGATGGTTTCAAACCATTTTTTGATTTCGCTTTCCTCGCCCTCGCATTCATAAATCAGCAATTGAGCAGCCAAAATCTTGGCTTGTAAGTCTGCCGCGAGGCTATCAAAATATTGTGGCGTATCGTTACTGTGAATGGCAAATTTATTGGTGACAAACCGCCCAATGCTCGTGATGCGTTGCTGTCCGTCCAATACTTCAAATTTATTTTGGGCTACTTTATTGAAGTAAATCAACCCCAAAGGATAGCCTGCCAAGATAGAGGCAATCACCGCCACGTCACGCTTGCCATCGGCATAGATATAGTTGCGCTGATACTCAGGCTGGATGGTGAGCCTGCCAGACAAACCAAACAAACCTTTGCCCTCGAGTTCGTTGTAGACAAAGCCGTCGCAAACATCTTTGACTGTGATGTTGGTTTTGAGTGTGGTTTTCATTGGGCTGCCTTTTTGTGCTGAACGAGAATTCTTTTATAAACATTTACACCATTAACTGAAACAGACATATCAATGTCTTTATTCCAATTTTCTGGTCTTCCATAATCGTATGAGCATCCAACAATCTCAAACTGCTCAGGGCTGTACTTATCCAAAAAACTAATCGGCACACCCATTACGCCATCATAATCACTGGGTATTGCATTGGTGAACGGCACTTCAATGGCATCATAATTGTCGTAGGTTTCGTAAGCGGTTTTGCCTTGCATTTTTTTGTTAAAACGTAGGTTGTCTGCCATTGTCATCAATTCTAATGGTTGATGACGGCGACCATGATCAAGGTTAGAGAACCAAACGGCTGGTGAACGCAAATATACCACCCCCTCAACAGACCTCGTTGCCGTGCTTGGTTTTTGTGTAGTGTCAAATTCTTCTGCGGGAACAAATAACATATCTTTGTTGAAACTTGTTGTGCCTACCCACATTTTATTATTCTTAATTAAGGGGAAAGTTTCCTTATAAGTGATTACATTTTTACTGCCTATGATGACAAATTGTTTATCTGCTGCAACTATCCACGCCAAAAACTCACGAAACAGTGAAAAAGGCGGGTTGGTAATAATGATGTCGGCCTCAAAGCGTAATTGGGTGATTTCATCGCTTCTAAAATCTCCATCACCTGCTAAATAATGCCATTCCAAATCCTCAATATTGATTTTATCGTCACCTGTTTTGTCGCCCGTTAAGGTGAAAATTTTGCCATTTTGCACAGTTTTATCGGCATCAAATTGTGGGTTGTTCGTTTCAAATAGCGTGGGTTGATAGCCAGGATGGTTTTTACTGTTGGCGGCGTAACTGGTGCTAATGAGTTTTTTTAGACCAAAGCGCTCAAAATTTTGAGCAAAAAACTTGGTGAAATTGCTCCACTCAGGGTCATCACAGGGAAGTAAAACTGTTTTGCCACGAAAAGCATTTACGTCATAATCAATATACGCTTGAATTTCTTTTTCTATGTCATGGTATTGGGTGTAAAACTCATCATTCTTTGCATTTTTAGCTTGGGTTAAATTTGAGTTCGCGGTTCGCGGTTCGCGGTTCGCGGTTCGCGGTTCGCGGTTCGCGGTTCGCGGTTCGCGGTTCGCGGTTCGCGGTTCGCGGTTCGCGGTTCGCGGTTCGCGGTTCGCGGTTCGCGGTTCGCTAGAATTATTGGTTTTTTCATTATCTTGTCAAATGTTTTTGTTGAAAATTAGAGCAATTGTATCTGTACCTGAATGGTAAGTCTTGCGCACTTGCTACATAATACCGCAAAATAAAGTCACTCGCCTAAAGGCAAAAAACTAAAAAATATAACGAGCGTAAAACTAAGCATTAAGTGGCATGATGGCTAAGGGTACTAGCAAATAGTGAACCAAATAAGGATGAGAATTTATGAAAAAATTTATCAATAAAACAGACGACATTTTAAAAGAAAGTTTGAGCGGCTTTGCCACAGCCCACGCCGATTTAGTGAGCCTAAATTTAGAACCAAACTTTCTCACCCGTATAAACAAAGCAAACAATAAAGTAGCCATTATCTCTGGCGGCGGCTCTGGGCATGAACCTTTGCATGCAGGTTACATCGGTTACGGCATGTTAGATGCGGCCTGCCCTGGGCATGTGTTTACCTCGCCCACGCCAGACCAAATGCTTGCCGCAGCAGAGGCGGTACATGCAGATAAAGGTATTTTATTCATCGTAAAAAACTATGCGGGCGACGTGATGAATTTTGAAATGGCGGCTGAAATGCTACCGTTTGAAAGCGCCACGGTGCTAACCAGTGACGATTGCGCCGTGGTCAACAGCACTTACACCACAGGCCGCCGCGGCGTGGCAGGCACCGTGATTGTAGAAAAATGCGTAGGTAGCTTGGCTGAAACTGGCGCAGATTTACAAACCTGTAAAGCGCTAGGTGATAAAGTGAATGCCCGCACAGCCAGCATTGGCGCGGCTTTAAGCAGCTGCACCGTGCCTGCGGCAGGTCGCCCAACTTTTGATATTTCTGAAACTGAGCTTGAAATGGGCGTAGGCATACACGGCGAACCAGGCCGTAGACGTGAAACCATGCGCGAAGCCGATGCAATTGTGACTGACATGATAGAGGCCATTTTGACCGACTTTAAAACCAAAGATTTGAGCCCAACACACCAAGAAGCCTTGTTGTTAGTCAATGGCTTTGGCGCTACGCCACTGATGGAGCTTTATTTAATCTACAACACCGCGGCAAAATTATTCGCCGAGCATGGCATAAAAATCAGCCGTTCATTGGTGGGCAACTATGTGACTGCGCTAGATATGGCGGGCGCTTCAATCACACTTTGCTTGCTAGATGACGAAATTAAACAACATTGGGATAGCCCTGTACATACTGTAGGTTTACGCTGGGCAATGTAACTTATAACCGTTTTATGGCTTAACCACTACTCGTTTCGCACCCGCAAAAAGCTGGCAAATTTAGGCTTACCCGTTTTAGTTTTATCGCGATAAGTGTAAGTAACTAAGCTACCAATTTTAGGTGGATTTTCCCGTTGCGCATCGCTTAAGCCCGTGCCGAGTTTAAAACGTACACCTTCAGGTGTTTCAACCACCAGTGCGCCAAGCTTGCCTGAATATTTGCCGCGCCCATCGGTATAAGCCACAACGGTAGCCTCAGCATCATATATAAGTTTTAGCTTTAGTAGTGCGTCACTACGGCCAGTCACGTAAAGCGCATCAGCACGATGTAGCATGAGCCCTTCCCCACCTTGCGCTACCACTTGTTTAAGCCGTTTATTAAGCGCCGCTTCATTATTCACGCGAAATTGCGTGACCGCTTTTAAATGCGCAACATTCGCCTTTCTAACGATTTCAACAATACGTTTTGCGCGCGCCTCAAATGTGCCAACCGCATTGGGCAACTCAAACACTAAATATGAGACTTTTCGCCATTCTTCATCTACAGGCACGTCTTTGCGCACCGCGCCAGAAAGCGCATCAAACTGACCATGCGCCAACCACAGCTCGCCATCCATAGGCGTTGTAGGAAAGTTTTTGGTAAACCACGCAGGCGCGGCAATTTCATTTCCTGCGCGGGTATGCAACACTTTGCCATCCCACACCGCACGCACGCCATCAAACTTTTCGCTCACCAAAAATTGTGTAACATCAGTACCTGCTTGGTAATTTTTCGCAAGTAGAACATTAGACTCATCTTGTTTAGCGATACATTCCACCGCAAAAAGCGGTAAAAACAACATGCAAACAATGGCGATTACACATAAGTGGCTAATTTTTTTCATTAGTGTAGTGTATAACAAAACCAAATTATCTTGGCGCACACATCCGCAATAGCTTGTTCAACATATAAGGCAATGGCGTTTTGCTTAGCCATTGGCGGTTATCGGCAATCAATGGGTAAGCGCGGCTAAGTAGCGGCCGCAAAGTTTTGCTACCCCAAAGTTTACTTAGCTTAGTAAAGCCGCCTGCGCTGTAGGCGATGGCAAACACATCTACACCGCTTATCCATTGGCCTGCGGCATCCACCGCGTGTATGCGCTCCATCATCACGGCTTTGCTTGTTGGGCAAAATGCGGGCTCGTTGAAATTATTTTTTGAGCAATCCACCAAAATAAGTTTATTTTCAACATCCGTTTCTTTAATGGTGTGCATTTCTGCGGCGCAAAGTGGGCAACTTGCATCGTAATAAATGGTGAGTGGGTAAGCGATTTTGTTCATTTTAATTTTCCATCGTTGTAAAAATTAAGCACGCAAAAGTGATTGTATTTTTGCGCCATACTTCATAATTTTTGTCAGTGTTTCTGGTTTAAGTTTTAGCATTTCGTCACCCCAAATGGAGAGTGTTTGCATCAGGTTAAGCATTTCTGCTACGCGTTTTTTTGCATCTAACTCGTTGTTGCTAAATGTATTATTTTCTAAAAATTGCTCCATAAATTTAACAGTTGGGTCAAACTCTCGCGCTTTTCGCTCGGTAATAATTGTGCGAAAAAGCTGCCACACATCTAGCGAAGTTTCAAAGTAATCGCGCCTATCACCCATCATGTGCGTTACGCGAATCAGGTTCCAATTTTGCAGCTCTTTTAGGCTATTGCTCACGTTGCTACGCGCCACTTGCAGCGTATCTGCAATTTGCTCGGCATTGGCGGGTTTGCCTATGTAATACAAAAGCGCATGAATTTGCGATACGGTGCGGTTAATGCCCCATCGCGTGCCCATTTCACCCCAATGCAATATAAATTGGCTACCTAACTCGCTTACTTGAATTTTGTCGCTTACGTCTAATTTTGGTTCAATACTATTGGCTTCGGCATTCATTTTTATATCCTTAAATTTTTCTTAAAAAATCATTTGACACATTGTCTCATTCGTCATATATTTCTGTCAATACAGAAATTAAAGAAATAACAAAAGGGAATTTAAGTGGAAAATACTGAAATAAATACGACAAATATAAAAGTATTGGTATTAGGCGGCAACGGTTTTATTGGACGCAATATCGTAGCTAAACTAAGGCTGCAGGGCACACAAATACTGATTGGTAGCCGCAAAGCCACGCAAGGCAACATTGTGAATGTGCGTATGCAACACATGAAAAAACCTGAAGATTGGTTGAGCCTTTTACAAGACGTAAATGTAGTGGTAAATTCTGTTGGCATTTTGCGCGAGAGACGTGGCGAAACTTACAATGATATTCACACAAACAGCCCTGCTGCCCTCGCCAATGCTTGCGCCCAGCTTAATGTGCGACTTATACATGTTTCTGCGCTTGGCTTGTCTTTAAACGCAAAAAGCAACTTTATACGCTCAAAGTTTAACGGTGAACAAGCCATTTTAGCCAGCGGTGCGCAAGCAACCATTGTGCGTGCATCTTTACTAGATGGCGAAGGCGGCTTTGGCGCAAAATGGTTTAGGCGCGTGGCAAGCTGGCCTTTGCAATTGGTGATGACCTCACAAGGCTTAATCGCGCCATTACAAGTGACCGACTTAGGCGAAGCCATTGCAAATTTATGCATGACGCAACAAAAAAATATGCCACAAATCATTGAGCTTGGCGGCACTAAGGTGATGTCAATTCCGCAATATTTAGCCCAATTAAGAGCCGCAAAAAAACTAAAACCAGCCCTGCAATTACCCATGCCAAAATGGCTAGTACGCGCCGCCAGCCACGTGTTTGATGTGTTGGCTTTAACGCCATTATCATTCGGCCACTTTGAGCTCATGCAAGGCTACAACGTGCCAGCGGTGAACTTGCTACCAGCCTTGTTAAAGCGGTTGCCAACTGAGTTAGGTGTAACTACACCGATCAACAATGTAGTAGTCAACTGCTTAAAACCGAGCTTGATTTAGTATTATTTGATGCAAAAAAACTGCCCTGCGAACCGCATGGATATTGGTTCGCAGGGCATGCATTAAAACACGCTGTCATTCTGACGCAGGTCAGAATCTCGTCATTAGCACGTATTTAAGTGGCGCAAGAACAAGATGCTAAAATGAATTCAGCATGACAGTGTAAATATTGGCTTTTTGACCCTGTATTTGCGTATTATCGCAAAACAAACTTACATTAAAAAGCTAAGCGCTTTAACGTTTCTTCTTTACCCAATATGCACATCACAGCATCGATGCTAGGCGATTGCGCGCCGCCTGTGAGCATTACGCGTAATGGCATGGCAACTTTTGGAAACTTCAAACCGTTGCTGGTGACCGCATGCTCTATGGCGGCATGTAGCGCTTCGGTTGTCCAATTTGTATTGGCTAGTTGCGCGGTTAAAGCGTTCATTACAGGCAAAATGTCTGGTGTGATGTGTTTTTCTTTAGCGGCTTCATCAATTTGTGGTTGGCTATAAAAATAGGCAATGCTTTGCGCCAATTCATTGAGCGTATTTGCGCGGTCGCGATACAAGGCAATGGCGTCTTTAATGCTTGGCTGCGCTGTTACGGTAATATTCATGCGGGCTAGGCGTTTGGTGATGTCTGTTGCTAGCACGTCTAAATCGGCGGCTTTAATGTAATGATTATTCAGCCAATTGAGTTTTTCGGTATTAAATTGCGCGGCAGATGGCGTAATGTGGTCTAAATCAAACCACTCGGCAAATTGCTGTTTACTGAACACTTCATCGTCGCCGTGGCTCCAGCCCAAACGCGCTAAATAGTTAATCACGGCTTCTGGTAAATAGCCGTCATCGTCATACTGCATCACGCTTACAGCGCCGTGGCGTTTAGATAATTTTTGACCATCTGACCCCAAAATCATAGATAAATGTGCGTATTTTGGTAGTTTAATATTCGCATCAATTTCAGCCAGCGCCAACAACATGTTGATTTGGCGCGGCGTATTATTCACGTGGTCATCACCACGAATCACCTGCGTAATGCCCATATCGCTATCGTCCACCACCACGCAAAAGTTGTAAGTTGGCGTGCCATCATCGCGGGCGATAATCAAATCGTCCAGCTCATTATTGGCAATTTCAATGCGGCCTTTGACTAGGTCATCCCAAGCAACCACGCCAGTTTGCGGGTTTTTAAAGCGGATAACAGGTTTAACATCTGTTGGAATCTCTGGCAACGTTTTACCTACCTCTGGGCGCCATTTTCCGTTATAACGCGGCTTTTCTTTATTCGCCATTTGCTGCTCGCGTAAGGCATCAAGCTCCTCTCGGCTTGAATAGCAATAATAGGCACTGCCTGCGTCCATCATGGTTTTCAGCACTTGTTTGTAGCGATCCATGCGCTGCATTTGATAAAATGGGCCTTCGTCGTAATCCAAGCCTAACCAATGCATGCCATCTAAAATGGCTTGCACCGCTTCTGGCGTGCTGCGGGCAACATCGGTGTCTTCAATCCGCAAAATAAAATCTCCACCATGCTTTTTGGCAAACGCCCATGAAAACAAAGCAGTGCGCGCACCGCCAATGTGAAGAAAACCTGTAGGACTAGGGGCAAAACGGGTACGAACGGTCATATACAACACTTCTTAACAGTAATTTTGATTGGTGTATTTTATCATGCGCGGCTTGTTAGCTCTAAAAGTTATCAACTTTATCAGTTTAGCCTTATAATTTAAGTGCCAAACCAAATCCAATAAAAACTAATAAGAGCTATAAATTACTTAATGCATCAATACAAATTTAAGTGGCACGTTACTTGCTAGTATGAAAATACATACTCACTTTAATTGTATTGGCGGGACATAAAATGGGCTTTCTAAAAAAACTATTCAATCATTCACCAGCTCCAAAAGCTGCGGTAACTTTTGCTTGGGTCAAGGATTTAAGCGGCTTAGATGATATTTCATTGATTGAGTTTGCTACGCAGAAATTAAATACTGAATGCAAAAAAAATATCTTTAATGATGATCAATATGTCAGTGCTTTTTTTGCAATTGACGAAAAAATACACGAAACTGTCGAAAAAATTACAGCACACTACATCAATATCGACAGCATGAGCATTGAGCTAGAAGAGCGCATTGCAAATACTGTATTTTTGTATCACCGCCAACTGTTTTTGATTTACATTACATTGATAGATAACCTTGCTGCATATCAACCAAAAGCACTCAATTTGATGATGGCGCGCGCCATATTTTGCGCCACGCAAATGATTAAGTGGCGTTATTACAATTACCAAAGCGCGCCAGCTAACGTTTGGGTGCAAATATCTAAACTTTATTTACTGGCTGAAAAAAATTCGCTTTTAGAAGTCTACATTCAAACTTATAAGGATCAAGAAGTTTCAACGCTGGCATCCGCTTATATTCACGCTTGCATGTTAGGCAGCCTAGAAAGCTTAAGCTTCAAACACCAACAAATTGAGTTGGTAAGCAAAATGCTTGCACATTGGACGCCTAAAATTCTTATTCAAAATACTTATGATGAGAAAAAGCATTTATTTTATGTTGATACCAATGGCGATGCACCTGCTAGACGTATTAGAAACTTTAAACCAGCTGACAACTACCGCTATTGGTGTTTTGACAGCATTAACTCAAAAGTTGATTTATGCTTATCCATGCTTGAATTTAGCATTGAACCCAAGCAACAGATTATGAAAGATCTAATCAATCACAAATATTCATTACCTACTTTAGAAATTTTACGCACAGAATGGTCCCGCGTTGAATACAAGCGTCAACGCAGGCGTGATGAGCGCATCAAAACTACAAAAGCCGCTACTACTATTTATGGGTTTGATGACATCTGCTCTTATGTAGCACTGCACACAAAAGCTCAGGCCAAGCGTGGTGAAAAAATACCGCCAAGTAATAAATCTTTTGACGAGCGATTGTCTTCCCATTCTGTGAGCAATCACTTTTCTGATGCTAATATTATTTATGTGGATTTAGGCGCAGGGCAATCAAACATTGTGGATGAAAGCACGCATGGCATTGGCCTATATATTAGTAAAGCGGCCAATGAAGTGAGCTTAGGCATGATGATTTGCGTGTCTGCGCAAGACCAAAAAAATGATATTAGAGTTGGTGTGATTCGTAGCGTTAAACCAATTATTGGCAACGAATTACATATTGGCGTTGAAATATTAAGTAAAAGTGCTTTTTGTGTGGATGCAAAAAATATGAGCATGAAACCTGCCGCCAACAGCAACTTAAACGACAATGCTTTTAGTAAATCTATTAACTTTAGCAATGAAATTTCAGGCTTTACCTGCTTATATATTCCGCAAGAATTTACCATAGCCAAGCAAGAATCGTTGATTATACCTAGGTTGCATTACAACAAAAATGATACTTACCAAGTCAATGTATTGGATAACAACATACTTGTTAAATTTACTGAAACTTTAGAGCAGCATGAAAATTGGTTAAGAGTTGCTTATGCGCAAGAAGTATCTCAGCTAGCTGCATAATGTATTATCTAGTTTTTATTGCGCTGGCAAAACAACGTCAGCCTGCTGCCACCCACCACCAAGCGCCTTAAATAAAGCCACAGTCGCACTTAAACGCGACTGGCGGCTTTGCACTGCTGCCAAAGCAGTTTCGTTATAAACGCGCTGCGCATCTAACACATCTAAATAAGCTGAGTATCCTGCTTGATAACGGTTATTGGCAATGGTTAATGCTTTTTTAGCGGCTTCTTGGCTCAAATTCAACGCAGCTTCACGCTCGGTATTTTGCCGTAAATCTACCAAGGCATCATTTACCTCTCTAAATGCGTTTTGCACCGCGCCTTCATAACTCGCCAAAGCTTGTTTTTGCTTGGCGCTAGCTTGGTCAACTTGTGCGTTACGTTTGCCAGAATCAAAAATTGGTAAGTTTAAGCTCAAACCACCTGACCAAATACGCGCGGCAGATTTTAATATATTGCCCAGTTCTAAACTCTCGCCACCCAAGCCCGCGGTGAGCGAAATACTTGGGTACAAAGCAGCTTTAGCCACGCCAATATTGGCATTAGCCGCAATCATTTGTTGCTCTGCTTGGCGCACATCTGGCCGCGCTTCTAAGAGGCTTGAAGGCAAACCCGCTGGTGGTGTTGGCGGAATTGGCAATATGTTCAAATCTGCCGCAGCTAAGTTCAAATTCAACTCACCAGTCAACACGGCCAATTGATGCAAACTTAAAGCACGCAATCGCGCCAATTCTGCTAATTGTGCTGTTAAATTAGTGCTTGCGACTTCAGCTTGGTAAACATCTAGTGCTGAAACCACGCCACCTTCTAAGCGGCGTTTGGCGAGAGCTAAACTTTCCTTGCGAGTTTTTAGGTTGTCTTGGCTAATGGCAATTTGCGAATCTAAACTGCGTATAGTCAAATAGTTGCTTGCGACTAAACCCGCTAAAGATAACGCTATTGTATCTTTGGCATAGCGCGTAGAAAGTACCTGCGCCCTTGCAGACTCTTGTGCGCGGCGTAATTTACCCCAAAAATCAATTTCAAAAGTCGTGCCCAGTTGCGCTTTGTAATTGTTGCGTGGATTATTTTGCACAGGGTTTGCGCCAAGCTCAGTCACGCGTGAGCGGCTTGCAGCCGCATCAACATTCACTTGCGGAAGCACCGCAGCACCTACTTCGCGCGCTACGGCATCAGCTTCTTCGATACGTGCAACGGCTAATTTAATATCAGTATTATTTTGCCGTGCTTTATTCACCAAATCATTCAATGTTTGGTCTTGGTACAGCATCCACCACGCACTTATCACTTTACTTTCAGCAGCATCTGCCGCTTCACTATACTGTGCTGGCACATCCAAATTAGGCCGCTGATAATCTGGTCCAACCGATTTACAGCCTGCCAACAACATCGCTACTACGATGAATGTGATTTTTTGGTTTAAGTTCAGCATTAAACTGTCTCCTGCGCATCTAACTCTGCTGTGTGCCCATGATGCCGCACATGCTTACCAGTGAGCCAAGTAAAAAATAATGGGATAAAAATAGTAGCAATAAAAGTAGCCACAATCATGCCACCAAACACGCCCGTACCCATCGATTGACGCGCTGCAGCACCCGCTCCCGTGGCAAACACTAGCGGCACAATGCCTAACACAAACGCCATTGAGGTCATCACAATTGGCCTAAAGCGCAACCGTGCAGCTTCAAGCGCCGCTTGTGCCACGGGCATGCCCTGCTCCATTTTTTGGCTGGCAAACTCGACAATCAAAATCGCATTTTTTGCAGCCAAACCAATTAGCGTAATAAGCCCGATTTGAAAGTAGATATCGTTCGGCATGCCGCGTAATAACACCGCTAAAAACGCGCCAGCAAGCGCAAATGGCACAGCCATAATTACCGCCAAAGGCAACGCCCAAGTTTCAAATTGCGCGGCCAAAATCAAGAACACCATAATAATGGCAAAACCAAAAGCAAACATCGCGGCCGAGCCTGTACGTTTTTCTTGGTAGGCTTGCGCTGTCCAGGCAATTTGGTAGCCATCTGGCAAATTTTCTTTGGCGATACGTTCCACAGCGTTAATCGCATCGCCAGAACTCACACCAGGTGCGCCACTACCAAATACTTTGGCAGAAAGTAAGCCGTTATATCGCTCTAATTGTTCTGCACCCACAATGTTACTCACTTTGCTTAACGCAGAAAGTGGAATCATATTGCCATTTGGGTACACGCTATTGGGCTGACTACGCACATATACTTTACCTAAATCTTCAGGTTTCATTCTAAATTGCGGCTCGGCTTGTAGTTGCACTCTATAAGTACGGCCGTTACGGTTAAAGTCGTTCACGTAAAATGAACCCATAGTGCTTTGCAAAGTGGTGTAAATATCTGAAATCTTCACATTTTGCGAAATTGCTTTAGCTTCGTTCACCTCAATTTGCAACTGCGGCACGGTTGGGCGGAAGAACGTTTTAGCAGGTGTAAGCATCGGGTCTTTACCCATTGCCTCCATCAGGTTATTCATCACCGCGGCGAGTTTAATGGGGTCGGTATCGCGCTGACTTTGCACGTAAACCTCAAAACCTGCCGCCGCACCTAAGCCGCGAATGGCGGGTGGGTTCACTGCAAACGCTAAGCCATCAGGTTGACTCATACCTATACCAAATAGCTTGCCAACAATATCATCGGCGGTTGTTTTACGCTCACTCCAATCTTTAAGCCGTACAAACATCGTGGCGGCGTTGGTTTTGTTGGCGCCAGTCAATAGTTCTAAACCATTCACGGCAAATTCAAACGCTACTGCGGGGTCTTTGGCAATGCTTGCGCGAATATTTTCAGTAGTTTTAGTGGTGCGGCTTAGCGTGGCGCCATCTGGCATCACCACTAAAGTCACCACGTATCCTTGGTCTTCAGCGGGCACAAAGCTGCCTGGCACCATTTTAAATAAGCCAATTAACACCACTAAAATGCCTGCAAATGCTAAACCGCCAATCACTTTATGTTTCAAAGTAATGCCCACAATGCTGGTGTAAAAATGCGTGAACTTACTAAACATTTTATTAAAAGCATCAAAAAACCAGTTGCTCCCATGCGATTGTTTCAAAATCATGGCACAAAGTGCGGGTGTTAACGTTAACGCCACCACGCCAGAAATCACCACAGAAATTGCCACAGTTACTGCAAATTGCCGATACAACTCGCCCGCAATACCACCCTGAAACGCCACTGGCACAAATACCGCACATAGCACCAGCACAATGGCTACCACGGCGGCTGATACCTGATGAATAGATTTTATCGCAGCGGGTAGCGGCGCTAAATTCTCTTCGCGCATCAGCCGTTCAGTATTTTCTAACACCACAATGGCGTCATCCACCACAATACCAATCGCTAAAATCATGGCAAACAACGTGAGTAAATTGATGGAGAAACCAAATATATACAAACCTGCAAGCGTACCAATTAAAGAAATAGGCACTGCAATGAGCGGAATTAGAGTAGCACGCCAGCTTTGCAAGAATAAAAATACCACTAACACCACCAAAATCAGCGCTTCGGCAAAGGTTTTGAATACCTCTTTAATGGTTGCTTTTACAAAATCGCTGGTATCGTATGGAATAGTGTATTGCATGCCCGCTGGAAAGCGCGCTTTGAGTTCTTCTATTTTCGCTTTAATGCCTTTGGCGGTATCAAGCGCGTTCGCACCGCTTTGTAAAAAAATGGGCACTGCCACGCCCGCTTGGCCATTGAGCGCAGAAGTCACGTTGTAACTTTGTGCACCTAACTCAATGCGTGCTACATCTTTAAGGTAAAGCACGCCGCGCGCGCCATCTGCTTTAATAATGATATTACCGAACTGCGCAGGGTCAACCAAACGGCCTTTTGCGGTCACGGTATACACCAATTGCTGGTCTGCTGGTGCAGGTTCTGCGCCAATTTTACCTGCTGCATATTGGTTATTTTGTGCGCCAATCGCCGCCGCAATATCACTCGTGCTCACGCCTAATTGCGCCATACGGTCTGGCCGCAACCAAATGCGCATGGCGTAATCTTGGCCGCCAAAAATTAGCGCATCGCCCACGCCTTTTACGCGCTTTAATTCATCTAACACATTTAAAGTGGCGTAATTGCTTAAGAATAAACGGTCGTGTTTTGACTCTTTTGAAGTGAGCATCACTACTAATAAAATATCGTTCGATTTTTTTTGCACAATCAAACCATTACGGCGCACATCATCAGGCAAACGCGGTGTAGCAATGTTCACGCGGTTGCTCACGTTAAACGTGGCTTGGTCAATATTAGTACCCACTTCAAATGTTGCAGTAATCACCAACGTGCCGCTAGAATCTGCACTCGAGCTGAAATACAGCAAATTATCCACGCCACTAAGCTGCTCTTCAATAGGGCCAGCAACGGTCTTTGAAAGCGTATCAGCACTCGCACCAGGGTAGCTTGCGGTGATGGTGACGGTTGGCGGTGCAATTTGCGGATATTGTGCAATCGGTAGCTTAAATGCGGCGGCCAGCCCTGCCAACACAATAATAATAGACAGCACCATCGCCATAATCGGCCGTGTGATAAAAAACTTGGTCATGATTTTTTTATCCTAGCTTGTAGATTTGTTAGTTGCTGCTGGCTTGGTTGCAGGTTGATTGGCAGCAGGCATTGCTGGCATTTCACCTAAAGGATGGGGCGCGACTTCTGCCCCTGGGCGCACTTTAATCAAATTATCGGCAATCACTTTATCGCCCGCGTTTAAGCCGCTTAATATCACCCAATCTTTACCTTGCCAGCCGCCTTCTTTAATCGGGCGGATAGCAGCGGTTGCTTTGCCGTCTTTACCTGTTTCTGCAACAAAAACAAACTTGCCTTGGTCGCCCGTTAAAACCGCCGTTTGCGGCAATAGGAACACGCCATCGCGTGTGCCTGTGGTAACGCGTACGCGCACAAATTGGCCTGGAAGCAAAGCTTTATCAGCATTATCAAATACTGCACGCATTTGCTGCGTGCCTAATTGCGGGTCTATGCCGCTTGCGGCAAAGTTTAATTTTCCTTTTTGCGTGTATTCGCTGCCATCCGCTAATATCAACGAAACTTCTTTCACTCTGGCAGGTGATAAATGCCCGCCCAACTGCGCCAACTCACTATCAGACAGGCTAAATCGCACCCAAATCGGGCTGATTTGGCTCACTTTTGTGAGTAAGCTGGTATTCGCATTCACCAACGCACCTTCAGAAAACTCAAAGCGCCCCGCGATGCCAGAAAGTGGTGATGTCACTGTGGTGTAAGATAAATTCAGCTGTGCTTCACGCACACCTGCTTCATATGAAGCCAGCCCTGCACGCGCCATGCTGTTGTCTGAAGATGCATTATCTGCCTCGCGCTTACTGATAGATTGCGACGCTAATAAGCCATCCAAACGCCCTGCTTCGCGTTGTGTTTGCTCAACCCGCGCTTGTTGTTGCGCTAGTTGTGCCTTGGCATTGGCCAGCGCAATTTGAAACGGCACAGGATCAATTAAAAACATGGCTTGCCCAGCTTTAACTGGCGCGCCTTCTTCAAACAATTTTTTGAGCAAAATGCCACCAACGCGTGGGCGGATTTCAACTTCTTTAGCACCTTCAGTTTGCGCAACGGCTTCGGCGCTAATCGGCACACTGGTTGCTTTAAGTTCAATCACGCTTACGGGCATGGCTGGCATCGCACCGCCTGCTTGGGCAGCAGCAGGGTTATCTTTTTTACCGCAACTAATTAAAGCCAAACCGCATATAAGCGCGAGTATCGTTAGTTTTATTGGAGCAAACTGGGAAAAGTTTTTATAATGCTGTTGTTGTTTCTTTGTATCCACCATTTGTTACTCCATATTTTTTATTACATTGCTTTTTATGCTGTTGAATTTAAGCTCTGTCTTGCTAAAAGCGCTTGCTTACATTCAAAGTAGAATGTATATTATATACAAACAGGAATGTATGTAAATGACTTTTTTGTGAATTTTCCAATTAAAAAATATAGGCTAAAAATGTGATTATTTTAGCAATTGGCAAGGAATAACAATTCTATGGTTAATTTTTACACATGGTAAGAAAAACAAAAGAAAATGCTGAACTCACGCGGCAAGGCATTATTAACGCCGCCCGCACAGTATTTTTAACGCGCGGCGTGAGCAAATCCACCTTAGAACACATTGCAACGCAAGCCCAAGTAACGCGTGGCGCAGTGTATTGGCACTTTAAAAATAAAGCTGAAATCTTTCATGCAATACGCGATCAAGTGTTTTTACCGCTCATTGACCGCATCGACGACACGCTCATAGTAGCTAACAATGATGATGCTCTCACGCAAATTGAAAAAAGTCTGTGCGATACCGTACATGAACTAAATACCAATATCGAAATGCGTCAAACCTATGAAATTATGATGATGAAATGCGAATATGTGGATGATTTTTCTACAGTATTGCAGCAAATTTTGGATAATTGCGCTAGCATTACAGGCAAATTTGAACATGCATACGAGCGCGCAAAAGAACAAAATATTTTATCTGGCACTTATACGCCACGCGCCCTAGCGCTTGATACGCACTTGTTTTTTAGTGGCTTGCTACACATGTGGATAAAAGATGCCGATGGTAGTAAATTTAGATTTCAAGCGACGGAACTCATCCAACTACACATCAAGCTGCGTCGAAAATAGCGTTGTCACTGCCACAGCTCACGTGAATTAGTCAAAAGTTAGCATGCAAAAATGCTACAATTTCGTTTTTGCTTTATAACATTTTACTGAACACCTCTTTTTAAAACACATACGCTTTTGAATAAATTAGTCATTTTTGGTGTGGGCCTTATTGGCGGCTCGGTAGCGCTTGCTTTGAAAAAAGCAGGCTTTGTGGCGCACATTGTGGGCGTTGGCAGAAGTGAAGCCAGCTTACAAGAAGCGCTCAGTTTAGGAGTCATTGACAGTTTTAGCGATGCTCTAGAAGCCAATATCCATGCGGCTTGCAGCGATGCCGATTTAATCCTCATCGCCGCACCCGTGGCGCAAACCGCCAGCATTTTACAAAGCATTAAGCCGCATTTAAACTGCAACACTATTATTACCGATGCAGGCAGCACCAAAAGCGACGTATTAGCTTGCGCGCGTGAAGTGTTGGGCGAACAATTTAACCAATTTGTCGGCGGCCACCCTATTGCAGGCGCAGAGAAAAGTGGCGTAAGCGCGGCAAAAGCTGATTTATTTGTGGGTAAAAATGTAGTTTTAACGCCTGCGTTAAACAATAACAATGCCCCAGAAACCAACATCCATGCGCTTGCTAGCGTTGCTCAATTATGGCAAGCCTGCGGCGCAAAAGTGTCTGAAATGTCTGCCGAAAAGCACGACAGCATCTTTGCCGCAGTTAGCCATTTGCCGCATTTATTAGCATTTGCACTGGTGGATGACATTGCCGCACGCCCAAACGCCGAACAACTTTTCAGCTTTGCCGCCAGCGGCTTTAGAGACTTCACCCGCATAGCTGGCAGCCACCCAGAAATGTGGCGCGACATCAGCCTAGCTAATAAAACCGCGTTATTAAGCGAAATAAGCGCTTTTCAAACCGAATTATCTATCGTAAAAAAATTGCTTGAAAATGATGATGCGCAAGGCCTGCAAGCCTTATTTGAACGTGCCAGTGTGGCGCGTAATAACTGGGCGAATAACAATAAACCAGCCTAAAAACTAAACCAGTACGCACTGTCATGCTGAACTTGCTTCAGCATCTTTAAGTGAATATAAATCGCGTAAAATTAAACCGTAAATTAAGATATTGGCGAGATTCCGTGTCAAGCACGGAATGACAGCTTAATTATAAATTAAAGAAACGACAATGGAACAACTCACCCTCCTCGCCACCAGCCACGCCCAAGGCACAATCACGCTACCTGGCAGCAAAAGCATTTCAAACCGCACATTATTATTGGCGGCACTTGCTAATGGCACGACAGAAATACGTGACTTATTAGCCTCTGACGACACTGCGCGTATGCTTGAAGCCCTGCAAACACTAGGCGTGACACTAGAAAATTTTGCAGAAAACGCGTGGCGCGTAACGGGCTGTGGTGGAAATTTTCCGAATAAAGGCACCTTAGAAACCCCCGTAGATTTATTTTTAGGCAACGCTGGCACAGCCTTTAGGCCACTCACTGCGGCACTCGCCTTTTCAAACGGGCATTATTATTTGCACGGTGTGCCACGTATGCACGAACGCCCGATTGGTGATTTGGTAGTTGCCTTACGCCAAGCGGGCGCACAAATTGAATACTTGGGCAATGATGGTTTTCCGCCGTTAAAAATCTCACCTGCCAAGCTTGATTTAAGCAAACCCATCAAAATTCGTGGCGATGTTTCCAGCCAGTTTTTGACTGCCTTGCTAATGGCTTTGCCACTCACTAAGCAAGAAGCCACAGTTGAAGTGGTTGGCGAACTGATTTCTAAACCTTATATTGAAATTACGCTTAATTTAATGGCGCAATTTGAAGTTGAAGTTGAGCGAGATGGCTGGCAAGGTTTTAAAATACCAGCCAATCATATGTACTTATCCGCAGACCAAATTTATGTAGAAGGCGATGCTTCAAGCGCCTCTTATTTCTTGGCTGCTGGCGCAATCGCTGGTGAAGTAAGTGTAAATGGTGTTGGTAAAAACAGCATACAAGGTGATATTAAATTTGCAAATGCGCTTGAGCTAATGGGGGCTGAAATTCACTGGGCTAACAATAGTGTCGGCGCTTGGAAACCTAGTAATGGCAAACTGAAAGCCATTGATTTAGACTGCAACCACATCCCCGATGCCGCCATGACGCTCGCTATTCTCGCGCTATTTGCCAATGGCACAACAACCTTACGTAATATCGCCAGCTGGCGCGTAAAAGAAACTGACCGCATCGCCGCCATGGCAACCGAGCTACGTAAAGTGGGCGCAGTGGTTGAAGAAGGCGCAGATTACATCAAAATAACACCGCCAGCACAACTCACGCCAAACGCAGTAATTAATACTTATGACGACCACCGCATGGCGATGTGTTTTTCGCTAGTTTCGCTAGGCGGTGTGCCGATCACCATTAACGATCCAAAATGCGTTGCAAAAACTTTCCCTAATTACTTTGAAGAGTTCGCCAAAATTGTCAGCTGATTTCATACCTGTCATTACTATTGATGGCCCTTCTGCCTCTGGCAAAGGCACTGTTGCGCAATTAGTGGCTGCGCAGCTTGGCTTTCATTATTTAGATTCAGGCGCGTTGTATCGCATTGTGGCGTTTGCAACGCAGCAAAATAATATTGCTTGGAGCAATGCAGAAGCGGTTGCCGAATATGCAAAAACGCTCAATATTGCATTTGAGAATGAGCAGGTTTTACTCAATGGACAAAATATTGCCAATGAAATACGTACCGAAGAAATGGGTAAAGGCGCATCAATTGTGGCAGCACATGCAGCGCTACGAGCGGCTTTGCTAGACATGCAACATGACTTATGCAAAACGCCAGGTTTAGTGGCAGATGGTCGCGACATGGGCACAGTGATTTTTCCGCATGCGTCGCTAAAAATATTTCTAACTGCATCTACCCAAACCCGTGCAGAGCGCCGTTATAAGCAGTTGCTAGGCAAAAACCTGCCTGCGGATGACTTAAAAAATACGGGTGCAAAAAACTCGTACCAAAGCATTTTGCAAGATTTAACTGAGCGTGATGCGAGAGACCAAAATAGAGCAAGTGCGCCACTTTGCATGGCACAAGATGCCATTTTGCTAGAAACCGACCATTTAAGTATTGCACAAGCGGTTAGCTTTATTTTACAACAATATGAAAAAAGTAAAAAAACCACATAAAAACAAGTAAATAGTCTTTTATTTTTCAATGTTTTAGTTATAATTCTACTTTTATATTTTTCATGTCCGCGCATCCCACAGATTCGCGGTTTTTTAATCAAACCCACTGCTAGGTGGGATTATTTTTTAGGTAATTTTATTTAATGGCTTCTACTTCTAAATCTACTACTTCTGCTTCATCAGGCATGGAATCTTTTGCTGCACTCTTCGAAGAAAGTTTAATTCACCAAGAAATGCGTTCTGGTGAAGTAATCACCGCTGAAGTTATTTCTGTTGACCAAGACAATGTTATTGTAAATGCTGGTCTTAAATCTGAAAGCGTTATCAAAGCTGAAGAATTCAAAAACGCTCAAGGCGAAATTGAAGTTAAAGTGGGCGACTTTGTTAAAGTGTTGATTGAAAAGCTAGAAGATGGCTTTGGTTCTACTGTACTTTCACGCGAAAAAGCTAAACGCATGGAAACATGGTTAGATTTAGAAGACGCAATGAACGAAGGCCGTATCATCAAAGGTTTCGTTAGCGGTAAAGTTAAAGGCGGTTTACGCGTTTCTGTAAACGGCATCATGGCATTCTTACCAGGTTCATTGGTAGATGTTCGCCCTGTAAAAGACACTACTCCTTTTGAAAACAAAGAATGTGACCTAAAAGTAATCAAAATTGATCGTAAACGTAACAACATCGTGGTTTCACGCCGCGCTGTAATGGAAGTTAGCGCTGGCGCAGACCGCGAAGCGATGATGAGCAACCTAGCTGAAGGTGCTGTAGTTAAAGGTATTGTTAAAAACATTACTGATTATGGCGCGTTCGTTGATTTGGGCGGCATTGATGGTTTACTACACATTACTGATTTAGCTTGGCGTCGTGTTAAGCACCCATCAGAAGTGCTAACAGTAGGTGAAGAAGTTGAAGCGAAAATCTTGAAATTTGATCAAGAGAAAAATCGTGTTTCATTAGGTATCAAACAATTAGGCGATGACCCTTGGGTTGCATTAACTCGTCGTTACCCAGTCAGCACACGCTTATTCGGTAAAGTTTCAAACTTAACTGACTACGGTGCGTTTGTTGAAATCGAACCAGGTATTGAAGGCTTAGTACACGTTTCAGAAATGGACTGGACAAACAAAAACATTCACCCAGGCAAACTTGCACAGTTAGGTGATGAAGTAGAAGTGATGATTCTTGAAATTGATGAAGCACGTCGTCGTTTATCATTGGGTATGAAACAATGTAAAGCTAATCCATGGGATGATTTCTCTGCAACGCACGCTAAAGGCGATAAAGTTTCAGGTCAAATCAAATCAATTACTGACTTTGGCGTATTTATTGGCCTAGCGGGTGGTATTGATGGTTTAGTTCACTTGTCAGATTTATCATGGACTCAAACTGGCGAAGAAGCGATTCGTAACTTCAAAAAAGGTGACGAGCTACAAGCGGTTATCTTAGCAATTGACGTTGAAAAAGAGCGCATTTCACTTGGCGTAAAACAATTGTCTGCTGATCCATCAGGCGCTACAAGCGGCTCTGATGATAAAGCTGAAGCGAAACCTAAAGCTAAATCTGCTAAAACTAAAGAAACAACATCTAAAGTGCCTGACGATGGCGCAACAGCAGGTACCACTAACCTTGGTGCTTTATTAAAAGCCAAACTTGATAGCAAAAAATAAGCTAATAAGTAATAAGTAATAAGACAAAGATACTATCTATGAAAGCTCATCAACATGACTAAATCTGAACTCATTACCTTGCTTGCGGAGCGCTTTCCGCAATTAGTGGTAAAAGATGCAGAACTATCAGTAAAAGCAATTTTAGATGCGATGTCTGACAACCTTGCCACTGGCGAGCGCATTGAGATACGTGGCTTTGGTAGCTTTAGCTTAAACTATCGTCCACCACGTTTAGGTCGCAACCCTAAAACTGGCAGCAAAGTGCAAGTACCTGAAAAACACGTACCGCACTTTAAAGCAGGTAAAGAGTTACGTGAACGTGTGGATTTAGGTTAGATCCTAGCAATTAAATGCTAGTGTAATTAAAGTAATATAAAAAATGGCAGCCTACAAGCTGCCATTTTTTTATGCTTCAATAAATTATTCAAGAATAAATTTTAAGGTAAAATACTTAACTAATATTAAAAAAGATGAAATCTCATGGAATTTGAGTTTTGGTGGCTGTTATTATTACCGCTGTTTTTTGGCTTAGGTTGGCTGGCAGCGCGGGTGGATATTAAACAGCTACTGTCTGAAGCAACCGCCTTGCCTGCTTCATACTTTAAAGGCCTAAACTTTCTTATTACTAATCAACAAGATAAAGCAATTGAAGCGTTCTCAGAGGCGGTGCAAGCCAATACCGATTCACTTGAACTACATTTCGCATTAGGTAGCTTATTCAGAAAACGCGGTGAAGTAGACCGTGCGATTCATTTGCATCTCAGTTTACTAGAAAAAAAAGAACTCGAGCCACAGCAAAAATTAGCGGTTACCGCTGAACTCGCGCAAGATTACTTAAAAGCTGGTTTACTAGACCGTGCCGAAGAGCTATTTGAAACGCTAGATGACGACCGCTACCGCCAACCAGCTTTACGTGCATTACTCGAAATTTACGTGCAAGAGCGCGAATGGGAGCGCGCGATTAAAGCGGCTACTGAGCTAGAACGCCTATCTGGCGTGCCGTTTCGTGTTGAAGTTTCACATTATTACTGTGAAATGGCTGTTAAATCTAAGTTGGCCAATAGCACGAGTGCGGCCAAAGCCTTTCTCGAACAAGCGCTAAATGCTAATAAAAACTGTGTGCGCGCCAATGTATTATTGGGTGATATTGCTTTTGAGGCAGATGCGCACAAAGAAGCAATTTCAACTTGGAAGCGTATCGAATTTCAAAACCCTGAATATTTAGGTTTAATTGCACCCAAACTATTAAGTAGCTATCGCGCGCTCAACCAAACTGCTGACGGCTTACAGCTACTGCAAACGTATTTGCAAACTTACAAATTGCCTTCACTGATTAGCGTACTTTATGAGGCCGCATTGGCTGAAGATGGCGCAACAAGCGCCGCTAAATTGGCGCGTGCTGAGCTTATTAAAATGCCTAGCCTCAATGTGTTAGACCGATTATTACAAGCACGTACTATTGTTGAATCTGAACATCACGATAGCACTGATAACCAGACCTTACGCGACTTGCAACTTATGCAACAAACCGTTCGCCATGCGATTGGCAACAAAATGGCATACCACTGCGCGCAATGTGGCTTTAAGGCAAAATTCCATCACTGGCAGTGCCCAGCATGTAATGCTTGGGAAGCATTGCCCGCTGAGTCTGCCACTATCTAAGCCTGCTACTATTTATACACCTTACTATGTACAACACGTTGAAAATAAATGACAAGCGCTAACAATTACAATCCAAGCAATAACGACCCTAAAATCATCGTCGCACTAGATTATGCGGATGCCGCCAATGCGCTGAAATTAGTCAATCAACTAGACCCAACACTGTGCAGATTAAAAGTAGGTAAAGAGCTTTTTACCGCAGCTGGCCCGCAATTTGTTGAGCAATTAACCCGCTCAAACTTTGGTGTATTTTTAGACTTAAAATTTCATGACATCCCCAATACTGTTGCAAAAGCCTGCTCTGCTGCTAGCAATTTAGGGGTATGGATGCTCAATGTGCATGCAAGTGGCGGTTTAGAGATGATGCAAGCAGCGCGCGAAGCTGTATCTGCAAGTGAAACAAAGCCCCTACTCATTGCTGTTACTGTGCTCACCAGCATGAATCAAGCCACATTAAACCAAATTGGCATCAACACCGATTTAGCAACTCACGTACTTAACCTTGCCAAACTCACCCAGCAGGCAGGCTTAGATGGCGTTGTGTGTTCAGCGCTAGAAGCCAAAATGTTACGCACCGCACTTGGTGGCGACTTCTGCTTAGTCACGCCTGGCATACGCCCTGCCAATGTCAACCAAGATGATCAATCACGCGTTGTTACGCCAGCAGATGCATTGAAAAACGGCGCTAGCTATTTAGTCGTTGGCAGACCAATTACCCTCGCCACAAACCCGCTTCAAGCATTAGAAGCGATTCATGCAGAGTGTAATCTTCTGTAAGGTTGCCGTAAGCTTTATTGCATTATGATACAGTTGCAAATTATAGCAAGCTGTTACGCATAAGCCTTTTAAGCTATGATTACACCTGTAACTTTTTATTTTTAACGTAATACTGATTCGCTTTTAAACCTCGGAGAAACAAATGAAAAAAATCTTATTGGCCTTAGTTACATTTTTAAGCTTTAGTCTTAGCGCGCTCGCTGGCGTTAACATTAACACCGCAACGCAAGCAGAGCTTGAAAGCTTAGATGGCATTGGCCCAGTAAAAGCACAAGCAATTATTGATTACCGCAAAAAAAATGGTGGCTTTAAATCTGTTGATGATCTTGAAAAAGTAGACGGCGTAGGCCCAGTAACATTACAAGCGGTACGTAAAGACGTTTCTGTAAGCGGCGCGACTACTGCTGTTGCAGCACCAGCGGCAAAACCTGCTAAAGACGCAAAGCCAGTAAAAGAAATGGCTAAAGCTAACAACGCTACCCCTACAGCTACCGTTAAAGTTGACGACAAAGCTACCAAAAAAGCCGAAAAAGATATGAAGTCTGAAAAAGCGGTTAAAGCAGACAAGCCAGCTAAAGCAGAAAAAGTAGCGAAAGATGCTAAACCTGCTGCTAAAGTTGAAGATACAGAAAAAGCCGACAAAGCCGCTGCTAAAGAAGCTGCTAAAGCAGAGAAAAAAGCCGCCAAAGACAAAGCAAAAGCTGACAAAGCTGCTGCTAAAGAGGCCGCCAAAGCAGAAAAAGATGCTGCTAAGGCCAAAGCAAAAGCTGACAAAGCTGCAGCTGCTAATACAACCCCTGCAAAAGCTAAGTAATTATTTTAAGTTATTGTAAGACTTGATATATTTGTACTAATTAAAAATAAAAAGCCCCGAATTTCGGGGCTTTTTATTTAATCCAACTTAATGATCATAACGGTCATGTTTATCATGGTTACGATTATTATGCTCATTATCGCGGTTGTCATAATGGCGTTTATGTTTATGCTTACGGCCATGTTTGCTACGACCATGTCTACTACCTTTAGCTGGCTCAGCAATAACCTTGCCCACAACCGCGCCACCTGCGCCACCCAAACCAGCGCCAACTACCGCGCCTGTAGTGCTGCCGCTAGTTTTACGACCCACATAAGCACCACCACCGCCGCCGACCGCGCCACCAATCACTGCGCCAGTTTGGCCTTCACCTTTGGTTGTTACTGCTCCACCTAAACCACCACCCACAGCACCGCCGACCACTTCGCCTGTTTTACCACCAACAATGCTACCAATAGCCGTACCTGCTGCTGCACCCAAGCCACCGCCTACGCCTGTTTTAAGGTTACTATCTTCAGCCATTGCATGACCAGAAAATAAAAGTATTGCCAATAAAGGCGCGTTAATCAATTTCATTTGGATTTCCTTTTCTTACAAAAATAATGTTTTGCTATTACTTACGATAATCAATGAGCACTTAAGTATTCAAATGCTCGTCACCATTCATCCATATTGTTTAACAAATACAATTAGGTGGGAAACTTTCCCACAAGGGAATGATGGCTCATCATAACACTATTTCACCTTCATGCCCAATTGCGCACCTACATCTGGGCTTAAAATAAATGGCCCGCCGCTTTCATCGCTCGCCGCCAGCACCATGCCTTCAGACATGCCGAATTTCATTTTTCGTGGCGCTAAGTTGGCAACCATCACGGTTAGCCGCCCGACCAATGTTGTAGGGTCGTAGGCTGATTTAATGCCCGCAAATACTTGGCGTGGTTGCGCTTCGCCAATATCTAGCGTTAGTTTCAATAACTTTTCAGCACCTTCAACGTGTTCCGCATTCACGATTTTTGCAATGCGTAAATCTACTTTGGTGAAGTCATCAATACTGATATACGCACCTTCAGCAGCATCGCTGGGAGCCAATATCGGCGCGGGTGCTGGCGATGCCGTTTTAACACCATGCGCAGCCACTTGTGCTGTTGCAGTTAAATTCTCTTTATTGGCTTCTGTCATGGCTTCAATTGCTTTCGGGTCAATACGAGTAATTAAATGTTCATACGCATGAATCATGTGGCCGTTGGTTAAAGAAGCATCCACACTCGCCCAGTTAAGTGGCGCAATATGTAAAAACTGTTCAATCTCACCCGCTAATTTTGGCAACACGGGCTTTAAATACAAAGTGAGTAAACGGAACATTTCTAAAGCATCCGAACACACCTGTTGTAACGTGTCGTCTTGCCCTTCTACTTTTGCCATGACCCAAGGCGCTTTATCTGCCACAAAGCCATTGGCAAGGTCGGCTAAGCGCATAATTTCACGTAAGGCGCGACCATATTCGCGTGCTTCAAAGCTTTCCGCCAAACTTTTTGCGGCAGCTTTCATTTCAGCAATCACGCCATTGTTGGCTGATAAATTCAACTTGCCACCAAAACGCTTGTTAATAAATCCCGCAGTGCGGCTGGCAATGTTGATGTATTTACCTACTAAATCGCTATTCACGCGGGCGGTAAAGTCATCCAAACTTAAATCAATGTCTTCCATGCTGCTATTTAATTTAGCCGCATAGTAGTAACGCAAATACTCTGGGTTGCTTATGTGCTCTAAATAGCTACGCGCGGTAATAAACGTGCCGCGCGATTTACTCATTTTCTCACCATTTACCGTTAAAAAACCGTGCGCGAAAATCTGCGTAGGCTTGCGATGCCCACTAAACTCAAGCGTTGCAGGCCAAAATAGCGCGTGAAAATACAAAATATCTTTACCGATAAAATGGTAAAGCTCGGTTGTGCTATCTTGCTTCCAATATTCGTCAAAATCTAACCCTTGCGCATCACACAAGTTTTTAAAGCTTGCCATGTAGCCAATTGGCGCATCTAGCCACACATAAAAATACTTACCTGGCGCATCGGGGATTTCAAAGCCAAAATACGGCGCATCGCGTGAAATATCCCAATCATTTAAGCCGCTTTCAAACCACTCGCCCATTTTGTTGGCGGCTTCGCCTTGTAGCGTGCCGCTACGCGTCCAATCTTTTAAAAACGCTTCACATTCACTTAATTTAAAAAAGTAATGCTCAGTTTCTTTACGAATGGGCGCCGCGCCAGACACCGCCGAATAAGCGTTAATCAGCTCCGTTGGATTATAAGTTGCGCCGCAAACCTCGCACGAATCGCCATATTGGTCTTTGGCATGGCATTTTGGGCACTCGCCTTTAATAAAGCGGTCTGGCAAAAACATATTTTTAACAGGGTCGTAATATTGTTCAATCGTTTTAGTTGCAATTTTTCCGTTAGCTTTAAGTGTTCTGTAAATGGTCTGCGAAAGTACTTTATTTTCTTCAGAATTAGTTGAATAGTAATTATCAAACTCCACCAAAAACTCTTTAAAATCTGCCGCATGTTCTTTGTGAACCGCATCAATCAAGGCTTCTGGCGTAATGCCTTCTTTTTCTGCCCGCAGCATAATTGGTGTGCCATGCGTATCATCCGCGCACACATAATGCACGGTGTGCCCCTGCATTTTTTGGAAGCGCACCCAAATATCAGTTTGAATATATTCCACCAAATGGCCAAGGTGAATACTGCCGTTGGCATAAGGCAACGCTGAGGTGACAAGGATTTTGCGGGGAGAATTAGATTGCGACATGAGGTAAATGAACCAATTGAGTAAAAATGCTATTTTAGCAAAGACGCTGGCTTCTACATAAGTTAAAATGGATTTTTACTTAAAGTATCTGAAATAAATCATGCAAATTACCGAATTACTCGTTCAAAGCGCTTTAAAACTATGTGTTGACCCAAATACTGGCAAAGATTTTGTCACCAGCAAGTCAGCAAAAAACATACAAATTACAGGCAACCACGTGAGTGTAGATATTGTGCTTGGCTACCCCGCCAAAAGCGTGATGAATGATGTGAAAAATTTAGTTGAAAATCACCTAAAAAGCATAGACGGCGTTGAAAATGTAAACGTGAACATTGGCAGCCGCATTGTGGCGCATAAGGCGCAGCAAGGCGTGACACTAATGCCAAATGTGAAAAACATTATCGCGGTGGCCTCAGGTAAAGGTGGCGTGGGTAAATCTACAACTTCCGTCAATTTAGCTTTGGCGCTTGCGGCTGAAGGCGCAACGGTTGGCTTGCTAGACGCGGATATTTACGGCCCAAGCCAGCCACAAATGCTAGGCATTAGCGGCCGCCCTGAAAGCTCAGACGGCAAAAGTATGGATCCAATGTTAGCGCACGGCATTCAGGCCATGAGCATCGGCTTTTTGGTAGATGTGGATACGCCCATGGTATGGCGCGGCCCAATGGTAACGGGCGCGCTAGAGCAGTTGTTACGCGAAACGCGTTGGGATAATTTAGATTATTTGATTATCGACTTGCCACCTGGCACAGGCGACATTCAACTAACGCTCGCGCAAAAAATACCCGTTACAGGCGCGATTATCGTGACTACGCCACAGGATATTGCCTTGCTCGATGCGCGCAAAGGTTTAAAAATGTTTGAGAAAGTCGGCATTCCTATTTTAGGCATTGTAGAAAATATGAGCACGCATATTTGTAGCAATTGTGGTCACGAAGAGCATATTTTTGGCTCAGGCGGCGGCGCGTTAATGTGCAAAGACTACAACGTAGATTTACTCGGCAGCTTGCCGTTAGATATTACTATTCGCGAACAAGCTGATAGCGGAAAACCCACCGTAATCGCTACACCAGACTCTAAAATATCAAACATTTACAAAGAAATCGCCCGCAAAGCCGCGATTAAAATTGCCAATGCAAGTTTAGACCATAGCGGAAAATTCCCCAATATTGTGATTCAGAATACTTAGCGAAATACTGCTTAAATGACACGCAAAAACCACAGCACCGCAGAAAAACTCATCGGCACATCGTATGAGGATATGGATGCGCGCACCAAAAAAGTAGCGCGCCACCTTACTGATCGCAAGCACATCTCGAAGAACACTTCGCTAGAACAAGATGAAAGCAAAACTTTTGGTCAGCGCGCAGCAGATGCGGTGGCTAAATTTGGCGGCTCGTGGGCATTTATTATTTTATTCGGCGTAGTGTTAGTGTGTTGGGTAATATTAAATTCGGTTATTTTGGCGAACTACAACAAAGCGTTTGACCCTTATCCATACATACTTTTAAATCTATTTTTGTCGATGTTGGCATCGATTCAAGCGCCCATTATTTTAATGTCGCAAAACCGCCAAGCTGAAAAAGACCGCCAAAATGCCGAGCATGATTACGAAGTGAATTTAAAAGCCGAGTTAGAAATCATGCTGCTGCACGAAAAAATTGATTTACTACGTGAAAACCAATGGAGCGAGTTGATTGAAATTCAAAAAGAGCAATTGAGATTGCTAGGAAGCTTGATAGAAAACAAACCCACAACATAAACTAAAGCCTAAAAAACACATGCCCTGTGAACCAGCATCCATGCGGTCTGCAGGGCAGTTATTTTAGACTATTTTTTAGCTCAATTCAGCTCAACTTCATAACAATACACATCCACCCCATCTTTTGGCACAATCAAAGTCGCAGGAATCGCCACGCCGCTACGCCAATTATTCACCGCTTCTTGCTTACCGCTACCAGTGACGATAAAAATCACTTCACGTGTGTTATTCAAACGATTTTGACTAATGGTAATGCGCTCTGATGGCGGCTTGGGCGAGTTAAACACTGGCACGGCATCTGCGCTGTTATCAACCTTGTGATTGGGGAAAAGCGATGCGGTATGACCATCTTCACCTAAACCTAAAAGCACCATATCAAACATAGGCGCATTGGCTAAAGTTTCCGCATAGGCTTTGGCGCCTGCAGTTGGCCCTAACTCTGCGGGAATATCGTGAATTTGGCTGGTGGGAATCGGCACGTAATGCGTCCACACTTGCTCTACCATTAGACTGTTGCGGTCCTCATGGTCGAGCGGTAAGCAGCGTTCATCGCCGTGATAAATATGCCATTTTGTCCAGTCCATAGGTAAATCGCGCAGTAGGCGATACACTGCGCGTGGCGTATTGCCGCCTGCTAATACAATATCAAAACGCCCGCGTTGTTTAATGGCTTCTTGCGCACTTTTAACTATGGCATCACACACGCCATGCCTTAAACACTCAATGCTTTCAAAGGGTTTCCAACGGGTATTTTTTGCCTGCGCCATGCGTTCAATCTCAATTGCTAAAAAGTTAGGGCGAATTTGACACTAAATCGTCATTTTTGTCATGCAATTTTACACTTTGATTACACTTAACTAGCACTTAAATCTAACGCTTAAAACTAAGTTATTTAGCGTTAAAAGATTGTGCGTAGCCACCACCTTGCATTATCATATAGGGCTAACCTAAACACCCTCTTACAGGACAACAGCATGCTGATTAAAGACAATGAAATTGTAAACATCAACACCCCAACTGGCGACATGCGCGCGCATATTTTTCGCCCACAAGCACCAGGTAAATATCCAGCAATTTTGATGTATTCTGAAATCTTTCAAGTCACAGGCCCGATTCGTCGCACTGCGGCTATGTTGGCTGGGCATGGTTTTATTGTGGCTTGTCCTGAAATTTACCACGAGCTAGAACCTGCTGGCTCAGTGATTCCTTACGATGAAGAAGGCACAACGCGCGGCAATGCGCACAAAATCGCTAAACCAGTACACGCCTATGATGACGATGCACGCGCAGTGTTAGCTTACTTAAAAACACGTGAAGATTGCACAGGCCGCCTAGGCGTAATGGGTATTTGCGTGGGTGGACATTTAGCGTTCCGCGCAGCTATGAACCCTGGTGTTTTAGCCGCAGTATGTTTTTACGCAACAGATATTCATAAAAAAGCGCTAGGCTTAGGAAAAAACGATAATTCATTAGAGCGCGCTGGTGAAATTAAAGGTGAGCTATTACACATTTGGGGCAAACAAGACCCGCACGTGCCAATGGAAGGCCGCAATATGATTAAAGCGCGCTTAGATGAAGTTGGCACGCGCTACACTTGGCATGAATTTAACGGCCAACATGCATTTATGCGTGACGAAGGCCATCGTTATGACCCTGAATTAGCACTACAAAGCTGGAACTTACTTCTGGCCCTATTCCATCGCCGTTTAGGTTATGGCGATTTAGATATGGCGTCAGATGGCACCGCAGCTGAAAGCCGCCACTAAGCTAGCTTTAGCACGCAACTGCTAGCTAAAAATTATTGAATTTTTGAGGTTTTAAAATGGTTAAAAAAATCGACCCCTGCACACTCGTTTTATTTGGCGCGAGTGGCAACTTATCTCGCGTTAAATTGATGCCTGGCTTATTTAGGTTAGACGCAGCAGGCCGTTTGCCAGATGAAATGGCCATTCTTTCAGTTGGCCGTAGCACTGTAGAGCGCGATGTTTGGCTAGCAGACATTAAAAGCATGCTTGACGCTAAGTTTAAAAATGGTTACGACCAAAAAGTATTTGAGCGTTTTATTGCGCGTAACCATTACTTTGCTAACGCCTCAACCGACCCTGATGCCTACAAAAACATGGCTACAACATTAGGCGATGCTAAAACATTTCCACAAAATTTCGCCTACTTTTTATCAGTACGCCCTACTGACTTTGCCCCTGTGGTTGAGCAATTATCAGGCGTAGGCTTGCTGGATGAAAGCAAGCACTGGCGCCGTGTGTTGATTGAAAAACCGTTTGGCACTGACTTAGCTTCTGCGCAAGATTTACAAGCAAGGCTCACCAAACACCTCAAAGAAACGCAAATTTACCGCATTGATCATTACTTAGGCAAAACCGCCGTGCAAGGCATTATGCTCACCCGCTTTGCCAATGCCATGTTTGAGCCAATTTGGAATAAAGAACACATCGACCACGTGCAAATCACCAATAATGAAATTTTAGGCGTGGGCGACCGCACTACGTTTTATGATGCCACGGGTGCGCTACGCGACATGTTCCAAAGCCATTTATTGCAAACTTTAGCGCTTACAGCGATGGAAAAACCAAAAGATTTGAAGCCAGAAAGTATTCGTGCTGAAAAGGTAAAATTGCTACAGTCTATTCGCCCAATTGATGCTAAAAATCTTAACAAGCAAGCCTTCCGCGCGCAATATGCCGCAGGCCGCGTGTGTGTGGGTGATGGTCATGGTGAAAACGTGCAAGGCTATTTAGATGAATTAAAACGCGATGGCATTGAATCTAGCCATACCGAAACCTACGCCGCCGTAAAACTATTTATTGATAACCCGCGCTGGCAAGGCGTGCCCTTCTACGTGCGCACCGCAAAACGGATGCACGAAGGCAATGTAGCGATTTCTATCCGCTTTAAACAAGCGCCAATGCAATTGATTGAAGGTCAACACCACAACTGGCTCACCATTAGCATTCAACCGCGCGAGTGCATTAAGCTAGAAATTGAATCAAAAATTCCAGGCTTAGACATTGCCACCCGCACCTTGAGCATTGACGCGCCTCAGCGCCAAACTGGCGATGAAAGCATTGATTCTTATGAAACCTTAATGCTCAATTTGATGGAAGGCGACCCATCACAATATCTACATATCAGCGAAGTGGAAGCACAATGGAAATTGGTTGACCCAATTGTAAAAACTTGGGCTGCAGACAAAACCCCATTACACCAATATCGTGCGGGCGACCGTGACCCAAAAGAATCTGGTGTGATTTTTGAAGCCGAAGACCAGTTTTGGCGCTACAGCATTGAACTAGGTGGCGATGCCCACTGATTTTTGGCTAAAACTTTTTTACACAATTAAGCAATGCACTTTATAATGCCCAATCAATTATTGGGCATTATTTTTTACACTAAAGAATAGAAATTATGAGCATAAAATCAGATAAGTGGATTCGTAAAATGGCAGAACAACATGGCATGATAGAGCCGTTTGAGCCAAATCAAGTCAAAACCAATGCCGCTGGTGAGCGCATGGTGTCTTATGGCACATCGAGCTACGGCTACGATATTCGTTGCAGTACTGAATTTAAGCTATTCACCAATATCAACAGCACCATTGTTGACCCGAAAAACTTTGACCCAAACTCGTTTGTTGAAGTAAATGCGGATTACTGCATTATTCCGCCAAACTCGTTTGCGCTGGCTCGTACCGTCGAATATTTTAGAATTCCGCGCAACGTACTGACAATCTGCTTAGGTAAAAGCACTTACGCACGTTGCGGCATTATTGTAAATGTCACGCCATTTGAACCTGAATGGGAAGGTTATGTCACACTAGAGTTCAGTAACACAACACCGCTGCCAGCTAAAATTTACGCCAATGAAGGCTGTGCGCAAGTGCTATTTTTTGAGGCCGATGCTGACGATGTGTGCGAAACAAGCTATAAAGACCGTGGTGGTAAGTATCAAGGTCAAGTTGGCGTGACGCTACCTAAAATATAGTTGTTTATTACTTTTAGCAAACGATTAAACTCAATGGCTGATTTTTTCGGGATGTGTTTGTATGCTTTTGCCATGATGCTATTCATGATTGGCATGTTAGGCATGGTTGTTTGCTACATAGTTATGCCTTTACGCACACTATGGCTGGTATATAGAAAATTTAAGGCTCAAGAAAAAAATTCCATCAATCAGAGATTCTTTAAAATTTCTATTTGGTGTTTATGTTTATCTTTTGTAGCGATAGCTGGTTATCATTTGGCTGTATTCAACATTAAGTATCCAGATAGTTTTTTAACAGTCATTTATCACCTTATTCCTTTTGGGCTATATTCAGCATTTGAGTATTTTCAAGAAAAAGCACATTTAGCTATTCCGCCCGTAAAAATCGCCATTTAAAGCACTTAAAAAGTTAAGAGAGACCAATATGAAATTTCGTTTCCCCGTTGTCATCATCGACGAAGACTTCCGCTCTGAAAACTCTTCAGGCTTAGGCATTCGCGTGCTGGCTAAAGCCATTGAAGAAGAAGGCTTTGAGGTGTTAGGTGCCACTAGTTATGGCGACTTAACCTCATTTGCCCAACAACAAAGCCGCGCTTCAGCCTTTATTCTTTCAATTGACGACAATGAGTTCGTTGAAGAAAACCCAGAAGCATTGCAAGGTTTGCGTAGCTTTGTTGAAGAAATTCGTCACCGTAATGAGGAAATTCCAATTTTCTTATATGGTGAAACGCGTACTTCACGCCATATTCCGAATGACATTTTGCGTGAATTGCATGGCTTTATTCACATGAATGAAGATACGCCGGAATTTATCGCGCGGCTGATTATCCGCGAAGCTAAAGCGTATTTAGAAAGCCTGCCACCGCCCTTCTTTAAGGCGCTTACACATTATGCCGCTGATGGCTCTTACTCTTGGCATTGCCCAGGTCACTCGGGCGGTGTAGCATTTTTAAAATCACCAGTTGGGCAAATGTTTCATCAGTTTTTTGGTGAAAATATGCTGCGTGCAGACGTATGTAACGCGGTGGAAGAATTAGGCCAATTGCTAGACCACACAGGACCTGTGGCGGCTTCTGAGCGCAATGCGGCGCGTATTTACAATTGCGACCATTTGTACTTTGTTACTAACGGTACATCAACCTCTAACAAAATGGTATGGAATTCAACAGTTGCCCCAGGTGACGTGGTGGTGGTAGACCGTAACTGCCATAAATCTATTTTGCACGCTATTATTATGACGGGCGCAATCCCTGTATTTTTAATGCCAACGCGCAACCATTTTGGCATTATCGGGCCGATTCCAAAAAGTGAATTTGAGTGGGAAAACATTCAAAAGAAAATTGACCGTAACCCATTCATTATCGACAAAACCGCCAAACCGCGTGTACTGACTATTACGCAATCCACTTACGATGGCGTGCTGTATAACGTGGAAGAAATTAAAGACATGTTAGATGGCAAAATCGACACGCTGCATTTTGACGAAGCTTGGTTGCCACACGCAACTTTCCACGATTTCTATGGCGATTACCACGCCATTGGCGAAGGCCGCCCGCGCTGTAAAGACAGCATGGTATTTTCAACACAATCTACCCACAAACTGCTCGCAGGCTTATCTCAAGCCAGCCAAATTTTGGTGCAAGATGCCGAAAATGTTAAATTAGACCGCGATATTTTCAACGAAGCCTATTTAATGCACACATCAACCAGCCCGCAATATTCAATTGTGGCGAGTATTGATGTAGCAGCCGCAATGATGGAAGCACCAGGCGGCACAGCATTAGTTGAAGAAAGCTTGATGGAAGCATTAGACTTTCGCCGCGCCATGCGCAAAGTGGACGAAGAATGGGGCGCTGATTGGTGGTTCAAGGTTTGGGGGCCAGATGATTTAAGTGAAGAAGGCTTAGAACACCGCGATGCGTGGATGCTACACGCCAAAGACAAATGGCACGGCTTTGGCAAGCTCGCCGAAGGCTTTAACATGCTAGACCCAATTAAAGCCACCATCATCACCCCAGGTTTAGATATTCACGGCGACTTTTCTGAGCAATTCGGCATTCCAGCGGCAATAGTCACTAAATACTTAGCTGAACACGGCGTGATTGTAGAAAAAACTGGTTTGTATTCATTCTTCATAATGTTCACCATCGGCATCACTAAAGGCCGCTGGAATACTATGGTGGCCGCTTTGCAGCAATTTAAAGACGATTATGATAAGAACCATCCGCTATGGAAAGTGTTGCCAGAGTTCGTGCAAAAACATCCACGTTACGAAAAAACTGGCTTACGTGATTTATGCGATCAAATTCACACAGTCTATAAAGCCAATGACGTGGCGCGTTTAACTACAGAAATGTATTTATCAGACATGGTACCCGCCATGAAGCCAACCGATGCCTTCGCTAAAATGGCGCATCGTAAAATGGATCGTGTGCCGATTGACGAGCTAGAAGGCCGCACTACTGCCGTGTTATTAACGCCCTACCCGCCAGGCATTCCGCTGCTGATTCCTGGTGAGCAATTCAACAAAATTATTGTCGATTATCTTAAATTTGCCCGTGAATTTAATGAGAAATTTCCAGGGTTTGAAACTGACAACCATGGTTTAGTGAAAGAAATGGTAGATAGTAAAGCTGTGTATTATGTGGATTGCGTAGAGCAGCTTTAATCATATTCAATCTAAATCGCGCATAAAAAACCTCGCAATTGCGAGGTTTTTTATGCAGCTAGCCAATACCCAATACTTTTACTAAAGTACTTTTTCTAAACGGATTTATCTAAAGTAATTTATGTAAGCTAGGTGGCAAACTCTTTAAACCTAACTTTGAAACATAATCATCAATATACGCTTCCACTGCATCGGTCGAATTTAAAGTATCAACATCGCTGAGATTGATTTTAATTAGATAACGATTTTTAACCACGCCCTCATAATACCGATTGGTATCGTAACCCGCTACGTAAGCCTCATCAATATCAGAAAACCGCGTACTCACCCTCAGTTTTTGCGCATCTTTTGAGTTTTTTGCCACACCTTCAAAAAGCTCGCGATGCACGGCTAACATCGCGGCTTTCGGTTTTTCATAAGGTGGTGGTGACGACAATCCCAATTTTTTAAACTCGGCCACCAGCGCGTCGTACTCTATTTTTGTACCTTCATCCGCTCTGTCTAAATCGGTAATAATCACCGACATATTTTTTTCATTTGCGGTAGGAATATTATATTCCATCTCATAGTATTGATGGTTTGTGATGACAGACGGGAAAAATGTGCGGCCATGCGGGCTTTTATCATTGCCTCTATCGCCCTTGCCAAAGTACTTAGTGGCCGCAGTGCCTGTGTACTTATACAGGCGTATTTTCGGCATAGCATCAAACACATGCATCATACTTTTGGAAGCTTTCGCGAGTGAATAAAGTACGCCACCCTCCCCCGTGACTGTTTTTGCATAATCAGCATCGCTACCCGCATAAACATTGGTCGCCAACATCATTGCCGCCAAAAAAACAGCTGCTATTTTTGTAGTTTTCATTTGAACCCTAATTAAAATTTAACCAACTCAACACGGCGATTTTTGGCTTTATTATCATCGGTATCATTGGCGGCTAAGGGTTTATCGGCACCAAAACCCGCGGATTTTAACCTGCTAATATCAATGCCTTTGCCTGCCAAGGCGTACATCACCGTATTGGCTCTATCGGCTGATAGTTTTTTGTTATGGTCGGCCGCGCCCGTGTTATCGGTGTAGCCTTCAATTGATATATTGAGGGTTGGGTTTTCGTTGAGCAAGGCTAAAATTTCATCAACCACTGTTTGTCCATCAGGTTTTAGCGTGGCTTTATCGGTATCAAAATTGATGTTTAAAATGGCTTTACCAGCGGCATCTAATTCTTTTTTCATGCCTTCTGCGGTGTATTTTTTCATGGTTTGTTCAAAGGCTTTTAGCTCCATAACATAAACTTCGCCCTGCGCAGAGTTCGATTGAACATTAACCATGTAATTTTTACCGTTATTTTTAAAAGCATATACTGCAAATGGGCTGTCATCTACAAACCCATAAAACCTGCGCTTCCCATTCCACTGGTTGTCTTTTAATTTGGCTCTAGACGCTTCATTTTGTGGTTCATTTTTAGGGTAATCACCTTTAAAAAGCTGTTTAGCGCCCATTTTGTCTAAATAGTCATAAATACTTCTGTCAAATAAGCGTTGATTAAAGTCTGCGCCATCTCCATCAAAGTGCGATATAGCTAATTTCCCTTCGGTGGTGTAAATGCTATTACCAATTAAATTTTCTATTTTTTCAAATTCAAAAATCTGAGATGCGCCATTTTCTACATTTTCAATTTTCAAGCCTTGCGGTGCAGTTAAAAATGGGAAGTTACCAATGTCTTTTAAATCTGGCATCGCATTCCAATCTGCTTCTGTTGTTAAGCTTGGTGTCGCTTCAGCAGCTTTGTTTGGCTCGGCATTCACTGGCGGCACAGCATTTTTCTGCTCAGTAACCACGCTTGCAACTTCGGCTTTAGCGGTATCTGCCGCTTTATTGGTGTCATCTTTGTGTGAGCAAGCGCTCATCACCAGCGCTAAAGTAATGATGGCTATTTTGGTTTTCAATTTTTAACTTTCCTTAATCGTTGATTGTTATTTAGTGATTTATTTGCGATTTTTTATACAACTTGCACTGGCACTACCATGATAACTTACAGTACTCAGCATATTACCCATCTTAATCGTCCATTGATTTTTATTCATCTGTTTAAACTCCCCTACCACAGACCAGCTTGGCATTTTAAAGGTTTTACCCGCAGCAACAACGGTTTGCGCAGGGCAAGTCATGCTTGCAACACCTAGGGTTGATGTATTAGTGGTAAGTTTGGTCGGGCATTCTTTTTGCTCTTGACCCGTTTTTGTATCCCAATAAAGCGCATGGTTAAAGTTTTGCAGTATTTCCGCTTTGCTTGCGCAAACTGTTTCAGTTTTATTAGGCGCGGGGCTACCATCTGGCATGGTGCCGCTTAATACCGATGTCCAAAGACCCGTTTGGGCGGCTTGCTGCACTACTTTTAGGTTAGCAATAACCTCTGCATTTGCAGGTAAGTTAGCTAAAGTGATGACCGCCAATAAAGCCATGGCGGGTATTTTATTATTATTCATGTTGAATCCTTATTTTTGTTAAATTGAAAATTTTTTTAATAAATTTGTTGTAAATGGCTTATTTTCGTAAATATATCAAATCACTAAAGCCAAGACCATTTGTTGAAATGTGGTCAGTTTTTTCAGTTAAAGTCCACCGAGTAAAATCAATTTCAGGCAAAAATGCATCGCCTGCCACTTCTAATTGCACATGTGTGATGTAAAGCTTAGTCGCTAAGTCTAAGCCATGTTGATACAACTCTGCCCCACCAATTAGAAACGGCTCATCATCGTCCATACACAAGGCCAGCGCTGATTCTAAAGAATTGGCGACGAGTGCGCCCTCCACTTTATAAGTTTTATTACGTGTGACAATAACAGTAGTGCGGTTAGGTAACAAACGGCCTAGCGACTCATAAGTCTTACGTCCCATAATAATATGGTGCCCAGTAGTGAGCGCGCGAAAGCGCTTGAGATCTTCAGGCAAGCGCCAGGGCAAAGTGTTGTTAATGCCAATCACGCGGTTATTGGCGACAGCGACGATAATCGAAAGTTGAGTCATGAACTCATTATAGTGGATGTATTCATAAAATCTATTTAGGTTACTTCTGTAAATGTAATATTTTGTTCGCGCTATGTTTGGCTTATCGCACCACTAGTTCTGGTTTCAGCAAAATTACATAAGTGGCGATGACCTTTACGGTTAAAAACTTGCATTTATATCAGCACCCTTTAAACTGAGCACATGCGTTTTCGCTATCCTAATTCATTTTTAAAACTACTTTTGGTAGGCTTTGCCTTCGCCATTGTGCCATTGCTATGGGTGTTTGCGAATGCCAACATTGCATTTGATAAGCTTGCCAAACAAAGTCAAATTACGGTTTCAAACTCAGTAGAAACTACGCGTGCCAGCCGTGTATTGCAAGAGCAGTTAAGCTTAATGGAGCGTAGCAGTAGGCAATACTTTGTGCTGCAAGATGAGGTGCTTTTTAGCAATTACAAGCAAGCCAATGTGCAATTTAGCGAGGCGGTTTCTCAGCTAAAAGTACTTGCGAACAACCCAACGCAGCAAGCAAACATTAGCTTGCTGAGCCAAAAAGCCATGCAGTTAAACAATGCCATTTATGCGGCTAAACAGCAGCAAACCAATATACTACAAACTAGCGACTTAAGTTTTCTTAACAACTTTAGCCAAATTACGCAGCAAGCTGAAGTTTTAATTAAAGATAATAATTCGGCAATTGATGCCGCATCAAGCCAGCTGGCGCTTTCTGCACAAAATACGCAAAAAAAACTATTCTTACAAAGCTTGGTACTTATTCCGTTGGCATTATTAGTGGCTGGTGGCATCACTTATTTGCTCGCTCGGCCCATTCGGCGCATGGATGCAGCCATTAGGCACTTAGGCAAAGGGCAATATGATGAGCCAATTGCGATTGATGGGCCTGGCGATTTACGTGTGCTTGGGCAGCGCTTAGATTGGCTGCGCACTGAACTTAAAGAATTAAATGAGCAAAAACAACAGTTTTTAAGGCATGTATCTCATGAACTAAAAACGCCACTGACTGCCATAAGAGAAGCAACTGAGTTGCTCAACGATGGCATTGGTGGCGCACTTTCTGCGCAACAATCAGAAATCACCAGCATACTACGTGACAACAGTATTCGCTTACAAAAAATGATAGAGAACCTGCTCAATTACACGCGAATAGAATCTGTTGATACTAAGCTAAATTTATCGCAATTTGCGCTGCCTGAAGTCATCAATAAGGTAATTCAAGCGCATGCTTTAAGCATTCGCAACAAGCAGCTAACGGTAAAAACCAATTACAATATAGAAAATGTGATTGCGGATGAGGAAAAGCTGACGATTATTTTGGATAACCTTATTTCTAACGCGGTAAAATACACGCCGAACTTAGGCATCATAAAAATCATCTCCCGCCAAGAAAAAGGCAGGTGGCGCATTGATGTGCTGGACAATGGCCCAGGGTTAGCAACTCACGATCAAGAGCGGCTATTTGACCCATTTTATCGTGGTGATACTCTACACAAAAGCCTGATTACTGGCAGCGGCCTAGGTCTAACAATCGCCAAAGATCTAGTAGAAACACATGGCGGACGCATTAAACTTGGCACATCAACACAAGGTGCACACTTTGTAGTACGCATGCCTCAACTGGAGCTTAAATGAGCATTAAAAATATAATTGTCATAATTTTTTGTTGGGGAACACTAGTTGCTTGTGCAAGTAAAAGTGTCAGTGTTAACCCTATTGAAATCAGCAATGTGGTTAAGCTAGCTCCTGCTAAACAAGAACGTATTACTGAGTTGCTTGCTTTTAGCGATAGTTTTTCTAACCTTACATTAGAGGCGCAAAAAAAATATTTCGCAGATACGAGTCAAGCACTTATAGAAAATAAAAATGATTTAACTCAGCGCATTAAATTAGCGATTATGTATGCATTGCCAAGCAGCCGCTTACGCGATGTGACGAAAGCCCAAAATTTATTGCAAGATTTATTACAAGAAAATAGCCTTAATACTCAAGAATTTGCCTTTACAAGCCTGCTCTACGAATATTCAGTAGACAATGTTAAACAGACACAAAAAAATAAAGACGATGCAAAAAGGTTAGAGCTAGTGCAGCAGAAATATGAAAGCTCGCAGCAAAGGTATGAAACTTTACAACAAAAAAATACCACGCTTGAGCAGAAAAACGCAGCGCTAGAACAAAAACTACATGACTTAAAAAACATTGAAAAGTCTATTATTGACCGTGACACCAAGCCTATTATCAAACCAGGTAGCAAACCTTAACGCTATGCAAAACCCCAATATACTGGTTGTTGATGATGATAAAGATATACTTAAACTCATCTGCATGCGTTTAACGGCGGCAGGCTATAACACCAGCACTGCCAACAATGGTGCTGAGGCAATGTCTGCCATTGCCTTACAACGCCCAGATCTTGTGATTAGCGACTTACGCATGCCAGGTATGGACGGCATGGCGCTACTCGATGCAATTCAGCACGCTCACCCAACGTTACCTGTGATGATGTTAACCGCGCACGGCTCGATTCCAGATGCAGTACACGCCACGCAACGCGGTGTGTTTAGTTTTTTAACTAAACCTTTTGATAGCCAAGAGTTGCTGCAACAAGTAGCTTCGGCACTGCGTTTAAGTGGTAGGCAATTAGGCGCCGATGCAACTAGCGACAATGCGTGGCGCGAGAATATCATTACCCGTAGCCCAAAAATGGAAAGTTTGCTTGGTCAAGCGAAACTCGTCGCTAACACCGATGCTAGCGTATTTATTCAAGGTGAAAGTGGCTCAGGTAAAGAGTTGCTGGCGCGCGCGATTCACCATTGTAGCGCGCGCGCTAACATGCCATTTGTAGCCATTAACTGCGGTGCGATTCCAGAGAATCTTCTTGAATCGGAACTGTTTGGCCATCACAAAGGCGCATTTACTGGTGCAGTAAATAACCATATCGGTTTATTTCAAAGCGCAGAAGGCGGTACGCTGTTTTTAGATGAAATTGGTGATATGCCCCAAGCGCTGCAAGTAAAGGTGTTACGCGCCCTGCAAGAGCGCGTGATACGCCCTGTAGGTAGCACGACTAACATTAAAATAGACTTACGTTTAATTTCTGCCACTCACCGTAATTTAGCTGAAGAGATGAAAGAAGGTCGTTTTCGTGAAGACTTATTCTATCGCATTAACGTAGTAAGTTTGGAAATCCCATCTTTAGCTAATCGACGTGAAGACATAAGTTTGCTAGCCAACCATTTTTTGCAAACATTCACGAAAAAATACAAAAAAACACTAGCACATAGCTTCGCACCAGATGCCCTTGAAATACTCATCACTGCACCTTGGCCTGGCAACGTGCGGCAGTTACAAAACATTATTGAACAGACTGTCGTGCTGGCTACCACGCAAATTATTACCGAAAATTTAGTACAAAAAGCTTTGCAAGAAGAAGCGAATTCTATTGTGCCCTTTGATATTGCACGTCAACAGTTTGAACATAACTACTTGATTAACTTATTAAAAGCAACACAGGGTAACGTCACTCAAGCCGCAAAATTTGCACAACGAAACCGCACTGAATTTTACCGTTTGCTTGAGCGCCATCACATTCAAGCCACCGCTTTCAAAGGTGCTAAAGACAACGAATCAACTTAATAAATAATGTGTCGTTAATCAGCGACTGATTATTTCTTTTATTTTCAAGTAGTTAACAATTACTCTCGTTTTACTGTCGTTAATTAGCGACAATTCTCCTGTTAAAAATATCCCAATAAATTCATAACCTATTGATTTTAAAGTTAAAAAATAGTTGGCACGGTATTCGCTATAGTACTAGTGCAACACTATTTAAATTAGCTTTAGGAGCTATTGATATGAAATTTAACTCAAACTCAATTATTCGCCCTGTGACATCTGGAGTAATTGCAACATTTCTTTTGGTAGGACTTAGTAATTTAGCATTTGCGGACAATAGTGCCGCCTTAAAAGATGCAATTAAAACTGACATCAAAGTCGCAGAAACAAAAAGTATAGAAATGAAAGAAGCTGATGTATCAAGCAAGGCGCCAGCCGATGAAGATTTCAAGAAACTTGACGCCAATAAAGATAGCAAAATTTCATTAAAAGAAGCTGTTAAGGACAAAACCTTAGCCGCTCAATTTGATGCAACTGATGCAAATCATGACGGCATGATTTCAGCAGATGAATTTGCCAGCTACAAAGCTAACGTGGCACTTAAAGCCACAGACAGTGCGCCTGTTGCGCCTGTGAACTAACCTTGGAAATATCACTTTTATGAAGTGAGTTTTTTGAGTCCCTTGTGATTTCCTCCCCTAGAGTCACAAGTTTTTAGAGGTTGTCCTAATAATTTAGGGCAACCTTTTTTTTATAAATTTTTTCACACACTTGGCTTTCAATCAGCTAAATAGAGCCCAGAAAAAATGCCCAGAAAAATCTGGGCATTTTCATTTGAACTAACTTGTATTAAGTTATAACTTTAATGTTGCTACAAGGTAGCAACAACTAAATTATAGGGTAAACACGTTTAACGCACCGCCGCCAGGAGCAGCGTTGTATTTTGTTAATTCAGCATAACCACCAGCAGCGCCTAAAGCGTCTGTTGGGTTAGTCATACCAAGGTTCATCGCAACGCCAGCCCAGCCACCAATACCTGATAGCACGCCAACGTGTTGTTTACCTTTGTTTGCATAAGTAAATACGTTACCAATCACACCAGAACCTACTTGGAATCTCCATAGTTCTTTACCTGATTTGTCATCAACGGCTTTCAACCAACGGTCTAAAGTACCGTACCAAACCATACCTGGTGTTGTTAAGGCACCACTCCATGCAGAGAATTTCTCTTTGTTGTACCAAACTTTTTTGTTGGTCATTGGATCATAAGCAGCAAAGCCACCCATTACGCCGTCTGGACCAGGGAACATAGTTAATGTTGCACCAACCCATGGTTGACCAGAAACATATTTAGACTCGACTGGCTCGTATGTCATACAAACGTGGTTTAGTGGAGTGTACATTAAACCAGTTTTTGGTGAGTAAGCAGCTGGTTGTTGGTCTTTAGTACCCAATGCCGCTGGGCAAACGCCTTTAGCATTGTAGTCTTGGTGAGTTGAAGCGTTAGCTGTTTTATTTGGCACGCCAGTTTTCATATCAACATCAGTTGCCCAGTTAACGAATGGGTGCACTTTTTCAGCAGCAATCAATGTGCCAGTACCTGCATTCCATGTATATGCAAAACCGTTACGGTCATGATGCCATGCGTATGTTTTACCACCTTTGTCGAACAAGATTACTTCATTCACACCATCGTAATCCCACTCATCGTGTGGCGTCATTTGCATCGCCCATTTAGCCATACCAGTGTCTAAATCACGCGCTGTCACTGTCATAGACCATTTGTTATCGCCAGGACGTACGTCTGGGTTCCAAACTGATGGGTTACCTGCACCGTAATATACTAAATTAGTACGTGAGTCATACGGCCACCAGCCCCATACAGAGCCACCACCATGTTGCCAACCATCTTTAACTGCTTGTGGTTTCAACCATGTACGTGTGCCTAATTCTTGCTCGCCAATTTTCAATTGATCGTTAGGGATTTTTTTGAAAGAACCACCAATTTTGTTACCACCGTTTACGTCTTGGTAAACTGATAGCGCATTGTATTGTGGGTTATCGCTGTTAGTGTTTTTATCATGCAATGTTTCAGCATCAGGGCCTGTTGAGTAAGCCTTCCATGCCAATTTTCCATCTTTGATGAAGTAAGCTGCGATGAAGCAACGTACACCGAACTCAGCACCTGAACAACCTGTAAGTACTTTATCTTTAATTACGTGTGGAGCATTAGTGTTAGTAGCGCCAACTTTTGGATCATTTACCAATGTTGACCATACTTTAGCGCCTGTTTTAGCGTCTAAAGCAACTAAGTTACCATCATTTTGTTGAAGATAGATTTTACCGTCGCCGTAACCTAAACCGCGGTTTACGTTATCGCAACATAAAACAGCTTGTACTGATGGATCTTGTTTTGGGAAATAAGACCAAACGATTTTTTGGTTATCGTTTAAATCTAGTGCGTATACGTTGTTTGGGAACGCAGTGTGTACGAACATCATGTTACCTACAACAACTGGTGAACCTTCGTGACCACGGTTTACACCAGTAGCGAATGTCCAAGCCATTTTTAGATTTTTAACATTGCCTTTATTAACTTGGGCTAATTTGCTGTAACCTTGGTTGTCGTGCTGACCACGTGGGTGCAACCAGTTATTTGAATCTTTCATTGCTGCTTCTTGGTCTGCTGCCGCAAAAGCTACCATTGGCATTGCCAATGCAGCACTTACTGCTAAACCTAATACGCGTTTTTTTGTAAACATAGTTATCTCCAAAGATAATAGTAAGAATAAGGTGAAATCACCTCAACTTGCTTACGTAAAACTGGCACTAGGATGACAGATAACTGAAATAATTCCGCATAATCGACAAACGCTTATACACAATTGTTTCAATTTGTAAACGAATGTAACTGTATATAAAAACACGACACAATAGGCCATCCAGAACTTAAATTCATACTGGTCCAGTTTAATGATTGCATCTTGCTAAATTTTTGGTAGTATTACGCTCTTGGGTTCTCCTAGCATCCATCAAATGTAGTTTTCTATCGGCTTAGTCGTTTAGAAAACCAATATCAGTTGGATGGGAGATAGGTATGCTAAGGCCGTGGGAACTCAAGGTAGAAATAGAACGTCAATCTGGCACCGCCATTCACGTGCAAATTGCACAAAAAATCATTGCAGATATTCAAAGTGGGCGTTTTACACCTGGCGTAGCTTTGCCTGGCACGCGTGACCTTGCCAGCAAAATTCAAGTGAACAGAAAAACTGTTATTCAAGCTTATGACGAGCTGATTGCACAAGGCTGGCTGACAAGTGAACACAAGCGTGGAACATTCGTTTCTAGCAGAGTGCTTGCAGTGAATCACCGTAGCCATAAAACACAAGCACCTGTGCCGCACCCCACTTATCAGGCCAAGCATGAACTTACGCACAAAAAATCGCCTATATTAAATGCCGTGTCTACGTTAAATAAAAGGCAAATGCACGACACCATTCACTTTAGTGATGGTCTACCAGATGCGCGCTTAATTCCATTTGAAATACTCTCTCGTGCCATGCGCCACGCGCTAATTACCTCAGCTAGAAAAAATAAATATTGCTATGGCGACCCAAAAGGCGTGCTGATTTTAAGAGAAGCTCTTTTGCAAATGCTAAATATGGAGCGCGGCTTACATGCAAAATTAGATAATATATGCATCACCCGTGGTAGCCAAATGGCCATTTTTTTGGTGGCAAAAGTTTTTGTGCAAACTAGCGATTATGTTGTACTAGAAAAACTTACCAACCAGCTTGCACGTGAAGCATTTATAAGCTGTGGCGCGAGTATTTTAAACGTGGAGCATGATGATGAAGGCTTAAATACAGAACATTTAGCACAACTATGCACACAACATAAAATTCGCGCAGTATATGTAACGCCACATCATCAAATTCCCACTACGGTAAGCATTTCACCATCACGTAGGCAACAGCTGATAGCGCTTGCCGCGCAATATAATTTTATGATTATAGAAGATGATAGCGACCATGAATTCAATTTTAGCAACCACAACACACTGCCACTTGCGAGCATGCAAAATGCACATCATGTTGTTTACATAGGCTCGCTTTCAAAAGCGTTATCGCCTAATTTTCGCCTAGGTTATATTGTTGCACCAACAGAGATTATTTCACAATGCGCCAACCAAATTAACTTAATAGACCGTCAGGGCGACCAAATTACTGAGCTTGCCGTAGCCGAGTTATTACATTTAGGTGAGATTAAAAAGCAAAATTTACGCACTCACAAAATATATAGTGAGCGCCGCACTTATATTGCTGACTTAATCAATAAAGAGTTAAGTGAGTTTGTCAGCTTTAAGCTACCCCATAGTGGCCTAGCGTTATGGCTAGAGGTTTGCCCAACTATAGACATGAGTAAACTGTTAAGAGATACTAAGTTTGCAAAAGTGACCGTCAGCACAGGCGCTACTTTTTCAAATATAGGCGAACATATATCAGCGATTAGATTAGGCTTCGCAAACCTCAACAATGATGAAATTAGCATAGGCATTATGCGGCTTAGGGCGGCTTTTTTGAATCAGCAAGCTAAACGATTAAGCGCATAACATAAAAAATAAAAAGTGGTGGTTGTGTACAGCCGATTGGTTGTATATAGCCACCACTTTTTTATTTATCGCAAGACACTAAACGCAAAATTATAATAATATCAATATAATTCAACCACTTAAGTATCTGTAAAAAGAGTATTTAGTGTTGGCACACATGTTGCTAAATATAACTCAGGGAGTACTATCACTAGGACTTTTTATTATGGCATAATTTTAAGGGTTGTGTGTGTAGTGAACTGGATGGGCTCCTCACTCTAGTTTTTGTTAATTTGCATGTATCAAAATAAAAAGGCACCTTACGGTGCCTTTTTATTTTTAGCTTAGTAAACTATTACTCTTTACCGATTTGATACACTTCTAAATTAGACTCTACAACTTTACCTGTTGTTGCATCTACTTCAACTTTGTACTCATTACCATCTGCTGACTTAATATCAAACTCGTAAGATGCTTTACCATCAGATTCAATTTCATACTCAGTTTCAACGATTGTGCCCGCATGTGCCGCTAGTGCGGTGGCTTTAGCATCAGCTTCAGAAACTTTAGCAACTGAAGTGAATTTAGCATCATCAGCTTTTACTTCTTGCTCAACTTCAGTTACTTTACCTGATTTAGCATGACACTCAATATCCCATGATGTGCCATCTGCTGATTCAATATCAAACTCATACACACCAGCTTTACCTTCAGCTTTAAATTCAACTTTTACGATATTGCCTTCATGTTTAGCAAAAGCTGCTTTTACACATTTCCCTAAGCTGTCATGGCTTTTAACCTGCATGTTGCCATGCTCTGCCATTGCTGTATTTGCGAAAAATGCTGCAACTACTAGGGTAGCGCCGATTGATAATTTTTTCATCATAATCTCCAATTTTATATAATTAAAAACACAAAACTCATATGCTAGGCCACATATAGCTTCAAGTGTCGAATTATAACTAAAGCAAGAAATATGTAAATAAGTGTTACAAATCAATTACATATATGGTTATATAGAACCATAAATTGGTTGTATATAACCAATTTTGAAGGCGGCATAACTAAACTGCCACTAAGCCTTTAATGGCTGGGTGTGGGTCATAATTTTCTAAAGTGAAATCTTCAAACTTAAAACTGAAAATATCAGTCACATTTTGGTTAATTTTTATTTGTGGCAAATCACGAATATCGCGAGATAATTGCTCGTTTACTTGATTCATATGATTGGTGTAAATGTGCGCATCGCCAAGTGTATGCACAAAATCGCCGAGTTCTAAGTTGCATACTTGCGCCACCATCATGGTTAGCAATGCATACGAAGCAATATTAAACGGTACACCAAGAAATATGTCTGCACTGCGCTGATACAACTGGCAAGAAAGTTTTCCATTTGCCACATAAAACTGAAAAAACGCGTGGCAAGGTGGCAATTTCATTTGATCAACATCCGCCACATTCCAAGCAGAAACTATTAAACGGCGAGAATCTGGGTTGGTTTTAATCGCATGTACCACTTGTGTAATTTGGTCAATATGTGTGCCATCTGGCTTTGGCCAATTACGCCACTGGTAGCCATACACAGGGCCAAGATTACCATTTTCATCTGCCCATTCATCCCAAATACGTACGCCATTTTCTTTTAAATAGGCAATATTGGTGCTACCTTGCAAAAACCAAAGCAACTCATGAATAATGGATTTTAAATGTACTTTTTTAGTAGTGAGTAGCGGAAAACCCTCCGCCAAATTAAAACGCATTTGGTAACCGAATACCGACAACGTACCAGTACCAGTGCGGTCTTCCTTTTTGTTACCGTGGGTAAGTACGTGGTGAAGTAAGTCGGTGTATTGCTTCATAATCACTCTCAAATTCTGGTTATTTGTAGGTCGGCCTTTAGCCCGACTTGTCAGGTTGCAACCTGATCTACGCAATGACGCGCTAGGTGTTCTTCACAATAAAATCTTTAATTGCACCTGCATCTGCATCCATCACCGTGAACTTTTGCGACAAGTCTTCTATGCCTTGCAAGCTTGCGGGGCGTGGTGGCACTTCACCTAAAGCCTCAACTAAAGCGTCTTCAAACTTAGCTGGTAGTGCGGTTTCTAGCACGACCATAGGGATTTTTTTATCACGTAGCTCAAGTGCCACTTTCAAGCCATCTGCGGTGTGCGTATCAATCACAACACCATATTTAGCTTTCGTTTCGCGAATTGTCGCCATACGGTTTGCGTGATTGCTGCTACCTGACACAAAGCCATATTCTGCCAATTTAGGCATGAGCTGCTTAATATCAAATGCACCACCAGCATCAACGCTCGCCCATAGCTCGCGCACTCTAGCGCTATCTTTACCCACTAAATCGAATACAAAGCGCTCAAAATTTGAGGCTTTACTGATATCCATTGATGGGCTAGAAGTATGATAAGTGTTGGCAGAACCGCGTGGGCGGTAAATCCCCGTTTTAAAAAACTCATCCAACACATCATTTTCATTGGTTGCAACAATTAACTTATCAATCGGCAAGCCCATCATACGGGCGATGTGGCCTGCGCATACATTGCCAAAATTGCCGCTAGGTACAGAAAAATCAACCTTTTGCGCGTTATTTGTGGTCACCGCAAAGTAGCCCTTAAAGTAATACACCACCTGCGCGACTATACGACCCCAGTTAATAGAATTCACTGCGCCAATTTTATATTTGGCTTTAAATTCTGCATCATTAGAAACGGCTTTTACCATATCTTGGCAGTCATCAAATACGCCATTGACGGCGATATTAAAGATGTTGTCATCTTGCAAGCTGAACATTTGTGCGGTTTGAAAGCGGCTCATTTTTTTGTGCGGGCTTAACATAAATACCCGCACACCTTTTTTTCCGCGCATTGCATACTCTGCCGCGCTGCCAGTATCGCCCGAAGTTGCGCCTAAAATATTGGTCGTTTTACCAGTCTTTGCCAGCACATATTCAAACAAATTGCCAAGCAACTGCATTGCCATGTCTTTAAACGCCAGCGTAGGGCCGTTTGAAAGGCTTAATAGGTACAAATTTTCTTCTAACTTTACTGTAGGCGTAATATCTGCCGCATTTTGGCCTGCACGCGTAAAACTATAAACCTCAGCCGTGTAGGTTTTATCAATAATCGCTTTTAAATCAGCCGCTGGAATGTCATCAATCAAGCGGCTTAAAATCGCAAACGCTAACTCGGCATAATTCATACCGCGCATACCGGTTAAATCAGCATCGCTAAATTGTGGGTAGCTTTCAGGCAAATATAAACCGCCATCAGGTGCCAAACCACCTAGTAGAATTTCGCTAAACTGAAGTCCAGGTGACTGCCCGCGGGTGCTGATGTATTTCATTTACTTACCTAACTCTTCCATACGAATTTTAACCAACTTGCCAACAATTGCAGGTAGCGCCTCAATCTCGGCAATGCCTGCGTCCATATTTTTTTCAACGGTAATGTGCGTCAAAATCACAATGTCCGCTTCGGTTTCATTATCATCTGGCTCTTTTTGCAGCATGGCATCAATTGAAATATTGCGATCCGCTAAAATTTTAGTCACGCCAGCTAGCACGCCAGGCTTGTCAGAAGCACGTAAGCGTAGGTAATAAGCGCTATTGATTTCACTTATTGGCAAAATATGCAAATCGTTTAGCTGCCCTGCTTGAAAGCCCAAATACGGCACGCGTTGTGCTACGCTTGCGCTACTTAAACGTGCTACATCCATTAGGTCTGCCACCACTGCACTTGCGGTTGGCTCTGCGCCTGCACCTGCTCCGTAATACAGCGTTGGACCTACTGCATCGCCCTTCACTACTACAGCATTCATCGCGCCATTCACGTTAGCCACCAAACGTTTTTCTGATATTAGCGTTGGGTGCACACGCAACTCTACGCCAGCCTCGGTGCGCTTAGTAATGCCAAGTAGCTTTACGCGATAGCCTAATTCTTCAGCATATTTGATGTCGGTTTGTTGTAGTTTGGTGATGCCTTCAGTGTAAGCTTGCTCAAACTTCATCGGCATGCCAAAGGCAATCGCGCTCATAATCGTGAGTTTATGTGCGGCATCTATGCCCTCCACATCGAACGTAGGGTCAGCTTCAGCATAACCCAAACGTTGCGCTTCACCTAACACATCAGCAAAGGCTAGGCCTTTTTCGCGCATTTCAGTGAGTATAAAATTGGTCGTGCCGTTAATAATTCCTGCCACCCACTCAATTTTGTTTGCACCTAAACCTTCACGCAACGCTTTAATAATGGGGATTCCGCCAGCAACAGCCGCTTCATAAGCCACAATCACGCCTTTAGCTTGCGCAGCGGTAAAAATTTCATTGCCATGCAAGGCAAGCAGCGCCTTATTGGCAGTCACCACGTGCTTGCCATTTGCGATGGCTTTTAGCACTAATTCGCGGCTTAGCGTATAGCCGCCAATGAGTTCAACCACCACATCAACGATTGGATTATTCACTACCGCAAAAGCGTCGTTTGTTACGTCAACATTGCCACCAGTCACAGTTTTTGCGTGCTCAATATTTCTATCTGCAACTTGTACCACGTTAATCGCTACACCTGTACGACGGCTAATTTCTGCTGCGTTACGCGTTAATACGGTATATGTGCCACCTCCAACGGTGCCGATACCCAAAAGACCTACATTTAATTGTTTTAAATCATGCTGTTTCAAACTTTTGCTCCATTCTCTTTTTCAACCAAATGGTTGGTTGAATGCTTTTTTCTATAATTTTCTAAAAACCGTGCAATACGGTTAATCGCTTCAGTTAAATCATCCACTGTTGGTAAAAATACTACACGAAAATGGTCTGGGGACGGCCAATTAAAGCCCGTTCCTTGTACTAACAAGACTTTTTCTTCTAGTAGTAAATCTAAAATAAATTGCTGGTCGTCTTTAATTGGGTAAATTTTTGGATCTAATTTCGGAAACAAATACATTGCCGCCGCAGGCTTGGTGCAAGTTACCCCAGGAATCGCCGTCAACATGGCATGCGCAACATCGCGCTGCTTACAAAGCCTGCCTTCTGGCGACACTAAATCATCAATACTTTGATAGCCGCCCAACGCGGTTTGAATGGCTAATTGACCTGGCACGTTTGCGCATAAACGCATGCTGGCCAGCATATTTAAGCCTTCAATAAAATCGCTTGCGTGTTTTTTCTCGCCGCTTAAAATCATCCACCCTGCACGGTACCCGCAGGCGCGATAATTTTTTGATAGACCATTAAAGGTCACAAATAGCACATCATCTGCCAGAGATGCGATTGACGTATGCACATTGCCGTCATACAGCACTTTGTCATAAATTTCATCGGCAAAAATCACCAAGCCATGATGGCGCGCAATGTCAATAATGCCTTCTAAAATCTCACGCGGATACAATGCGCCTGTTGGGTTATTAGGGTTAATCACCACAATACCACGCGTATTGGCGGTAATTTTGGCTTCCATGTCTTTGAGGTCTGGCATCCAGCCTGTAGCCTCGTCACACAGGTAATGGCGCGCCGTGCCGCCTGCAAGCGTAACGGCTGCTGTCCATAATGGGTAGTCTGGCATTGGCACTAGTACTTGGTCGCCATTATTCAGCAAACCCTGCATCGCCATCACGATTAACTCTGAAACGCCATTGCCAATAATAATATCGTCCACAGTAACGCCTGCAATGTGTTTACTTTGCGTAGCGTGCATAATGGCTTTGCGCGGCTCAAATAAGCCTTTGCTATCTGTATAAACACCTGCTTTTGGCATATTGCGCATCACGTCTTGCATCATTTCTTCAGGTACATCTAGGCCAAAAACGCCTGGGTTACCAATATTAAGCTTAATAATGCGTTGACCCTCCTCTTCCATCTGCCGCGCACGTTGCAACACTGGCCCACGAATGTCGTAACAAACGTTGGCGAGCTTATGAGATTTTTCTAGTTTTTTTGGTGGTTTTGGAGACGACATCACGCAGTGAGTTTCGCTTAAAAAAGCACAATATATAAAAGTGCTAGTTTACATTAGAATGGGCGTTTCTTTCAATGAAACGCTAGACTTTACTGCTAGAATGCGCCAATGAAACTACATTTAACGTCCGCAGAAAATAACAACTTAATTACCGCTTATGATGAAAGTTATATAGAGGTTAATAAACAGCGCCATACTAAAAGCATCATCGTGCTGCCACAACAGCTTATTACTGATTGGGATGTAGCAGATTTTGCGCATTTAACCGAAGCGCACATTGCCGTAATAACTGAACATAAAGCTATAGCTGAACTTAAAGTGGAGGTTGTATTGCTTGGTACAGGCACAAAGCACCATTTCTTGCACCCAAAAATTTACCAAGCACTTACGGCAAAAGGCATTCCGCTCGAATGCATGACAACTGCCGCGGCTTGCAGAACTTACAACATATTGATGAGTGAAGGCCGCAACGTGGTTGCGGCCTTAATTGTGTAAACAGACTTTAGAGACTACCTGACAGGGCTAAAGGTCATTTGCAGCCCTTTATCGGTAATCAGCATTTCTTTGGGGTTATATTGGGTTGAGCCTACTCTTAGGTCTTCAGGTTTCACGGTGTAAAGCGCCATACCATTAAGCATATCGCCACCTAATTTTTGCGCCAGCACGTTTAACAAATCGCCGTATTTTCCATCTAATCCATTTAAATTAAGGCTTTCTACTTTTGGCTCATCTAACACAATGGATTGGGTTGCTGGGTCAAAACGTAACTTGCCTGAAATACCCAATTTACCTGCGAAGGCTTTATTGCTTAGTAAGCTAGTCACATTAGTATCAAGCGTTGTTTTCATACGACCAGTTTGACTATCAAATTTCACCAATGAATTACTTAAACTCACATCAAAAATTTTAAGCAGTGAAATCGGAATCGCTAAACGCTCGTTAATTTTTTGCTGCAGTTGCGCTTCAGAAATATTTACCGTGCGGTCGCCCAACATAGCGCAACCACTAAACATGAGTAAAATAAGTAAAATACTAAATAGCTTAAATTTCATTAAATAAACCTTTTAAAGTTGAAGCCTAGATAACGCGCCTTAAAGGTTTTTTGTTGACAACGTAAGCGTTGCATTGGTGCCGCCAAAGCCAAAGCTATTGGATAACGCCGTGGTAATTTTCACGTTATCAATGCGTTTAGTGGCAATAGGCAAGCCTTCTGCGGCGGGGTCTAGCGTTTCAATGTTAGCAGATGCGGCAATAAAATTATTTTCCATCATCAGCAAAGTATAAATCGCCTCATTCACGCCCGCTGCACCTAAAGCATGGCCTGAGAGTGACTTTGTTGAGGCAATCGCGGGCAACTTGCCATATTGCCCATCACCAAACACCGCTTTAATTGCCTCAAGTTCTTTGGTGTCGCCCACTGGCGTGCTGGTGCCGTGCGTGTTGATGTAATCTACCTCACCAACGCCTTCTAAAGCCAGCTTCATGCAGCGCTCAGCGCCTTCGCCGCTTGGTGCGACCATATCGTAACCATCAGACGTTGCGCCGTAGCCGACCACTTCAGCATAAATTTTTGCGCCACGTGCTTTGGCATGCTCGTATTCCTCAAGCACCACAATGCCACCACCGCCAGAAATCACGAAGCCATCACGGTTTGCATCGTAAGTGCGGCTGGCTTTATCTGGGGTTTCATTATATTTGCTGCTGAGCGCGCCCATCGCATCAAACATAAATGAAAGCGTCCAATGCTCTTCTTCTGCCCCGCCTGCAAAAATAACATCTTGCTTACCGAGTTGAATTTGCTCAACACCCGCGCCTATGCAATGCGCGCTGGTAGAACAAGCCGAGCTAATGCCGTAGTTAATGCCTTTAATTTTAGCGCCCGTTGCCAAGCAAGCAGATACGCCACTTGCCATGGCTTTAGTCACCATATAAGGCCCTACGCGGCGTACGCCTTTTTCACGTAGCGTATCAATGCCTTCCATAATACTTTCATGCGAAGCGCCACCTGCGCCCACAATTAAGCCTGTGCGAATATTAGAAACTGAGGTTTCTGGCAGTTGAGAATCAGCAATTGCCTCTTGCATAGCAATCCAAGCATACGCATGACCTTTAGCCATAAAGCGCATCAATTTTCGGTCAATCATTTCTTCAACATTTAAGTTTTTGATAGAACCTGCCACGTGTGAGCGCAAGCCTTGCGCAACATATTCTGGCTGAAAAGTAATGCCAGACTTACCACTTTGCAAGCTATCTAATACTTCAGCTTTATTGTTTCCTAAACTAGAAACAATGCCCATTCCTGTAATTACAACACGACGCATTTCGTGCTCCTTAAAATCTTTATTCTTAGACTAAATATTGGTTAATTAGAAATTATCTGTACGCGTAAATAAACCTACACGTAAATCACTCGCCGCGTAAATTTCACGACCATCTAAACTCATCGTAGCATCGGCCACGCCCATCACCAATTTACGCATAATCACGCGTTTTAAATCAATGGTATAAGTCGCCATTTTAGCAGTTGGTAGCACTTGGCCAGAAAATTTAACCTCACCCGCACCAAGTGCACGACCGCGACCTAGGCCACCCGCCCAGCCTAAATAAAAGCCTACCAATTGCCACATAGCATCTAAACCTAAACAGCCAGGCATCACAGGGTCGCCCGTAAAATGGCACTCAAAAAACCATAAATCAGGGTTGATATCCAGCTCAGCAATAATTTGACCGTTGCCATACTTACCGCCATCTTCAGTAATAGAAACAATGCGGTCAAACATCAACATAGGTGGCAATGGCAATTGCGCATTACCCTCACCAAACATTTCCCCCCTACCGCATTTAAGTAACTCTTCTTTTGTGAAGCTATTTTGTTTAGTCATTGAATTTTTGTGGCTCGTTATCAAATTTTAAAAACTCTCAGGTTTACTACCTGTAGAACGTATAACGAATTATCCACTATTTTTGCCAAATGTGTGACATGCAGGCTTATAAAGTCTGCGCAAAACTAGTATTAAATGACTTTAATCAAGCTGGTATTGCACATCAAAGCTGAATCAGTCAATAATTTTACGACAGAGCTTGGCTCATTATTCAAAGTGCGGTGGATAGAAGTAACATTAACCACGTGTTGCACACGGGCTACACGTGCTTGGCATTGAACCTGCAGGTTTAAGAAAAACGCTTTAATTTAAGCCCCAGCAACCCTTATGGATATTGGCTTGCAGGGCATTTATAAAACGTTTAAATGTGGCGAAAATGGATGGTTTTGTAGAGAGTGCTCTCGAATAATTTATCGGGGAGCGAACTCGCGAAGCAGTCCGCCGAATGGGGAGATTCAACATAAGGCGTACCGTAAACTGGTACGCCTTACAAGGTTTATTTCGGGTGGGAGGATGTGCTAGGAGTATGAGAGCGTGGTATTCGCTAGCTATCGCACTTCACAGTTGACTCTAACCCCTTGCCTCATATAGTCCCTTAGCGCTTGAAATACGCTACTTACTTTTAAAAAAAATCAACTTACACTGGTAAGCCAATATGCTATAATCTGCCCGTGTGTTTAATAAATGGAGACTAGTTGATGATAATTACCGTTTCAGAAAAAGGGCAATTGGTGATTCCAGCACAGCTTAGGCGGAGTCTAGGTATTAGTGCGGGTACGCGCTTAGATATTATTCCTGAAGCTAACGGCTTTAAGGTGTTGGTTGACCATGCACGCAAAACTAAGCGCGCGGCAGATTGTATTGGCATCACGGCTTATAATGGGACACCAATCTCAATTGATGAGATGAGCGTAGCGCAATACGCGGTTAAATAACGCTCAAGATTTACGCACTTTTAAAGATTGATAACATGATTGCAATTGATACCAATGTGTTGGCAAGGTTAGTCACTAACGATGACAAAACACAAGCAAAAGAAGCCGCAGCACTGATTGATAGTGGTGTAGCTTTATTTGTGCCAACCACAGTATTGCTTGAGTTAGAATGGGTGTTACGTGGCGCTTATCGAATAGACAGCGCAACAATCATTCGTACTTTTGAGCATTTACTCTCTATACGAAACCTAAGTTTTGAAAGACAAGCCGAGGTCGAAATGGCACTACAACATTATGCAATAGGTTTTGATTTTGCTGATGCCCTACACCACAGCGCGACTTTAAGCTGTGCTGGTTTTGCAAGCTTTGACAAAAAATTGGAAAAGTTAGCTGCTAAAGCCAAATTAAAACCTGTGGTTGCAGAACCAAAGCTTTTTACAAAACTTTAACCCCCGCCAGCACCCGCATGGATATTGGCTCGCAGAGCATGTGTAAAACGTTTAAATGTGGCGAAAACGAGGGCTTTAGCCCGATGTTTCAGTGAAGAGTAAGCTTTAGGTGATGTCGGCGCTAAAATGGATGGTTTTGTAGAGTGTGTTCTCGAATGATTTTATCGGGGAGCGAACTCGTGAAGTAGCCCGCCGAATGGGGAGGTTTAACATACGGCGTACCGTAAACGGGTACGCCTTACCCGGGTTGATTTTATTTCCGAGAAATTTGAACAGACTCGACTAAAACACCAAAAAAATTCTGTTTTCCCTTAAGAGTAACTTTATCGGCTACTTGAATTTGACCTTTTGAATAGTTAAATCTTGCTTTAGCTAATACCAGATTGTAAAAGCCATCATTACCTTCAGTTTTAAGGTAAAGGCTTAACGATGGATATTTATATTTTGAACCTTGAGATTTTGCAGAAATAACTTGAAAGGTTTGTTCATAAGGTTTACTAGGTGAAATTTTCACCAAATATCCAAATATATCTGAACTAAAATAAGCATGTACCGCAAAACAAAATAAAAAAGCAGTGGCCATTTTGATATATTCAGTTTTACGTTTGTAAATGAAATAGTTAATGTCCCATTTGGGCGCAGTGTGAAAAAACAATAGAGCCCCAAGCGACCAAGCAACAAACCAGAAAAAAATCTATGCAAAAAATCGTGTTGGTATAAATAAGGCAATCCACCAAAAAAAGCCGTTGAAAACACGCCTAAGCAAACAGATAAACCCAACACCAAAATATACCATCGTGATAAGTTATAAAATATATTTTTGTCCTTAATTATCATCCCTAAATTTCTCACCTGCTACTTTCGCACGAACGACAGGAGCAGCTATTTTATCGTAGCCAATTCCAGTGCTGACTGCCCCAACAATTCCACCAACTAATAATAATAGGGGACAGACCACGGTTTCCTACAGCAAGCGTAGGGCGCACCCGTTTACGGTGCGCCGTGTGATTATACCAAACATTCGGCGGACTGCTTCGCGGGTGCGCCCTACACAGGCTGCTAATGCGCATTAGCTCAATATAGCCGCTAAAACTCCTAGCGTTGCAAATATTAAAATCAATTTAATAATACTCAATTTAAACTTAAATAATGCCACGCCTGCCGCTACCGCCAACGTTACCGCAAGCCAATCAATATGATTGATTAAGTGGTTGATATTTAAGGGCGCTGTAAAAAAAACATGTGTTGCAAAGAGTAATGCTAAGCTTAAAATAACGCCCACCACCGCAGCAGTAATGGCGGTAAGCGGCGCGGTAAATTTTAAATTACCTTGTGTGCTTTCAATAAATGGCGCCCCTATAAAAATAAATATGAACGAAGGCAAAAAGGTGAAGAAGGTCACTATGCTGGCCGCGACTATGCCTGAAAGTAACAGGTTTTCTGCACCAAATATTGCTTGCGTCCACCCGCCCACAAAGCCCACAAATGCCACCACCATAATCAACGGGCCAGGCGTGGTTTCACCTAATGCTAAACCATCTATCATTTGCGTAGCACTAAGCCAGTGATAATGCCCAACCGCACCTTGGTACACATAAGGCAGCACCGCGTACGCACCACCAAATGTTAATAATGCTGCTTTTGTGAAAAACCAGCCCATTTGCGTAAGCGTTGCTTGCCAACCGTAAATAATGGCCAGCAAACCCATTGCGGCAAACCATAAAGCCAACCCTACAGCTAATATTTTAGTTAAGTGTTTAAGGCTGAATTTTGCATGGCTTGGTGTAGGCGTATCATCATCAATCACCGCTTTGCCATAACATTTATTAGCAGACTGATGCCCGCCGCCAGCGCTAAACGTAGTTGGCGAATAGCGGCTGCCCACATAGCCGATTAAAGCTGCGCTTAAAACAATCAGCGGAAACGGCAGCTTAAAAATGGTAATCGCCACAAAAGACGCGAGCGAGATAAGCCACAGCCATTTATTTTTTAAAGCACGGCTACCAATGCGATACGCCGCAAATAGCACAATAGCAACCACCGCAGGCTTAATGGCGTACAAAACACTCGCAACCATAGGCTGGTTGCCGAACTTCAAATAAACGTAAGTAAGCGCAATTAAAATAACCAGCGAAGGCAGCACAAACAGGCAACCTGCAATTAAGCCGCCTTTTGTGCGGTGCATTAGCCAGCCTATATAAATGGCTAATTGCTGCGCCTCTGGCCCTGGTAACACCATGCAATAATTGAGCGCATGCAAAAAACGCTTTTCTGAAATCCAACGTTTTTTCTCAACTAAATCATGGTGCATTATCGCAATTTGGCCAGCGGGCCCGCCAAAGCTTACAAAACCTAATTTTAACCAATACCAAAAAGCTTCTTTTAGCGTGGGCGCTTTAGGTGCAACATTTAGCGCCTCGTCATTTTCTGCCATATTTTTCACCATAAAAGTGGCTTTTTAATATTGTAAACTGGCTTAATCGTTAAACTTTTTACGTGCCTCTGAAACTGCTTTTACAATGCTGCTCCAAGCTTCTTCGCCACCTTTTTTAAGCTCTTCCCAAGCATCGCCTGCGGCATCTTGCACTTCTGCCATTTTAACTTTAGCTTCGTCACGTTTAGCTTTTAACTCAGCTAATTGCTCAGCATATTTATCGCTTAACTCAGCTTTTGCCTCGCTGGCTTTAACTTCTAGCGCATCAATATCTGTACTCCATTCATCTAATTGTGCTTTAAGTTTTGCTACGTATTCGTCTTTTGTACTCATCATATTTACTCCATTATTTAGTTGATAAAAATTACCCTAGTATTGCCAAATCAGCCTTTAAATCTTCTACATGCTCTAAGCCTACTGCAATTCTCACTAAGCCATCGGTAATGCCTGCCTCTGTCCTCGCCTCAGCTGTAATGCGGCTGTGCGTGGTAGTGGCTGGGTGTGTAATCGTACTTTTTGCATCACCCAAATTTGCGGTAATTGATATAAGTTTAGTTGCATCAATTAACGCCCAAGCGGCTTCTTGCTGGGTTTGGCCTGCTTTTGCTTTCACTTCAAAACTTACAATACCGCCGCCGCTTAGTTGCTGCTTCATTGCTAAAACATGTTGCGGATGCGATGCCAAACCTGGGTAATACACACGCGCAACTTGTGGCTGTGCTTCAAGCCAAGTGGCGAGTTCAAGCGCACGTTTAGCATGCGCTTCCATACGCACATGCAGCGTTTCTAAACCTTTTAAAAACACCCAAGCGTTGAATGCGCTCATGGTAACGCCTGCTGTGCGTAAAAAACCGTACACAGGCTCCATCAGCGCTTTAGAGCCTAGCACGGCTCCGCCCAAGCATCTACCCTGCCCGTCTATATATTTAGTGGCAGAATGAATAATAATGTCCGCGCCTAACTCTAACGGGCGCTGAATGGCAGGCGTGCAGAAGCAATTATCTACCACCAAGTGTGCGCCTGCCTTGTGGGCGATGTCAGCCAATGCTCTAATATCGCACACTTCGGTGAGCGGGTTTGATGGCGTTTCAGCAAAAAATAGTTTGGTTTTAGGCGTAATCGCAGCTTGCCACTCAGCTGGATTTGTCAGTGAAACATAGGTCACTTCTAAACCCCAACGTTTTAAAATATTACTAAACAACTGCACGCTCGTACCAAAAATGCTACGTGAGGCCACAATATGGTCACCCGCATTGCATAAAGCCATGACGCAGGCGAGGATGGCCGACATGCCTGTAGAGGTTGCCACGCATTGCTCTGCTCCTTCTAGCGCCGCCAGTTTATTTTGAAACATGGTCACCGTTGGGTTAGTAAAGCGCGAGTAAATATTGCCAGGCTCTGTGCCGCCAAAGCGCGCTGCTGCTTGTGCTGCACTATTAAAGCGGAAGCTGGAATTTAAAAATAAGGCTTCAGAATTCTCGCCATATGCTGTCATCTCGCTGCCTGCGCGTACGCTTAAAGTTTCTGGGTGGTATTGGTTTTTTGTCATCATCATTCTCATTTTTAGGGCATTAAAAAACCCGTAGTAGCTTACGCCAAAACGGGTTCTTTTTTAAACTCGCTTTAGCTGTATTTATTATGCGCCCGCAAGCTGAGTAAGACTTTGTTTAAGTTAAGTCACTCAAATCAGCGCAAGTTAATGTTAAGCCTAACTTAGGCTTACGTCAAGCAAGCAATTATTCGGTGACTTCTTCCAAACTATCAATCAAGTTTAAATCCATTTGGGTGCTAGCATTCGCTGGTTTTTGCTTTTTATTCACATCGCCTCGGGCGGCTTCAATGTTGGCTAAATACGCGTCATTGATGTCTCCTGTAACGTATTTTCCATCAAAACATGAGCAATCAAAATCTTCAATTTTTGGATTATTGCGCTTAACGCCAGCAACCAATGCGTCTAAATCTTGGTAAATCAGCGCATCTGCGCCAATTTCTTGGCAGATTTGTTCATCGGTGCGGTCTGTAGCAAGCAACTCATCACGGCTAGGCATGTCAATGCCATACACATTTGGATAACGCACTGGCGGCGCAGCAGAAGCAAAATACACTTTATTTGCGCCTGCATCGCGCGCCATTTGTACAATTTGTTGTGATGTTGTGCCGCGCACAATGGAATCATCCACCAATAACACGTTTTTACCTTTAAATTCTATGCCAATCGGGTTGAGTTTTTGGCGCACTGATTTTTTGCGCAAAGCTTGGCCTGGCATAATAAACGTGCGGCCAATATAACGGTTTTTAATGAAGCCTTCACGGTAATCCAAGCCTAACTCTATACCAAGCTGCAATGCGCTTGGGCGGCTGGTGTCGGGGATTGGGATGACCACGTCTATGTGCTTATCTGGCCACTCGCGCTTAATTTTTTCGGCCAAGCTCTTACCCATATCTAGGCGAGTTTGGTATACAGAAACATCATCAATCACAGAGTCTGGGCGCGCTAAGTAAACATATTCAAAAATACATGGGTTTAGTTTGGCGTTGTCGCTACATTGGCGGCTATAAAATTGGCCGTTCATGTCAATAAACACGGCTTCGCCAGGCGCTACATCTCGCACTAATTTAAAGCCCAATACATCTAACGCCACACTTTCTGAAGCGACTATATATTCTGTACCTAATGCAGTTTCTTGCTTGCCAATCACTAATGGACGAATGCCGTTAGGGTCACGAAATGCAAGTAAGCCAAAGTTAGCAATCATGGCAACCACTGCATAGGCACCCTTGCAGCGCTTATGCACGCCAGCCACCGCATCAAAGGTCATATCAGCATTCAACACAGCATTGCGAGAGGTTCTTTCAATTTCATGCGCAAGCACATTTAACAGCACTTCAGAATCTGAATTGGTGTTGATGTGGCGTAAATCTTGGCGGAACATCTCAGATTTCAATTGCTCAGAATTAGTTAAATTACCGTTATGACCCAACACAATGCCAAATGGAGAATTTACATAAAACGGCTGCGCCTCTGCCGCGCTAGATGAGCCCGCCGTTGGGTAGCGCACATGACCAATGCCGATGTTGCCGACCAAGCTACGCATGTGGCGTGTTTGAAATACATCTTTCACCAAGCCGTTGTTTTTATGCATGAAAAATGTATTGCCATCGGTGGTGACGATGCCCGCAGCATCTTGACCGCGATGTTGTAGCACCAGCAACCCATCGTACAACAGCTGATTAACTGGGTTTTTACCTACTATGCCAATAATTCCGCACATGAATGTAGCCTTAAGTGATTGATTCTAAAATATAGTTTAAATATATCGCCCTGACTTTTAAAGTCAGATATATCGCAAAGTTATTCGTATTTAATATGTTGAGCAATGCTCACTGGCACCCAAGGCAACATGCTAATGACTAGTGCCTCAATTGGCGCGCTAAACATGGCGTTGCGCCAGCGCTCATCTTTTGGCGCGTTTGTTAGGCCTGCTAAAAACACAACAATACAAACAATTAACACACCACGCGTTAATCCAAAAAAAGCACCTAATAGGCGATTTAGCCAGCCCAAGCCAATTTTCTTAAAAACTGCAGAAAGTGCAATAGCTAACAAGCTTGTCACTAATAAAGTCGCAAAAAATAATATTAAAAATGCCGCTAATATACGCAAAGATTCATTAGGAATGTCTTTTGGCATCATTGGTAAAACTTCACCCATATATGTTTTTGCCACAACAAATGCCGCCACCCAACCAAAAATGGATAAAGCCTCAACCAACAAACCACGCATCACACTCAGTACGATGGAAAATCCAATAATTGCAAGTACAATATAATCAAAACCTGTCATAACATTTAGCTTTACAGATACATCAATTAACTAAACGCATCAATCATTACTAATCACCATGCCTGGCAAACCTGACGCTTTAAGTTTATCAAGTGCATCTGCAGCATCTTGGCGAGAGGCGTATTTGCCAGCTCTGAGCCGAATTTTCTCACCTTTTGGCGTTGTAATATTCTCTGTATGTGATGCAAAACCAGCGTCTTTTAGTTTGGCTTGCAGTTGTTTTACATTGGCGGGGTCTGAATATACGCCCACTTGAATTGTAAAGCTGCCGCTACTTTTTGAAGGTAATTTATCTTCCACTGGTTTTGGTTCTACTCGTTTTGGTTCTACTGGTTTTTTCTCTACGAACTTAGCTTCCGCTGGTTTTGGTTCGGCTGGCATTAAGTCAACAGTAGTCACTCCTTTTTTTTCAACAGTTTCTTTAGCTTCGGCCTTAATTTCAGGCATTTTTGTCTCGTCGGCTATTGTAGGCGTGACTGGCGCTTCCACTACTGCCGTGAGCGCTTGTTGTGTGGCATTAGCCTCTACCACAACTTCGGCAGGCTCTGGCATCGTAATTTTAATTGCATCTTTAGGCGCAAGTGCTGCGCGGTCTTGCAACATCATCGGTAAAATAATTACCATCAGTAGAACTAGCGCTATTGCACCCACTAGGCGACGGCGTGCGCGCTTTTTTAGATTGAGTTCTTGATCATTTGGCAATTCAGGTGGCATTGCTGCGTTCCTTAAAGATTGATTTTTGAGCGCGTAATTTCTTCATTACTGATTCGATAGCAATTGCATCACAATTGAAACAGTGAAAAATGAACCAAAGACGATTATTTTATCATTTTCACCTAAATCTTTATAGGCATCTTTACATACTTCTATATCAATGCAAGCCTGCTGATAAGCATCATCAGCACTATCAAAACTTATAATGCGGGCTTTAGGCGCGATGGCTTTAATAGTTAGTACCAAATCTACCGCTGTAGCACCCCGTGTATGGTCAATACTGGCCACATACCATGTATCAATTTCATCTTTTACAGCCTCAATAACACCACTTATATCTTTATCTGCCAGCATTGCAAATACGGCAAAAGTTTTGCCCTGCCTTGCTTCAGCATTAAGTGTTCTAGTATTTTTAAGATTTTCTGCCAGCGCTTTTGCGGCGTGTGGGTTATGCGCAACGTCTAAAACCACCCAAGGTGATTTTCTAACAGTTTGAAAGCGCCCAGCTAACTGCACTAGGCGCATCGCATTTGCTATTGACGCTGTAGTCACAGGCAAATTTACTTGCAAAGATTCCACCGCAGCAACCACGCACGCAGCGTTAGCTAACTGATAAGCCCCTTGTAATGCAGGTAGTGGCAGGGTGTGCAACACTTTCCCATTGTCTAGATACTGCCACTCACTATTACTTAACAAATAGCCAAAATCTTGATGGCTTCGCTTAAATTCTGCATGAATTTCACGCGCGTATTGCACTAAGCTAGCAGGCGGATTTGCATCACCACAAATGGCTGGGATGTTTTGCCGATAAACACCTGCTTTTTCAAAACCAATTTTTTCTCGCGTATCGCCTAAAAAATCTTGGTGATCCAAATCCACATTTGTCACAATTGCACAGGTCGGTTCAAACGCATTCACCGCATCTAGCCTGCCGCCCAGCCCAATTTCCAATATTACAACATCTAACTTAGATTGTATAAAATGCCACATTGCCGCCAGCGTGCCTACTTCAAAATAGGTTAGCTTAATTTCAGTGTCGCCATTTGTTCTAGCAGCTTCAACCGCAGCAAATGCCGCACAAAGTGCTTCATCGCTCACCTCTACGCAATTCAACCGCACACGTTCGTTATAACGCAGTAAATGTGGTGATGTATAACAACCAACTTGGTAGCCCGCTTGCTTATAAACCTGCTCCAGCATGGCGCAGGTTGAGCCTTTACCGTTGGTGCCTGCGACGGTGATAATATGAAATTTTGGTTGTAATTGCAGACGTGTAATCATCTGCTTGACCCTATCTAAACCCATGGCGATGGATTTAGGGTGCAGGCTTTCAATATAACTTAGCCAAGCAGATAAATCTTTAGGCACAGTCAACTAAGTATGGCCACGTAATATTAAATTATGCCGCCGCTGGCAAGCGCATTAAATTAGCCAAAATTGAAGCTAAACGATTACGCATTTCACGCCTATCAATAATTACATCAATCGCACCATGTTCTAGCAAAAATTCAGCACGTTGAAAGCCATCGGGCAAGGTTTCACGCACAGTTTGCTCAATCACGCGCGGGCCTGCAAAGCCTATAAGCGCCTGCGGCTCAGCCACAATAACATCGCCCAACATGGCAAAGCTTGCTGATACGCCGCCCATGGTTGGATCTGTCAACACTGAAATAAATGGCAAGCCAGCTTTACTTAATTGCGTCAATGCAGCACTGGTTTTGGCCATTTGCATGAGCGACATTAAGCCTTCTTGCATACGCGCACCACCGCTGGCAGAAATACAAACAAAGGCCATTTTATTATCAATCGCGGTTTGCACGCCACGCACAAAGCGCTCGCCAACCACTGAACCCATTGAACCACCCATAAATTTAAATTCAAATGCCGCCACAACCACAGGCACGGTTTTAATCGCGCCTTGAATTACAATTAACGCATCAGTTTCACCCACTGATTTTTGCGATTCTTTAATACGATCTGCATAGCTTTTACTGTCTTTAAATTTTAGCGGGTCAATCGGTTGAACCGACGCACCAATTTCAAATTGGCCTTCAGCATCAAGCAGTTGCGCTAAACGATCACGTGCACCAATACGGTTGTGGTATGCACATTTCGGACAAACTTCTGCATTCTCTTCTAAATCTGTACGATACAAAACCGTTAAGCAGGCTGGGCATTTACTCCACAAACCTTCAGGCACACTTGTTTTGTCGCGCCCAACTACACTTTTAATTTTTTGCGGTAATTGATTTAACCAACTCATATATAACCCCTTTTCTAGCTTAATTTTTGTGCAGAATCTACGGCGACTTTAAGCTCATCCATGAGTGCTGCAACATTACTCAACAAATTATCATCGTTCGATGCTTCTATCGTCAACACCATGCGGCTGCCCACTACCACTGCATCGGCAATTTCTGCTGTGGCTTTAGCGGTTGCTGCATCACGAACACCAAAACCCACGCCCACAGGTAAGTTCGTTTGTTTGCGTATAGAGGCTACGCGTTCTGACACTTCTACAATATCTAAATTTGCCGCGCCCGTTACGCCCTTAAGCGACACGTAATACACAAAGCCGCTGGCTTGTTTCACAATTAAATCAACACGTTTTGGCTCGGTGGTAGGTGACAATAAAAACACGGGGTCAATATCACGTGCGCGCAGTTCTTTAACAAAATCACTGCACTCTTCAGGTGGATAATCCACGGTAATCACGCCATCCACATCAGCCGCTTTGGCACGGTCGGCAAAGGCAATATTACCAATCGCTTCAATTGGGTTGGCATAGCCCATTAAAATAATCGGCGTGGTTTTATCTGTTTGGCGGAATTCTTTCACCATTTCCAATACTTTCGTTAAGCCAACTTTGTGTGCCAAAGCTCGCTCACTGGCGCGCTGAATAACTGGGCCATCGGCCATTGGGTCAGAGAACGGCACACCTAGTTCTATCATATCAGCGCCATGTTTCACCAAAGTGTGCAATAAATTTACAGTGTGTTTTGGGTGCGGATCACCCGCTGTAATGTAAGGAATTAGGGCAGTTTTGCCTTGTTGTTTTAACGCTGTGAATACGGTTTGAATACGGGACATGAGTGACGCTTTTTAAGTAGTGATGGTTTTATAAAGTAATATTAGCTAACTTAGCGACCGTGTTTATATCTTTATCGCCCCTGCCTGATAAATTCACCAAAATGATTTCATCTTTACGCATGGTTTTAGCCATTTTTTCTGCATGTGCTAGCGCGTGGCTAGATTCTAATGCTGGAATAATACCTTCAGTACGGCACAAATTATGGAAAGCTGCCATCGCCTCATCATCGGTAATCGCCACATATTCAGCACGTTTAATATCTTTTAACCAAGCATGTTCTGGGCCCACACCTGGATAATCTAAACCTGCTGAAATTGAATGCGTTTCAATAATATTACCATCGGCATCTTGCATTAAATACGTGCGATTGCCGTGCAACACGCCCACTGGGCTGTTGGCGGTGAGTGGCGCGGCGTGCATGCCAGTTTCTAAACCGTGCCCCGCCGCTTCTACCCCTATTAAACGTACGTTAGGCACATCAATATACGGGTAAAAAATACCCATTGCATTTGAGCCGCCGCCTACGCAGGCTACGATTGCATCTGGTTGACGACCAACCATCTCCATCATTTGTTCTTTAGCTTCAATTCCAATAATCGATTGAAAATCGCGCACCATCATCGGGTATGGATGTGGGCCTGCTACTGTACCAATAATGTAAAATGTAGTTTCAATGTTAGTCACCCAATCGCGCATCGCTTCATTAAGCGCATCTTTAAGCGTTTTTGAGCCGCTTTCTACTGGCACAACCGTTGCGCCTAATAACTTCATTCTAAACACGTTAGGCGCTTGGCGTTTTACGTCCTCAGAACCCATATAAACCACACACTCTAAACCTAGGCGCGCTGCAATTGTTGCCGTGGCAACACCATGTTGACCTGCACCCGTTTCAGCAATCACACGCGGTTTACCCATACGCTTGGCCAATAATGCTTGACCAATGGTATTGTTAATTTTATGCGCGCCCGTGTGATTTAAATCTTCACGCTTTAAATAAATTTGCGCACCACCAATTTTGGTTGATAGTCGCTCAGCATGATAAATTGGGCTTGGGCGACCAACAAAATGTTTTAAATCATAGGCATATTCAGCTAAAAATACTGGGTCATGACGATATTTTTCATACATCACACGTAGTTCATCAAGTGCTTCAACCAAAGTTTCAGCTACAAAAGTACCACCAAATTGTCCAAAATGGCCACGTGCATCTGGCATGTCGTATAACTGCATTCTTAACTCTCCACTTGTTTTTTCTAGGCTTTTTTCAAAGCTTATTTTTTGTAAACTTGCCGCATAAACGCAGCAATTTTTGCAGCATCTTTAATGCCTTTTGAAAGTTCTACACCACCACTCACATCTACCGCATAAGGGTTGATTTGCACGATTGCATCTGCCACATTGTCAGCCGTCAATCCGCCCGCTAGTATCACAGGCTTAGTCAATTGTTTCGGAATTAAATTCCAATCAAACACATGCCCTGTTCCGCCTGCCATGCCTTCAGTGTAAGCATCTAACAATAAGGCTTTTGCAAAATAGAAATCTTGTGCGTATTGTACCAAATTTGTGTCAGGCTTAACGCGAATTGCTTTGATAAATGGCAGAGAATAGCTCGCACATTCTGTTGGTGTTTCATCGCCATGAAATTGCAAAAGGTCTAACTTAACTTTAGAAATCACCTCTTTAATAAAGTGTGGCTCGGCATTTACAAACAAACCAACAACCGTAACAAATGCGGGTATTTGGCTTGCAATTTCGGCAGCTAAGCTGATGCTAACATTACGTGGGCTTGAGTCAAAAAACACCAAACCAATAGCATCTGCGCCCTGCGCAACCGCAGTTAAAGCGTCTTCTGTACGTGTAATGCCACAAATTTTAACTCGGGTTCTCACTCAGCTTTCACCAAAAAATTATTCTGTCGCTATTGTAACTTAAACCAGCGCCTGTAAGCTTGACTGGCTCTCTGGCAAGCCCCATTTTTCATCATAGCCCACGCCTGTTAAATACAAACCGCTCGGTGAAAAAGTGGGTGGTGATAAGGTGCGGTCACGTTTCTCTAGTAATTCTTTGATGTATTCTGGTGGATGTGCACCTTTACCTACGTACACCAACGCACCTATCATGTTGCGTACTTGATGCTGTAAAAAAGCATTAGCTGAAAAATCAAATCTAAAATATTGACCATTTGCACCTTGACTAAAAATACTCACTTCCGCTTGATGCAAGGTTCTAATCGGTGAACTTGCTTGGCATTCTGACGCGCGAAACGCGCTAAAATCATGCTCGCCAACTAGACAAGCGGCGGCTTCACGCATCGCCTCAAAATCTAAAGGCAAATGAAACCATCCTGCTTTACTTGCCATTAAGGCTGAAGCCACTGCCGCATTGTAAAGTAAATATTGGTAGCTACGGCTACGCGCAGAAAACCTTGCATGAAACTCATTATCTACTTCATGCGCCCATTCTACCCTTACAGTTTCAGGCAAATAAGCATTCACGCCGCGCACCCATGCGGTAATTGGACGCGTACTTGTTGTATCAAAATGCACAATTTGGCTAAGTGCATGCACACCAGTATCGGTGCGGCCTGCAGCGTGTATGCGAATAGGATGTAAGGCAATGCTAGCAATCGCCGCCTCTAGTGCATCTTGTACACCACAAGCCGATGATTGACTTTGCCAGCCACAAAAAGTGGTGCCCTCATAAGCCACGCGTAAAGCAACTCTCACGACAGCGCCTTATATGCTAACAGGGTAATCATGCAAATCACTATCAAACAAAGCACAAGTTTATCTACCATTAAAAATGGTGGCTGCTGCAAAATAATCACTTTATTGGCTGGTAAATTATCTGTGTTTTCGTGCAAGGTATCCAAGTGCTTAAAACTGAGTTTAAATTGCTTATCTACCGCCAATTCATCTACATAATCTAACGTCAATAATAATCTTGCTGTAAATCTTTCTACATTAAACCCCAGCCATTTAAGCGGCGAAAGCAGTAAATATAAACCCGCCATTAAATGCGCTTTTGAGCTTGTAGAAAACAGCATGCTTAAACTGGCAATGGCAATTAACAGTTTTGCTATTTGCAATAAGCCCTGAATGCAGCCTTCATAGGTTGGCGAAACGTACATGGGAAACCACTGAACATACTCACCTGGCGTACCAAATGCATAGATAATAAAAATTGAGGCTAATAGCCAACGCATACGCTTTACTAAGCGCACTAGATTGCTAAACTGTAGCCATGCCGCCAGCATGCAAACCAAGCCGCATAACACCCATATTGATTGATTATTCATAAAATTCATGAGCGACAATATCAGCACTAACAATAATATTTTTACTAATGGGTGCATGGTTTAAATATATAAAATAAGACTTGAAAATATGCAGTGCTGAAAATGGTGGTATATCACAGTCAATAAAAAAAGCCGAGCAACAAGCTCGGCTTTTTTAAGCTTATTGATTAAGCCAAGCTAGCTAGCAATTGTTTTGCACGTGCTTGTTGATGCTCGCCACCCTCTTTTAATACTTCCGCCAAAAGCTCGCGTGCGCCTTCTTTATCGTCCATATCAATATAAGCGGCAACTAAATCTAGCTTAATATTCACATCTTGCGATTCAGCATCTATGCCGACCACAGACGCAGTGTCAGTCACTGTAGAAATTGTTGGCGTTACTGGAGATAACTCATGCTGAACTTCGTTTACATCTAAATTGATTGCTGACAAATCAAATGTGTTCGCTGTGTGATCTTGAGCCTTAATATCTGCAGCCTCATGATTACTTTGCGGTAAATCAAAATTGATTTCAGATGCGTCCGTTGTGCTTTGAGCTGGCGCTTTCTCACCGATTACATCTGAAAAATCCATATCAAAAGTGAGGTCATCCAAGGTGTCAGATGCCAACACTGTAGATTTTACTTCTGCAATTGCATCAGCACCACTTTCAACTGAGTCTGTAGGGAAGCTAAAATCCATATCGAAATCTGTTACTTTGGTATTTTCAATTTCAAGCATTGGTAATTTTTCTGTGGCTTTAATTTCATCAGCCTGAACAGAATCAGCTTCAACCTCACCAAAGTCACCTAAATCAAAATCCATTGAATTCTCGGCAACTTTGGTCAAGTTAATATCATCAACGGATCCTAAATCAAATGACATTTCCTGTTCGCCACTTTGTGCTGTAGTAAAATTTTGTGTAATTGCAGCATTTGATTCTTCAGCCAATGCTGGCGCACTAGAGACCGCATCACCATCTAAAGAAAAGTCTAAACCGTCATCCAAGCCATCATTGGGCGCACTTACATTAGGCTCACTAAGCCCATCAGAAAATTCAGTCATTACGAGTTTTTTTGCCACTTCGACAGATGACCCAACTGACTTACTTGCATCATATAGAGGATTTCCAGGTTCTAGCTCAGCGCCTAGCACAGCCACTTTCGCCCACGTAGGGTCTTCTGCGCCAAGTGTGGTGTAAAGTTCGCCAGCGATTGCTTCAAAAGCTGAGTTATCTTTACGCGAAGCATACATTTCAAGCAGTTTTAAATGTAGCTCGTAACGCTTAGGTTCTTTTGAAATAGCATCTTTTAATATCTCTTCAGCTTGCGCGTCACGACCATAAGCCATGTAAACTTCGGCTTCTGCAATCGGGTCAACATCATTGGTGTCAATCATACTGCCATCGGCACTTTGCGCGAAATCAGTTAAGAATGATGTATCAGATACGCTAGCGTTACCCGTAGTATTACCAAATACAGTATTAGCTCGCAGTCCGCCAGAAGTTAAAATTCCACGTTCAAAGCTGTCTAAATCTTTTCTGCGCTTATTGCGCAAAAACATCCATCCCGCGCCAAGTAATGCAACGCCTGTAGCGCCACCAATCACAGCTAAATCTGCTGAATTCATTAAACCTTCAAGCATGCCTGATTCTGCTGCGGCAGGTTCCGCAACTACTGTTGGCTTAACTACAGCTTGTGGTGCAGGTTTAGCTACTGGTGTCACTTCTACTGGCTTTACTTCCGCCGGTGGTGTAACTTCAACTTTTGGCGCTTCAACCGTCTCAACAACCACGGGTTTAACTTCAGCCGCTTTAGCCGCAGCTTCAGCATTTTTTTGCATATCTGTCATTGATTGGCTTTTTAGTGCCAATAATTTTTGTGTATCCGCTATTTGTTTTTCTAAAGCAGCTGTGCGATCTTGCGCTTCTTTTAACGATTTTTCGCGTGCAGTTGCTTCTTCTTGCAATGCTGTCATTTTGGCATCAAATGCCTTGCTCGCGCCTTTGCCTGCGTCTTTTTCACCCGCTGACAGCTTAACAACATCTTGAGCACCTGCTTTTACTGGCGCAGCTTTGTCTTCTGCGGTGGCAATTTTTCCTGAAGTGGATTGTTTCTCTTCAACATCAGCCATTGCAGGTGCCGCCGCGACTGTTCCAGCCAAACTGTTACGATATGCATTCCAATTGGCAGAATGCATTTTGATAGACTTTTTAGCCTCTTGAGTGCCAATAGAAGTTAAGCTTTCTTTCGTTGGCACTTTAATGATTTGGCCAACTTTTAGGCGATTCATATTGCCGCCAACAAATGCCTCTTGATTGTTTTCATATAAACCAACCAACATTTGATCTAGGCTAACGCCTTCAACTTGCATTTCTTTAGCAAGAGAACTTAATGTATCACCACGCTGAGTAGTCTGCTCTTGGCTATCTGCCGCCTGATTACTCGCGGCAGGCATCATGGCATCCACATCATCTTGAACTGGCTGTTTAGCTACGGCTTTTTTTACTTTTTTTGTTTTTTTAGCGCTAGGTGTTGAACCCGATGTCGTTGTTGCTGCATTCGCACTTGAATTTGATGGCACATTACTAGTAGTAGGTTCTACGTTTTCTGACAATATTGCTGACGGTAAGTTAACTGGCGCTACTGAATTACTATCAGTTTGAGGGTTGTAGCCTGGTGGATCAAGCAATACTGTGTACTCACGTTGCAAGCGACCTGTAGCCCAATCTACTTGCACTAACATATCCAAATATGGGTCGCTAATCGGCTGGGTAGAACGCAATTTTAATATAGGTGAGCCATCTGCCTTTTTAGCAATTTCAACTTTAATATTGTTGTGTACACCTAAGCGTGTAATGCCTTGTGCTGCGTAAGCCTCTTCAGAAGCAATAGTAGCAGCCAGTGTAGAAAGCTCTTCAGGCGTTACCGATAAAAGCTCAATTTCAGCTTTGAGCGGCTCACCCAAACCAGAATTTACATTTAACTTACCTAAGCCAGCTGCATAGATAGAAAGTGGCATTAGCGCTAAGCACACTGCCAAAGAAATTTGCTTTATTTTAGATTTATGCACATTGAGCCCTTGAACAAACTTAATTCCCAAATATTAAAATAACATCAAATAGTTAGCTATGCAAGCTGATAATACACATTATATTTAGAGGCTACGTATTTGCCAACTTTGCCTGTTGCTGTTTTCACAACAACAGGCAGAAGATATTGCTTATTTTTCTATTAAAATCCGCAACATACGGCGTAAAGGTTCTGCTGCTCCCCATAACAACTGGTCGCCTACAGTAAATGCAGATAAATAATCATTACCCATATTTAATTTGCGTAATCGCCCTACTGGTGTATTTAAAGTACCCGTCACTGCCGCAGGAGTAAGTTCACGCATACTGGCTTCGCGCTCATTTGGAATCACTTTTGCCCACGGATTAGCTTCCGCCAACATTTGATTAATTTCGTCTAAAGGCACATCTTTTGTCAGCTTAATTGTCAGCGCTTGGCTGTGGCAGCGCATGGCGCCAATGCGCACACAGAGGCCATCAATTGCAATCGGATTTGCTTCGCGACCTAAAATTTTATTGGTTTCCGCGCCGCCTTTCCACTCTTCTTTACTTTGGCCATTGCCTAAATCTTTGTCAATCCACGGAATTAAACTACCCGCAAGTGGCACGCCAAATTGTGAAGTGGGGAATTTTTCATCGCGCAAGGTGCCTGCAATAGTGCGGTCTATGTCTAAAATAGCTGAAGCTGGATCTGCCAGCAATTTACTTGCCGCAAAGTGTGCTTCACCCATTTGATTGAGTAACTCGCGCATATTTTGTGCGCCAGCGCCAGAGGCCGCTTGGTAAGTCATAGAGGTCGCCCATTGCACTAAATTGGCTTTAAATAAGCCATTCAAAGCCATTAGCATGAGTGATACTGTACAGTTTCCGCCTACCCAATTTTTGTTGCCTTGTATGTAAGCATCTTGAATGACGTGCATATTGACAGGGTCAAGCACAATCACTGCATCATTTTCCATACGCAATGTTGAAGCTGCGTCTATCCAATGCCCAGCCCAACCAGCTTGCCTTAATTGTGGAAAAATAGCGCTAGTGTAATCACCACCTTGGCATGAAATAATCGCATCCATTTTTGCGAGTTCGGCAATGCTCATCGCGTCTTTTAAACTTGCAGATTCTTTACCCACATTTGGTGCCGCGCCACCCGCTTGCGACGTAGTAAAAAATTGCGGCTCAATATGCGCAAAATCATTTTCTTCCATCATGCGTTGCATGAGCACAGAGCCCACCATACCGCGCCAACCTACTAAGCCAACTTTAAGCATTTTCAAATCTTTCAAAATTTAACTGTCGTACTGAACTTGTTTCAGCATCTCGTAATTACCAGATTCCGTGTCTAGCACGGAATGATAAGTAGCTAAAGCGCAGCTACCACCGCATCACCCATCGCATTACAACCCACTTGTTTGCAACCTTCTGTTGCAATATCAGCCGTTCTGTAACCTTGCGCTAAAGCTTTTTTACATGCATTTTCAACACGCGTTGCATTCGCTTCGTCATTAAATGTGTAGCGCAACATCATGGCCACAGACAAAATTGTCGCCAACGGGTTAGCAATGTCTTTACCAGCAATATCAGGCGCTGAGCCATGGCTAGGCTCATACATACCTTTATTGTTTGCATCTAATGAGGCCGAAGGCAACATGCCAATTGAGCCTGTGAGCATGCTTGCTTCATCAGACAAAATGTCGCCAAAAATATTACCTGTGACCATCACATCAAACTGTTTAGGTGCGCGAATCAACTGCATCGCCGCGTTATCCACATACATGTGGCTGAGTTCAACCTCAGGATATTCTTTTGACAACTCAATCATCACTTGACGCCACAATTCCGTGGTTTCTAGCACGTTGGCCTTATCAACCGAACACAATTTTTTATTACGCTTCATTGCGATATCAAAGGCCACGCGCCCAATGCGGCGAATTTCAGACTCGTTATAGCGCATGGTGTTAATACCTTCGCGCTCGCCATTCGGTAGCATTGAAATACCACGCGGCTGACCAAAGTAAATATCACCTGTGAGCTCACGGATAATCATTAAATCTAAACCAGAAACCACTTCAGGCTTCAGTGTAGAAGCACCTGCAAGCTCAGGATAAAGCAAAGCTGGGCGCAAATTAGCAAACAAATTAAGCTCTTTACGAATACGCAACAAGCCACGCTCTGGGCGTAAATGACGCTCTAATTTATCGTATTTCCAATCGCCTACCGCGCCTAACAAAATAGCGTCCGAATCTTTGGCTAATTGCAAAGTTGAATCTGGTAGCGGGTCGCCAAATGCCTCATAACCCGCACCACCAATAGGCGCTTCAGTCATGGTTAAATCTTTTAGGTTAAGCGCTTTTAATACTTTAACCGCTTGTACGACGATTTCTGGACCGATGCCATCACCTGGAAATATTGCTAATTTCATATTTATCACTCTTTATTTATTATTTAAATGTAGGTCGGGTTTCAACCCGACAAGTCAGGCTTTAACCTGATTTACATGATTGGTTTAATTAAACAACCACGGCTGAGCGGCCTGATGCTTTTGTTCAAATACCTTAATTTTATCTTGTAGCTGCATGGTCAAACCAATATCATCCAAACCGTGTAGTAAATTATGCTTGCGCACTGCATCTACCTCAAATGCATACACTTCACCGTTTGGCGTGGTAACGGTTTGCGCTGCTAAATCGACATTGAGTTTGTAGCCAACGCTGGCTTCAACTTGGTTAAACAAGTTATCAACTGCCGTAGCGTTCAGCACAATTGGCAACATGCCATTTTTAAAGCAGTTGTTGTAGAAAATATCAGCATAACTTGAGGCGATAATCACTTTAAAACCAAAGTCTTCTAGCGCCCATGGCGCATGCTCACGGCTTGAGCCACAACCAAAGTTCTCACGTGTTAGCAAAACACTTGCACCTTGATAACGCGCTTGATTCAGCACAAAATCAGGGTTGATTTTACGTTTGCTGTTATCCATGCCTGGCTCGCCATGGTCTAAATAACGCCATTCATCAAACGCGTTTACACCGAAGCCTGAGCGCTTAATTGACTTTAAAAACTGCTTTGGAATAATCGCATCCGTATCCACATTAGCGCGGTCTAACGGGGCGACTAAACCATTTAACTGGGTAAAAGCTTGCATATTAACTTTCTTATTGTGTAAATTACTGTGTAGATTTCTGGACGGCCTCGCCACCCTTTTCAATATCTTTACCCATACCTTGTATGGTATTGCAAGCAGTTAAAGCAAAGCATAAAGCCAATAAAGTAAATAATGTTTTCATTTAAAACTCCTTATTAAAAATAACATTTAATTGAACGTTCTTACATCTACAAAATGCCCTGCCACGGCAGCAGCAGCAGCCATTTCTGGGCTTACCAAGTGCGTGCGACCACCTTGGCCTTGGCGACCTTCAAAGTTGCGGTTGCTGGTTGAGGCACAACGCTCACCTGGCAATAATTTATCCGCATTCATGGCTAAGCACATACTACAACCTGGATCACGCCATTCAAAACCCGCAGCAATAAAAATTTTATCCAATCCTTCGAGTTCCGCTTGCGCTTTCACCAAGCCTGACCCTGGCACGACCAATGCCAATTTAACATTCGGTGCAATATGTTTGCCTTTTGCTACTGCAGCTGCAGCGCGTAAATCTTCAATGCGTGAGTTGGTGCAGCTACCAATAAACACTTTATCAATACTAATTTGGTTAATTGGTGTGTTAGCGGTTAAGCCCATGTAAGCATAAGCACGCTCCCAATCGGCGCGTTGCACTTCATTTTTAGCTTGGTCTAAGCTCGGCACTTTGCCATCTATATTGACCACCATTTCTGGCGATGTGCCCCAAGTGACTTGTGGCTGAATATCTTCTGCCTTCAAAGTCACAACCGTATCAAATGTTGCATCAATATCAGAAACCAAAGTGCGCCAATAGGCAACTGCAGCATCCCATTGCTCCGCTTTAGGCGCAAATGGACGGCCTTTAATATAATCAATTGTCTTGTCATCCACTGCAATTATGCCCGCTCTAGCGCCCGCTTCAATCGCCATATTGCACAAGGTCATGCGGCCTTCCATGCTCAAACCACGAATCGCTGAGCCTGCAAATTCAATGGCATAGCCATTGCCGCCCGCTGTGCCAGTTTTGCCAATAATAGCTAAAGCAACATCCTTAGCTGTGACGCCATTGCCTAATTTGCCTTCAACCAACACTTGCATGGTTTTAGAGCGTTTTTGTACCAAGCATTGTGTGGCCATTACGTGTTCAACTTCTGACGTGCCTATGCCATGCGCCAATGCACCAAAAGCGCCGTGGGTGCTGGTGTGTGAATCACCGCATACTACTGTCATACCAGGCAAAGTTGCGCCTTGTTCAGGGCCAACTACATGCACAATGCCTTGATTTTTATCCATAAATGGAAAATATGCTTTTGCACCAAATTCTTTAATATTGTCGGTCAATGTTTCAATTTGCAAACGTGAAACTGGGTCAGCAATACCTGCCAAGCCTTTATCCCAGCCATTGGTAGGCGTGTTATGGTCGGCTGTTGCCACGATAGAGCTCACACGCCAAGGTTTACGTCCAGCCAAACGCAAGCCTTCAAACGCTTGCGGACTGGTAACTTCATGCACCAAGTGACGGTCAATATAAATCAGCGCGGTGCCATTTTCTTCAGCCACAACGTGAGAATCGAACAATTTATCGTAAAGCGTTTTTGCCATGTTTAAAACCCGATTTTAGTCACAGAGAAAAATTACTCTCTAAAATTACCAAACTGTAACGGAAAATCCGTCACATTTTTCTTACAAAAGGCGATTGCGTCTTGCAGTAAATCACGTTTTGCACCAGTCACACGCACTTCGTCACCTTGAATACTCGCTTGCACTTTTAGACCAGAATCTTTAATTAACTTGGCGATGCGTTTTGCTAATTCAGAATCAATGCCAGCCTTGATTTTAAGCTCTTGTTTTACTTTATTTCCACCGACTTTTTGCACATCTTTATGCTCTAAGCGCTTGGTAGAATCTGGCTCTTTTTTCTCCATACCTGGCAGCAAAATGTCTTTAATTTGGTCTAGCTGAAAGTCATTATCACCAAATAAAGTAATAATATTGTCTTTTTCATTCAGCTCAACTTTGGCTGACGTGCCTTTAAAATCATAACGATTCGTAATTTGCTTACCTGCAGTGTCAATCGCATTTTTCAATGCAACCATATCCACTTCAGATGAAATGTCAAAACTTGGCATATTAAAAATTCCTTAAAATACAATACCGAGCAATTTTAGATGCCCTGAGAGCCGCATGGATATTAGCTTGCAGAGCAATGCTTGTGAAGCTTACTCAAAATGGCAGACGTAATCTAACATTTCAGTTACTTCAATATCAAAACTTGAGTTGCCAGGCACGGAAAATTTATCGCCCGCGCTGTATGTTTTCCAAGCCTCTTCGCCTTTAAGGCGCACATTGCAACTGCCTAAGTTGATTTCCATTAACTCTGGCGCGGCGGTGTTAAAAGTGAGTGAACTTGGGAAAATAACGCCGATTGTGCTACGCGTGCCGTTTGGCAACAACACAGTGTGACTTACACATTTACCATCAAAATAAACGTTAGCTTTTTTCTTTACACTTACATTGTCAAATTGTGCCATTTGCTTTGCTCTCAATAATATTCAAAGCATCATTATCGCAGAAAAGCCGCGTCAATCCAAGGCGGCGCTTAGGCTTTAAGTTTCAAAATTTCAAAGTCTTGCACTATAAGGTTTGTCTATAGTTTATATTGTGGCTTCATAGCCAAATGCAAACAGCTAAATGATTACGCGAAAACCTCGGTTTCAGTTAACAATTTAGCTTGCTGGTCTTTTGCAGATAAGGTGGGCGCGCCTTGAGTAGGCCATTGAATATTGATTGTGGGGTCGTTCCAAGCAATACTACGCTCAAATTCTGGCGCATAGTAATCAGTTGTTTTATAAAGAAATTCAGCCGTTTCAGAAAGCACTACAAAACCATGTGCAAAGCCTTTTGGCACCCACAACATACGTTTGTTTTCGGCTGAAAGTTCAGTGCCCACATACTGCCCAAAAGTGGGTGAGCTTTTGCGAACGTCTACCGCGACATCAAATACCGTGCCTAATGTGGCGCGCACCAATTTACCTTGCGGTTGCTGAATTTGATAATGCAAACCGCGTAATACGTTTTTAACTGAGCGGCTGTGATTATCTTGCACAAAATTTGCTTTTTCGCCAATTGCCGCCTCAAACTTGGCTAAATTAAAACTTTCATAAAAGAATCCGCGCTCGTCACCAAACACTTTAGGCTCAATAATCAAAACATCAGGAATGGCTGTTGCGATGACGTTCAAAACTGCACCTCTTCTTTTAACATGCGTAACAAATATTGCCCGTAACCATTTTTTGCCAGTGGCTGGGCTAGCTTTTCAACTTGCTCGGCATTGATAAAACCTTTGCGATAGGCAATTTCTTCGGGGCAACAGACTTTTAAACCTTGCCTGTGTTCAATAGTTTGAATAAAATTGCTAGCTTCAATCAAGCTCTCATGCGTGCCAGTATCTAGCCAAGCATAGCCGCGACCCATAATTTCTACATTCAATTGTTCTCGCTCAAGGTAAATACGATTCAAGTCGGTGATTTCCAACTCGCCACGTGCCGATGGTTTGAGGTTTGCAGCAATATCTACCACTTGATTATCGTAAAAATATAAGCCAGTCACAGCATAATTGCTTTTGGGAACCAATGGCTTTTCCTCTAAACTTGTTGCGCGGCCTTGTTTATCAAAGGCCACTACGCCGTAGCGCTCTGGGTCTTGCACGCGGTAAGCAAATACCGTTGCGCCTGTTTTTCGGGCATCGGCTTGCTCCAACTGCATGTGTAAGTCATGTCCGTAAAAAATATTATCCCCCAAAACTAAGGCACTAGGGTTATTGCCAACAAATTCTTTACCTATAATAAACGCCTGTGCAAGGCCATCTGGACTCGGTTGTACGGCGTATTCTAAATTCAAACCCCAGTCACTACCATCACCAAGCAATTGCTGAAAACGCGGCGTATCTTGAGGGGTAGAGATAATTAAAATATCGCGCATGCCAGCCAACAGTAAAGTGCTGAGTGGATAGTAAATCATCGGCTTATCGTAAATAGGCAGCAGCTGTTTTGAAACCACCTTGGTTACTGGATAAAGCCGTGTACCAGAGCCTCCTGCGAGGATAATGCCTTTACGTTGGGTCATATTTTTCTCTTATTTTTGAAGTGTTATTTCTGTAAAATTTCAGCTAGCATACGCGTCACACCGCTTTGCCAATCAGGTAAGTTTAAGTTAAAAGCATCACGCAGCTTACTGGTATTTAAGCGAGAATTCAAAGGCCGTTTAGCTGGCGTGGGGAAAGCGCTAGTCGGCACGGGCGCAATTGCCTCTGGCGCCACTTTAATATCAAGGCCATGTTCACGTGCATAATCAATCACAAAATTAGCGTAACCGTGCCAAGTGGTTTGTCCGCCTGCTACAAGATGATACAAGCCACAAACTTCTGGGCGTTGCATCGCGGTGCGGATGGCATGTGCAGTCACATCTGCCAACAAATCTGCGCCAGTCGGTGCGCCAACTTGGTCGTTAATCACCTTCAATGCATCGCGCTCTTGCGCAAGTTTTAGCATGGTTTTAGCGAAGTTCCCGCCACGCGCCGCGTAAACCCAGCTTGTACGAAAAATTAAGTGCTGGCAACCTGAAGCAATAATCGCCGCTTCACCCGCCAATTTAGATTTTCCATATACGCTTAACGGTGCGGTAGCATCCGACTCCAGCCAAGGCGTTTCGCCTGTACCATCAAACACATAATCAGTAGAATAATGCACTAGTAAGGCGCCAATACGCTTAGCTTCTTGCGCTAAAACGCCAGGTGCTAACGCGTTAATCATGTGTACCAATTCAGGCTCGCTTTCTGCCTTATCTACCGCCGTATGCGCAGCTGCATTCACAATCACATTTGGCGCAACCACGCGAATCGTTTGCGCCAAGCCCTCAAGATTAGTTAAATCGCCACACATCTCTTGGTTGTTAGCACCCAACACCACAACCTCACCCAAAGGCGCAAGGCTACGTTGCAGCTCCCAACCCACTTGACCATTTTTACCCAAAAGAAGAATTTTCATGCCCATGATTATACTATAACGAGTTTCAACAAAACGCTAAAACCCAACCAACAATAGCTTGCCAAATAGAGTTTTACAAAAATTTGCACTATAATGCGCCAGCTTTAGAAATATCATTAGGAAGGGTGGATGAGCGGTTTAAGTCGCACGCCTGGAAAGCGTGTTTAGGTGAATAACTTAACGCGGGTTCGAATCCCGCCTCTTCCGCCAAGAATTCTATTCTTTGTAAAAGAATTTGATGAAATTAAACAATAAAAAAGCCACCTATTTTTAGGTGGCTTTTTTATTATTTGGTGGAGCTGGGGGGAATCGAACCCCCGTCCGCAAATCCTCCACAGACAGTTCTACATACTTAGCCTTGTTGTTTAATTTAACGTGCAACACACCAACAGACAAGCAGTTTGCACGCGAGCTACCTTAAGGTTAATGATGTATTAAGTGGCCCAATACAACACGTATCCCGTGTATATGACACTACGTATGGGTTTCCCCAATCCAACCCACGGGAGAGCTGGTGTAGCGTCCAGCAGGATTAAGCTGCTAGAGAGTAAGTTTCGTCGTTTGCGACTATACTTGTTTCAGCTGTATTTACGAGGTAATCTGAGCCTCGGTATGCCCTGCGCTGCTTTGTAACCCACGTCGAAACCTGGTCAGCCCCAAATCAGTATTGCTATGACTTACAAAACTTGTCTAAAGTTCACATAGAGTTCTGCAAGCCGTGAATTATACGCTGATTTAGTTTAAACATCCTACCTTATGCTTTTATAGTTAAAACCACTGCCCTGCAAGCCGCACCAGCATTGGCTTGCAGGGCAGTGGTTTTCAGTAATAAACGCGCGTATACATGAAGCACAAAATTAGCCAATTGATAAAAGTCACTTGACTTTAGTTCTAATCAGTACGATTATTAGTCCTAATTAGAACTAAGTGAGCGCTTAATGGAATTTTTACCTTTACTCAGAGAAATTGTTAAAAGCTACCAAGCGTTTGATAATTACTCAGCGCCGCATATTAAATCGATGGATTTAACTCCCCCGCAGTTTGATGTGATTGCCACTTTGGGCAACCAGCCGCCCATGACTTGCAAATCTTTGGGTGATAAAACACTGATTACCAAAGGCACGCTCACAGGCATTCTTGACCGCTTAGAAATAAAAGGCATGATTGAAAGAAAAGCGAATGAAGAAGATGCGCGCAGCCAAAAAATCGCGCTCACCACTGCTGGGCAAGCCATTTTTGAACACACTTTCCCTACACACATGCAGCATTTAGAAAAAGCATTTAAGCAATTATCGCCACAACAAATGGTAGATTTAACCAGTGCACTGAAGCAACTTAGAGAATCTATAGAAAAACTTGCAACACACTAATTTTTAACACTTTAACGCGTAATTTTAAAAAAAGGAGTAATCATGAAACGTACTATTTTAATCGGCCTTAGCTTAATTTCAGGCGCCGCCCTAGCTGCACCAGAAACCTATGTCATTGACACCAACCACAGCAAACCTCGCTTTTCATACAATCACTTTGGCTATTCAACGCAAATGAGCCGTTTTGACAAAGTTTCAGGAAAAATTGTGTTAGATAAAGAAGCCAAACAAGGTTCGATGAACGTAATTATTGACACAACTTCAGTCAACACAGGCTTTGCGCTGTTTAACGAGCATATTCAAGCAGCCGATTTTTTTGATACCGCTAAATTCCCAACCGCCACATTTACATCAAACAAATTGAATTTTAATGCGGATAAACTTGCAACAATAGACGGCACGCTCACTATTAAAGGCATCAGCAAACCCGTAACATTAACCGTAACCTCATTTATGTGCATGCCGCACCCAATGAAGAAAAAAGACGCATGCGGCGCCAACGCAAGCGTGGTGGTGAAACGCAGCGACTTTAATATGGCCAAAAACGTGCCTTATGTGGGCGATGAAGTGACTATAGATTTACCAGTTGAAGCCGTAAAAGAATAACTCACACAACAATTAAGGAGCAACAAATGAAAGCAGAAATCCCACAAACATCGCCCTACGCAGTTGAAGTAGAAGCAGGCAAAAGCTACTATTGGTGCTCATGCGGCAAAAGCAAAAACCAACCATTTTGCGATGGTGCGCATCAGGCCTCAAGCTTTACGCCAGTGGAATACAAAGCGACAGAAAGTAAAACGGTATATTTTTGCGGCTGCAAACAAACCGCAAACCAACCCTTATGCGACGGCGCGCATAGCAAACTGTAAAAGGTTTTGAAGTTAGTTGTGACGGTGCGCAAAATGAATAATTTTGCGCACTTTACATTTGCCACTTCATTGTAATAAGAATGCCCTGCGAGGCGCATAGATACTGGCTCGCAGGGCAGTGTTTTGATAATTAATTGCGCATACGTGAGAATACTTGCTTCAGACTTCGTTAGCAGGGTGTGCAAGGTAAAGCCTTTTGCACAGTCTACGACTCTACTGGGATTTTTTATTAGAATAAGCTTGCGGCTTAACATTCCTACTGCATTGCTCTAGCTGATGAGCAATCTGAATAATAAGTTTATCACTCAGTTTTTGACCTCTTGCGCCATTAAAATAACCAGCCGAATTTTTGCCGTTAATGATAGCAACTTCGCCTCTACCTTCAGTAAACCAACCTGGAATCGCCAATACAGGCTTTACCTCTACAGACTCACCCACAGCGGCACTTAACCATTTTTGCAATGAAATAGCTTGGCGCTTAGCTTGCTCTATTGGCTCAATCTCAACTTTGTTTGGAAAAATAAGTTGTGTGCCATCATACTTAACTTTAAACTCAACTTTGCCTCCCTTTTGCACAAGCTTAGAGCGGCCTTTAGTTTCCACTGCAAATACGCCACTAGCACCAATCACCACATGGTCAATATTGTAATCATCGGCACTATTATTCAAGTGAACATCATGAAAAACAAAGTAACCCTCACGCATTAAGCTATTAAGCTCCTGCCCCACAGCCAACTCTGCGTCATAGCCTAATTGTAGCTTGCTACGTACTTGTGCTAGTTGGGCTAACTTATAAGCAAAAAACAACGTAAAACTTAAACCTACAATTGCAAAGATAATTGCATTCGCTACAGATTGATTACTTTGTAAATAAAACGTATAACTGAACAAAGGCGCAACTACCAAAACCGTCAAATAAGCATCAATGTCTACACTTTTACTTTCTAGTTGTTCTGTTAATGATTCACCAGGACTCCTCAATAAATCGACATTGATAGGATTTTTGCGTTTTTCATTCATGCGTTTTCTTGTGTAAACAATATACCCCACCACAAGCCCCATTGGCGCGATAACGAGTGCTAGCGGAATTACGAAATTTAGTAATTGCATGGTTTATTTTTCTTTAATTAAGCACTTACAGTGCTTTTAGTTTGGGTGTTGCTGCTATATTTCACAGAGATAAAACGTAAACCTACTTATTATGCGCCCGCATAATTCTGCCTTTTTCTCTATCCCAATCGCGTTCTTTTTCGGTGTCGCGTTTGTCGTGTTGTTTTTTGCCTTTGGCTAGGCCTATTTGTACTTTTACGCGGCCTTTTGAAAAGTGCATGTCTAGCGGCACAATGGTGTAGCCCGCGCGCTCTACTTTGGCAATCATTTTTATAATTTCTTCATTATGAAGCAATAGCTTACGCGTTCTAATGGCATCTGGGCGCACGTGGGTTGAGGCGGCGCCTAAGGGCGTTACATGGCAGCCAATTAAATAGATTTCGCCGCGCTGAATTATCACGTAAGCTTCTTTAATGTTCACGCGGTTATCACGGATGGCTTTGACTTCCCAGCCTTCTAACACTACGCCTGCTTCGTATTTGTCTTCAATAAAGTAGTCAAAAAAGGCTTTTTTATTTTGTGCAATGCTCATAAAACTTAATATTTCTTGGTGAATGGCTTAAAATGTCATTTTACTCTAGTTATTAGTGATTGTTCGTCATTCTCGTGCAAGCGGTAACTCACGTTGCAATTCAAAATGGATCCCCGCTTGCGCGAGGATGACGGCGACAGATAAATAGTTTAACTTGATAAGGCACGCATGGCGCAAGTTCAAAAAACGGTTCTAATTCATCACTCCGCAAGCCGCATGTATGCGCTGGTGGACGATGTGACTCTGTACCCTGAGTTTTTGCCTTGGTGCGGCGGCGTTGATTTAATTCAGCAAGACGTTGGTACTACCATCGCCACGCTGCATATTGCGTACCGTGGCATACACCAAAAATTTACCACTGAAAACCATAAAACTTTTCCTAATTTAATGAAAATAATCCTAGTGGACGGGCCATTTAAGCATTTAGATGGCACTTGGCGCTTTATAGAATTAAATGAAGATGCGTGTAAAATTGAGTTTATGCTCAATTATGAGTTTACTAATAGCATTTTAGATAAACTCATTGCGCCTGTTTTTAGCCACATTACCAGCACGTTTGTAGATAACTTTGTCGCACGCGCCGATGTGGTTTACAGCACCAATAAGGATTCAAAATGAATGCCACAGAAATGATTGTAGAAGTTGCTTATGCGTTGCCGCACGAGCAGCTAATTGTGCCGATTAAAGTGAACAATGGCATTACCGCCGAGCAAGCCATTAAAGCCTCTGGCATGTTGGCTAAGTTTCCTGAAATTGATTTAGCTGTAAATAAAATTGGCGTTTTTGGCAAGCTCACCAAGCTAGATACGCCCTTGCGCCATTTAGACCGCGTAGAGATTTATCGCCCGCTGATTGCAGACCCAAAAGAAGTGCGCAAACAACGTGCAGAAGAAGGTAAGGTGATGAAAAAAGGCGGTGGGGATGCACCGCCTGAGGCTTAATTTATTAGACCTAATTGAGTTAGCCTAGGCTAATTATTCGCAAAATTTATCAACATCTTTTTGCGCTTGTACTTTACCTTCGGCAATATCTTTATCACCCAAATAACTGCGCTCGCCATTTTCATTGGTTTTAGAGATTCTGCCACCGTTAGCGTAAGTAGCTAAGTTTGATTTAGAAATTTTACAGTTTTCTTCTTTAACTTTTAATTCAGCTTGTTTGGCTTCGTCTGCTTTTTTTGTGGTTTCAGCATCTTTACCGCGCTTGGCTGCGGCTTCGTCTTTATTTGATGCGCCTTCCTCACCTGTTTTTACGCCTTGGCGCGCTTTTGCAGCTGCGGCCTTATCTTTATTCATTGCGGCCGTCGCGTTGCCTTCAACCTCTGCCAATGGCGGTAAGCCTGTAGGTTTGTTTAATTTTTTACCATGAAATGCTTCTTGCTTTACGTTTGATGGCGGCGGTACATCGCTATAGCGCACTACGCCGTTTTTATCTTTCCATTTGTAAATTTCTGCGGTTGCTAAAGTTGGCAACATGATGGCGCATAGCAATAAAATTCGTAATTTCATGGGTAATCCTTTTGTTTTTTAGCTTGGTAAAATAATAGTATTGCCTGTTAAAAATTCAAGCAAGCCTTTTATGGTTAAACATAGTAAAAATTTACCACATAAAAATATTCAAGATTATTTATTAACCTCTGCAACGTGCAACGAAATAGCTGTAACGAGCGTTGACAAGCCAATCTCAACGCCTTTAACTAAGTAAAATCGCTAGATAGTAATTCATGGCTCAAAATCAGACATGCAAAATGCATTGTCGACTTAAGCTAGGTGGGGGAAATTTTTAATGCTTAAACATCCAACTTAACGCGGTACACGTAAGCATCACCCCTAAACGCGCCTTCAACATACTCAATTAACTTGCTCTCACCAGAAAAAGTGCGGCGCTTCATAAACAAGCAAGGTGAGCTTGCAGTAAAACCAAAGGTTTTTGTTTCAATTTCTGAGCTCATCATTGCTTCAATGGTTTGCTCTGCCCAGCTTAGCTTGATTTTGCAAACATCTTGCAAATAAGTATAAATTGAACCGCTGGTGTCCCAATCTGCCAATTTTGGCGCTACACCTAAGTCAAACCAAGCCACTTCACGGCTCATTGGCACACCATCAGCCAAGCGTACACGCACTAATCTTAAAAATGACGCATTTGATGGACGCTCAAAAATAGAGGCGATAGTTCTATCAGACACTATTTCATGGCTTTCTAACCTTGTAGATGGCGTCATGCCTAATTCTTGCATTTCTTCAGTAAAGTCTTTTAGCTTGCCCATAGGCGCGCTTACCGTTGGCGGGTTATTCACAGAAGTACCACCACGGCCATTAGCATTTAGCAAGCCCGCATGGCGTAATTCATCGTAGCAACGCTTAATGGTGGTGCGGCTTAAATTAAGCGCATCGGCTAAATCTCGCTCAGAAGGCAAGCCCAAACCATGACCAATTTCGCCCGCTTCTATCAAGCCTTCAATATGACGTATGAGCTGCTTGTAATATGGCTCTGACGTTTTATCGTCAATGCTTAATCTATCAATCATTTCACGCACTGATAATTTCTGTCTTCTGTCTTTCATAGGTTTATGACCTTAATATTACACACAAATGGATATGACACTTTTTATACCTTAAAAGTTTTACTGTAAAGACCTTACTCGTAATTTGTTGTAAATACTTTGGATTTTATTTATTATTTATTGGTATCTTTTTAGTTTTTTTATGTATAATTATTTTTGTTCGTGAAATAAAAATGCCTACGGTAATCGTGATTTAGCCTACCTAAGCGAACACGGCAAGCGCCTCTACAAAATTTAAACTTTTAAACGAGAAAAGGAATACTAAAATGAAGAAAATTAACTTATCAATTGCAGCCGTATTATTGATGTCTTCTGCATCTGCATTTGCGGCAAATTCAGATCGTTCTGGCGTAACTTGCGCCAACTTACCTACTTATGCGCAATTACGTACAGCGCTTGCAGCATCAGTAAACGCTTCAGCTGGCGGCACACAAGCTACTTCTACACAAGGTTTTGGTCTTCCAATGTGGGCAACTTTAGTTGATTCATCTGGCCGCGTATGTGCAGTTGCCAAAATTGGCGGCACAGACCCTTGGTTAGGTAGCCGTGTAATTTCCGCTCAAAAAGCAAACACTGCCAATGCATTTAGTACTAACCAAATTGCTTTATCAACTGCAAACTTATTCTCAGCAGTACAGCCAGGCGGCTCTCTCTACGGCTTACAACACAGCAATCCAGTCAATACACTCGTGGCTTACAGAGGTGCTGCAACCAAGTTTGGTGCTGCTGATGACCCAATGGTAGGTTTGCGCATAGGAGGCGTGAATGTATTTGGCGGCGGCCTAGCGCTTTACAATTCAGCTAAACAAGCCGTAGGCGCGATTGGTGTAAGCGGTGACTCATCATGTGCTGACCACAACATTGCTTGGAATCTACGCGCAGCATTAGCCTTAGCAGCCCCTACTCTGGTATCAAACTTAGTTCCAGGCGGCGTTTCTCCTGGCCCAACAGCAGCAGGTAGTGACAACATTCAATACGGAGCTGTAGGTGGCTGGAATCACGCTAATTGCTCAGGCACAAATACCGTACCTGCGCTTGGTGCCCTAACTAACTAACTTCACTTTTTCTGAAAGGACTCATCATGAAACCCATGATTAAAATGTCTACAGGGTGGAGCGTTAGCAAAGTGCTGATGGTTGCAATTTTTGCATTCACATTAACGGCTTGTGGCGGCGGTGGCAGCAGTAGCCAAACCTTGTTGCAACAAGTGCAAGCACTGGTTGCCACTGGCAACGCAGCTGATTTAGAAGCAGCCAATGATTTAGTGTTGACAAATCAAGACAACGTATCAGCCGCTGAGTTTGAAGCACTAATGGATGCGCTTGCAGCAGCATAACAAACCAAACTTGTAGTAAACAAAAAGGCTCCGTTTAACGGAGCCTTTTTTATATTGATGAGGTTTGTTGGTGTTAAGCCCTATAAAGCTTGCAGGGCAACACCCGTAGCAAAAAATGCCCCACCCGCAATATGGTGTATGGTTCGCAGGTCATCATGGCCTTCAAAATGCCAATGACCATCACTGAAAACGCGCTCATCCGCCTGCGCCGCAACCACCTCGGCAATAAATAAATCATAAGTGTTTTGATTATACGGCTCGGGGATAAGCTTACATTCCAGCCATGCCACGCAACCATTTAACAAAGGCGCATCAATTTCAGTGGCGGAGAAAGTCCCTAAACCATACTGAGCGAATTTATCTGTTTCGACTAAATCGCGCCCAGAAGTGGTACCCACTTTGCGCACAATATCAATCTGCGCCACACACGGCACGTTAATGGCAAACGTACCAGCGGCTTCAATCAACTCGCGGGTATAAGTGCTTTTATCAATCACCACCGTGATTTTAGGAGGGTCAAAATCCAACGCACAAGCCCACGCCGCTGCCATAATGTTCTCTTTGCCGTTATGGCGAGCAGAAACAAGGATTGTGGGGCCGTGGTTTAGGAGATGATAGGCTTGCGGATAGCAAAGATGGTGTGATGAAGTTGGGTAAAAATTGGTGTCTAAGATACTGTTTTTTGTGATGCCATATTGCGAGTGAACTAAGCGATGATTGGGCAAGGTGATAGGGGGAAAGTAAACATTTTTATTACAGCGCACCGTAAACGGGTGACGCCATACCTAGTGAGGGCTACGCGAGCTGTAAGAATGCCCCACATAAAATTGATCTTCTCTTGCCCTGGCGTGCCGTACAGATGTATGTTTTCTGTGTCATTAATTTTCATTACCTCGTAATCCATTGCAACGGTCGTTTGAGGTTATATGTCTTGGTAAACTTCTTAAAACTAAAGAGGCAGTTTCGGTAAGTGTTTTTCTCTTTGCTTCTGTCCTTTTCTGGAGGATTACCCTAGAGAATCTCAATCAGAATGAATTAATTTTACTTGGCTAAAAATTTGATGAACCATTTTTTCGACATCTGCATACAGCAAATTATATGTGGATATATCTGTAAATTTTCTGCCAGTGTGAGCCAGTTCGTTTCTTCGCCGCCTATGTTTACCTTCCGAATCCATTATTATCCATACTCCTTCGCCATCAAATCCGTAATTATTTAGCGAAGATATAAACTCACTCTTTTTTGGTAAGTTAACATTGTCAAGAACTGTTTCAGGTTTTTTCGTTGGTTTGTTTATTCCTGAGTCTATATAAGCCAACCAATCGCGCAAGGACTTTTCTAATAAACAACGTCTATATTCAGTTGCAATAACTTTGATGAACTTTTCCAAAATTGCCCAGCAAGCTAAGAATGCCATTTCTCTGTTTTCTTCAGATTTATAATGAAGAATAACCTTCTCTTGAATAGCACGAAACGCTAAAAGTTCACTTACAGTTGATATGCGAAGTTTTTTTGTCATGACCTAAATTAATTAAATTAGCTTTAAAGTTTATCAGCATTTTTTTTAACTACATCAGAAACTTGCTGTGAATTATTTTTTAAATAATCAGTTGAATTTACAAGTACGGAGCCAAATTCCCTTATTGAACCTTCAGAAACATCTCTTTTTAATAGTGACTGTATTTTAATCGTGGTTTTTACTCCAGACCAAATCGAAATTTCGTTATCAAATTCAGCGCCACCGTTTGTTTTTACTTTATCAATTTTTTCGTTATGTGCTGCACCATACTTAACTGTCAACATTTCTTTAATCATACTGTAATTTTGGCTTGGGAAAAGTACCTCAACGGCTCCGACATTACTTTCAGGTCTATCTTCATAAGTTTTAACAAATAATCGCTTATCAAATAACTCTATATGATGCTCCCATATAGAGAAAGTGTTGCCGTATGTTCCAACCTTACCCGTGAGTGCTTCGTTGTAACACAACAAACCCTGCTCTCGCACCATTTTTACATACTCTTGCTCCACATCGGGACCCATTCCACTGGGGCAGATTTTAGTTGCACTTAAAATCAGTGGTTGACCAAGTTGTATCTGCATAAAACTAGATGGTTCTAATTTCCATTTATTATTTGAGCGGGAAGTTTTTTTTAGTGATGAATCTTTTTTATCTGCAGCAAAAGTTGTGTTTGCCGAATACAGACAAATCACAAGAGTTAATAAAATTACATGTAATAATTTTGCGAGAACATTCATTCTAATAAGGTCCAATTAAATTTATTATTTAGGCGTGCAGTATGCAAATAGGCGAATTAAAATTTAAGGACTGTGAATGGCGTCCCGAATTTTGTGTAAATGTCGGTCAATAACTATCAAGCGGGGATTTCACATCTAAAGTTAATAGTAAACCTATTAAACACAGGTGTCTAGCCACCTAGTCACGCAAACTTTTGTAAATTAATTGAGTAAGCCCGCGTAGGGCAGACTCATTCACAGTCCGCCGTATGTTATTGTTAATTTTCAACAACCGTATGCTGTTGCAACGGAGTTTTCGTGTTTGATTCAGCCACCACATAAGGCGTGCCATTTTGCTCTGCGAGTTTTTTTGCGGTTTGTGCTGCTCTGCGCAAAGCGGTATCAGCGTCTTGCAGCTCTTTGCTGGCAGGTATTATTTCGTTGTGCATTATTTCACCTCAGTTTCTAGCAAAATGGGTTGTGGATATGAATTGTCGTATAAAGACCAAGAATCCGCTAGTGCTTTGTAAATACTATGAAAGTTATTGATTCCCGCTTTAAATCTGCGGCGTATGGTGGTTTCTGGAATATTGTGACCACCCAACGCCACCCTTGCAGCTACGCGACTAATTGCAAACTCTTCATTTGGCAGACTGAGAAAAAACAAGGTGATGTGATAGCCCAGCTTTTTCCACTCCGTTATATGTTTGGCATAGGCTTTACCTGAAAGTGTGGTTTCAAAAGCAAAGCTGTTGCCCGCTTTTACGTTGGCCTTAATTTCATTAAGCATGAGCCGCGCCGCTTTAATGCTGGCGGATTCTGGCGCAAAAGGGGCTAAGCCAGCGGCTATTAAATCCGCATTGATAAAAGTTGGGCAGTTGGCTTCATTAGGCAAATACTCGCGGGCGAAGGTGGTTTTACCTGCGCCGTTTGGCCCTGCTATGATAATGACTTTTTTCATTTACTTAGCCGCTGGTCAATTCGTTTACGCTGAATATCCCAAGGAATGGTCTCTACCTCTTTATTTTTGATGCCATCCAAGCGTTGATTTGCAACGTCTAACCACTGTTGCTCAATCAAACTGAGTTCCCGCCTTCGCGGGAATGACGGAGGAAGAGGATCTACATTTTCCATTATTTCTGCCAAGCATCCCTCAAAGTCACCGTTCTATTAAACACAGGCTTACCTGCCACGCTGTCTTTCTTATCCGCTACAAAATACCCATGCCGCTCAAATTGGAAGCTGTCTTCGGCTTTAGCGTCTTTTAAGCTTGGTTCTAGTTGTGCAGTAATCACGGTCACTGAATTTGGGTTCATGTCATTTAAGAAATCTCTGTCGCCCTCGCCCGGATGCGCTTCTTTGAACAGTCTGTCGTACAAGCGCACTTCGCATTCATACGCATGTGTGACTGAGACCCAGTGGATATTGCCTTTTACTTTGACAGAGTCTGAACCTGGTGTGCCTGATTTAGTATCTGGCAGATATTCGCAATGCACTACTGTCACATTGCCATCGGCATCTTTTTCGCAGCTTGTGCATTTCACCACATAGCCGTAACGTAGGCGTACCATGCCTTCTGGGGTGAGGCGGAAATAGCCTTTGCTTGGCACTTCCATAAAGTCTTCACGTTCTATCCACAGCTCGCGGGTGAGCGGCACTACGCGTTTACCTAGCTCTGGTTTTAATGGATGGTTAGGTGCGAAGCAATCTTCTACTTGTGACTGTCCATTAGCATCCACTGGGTAATTATCAATCACCAATTTGATTGGGTCTAACACGGCAATACGGCGTTCTGCATTAATATTGAGCACTTCGCGCATGCAGTCTTCAAAGGTTGAATAGTCAATCCATGAATCCGCTTTGCTTACGCCGATACGGTCGGTAAATAGTTTAAAGCCTTCTGCTACATAGCCACGGCGGCGCGCGCCTGCTAACGTTGGTAGGCGTGGATCATCCCAATCGCTGACGTGTTTTTCTTCTACCAATTGGATGAGTTTACGTTTTGATAACACCACATAAGTGAGGTTTAAACGCGCAAATTCATATTGTTTTGGTAGTGGGTGAGCCAGTAAGCCAGCTTCGGCAAGGCGCTCTAATAGCCAATCGTAAAATGGGCGTTGGTCTTCAAATTCTAGCGTGCAAATTGAGTGTGTAATTTGTTCTAACGCATCTTCAATCGGGTGCGCAAAAGTGTACATCGGGTAAATGCACCATTTATCGCCCGTGTTGTGGTGATGCGCACGGCGCACGCGGTAAATGGCTGGGTCGCGCAGGTTAATGTTGGGCGATGCCATGTCGATTTTTGCACGTAAAATCAAGCTGCCATCAGCGTGTTTGCCATCGCGCATTTCACGAAATAGCGCAAGGTTCTCCGCCACGGTACGATCGCGCCAAGGTGAGTTTTTACCTGCTTCAGTCAGCGTGCCGCGGTTAATGCGCATTTCTTCTGCGCTTTGGCTATCTACATAAGCATAGCCGTTTTCAATCAGGCTTTCAGCCGCGCGGTACATAAAATCAAAATAGTTGCTGGCGAAATACAGATTACTTTCTTTGGCATTTTGCCAACTAAAGCCTAGCCATTTAACAGAATCTGTAATGCTATCAACGTATTCTTGGCTTTCTTTTTCTGGGTTGGTGTCATCAAAACGCAAATGGCACACACCGTTGTAATCACGCGCGAGGCCAAAATTTAAAAAGATACTTTTGGCATGGCCAATGTGCAAATAACCATTTGGCTCTGGTGGAAAACGCGTGCGAATTTTAGCAGAATCAAGCTCGCCAGCCGCTTGATGCTTAGCTTCGCCAGGGCTACCTGCCCATTTACGTGATGCATAAACGCCTTGTTCAATATCTTTTTCCACAATCGCGCGGATGAAGTTTGAGCCTAAAGGAATGGGTGCTTTTTCTTGTGACATGGTTTTGACTATACATTTAAACAAAATAATAGTGCTTATTTTACACGGTTATTTTTGTAATTCCTTTTAGCATCATAATCTAGTTTATTTTTTAGCGATTTAGTCTGTATCTTATGGCTAACAAACTTGTCATCCTGAACTTGTTTCAGGACCCTTATGCATACATTAAAATTTGCGTGCTAATCACTAGATTCTGAGCTTCGGCAGAATGACAGTACATGTGTAATGACAGCATATGTGTAGCTAACAAGCCCTGTGTTAATATCCTGCTTAATTATGAGCAATTTCACTTTTCCCATTTTACGTTTACTCGCTGACGGCAAATTTCACTCGGGTGAAGCCATTGCAAAGCAATTAAACGTGTCGCGCGCCACGGTTTGGAATGCGCTGCAAGCCGCAGAAGCATTGGGTGTTGAGATTTTTTCAGTACGTGGGCGCGGCTATAAATTGCCGCAAACCGTTACGCTGCTAAACGAGCAAGCGGTGTTAAATGCTATTGGCGAGCAGCGCGACAAATTTACCTTAGAAATTCACGACCACTTAGCCTCAACCAATACGTATTTAATGCAAAAACTCAGTAGCGGCCAAGCGCACGCAAGTTGCGTGGCAGCTAATTTGCAAACCAATGGCCGTGGCAGGCGTGGACGTGCTTGGCAGGCTGGGTTGGGTGCGAGTTTAACGTTTTCACTTTTATGGCGTTTTCAATGTGGTGCGGCGGGCTTATCTGGCTTGAGTTTAGCGGTCGGCGTGGCGTTAATCCGCTCTCTACATAGCTTTGGGGTAAACCAAGCACAACTTAAATGGCCGAATGACGTACTAATTGGGCGTGAAAAATTAGCAGGCATTTTAATTGAGTTGCAAGGCGATATGGAAGGCCCAAGCGCCGCAGTAATAGGCGTGGGCATCAACCTAAATTTACCTGCCAGTATTAAACAGCAAATTGACCAGCCAGCCACTGATTTAGCCAGCGTTGCGCCGCACAGCATTAACCCAAATGAATTGCTAGGCACATTACTCAAACACTTGTCTGAAGTATTAGCCAACTTTGAGCAACAAGGCTTTGCCAGCGTGCGCAATGAGTGGGTTAGCCACCATGCTTACCACCAAAAACCAGTAAAAATGCTGCATCCAAATGGTAACGAAACATTTGGTACCGTGTTGAATGTAGCGGATGATGGCGTTTTATTAGTAAGCACCACTCAAGGCGAGCAACGCTTTTTATCGGGTGAAATTAGTTTAAGGGCTGCTGAATAATGACAGATATTCTAACGATTGATGCAGGCAACACACGCGTTAAATGGGGCTTGTTTGATACATACGGCATCATGCTTGAGCATGGCGTATGCTTACACTGCGACCTAGCAAACATGCGGCTCCCAGAGGCGTCGCGTATTGTAATTTCAAACGTAGCTGGCACACAAATTAGAGCTCAACTTGAGCAAATATTACCCAAAAATATATCCATAAACTGGATAAACGCGCAAGCTTCGGCTTGCGGTGTTACCAATAGTTATGAGCAACCCAAAACGCTAGGCACAGACCGCTGGGCTGCGCTTGTTGCGGCATGGCACATCAATAATCAACCTAGCATTGTGGTGAACGCTGGCACGGCCATTACCATTGATGTATTGAATGAAACTGGCATATTTTTAGGTGGCACGATTATGCCAGGGCTGCGTTTAATGCATGATTCGCTTGGGCATAACACCGCTAATTTAGCGGTAAATTTGGGCGAAATTAAGCCCTTCCCCATTAACACACAAGACGCCATTACCACAGGTTGCATGAACGCCGCTTTAGGCGCTATTTTGATAACAGCCGAACGTTTACAAGCCCATTACAACAGGCCGCCAGCCATTATAATAACGGGTGGCGATGCCGTTATTATTAAAGAAAATTTAATCAATGAGGTGACAAAACAAGCCATAATCGTTGATAATTTGGTTTTACAGGGTTTGTATCTGCTTGAAAAATTGATACCGCAAACTATTAAAAAAAGTGATCCGCAATGAAAAAATTGATTTGGCTATTTGTACTCATTAACCTAAGCATATTTGCTTATTTTAATCGGGAAAGTATTTTACCTAGCGCCCCAACAGCGGCGCGAGGGCTGAATGCTGAAAAAATTATTACCTTATCTGAGCAAGAAGTGAATAGCCTGCCAAAAAAATCTGGCAATGCGTCTACAGTTACGCCAGCAGCAGTTGCAACTAACCCTACGGTTACAACAGTAAGCTCAGGAACTTCATGCTATGAATGGGGCGTGTTTTCAGCAGCTAGCCTGACTATAGCGCAAAGTGCGGCGTCTAATTTATCGCTACAGCCTTTAGTAAAAGAACAAACACCATTAGAGGCCAAACGCTTTTGGGTATATAAACCACCACTAAAATCTGATGAGTCAGCACAGACCAAAGCCTTAGAATTAAAAGCACTAGGCGTTGAAGAGCTGTTTGTAGTGCAAGAACCTAGATGGAAAAACGCCATTTCTTTTGGTGTTTTTGAAGATGAACAGCTAGCGCTTAATCTACTGACCGAGCTCAAAGCTAAAGGCGTAAAAGATGTGGTAAAAGCCTTGCGTAACCAAGGGAAAGGCCACGCGAGCTTGATTTTTACTGCACTTTCAGGCGATAAAGTAGCCGAACTACAAAAATTAAAACCTGACTTTCCTGAAGCCAACCTAAAAGAAGTGCCCTGTAATTAGGCAATATCACTTCACAATAAAGGTAACACTGAACTATAAAGTCGTTTCAGGTCTTTTTCAGGTATTTTTTAAGCTCAGCACGTACTAAATAGCGCGTCTTCCACTATAATTTGCGTATGAAAATACTCCTCTCCAATGACGACGGCTATTTTGCGCCTGGCCTCAATATACTTGCAGAACACATTGCTAAAATCGCCGACATTACCGTGGTTGCACCTGAGCGTAACAGAAGCGGCGCCAGCAACTCGCTCACGCTAGACCGCCCATTAAGTGTGAAAAAAGCCGCGAATGGCTTTTTTTATGTGAATGGCACACCAACCGACTGTGTACATATCGCCTTAACTGGCTTAATGGACACCATGCCAGACATGGTGATTAGCGGCATTAACGATGGCGCGAATATGGGTGATGACACCATTTACTCAGGCACAGTTGCCGCCGCAACTGAAGGCTTTTTACTCGGCATTCCGTCGATTGCAGTTTCTATGTCGCAACATAATTCAACCCACTTTGAAACTGCTGCACGCGTGGTGGTTGAGCTTATTCAACATTACCAAAAAGTGGGTTTTAAATCCCCTACTTTACTCAATGTAAACGTGCCAGATATCCCCTACAATGAGCTGCAAGGGCGCGTGGTAACTCGCTTGGGCAAACGCCATAAGGCCGAACCTGTAGTGCAGCTCAAAACGCCGCGCAATGAAACCGTTTACTGGGTGGGTGCTGCTGGCTTACCAAATGATGGCGGTGAAGGCACCGATTTTTACGCAGTTGCCAACAATAAAGTATCAATTTCGCCGATTCAAGTGGATTTAACCAACCACGCTCAGCTACCTGAGATCAAAAACTGGCTATCAACTGAGACGCAAAAATAGTGGCACTCGCAAGACCCCCAACACAAGCTGGCATTGGTATGACATCGCTCCGCACGCGTGAGCGCATGTTGGTACGTCTGCGCGAGCAAGGTATTAAAGATGAAGTGGTACTTTCGGCTATTTCAGCAATTCCGCGCCATATTTTTGTAGATGAAGCTTTATCAATCCGCGCTTATGAAGACGTTTCACTGCCGATTGGTTTTAGCCAAACGATTTCTCAGCCTTACATTGTGGCGCGCATGTCTGAAATTTTACGCAACGGCAAACCCTTACAAAAAGTGCTAGAAATCGGCACGGGCTGTGGCTACCAAACAGCAGTGCTCTCAAAACTAGCCAAAGAAGTTTATTCGGTTGAGCGCATTCGCCCGTTGGTAATGAAAGCACGCGGCCATTTGCGTGAGCTTCAATGCATTAACGTGAAGCTTGGTCATTCTGATGGGTCTATGGGCTTGCCAGATTTAGCGCCGTTTGACGGCATTATGGTCACAGCCGCTGCCAGCCATATTCCACAAGATTTGCTAGATCAGCTTGCAATTGGCGGGCGTTTGGTGATTCCTGTTGGCACTGAAGAGCAAGTTTTAACCTTGGTTGAGCGCAAAACTGAAAAAGATTATCGCCACACAAAATTAGAACCCGTGAAATTTGTGCCCTTATTAGGCGGCCTAGGATAATGCGTTTCATAGCACTATTTTGCTTAACCTTAAGTCTAGTAGCGTGTGGCAGCAATCCACCCGCCCCAGTGATTGACCGCGTGCCTGCCAACAAACCTAGCGACGCTAATTTACCAGCGCAAAAAAGTACGACTGCAAATAGGCCAACTTACAAAACTGGCGACTGGCGACCTGATACTTACGTTGTGAAAAAAGGCGATAATTTATTTAGCATTGGCCTTGAACATGGCTATTACTACAAAGACATTGCGCAAGCCAATAATATTGCCGCGCCTTACAATATTCGCGTGGGGCAAGTGCTTAAATTCAAAGCTTTAAAAGATAAAAGTACTGTTGCGAGTACAAGCACAGAAAACAAACCGAACGCTGCAAATAATACAGCTACAGCAAATACTGACGGCGTAGAAATCACGCCAATCAGCACTGAAGCAACTTCTACAGGCATCACGCCTGTAGCACCAGTAATCGCAATAACAGAACCCAAAGCCACGCGTGAGGCCTACAGTGAAGAGGCGCTTAAAAAACCATTACCCTCACCTAAGCCTGTAATTGCAACAACTGTCGAACAAAAACCCGAAGCCAAGCCAGAGCTAAAACCAGTCGCAAAACCTGAAGCTAAAATTGAACCCAAGTCTGAAACCAAGCCTAGCAGCGAATCACCTGAAGATATAGACTGGGCATGGCCAGCTAAAGGCAAAGTGACAGCCAATTTTAATGAAGCCAGTAACAAAGGCATTGATATTTCAGGCGTAACAGGCCAAGCCGTGAATGCCGCCGCTGCTGGTAAAGTAATCTATAGTGGCTCTGATTTACGAGGTTATGGTAAATTAGTGATTATTAAACATAACGCTACTTATTTATCGGTTTACGCGCACAATAGTTTAATTGTGGTGAAAGAAGGCCAACAAATAAGCCGAGGTCAAAAAATTGCAGAAATGGGCAACACCGACACCAACGCGGTGAAATTACACTTTGAAATTCGTCGCCAAGGTAAATCAGTTGACCCAAGTAAGTATTTAGCAGCTAATTAGTTAAGCGGACTTTAAAAATTGGTTCTAAAAAATAGGTTCTAACACATTAGGAGGTACGAAATGGCTAACCAAAAACCAAACAACAAAACTGATGTAAACAGATATAGTAAAAATAAAGATATCGTGGCCGAAAGCAAGCTGGGCACGGCGGCGGCTATTGGTCGTATGCTTTTAATGCTCATCGGCCTTGCAGGGCTGGCAATGGAATTATTTCGCGATGATGGCTGGCTAAAAAAAGGCCTAGGTAAGTTATTTGAATCTACCACCAACATGATGTTTATTCCCGTGATTATTTTTGTGCTGTGGTTACTGAACCGCTGGATGAGCTCTAGCAATAAAGGTGAAACTAGAAAAAGTGGAGATTTTCCGCTATATGTGATGATGGCGGTGGGTGCATATTACTTATTTATGTTGATTACCACTGGCGGCTTTTAGCCCGACCTAAAGCCGAATAGAAAAATCTCGGTTTAGATTTTTAGCAATAAAAAAGCGGCTTATAGCCGCTTTTTTATTGCGATTATACTTCAGCTAATTTCTTAATTTAAAAATTAGCCGTCATTACGAGCGTAGCGCGGCAATGACTATGGTGCTTTTTGTTACCTAACTTCTTGCCAACTTATTTCTTAGCTTTTTTAGCCTCTTGTGCATAATGCTCATGCACAGCCGACAAATCGCGCTCACGTGACCACTTGATAATTTCATCAAGTGCTGCCGCACCAATTTCGCCAATTTGCGTATGAATGCCCGCTTGCTCGCGAATCACCAAAATACCTGGAATTTGGTTCACTTCAAAATAATCACTAATTTCAGGGTCAGCTTCGGTATTCACCATACCAAACACAATATCAGGGTTTTTTGCAGAAGCCGCTTCAAACGTAGGCGTAAAATCTACACAAGGTTTGCACCATGGCGCCCAAAAATCGACAATCACAAACTGGTTTTTTTCAATAGTTTCTTTAAAATTTGCTTTGGTAAGCGTAACAACTGCCATGATTTTGCCTTAAATTTGTGAATGCGACATTCTAACAGAGCCTGACAGTTTAGTTAAGCATTCGCGTTTAACGCTTATCTTCCTGCTGAAAAAGCATCACAGAAATAAATAAAATATATTTTCAAGCTAAAAACGCCTGCCCTGCGAGCCAATATACATGCGGCTTCCAGAGCATCTTGTTTGGGGATTAAATCAAATAGAATAACGTGAAGTAATTCTCCGCCATATTTCTTCTTGTTGCTTGGCCAAACTTTCGTCAGTCCATGGTGTTATTGCTGGTTGATTTTTAGCATTACCTGTCATTTTGTACAATATCTCAAATTTCTTACGCACCTCATCCTCCATGCCTAATTGTTCGTATGCAAGTATTGCAAAGAACTGACATGGAATAAAGCTAGGATTCATCACACAACCTAACTCATAAGCCGCAATAGCTTTAGGATAATTATTGAGCACATAATAACTATCACCTTCCGCCATCTCATGAAATGGGCTCGACGTTGGTGTGAGGCGCTTTGATTTTTCAATGTAATAAAGCGCCTCTTCTCCCAAACCCGCAAACGATAATACGATAGATAAAAATAGTAGCGCCTCAGCATTATTAGGGTCTATTACCAGCGCGCGACGACATTCCGCAATAGATTCTTCTCGATTTTTTCGCCAAAGATGCACCCAGCCTAAAATTGAAATTGCATATGGAGATTGCGATTCGAGCGCAACTGCACGTTCAGCATGTAACAAAGCTAAATCTAAAATGGCAAAATCATGACTCCATTTTTGTGACCACAGCAAAGCCAATGATCTCGCTAACCAAGCATGCGCAGCCACATAATTTGCATCTGAAACTAAGGCTTTGTTATAAAGTGCAATGGCTTCATAGGTAGATTTTTCAGTGTATTTTCTATGCGTGGCAATGGCTTGCAGCAAATAATCGTGCGCTTCTATGCTTTTGGTTGCTTGCACACCAAAAAGCGCAGCTTCTGCGCCATCTAGCTTAATTTGCAACACGCTAACGATGCTTTGCGTGAGCTCATCTTGCAGCGCGAATATATCTTTCAACTCACGGTCAAAACGGTCTGACCAAATATGCCCGCCATTTTGCGCATCAACCAATTGCGCCGCCACGCGCACTTGCTTGCCTGCATATTGCACACTGCCTTCTAGCAAATAACGCACGCCTAATTCAATGGCAATTTCTTTTGAGGTTTTTGCAGTATTTTTATAGGAAAAAGAAGATTGCCTAGAAATTACAAATAGGCCAGAAAGTCTTGAAAACATTGAAATTAAGCTGTCTACCACGCCATCAGAAAAATACTCTTTGCTGTCATCCACGCCAATATTTGCAAATGGTAATACGGCGAGGGATGGCCGGTCTTCTACCATGCGCGGGCTGTTTGCGGGTGGTGAATTGATTGCAATATTAGCCATACGCCTTTCTATTACAGGCGAATTTTGCAAGCTTATTTCTAGTGCATAACTACCTTTGGGGAAGCCAATATGCACAGCATCAAGCTTGCCCAATGTATCGTAATATTCGCGCAACTTGTTACGTAGTCGCGTGGCTTCTACACGCACAATGGCGTCTAGGCTGGGGTCAAAATCGCTGGTGCGGTCAAACACCTCCACCGCAATGGTGTAGCCTTTTAGGCGACCTGCATCGCCCGCTAGCATATTGGTAACAAGGTAATCTAAAAAGCGCTGTTGGCGTGGCGAGCCTGCAAACAAAGGGCTAGACAACATCACCTCTACGCTAGCGCGTATTTGATTTTGTTCTGCAACCGTCCATTTTTGTACAGTAGCGTCCATTCCCCACCTTCATTATTCTCAAGTTAAACGCCAAGTAAGTAACACCTGCAATACCACGTTACTAACTGTATCTAACTTCTTATCATCATAACAAAAATTTACATTGTGCATACACATCTGAACGAACATTAAATGAATGTTCTAGATGCCACAAATCAACTAGGAGAATTAAAATGCTTACACTTAATCAACGCGTTATTACTACAACAGTTTTTGCACTATTTTCTTTAGCTACTATCAGCGCTCATGCAGAGTCAATCGCAGGGCAAAGCAAATGTACTTACACACCCACCGCGGCAAATGTAGCCAATACGGATGGTTACGTTGTGCTACTAAGTGAAACCACATGTAATTTTGCTGGCAGCGGCTTTGGTGAAGGCGCCACGGTATTAAACCAAGAAGTTGCCAATTTGCACCAAGGCACAGGCGAGCATTCTGGTTATTACACAGCCTCTAACGGCGCGGACTCTACCATCGCTAAATGGAGCGGCAAGGTCAATACCGTGATGAAAGACGGTAACCCGATGACTAGCTTTAAAGGCCAATGGGAATACGTGGGCGGCACTGGTAAACATCAAGGCATTAAAGGCAAAGGTGAATACAACGGCTACTTTACCTCAGCCACTGAATACACGGTGGATTGGAAAGGCAAAAGAGAATAGCCTATTCAAAACCACGTTGCTTATAATACAACGTGGTTTTGAATTTTTATTGATTATATTTTTACAAAAAGTAGAGGTTTATCATGTACACAACTCACACTCACGCGATGGATCAATTTCGCGAATTCTCAAGCTATCCCGTTAGCCAATCTGGGCAAAATAAAACAGAAACGCCACCCACTTCTAGCCAAGCCATGTTAGATGAAACCATCGCACACTTGGGTGAAGCCGCTTGGAAATTTGCAACAATGCCCATAGAAAAACGTATTGCGCTCGCTACCGCCATGCAACAAGGCTATTTAAAGGTCATTGAGGCCATGGTGCAAGCTGGTTGCAAGGCCAAGGGCATTGCGCCAGACTCAAACCTAGCGGCCGAAGAATGGGCGGCGGGTTCTTGGGGCGTTGTGCGACAATTGCGATTGATTCGTGAAAGTTTACAAAGCCTAGAAAAAACTGGCAACACGCCAATTGGCAAAATTAGGCGCACCGTCGCTGGCAACTTGGCGGTGCAGGTTTACCCCAATAACGCGATTGATGGCATGCTGTTTAAAGATATTACGGCTGAGGTTTATATGCAGCCTAACATGACCGAAAGCCGCATAGAAACTGAACGAGCGAGCTTTTACAAAAGGCCTAATCATCAAGGAAAAGTGGTGCTAGTGCTAGGTGCAGGCAATCTTGCGAGCATTGCCATTATGGATGTGCTCACCAAAATGTTTAACGAAGGCAAAGTATGTTTGCTCAAAATGAACCCTGTAAACGCCTACCTTGGGCCTTTTATTGAAGAAGCTTTTAAAGCAGCCATTGACCAAAACTTTTTAGCGGTGGTATATGGTGGCGCGGAGGTCGGCAGGCACTTAGTGTATCACCCAAAAATTGACGAAGTCCATTTAACAGGCTCAGACAAAACATATAACCAAATTGTGTGGGGCAATAACAGTGCTGAGGCCGATGAACGCCGTGCACACAACCAGCCTTTATTAAACAAACCCATCACTGCAGAACTCGGCAATGTGTCGCCCATTATTGTGGTGCCAGGCCCTTACACCGATAAAGAAATCCGCTTTCAAGCTGAGCAAATTGCCACCGCATTTACCATGAACGCCTCGTTTATGTGTTGCGCTGCCAAGGTGCTGGTAATGCCTAAAAATTGGGATGGCACAGCAAAATTTATGCAGGCTTTACAAGAAGTTTGCGCAGAAATTCCAACTAGAAATGCTTATTACCCAGGTGCAGAAGACCGCTGGCAAGCCATTACCAAAAATCGCAACAACATTACTAACATCGGCACGCCCAACGCGAACGAACTGCCTTGGACATTTATTACCGACCTTAACCCTGACAATAGCAACGAAACGCTGTTTAACGAAGAGCCATTTTGCTCAGTCATCGCCAGCGTGCAAATCGGAAGCGCCAGCCCAGTGGAGTTTTTACAGGCCGCTACCGAATTCGTAAATAATCGCTTGTGGGGCACGCTCAACGCCACGCTCATAGTGCACCCAAAAACGCTAAAAGATACCAACACAAATACCGTTTTTGAACGCGCAATTAGCCAACTAAAATATGGCGCGATTACGGTGAATACGTTTATTGGTTTGTTATTTTGCACTGGTGCGCCCTGGGGTGCTTATGCAAATAGTGGGGCCTATGCTGGCTCAAGCGCTAACGACATTCAAAGTGGCAATGGTTTTGTGCACAATACTGCAATGCTAGAAGGCATAGAAAAAGTGGTATTACGTGCGCCGCTAATGGTTTTTCCAAAACCTGCATGGTTCAACAGCCATAAAAAAGCAAAAGCTGTGACTACAAAATTAGTCGCAATGGAAGAAAACGCAAGTTGGACAAAAGTGCCAGGCATTGTAATGGCCGCAATGCAAGGTTAAATCCAAATAATAGATGCCACCCGATTCAAGCATTCGAGTGCTGGCTCTGCGAGCCAATATCCATGCGGGTCGCAGGGCATCTATTTTTAAGCCTAAATAGGCTTTCCCCAAGTTTCACTAAAAAATAATTCGCCTAACGGTTTACGTTTTCGCGCTGCAAGTTCGCGGGCTTTTAGTTCGTCTGGCAAGTTGTTGGCATCGCCTTCATAACCTACGGCAATCATCGTCATTGGTGTGTATTCTGCGGGAATCGCAAAGTGCTCACGCGTTTTATCCGCATTAAAACCGCCCATTTGGTGCGCCATTAAACCCATGCTGGCGGCTTGCAAACACAAGTTTTCAGCCGCTGCCCCTGTGTCATATTGCGCCCATCGGTTTGGGCTTTGATTGTGACCAAATAAGGTACCAGCACATACTAAAATAAGCACTGGCGCGTCTTTCACCCACGTTTGATTATTTGGCACAACGCAATCAAAGGCTTGTTGCCAAGTCTTTGCATCGGCATTTTTATCCCAAACGATAAAACGCCAAGGCTCATCGCCAAAACAGCTAGGCGCCCAACGCGCGGCTTCTAGCAGGGCAATTATTTGCGCGTGTGTTATGGGTTTGCTAGCATCATAAGCGCGGCCGCTCCGGCGCTTGGCAATGGTTTCGTTGATAGATACTTGCGTAACAGCAGGTTTTTGCATTATTTTTGCTCGCCCAAAAATGGATAATCGGTATAGCCTTTTGCGTCGCCACCATAAAAGGAGTTGCCATCTGCCTCGTTAAGTGGAGCGTTGGCTCTGAAGCGCTCAACTAAATCTGGATTCGCTAAAAATGGCACGCCATAAGCAATGCAATCCGCATGGCCGCTAGCAATGGCGGCGTTACCACGTGCTTTGTCGTAAGCCAAATTCGCCATGTAGGCATTTTTAAAATGTTTACGCAATTCATTAAAATCAAACGTTTGCACTTTGCCGCCCATACCACCCTCAACCACGTGCAAATAAGCTAAGTTGAATTGATTTAACGCGTCCGCCACATAGTTGAACAGTGCTTGCGGATTACTGTCCGTCATATCATTAAATGGATTCACAGGTGATAAACGAATACCAACTTTATCAGCCCCCACCACGCCCACCACGGCTTTAGTAACTTCTAACAATAATCGCGCACGATTTTCAAAGCTACCACCATAATTATCAGTGCGTTTATTGCTGCCATCACGCAAAAATTGGTCTAACAAATAACCATTCGCCGCGTGGATTTCTACGCCATCAAACCCCGCCGCAAGCGCGCACTTTGTGGCATGCACATAATCTTGCACAATGGCTGGCAACTCGTTTGCATCTAAAGCGCGCGGCGTTACATAATCTTGCAAGCCTGTGTAAGTAAACGCTTGCCCTGCTGGTTGAATAGCAGAAGGCGCCACTGGTAGCGCGCCATTTGGCAGTAAGCTTGGGTGCGAAATTCTGCCCACATGCCAAATTTGAATCACAATTTTTCCACCTTTGGCATGCACTGCATCGGTTACTTTTTTCCAACCAGCTACTTGAGCATCGGTATAAATACCTGGCAAAGCTGGGTAGCCGTGCGCCATGGCAGAAATTGGCGTGGCTTCGGTAATAATCAAGCCAGAGGTGGCGCGCTGTGCATAATAAGTGACGTTTAAATCTTGCGGAACGCCGCCCTCACCCGCTCTATTTCTGGTGAGTGGCGCCATAATCATGCGATTTTTTAAGGCAATTGAACCCAAAGTTACTGGGCTGAATAAATCTGTTGTCATGTAATTCTCCGTTTTTATTGTCTACTTAAAGGGCTTTCTGGCGGCAATTTTACGCCTTCTATCAGCAAGGTAATTTCTATATCATCGCCCACAGGGGCATTTTTTTTAAGCGGCCAAGTAAAACCAAAATCGCTGGCCTTTAAACTAGTTTTTGCCTCAAAACCCGTGCGGTAGCCGCCCCAAGGGTCTGTGCCGAAGCCAAGCACTTTAAATGGAAATGTCATTTCTTTTGAAACGCCGTGCATGGTCAGCACGCCTGTCATTACGCCTTCGGTGTTCGATTTAGCCTCAATTTTTTTGCTGATAAATGTCATTTCGGCAAATTTTTCTACATTTAAATAATCAGGCTTTTTGATATGTTCATCGCGCTTAACATGACTGCTATTCACGCTAAGCATATTGATTTTTGCATCTACACTTGAATTTTCTAAATGCTTAGTATCAATCAGAATTTTACCTTTAATATCGCTAAAGGTCCCTGATGTTTTTGAAGCCACATGCCTAATAGTCCAATTAGCAAAACTGTGGCTATCATCAATCCGATATGCTTCCACGTCTGCAATAGCATGGCTGCAAGCCAATAGCAGAGCGGCTCCCAGAGCTGCTCTAGAAATATTTAGTCTAGGGGCAGATATTTTTAGCATATTTATATCCTTAACTTTTAAACTTTAGGTAAATCAAACAACAATATTTCTGCATTATTTACTGCGTTCAGTGTAATTGTCTGTGTGGCATCAAACATTGCGGCATCGCCCGCACTCAATTGTTTTTGGTTGATTGCAATGCTACCGCTTGCGACCTGCAAATATACGCAACGATTATCTCTAAGAACATATTCTATTTGATTTCGTTCACTTAATTGTGCGGCATAAAGCCTCATATCTTGATGAATAAGCATAGAACCATTTGCACCGTTTTCAGACGCCAACAAACACCATTGGTTAAGTTTTTGCGCGTCTGTAAAAAATTTATCTTCATAGCTAGGCGGCAAACCGCGTAGATTTGGCAAAATCCAAATTTGCAGCAAATGTATGGGTTCAGAATCTGACGCATTAAACTCACTATGCCTAATACCCGTGCCAGCCGTCATGCGCTGCACATGGCCTTGGCGAATTACCTCTGTATTACCAAGGCTATCTTTATGCGCTAAATTGCCTTGCAACACATAGGTAATAATTTCCATGTTGTCGTGCGAATGCATGCCAAAACCCATTGCAGGCGCAATCACGTCTTCATTGATGACGCGCAATACCGAATAATTCATCCAATTTTGGTCGTAATAATCCGCAAAAGAAAACGAGTGATAACTATCTAGCCAGCCATGGTTGGCATGGCCTCGTTGTTCAGAAGTACGAATTTGCATCATTCACCTTTCGTGTGTTTAATGAGTTAGCACTGAAATGTGCCGCGCTGATATACTCATTATTGAGCCAACAGGCTAACATTTCAATGTGAATTTACATAGCGCTACACTAATATTTAAAACCACTATTTTAAACTACTTTTTTCATGACATTACCCACCCAAACTGATATAGACTTTATGCAACAAGCGCTAATATTGGCGAGCCTTACGGCGCAAGCAGGCGAAGTACCTGTGGGCGCAATTGTGGTAAAGGATGGTGTAATTATTGGCCGCGGTGGTAACGCCCCTATTGGCCTGCACGACCCAACAGCGCATGCAGAAATTGCCGCCATGCGCGATGCCGCGCAGCACTTAGGCAATTACAGGCTTGTGGATTGCACACTCTATGTAACGCTAGAACCGTGCGCCATGTGCGCAGGTGCAATGCAACATGCACGTATCGCACGGTTAGTTTACGGTGCAAGTGACCCCAAGACTGGCGCATGCGGCAGCGTGGTGAACTTAATGGCGGAGCCTAAGCTCAATCACCATACAGAGGCAGTGGGCGGTATATTGGCGCAAGAATGTGGAGCAATGTTGAGTGATTTTTTTAAACAGCGCCGACTCACTAATAAGCAATAAAAAACCCGCCTAGGCGGGTTTTTTATTAACATACTTAATTTACCAACCTATTTATTTAGTCATTATTGCCAGTAAACGCCATGAGCAAATGCAATAAATTAGTAAACATGTTGTGCAAGCTAATATAAATGCTCATTGTGGCTAAAATGTAATTAGTTTGGCCGCCACGTACTACCTGATTGATTTCATACAATATAAAACCAGCCATTAGCAAAATAACCACTGCTGAAATTGTTAATGATAACGCTGGCACTTGGAAGAAAAAGTTTGCCAAAATAGCCAAAATTACAATGACCATACCAATGGTTAAAAATTTACCCATAAAGCTAAAGTCACGTTTAGCATTAGAGCCAATTGCAGCCAATGTTAAAAATGAAATCGCTGTGCCGCCTGCCGCCATGCCAATTAACTGCGCACCATTACTTAAATGCAAAGCATGTTGCAAAATTGGCCCTAATAACACGCCCATAATAAAAGTAAAGGCAAAAAGCAACCACACACCTGTAGCATTATTTGCATTTTTGGCAATAAGCCAAGTCATACCATAAACGGTGGCCATAATACCTACAAACAGCATAATTGGGCTGGTTGCCATCATCCATGCAAAATTCATATTGATACCGACCATTGCACCAATCACGGTTGGAATCATCGTCATGCCTAGCATGGCATACGTGTTACGTAACACTTTGTTCTCTGCGACGATGGCAGTGCCTTCGCGACCTAATACTTGAATATCATCTGACATTTTATTTCCTTATAAAAATTTGCCCAAAGGCAATATGTTTAAGATAGCGACTTTTACAATAAGTTTCAAGTACTAATTTGTTACTATCTGTTTATATAACGAGCTAACGTTTAGGCAAAAAGTTCACCTTCTACCAAACCCACTTGCGCTACTTGATGCACCGCTTTTACAAATTCGGCATTTTCATGCAAGGCATCTAAGTTTTGCGGGTGTTTTTGCCCATGCATGCGCGCAAGCCTTGCAATACTTTGTGCTGAAATCGTCCATTTAAGATTAGCTAGTAGCTCATCTGCCATTTCAGGTTGATTGCATAACAGCACCATATCGCAGCCAGCATTAAGCGCTGCTAGCGCCCGTGTTGTTACGTCACCGCCCGCAGTTGCGGCTTCCATGCTTAAATCATCGCTAAAAATTACGCCGTTAAAGCCTAAACGTTCACGTAATATTTTTTGCAGCCAGCGCGATGAAAAACCTGCGGGCTTATCGTCCACTTTTGGGTAAATTACATGCGCAGGCATTATGGCTTGAATACCATCATCAATGAGCATTCTAAAAGGTTGCATATCATGCTGGGCAATTTGGTCAAACTCGCGGTCATCCACAGGCATGCTCACGTGCGAATCTGCCACCACAAAACCGTGCCCAGGAAAATGCTTGCCAACCGCCGCCATGCCGCCTTTTTTAAGGCCTTGCATCAGCGCAAAAGCTAAATCGCTAATACATTGCGGGTTCAGGTGAAATGCACGGTCGCCAATCACCAAGCTATCGCCGTAATCCATATCTAGCACGGGTGTAAAGCTAAAATCCACGCCGTGTGCGCGGAGTTCTGCGGCTAAAATCCAACCCGCTTCTGTGGCGAGTTCTTTGGCTTTTTTTGGATTTTTATCCCAAATTTTGCCAAATTCACGCATCGGTGGAATCTTGGTAAAGCCATCGCGAAAACGCTGCACGCGCCCACCTTCATGGTCAACCGCAATTAAAAGAGGTGGCTGGCGAACCGCATGGATACTGGCTGTCAGAGCATCTAATTGTGCGTTATTGATGAAGTTGCGCTTGAATAAAATCACTCCGCCAACCAGCGGATGTTGCAATCTTTTGATGTCGTCTACAGTTAATTCTGTACCAACAACATCTAACATAATAGGGCCTAAACTCATGCTTTACCTTTATTAACTAACTACTTACTTTTCTGTTCTAACGTCAAGTTTATCACGCAAATAATCGCCGCCTAAGTTAATGGCTAAAATTAAGCTCATTAAACTTAAACCCACAATTAACACATAATGCGGTGCGACCAACATATAGCGCACGCCATCGCGCAACATGGCGCCCCAGCTAGCGTTTGGCGCTTGAATGCCCAAACCAAGAAACGACAAACTCGCTTCGGCAATCATCACACTGGCTAAACTATAAGTGGCTTCTACCACTAAAATTGAGGCTAATAATGGCAATATATGCTTAAAAATCATGCGTGGCACGGTGGCGCCGAGTGATTCTGCTGCCAGCACATGTTGGCGATTACGCAAACCTAGCGCTTGCCCACGTGTAAGGCGCGCGTAGCTCACCCAACCTGTGATGCTCAATGCAATCATTAAGTTAACTAAACCTGGCCCGAGCACTGCGGCAAAGGCAATGGCGAGCAAAATACCTGGAAAGGCCAAAAATACATCAGTAATTTGCATTAAAAGTTGGTCAACTTTTCCGCCGTAAAAACCTGCGACTAACCCAACTGAAACGCCAATTGCCATCGTAATTATGGTGACGACTATAGCCACAGAAAATGAAATTTGCACACCAGCCAACACGCGCGCCAAAATGTCGCGCCCTAAATCATCTGCACCAAACCAGTGTTGAGCGTTAGGTGTACTGAGAATTGCGTTTAAATCTATTAAATTGGGGGTTAGTTGTAGTAGCCAGCCGAATAAAACTGCTAGTAGCCAAAAAATTAAAATAGTTGAGGCAAATTTTTTCATGCTTAACCCCCAAACTTCACACGCGGGTCAGCCAACCGATACAGCACATCTGTCACCAAATTCACTAGCACATAGCTCAATGCCACCACCAGCACGCAGGCTTGCGTCACGGGGTAATCGCGTTTTTCTATGCTTTCTACCAACATGCGTCCGATTCCATCCCATGAAAAAATAGTTTCAGTAATCACCGTGCCAGCCAGCAAACTGCCCATTTGCAAACCAACAATGGTAATAATCGGCAGTAGTGCGGCACGCAAAGCATGGCGTAAAATCACGGTTTTTTCGCTCAAACCTTTAGCGCGCGCGGTGCGAATATAATCATCATTCAATACTTCAAGCAAACTGGTGCGCGTCATGCGCGTGAGTATCGCGCTTAAACCAAATCCTAATGTGAGTGCTGGCAGAATAATTGATGTATTCGATTCCATACCACTCACAGGCAACCAGCCCAACCACACCGCGAATATCAGCATTAACATTGGTCCTAACCAAAACGCTGGCATAGCTGAGAGGCGCACCGATACTAGTGTTACGACAATATCTTGCCAATGATTAGCCTTAAGCGCGGCGTAAATACCCAATGGAATACCGATACATAAGCCAATTAAAAGGGATAACAAAGCAAGTTTCACCGTGGCTGGGTAACGTGTTTTCAGCATCTCGATAATCGGCGTTTTAGTGTGAATGGATTGCCCAAAATCACCAGAGCTAAGCTTGTTTAAGTAACCGCCAAACTGCGTAATCAATGGCTGATTTAAGCCTAAATCTTCACGCAACGCCACACGGTCAGCCGTGCTGGCAGATTCGCCCAGCATGACTTCTACAGGGTCACCAGGCACAAGGTGAATAAGCAGAAAAGTGAGCAAAAGCACACCGAAAATGACAGTGGCGAAGCTGGCTATTTTTTTGATTAAAAACACAAAGCCACCCTAATGCGTCATTCCCACGAAAGTGGGAATCCATTTTGAACTTGAGGCTATTAAAGCTAATGGATTGCCGTTTTCACTGGAATTACGGTTGAAAAATTTGACGCTATTCATTCAACAATCACCACAGGCGTACCAACTTCCACCAAATCAAACAACTCCACCACATCCGCATTACGCATCCGCACACAGCCATGCGAGCCAATCTCGCCCATTTTCGTACCATCGGGCGAGCCGTGAATATAAATATAACGCTGCATGGTATCTACATTACCCAAACGATTTTTGCCGATTTCCTTGCCGCTTAACCACAAAATACGCGTTAAAATCCAATCGCGCGCAGGAAACTCCTCCATCAGTTCTGGTGTACAAACTTCACCCGTAGCTCTGCGCCCCACAAACACGGTATTTTCCGCAGCACCCGCCCCAATTTTAGCGCGTATTATGTGCGCGCCCAATGGAGTGCAACCACTATTTTTCTCGCAACCAACGCCATTAGTAGCGGTTGAAACATGATATTTCACCCGCACTTTGCCAGCATTATCTAGCAATTTAAGTGTTTGTTTATAAATGGAAATTTCTATTTTCATTTATTTTTATATGCCTCAACTAAACATGCCATTGGGCAAACATCAGCTGCCAAAGCTTTCAAACCTTGAATCACGCCATCACGATTCTGCGCTGGCTGATTTTGGCTAACTTTCCATTTACCATCTAGCCGCGCGATGGATATTTCAATACCAACAATCATACCCATCAAACGCTCAATATAATCAGCAGGTGCATCAGATAATTGCCAATCACTACCAATGGCACCTTCATTTTTACGCGTTAATTCTTCAAGATGGCTGCGAATCCAAGCGCTATCATGCCTAACTTGCATATGACCATGCGCATGCACCACGGCGTAATTCCAGGTTGGCACGGCTTTTCCAGTCTCGTGTTTTGTGGGATACCACGATGGCGTAATGTAATGTTGTGCGCCGCTAAAAATAATTAAGGCTTTGTATTCAGGTTTAAAAATCTGCCAAACGGGGTTTGACCGCGCAACATGGCCACGTAACATGCCAAATTCGCCTTCACTTTCTGATAAAAAAAATGGGATGTGATTAGCTACCAAGCCACTATCTGTCAGCAGAACCAACGAGGCCAGCGGATGTTCGTGCATCAATTGATGCATGACCTCTAGCCTTGTTTCTTCAAAGTGGGATGGAATATACATTTTAGTCTTTTAATATTTTTTACGTACTGGTTTACTTACCAACTGAAATTGTAGCAAGGTCATCCCAATTTCCATCAGATTTTGGTGAGTAATTGCTAATTTCTTTACGCATAGCGGCAAACTGCCCTTCGTACCACAGCGGAATATAGGGTAATTGTGCGTGAATACGGCTTGTTGCCACAGGCCAATTTTCATCTACTAGCAATTTATCTAGCTCGGCATCAGTGTACCTGCCACGGTTAAAGCCATTGGGTGGAACGCTATGTGAACCGAATGCTTTTGCGTAAATTTCGGGGGTTTTAATACCTACCCACGTGAGGCCATAGAGTTGAAAGTTGCCTTGTTTTACGTCTTCAAAAAACGTGCCCCAATCTAAACTGCGGATTTCTAAATCTATGCCAGCGGGCTGCATTTGCGCTTGCATAATGGTGGCAAAGCGCACGCGCTGGGCATCTGTACTGGTTTTGAATACCAATTTAAGCGGTAGCTTTACACCCGCCTCGCGTAGCAATTGCTTGGCAAGCATCGGGTTATAGTCATAAATTGGCAAGGCGATATTATTGTTGGTGTAATGCTCTGGCGGTAATATGGCGCTAGCAACGCGCGTGTTGCTTACCATTACTTTTGTGATAATTGCGTTGCGGTCAATGGCGTGGGCAATGGCTTGCCTCACTTTTAGCTGTTTTAAAACGGGGTCTTGCATATTTAAACCGAGGTATGAAAAATTTGCGCCCATACCAGTTTTAACAATAATTTCAGACTTGGTTTGCAGGTGCTTCACCAGCTCTGGCGGCAATTCACCTTGCAATAAATCTACCTCGCCATGCAAGAGCTTTAACACGCGCACGGTGGGGTCTTTAACCTCGATAAAACTAATAGTTTGCTTATCTTTTACGCGCTTTAAAATGAGTTTATTTTGCCAATTCACGAATTCTAATGCGCCATTGCCTAAAGGCTGATGCGAAAAATCGTGATTTTTTGCAATAAGTTGTGCGGGTAAAATTCCGATGATTAACTTGTCTACAAAGTGCTTATCCGCTTGCTTTAGCACAAACACCACGGTGTCATTGTCCTCTGCAATAATGCTTTTAATATTGGCAAATTCAGCGGTATGCGGCGCGTCTTTTAGCGTGGCTAAAGAATCATAAGTGGCTTTTACATCGCTAGCGGTAAGCGGCGTTTGATGATGAAAAAGTATGCGATTTTTATTGAGTGTAAAACGATATTCAGTAGTACTAACTTCAACCCAAGAAGCCAAGCTAGGCACAGGTTTGGCGTTAGCATCAAAATCAACCAAGCTTTGGTAAATCAGCCGATTTACCCGTTCTGAGGCGGCATCTGTCGCATAGCGCGGGTCTAAATTTTGCGGCATTTGGCCGATGGCAAATACTATTTCGTGCGAGGTCAGTTTAGATGGATTTTGCTGACTACAAGCAGCAATTAACACACATAGTAAGCCCATAAAAAACTTGGTTACATTCAGTGCGCTCATAAAATCATGGGCTAACGTAAACGTCTAACCCAAGGTGGCGTATGCGCGCCGCTACGGCCTCTAAGCACTCGGCTGACAATCTACTTAATCTAGGCGCCTCAGCCTGATAAGAAGGTCGTGCTAGGCCATATAAATGCACTCCTTGCACAATATCTTTCACTTGGCTAATTAGTGCGATATAAGCGGCAATATCTGCATCTGACGGTGGTTCGCCATCTAATGCAAACATACACGTTTGTATAAAAGTTGGGCATGCTGCCACACAGTTTTTAAGGCGTTCAATATGGCTTTGCGGGTTAATATTCACATCGTTAATGCGCGCAATGCCAGCTTTTGTGCCTGCATCTAATTTAAACCAAACTTCGCCATTACATTGGGCTAAGTGGCGCATGCTTTCAAGAATTACTGGCTTATCCATCAAGCTGCCGTTGGTAATTAACCTCACTTTAATGTTGCCTAGCAAAGCAAAATCTCGCAGTACTTTTTCAACAATACGTATTACTTCGGGAAACTCTTTAGCGCTCGTTGGCTCACCATTACCAGAGAATGCGATGTCTTTAATGTGCCTGTCGCCTTCATCCACAAAACGCGCCATAAAGTCGCCATGCAACGCATACGTTAAAAAGTCGCGTAACTCTTTTTCTAATACTGCTAACTCAATAGGCGGCGGCGTGCCGCGCGTGAGATTGGGCACTTGGCAATATACGCAGCGCCAATTACATGCGTTGTTGGTATTGAGGTTAACACCAATAGAAACGCCTCCCGCACGGCGAGACACCACGGGGTAGATATATTTCATGCCGCTTACATCGCGGTTATGGTCGGTGACGGTGAGGTGATTTTCTAAAGGCATATAGTTTTTAGACAAAGTGTAATTGCGAGCGTAGCGCGGAAATCTATGTAAGTTTGCAGATTGCCACGCTACGCTCGCAATGACGAGTGGAGGTTTAGGCGCACGTTTCTGGATTAAATATCAATTTTAACGCATCTGGTTTAATAATTTTAACGTAACGTTGTTTGACTTCAATGATGCCTTCATCGCTAAATTTTGAAAAAGCGCGGCTTACCGTTTCTAGCTTCATGCCAAGATAACTACCAATTTCTTCACGTGTCATTCTAAGCGTGAGTTCAGATTGCGAAAACCCGCGCGCATGCAAGCGCTGCACTAAATTTAGCAAAAAAGCTGCCAAACGTTCTTCAGCACGCATATTGCCTAGCAACATCATCACGCTGCTTTCACGCACAATTTCGCGGCTCATTATTTTGTGCACGTGGCGCTGTAATACAGGAAACTCTCGTGATAATTCTTCCACATTGGCAAACGGCATCACGCAAACGTCGGCATCTTCAAGCGCAACGGCATTGCAGCTGTGGTGGTCGCTCACAATGCCATCCAAGCCAATAATTTCACCCGCCATTTGAAAACCCGTGACTTGCTCACGGCCATCTACCGTTGAAATACATGTTTTAAAAAAGCCTGTGCGAATCGCAAAAAGTGAGGTGAACGCATCACCATTGCGAAACAACAATTCACCTTGCTTTACGCGGCGGCGCGTTGCGACTACAGAATCTAATTTATGCATATCTTCAGCATTAAAACCAATTGGCATGCAAAGCTCGCGCAGATTACAGCTTGAGCAAGCCACTTTAAATGAGGCTGGTGTCGTTGCAGGCATTGCTTCTATCGTAGCTTCTTTATTCATGTTGCAAGCATACTGCTTTCACGCTATTGATGCCATAGTTTAGCGCTCAAATTTTGATTTTTACTTTTTGGTTTGGTTGATAGTTAAACGCACTACGAGAAAAAATAGATGCTCTGCGAGCCGCTCTGGGAGCGGCTCGCAGAGCATCTATTTTAAGTCCAGATGTAAACAGATATCGTTTGACCTGCATCAAAGTTTTTTGAAGCCAAAACTGGCATAGTTTCACGCTGTTCATAGGAGTGAAATGATGACTGCCACTATTACCTTTCCAATAGAAGCCGCTACAAATATAGCGACTAATAGCACGGAACATATCATGCCTGGCGTGACAGTAGCGATGCTACAAAAATATGATGTTTCTGGGCCACGTTACACGTCTTACCCTACCGCAGACCGTTTTGTAGAAGCCTTTGCTGAAGATGATTATAAGCTAGCGCTAGATCAGCGGCGTGAAGTCGGCTCTGCGCAGCCACTTTCAATTTACGTGCACATTCCGTTTTGTGAATCATTGTGCTTTTTTTGCGCTTGCAACAAAATTGTGACTAAACACCATGAGCGTAGCGTGGAGTATTTGCGCTACCTTAGCCGTGAAATTGATTTGCATATTGCGCATTTGGGGTCAGGCCAAGCGATATCACAACTACATTTAGGCGGCGGTTCACCTACGTTTTTTTCAGATGATGAACTCACAGAACTCATGACCATGCTAAAGCGCAGTTTTGTGTTTATGCCTGGCGGCGAATATTCTATTGAGGTTGACCCGCGCACGGTAAATGAGCAACGCCTAACACATTTATCTGAACTTGGTTTTAATCGCCTAAGTTTTGGCGTGCAAGATTTTGACCCTGAAGTGCAAAAAGCCGTGCATCGCATTCAGCCCGCAGAGCAAGTATTTTCTTTGGTTGATGCCGCACGGCGCTTAAAATTTGATTCAGTGAATGTAGATTTAATCTACGGCTTACCTATGCAAACGCCGCAATCATTTAGCCGCACTTTGGCGCAAGTGGTAGCGTTGCGACCCAATAGAATCGCGCTTTATGGCTATGCGCATTTGCCAGAACGCTTTAAGCCACAACGCCGCATTAGCGAATATGAGTTGCCAGCGGCGCAAGACAAAATCACCATGCTTGCAAGTGCGTTAACCGCATTTATGGAGGCTGGTTATGTGTATGTGGGTATGGATCATTTTGCATTGCCTGACGACGACCTAGCTATTGCAAAACGCCAAGGCAGGCTACACCGAAATTTTCAAGGCTACAGCACGCAACCTGATTGTGATTTAATCAGCCTCGGCGTTTCTGCAATCGGCCGCGTTGGCGCAACGTATAGTCAAAATGCTAAAACCATTGAAGAATATTATGATTATTTGAATCAAGGCAGATTCCCCGTAGTGCGCGGCTTAGCATTAACGCGCGATGACTTAGTGCGCCGCGCGGTCATTATGGCCATTATGTGCCAAGGTGAGCTGCAATATGAATCTATTGAACTTGCCTACATGATTGATTTTAAAAGCTACTTTGCGAACGAGCTAGCATTATTAAAAGAACAAGAGGCCATAGGCATGGTAACGCTTAATGATGATGGCTTACAAGTAACAGACACAGGCTGGTTTTTTGTACGCGCCGTTGCCATGCTGTTTGACCGCTATTTGCAAACCGATAAAAACCGCGCACGCTTCTCAAAAATTATCTAGATTAACCTGTTATTGCGAGCATAGCGTGGCAATCTAAAGCAAGTATGCAGATTGCCGCGCTATGCTCGCAACGGCTGCATGTATTTCACAAAAAAAAGCCCCTACCAAAAACGATAGGGGCAAACGTGGAACTAGGAAATCTTACGGACTAGCTACTTAAACCTTAGAATTTTTTACCTAAACCGATACTAATCACCCATGGGTTGACATGTAAGCTATCAATTTTTGTCCAGCCAGCACCTGCGTCAATTTCAACGTCTGTTTTAAACCAAACTTTTTTTACATCAAAGTTTACCAACCATTTATCTTGCAAATTCACATCTAAACCTGCCTGAAGCACGCCACCGAAACTGCTTCTATCAACACGAATTGGTAGCATTCCAAGCGTTGTATTTGCAGTCAAACCACGATCCATACCCAGCACAAATGCAGCACCACCGCCAACATATGGGTCAAACATAGTATCTGGCATAAAGTGATATTGCGCAGTTAATGTAGGAGGTAATAAATTAACGCTACCTAGTGCTCGCGAATTCAAAGCACCACCAGTACCAGAAACGCTCACGTCGTGCCGTGTACCTAGCGCTAAAATCAACTCTGCTGCAATGTTTTTAGTAATGTAGTAAGAAAAGTCAATTTCTGGAATAGTGTTATTACCAACGATTAAATTGGCATCTGGACTACCATAAACTGCAGTACCTGAAAGACCAAGAGTTGACGCAGTTGTTGTTTCACCTAAACTACTTTTCACACTTGGGTTTACATGCGTAGCGCGTAAACGGACGACTATATCACCCGCTTCTGCTTGGGCTAATGCTGGGGCAAACACTGCTGCCATTGCTAATACTAATAACGATTTTTTCATTTTTAAACTCTCCACTTAATAAACACTAAAAAATTTGATAAGTGAATTTTACGAGTTTAAGCAGAATGCCATTTGACATGTATCAAGTCAGACACACTAAAATCATACGCGTTGTTTTTATACAACAAAAAGTGGCCTTATAGCACTACCTATAAGGCCACTTTATTAAAATATTTATTTGATTAACTCAAACAAAGCAATAGATTCCACATGCGCAGTATGTGGGAACATATTGATCACACCCGCAGCACTAAGGCGATAACCTTTTTCGTTGACCAACACGCCAGCATCACGTGCCAAAGTAGCTGGGTTGCATGACACGTAAACAATACTACGAGGATTTTCGACAGGGCTGGGAGCCGCACTGGTATTGGCTTGCAGAGCACCCTCTTCAACCTCGGCTAGTTTTTTAGGAAAATCAGCTAAAGATTTAATCAATTCAAACGCGCCATCACGCGGCGGGTCGATTAACCATTTATCAAACCTCCCTAACTCAGCCAAAGCTTCTGGCGTCATTTTAAATAAATCGGCCACGCCAAATGTTGTGTTAGTAATTTGATTAAGTACCGCGCTTTCATTGGCTCTATCTACCAAATTCGCCAAACCTTCTAAACCCAGCACCTGCGCGCCGCTACGGGCAATTGGCAAGGTAAAGTTGCCAATGCCGCAAAAGAAATCGGCAATTATTTCGCCCTGTTTTGGCGCTAATAATTGCATGGCGAGGTTAATCATCGCCTGGTTGATTTGCGGGTTTACTTGGGTGAATTCATTGGGTTTGAACGGGTAAGTTAAATTAAATGCTGGCAAGCTATATTGTAGTTGCGCTCCGTTTAGGGGATAAAATGGCTTAATCGTTTCTGGGCCTTTGGTTTGCGTCCAAACTTGCACTTGGTGGGTATCAGCAAAGGTTTTAATGTGCGCTTCATCTTCTGCTGTTAAGGCATCCATAATGCGTAATATCAGCACGATGACAGTTTGATTATTCAATGGCTCGCCAACGGCCAGCTCAATTTGCGGTAATTTATCGCGAATGCTGAGCTGAATAATCATATTCTGCAACGGCTCGATTAAAGCTGAAACTTCTGGCACAAGCACTTCGCAGCTATTCATCACCGCCACATAACGCGTGGCTTTTTCGTTAAAACCCACCAATACACGTTCTTTTTTATCCACATACTTCACGCTTAAACGCGCTTTATGGCGATAACCCCAAGTGGGGCCATATAAGGGCGGCAGCATGTTTTCAGGCTTCACTTTACCAATATGCCATAAGTCATTTTCCAGCAAAAGCTGTTTAGCGGCAACTTGCGCATTTGCGTCTAAATGTTGCAGCTTGCATCCACCACACAAGCCAAAGTGTGGGCATTTTGGTGTAACGCGTTGATTTGATGGCGTTAACACTTCCACCACATTTGCCACTTCATAACTGGGCTTTATGCGAATGGCTTGGTAAGTTACTTCTTCATTGGGCAGCGCGCCATCAATAAAAATAGTTTTACCATCTACATGCGCAACACCGCGCCCTTCTTGGTCTAGCGACTCAATGGTAGCGTGTTTTATTTCAGGAATAACGGGTAATTTATTGCGATTTCTAGCGTGACGTGCCATGTGAAAACCTGTGAAGCTGAGTGAGGTGTGATTTTAACGCATTATTGGGTTTACGAGCAGCCTCAAAAAGAACTGTTATACCGAACTAATCAACCTGTCATGCTGAACTAACGAACCTGTCATGCTGAACTTGTTTCAGCATCTTGTCATTTTTAGCGGTGAAACACGAGATTGCGGAACGAGCCCGCAATGAAAAATTAAGCCCAAGCTGCCAAAAATTCTGCCCAATGCGGCGCGCTGTAACCGCTGAGCGTTTCGCGCACCAGCTTAATCTCCGCCTCATAAGCCGCTGGCGTTAAATGCCCGCGCATCAATTGAAAACGCAAATACACCAAATGTGTGTTCGCTACATCGGTTTCGCAGTAATTGCGAATATCTTCAATGCCGCCCGCTTTGTAGGAATCCCACACTTTGCTGCCATCCATGCCCAGCTTGCCTGGAAAGCCACACAGCTTCGCTAAATCATCTAAGGGTGCGTTGGCACGGGCGTTATACATGGCCATTACATCCATTAAATCTAAATGGCGCATGTGGTAGCGGCTAATGTAATTATTCCATTTAAAGTCTTTGTCGTCCTCGCCTAAATCCCAATAACGGCTGGCGTTAATGCCATGAATCAGCCCGCGATAATGCAACACTGGTAAATCAAAGCCGCTACCGTTCCAGCTAATAATTTGCGGCGTATACTTTTCAACACCATCAAAAAATCGCTGAATAATCTCGGCTTCGGTAGAGTCTGCATCGCCAAGCGTCCACACTTTAAAATTATTACCTTCACGCAAAGCGCATGAAATTGCGCAAATACGATGTTGATAGAGTGGCAAAAAGTCTGTGCCATTTTGCTGGCGACGTTGATGCAAAGCAATGTTAGCAACGTCTTCATCCGATACGCTGGCGGCTAAGCCCAGCAAGGCGCGCAGACCTGTGGTATCGGGGATGGTTTCTATGTCGAATACGAGGGTTGGTGTCATTTTGTTAGGATACTATAAAAACGATACTTCTTTATCGTCATTGCGAGCGTAGCGCGCCAATCTAACACTTTCAGATTGCCGCGCTACGCTCGCAATGACGATAAAACTGTAGTGATATCAGATGAAGATTTGTTTACTTCTTAAGCCTTTTGCTTGTTAAGCTTGTTATTTCTTAACCCAAGCACCGTCTTTTTGATACCACCAGCCACTTTGCGCTTTATCTATCCAGCGGCCAGCAAACGTGGCTTGAATATCGCCGCGCCATTCTGGGTGGCCGTTACCAGCTGCTATTTCTTTATACAATGCATTGCGGTCACCATTTTCTGCAGCTACTAAGGTATTGATACCTTGTCTGTCTTTAAGTGGTAACGCGGTGGTATCACGCACTGCGATTAAGCCATCTCCCGTGAGACCTATTGCGCCGCTGGCGTAATGTGGGGCAAGCTGCGTGTGACGTGCTTGCATGCTGGCTTTAATAGCCGAAATTGTTGGGGTGTTCACGTCTAAATCAGCAGCAGCATTTGCCAAATTGCTTGATAAAAACATCATCACCGCCACTAAAAATAGTTTGATAAATTTTTGCATGTTATTTCCTTTTTAAGACGCTTAATTTTATGATGCTTAATTATTTAGCTGGTTGTGCTGTAGGCGCATCTGCTGGCTTATCGGTAGGCGTTGGTACGCCATCTTTTAGCTGCCAAACTTCGTCAATAATTTTATCCGCGGCCTTTTCTGCGGCAGCAGCGGGGAAATAAATGTTAATAGTCACGCAGGCTGATAGCAGGCCAATTAACGTTAAAATTGTGATGGGTTTGATGTTTTGTTTCATTGTTTATCCTTTTTTAAACTTACCACTTTTGTTATGTAGCTTAGCATCAAGCCTTACTTCACCAGCATTTTAGTATTGCCATCAGTAATGCGCTTCATTCTACCTAGTAAATCAGCCAAACTGACTTTTTGTGTATAGCCATTCACATTAACGGCAGGGATACCTTTCCCTTTAACGATAATGTACCCCGTTGCGGTTGACTCCACACCACCTAATTCACATACATCTTGTCGTAATTTACAACTTAAACCAATTTTATCGTAGTTAAATTCTTTAAAAAACCGTAAAAAAGTACGTTGCACGGCGGCGGCTGTGCCTTCGCCACCTAATGCGGTAATGTTTTCAACCGCGCGTTGTGATATTTTTTTTCTCTGTTTCGTTTCACCCGTGTGAATATAAGCATCTAAATACACAGGCTTCCAGTTTTCTAGCACCATATTTTTCACATCGCCCTCTAGTTTTCCCGAAATATCGCCAAAGCTAAATGTGCGCGTCACCGCGCCTAAATCAATATCGCGCATCAGCAACTCTGCTCGCATACGCGGCGCAACCCCGAGTGGGTCGTCAATTTTAAGCTTATCCATCGCGATGGTGCCATCAAACACGTTAAACGTCATTGCGCCATCCATCGCGAGTTGTTTGCCTGCATAAGTGATTTGCGGCACTTGGCCCGATATTTTGCCCTGCATGGCTGGCCAGCCTAACGCCTTGCTAAACTCATTCATTGAAATTGGCGTTAAATTCATACTTAAATGCCAGTACCAATTATCCGCAATCATCGCGGCAGATAAATCAGTAAAGTTCAGAGCGCCATCTAAAATAGGCAAACTAAGTTGCGGCGCGGTAAACGAATAACGGTTGATTTCCGCACTTAAATTGGTGTTACCTAGTGGCATTTTAAGCAAATGGCCACTTTTATAATCAATACTCACCGTCTTTGCGTTGTTGTAGTCCCAAGGTAGATGCGCATTCATATGGTTAAACGCAAACTTGCCATTTTTATCGTCAATGTTGGCGTCGCGTAAATTCAGCTCGAAGCTACTAGGTTCTAGGTTTTTAATCTCAAATTGCCAGTCTGCTTTACCTGAAACATCTAAGTTGCCAAAGGCTGATTTTTCAACCATGGGTTTTAAAAAAACTGAATAAAGCCCTGCAAAATCAACATCTTTAGCCGATACTTTAATATCTTCTACCACTTTGGTTTGCGTGTTAATTTGCACGCTGCTGGTCATCATACCAACGCCATTCACTAACAAGCTGGCATTATCTATATTGAGCATGGGCGCTTTAAACGTGCCGTTTACTTCAAATTTATTGCCCGCTTTACCAAAGTAAAATGGCTGCCAAAAAAGCTCGCCTTTATCCCAACTAATCAAGCCATTCCATTGCCAACGATTGTTGATATTTTTTGCGGCAAGTTTAATTTGACCTGTGAGTTTTTCACCCGCATGCAAGCCAGATTCATCGCTAAAGTTTGCATTATCAAACGCTAAATTCATTGAAAAGTCGTTTGGGTAGCTCACAAATTTGATGGAAAATGGCACTTTAGTTTGGCTAGCGATAAAGCTACCATTGAGGCAATCTATTTGGCCAATTTTATCGGTATTAAATTGTGCACATTGCAAATCAAACGGAATAAACGCCCTTTCATTAGTAGGTTTTATTTCGGCATGTAATTTAAGTGTGGGCTCTACACCTTTCAAATCTACCTGAAACTGCGCATTTTTGAGCTTGCCTGCAGGTGCGTCAATTTCACCCACTTGAAAATGAATAGCACTAATAGCAAAAGCTTGTTGGCAAAACAAACTTATGCCTAAAGTAAAGCTTACTAATAACTGGCGCAACATTAACTTGGAGACATTAACTTGGGAAAACGCCTGTGGATAAATAACGGTCTCCACGGTCGCATACTATAGTCACAATCACTGCATTTTCTAACTCTTTTGATAATTGCAATGCCGTGTAAAGCGCGCCGCCGCTAGAGATTCCTGCAAAAACACCTTCTTCGGTGGCGAGTTTTCTGGTTATATTTTCCGCATTCTTTTGGTTCACGTAACGCAATTCATCTACCCGTTTTGCATCAAAAATGGTTGGCATATATTCCACTGGCCACTTACGAATGCCTGGAATCTGGCTACCTTCTTCAGGCTGCACGCCAATAATTTTGATGTTTGAATTTTGCTCTTTTAAATAGCGCGAAGTGCCCATAATTGTGCCTGTGGTGCCCATGCTAGAAACAAAATGTGTGACTTTGCCTGCGGTATCACGCCAAATTTCAGGGCCTGTGCCTTCATAATGCGCGAGTGGGTTATCCATATTGCCAAATTGGTCAAGCACAATGCCCTCGCCCTCAGCGGCCATTTTTTGTGCTACATCTCTGGCTAATTCCATGCTGCCATCTTTTGGCGTCAGCACCAACTCAGCACCATAAGCTTTCATACTTTGGCGGCGTTCTACACTTTGGTTTTCTGGCATTACCAACACCATTTTATAACCACGCATTGCCGCCACCATTGCCAGCGCAATGCCTGTGTTACCGCTGGTAGCCTCAATGAGCGTGTCACCAGGCTTGATATCGCCGCGCGCTTCAGCGTGCATAATCATCGAAAGCGCTGGCCTATCTTTCACCGAACCTGCAGGGTTATTGCCTTCAAGTTTGAGTAAAATGGTGTTGCTGGTATCGCCGCCTAAACGTTGTAATTTAACAAGTGGCGTGTTACCTACAAATTGGTCTAAAGTTTTATACATACTTACTTTCTATTTAATTTTGCTAAGATATTTATCTTACCTAAATACACTGCGTAAACACCAAACCCAATAAACGCGATTAACGCCTGTTGTGGAATGGTTAAGCCGAGCAATGTCCAGTCTATCGCCGCGCAATCGCCAGTGCCTTTAAAAATTAAGGTGAACATTTTTTTGAGCGGAAAGTTTTCAAACATATAATCAAACCCCACACCACAACTGGCTTGCATGGTTTCGCGGTGCGCTTGTATCCACCAGTGGCGCGTTGCCCAACCAGCGCCAACCAAAGCGGTAAGTACTTGAAGCGCCGCAAAAGTTTTGGGGCGTTTATTCACAATGGCTGCAATTAAAAACAAAACACCTAGCGACATAAATACAATGCGCTGGGTAATGCACAGCGGGCAAGGGTCTAGGTTGTAAGTAGTTTGAATCCATAAGGCGAGGCCGACCAAGCCAAAACAGGCTATAAAGCCAATTAAATAGCCACGTCTGCCGCTGAGTATATTCTTTAACATGTTTAAAAAAACCTTTTTAAAATTCTTACGCATACGCGATTCTTGCCTAGGCAAGACTAACAGTAATTTGAGGCGACTGCTGAAAACTCACTTATAATTCACCTAATAAACATTGTAATAGATAAAGCCCCATGACAGAACCCAGTTTATTTCTTAATCAAAAAATTATGACAGTCACCGAGCTAAATCGTTTAGCGCGTGAGGTATTAGAGTTAAGTTTTCCGCTATTTTGGGTATCTGGCGAGGTTTCTAACTTCACCCGCGCGGCCAGCGGCCATTGGTATTTTTCACTTAAAGATGCTGGCGCGCAAGTCAAATGTGTGATGTTTAAAGGCCGCAATAGTTATGTAGACTTTACGCCGCGCGAGGGCGATAAAATTGAAGCGCGCTGCACAGTGACGCTTTATGAAGCACGAGGTGATTTTCAACTCACCGTTGAGTTTGTGCAAAAAGCTGGCTTGGGTGCGCTGTTTGAGGCATTTGAGAAATTAAAAGCCAAGCTAACCCATGAAGGCTTATTTGATGCGGCTTACAAGCAGGCGATTCCTAAGCATCCACAAAAAATTGGTATTGTCACTTCGCCCGATGCCGCCGCTTTGCGCGATGTGTTGACCACATTAAAACGCCGTAACCCGAATATTAGCGTGATTATTTACCCCACACCCGTGCAAGGCAAAGGCGCGGCGCAACTTATCGCCAACGCCATTCACACCGCCAATAATCGCGCAGAAGTGGATACGCTGATTATTTGCCGAGGCGGCGGCAGTATGGAAGATTTATGGCAATTTAACGAAGAAATCGTCGCCCGCGCGATTGATGAATGCAGCATTCCCACCATTAGCGGCGTTGGGCATGAAACAGACTTCACCATTTGCGATTTTGTGGCAGATTGTCGCGCCGCCACGCCCACAGCGGCGGCTGAGCTTGCAACACAACCGCGTGAAAACCTATTAAGCGCACTGCAACAACTGCAACAAAGGCTGGGCAGAAACGCCTTACAACTCATCAACCAACGCACACAAGCGCTTGATTATTTAGCTAGAAGATTAGTTTCACCCACGCAACAAATTGCGCAGCAAAAATCGCAATTGGCGCAAATAACTGCTCGCTTAAACGCAAGCATCAACCAACAGCTACAAACCAAACAACACAATGTGCTGCGCTTGAGCCAAAACCTGCAACATTTAAACCCGCAAGCCGTGCTAAAACGCGGCTACGCAATGGTGCAAAATCAATTGGGGAATATTGTTTCATCAAGCGAGCAATTAAACATTGGTGATGAAGTAAAGCTGACTTTTGGCGTTGGCACGGCAGGTGCAACTATCAATAATACCAGCAACAAAACGCGCTAATTTTGTAGATAGATAAATATCGGTACTTGGATTGCTATGACTTTAACGAATCCATCTTCTGCTGCGTTAACACGGAGGTCGGGATGCGTCAGAAAAAGCTGCTCCGCCCTATTGCTAACACTTAGTGTAATTTTGGTATGATTGTAACCATTAGCTTCTGTAGTGTGTTTAATCGATTCAATTTTAAGCATACTCGGACTAACCTGAAGTTTCTGCCTAAGAAGCTTATAATATAGCGATTCAGCTTGATCTGGATGCATAGCCCTTGATTTAAGAAACATCTGACATTTTTTGCTATTTTCTGGGTCAATTATTTGAAACTTGTCCTTGCACATCTTGAGCTCCAAAATCGCTTCATTGTTTTCCAATGACCCTATCCCTTCAAAATGAATCACTTCAGCCAAAGTTGGAGCTTTTGGCCCAAAAACTGTCTGAATAAATTCTTTCACATCTTGTTGAATCTCTTTGTCGCTAAAATGGTCAGAATCTGCCATGGAAATGCTAGGAAGAAGAATTATTACTAAATTAGCCAATGACCGTATTACTGATAATAGCTTCATCTTATTAGCAATTCCATTTGTAATTATTTGATTGATTGTGGTTAAGCCCGCGTACGGCGTACCCGTTTACGGTACGCCGTACGTTGAATCTCACCCTTCGACGGGCTGCTTCGCGAGTCCGCCCTATTCTCAAAGTTGCTTTTGAGCGTTTTAGTACGTTTAAATTGCCGCTAATACTTGTAACTCTAGCTCAGTAAAACCTGCTTCACGCCTTGCATCTAAGTTAAATGGTGGGCGTGGTTTTGGTGCGTCATATTGCTCGGCTAGTTGCTCATAAGTGGCAATTGGTTCTAGGCCGCGCTGTTCGCAAAGCCAATTAAACCAAGTGTTGCCTATTGAAACATGGCCTACTTCGTCACGCAAGGTAATGTCTAAAATCTCAGCAGCTAGTAAATCGCCCGCTTGTGCGAGTTTGGCGCGTAAGGCTGGCAAGGCATCTAAACCGCGCGCTTCCATGGTGCGCGGTACGAGTGCCATGCGAGCCAGCACATCATTTTTGGTTCTATCCACCATTTCCCACAAACTATTATGTGCGTCAAAATCACCGTAAGTAAACCCTAAAGTTTGTAGATGTGTATTGAGTAGCGAGTAATGATGCGCTTCTTCAATGGCTACTTTTAGCCAGTCGCGATAATAATTTTCGGGCATATCGGCAAAGCGCCAAATGGCATCTAAAGCCAAATTGATGGCGTTAAATTCAATATGCGTGAGCGCGTGAATTAAGCCCGCACGGCCTTCAATTGTGCGCATAGAGCGCTTAGCCACTTGCAAAGGCGAAACTAATTGCGGCTTAGCAGGGATGCCAGGAATGGTTTTAGATATGCCCTGCGAGGCGCATAGATGCTGGCTCGCAGCGATGCGTAAATTTTCACCCTTAAGCGCTAATACGCCTTTGGATTTTTTTGTCGCATCGCATTCGCATAGTAAATCTAGCGCGGCTTGTCGTAGTTCTTTCACGCTTATTTTAGCGAAATAAAATCAAGCTCGCCCGCTTTCATGTCTGGCACCATCAGGTATTTTTCATTTTTAGTCGTGGCAATATCTGCCGCAGATTGATAGCCACTTTTCAACTCAGAAAGCTCACCTTTTGTGCTCAAACTAAACACCTTGCCTGACTTCCAATCGCTCACATACATGGTGCCATTTGAGTGATGCACTACGCCATCACCACCGCCAAAACCTTCAGCAATATCAGTTAAAGCTTTGGTTTGTTGGTTAAAACTGTACAACACGCCTGAAGTAAAATCGACAAAAATCAATATATTGCTGGTGTCATCTGCCAATAAGCCATTTGGCGCCATTACGCGGGCATCTTGCTTGCCATCGATGAGTAATGTGACTTTTCCAGCTGCATCAAGTTTATAAATCGCGCCGCCTTTTCCTGTGCCTAAAATATCGCCGCTGTCAGACACATACAAATTGCCTTGTGGGTCGGCTTCTAGGTCATTTAAAAATTGTGGCGTTGCAGGAAAAGCGCTGGCAGCCGCAAAAACACTGGCTTTACCATCTGCAAGCGAGATTTTTATAATTTTGGTTTTATCAGCCACATATAAATAATCACCAATAATTTTCAAACCTTTTGGGTCATCCAAACCTTGCGCAAACATGCGTGCAAGGCCGTTTTCTATTACAGAAATTTGGCCATCACCATCTTTACCAAAACCACCAATTTCAGATACAAAAATACGCCCATCTTTGGCTTGCACAACAGATTCTGGCGTTTTTAAGCCTGTAATTTTTTGCATTAAACCCTGATTAGATTTGAGTTCTTTTACGCAACCAACCCCAACAAATGCAGCCATCAACGCGATGATAAGTAATTTTTTTTGCATGATATATTCCTTTTATTTTTTGAAAATTTGCAGCATTTAACTTTAATAGCGGTTAATAAATAACATTAATAAAAATTGATTTTAGGTGCTTCTTGCTCACCAATTATGCCGCACGGCAGCTTGCTTTCTATCTTTGTGCCGCTAGCTGTTGCGTCAATTTGTAGCTTGGTCATTAAATCTTGCATGGCCAACGCATAAGCCTTTTTTAAGTGTAATTTTGTGCCTACATCTACGCTGGTAGCGCCTTGCTGCTGCGCCTCGCCCACGTAAGTGCCCAGCACATTGCCGCCACTAGAAAATACCGTGGCTACCAGCCTGCTATGATACACGCGCATTTGTGGGTTATAAAATAAACTGGGCTTAATGCGGATTATATTATCCGCTGTTTCATTAGACTTACACAGTGCAATATCAGCATATCTAGCTTGTAGCGCTTGGCGCGCAATGGGCTCTACCAAAGGGCCTTGCTCGAACCAATAATCATAATATGGGTGTAGCAAATGCACACTATAGTTGTAATCATTTGGGCTAATATACAATAAAGTATTCGCATTAACTTGCGCCACATTAGTCATTCCAACAAGCACAAGTACGCCTGTCAAGGCGATTTTTTTGAATGTGTTTTTCATCATTTCATTCCTAAATACGAGGCGTTTTTATTTAGCAGGTTGATTACTAATTCTATAAATTACGCCTGCTTCATCGTCGGACACGTACAATGCAGCATCCGTTCCCACTGCCACATCTACAGGCCGCCCCCAAGCGTTGTCGCCCACTAGCCAACCGCTTGCAAAATCTACAACTTCACTTGGCTGATTATTCTTAAATTTTACGCGCACCAGCTTGTAGCCTGATGGTTGCTTGCGATTCCAAGAACCGTGTAAAGCCACAATCGCATCTTGTTTATAATCGGCAGGCCAATTGGTTTTATCTAAAAATGTAATGCCGATTGGTGTGGAATGAGAGGTGAAGGTGATTTCTGGCGCTTGCGTAGTATTACAAAAACCTGCTTCAGCGGCAAAATTGGGGTCTTTTACTTGAACTTTAATATGATTGAGGCCACCCCAACAATGCGGCCAACCATAATGCTTGCCCGCTTCAATTTTATTTAAATGTTCAGGTGGTAGTTCATCATCCACAGCGCCATTTTTTGTGGCAGAGCGGTTATCGGCGCCATTATTGGTGGCATACATCGCGCCCGATTCTGGGTGCCAAGCAAAACCTTGCGAATTGCGCAGGCCACGTGCCCACACGGCAGATTGCTGATGCCGACCTAACGTTAATAGCGCACCTGCGGGTTTACCGTCTTGTGTATAACGCAAAATAGTGGCGCGTGTAGCGTCACTTTCAATACACACATTGCAGCTTGAGCCCACATTGATAAACAAATAACCATCTGGACTAAGTTTAATGTTTTTGAGCCTATGACCGCCTGCTGACAAGTTACTAATAAACGGCGTGATTTTTGCAGGCCAAAATTTGTTTTTCTCAACGCCAGTTTTTTTCAGCTTAACCACGCCATTTTGGTTAGCCACTAAAAGCGCGTCACCCACAAACGCCAGCCCCTGCGGCGCATTTAGGTTATCTGCCACAGTAATTACTTCGTCCGCAATGCCGTCTTTATTGGCGTCTGGTAGCATCACTACTTTATCGCCCTTAGCAGATGACACATATAAATTGCCTTGTGCATCAAACGCCATAAACCTAGCGCCCGCTAAATCTTCGCCGTTTTTGGTATTGGCATCTGCATAAATGCTTATTTTAAAACCAGCGGGTAGCTTGATTTGGTTTAAATCTGGGCTTGCAATTGCAGTTTGTGAGTAAACATAGAATGAACTGAATAATACAATTATTGCAATCAATCTAAATATTGGTATTTGTAGGGTTTGATGCATGTTTTACCCTCATATTTATGCAAACAATTATGTAAGCGTATCCGCCCAAATATTTTGCGCCCAATTTTGAGCGTATGCGCCTTCTTTCTCACTTGGGCTCATAGAAACGCCACCGCCTTCGGCAGAAAGCATGAGTTTTTTATTCGCATCGTAACGAAAAACATTGGCCACGTGCATCGCCTGTTTATCATCTACAAAGCTGTAGCAGGTGTTCGCGAATACTGGCATTGGGTCTGGTGCTAGCCCTGCCATCAACTGCACAATAGCATTAGCACACACTTTGGCTTGGCTAGTCGCCATATGTGCCGATTTTGGCTGCCCTGCGGCTACGCTATCGCCTAACACATGCACATTTTTTGCAAGCTTAGATTCATAAGTTAAAAAATCCACCTCACACCAAGGATAATCTGGCTCAATTAGATGCGCCAATTGCGCTATTTTGCCAGCACGTTGTGGCGGAATAATATTCAGCACGTCGGCTTTAATTTTATCAAACTCAGTGTTCACTGTTTTGCTGGCAACATCCACGCCTGTAATGGCGTTATCAGGGCGATAATCCACAATGCCAGCGTAGGTTTCATTAAACACTTTTGCAAACAAACCTTTTTTAGAGATAATTTCTGCATTGGCATCTAGCACAATGACTTTAGATTTTGGTTTGTTATTTTTGAGGTAAAAAGCTACTTGGCAGGCACGCTCATACGGGCCTGGTGGGCAACGATATGGCGCTTTTGGCACGTTCATCACAAACACGCCGCCGTCTGGCATAGCTTCTAGCTGATTGCGTAAGTTTACGGTTTGCCAGCCAGCTTTCCATGCGTGTGGAATTTGTTGTTGTGCTTCGCTGCTCGCTAACATTGGCAGAGAATCGTAATTAAAATCGACCCCTGGCGCGACGATTAGCCTGTCATAGTTAAGCTCACCACGTAACATGGTAATTTTTTTTGCGTTGGCATCCACCGCTGTCACAGTATCTTGCACCCATTTAATACCGTGGTTAGCTTTTAGCGCATCATAACCAAAGGTTAAATCGTTAATGCTTTTGCTACCACCCAACACCAAATTACTGAGCGGGCATGATACAAACTGTGCATTTGGCTCAACCACGATTACTTCAATGTTGCCTAAGCTCCACATGCGCAAATATTTAGCCGCGGTAGCGCCAGCATAGCCGCCACCAACCACAACAACGCGGCCTAAAGGCGGCTTAGTCGCACGCGCAAAACCATTATTACTCAGCAACAATGCGCCTACCACACCTGCTGTTTTAATAAAATCACGACGATTAAAATGATTGGCATTATTCATGGCTAGCTTTCAATGTTTGTGATTTTATTGGCGTAGCGACAACACGTTTTTGCTCAGAAAAATGCACCGCAAGTTGTTCGATTTCATTCACCGTTAAGCCTTTTGCATGGTGATGCATCACTGTGGCCTTACGGCTACCGTCTTTAAAACCAAGCATTTTTTCTTTAAACTCGGCAGACTTCATGCCCGCAAGCACGGCGTTCGCGCCGCTATTGTCATCCGCGCCACTGCTAGCAACTGAGTTGCCAAACGTGCCATGGCAAGCCGCACATGAAGCCGCAAGTGCGCGTATATGCGTATTTTGTACCGCCGTAAATGAAGAAACCTCAGCCGCGTTACCAAACTTTGGTAAGCAAACTGAGGTTGTCAGGAGTAATATTAAAAACCGATTAAGTGATAATTTTTTCATTGGTGTTTTACAATCGTTCAAAACACCATTCTAAATGGTTTTTAGTTTAAGTGCGTGACTCTAGTCACACAAAAAATTAGTCTGATTCACCAAAACATCTTTGTTCTTTGCAGCCATCATCTTTAACGCCCAAACCTGTTAAAAAGCCAATCATTTCTTTGTTGTCCACATCTTGAAATGGACGTAGCAATGAAACATTGGCTTTTAGTTTTTCATTCACATTAGCGCCGCTTTTTGCTAATAATGTAGCCATGTCTTTATAGCCATTAAATACAGCTAAATGAAATGCGGTGTTGTGTGAAAGTGGATGAACATAATTTAAATCAGCTCCCTTAGCAATCAAATATTTAGCAACTTCCATTTGGCCTTTATTCGCGGCCATTTGTATTGGTGACCAAGCAAAAGATTTGTAATTTGCGTCAGCTGGGTTAGCTTCTACAAACTTTTTCACAACCGCAACATCACCCTCTGTAATGGCATTGATGAATGCTAGCGAATCATCGTCGCTTAGCGCATGCGCCTGAATAGAAAAACTTAAAGCTAATATTGCCAATAATGCACTAAACAATTTCATGTAATTACTCTCCAAAAAAACTTAAAATTTACGACTAAAATTAAACCAAAAAATCACCCCAAAAATTTTCTTGCATTACGGAACATCCGCATCCAAGCACTATCTTCTGCATCATCACAACGCTGCCAAGTGTTTTGCACATTGCGAATCACCCGTTCAGGATGTGGCATCATAATACTAAAACGCCCATCTGTGCTGGTTAATCCCGTAATTCCTTGTGGTGAACCATTAGGATTAAACGGGTAGCTAGTGGTTGGCGTTGACGCATTGTCGATAAAGCGCATAGTCACCAATTTATTAGCTAGTACGTCATTGACCGCAGAACTTTGAGAAGGTTCTTTAAACTCAGCGTATCCTTCACCATGTGCAACGGCAATTGGCATTTTGCTGCCTGCCATGCCGTTAAAGAACAAAGATGGTGACTCTAATACCTCTACCATTGCCAGCCTAGCTTCAAATTGCTCAGATTTATTTTTCACAAAATGCGGCCAATGCGCTGCACCTGGAATAATACTTTGTAAATTACTCATCATTTGGCAACCATTACAAACACCTAATGCAAAACTGTCATTACGGTTAAAGAATGCTGAGAATTCATCGCGCGCACGTGCATTGAACAAAATAGACTTAGCCCAACCTTCACCCGCACCAAGTACATCACCGTATGAGAAACCACCGCAAGCTACAAAACCCGCAAAGTCTTTCAATGACACGCGGCCAGCAATGATGTCACTCATGTGCACGTCAAAGGTATCAAACCCTGCACGGTCAAATGACACCGCCATTTCCACATGACCATTTACGCCCTGTTCACGCAAGATTGCCATTTTAGGGCGCACGCCAGTGTTGATATAAGGCGCAGCAATGTTTTCACTTGGCTTGTAAGTCAGCTCTGCAAATAAACCGCGATTGCTTTCATCTAAAATACAGTCATATTCTTGCTGTGCGCATGCTGGGTTATCACGCAACTTTTGCATTTGATAAGTAGTTTCAGACCACATACGATGCAAATTAACGCGTGCATCACTGAATACTAGCTTGCCATGCTGTTTGATTTCAATTTGGTTGCCTACAATAACTTCACCAACAACATGCGCTAAACCGTTAAATTGCTTAACAATAGATTCCGCATCTACTGTTGCTACTTGAATCACAGCACCTAACTCTTCGTTATACAAAGCACTGACTACATCGCCCTGCAAGCCGCTTATATCTACATTCAAGCCACAATGACCTGCGAAGGCCATTTCAACAAGAGTGGTAAATAAGCCACCGTCTGAACGGTCATGATAGGCCGAAATTTTTCCAGCTTTATTCAATTGCTGAATCGTATTAAAGAAATGCTTCAATTGAGCTGCATCATCCACATCTGGCGCTACATCACCCACTGCACCGTAAACCTGCGCCAAGCTTGAACCACCCATACGGTTTTTGCCTGCGCCTAAATCGATTAAAATAAGCTTAGAAGTTAAATCAGTTTGTAATTGCGGCGTTAAGGTTTTGCGTGCGTCTGGCGTGGTTGCGAAAGCCGTTACGACCAATGAAATCGGTGATGTCACAGCCTTATTGGCACCGTCATCATTCCACACCGTTTTCATGCTCATTGAATCTTTACCTACTGGAATACTAATTCCCAATGCAGGGCAAAGTTCCATACCTACGGCTTTCACAGTGGCATACATCGCAGCATCTTCACCAGCATGTCCAGCTGGCGCCATCCAATTGGCAGATAGTTTCAGTACACTTAAATCATCAATCAAACAGGCTGCAATATTGGTAATAGCTTCACCAATCGCCATGCGACCTGATGCTGGCGCATTGATTAGCGCTAGCGGTGCTTTTTCGCCAATTGCAAACGCTTCACCCACATAAGTTTCATAGCCAGCAAGCGTTACAGCCACATCAGCCACTGGCACTTGCCATGGGCCAACCATTTGCTCACGGGCCACTAAACCAGTGACTGAACGGTCACCAATGGTAATCAAGAAGGTTTTATCAGCCACACCTGGCAATCTCAACACACGTGAAGCTGCATCTTTTAAATCAATTTTGCTGGTATCAAAAGCTATTAATTGTTTGGTCGTGCTTTTTACGTCACGCGTCATTTTTGGTGGCTTGCCAAGCAATACAGACATATCCATATCTACTGGCTTATTGTCAAAATGACTATCAGCCACGGTTAAATGGCGCTCTTCAGTAGCGATACCCACCACAGCAAACGGGCAACGCTCACGCTCACAAATCGCTTTAAAGCGCGGTAAATCTTTTTGCGCAATCGCCATCACATAACGCTCTTGCGCTTCGTTACTCCACAACTCACGCGGAGACATGCCAGGCTCTTCATTATTCACATCACGCAATTGGAAAGTTGCACCCACACCAGCATCATTGACTAACTCTGGGAACGCGTTTGAAATACCACCAGCGCCTACATCGTGAATACTCAAAATCGGGTTAGCATCGCCTAGTTGCCAACAACGGTCAATCACCTCTTGTGCCCTGCGCTCTAACTCTGGGTTGCCTCGTTGTACTGAATCAAAATCTAAGTTTTCAACATTGCTACCAGTATCCATACTTGAAGCCGCGCTGCCGCCAAGGCCAATCAACATGGCTGGGCCGCCGAGTTGCACTAAAGCCGCACCTGCAGGAATTGGATTCTTTTTAGAATGTTTTGCTGAAATATTACCCAAACCACCTGCCAGCATAATTGGCTTATGGTAACCACGCATCTCGTTATTACTTTCCAATTCAAACGTACGGAAGTAACCTGCAATATTCGGGCGACCAAATTCATTGTTGTAAGCTGCGCCGCCTAATGGGCCATCAATCATAATTTGGAATGGTGAAGCGATGCGACCTGGGCGACCATAATCGTTTGCTTCCCAAGGTTGTTCAAAATTTGGAATATTTAAGTTTGAAACTGAAAAACCCGTTAAACCCGCTTTTGGTTTAGAGCCACTACCCGTTGCACCTTCATCACGAATCTCGCCACCTGCGCCTGTTGCCGCACCTGCGAACGGTGAAATCGCTGTTGGGTGGTTGTGAGTTTCCACCTTCATTAGGTAATGCATTTCTTCTTCAATAAAGCTATACGCGCCATTTTCACGCGGGTAAAAACGCTTGGTTTTTTCGCCTGACAACTGGCCTTCAACAATAGAAGAGTTGTCAGAATAAGCCACAACCGTGCTACCAGGGTTAAGCTTATGCGTGTTGCGTATCATGCCAAATAGAGAAAACTCTTGTTGCGCGCCATCAATCACCCAATCCGCATTAAAAATCTTATGGCGACAATGCTCAGAGTTAGCTTGCGCGAACATCATGAGCTCAACATCGGTTGGATTACGCTGAATTTTGGTGAAATTGTCGAACAAATAATCCACTTCATCGGGTGATAAGGCCAAGCCCATATCGCCGTTAGCTTTTACCAACGCCTGCTTGCCACCCTGCAAAATATCAACCGTGCTTAATGGCTTAGGTGCATCAGTATGATAAAGTTTTGCAGCATCATCCAAACTCGCAAACACCATTTCTGTCATGCGGTCGTGAATCAATGGCAATAATTGTTTGCGCTCATCTTGTGTAAGTTTTTCACCATTTTTTGTTTGCACAAAATAAGCAATACCGCGCTCTACGCGTTGTACAGCCTCTAAACCACAGTGTTTAACAATATCAGTCGCGCGCGAAGCCCAAGGTGAAATCGTTCCGATTCGAGGAATGACTAACAGCAATTCGCCTTGAGGGTCTTCGACTTCCAAGCTTGGGCCGTAAGTCAAAATCTGTTTTAAAGTATCTTGCTGCGCATCATTTAATGCAACATCCGCACCATTTTTTTCACACCAGACAAAATGCCTAAACTCAGCATAAATATGCGTAATATTCGCAGCATTCTTGCTTAGTTGAGATTGAATTTTCTCGATACGAAATTGAGATAAAGCGGCACTGCCACGCAGGCAAGCCATTTGAGTGTGGGCTTTAGATTGAGTCATTAAAATTTGGCTAAATAAATACAAATTGCGAAAGCTGAATTCTAACAGATTGACGGCAATTAAGCCTAAAATTGCTGATTGCTAAGTCCTAAGATTTACCAGGAAGTGATTGTGAGTAGTTGATGCTATTTATTTTTTGCAGGGAGTATTAGTGAAACGTAATACGCCGTAAGAAAAAATTCTTACGGCGCAATGCGCTACGTTTATTGTCGCCCTACCTTAGATTGCGTTCTCATCAACCTTCCTCGCCACATCGATAAAGCCAGAATACCCAAGCATTTCAACAGCGATAACAGCTTCACTTGCATCACTTATAAAACGAAAACGGACAGGCGAATTGCCTTTGATAAAAAACTCATTTGGAGTGTATGCTACCAGTTCAACGCGGGGGTCTTGCATAACCTGTGAGTAGAGTCGATTTTCTTCTCGCGTGATACGACTTTCTTCTGAATCATTGGTTTTATAGACACCTTCATATCTAGCAATAGCTTCTGGGCCTAGTTCAATAACGATAGGGTCTTTATATGGTTTACCAATAACTGATGCAGCAACTTTAAATGCTAACAGTGCAGAGCTAACCCCTCCATTGTTGGAAAAAACAGCCACAAATACACGATAATTGGGCATGCGAATCGCATAAGTAAGAAAACCATGAATGAAACCCCCATGTGTGATTTGTAAATGCCCTTCATATTCAGAAATCCCCCACCCATAACCGTATGAGGTAGGGTCTCCATTAGCGAGCTGGTGCGGAATAAACGCTTTTTGCAGCGTTTCTTGCTTGAGTAATTGTTCTGTATATAGGGCTGCGTCCCAGATGGCCAAATCGTCAACGGTAGATGTCAACGCACCTGCCGAAAAAAACTGTGTCATGCTGATATAGGGCGCGTTGACATATCCCTCTGAATCCTTGTCGTAACCATCAGCTCGTCGTGGAATCAACCGTGAAGTACTATCTAAATAAGATTGCTTCATCCCTAAGGGGGTAAAAATGTTTTGTTGGATAAACTGTTCGTAAGTTTGACCAGATACTTTTTCAATAACCGCGCCTAATAGGGTATAGCCTGAATTGCTGTAGGCCCAACGCGTGTCTGGGGCAAAGTCCATAAGCTGATCCTTGAAAAAAGTAATCAGTTCTTCTACCGTGAAATCCTTTCTCCATAAAGAAAGCCACTCTGGCATATTGGTATAACTTTTGATACCAGAGGTATGCGTTAACAGATGCTCAATCGTGATGACGTGACCTTGCGTTGGGTAGTCTGGCAGAAACTTGGAAATGGAGTCATCAAGGGATAGCTTTTCTTGTTCGACCAGCATGAGTATAGCCACAGCTGTGAACTGTTTCGTGATCGAGCCTATGCGAAAAACCATATCAGGTTCAATCGGCACGCCAAGTTCGAGATTGGCCATGCCGTGGCCTTTACGGAAAATAACCTCTCCATCTTTAACAACAATCACCGCTGCTCCTGGTTCTGTTGCCTTATATGTTTCTTGTATCAAGTCATCAATTGTTTGAACTAAGTGATTGTTAGCTTGCATGTGTTGCTCCAGTTATGATGCATAGTAATGTGCTTATTTCGGTGTGTCTATCAAAGGTGGTAGCTCACTTTTGATTTACGAACCTGACTCCACACTGCGCGGCCAAGGCTTATCGTGGCACACATCACAGCTTTCAAAGGTTATAAAGTGTGAGTTTGGCTTTTTTGTTGCGCCATTTTTGCCTGATAAATGGCAGTTGTTACAAGTTCTGGGCGTTACTTTTGCTTTATCGTGGCTAAATTCAGCTACCCAGTTTTTAGTGGTGTGGCAAACCGCGCAATCTAAAATGGTTTGCACATGGTCGCTAGGCATTGCTTGCTTGTATGCGGCGTTGTGGCAGGTATCGCAACGTTGTGACGATACCGCTGAATGCTTAGTTTGGGCAGGTGTAAAGTTGCTGTCATTGTGGCAGCTTTCACAAGCAATGGCGCTCGTGGGAATATGTGTTTTAGACATTTGCTTGGCGGTAGGCATAGCGCCTGCATGACAGCCAGCGCAGGTTGTCGGTGCGGTTTCTGCAATCAATGCGCCCTGATGACAATTAGTACAAGTACATTTATTTTGAATATGTGCGCCAGTAATTTTCCAGCGTGTATGTTCAACCCAACGCCCGTTACATGCTGATGTTGCTTGCGCAAGTGCTGGCAACATCAGCAATAAACAAAGTAACAGTTTTTTCAAAGCATCAGCCAAAGCCAGCAATAGCAAGCGGCTTACGATTGATTACAACGCGCCAAACACCTTTTTCAGCAAGTTGCTGGCTTGACCAACTGGGTCTTGGCGAATGGCGGCTTCTTCTTTGGCTATCATTAAATACACGCCATCTAGCGCTTTTTTAGTGACATATTGGTTGATGTTAGCATCCTCACCTTTAATCAAGCCTAATTTACTGCCTTGCGCTGCATATTTGTTATAAGAATCAGCCAGTTGCACATTGGCAGTCGCTTTTTCTACAATCGGCAAAAACTTGGCGGCCATTTGCTCAGAAGTTGCTTTTTTGAAATATTGTGTGGCTGAATCTTGCGGGCCAGTCAAAATTGCTTTGGCATCTGCCAACGTCATTTTTTTAATTGAATCAACTAATAGCGTTTTGGCTTCTGGCACAGCCGCTTCTGCCGCGCGGTTCATTTTTAATACTAATTCGTCAGTTTGTTTGCCCATACCCATCATTTTCATGACTTTTTCAGCTTTTTTCAGTGATTTTGGTAGCGGAATTTTGACTTCTTTATTACCCAAAAAGCCATCTGCTGAACCTAATGAAGCAATCGCTTTGCCTACGCCTTGCGTAAGCGCTTCTTTTAAGCCGCCGCTGGCCTCTGCATTACTTAAATCGCTCACACTCAAGGCGTTGGCGTGCGTTGCGAATAAAACAAAACTTAAAGCGGTTATTAGTTTGCGCATTTTAATCTCCAGTGAATGATGTGCTACATAAGCTTAACTTATATACCGACTAAGCATATTACAGATAACAATAATTTACACTAATTTTTCTGTAATGCGCTGAAATGAGGTGATTTATAATAAAAAAGCACTGCCCTGCGAGCCGCATGGATATTGGCTCGCAGGGCAGTGCTTTTAATGGCATTTGAATACTTTAATTAGCTTTTACTGGCCTTTGCGTGCCAAATATTATTCGCGTAATCGCTAATGGCACGATCACTTGAAAACTTAGCCATATTTGCCACGTTTAAAATCGCCATGCGTGTCCATTCGTCTTGATTTTGATACACGCTGGAAACTTTATCTTGCGTTTCAATGTAGCTTGCGTAATCGGCTAGTAGTAAATATTGGTCGCCATTATTGAGTAAATTATCAATAATCGGCTGGTAACGATTTGGCTCTTCTACCGAGAAAAAGCCGCTGCCTATCATATCTAACACTTCTTTTAGTGCGGGGTTATTGTTGTAATAATCACGCGGGTTATAGCCGTTGGCTTTAGTTTCCGCCACTTGCGGGGTAGTTAGGCCAAAAATAAAGATATTATCAATACCCACTTCTTCCATAATTTCCACATTGGCGCCATCTAAAGTGCCGATAGTTAGAGCGCCGTTTAGTGCCATTTTCATGTTGCCCGTGCCGCTAGCCTCGGTGCCTGCGGTAGAAATTTGCTCAGATAAATCACTGCCTGGGAATAGAATTTCAGCGGCTGAAACTTCATAATTGGGGTAATACACCACTTTTAGTTGGTCACCCACGTGAATATCGTTGTTCACAATCAACGCCACATCGTTAATTAGGCGAATAATCTGTTTCGCCATCCAATAACCTGGTGCGGCTTTACCACCAAAAATCACTGTGCGTGGCGTAATATTTTTCTCGCCACTACGAATACGGTTGTACAAAGTAATCACGTGCAACACGTTGAGCAACTGGCGTTTATATTCGTGAATACGTTTAATTTGCACGTCAAACAAGCTATTTACATTGAGTTTAATGCCCGTTTTTTGCTCGATTTTATTGGCCAGCCGTACTTTATTGGCAAGTTTTACTGCCGCAAAAGCTTTTTTGAAATCCTTATCATTGGCCAATGGCGTAATTTTTTTAATTTGCGTCAGGTCTTTTTTAAAGCCTGCACCAATCGCGCTTTCAATTAAAGCGGTTAAACCAGGGTTAGCTTGGTTTAACCAGCGGCGCGGCGTAATGCCGTTGGTTACGTTGGTTAATTTACCTGGGTAAATACGGTCGAAGTCTGCAAATAAAAATTCTTTTAGTAGTTCACTATGCAAGGCTGCCACGCCATTTACCGTGTGCGAACCAACTACCGCCAAATGCGCCATACGCACACGGCGGCCATGTGTTTCATCAATAATTGAAACGCGTGTGAGTAAATCTGCGTCACCTGGGAATTTATGATTCACCATGTGTAAAAATTCATCGTTAATTTTGTAGATAATTTCTAAATGGCGCGGCAACAAGCGGCCAAATAAATCTACAGACCATGTTTCTAGCGCTTCTGGCATGAGCGTGTGATTGGTGTAGGCGAAAATTTTATTCACCAAAGCCCAAGATTGCGCCCAAGGTAAATGGTGGCAATCGACCAATTGATACATCATTTCGGCCACACCGATAGAAGGGTGCGTATCATTCAATTGAATGGCAATTTTCTCTGGCAGAATATTCCAATCAGACTGTTTTTTGATTTCATGCGTGGTTAAAAAGCGACGCAAAATATCTTGAATAGACGCGGAAACAAAGAAATATTGTTGTTTTAAGCGCAACTCTTTACCCAATACCGAGGCATCATTTGGATAAAGCACTTTTGAAATATTTTCTGTTTCGTTGCGTTCTTCTACGGCTTTTTCATAGTTACCATCATTAAAATGGCGCAAATCAAACTCACGCGCGGCCTTGGCAGACCACAAACGTAAACTGTTTACGGTATCGCCACCAAAGCCTGGTACTGGCACATCGTAAGCCATTGCTACCACGTGTTCGCCATCAATCCAGTGCTGTTTTTCACCTTCTTCAGAGGAATATTTAACTAATTGGCCGTAAAACCGAATGTTAAAGGTGACTTCTGGGCGCTGAAACTCCCAAATATTGCCGTAGCGCAACCAATTATCTGGGTTTTCAACCTGCTGACCATTTTCAATGGTTTGCTTAAACATGCCGTATTCATAACGAATACCGTAACCTGTGGCGGGAATCGCCATCGTTGCCATAGAATCTAAAAAGCATGCAGCTAGACGGCCTAAACCACCATTACCTAACGCAGCATCGGTTTCCATTTCAACCGTATTTTCTAATTCAAGCCCTAAACCTGCCAAACCTTCTTTTAATTCATCTTTAATGCCCAAATTTAGTGCAGCATTGCTCAACATGCGCCCGATTAAGAACTCTAATGATAAATAATAAACGCGTTTGGGGTCATCACGATAATAAGCTTCTGCCGTTTTAACCCAACGCTCTACTACGTGGTCGCGCACTGTGTAGCTCGATGCATCGTACCAATCTCTTGGCGTTGCGGCCTCACTAGTTTTAAAGCTAGAAAATATCAAATGGTTCTGCAACGCCTGTTTTACTGGGGTAAGTTTAGGCATTACACTTGCTTTAGCCTTGCTTGCTTTCGTTGGCTTGGCTTTAGAAGCAACAGCAACTTTTGTGACTTTTGCTTTAGATTTGGCGGGAGTTTTAGTTGGTGTTTTCATAGAAACCTTAATTTATTACGAATAATATTGGATAACCTCAAGTGGTATTCTAGCAAAAAATGTACCACCTATAAATGACTGTTACTTTAATAATTCTCGCAAGCCCCATTTTCCTTCACCAAGCAACTCAAGTTCTAGCGTGTGGAAACCAAGCAAGCTACTGCGGTGACCAACGCTAACGATGATGGTTTGTGGCAATGACTGGCGCAATAATTGATACATTGCATATTCCAAACCTTCATCCATAGCTGAACTGGCCTCATCTAGAAATATCAATTTCGCTTGGCTCAGTAATGCACGGCCAATCGCCAAGCGTTGTTGTTCGCCCAGTGATAATATGCCACCCCAATCAGCCTCTTCATCAAGCCGCGCAACTAAATGTGCGAGTTGGCATTGACGTAATATATCGGCCGCTTCACTGCCATATTGCTTAGTTTCATCTTGTGTAGTTACGGGGTAATACAGCGCGGTGCGCAGTGTGCCAAGTGGCAAATAAGGTTTCTGCGGCAAAAATAAGGCTTGCTCTACGGGGAATGAAACATTACCTTCAGCATAAGGCCACAGGCCAGCAATGGCGCGCAGCAAGGTGGTTTTACCAATGCCTGACGCGCCGCGAATAATTAAAGTGTCACCCGCCGATAGCTTTAAATGTAGACTTTCTATCAATATTTGATTGGCTGGGGTGCAAACGGTGAGTGCATCAATCATCAAACCGTGTGGCATTGGTTGTAATTGTGCGGCTGGTAGTAGTTCTACCGCATCCATTGTTTCTAAAAAACCGCTTAAACGCGCTAGCACTGCTCGAAAACTGGCAAAGTTATCATAAGAACTACGAAAAAATGATAAGGCACCTTGCACTTCACCAAAAGCTTGCCCAGTCTGCATTACGTCACCCAAGGTAATTTGCTTACTAAATAACCGTGGCGCTTGCACAATAAATGGAAAAACAACCGCCGCTTGACTCACCGTAAAATTAAACCCTTGAAACTTCAGCGAACGAAAAACAATCGCCCAAGCATTGCGAATAACATCAGCAAAGCGTGTGAGTAAATTTCCCTGCTCTATTTTTTCACCTCTAAAAAAAGCAATGCTTTCGCCATATTCACGCACGCGGATTAAAGCGTAACGAAAGTTAGCATTAAATTGCTCATCTTTAAAATTAAGCGCTATGAGCGGTCTGCCAAGCTTTACGGCAAAAATGGTGGCGATAAAAACGTAGATATAGACTAAAAACACCATTGCACGTGGAATTTCTATGCCAAATATCGCCAACGCCCCTGATAAGCCCCACAAAATAAGCGTGAATGAAACCAGCGAAACTACGGAATTTAACAGACCCATTGATAGGCTTAGTGTTCTATTCACAAAACTATCTACATCTTGTTGAATCCGCTGATCTGGGTTGTCGGCATTTGAAGTGGCGAACTGACTACGATAATAACTCTGCTGCGCTAACCAGCGCGTCATCATAAAATCTGTAAGCCAAACGCGCCAGCGAATTTGAAAAGATTGTTGTAAATAGAAATCGAGCAAAGAACGCCCAACATGAATGGTCGCAAGCACGGAAAACACCAAAAGCATAAACCAAAAGGCTTTGGCATCCAGCTTTTGTAACGCCGTATAAAAGCCGTTATACCAAAACGAAAACAGCACATTCATACGCACTGAAAATAGCGTCATCAACACAATCACCGCCAGTGTGACGAACGGTGCTTTACTGCGTGCGGGGCTAAAATACGGCCAAGCGATAAGCTTAAATTGACGCCCCCAACTCGTCCACCGCGCCAATGCCGCTATGATTAAACATAGTCCAATGATGCTAAAAATAAAGGCCTTACCCAGCCAGATGATGCTGGCTAGCAGCTCGTGATTCCAATCCATCTTAATTATTCCTTATTGTGTAGATTGCACTGCGCAATTATCTAAAGCTGCCATTTTTAAGGTTATATAACAATTTACTACGTATCAATACTCCAGCATTAAAGCCTCGTTCAAATAAATTGCACAATCATTATACTCAACTTTTAAATACATTTTTTGTTGAAAACATTACGCATACTTGACACTCTGTTTTGCAGAGTAATATACTCTGCAAAACAGAGTTAAATGAGGTTAATGATGACTAACAATGCAAACCAACAAATTAACGCGATTCACAACATGCTTTCAAATGGGCATCGTAACTTGCGCATGGAGGCACATAGCTTGTGGCTATGGGGCCTATCTGGCGGGTTGTTATTGGCAATTAGCGACCATATTTTAACTGCGTCACAAATTCCCGACTTACATCTACGCCCATTTGCTTGGCTAGCATTGCTTATCGTTGTATTTGGTGGCGTTGCCATTGCTGATTGGCGTTTAACCAAAAAAGTGAAGGCCACGCGTGACGAGTCATGGTCATTTATTCATCGGCAAATTATTAAAGTGTGGTGGCTGCTCATCAGCATAGGGGTTCTGCTCACGTTTGCGATATTTTTCTTTGGTGGTGGCTATATGATCTATTCCGCATGGATTATATTAGTTGGCCTAGGGCTGTTTATACACGGCTTGTTTTCAGATGAAATGCTAGAATGGGCTGGCGGCGCTTTATTGATTATTGGCATTTTATGTCTAAGTTTTAAGCTACCTTACCAATCAATGAAATGGATAGCCGCCTCGATATTTGCTGTAGGACTACCGCTACTCGCCATTATTATCAATCAACAAAAAATTGCTTGGCAAAAATTAGCTTGTTTATTGGCTTGGCTATTAGTGACCATATTGCCGCCCATACTAACATTGCGATTGATTTCTAATACAGCACCTGATGTACCCGTGATTTCGTTAGCGCAATTTAAGGCACAGCAATCCGTTGTAAAAACGCAGATTGTGACGATTCCTGAAAACACGCTAATTCCTGTCAACATTCAACTCACTGGTGATTTGTTTAAAAACAATCCAAACCTGATATTGCCACTTCAACTCAACAAAACCATTGAAATGGTCATGGTAGATGGCAAACCAACTCGCCAAGTGAGGTTTGCAGGCGATAGCTGGCGCCATGCTAATGAAGCAGGCTGGGTGCATATTCCGTGGATAAAAGCAGAAATGACGCCCAGCGCCACCCCTGAAATTACCACCAGCTTAATTGTGAATCTACAAGAAAAATAGAATTTTTATAGAATATTTAACGTCTACTTTTATTTCCAACAACCTGCTTTTTCAAACTAAGGAGATTTTTATGTCTAAAGTAATTTACCCCGTTTTAATCAGTGCAATTATTTCAATGAGTGGTTGTGCCAGCTTAACGACACCAAGCGCACAAAGCTTGTCGCAAGTGCCTGTTGTGAAGTTTGGTGAAGCCGCTCCAAGCGACCATATAACCCTCTATCCAGCAGGAGCTAGTTTACCTGTGCTTACCTCAGTTAAAGGTTCGTTGTTTGAAAAAACGGATGAATCTACACTCAACGTTACACTTAAAAAGAACCTGTATGTGTACAAACAGTGGGTAAGTTTTGATGGTAAAAGTTGGATGACTGGTAACAAAGCGATCACTGGCAATATTTTAATGACCTTGCCTGGTGAAAAAAATGGTCAAGATGCTGGCACATTAAGTGCCGAATTTAACCTAAAATAAGCACATTAAAACAAACTAATATGAACGAATTAGACGCACTGTTACACCAACCTCTACGCACCCAAGTTGTGGCATTTTTGGCGGGTGCGGGAGAGGTGACATTTACCGAACTTAAGCAAAGGTTGGATGTTTCTGACGGCAATCTAGAGTCGCATTTAAAAAAATTGATTGCAGCGGAATACGTGATGGTAAGAAAAGAATCTGGCCAAGGTCGCCCACAAACTTACTATGCTTTAACAACTATAGGCAACACAGCATTGCAAAACTACGTGCTAGTGTTGCAACAGCTATTAACCAATGACCAAGCTAGCAAACCCTCATTTTTTGAAATAATGACGCCAGTGAAAGGCAACTAAGGCATTGACCTTTGAAGACTTTACGCTAAAAAATGTGAAAGCGAACGCATTTTCATACAAGCCGCAATCACTCACACCCTACATAGTTTTAGCCGTTATTTTGCATGTTATGTTACTGTGGATTGTAAAATTCACGCCAAATGCGCCAATGAATCTACCCATCATGTTCAATGTGTATTTAAAGCCAATACTCGCACCAGAGCGACCTGCCGAGCTTGAGCCTAGTAAGCCACCGACATCTTCGCCTGTTCAAAAAACACAAAAATCACCAACGCCTACCACTAATAGAATTAAACATAACGCGTTTACAGAGCCAACGCCTAACCCAGAGCCCAAACCGATTGCAACACAAGCGAGCACAGAACAGCCCGTTACAAGCATTAACATTAGCGCCAATATTGACTTACCAAATCCAAAAATTTCTACTGAGAGTTTATTAGAATCCGCCCGCCGTATTGCCATTGAAGAGGCTAAAAATATGCCCAAAGAAAAAGGTGATGACATCGCGCTGGCAGATAGGCCAATATCGCCAGAAATTGCAAAAGCCATTGGTAAAAAGAAAAAGCGTAAGGCCGAGGCTGGCACCTTTACAGTCAACGGCGTTGTCATACAAGTGAACCCTGATGGTAGCTCTAACTGCTTTTTACCGCCACCAGAGTCTTCTATGCCTTACGGCTCATTTTCACCTCCAACACTTGGAACGCCATGTCCAGGAGATTAAGTTCCTCAGCATTTTTAGTACGATTTAACTAAACTAAGCAATATTTGTTAAACTTGTTTGTGTTAAGGTTGCATTCAAATTTAAGATCAGTTTTAATAATATAAATGTCAAAAAAAATTACCTTTTTAATTTGTGCGCTACTTTTTTTGAGCCTAAGCGCTTGCACTACGCTTAACAATCTCGGCCAAAAGCATAATCCGCAAAATACGGTTAAAACCACTAAAGTCGCGGCGCGTTGGCAAGCGAACTTGCCGCATGATGGAAAAATAACTGATTTACAACAATTTTGGCAACAATATCAAGACGCTTTATTACTTGAGTTAATTGAAATTGCACAAACAGAATCTGCGACTTTGGCCTCGGCAAAAGCACGTATTGCACAAGCGCGTGCTAAGCGCGTGCAAACCGATGCCGCTTTGTTGCCAGCGGTGGATGGCTCGGCATCGGCTTCGCGCAGTGTGCAACAGCCTGCCACCAGCGTGCAAGGTAATGGTGTGCAAGGCGGCGGCAGTAGCGCCTACAATAATGCAAAAGTTGACGTGCAAGCGAGTTGGGAGCTTGATATTTTCGGCGTAAACCACGCGGCGCGAGATGCAAACCTAGCACAAGAAAATGCTGCGCAAGCCAATTGGCACGATGCGCGCGTAGCAGTTGCCGCCGAGTTGGCTAACGCGTACTTTAGTCAGCGTTTTTGTGAAAAGCAGTTGAATATTTTAGAAGCTGATGCAAAATCGCGTGCTGAATCATTACGCTTAACCGAAATTACCGTTGCGGCGGGCTTTTCAGCGCCCGCTAGTGCGCATCTTGCAAGGGCTAGCATGGCCGATGCCGCGCAACAAATTAAAGCGCAGCTTGCACAATGCGATTTAGATGTTAAAGCGCTAGTCGCACTCACAGGGCTAGATGAGTCAGCCTTGCGCGAAAAACTTAAATCGCAAAGGTTCAACCCAAACAATAACGCGCTTAACAGCCTATTTTCGATGAGTGAAGTTCCTGCACAAATAATTACGCAACGACCCGACATTAACGCTGCTGAGGCAGATTTAATAAGCGCCGCAACCGATATTAGAAGCACTTATGCAGAAAGCTTACCCAAAGTATCGCTCAATGGCTCAATTGGTTGGATGCGGCTTTCTGGTAGCAATTTTAGTAGCAATGGTAAAACTTGGTCATTGGGGCCAATCTCTATCACGTTCCCCATTTTTCACCCAGGCGTTGCAGAAGCTGGTTTAGCAAGCGCCGAGGCTAATTATGAAGATAAAGCGGCGACTTATCGCAGCAAAGTACGTTATGCCGTCAAAGAGGTTGAAGATGCCTTAGTGAATTTACATAGTGCCAATACGCGACAAGCCGATATTGCAGATGCCGTTAAAAATTATCAAGCTTCATTTGCCGCCACAGAAACCAAGGTAAAGGCTGGCTTCGCAAATTTAATTGAGCTTGAAGAGCAGCGCCGAAGTCTATTACTCACCGAAACTACCGCGCTAAATAACCTTAAACAACGCACACTAGCTTGGGTGAGTTTGTATCGCGCGGCAGGCGGTGGTTGGAATAAAAAAGTACTTGCTGAAACTGGAAACTCAAAATGAATAAAAAAATAATCTTTGCCATTTTAATTGCCTTTGGCGCATTCGCAGGCGGATGCCAAAACAAGCAGGACAATACTGACAAAAAGACTGAGACCAAAGATGTCGCGCCCAAAGCTAGCCTTTCTGTCAGCACAGTAAAGCCACAGCAAACTTTATTGCACAAAACCATTAACGCTAATGGCAACGTCGCGGCATGGCAAGAAAGTAGTATTAGCGCAGAAACTAACGGCTTGTTATTGCGTGAAGTGCTGGTGAATATTGGCGACCAAGTCAAGCGCGGGCAAGTATTGGCGCGCTTTGCCGCCGCAACAATAGAAACCGACATTGCACAAATGCAAGCCAATATAGCAGAAGCGCAAGCCATGCTTACAGAAGCCTCGAGCAATGCTAACCGCGCACGTAGCATTCAAGATTCTGGCGCGTTAAGTAAGCAACAAATTGAGCAATACATCACGGCTGAAGCTACAGCCAAAGCACGTTTAAATGCGAGCCAAGCGAACTTAAATGCGCAAAATATCAGACTAAAGCAAACCGCTGTACTTGCGCCTGACGACGGCATTATTTCGCAAAACCCTGCCACAGTCGGCACGGTGTATGCGGCTGGGCAAGAGTTATTTCGCTTGATTCGCAAAGGCCGCATTGAATGGCGCGCCGATTTAACTTCAGCCGACATTTCACAAATAAAAACAGGTATGAAAGCCCGCATTACCTTGCCAGATGGCAGCTCCACACACGGAAAAGTGCGCACCATTGCGCCTAGTGTAGATGCCAAAACGCGCAATGCTGTGGTGTTTGTAGATATGCCCGCTGGTAGCGCAAAAATTGGCATGTTTGCGCGTGGCGATTTTGTGATTGGCGAAACTAACAGCCTCACTTTGCCTAACTCGGCGATTGTGATGCGCGATGGTTTTGCATATGTGATGCAAGTAGAAAGCAACCATAAAATTAAACAAACAAAAGTACAGTTAGGGCAGCGCAAAGATGACCGCGTAGAAATACTTAACTTAGCGGCAACAGATGCCAATTTTGTAGAAAGCGGCGGCGCATTTTTGGCAGATGGCGATAGCGTGCGAGTGATTAGCAAATGAATATTTCTAGCTGGTCCATCAAAAACCCTGTTCCTGCACTGATTTTATTCATTCTGCTGTGCTTGGCTGGCAGCATGAGTTTTAACAGCATGAAAGTGCAAAACTTTCCTGATTTAGATTTACCTACCGTCACCGTAAGCGCGGCATTGCCAGGCGCGTCGCCAGATCAGCTTGAAACGCAAGTGGCGCGCAAAATAGAAAATTCCGTAGCCAAATTGCAAGGCTTGCGTCATATTTACACCACTATTCAAGACGGCGGCGTCACCATTACCGCTGAATTTCGCTTAGAAAAGCCCGTGCAAGAAGCGGTAGATGATGTGCGTTCCGCGGTTTCTGAAGTGCGCGCTGACTTGCCTAATGAACTACGTGAGCCAATTGTCAGCAAGCTCAATATCGCGGGTTCGCCCATTTTAGCTTTCACCATTGCCTCAAACCGCATGGATGCTGAAGCGCTTTCTTGGTTTGTAGATGACGCGCTCACCAAAAAATTGCTCGGCGTTAATGGCGTGGGCAATGTTGGGCGTGTAGGCGGTGTTAATCGGCAAGTGTGGGTAGAGCTAGATACCGCACAATTGCAATCGCTCAACGCCACCGCGGCAGATATTTCACGTAACCTAAGTTTAACGCAGCTAGAAGCCGCAGGTGGCGTAACCAAACTCAGCGGTAGTGAGCAACCGATTCGCACCATGGCTAAAGTGAAATCTGCCGATGAATTAGCCAATATGCAAATCGCGCTGAGTGACGGCCGTAACGTGCGCTTAAACCAAGTGGCGAATGTAATAGACACGATTGCTGAGCCAAAATCTGCCGCATTTTTAGATGGCAAAAGTGTCATTGGTTTTGAAGTGAGCCGTAGCAAAGGTGCCAGCGAGCTTGAAGTGGGCGCGGGCGTTTATAAAGTGTTAGACGCAATCAAACTGGCGCACCCTGATATTGAAATTACCGAAGCCTTTAATTTTGTGCAGCCTGTGCAAGATGAATTTGATGCTTCTATGGTCATGCTTTACGAAGGCGCGCTGCTTGCCGTGCTGGTGGTATTCTTATTTTTGCGCGATTTTCGGGCGACTTTCGTTTCTGCCGTCGCCCTACCTTTATCCATTATTCCAGCCTTTATCGGCATGAAAATGATGGGCTTTTCTATCAACATTGTGACCTTACTCGCACTCTCTTTGGTGGTCGGCGTGCTGGTAGATGACGCGATTGTTGAAGTTGAAAATATCGTGCGTCATTTGCGCATGGGGAAATCGCCCTTTGAGGCCGCACTAATTGCCACCGAAGAAATTGGCTTGGCCGTTGTTGCCACCACATTTACACTCATTGCCGTATTTTTACCTACTGCTTTTATGGATGGCATTCCTGGTAAATTCTTCAAACAATTTGGCTGGACAGCCGCGTTTGCGATATTCGCATCATTGCTAGTAGCACGGCTACTCACGCCGATGATGGCCGCTTATTTGATGCAGCCAGCCAAACATGAAGTAACCAAAGATGGCGCGCTTATGCGCACTTATATGCGCCTTGCACGTTGGTGCGTGAGCCACCGTTTAATCACCTCTGTGGCCGCCATTGCATTTTTTGTCGGTTCAATTTCGCTCATTCCCTTATTACCAACAGGTTTTGTACCCGCGGACGATAACTCACAAACCCAAGTACGCATTGAACTAGCGCCAGGGGCAACATTGGCGCAAACCATTGCAGTGAGCGAGCAAGCACGGCTGATATTAAAAAACATTAAGCATGTGAATAGCGTTTATACCACTGTGGGCGGCGGCGCGGCGGGTAGCGACCCATTTGCAGGTGGCGGCAGTGCCGAAGCACGAAAATCCACCCTCACCATTCAAATTGACCCACGTGGTAGTCGCCCCAAAAAGCAAGTGATTGAAACCGAAATGCGTGAAAAACTGCAAGCTTTAGCAGGCGTGCGGCTAGGTGTAGGTTTAGAAGGCTCTGGCGAAAAATACGTGTTAGCACTCACCAGCGAAGATAGCAGCGCGCTACAAGTGGCCGCCAGTGCAGTAGAAAAAGACTTACGCACCATAAAAGGCCTAGGCAATATCACCTCAAGTGCGGCACTTGTGCGGCAAGAAATTATCGTCAAACCAGATTTTGCCGCCGCCGCAGATTTGGGCGTCACTAGCAACGCAATTGGCGAAACGCTACGCATTGCCACGGTGGGCGATTACGAACAGCTATTACCCAAGCTCAATTTAGAGCAGCGCCAAGTGCCTATTGTCGTCAAACTCAACAATGCAGCAAGGCAAGACCTCAGCACGCTAGGCAAACTCGCCGTGCCAGGCGCACGTGGTACTGTGCCACTTGAACAAGTCGCCAGCTTGCAGGTGTCTAGCGGACCTGCGGTGATTTCGCGCTATGACCGCGCCCGAAATGTGCAGTTTAATATTGAGCTTTCTGGCCTACCGATTGGTGACGCCGCAGCAGCCATCAAAAAGCTCCCCAGCATTCAACACCTACCTGCTGGCGTAGCGCAAGCCGAGCTTGGCGATGCAGAAATGATGGGCGAATTATTTGCGAGCTTCGGCATTGCCATGCTCACGGGCGTGCTATGTATTTACTTTGTACTAGTGTTATTGTTCAAAGACTTTTTACAGCCCATTACTATTTTAGTCGCCTTACCATTGTCACTTGGCGGTGCGTTTTTAGCTTTATTAGTGGCTGGCAAAGCGCTTTCTATGCCCTCGCTCATCGGCTTGGTAATGCTCATGGGCATTGCCACTAAAAACTCTATATTACTGGTGGAATACGCCATTATGGCAAGACGTGAACACGGTATGACGCGCTTTGAAGCAATTATGGATGCTTGCCACAAACGCGTTCGCCCCATTGTGATGACCACCATCGCCATGACTGCAGGCATGTTACCAGTAGCCTTGTCGCTTGGCGCAGGCGATGGCTCTTTCCGCAGTCCGATGGCGGTGTCTGTAATAGGAGGCTTGCTAACTTCTACATTACTCAGCTTACTGGTGATTCCCGTGGCTTATACTTTGGTGGATGACGTACAACAGTTTTTTGCTAGGCTTGCTAGAAAATTTAAGCACACTACACCATAAATTGTTCACAATAAAAAAACCGCCGAGCTTACGCAGGGCGGTTTTTTAATCATGCAATACCTTAACTAATTAAGCTATTCATGCGCTTCACAAAACTTGCTGGGTCATCCAGCGTGCCACCTTCTGCGAGCAATGCCTGGTCAAACAGCACATGCGCTAAGTCAGTAAATACGGCATCCGTAGACTCACTTTCAAGCCGTTTTACTAATTTATGGCTAGTGTTGATTTCTAAAATAGGCTTACTTTCTGGCGCATTTTGACCTGCGGCTTTAAGCATACGCGCTAGGTTGCCAGATAAATCGTGCGCCTCGCTCACCAAGCAAGCTGGCGAATCAGTAAGGCGATGCGTCACACGTACATCTTTCACTTGACCACCCAAGGTTTGCTTGATTTTTTCTACCAGCGTTTTCGCTTCTTCTTCAATTTTCTTTTGAATTTCTTTTTCGGTTTCAGATTCTAGCTTGCCTAAATCTAAATCGCCTTTAGCAATAGACTGCAATTTTTTACCTTCAAATTCAGTTAAGCTGCCCAACATCCACTCGTCCACACGGTCGCTCATTAGCAGCACTTCAATGCCTTTTTTGCGGAAGATTTCTAAATGCGGGCTGTGTTGCGCGGCAGCAAAAGTATCGGCAGTAATGTAGTAAATTGCATCTTGCTCAGGCTGCATTTTCTCCACATAGTCTTTTAATGAGATGCTCTGCGAGGCAGTATCCATGCGGGTGCTGGCGAAGCGTAATAAACCTGCTATTTTGTCTTTATTAGCGAAATCTTCGCCTAAACCTTCTTTTAACACACGGCCAAATTCAGTATAAAACTTAGCATAATCATCAGGTTTGTCTTTCGCCATGTCTTCTAGCAAGCCCAAAATCTTTTTGATTGAGCCTGCTTTAATCGCATCTACATCGCGGCTTGATTGCAAAATCTCGCGCGAAACATTCAATGGCAAATCGGCGGTATCAATTACGCCGCGCACAAAACGCAAGTATTGCGGCATCAATTTTTCAGCGTCTTCCATAATAAATACGCGTTTTACATACAGCTTAATGCCATGGCGACGTTCGCGGTCGTACAAGTCAAACGGCGCTTTGCTTGGAATGTACAACAGCGAAATGTATTCTTGTTTGCCTTCTACACGGCTATGGGTATAAGCCAGCGGCGCTTCAAAATCATGCGAAACATGTTTGTAGAACTCGTTATATTCGTCTTCTGTAATATCATTTTTGCTACGCGCCCACAAGGCAGAGGCTTTGTTGATGGTTTCAAATTCGTCCAACATCACCATTTCACCTGGTTTTTGTACGCCATCCGCACCCATTTCGCCTTCTTTCCACTCAGTTTTTTGCATCAAAATCGGCAAAGTAATGTGGTCTGAATATTTGCGAATGATGGACTTTAATTTCCAATCATTTAAAAATTCGTCTTCATCTTTGCGTAAATGCAGTACGATTTCAGTGCCTCGCGTGGCTTTATCAGCATCTTCTAAAGTAAAATCACCCTCACCTGTTGATTCCCAGCGCACTGCTTCAGTGCTACCTGCGCGGCGCGTTGTGAGCGTCACTTTATCGGCAATGATAAATGCTGAATAAAAGCCCACGCCAAATTGACCTATCAAATTAGCATCTTTCGCCTGGTCACCAGACAACGCATTAAAAAATTCTTTAGTGCCTGATTTTGCAATCGTACCAATATTCGCAATAACTTCATCACGACTCATGCCGATGCCGTTATCGCTAATAGTGATTGTGCGAGTTTCTTTATCAAACGCAACACGAATTTTTAATTCGCTATCACCTTCGTAAAGCGCGCCATTGGCAATGGCTTCAAAACGTAATTTGTCAGCAGCGTCTGATGCGTTAGAAATTAGCTCGCGCAACACAATCTCTTTATTGGAATACAACGAGTGAATCATCAACTGAAGTAGTTGTTTCACTTCTGCCTGAAACGGCATAGATTGTTTTTGTGCTGTCTTTTTTTCTGAAGTCTTGGCAGACATAACTTAAGCTCCTAAATTTTAATGGTTAAAACAATAGGAGTTAAATGGAGATGATGTTGATGGTTTTCAAGTGCGGGTACGCTTACCGCAAGCAATAAATGCCAATACAAAGAGTTTATCATTCTGAGCGTAGCGAAGAATCCAGCAACTCAAGTAAATTTGCTCTGTATGCTTCGCTACGCTCAGAATGACTTAAGTTACGATTTAAACAAAGCCTAAATTACGCGTACTAAAGTTTTTAAGATTAGGCAATAAATCTAACAATTGCGTATCTGTCACGCCCATCCATTTACCCAAGGTAGCCGCGTATTGGTCAACAGAAGTGGTTGGTAATAAACGCCCTTCGCCTACATCATCCACGCCATTGCTTGCAACCACTGGCGCAGTGCCATAATAACTTTGGCCTAATACCGCGCCACCCACCATAAAGTGCATGCTGCCCCAGCCATGGTCTGAGCCATCGTTATTGCCAACCAAGCTACGACCAAAGTCAGATGCCGTGAATGCGGTGACTTGGTTTTGCACACCTAATTCTACAGTGGTATCATAAAACGCCTTCATGGCATCAGCCACTTTTTTGAGCAAAGCGGGATGTTTATCAAGCAAGCCATCATGGTTATCAAAACCGCCAATCGACACAAAAAATACTTGGCGCTTCACCGCTAAGGCATCGGCGCTCGCAATCATTTTAGCCACTAATTGAAGTTGGTTAGCTAAGTTATTGCCAGTTGGAAATGGCGTGATTATTGCAGGCACAGCAGCCAGCGCATTATTTAACGCTGCGCCAGAATCTAGTGAGCGCTTAGTGATAATGTTGTGCTCATTTTCAAACATATGTGGGCGCGAGTCTGAAATCAGTTTTTTTAATGTTGCGCCACAGGCCTGTGAGCCGTACAAATAATCTGCAGAATATAAGGGCACTGCACCTTGCGTTGTCACTTGGTATTGTGTGGAACTTTTGCCAGATAAATATACCGCGTTATCTGCTACGTTGATATTGGTAAACACTGCTTTACCGTTGCCTGCTTCAAACAAATCGCCCATGCGCCCGCCCCAGCCTGAGGGTGCGCCTTCTGGTGAGAGTGATTGCCAAAACGATTGTTGATCATTATGTGAAAATAATCTTGGTGGCCGCGGTACTGATTTATTATTAAATTGTGTTTTTGTTGTCGGTTGCACTAGCGTGCCCACGTTCAACAGCACAGCCATGCGGCCTGCGTCAAAAATACCCTTGAGTGGCGCCAGTGCTGGTGCGAGCGCATATTGGTGCGCTACCCCATTTACATCAAACGGCGTATTGCCTGCCCTAGGCGTTAATGCAGTTGCTGTAAGATTCGCTTGTGCATAAGCCAAGGTTGGGCGCAGCAGCTGGTAAGCATTGTAGTTATTGATGTCATAAGGCACTAGCGTATTAGCATAGTCATTACCACCATATAAAAATATGCACACAAGCGCTTTATAATCAGTGGCAGTTGCGGCAGAGGCTTCAGAAATCGCGGCAAGATTCAATGCCAATGGCGAAGTAACACCTGCGGCGATAAAAGCAGAGCCACGTTGTAAAAAAGCGCGGCGTGAGGCATTCATTGCTGGTCTTTTATTCATGATCTGTCCTTTTTATTTGCTTACAATACATTCAGGCGCAGCTAGCACCAATAATATTGCGGCATAAATTCTATTTTTTAGATAATGGCCTGAATGACTAGCAGCTTTGCCATCATCAGTAATTGTGCTTAGTGCAGTGCTAATACTACTGGCGGTTGTGGCGCTCAATTGGTTGGCGGTAAGCAGTAAGTTAAGCTCTTTCACCAAAGCAGTGGTGTCTGCGGCTAAGGGCAGCAAGCTACTATAATCCACCGTAAGATTAGTAAACTTATCAGTGGCTTTTGGCACCGCTGAATAAGCTGAGTAACTAAACACTTTGTTCGTCATGTAATTGAGGTAACCCACTACAGAAGTTTCATTGGCTAACTGTAGCTCAGGCGCAACCAAGCCTGCCGAGGCAATACTGCTATTGGGCGGCACATAACCTGGGCGGAAGAAGTTGAACACACTTGGTGCGCGCAATGGCCCTTGGCCTATGCCCCAATCTGATGCAGCGATGTACTCTGGATCCCAAGCGCCGTTGGGTGAAGTTACATTAAAAGCACGTGCCCAAGCGGTAAAACGCAATATTGGCTCACGCACCTTACCAAATTGTATATTGCTTAAATTGGCTTGATTACGCGCTTCATCATCTAACAATATGGCTCTAATTACCGCTTTTAAATCGCCTTTTATTCCTTTACCGTTGTCATTAAATACGGCAGCAACACGCCCAACATAAGCGGGAATCGGGTTACTAGTCACTAATCGTTGAATAAGCTGGCGACTAACAAAAGGCGCTACATTAGGGTGCGCAAAAATAATATCAATCGCCATGGCTAAGCTGGCAGCGCCGTTAAGCCCTGCTGGCACAGTGCTACCTAAAAATGTAGAGGATCCTGTTTCATGGCTGTTGTTATTACTAATATCAATCAACTGCACCATGGGGGTTTTAAGCGTGGTTGGGGTCAGGCGCTGAATGTACGGGTTGCCCACTGGAGAATCCCAAACCCAGCCTGTGAAAATTCTAGCGAGCTGAGAAATATCATCTTGCACATAGGATTCCACTTGCGCACCATTTACTAATTTAGGCGTGCCATCCACATTGAGTTGCACTAGGCCGATGGTAAACAGCTGCATGAGCTCGCGGGCATAATTTTCATCAGGCTTTGAACCCTTTGCAACATTAGCTTTTTCATTATAGGCAAATGTCAGGTATTGCCCCATGGCGGGGTCTTTAGAAACAGCAAGTAACAAATCTTTGTAGTTACCTAAAGCATGTTTTTCAAGTAAATCTAAATAGCCAGCAGCACGAAATTGTGGCCAATCTCCATCTAACCCATCAATAGAAACCACAATAATTTCAGATAAAGCCAAGGCAACGCGCTGCCGCAAGGTGTCTGGTGCTGAAAATAATTTGCGCCAAGCCGTGGCGTCAAAGCCATTTTGGTTGAATCTAAAATCTATGTGTGTGAATGGTTTGCCAGTTGAAGGGTCATTATGCGTGGCCATCCAATCCCAATGCTTATCTTGCGCAGGCATGGCAAATTGCTTATCTAACCAAGCGGTATAACCCATGTTTTGCACTTCAGCAATAAGTGTACGATTAGCGCCAGTAGTGGCTTGTGTGAGAAAACGTGCCGCTTCAGTGGCGGTGGGCGCACCAACCTGCGGCGTGGTTGGCGTGCTTGTGGCGCTACTGCCACCGCCGCCACAAGCTTCAAGCAGCAAGGCAGCAGCGGCGGCACTTGCCAGCCCAAGATTACCAATACCTTCTTCAGCTTTTGGTTTAAGGCCAGAATTTGTTTCGTTGTTATTTATTTCTACGACATTTTCAGTACTATTGATTTTTTCACTTATTATTGCTTGATTTTTAATTATTTGACTAGCCATGGCGTTTCCTCAGATAGACGCCCCTAATGAATAACTTTTTTATTATTGATAAGCGGCAAAATAGCAACTTAATGCTAACGAACCCTTTAAAACTTTCCCCTCAATCTGTGTTGAGTGAATGTAATTTGAGTATATGCAAATTGCATAAATAGTTAGCAAATGGATACTGCCTATATTTCTTGAAAGCGTCAACCTCTACTTTTTCAACCCACATCAATATTATGTTGCAAAAACAAAATTCCACAATGCTGAAACGGCCAGCACATGCGCGCTAACCGACGCTGCATCCACACGCAAATGCGTTGCCCCTTGCAGCTTAAGTGTGTGCTGAAGATGTCGATAATCTCTATATGCCAACACGACCTTTTCGGCCAAATTAGCGTCAATAATATTAAGTTTTGCCAATAGCTTTAGCAGGCCAATATTACCGATGTTACCCGTGAGTTGCGAGTACTGTTTGGCATATGCTAATACCAAATATTGCACTAAAAATTCCACATCAATAATGCCACCCACGCTGTGTTTAATATCAAAAATTTCAGTGCCAATGTGTAGCGTGGCACGCATTTTTTCGCGCATATTTTGCACATCTAATTTCAGCTGCGCCAACTCGCGCGTTTGCGTAATCACTTCTATACGAATCGCCTCAAAAGCCTCGCCGATATTCGTGTCCCCCGCCACAAATCGTGCGCGGGTAATGGCTTGATGCTCCCACACCCACGCTTTATTGAGCTGATATTCGCGAAAAGCCGCCACACTACTCACCAGCAAGCCACTATTGCCATCTGGCCGCAGTTGCAAGTCAGTTTCATATAACAAACCTGCTGAAGTTAGGCTATTAAACCAGTTGCTGATGCGCTGTGCAAAGCGTGCATAAACTTCGCCAGCCTCTGATGATTCATCATCGTACAAGAAAATAATATCTAAATCCGAGGCATAACCTAGCTCTTTACCACCCAGCTTGCCATAGCCGATAACTGCGAACTTTGGCACTGCAATATGTTTGCCGCGCACATTTGGCCAAATGACTTCTAAAGCGACACTTAAAATTAGCTCCGCCAATGCGCTTAAATAGTCTGAAAGCGTTTCTAGTACAAGTTCACCGTGAATATCTTGTGCGGCGAACCTAAACACATAAGCATGCTTGAAGTGACGCATCACGTCCATTTGGCGCTCAATATCGCCGTCAAACTCGGCCAAACGACCCAACAACTCTGTGCGCATAACAGCGAAATCTGGCGCGGCATATAAGGTGCGCGTATCTAAAAGTTCATCCAGCAAAATGGGGTGCTGCGTTAAATAATTGGCTAGCCAAGGGCTGCTACTACACAATTTCACCAGTAAATGCATGGCTTGCGGATGCTCAGCCAACAACGCCAAATAACTCGCGCGGCGACAAATGCTTTCTAGCAAATCAATTAAGCGCATTAAGGTGGTTTCAGGGTTTGATGTTTTTGCAGCAAGTGAAAGTACATGTGGCATCAGCGCATCAAAACGTATTCGGCTTAATTCTGGCAACTGCAAATAACGGCTACTGCCATGCAAAGTATGCACGCGGCGCAAGGTTTCATGCGCTTCAGCAAAGCCTAATTGTTGCAGCGCAAGCTCAGATTCTTGCTCCGCCAGTGCGCCATTCCAGATGGATTTTTCCACTTCAAATTTATCTGCACTTGCATTTGCATCACTGAAAGTGTCGTCAAAATACTGTTGCACTTGGCTGCGGTATGCATTTAATTTTGCCAAAAACTCACTCCAGCTGGCAAAATTCATGGCTTTCGCAATTCGCGATTTTCCATCATCAGATTTTGGCAATTCTTGCGTTTGCGCATCATCTATATACATTAATCGATGCTCTAAATTACGCAAAAACACGTAAGCTTCGGTTAAGTCATTCACGGTTTTTTCTGGCAGCAAGCCTTTGTTTTGTAAAAGTTTTAACACGCTTAATGTCGGCTTAATTTGCAAGCTCACATCTTGTCCACCACGAATCAGCTGAAATACTTGTGCAATAAATTCAATCTCGCGAATACCACCACGCCCTAGCTTAATGTTGTCTTGCATGCCTTTGCTATTCACGTCGCGCTGAATTTGAATTTTTAAATCGCGCATGCTTGCAAATGCGCCAAAATCCAAATATTTTCTAAAAATGAATGGCCTGAGAAGCGCATGGATATTGGCTCCCAGAGCATCGTCTTTTACACTAAAAATGGCGCGGCCTTTTATCCACGCGTAACGCTCCCATTCGCGGCCGTTGTTTTGGTAATATTCTTCAAGCGCATCTAAATTTGAAACCAGCGCGCCTTCACTGCCAAACGGCCGCAAGCGCATATCTACACGAAACACAAAGCCATCTTCGGTAATTTCATCTATAGAAGCGATGAGTTTTTTAGCTAAGCGAGTGAAAAAATCTTGGTTGCTAATAGAATTTTCGCCAACCGTCGTGCCTTCATTTTCATAAGCAAAAATTAAATCAATATCAGATGACACATTCAGTTCACCGCCGCCCAGCTTGCCCATACCAATGACAATAAAACGTTGCGCAGAACCTTGCGCATCTACTGGCTGCCCATACGCATGCACCAGCCACGTGTTGAGATAATCCACCGCCGTATTCAGCACACACTCGGCCAATTGCGTAGTGGTTTGCATCACCTCTTGCAAATCTGCAAAGCCATTCAAATCACGCACAATAATCCGTGCCATCACTTGGCTGCGAAGTAATCGTAGCGCGCGCTTTAAAGAAACTTCATCAACAATATTTTGTTGCGATAAAAAACTTTGCATATTGCTTAACTGATACGCTGAGTGTAGATTTTCTAGCAAATCATTCAATAAGCGGGCATCTTTTGTAAACAATCTGGCAACAAATGGGCTGCACGCGACTGCATAGCGCACGTAAGCCGCTTCGCTAGACGTGGTGCGGGTTTCAGACAATAAATTTTCAAGTGTTAGCATAGGTTTTTTAAGGTAATATGACGCTTACAATTAGGTTACAACTTTAGTTTTTGCCAATCAATATTTAACATTACTGAACCAAATTATAAGTGCGTATCAGTAATTTAAGGGAGTTTTTAGCATGTCAATTGAGTCAGTTCTTCATGAAAACCGTGTTTTTGAACCGAGTAGCGACTTTGTAAAAAATGCCAATGTAAGCGGCATGGCCGCGTACAACGCGATTTGTGCAGAATTTACTGCCGATTACGCAGGCACATGGGCAAAGCTCGCGCGCGAGCTTTTAGTGTGGAATAAACCGTTCACTAAGACTTTAAACGAAGAAAAAGCACCCTTCTACAAATGGTTTGAAGACGGCGAGCTAAATGTTTCTGCCAATTGTTTAGACAAACATTTAGCGACGATTCCCAACAAAACTGCCATTATTTTTGAAGCTGATAGCGGCGAGAGCAAAAATGTTACCTATAAAGAGCTGTACCATCAAGTGTGCCAATTCGCCAATGGCCTAAAAACTTTAAACTTGCCTTTCGGTTCACGCGTGGTAATTTACTTGCCGATGGGCATTGAGGCAGTTGTAGCCATGCAGGCCTGCGCGCGCTTAGGCTTAATTCATTCTGTGGTATTTGGCGGTTTTTCGGCCAAAAGTATACACGAACGTATTTTAGATGCTGGCGCTGCGGCCATCATCACCTCTGACGGGCAGTATCGCGGTGGCAAAACACTGCCACTAAAAACAGCCGTGGACGAAGCGATTGTCATGGGTGGCTGTGATTCAATTCAAAAAATCATTGTGCTGAAAAAAACAGGTCAAGAAGTAGCTTGGGCATCTAATAACATTTGGTGGAATGACTTAATTAGCGGTCAAGCCGATACTTGCGAACCCGTAATGGTCAACGCAGAACATCCACTTTTCTTGCTTTACACTTCGGGCTCAACAGGCAAACCAAAAGGCGTGCAGCATAGCTCTGCAGGCTATTTACTGCACGCACTTAACACCATGCGCTGGACATTTGACATCAAAGATAACGACGTATTTTGGTGTACGGCAGATGTGGGCTGGATTACAGGCCACACTTACGTAGCCTATGGCCCGCTAGCAATGGGTGCAACGCAAGTAATATTTGAAGGCATCCCCACTTACCCAGACGCTGGCCGCTTCTGGCAGATGATAGAAAAGCACAAAGTCACTATTTTTTACACCGCACCAACGGCTATTCGCTCGCTCATCAAGGCTTCTGAAACCACCGCTAGCCTGCATCCAAAAGCATCTAATTTAAGCAGCTTGCGCATTTTAGGCTCTGTTGGCGAGCCGATTAACCCAGAAGCGTGGATGTGGTATTACGAAAATGTGGGCGGTAGCCGCTGCCCAATTGTGGATACCTTTTGGCAAACAGAGACTGGCGGCCATGTTATTACCCCGCTACCAGGCGCAACGCCATTAGTGCCAGGCTCATGCACGCTACCTTTCCCAGGTATTGCAATTGATGTGGTAGACGAAACAGGCAAAGACGTGCCTTGGGGCACAGGCGGGCTATTGGTGATTAAAAAACCATGGCCTTCGATGATACGCACCATTTATAACGACCCTGAACGCTATGTTGCTAGCTACTACCCAGCCGATTTAGGCGGCACCACCTACTTAGCGGGTGACGGCGCCGTGCGCGATGCCGTAACTGGCAACTTCACCATCATGGGCAGAATTGACGACGTGTTGAACGTGTCTGGCCACCGCCTAGGCACCATGGAAATTGAATCTGCACTCGTTTCAAACCCACTAGTAGCCGAGGCCGCTGTGGTCGGCAAACCGCACGATATTAAAGGCGAATCCGTAGTTGCTTATGTAGTGCTAAAAGGCGCTCGCCCAACAGGTGAAGAAGCGAAAAAAATTGTCGAAAACTTGCGCAACTGGGTAGGCAAAGAAATCGGCCCAATCGCCAAGCCTGATGAAATCCGCTTCGGTGACAACCTACCAAAAACCCGCAGCGGCAAAATTATGCGCAGATTGTTACGCAGCTTGGCGAAAGGCGAAGAAATCACTTCGGATATTTCTACGCTGGATAATCCTGCGATTTTAGAGCAGTTAAAAGAAGTTTTGTTAAATAACTATGGAAGGCTTGCTTGTATTAGCCGCACTTGTGCTGGCAGCCTTCTTTTTAATGCGTCGGAAGTAATATGAACAATGAATTAGAAACAATTTTTAAGTTTTTGTAAATCAAAATGGATTCCCGCCTGCGCGGGAATGACGAGGTTGTGAATGTGGCTACACGGGAATGATAAGTGTGTTGCTATTTTCAGGTAAAATGCAGCCTTTGTAATTTTAAGTACCTTTTACACCATGTCTCTGCAAGAAGAAATCAAACGTCGTCGTACTTTTGCCATTATCTCTCACCCTGATGCGGGTAAAACCACGCTCACCGAGAAACTATTGTGGTTTGGCGGTGCCATTCAAGTAGCGGGTGAGGTGCGTGGGCGCAAGGCTTCGCGCCATGCAACTTCAGATTGGATGGAGCTTGAAAAGCAACGTGGTATTTCTGTGACTTCATCCGTGATGCAGTTCCCTTACCGTGAACACATGGTGAATTTGCTAGACACACCAGGCCATGATGACTTTTCTGAAGATACTTATCGCACGCTGACGGCGGTGGATTCTGCGGTGATGGTGATTGACGCGGTAAATGGCGTAGAAGCGCAAACCATTAAGCTGTTAAACGTGTGCCGCATGCGTGATACGCCGATTATCACGTTTATTAACAAGTTAGACCGCGAAAGCCGTGAGCCGATTGAGTTGCTAGATGAAATTGAAACCACGCTGGGCATGGAATGCGCGCCGATGACTTGGCCAATTGGCATGGGTAAGTCGTTTCGCGGTGTTTACAATTTATATACTGACACCATTTCATTTTTTGACCCGCGTGCAGATAAAGGCACTTCAGAAGTTATTGTAGGCCTAGATAATCGGCGCCTAGACGAGCTTTTAGGCCACGTGGCGGCACAATTGCGAGTTGATATCGAGTTGGTGCGAGGCGCATCGCACACCTTTGATGCGGCACGTTTTTTAAGTGGTAAGCAAACGCCTGTGTATTTTGGCTCGGCGATTAACAACTTTGGCGTGCAAAGCTTGCTGGATGCGGTGGTAGATTTATCGCCCGCGCCGCTTGCACGCAACACCGCCAGCCGTTTAGTTGCGCCAGATGAAAATAAATTTTCAGGTTTCGTATTCAAAATTCAAGCGAATATGGACCCAAAACACCGTGACCGAATCGCCTTTTTGCGCGTTTGCTCAGGCCGTTTTGAGCGTGGCATGAAAATTAAGCAAGTTTCAACAGGTAAGCTTATGGCTGTGAACAACGCCATCACCTTTATGGCGCAAGACCGCACGACAATGGACGAGGCATATTCTGGCGACATTATTGGCATCCCCAATCACGGCACCATTAAAGTGGGCGATACTTTTACTGAAGGCGAAGCGCTGAGGTTTACAGGTATTCCAAGTTTCGCGCCAGAGTTTTTCCGCCGTGCGCGCATTAAAAACCCGATGAAAATGAAACAATTGCAAATTGGCCTAAAACAACTGGCTGAAGAAGGCGCTGCACAATTATTCCGCCCATTATTAAGCAACGACCTTATTTTAGGCGCAGTCGGCATGCTGCAATTTGAAGTGGTTTCGCACCGCTTAGAGCATGAATACAGCGTGGATATGGTGTTTGAGCCTTATGATTGCTACACCGCGCGCTGGCTACGCGGCAAAGATGCTGACTTAAAAGCCATTGCCGACAAATACGGCTTTAACGTGGCGCTAGATGGCGCGGATGAATACGTGTACCTCGCGCCCAACCGCGTGAATTTGCAAATGGCGCAAGAGCGCTACCCTGATATTGAGTTTTTAGAAACACGTGAGATTATCTAACGCGCCATGCCCTTGCGAAAGTGGCAAGTCTTACAACACTTGCTGCGCGCCACTTCATAAAGGTTTGGCCGCACCAACCGCAGAAGCGCTAATGCGTTCGCGTTATACGGCGTTTGCACTTGCTAAATTTTATCCAAGTTTAGAAGAATATTTACTACAGACTTGGCATGTTGACACGCGCCCTGCCGCGCTTAACTTGGCTGAAGACCCGCCTACCAAGTGGCTTGGTTTGCAAATAAAGCGCACTGAAACGCTTGGCGAAACAGCCACTGTAGAGTTTGTTGCGCGTTATAAAATTGCTGGCAAAGCCGAGCGACTGCATGAAATTAGCCAGTTTGAGCGCATAGATGGCTGCTGGTATTACTTAGCGGGAAGCTACCCCGACTAAAAATAACGTTATACGTTCTCAAAAGCCTCACAAAACTGGCTGAGTAAGCGCCCAAAAATCGGCAATATTTCTTCTTTATCATGCGGGCTTTCGTCATCTGTGCCCGCGATAACAAAAGCAATAGTAAGTTTATCTAAATTCTCTCTAAACTCCCGCCAATGCTCAACTTCAGCTTCACTTATCAATTGAAATTTATGCGTGCCAGCCTCTACAATTTCCACCAATTCAGCATCAGATAAACCTGCAAATAAGGTCTTAGCAATAGTGATTTGTGCTGATGGCAATTGTGGCGCAATGTCTTCTTGCATCAGTGGCAAGGCTAAAAATGCATATACAAGCAAGGCGTAGGCTTGGTAAACGCTTAACATATCAAAGTTGTCACTACGTTCTTCTTGTGGCGAGCGCTCAGCCGCTTGAATGGCTTTAAACGTGATGTAACAACTTAAATAATCTGCCGCAGCAAGCGCGTCGTATTCATTTAAATCGGTATTAGGTTTGGCATTTTGGTTTTGTAGTGTTTCTGCCAAACAAATTGCGTGCATCAGTTTAATGCGTTTTGAATATTGAACTTCCATTACCCATCCCATTTTTAATAATTTAACCTAAAATTTTGAGTTACTGTCATTACGAGCGAAGCGCGGCAATCTGCAATACAACTTTAGATTGCCGCGCTTCGCTCGTAATGACCACGCGATTATTCTAGCGCTGGCAAGGCTTCTAACAGCTCGTGCAGCTCTAGCCAACGCTCTTCTGCCACTTCTATTTGATTTGCCAATTCAGCTTGTTTTTTCAGCAAGTTTTGTAGCTCAGTTTTATCGGCCGCGGTGTAAAGCTCGCTCTCGTTTAAGCGGTCATCACACACTTTTTTGTCCGTTTGCCATTTTTCAACATTGAGTTCTAGCTGTTCAAGCTCTTTCAATAGCGGCCTGCGCTCTAGTATTCTGGCTTGGCGCTCCACCTTGTTTGCGGCCCGATCATTCTTGTTTGGCTTATCATCCGCAACAGTTTGCGTTGCTTGTTTTTCTTTTAAACGCTGCTCAGCCAACCATTGGCTATATCCTTCTAAATCGCTATCAAACGGCTCGGCTTTACCATCAGCGACTAAAATAAATTCATCGCAAGTGGCGCGGAGTAAGGCTCTATCGTGCGAAACTAAAATCACGCCGCCTTCATAATCTTGCAACGCCAGCGTAAGCGCGTGGCGCATTTCAAGGTCTAAATGGTTAGTTGGCTCATCAAGCAACAGCAAATTTGGGCGTGTCCAAATGAGCAATGCCAAGGCTAAACGCGATTTTTCACCGCCTGAGAAATTCTCGCAAGGGCTGCGCGCCATGTCGCCCCTAAAATCAAAGCCCCCAAGGTAGTTCATATGTTCTTGCTCACGAGTAAGCGGGTCTAGCTTCATCATGTGCTGCAAGGGCGATTCGTCTGGGCGCAGCTGTTCAAGCTGGTGCTGGGCAAAATAACCGATGTTTAAATCTTTGCCCGTCACACGTTTGCCACTTAAAGGCTGCAATTCATTGGCGAGTAATTTAATGAGCGTGGTTTTACCCGCACCGTTGCGACCTAGTAAGCCAATGCGCTCGCCTGGACGTATGGCCAGCACAATATTTTTAATGAGCGCAACGTTGTTATAGCCAACACTCATGTCATCGAGCACTAGCAAAGGGTCAGGGGCTGCAAGTGGCGCTCTAAACTCAAAATTAAATTGTGAATCTACATGCGCGGCAGAAATCATCTCCATGCGCTCAAGCGCTTTAATGCGGCTTTGCGCTTGCCGAGCTTTAGTAGCTTGCGCACGAAAGCGGTCAATATAACTATGTAAATGACTCACCTTGCGTTGCTGCTTTTCAAACATAGCTTGTTGTAGCGCTAGTTTCTCAGCACGTTGGCGCTCAAAATCTGAATAGCCTCCCTTGTAAAGGGTAAGCGTTTGCTGCTCAATATGGGCAATGTGGTTGACGATAGCATCTAAAAAATCTCTATCGTGTGAAATAAGCAGCAGCGTGCCACGGTAGCTTTGTAGCCAGCCTTCTAGCCAAATCACAGCATCTAAATCTAAATGGTTGGTGGGCTCATCTAGCAACAATAAGTCTGAACGGCACATCAACGCACGCGCTAAATTTAAGCGCACGCGCCAACCGCCAGAGAAGGTTGAAACAGACTGTTGCAAGTTCGCTTGACTGAAGCCTAAACCACTCAGTAGCTCCGCCGCACGGGCTTTGGCGCTGTAGCCATCAATATCCATTAAGCGGTGGTGCAGCTCGGCGATAAGCTCGCCTTTGTAGTTCACTTCAGCATCTGCCAATGCGGCTTCAATATTACGTAACTCAACATCGCCATCTAACACAAACTCAATGGCGGGCATCGCCAAAGCTGGTGTTTCTTGCGCTACGTGGGCGATTACCCAAGTGGCTGGCATTTCTAAATCGCCAGATTCCACTTGCATTTCACCGCGCAATAAAGCAAAGAGTGAAGATTTACCCGCGCCATTTGCACCTGTTAAGCCAACTTTATGACCTGGGTGCAGTTGTAAAGAAGCCCCTTGAATGAGTACTTTTAAGCCGCGAGTTAGGGTAAGTTGTTTAAATTGAATCAAGGGAATGCCAGTAAATAAAAATGCTGGTCAACCAAGATTGACCAAAAACGCTATTCTAATGGATTAGCGCAATACTATTTACAACTTTTTAGCACTGCAAGACTCTTAGCTAATCATTAGAACTTATTATCAGTGCGTGACTTATTGCAGTAAAATGATAGTTGTAAGTATTCGACCGCATAGCGCATATATTAAAAAAAGCTCAAACTTATCTAATGGTTAAAAAATCTTTGTCACTGATTTATCGCATCGCGCTTTGGCTGATTAGCTTTATCGCTATTGTTGTGCTGCTTGCAGCGCTTATTATTCAGTTTTATGTGTTTCCCAATATTGACCAATATAAAAATAAAATTGCAGATTACGCTAGCAAAGAGGCTAAGCAAAAAGTAGTTATCGGTAATATTAAAGCAGGTTGGCAAAATTTCGATCCGCATTTATCAATCGCTAATATTGATATTTATGATGCGCAAAACCGCCCAGCTTTGCAGCTTAAAAATACAGATGCGTCTTTTTCATGGTTAAGTATTCCACTCTTGGAGCCGCGCCTCGCCAGCTTTACTATTCGCGCCCCAGAGCTCACCATTCGACGTGATGCAAAGGGTGATATTTTTGTGGCTGGCATGAGTACAGAGGGGCAATCTAAGCCCGATTTAGCTAACTGGCTACTACGTCAAAGTAAATTTGAAGTGCTAAACGCCAAAGTTATTTGGTTAGACGAAATGCGCAACGCGCCCGCATTAAGCCTAGACAAGCTCAACTTGCAAGTATCAAGCCCACCGTGGAAAAGCCTGCTTAAAAATCACCGAATTACGGTTAGTGCGCTACCATCAATTGGTACAAGTGAACCTATTGTTGTGAATGCTGATGTGTATGGCAACGATGTTAGCCAAATTGCTCAATGGAGTGGCAGTGTAGAAGCACAATTAAAAAATGCGGATATTGCGGCTTTTAAGCCGTGGGTAGATTACACAAGATTCACGCAGCCGATTAACGTGCAATCAGGCATTGGCAGCGCTAACGTAAAAGTGCAATTTGCAAAGCAACAAGTGCAGTCAATCACTAGCAAGGTCACGTTAAATAATGTGCAAATACAACTTAAATCCAATGCAGAGCCCATGTTGTTAAATACACTTGCAGGTGATTTAAGTTGGAAAAACACAAAGTCAGCGCAAACTTTTAATGTTGAGCATTTAACCCTTAACACTGGCAACGGCTTGAATTTACAAGAGGCTTCAGGAAGCTATGTGGAAGATTTAAAAGGTGAAAAATCACTCAACGTTCAATTAGCTCATGTAGATTTAGCATCAGTAAAACCATATTTAGTACAATTACCATTACCCGCAGATACTTTGCAAAAAATCATAGGGTTATCACCTGCTGGTAAGTTAGATGGCTTAACCATGCAGTGGAAAGGCAACGCCACCACTACAAAAACTTACTTACTTAACACCAAATTTAATGGCTTGGGCATTGGCTCACATGAAAAAATACCTGGGTTTAGCAATTTAACAGGCGAAATTAAAGCCAATCAAAATAATGGGAAAATCACGCTTAATTCAAAAAATGTCGCACTAGATTTTAAAACTATTTTACGCTGGCCGATTCCTGCAGACACGCTAGATGGCGATATTGCTTGGGAGATTAGCGATAAAGCAACAAAAATTCATACTGATAATTTATCAATCAGCAGCCCACATTTGGCAGGCATGGTAAACGCAAGTTATTTGATCGATGGCAACAAAGGTGGCCTGCTAGATTTAAAAGGAAAATTTGGCAAAGCTAATGCCAAGTTTGCCACATTTTATTACCCTACTATGCTAGGTAAAACCACGCTACACTGGCTAGACACTTCAATACTAGCCGGGCGAGCAGAAGACATTAACTTGATAGTAAAAGGTCGTTTGGCTGATTTTCCATATGTAAATAGTCAAAATAAATTAGATAGCAAGCTAGGCTTATTTAGAGTTACCGCAAAAGTAAGTGATAGTTTATTAGAATACGGCGCGGACTGGCCAGTGATTGAAGGCCTAGGGTTAGATTTGCTATTTGAAGGCAAACGCATGGAGCTTAACGCCAATGCAGGGCATATTTTTGGCAACCAAATCATAAAAAGCAAAACAACTATCGCGCAATTAGATGCTGATTCACCCATGCTAATCATTGATAGTGAACTACAAGGCTCTGTCGAAGAAGGTATCAAATTTGTGAATAAAAGCCCAGTGCGTGAAGTCACACAAGGCTTTACTGAAGATTTAAAAACCAGCGGGCAAGGCAAGCTGGCGCTAGGTTTAATCATCCCCATGCAAAATTTAGAAGCCGCAAAATACAAAGGTGCTTACCAAATTATAGATGGCAGCATGGCGGCACAAAGTATTCCGATACTTACGCGTATCAATGGTTTGCTTGAGTTTACAGAAAGCAACTTAACCGCAAAAAACATTAACGCTATGGCTTTTGGCTCGCCAGCGGTAATAAGCCTAAATACTGGTAAAGATATTAGCAATAATCAAACCAAAATTCTCGTAACGGCCAAAGGAAAAATGAATGATGCTGGCATTAAACAAATGCTACTTGAACAAGGCGCAGATAATGTGTCTTTAGCAAAAGCCGCCAATTACTTAACGGGTAGCGCAGATTGGCTGGCCGACATTACCATTCAAAAACCTGTCGTGAATATTGATATTCGTTCTGACTTGGTTGGTTTAAGCTCTACGCTACCTATTCCGTTTAACAAAAGCGCGAGTGAGCGTTTAAATTTACGTATTATTAAAAAGCAAGAGCCCAGCAAAGACACCATTAGCGTTAACTTGGGCAATAAACTTGCCGCAAAAATTGCGCGTGCAGGGGACAATGAAAAACTTCTGTTTGATCGCGGTAGCATTCGCTTTAATACAGGTGCACCTGCAGCAAATTCGAGTGAATTAAACAGCAATCTTGAGCTTGGCAACGCTAAAGGCCTGCAAGTTTATGGCAATGTAGATTATCTGAACGTCGACGCGTGGCGCACTGTTTTACTTGAACTTACTGATGCAAAGTCAGCAAATAAAACATCGCAAGAACCCACGTTGCCAATACAAAAAATTGCGCTCAAAATAAATACACTAGATATTTTTGATAGGCGCATCAATCAATTAAAAATATCGCACAGCGCTGATAAAGATGGCTTACGCGCAAACATACAAAGCCGAGAAATTACAGGCGATGTGCAATGGATAAGTGAAAATAACGGTAAGCTGATTGCGCGCTTAAGCAATTTAACCGTGCCTGAAGCTGCGCCAAATAACGCTAGCGCCAATACGCAAGAATCTAACCAAACCAGTTTTAAAAAATTGGAGCAAGATTACCCAATATTAGACATTACCGCTGATAATTTTAGCTTTAATAAGAAAAATTTTGGCGCTTTGGCGCTCATCGCCTACCCACAAAATGACAACTGGAATATTGAAAAGCTTAAGCTCACCACCGCTGATAGCGTAATCAACGCTGAAGGGCAATGGAATAACTGGGTTAAAAATCCTAATACCTATTTAAACATTACATGGGACATTAAAAATCTAGGAAAAACGCTCAATGGCATTGGCTATCCAGACACCATTAAAGGCGGCGCAGGCACACTCACAGGTCAACTACAATGGCCTGGCAGCCCGCATGAATTTAACCCAACTGGTCTAAACGGAGACTTTCAACTTAATCTTAAAAAAGGCCAGATTTTGAAAGTGCAACCTGGCGTTGGCAGGCTACTAGGCTTATTAAGTTTACAAAGTTTGCCGCGCCGTTTAACCTTAGATTTTAGAGATTTATTCAGCAATGGGTTTGCTTTTGATAAAATTAGCGGGGCTGCTAAAGTGGAGCGCGGTGTGATGCGCAGTGATAACTTTGAAATGTCTGGCCCTGCGGCTGATGTGCTTATTAAAGGTGAGACCAATTTACAAAAAGAAACACAGCACTTAACTGTAAAAGTCATGCCACATGTAAGCGATAGTCTCTCACTCGCAGCATTAGCTGGTGGGCCATTGGCTGGCGCCATTGCATTTTTAGCACAAAAAATATTAAGGGATCCGCTCAATAAAATTGCCTCAAGTGAATATGAAATTGTGGGCACTTGGGATAACCCGCAAGAAGTGAATGCAGAAAAAAGCAACGCAGATGCAAATAAAAAATCTATTCTCAACCAGTAAATTTGAATTTAACACTAAACATGACCAAAAATACTCAAGAAATTACTAAAATTGCCGCCATTCAAATGGCATCAGGCCCTAATGTTTCTGCTAATTTAAATGAGGCAAAACGCTTAATTGAACTCGCTACCAGCCAAGGTGCAAAATTGGTTGTACTGCCAGAATACTTTGCCATTATGGGGCTAAAAGACACCGATAAAGTAGCAGTGCGCGAAGAAGAAGGTAGCGGCCAAATTCAAGATTTTTTAAGCAGCATCGCTAAAAAATACAAGATTTGGCTCATTGGCGGCACCGTGCCACTCGTGAGTAGTCAAGCCAACAAAGTGCGTAATAGCTGTTTGGTGTACGACGACACAGGCAAACAAGTCGCCCGCTATGACAAAATTCACTTATTCGGCCTAGATTTAGGCAACGAGCATTATCATGAAGAAACCACCATAGAAGCGGGCAATGCCGTTAAAGTAGTTGAAACGCCATTTGGTAAAATTGGTTTATCCGTTTGCTATGATTTGCGCTTTCCTGAGCTTTACCGCGCCATGGGTGAGGTAGATATTATTGTCGTGCCAGCCGCATTTACGGACACCACAGGCAAGGCTCATTGGGAAACATTAATCCGCGCACGTGCTATTGAAAACCTAAGCTATGTAATTGCCCCAGCACAGGGCGGCTACCATGTTTCAGGCCGCGAAACGCATGGTAACAGTATGATAGTTGACCCGTGGGGAACAATTTTAGATAGACTACCACGCGGCTCAGGCGTTGTGATTGCAAATTTCAACCCCAAATACCAAGTAAGCTTACGCACTAGCTTGCCCGCGCTTAAACATAGAGTGATTAAATAACGGCTTACTAAAACATTCAAAGCTGTCATTCCGACGCTGGTCGGAATCTAGCGCCCTTAAAAGTCAGGACACACACATGAGTAACGAAAACAAAGCGCTAGGCACACACTTTGAAATGGCCACCCAAGCCCTGTTAACGCCATCTAACCTAGATGTAGCTAAGCTGCAAAACGTGCTGGGCGATATGATGTCGCACAAAATTGATTACGCTGATTTGTATTTTCAATACAGCCGTAGTGAATCTTGGGGCTTAGAAGAAGGCCAAGTAAAATCTGGCAATTTCAGCATAGACCAAGGTGTGGGCGTGCGTGCTGTGAGTGGCGAAAAAACCGCTTTTGCATATTCTGACGACATTACTTTAAGTGCACTGCAAGAGGCCGCAAAAGCCACTAAAGCCATTGCCAGCTTAGGCGGCGAGCAAACGGCCAGCTCTGTAGTCAAACGCAATGCCTCGCCACTTTACTTGCCGCAAGACCCAATTGCCAGTTTATCGGCAGAATCAAAAGTAAAACTGCTTGAACGTTTAGAAACTTTCGCCAGAAAACTAGATGCCCGCGTAACACAAGTAACCGCCTCAATTGCGGGTGAATATGAAGTGGTGATGGTCGCGCGCCATGACGGCGTAATGGCGGCCGATGTGCGCCCTTTGGTGCGCTTATCTATTAACGTAATTGCAGAAAGCAATGGTCGCCGCGAGCAAGGTTCTAGCGGTGGTGGCGGGCGCTTTGATTACAGCTACTTTACCGATGATGTGTTACAAGATTACGCGCAAAAAGCCGTTCACCAAGCCATTATCAACCTAGATGCACGCCCTGCCCCTGCTGGCAGCATGACTGTTGTGTTAGGCGCTGGCTGGCCTGGCATTTTGCTGCACGAAGCCATCGGCCACGGCTTAGAAGGCGACTTTAACCGCAAAGGTAGCTCGGCTTTCAGCAACATGATAGGCCAACAAGTAGCCGCCAAAGGCATCACCATTGTAGATGACGGCACCATTGCAGATAGGCGCGGCTCACTAAGCATGGACGATGAAGGCAACCCAACCAATAGAACCGTGCTGATTGAAGACGGCATTTTGCGCGGCTACATTCAAGACACACTCAACGCAAAGCTAATGAATATGCCCATTACAGGCAATGCAAGGCGTGAAAGCTACGCGCACATCCCCATGCCGCGCATGACCAACACCTACATGCTAAACGGCACAGTGCCACCTGAAGAAATTATAAAATCAGTTAAAAAAGGTTTATATGCCGCAAATTTTGGCGGTGGGCAAGTAGATATTACCAGTGGCAAATTCGTGTTCAGCGCATCTGAAGCCTACATGATTGAAGACGGCAAAATCACCTACCCCGTAAAAGGCGCAACGCTCATAGGCAACGGCCCAGAAGTACTTAAACGTGTGAGCATGATAGGCAACGACATGCAATTAGATAGCGGCGTAGGCACATGCGGCAAAGAAGGTCAAAGCGTGCCTGTGGGTGTGGGGCAACCAACGTTAAAAATTGATGCGCTAACGGTAGGTGGCACGGCTTAGATGGAAAATAAACCAGACACTATAGGTTCAGACAAAGACGTTTCTATGAGCTGCCCTAAAGTTACGATGCACCAAGGTGGTGTAGCCTTGTCTCGCGTGGTTGCTGGAATGTGGCGCATGGGCGATTGGAGCATGAGTGTAAATGCACGCGTGCGCTTGATTGAGCAATGTATTGAAATGGGCGTTACCTCGTTTGACCATGCCGATATTTATGGCGATAGCTCAGTAGAAGCTCTATTTGGTGAAGCTTTGGCGAGTAGTGTCACCCTCAAAAAACAGCTGCAAATTATTACAAAATGCGGCATTAAACTCCCCACCCATACTGGCGGCATCAGGTCACTTAAGCATTACAACTTGAGTGACCAATATATCAAGAAATCAGTTGATAACTCTTTACAAAAATTAGGGGTTGAGAAAATTGATTTACTGCTAATACACCGCCCTAGCCCACTCATGGATTTTGATGAAATGGCCGCTACATTTCAAGATATCCGCGCCAGTGGTAAGGTGCTGCACTTTGGCGTATCTAACTTTACGCAAACCCAATTTGCAGCGTTAAACCGACGCTTTCCATTAAGCACTAACCAAGTGGAATTTTCACCATTAAACCTAAATGCAATGAACGATGGCCTATTTGAAAGCCTACAAGACCTCAATATAGCGCCCATGATATGGTCAGCATTAGGTGGTGGATCGATTTTTAGCAACCATACGGCGCATATACAACGTATTCACCAAGCATTCACACAAGCAGGGCTATCAATGGGGCTATCGCCAGCAGGCGCTGTATATGCGTGGATTATGCGCCTGCCATGCAAACCCGTGGTATTAACTGGTAGTGGGCGTATACAAGCCATCGCAGAGGCAGTCACCGCTTCAAATGTGCAAATGGATGCATTGCAATGGTTTGAATTACTAGAAATAATCCGAGGACATGAAGTCGCTTGAGTTAATGTAAAATTAAGCCTCTATTGTAATGAAGTTGACAAAGCTACTAGTAGGCGGCAAAGCTTAATCATAATTTATGAATGACCGATTAAACTTTAATGGTAAAACAGTCAACATGCAGTATTTACTAGCGCTTATTATCAGGTAACTCAATTGGATAAATACACCTACCTACTCATCTCCGCCATGTTAGCTGTCATATGGCTTGCTATCATTTTCGCTAGAAACGATTTAAAAAAACGCATTATTAAAGCCAGTATCGCAGGCGGTTTTGTGGGTGTAATCGTCGAGTTTTGGTATTACCAAGATTACTGGCGGCCACCTACGGTTTTTAACACAGCTATCATTTCTGTTGAAGATTTTCTATTCGGCTTTTTCATTACAGGCATTGTAGTTTCTATTTTTGATGCAATTTTTACTGAAAGTCGCGTTTTAAATGAAAAGCGCAGGGTAAAGTTTTTTGGCTGTTTATTTTTAATTGCTCTTACTAATTTTGCAATTTTCAGCACACTATTAGGTTTTAACTCGATCATAGTGAGCACAATCTCATTTATCGTTTTCACCGTTATCATCCTTATATTAAGAAAAGACCTGTTCATTCCCGCCATTATGTCTGGCATTTTAACGCTAGCAGTAATTACACCTATTTACGCTGTTTTATTTAATGTAATTTCACCTAATTTTTGGAATCAATACTGGCTACTTGCAAATACCAAGTTTGGATTAACTGTACTGGGTAATATTCCAGTTACAGAATTAGTGTGGTATTTTTTATGGGGTTGTTTTGGTGGTGTTGCATATGATTTTGCTGGGGGTTATACAAAAATAAGTAAATTCAAATAGCCTGCATAGGCCGCATCAACCGTTATAATCTAGCCTTTCAAAATCGCAAAAAAATATTCATGTCGCAGACTTCACTGCCTATTCCAAAATCTGGTCAAACTAGCCGCGTTGAGCTTGCTATCAATGGTGAAGACGGTTTAGCGCTTGCAGAGTTAGCATTTAAACTTAAAGGTAATAAGCAGCCGCTGGTGGTTATTACCGCCAACGCGTTTGATGCGCAACGCTTACTTGAAGAAATTCCCTATTTTGCGCCTAGTTTAAGCGTGCATTTGCTGCCAGATTGGGAAACGCTGCCTTACGACCAATTCTCGCCGCATCCTGACCTTATTTCTGAGCGTTTAACTACGCTTTACCAAATTAGCCAAAACGCCTGCGATGTAATTATTGTGCCGCTATCCACAGCGCTAATCCGCCTAAGCCCCAAAGCTTTTTTAAGCGCAAATACGTTCATGCTTAAAAAAGGCCAGACGCTAGATACTGAAGCGCTACGACTGCAATGCGCAGAAGCGGGTTATCATCATGTGAGCCAAGTCATTAGCCACGGTGAGTTTAGCGTACGTGGCGGCTTGGTAGATTTATTCCCCATGGGTTCTGCGCTGCCTTACCGTATTGATTTATTTGATAACGAAATTGAAACCATCCGCACGTTTGATGTAGATACGCAGCGTAGTTTGTACCCAGTGCCTGAAATTCGGCTATTACCTGCGCGCGAATTTCCGCTAGATGAAGCAGGTATTGCGCTGTTTCGCGGGCAATTTAGAGAAGCCTTTGAAGGTGACCCACAACGCGCTAAGATTTATAAAGATGTGAGCAAGGGCGTGGCTTCTGGCGGCATTGAGTGGTATTTACCATTGTTCTTTGAGCAAACCGCAACGTTTTTAGATTACCTGCCAACAGATTGTTTGCTTTGCTTGCATGGCGATTTAGACCACAGCGCACAGCAATTTTGGCGCGAGGCGCAATCGCGTTATCGAACTTTGGCACACGATGCTGAGCGCCCGCTTTTAACCCCTGAAAAACTGCTCATTAAAACCGAAGATTTTTTCAGCGCCACGCATGCATTTACACGGCTTTCACTCACTACTAATGGCAAGTCTACGGGCTTGCCAGCGTTAGATATTGAGCGCCGCGCCGAGCAGCCTTTACACAAATTACAACAATATATCGCAGATTTTTCTGGGCGTATTTTAATCGCCGCAGAAAGCTTAGGCCGCCGCGAAACCATTTCACAATTATTTGCCGAGCATGGCTTAAAGCCAGCGCTAATAGAAACTTGGGTAGAATTTGTTAATTCAAAAGAAAAAGTGATGCTTGGCGTTGCGCCCTTGCATCATGGCTTTAGTGCGCAGTTTGCCATTATTACCGAAGCCGAACTCTACGCCGCCACCGTGCGCCAACAACGCCGCCGCGAGAAAGAAAAAGCGCGCAGCACTGAAGGTATGCTTAAAGATTTGTCCGAATTGCGTATGGATGACCCTGTAGTGCATGAACAGCACGGTGTTGGGCGCTATAAAGGCTTAGTGAACTTAGACTTTGGCGAAGGCGAAACCGAGCTTTTGCTGCTTGAATATTTTGGTGACGATAAGCTTTATGTGCCAGTTTCGCAGTTATTTTTAATCTCACGTTATTCTGGCGGGCCGCCAGAAAGTGCCCCGCTACACCGTTTAGGCAGTGGTAATTGGGAAAAAGCCAAGAAAAAAGCGCTCAAGCAAATCCGTGATACGGCAGCTGAGTTACTCAATTTATATGCTCAACGCGCCTCGCGGCGTGGTCATGCGTTCACCTTAAGTTTGCAAGATTACGAAGCGTTTTGCGAAGGCTTCCCATTTGAAGAAACACCAGATCAGCTTGAAGCCATTGAAAACGTCATCAAAGACATGCAATCAGGCCGCCCTATGGATAGGCTGGTATGTGGCGATGTGGGTTTTGGTAAAACTGAAGTCGCACTGCGCGCCGCGTTTGTGGCGGTGATGGGCGGCAGGCAAGTTGCAGTATTAGTACCAACCACGCTATTAGCCGAGCAGCACTATAATAATTTTAAAGACCGCTTTGCGGAATGGCCAATTAAAATTGCCGAAATCTCACGCTTTAGAACCGCCAAAGAACAAAAAGAAGCGCTAGCAGGCTTAGAAGCTGGGCAAATTGATATTATTATCGGCACGCACCGCTTGATTCAAAAAGATGTGAAGTTTAAAAACCTAGGCTTAGTGGTGTTAGATGAAGAACACCGTTTTGGTGTGCGCCAAAAAGAGCAGTTAAAAGCCTTGCGTGCTGAGGTAGATATTCTCACACTCACCGCCACACCGATACCACGCACACTGAGCATGGCGATGGAAGGCTTGCGTGAGTTTTCTATTATCACCACGCCGCCGCAAAAACGTTTGAGCATTAAAACCTTTCATACCGATTATTCTGAAGGCATTATTCGTGAGGCCGCCATGCGCGAATTCAAGCGCGGTGGGCAAGTTTATTTTCTACATAATGAAGTGGCAACCATACATTCTATGCGCGAAAAACTTGAGCGCATATTGCCAGACGCGCGCATTGCAGTGGCACACGGCCAACTGCGTGAGCGCGAGCTAGAGCATGTGATGCGCGACTTTTATAACCAGCGTTACAACCTATTACTCTGCACTACGATTATTGAAACTGGCATTGATGTACCAACCGCCAACACCATTATTTTAAATAAAGCCGATATGTTTGGCCTAGCGCAAATGCACCAGTTACGCGGCCGCGTGGGGCGCTCGCACCATCAAGCATATGCGTATTTACTCACAGACGCTGACCGAAAAATTACCCCGCAAGCGCAAAAACGCTTAGATGCCATTCAACTGATGGAAGACCTAGGCGCGGGATTTCACCTTGCCATGCACGATTTAGAGATTCGTGGTGCAGGTGAATTGTTAGGCGACAGCCAAAGTGGTGAAATGCAAGAAATCGGCTTTCATTTATATTCTGAAATGCTCAACCATGCGGTTAAACAACTCAAAGCGGGTAAAGAGCCTGATTTAAACGCGCCGCTAGGCGTAACCACAGAAATAAATCTGCACACACCAGCCCTGCTACCCACCAAATATTGCCCAGATGTGCATGAGCGCCTGGTGATTTACAAACGCCTAGCCAACTGTGTTGAAGATGACGATTTAGACAACATGCAAGAAGAACTCATCGACCGCTTTGGCTTGCTCCCAGAACAAGGCGAAGCGCTCATTGCCTGCCACAGACTGCGCATTGCCGCTAAAGCCATAGGCGTAATTAAAATAGACGCTTCAGATGCCGCAATACAACTGCAATTTAACCCGAAAGCGGATATTGACCCGATGAAGTTAATTGGCCTGTTACAACGCGATAAACGTTGCCGCATGAATGGCCCTGATAAATTGCGCGTCACCATCGGCTTGGCTGATATACAATTACGCACTGAATTTGTGAAAACACTATTGAAAGAGTTTACTTAAATGTTAGCAAAAATAATTGCCGTCGTTGCCACTTGGATTATGGGCGTGATTTCCACAATGGGTTATGGCGGTATTGTGCTGCTCATGGCGATTGAATCTGCCTGCATTCCATTGCCTTCTGAAATCATTATGCCATTTGCAGGCTTCTTGGTTTTTAAAGGTGAAATGTCGCTTTGGTTAGTGGCTTTGGCAGGTGCAATTGGCTGTGTTGTTGGCTCAATCCCTGCCTATTACGTGGGCATGTTAGGTGGCAGACCACTGGCTGAAAAATTTGGTAAATACGTGTTAATTAGTAAAAAAGATTTAAATTGGGCAGACAAAGCTTTTGCAAAACACGGTGAAATTATTATTTTTGTGGGGCGCATGTTGCCCGCAGTGCGCACGTTTATTGCCTTTCCCGCTGGTGTGGCGCGGATGAATATGACTAAATTTGTGATTTACACATTTGTCGGCTCATTTATTTGGTGCTGGTTATTAGCATTTGCGGGCATGAAAATGGGCGAGAATTGGGAAACGTTAGGCAAATATTTTCACCAGTTTCATTATGTAATTGTTGGTGCTGGCGTGGTGTTTTTGGTGTGGTATGTAAGGCGGCATTTTAAACACAGTTAAGCCTGCACTATTAGGCATTAACAGCCGTCATTGCGAGCGTAGCGCGGCAATCTAACGCTTTTAGATTGCCACGCTACGCTCGCAATAACAGTTAAAAAGTGATGTCTTGCAATTCAATCAGTTGACCTAAGCTCAAAAACAACACCGCCATTTTAATCGGCAAACCTTCACCTAAAAACAAAGCCGCATAACGCACCAACTGTGGCCGATGTTGCTCTGCGGCGTTAATTAAATCATCTTTTTCATCCAAAGCTGTAAGTTTGTAATCCACAATCCAGCGCGTACCATCTTCAATAAACGTGCGGTCAATCACGTGGTTTTTAACATTATCTTCTGCCACTTCCATCAAGCTTAATTCACTTGCTGCCTCTGTGTGATTTGTAAGCACCCATTGCCCTGCTTCACTCGCCAAAGTAGCATTTAAGGCCGCCAATACTTGCGCTGCACCCTGCTCTGCGAGTGGCTTAGAATGGCCTTGCTGCATCAACCATCTTTGCATCGCTGGCTGGCATTGTTGCAAGCGGGACGCAGGCCAGTTATTCAAGCCGCTTGTGGCGAATAACTGCATATAAAGATGAGCAAGTATGCCGCAATGTTTTTGCAGGTCAAATTTATTGAAATTATCATTTGAAAAATCTCTTGTGATATCAGCTTGTAGGTCAGGCTTTAGCCCGTCATATTTGGGTGAAACCCGACCTACAAGTGGCAAGTCGCCTAACATTTGTACACTAAATTCGCTACTTTGTAAGCGTTGCAATTGCGGTTTAAATTGAGTGATATCTAGTGTTGGATCGCCATTAGGGCTTTGTGTAACAGGTGCCGCTTGGCTAAATTCTGCTTCTACCGCTGGCCATAACACTTGCAATAATGAATTCGCTTTGGGCTTTACTTCGCCGTCTTTATTGGCTTCTGCGCTGGCAATAATATGCAATTGCCGCTCTGCACGTGTGGCGGCTACGTAGAGCAAACGCACGGTTTCGTTATCGCTACGTTCTTTTTCTAGTGCTTTTAAAAATTCATAAATGCTGGCTGGTGCATTTTTGGCTTTTGGGGTGAGCGGAGCGGCGATTAAATGTAATTGATTGCCCACCATTACCTCTTGCCAAAGCACCAGTTCATTATCAGAGTGCCGTGGTTGCCGGTTGAGCGCGGGCAAAATTACCGTATCAAATTCCAGCCCTTTTGATTTATGTATGGTTAAAAACTGCAAGCTATCATCGGCGTGAATATCTGGTTTAGCGTAGAGCTTCTTCATGGCTTGCTCCAGCACTTCTAAATCCAAATGCCCGCCACGGCTTACTTTTTCTACCAAGTCAAAAAATACTTGCACATCGCGATTATCGCCTTCATCCACCAAGCATTTGCCGCCGCCAAGTTGCAGCCACGTGCTTTCTAACCAACGGCGAATCGGCATGCGGCCTTGTGCTTCAAATGCAGCGCTGAGCACGGTTTTAACATGGTTGATGCGTAGTTGGCCATCTTCACTTAAGCTGCGTAAACGCGCTTCATCTTGCATCAATTGCCAAATGGTCGCGCGGTGATTATCTGCCGCCAGCTTGTGTAAATCTGCCAACATTAGCCCGCACCAAGGCGCGCGCAACATATTTAACCAATGAATTCTATCAGCCCGATGGTGCAGCGCACGCGTGAGCGACAGCGCATCTTGCACGGTTTGGCGGTCATTCAAATGTTCAATTTCTACTGCCTGAAATTTTAAATGCGGATGATTGCGCCGAATTTCAGACACCAACTCTTTTAAATGGCTACGGCTACGCACCAGCACGGCGATTTTTCGTACGGGGTTTTGTAAGCGTAGTTTTACAATTAAATCAGCCACATACGCGGCTTCATGCTGCTTAATATTGAGGCTTTCGGCATCGTCATCAGTTTTTGCTTCAATAACAAGCGGGTGAATCTGCACGCCTTCATCGGCAATGTTTGGGCGCGTGGCGGTAAATTCTCGGTAGCTAATTGCGCCTTGGTTGATATTATCCGCGCTAGGGAAAACCTGCCCAAACGCGTGGTTAATCCAACTCACCACCGCGGGGTGCGAGCGATTATTGCGGCTTAACTGCAAGCGTGTGAGCGGTAAATGGCCGATGCCAAATTGCGACGCCTGCAAAAACAAGCTCACATCCGCCTTACGAAAACGGTAGATAGATTGCATGGGGTCGCCCACGCAAAATAAGGTGCGACCGTCGTCCACTTGCCAGCCTTCAATCAGCTTTTCTATCAAGCGCATTTGCACGGGGCTGGTGTCTTGAAACTCGTCTATTAACAAATGTGAAATTTTATAATCTAGCTTCAACGCTAAGTCTGTTGCGCCCTGCTCGTTTTCTAGCGCTTGTTGCGCGCTGCTGGCAATTGCCACAAAATCCACCTCGCCCGCCGCTTGAAACACCAACCACAGATGCCGCTCCGCTAATATTAGCAATTGGGTAAGCGCTTGAATTACCTGCTGATTTTCTGCCAAAGTTGCCATTGTAGGCAAGCTGAGTACCTTAGCGATGACCTCGCTACTTTCTAGCGTATTAACAATGGCTAAAAACTCTTCTTTTTTGCTTTTATGCTCCTTATCTGCAGGAAAGCCATGATTTTTATTCACGCTTTTTCGATAAGTTTGCTCGGTTTTGGTGACTAAAAAATTCGCCAACGCTTGCCACTGCATTAAATCATTCGCATCGGCTTGTAACGAAAATTGCCAATCTAGCAAAATCGCAATATCAGCGTTGCAATCCAAATTACTCGCGGCAAAGCGAGCAAGCGGCATCAGTGAGTTTTGCGCATGGCTAGGCACTATATTTAATGCGGCTTGCAGGGCATCTGCAATTAAATGCTGTAAGGCAGATTCTGTATTCTGCGCAATTTCCTCTGCCGATAATGCATGATGCTGCCCCGCGTGCGGCAACCATTGGTCGCGCCTCGCCAGCATTTTTGCGAGCAGTGCCATAAGTTTTTCGCTATTGTTATCCATGTAACGTAGCGCGGTGGTGACGGTGTCATCGGCTTGCGTTTCTTGCGTAATGCCAGCAATGGCGCGGCGCGCGGCTTCTAAATAATGCGTATCAGTATCGTCGCTCACCACAGGCTGGCCGCCAAACTTGCTTAACAACGGCATTTGCCGCGTTAAGCTACTACACAGCGCATCAATTGTTAAAATGCGCAAACGGCTAGGCTGGGTGAGAATATCCCAGTTTTTTGCGTTAGATTGTTGCAAGGCATTATTCGCCAACTCCCGCGTTTTAAGCTTATGCGGCGCGGTTTCTAGCGTTTGTTGTTGGGCGTTTTCTAAACTTAACAAAATGCGATTGCGCATTTCAGTGGCCGCTTTATTGGTAAACGTGAGCGCAATAATTTCTTCAGGCTCGTTCACCGTCGCCAATAGTTTAAGGTAACGCTGCGTCAACAACTCCGTTTTACCTGCGCCAGCAGGTGCTTCTACAATGAAAGAAGCGTGCTCTAAAGCGCGTTCGCGGTTTTGGGTGTCTATAGTGTTTAGGTCCAATGTCATGGACTCAGCCGCTCAATTTTAGCACTAGCTATCATGATGTGTCGCTCAAGTGCTGCGACACAGGTTTCAAATCGTTGACTAAACCTTCCTTCTGCTTTAACACTGGTAAGGAAAATACGCGCCAGTTCTTCTGCACGCAGCCAAGTTTCACTAGGCACGCTAATGTGGATGTTTGCTTCGGATATGGAATCAGACAGACCTCCGCCAGTCCTAGGCGCAAAACTCATGGGCGTCATATCATATGCAGGAGCAATACTATAAGGCCGCCCATGCTCAGAAATAAATGATAAATTGCCGTTATGCATATCCGAATTACCAATGAGTGTACCAAACGCCCACAGGAGATTTGCTCCGTCCGCTGCATCTTGCTGAATTTGATGGCCCGCAGCAAGTAGCTTAGCAATCGTAGGCCATCCTCCAGTGCCAACTCCAGTAAATTCAGCATCAAGAGCTGCTAAAGAAAACAACGCTCGTCTACCAAGGTTACCTACACGATCAAAACGATCAATCTCAAGAAAACGGTGACCTCCATAATCAAATATTTGTGTTTTGGCCGCTGAAATGCCTGCATTACGAAGTGTCTCAAGGGCGTGATGCTCTGCTAGAAGTAGATCGCGCCAGCGTTCACTCACAGGGCTCTCTTCGAGTTCGCTAAATTTAACAATGACGTGTCTAGAGTCACTTTGAGTAATGACGTAAGCGGTAAATTTTGGCTGCTCTCCTCCAGCTGAGGTTCCTGGCATATCACCGCGAGCAGCTTCAAATGCTAATCGTGAATATCCATCAGCTTTTTGCACCTCAGTCATTGGCTCTACGGCAGGATTAGCTAAAAAACGATTTCTTGCTCTTTCCCCCAGTAACAGATTTCCTACCAAGTCATATCCATTTGCTATTAGGCTTTGCAACGCATGCGCATCATTCCAATCAGAAAGTCTTTGAGGTAAACCAAGCTCAACACCATGGCGCGCAGCGTAAGCCCTGCCTAGATATCCTTGTGGGCGCATGTCATACAACCACCACGGCAAGCCATCACTATGCAGAGTAGTGCCATCCTCCTGACGCATTACAAACCCTTCTGGTCGAACTGGAATAAGCGTCCCCAATGATCGGATACGACCTTCCACATCAACTCTGAAGATTGGGATGTCAGGTAACCTCCGAACAGTATCGCGCAAAGAATATTGAATAGATCTTGCAGCACCAAATCGAACGATTTCATCGCCAAGTTCATTCAGCGCACGGGATATCGTTGGCTGACTAACTTCAATAGTTTCAGATAGTTGGCGCGCCGTCAGTGGTCTGATGGAAAGTTGCATACGGATGCTATCTGCATAAGTTGCCATAATATTAAATCAATAGATGAATAGATAAGTGAATAGTTATTATAGGCGTTTTAAAATTTATTGGAAGAAATTTCACCTATCCGCAACTGGCAACAATCGCGCTTGCATTTGCTCAAACTGCAACATGCGTTCAGGCAGGCGTAGTAATGGGCGCACGTCGCAATAGGCTAAGTCACTTTCTTTATTAAAAGTGACGCTGGCTACGCCTGCTTTAATTTCTTGGGCGATATTGGTTAGGCTGGTGTGCCAATGTTCTTGTAGGGCGTCCCAACTTTCAAAGCGGGCGAAGGTGGAGCTTGAGCGCACTGCGGTTAAGGCGGTGACTTCTGGAAGCACGTTTTCATCGGCGGTTAGGCCTATAAATTTGGTTTCATCGGTGCGGATTTTGGCGAAAGCAAGTGCCACTACTTGCTCATATTTAAGTGCCAGCACGGCATAGATTGGCAATTGCGGCTCGGCAATGCGGTCGTCTGCCCAACTTTTATTGGCGACTACTGCGCCTGTTTTATAGTCAATCACCACTAGGCCGCCTTCGGTGAGCGTATCTATGCGGTCAATCGTGAGTTTTAGTGCTAAGCCTTCTACTTCAAAATCGTGTTTTTGCTCGCACGCGGTCACGGTGAAGTCTGCGCGTTGCAGCTCAATTTCTAGCCAAATTTGCATGAGTTGGCTTAAACGCTGGCGCTCAATTTGTAGCACTTGCGGTGGAATATGGTAGCTAATTTCATGCAGCAAACTTTGCACGCTTTGCTCAATGGCAGCATCTATGGCACTTTGGCGTTGCTCAGCATTCATGGCTTTGAGCTTGCTCAAACTGGCGCAATCTTGCCAAAATAATTGCAGCACTTTATGCAGCAAACTGCCACGCGACATGTTATCAAGCCCATCAATTGGCGTTTCTAGCTTATTGGCACCCAAGCGATATTGGTAAAATGCCCAAGCGGGGCATAAGGCTTGTGTGGCGAATAAATTCACGCCGCCACGGGCTTTTTCTGGTGGCAAAATGGCTGGCGCAATAAAGTCGTCCAACATTTGCATAGTAGCGGGTTTGGCTAACTGTTCGGCGAGCGTTTGAGTACTTGCGATTTCAGCCGTTGTTAAATAATTTACATCTAACAATGGCGAGGCGCGTAGCTCGCGTTCATCTTCTTTTAGTGCGTAAGAAAACACCACTTCTGGCGCACTTTGCATTAAGCGTGCGTGTACCAAATGTGCGAATTCGCCTTGCACAGCCGAGCTGGCATTGGGTGTGCCGTGGCTGCGTTGAATTTCAGCGGGCAATAATGGGTTTAGCCGCACCGCTGGCGGCCAGTGCTGGTCGTTCATATTCAACGCCCAAACAGCATCTAACTGCACGGCGGGCGTTTCTAGCAAGCCTAAAATTTGAATATGCACTTCGCCTTTTGATTCTGGCTGAAACATGGCGGCATTGCAAAGCTCCGTGAGCTTTTGTGCGGCTTCACCCGCTGATAAATTGCCGAAAATTGCATCTAAAGTGCTGAATTCTGTTAAGCATTTTTGGAAGGCTTGCTGCGCTTGGTATTCATGGCTAGAAAGGCCACGCAAGCTGCTTGCCCAGCCAACCGCTTCAAGCAAACGGGTAAAATCAACCACCCAAACTGAAGGCAATTGGCGCGCTTTATTTTGCAGGCGAAATTGAGAAATGACGGTTAAATGCTCTAACAGCGCCAATAAATTCGCGCCATCTGTTTGCAGCTTGCTCGCTTGTTTTAATAAAGCATCTAAACCGTAACTGGCATTCAAATTTTTGCGACAATGCGCATCTAGCAAAGCGCGCGCGTCTAACTCTGCGGCGTTACTCCAATATACATCTTGCAAAATCGGCGTAACATCTTCAAAACTCATATTCGCTTTGGTAGCGGCAAACTTCAGCAGCCTAAGCGCACTTTGCACAATGGGATATTCGGTAAGTGCTAAGCCTAATGAAAAATCGTAACAGCGCGGCACTTCGCATTGGTTTGGCAGCAGCGCTTCTGGGTGAAAAGTGTCATCTAATAAATCCGCCAACTCACGGCGAATATTGCCCAAAGCTGGGCTAATAATCGCCAATTGCGCTTTGGGGTTTTCTGCCAACTTTTGCTTTGCCCAAGCCACCGCAGCGCGGCATTCGGCATTGCGGCTAGCAAGGGCGTAGTTTGTAATTTGCGGGTTGTTTTGCGGCGTTGTAGCTAACACTTCTACCTGCACGCCACCACTTTTTAGCAAGGCAAATAAATGTTTTTCTAAAGGCGTGTGGCGGTCAAACCCCGCTAGAATAATCTTTGCAGGCCAAGCTAATTCTTTACATAAATGTAGCTGATATTGCTCAATTAACGATGCCTGCAGAGCAAGCATCCGCGCGGCTTCCAGGGCATGTTGTTTTGCACATAAATCTTCAAACGTATGCCGCCAACGCAAAAATTGCCGCGTTTCTTGCGTAATAAATGGTGAGTTAATATCAGCTTCGGTAATTTGCCAATTGAGCATTAAATTGTTCGCTTCAATGGCAGATTTCGCCATTGCGCGGATATCAAACAACGCGGCGGCCTCATGCTTGGCAAGGCAAGTTTCAATGGCTTGCTCCCACAAATACGCCTCAGCGATTGGGCTAAGCGTGAGCGCTGGCAAGGTGTCGCTGGCAATTAAACCCAATAACGCGGCATTACCAAGCATAATATCTAGCCATTGCGGCAGCGTATAAACCGATGCCGCCTGCCATTGCTCCACTCCACTTTCCAACTGGCGCTGCTGGTGATGATTAACCACGCCGCGCACAAGCCGCGCGGTAGAGCAAATAGTAATGGTGATAGGTGTTAAAAGCATGCCGTGATTGTAGCGTTTAGCTGGCATTTATGGCGGTAAAAATAATAGTACTATTCACAATAAAATGAGTTTACAATTGTTATCGTGCATTGCCCATGAGGCCAATACCTAGTTGGCTCAATTTTTGCTAGAGTAGCAACATATAATTTAGTTAGCATTTTAATTAGCTACAACCACTTAATAATATCTTTAGGATTTTGCAGCCACCTTTTAAGCCAATGACCTCAGAAAACTCACCAACTTCTCCAGCCGTAAATCCAGCCATACAAGTGCTAGCACAGCCTACGCCCGCACACGCCGCCATCAATCAAGCAGATAGTTTGTTAGATTGCTTAATGCTGCTTTGCCGCTTAAACGATGTTGCCATGACTAAAGATGCGCTCACATCTGGCTTGCCAATGCGTGATGGCAAGCTAACACCACTATTATTTAAGCGTGCAGCTGAGCGCGCAAACTTAGTCAGCAAGATTATTAAAAAACCTTTTGATGCAATTGGCGCTGAATTTTTACCCGCGGTTTTGCTGCTAAAAAATGATGAGGCTTGCGTTTTATTGGGCTGGGATGCAGACAAAAAAAATGCACGCGTAATTTTGCCAGAGCTAGGCGAAACTGAAGTCAACATGCCGCGAAGCGAGCTAGAAAGCCGTTATGCAGATTACACACTCACCGCAAAACTTAAATTTCTGTTTGACCAAAGAGCGCCAATTGTTGGTAAGGTGAATAATCGCCATTGGTTTTGGGGTGCGTTATTAGATAACAAAAAAATCTATAACGATGTAATGGTTGCGGCCTTTTTGGTGAATATATTTGCGCTCGCCATGCCAGTATTCACCATGAATGTGTACGACCGCGTAGTGCCAAACCGCTCAATAGAAACCTTATGGGTCATGGTCATTGGCATTTGCCTAATTGTAATTGGCGACACCATTTTGCGTAGCATGCGCGCTTATTTTTTAGATTGGGCAAGCGCGCGCATTGATAATAAGCTTTCAGCCAAAATCATGGAAAAAGTATTGGGTACACGTTTAGAAAAGCGCCCAAGCTCGGTGGGGTCGTTTGCTTCTAACCTGCGTTCGTTTGAAATGGTACGAGATTTCATCACTTCTGCCACAATTACGGCATTTATTGACATCCCATTTGCCTTAATTTTTATTATTGCCATTGCTTGGATTTCACCTTGGATGATAATTCCAATTGTTGTGGGCTCAATAATTGTGTTGGCGTATTCATTTAGCGTGCAAAATAAAATGCACGAACTTTCTGAAACCATGTATCGCGCAAGCGCCATACGCAATGCCACTTTAATTGAAAGTTTGGTGAGCTTAGAAACTGTAAAATCGCTAGGTGTAGAAGGCCAAATGCAGCGCAAATGGGAAAAAAGCGCGGCTTATATGGTTGAAGTGAGCAGTAAAATAAAATTACTCTCTACTTCAATCAACAACACCGCCAGCGCGATTAGCCAAATTATCAATGTCACCTTGGTATTGCTAGGCGTGTATTTAATTATTGAAGGCGACTTAACCATGGGCGGGCTAATTGCTTGCACTATGCTGGCCTCGCGCGCCCTCGCGCCAGTGTCGCAAGCTGCAGGTTTAATGACGCAATATCACAACGCTTCAACTGCGCTAACTTCGCTCAATAATTTAATGGAAAATCCTGTGGAGCGCCCTGCGGATGCGAATTTTTTATCGCGCCAAACTTTTAAAGGCGATATTGAATTTAGAGAAGTTTCATTCAACTACCCAGGCACTGACATTGCCGCATTAACTAATGTGTCGTTCAAAATAAAAGCAGGCGAGCATGTTGCGCTGTTAGGCCGCATGGGCTCAGGAAAGTCCACCATTCAGCGCTTAATGTTAGGGCTATACCAGCCCACCTCAGGCGCTATTTTGGTAGATGGCATAGATACGCGACAAATTGACCCTGCCGAGCTGCGCCGTTGCATTGGCTACGTGCAGCAAGATACACAATTATTCTACGGTTCTATGCGCGAAAACATTACCATTACCAGCCAATACGCTGCGCCTGAAGATATTTACATGGCCGCGCAAATCGGTGGTATTGATGAATTTATTAACGCGCACCCAAAAGGTTTTGATATGTCTGTGGGTGAGCGTGGTGAAACCTTGTCTGGCGGCCAGCGCCAAGGCGTAGGCATTGCCCGTGCCATGGTCGGCAAGCCAAGCATCTTTTTGCTAGACGAACCCACCAGCGCGATGGATCATTCTGGCGAAGAAATTATTAAAAAACGTTTAGTGACAGCCACGCAAGGCAAAACGCTGGTGCTGATTTCACATCGCTCCACGTTATTTGATTTAGCACAAAGAATTATCGTCATTGACAGCGGCCGCATTGTGGCCGATGGCGAAAAAGAAAATATTATTGAAGCCTTACGTACAGGCAAAATTGGTAAAGCGCTATGAACAACAGTGAATGGTTATTTAAACAGCTAGGCAAAATTCATGTGTATTTCACTGCCGACAATTGGTTTGTAAGGCCAATTTTTCGCCTGCTTGAAAAAGTTGTACCAAGCAAAACGCAAGAAGATAGCCCCTGGCATGAAGAAGCAGATGAGCTACTTGCCGAGCAAACACCTAGGCGCGCAAAAGCTTTGCTTTACTGCATTGCCGCTATTTTATTTGGCTTAATCACTTGGGCGTATTTTGCACAAGTGGATGAAGTAACACGTGGCGAAGGTCGGGTGATTCCATCAAGGCAGGTGCAAATTATTCAATCGCTTGATGGCGGTATTGTGTCTGAAATTTTAGTCAAAGAAGGCGCTATTGTTGTGGCAGGCACACCGCTGGTAAAAATTGATGAAACGCGCGCAGTGTCATCATTACGCGAAAACCAATCACAATATTTAGCACTTTTAGCCAAGCAAGCCAGACTAGAAGCGCTAGCAACAGGCGGCACATTTAACGCACCTAAAGAAGTGCAAACCGAGGCGCCAGAACTATATGCGCAAGAGTATGCGCTTTATCAATCTAGCCGCGATGAGGTTTCTTCTTCAATCAATATTGCGCGCGACCAAATGAGCCAGCGCGAAAAAGAGCTAATTGAAGTGCAATCACGCAAGGAATTCGCTGAAAAAACGTATGAATCTGCTTCAAAAGAACTAGCTGCCAACAAGCCTTTATTGGCCAGCGGCGCGGTTTCTGAAATTGACATTCTAAAATTAGAAAGAGAAGCCACACGCGCACGCGGCGAAATTGACCAAGCGCGTGCGCAAATCGGCCGTATACAAGTTTCAATCAGTGAAGCTAGACGAAAAATTACCGAGGTAGAACAAACCTTTAGGAGCAAAGTGCGTACTGAGTTAAACGACACTTCAGCAAAACTCGCAGGCTTAACAGAGTCAAGCGTTGCGCTAAGCGATAAAGTAAAACAATCAGTATTAAAATCACCCGTAAACGGTAAAGTTAGTCGTATTTTCTACAACACCATAGGCGGCGTAATTCAGCCAGGAAAAGAGGTTATGGAAATTGTGCCAACTGACGATGCGCTGGTAATAGAAACGAAAATTGAAATTAAAGACATTGCATTTTTACGCCCAAAACAAGCAGCCGTAGTGAAGCTTACCGCTTATGATTACACCATTTACGGCACTTTAGATGGCGAAGTAGAAGCGATTTCAGAAGACTCTACGGTTGATGATAAAGGTCGTGCATATTATTTAGTGCGGGTGCGAACTTTACAACCTAGCTTAGGAAAAGGCTTACCGATTATCCCTGGCATGGTGGCGCAAGTGGATATTTTAACGGGCAAAAAAACCATACTTTCTTACCTACTAAAACCAGTGCTAAAAGCTAAAGCGCAAGCTTTCACTGAACGATAATGCGCGATTTATTTATTACCCCACAACCCGAGTTGTTGAGTAGTTGGCTGCAAGCTGTTCCTAAAGCCAAGCGCATCACTGGGCTTAACGAAATTACCTCGACGCAGCAAGAAACCATTTGCTGGGTGCATATTGATATTGCAGGGCAAAAGCCATTGGCTGACATTTTGCCCGCCATTCTCAAGCATGCGCCAAGCACAAAAATAATTGTGCTAGCGAATGCGCCTAGCCAATCAGAAGCGTTTTATGCATTAGGTTTGGGCGCACAAGGTTATTGCCATGCTTTTAGCCCTAGCAAAGTTTTAAAAGAAATAAAAACCGTGGTTACCCACGGCGGCATTTGGGTGGGTAGCGACTTTTTAAAACAACTCATTCACGCCACTACAAATTTGGCGGGTAATAAAACGCATCAAGTTTCAATATTGCTGGCTAAGCTCACCAAGCGTGAGCAGCAAGTAGCCATAGAAGCAGCCAAGGGCTTAAGCAATAAAGAAATTGCGAGAATTTTGAATATTACAGATAGAACCGTAAAAGCGCATTTATCATCTGCGTTTGAAACATTAGGCGCAAAAGATAGGTTGCATTTAGCGCTTATGCTAAATGACAATTCATTGAAATAGCAAATCCCTCTCTGCACTGCTGCGCCAGTCATTAAGTAGCGCACATTGTCCATCAGTACAATATATTTCACCCTAAAACTCGTGTCTAATCGCGTAATCAATAAAAGTAATATTGGCTTAGCAGCGCCAATATTTAAGCAGCATCTATTTAATTAAAACCGTTTTAAAAAAGAGACTCATCATGGCAACCATCGGCACCGTAGTTTTATTAACTGGCAAAGCATTTGCAATCAATGAACAAGGTGTTCAGCGTGAATTGCATTTAGGCGACACCCTGCAACCAGGTGACATTATTATTGCCCCCAAAGGTGCGGTGGTGGAATTGAGCCTAGTTAATGGCCAGCAGGTGCAAATAAGTGAACAACAAACCGTAAACTTTACGCCTGAGCTATCTGATGCAATCTTGAATAATGTAATTGACCCAAGTGCAGCCTCAATTGACCAAGCGACTATTCAAACAGTTGTTCAAGCCATTGCTTCAGGGCAAGATATAAATGATGTTGCCAAAGCCTTAGAAAATCAAAATCTTGGCGGGCCAGCAGGTCAAGATGAGCACTCATTTGTTGATTTGTTAAGAATCGATGAAGTGCTGAATCAGTTTGAATACCGCTACGATGTAGCTAGTCGCGAGTTCACCGATACAAATCCGCTACAGCAAGATCGCCAAGTACTAAGCGCAGATGTGCCTTACAGCGCCGTTAATGTGTCGCGTATTGACCAAGACTTAAACAGTTTTAACTTTCAATACGGCTGGAAAAAGAATGATTTTGAAAGCCGTCGCTACGAAGACATTCGAGATGATTTTGACAAATTACACACACAACCAAGCACCAATAAGGCGCCTACAGCCATCGCCACGCCAGCCTCAGGCAATGAAGATGGCGGCAATATTTCAGTTAATTTAAGCGGCACAGATACTGACGGTACGATTGCAAACGTAACTGTTAGCAGTTTACCGCCAGCAAGCCAAGGTTTACTAACAAAGGCCGATGGTTCGCCTGTTGTGGCTGGCGTACCACTCACGCCCGCAGAAGCTGCTGGTTTAATTTTCACACCTGCGCCAAACTTTAATGGCACGGTGAACATTCCATTTACAGTGACAGACAACCAAGGCGCTACTTCACCTGTGGCAGTTGCGCCAATTACAGTAAATTCTGTTAATGACGCGCCTACTGCGGCCAATGGTAGCCTCAGCCCCACTGAAGACAACACGCCAATGACCGTACCATTAGCAGGCTCTGATGTCGACGGCACAATTGCTAGCTACACAATTACCTCAGGCCCAACCACTGCACAAGGTGCACTTGTCTATGACAATGACGGCAACCCTACTACGCCGCCAATTGCTGTGCCATTCAATACACCACTAACGCCAGAACAAGCGGCTACCGTAAAGTTTGTACCTGCGGCCAATTATAATGGCTCTGTTGCGCCTATTGTTTACACCGTTACTGACAACCAAGGTTTGCCTTCTGCGCCTGCAACCATCACGGTCAATGACATTCCACCAAACAATGATGCGCCTGTGGCGGTGGACGACCTCGCCAGCACGCCAATCAATACGGCGGTGCTGCTCAATTTAGCGGCGAATGATACCGATGTGGATGGCGATATTTTGACCGTTAAATCAATTAACGGTACAGATTTAACCCCTGGTACTACACAAATCATCCCTGTACCTAATGGTACAGTCAATGTTTCTGCAGCAGGCGTGATGACCTTTACGCCTAACTTGAACTACACAGGGCCTGCGGTGTTTGACTATGTCGTCACTGATCCTACTGGTGCTACTGATGTCGGTACGGTGACGGTGAATGTGGGTACCAATAATCCGCCAACCAGTGTAGATGTGCTTAAAACCATCGCTGAAGATACGCCACTGGTGTTAGGTACCGCGGATTTTGCCTTCGCTGATGCCGATCTAGGGCAAACTTTAGTCAACGTACGGATAGATGTCTTGCCAACGAATGGGTCACTGACGCTCAATGGCAATCCTGTGCTTGCAGGTGCAGTAATCTCTGTGGCAGACATCGCAGCAGGGAGTTTGGTGTTTACGCCTGCGCTTAATGCCAATGGCGTGGCATATGCCAACTTTACCTTCAGTGTGCAAGATAGTGCTGGGGCGTTTGATACAGTCCCGAATACTGTCACCATCAATGTGACCCCTGACAATGATGCACCTGTGGCCGTGGCCGATACCGCACCGACCACCGTCATTGAGTCTGGGGTGAACCCAGGCAATACGGCGTTTACCGGCACACCAAGTGCAACAGGCAATGTACTGAGCAATGATACCGATGTCGATGTGCTTGACACTAAAGCAGTCAATAGCGTCAATGGCGTAAGCGCCAATGTCGGCGCGGTGGTGAACGGTACCTACGGTTCTATTACCATTGCCTTGGATGGTACTTATACCTATACCTTAGACAACAATCTGCCTGCGACCCAAGCCTTAGCCCAAGGGGCAGCAGTCGTAGAAACCTTTAACTACACGCTTAAAGACAGTGCGAATGCCGTGTCTAATAGCACGACCCTGACCATTAACATCACTGGTACCAATGATGCGCCAATTGCGGTAGTAGATACCGCAGCGGTGACAGAGTCTGGGGTCAACCCAGGCAATACCGCGTTTGCTGGCACGCCTACCGCAACAGGTAATGTGCTCACCAATGATACCGATGTCGATACGGCGGATACTAAAACCGTGTCTGCGGTCAATGGCCTAGCCGCTAATGTGAATGCGCCTAGTGTGGCGGGGTCTTACGGTAGCATTACCATTGCCGCTAACGGCACTTATACCTATACCTTGAACAATGCCTTACCAGCAACCCAGGCCTTAGACCAAGGCCAAGTGGTCAATGATGTGTTTACTTATACGGTAGTCGATGCCAATGGGGCGACCAGTACTGCGACCATTAGTGTGGCGGTCACAGGCACCAATGATTTACCGATTGCAGTGACTGATACTTACAGCATGAATGAGGATAGTCCAGCGATTACGCTGACGCCATTGACCGCGGATAGCGATCCTGATGGCACGATTCCATCGATCTTAAGCATTAACGGTACTGCAATGCCTGCGCTTGGCACCGCCGCGACCATTAGTGTGCCTAACGGCACGGTCAATGTGTCAACCACTGGCGTCATCAGCTTTACCCCTACACTTAACTACAATGGCACGTTTAGTTTTCCGTACATCATTACTGATAGTAATGGCGCGACCGCCACCGCTAATCAAACCATTACCGTGACAGCGGTCAATGATGCACCTGTGGCCGTGGCCGATACCGCACCGACCACCGTCATTGAGTCTGGGGTGAACCCAGGCAATACGGCGTTTACCGGCACACCAAGTGCAACAGGCAATGTACTGAGCAATGATACCGATGTCGATGTGCTTGACACTAAAGCAGTCAATAGCGTCAATGGCGTAAGCGCCAATGTCGGCGCGGTGGTGAACGGTACCTACGGTTCTATTACCATTGCCTTGGATGGTACTTATACCTATACCTTAGACAACAATCTGCCTGCGACCCAAGCCTTAGCCCAAGGGGCAGCAGTCGTAGAAACCTTTAACTACACGCTTAAAGACAGTGCGAATGCCGTGTCTAATAGCACGACCCTGACCATTAACATCACGGGTACCAATGATGCGCCAATTGCGGTAGTAGATACCGCAGCGGTGACAGAGTCTGGGGTCAACCCAGGCAATACCGCGTTTGCTGGCACGCCTACCGCAACAGGTAATGTGCTCACCAATGATACCGATGTCGATACGGCGGATACTAAAACCGTGTCTGCGGTCAATGGCCTAGCCGCTAATGTGAATGCGCCTAGTGTGGCGGGGTCTTACGGTAGCATTACCATTGCCGCTAACGGCACTTATACCTATACCTTGAACAATGCCTTACCAGCAACCCAGGCCTTAGACCAAGGCCAAGTGGTCAATGATGTGTTTACTTATACGGTAGTCGATGCCAATGGGGCGACCAGTACTGCGACCATTAGTGTGGCGGTCACAGGCACCAATGATTTACCGATTGCAGTGACTGATACTTACAGCATGAATGAGGATAGTCCAGCGATTACGCTGACGCCATTGACCGCGGATAGCGATCCTGATGGCACGATTCCATCGATCTTAAGCATTAACGGTACTGCAATGCCTGCGCTTGGCACCGCCGCGACCATTAGTGTGCCTAACGGCACGGTCAATGTGTCAACCACTGGCGTCATCAGCTTTACCCCTACACTTAACTACAATGGCACGTTTAGTTTTCCGTACATCATTACTGATAGTAATGGCGCGACCGCCACCGCTAATCAAACCATTACCGTGACAGCGGTCAATGATGCACCTGTGGCCGTGGCCGATACCGCACCGACCACCGTCATTGAGTCTGGGGTGAACCCAGGCAATACGGCGTTTACCGGCACACCAAGTGCAACAGGCAATGTACTGAGCAATGATACCGATGTCGATGTGCTTGACACTAAAGCAGTCAATAGCGTCAATGGCGTAAGCGCCAATGTCGGCGCGGTGGTGAACGGTACCTACGGTTCTATTACCATTGCCTTGGATGGTACTTATACCTATACCTTAGACAACAATCTGCCTGCGACCCAAGCCTTAGCCCAAGGGGCAGCAGTCGTGGAAACCTTTAACTACACGCTTAAAGACAGTGCGAATGCCGTGTCCAATAGCACCACCCTGACCATTAACATCACGGGTACTAATGATGCGCCAATTGCGGTAGTAGATACCGCAGCGGTGACAGAGTCTGGGGTCAACCCAGGCAATACCGCGTTTGCTGGCACGCCTACCGCAACAGGTAATGTGCTCACCAATGATACCGATGTCGATACGGCGGATACTAAAACCGTGTCTGCGGTCAATGGCCTAGCCGCTAATGTGAATGCGCCTAGTGTGGCGGGGTCTTACGGTAGCATTACCATTGCCGCTAACGGCACTTATACCTATACCTTGAACAATGCCTTACCAGCAACCCAGGCCTTAGACCAAGGCCAAGTGGTCAATGATGTGTTTACTTATACGGTAGTCGATGCCAATGGGGCGACCAGTACTGCGACCATTAGTGTGGCGGTCACAGGCACCAATGATTTACCGATTGCAGTGACTGATACTTACAGCATGAATGAGGATAGTCCAGCGATTACGCTGACGCCATTGACCGCGGATAGCGATCCTGATGGCACGATTCCATCGATCTTAAGCATTAACGGTACTGCAATGCCTGCGCTTGGCACCGCCGCGACCATTAGTGTGCCTAACGGCACGGTCAATGTGTCAACCACTGGCGTCATCAGCTTTACCCCTACACTTAACTACAATGGCACGTTTAGTTTTCCGTACATCATTACTGATAGTAATGGCGCGACCGCCACCGCTAATCAAACCATTACCGTGACAGCGGTCAATGATGCACCTGTGGCCGTGGCCGATACCGCACCGACCACCGTCATTGAGTCTGGGGTGAACCCAGGCAATACGGCGTTTACCGGCACACCAAGTGCAACAGGCAATGTACTGAGCAATGATACCGATGTCGATGTGCTTGACACTAAAGCAGTCAATAGCGTCAATGGCGTAAGCGCCAATGTCGGCGCGGTGGTGAACGGTACCTACGGTTCTATTACCATTGCCTTGGATGGTACTTATACCTATACCTTAGACAACAATCTGCCTGCGACCCAAGCCTTAGCCCAAGGGGCAGCAGTCGTGGAAACCTTTAACTACACGCTTAAAGACAGTGCGAATGCCGTGTCCAATAGCACCACCCTGACCATTAACATCACGGGTACTAATGATGCGCCAATTGCGGTAGTAGATAGCGCGAATGTAGTCGAAGCTGGGAACAATTTAGGTGTTTTAGCAAATAATGCAACCGATAATTTTGCAGGTACATTTAGCGCAACTGGTAACGTGTTGACCAATGACACAGATGTTGATACAGGAAACACCAAGACCGTGTCTGCAGTCAATGGCTTGAGCGCAAATGTGGGTGCGCCTAGCATAGCGGGCACCTATGGCACGGTGACTATTGCTGCTAACGGCACTTATACTTACACTCTAAACAATACCTTGCCAGCCACACAGGCATTAACGCAAGGGCAAACGGTTACTGATGCATTTACCTACACGGTAATTGATAGTAATGGTGCCACTAGTACCGCTAACCTTAATGTAACAGTAACAGGCACTAACGACAGACCAACCCTGAACTTAAACCCAAGCAGCCCGCTTGACGAAGGTTTTTGGTTAACCAACTACACAGAAAATGGTGCGCCAATTTCTATTGCAGATACTGACATTGCCATTACTGATATCGATGATACAAACATAGAATCTGCAGTGATTACGCTACTCAACCCGCAAGCTGGTGATGTAATGGCGGTAGGCACATTGCCTGCAGGCATTACCTTTACGCAAGTGGGCAATGTCATCACCTTATCTGGCAGTGCAACTAAAGCTGATTACCAGCTAGCCATTAGAGCCATTACCTACGCAAGCACAAGCGACAACCCAGTAGCGGGAGACCGTTTAATTGAAGCGTATGTGAATGACGGTCAAGCGCAATCTACCGTGGTAGGTGCGGTGATTACGGTGGTTGCGGACAATGACCCACCCGTGCTAGATTTAGATGCCAGCGCCGCAAGCACAGGCTTTACGACTACATTCAATGCAAGTACAGGCAGCCCTGTGCCGATTGGCGATGTGGATGTGAGTGTGATTGACCCTGATAGCAATATCGTCAGCGCGACGATTACTCTGACCAATTTGCAGGCTGGCGATCTGTTCGTTGCTGGCACTATGCCAGTGGGGATAGCAGCCACAATAGTAGGCAATGTTGTAACATTATCGGGCTCTGCCAGCGTGTCTAGCTATCAGGTAGCAATTCGTGCGATTAACTTTGATACTACTTCTATCAACACAACGGCTCGTTTAATTAACGTGGTAGTTAACGATGGCACTGTAAACAGCAATATAGCCACAACAACGGTCACCATCTTGGGCACCATAGCAGGCGTACCTGTACTTGATTTAGATGCGAACGACAGTAGCGGTGCGACTACAACGGCGTATCAAGGCAAATTTACTGTGGGCGCAACTGCGGTTGCAATTGCAGATACTGATGTGTTGGTTACAGACAGCAATAGCACCAATATGACTAGTGCAACAATCATGCTTACGAACGCACAAACAGGTGATGTTTTGACTGCTGGTACTATGCCAATTGGTATTACTGCCAGCATTGTTGGCAACGTGGTGACCCTAACAGGCTCAGCCACAATTGCCGCTTACCAAACCGCTATCCGTGCCATTACTTTTTCTAATTCTTTAGGTGCTCCAGTTTTAACTGACCGAGTTTTCAATGTGGTTGTGAATGACGGCACAACCCCTAGCAATACTGCGGTGAGCACTATTAGCATGAATCGCGCGCCTACCATTGATCTAGATGCAAATAACAGCACCACAACAGGCAATAACTACATCACCACTTATACAGATGGTGCTGGCGCGGTTGCTTTAAGCGATATTGATATTGCGGTAGTGGATGCTGATGGCATTATTATGAGCGCCTCTATTACCTTAACCAACCCAAAAACAGGTGATATGTTTACGGTGGGGACATTGCCATCTGGCATTACAGCTACCGTTGCAGGTAACACAGTGTCGTTATCTGGCTCAGCTACGCCCGCCGATTACCAAACAGCAATCGGCGCTATTTCGTTTAGCAATAGCACTGGTACGCCAGATACCACACCACGCAATATTACAGTAACGGTGAATGACGGGGCAGCGACTTCAAGCACTGCAATCGCCACAATCAATGTTGTAGACGTCAATAGTCCACCAGTGCTTGATTTAGACGCAAGTGCGGTAGGTACTGGTTACTCAACATTCTATAGCGTGGTGACAAGACCAAATGTTGCAATTAGTGATACGGATGTTAGCGTAACTGATGTTGATAGTAGCAACATTACAAGCGCAGCCATTACACTTACAAACGCACAATTAGGTGACATACTCATTGCGGGCGCTATGCCTTTGGGCATTACCGCCAGTGTTGTTGGCAATGTGGTGACACTATCTGGCGCTGCTTTCTATACCGATTACCAAGCCGCAATACGCGCGATTAGTTTTAACAGCTCTTCATCTGATTTAACTGCGCGTGATATTACGGTAACCGTAACAGATGGCACTAGCAACAGCAACACCGCCCACACTACGATTACAATTATTGCTGCCAATACCCCACCAGTGGCTGACACAGTCGCTGTAACTGGTAATGAAGATACGCTTATTCCAGTGGTGCTTCACGGCACAGATGCTGATGGTACAGTGACTAACTTCTCGCTATCTACATTGCCACTAAATGGCCAGCTATACTTAGATGCAGCAATGACGCAATTAGCACCTACAGGCATATTACTGGCGGCTAGCGGCGGTTCGCTAACCGTTTACTTTAAACCGTTGGTAGATTGGAACGGCAGTGTGAATTTCAATTACACCGCATCCGATAACGTGGGTGGCGTTTCACCAACTGCGACCGCTACAGTAACAGTAACGCCAGTAAGCGATGGCTCGCCAATTGCGGTGGCCGATGCTTACAGCACAACCTTAAGTGCATCTATCAATATTACTAAAGCCTCGCTACTAGCTAACGACACTTTGACAGATAACGCAACAATTACAGACTTTACCGCACCAACAGGTGGTACGCTGGTTGATAACGGCACTTATTACACCTACACCGCGCCTGCCACGGCTGGCGCACGTACCTTCACTTATACGATTACCGACCAAGATGGCCAAACCAGCATAGCAACGGTAAATATTGGGGTATTTGGTGCGGGTGATGATTTTGCAGTCGTACAAGAATCCGCGCTAGTTGAAGGCGCGGGGACTAAAGTAGTTACAGGTAACTTGTTCACCAACGATGCTGGTAACACCAGTGTCACAAGTGCCACTATGACCAGCACCAATACAGCCATTGGCACTGCCAATGTAACCAGCACCACCACAACAGCAACTACCATTACCATTGTTAGCCAGATTGGCACGTTAGTTATTGATAGAGCAGGTGGTAACTACACCTACACACTTAATAATGCCGCTAATAACACAACCAGCAATGCGAGTGTAGAAGAAACCTTTAGTTACGTAGGCAATAGCTCTAGCGCAGTGCTACACGTTACTGTGCAAGATGACAGGCCAGTTGCTTCAAATATTGTCATTGAAATCCCTGAACAAGTATTACCAAAATACTCGTTAGTATTGGTGTTAGATTGTTCTGGCAGTATGGCTGACCAAGTGAAATCAGTGGCTGTGGATGGCACAGTGACGCTTACTACGCGTATGGCCGTGCAAAACAGTGCAGTGTCTGCCTTGATAAGGGAATACTTCAGCCAGGCTACCGATGTATCAGTAAAAATTGTAGCATTTGCTTCTACTGCCCAAATTATGAATGCTGGGGTGGCTTATACAAATGCAGACACAGCAGTTGCGGCGGTTGCTGGTCTTGCTGCTGGAGGAAACACAATCAATGGCATTGCGATAGGAAACCTAACTAACTATCAAGATGGACTCACTAAGGCACAAACTGCGATGGGGACTACAATAGACCCAACTAGGTCGAACAACATCTACTTCTTGTCTGATGGTGATCCGACGGGTGGAGGAGCCCCAGTAGCCACCTCCGGTTATACCAGCTACTTGACTTTACACCCAGAAATCAATTCCTACGGCATTGCCGTTGGCTCTGGCATTGTGAATTTAACCCACCTAGACCAAATTAACAACGTAGATATTCTAGGTGATGGCGTGCGCGACCCTGCAATTGTAGTGGCAGACGTTAGCAAGCTAGAAGATACGCTACTATCCACCGTGCCTCAAGGTTATGGTGGTAACGTTATCTCGGCCAATAGTGCTTCTAGCGTTAATTTTGGTGCGGATGGTGGTTACGTTAACCAAGTATCATTATTGCTAGATACTGACAGCAACCCGCTCACGGCTGAGCAACTGGTTGCCTTTAATTATAATATTGGCACTAACCAAATCACTTGGGCTGGTGGATTCCCCACAGGTTCACCAGCAACAGGCAATCTGCTTACGCTAAATGCGAGCAAGGGTTTTGCACATGGCACCTTGGTGTTTGATTTTACAACAGGCGATTACACCTACCTGACAGCAGGTCTTGCGCATGAAGGTGATAGCTTTAGCCTAAATTTTGTAGCGGTGGATAAAGATGGTGATACATCATCGGCTACTCAAACCATCTCAATTGTAGATGGCAAACCAGTAGCTAATAATGACTCTGATACGCTTACTGCACTTAGCCAGTTCTTAGAAGGCAATGTAATTACGGGTATGGGCACCGATGGTGGCATCAGCGCAACATCACAACTGACCTCATTTACCGCATCAGCATCTGGTGTGGATAACCCTGCCGACAATGCACAAGTAACGTCAATTGTATTTAAAGGCAACACTTATAACCTGACTGTAAATAGCACAGGCAGTAGCTCTGGTGGCAACTATGCCATCAGCGGTGGTGAGCTAAGCTGGATACATGCCAGCAACGGTAGCAAGCTGATATTTGATGAGAATGGTCATTACAAATACACCCCACCAACAGCGGATATTCCTGTAAGTTCACCATTGCCGCCTGCAGCAGCCGTGCTGCCGATACTTACCGTATCTAACGCGGCTGTAACTGAAAGCGCTACAACTACCTATGCGCAATTTACTGTTAGTTTGTCTGCACCAAGTGCAACTAATACGACTGTTACGCTAGCCTTGCCTGGAGCGGCGGGCATGGGCATAAATACCGCCACAAGCGGAACTGATTATTCAGCCACATTACAATATTCTACCGATGGCGGTGCCACTTGGTCGGTCACTGCAGCAACGCCTTCCGCAGTCATCACGGCAGGTCAAACTTCATTGCTGGCAAGAGTTCAGATTCTTGATACAGCTGGGGGTGAAGCGACTGAGAATTTCCGCTTGACTGCAACGCGCACTGCTGGGAGCACAGCCAACACCACAGCGACGGGTTACGCGGTCATTACCGATAATGATACTGGCGCAACAATCATTCCAACGGCATCCATCAGTGACGTTACTATTAACGAAACGGCTGGCACGGCTACCTTCTCAATTAGCTTGTCATCTAACCCTGGCGCTAATGTTAGCGTTACTTGGGCAACCGCTGATGGCTCTGCTATTGCGGGGCAGGATTACACTGCGGCTGGCGCAACAACAGCGAACTTCACTACAGCAAATTGGGCGACGCCTAAAACCTTTACCGTAAATATCACCAATGATGCGGTTTTAGAGGGTACTGAAGCATTTTTCGTAAACCTTACGGCCACCAGCAATGCAACTAGGGCAATTATTGGCGATGGTACAGGTGTTGCTACGATAACCAATGTGGGCGGCTCTCTTACCGCGCCAATCGTTATCCTTGAAACTGACCCAGCATTGGTACCTGCTAACGGCATTACATTGCAGGGCATGTTGTCAACCAGCAGTGTTGCTGGATCAGCACCCGTGCTTTACGCCACAGGTGCCACAGGTGGTGCCGGTGTAACTAACAATCAACTTCAAAACCTGGAAACCTTGGTGATAAATTTCAGCGCGGCTACACACCCACAAGGCGTGCAAAACCTTAAATTTGAAGTTACCAACAGTGGCGCAGCTGAGGCGGTGACCTATACTTTTTACGCAATTGATGGGCATGAGCTTGGCCAATACACAGTTGCAGGTAATGGTTGGACTACCATGCCTGCGGAATTCAGTGGCGTTGCCAAGGTAACAATGCTGGCCGATACTGGCACAAATGTAAGGATTCATGCGGTGCAGTATAATGACGTAATCAATACGCCAGCAGCAACTCCTGTTGCGCCAGAAATTATTCAGTACACACTTACTGATACCGATGGAGATACTTCTAGCGCTTCACTCACGTTGAACATTACCACGAATGTATTTGCAGGGGATGCGACTGCTAACACCATTACTGGCACAGCGGCAAACGATGCAATTAACGGCTTAGCTGGCGATGATAATTTAATTGGCTCAGCAGGCCACGATATTATTCAAGGTGGTGATGGTAATGACACGTTGGATGGCGGCGCAGACAATGATGTGCTGACAGGCGGCCTTGGTATTGACACCATAGTTGGCGGCACTGGCAATGACACATTGAGTGGCAATGAAGACAACGACAGTTTATCAGGCGGCGATGGCTTAGACTTGCTAGAAGGTGGCGCAGGTAACGATACGTTAGTGGGTAGCTTAGGCGCAGATACGCTACTTGGTGGCGCAGGCGCTGACACTATGACAGGCGGCGTTGGTGGCGTTGATTTATTGTCGTCAGACACCTTCCGCTGGGACCTGACAGACCGTGGCAACAAAGGAGCACCAACACTAGATACCGTAACCGACTTCAACCCGGCCGCAGCGGTTTCTGGTGGAGATGTGCTAGATTTACGCGATTTACTAAGCAGCGAAAATCACCTAGTTGGCACAGGCAACTTGGCGAGCTACCTGCACTTTGAAAAAGTTGGAGCAGATACTAAAGTACATATCAGCTCTACAGGTGGCTTCAATGCTGGCTATGTACTGAATCAAGAAGATCAAACCATCTTGCTACAAGGTGTTGATTTAACAACAGGTTTCAGTACAGATCAGCAGATTATTCAAGACTTGCTCACTAAGCAAAAATTGATTACCGATTAAACATTTGTAAAATTGGTGCGTTAAACCAAAAAAGGTCGTGTTTTTACACGGCCTTTTTTGCTGTCTAAAAATCGTCGCTTTCGTCAAAAAATCATCACCTAAAATATGTGTGTAAATTATTGATAATAAAGGATTGTTTTTAACAAAAACCACCCTTTTGGGTGGCTTTTAGTTATGCGCTAAGTAGTTATAATTCGCTTGTAAAATTATCTTTATAAAAGCGATTTAATCATGGCAACGAAATATTCTAACTATAGCGGCAAAGGGCATCACACGTGCTTAAGCTTTACTAATGCTATGCGTCACCATGAAAACGAGCATCGCGACACGCGCCATCAAGAACATAGCACTAAACGCGATGAAGATTATCGTGATACTAATCATGCAGTACATAACGGTGGGCATGTTAACAATCATCAAACCCAACACCACAACGATACTGACCACGACCGCGAAGATGAGCATGAACAAAACAACGCTGGCAACACAAATCATGAAGATGAACATGATAGCAACACAAGTAGCGAGCATGACCATCATCATGAACACGAAAATAATAATGAAAATCATCATGATGACGAAAATGAGCATGGCGGCTGTAACACCAATACGCCACCTGTAGCAGTACCCGATAATTTCACAGGCAATGAAGATGTGCCTTTAGTAATTACTGTAGCGGCTTTACTAGCCAATGATACTGATGCAAATGCAGATATGCTTGCCATTACCAGTGTGCAAGCGGCATTAAATGGCACAGTAACTTTAATCAATGGTGTGGTGACCTTTACGCCTGCACCAAACTACAGTGGCTCTGCTTCATTCACTTATACCATTAGTGATGGAAAAGGCAGCACAGCCACTGCCACAGTAAATTTAGATATTGTTCCTGCACTACACCCTCTTGCCGTAACTTCAGCATCTGTCAATGTATCAGAAGAAGGTTTATTGGGCGGCTTGCAAGATATTACAGGCAGCCCTGACACCACAGATGCCACCAGCGTTGTAGGCGACTTGCAAATTAGCAATGCCGTTGGTAATGTAACGGTGACTTTAGCGCAACCTACTGAAGCCTTAACTTCAGGTGGTCTTGCCATAACATGGCAAGGCGCGGGTAGTAAACAACTAACCGCTATGGCTGGCACTCAAGTAGTTGCTACGGTAAGTATTGATAACTTAGGTCACTACACCGTTAATCTGCTCAAAGCCATTGATCATAACAGCATCAATGTTGAAGACATTAAAACGCTTAATGTAGGCATTAACGTAACAGACAGCGCGACCTCTACAACAAGTGTGTTAAGCATTGCAATTGAAGATGATGCACCTGCTGTCACAAGTCAGCATAACGCAATTGCTGCGATTGACACCAACTTGCTAATCACCTTAGATATCTCTAACTCAATGACTGCAGATAGCGGCATTAACGGCTTAACTAGAATACAAAGCGCAGTCGCTTCGATTAAACAATTGCTCAACACTTACGATAGTTTTGGTGAAGTACGTGTGCGCTTAGTAACATTTTCATCTAATGCTGAAACTCAGGGCGTAACATGGGGCACCATTGCTGAAGCCAAAGCAATGCTTGATAACATTGCATTAAGCATTACTGGTAAAACGAATTACGATAGCGCCTTAGCAAATGCTATGAGCGCTTTTGCTGACACGGGTAAAATTGCAGGCGCACAAAATATTAGTTACTTCTTCTCTGACGGCATTCCAAACCTTGGTGATGGCAATGAAAGCCAGCTATCAAACACCACCATTTCAATTACAGACAGAGGCATTAGCGTAGCTGAAGAAGCGGTTTGGACAGGTTTTTTAAACACCAATCAAATTAAATCGTTTGCCATCGGCATGGGCTTAAACCTTGCAGATGTCACTCATTTAAACCCCATTGCTTATGACGGCCAAGCACAAGAAAATATTGCAGGCGTAGTTGTAGAAAAAATGGGCGATTTAGATAACACATTAGCGGCCACAATCAACTCATTAACCGCTGGTCAGTTATTAACTGGCGGGCTCATAGGCTTAAATAATGGTGTGGGCGCTGATGGCGGCTATGTAAAATCAATTACCATAGAAAATATTACTTATGTTTATGACCCAATCACCGCAACTGTAAGTAATAACGCGAACGCTTTAATGCATTTTGATTTAACTAGCAAACAGCTCTCAGTTACGTTAGCCTCTGGCGGTAATTTTGTGGTTGATATGGATGATGGTAGTTACCAATATTACACGCCTACAGTAGTATCAAGCGCTATAGTAGAACGCATTGACTATGTCATTACAGATAAAGATGGTGATACTGCTGCTGCCTCAGTCACTTTAGATATCGAAAAAACAAACGTAACCATAGGTACGCCAGGTGCAGATAACCTAAGGGGGCTAGCTGGCCCAGATGTAATGTTAGGGCGTGAGGGCAGCGACATAATTTCTGGTGGTGGTGGCAGAGATGTGCTTTTTGGTGGCGACGGAGATGACACATTAACAGGCGGCGCATCTAACGACATCCTTACTGGCGGCTTAGGCGCAGACACCTTTATTTGGTCACTTTCTGACATATCAGCTTCAGGTATAGAAATTGATAAAATTACTGACTTTAATACGCCTCCACAAACTGATGCGCTTAATTTAAAAGATTTATTGATTGGCGAATCAGCTTCAGCAGACGTATTAGACAATTATTTACATTTTAACTTTACAAGTGGCGCTACTATTATATCTATCAGTAGCGCAGGAAACTTTGCTGACAACAACGCTGCAGGCCAGCCTTATACTGCCATCTCAGTGAATACTGATCAGCAAATTGTATTCGCAGGAGTTGATTTAACAGTTGGGTTGATGACAGATGCGCAAGTCATACAAAACTTACTATCTCAACAGAAGCTAATAACAGATTAAAAAAGTTTTCTTACAATTGAGGCGACTATTAGCTTGATGCGTAAGTTTAAAAGGTTGTTACTTTTAAACTTTCAAAGTAACATACGCCTAAATTATTGTTTTAGTGGGCATTTTATTTTCAAATAAAATCGCTATTTGCACTAAATAAATTATATATATATATATATATATATATAAAAGGATTACCACGATGAGCAACAAAATTAAATATACAAAATTAACGCTTGCCTTAATAGCAGCCTCAATGATTAGCACTAGCGGCTTGGCTTTTGCGCAACCATTAGTCACGCTTAAAGATATGGTAGAAAAAACTGTTTCTTCAAACCCTGAAGTGCAGGCTCGCTATCATAAGTTTTTAGAGTCTGGCTTTGAGCAAGAAGTCGTACGTGGTGGCTTTTATCCTAAAGTAGATGTGCAATCCACTTATAGAAATCAAGAAAAACTCACCCCTAATATTGGCAACACCGCTGTTCCACACATGAACAATGAGCTAGTGTTAAAGCAAATGATTTTTGATGGCTTTGCCACCAATAATGAAGTAAAGCGCTTAGGCCATGCAAACCGCGTGCGCTATTACGAGCTACAAAGCGCAATGCAAAATACTACACTAGAGTTTGTGCGCGCTTATATTGATACTTTACGTTATACCGAATTAAGTGACTTTGCTAAAAACAACTATGTAGTGCACCAGCAATTATTTAATCGCATTCAAGAACGCGTTACGGCTGGCGTAGCTAGAAAAGTAGACTTAGAGCAAGCCTCAGGCCGTTTAGCGCTCGCTGAAGCTAACTTACTAACAGAAACTACAAACTTACACGATGTAACCGCACGCTTGCAGCGCTTGTATGGTGAACTGCCGCCAGCAACCTTAGAGGCGCCAACATTCTTTAACTCAGGCGTAGAATCAACTTCGACCGAAGCACTAAAAGTTGCCTACAATAAAAATCCTGACTTGCTCTCTACCATTGAAGATATTCAAGCGGCAAAAAATGAGGTGCAAGCTAGAGAAGGTCGCTACTTACCAAGGTTTGATTTACAAGCGCGTAAAAATTTAGGCGCAAGTGCTGATGGTAGAAACAGTACATCAGCGGCGGATGTGCTTGAATTAACCATGAACTTTAATTTATTCAACGGCTTTTCTGACCAAAACTTGGTTAAACAAACGGCACAAAAGCTGAATAACGCGCATGACATTCGTGATAAATCATGTGTAGATACGCGTCAGCTGCTAGTCATTGCTTACAATGATATTACGCAATTAAAAGAACAGACTACTTATCGCACACAACATAAAAATTCTATTGAAAACGCACGTGAAGCATATCGTAAACAATTTGATATTGGCCAACGTACGCTGTTAGATTTACTGGATACTGAAAACGAGTATTTTCAAGCAAAACGCAGTTTAACTAACACTGAATACGACCTTCAAACTGCTTATGCTAGAACCTATGCAGTACAAGGTGAACTGCTAGAAAGAATTGGCGCCACGCGTGGAAACTTGCCAGAATATGCACGTGAAACTTATATGGACAGTGAAAATGTCTGCCAAGCAACTGCGCCAGAGCAAATAATCATAGATAAACAAGCGCTATTAGCGAATGCAAAACCATTTAGTACCAACATTAAGGCCGCAGAGCCTGCTATAGTAGAGCCACCCAAAGTTGATGCGAAAGTACTCAGCAAAAAAGTGATTCCCGATATTCAGTTTGAAACAAATAGCGCAAAAATTAAACCAGAATCATATGTTAATTTAGAAAATGCAATTAATGTTTTAAAAGACTGGGGCAATTCAAGCGTAGAAATTGCTGGGCATACCGATCAGCGTGGCACCTCAAAAGCCGAGCATAATCAGAAATTATCTGAAAAACGCGCTAAAGCAGTACTTAATTACGTCGTGAAAAAAGGTGGCATCGATGCCAAACGCCTAACTGCAAAAGGCTACGGCTTCAGCCAACCAATTGCAGAAAATGACCCTATAGAAGGTAATGTAGTAAATCGCCGAGTAGAGCTAATACGCCAAGAAAAATGATTGGTATTCATCAAGCATAATTTACATTTGATGTAATAAAAAAAGGAAGCCTAGGCTTCCTTTTTTTATTACATCATGTTCATTCAATCGCTAAACCTAGCTTTAATTATTCTGACTTTAAGATTTTTTCACTGGGTAATGCGAATGTTGAAACTTGCTGATATTATTTGGTGCCCGGAGCCGGAATCGAACCGGCACGACCTTACGATCGAGAGATTTTAAGTCTCTTGTGTCTACCAATTTCACCACCCGGGCAGATGGAAGGTTGTACATCAATTAACGGTGCGTATTCTAACACTAGCTGGGAGTTTTATCTAAAAGATTTCTTAGTTTTTTTCATATTTTATGAAAAATTTATTTTTAACACCGCGCCAACCTGTATGCAAAAACATACACACTGAACACTTATTATGCATAATTTCTCAAGGCTTGCTAATGGTTTACTAAAAAAACACTTTCTATCAAATAATTCATTAAAAACTTATTGGTTAAGTCTATAAGTTGGTTGATAATAAGCGTCTTATCAAAATTACACCTTCACTTTAATGTCATCATCTACTGGCAATAAATCTAAACTTTCTGCAATCACGTTGGCCGCGCTAGGCGTGGTATTTGGTGATATTGGGACAAGCCCTTTATACACCGTTAAAGAAGTGTTTTCAGTCGGCACGCACCCTGTTCCACTCACCGAAGTAAACATGTATGGTATTTTGTCACTCATTGTTTGGGCGTTAATCATGGTGGTGTCAGTTAAATATGTAGCCTTTATTATGCGCGCGGACAACCGTGGTGAAGGCGGCATTATGGCCTTGCTGGCATTGGCTAGCCAAAAGGCAGCAGGCGACCATAAAAAGCTGCGCATGATTATGTTGCTAGGTATTTTAGGTGCATGTATGTTTTATGCGGACGGTATGATTACCCCTGCGATTTCAGTACTTTCTGCAGTTGAGGGCTTGGAAATTGCAGCGCCTATACTGCACCCTCTTATTTTGCCAATCACCCTCATCGTACTTTTTATTTTATTTTGGGCACAAAGCAAAGGCACTGCATTAGTGGGTGCTTTTTTTGGTCCAATTATGTTACTTTGGTTTGGTACATTGGCGGTATTAGGCATTTCGGGTATTGCCGAAAACCCTGCAATTTTGCATGCACTCAACCCCTATTATGCGTTTAAGTTTTTTTCTGTTAGCCCTTGGATTGCGTTTGTAGCCTTGGGCGCCGTCGTGCTTTCTGTAACCGGTGCTGAAGCTTTATATGCAGATATGGGACATTTTGGACGCTTTCCAATTCGCTTAGCTTGGTTTGGTTTGGTTTTGCCTGCGTTAATTCTCAATTACTTCGGCCAAGGTGCGCTAGTTTTACTGCATCCTGAAACCGTTAAAAACCCATTTTATTTACTCGCGCCTAGTTGGGCGCTTTACCCACTGATTATATTAGCCACACTAGCAGCAGTTATTGCCTCACAAGCTGTGATTACTGGCGCATTTTCAGTATCGCGCCAAGCCTTACAATTGGGCTATTTGCCACGTATGCATGTTGAGCACACCTCAGAAAGTGAAGAAGGCCAAGTGTATATGCCGCGCGTAAACTGGGGCTTAATGCTCGCGGTAATGGTGCTGGTGCTGAGCTTTAAATCGTCTGGCAACTTAGCTGCCGCTTATGGCATTGCAGTCACGGGAGACATGGTGATTACCACCTTGTTAGCAGGCTTTGTATTTCACCACATGTGGGGCTGGGGCAAATTACGCACAGGTGCACTTGTGGCGTTATTTTTAACAATTGATGTTGCATTTTTTAGCGCAAACGTGCTGAAGATCCCTGATGGCGGCTGGGTGCCATTAGTGATTGGCATCGTTATTTTCACCCTTATGCTCACTTGGAAAACAGGCCGGTCAATGGTGTATACACGCCTTAAAAATGAGGCTATGGAGCTTGAGCCGTTCATGGATGCGGTTGGCGCACACCCCCCAACCCGCGTGCCTGGCACGGCCTTATTTTTAACGCCCAACCCAGACGGCGTGCCGCATGCTTTGTTGCATAATTTAAAACACAATAAAGTGCTACACGAAAAAGTGGTGATTCTCACTGTGAAGTTTTTAGACTTTCCGCATACTTCGCCCGAAGAACGCGTTAGCTTAGAAGCATTACCACACGAATTTTACAAAGTCACTGTGCGCTATGGCTTTAAAGATGAGCCTGATTTGCCACGCGATTTAGCACTATGCACAGATAAAGGCTTAGCTTTGGATGCAATGGACACGTCATTTTTTGTAGGCAAAGAAATCTTAATCGCGAGCGAAAAATTTGGCATGTCCACTTGGCGCAAAAAAATATTTATTGGCTTATTTAGAAGCGCTGAAACGATTACCAATCAATTTAAACTTCCGCCAAACCGCGTAATCGAACTAGGCTCACAACTTAAAATTTAATCATTCAACGAATTAGTTGTTTGGCGCGTTAGGTATGTTTGATGTTTATTTTATTAAGGAAATTCTGATGAAAAAACTATATGCAATTCTATTAGCTACCATTGCACTGCAATTGAGCGGTTGCGCCACCACCACAAAAGACAGCGTTTCTGGCGTAAAACGCTCACAGTTTATGTTACTACCAGCAGCTTCGATAGATAAAATGTCAGCGCAAGCTTATACACAAACCATTAAAGAAGCTGAAGGCAAAAAAACGCTAAACGCAGACAAAGCGCAATTAGAACGTGTTCGCACGATTTCAAACCGCCTAATTGCGCAGGTTGGTGTATTTAGGCCAGATGCCACCAAATGGGCTTGGGAAGTCAACGTTGAAAAAAATGACCAGCTTAACGCCTACTGTATGCCAGGCGGAAAAATCATGGTGTTATCAGGCATGATGGATAAACTAAAAGCCACCGATGACGAGCTAGGCGCGGTGATTGGCCACGAAATTGCGCATGCCTTGCGTGAGCATGGTCGTGAACGTATGTCACAAGCTTACGTGCAACAATTCGGCTTGCAAGCGTTAGCAGCATTTGTGACCAAAGGCGCGGCTGGCGGCGCTATTATGCAAGGTGCGGGAATGGGTAGCCAACTCTTTTTTGCGTTACCTAATGGCCGCGAGCAAGAGCGCGAAGCCGATAAAATGGGCTTAGAACTTGCCGCACGCGCAGGTTATAACCCCGATGCAGCCGTCACTTTGTGGGAGAAAATGAGCGCGATGAATACAGGCGCGCCGCCAGAATTTTTCAGCACCCACCCAGCCAGCGCAAATCGTATTGCAGATTTAAAAGCACTTACGCCAAAAGTAAGGCCGCTGTATGAAGCTGCCAAAAAGGGCACAGCAAAGTAAATTCACTTTCAATAATTTCTGAAAAAACAATGCTCTGCGAGCCAATATCCATGCGGGTCGCAGAGCATATGTAATTTCACTAAAATTTTCAGTGTTTAATGCACTAAATTACCTTAGCAATATTCGTCTCACATCATCATTCTAAAAACCGAGCAGTTTAGGGTAAAATAGCACTTTTGCTTTTTACCCTTTTTTATTTGGATTAACCTACATCATTATGAGCCAACTACAAACCATTATTGAAGCCGCATTTGAAGACCGCGCTAACATTAACCCTGCTAACGCCAGCCGTGAATTAAAAGAGGCTGTTGCCAACATTATTGCTGAGCTTGATGCAGGCACAATGCGCGTGGCTTCACGCATTGGCGATACACAAAACTGGGAAACGCATCAGTGGATTAAAAAAGCGGTACTGCTTTCTTTCCGCTTAGATGACAACGTATTGCTTGATGGCGGTTGCACTAAATACTTTGACAAAGTACCGCCAAAATTTGCCAATTACACTGAAGAAGACTTCAAAGCTGGCGGCTTTCGCGTAGTACCTAACGCAATGGTGCGCCGCGGTTCATTTATTGGTAAAAATGCAGTGTTATTACCTTCATACGTCAATATCGGCGCTTACGTAGGTGAAGGCACCATGGTAGATACTTGGGCAACAGTAGGTTCATGCGCACAAATTGGTAAAAATGTGCATTTAAGCGGCGGCGTAGGCATTGGCGGCGTGTTAGAGCCGGTGCAAGCTGGCCCAACCATTATTGGCGATAACTGCTTTATCGGCGCGCGCTCTGAAGTGGTTGAGGGTGTCATTGTTGAAGACAATTGCGTGATTTCAATGGGCGTTTACATCGGCCAAAGTACTAAAATTTACGACCGCGAAACAGGTAGCGTGACTTACGGTCGCATTCCTTCAGGCTCTGTAGTAGTTTCAGGCAATTTACCTTCTAAAGATGGTAGCTATAGCCTTTACTGTGCCGTTATCGTTAAGAAAGTGGACGAAAAAACATTGGGTAAAGTAGGCATTAACGAACTATTACGTGGGATTTAAGACAACACTGTCAAAAAATTGGCATAAATAATCGCTAGTATTCGCCAATTAAAAAATAGTTAGTCTAACCAAATGGCTGCAAGCAAGCATTTATGTGCTTCTGCGGCCTTTTTAACGTCTATTATCAGCAGAATAAATAGATGGCACAAACATTGCAATTACATAATTATCTTAACTTTAAAGACGCTTCTAAACCCAGCGCTACTTTGGAAAATATAACGATTATGACTAATTACAATTTGACTATGACGCTAATGTTTGTGCTGCTTGGCTACGTTGCAATATTGCTCACGTATAACTTGTTTCATCAATTTAAAGTATCACTGGCTAATGATGAAAACACCAAGGCTAAAGCTTTTTCGCAGAATAATAATCAACCGTTATCTGAATCTGATGGCTTTGCTGAAAATACAGACCCGTTAATTGACTTGCAATACGATTTGCAAAATGCGATTGCAAACGATGAGCTACAACTGCATTACCAAATTAAAGTAGATAGCATTACCAGAGCAGCTGTAGGCGCCGAAGCATTATTGCGTTGGCAACATCCTATAAAAGGCTTGCTACATCCAGCAGACTTTATGCGTGCAGCGGATCGCTACGACCTAAGTTACGCCATAAACAAGTGGGTTATTGAAGAGAGCTGCCGTACTTTGCGCCAGTTAAATGACTCAAATCTGCCATTTAATATATCTATCAATATGTCACATCACCAAATTGCAAATGCCAATTTTGTACATGAAGTGACTCGCCAATTAAAACGCTTTAACTTAGATAGCACCAGTTTAAGTTTTGATTTAACTGAAGTTGATGCACAAAAAAATCAATCACAGCTGAATGATCAATTAAAACGCTTTAAAGACGCTGGCATTAACATTGCCATTGATGATTTTGGTATGCACTCATCTAACACCACCAACTTTGAAAACTGGCAAGTAAATGAGCTAAAACTTGCACCAAACTTCACGTTTGATGTTGCCAACAGCAATGAAAGACGTGATGTTGTGCAATCTGTCATAGCGCTTGCCCACAGACTTAAATTAAACGTAGTGGCTGAAGGCGTTGAAACAGAAAATCAGCGTAAAGTACTAGCCGAGCTTGGCTGCGACCAGATGCAAGGATTTTTAATCAACCGCCCGTTGCCTGAAGAAAGATTTATTCAGTTACTAAAAAATCTTAACCCTGCCAATGTGATACAGCAAACGGCTAAAATGCATGAACACGTATATCACTAGTGTTTTAGTAACTGCTTGAGCATAAGTTCTGCACTTTACCGTATTGCTGTTAAAATACAGTTTTACAACAATTGATGGCTGGAAACAGCCATCACAAACATCAATCTCATGCAGCTATTCGGCATTCCAAATTGTAGCACCGTTAAAAAAGCTCGCGATTGGCTAGCTAATAACGGCGTGGCTTATGAGTTTTACGATTTCAAAAAAAATGGCGTAAACCACGCCCTGCTTGAAAGCTGGCTAAGCCAATACCCTTGGGAAAAGTTAGTGAACCGCGCAGGCATGACTTGGCGCAATTTATCTGATGCAGAAAAAGCCGCAGTGATTGACGCGAATTCTGCACTCAATTTAATGCTAGAAAAAACCTCAGTCATTAAACGCCCTGTATTAGTCAAAAACGGCAAAATCCTCAGCTTGGGATTTTCAGAAACAGCCTATCAAGAATTCTTAAAATAAATACCACGCAATGAATACTCCACACAGCAAAACTTTAAACCTCGCCATTGATTTACTCTCGCGCCAATCTAACACGCCATTAGATGCAGGTTGCCAAGAGCTGATGATTTCTCGGCTTGAACCATTAGGTTTTAAAATTGAGCGTATGCGTTTTAATGATGTAGATAACTTTTACGCACGCCGTGGCACATCCGCGCCATTATTAGTGTTTGCAGGGCATACTGATGTTGTGCCGACTGGCCCATTGGAAAAATGGCACACGCCTCCTTTTATGCCTACCATTAAAGATGGCATGTTGTATGCGCGTGGCGCGGCAGATATGAAAACTTCACTTGCGGCTTTTATCACCAGCATTGAAGAATTTATCGAAGAAAACCCTAATCACATAGGCTCAATCGGCTTACTTATCACCTCGGACGAAGAAGCCGCCGCTATTGATGGCACGGTTAAAGTGGTTGAAGTGTTAAAAGCGCGTAATGAATTGATAGATTATTGCATCGTTGGCGAACCCACCAGCAACAAAGTGGTAGGCGACATGATTAAAAACGGGCGGCGTGGCTCACTTTCAGGCAAGCTCACCGTGAAAGGTGTGCAAGGTCATATTGCCTACCCACATTTGGTAAAAAACCCGATTCACTTAGTCGCCCCTGCGATTAAAGACATGGTAGAAACCGTGTGGGACAACGGCAACGAATACTTTCCGCCAACATCATGGCAAATCAGCAATATGAATGGTGGCACAGGCGCGACAAACGTGGTGCCAGGCGAAGTAGAAATTTTATTCAATTTTAGGTTTTGTCCAGAGTTGAATGGCGCAGGTAGTACCGAAGCCAATTTAAAATCACGCGTACATGCAATTTTAGATAAGCACGCGCTTAATTATGATTGTGATTGGGAATACTCGCCGCCCTACATCACCCCACGCGGCAATTTGGTTGAGGCGATTTCTGGTGCCATTGAACAAGCTTATGGTGTTACGCCCGAGCTCTCCACCACAGGTGGCACCTCTGACGGCCGCTTTATTGCGGACATCTGCAAACAAGTAATTGAATTTGGCCCACTGAATGCCACCATTCATAAACTCAATGAATGCGTAGGCGTGGCAGATATTGAGCCGCTAAAAGAAACCTATAAACTCACCATGAAAACATTATTGAAATGACCGTTTACGCACAAGCCAGCAATGAATTGCACACCATCCGCGATTGGATTCGCTTTGCCGTCAGCCAATTTGAAGCCTCTGATATTTTTTACGGTCACGGCACAGATAATGCCTATGATGAAGCCGTTTGGCTCATTATGAGCGCACTGCATTTGCCGATGGATACGCTCAATAATTTTTTAGATGCGCGCATTCTAAGCACAGAGCGCAGCAAGTTAGCGAGCTTGATTGAAGAACGTATCACCAAGCACACACCTACCGCTTATTTGGTAAAAGAAGCTTGGTTGCAAGGCCTTAAATTTTATGTAGATGAGCGCGTGCTAATCCCACGCTCATTTATTGCCGAACTGCTGGCGAACGATTTAAGCGAGTGGATAGAATTCCCCGAAATGATAGAAAGCGCGGCTGATATTTGCACAGGCAGCGGCTGCTTGGGTATTTTGCTTGCTAGTAGCTTCCCTAATGCGGCAATTGATGTGATTGATATTTCACAAGATGCGATTGATGTGGCGAAAATCAATATCGCCAATTACGGCCTGCAAGACCAAGTGACGGCAATTAAATCTGACATGTTTAGCGCCTTAAAAGATGAAAATAATGTGTGTAAAAGATACGACGTTATCATCAGCAACCCGCCGTATGTAGATGCGCCAAGCATGGCAACATTGCCTGCCGAATATCAAAACGAACCACAACTCGCGCTTGGTAGTGGCGTGGCGGGCTTAGACCACACGCACACTATTCTGCGCGAAGCCGCTAACTACCTGAATGATGATGGTATTTTGATTGTTGAAATCGGCCATAATCGCGAAACTTTAGAAACGGCTTACCCGAACATAATATTTAATTGGCTAGAAACTTCATCTGGCAATGAATTTGTATTTTTACTCACCAAATCGCAGCTTACTTAAGCCTTACTCATAGCATTTCACACATAGGCATTATTTTGAACACCACTACACCAAGCACTACCAACACCATCAGCTGGCAAGAAGCCAACAAAACCAAAACAGGCATTTGGCATTCTGAAAATGCCGCGCCCGTGCCTAAAAAAGTGCAAATTGCGGACGATACCACCAAGGCAGATGACGCCTATAAACTATGCTGCGAAGGCACTGCCCTACTTTGGCGCGGCGATTTTCAGAATGCAAAAATGCTGATGCAAGCGCTATCACGCCGCATTGACCGCCCAGGTAAAAAGCCAAAACCGCCAGCAGGCACTATGCTAGAAGCGTTTCATTTGCACCGCCAAGCACAATCGCAAAAGGCGCGTATTTTAGGCATGTTGGTGATTGAATTAAATGTGGGTTACAACATCAACCTACGCCGCGCACCAGACGTAAAAGCGGCCTGCGAACATGCTTATGGCAAAAGCACGCAAACCATTGTAGTAAGTTTACGTGAAATTTTAGGCTTAGTCGGCGCGTATGAGTGGAGTAAAAGTGGCGTAGATGTTAGCCCTATCAATAATAAAGTTTACCCAAGCTATGGCGTATTTTCGCCTATTCGTGGGGAATACTTAGATTTAGTGGATGTTGCACCGTTACCTGTACCGTGTAGCTTAGCTTTTGATATTGGTACAGGCACTGGCGTACTTGCTGCTATTTTAGCCAATCGCGGCGTGACAAAAATCATCGCCACCGACAACTCGCATCGCGCCTTAGATTGCGCGCTGAAAAACATTACTCAGCTTGGTTTAAAAAACAATGTTGTACTAGTTGAAGCTGATTTATTCCCCAAAGCTGAATATGGTAAAGCCGATTTAATCGTCTGCAATCCACCATGGTTGCCCGCACACCCAAGCTCGGCGTTAGAATCTGCCATTTATGACGAAAAAAGCAAAATGCTTAAAGGCTTTTTAAATGGCTTAAGCGCACATTTAACCGATGCGGGCGAAGGCTGGCTAGTGTTATCTGACTTTGCTGAACATTTAGGTTTAAGAACCCGCGATGAATTATTAAGCTGGATTGCCTCAGCAGGTCTAAAAGTAATTGAAAAAATAGACACCAAAGCCCGTCACAACAAAACGTTTGATGCTAGCGACCCTCTACACGCGGCCCGCAAGGCAGAGGTGACCTCGTTATGGCGATTAGCTAAAGCCGCTTAGATTTAAAATTATTGGCGTTAAAATATAGTAGTATGAGTGCGTTAAAAAACAATGTCATCCTAATAAAAAGGAAAAATGATGGAAAAGCAATATTTCAAATTCACAGGTAGTGGTGGCGAGTATTTTAAAATTTGGATTGTGAATTTACTGCTCACCATCGTCACCTTGGGTATTTATGGCGCCTGGGCAAAAGTGCGCCGTAACCAATACTTTTATCGCAACACATGGCTAGATAATAGTAGCTTTGATTACCACGGCGACCCGATTGCCATTTTAAAAGGGCGCATTATTGCGCTGATTTTATTTACTGCTTACAGCCAATCTATCAAAATCAGCGTGACTTTATATTTTGTGGCGTTGGCAGTAGTTATGGCAATATTGCCATGGTTAATACAACGCTCACTCAAATTTAAATTACGTTATAGTAGCTACCACGGCTTGCGATTCAGGTTTGGTGGCAGCACTAAAGATGCCTACATGACCTTTTTATTATGGCCTGTGCTCACGCTGTTTACCTTGTATTTACTCAGCCCATTTACACACAAAAGCATTAAACAATACCAACACGGCAATAGCTTTTATGGCAATGCGCCGTTTTCATTTACAGGCACTGCAGGCAGCTTTTATAAAGTGTATGGTAAGGCATTCGCTATTTCTATCGCCGCGATTATTGGCGTAAGCTTATTCGGCGGCGCATTAGCTGGAATTTTTGGCGCTTTTGGTGGCTTTGCTGGCATGTCTGCCACGCCAAGCCCCAAACAAATTATTATGATTGTTGCCGCCGTTTATGGCTTTATGATTTTAGCTGGCTTATTTATTGGCCCGTATTTCAGCTCGCGAATCAACAACCTAATCTGGAACAATACCCAACTGGAAAACTTTAGCTTTGGTAGCCAGTTAAAAGCACGCAGTTTGTTTTGGATATATTTAACCAATGTATTAGGCATCATCTGCACATTGGGGCTATTTAAACCGTTTGCTACCGTACGCTTGCTTAAATATAAATTAGAAAATATGTATCTTGAAGCGGATAGCCATGCACTGCAACAATTTGTGGCAGATCAAGCTCAAGAGCCTATAAGTGCATTAGGTGAAGGTGCGGCTGATATATTTGACATTGATATTTCACTATAAATCAGCATAATAAATAGCACCTATGACCATGCCAAATACCTGCCCCGCCACCTACTTTGACGGCATGAGCGCTGCGAAAAATTTTGTAGAGCTCTCTACGCAAGGTAGCAATATTATCATTCGTAGTGACACGATTAACTTAGTGTGGCCTTTAAGTGAAGTGCGCATTTCTGAGCAGCTGGGTAGCGCCGCACGTAGCATCACCAATAAACAAGGTGGTTTTTGCGAAATCTCCGACTTAAATAGCCTAGAAAATTTACTTAATGACTTAGGTTTAAAAAAATCAGCATTAGATTACGCGCAGCACAGCTACGGCCTAGCGCTAGCAAGTGCTGTATTTTTAGTGCTATTTATTGGGCTAGGTTCTTGGTTTGGCTTGCCAATTGCGGCCAAGCAAATTGCCATGCGCTTGCCAGCCAGTAGCTTACAAGTATTAGATAGCGGCACGCTCGCTACGCTAGATAAATACATATTAAAACCCAGCAAACTAAGCAAAACTCGGCAAAATGAAATTAGTAATGGTTTTTCCAAATTAGTCGCTAACAATACACAAAAAACGCCGTACAACATTGTGTTTAGAAATGCAGAAGAAGTCGGTCCTAACGCCTTTGCATTGCCTTCTGGCACAATTGTAATGCTAGATCAACTGGTTGAGCTTGCCGATGATGACAAAGAAGTTTTAGGGGTGCTTGCGCATGAGCTCGGCCATGTAGAACGCCGCCACAGCGCACGCATGATGTTACAAACGTCCATTTCTGGCTTGGCACTCACTTGGTGGCTTGGCGATGTTAGCACCTTGCTTGCGGCGGCACCTGGCGTGATGTTGGGCGCGAAATATTCGCGCGATATGGAAACCGAAGCCGATGAATACGCTAAAGTATTATTTGAAAAAAATAATTTATCCACGTGCTATTTGGCCACGTTATTGCAAAAATTAGAGGCCAGCGTTGCTGAAAAATCTGCTGCAAAAAGTGCGAAAAATGGTGATGAGGAATCTAAAAGCAATACTAAAAACAATACTGATAAGGGCGATGCAAAGTTAAATAGAACGGACAAAAATACTGGTGATGTTAGCGACTTCTTATCCAGCCACCCCGCTACGCAAGCGCGTATGAAAGCGATGTGCCCTAGCGGTAAGGCGGTATAAATCATTCAACTGAGATCTTTGCACGAAGTGATAAAAACCTTAAAAACCCACAATTTCGTCATCCTCGCGAAAGCGGGGATGACAGACAGATGGTTACTTTAATGTAATGTTATTCGTACAAAACGCCCAAATAAAACTATCCTCTACCGCGATTTCTATCACTTTTCTTCTGCATGGCTGGTGCAGCTAAATCACTAGTCTGGCGTACTCTACGGTTCTCATTTTTTCTAGGTGCTGGTTTCTTTGGTGCTTCTTTACGCGCAGCGCTAGGTTTTTTGCTGTATGGCTCGCCATCAGCCGCAACACGCGGCACTCTATCTAGCGCGCTAATGCGTTGTTTGCGTACTTTTGGCACAAATACTGCAGTTGCTTTAAGTTTTTCGCGTTGTGTAAGCTGCCTTAATGGCGCGCTTGGCACAGGCAATTCAGCCCACTCTAACAAACCGACCACTTCTTTTTGCTCAAGCTTTAACATGGTGCCACGTTTTACACGTGGCGGTAAATTCACTGGGCCAAAACGCACGCGCATGAGGCGGCTTACCGGTAATTGAAATGCTTCAAATAAACGACGCACTTCGCGGTTGCGGCCTTCACGCAAAATTACTTGATACCAATGATTTGCGCCCTCACCGCCTTGTGCGCGTATGCTATCAAAATTCGCTGGACCATCTTCAAGCTCAATGCCTTCAGTCAACTGCGCCATTTGGCCTTCAGTCAATTCGCCAAAAATACGCACGGCATACTCGCGCTCCACTTCATAACGTGGATGCATAAAACGATTGGCTAGCTCGCCAGACGTAGTAAAAATAAGCAATCCGCTGGTATTCATATCCAAACGACCAATAGCAATCCACTTACCATTTTTAACTTTTGGCAATTTATCAAACACACTAGCGCGACCTTCGGGGTCGTCTTGGCTGACGATTTCGCCCTCTGGCTTATGGTAAATCAGCACTTGCGGCAACTCGGGGATAAACGGTAGTTTTACTGGGCGACTATCTAAACGCACTGTATCAAACTGCGTTACGCCCTGGCCAGCCGTAGCAATTGCGCCATTCACTGTTACACGCCCACTAGCGATGAGAGCTTCCATGTCTCGGCGTGAGCCTAAGCCAGCCAGCGCAAGTAGCTTATGCAAGCGTTGCGTAGGTTCTGGCGGCGCGTTTTCATCAATCGCTAACTTTGTGAAATCGGTTTTTGGGCGGCGTGAAACAGCTTGCGGGTCGCGCTGAGTTTTAAAGGGACGTGCCATAATGATAAACTATTGATTGTAAAAGCGCATTTTACCGCAGTTACGGTGATTTACCGCAGAATAAAAATGTTTGTTATTGCTTTGTCATTCTGACGCAGGTCAGAATCTACTAACAATCATCACATAAAAGCTAGAGATTGCGGAACAAGCCCGCAATGACAGGTGATTACAAATCTAGCTGAGTATCAGTTTTGATAAAGTCTTCCATCGCTGGCAACTCAGCCAGCGAGCGCAAATTAAGGTCATCTAAAAAGTGCTTTGTGGTGGCGTAAAGTGAAGGTCGTCCTGGCACTTCGCGCTGGCCGACTACATCAACCCAATCGCGCTCTTGCAATTGGCGCATAACATTCGGGTTAACCGCTACACCGCGAATTTGTTCAATATCACCGCGCGTAACGGGTTGGCGATAGGCAATAATCGCCAAAGTTTCCATCACTGCACGTGAGTATTTGGTTTGCTTTTCAGGGTTCAATCGCGCTAAAAAAATGGCATATTCAGGCCGCGCTTGAAAGCGATAACCCGTTGCCACTTGCACTAACTCCATCGTACGCTGTTCCCAATCAAGCTTCAGTTCATCAAGCAACATACGTAACGTGGTGCGCTCCATGCGCTCGCCAAATAGGCGCGTCATATCGTCTAAAGAAAGCGGCTCTTGTGAAGTGAGTAAGGCGACTTCAAGCACTAGTTTCATTTGTAATATATTTTCAGGTTCGTTCATTTTATTACTTTAATATTCCTACAAATTACGCCACCACATTCAACTGCACATAAATCGGTGAAAAAGGCGCTTGTTGCGTCATACGTAGCAAACCTTCGCGCGCGAGTTCTAGTATCGCCAAAAAACACACCACTAGCTTTGGAATACCATCTTGCACCACATCAAATAATTGTGAAAACTCCAGCATATTATCCGCTTTTAAGCGGCGTAAAATAAGGCTCATGTGTTCACGCACTGAAAGCTCGGCCTTGCCCACTTTGTGATGCGTAAAGTGGCTAGCGCGTTTGAGCACATTGCGCCAAGCATCGGCTAAGTCATCCAAGCTTACTTCTGGCGGCTTAATGTCTCTGATGTGCTGATAATACGCGGTAGCCACGCTAATATCTTCGCCCACTTTGGGCATTTCATCTAAGCGCTGCGCGGCAAGTTTAATAGCTTCGTACTCCATTAAACGGCGCACTAGCTCGGCTCTGGGGTCGTCTTCAGATTCAATTTCGGCAGGTTTTGGCAATAACATGCGCGATTTAATTTCAATCAACATGGCCGACATCAGCAAATAATCACCCGCCAACTCCAGCTTAATCGCCTGCATTTTCTCGACATACACCATGTATTGGCGGGTCAAATCCGCCATGGGAATATCTAGAATATCGAGATTATGCTTACGAATAAGGTACAACAGCAAATCGAGTGGGCCTTCAAACGACTCTAAATATACCTCCAACGCATCAGGCGGAATGTATAAATCATGCGGCAACGCGCTAAGCGTTTCACCTTTGATTTTGATTTCTGATGTTGTAAGGAACAAATTTAACGCCTTATTCGTAGGGTGTGCAAAATGCTTTTACTTGCACACCAATTCAATATTGCAGCGGCGTGCAAGAAAGCCACTTGCAACCCTACTTGCTACACCATTCAAATATTATGATTTAACATCATAAAGAACCAAGGCACAAAGCAACATTTTTACCAGTTTTTTCGGTTTTTGGCGAAAGTCTTTGAACTTCAGATTCGATAAAAGTTAATTCCTTTTCAATCGCCTCACAAGATTTATTTTGGTCACCATATTGTTGCACCATCACTGGATTTGCAGCTCGTCCTGCACAGCCTACTAAACCTACTAACATCAAACTAATAACCAATTTTTTATTCATATTATTCCCTTAGTAACTACATTAAAAAATACAACCTACATTAAGAGTAATTCAACCCCATCGCATCCCTAACATCACGCATGGTTTCTCTTGCCAACTTCCGTGCTTTTTCACAGCCTTCAGCCACAATATTTTTTACTAAGGTTGGGTCTTCAGCATATTGTGCGGCGCGTTCTTGAATGGGTTTTAGCTCGCGTAACACGTTTTCAATCACGGGTTGTTTGCATTCTATGCAGCCGATAGATGCGCTTTTACAGCCTGTTTGCACCCAGCTTTTTACTGTTTCATCTGAGTAAATTTCATGCAATTGCCATACTGGGCATTTGGCTGGGTCGCCAGCATCGGTGCGGCGAATGCGGGCTGGGTCGGTTGGCATAGTTTTGATTTTTTTCGCTACCGCATCAGGCGCTTCACGCAGTGAAATGGTGTTGTTATACGATTTAGACATTTTTTGGCCGTCTAAACCTGGCATTTTTGAAGCTGGCATGAGCTTGTATTCAGGCTCTAGCAGAATCATTTTTCCGCCGCCCTCTAGGTAGCCGAGTAGGCGCTCTTTATCGCCCATGCTCATGCCCTGCTGCTCTTCTATCATGGCGCGGGCGGATTCTAGCGCTTCTTCATCGCCGCTTTGTTGGTAGGCGTTGCGCATTTCTTCATACAGCGCACCGCGTTTGCTGCCTAATTTTTTGATGGCGGCTTCGGCTTTTTCTTCAAAGCCTGTTTCTTTGCCGTAAAGATGGTTAAATCTGCGGGCAATTTCACGGGTAAATTCTATGTGCGGAATTTGGTCTTCGCCCACGGGCACTTGCGTGGCTTTGTAAATCAAAATATCCGCACTTTGCAATAATGGGTAACCCAAAAAGCCGAATGTAGATAAATCTTTACTTGCGAGTTTTTCTTGCTGGTCTTTGTAAGTGGGCACACGCTCTAGCCAGCTAAGCGGCGTAATCATTGAAAGTAGCGTAAATAATTCAGCATGTTCTGGTACTCTAGACTGAATGAAAATTGACGCATTTGCAGGGTCAACACCTGCGGCAAGCCAGTCAATAACCATTTCCCACACAGATTCTTCAATAATTTCTGGCGTATCGTAATGTGTAGTCAATGCGTGCCAATCAGCCACAAAGAACAAGCATTCATGCTCGTGCTGAAGCTTTAGCCAATTTTTAAGTACGCCGTTGTAATGCCCTAAATGCAAGTTGCCCGTGGGGCGCATGCCCGATAAAACGCGTTCGATTGCCATGTGGTGAAAAAACCTTAAATAAAATATGCGTTTATTATACGCAAGCACACTAAACTAAGCTAAAAATTAAGCGGCAATAAAATTGAATGATCTATTAGAATCTTTAGCTGTTTTACTTAATTTCAGTTAATAGTTTTCTCTAAATACAAGTCTTCATTTTTTGCCATTTTAACCTGAGCAATTTTAACTTCTGCCTCACTTTCCGTGATGATATTTAATTCTTGAAGCCATTTAAATTTGTTAATTTCTTTTTCTATCTCATTGTTTAAGTTAATTTCTCCATACCAAGACAAGAATTGTTTTTTTCTTCTAGTACTAATCTCATTGATAATTTCATCATGCTTTTTATCTTGAATAATAAATATGTTACCTTCGTTGGTTTTAAAAACAGTGTAAATTACTTTTGTAAATTGAAATCCAATAAAACAAAGCACGCCTATATAAAGCCAAAAGCCTTTACCAATAGCAAAGTTATTAGAATAAATTGAGAGCGAAATTTGAATTAAACCTAATAAAATCCACATAAAGCCTACATTTCTCAGCCATTCATTATGTTCATTAACTGTTGATGTTTTAAATGGTATGTCAGCATAATAAACATCAAAGTCAGCAGACCCGCCTTTGTCTTTATGTGCGAAATTTAACTTCTCATCCTTAAAATTAAAAGCATGAGCATTAGAAAGTTTCTTTTGTTTATATTCCATAAATAAATCCTTAGTTTTGACTAAATTATACCAAAAGGCGCTAAATCACCCTGCCCCGCACGAATCAACGTTGGCGCTTCGCTCGTTAAATCAATCACCGAAGTAGCGCCTGCCAAGCAATGCCCAACGTCAATGACTAAATCTACCACATGTTCTAGCCTATCGCGGATTTCCCACGCTTCGCTTAGCACTTCTTCATCGCCTGCAATGTGCAAGGTCATACTCAATAATGGCGCGTCAATGGCTTCTAATATGGCTTGCACCACAGCATGTTGTGGTACGCGTATGCCTACGGCGTTACGTTTTGGGTGTTGTAGTTTTTTTGGTACTTCACGCGTGGCATTCAAAATAAACGTATAAGCGCCAGGCGTATTGGCTTTAAGCAGGCGAAACTGGCTGTTGCTCACAATAGCATAATTACCCAGCTCGCTTAAATTGCGGCAAATGAGCGTAAATAAATGCTTGTCATCCACACCGCGAATTTGCCGTATGCGCGTTTGCGCATCACCATTGCCAAGCATGCAGCCCAGCGCATAGCCTGAATCTGTAGGGTAAGCAATCACACCGCCATCGCGCAGAATTTCTGCCGTATGCGTAATTAGCCGTGGCTGCGGGTTATCTAAATGAATGTTAAAAAGTTGTGACATACTTAATGCGCAAACATACCAACTTCAGGCCAATCTTGCCACACAGGCACGCAGTTGCTTGGTAGCGCAGGCAAGCGTCCCATTTCCATAAAGCTAATGCCTTTGCCGTGATAATCTGAACCTTGCGATGACATCAAACCAAATTGATGTGCAATTTTAGCAAACTGTTGATATTGCGGCGGTGTATGGCTACCTGTAACCACCTCAATTGCCGTGCCACCATAACTTCTAAATTCATGCATCAGCTCTAGCATATTCACGCTACCTAAATCATAGCGGCCTGGGTGCGCAATAACCGCAGTGCCGCCGCTAGCCGTAATGAGGCTCACCGCCTGTTCTAGGTTCATCCATTGATGGTCAACAAAGCCAGGTTTACCTTTGACTAAATACTTTTTAAATACCGATTTTGCATCTTTGGCATGATTATTTTCAACTAAAAATCGCGCAAAATGCATACGTGTGATAATGCTTTGATTCGCCAGTAATTTTACGCCATTATATGCATCTAAAATGCCCGCCTTTGCTAAGCCTTCGCCCATTTCTTGAGCGCGTAAATCTCGTCCGACACGCACTGAATCTAACGCATTTTTTAAGGTTAAATTTTCTGGGTCTATTTTTAGGCCCACAATATGCAAGGTGCGCTTTTTCCACGTGACTGAGATTTCAACGCCGTTAATCAACTGCATATTGTGTTCAGCCGCCGCCTCACGCGCCGCGGCTAAGCCACTTACATCGTCATGGTCGGTAAGCGCTAGAATATTGATACCTTGACTTGCCGCATGCGCAACTAGCTCAGCTGGCGTAAATAAGCCATCTGAGATATTAGAATGCGCGTGTAAATCAATTTTAAAAGGCATGAACTCAACACTTTATAATAAGACTAGAAAAATAATAAACTTTGAAAATTAGCGATAAGGCGCAGTAAACACACTAAAAAATGAATATTGTCTTGAAAATTAAACCTTGTGGCACAAGACCAATCATAGCAAAATAACGCCTTAGCCTAAAGCGGCATATTTAATTAGTAGTTTGATTGATTTTTGAGAGCTTATATGAAGTTTTTGTTTGATTTATTTCCAGTTATTTTGTTTTTTGTTGCTTTCAAATTTTTTGGCATTTACGCTGCAACCGCCGTGGCGATAGTGGCAACCATTGCGCAAATTATTTACAGCAAAATCCGCCATGGCAAAGTAGAAAAAATGCTGATGATTAGCGGCATAATCATCACCGTATTTGGCGGCGCAACCTTATTGTTAAAAGATCCAACCTTTATTCAATGGAAACCCACCATTTTATACTGGCTATTTTCTGCTAGTTTAATTGGGGCACAATTCATTTTCAAAAAAAATCTCATTCGCAATATGATGGAAGCACAACTCAGCTTGCCAGATAATGTTTGGACAAAATTAAACCTAGCTTGGGCTGCATTATTTTTAGCGCTTGGTTTTTTAAACCTATATGTTGCGTTTAACTACACGCAAGATACTTGGGTGAACTTTAAACTTTTTGGCACAACGGGCATTATGTTTGCATTTATCATTGCGCAAACTTTTATGCTGAGTAAGTACTTACCAAAAGATGACACCAACGGAGACGCCAAATAATGTGGTACGCAATCATGGCGGAAGATGTGCCGAATAGCTTAGAAAAACGTCTAGCCAATCGGTCAGCCCATCTCGCGCGCCTGCAAGTGCTACAGGATGCTGGGCGCTTATTGCTTGCTGGGCCGTTCCCAGCCATTGATAGCACAGACCCTGGCCCAGCAGGCTTTACTGGTAGCCTGATTGTGGCGGAATTTGCTAGCCTAACAGAGGCAACAACATGGGCGAATAACGACCCTTTCGTCATCTCAAATACATATTTGAACGTTACTGTGAAACCTTTTCGCAAATCATTACCCTAAGCTACAATGAATTTATCAGCAGAAATTACCCAACGTTTGCAATGTTTTGAGCCTTCAAATTTAAACCTGATTGACGAAAGTGCAATGCATGCAGGCCATGTGGGCAATACTGGCGGCGGGCATTTTAAGCTTCACATAACAAGCTCGCATTTTTATGAAAAATCGCAGATAATGCGACATCGTCTTATTTATCAAATGCTTGCCGACCTTATTCCATCTAAAATTCATGCATTGAGCATTATTGCACTTGCACCTGAAGAACTTTAAATCATTCTAATTTTTAAATAACCCTATTTTAACCGTGAGGAAATTTGCATGAAATTCACCCAAACTTTAATCGCTTTAGCTATATTGTCACTAGCTCCTGCGGCATATGCTGCTGATAGCGTTGCAACCGTTAATGGCAAACCAATTAAACAATCTGTTTATGACTACATTGCCAAAGATGCAGCTGCGCGCGGCCAAAAAATTGATGACCAAGTAAAAGGTGCAATCACCAACAAATTGGTGGATTCAGAAATTGTGTACCAAGAAGCACAAAAACTTGGGCTAGATAAACAGCCAGACTACGTTGCGCGTGAAGAACTTTCACGTCGCGAGCTATTAACTTCAGCTTTTTTGCAAGATTTTGTAAAGAAAAATCCAGTTTCTGATGCTGAAACAAAAGCCGCTTATGAAGAATATAAAAAAGCATATGGCGACAAAGAATACAGCGCGCGACATATTTTGGTAAAAACTGAAGCTGAAGCAAAAGAAATTATTGCCCAACTTGCTAAAGGTGGCGATTTTGCAAAACTCGCAAAATCAAAATCAATGGATCCAGGCTCTAAAGAGAAAGGCGGCGATTTAGGTTGGTTCTCACCAGCAACCATGGTTAAGCCCTTTAGCGACGCCGTTGCTGGCTTACAAAAAGGCGCTGTTTCACAAACAGCAGCACAAACGCAATTTGGTTGGCATGTCATTAAATTAGTCGATACGCGCGCTGCGCAGCCACTGGCTTACGATAAAGTAAAAGAAGGTTTACAAAAAAATCTGCAGCAACGTGACTTAGAAAAAATGATGGCTGATTTACGTAACAAAGCTAAAGTTGATATCGCTAAATAACTTTTGCAATATTGCTGTGTAATAGAAAAGGGCTCGAAATTCGAGCCCTTTTCTATTTTCGCTACAAAATAATATCAAAATAAGAATTGTTCTCATTTGCAACATGTAATACAATTAAGTCATGCAATTATTATCGCAATTAAATATTGGGCAGCAGGCCATCATTGCTGCCATAGAAGCTGAAGAATCGCTGTTTCACCGCTTAACTGCGCTAGGTTTTCGCGTGGGCAAGCCACTAAGCATTATTCGCCGCGCAAATTTTAACGGCCCACTACAAATACGCCTAGGCACAACAGACGTAATACTGCGCGAAGCAGAAGCGAAACGCATTCAGATTACCACCAATTAAAATAACCTCAACATGAAACGCATTGCACTCCTTGGCATGCCCAACACAGGGAAATCTACCCTGTTCAACCGTATTAGTGGTGCATCTGCGCGCGTGGGTAATTGGCCTGGCATTACGGTTGATTTAATGAGCGCTAAAATTTTAATGGGCGGCCATATTGCAGAACTCATTGATTTACCTGGTATTTATGACTTACACGGCTTTTCTGAAGATGAGCAAGTTGTTAGGCATTTTTTAGCCAATAACGCGGTAGATTTAGTAATTATTTTGCTTAATAGCTCACAAATCGATCGCCAACTTTCATTGGTTTTACAAATTAAAAAACTAGGGTTGCCTTCAGTGTTAGCCTTAAACATGGCAGATGAAGCCAAGCAAACTGGCATTACGATAGATACCGATAGCCTCACAGCCGCGCTGAATATGCCCGTGGTGCAAATTAGCGCAAAATATGGCGATGGTTTGCCCAAAGCATTACAAGCGGCAACGCAAATTATCAATCAAAACTTGTCTACCACTAATCCACAAGTAATTAGCCAGCTATTGCAAGAAGACAATCAAATTGAGCGTGAAATGGAAGCCTTGATTCAACGTCATGTGCAGATTCCAGCTACGCTTTCGGACAACACCACCGATAAAATTGACCGCGTTTTGCTGCACAAATGGTTTGGCTTACCGATATTTTTTGCGGCGATGTTTGTGCTATTCCAATTTATTTTTACGGTTGGCAAACCCTTGCAAGATGGCTTGGCATGGGCATTAAATCTGTTGCGCGCTGATATATTAACGCCGCTACTAGCCTCAAGCCCTGCTTGGTTTAGCGGGCTAATGCTAGATGGCATTTATAATGGCGTAGCCACAGTAGCGGCATTCGTGCCGATTATCGTGCTATTTTTCTTAGTAATGAGCATGGTAGAAGACAGCGGCTATTTATCACGCGCGGCATTTCTAATGGATGCGCTGATGGCAAAAATGGGCTTAGATGGCCGCGGTTTTGTGATGATGCTCATGGGCTTTGGCTGCAACGTACCCGCACTGATGGGCACGCGCATTATGCGCTCGCGCCCCATGCGTTTGCTTACGATGTTAGTGATTCCGCTCTCGTTATGCTCGGCGCGGCTACAAGTATTTATCTTTATCATCACCGCATTATTTACTGCAAAACATGCGCCATTTGTATTATTTGCGCTTTATGTGATGAGCTTTGCCACCATGTTTTTAACCGCCATGTTGTTTCAAGGGCAATATAAAAACGCTGAACCGTTTTTACTAGAATTACCGCCGTATCGCTTTCCTACAGCACGTCAAATCATGTTGCGCGGCTGGCATGAAGTAAAACATTTTTTACAACGCGCGACTAAATTCATTATCATCGGCGTAGTGATGGTTTGGGTCTTAACCAACTACCCGAGCAATGTACCACCAGCCAGTATAGGCACGTATGCAGGCCAAATCGGCGCACTATTCGCACCAATATTAGACCCCATCGGCATTAACAGCCAACTAGCCATCGCACTGATTTTTGGTTTTGTGGCAAAAGAAATCGTCATTGGCTCGCTCGCCGTGATTTACGGCCTACAAGGCGACGCCTTGGGTGCACACATGGCCACCCAAATAGACTGGGTGCAAGCCATGAGCTTTATGCTATTTACGCTGATTTACACGCCGTGCTTATCTACCATTGCCACACTTAAAAGTGAATCAAAAAGCAGCGCATTTATGTGGTTATCCATCGGCTGGTCACTAGGGTTAGCGTGGGTGGTGAGTTTTGTGTTTTATCAAGGTGCGCGAGCGCTGGGATACTAAGCTTTCAACTGAAACTTCACCCATCTCTTTTGACCTCCGCTGAAAGCCTTGTAAATACTGGCTTGCAGAGGCATTAAAATCTCTCGTAGGTTTTTAAGACCTAAACATAAAGTAAACCGCACCCATTAAACACAGCCCCGCCCATAAAAAATCTAACTTAAGTGGTTGGTGCATATATAGCACCGCAAACGGCACAAACACACTCAGGGTAATGACTTCTTGCAGAATTTTAAGTTGGCCGAGTGACATCACGGTGAAACCTAAGCGGTTGGCGGGTACTTGAAATAAGTATTCCATTAGCGCAATGCCCCAGCTCACTAGCGCTGCGATTATCCAAGGTTTGTTGTTTAGATTTTTAAGGTGTGCGTACCATGCAAACGACATGAATACATTTGAAATGGTGAGTAGAAAGATGGTTTTTAGGACGGTTGGCATGACTTATGTAGGAGCGCAATTTATTGCGCTCCCTACCCAAATATTAAACCGCTGATTCGCCTGTTTCGCCCGTTCTAATACGAATCACTTGCTCTACAGCGCTCACAAAAATCTTGCCATCGCCAATTTTACCTGTGTGGGCGGCTTTGATAATAGCATCTACTGCAGCTTCTACCATTTCATCGGCAACTACTAGTTCTAGTTTAATTTTAGGTAAAAAATCCACTACGTATTCTGCGCCGCGGTATAGCTCTGTATGGCCTTTTTGACGGCCAAAGCCTTTTACTTCGGTTACCGTTAAGCCGTTTACGCCTATGCTCGATAACTCTTCACGCACTTCATCTAACTTGAATGGTTTAATCACTGCTTCAATTTTTTTCATGCTAAAAATTCCTTAAAATATACGGTTAGATGACGGTAGAGTTTTGATACGATTTGTGAATATTACGTGAACTGCTTGTCAAAATCTAGCTTGACGGTAATAGGGTAGCGCCTATCTTTGCCAAAGCCGCGGTCTGTAATGCGCACGCCTACTGGCGATTGACGGCGTTTGTATTCGTTGCGGTCTATGAGTTTAATCACGCGGTTCACATCTGCGCTCTGGTAGCCCATATTGATAATATCCACGTGGCTTAAATCGTCTTCTACATAGGCTTCAATAATGCCGTCTAAAATGTCATAAGGCGGCAAGCTGTCTTGGTCGAGCTGATTTTCGCGCAACTCGGCTGATGGCGGACGCGTAATAATGCGCTGCGGAATCGCATGTGATAAACCGTTACGGTAATTGCAAAGTTTGTACACCAAAGTTTTTGGCACATCTTTAAGTAGCGCAAAGCCACCCGCCATATCGCCATACAGTGTGCAATAACCCACGGCCATTTCACTTTTATTGCCTGTGGTCACAACAATGCTACCAAATTTATTGGATAGCGCCATGAGTAACATACCGCGTATGCGCGCTTGCAGGTTTTCTTCCGTCGCATCAAAGGGCAAGCTGCCAAATTGCGGCGCTAGCGCGGCAGTGTAGGCTTCATACATGGGTTTGATGGCAATTTCACTATATTTTACGCCGAGAATATTGGCCATTTCACGCGCGTCATTCACGCTAATATCAGCCGTAAATTCTGAAGGCATCATCACCGCATGCACATTTTGTGCCCCAAGGGCATCCACCGCAATTGCCATGGTTAAAGCAGAATCCACACCACCAGACAAGCCCAGCACCACGCCAGGAAAGCCATTTTTACGCACGTAATCGTGCAGGCCGAGTTTTAGGGCATTATAGACTGAGGCTTCTACACTTAAATGTGGCGTAATTACAGCAGAAATGGGCTGTGAGCCATTAAAATCAAGCACTGCAAGGGTAGCTTCAAACGCAGGTAAATGATGCGTTAAGTTGCCTGTACTATTCAACACAAATGAGCCGCCATCAAACACGAGTTCATCTTGCCCACCAACCATATTGGCGTAGAGAATCGGCAGCTTGGTTTCAGCTGTGCGGTCACGTAATCTATCTAAGCGCGTGTTGTGTTTTTCTAAGTGAAAAGGCGACGCGTTGATAGAAATCAACAGCTCAGCGCCTGCTTGTTTCGCCAATAATGCTGGGGCTGGTTCCCATACATCTGCACAAATTAGCACACCGATTTTAATATTTTGATGCTCAAAAATTAGCGGCTCACTGCCAGCTGCAAAGTAGCGTTTTTCATCAAACACACTGTAATTTGGCAAAGCGTGTTTATGATAAGTAGCCAAAATTTTGCCGTCTTGCAGCACTGAAGCCGCATTGTAACAAACATCATCCACTTGATGCGGATGCCCAACAATCACCGTAATATCCGTGAGCGCCGCACTTAATTGAACGAGCGCTTTATCGCAAGCCTGCAAAAAATCATCGCGTAATAGTAAATCTTCTGGCGGATAACCGCATAACGACAGCTCTGGTGTCACTAGCAAGGTTGCGCCTTGCGCGCGCGCTTGGTTCGCATTTGCGATGATGCTTTCAACATTGCCAGCAATGTCGCCGACCATGCAATTCATTTGCGCAATGGCAATTTTCATGTGTTAGCTACCACCAAAACATGCATCAATATGAGCCGCCAGCAGCTTTAATCATCTGCACGATTTCTGTGTGCTGGCCTTTAAGTGCGTACACCAAGGCGGTTAAGCCATATTTGTCTTTAGCTTTAACATTAGCGTGGTTATCTAACAATAATTTAACCATATCAGACTTGCCATTGCTTACTGCTATATGTAGTAATGGCGTGCCTTCGTCATCTAAATGATTAACATCTGCGCCCGCAGCCAACAATGCTTTTGCGGCATCATATTTTGATTTTTTTACCGCCCAAGTGAGCGCAGTCCATTCTGCATTATCTCGCTGATTCACACTCGCGCCACGTTTTGCTAGCAACTCAACTGCTGGGGCATTGCCTGCGCGCGCTGCAATCATCAAAGCTGTTGCGCCTAAATTATCTTGTACTTGTACATCAGCTTTGTTATCTAACAGTGTGGTAATGGTCGAAATGTCGCCACTTTTTGCGGCATACATCAATACGGTTTTACCACTATCACTTTTTGAGTTCACATCAACACCATGCTTCATGAACAAATCTACCGCTTGCGCATAGCCTGCCACCGAAGCTAGACCTAGCGCGCTCCAACCTGCAGCATCGCGAATTTTGGAATTCGCACCTTTATCTAACAGTACGCGAATAGTGGCCAAATTATTTTTCTTAGTGGCATACATTAAGGCTGTCCAGCCTCCAGCATCTTTTGCGTTAATTTCAGCGCCTTTGCTAAGCAATGCTGTTGCCACCTCAAATTTATCTTTTCGCGCAGCATACATCAATGCAGTTGTACCACTAGCATCTTTTGCATTTGCACTTGCACCGCTGGCGAGCATGGCGTTCACTGTAGCCACATCACCTTTTGAGGCGGCAACCAGCAGATATGACACATCTTCAGCAGCCAATGCAGAAAGTGTGAGTGATGCGAATAATAGCGCCGCAAAAAAGCGTTTGAAAAGTATAGTCATAATAATTTTTTTGCGCCTTAGATATGTGCCACTTACTTTTTAGCCAGTATCGCAGCAAGCACCGCTTCACCCAAGCCTGCAGGCGAGCTTGCAACCACCGCACCCGCTAATTCTAGTGCGCGAATTTTGTCTGAAGCTTTACCGCTACCGCCAGAAATAATCGCCCCAGCATGCCCCATGCGTTTTCCTGCTGGCGCGGTTTGTCCTGCAATGTAGGCTGCTACGGGCTTGGTAACATGGCTTTTAATAAATTCAGCAGCAGCTTCTTCATCTGAACCACCGATTTCGCCGACCATAATAATGGCTTCAGTTTCAGCATCCGCTTCAAACATTTGCAAGCACTCAATAAAGTTTAAACCTTTAATTGGGTCGCCGCCGATGCCTACACAAGTACTTTGGCCCAATTTTAAAGCAGTGGTTTGATGCACAGCTTCATAAGTAAGCGTGCCAGAGCGCGACACAATACCAATTTTTCCACGCAGGTGGATACTGCCTGGCATAATGCCGATTTTGCATTCGTCTGGCGTAATTACGCCTGGGCAATTTGGGCCGATTAACTTAGCACCATTGGCTTTTAACGCAGCTTTTACATTGAGCATATCTAACACTGGTATGCCTTCTGTAATGCAAATAATAAGGTCTATACCCGCATCACAAGCTTCTAAAATAGAATCTGCCGCAAAGGCTGGTGGTACATAAATAACGCTGGCATTCGCTCCAGTGCTACGCACAGCATCGCGCATGGTGTTGAATACGGGTAAGCCTAAATGTAATTGGTCGCCTTTGCCTGGCGTCACTCCACCCACCATTTTTGTGCCGTATGCCAACGCTTGCTCAGAGTGAAACGTGCCTTGTCTGCCCGTAAACCCTTGGCAAAGTACTTTGGTGTTTTTATTAACTAAGATACTCATGCTAAGCCACCGCCTTAACCGCTTGCACGGCCGCATCCGTTAAGCCTTCAGCAGAAATAATATTCAGCCCGCTAGATTTCAACATTTCTTTACCTAAATCCACATTAGTACCTTCTAAACGCACAATAACGGGTATTTGCATACCAACTTCTTTCACTGCAGTGATAATGCCTTCTGCAATGATGTCGCAGCGCATAATGCCGCCAAAAATATTCACCAAAATCGCTTTCACATTTTGGTCTTCAAGAATAATTTTAAAGGCTTTGGTCACAGTTTCAGCCGTTGCACCACCGCCCACATCTAAAAAGTTAGCGGGTGCGCCGCCGTGCAATTTAATTAAATCCATGGTGGCCATGGCAAGGCCAGCGCCATTGACCATGCAGCCAATATTGCCATTAAGTGCTATGTAATTGATACCTGCATGGTGTGCCGTAGCTTCTTTAACATCTTCTTGACTCCAATCGCGTTGCTCAGCTAACGCTTTTTGGCGGTAAAGTGAGTTATCGTCAATGCTCATTTTGCAATCTAGCGCGAATAATTTACCATCCGTGGTCACGACTAACGGGTTAATTTCTAACAGTGCCAAATCGTTTTCTTTAAATAAACGATACAAGCCTTTTAAAATCTTAGTAAATGCGCCAATTTGCTCGCCACTTAAATCCAACTTAAACGCCAAGTTTCGTGCTTGAAAATCTACCAAGCCATTTAATGGGTCGCATACTTCTTGCAGAATTTTCTCAGGGTTATTGAGCGCAATCTCTTCAATATCCATGCCGCCTGCACTAGATGCCACCACCACCACGCGCTCTAAGGTTCTATCTACCAACATAGATAAATAAAGCTCACGCGCAATTGGCAAGGTTTCTTCAATTAACACTTGGTTCACAGGCTGGCCATCTGGCGCATTTTGGTAAGTGACTAAGGTTTTACCAAGCAGCGCACTCGCCACGTTTTGCGCTTCTTCGGTAGATTTAACCACCTTCACGCCGCCCGCTTTGCCGCGACCGCCAGCATGCACTTGGGCTTTCACCACCCAAGCACCACTGTTAATTTCAGAAGTCACGGTTGGCGTTTGTTTAGCAACTGATATTACTTGCCCACGCGGCACAGGAATGCCGTACTTTTGCAGCAAGGTTTTGGCTTGATATTCGTGTAGATTCATTGATGATTGATTTGAAAAAAGAGGTTTTATATTTAAGCTGGTATTTTCGCGCAAAAGTGCGGTTGATGCTAGTAAAAGAAGCATTAAGCACCTGCTATAATGACATTTTTATTCAAATAGGTTTCACATGCGTTTAGTTGTTCAAAGCCGCGCAGTTACTGTGGCACATCTCACTCATATTCACCGTTTAATTGGTGGCAATACGCAGTTTATGCAAATTGCTGAACACGCCTATTATTTGCCGACTAATATAACTGATATTGAAACCGTGAAAACGTTTTGTGCTGAACAAAAAATTGATTGTGCCTTAGTGCCAGACGCGCAGCGTTTAAGCAATTTTGGCTTGGCAGTAATGGATATGGATTCAACACTCATCAACATTGAGTGTATTGATGAAATTGCCGATATGATGAATATCAAACCGCAAGTTTCTGAAATTACCGAAAGCGCCATGCGCGGTGAAATTGACTTCGCCACCAGTTTAAAAAAACGTGTGGCGCTATTAAAAGCCTTACCCGAAACTGCACTGCAACGCGTAATAGATGAGCGTTTACAAGCCAATCCTGGTGCTCACGAATGGATTGCAGCTTGTCGCGCAAATAATATTAAAACCATGGTGGTTTCTGGCGGCTTTACCTTGTTCGCCAGCCATGTAAAAGAGATGTTAGGATTAGATTATGCAGTAGCCAACAACTTGGAAATTATTGGTGGTAAGCTCACTGGCAATATTTTGGGCGACATTGTAGATGCAGAGCGTAAGGCACAAGAGTTAATTAAGTTACGCAATCATTTAGGCTTAACTACCAGCCAAACCATTGCCATTGGCGATGGTGCTAACGACCTAAAAATGTTATCTGCCGCCACAGTTGGTGTGGCTTATCGCGCTAAACCTGTGGTACAAGCGCAAGCGATGTATGCACTCAATTACGTAGGCTTAGAAGGTGTCATTAATTTACTGACAGCATAATTTAGACTAAGCATTCACTTTAAAACCTAGAATCGCCCCAGCGCAAGTCACAACGGTCGTCACCAATGTAATAAGTTTCACCGCTACGATTAACGCAGTAATTGGGCGAAACTATCATTTCAGAAAACACCATGCCTTCGCTAATGCGCGTGTATTCAAACAATATTGAGCGAATCACTTGCGCATTTTTGTGAATATGCGAGCCGTGCGAGATCCAGCAGGGGCCGATAATTTGCGCGCCAGCATCTATTTGCGTACCAGAATCTATATACACGGGGCCTTCAATCTTTACGTTATCCCAGTCTATTTTAGTATTTAAACCCACCCAAATACTAGGCTTCACCTCTTTACCAGGCATTTTCATATAGCTAATTTCGCCGCGTAAAACACGTTGCAGCACTTCCCAATAATCTGAGATACGGCCAATATCTATCCAGTTGTAACTGCGTTTTTGTGCGTAAAAAGGTAAGCCTTTTTCTACAAGTAAAGGGAATAACTGACTGCCGATGTCAAAATTTTCACCTCTAGGAATTAGCTCAATGGCTTCAGGCTCAAAAAAGTAAATACCCGTGCTGGCAAGGCTAGAACGTGCTTCAGCTGGCGTTGGTTTTTCTTGAAACGAAATCACGCGGCCAGTTTCATCTGTTTCCACAATACCGTAATTACTCACCTCAGCAGCGGGCACTTGCATCGCCACCACGCTCACCATAGCTTTTTTCTGCTTGTGCTCTAATAAGGCCGCGCTAATATCAAGGTCAATGAGTGCATCGCCACATATCACAATGGTAGTTTGATCAAAGAATCCACCAAAATCTTGAATGCGCCGCATTCCGCCTGCTGAACCTAGTGGCTTTGGGATAAGCTCTCCCTGATCATACCCACCTTCATATGAATAACCAATTTCCACACCCCAACGCTGGCCATTGCTAAAATACTGTTCTATTTTTCTGTTTAAATGCGCTACATTGACCATAATTTCTCGCACGCCATGACGCGCGAGATGCTCAATTAAATACTCCATCACAGGCTTACCCAGAATCGGAATCATAGGCTTTGGTAAATCTTTAGTCAGCGGACGCACCCGTGTACCCTGCCCTGCAGCCAATATCATCCCTTTGAGTTGTGTGGTCATATCGCACTCCAATCTTCAACTTGATTAAACTGATTAACCATCAACATGCCTTTCAGAAAATCTAGCATTACTACTAACAGTGTGATTAACGTCAAGCTAAACACCTTCACAACATTCAAAATAACGGCTTGCACCAATCAGCGCTGGGGTTTCAGCATGGATGACATAACATGGAATAGCTGCAAGGTAACTGGCAAAGCGGCCTTTTTCTTCAAATCTAGTACGAAATGGCGATTGGGCGAAAAATGTGCCTAGTTGCGGCAATATGCCTCCACCCAAATAAATGCCACCACGGGCACCAAGCGTAAGTGCAAGGTTGCCTGCTACCGTGCCCAACATGGCGCAAAAAACGGTTACAGCTTCATGGCATAAGGCATCACTGCCTGCAAGCGTACGCTGGGCAATTTCTTTAGGTGTAATGGGTTCTACTACTTCATTGCGTAATAAGCCTATAGTTTCGCGCAGCAACACAAGCCCTGGGCCAGATAATATGCACTCAGCCGATACGTGGCCGATTCGATGGCGCAATGCTGCGATAATTTCCGCCTCAACATCATTGGCGGCAGCTAAAGTGACATGACCGCCCTCGCCTGCCAGTGCTTGCCAAAAACTGCCTGATTTAACTAAGCTGGCCACGCCTAAACCCGTGCCTGGGCCAATAACACCAATGGGTTCATTGGGTACGGCATAGCCGCCACCAATCTGCACCAAATCTTTTGAAGTTAATGCAGGTAAAGATAAAGCTAATGCTGCAAAGTCGTTAATAAATACCAAACTAGTAAAACCAAGCTCATCTTTAAGCGCTTGCACTGAGAATGACCAGTGATGATTAGTCATGGCGATACGGTCGCCAGTAACAGGCGTTGCGATTGCAATCACGGCTGCTGTTGGTTGTTCACCTACCATAGTCATGTAAGCATAGATGGCAGCGCCTATGTCAGGATAATCAATGCATGTCAGCACATGAATTTGTGTGGGCATGCCAGCTTGATCTAGTAAAGCAAAGCGGGCGTTTGTGCCGCCGATGTCAGCAACTAGGCGAATGGGGGTTGGGGGCATGGTCATTTAATAAATTAAGTGTCATACAAGATTAGCAATCGTTAATCTCGCAATTTAATACATCCGATTGTAATGAAAAAGTGCGCCTAATGGTAGCGCTGAATTCACTAGAGCCAACAAGTCAATTCGAGCATGCAAATGATATTTTAGAGTGGTGGTGCAACAAAATATTGCAAGACATGTATATTACAAAATCTATGGAGGCGCGAACCAGAGTCGAACTGGTCTAAACGGCTTTGCAGGCTTCTGACGTTGGCTTATCTAAATGGTTTGGGGCTTATGCCCGCTAACAAACCCACTTAGATGAGAGTTAAGCCTGAATTATCCATACCGTTAATTAGACTGAGAAGCCGCTCAGCCTCGTAGTTGTCTCCACAAAACTGTAGTGGGCATAAAAAGTCTCGGTACCATTCACCGCTAAGCTTCAATCTACGTTGCTGCGTAGCATAATCAACATGAATCAGCCCGAAGCGGCGGGTGTAGCCTTCAGCCCACTCAAAATTATCTAGCAAACTCCAAGCAAAATAGCCCTTAAGCGGCACACCGCTAGCCATTGCTACTTTTAGTTCGGCCAAGTGACGTACTAAGTAGCTTCTGCGTTTTTGGTCAGCTATTTGGCCATCTTTAGTAACGACATCATCGTAAGTTGAGCCGTTTTCTGTAATATAAATTTCTGGGGGATTGTAGTCTTTTGTGATTCGAGTCAACAAGTCCGTCATACCTTCTGGTGAGACTTCCCAACCAAAGTCGGTTCGTTCTACGTGTTCAGCTTCAACCACCTTTGTTGATAAAGACCCTTCATTTGAGGCATTTGCAATAGTTTCAGGAAAGTAGTAATTAACCCCAAGAAAATCTGTTGCAGTTGCGATAATTGCCATATCGCCCGTTTTAACGATAGGCGTATTTTTACCAAAGAGCGGCAATATATCTTGAGGATACCCGTGCCCATAAAGTGGATCTAAAAACCAACGGTTTCGCAGCCCATCATGCCTGATGGTTGCGTCTATATCTGCTTGCTGATTTGATGCCGATTTTAACGGATGTAGACTTAGCGCAATACCAACTTTGGCGTTAGCTACGTTGCTCCGAATAGCTGAAATTGCCATGCCGTGAGAAAGCAAAACATGGTGGCACACTTGCAGTGCTGCGCCGATATTCTTTTCGCCAGGGGCATGAATCCCCTCATAATGCCCGAGAAATGCCGTACACCAAGGCTCGTTATGCGTAATCCAATGTTGCACTCTATCGCCTAGATGATGGCTCACGGTATGTGCAAAATCAGCAAATGCCGTTGCTGTATCGCGATTTTTCCAGCCGCCTTGCTCTTGTAATGCTTGCGGTAAATCCCAGTGATAAAGCGTAGGCCAAGGCTCGATTCCGCGCTCGAGCAAACCATCAACAAGCCGTGAATAAAAATCCAAGCCCTTGTTATTCGCCATGCCACGCCCATCAGGAAATATCCTAGACCAGGCAATTGAGAAACGGTATGAATTGAGGCCAAGCTCACGCGCTAAATCTAAATCTTGCGGCCAGCGATTATAATGGTCACAGGCTATAGCACCACTGGAACCATCACGAATTGTGCCTGCCTGCTCGCAAAATTTGTCCCAAATTGTTGTGCCACGACCATCTACATTAGTGGAACCTTCTATCTGATAAGCAGACGTCGCACAACCCCAACGAAAATCGTTAACAAAGTCGCTACGTTCAACTTGTGGAAGCATGTCAGTATTATCTTTTATTATCATCTCGGACAGCTAAAGTGTTTGTATGCCCAACAAAATTGGAATCATTACCAATTATACCTAAAGTTTCTGAGCAAATGCCATGAGTTTTATAGCATGAGATTTATATAAGATATTTAGATAATTATGTTGCATTTTTTAACTCATACACCTGCAACTCCTGCAAACCAACATCTCGCCAATCCAGCATTTCAGTGCCGACCAAAACAAAAGCGTTTCTCTTGAGCACAATACCAGAAGCTGGATTGCTTGTAAGATGCTTGCCAATAAAAACATCAAATTCCGACAGCCATTCTTGGGTAACGGCCAACCGTAATACTTCTGTAGCAACACCCTTTCCCCAATGTGAAGCACCTACCCAATAAGCAACATTACCAACCCTGTGCGCGATATCTTGCACTGAAACAACCCCGATAAGCGTCTTATCATCAAGGCATTCTATAGCTAATACTCGGCGTTTACATGTCGCAGATTGCTGCTCTAATAAGGTGTGAAGCCAAGCCTGCGCTTGATGCAGGTTATACGGAAAAGGGATGGTCGCAGTGGTATGGGAAACGCGTCCATCAGCTAAAAGCTGATAGATCTCATCAGCATCGTTAACGTGAAATGTACGTAACCGTATATTCGGATGGGCATTCATTTTTCAGATAGGCTTTATAAGTAACATTGCGCTCACCTGCTAATCTTGAGGTTTAGATTCGCGCACTTTATAAAATTTCGCCAACACGTTATAAGCTTGTTTCTTCTGTCCAATTTCGCTTAAAAGCCCTTTTCTATTCCACCCTTCTTGATAAATGGGGTGTTGACGGCGCGGTGAGCGGAAGTCTTTAAGAATCCATGGCGACAATCCGACCAAAAACGGTATTCTATCTGCCATTTCAAGGGTTTTTTGGTAATACAATGCTTGATATTCTTCACTAAATTTTGCATTTTTCGCATCGCCATGAACGCCATATTTTGCATCTGCACCAAACTCTGAAAATATCATAGGTTTATCGGCGCGCGACACCCATTCTATTTGCGGCAAGGCGCTTAATTCGTCCTCTGAATACCAACCGTTATATGTATTTACCGCCAATAAATCCAGATCCGCTATGAGTGGGTCATCAACCGTTATTGTGGCTTTGCCATTTTCATATTTACGGCTTGCCATAATTGCTGCACTTACAAGGCGGCTTGGGTCTAAACTGCGTGTTTGCGCTACCAACTTAAGCATAAATATATTACGAGATTCGGATATCGGGGTTTCGTTTCCCACGCTCCAGATAATAATACTTGCGCGGTTAAAATCACGGGCAATGGCTTCTTGCTGGGTTTGTTGGGCGATTTCCAAGCTGTGTGGTGAGTTAAAATCAACCGTCCAGTAAACAGGTATTTCACCCCAAACCAAAAGCCCCATTTCATCGGCAAGGCGCAACGTAGTTTCGCTATGGGTGTAATGTGACAAGCGCACAAAATTGCCATTTAGGCCGTTTTTAATATGTTTGAATAACTCACGCGCAGCAGCACTTGTCATATTGCGGCTTGGGTTTGTGCCCAATTCTTCTTCATGCATTGAGATACCACGAAGATAAATAGGCTTGTCGTTCAATAACAATTGCGTTCCACGGGTGGTAATAGTGCGAAACCCCACCTTATCTTTAAGGCTGTCAGTATTGGTTACAAATTCAACTTGATAAAGTTTCGGGTGTTCAGGAGACCATTTCACAAGGCCGCGTGGGCGGGGAAATTCAAAGTTTGCGTACCCATCAGCATTGGTAACTGTACGGATTTTTTTATTTAACTCAGGGATTGAGACTTCTATATTTTGGTTAGACTTTTGCGCACCATTTAATTGCACTGAGCCACCCAGATTACCATTATCAAGTAATCGAATACGCGCGCTATTGATAAAGGTTTGTGCAGTATAAATCACGTTGATTGGCCGTGTGACGCCACAATATAAATCCCAATCAGTGACTTGTGGCGGCACAGATTGCGCATTATGTGCACAATCTACGCCAAGCGTAATTTGATTATTACCAGCACGCAACTGCTCAGTAATTTCAAAGCTAAAAGCGGTAAACCCGCCCTCATGGCTGCCCACCAATGCGCCATTCACATAGGCTGAAACTTTGTAATTAGCTCCATCAAAATGCAAAAAAGCGCGTTCATTTTGTGTGGCAATATTGTCAAAGTGGCGACGATACCACATCAGCCCTTCGTAATAGCGCAATTCAGTTTGCGTAGCATTCCACGCGCCAGGCAGCTTAATTTGCGGCGCATGTTCCATATCTTGCTCAAAAAATGTCTTAGGGTTTGCCGCCAATGCCGCATCAATATTAGTATCTGCAAATCGAAGTGCATTTGCAGAAGGCGCCCCACCGTGAAACCCCAACTGCCCCACACGATAAGGATCAACCGAGTAACGCCATTCCCCTGAAAGATTCTGTGACTTACGAGAGGTAGAGTTGGTTAATTCAACAGTTGAATGAGATTGAGCCAACGCAACTTGACCGCAAAAAACAGACAAAAAAGCTAGGGTACTCACAGCAATATTAAAAAAAATCATAACCCAACTCAAACGCCCCCATCAAGCAACACTAGCATTGTTCATCCACATCGTTAATTGAAGTGGCTTATATACAGACACCCCCTCATACCTCTGCACCACCTACTGAAACAAAATCTGTGCGTTAAAATCCTGATACACCGCTTTGCCTAGCTCTTGATAAAGTGGGTACTCATCAGGACCAATCACCGCCTTGCCCAAAGTATAAGTCATTGCTCGTTTGACAGTAATCGTGTTGCCTTTTTCGGTGTAAGTTGATTGATAACGCCCAAGCGCATTTTCTTTGGTAACAGGCTTGGGTAACGAAATTATCTTAGTGCCTTCAGGCATGGTAAGTGTCGTGACTTCTTCTTCATAACCGCCCCCTGCAGTCATCGGAAAGTTGCGTTTTGGCAGTGCAGCATCACGCAAAATTCTAGTAATCCCATTGATATTGCCTAAACCAACTGGTATACGCATTGCTGAAGGCCCTGACATCTGCACATAATTAGGCAACTCAAATTGACCCGTAAAGCCAAAAGGTTTAGTCAAGTCACGTATATCTGCAAAACTGTAACTCCCAGTGCCTTGCTGTCCAGTCATGGTTAATACTTGGCCAGCAAACTGAGATTCAGCTCCTTTATTCACGTTAGAAAAAATAGACCGTGCGATAGCATCATAAACACCCGTATTTTCAGTCTTACTTTTCCCCTTAAGTGTGCCATCTTTACTCAGTGTTACCTTAGTAACAACGTGCGCTTGATTTTGTGCCGCATTGGCGGTTGGCAAGGTAACAAGTTTGGCCTTGCCTGTGCCATCGTCAGTGAGCAATACTGTTTTACCATACTCTGACGGTGGTAAAACGCCGAATGGTGCTAAACCACTAGTAGTAGAATCTACATACAGGTCAAAGTCTGGCAAATAAGTAATCACATGGTTAAACTGATACGGCGTAAAGGCTTCTTTAAACATCCATAACGAGTTGCCCGCGTTAATGACCGCCGTGCTGCTACGTATGCCTTTGGCTGCCAGCAAGGCATCTAAAATGGTAACGTGGTCTTTACAGTCGCCGTAGCGAACATTGGCAATCTCGTCTGCTGAATGGGGTACAAAGCCACCAAAGCCTAGAAAAACGCCAACATAGCGAATATCTTTCGAAACCCAACGATACAAGGCCTCAGTTTGCGCACGTTTATCTGTAATACCTTCAGTGATTTTATCAGCAAGTTTTTGAATGGCTCGCGTGACTGCGGCTTTAGGCTTGGCACGCGCTAGATACGCGCTGGCGACCGCCTCATAATTAGGAAAGCTAGATACGGAAAGTCGCGGGCTAAAATCTGCATCACTTACTGAGCTAGGTTCTGGTGCTATTAAAGTTGGCTTTTCCAAAGCCCAACGCCACATTTTCGTACCAGGTTTATCTGTTTTAATTTCTCCGCCCGTTAAGTCAATAGCTTCAACATACATTTTCATAGATTCTGGCGCACGTACAGTGACGCTGCTCGCTTTATAATCCCAATTCTGCCCAAACGCTTTAGTCATCGAAAAGGCATTGGGAAACATCGGTATTTTTTGTTTGCTACGCACACGAAAGCTCAATACCGAACCTATTTCGACATTCGGGAACACAATAACTTTGACTTTTGCATCATCAAACATCGGTGCGCCACGGCTTTCTTGGCTTTGTTGCTCCAATATTTTGTCAGCAGGCACATCTATACGCTTGCCGTCTTTGGTGGTGGTGTAAGCCTCTAATATTGCCAGCTCTTCTAAAGAAGTGCTATACGAAACAGGCACTTGACCCGATGCTTGCACGCCTTGTTGGTTGTTGATGCGCATACTTTTGAAGCGGTCAAGCGTATAGGTGCCATCAGCTTGAACATCATAAACAAAATCCTCTTGGAGAACAGTATCGTGTGTTTCGTAGGCGGCGGGGGCTTGCGCCATGCCATTAAGGGTAAATAGTGACAGCATTAGTACAAAAATTACACGGGTTATACAAGACATAAATATATCCTTATTAGTATTGCAAAGTAGCTGAAATTGTTATTAAATTTTTGCGGCTAGAGTACTGACTTAGCAAGATGAAGTACCAAAAAAAGGAATCCAGCAATTGTAAATATTTTTCCAGTTTTTGAAATTACTAGCCCCTTTGCTAGGTCGCGCCAATGTAAATCCATTTGCCAATCCTTCCTTTCGCTAATTCCTATGATGCTACATGCTACAGACAGATCTAAAAAAACATCAAACCTGCCTGTGCTTACTTTATAAATTACAATCGCTAGAAAAACTATTGCAATCACGTAACATGTGGCTTGTATTTTTGAAAGTGACATTACCCATACCCTCTTGAATTCTCATCGAATTGGAAACATTACCAATTATACATAAACATGTGGGGAGAGGGGCAATAAGCGGCAGTAAATTACAAGCGATTAGCGCTCAGTTTTTTGAGGAAATTTCAATTTCTTTGATGATTGGCAAAAGTGGTGCAACATGGCTGGCAAGCACAACTATTTGGCGTGAGAGCCGTGCAGTATCTGAAAGGCTGGTGCGCAAATACTGGAGTGCAGATGCATCCAGCGCGTTAAAGGGCTCATCTAATAAAAGCACAGACACAGGCAATGATAAACCAACTGCGAGCATCAGTTTTTTATGCTGTCCCATTGATAGGGTAGCGGTACGCTCATTTTGCACATCGTGCAGATTGAATGCTGCAAGATGCTGGTGCAAATCTGCCCGCGCCGCTGGCGAATAAAGTGACAAATACAAATCTATAAGTTCACCAACTTTTAACCATGGCAAATGAGGTAAATCGCCGTTGCACAAAAAAGTACGTTTGCGAAACTCGATTGAATGCAATGCGCTATCAAATTCACCCAATTGTATAATGCCACTCTGAGCATTTAACGCGCCGCCAAGCAGCTTGAGTAGCGTAGATTTCCCTGCGCCGTTAATCCCTTTCACCCAAGTGATACCAACTTCAAACTCATCTGACCAATGATTAAAAATGGCTTGTTCTGAGAACTGAAAGCTTATTGACTTAGCGCTAAGTGTTGCCGTTTCTGATAAAATTAAAGCCACAACTCACTCCCGATGGCAGACAACATAACGATGGAAAAAGCCACAACTGCCGCTCTGCTTGTAGTATTCGGCTGTGTGAACCCAGAGATTACAATTAACAAAATAACCGTCAATGCAATATAGATTGATGCAATTTTCAGGCTTATTTGTCCAGCAGTTAAGTGCAACGCTGCCATACCCAAAATGGCTAATACAATACATGCAGGCACTATTGCCAGCAGTTTTGCTGAAAGCTTTAACTGTTCCATTGAGAATGGCAACGAAGTGAGCACTGGGCTAAATAGTGCTAAATTTTTTAAAATCGCAGCATTTCCAAGAGCGGTCATGGTGATTATTAACACGCTTGAAACCACTGCTAACCACACATGTACATTATTTGTTTCAGCGAACGGCTTCATCCAAAAATAAATACTTACTAATGCACCTGCTAGTAGCAGAGTTTGTCGTCGTCCAACCACGCCACCATCTTTGCGCCATAGCGGCAGCCACAATATGTAGTAGCAAAGTAGAAGTGTTGAGGATGCCGAAACAGTGCGCCCAAACAATCTGCCTCTTTGCGAAAAATCACCGACAACTTGCTTTCTTTTACCAAGCCTTGGCAATTGCACTGGATTCCGCCGCCACTGCAACCCTAATGTAACCAACAGCCATGTGATTGCAAAGGAAATGATTGTGACTAATATCCCTTCAAGCCATATTCCTTGCATCCATTTAGGAAACTGCCAAAGCCAAATTCCCATGGAAAAAAGATACGCCAACCCCAGCGGGCGCAACACCAACCAAGCAACAAACGCATCAGCCCTAGCATGTGTTGCTCGATTCACAGGCAAAGGGCGAAGGAATGTAAGTACATCGGTAGGAAGCAGCCATTTGTTGAGAAGCCAAGCGGGAATTGCCATCACAATAGTTTGCGTGGCAATTAACAAAATCGCAGAGCTAAAGTTTAGCGTGCACGCATAAAGCAAAGGAATGCAAAGTAAGGCCACTAAAGCCATCAAAGCAGATCCTAAAACGCCCAAAATATAGGGGCCGCTTGTTTTGAGTAGACGAACAAGCTCTGCAAGTGCGTAATTTGCAATTTGACAGCGAAAAATTAAATAGCAACTATTGTCGGCTAAGCCTTCTTCAAAATTTTCAGCATTTGTACTTTGCAATAAAATCATGACTTAAAGAAATTCTGTATTGATGAAATTACTTTACTCGCCCAGCCTGCTTTAAACCTTAGCCACCGACGAGCGCCAAGACATGCTGACTTGGTGTTTGCGTTTAACTGGGCGATTACCGCCGTAGCATTGATTGAGCAGCCAGTTAAGTGCGCTAAGGGTTACTTCACACCATGGCACATGCACAGAGGTGAGCCTTGGGGCTGAATATTCGGCGGTTGGGGTGTCATCATAACCCATGACCGATATGGTTTCTGGTATGGCTAATCCTGCTTCGTGAAACCTAGAAATAGCACCTGCGGCCATTTCATCATTGGCGCAAAATAGTGCAGTAAATTTTTGTTTTGAGGCTAGCAATGCGCTTGCTGCTGCCCAGCCACTTTCTGGAGAGTAATCGCCTTCTTGCACCTGCACTTTACTTGCATCAATATTGTTTTTTCAAGTTCGTTAATAAAACCTGAAACTCGGGCTATGCTATCCAATGCGCTTGATGGTCCCGTAATCACTGCAAATTTTTTGTGCCCTTGCTCAAGCAATGTAGATGCGGCGAGCTTTCCGCCTTGTTTGTGATCCACTGAAAAACATTGTTCTTTGATGTCTTTGTAAAGGCGGTTTAGCACCACCATGTACTTATTTTCTGGCCCTAATGCTTCAATATCTTCATCCAATAACGCATCGCTAATGACAATGAGGCCGTCGCAGCCCCGCTCTAGTAAAAACTGAATTCCTTCAATGGCTTGCTGCCTTACGTTGCCTAAGCCGTGGCCAAATGCGACCACCATGTGCTGGCCGTTGGCACGCAGCTCCATATCAATAACTTGTAAAATTGGTGTGTAAAAAGTGCCTTTTAATATGGGAATATACACGCCTATCATTTGTGATGAGCCAGAGTTTAATGTGCGAGCAGCATGAGATGGGCGGAACTCTAGCTCTTTAATCGCTCGCCTAACGCGCTCTGCGGTTGCTGGTGCCACGGAACCTTTTCCGCTCACCACACGTGAGGCCGTACCTAAACCAACGCCCGCTAAACGGGCAACATCTTTTATTGTCGCCATGAAATCCCTTAAAAACTGCTAAGAATCATATCACACTAGACAATATTAGTGGCTACAAGCGCACCGCTAAAACACCTCAAACGCGGGCTTTTAATTGTCATTGCGACGAAGCGCGGCAATCTGTAAGAGTTAGATTGCCGCGCTTCGCTCGCAATGACGTATCGCAAATATTAGATTTTAATTTTCAGCACATTTATCTGTATTGGCCTCAACATTTAATTGCCCAATCTTTACTGACGCATTGACATAATTTAAACCGTAGCCCAGCGCAAATTGCGGTGCATAACCAGCATCACCAATATTAACAACCGCTTGGCAAGCCGATTTTGGCCATGAAAAAGAGAGTGTGCCTTTAAAGTCTTTATTCACTTGTCCGTTTGCATTTTTAAATAATACATCCGACACTCCTTTGCCCTCTGTACCAGGCAACCATGCCGCTACAAACGCATCTGATAGATTCATCAAGTCATTAGTGAATAAAGGACGGCCTGATAACAGCACAGTAATTACAGGTTTACCTTTGCCTGAAACCGCTTTTAACACGGCTAAATCTTCAGGGTAACGGCTACTGTGCAGCAAGCTACTTGGCGCTCTAACATCACCTTTGGTTTCTGCATAAGGCGTTTCACCAATCACGGCAATTACAGCATCAAATTTACTTAGGTCAATATTTTGTGCTTTTTCGCTATACACCACTTGGGCATCACCAGCCGCTTCTTTAATACCAGCCAATATGGTGTCAGCCGTGATAAAGTCACTATTCACATTCTCATCGCCTTGCCAAGTAAGTGACCAACCACCTACTTGGTTGCTCATATTGTCGGCACTTTTACCCACCACCAACACTCTTTTATTGCGTGCTAATGGCAAAACGCTGTCGTTATTTTTCAAAAGCACGAGCGATTCATTCACCGCATGTCGTGCAAGAGCTCTTGATTTCACAGCATCTACATTGCCAGCAAACTCGCCTTGCGAAGGCTTTTTATTAAACAAGCCTGCACGCACTTTTACGCGCAAAATTCTAGTGACCGCATCATCAATCCGTGACATCGCAATTTCGCCGTTATTTACTTGCTTAATGGCCGTTTCAATAAACGCTTTCCAATCGTCTGGCACCATCACCATATCAATACCAGCGTTAATAGATTGTGGGCAGCTAAATTTGCTACAACCTGCTACTTGTTCAATGGCGTTCCAATCAGAAACAATAAAGCCATCAAAACCCATTTTATTTTTCAACGCATCTGTGAGTAACTCTTTAGTGCCATGCATTTTGCCATAATTAACACCAGCGCCAACATCATTCCAGCTATTGTATGAAGCCATTACCGTTTGCGCACCAGCAGCTAGTGCGCTGTAGTAACCCTGCCCATGAATATTTATCATATCTGCTTTACTTGCGTGGTTATCACCTTGGTCGATACCTTTATTAGTACCGCCATCACCAATAAAATGTTTAGCCGTTGCCACTACGTTGGCATCTGAATTAAAAGTGCCTTGTAACCCTGTAATATAAGCACCAGCATAAGCATTTACTAGCTTGCCATCTTCAGAAAAGCTTTCATAAGTTCTACCCCAGCGGTCATTCTGTACTACTGCAAGCGTGGGCGCAAATGCCCAGTTGATGCCAGTGGCACGCACCGCTTTAGCCGTTGCCGCACCAATATCTTTAATCAAAGCTGCATCGTGCGCTGCACCAAGGCCAATGTTGTGCGGGTAAAGTGTTGCACCGTACACGTTATTGTGGCCATGCACAGCATCTGTACCCCAAATAATGGGCACCTGTACCGCCATATCTGTTGCCACAGAAGCATCATAATAAGCATCTGCCAGTTTTAACCAATCAGCCACGGTAGCGTGTTTGTTACCATTAGGCCAAGAGCCACCGCCATTTAACACCGAGCCAATGTAGTACTTCGAAACCTCAGCAGGTGTAATAGACTTAATTTCAGGTTGCGTCATTTGTCCAATTTTTTGCTGCAAAGTCATACCTGCGACAATTTTTTGAATGCGCGCTTCCATATCAGCATCTTTAGCGATTGCGCTGTGAATGGCAGGCCAATCCGTTAGCCTCACTGGCTGATTAGTATTTGTTTTACTAGTACTTATACAAGCACTCAATGCAAGTGCTATACAAACGCTAATGATGATATTTGAAGTATATTTTTTCATAAAATTGCCCTAACAAGCATTTTGCAAGTCAAAATCGTTAAAAAAAGCCCTGCCGGGATTACCGACAGGGCAATTAAGTTCACACTAGGAGATTATTGGAACTTATAAGTAGCACCTAACAAGAATTGGCGACCGTATTTATTGTATTTTTCAGGAAGCACCATATTAGGATTATCAACCGCACTTACAGCTGTTTTATATGGCTCATCTGTTAAGTTATTAACTTGGAAAAGTACAGACAAACCTTTTAGCTGCCCAGTCTCGAACGCGTAACCCAACTGCAAATCAACAATCTTCTCAGATAAAATTTTAGTTAGTGAAGGATCACCAAACTGATCGCGGGCTATTGCAGTAAAGCTTGAACGGTAGCGCTGACTAATACGAGCAGAGAAGCCATTATGATCGTAATATGCTGTCATACTTCTTACGATACCTGAAAGGCCTTCAAGAGGTGAGGTTGTAGTAAATGAGTCACCATAAATATTAGCGCCTCGTTCCTGAATGCTACTATCCGTACCTGAAAGACTACCGGTAAAACCAAAGCCATCCAATGAAGGCGCAAACAAGCCCGCATCCAATGATCCACTCAACTCGTAACCACGCACAAAACCGCTATTTGTACCATTTGCTGGGGCAGTAATTGTGCCGATTGGGAATGGAGTTGCGCCTAGAGGTACATTAGATGGCGTTGGCAAGCTTGAAACATCTATAGGGCCTTTTTGGTTATAGATAGGATTTTTCAAACTTTTAAAGAAATATGCTGCGGCCAAATAGCTACGTTTACCAAAGTATTTCTCGAGAGAAATATCATATGCATCAGCACGCCATGGCTCTAGATCAGGGTTGCCACCCTTACCAGTCCAAAGGAAAGGTGGCAGGTTGCCTACGCTACCATCAATACCTGCACGCATAGATTCCATTGGTGGGCGAGCCATTTCTTTTGCGGCGCCAAAACGTACCATAGTACCTTTACTTACCACATTACCTAAGTCAAAGATTACATTTAAACTTGGCAACACATCGTTATAGCTATGGTCGCCTGTGGCAGGGATCACCTGACTATTAGCCCAAGCATTACCCGTTGAATGTGAGTTTGTGTGTATGTATTGAACACCTACATTACCACGCACAGGAATTTTCATGTCAACATCAAAGCTCGCTTTACCAAAAGCCGTAGTGACTTTTTCTTCAACACCCCAGAATCGACCCACTTTTAACCAAGGCTGTCCATTATAAGTAGTACCATGTGGGCTATAAGCATCATAACCTGGGCCATAGTATGCGCTAAGTGCTTTTTGATAATCCCATGCCAACACACCAGACTGGCCTGAAGTGAGTACATTAGGAGCTAGCGTGACACGAGGGCCACCGACGAGATCATAATACTCTTCAGCTCTTTTCACATCTTTACTACGTTCTGTGTAACTAACACCACCACTTACATTCGTAATTACTCCATCTTCAAACGCACGCTCTGCTGTTAAACGAAATGCTTTCATATCATCCACAATGTGCGGTGTAGCCGCCCTAGCCGAACCTGCATTCCACTTAGCAAAAAGCTGCATTAAGTTTGGATCAGCCAAATTAGCACTAGGTGTAAAACTTGAAATTCCCGTTGTAGAAGCGTTAACAAGATAACTTAAAGGTGCTGCCAAGGTGGCAACCTGCTGACCGTTATACTCATCACGTTTTGCTTTTGAGTAACTTAAATCTACTCCAAATTTCCATTTATCATACTTAAGCTCATTGTTCCAGCCAATCGCAAATGTTTCATCTTTACGCTTATTGTATCGCGACAACAATGCAGCCGTATTTGCAGGTACAGAAACGGTTGCGCTAGTTATTACACCTTGTGCATTTGCCACTGGATTGGTGTAACTTGCATTAGACCACATACCGCCAAGAAACGCCTGCTCTTCACTTTGAATAGATTTTTGATCAAATTTTGAATAATATAAATCAACCATACTACTGAAATTGTCGCTTGGTTTCCACTCAAGCACACCCATTAAACCATCGCGCTGACGATCCGTTGAGGTAACACCTCTTTCAAAGCCAGTAATCGCAGTTTGTCCCGCCACCAATCCTGGGCTTACGCAACTACCGCCTCCACACCAACCTTGATTTGGGTACAAACTATTATCTTGCCAACCCCATGATTTGTAGTATTTTTCTTGCCCAGGGTTATCAAGATGAGCAAAGCCAAGAGCAATACCAATAGTATTATCTGCAAATTGATCAATATAGGAAGCACTGAAACGACCACCAATATCATCAGTGCCGCTATTTAGTTTACCATTATCCGCATACTCGCCACGGAAACTTACATTACCTCTACGCCCTTTTACATCAAGCGGACGTATTGTTTTCATGTTTACCGTACCAGCAAGCCCCATCGCAGAGAGACTTGCATCTGGTGTTTTATACACCGTTGCCGAATTAATTAATTCAGATGGAAATTGATCATACTCAACAGAACGATCATCCCCAGTGCTCACAATTTCACGATTATTCAATAGTGTAACGCCATACTTTGGACCCATACCACGAATAGAGATTGACTGTGAACGACCATCTACGCGTTGGGCAGTAAGGCCAGGAAGGCGAGCTAAGTTTTCCGCAATACTCACATCTGGCAATTTACCAATATCTTCAGCAGTAATCACTTCAACTATTGAATCAGACTCTTTCTTTGCAGCAATTGAAGTTTCAATACTGTGTCGCAAACCTGTAACTACAACGGTTTCCATAGCAGCATCACCTGTAACCACTGGCTCTGCTGCATAAGCAGCACCTGCAATGAACATCAAACCTGAGCAGGCTACCGCAATTGGGCGCATTTTAAATGTTGGTGAACGCGTATCCCCAGCTTGCGGGTGGCGTTTTGAAGGCTTACTCATGTTTACTCTCCTCTTTGATTTCAATTTTGTAGTGCGCGCAAAACCTTGCCACACCCCTATATTATTATTGAGGTTATTTCCATTATTCTTGGAAACGTTACCAAGAATACAGATTACGATATATAGTTATTGTTGTCAACGCGCATTGTTACATTTGTTAATATTTTGTTACAAATCACTTAATTGGCTTGCAAAGGCGCTATTTGTGTATTATTTTTGCAACAAGTATTCTTTAACTATCTGCGCATCTGTAATTTAAAGCACCTATTTAAAATAAAAAGGCTTGAAATGATTAAAACAACATATTCAGCAACACAACCATTGAAAGCGTTACCACTTGTAGTTTTAAATAGATTGTTTACAGCTATATTGTGTTTATTTTTATATGCTTGCACACACGCGCAAACAGCAAAACCTGTTGTCACAGGGCAGCAAGCACAAACTTTCTCTCATCAAGTAACTAAAATTGTTGCGGCTCATTACTTGCTTTATTTACCACAAGATTACAATCAAGATAGCAAACAACGTTGGCCACTGATAATTTTTCTGCATGGCTCTGGCGAGCGTGGTGATGATTTATCCAAGGTTAAAATTCATGGCGTACCAAAAATTACTGAGAAATACATTAAAAATAAGCAAAACTTTCCGTTTATAGTCGTTTCACCTCAGGTGTCTGCAGATGAAGATTGGGACGTAGACACCCTTGATGCGTTACTTGATGATGTGCTTGAACGATTACCGATTGACCGTGACCGTGTTTACCTTACTGGCCTAAGCTTAGGCGGCCATGCTACGTGGCGATGGGCAAGCCAACGGCCAGAGCGTTTTGCTGCTATTGCGCCTGTTTGTGGCGCTGGCACGCGCTCTTTTGCTTGCCACTTAACGCATGTGCCTGTGTGGGCTTTTCATGGTGACCAAGATTCTGTTGTGCCTTATATAGCAAGCGATTCTATGGTGAAAGCCGTGCAAGCCTGTGGCGGCAATGCGCAACTTACCACCTACATTGGTGGCGGCCATGATGCGTGGACTGAAACATACGATAACCAGAAGCTATATGATTGGTTTTTGCAGCATAAGCGCTTTGCGCCTAAAAAATAAATAATGCGGCTTTTGAAGGGGCGACGCCCCGTCGCGAAACAATCGAGCAATCGCGGCGGGGCGTCACTCCTACAACAAATTTGCTAGACTATTCTAACCGAGCTAGTTTCGGCGCAACTATCGGCACAGTGAGCATGGTGCTGGCAACGGCCATTAACAAAAGCGCAGTGAATGTATTGCTTGAGATAATGTGTTTATTAAGCAAAATATTGACGAAAATAATCATAATAAGCGCTTTGGTTTGCAGCAACCAACCGATGATGCTGGCTTCACCAGCAGGCCATTTTAGCAGCTTACCAGCAATGTGAATGCCAATTAACTTGCCGCTAATGGACGCAACCAACAGTACAAATGCGGCAATTAATACAGCCTCTCCACCGAGCGCCCAGTTGGTGCGCAGGCCAGTGCTCAAAAAGAAAACGGGCATAAATGCTAATAACACGTGCGAACGCAACATGTCCATTTTTTCTTGGTCAAACCACTCGGCTTCCATCACTGCGCCCGCCAAAAATGCACCTACCATAAAGTGCAAGCCAGCCCAATCTGCACCCCATGCACATAAAAGTAGCCATATTAACATTGCGTACCAGCGGTCAGCCATTTTAAGTTTTGGCATGAGTTGGCGAAAAGCATAGCCCACTACAATAAAGGCAAACATAAAGCTCACTTGCATGCCAATGCGTTGCCAGTCCATCAAAATAAGCGCAAGTACACCCCAAATGGCAATATCGTCTAAGCTGGCGTAGCGAAGAATGCGTTGACCTAAAGGTTGGCGCAATATTTCAAGTTTTTCCATGAGCAAAATTAGAATGGGCAGCGCTGTGACCGCGCAAGCCATGCCCACCCCCATTACAAACTGCCAAGGCCTTGCCGAAATTCCTACCCAACCGTCAAACATCAATAAGCCTGAGGCTACCAAACAGCCGAGCAATAGCGGCGAGCCTAACGCTAAGCCTGCTGTGATGGTACTTTCTTTACGGTGCACCCAAGCTTTTTTAAGGTCAAGCTCAACCCCTGCAATGCAAACAAATAGCATGACCGCCCACCAAGCAATGCCATTCAAAGACTGAATAACTGTAGGGGTGAAAACAAAGTTGTAAGAATCAGGAAAGTAATTACCAAAAATACCTGGACCTAACAAAACGCCCGTGATGATTTGCACCACTACTAGCGGCGCGTAATAGTCCATTCTACCAAGCCGCCAAATGAGGTATGGCAGCGTAAAAATAATCAACATTGCAATTAGAAAGATTTCTGTTGTACTCACGCGTGTATTTCCAATTGACTTCGGTTATTTATGATTGCGTAGCATTCCACTCAAGGAACTGATTAACTTCACTATTAGCACCATAGCCGAGTTCTTTGCGTAGATTAACCTCGCGATGAATGTATCTTTTCATTAAATGACGTCTGAAGAAGAACGTTGGAGACATCAATGCAATACCATACATAAAACCTAAATATAGTATAAATCGATATTGGTAATTAGTTAAAATGTACCAGGAAACTAAAAGTGCTAGTGCAGCATTGACTATTGCAAACCAGATGAATGCTTTTCCTTTGTTTACCGAATGTTCAGCCTCCATTAAAATGAGCGGACGCTCCCACGCTTCAAATTGTTTAAGTTCTTTAAATCGATAAAGAATATGCCCATTTTTATAGCGCTTGGGTACTTTTCGCTGCATTCTTGCGTTGTGTTCTTGCTCAAGAATTGACGATGCTATTGTGTTGGCTTGTACTTTAGTAATCATAAAGGACTCCCCTAACTGCTAATGTTTGAATTAGTTAAGTTTGTACAAATAACAAACCCCATACAGCCATTGCTATTAGAACAACGGCAAACATCAAGATAAATCTAGCCCGCAGAGCGCCAATATTCCAGTAAATTACAAGCATTCCAAATAGGCTCGCGAACGCAACAGCGGCACCAAACCAAGATAGTTGAGGAAATAAAAAACTAAACGCGGAGGAAGCCAGCATGAGCCCCGCGAAGACTTTAAGTGCGATTTGGTGTGCATTGGAAATATCTGTAGATTTAATCATTTAACCCCTTATATCATTTTAATTAAAAAACGCCGTTAAGCAATCCGCCTGAATGACGGGTTAGCGGTTTTGTTCTTCATTAAGAAGTAGTAGGTTAATTGCGGCCGAAAGTTGGCGCTGGACATGCCACGCATTAGCGATAGATGCAAACGAGAGCATGCATGAGACACTCACTATAAGCTTTGGTAAAAACGATAGCTGAAGTCCAGAAAGTCCAAATGAAACTACAAAAATTGCTAAAAATGTTGTCCATAGTAAGGGCTGCGGGCGAGAAGCTTTGAGAACTAGCAAGGATTTCTCTCGCGATGCAATAGATTTAGCAAGTATTTTGCCGTCTATTTCCGTCAATGCACTATTCATATATTTATTCTCCTCGCTAACTATTATTAGAGCTTTCAATTAACTATATAAAGCGAATATTAAGAAATTGTTATTGCTACTCAAGCCCACCCTGTAACATCCACAACTTAGCAACATCGCCTACACCATTGGCACTGTTCAATAATGTTTTTAGCGCTTGTGCGGCTTTGGCTTTATTGCCCGCTTGCAGATACGCCATACCAAGGTGCAAGTTTGCGTCTTCTGGTCGTTTTAGCCCGCCTTTAGCAATGGCTTTTTCCATTATGTTAATGCCTTTTTCAACTTCGCCATGTGTCACAAAGTCGTAGCCATCATTTACTTGCGTGTTGGCATCGCTCGCTCTTGCTTTTTTATTGAGCGCAGTAAGGTCTTCGCCTGCTTGGCGGTTGGCAAGGTCGCGCAATCTGTTGTGGCGCGATGCGTTAGCGCCTGCGCCTAGCAGTTTTTTGTCAAACCCTTCATTCACAATTTTTTTAGCTTCTGCTGGAAAACCATCTTGTAGTGCTAACTGTGCGTATTCTTGGTAAGCATTCGCCTCAACCAAGCTGCCTATTGCATAGCGCAGGCGGTAAATATCGAGTAATAAGCGGTCTGAAAAACCTGGTTTGCTTTGCACGCGGCTCACCATTTCAGCCCAATATTCCATTTTTGGATAATGCTTAATTAAGCGCTCTTGGGTGGCAATGTAACCTGCATAATCTTTTGCCTTATTTTGGCAACTTGCTTGCAATTGCAACATATTTTCAGCTGGCACTCCGCCAGCACGTTCGGCATCGGCATTGATAGCGGTAATTTCTTTAGAGGCTGCGGCATAGTCGCCACTTAAATACAAAGACTGCGCAAATAGCGTGCGCATTTGCGGGTTAGTGCCACCGCTTTTTAAAATACTTTTGAATCCAGCCATTGGCTAGCGTGTAATTTTTAGCGCTGTAATAAGTGCTAGCTAAAGCTTCCATCATCTGCAACTGGTCAGCCTTAGGCAACTTGCCGCTATTGATAAGAGTTTCAAAAGATTTTGCTGCAAGTTCAGTATCGCCAGCGCCCGCGGCGGCAGTAGCTCGCATACGTTCAATAATGAAGCTCTCATAAGCCGTACGCGCAGGCACAGCCTCTGCGTCACGAATTTTTGCTAAAGCTTCTCTGTATTTTTGCGACTTAATCAGCTCTTGCGCGGCTAACATCGGTTTACTTACCTCTGGCCTGAGTGTTTCCTCTGCATGGGCAACCGTGCCAAACAATATGGCCGAAATAATAAGTAAGCTGGCGCAGGTAATTTGAATGCGTTTCATTTTTGCCATCCTAATTAACAAATTGCTCGTTACCAACCAAGCCAATTTTAGTTACCCCTAGGCGCTGCGCCGCTGCCATCACCATTGCAACAGATTTGTAGGCCACTAACTTATTCGGGCGAAGATGAACTTCAGGCTGGTCGGCCTGTGCTACCACTTGCTTAAAGTTTTCTTCAAGCTGGCCACTATTTGCTAAATCTTCACCGTTCCAAATAATTGTGCCATCAAAATCAATATCCACCTGCACCACTACTGGTGGCGCGGTTGGTGGCGGTGGGTTGCCAACTGGCATATTCAGCTTTACCGCGTGCGTTTGAATCGGGATGGTGATGATCAACATAATAAGCAACACTAACATCACATCAATGAGCGGTGTGGTGTTGATGTCCATTATCATCTCTGGCTCTGAAGAGCCGCTTTTACCTAAATTCATGCCCATAATTTTTTCCTTTTCTGGTATTACTTTACCCACTTGGCTAATGATTAATTAACTGTTGACCTAACAGCTTTTTAATTGCGTGCTGGCGGCTCCGTAATAAAACCGACCTTAGCAATGCCAGCCCGCTGACACGCAAATACCACTCTGCCAACTGCCTCATAGCGCGCTTCCAAATCGCCCCGAATATGCACTTCTGGCTGTGGTTTTTTCACCGACACCTGCTTAAGGCGATTAACCAGTGCTTCATTATCCTCAATAAGCTGCGTGTTCCAGAACACCTCACCCTCACGGCTAACAGAAAGTAAAATATTCTCTGGCTTGGTCATGGTGGCAATATTGCTTTCTTTAGGCAATTGCACAGGGATTGAATGCGTGACCACTGGAATAGTAATCAAAAAGATAATCAGTAGTACCAGCATTACATCTACCAGCGGAGTAGTGTTGATGGATGAAACTACTTCATCTTCATCGCCACCACCGCCTCCAACATTCATGCTCATGATTAACTCGCTTTACCAGATGCGCCAATCATAATGGCATGCACTTCAGCACCAAAGTCACGCACTTGCTCCATTGCCACTTTGTTTCTACGCACTAACCAGTTGTAGCCAAGCACTGCGGGCACCGCAACGGCTAAACCAATCGCCGTCATAATAAGCGCCTCGCCCACTGGGCCTGCTACTTTATCAATTGACGCTTGGCCAGCAATACCAATGGCTGTAAGCGCGTGGTAAATACCCCAAACCGTACCGAACAAGCCTACAAACGGCGCAATAGAGCCAACGCTGGCTAAAAACGCCAAGCCATCTTGTAAGCGGCTTTGTACTTTATCGGTACTGCTTTGAATCTGCGTTGCAAGCCATGTGCTGTGGTCCATGCTTTCTGCCAACTTAGCATTATGACGCTGACTAGCTTCTAGCGCGCTTTCAGCAATAAAACCATACGCGTTGCCTTTTTCTAATCCTTTAACGCCGCCTTGAACTGTGCCTGATTTCCAGAAAGAATCTGAAATTCCACGTGCTTGCTTAGCTAACTTACGTTGTTCAATAAACTTAACCACGATGATGTACCAGCTACCCATAGACATAATAGCAAGTATCATTAAAGTACCTTTGGCAATAAAATCACCCGTTTGCCAAAGCGCATCTAGGCCATAAGGGTTGGTCACTTTTTCGGTAGCTGCTGGCAATGCGCCTAGTGCTTCAGTAGTGGCCGCCAGCGCAACGGTTGATGACGTAATAAGCGCAACGGCTGATGCAACTGCAATCACTAATAGCGCTAATAAATTGGTTTTGTGCTTGGTAAAAAACATAGAAACTCCTTGGTTTTGGTTGATAAGGTTAATTTAATTAAGTTGAAAGAGATACCTGACAGACACCCAAGCCTGTTCTGGCTTTCCGTCAACGGTTGCAGGTTTAAAAGTACACTGTGAAAAAGCATCTTTCGCAGCGCGGTCAAGGCGACTAGAACCACTAGAAGTTGCCACTTTACCATCCACCACATGCCCACTAACATCAACAAGAAAACGTAAAATAACCGTACCTTGTTCCTCATTACGCCTTGATGTCGGTGGATACTCAGGATCTTCGCAAGAAGATTTATCACGTTCCGCGGCTACTCGGGTTGGTTCTTTTACTGGCTCGGCAGCGCGTGGCGTATTCACTGGTGCTGTTGAAGCAGGGTCAGGTGGCGCTGTTGGCACCATGCGCTCAACTACATGCGGCACTACTGCGGTAGTCACCTGTATCGTTTCAGTGGGTGGAGGCGTGGCAACAACAACCTCAGGCGGCGGAATAAATGGGGGCGGAGGCGGCGGTTTAATTTCTTGAATAATCATAGTTTCTAATGGCGCTTTTACCACCTCTACTATTTTTTGAGCAAGCCCCGTTAGCAACGCCCATATCACAATAGCGTGCAAAGCCACCACTAAGCCTATTCCCCACATGTGCTTTTTCGGGTCTTTTTCTTGCGTAAAATTCATATTAACTTTCTCCTTCACAACATTCAAAATAACGGCTTGCACCAATCAGCGCTGGGGTTTCAGCATGGATGACATAACATGGAATAGCTGCAAGATAGCTGGCAAAGCGGCCTTTTTCTTCAAATCTAGTACGAAATGGCGATTGGGCGAAAAATGTGCTTAGTTGCGGCAATATGCCACCCCCTAGGTAAATACCACCACGGGCACCAAGCGTAAGTGCAAGGTTGCCTGCTACCGTGCCCAACATGGCGCAAAAAACGGTTACAGCTTCATGGCATAAGGCATCACTGCCTGCAAGCATACGCTGGGCAATTTCTTTAGGTGTAATGGGTTCTACTACTTCATTGCGTAATAAGCCTATGGTTTCGCGTAGCAACACAAGCCCTGGACCAGATAATATGCGCTCAGCCGATACGTGGCCGATTCGATGGCGCAATGCTGCGATAATTTCCGCCTCAAAATCATTGGCTGCGGCTAAAGTGACATGACCGCCCTCGCCTGCCAGTGCTTGCCAAAAACTGCCCGATTTAACTAAGCTGGCCACGCCTAAACCCGTGCCTGGGCCAATAACACCAATGGGTTCATTGGGTACGGCATAGCCGCCACCAATCTGCACCAAATCTTTCGAAGTTAATGCAGGTAAAGATAAAGCTAATGCTGCAAAGTCGTTAATAAATACCAAGCTAGTAAAACCAAGCTCGGCTTTTAGCGTTTGTACTGAGAATGACCAGTGATGATTGGTCATGGCGATGCGGTCGCCTGTAATAGGTGTTGCAATCGCAATCACGGCTGCTGTTGGTTGTTTACCTACCATAGTTACGTAAGCCTTGATGGCTGCGCCTATGTCAGGATAATCAATGCATGTCAGCACATGAATTTGTGTGGGCATGCCAGCTTGATCTAGTAAAGCAAAGCGGGCGTTTGTGCCGCCGATGTCGGCAACAAGACGGATGGGGGGGGCGAGTGCGGTCATTTAATAGTTAAGTATTTAGGCGGTTAAAATTGCAAACTAAAATCTCAGGTTTTAATAAAAAAACTTATTTTCAATAAAATGAAAGTGCTAAAGGCAACGAAAAATTGATTACCACCAATACTGCAAACATAAATACTATCGCTACTATCATCATATACTCACTTTTTGCTCAAATATCACTCAAATACCTTTGGTACAGATGCACCTTTTGTAAGGTCAATATGTTAATGATATGTAAATATAGAATTTATGGTAACATTTCCAACTTTACTTTACTAGCAGTATTTTTTAGCTAGACCTGTAGTATTTTTTACTAGTAGTATTTTTTGCTGTGCGGGGCGTGCTTCTGCCTCTTCACTTCAGATGCACGTAACTTTATTAAAGCGTTTAACTAGGTAGAAAGAATGCGACTTTCCGCAGACTTACCTTACATGTTTTACAATTACTTCATTAAGGATTGATATGGCAAATATTCCGCAAACGTTAGACGGCAATCAAGCAGTTAAAGCAATAGCGAATAACGCAACCCCACTTATTATCGTGACAACCTTATTCTTCATGTGGGGGCTACTCACTTCATTAAACGATGTGCTTATCCCACATTTAAAAGCTATTTATACGCTCAACTACACACAGGCAATGCTAGTGCAATTCTGTTTTTTTGGGGCTTATTTTGTGATTTCATTACCTGCAGGCATGCTGATTAAAAAAGTAGGTTACCAAAAAGGCGCTGTCATAGGCTTGATTGTTGCAGCTTCAGGTTGCGCGATGTTTTATCCTGCTTCAATGAGCGGATACCTACTTTTTTTAGTTGCTTTTTTTGTGCTTGCCTCTGGCATTACCATTTTACAAGTCGCGGCCAACCCCTACGTAACCGCATTGGGTGACCCACAAACAGCCTCTAGCCGTCTTACATTAACGCAAGCATTTAACTCGCTAGGCACTACTATTGGCCCCTTTGTAGGCGGAATGCTTATTCTTGCTGGCACGGCACTAACAGCGGCTCAACTTGCAGCATTACCACAAGCAGAACAAGCTACTTATCGCCTAAAAGAGGCCGCTACGGTACAAATGCCTTACTTAGCACTTGGTGCAGCGCTATTAGCATTAGCGATTTGGTTTGCACTAGTTAAGTTACCAAAAATCAACCACGATGAAGCAACCACTGACTCATTGATGAAAAGTGAAGCTAAATTACTTTCTCACCGCAATTTAGCACTTGGTGCGATTGGTATTTTTCTTTACGTGGGTGCGGAAGTCAGTATTGGTAGCTTTTAATTAACTTCCTTGGTGAAGACCACGTAGCTGGCCTTAGCCTATCACAAGCCGCGCCCTATGTAAGCTACTATTGGGGTGGTGCGATGATTGGGCGCTTTATTGGCGCTTTCGTGATGCAAAAGGTAAGCCCAGGTAAAGTGTTAGCCTTTAACGCAACGTTTTCAATTTTGCTGATTTTAACGGCTATTTTAGGTGGTGGTTCGTTAGCCATGTGGGCGATAATTGCAGTAGGTTTATGTAATTCTGTAATGTTTCCAACCATTTTCAGTATGGCGCTTAACAAACTTGGCGGCCTAACTGGTCAAGGCTCTGGTCTATTGTGCATGGCAATTGTTGGTGGTGCGCTTGTGCCATTCGCGCAAGGCTTTTTAGCCGATGCTATTGGTTTGCGTTGGTCATTCTTTTTACCAGCAGCTTGTTATGGCTTTATTCTGTTCTTTGGCCTCAAGTACGCAAACATGTACAATAAACAAGGCTAACCTATAAGAGTTAGCTCTGCAAATTTTGCTAGCTTCCTAGATTGAGAGGTTAGGTTGCGCAAGCTTGAGCTTTAAAGAGGAGATACGTGATGTTCGGAAAAACCAAATGCATACTGCTTGCTACATGCATGTTAGCATTTGGCTGTACAAAACATATCTCACCTCCCGAAGCCGAGGTAATTCACTGGTGGACTGCTGGCGGTGAATCTGATGCCGTTCGCGCATTATCAGATGCTTACAAAGCCGCAGGTGGTATTTGGGTAGACACTGCCGTTTCAATAGGTGAGCAGTCGCGCTCGGTGACCATTAACCGTATTGTTGGCGGCAACCCACCTGCCGCTGCGCAGTTCAATACATCGCGCCAATTTATTGACCTTGTTGAGCAAAATATGCTCAACAATGTTGACGAAGTCGCTATCAAAGATAAATGGGATCAGTTCCTACCTGAAACAGTACTCAATGCCATCAAAATTAACGGTCATTATTATGCTGCCCCCTTGATATTCACATGCCTACTTGGATTTGGTATTCAAAAGCCGCCTTCAAAAAGCAGGCATCACTGAAGAGCCAAAATCAATGGATGAGCTATTTAGCGTGCTAGACAAACTAAAAGCCGCAGGCATCATCCCCTAGCACACGGCGGCCAAGGCTGGCAAGACAACATTGTGTTTACATCCGTATTGGCCAATGTCGGCGGCAAAGATTTGTACCTGAAAGTCTATCGCGACCACGATAATAATGCGATTAACTCTCCAGCTTTTAAACATGTACTTACCACTTACAAACGCCTGCACGCTTACATTGATGCAGGCTCGCCTGGCCGTAATTGGAATGATGCAACCACCATGCTAATTACTGGCAAGGCTGGCGTGCAAATTATGGGCGACTGGGTCAAAGGCGAATTTAACTTTGCCAAACAAAAAGCGGGTGAAGACTTCGGCTGCATTGCTGGCTTTGGCGCCGATTCGCCCTATATTATTCAGGGTGACGTGCTGGTTTTTCCAAAAACAGAAGATGCTAAAGCTATTAAAGCACAGAAACTTCTTGCAAGCGTGACTACCTCACCAACAACACAGCTTGAGTTTAATCGCCGTAAAGGTTCTATTCCAATTCGCGCTGATATTGATGCCTCGCAAATGGATATTTGCGCGCAGCAAGGGCTCAATATAATGAAAGATAAGGCTCGCCAACTTGGTAGCGGTGAAATCTACTTGACGCCTGACCAAAATGGCGCACTGACGGATATTCTAACGGCCTATTGGAACAACAATAGTACTGTAGAAAAAGCTCAGCTTGATATTGCATACGCCTTGACCAATCAGGCTAGGTAATGAAACCAAAACCGAAACGCATAAGTAACCCGCTCGTTTCATGGGTCGCATTGCTCCCCATGGCACTGATTGTGCTTATTGGCTATCTTGGCACAATTCTATGGACACTGAAAATTTCGGTGAGCAGTTCGCGTACATTTCCAACCAACGACTTCATCGGTTTAGCTCAATATTTCCGCTTATTCAATAACGACCGCTGGTTGCTCTCACTGCACAACCTTGCCATTTATGGCGTGTTATTCATTATTGCAGCCATGCTCATAGGATTTCTGCTCGCGGCATTCATCGACCAAAAAGTTAAGGGCGAAGGCCTGCTTAGAACCATTTTTCTCTACCCTTACGCAATGTCATTTATTGCCACAGGCTTAGCTTGGCAATGGATGCTAAATCCCAGGCTGGCATTCAACATGCCGTAAGAAAACTAGGTTTTTCCGACTTTCACTTTGACTGGATTGTTGACCAAAATATGGCGATTTATACCATCGTCATTGCCACTGTGTGGCAAGCTGCAGGGCTGGTAATGGCATTATTTCTATCTGGCCTGCGTGGCATTGATGATGATATTTGGAAGGCTGCCCGCATGGATGGTATCCCTACTTGGCGCGTTTATGTTTCTATAGTGCTACCCATGCTAGGCGCGACTATTGGCACAGCCTTTGTGCTGCTTGCTACGGCTGTCATTAAGCTGTTTGACTCTGTTGTAGCGATGACCCAAGGCGGCCCCGGACTTGCCAGTGAAGTACCCACCAAATTCATTATGGATCACCTGTTCGGCAGAGCTAACATTGCCCTAGCCTCTGCAGGCTCTATCGTCATGTTAATCTCAGTACTAGCGCTAGTTGCACCTTACCTATATGCCCGTAGCTACGCCAATCGCAAGGTGGACACATGAGTTATTCCACGACTGCGCGACAAAATAGAAAGTTATCAAGCCCTGCAAGTATTGGCGTGTATGTATTTCTAATCTCTGCAGCCGCTTTCTTTGTATTGCCGCTATACATCATGCTGGTGACATCAGTCAAAACCATGGAAGATATTCAGCTCGGCAATATCTTCGCACTACCTGTGAGTGTCACACTAGAACCTTGGCGAATCGCTTGGAATTCAGCTTGCACTGGCGTGGCTTGCGAGGGTATTCGTGGCGGCTTTCTAAATTCGCTCGCCATTGTCATTCCCAGCACCATTCTGCCTATCCTACTCGGCGCATTGAATGGCTATGCGCTGTCTTTCTGGCGCCCACGTGGCGCCAATGTGCTATTTGCAATCTTGATGATAGGCGCATTTATTCCAGTGCAAGTGATGATGTTTCCCTTAGTACGCATTCTTGCCACACTGGGGTTATTCAGCTCGCTCTCGGGTATTATTCTGGTGCATTTAATTTTCAGCATGCCTGTGATGACTTTACTATTTCGCAATTACTATTTAGCCATCCCTCAAGAGCTATTTATGGCAGCACGCATGGATGGTGGCGGATTTTTACGCATTTTCTTCCAGCTTATGTTGCCGATGTCTGTGCCAATCATTATTGTCGCCGCCATCATTCAGGTAACTGGTGTATGGAACGACTACATTCTCGGCCTAGTGTTTGCAGGTCGTGACAACTTACCTATGACCGTACAACTTAACAACATTATCAACACCACCACTGGGGTTAGGCTTTACAACGTTAACATGGCGGCGACCATTATTACCTCACTGGTGCCGCTCACCATTTATTTCATTTCTGGGCGCTGGTTTGTTCGCGGCATTACCAACGGCGCAATCAAAGGGTAACGATGGCTAGCGTTAGCATTCAAAATATTAGTATCCGTATCGGCGATAATGACATCATCAAAAACCTTAATCTTGATGTGGTAGGCGGTGAGTTTCTTGTGCTACTTGGGCCTTCAGGCTGCGGGAAATCTACGTTACTACACAGCATTGCAGGTTTAAATGAAGTCACTGATGGCCGCATAGAAATTGAAGGTCAAGATGTTACTTGGGTTGACCCAAGCAAGCGCAACATTGGCATGGTGTTTCAGTCCTATGCGCTATACCCAACTATGACGGTAGAGCGCAATATGTCATTTGGCCTGCGGGTTAAGGGTATGCCTGCCAACGAAATTGAGCGCAAAGTACAAAGCGTAGCTGAGATGCTACACCTAACACCACTATTAAAACGCAAACCCTCCCAACTATCAGGCGGTCAGCGTCAGCGTGTAGCCATTGGCCGTGCCTTAGTGCGTGAGGCCTGTGTGTTTTTGTTTGATGAACCGCTTTCTAACCTAGATGCAAAGCTACGTACCGAATTACGCCGTGAGCTTAAATTGCTACACAAACAGCTAGGCACCACCATGATTTACGTCACGCATGACCAAGTGGAGGCGATGACTTTAGCCAACCGCATTGTGGTGATGCGTAATGGTTGCATTCAACAAATTGGCGCGCCATGCGAGGTGTATGAGAAGCCAGAAAATTTATTTGTAGGCAGTTTTTTGGGCGCGCCTAGTATGAATTTTGTGCGTGGCAACTTAGTTACAGATGCTAATAGCGTAACCTTTACCACGGCACAATTAAGCTTAAATCTAGCCCATTATGCTTTTCGCCAACCGCCAACCGATGGGCAGCCCATCACCCTTGGCATTCGTCCAGAACACATACGCATTAGCCCACAAGGTAATTTACAAGGGATTGTTGCCTTAATTGAACCCATGGGAAGCCATCAAGTTGTATGGATCAATTATTGCGGCAATACATTTGCCAGCATTACTCAGCAAATAATTGAATACAAACTAGATGAACATATTATTTTTGACATTGACGTCACTAAAGCATCTCTATTTGACCAAGTCAGTGAACAACGCCTTTAGCTAAACTTACCACATTAACTTTTACTCAAAATGGAGTTTCACCACATATGATTAATAAAAACATAAGACGCATTGTGATTGTCGGCGGAGGAACAGCGGGCTGGATGACAGCAGCCGCACTTTCTCACACAGTGCATCACGAATACACCATTCAGCTAATTGAGTCAGATGAAATTGCGACCATTGGTGTTGGTGAAGCCACCATACCTCCTATTAAGGTCTTTAATTCTTCGCTAGGAATCGATGAAGATGATTTTATTAAAGAAACTCAAGGCACATTCAAATTAGGCATCGAATTTGTTAATTGGCACACGGTTGGAACGTCTTATACGCATGATTTTGGTCGCGCTGGCCACAACCTTGATGGACTCCCCTTTTATCAGCACTGGCTGCGCCACTATCTAGCAGGTAAAGCGCCCGAGCTGGAATCATTAGCAATCAATGCTATGGCAATGAAAAACGGCAAATTTATGCGAGCGGTGCCTGATATGCCTGACTCCCCATTGGGACAAATTGCCCATGCTTTCCACTTTGATGCATCTCTTTATGCACGCTATTTACGTAAGTATAGTGAGGCCAAAGGTGTACAAAGAAAAGAAGGGAAAATCACCTCTGTTACACAACGTCCATCTGATGGATATATTGATGAGCTCATTTTAGAAAGTGGTGAGCGAATAAGTGGTGATCTATTTATTGACTGTTCAGGTATCCGTGGATTACTAATTGAGCAAACACTCAAAACTGGCTATGAAGATTGGAGCCATTGGTTGCCCTGTGACCGCGCCATCGCTGTGCCTTGTGCCTCTGTGTCGCCGTTGCTGCCCTACACACGTTCAACCGCACATAGTGCAGGCTGGCAATGGCGAATTCCTCTGCAACACCGCATCGGTAACGGACATGTCTTCAGTAGCAAATTTATGTCTGAAGACGAGGCGACATCGATACTTCTTAACAATCTTGATGGTGAGCAATTAGCGGATCCAAGAACTATCAAATTTGTGACAGGTAAGAGGAAAAAGTTGTGGAATAAAAACTGTGTGGCGATTGGTTTGTCTAGTGGCTTTCTTGAGCCACTAGAATCTACCAGCATTCATCTCATACAATCCACAGTTAATCGCTTAATAAGCTTTTTACCCAATCACAGCTTCACTCAGGCTGATATAGACGAGTTTAATGCTCAGGCCGATTTTGAATACGAACGTATTCGCGACTTTATCATCCTGCATTACAAAGCCACTGAAAGAACTGACTCTGCGTTTTGGGAGTACTGTAAAAACATGGAGATTCCAGCTACGCTACAAAAGAAATTTGACCTATACCTTGGTAATGGCAGAGTATTCCGCGATAACAATGAATTATTTACAGATACTAGCTGGCTACAGGTAATGCATGGTCAAGGTCTTCGTCCGAGCGACTTCCCACCGCTCGCAGATAATCTATCAGATCAGGAGCTAACCGAGTTTCTCAATGAAATCGAAATCGTCATTAAGAAATGCATCGCAGTCATGCCAACACACGAAGAGTTTATTGCGAAGCACTGCGCTGCCAATAGCATTCTCAAGTAATGGCTACATATGTTAAATTCAAATTCACATCATGTAAAAAAACTACTTATTGGGCTATTTGCAAGCCTAATAGCGGCTTGCGCATCACCTACAGCACCCAAAATTTCTACTTCTATCAACATTAATAAAAGCAAAGTACAGGTTTGGGTAACAAGCACAGACCGCACAAAGTTATTATTGCGCGAAGCGGATATTGCATTTAGTGATGCAGATTCGCTAGGCACGCACATTGAGGTGGATGCGTCCGTACGTTATCAACAGATAGTAGGTTTTGGCGCTGCAATCACCGATGCCTCTGCATGGCTGATGCAAAATAAAATGAGCGAAGCGCAACGCACTGCGCTAATAAACGAATTATTCAGTGGCGCACCAAATCTAGGGCTTAGCTTTACGCGACTAACCATTGGCGCCTCTGATTTTTCGCGCAATCATTATAGTTTTGATGACATGCCAAAAGGTCAAACTGACCCAACTCTAGCGCACTTTAGTATTGATGCTAATCGTGCCGATGTTTTACCAACAGTCAAAAGTGCGCTTACACTTAACCCAAAATTAAAAGTAATGGCGTCTCCTTGGAGCGCACCAGCTTGGATGAAAACAACTGACAGCCTAGTCAAAGGGAGTTTACGTCCTGAAGCTTATGGCGCTTTTAGCGAATATCTAGCACGTTACATTGAAGCCTATACCAAAGAAGGTGTGCCAATTTACGCCATCACACTTCAAAACGAACCGCATTTTGAGCCAGAAAATTACCCTGGCATGCGCGTTGACCCTGCCGCACGTGCCAGCTTAATTGGCGAGCATATTGGCCCAATGTTTGCTCAGCGCGGCTTGAATACACGCATTTTAGATTGGGATCACAATTGGGATGAACCAAATTCACCACTTGCTGTGCTTGCTGATAAAACTGCTAACCGCTACGTGAACGGTGTTGCATGGCACTGCTACGCTGGCGAAGTCGGCGCGCAGAATATGGTGCGCAATGCTTTCCCCAACAAAGACGTTTATTTCACTGAATGCTCAGGTGGCGAATGGAATCAAGACGGCCTTACATGGCTCACACGTAATTTAATCATTGGTGCCACGCGCAATTGGGCAAAAGGCGTATTACTTTGGAATATGGCATTAGATGAAAACCACGGCCCGCATTTAGGCGGCTGTGGCGATTGCCGTGGCGTAGTCACCATCAACTCCAGCACAGGTGAAGTCACTCGCAATGCTGAATATTACGTCTTAGCCCATGCCAGCCGCTTTGTACGCCAAGGCGCACATCGTATAGAGTCCAGCACTGTGAATGGTAAAGTTGAAACAGTCGCCTTTCAAAATAATGACGACACTTCGCTGGTAATGATTGCGGCGAATTCTACCGCTTCAAAACAAGAGTTTTCTGTACGTTATGCCAAGAAAACGCTTCAATATACACTGCCCGCAAAGAGCATTGCTACATTCACTTGGCAACCGTAATTTTTTAAAACTTAATAAACACCAACCGTCAAATATGATTTTTTAATAAAAAGATAACTATATGTTTTTTCGCAAGATTAAAAATGAAAGTGAATGCAAGGGCGGCCTATTTTTTCGTAAAAACAATCAGGAAGTCAATCCGTTATCATATGGAATCCCTATTGGCATAGCCATTGGTTGCGGTATTGGAGTAACGCTACACAACCTTGCCATCGGAATAGGGGTAGGGGTTGCAATTGGCGTGGCATTTTCTACTCTGAGAAAAAACAAAAGCCAAGATAATAAAGATACCAAAGCTAAAGATCAGTCACTATGACCAAAAATATGAATCTAATAAAACTACTTACACTATTAACATCCATACTAATAAGCACCTATGCGTTAGCAGATCATCACACGCCCATCAACGTTGCCACTTACAACCTGCGCCTAAACACACCTAACGATGGCGCAAACGTGTGGGGCTTGCGAAAAGAGGCGGTAAAAGCGCTCATTCGCTACCACGAGTTTGATTTATTTGGCACACAAGAAGGCAAGCCCGAGCAAATGACAGACCTTGAAGAAATGTCTGAATATACACGCGTAGGTGTTGGGCGCGACGACGGCAAACACGCAGGCGAACACTCGGCCATTTTTTTTAGAAAAACGCGTTTTAATTTACTCACCCACGGCGATTTTTGGCTTAGTGAAACCCCGAATACACCATCAAAAGGCTGGGATGCACGCTGCTGCAATAGACTAGCTTCTTGGGTGCGCTTGCGCGACAAAACAAGTGGAAAAACGCTGCTGGCGGTTTCTGTGCATTTTGACCACGAAGGCGAAGTCGCACGGCGCGAATCAGCCAAACTGCTATTAAGCTGGCTGAACCAACAAGAAAATAACGATGCCGTCATCGCATTGGGAGACTTCAACTCAACGCCTGAAACTGAGCAAATTCTCGCCATGAATGCCGTAATGTTTGATGCCAGCGCTATTTCACTTACGCCAGCTTATGGCCCAATGGCCACGTTCAACGACTTTAAATTCAATGTTGCACCAACAAAACTTATAGACTACATATTTCTTGGCCCAAATATTAAGGTACTTAAATACGCTGTGCTGACTGATTCAGATGGGCAACGCTACCCTTCTGACCACTTTCCTGTGCTGGCGCGCATTGTGTTGAAATAAGTTCTGAAACTACCCAAAGGAGAAAAGCCATGTAAACATGCCCACATTGCAACAAACCTGTCATTTCATTACTTCGCCGCTCATTTTTAGGTGCTGCTTTCCCAGCGACCTGTAAATCTGTAGTGATTAAATAAAATTAGGAGTGATGAATAAGAATAACGAAAATACCAGTTTGAAGGTACTAGTACCTCTAATTAGTATTTATATACTTAATGGGATTATTTGGTACTTTTTGATGAGCCATTTAGACCTACTTGTACCAAAAAATACGTTGCTAGTCTCAGCGTCGAATGTTGCTTTGCATTTTTCTAGTTGGGCATTTATTTATGTCGGAATTAACACCACTTTATTTAAATTATATGACTGGTTTATTAGGCTTAATGAATGGACTAGAAAGTGAAGATAGTAAAATATTTCTGATTTCATGTAGGTTTAAGCGACATGAAGTTTACCTGAGGAGTTATAAATGATAAAAAGAATATTCAACGCATGGCTAATAGCAATATTCACCACATTCACTGTCGCTGCAAGCGCAGCAGAGCCCTCTACGCCAATAAAAGTAGCTTGTGTAGGCGACAGCATCACTTTTGGTGGCGGCGCGCGCGATAAGAGCAGCTACCCTAATCAGCTTGGCATTGCCCTTGGTGATAAATGGACTGTTGAGAATTTTGGTGTAGGTGGGGCAACGTTGCTAAAAAGTGGCGACAACCCTTATTGGAATTTAGCACGGTATACCGCGGCGCAACAATATCAACCTAATGTGGTGATTATCAAGCTAGGCACAAACGATTCAAAGCCTTGGAATTGGGAGTTTAAAGATGACTTTATCACTGACTATGTTGAGATAATCAAAAACTTTAAGAATTTAGATAGCAAACCAACCGTCTGGATAGCCTATCCTGTACCAGCATATTCAAGCGCGTGGGGAATCTCAGGAGAAGTCATCACTTATGAAATCATCCCCATGATTGATGAAATTGCCAAGCAAGCGGATGTTAAAGTCATTGACCTCTATGCCACATTAAGTGGAAAACAGGAGTTTTTGCCAGACGGAATACACCCAGAGGCAAATGGTAAAAAATTGATTGCGGAAACAGTAGCTAAAGCAATCAGAGGGAAATAGTAAAGGCATAGCTACTCTAGTAGAGACTATAAAGACCTAATCTTGATGGGAACCTCAGTCTTAGGTTTTATCACTGATTGAATTTTATGGAGGCGCGAACCAGAGTCGAACTGGTCTAAACGGCTTTGCAGGCCGCGGCATAACCGCTTTGCTATCGCGCCTTAGTGTAAAAAATCATTTTGATTGAATGATTTTACATGACTGACTTAACTTAAACCAGCTGAAACTAAAACGGCGAAAGCTTATAAGCATTCGCCGTTTTAAACTTACTACCAAATTCGTGGAGCGGGAAACGAGACTCGAACTCGCGACCTATACCTTGGCAAGGTATCGCTCTACCAGCTGAGCTATTCCCGCGTCGTTAAGACAGGCGCCATTATAGCGATTTTCAGAACACCGTCAAGACTAAACCGCACTCTAAATGCTAATTATTGCAGTTTTATTTTCTGATTATTTGCCTTTTAATTTCGGCATGGCGGCTTTAAGGTAATAAGCCATTGATACCAATGTTAAAAATGCGGCAATCACAATTAAAACGTGGCCTACATCTTGCGTTTTAAATATGCCTAGGCTACCTAAATTGATATTATCCCAATATAGCAAAAATAATATTGCCAACATTTGCACGGCAGTTTTCACTTTGCCTATCATTGCCACACCTACGCTGCTGCTTTGCCCTTCGCCCGCCATCCATTCACGTAGCGCACTTACGGCAATTTCTCGGCCGATAATAATGAGTGAAACAATCGCACCCACACGGCCAAATTCCACCAGCACAATTAAGGCCGCGGCCACCATGAGCTTATCTGCCACTGGGTCTAAAAATGCGCCAAAAGCCGATGTTTGATGCCAGCGGCGTGCTAAATAGCCATCTAGCCAATCAGTAAAAGCAGCAATTGCAAATACCACCGTGATAAAAACATTCACGTTATGAGAAGGCATTGCACTTAATTTGTGTAAGTTTTCTGGTAAATAAAACGCGCCAACGAAAATAGGAATGAGCAAAATGCGCAACCAAGTGAGCATGGTTGGGATGTTAATGTTCATAATTCACACTCAGACTTCAAAACCACTACCATCAATGAAATTCTCCGTATATTTTTTCTGCCAAATTGGGGCTAATACCCTCAACTTGCGCGATTTCGTCAATACTAGCATTTTTTACGCCATCTAATCCACCAAAGCGCGTTAGTAGCGCTTTGCGGCGTTTGGCACCTATGCCTTCAATATCTTCTAAGCTGGATTGTAACCGTGCTTTGGCGCGCTTGGCACGGTGGCCTGTAATGGCGAATCTGTGCGCTTCATCGCGTATTTGTTGTAATAAATGTAAGCCTTTATTGTCTTTTTCTAGGTTAAGCATTTCACCCGTGTCAGAAAAAATCATGGTTTCTAGCCCAGGTTTACGCGCTTCGCCTTTGGCAATGCCTACTAATAAAATGTCTTCAAGCCCCACTTCTGCCATCACCTCAACGGCTACGCCCAATTGCCCTTTACCGCCATCAATAAAAATTAAATCAGGGCGTACGCCCTCGCCCGCTGCCACTTTTTTATACCTTCTTGTCAGCACATCGCGCATGGCGGCATAATCATCGCCTGGCGTAATGCCTGTAATGTTATAACGGCGATATTCGCTATTTTGCATGTCACCACGGTCAAACACCACGCAGCTGCCCACGGTTGCCTCGCCCATGGTGTGGCTAATATCAAAGCACTCAATGCGCTCAGTGCTGTCAGGCAGACGCAATGCCTCTCGCAGGGCAATGAGTTTGGCTGTCTGATTGGCTGAAGTCGCAGCGCGTTGGCTTAGCGCAAGCTCAGCATTGGTTTGTGCCATTTTCAGCCATACGCGTTTATCGCCAATGGCGTTGGTGTTGATTTTTACTTTGCGCCCCGCTTGCGCAGTTAGCACCTCTTCTAGCACGTCGGTTTCAATTTTCACGCCCACAACAATTAGCGGCGGCGTATTTTGCGCCACATAATGTTGGGCTAAAAAGGCTTCCATGCTGGTTTCTAGCGTTTCACCATCACTATTTTTGGGCATATAACTTCTATCACCCAAATGCCGCCCGCCGCGTATCATTACCAAGTTAATGCAGTGCTGACCTTGCAACTCGGCACATGCAACCACATCGGCATCAGACACATTAAAATCGCTCACGAATTGCTTGGCTTGCACTTGGCGCAGCGCCTGCATACGGTTTCTAAACACCACCGCTTGCTCGTATTCTTGTGCCTCAGCTGCCGCATTCATCTGCTCGCCAAGCGCATCAATTACCTCATTGGTTTTGCCCTGCAAAAACATTGCGGCTTGCTGCACATCATTGCGATAATCTTCAGCAGAAATAAAACCCACGCAAGGCGCAGTGCAGCGCTCAATTTGGTGCTGCAAACACGGGCGACTACGGTTAGCAAACACGGTATTTTCGCAAGTACGCAATTTGAATACTTTTTGCAGCAGATGAATGCTCTCACGCACCGCCACTGAATTTGGGAATGGCCCAAAATATTGGCTGCCTTTACGCTGCGCACCTCGATGAAACGCCAACCGCGAAAAATCATCGCCAGTGAGAGTGATGTAAGGATAAGATTTATCATCACGAAACAACACGTTGTAGCGCGGCATTAAGCATTTAATCAGGTTATTTTCCAGCAATAAAGCCTCAGCTTCATTGTGGGTGACGGTGGTCTCAATTTTGACGATATTGCTCACCATCATCCGCGTGCGCGGGCTAGGTAAGTTTTTATTGAAATAGCTTGAAACGCGCTTTTTCAGGTCTTTGGCTTTACCCACATAAATCACCTCATCGGCAACGTTTATCATGCGATAAACGCCAGGCAGATTGGGTAAGTTTTTTAGGATGGGGTTTGGGTCAAACATGGTGATATTTTAGCACTAGAAAGCCGAGCGGACTTTGTCATCTATCGTACTAAAAATCGTGTTGCATGTTTTCTTATATTTTGTAGGGTGTGCAAATGAATTTTAATTTGCACACCCTACGCTGGCGTTTAATTATGAATTTGGCGAGTAAATAGTTGTTTCTGATTGGCTTGTTGAATGCGGTTTTTTTAGTTGGCCGCAGAGTGCCAATAGTCGTCTTACATTTATCTTAACATCTAACATTAATTCACCAGCAGTAAGGCTTAGACTAAGTTTATCAAATCATAATAGTCAGATTACGTCTACTTGAAATGATATGAACATCTTTTGAATTATTGTCCCTGCTAAGTTGTTGAAGTACTTTTTGCTGAGTTTCTGGTGTCCAAAAAATCTTTAGAGATTTTCGTGCACGTGTTACCGCCGTGTAAAAAATGTTGTGCGAGATTTGGTCTTCATTCGAATCAGTAATCACTATTTTTACCGAATCATACTCAAGGCCTTGAGCTTTATGAATTGAAACCGCGTAAGCAACTTGAAATGGTACGATTGAATTATACTCATCATCGTCATCATCACTATTTTCCAAATCAAACACTGAAAAACGAACAGTTGACTCACCCATCCATTCCAGCTCTGTGCCGACAACATCAAACTCACTAACTGGTCTATCTAATTGTATGTCGAACTGAATCCTATCTTCGAATGTATTTATATTTACAATCCAACCTTTTAAATTGTTATAAATAACAGCACCAAAACGTCCTGTGTCATTAAAAAGTACAGGGTCATCTATCTTGTATGTCGTATCCCTCCAAATAATTGAGGGGCGAGGATTACTGCCCTGAAGAAATCTATTGATATTGTTAATCCCATACAATCCATCATAATTCAGACAAAGAATAATTTCATCCTGACCTTGAGCTTCAAATAATGAGTTATCAAGTACTGTTGAATATCCGCTTTTAACCATGAACTCTGCAATGTCATCATCTATATTCCTCACTTTGTTCCAAAAGATAAGTAGCGTCTCGTTTTTGGCTCTATATGGTGTAGTCAATTCGAAAATTGCAGTGGGAGGTATAAATGATCGGATAAGGCTAAACCAGTTGCCAAACTGAATGGACTCTATTTGATAAATATCTCCAACAAGCACAAGTAATTTAAAAGTAGTCTTCTCTAGCACCTTTAGCAAATCTGCATTACTTACGGTACTGCATTCATCAATCACTACAAGGTCAAATACAAGATCACTATTTCTATATATTTGACTATTAATTGTGCGGAATGTCGAATTTTGAGCAGTGACTTTCCTCTGTAAATTATCCTTTGCAGGATTAGTATGTGCTAGAAATAACTTCGTCTTGTCATTAAAGAAATTAGCGATGTAATTAACCATGGTGGACTTGCCTGTACCTGCAGCACCATAAATTAAAGCAACCTTTGATTGACTGAATAGCTGCTTAAGCGCAATTCTTTTAACATCATCATCTATACCTCTATTCAATTCGTCAAGCCAACGCTCTACAGCCTGTGAATAACCGTCAATTCCAACACCGGCAAATTCCTGTAACTTTTGAATAATAGTAACAGTGCCATCCTCATACCCGCGAATGAATACATGCCCTTTATCGTGTATGAGGTGTCGGTCGGCATGCGTGTAGTACAGATTTCTGTTATATGTTGCTATTAAATCATCAATGTTCTGAAATGATGTAAGGTCGTCTATTGGGGTATAAAGCACTCCATGAGATTCAATATTGTTTCTCACACGTCTAGCAAGTAATTCGTGTTGGCGGTTGCTATTATCAAGGCATTCCACAATATCCCAATGCCTCGGGTTATGTGCAATTGGTGAGCTACAGAAAGGCATGGAGTCAAAAGGGATACAGCCATACTGCAACTTTAGGTTGGAGAGCAGTTTGCATGGCTCTCGAAAGTATTGGGACTTAATTACTTGATTATTCATTCGCAATATCAAATAGCGAATGATATTTTGACCATGTAGTTTTGATTGCACTATTTGGCGTGCTTTATCTAAAACGGGAAATATCTGAGGTTTACCAATTCCATTTAAACCTTGGTCTTTCATAGCCTGATACAAATTATCGGGCATTTCTAGAAGACTCAGCAAACTCTCATGGTTGTTTGTCAAATATCCCATTAAGAAGCGGTATTCTCGTGAAGATCTCTCAACCTTTGTAAGCATGCCAAACAAACGCGCAAAGTTATTGAATTCACATGGCCGAATTGAAACCTCCCATTCTCGAATAATGGTAATTGGCATCATCTGCCCAAGCACCTGAATAGCATCTGTTTTAATAGTCAGCAGTGCCGCATATTTATCTGTGAGCTCAATATTAGTAAAAGCGATAATACGATCAAATTTGCTAACATTATTTACAGCACGATAAAAAGTTACTTCGTAATAAACACCGCTTTTAACAAAAAAAGGCCGTACCTTGTGAATGTAGTAACGTGAGCTATTGCTTTTTCAGGTTTACTTAAGCGTGTAGCTTCAATGCGGTCAGCAATTTTTTCGTGATACTCTCTTAGTGACGGATCAAGATCAAGAGGGAAATCCTCCAAGTTGGTGAGTATTTCAACTCCATAATTAATTTTAAGTAAACTACGAGTTCGATAAAGATACTCATAGTATTTGAGCATCAAACGCTCTGACCCATCACCATCGAGGGTATAGTGCGACGCACTTTTTTGAATTAGCTTATGAAAGCTTGCTAGAAAGTTGAGTTTCCCATTCCTTTTGACAAAAGCAATTGCTGGCTCAACTTTATCATAATGGAACTCGCCATCAGCTGAACCTTCGTTTAGAAATACCACAACACCTTCTACTAGATTTCGAAGCTGAGACAAAACATTTTGTGATAACAAGTCCCTTTGGTCAGCAAGGAGACATATATTTTTACAAATCGCCCCATCAGCACTCAGAATCTGGTTTTTAATTGTGGCCATTGTAGTTCTCTCAGTTTTCTTTATATTGAAAAGTTAAATATACTGAGAGAATAATAGCGTAATAATATGGGGTGACCACGATTAAATATCTGCTGCAGTGCTGCACTTTCTTTAATCATACAAAGAAACAATCTTATTCCTCTGCTTTAGCTTCCGCCATCCTTAACAAACGTGCCGCTTCAACTTTCTTCGTATCTTCAATCTCACGCATTACGCTTTTCAAATCTACCGCTTTAGTGCTTTGCCTGAAACGGCCTGTGAGCGGCGTTTCTAGCGTTAAATCGCCATGCGCATACAGCGCCCAAATTTCTTTGCCGTATTGCGTGGTGAGTAATTCAGGCGCAAAGCGGCCGAAATAATCACTTAAATTCCTCACATCGCGCTCTAGCATTTCACTGGCGTTGTTATTACCTGCGGCATCTACTGCCTGCGGTAAATCAATAATCACGGGTCCATCGGCGCTCATTAAAATGTTGAATTCAGATAAATCGCCATGCACAATGCCTGCGCACAGCATACGTACTACTTCTTTAATTAAAGTAGCGTGATGAATACGTGCTTCTTCAGCGCTAAAAGTAATATCGTTTAAACGTGGCGCGGCGTTGCCGTTGGCATCGGTCACTAATTCCATGAGCAATACGCCTTCGTAAAAGTTATATGGCTCTGGCACGCGCACGCCTGCGTTAGCTAGGCGATATAAAGCATCAACTTCTGCACTTTGCCAAGCCGCTTCTTGTGATTCACGCCCGAATTTTGAACCTTTAGCCATGGCGCGGCTTTGGCGGCTGTTTTTAGTTTTGCGGCCTTCGGTGTAATCCACACTTTGGCGAAAACTGCGTTTATTCGCTTCTTTATACACTTTAGCGCAACGCACATCATCACCGCAGCGCACCACATACACGGTGGCTTCTTTGCCGCTCATGAGTTGGCGCACAACATCGTCAATCAAGCCGTCTTCAAGCAGTGGTTCTAGTCTTTGGGGAGTTTTCATGGGGTTATTTTAACCGAGATTGTTCATTAGTAGGTCAGGTTTCAACCCGACATCTCGGACTAACGCCCGACCTACAACTTAATGATTCATTAAGGTTTAACGCCACTAAGCAGTCATTCATCTAACAACTTCCCACCTATCGCCCAATCTTCGTACGCGACTTCTTCAAAAGTAATGTAAGTATATGATTTTGGTTTATGCGCAACGCGTTCTAAAGTTTCGGTAATTTCTTTGGCAATTTGTGCTTTTTGCTCTTTAGTCACTGAACCTGCAAGTTTGATATTAACGTAGGGCATGGCGCTCTCCTTAATTTAACAACTGTTGAACTATAAAAGGTATTGGTTGCTTGCTGTAAGCAATATAAAGTGGGTGTTGCGGGCTGTTATCAGCATTGAGTTGTAGGCACATGACTTTGTGCTGCAAATTAGCGGCAATGAGTTTTTGCAAAATAGCTTTTGCTCTTGGCGCGGCAAGTGGGTGCTTGCCCCAACCGCATACTGTTTGTTCAGATATTTCTACTGCGCGCAATATGCAATTATCAGCTTCTGGCAAATCACCAAGCAAATCATTCACAGTGTTGAGTAGCCTTGAATCTGTCATGCGAAATGGAAATAAATTCACAATAATCATACTGCCGTAGCCCATGGCAATGGCGCGGCGTTGGCATCGTTCAATGGTAGGGTCGTTCTGCATTTCATCGGCCGTGCTGGGGTTGAGCATTAAAAAACTAATGGCTGGCAGGGCTAAATCCCAATCGCGGCGTAACCAATACCTAAACTTTTCACAATCAGAAAAATGTGCGACTGACGCTTGAAATAAGGTTTTATGTTGCTTAATGATCATGCTGACCAAGGCTTGGTGCGGCTTCACCTGGCTTTAGGTGGAATGTTTTCCATATATCGCGTATCAAATTTAAGGTAAATACCAACAATAAAACTGAGATTAACAAAGATAGAATCGGGTCAATCGGCATCCAACCAGTAAAATAAATTACCACACCTGCCGCCACAGCAGCTACTGAGCCTAATAAATCGCCGATAACATGTAAAAATGCGGCACGATTATTTAAGGTTTCGGCATGGTGTTTGGCTTGGTGATGCAATTGTTTTGCAACGATTATATTCACAATTAAACCTAATGTAGCAATAATCGTTAGCCCTAAACCTTGCACGTGATGCGGCGTTTTAAAGCGCGCGATGGCCTCAACCACCACAAATATAATCACCACCAATAAAGAAATTGCGTTAAAAATAGAAACACCAAGCTCAACACGTGTGATGCCTGATTTGTGGCGTTTAACATTAGGTTTTTTTGAAAGTATGCCAGCCATCCAAGCCAACCCTAATGCGGCAACATCAGAGAACATATGCCCTGCATCACTTAATAATGCCAGTGAACCTGTGTACCAACTGCCAACTGCCTCAACAATGGCAAAACTAAATATCAATAAAAATGGAATTAGGTAATGATCATGGTCGTCATGATTATCGTGTCCGCCATGCGAGGCTTGTTCTAAATTATTCACTTAATTATTCACCAAAAATAGATAGGTTAAATGCTAACCTAAAACGTAAGAGTTAGAATCATTTTACTTAATTTTCAAAGAAAAATTAAATCTAAGCCTTTACTTCAACATTTATTTGCAATCGTTTTCAAAAAAAGTATTGCAATCGTTTTCAAAACTATGCACAATATGTTACATAAATGTTAAAAGTGTTTAGATATTGTAAGTAAGTGTTAATTTTTATCTAAAAAACACCTAATAATTATAATTACTGGAAGTAAACTTTACTTTTAAATCATATAGTTGGAGAGATTGAGATGGAAAAAAACTTAAAATTGAAAATAGTGGCAAGTGCAACTATTGCTGCACTTGCCCACATGTCAGCCGCATTTGCGGAAGAAGTTGTTGCAGCCGATGCAACAACTGCAGCTGCTCCAGCACAAGCTGAAGCTGTTGTTGATAATACACCACTCAATTTAGATAAAATTGTGGTGACAGGTTCAGCAAACAAAGTATCAAAAATGAAATCTAGCGTTTCAATTAGTACTATGAATGCGGAGCAAGTCACAAATACAGGCGCAACTAACGCGGCTGAGGTGTTGCGCTCTATTCCAGGCGTTCGCTCAGAATCATCTGGTGGTGAAGGTAACGCGAATATGACAGTGCGTGGCTTGCCAATTTCTGCAGGTGGCTCACGTTATGTACAAATGCAAGAAGATGGTTTACCTATCTTGCAGTTTGGTGATGTGGCATTTGCAACACCAGATATGTTCATGCGGGTTGATCAAAGTTTAAATAAATTAGAAGTGGTTCGTGGTGGTTCAGGCTCAACGCTTGCGACCAACTCACCAGGCGGTATCATTAACTTTATTAGCAACACGGGTGAAGTTAAAGGCGGCAAAATTGGTTTGTCAGCAGGGCTAAACTTCAACCAATGGCGTACAGATTTAAGCTATGGCGCGCCATTAGATGATAACGGTTTACGCTTTTTTGTTTCTGGTTTTTACCGCACAGGCGACGGCTTGCGTGATGCCGGCGTTACCATGGAGCAAGGCGGCCAAATTAAAGGTAACATCACTAAGCAATTAGATAATGGTTACATTCGCGCAAGCTTCAAGCACTTAGATGATCAAACACCAGTTAACATGCCGGTACCTGTTAAAATTACAGGCGGTAAAATCTCTCAGTTGCCAGGCATAGATCCAAGAACAGCTACTTTTTACTCTAAAAACTGGGGTCCTGATGTTACTTTAGGCGGCAATAACAGCCAAATTTCATCAAATGTTAATGATGGCATGACTGTTAAAACTGACTCAATCGGTTTAGAAGCGGCTTTTGATTTTGGCGGTTGGAATGTGTCAGATAAATTCCGCTGGGCAGATAATCGTGGTCGATTTATTGGTCTGTTTCCTACTAATGATGTAGCAGCAGGTCAAGTTGGCATCACTATCTTTAATACCTCTTTAAATGACATGGGCAATACCGTCAATGACTTTAAACTATCTAAAGCATTCGACGCTGCTACAGCAGGTAAATGGACGCCAACCGTTGGCCTTTATACTTCTTGGCAAAATGTAGGCGCTACATGGAACTTCAACCAGTACACAGTTTCTGCAAATAGTGTTCCAACCATTATTAGTGTGGACGCTCAACAAGCCGCTGTTTGGGGTGGTTGTTGCAATCGCGATATTGATGCTGAATACCGCACCATTTCACCATATGCGTCACTTGCTTGGGAAATGGGTAACTTAAATACGGATGTTAGCGTGCGTTACGACAAGCAAGATGCTTCAGGTAGTTATGCAGGCGTTACAGGTGCGGTATACGGTGCTCGCAATACTATCAATTACAGCATTAATCACACATCTTGGTCTGCTGGTGCAAACTATCGCATCAACACTAACTTAGCAGTATTTGGTCGCGCAAGCAATGGTGTAGCCTTTAATGCTGATCGCATTATGTTTGGCAATCCTCTAGATGGTAGCGCAATCATTCCAGTGAATGAAGTGGATCAATATGAAGCAGGCGTGAAATGGCGTCAAGGTAATCTGAACACATTTGTGACGTTGTTCCAAGCCAAAACAGATGAATCAAATTACACTTTCCCCGGCCTTCTAACTAACGCTTATAAGTATGATGCTAAGGGTGTAGAGCTTGAATTTGGCTATTCTATCAATAACTTTAAATTGGGTGGCGGCTTAACTTACACAGACGCTGAAGTAGTTAAATCAACTAATGCTGCAGTAGTTGGTTTTGCACCTAATCGCCAAGCTAAAGTGGTGTATCAAATTAGCCCTAGTTATGCATGGGATAAATTCACTATTGGCGGCAGTGTGATTGGTACTACAAAGTCAACTGATAACCGTGGTGCAGGCGCTTTAGAAGCAACATTGCCAGCCTACGCGCTTGTAAATAGCTTCTTACGCTACCAATATGATAGCAAGCTACAACTGACTTTATCTGCCAACAACTTGTTTGACTCAATTGCTTACACAGAAAGTAATGACGGCAGAATGGCTGCTCGTGCTGCAGATGGTCGCAGTGTAAAAGCTTCAGTAGTTTACTCTTTCTAAATAAATTACTGATTGCAAATAGTTAGCTAAACAATACGTCATTGTGGGGAATTAAAAGCCTTGCAATGACGTTATTGACTTTAGGTTAAGTGTTTCAAAACTAGATACTTTAAAGAAACTTTTAAGGTATCTCTAAAAGTACATCACACAATTTAACGTGTGATGTACTTTTAGAGTTATCTTTTTACTTTTAAACCCCTTTAAATCGCAAGCAAATAGGATAAATAAAGCGCCATGATTCAATCATCTGTTGTTGTTTTTGGTGAAGCATTGGTAGATTTATTTAAAGATGGCTTAGTGGTCGGCGGCGCGCCTTTTAATGTAGCGCGGCACTTAGCTGGGTTTGGTTTGCATCCTCTTTTCATAAGCGCTATTAGTGAAGACAACGCTGGCGATTTAATTTCGCAAGAAATTAAACGCTATCAATTAGCGCCGCAAGGCGTACAAATACTACCAAACATGCGCACAGGCACCGTGCAAGTGCATGAAAATGCGCAAGGCCACCAATTTGAAATTATGCCCAATTGCGCTTACGACGCAATTGAAGCCAACGCAGCGTTAGCTTACGTAAGCGCATTTAATAAAGCTAGTGCTAAGACTAGCGCTCAGCCAAAAATTTTATACCACGGCACTTTAGGCTTGCGCGGTAGCGTGTCTTACAATACTTTTCAGGCGGTGTGTACGCAGGTAAAAGCTGAGCCTAACGCCAATGTTTTTCTAGACATCAATTGGCGTGCAGGTCATGTAGAACAGGCTGTTGCAGTGCAATGCTTAAAAGATGCCGACATTATTAAGCTGAGCATTGAAGAGCTACAAATGGTGCTCGTTTGGTTTAAGGTGTTAGTAAGTTGTGAAAGCAAGCTACCTGCAAACGGCACTACAGAGCGCCCTATTCAACGCTTAATGGCGCAAATTAAAGCGCATTTATTGCTAATCACTTATGGCGAGCTTGGTAGCGCGGCTTTTAACCAAGACGGATTTTGCATAAGCAGCGCGCCAGCATTAAGTGGCACCGATATGGTAGATACCGTGGGTGCAGGCGATGCTTTTTCTAGCGTGATGTTGTTGGCTTTAACGCAACATTGGCCAATTGAGGTAGCGCTACAACGCGCTAACGAGTTTGCGGCAGCCGTGTGCGGCATACGTGGTGCCACACCTAGCGATTTAGCGTTCTACCAAAAATATGCACTGGTATGGGAAATTTAGCGCCTAAAAAAGTGATTTACTTTAAGAAAAATTTGCAAAAAAGGATAATCCGATGACCACATTACACAAGCCGCATTTAAGTTTTTGGCAAATCATCAACATGAATGTGGGGTTTTTTGGCATTCAATTTAGCTTTGGTTTACAACAAAGCAATATGAGCCCGATTTACGGTTATTTAGGGGCAGATGAAGCCTCGCTGCCCTATTTGTGGCTGGCAGGGCCGATGACAGGCTTGCTAGTACAGCCGATTATAGGTGCTATGAGCGATAAAACCACTAGCAAAATGGGGCGCCGTACACCGTATTTTTTAATTGGTGCTTTGTTGTGTAGTTTGGCGCTTTTATTCATGCCGTTTAGCCCAACATTGTGGATGGCGGCTAGTTTGCTGTGGATTTTAGACGCTGGAAACAACGTCACTATGGAGCCATATCGCGCCTTTGTTAGCGATAAACTCAGCGCCGTTCAAACCGATATTGGCTTTTTAGTACAAAGCGCTTTTACAGGCTTGGCGCAGACGCTCGCGTATTTATCACCCGTGATATTGGTGTGGATTGGCATGAATAAAGATGCGGTAAATTCGCACCATATACCCTACATTACGATTACCGCTTTTATTATTGGCGCATTTTTCTCGCTGGCTTCCATTCTGTGGAGCGTGAAAACTACGCCTGAAATCCCGCTTAATGCTGAAGAGATTGCGCAGATTAAAAAAAATCCGCTGAATGTCAAGTCGGTTGCGGTTGAAATTAAAAGTGCATTTATAGAAATGCCGCTGGTAATGAAGCAGCTGGCGGTGATGATGCTGTTTCAATGGTATGCCATGTTTTGTTATTGGCAATATATTACCTTGTCATTATCGACCACGTTTTTTGGCACCACAGACGCCAGCACTCAGGGTTTTAGGGATGCTGCTTTAATAAACGCAAAAATCGGTGGTTTCTATAACTTCATGTCTTTTGTTACCGCTTTCGCGATGATTCCAATTGTGCGTCGCATAGGCGCAAAATATACGCATGCTGCGTGCCTGACCTTGGCAGGGCTGGCCATGCTGAGCATTCCAAGCATTCACAATCAAAACTTATTGTTCATCCCTATGATAGGCGTAGGTTTGGCCTGGGCCAGCATTATGGGTAACCCATACAGCATGCTGGCGCATGCCATTCCTAAAGAACGCGTGGGCATTTACATGGGCATTTTTAATATGTTCATTGTCGTGCCCATGTTTATACAAATCATGACTTTGCCGCTGTATTACAAATCTTGGTTGCATGGTAATCCAGAAAATGTGATTCGCTTGGCGGGCGCATTGCTGTTAATTGCGGCACTTGCAGGCGCATTGGTGAGCAATACGCACAAAAAAGTAACTATAGGAAAGTAATTGCATAAAATAACTAGAAATAACAAGGGTTTAAGTAATGTTAAGTGTTGATAAAGCAATTGCTAAATTGATTCAAAAAAATAATGAATTTGATGCTGATAAAGCATTGGCAGCGTTTATTCAAACGCAAAAAAACTTGGGCGCTAATAGCGTGCCACGCGAGTTTTTAGCTAGGCTTAAAGCGCAGCTACCCACGCTCATTCAGCAATTAGGCAATGTTTATGTTGATTACCCAGCATTTGAATTGTATATACAAAATTTAATTGCAACGATGTATGCAAGCTATAACGAAAGACCAAGTGCCTTAAAAGCGCTCGATCAGAAAAGAGCTAAGAATCCAACCTGGTTTCAATCGCAAAAAATGGTGGGCGGCGTCTGTTATGTTGACTTATATGCCAAAAATCTCTCAGGCATACGTGCACAAATTCCCTATTTTAAATCACTAGGGCTCACTTATTTACACCTAATGCCCTTGTTTAAAGCACCACCGTTGCATAATGATGGCGGCTATGCAGTTTCTAGCTATAGAGAAGTTAATCCACAGCTTGGCAGCATGGTAGATTTAAACATTTTGGCCGATGAGTTACGTGAAGCTGGCATTAGCTTGGTATTAGATTTTATTTTCAACCACACTTCTAACGAGCATGAGTGGGCGCAAAAATGCTTTGCGGGCGATGTAGATTTTCAAGATTTTTATCTTATTTACCCTGACCGCACCATACCTGATTTGTTTGAAAAAAATGTACGTGAGATTTTTCCTGAAGAACACCCAGGGGCTTTTTCACAGCTAGAGGATGGCCGTTGGGTATGGACTACGTTTCATTCTTATCAATGGGACTTGAATTACGCTAACCCCAATGTTTTCCTAGCAATGGCCTGTGAAATGCTATTTATTGCTAACCAAGGCGCAGAAGTGTTGCGTATGGATGCAGTAGCCTTTTTATGGAAAAAAATGGGTTCAGATTGCGAAAACTTGCCAGAAGTACACACCTTGATTCAGGCATTTAACACCATTGCAAAAATTGCCGCACCATCGCTATTATTTAAGTCTGAGGCAATTGTTCACCCTGATGACGTAATTAAATATATTGCTAAAGGTGAATGTCAGCTTTCATACAACCCATTACAAATGGCACTACTGTGGAGTACGCTGGCCACGCGCGAGGTGAATTTGCTGAATCAAGCATTAAGCGAAAGAAACACCATTGCAGCAGATTGTAGCTGGGTGAATTATGTACGATCACACGATGACATTGGCTGGACCTTTTCAGACGAAGATGCGGAAAAGTTTGCAATTAACGGCTATATGCATCGAGAGTTTTTAAATAATTTTTATCTAGGTAGGTTTCCAGGTAGTTTTGCGCAAGGCGTACCTTTTCAAGAAAATTTAAAAAATGGCGATTGCCGCATTAGTGGCACCACTGCATCGTTAGTGGGGTTAGGTCAACAAGATAACTTTGCAATTGAGCGAATACTGGCGCTATACAATATTGTGATGACTACGGGCGGCATTCCGCTCATTTATTTGGGCGATGAAGTAGGCATGTTAAATGATTTAGGCTATGTGAATGATGAAGCTAAAGCAGCAGATAGCCGTTGGGTGCATCGCGTTGCGAAAAATCCTCTATTATACAAAGAGGCGCAAGCTGACAAAAACTCAGCCACTGCCAAATTGTTTAATGGCCTAAAACACCTCATTACATTACGTAAGAAAACTAAGGCGCTTGCAGGTGGGTTATTGAAAACCATTAACACCCGCAACGCTAGCGTTATTGCCTATTCAAGAGTTGTTGAAGATGAATCTGTTCTAGTAATTGCTAATTTTAGCGAAAACCCTCAGCGAATTAACTTAGATGACAGCTATTCAAGAGAAATGCTGGATTTAGTGACGAATAAGCATGTTGTTATCCAACAAAATTTAACAATAGCGCCATATCACTTTATGTGGCTAAAATAAAAAAATGCCGCGTATTTAGTCGCGGCATTTTTTTATAGTACAAAATACTAAAGCAGTATTTAATATTTATTACGAGCTCTAGTAATCTTAATCTGCAAACTGCTCACTACCTGTTAAACCCATTTTACTTAGCCCCAAACGTTGAGATAAAGCCATGACCATAGCAACGACTTCATAGTTAGCTGTTTTATCTGGGCGTAAATGTATTTCTGGTTGAGGATTAGTAGCCGCCGCAGCTTTAATATTTTCTTCTAACTCTGTTTTTGTTGCCATCACACTACCATTCCAAGTCACTGTTCCATTCGCAGCAATATCAATCTGAACCACTTTTGGCGGCTCGCTTAATGCTGGTGGATTACCCGTTGGCATATTCAATTTAACTGCATGCGTTTGAATTGGAATCGTGATAATGAGCATAATCAACAATACCAACATCACGTCAATGAGCGGCGTTGTATTCATCTCGGCGATTACATCTGGTTCGCCACCTTCTTTAGGCATAGACATTGACATATTTACATTCCCTTGTGGCTATAAACTTTGTTGCTACGAATAAGCCTGTGTTTAATTTAAACTTGCAGGCTCTGTAATAAAACCAATTTTCTGTATTCCCGCACGCTGGCAAGCAAGCACCAAGCGTCCCACATGCTCGTAAGGCGCTTTAATATCACCACGAATATGTACTTCTGGCTGCGGCTTCATAACCGCTACTTTTTTAAGGCCCGTTAATAACTCATCATTGTTTTGAATAAGCTTTAAGTTCCAAAAAATTTTACCTTCTTTAGTGGCCACTAACACCACGTTTTCAGGTTTGGTTAGGGTGGGCGTATTACGCTCTTTAGGTAATTCTACTGGCGTAGATTGCACCACCACAGGCACTGTGATTAAGAAGATTATAAGTAACACCAGCATAATATCCACCAAAGGTGTGGTGTTAATTTCTGAAATGGTTCCATCATCATCGTCAGATGCAATTTTCATCGACATAATTATTTCACCACATCTTTGTTGCCTGTGGCTAACAATACCATATGCAATTCAGCACTAAAATGTTGTACTTGCTCCATGACTACTTTATTACGCCTTACCAGCCAGTTATAGCCTAATACCGCTGGCACAGCTACAGCCAGACCCATCGCAGTCATAATCAAAGCCTCACCTACAGGGCCAGCTACTTTATCAATGGATGCTTGGCCAGACATACCAATAGCGGTAAGTGCATGGTAAATACCCCACACAGTACCAAATAAACCAACGAATGGACTTGTTGAGCCCACCGTTGCTAAGAATGACAAGCCACCTTGTAAGCGGTTTCTCACTACATTAACTGCTTTTTGAATAGACATATCCATCCAATTGCTAAGATCGATTCTACTGAGCAAGCTGTCATCATGTTTATTAACTGCCTTATTAGCAGAATCTGCAATAAAGCGGAAGGCACTTTCCTCATTCAAGCTAGCAATGCCAGCAGGAATTGATTTAGCTTGCCAGAAGCCTTCATTTACCTCTTTTGATTGCTTAAATAACTTGGCTTGCTCAAAATACTTGACCACACCAATATACCAAGTACCAAAAGACATAATCGCTAAAATAATTAACGTACCGCGTGATACAAAATCACCCTGACTCCATAGCGCATCAATACCATATGGGTTACTTACCGTTGCAACATGACCTGTAGGCTCTGCGGCTAATGCCAAAGGTGCTATCAAGCCAATAAACCCGAATAACAAGAAACCTTTAATAATTTTATTAACATTCATTTTGTTTATATCCTTTAAAAAAATATTACCTTTGATAAAAAACTACGACCACTAAATATGACTACTTATAAGTTGAAAATAATTACTTAAATTTCCATTCAAACGGCACTGTCGCCATTGATTGTTCAGGCGTTCCATCAACGGTGGCAGGGTTAAATTCACATCTACTAAACGCTTCCTTAGCTGCATCATCCAAACGCGTAAAACCAGATGATTTAATAATTTTACTTTCTACCACATGGCCATCAACATCAATCTTAAAGCCTAAAGTTACAAGCCCCTCCTCCTCCATATCAATGGATTCTGACGGATATACGGGTTTTGCACACCCCTCCTTTAGTGAAGCTTTAGTGCGTTCAGCGACATGCTTGGGTGGCGGTGGTGGTGCGGGCTCAGCAACTGGCGCAGGCGCAAGCACTACAGGCCCTGAATTACTTTCGGTTGGCGCTGCAGTCGTCACTGAAGTAATTGTATTTTGCGATGGTGCAGCTTCTACTTTCACTTCTGCGGGCGGCACATAGGCTGGTGGAGGCGTATCTACTTTTGGCGCCTCTTCAGCTTTCGGCGGTGGAGGTGGAGGTGGAGGTGGAGGTGGTAACTTAACCTCCTCAATAATCTCAAAGTCTAATGGATTCTTTTGCACAGCCTTAACAAACTCCTGCGCCAACCCGTTGACAAGTGCATAGATGAGAACCACATGAAAAAGTAATACCAAGACAAGCCCTAGTAATCTTTTTTGTGTCGGTGCTGACTGTTCGTAACTCATTCAACTTCCCTTAAATTAATACCACTTTAAGAAACTTCATTTAACTATTTTTACCACTGCAAAAACCTTTAACGCTTCAAATTCAAGCGTAATTACATTAGTTACAAATTGTCTTAAATACAGAACTTTGTAACTAACTTGTAACCACAGTTGTATTTATACACGCAATTAAAAATTTATGCAATCGTTTGTAATAAATATTTAAGTAGCAAAATGATGATGTATAAGACTAAAAAATGAATTGCTAGCCAACAGGGCTATTGGCTAATTAATTGATGCTAGATTCTCTAACAACGAGACTAACATCTAATTGTTCAGAGCTAATTTTTTCATGATTGATAATATTAAACAAAGCTTTGACCAGCGACTGTGCGCCAACTTCAATAGATTGCTTAATAGTGGTAATTGAAGGGTGAAAATATGCCGCCAGTACAATATCATCGTAGCCGACTACCGCAACTTTTTCAGGCACTGATATTTTTAGTTTCTGCAATGTGCCAATGGCGCGCATCGCAATTAGATCACTACAAGCAAATAAGCCATCAAAACTAATAGATTGGTTGATTAAACTTTCAATATCAGCGCTCACGGTATCTGCAGAAAATGGCGCAGGAATCGAAAGTTGCTGATCAGCAACTAAGTCATATTTTTGGTGCGCCATTAAATAGCCAGCATAACGCTGCGCAACTTCAGGAAGATCTTTATTTCCAAAAAAAGCAATGCGTTTACGCCCTTGCTTGATAAGGTGCTCTGTTGCCAAATAACCTCCACGAAGATTATCAGAACCAATTGAAACATAATGTTGATTAGGCATTTTAGCGCCCCAAACCGCTATTGGCTTATTAGCGACCATCGCATTCAGCTGCTCATGATAACGCCATTGTCCAATGACAATAATTCCAATGGCACGCCCTGATTCATAAGGTTCTAGAACCGCAGTAAGGTTATCTGCACTAATGCGCGACACAAGCATGTAATGTCCCAGCATAGAGAGTTCGTCAGCTATGTGTCCGAGCATCGTTAAGAAAAATGGATCAGAAACATGTTGCGGATTCGCGGAATCAAACGGAATAACAACTGCCACAGTTTTGTTATTTTTTAGACGTAAGTTTTGCGCACCAATATCAATAGAATAATTGAGTGATTGCGCCAGCGCCGTAACACGCAAACGCGTTTCCTCATTCACTAAGGAACTGCCATTTAAGGCACGTGAAACTGTAGAAGTAGACACTCCCGCAAGCTTTGCAATATCCTGCATTTGCAATCGTTTTTGGATTTTATTAGTTTGTTTATTAAGTGAATTTTCTGACATAGACTCTACGATTAAACTATATATTATTTTTAAGGGTGGTATCGTTAACGAGCATTGCTTGATGTAATTGCATCCTTGCATTATGCAACATTTTACAACTTTGCCGCAAGTTGCACTTTCATTATCCTTTAGCGATGATGGTGAACATTAGCATTACCACATGACAAATTAAGCTACTTGCAGTAGTGCGTGTTAAATTTAAATAATTAAGTTTAAATAATAGCGGCTTAAATTATTTTATATAATTGATGAAAGCTATAATGTTGCAATATATTATTTTCAGCGCTAATTATGCTAAGTTACCGTCACGCCTTTCACGCAGGCAACCATGCCGATGTGCTTAAACACTATGTGCTAGGCCTAGCGCTTGAATACACCAAACAAAAAGACAAGCCTTTTTGGTATATTGATACGCACGCAGGCGCTGGCATGTATCAATTAACGGATGGCTACGCGGCACAAAATGCAGAGTTTGAGCAAGGCATTGCCAAGCTAATAGCCGCTGAAAGCTTGCCTAAGCCGCTTGCTGATTTTGTATCGCAGATTAAAAGTTTTAATACTAACAGTTTAGATTTTTACCCTGGCTCGCCCATGATTGCGCAAGATTTTTTGCGTGCCGATGACAAAATGCGGCTGTTTGAATTGCACCCAAATGACTACAAATTGCTTGCTGGAAACTTTAAAGGCTCAACCAAGCAAACCAAAATTGAAATGCAAAATGGCTTTGCAGGCATTAAAGCTTGCCTACCGCCACCAATACGCCGCGCGGTGGTGCTGGTTGACCCGCCTTATGAAGACAAGCAAGATTACCAACACGTGGTGAATATGATTAAAGATAGCCTCGCGCGCTTTGCCACTGGCACTTATATTATTTGGTATCCGCTATTGCAGCGCCCTGAGCCACTCGACATGATTGCCGACTTGATGGATTTAAACGTACCAAATTGGCTGAATGTTGAAATGACCATACACGCACCATCGGCAGAAGGCTTTGGCATGCATGGTAGCGGTATGTTTATTATAAATCCGCCTTGGACATTGCCCAAAATGCTTGAAGAAACCATGCCCACTTTAACGCAGCTATTGGCTTTAGATGAAACTGCAAGTTACTACATAAATAGCCAAATAGCCTAATTAAAACTGACACTTTAAACTGCTACAATAGCACTATACTTTTCTACATACCCATAATCTGAAACCCAAATTAAAGGCTTTAAAAACATGCAAGAAAAAACCAAACCTACTGCCGCCGCATATAAACAAAGCAATATTATGACTAATATTTTGTTTGGTAGCCGCTGGCTACAATTGCCGCTTTACTTGGGCTTAATTGTAGCGCAAGCCGTTTATGTGTACTTTTTTGGGGTTGAATTAGTCCATTTAGTAGCCACCGCCAACAATATTGGCGAAGCGCAAGTCATGTTAATTGTGCTAGGCTTAATTGATGTGGTGATGATTTCAAACCTACTCATTATGGTGATTGTGGGCGGCTACGAAACCTTTGTTTCACGGCTCAATTTATCAGGTCACCCAGATGAACCCGATTGGCTTTCTCACGTGAATGCCAACTTGCTAAAGGTGAAATTAGCCACAGCTATTATCGGAATTTCATCGATACACCTACTCAAAACTTTCATTAACGCTGAAAATTTACCCGTTGACGTCATGAAATGGCAAACCATTATTCACATGACTTTTGTATTTTCTGCGATTTCTATTGCGTATGTTGATAAACTCATGCGCGTTGAAGATAAACATTAAGGCTTAGTAAACCTGCACCACCTGCGGCGCAGCTACTTGCGCCGCACTCACAGTAAATTCATGCACCGCCACTGTTTTTTCATTTTCAGTTTCTACGCTCACACGCCAATCGCCTGCGGGTAAGTTAGATTTATAAGTGTAGCCACGAAAACCATCATCGCGGCCGCCGCTCAAACTAAAACCAATGTGTGAAAGCGTTTGCCAGCCTGCTTTTTTATCGTAGTGTTGCCAGCGGTGAAACAGCTTAGTTTTTAAGCCGCGTGGAGCAAAAACAGATGAAAAACAATACACACGCTGCCCTGCGGCCACGTCTAAATCGTCAGTTGTTCTGCGCCAAAATACCCACCAGCTTGAGGCTTGCTGGCTAAGTTGATAATTGCCATTGACTTTATTCAATTCAAACGCCATCACCACTTCGCGCTTCACTAGCGGCACAGGCGGAATCATATCAGCCTTATAAGCGACCATTAACAGCGCAGCAATCACGCCAACTGGCTTAATGCTGCCGAGGTGATTAGGCGTTTTTGCATACAGCCAATACGCTAATCCTGCGCCTAATAGTGTGCTTAAGTAAAACCAAATCGCTTGTATGCTGCCAATTAAAAATGGCAATGCAAAGTTAAATAGCAACATGGCGCAAAAGCCAAATAATGACCAACTTAAAGTGAATCGCTTGTATTCGCTTTCTAAATACTCGTTTGCCACAAGCAATGTGGCCAACAAAAGCGACATCACCCAGGCCAGCCAGTGGCTTGAGCTTTTAAAATACAAAATAAACAGCGCACTGAGTAAGTTGCCGAAGATAAACTGCAACAAAAAATACGGTAAATTTGGGTAATGCAAACGCTTGTAGGTTTGAGAAAACAGGTTTGCAAGCCAATTAGGAAGCCATACTGGCCATTGGTCTGTCGCTTTAACAGAATCTGCCAAAATATAACTTGGGCGGCTAATCATCCATAAAATTAGCCCTGCTAACAGCAAATATGCCGCAAAAATGAATAAATCAGAAGTCGCCACATAGCGGCCGATGGTCAGCGCATCCCAAGCAAAACCGCCAAAAAAGAATATAGCAGGAAAGAAATCTGCCAGCTTTTTAATGTGCTGTTTTAAAGTTTGCGCTAAAATGAGTTTGTTGCAAAAGTAGAATCAATAAAAATTTAAGAGTTAACTATGCTGGCTACAACAAAGCCAATCACAATGCCTGTAATTAGCGCCACGGTAACCGCGCGGTAAGTCAGCACGTCTTTAGAATAACCGCGCTTAATGGCCACGTACGACACCAAATAACCGACGGCATTCAATAACCAAATCGCGCCAATAGAAAGTACTTTTACAATCAACGGCCCAACAATCGGCACCATCATCACCAAGCCTAACAACCAAGCAAATACGTGCGAAATTGCCGCAAAAAGCACCACACTACTGGTTACTGCTTTAGCGTGCCAGCCAAAATGCCAGGCGGCAAACACGGCAATTGCCAGCACAATACTGAGAGGTAACATCCACTTCCAAGCGCCACGTTCGGCACGCGGCGTGATGCTTTCTTGGGTGAAAATTTCGGGGATTTCGGGTGGAATATGCAAAGTCATATCGCTAGCGCAAGGTAATTTTAGTTAAGCAAAATATACGCTAGCGCGCGCTTTTTTACAATTAAATAAGCACTCACATATTAGCCGCTCTTACATGTAAGCGCGCATTCATTGTTAAACCACCTGCCCTGCGAGCCGCTCTGCGCTTGCCTCGCAGAGCAGGTGCTATACAATGAATATGTTAAAGTTAAACTACCTCTGCAATCGGAATCACTTTTTTACCAGAACTTAATGTGTCCAATGCGGCTTTGTATTCTGTCATTTGGTCAAAATTCAAATATTTATAAATGTTTGCCACATCGTTCAGTTTCGTGCCGACTGTTTCTAAATACTCTGCATGCGTTGGCATGCGGCCAAGTTTTGCGCAAACTGCCGCCAACTCGGCTGAGCCCAAATAAATACGTGCATCGCGACCCATGCGGTTATCAAAGTTGCGGGTTGATGTTGAAAATACCGTCGCTTTATCTGCCACACGCGCCTGGTTACCCATGCACAAGCTGCAACCTGGAATCTCAGTACGCGCGCCAACGACGCCAAAGGTTGAATAAACACCCTCATCACGCAACTGTGCTTCATCCATGCGGGTTGGCGGCGCAATCCATAAACGTGTTGGAATATTGCCTGAGCCTTCTAACACTTTCGCGGCAGCGCGATAATGGCCGATATTGGTCATACAGCTACCAATAAATACTTCGTCGATTTTGTCGCCTACTACAGCTGAAAGTGGCTTAATGTCATCTGGGTCGTTCGGGCAAGCCACTAGCGGCTCTTTGATGGTGTTTAAATCAATTTCAATAATATGCGCATATTCGGCATCCGCATCTGGTTTCAACAACTCAGGTTTTGCTAACCAAGCCTGCATGCTTTCAATACGGCGCTGCAAGGTGCGTGCATCTTCATAGCCATTTTCAATCATGTTTTGCATGAGCACGATGTTTGAATTTAAAAATTCAATCACTGGCGCTTCGTTTAAAAGTACAGTACAACCATTCGCAGAGCGCTCGGCTGAAGCATCAGCAAGTTCAAAAGCTTGTTCAACTTTTAAATCTGGCAAGCCTTCAATTTCTAACACACGGCCATTAAATACGTTCTTTTTACCTGTTTTTCCAACCGTTAAATTACCTTCTTGAAACGCCGCATAAGGAATAGCATTCACTAAATCACGCAAGGTAATGCCAGGCTGCATTGTGCCTTTAAAGCGCACCAATACTGACTCTGGCATATCCAACGGCATCGCGCCTGTTGCCGCGGCAAACGCCACTAAACCTGAGCCTGCTGGAAAAGAAATTCCAATTGGAAAACGTGTATGTGAATCGCCGCCAGTACCCACGGTATCTGGCAGAATCATGCGGTTAATCCATGAGTGAATCACGCCATCACCTGGGCGCAATGAAACGCCACCGCGGCTAGACATAAACTCTGGCAGGCTATGTTGCAATTTAATATCCACTGGTTTTGGGTAAGCCGCGGTGTGGCAGAAACTCTGCATCACTAAATCAGCACTGAAACCTAAACAAGCCAACTCTTTTAACTCATCGCGCGTCATGCCGCCTGTGGTGTCTTGCGAGCCAACTGTGGTGGCTTTTGGCTCACAATAAGTATTTGGACGCACGCCCACACCTTCAGGCAAACCACAAGCGCGGCCAACCATTTTTTGCGCTAAAGTGTAGCCTTTGGTTGAAGCCACTTCTGGCGTAGACTTAATGAAAATGTCAGCTTCTTTTAAGCCCAAAGCTTTACGCGCATTTGCAGTTAAACCACGACCAATAATCAGCGGGATTCGGCCACCAGCGCGCACTTCATCTGGCATGGTGACTGGTGAAAGCGTGAAAGTTGAAATGGTTTCACCCGCTTCATTCAACACTTTTCCAGCATATGGTTGAATGGTAATCACATCGCCCATTTTCATTTTTGAAACATCGCATTGAATCGGCAACGCACCAGAATCTTCTGCGGTGTTAAAGAAAATAGGCGCAATTTTATCGCCCAACACCACGCCGCCAGTGCGCTTGTTTGGAATATTAGCAATGTCGTTGCCCATAAACCACTGCACAGAGTTAATAGCCGATTTACGTGAAGACCCCGTGCCAACCACATCGCCCACATAAGCTAACGGCAGGCCTTTTTTGTTAAGGGTTTCAATTGTTTGCAAGCCATCAGGCATTTTGCTCACTAGCATGGCTTTGGCATGCAATGGAATATCAGGGCGGCTCCAAGCCTCTTGCGCAGGGCTTAAATCATCGGTATTGGTTTCACCATCCACCTTAAATACCACCATTTTTAATTCATTCGCCAACACAGGTTTGCTAGTAAACCACTCGGCAGCAGCCCAGCTTTCCATTAGCGTTTTTGCATGCGTGTTGCCCGCTTTCATCAACACATCTACATCGTGAAACGCATCAAACATTAAAATAGTGGTGCTGAGTGCCTTTACCGCATGCGCTGCCATAGGCGTGCTAAGTAGCTCAACAAGCGCTTGCACGTTGTAACCGCCAAGCATCGTGCCTAACAATTCCACCGCTTTTTCGGGTGAAACCAATGGTGATGTTGCCGTGCCTTTGGCAACATCTGCCAAAAATGCCGCTTTCACATAAGCCGCTTGATCAACCCCTGCTGGCGTTTGATTTTCAAGCAAATTAAGCAATAAAACTTCATCGCCTTTAGGTGGATTTTTAAGTAAATCTACCACACTAGCCACTTGCTCAGCTGACAATGGTAATGGTGGGAGTTGAACTGAGCTGCGCTCTGCAACGTGGGTATGATAGGCTTTTAACATTCTTTACTCTTTAATTTAAATTGATTGATTAACTGACTATTGGCTGCTTTCTGAATAAAACTCTTTTGCAAATGGAATTGGGCAACTGCCACCTAGCGACCTGATTTCCCATCTATCTAACAGCGCTTTTTCATAATCTTTTCCATGCTTTAAAGCTAAATATGCGCGCACTTCGGTGACATCGGCAAAGCCATTTTTATCGGTATCCATGGTGGTGATATTATCTTCAACACTAGGCCCAATATACTTGCCAGCGCTATCGGTGAGGTAACCCAATAAATTTTCAGCACTTGCAATTAAGGGGCTAAGCGCAAAAAAAAGTATCACGATTTTTCTAAAAATTTTCATATAATAATTATGACTGAAATTTGGGCAGAAAGTGCGTTTTTAATAGCTATCACATCACATACGGTTTACATCTCGTCATACCAGCGAAGGTGATGCTTCGTGTGACAACTTACTGAAGCCAAGCTAAGCATTTGGTTTGACTGGATTCTGGCCCGCGCCAGAATGTCAGTCTAAGCAGATAAGTTTTTTATCTCAATCGTTTCATGCCGTGCAATTTTTTCTTTCCAAATTTCTGGCCCCGTTTTATGTACAGCCTCGCCCGATGCGCTTACCGCTACCGTGACAGGCATATCTACTACATCAAACTCATAAATCGCTTCCATGCCTAAATCTGCAAAGGCGATGACAGTGGATTTTTTTATGGATTTGCTCACCAAATACGCCGCGCCACCCACTGCCATTAAATATACAGATTTATATTTTTTAATCACAGCTAAGGCTTCATCGCCGCGCTCTGCCTTGCCGATTGAACCTAATAAATTCAATTCACCGAGCATCATTTCGGTGTAATCGTCCATGCGCGTGGCTGTGGTTGGGCCTGCTGGGCCTACCGCTTCATCACGCACCGCATCTACAGGGCCAACGTAATAAATAAAACGATTGGTGAAATCAACAGGTAATTTTTCACCTTTGGCTAACATAGTGGCAATGCGCTTATGCGCGGCATCGCGACCTGTAAGAATTTTACCCGTTAATAACAAGGTTTTGCCCGCTTGCCACGTGGCAATATCGGCTTTGGTGAGACTATTCACATTCACCCGTTTAGCCGCCGCACTTGGCGTCCAATGCACATCAGGATACGCACTTAAATCTGGCGGCGTGAGCTCTGCCGCGCCTGTGCCATCTAACACAAAATGGATATGTCGCGTGGCAGCGCAATTGGGGATAATCGCTACGGGTAAACTGGCGGCATGCGTTGGGTAATCCATAATTTTCACGTCTAACACCGTGGCAAGCCCGCCCAAACCTTGCGCGCCAATACCTAGATTATTCACTTTTTCGTAAATTTCTAAACGTAACTCTTCAATTCTATTTTGTGCGCCACGTGCTTTTAGTTCGTGCATATCTATCGGCTGCATCAACGATTCTTTCGCCATCAGCATAGCTTTTTCTGCAGTGCCACCAATACCAATGCCCAACATACCTGGCGGACACCAACCTGCTCCCATGGTGGGCACAACTTCTAAAATCCAATCCACAATGCTGTCGTTCGGGTTAAGCATCACCATTTTAGCTTTGTTTTCAGAGCCGCCACCTTTTGCCGCAATGCTCACTTCAACGGTATCGCCTAATACAAGCTCAACATGTGTGACCGCTGGCGTATTGTCTTTGGTGTTTTGGCGTTTGCCTGCGGGGTCGTTGACGATTGAAGCGCGTAATTTATTATCTGGCAAACAGTAAGCGCGGCGCACGCCTTCATTCACCATTTCTTCTAAGGTTAAATCGCCTTCAAACTTAACATTCATGCCGACTTTAACAAACGCCACCACAATGCCAGTATCCTGACAAATCGGCCGTTTACCCTCAGCACACATGCGCGAATTGGTTAAAATTTGTGCGATTGCATCTTTAGCAGCTGGCGATTGCTCAAGCTTATACGCAGCACCCAAAGCCTGAATATAATCAGTTGGATGATAGTATGAAATGTACTGCAAAGCGTCTTGGATGCTTTGAATGAAGTCAGATTGTTTAATAATGGTCATTTAACGTGCACTTTTTGCAGTAGCAATACTTGGACTAATATCTTTACGTAAGATTTTACCATTTTTAGTGCGTGGGAAATCCTGCGCTAAGTACACGGTTTTGGGCGCCTTGTAGGCGGCTAAGTGTTGTTTGCCGAAAGCCAACAAATCATCTGGCGTTGTTTTAGCTTCAGGCTTTAAAATCACGTAAATCACTACAAGCAATTTGTCTTTTTCAAGCTCTTCACCAACGGCAGCGCAATCTGCTACGTCTGGGTGACCTTTGTACACGCGTTCTATCTCGTAAGGTGAAACGCGGTAGCCGAAGCTTTTAATAATGTCATCTTTACGGCCTAAAAACCAAATGTAGCCGTCATCATCGTATTTAGCGTAATCACCTGTAAAAAAGTAACCGTCATGCTTATATTTGGCGGTTTCTTCATCTAAATTCCAGTAGCGTAAAAATACACCTGGGTCATCTAAAGGCACGCTAATCATGCCCTCTTCGCCCGTGGCGACTTCTTCTAACGTTTCAGGGTTCAGCAGTTTAATGTTGTGGCCTGGTTGCGGAAAACCCGCTGAGCCTGGGCGAATTGGGCGATATTGGCTTTGGCTTAAGTAATATGAAAACTCGCTCATACCCACGGCTTCATAAATATCCACACCAAAACGCGTGTGCCATTGGCTTAACACTTCGTCTGACAAATGCTCGCCCGCGCTCATGTAGTGGCGCAAGCTGGGAATTTCCGCTTGCGTTGCTTTGGTTTTTTGCAAAATTTGGCGATAGATTGTTGGCACACCAATAAAAATAGTAGCTTGGTGTTTTTGAATCAGATCTAGCCAAACTTGTGCGTCGTTTTTGCCTTCGTGCACGATAACGGTTTTGCCCAAATACAACGGATCCATGAGGCCAGAACCTAGCACGTAAGTCCAGTTAAATTTGCCTGAATGCATAATGCGGTCTTGCGCATTATCAGAATAATTAAACCAATATTGCGCGGCAGGCTGGCGACCAAGCAGGGCGCGGTGTGCATGCAATACGCCTTTTGGGTAACCTGTAGTGCCGCTGGTGTACACCAAATAAGCAGGGTCTTCTGCGCTAGTTTTGTGCGGCCTATCGCATTTGTGCGTGACGCTTAGTGCGCTTTCTAAACTCAACACATTTAAGTGGCTGTGCGGCTGTGTGTGTGTGGTTTGCGAGAGTAAAATGTGCGATAAATTAGGCATATCTGGCATGCCTTCTACCAGCTGCTCTTCCATCGCCACCCACGCCTTGGCATCAGTCACCAGCACGCTTGCGCCTGAATCTTTGGCCAAATAAACCACTTCTTCAGCAGTTAATAGGGTTGAGGTTGGCACAGCAATTGCGCCCATTTTCATGGCACCTAAAAACGCGATGGGGTAATCTAAGCTATTGGGCAAACGAATCAACACACGCTCGCCGACCTTTACTTTTAAATTACGCAGCACTTGCGCAAATTGGTCAGTTTTTCGCGCAAGCTCGGCAAAGGTAATAGTTGATGTGCCCAGCGTGTCATCTTCTACAATCATGGCGATATTATCCGCCTGCGGCGTACCTAAGTGCTTGTCGCTACATGCCTCGCCAATATTAAAGTGAGTGGGAATGTTCCAAACCCAATCTGGGAATTTTTCAAATTTTTTCATTATTAACCTTTAGTTGGCATTACAACAACACGCCGTATGGCCAGTTTTGGCGTATTACTTGTGCTGGTAGTAGTTCTAGCACATGTAGCGCAAACTCTTTATCTTCTGCCGAAATGGCGCGCAATGCATGCGCGCGCAGCAAGGTTTGAAGCGCTTTACCAAACATCGGAGGGTCTAACATTTCGCCCTCAAACTTAATGGCGCCACCATGTAAGGCATCCGCCGCAATCGCCGCTTTTAAAATGCGTACTTTTTGGTTTACATCAGTTGGCGATGGCGTATAAGCCGTTTTGCATAAATGAATGTGCCCAGGGTGAATCACTTGCTTACCTGTAAGCCCCATTGCGGCTTCTTGACAGGCATGTTTATACACAATGCGCGACTCAGTATCACCATGCAAATCTAACCAGCGGCGCACATCGTGCGGCTCTAAAAAGTTGGTTGGCATAATATTTTGGCCAATCAGTGTTTCAACGCCGCCAATTACGCCTTTACCAGCAATACGCGCCTCAAACATGAGTTGATTCATGTAAAACTGCAGCTCTTCAATCCAACCTTCTGGCGTAATGTGTATGCCCATGGCTTTAGAAAAATCGTGTATGCCAAATACCACGTGTTTAACGGTGCTGTATTGCATGAGTTCTGGCGCAATTTTGAGCGATTTTGGGTGCTCAATAATGGGTTGAATGGTGATGTTAGGGTTGAGCTCTAGCAAAAAGCTTGATAAATCACGCACTTCAGCCGCGCCATAAGCCTCACCTGCTTTAGCTAGCATAATGACATCAATATAGTCGGCCATGTCGCGCACTAGCTGCATATCTAGCTCATATTCATCAGTACGAAATGAATTTGTGCGGATGGCAATAATTACGTTTGGATTCACTTTTCGCAGCTCAGGCAGCTCTAAGCGTAGCAAATCACGGCTCATTACTTTTTGACGGCAGCCATCTTCAAGGTCAAAAATAAGCGTGTGCGCATTGGTGTTGTGCGCATGTTTTTTCATGCGGGCAGAGGCTTGCGTTAAATCTTCATAAATACCCAGCGCAGGCGCGTATTTCACTGGTGGATAATAGAGCTGAATGCCAGGCCAGCTGTCGCCTAACATTGCGCTATTGGTATAACACTTAATTTTGCCATTGCTACCCATTATTTTTCCTAACTCTGTCTTAATTTTTCTAATATTTTTTTCATAGAAAATACATCAAACTCACCTGTGGACGGCGCATTTACTCTATTTGTGACTACATCTAAAAATTCGTTATCTGGTAAATCTAACAAGCGGTCAAAAGCGGCCAACTCTGCTCTGCTTACGCTTGCCAAATGATTTTCAGAAAAACGCTGCAATATAATATCCAGCTCTAACAAGCCGCGACGGCAGCGCCAGCTTAGGCGGCGCACTTCTTCATCTGTCATATTGCTACTGACCATTAAATTTATATCGCTTTAATTTCAATTTTCTTTTTACTTGCCGCTTTATGTTCACGCGCTTGCTCAAACTTAAGGTCTTTAATGTTTGCAATAGCCGCATTCGGATTTAGCTTTTTCGGGCAAACTTCTACGCAGTTCATAATGTTATGGCAGCGATACAGCCTATCTGGTTCTTCTAAGTTTTCTAAACGCTCATCAAGCGCTTGGTCGCGGCTATCTACCATAAAACGGTAAGCTTGCATTAAACCTGCTGGTCCTACAAACGTTTCTGGGTTCCACCAAAATGATGGGCATGAAGTGGTACATGCGCCACACAAAATACATTCATACAAGCCATCTAACTTGGCGCGGTCTGCGGGCGACTGCAAACGCTCGGTTTCTGGTACTGGGTCGTTATTCACCAAATATGGTTTTACTGAGTTGTAATGCTCAAAAAACTGCGTCATATCGACCACTAAATCGCGTATCACAGGCAGGCCTGGCATTGGCCGCAGCAGGATTGGCTCTTCTAAATCGGCTAATTTAGTCACGCAGGCTAGGCCATTTTTTCCGTTGATATTCATGCTGTCTGAGCCGCACACGCCTTCTCGGCACGATTTACGCAAGCTTAAGCTGTCGTCTAAATCTTTAATGCGTAGCAGCGCATCTAGCAACATTTGGTCGCTGTCTTCTAGCACCACATCGTAATCTTGCATGTAGGGTTTTTTGTCTACATCTGGGTTGTAACGGTAAATTGAGAATTTCATTGTCTTATCTCTATTTTTAATAAACACGTGCTTTAGGTTCAAAGCTCTCAACGGTCAATGGTTTTAGGCGCACTGGTTTGTAAGCCAAGCGGTGACCTTCACGATAATACAATGAGTGTTTTAGCCATACTTTATCATCGCGCTCGGCAAAGTCTTCACGGGCATGCGCACCACGGCTCTCATGACGCGCTTCGGCGGCGTGCATAGTGGCCAAAGCAACTTCTACTAAATTATCAAGCTCAAGCGCTTCTACTCTTGCGGTATTAAATACCTGGCTTTTATCTTTAATTATCGTGTTTTTAGCGCGCTCAGCTACTTGGTTGATTTTATTTACGCCTGATTGCAATAATTCAGGAAAACGAAATACGCCGCAGTGCGTTTGCATTGTTTCGCGCAAGGTAGCACCTACATCTTTTACTGACTCACCTTGAGTTTGCGTGTCGAGGCGGTTTAGTCGTGCTAAGGTTTTATCAAAGGCATCGGCTGGCAATGGTTTGTGCGTGTTATCTTTTCTTACTTCTTCTACCATTTTATCGCCTGCGGCACGACCAAACACTACTAGATCCAGTAAAGAATTTGAACCTAAACGATTTGCCCCGTGCACCGAAACACAAGCACACTCACCCACCGCATATAGACCATTAACTACATCTTGGTCGCCATTGGCGTTTGGCACCACAACCTGACCAAACAAGTTGGTTGGTATGCCACCCATCATATAATGTGCGGTTGGCACGATTGGAATTGGGTCGTAAACAGGGTCAACATTGGCAAAGGTTTTGGCAATTTCACGAATGCCTGGCAGTTTGTCGTTGATGAGTGCTTCACCTAAGTGGTCTAGTTTTAAATACACCGCATCTTTATTTTTACCTACGCCGCGGCCTTCTTTAATTTCAGTTGCAGTCGCGCGCGAAACCACATCGCGGCTGGCTAAATCTTTGGCGTGCGGCGCGTAGCGTTCCATAAATCGTTCTCCTAGCGAATTCACCAAATAACCGCCTTCACCACGCACGCCTTCAGTAATCAACACCCCAGCATTTAATACGCCCGTTGGGTGAAATTGCCAAAACTCCATATCTTGCAGCGGAATATTCGCACGTGCCGCCATGCCCAAGCCATCACCAGTATTGATGAATGCGTTAGTACTGGCTTTGAATATACGCCCAGCGCCACCCGTGGCCAGCATAGTGGCTTTAGCACGTATGCAATGCACTTCGCCTGTTTCAATTTCTAAAGCTAATACGCCAAGCACATCGCCATCTGCATCTTTTAACAAATCAAGCGCTAGCCACTCTACAAAAAACTGTGTGTTTGACTGAATATTACGTTGATACAAAGTGTGTAACATGGCGTGGCCTGTTCTATCTGCCACTGCGCAGGTGCGTGAAATGGCGCTTTCACCAAAGTTTTGCGTCATGCCGCCAAACGGGCGTTGAAATATTTTGCCATTTTCTAAACGGTCAAATGGCATGCCAAAATGCTCAAGCTCGTAAATCGCCGCGGCGGCATTTTTACACATAAACTCAATCGCATCTTGGTCACCCAAGTAGTCTGAACCCTTGATGGTGTCATACATATGCCATAACCATTTATCATCCGCCACGTTACCAAGCGCTGCGGCAATGCCGCCCTGCGCCGCCACTGTGTGCGAACGCGTAGGAAATACTTTAGACAGCACAGCTACTTTTAAGCCAGATTGCGCCAATTGCAATGAAGCGCGTAAACCTGCACCGCCGCCGCCTATGACTAAAGCATCAAATGTTAATGTTGATAACGCCATCTTTAAACCTTAAATAACTTTAAAATAATAAATAAAACAATCTAATAGACCATGCTAATAAACTAAAAATAGCCATGTTGCCCATACGATATAAACCGACAACAACACCGCTAATATTTTAAGCAGCACCTCACGCACATCGTAATTTGGCACGTAATCTTTAAATACATCGCGCACGCCCAGCCAAGCATGAAGCGATAAACAAATCCAAAACAGCCAGCTCGCAATACGAAACCATAAAGGTTGAAAAAAGCTTAGCCATTCTTCATAAATACTAGGCTGTAAAATAGCAACACGTACTAGCAACATGACGCTGTAAACCGCCATCACTAAGGCGGTAAGCCTTTGCATGAGCCATGCGCGCATGCCTGGATAACGTTTTGTGAGCAACTCAATTAGCATGATGCAACTTTAAAATCATAAATTTAAAACCATAAATAAACCGCAAATATTAAGGTAGTAACCGCGCCTAATGCCAAAACCACTTTGCTGGTATAGCGTGCTTTCATTAGCGTGGTCATCCAATGTACGTCCATTGCGAGGTGCCGTAAACCCGCATAGAAGTGATGAAAAAAAGCCCATGCTAACCCAAGAAGCATGAGCTTTGTAAAACGTGAATGTAGTATTGAAACTGTTGTTTCAAAATTCGGTGCCGAACTCAGCGAATACTGTAACGCCAACAAAATAACAGGCAGTATCAAAAATAAAGCACAGCCAGTTGCTCTATGTAATATAGAAACCAGCGCGTTAATCGGCAATCTAATAGTGGTTAGATTAAGATTCTTAGGCCGATTTTTTTGTGCGGATTTTCGGCTAGTTTGCAGTTCGTTATTTTGCATAGCGATGGTTATTTTTTCTGCAATCTTGCGGCATCTGCCACCGCGCCTGAAACGCGTGCGAGCAAGCGCTTATCAAATGGCTTGGGGATTATATAGTCGCGACCAAAACTTAAACTAGTTAAATTATAAGCTTGTAGCACATCGGCTGGCACTGGCTCACGTGCTAGCGCCGCCAATGCAAGTGCTGCGGCAATTTTCATTTCTTCGGTAATTTGGGTGGCTTTTGCATCTAACGCACCGCGAAACAAATACGGAAAGCACAAGGCATTATTCACTTGGTTTGGAAAATCTGAGCGACCTGTTGCCATTAAAATATCATCGCGTACTGCATGTGCCAAACTCGGTAAAATTTCAGGGTCTGGGTTTGCTAGCGCAAACACCACAGGTTTTGCCGCCATAAGTTTAAGTAAGTCTGGCGATAACGCATTAGCTGCTGAAACACCAATAAATACGTCCGCCTGCGGCATTATGTCTGCTAATGTTTTAGCGTCACTTGGCGCAACAGCTAAGTGGCGATTATTATCGTGCAAATCTTTACGGTCAGTCGTCAGCACGCCTGTTTTATCCACCATGGTGATGTTGGTCGCGCCCATTAGCTTAAGTAATTTAGCGCATGAGCAACCCGCCGCACCTGCGCCGAGAAAAACAATTTTTACAGTTGCTAATGTTTTGCCTTGTATTTCCAGAGCGTTAGATAAGGCTGCGGCCACAATCACCGCCGTGCCATGCTGGTCATCATGAAATACGGGGATATCCAAGCGTTTTTTGAGCTCATTTTCAATATAAAAACAATGTGGCGCAGCGATGTCTTCTAAGTTAATTCCACCAAAAGTAGGCGCAATATTCACCACGGTTTGAATAAATTCGTCTGGCGTTGCGGCGTTGATTTCAATATCAAACACGTCAATGCCCGCAAAATGTTTAAACAAAACTGCTTTACCTTCCATCACAGGTTTGCTGGCTAACGCGCCCATATTTCCCAAGCCCAGCACCGCTGTGCCGTCAGTAATTACAGCAATTAAATTACCTTTATTGGTGTATTTGTAGGCGTTTGCAGGGTCCGCATGAATCTCCCTCACAGGTGCCGCCACGCCTGGCGTGTAGGCCAACGACAAATCTTCTTGCGTCGCGCAAGGTTTGGACGATTCCACAGACAGTTTTCCTGGGATTGGAAATTGGTGATAATCAAGTGCGCGTTTTTTTAGATCGTCCATAATTGGCCTTTAAATTCTCAACTTTTTTGCTATGTTAAAAATGCTATTTTTAATGCTTATTTCACACATACTCTTTTACACTGCCCTGCAAGCAAGTCTGGGGGCGGCTTACAGAGGCATAAAATTCTCTCGGTAGATTTATTGCCTAAAAATATTCAAAAAAACTATTCAAGCTCATTCATATAATGATGATTATCTGTGACACACAAACCTAGCCGCCATTCCATTGGCTTATCGCCATAGGTAAATGACACGCGCTCTATACTTAAAAGTGGTTGACCTTCCTTCAAGCCTAAGGCTTGGGCAACTTCACCAGTTGCCGCAACTGCTTTTAAACGCTCTTCGGCACGTATCATGCGCACTCCGAAATCTGACTCATATAAGCTATACATAGAGCCGTTTCGCTCTTCCACCCGCGTGCCATTCAAGCCTTTAAATGGGCTGGCTGGCACAACAATATGATCATAAATAAGTGGTCTGCCTGAGAATGTTAGCAAACGTTTTATTTCTATTGTGGCTGCACCTGCTTTTACGTCTAACATTTGCCCCATGCGCACATCGGCTTTACCTTTTGTGCATGAAATAAACTCATTTTTTAACAGTTCTTTTTGACCATCTACAGAAGTTAAGCGTAAAAATCTTAGCTTAATGCCATCTTCACTGTGCGTGGCAACAAACGTGCCTTTACCTTGACGGCGGATAAGAATATTTTCAGTAGCTAAGGCATCTATCGCCTTGCGCACTGTACCTTGGCTTACTTTATAACGGCCAGCCAGCTCAATTTCACTCGGAATCATATCGCCAGGGCGCCATTCACCGCCAATTAAACTCTGCGTAAGCAGCACTTTTATTTGGTCGTATAGTGGCTTATAACTTGGCGAACTGTATTGTTTGTCTATCATCGGATTCAATTTAAACTACATTTAGTTGTAAATAAAACTTATGTGTATTTATATCATGCCGATTTTAATTAGTCTAGTGTTTTATATCTTATATAAGACATAAGATATATGTTGACAGATTTAAATGTCACTCTATATAATCGAGCTCACCATTAGAAGTTTTAATCAACTTAGCTAGAAACCTTAAGGTGTTTGAATGAACCAATACTTTCGCCCTCGCCGCTCTATGCTTTATGTGCCAGGTTGCAATACCTATTATTTGAATCGTGCGCGCACATTGCCAGCAGATTCAGTGATTTTAGATTTAGGCGACCCTATACTCATTGAGTGCAAAGAAGAATCGCGCGATAACGTGGTGCGTTTTGTCAATGAAGGTGGTTACGGCTCGCGTGAAGTAGTTGTGCGCGTGAATGACTTGGGCTCAGAATGGGGTGTGGACGATATTAACGCAATTGCAAAAACACCTGTAGATGCGGTGCTTTTTCCTAACATTGAATCACGTGAAGATGTACTCACTGCGCTCTCATTATTAGATGCGGCTGGCGGTAGCCACTTACCAATCATGGTGATGATAGAAAGCCCGATTGCCGTGCTGAATGCTAAAGAAATTGCCAGCGCATCTGACCGTATTGTATGCATGATTATTGCAACTTCAGACCTTATTTCACAGCTTCACGCACGTGTTACACATGAGCGCATGGAGATTTTAACTGCATTATCTATGGTAATTTTAGCCGCGCGCGCCTATGGCCACGCAGTGGTAGATGGCATTACTAGTGACTTCAAAAACATGTATTCATTTGAATATGCATGTCGCTTAGGCCGCGATATGGGTTTTGATGGCAAGTCACTCATACACCCAGCGCAATTACCCTATAGCAACGATGCCTATACGCCGCAATCTATGGAAGTTGCACACGCTAGTGAAATTATCGCCGCACTAAAAGCCGCTAATGAAGCTGGAAAAGGCACTGTTGTGGTAAATGATAAGTTAGTAGAGCGTCACCACGTTAGAGCTGCGGAACGCTTATTGCAACTCAATGAAATGATTAAAACTTTGGAAAATAGCAATGGTTAGTGCCAATAAAGTAAGCGTAGGTCGATTTTTTGAAAACTTCACCTTGAATGAAGTAATAGCACATGCTACGCCGCGCACCATTACAGCGGGCGATTGCGCGCTATACATTGCACTCACAGGCGCACGCAACCCATTACATTGCAGCGAACCTTTTGCACAATCATTAGGTTACAAAACCGCGCCAGTGGATGATTTACTCGCATTTCATATCGCGTTTGGCAAAACCGTGCCTGATATTTCTGTGAATGCGGTAGCAAATTTGGGCTATGCCGATGTGCGCTTTATACAGCCTGTATTTGTGGGAGATACGCTATCTACTAGCAGTCAAGTAATTGGTTTAAAGCAAAACTCTAATGGTAAAAGCGGCGTAGTTTGGGTGCGCTCAACCGCCGTAAACCAACATAGCGAGCCAGTTTTAAGCTGGGTGCGCTGGGTAATGGTGCATAAAAATAATTTAGAAGCGACTGCACCAACAACGACAATTCCAACATTGCCGAACTTTGTTGCGCCTGAAAACTTGAATATTCCCAGCTATTTTTCTGCTAAAAACTTTGAAAATAAAGCAACTGGCGGCCAATATTTTTGGGAAGACTATCAAGCGGGTGAGCGCATCAACCATGCTGCAGGCATGACTATCAACCACGCAGATCACTCGCTTGCCACGCGGCTTTATCAAAATAATGCACGTTTGCATTTTGATGATTTTGCCATGCAGTCTTCCAGCTTTGGCCAACGCTTGGTATATGGCGGCGTGGTCATTTCGCTGTGCCGCGCTCTGAGTTATGAAGGCCTAGAAAACGCCATTGCAATATTAGCAATTAACGCTGGCAACCACGCCAACCCTAGCTTTGCAGGCGATACCATTTACACAATGACAGAAGTTGTAGATACGTGGGAATTACCTAACCGCACAGATATAGGTGCATTAAGGTTACGCATGCTTGGCTTTAAAAACCAGCTACCAAGCAATTTAACTGAAATAAAAACCAACGACAAATATCACGAAAATGTCGTATTAGATTTAGATTACACCGTGGCAATGCCGCGTAAAAGGACTTAATGATGGTACATCCAAATGATGCGTTATTCGGTGGTGAAAAGCCGTTTCCACTGATTCCAGCTTGCGAACACTTTGCGGGTAGCGAAAAACTGATTCTCAAAGCGCTTGCCCTGCAAACCAGCATTGGCGCGGTGTTTGATATCACCTGCGATTGTGAAGATGGCGCAGCCTCTGGTCAAGAACGCGAGCACGCCGAAATGATTGTGCGTGTTTTAAATTCTGCCGCCAACGTTCACAAAATGGCGGGTGCGCGCATTCACGATTACACGCACCCTGCTTGGAAATTGGATATTGATATTTTGGTAGCTGGCGCAGGCAACCTTTTGAGTTATATCACCATTCCCAAATGCACCAGCCTTGCACAAGCGCAAGAAATGATTGCATACATTCAAAAAACTGCTACTTTTAATGGCATCACTAGAGTGATTCCTGTGCATATTTTAATTGAAACACATGGCGCATTAAGGCAAGTGCATGAAATTGCCGCACTGCCTTGGTTACAAGTATTGGATTTTGGTTTAATGGATTTTGTCAGTGCGCATCACGGCGCAATTCCAGCATCTGCCATGCGCAGCCCTGGCCAATTTGAACACCGCTTACTTGCGCGTGCAAAAGCAGAAGTCGTTGCCGCAGCACTTGCCAACGGCGTTGTACCAGCGCACAACGTAACACTAGATTTGAAAAACGTAGAAACTACATTAAGCGACGCCACCCGCGCGCGCAACGAGTTTGGCTTTATGCGCATGTGGAGTATTTACCCTACGCAAATTCAGGCAATTGTAGATGCAATGAAACCCAACTTTGATGAAGTTGCAGATGCTGCGAATATTCTAATAGCCGCGCAGAAAGCCGATTGGGGGCCAATTCAATACGATGGTGAACTGCATGATAGAGCAACATATCGTTATTTTTGGGAAGTGTTGCAAAAAGCAAAACTCACCAATGTGTCGATTTCTGACGAATCAAACAAAGCCTTTTTTAGCTAACAACTCATATACACTGTAGATAAATATTATGCCGCAATCAACTACCGCTGGCGCACGTTTTCGTGCTGCTTTAAAAACCGAAAAACCGCTACAAATCATCGGTGCAATCAATGCCTACCACGCCATGCTCGCTACCCAAAGCGGCTTTAAAGCGCTTTATTTATCAGGCGGCGGCGTTGCGGCGGGTTCGCTGGGCTTGCCTGATTTAGGCATTTCAACACTTGAAGATGTATTAATTGATGTGCGCCGCATTACCGATGCCGTAGATACGCCATTATTGGTAGATATTGATACTGGCTGGGGCGGCGCATTTAACATTGCCCGCAGTGTAAAAAGTATTGCAAAAGCTGGCGCAGCAGCCGTGCATATTGAAGACCAAGTGTCAGCAAAACGTTGCGGCCACCGCCCAAACAAAGCGATTGTGAGCTTAGAAGAAATGGTCGACCGCGTAAAAGCGGCTGTTGACGCAAAACCTTACGACGATTTTGTAGTAATGGCACGTACTGATGCCCTAGCTGTGGAAGGCTTACAATCAGCTATCGACCGCGCTTGCGCATGTGCTGAAGCAGGTGCAGACATGATTTTCCCAGAAGCGATTACCGAACTCAGCATGTACAAACAATTTGCTGCAGCTGTAAAAGTGCCAGTGTTAGCCAACATTACTGAATTCGGTAGCACACCATTATTCACGGTTGACGAGCTTCGTACTGCAGATGTAAGCATGGTGCTATACCCACTTTCAGCCTTCCGCGCGATGAATCAAGCGGCGCTTACCGTTTATCAAGCCGTTAAAAATGATGGCACGCAAAAAAATGTAGTCGACATTATGCAAACCCGCATGGACTTATACGACCACCTTGGTTACCACGCTTTTGAACAAAAATTAGACGCTCTATTTAAAGGAGAAAAGTAGCATGACTGCAACTACTCAAACGCCTGAAGCCCCTAAAAAGAAAAAAGGCGTAGCCCTTGCTGGCGTCACTGCTGGCTCTACTGCCATTTGTACGGTTGGCCACACAGGTAACGATTTACATTATCGCGGTTACGACATTATTGAGTTGGCCAAATACGCAACGTTTGAAGAAGTGGCGTATTTGCTGATTCATGGCGAATTACCAACAGCAGATGAATTAACTGCCTACCATGCGCGTTTAAAAAAATTGCGTGGCTTACCTAGCGCATTAAAAGAAGTATTAGAGCGCATTCCAAAATCAGCACACCCAATGGACGTAATGCGCACTGCATGCGCCATGCTTGGCACCTTAGAGCCAGAAGCAACAGACCGTAACGTGCACGATGCAAAAAAACTGGGCGACCGCCTTATCGCGTGCTTTAGCGATGTTTTGCTCTATTGGTATCACTTTAGCCACAACAACAAACGCATTGATGTGGAATCAGACGAAGATTCAATTGCTGCCCATTTTTTACATTTGTTGCACGGTAAAAAACCTTCAGCCTTGCATATTGCAGCAATGAACACATCTCTAGTACTTTACGCCGAGCATGAATTTAATGCTAGTACGTTTACCGCCCGCGTGATTGCTGGCACCTTGTCTGACATGTATAGCTGCATTACAGGTGCAATTGGTGCACTTCGTGGCGCAAAACACGGTGGCGCAAATGAAGCGGCGATGGAAATCATCGAACGCTATAAAAATGCTGATGAAGCAGAAGCGGACATTTTAGAACGCATGGCGCGCAAAGAAATTATCATTGGTTTTGGCCACCCCGTTTACACAATTGCCGACCCAAGAAACGAGTCAATTAAAGAAGTTAGCCGCAAATTATGTGCAGATGCTGGCAATATGACACTTTTTGAAGTATCAGCGCGCATTGAAGAAGTAATGTGGCGCGAGAAAAAAATGTTCCCTAATCTCGATTGGTACAGCGCATCAAGCTACCACATGATGGGTATTCCTACAGGTATGTTCACGCCGATTTTTGTCATTTCACGTACAACAGGTTGGGTTGCGCATGTAATCGAGCAACGCATTGATAACAAAATAATTCGCCCAAATGCTGAGTACATTGGCCCAGATAATCGTGCTTATGTACCTTTGGATAAACGCTAAACCCTCACCCGTCATTCACGTACAAACGGGAATGACGAAGCTAAAAAATTAAACATTTATTGAAAGAAACTTAAACTATGTCAGCCCACATCTCAAACGTTCGCCCCGCTCCAGACCAAGTCATTGTCGACATCGCCAATTACGTAGCTGATTACGAAATCAAATCTGACGAAGCATTCGACACCGCTCGCAATTGCTTGATGGATACATTAGGTTGCGGTTTTGAAGCTTTAGACTACCCGGCTTGCACCAAATTACTAGGCCCAGTGATTGCTGGCACAGTCGTGCCAAATGGCGCAAAAGTGCCAGGCACTTCATTTCAATTAGACCCAATTTTAGCCGCGTTCAACATCGGCGCGATGATTCGCTGGCTCGATTTTAACGACACTTGGTTGGCCGCAGAATGGGGTCACCCATCGGACAACTTAGGTGGCATTTTAGCAGTTGCAGATTACATTTCACGTAAAAATGTAGCGGAAGGCAAAGCGGCACTCACGATTAAAGACGTGCTCACCGCCATGATTAAAGCGCATGAAATTCAAGGCGTATTAGCATTAGAAAATAGCTTTAACCGCGTAGGTTTAGACCACGTAATTTTAGTGAAAATCGCTTCAACAGCGGTGGTGACAAAATTACTAGGTGGAAATAAAGAAGACATCATCAATGCAGTTTCTAACGCATTTGTAGATGGTCAAAGTTTGCGTACTTATCGACACTCACCAAACACAGGCTCACGTAAATCATGGGCAGCGGGTGATGCAACAAGCCGTGCAGTACGTTTAGCGTGGATGACCATGCAAGGTGAAATGGGCTACCCATCAGCACTAACCGCCAAAACATGGGGCTTTTATGATGTGCTATTTAAAGGTAATGCGTTTAAATTCCAACGTAGCTATGGTTCATATGTAATGGAACAAGTGCTGTTCAAAATCTCATTCCCAGCTGAATTCCATGCGCAAACTGCAGTGGAATGTGCAATTCAGTTACATGCGCAAGTGGGCAAAGAAATTCAAACACTAGAGCAAATTGCGCAAATTGATAAAATCGTCATTACAACGCATGAGTCTGCCATCCGTATTATCGACAAAACTGGCCCGTTAGATAACCCAGCCGACCGTGACCACTGTATTCAATATATGTCTGCTATTGGCTTGTTAAAAGGCAACTTAACCGCGCAAGATTATGAAGATGCGGCAGCGGCTGACCCACGCATAGATGCGATTCGCGCAAAAATGACTTGTGTGGAAAAAGCGCAATACACCACTGATTACCACGACCCAGAAAAACGCTCTATTGCTAACGCGATTCAAGTGTTCTTCAAAGATGGCACAAGCTCAGACAACATCGCTGTTGAATATCCAATCGGCCACCGCCGTCGTCGCGGTCAAGGCATCCCAGAACTTGTGAAGAAATTCCAAGTGAATCTAGCGCGCCGTTTTGATGCTAAAAAACAAGCGGATATTTTAGCGCTTTGTTTAGACCAAGCTAAGTTAGAAGTAACGCCTGTGAAGAAGCAACGCCTGTGAATGTGTTTGTAGATATGTTAGTAGCTTAATTAGCCCCAAATGACAAAAATAGATGCCCTGCAAGCCAATATCCATGCGGCTCGCAGGGCATCTTTTTATTTTTATAGCGTGTAGCCCGTAAGCATTGCGGTGAAACAGTTAATTTAAACGCGAAATTAACCCTATATTGCATAAGGACTACGCTGGCTCTTTGAATTGCAACGCGTGTTCAACAAAATTTAAGGTAAAATAGCGCATTATAAATTCGTTATTTGAGCTTTTTATGTCGCTTACCACGCTTAATGCACTATCACCCCTTGATGGTCGCTATCAAACCAAATTAGATGCTTTACGCCCTTATTTTAGCGAATATGCGCTGATTAAGCACCGCGCTTGGGTGGAAGTAGAATGGCTAAAAGCATTATCAGCTGCTAAAGATTTGCAAGAAATTGCGCCATTTAGTGCAGATGCAATTAAAGAGCTTGACGATGCGATTGCTAATTTTAGCGAGGCGGATGCTTCACAAGTAAAGGCCATTGAAGCGCGCACTAACCACGACGTGAAGGCGCTTGAGTATTGGTTGAAAGAGAAATTTGATGCTAACTTTGAGGTTAAAAAAGCCAGCGAGTTTATCCACTTTGCTTGCACAAGTGAGGATATCAATAATTTATCGCACGGTTTAATGCTAAAAAGTGCGCGTGATGCAGTGATGTTGCCTTTTTTGGCCGATTTGATTGCGCGATTGAGCGAGCTATCGCATCAACTAGCTGACCAACCTATGCTGTCACGTACGCATGGTCAAACTGCTTCACCAACGACGATGGGTAAAGAGCTGGCAAACGTAGTGTATCGCTTGCAACGTCAGCAAAAGCAGCTTGAAACCAATGAAATTTTAGGCAAAATTAACGGTGCGGTAGGCAACTTCAACGCGCATTTATCAGCCTACCCACATTTTGATTGGGAAAGTTTTGCTAAGAACTTTGTTGAAAGTTTAGGTTTAACTTATAACCCAATGACCATACAAATTGAGCCGCATGACTACATGGCGGAGTTGTACGACATACTTGCTCGAATTAACACCATTTTAATTGACTTGAACCGCGATATTTGGGGTTACATTTCAGTTGGCTACTTTAAGCAAAAAGTAAAAGCGGGTGAAATCGGCTCGTCAACTATGCCGCATAAAGTGAACCCTATTGACTTTGAAAACTCTGAAGGCAATCTAGGTTTAGCCAATGCAGTATTGCGCCACATGGCTGAAAAGCTACCAATCTCACGCTGGCAGCGCGACCTTACAGATTCAACCGTATTGCGCAATATGGGCGTGGCATTTGGCTACACCTTGTTAGGTTACGATTCTTGCTTACGTGGTTTAAATAAACTAGAAATTAACCCTGAAAAACTAGCGCTAGATTTAGATAACAGTTGGGAAGTGCTAGCCGAGCCGATTCAAACCGTGATGCGCCGTTATGGTATTGAAAACCCGTACGAGCAGCTTAAAGAACTCACGCGCGGCAAAGGTGGCATCAATAAAGCATCATTGCATACGTTTATTAGCGGCTTGAATATTCCAGCTGATGCGAAGCAAGCACTGCTAGAAATGACCCCCGCAAGTTACATTGGCAAGGCGACGGAGCTTGCGAGCCGCATTTAACATTGTGCTGAATAGACGGCTTTTTATAGGCGTTATTCTGCTGTTCTTCGCTTGTTTTTCCCAAGCGGGTGAAACCTTATATCAAGTTGAGATTTCAGCACCTGCACCCATGGACGAGTTGCTGAAAAAACACCTGCAAATGATTAAATGGCGCGATAATCCGCGCATGAACCCCGCAGAATGGCAGCGCTTATTTAGCGTTGCACCGCAAGACTTTAAAAACTTGCTGTCGACTGAAGGTTATTTTTCACCCATTATCACTTCAACGTTAGATAAAACTAATGGCAGCTTAACCGCCAAATTTAGTGTAGACCTCGGCGCACCAGCTTCTATCAATAAGGTTGAGCTTAAATTCAATGGCGATATAATCGAGCCAGCGCAAGACCAAGCTAGCCACATTTCTAAACTACGCCAAGAATGGTTTCTCACAGAAGGCGCTATTTTTCGTCAAGATGATTGGGCAGCCGCCAAGCGTAAGTTGCTTAATAGCTTGTTGGTAGAGCGCTTCCCAAATGCGACTATTACTGAAAGCAAAGCCGAGGTGAATTTAGAAACACACACTGTAGCGCTTACGGTAGCGGTAGATAGCGGCGCAGCAATTCAATTTGGCACACTCAATATCGTGGGTTTAGAACGCTATAAACCACGCATAGTTGAAAACTTAAACCCAATTAAACCTGGCGCGGTTTACAGCCAAACTGATTTACTTACATTTCAAACGCGCTTGCAAGAAAGCGGCTATTTTCGTAGTGTTGAAGTGACTGCCGATACTAAATCTGCCAATGCAGATGGTGCTAACATCGCGCCGATTAAAGTCACCGTAGAAGAAAATAAAAGCATCAAAATGGGCGTGGGCGTGGGTTACAGCACCAACACTGGCGCACGTACGCAACTTACTTATGATGATTTAGATTTGCTTAACCGCGGCTGGCGGCTTACTAGCAGCCTAAAAATTGAAGAGAAAGCACAATATCTTGGCGGGCAAATTCAGTTGCCAATCACAAGAAAAGGCTATAGAGATAGTGTAAATGGCAGCCTAACACGCACAGCGATTGAAGGCCAAACGCTGACTTCAAGCCAAGTGGGGATGAAGCGCACTTGGGGCCCGCGCAAACGTGAGCAGTATGTTGGCGCGAATTATTTAGTTGAGCAGCAAGATGTGGACGGCGGCGCTACCACGACTAAAAAAGTCGGTACGCTTAACTATGGCATTACCTTGCGGCACACCGATAACGACCTTGCGCCCACAAAGGGCTATTTGTTTAATGCACAATTTGCAGCCGCACCGCTTGAAACGCTCTCTAACAGCAGTTTTTTACACAGCTACACCAAAGCTCAAGCTTATTACCCTATTACCAGCAGCACGCAGCTCATTGCCCGCGCTGAATTAGGCATAGTCAATGGCAAAAATGGTGCGCCTGAAGCATTTCTATTTCGCGCTGGCGGCGACCAATCTGTGCGTGGTTACGCCTTTCAAAGCTTAGGCGTGACTGAAGGTCTTGCGACTGTTGGCGGCAAATATTTAGCCACAGGCAGCGTTGAAGTGGTGCAATGGCTTACCGCACAATGGGGCGGCGCAGCTTTTGTAGACCTTGGTAACGCCGCTAACAGCTTTAAAGATTTGCAACCTGTGTATGGCTATGGCCTAGGCGTACGCTGGCGCAGTCCGTTAGGCCCAATCGGTGCGGATATTGCCTATGGACAAGCCACCGACAAATACCGATTGCACTTTAATATAGGTATTGCATTTTGATGTTACATCGCTACTTTTTAATGGTGATGGTAAGCTTTGCGTTGCTGGCTTTTTCGCCTGCGCAAGGCGCTATTTCAATTAACGCCAGTTCTAGCCTTGATACTTTTGATTACGACTTGGATACTATCCATCTTAAGCTAGAAAAAATGGATGCGCGCTGGCAGCTTTCCCCCTTTGGCGATGGCAAGTTGGTGGTAGACAATTTACGTGCCAAGCGGCTGATTATCACATTAACAGCAAGTACTGGCAAAGCGAGTAATGGCCTGCCAGAGCGCATTAAACCGCCCTTTCCTTTATCAATTCAACAAGCGGAAGTCTCAGAATTGCTGCTAATTAGCGGCAGCAGCACACGCATTTTTAACAATGTAAAATTTGCGCTTGAAGCCGATGCGAAAACGATTAAACTCAATAATTTACGTGCCAATACGCCTTGGGGCGAGGCCGCAATTGCGCTGCAAATAGCCACGACTAAACCATTCGCACTCACAGGCACGGCCGCCATCAAACAAGCAGGCAACGACACGCCTTATGATATTAAAGCGCTGCTTTCTGGTGATTTAAATACCTTACATTTTGAATCTAGCACAATGCTAGCAAAGCAAGCGGGTAAGTTTGTACTTTTTCAACAAGATTCAGCACAAGATTCAACAACAAGCGCTGCCGCCCCCATTCTAGCTAGTGGGCAGATTGGTTTAGCGGGCGATTATCCTGTGAATGTTACCGCCAAAATCACCGATATTCAGCCTCAACAGTTAGGCAATTACCCTGCCGCTACACTTAACTTTAAGGTAGATGTACAAGGAAAATTATTACCAGACATGCTGCTCAATGTGCAATACAACACACATGATAGTTTGTGGCAAAAGCAAGTGGTAAGCAGCGCTGGCAAGTTGGTGATTGAAAACACATCGCTTGGCTTAAAGCTAAACAGTATTGACGCACAAGCAGCTATTGCCGACAACATCTTTAAAGCCAACGGCAGCCTTGGCCAGCCAGATAGCCGCCTAGAATGGCAAGCAAACTTACCCGATTTATCAAAATTTGGTGTGGATTATTCAGGCGAAATAAGCGCCAAAGGCACGCTAGAAGGCGTGGTGGAAAACTTAGCCTTGCAGTTTAGCATCAACGCACAGAAACTACATTTACCAGGCAATATTCAGGCAGAAAAACTAGTAGGCACCGCCAGCATGCTGCCCAGTGAAAATGGCAAATTAACAGGTGAATTTACCGCAACTAAGCTGCAATATGGCAAACACCCGCTCATGGATGGTCAACTTACATTGCAAGGCACGCGTGCAAACCACCAGCTAAAAATCGCAGCGCAATCTAAAACATTTACCTTGCAAAGCCTGCTGCAAGGTGGCTTAACGGCTAACAATACTTCGCAAAGTTTGCAATGGCAAGGCTTGCTGCAAAGCCTTGTAATTGATGGCAGTACGCCTATTAAACTTGCCGCGCCTGCGCCGTTAAGCTTTGATACTCACAGCGTAAACTTACAAAAAGCAAACTTGCAATTAGCAAAAGGGCGCGCTTTTATTGACCAATTGCAACTAAGCGCAAATGGATTTTCTAGCAAAGGCCACTTAGAAAAACTTGCGCTAGATGACTTTCCATCCGACTTATTACCTTTTCCAACCACATTAGAAGGCGATGCCATTTTTTCAGCAAAATGGGATTTTAATTCAGCCGAAAACTTAAATGGCAATATCAGCTTATGGCGTGAAGCAGGCGATTTAACCATGTTAGCGGCGGATGGTTCACAAAAGCCGCTAGGCTTGCAAGACGTGAAACTGGATGCCATCATCACCAATAACCAAGCCGTTATTAGCACTAAAATCAACGGCAGCGGTGTTGGAAATTTAGAGGCGAATATTGCCACAACACTCACTAAAACTGAAGCTGGTTATGCCTTGCTAGCCAGTGCGCCTTTAATTGTAAATGGGGCTGCGCAATTACACACACTGGCTTGGCTGCCGCTACCACCTTCATTACTGGGCGCAAACTTAGATGGCGCACTCAACTTGCAAGTAGCTGGTAACGGCACGCTGAAAAACCCAAATTTAAGCGGTAATGTAAGCGCAAAAAACCTTCAGTTTTCACTGCCAACTGAAGGCGTAAACCTTGTTGAAGGCACACTTGAAGCTAATTTTGAAAATGACAAATTAGTCATCAAACAAGCTGCTTGGCGTGGCGGCGAAGGCTACATTAAAACCAGCGGTTCAATGATGCTGGTAAAAGGCAAACCTGTGATTGAATTAGACTGGGCCTCTGATAAGTTCACGGTAGTTTCGCGGGCTGATCGGCTATTGATATTAAGCGGCGCAGGCAAAACCACGCTTGAAGAAGATTTGCTCATGATAACGGGCAACTTCACCATCAACAAAGGTTTGGCTGAATTAGCCAATGAAGACGCACCTGTGCTGGGTGATGATGTAATTATTCTAGGCCAAGTATCAGCCCCAGAACCCGCACTACGAGTGTTACTAAATGGCTTACGCATTAGCTTGGGCGATAAATTTAGGCTACGCGGGCGCGGTTTAGATGCTGAGCTCACAGGCGCATTAACCTTCACAGGTTTAACCCAATATCACCCACACACTGAAGGCGGCATACAAGTAAAAAGCGGCACGTATATGGCATACGGCCAAGTGCTGACCATAGAGCGCGGCTTATTAAACTTTAGCGGCACAGTAGATAACCCAGGCATCAACATCCGCGCCATGCGCAACAGCAAGCCAGTAAATGCAGGTATTGAAATTACAGGTAGCGCCACAGCCCCCGCAACAAAATTAGTGTCTGATCCCACCGTGGCAGATAGCGAAAAATTATCATGGCTAGTGCTAGGCCACGGCATGGATCAAACCACCAAAAACGACTACGGCGTACTCTCGCTCGCCGCTGGCGTGCTACTCTCGCAAGGGCAATCTGTACCGTTACAAACACAACTCGCCCGCGCGGCAGGGCTAGACGAATTAAGCTTCTCTGGTGGCGATGCCACCAATGCATCATTCGTCTTCGGCAAACGCCTTTCATCTCGGTTATATTTAAGCTACGCGAAAAGCATCAGTGGCCTGCTAGACGTGGCTAGGCTTACGTTTAACATCACGCAGCGCTGGTCAGTACGCGCAGAAGCAGGCACCGAAAGCGCGGTGGATGTGCTGTATACTTTCAGCTTCAAGTAACGAAATTGGCAGCATTATTATGAGCGAAATCCTAATCCTCTATTACTCACAAGGCGGCGCAGTGCGCGAAATGGCGCAGCTCATCGCGCGTGGTGTTGAAAGCGTGCCTAATATTAAAGCACGTATTCGCACGGTGCCTAAAATTTCGGCTAATTGCGAGGCGACTGAAGCGGATATTCCAACTACTGGTGACCCCTACGTTGAGTTGCAAGATTTAGAAGAATGCATAGGCATGGCGCTTGGCAGCCCGACTCGTTTTGGCAATATGGCTGCGCCAATGAAGTATTTTTTAGATGGCACAACTTCACTTTGGCTTAAAGGCGCGTTGGTTGATAAGCCAGCTTGCGTATTCACAAGCACTGGCAGCATGCACGGTGGTAATGAAAGTACGTTGCTCACCATGATGTTGCCGTTGATGCACCACGGCATGGTGATGGTCGGCTTGCCATATTCAGAGCCTGAATTATCAAGCACACAAACGGGCGGCACACCTTACGGTGCAAGCCATGTTGGCGGCGCGATGGACGACAAGCCAATTAGCCCAGATGAGCGTAAATTGTGCATGGCTTTGGGTAAGCGCTTAGCTGAAATTGCGCTCAAGTTGAACAAAACACTGTCATCCTGAACTCGTTTCAGGATCTAGCATCTATGATACTTTGATAAATTGCTAGCGAGATTCTGACCTGCGTCAGAATGACAGTATAGGAATGAATAACAGTATGGAAATGAATATCGACGCGTTAAGTGAATAAAATCAATGCTCTAAAATTTATTAAGTGAACAATATGACCCTAGCAAAAGAAGCCTTACAATTTTTACGCACCACGCAAAGTGGCGTGCTTTCTACTTTTTCAGCCAAGTTTGTTGGCTATCCATTTGGCTCAGTTGCGCCTTTTATTTTAGACCACGGCGGCCAGCCGATTATTTTAATCAGCACCATTGCTGAACACACGCAAAATATTATAGCCAACCCAAAAGTTTCATTATTGGTGTTTGCTGGCGCAGATGACTTGCAAGCCAACGCCCGCCTCACTTTAATTGGCGAAGCCGTTCAAATTGATAAAGAAGATAGTCATTTACGCGCCCGTTATTTACGCTATTTTCCGCAAGCGGAAAGTTATTTTGATATGCACGATTTTAGCTTTTACCGCATTCAAATCGCCCAAGTGCGCTACATTGCGGGCTTTGGCAAAATGGGTTGGGCATCAGACAGTGATTTTAAAAATACCAATGATGAGTCGCAAATAGCAGAGCAAGAATCCGCGATTATCGACCACATGAACACAGACCACGTGCATAGCTTAATTGCCTATAGCAAGCATTTTTATGGTGTAGATGCCACACACGCGCAAATGCTGGGCATTGATAGCGATGGTTTTGATGCAAAAGTTGAAACAAACAATCAGCAGAAAATATTACGCTTCAATTTTGAGCAGCCTATTCACGATGCTGAATCTGCTAGAGCTGCGCTTGTAGCCATGTCTAAAGCATCACGTCATGAGTAAATATTTGCGACTAGGCGCGAGTGTCAGCCTCATCGCGCTCATCTTTTTATGTTTAGCTTGGGAAACGGTTTTAGCACCATTAAAACCTAGCGGTAGCATGCTTATGCTAAAAACTTTGCCGCTATTATTACCATTGCTCGGCATTTTGCACGGTAAACGTTACACCTACCAATGGGCAAGTTTATTTGTATTGTTTTACTTTACCGAAGGCGTAGTTCGGGCTTGGTCTGATGTGGGCTTATCGGCCAAATTGGCTTTGATTGAAGTGGTGCTAACGGTGATATTCTTCGGCTGTGCCATCTATTATGCAAAGCTTACGCGCGCAAAATAAATGCTATAAAAACGCTCGAGCAAAAAATAATGCTCTGCGAGCCTGTATTTACAAGGCTTCCAGAGCATCGATAAAGAGTATAGGTTAAAATTAGCTAAAATTACGGGAATAACTTACCTGGGTTCAGAATATAATTCGGGTCAAACGTCAGCTTTAGCGCCTTCATTAAATTCATCGTAACTTCATCAATCTCGCGCGGTACAAAAGCGCGTTTAGCAATGCCCACGCCATGCTCGCCAGAGAGCGTGCCTTGTAGTGAAAGAACCAAACTAAACACTTCATCTAAGCACTCATACGCACGCTTCATTTCATCGGCATTATCGGGGTTTACCAGCAAATTGACATGAATATTACCATTGCCCGCGTGACCAAAATTCACATTGCTGATTTGATATTGCGCGGCTAGCTTTTCTAAACCTGTGAGTAATTCTGGTAAATGTGAAACTGGCACGGCAATATCTTCATTGATTTTTTTCGGCGCAATATCTTTGAGTAATGGCGACAATGCTTTACGCGCCGCCCATAGCGCTTTGGTGTCATGCGCGGGCTTAGCTTCAATTAAGCCATCCACTTGGCAAGCCAATAAAATGGCCTCGGTAGCCTCAATAATCTCTTGTTGCGCACCATCCACTTCTATCATCAAGTAGGCTTTGGCGTTTTCTGGCAATAAATTTTTATGCCTGCCGCGAATTAAATTCAACGCGCCATTATCTAAAAACTCTAACGCGCTTGGCGTGTAAGGCTGCGCCATAATCGCGGCAATCGCTTTTGCGCAACTATAAGTATCTACAAATTCAGCGGTAATGCCGCCAGTGTGTTTGGGTATTGGCGTGAGTTTTAGCGTGGCTTCTACAATCACCGCAAGCGTACCTTCAGAGCCAACCAACAGCCTAGTTAAATCATAGCCCACCACGCCTTTGCTGGTGTAGCAGCCTGTTTTAATAATGTCGCCATTGCCAGTTACGGCTTTTAAACCAAGTACATGGTCACGCGCTACGCCGTATTTCACCGCATGCGGTCCTGCGGCACAAGTGGCCAAATTGCCGCCCACACTGCAATACGCCGCACTAGAAGGGTCTGGCGGCCAAAAGAAACCTACGGATTTTATTGCATCTTGCAGTTCTTGGTTTAATACCCCGGGCTCAATAATCGCCATACGGTTATCTGGGTCAACACTAATAATTTTAGTCATGCGCTCAAGTGATAACACCACACCGCCCGCCTCAGGTACGCTGCCGCCCGCCGTACCCGTGCCGCGCCCACGCGGCACAACTGGTACTTTATGTAAGTTGCAAAGCTTAATCACCGCTTGTACTTCTTCAGCAGTTAGCGGAAAAACTACTGCAACTGGCGTATGAAAAATTCTTGAATTATCGTAGGCGTAAGCGTAACAATCCACAGGATCGGTGAAAACCCTGTCTTGTGGAAATAGTTTTTGTAAATTGACTAAAAAGTCAGTGTGCATAAAGACTTAACGCTTTTTGATATATAAGTCCGTGATAGTACCTTCTTTCATCTCGGCTGCGAAGCACACTGTTTCAGATAAAGTGGGGTGTGCATGAATAGTTAAGCCTAAATCGTGTGCATCGGCGCCCATTTCAATGGCTAGCACGGCTTCAGCCAACAGCTCACCCGCATTAACGCCAACAATGCCTGCACCAATCAAGCGGTGTGTGGCTTTATCAAAAATCAATTTGGTTGAGCCTTCAGTGCGTCCGACTGAAATTGCGCGCCCACTAGCCGCCCATGGAAAGCTGGCTTTTTCAATTTCAATACCTTTGGCTTTGGCTTCAATTTCAGTAATGCCAGCCCATGCAATTTCAGGGTCTGTATAAGCCACTGATGGAATTGCAATAGCTTGAAATTCAACTTTATGACCCGCAATCACTTCAGCCGCCACTTTGGCTTCATGCGTAGCTTTGTGCGCTAACATGGGTTGGCCAACGATATCGCCAATCGCAAAAATATGGTTTACATTCGTACGTTGTTGCTTATCTACATTGATAAAGCCCCACTCATTTACCGCCACGCCTGCTTTTTCTGCACCTATATTTTTGCCATTCGGTTTGCGGCCAATTGACACTAACACACGTTCATATACTTGTGGTTGTGCGGCTGCAGCTGGTGCATCTGCACCTTCAAACCACACATGAATGCCATCTGCTTTGGCTTCCATTTTGCTGACTTTGGTTGAGAGCATGATTTTTTCAAAGCGTTTTTCCATGCGTTTTTGCAACGGGCGTACTAAGTCGCGGTCGCAACCTTGAATCAATCCGTCAGTAAATTCAACCACACTCACTTTGGTGCCTAGTGCGTCATAAACCGTACCCATTTCTAGACCAATAATGCCACCGCCAATCACCAACATGCGCTTTGGAATATCTGCCAAGGCTAACGCACCCGTAGAATCCATAATACGTGCATCATCTGGTGCGTTTGGAAATTTAGTCGCTTGTGAGCCTGCCGCGATAATTGCATTTTCAAAGCCGATTGTGATTACTTTATCATCGGCTGCCTTGACGGCAATTTGATGGGCTCCTGTAAACTGCCCCACACCTTGCACCACGGTAACATTGCGTTGTTTAGCCATCGCCGCTAAGCCACCGGTCAACTTGCCAACCACATCATTGGCTTTCCAATTGCGTAATTGTTCAAGGTCAATATTCGGCGCACTAAAACTGATACCATGATGCGCGGTTTCTTCAGCTTCAGTAATCACTTTTGCGGAGTGCAATAAGGCTTTTGATGGAATACAACCGACATTTAAGCACACGCCGCCTAAAGTTGAGTAGCGCTCAATGAGCACAACTTTTTTACCTAAATCTGCTGCGCGAAAAGCTGCTGTATAACCACCAGGGCCCGAGCCTAAAACGACCACTTCAGCTTGAATGTCAGATTGTGGAATTGCTTGCGATACGGGTGCAGACATAGGCGCTGTCACAGGTGCGGCAATTGGCGTAGCAGCTTGCGGAGCTTTATAAACTGATGCCGCCTGTGCAGGCGCACTTGCAGCTGCCGCTTCAACCAATAATAGCAAGCTACCTTTAGCAACTTTATCACCCACTTTAACTTTGAGCTCTTTAACCGTACCAGCTATTGATGATGGAATATCCATTGACGCTTTATCAGATTCCACCGTAATCAGTGAATCCTCTTTAGCGATGGTGTCACCCACTTTAACAAGCACTTCAATGACATCAACGCTATCAAAATTACCAATATCAGGCACTAAAACTTCTACTAAATTGCTCATGCTAACCCTTTAACCAAACTTAAATACACTGGCTCAATTTTATCATCAAATCTTGTGTTTTAACGCCATCAATCTTGTTATTCACTTCACGTCTAATGTCATAAAAAAACATGGTGTGTGAAAAAATCCCACACACATTGTAAATTTGAGTTAAGATAATGTTGTGTCATTACAGCTGGAGGAGCAAAAAATGATTACTCAGGATCAAAAAGCAAGGTGGGAGCTATTTCAAATTTGCGTTAAAGATGAAAGTTTTACGGTGCAAGATAATCTCGCTAAGAAAAAACGTGTTTACCACGTGCCGCATTTAATACATGCAGAACTTTTGCAGCAGAGTGTTTATATTTTTACCTCAGACTCTAAAATAATGCAGTTAAACTTACAAACTGCAAGCAGGCAATTTTTATCGCCGCCGCAGCTTGAAAATTTAAAAAAAATTCAAAAAACACACAATAAGCTTCATGCTAAGAATAATTCCTCAAAAAAAGTTAAGCCAAATCTATCTAACTTGGTAAGCATGCCAAGGTTCGCATTTTCAAATACAGTCATCGCATATTGAATACATAAAAAAATACATGCGGCGAGCATTGCTCGCGAGCATGTATTGATGTGTGTTTGAAACTTAAACCCGCTTATTATTTACGCGTAGCAACGCTTAAACTAAATTAAATAAACTATAGTAAAAGCCTACGCACATCGCTCAACATCATACGCATGTGGCTGGTGAAGCGTGCACCGTCCGCACCATCAACTACGCGATGATCATAAGAAAGCGACATTGGCAAGATTAAACGTGGCTCAAATTCTTTAGTTTCCGCATTGTAAACTGGCTGCATACTAGCGCGTGAAAGACCTAAAATCGCCACTTCTGGGCAGTTAATAATCGGCGTAAACATCGTGCCACCAATGCCACCTAGGCTAGATATTGTAAAGCAACCACCTTGCATTTCTTCTACTTTTAGCTTGCGTTCACGCGCTTTGGTAGATAATTCCATTAAATCACGCGCAATATCTAGCACGTCTTTGCTTTGCACGTCTTTTACCACTGGCACAACTAGGCCATCAGGCGTGTCGCAGGCAAAGCCGATGTTGAAGTAGTTTTTTAAGATTAAGCTATCGCCGTCAGGTGAAAGTGAGGCGTTAAAGTTTGGGTACGCTTTCAACGCATTCACCGAAGCTTTAATTAAAAACGCCAACATAGTGAGTTTTACACCACGTTTTTCCGCGTCGGCTTGCATAGATTTTCTAAAATCTTCCAAATCCGTTATATCAGCTTCATCAAACTGCGTCACGTGTGGCGCGGTAACCCAGTTGCGGTGCAAGTTTGCGCCAGATAATTTTTTAATGCGTGATAGCGGTTTGGTTTCAACTTCACCAAACTTACTAAAATCAATCACTGGCATGGCTAGCGTGGCTAATGCGCCTAAGCCAGCACCCATATTTTCAGTGCGCGGCTTGGCAAGCTCACCTTTTACAAACGCTTGTACATCACTGGCAACAATACGGTTTTTTGGTGCACTACCTTTTACCAATGCTAAGTTCACGCCTAATTCACGGGCAAATTTACGTACACTTGGGCTGGCATGTGCTAGCGCGCCTGCGGCAACTACAATATGCTCGCCCACTGGCGCAGGTTGATGTGCAGGTTGCACCTGTTTAACTGGCTCTGGCGCTGGGCGGCTAGGTTCTGGAATAACGGTTTTAGGTGCTTCAGCTGGAGCAGTAGCTGCCACTTCTACCTTAGCTTCAGTCGCAACATCACTGGCGTCTAAAACTAGAATTAAATGTCCTTGCGCGACTTTATCACCCACTTTAATTTTGACTTCTTTAACCACGCCCGCAAACGGCGCGGGAATATCCATTGACGCTTTATCAGATTCAACCGTCATTAAAGAATCATCTTTAGCAATGGTGTCGCCTGCTTTAACCAGCACTTCAATCACGTCCACAAAATCAAAATTGCCGATGTCAGGGACTAAAACGTCTTTTAAGCTCATATTTCTATACCTTTTTTCTACACTTTTTAAGGTCTACTCTTTTAGCCTGTCATTGCCGCGAAGGCGGGAATCCATTTTGATTTGAACCAGAACTGGATTCCCGCCTTCGCGGGAATAACAGAAAGTGGTTTTTAATTAAATCGTCGTTGGGTTAGGTTTATTCGCATCTAACTTGTATTTTTTAACTGCTTCCGCCACTTTAGCCGCAGGTAATTTTCCTTCATCGCTAAGCGCTTTCAATGCGGCTAACACCACGTAATAACGATTCACTTCAAAGAAATCGCGTAATGCTTCGCGGCTATCTGAGCGGCCAAAACCATCGGTGCCTAAGGCCACAAATTTATTAGGAACTAAGCGTTGAATTTGCTCAGCAAAGCTCTTCATATAGTCGGTTGAGGCAATCACAGGGCCATTTGCGCCTTTAAAGCATTGTGCAACATAGCTTACTTTTTGTGTTTTTTCTGGGTTCAGCATGTTCCAACGGTCGCATTCCAAACCTTCACGGCGTAGCTCCGTAAAGCTCGTTGCGCTCCAAACATCGGCTGAAATACCCCAGTCGCTTTCTAACAATTCAGCTGCAGCAATCACTTCACGCAGAATCACGCCACTGCCCATCAATTGTACTTTCTCCCCCTTAGTTTTAGACTCGCTAAAACGATACATGCCTTTTAGAATGCCAGCCGCGCTGTCTTTTGGCATTTCTGGGTGACTGTAATTTTCGTTCATCAAAGTGATATAGTAATACACATCCTCTTGATTTTGCACCATGCGGCGCAAGCCTTCTTGAATAATCACAGCCAATTCATAGGCAAACGTTGGGTCGTAAGACACGCAGTTTGGAATCATGGCCGCCATTAAATGGCTGTGGCCATCTTCATGCTGCAAGCCTTCACCATTCAATGTGGTACGACCTGCGGTTGCGCCAAGCAAGAAGCCGCGCGCACGGCTGTCGCCCGCCATCCAGGCTAAATCGCCAATGCGCTGAAAGCCGAACATTGAATAGTAAATATAGAACGGAATCATCTGCGTGCCAGTCACGCTGTAAGATGTGGCGGCGGCTAACCAGCTTGAAAACGCACCCGCTTCGTTAATACCTTCTTCTAAAATTTGGCCGTCTTTAGATTCTTTGTAGAACATTACTTGGTCAGAATCCATCGGCTCGTACAACTGCCCTGCAGATGAATAAATACCGAGCTGACGGAATAAACCTTCCATACCAAAAGTACGCGCTTCATCTGGCACAATTGGCACAATAAATTTGCCCAATTGTTTATCGCGCACTAATGTTGAAAGAATACGCACAAACGCCATGGTGGTTGATATTTCACGCTCACCAGTCGCACCCAGCATATTTTCAAATGCTGATAATTCAGGTACGGTCAATTCATTACCTTTACGGCGGCGTTGCGGCACGAAACCGCCCATTGCAGCGCGGCGCTCACTCAAGTATTTCATCTCAGGCGAGTCTTCACTTGGTTTGTAATAGCTTAAGCTTTCAACTTGCTCATCACTTAATGGCAAGTCAAAGCGGTCGCGGAATTTTTTAAGCGATTCAATATCCATGCTTTTTTGTTGGTGCGTGATATTTTGCGCTTCGCCTGCATCGCCCATGCCATAACCTTTTACGGTTTTGGCTAAAATCACGGTTGGCTGACCTTTATGGTTTACCGCTGCGTTATAAGCTGCAAACACCTTGTGCGGGTCGTGTCCGCCGCGGTTTAAGCGCCAAATATCGCTATCACTCATGGCCGCAACCATTTCTTTTAGCTCAGGATATTTGCCAAAGAAATGCTCACGGGTGTACGCGCCGCCTTTAGCTTTAAAGTTTTGATATTCACCGTCTACGCATTCTTCCATACGTTTTTTAAGCAAGCCATCTTTATCCATCGCCAATAGTGGGTCCCAATATGAACCCCATACTACTTTAAGCACATTCCAACCTGAGCCACGGAAGTTTGATTCTAGCTCTTGAATAATTTTGCCATTACCGCGCACTGGGCCATCTAAACGCTGCAAGTTACAGTTAATCACGAAGATTAAATTGTCTAATTTCTCGCGTGAAGCTAATGAAATCGCGCCTTGCGATTCAGGCTCATCCATCTCGCCATCGCCACAAAACACCCAAACTTTACGGTCTGAGGTATCCGCAATACCACGGTCATGCAAATATTTTAAGAAACGCGCTTGATAAATACCCGCTAGTGGGCCCAAACCCATAGAAACCGTAGGAAACTGCCAAAAATCAGGCATCAACCAAGGATGCGGGTAGCTTGATAAACCATTGCCACCCGTTTCTTGACGGAAGTTATCCATTTGCTCTTCAGTGAAACGGCCTTCTAAAAAGGCGCGTGCGTAAACGCCTGGCGATGAATGGCCTTGAAAATACACGCAATCGCCGCCAAAATTTTCATTCGCCGCGCGGAAAAAATAGTTAAAGCCTGTGTCATATAATGTAGCGGCAGATTGAAAGCTAGCAATATGCCCGCCCACGCCTGGGGATTTTTCATTCGCACGTAGCACAGTCATAATCGCATTCCAGCGCACTAAAGCACGCACACGACGCTCCATTTCAGGGTCGCCAGGCAATTTAGCTTGCAAGTGGGTTGGAATGGTATTCACATAAGCGGTCGTCGCGTTATAAGGCAAGTTGCTGCCTGAACGCCGTGCTTTATCAATCATCGCCTCTAATAGAAAATGCGCACGTTCAGTACCTTCATTTTCAATCACCGCCGTTAGGGCATCTAACCATTCTTGCGTTTCAAGTGGGTCAGTTTCAGTTAAAATCTTTTGAGTCGTATGTTGCGAATTTGTTGTCATGCGTGAGATTTCTCCGTGTTGCAGTTGCTGCGCGTATAATTCTAACTTGTGAAGCGTTAAGCGAAAGTCATGCGTTTGAAATGCATGACTTTATAATCCAACCTATAGTGTGGCTTTTTTAGGCTTTTCGGTCAAGTTAAACCGTGCAAATGCAGCGTATCTTCAGTTGCTTTTAGCTATATTTGCTATATTTGTCTTACATATTATATAAGAGTTAGAGAGCATAAAATGTCGTTAAAATTATCACAATTTGCTGCTAAATGTAGCGAAGTTTCTTTAACTTCTGCGAAACACATCCTTTTTGTACTTTCCGAAAAAGTAGAAAATGGCCTTCCGTATGAGAAAATTCTACAAACGAAGCTAACACGCACCTATGGTGAACTAAAAGACCTGAATAAAACACCAATAACCATAGATATACCTAATGGCGGCATGGCAAGTTTTGTAATTTTATCTGACAAATTAAACATGTTTCAACGTCATGCACTGCTCTGCAAAGCAATAAAACCGCTATTAGCAGAACAACCTGAATCACTAACCATATGTGTATTTGGTAACGATGCAACACGTGAAGCGCATGCTTGCGCGGCTTATTACGTGGCGACAGTAAATGCTGCAGAACTACCTAATCGCAAGAAAGAAAATAAATTTAAGCCGCTGAAAAATATCAGCATTCATGGCTTTAAAGCCGAGCATGATTATGGTTATGTGAATGCGCGCGTGGCGGGCAATGCGCTTTGTCGCCAACTCACTATTACACCGCCCAATGAACTCACGCCAACTATTTATCGAGAAAAAGTAGCCGCCCTAGCCAAGCAACACGGCTGGCAATATGAAGAATTTGACATGCCAGCACTCAAACAAATGGGCGCAGGTGCATTTTACGCGGTTGGGCAAGGTAGCGAGCCGATGGATGCCGCGATTGTGCATTTAACGTATGTTTCTACAGACATAAAAAAGCACATCGCATTAGTCGGAAAAGGCATTTGTTTTGACACAGGGGGGCACAATATTAAGCCCGCCAAATACATGCAGGGCATGCACGAAGATATGAATGGTAGCGCAGTGACTTTGGGCATTTTACTCGCTGCCACGCAACAACAATTACCCATTAAAATTGATTGCTGGTTAGCCATCGCACAAAACCACATTGGCCCGCTCGCCTATAAACAAAATGATGTAGTCACCGCACTTAATGGCATGAGTATTGAGATTGTGCATACCGATGCTGAAGGCCGCATGGTGCTGGCAGATACGTTAACGCTTGCTAGCCGACAAAAACCAGATGTCATATTAGACTTTGCCACGCTCACTGGCAGCATGATGGCGGCATTGGGTGACCGCATGAGCGGCGTCATCAGTAATCGCCCTGAACTTGCCTGCAAAGCCGTAGGTGCAGGCGCAGCAGCGGGCGAGCGCATTGTGGCGTTTCCGTACGATGAAGACTATGAAAATGATTTAGACAGCGACATTGCCGACATCAAACAATGCACACTAGAAGGCGGGGCAGACCATATTCACGCCGCACGCTTTTTAGGAAAATTTATTGAAAATGACGTGGCTTGGTTGCACACTGATTTATCATCTGCCAATCGCAAAGGCGGCTTAGGCGCGGTGCAAAGTGATACCACAGGTTTTGGCGTCGGTTTTGGCTTGGAAATAATAAAATCATTATTAAAAGTGTAGTAATGCCAAAGCAATGCCCGCTGGAATTGCCTGAATAACAAGTATTTTTTTGCGCCCCGTAGAATACGCGCCATATATGCCTGCAATTAAAATGCAACTCAGAAAAAATACTTTTATATAGAAGCCACTCACACCAAAGCTTAAACCCCAAAGCAAACCTGCCGCTAAAAAGCCATTATATAAACCTTGGTTTGCAGCTAGCACTTTGCTTGCAGCGGCAAATTCCTTACTTAGCCCAAACGTTTTCATGCCGAGTGGTTTATCCCACAAAAACATTTCTAGCACTAAAAAATAAATGTGTAACAGCGCAATGAACGTGATAAGAATATTGCTGGCGAGTGACATTTAGCTTCTCTATCAAGAATTAAGTTTCATTATTATACGCATTGCACTCAAAAAGAACTTCTTATCAAGAAATCAATCATAGACATTATATGATAATATATAATGATTGCATCTCAATCCAACTTGGAATTAACTATGACAACAATTACCTTAGTTGCGGCAGCTCTTTTACTCTCATCTTGTACGCAAAATCCTATTACAAAAGCAGCCGCTAAGCCTATATCGGTTGACGCAAAAACATTAGCTGATACACGTACCGTTGCCTTGCAATTGCGCGACCAATTAGGCGCAAAGCTTCATACCGAAATGGCTAAAAATAGTCCTGCTAGCGCTGTGGGCATGTGCAATATTTCTGCACCAGAAATTGCGGCAGCTGTTTCAAAAGAGTCTGGCTGGCAAGTGGGGCGCATTGGCACGCGCATACGCAATGCTAGCAATCAGCCTAACAATTGGCAACAAGCAGCATTAGACAATTTTGCAGACAAAGCCAAAAAAGGTGAAAAGTTTGATGCAATGGAAACCTACAGCGTGGCTACAGAAAATGGCAAACCCGTGTTGTATTACGCAAAAGCCATTGGCGTACAGCAGCCTTGCTTAGCATGCCACGGCAAACCTGAGAACATTCCTGTGGATGTGAAAGCCATTTTGCAAGAAAAATACCCGAACGACCAAGCTACTGGCTATGTTCTTGGCGAACTACGAGGCGCGATAGTCATCACTAGACCGCTATAATTACTAGGCAACTACAAACTATTATGCAAAATGTAAAAGTGCTAAAAGCCATCATCATCATGCTCGCCATTGCCTTAATTGCTGTGGCTTACAAATTTACCAAAGGCAGCGTTGCGCCATCTAATGATACACGCATTGCGGTTGTGTTAAGCAAAGATGAGCGCAATTTAATATTAAAAGAAATGCGCAATTTTTTAATTAGTGTGCAAGGGGTGAGCGAGGCTATTAGCAACAACGATATGCATCAAGTGGCAAAGTTATCTACCGAAGCTGGCATGAAGGCAGAAGAAAATGCACCTGGCGCATTGTTAGCTAAAATTCCATTGGAAATGAAAAAATTGGGCTTTGATACACGGCAAAAGTTTGACCAAATTTCAGCCGATGCCACCACCCTAAAAGACCCGCTACATAGCAGAAAACAATTAGATGCGCTGATGAAAAACTGTATTGCTTGCCATGCCAGTTATCAATTAGTAGAAGCGAAATAGCGCATCGCAAATCACTCGGAAACAAAGCCTATGCCACAACTACTCATTTTCATTCATATTATTAGCGTTATAGTATGGATAGGCGGCATGTTTTTTGCCTACTTTTGCCTACGCCCAGCAGCGGTTGAAGTGCTTGAACCGCCAAAAAGACTGCCCTTATGGCTGGCAACGTTTAAGTTATTCTTTCGTTATGCGGCAATCGCCGTTACGCTTATTCTGACGAGTGGCTTTGTCATGTTTTTACAGGCGGGGTTCAAAACCGCGCCCATGAGTTGGCACATTATGTTGACATTGGGTCTCATCATGTCTTTCGTCTTTGCTTACGTGGTTTTTGTACTTTATCCGAAATTGCATACGCATTGTGAAGCCTCCGCATGGCCTGCTGCAGGCGCTACGCTGGCTAAAATTCGGCAACTCGTTGCGGTTAATCTTGCATTATCTGTGTTGACAATTGCGGCGGCAGTGCTTGGCAGGTAAGACAAACCGACGTAAGAAACTAAACCAGTGCGCGATACGCTTTTAAACCGCCTGCAATAAACTTTGCATTAACATAACCCATAGCCCGCAGCGTATCTGCCGAAAGTGCGCCACGGTTAAATGCATTGCAATAGCAAAGAATGGTAGTTTCTAAGTTTGGAATTTTTTCTTCCACATTCATCTCTAATTTACCGCGGCTGATGTGTAGCGAGCCAGCAATGTAGTCAGCGTCGTGCTCTTCTTTATCGCGAATATCCAATGCAATGGCACCTGCCGCCATTAAAGCATCCACTTCATTTGGGCTAACCTCAGAAACACGCGCACGTGCCGCATCTGCCATATTTTGAAATTTTTCGGTGTAGGCCAAGTAACCTCCTATGTTTACAGTGACAAATCGTTTAGCTCAAGGCCAAAAACGCTTCATGGGTAGATAGATAAATGCACTGCTCAAGCTGTAGCGGCAAAGCGCTATGTGTGAGCGCGTCTAGCACGGGGCCTTTAACTTCAGCAAGGCACAGCTTAATGCCGCGACTTTTTAAGTCATCTTGCAAGTCAGTGAGCATTTCTAGCCCAGTATAATCTATGCGATTAACGGCGGACATAATCAATAACAGATTGGTGGTAAGCGGTTGTTTTTGCAAAGCTTCTTGAATGGTGAGTTCAACCACGGCGGCATTGCCAAAATAGATGTTTTCATCAATTCTAAGTGCAAGCAAATGTGGCGCGGTTTCTACTTGGTGACGCTCAACGTTACGAAAATGCTCAGTGCCTGCCACGCGCCCCACCACGGCAATGTGCGGCTGGCTGGTTTTAAAAATCATACTGGCTAGCGAAAGTACCACACCTAGCACAATGCCTTCTTCCACACCTAAAATCAGCACGCCTATCATGGTGGCGAGAAAAGCAAAACTGTCGGTACGGTCAAAATGCCAAGCATGTTTAAGCACGCTAAAATCCACTAAAGTGATCACGGCAATAATAATGGTGGCGGCCAATACTGTTTGCGGCAAATGGTAAAACCAGCCCGTCATGCCAAGTAAAACGATGGACATCAAAATGGCCGAAATCACGCCTGCTAACGGCGTATTTGCGCCTGCTGAAAAGTTTACGCCAGAACGTGCAAAGCCGCCTGTAACGGGGTAGCCGCCTGATAGCGCGCTGGCAACATTAGCCGCGCCTAAGCCTAATAACTCTTTATTGGCATCAATGCGTTGTTTGCGCTTTTGCGCGAGTGAGCGTGCGACCGAAACGCTTTCAACCAAGCCGACCAAGCTAATCAATAAAGCGGGAAGCCATAAGTTGGATAATTGCGTGGCGGTCGGCGCGGCCAAATGCAAGCTTGGCAAACCTGCTGGCACAGTGCCGACTATTTTAACGCCTACTTGTTGTGCAAGCTGATAATACGCCGTCACCGCCGTTGCAATAATCACCACAAACATCGGTGCTAATTTAGCAATAATGCCTTTTAATAAAGTGCGCGACAGCCATAAAGCCAGCAAGGCGCTAATGCCAATAGCGGCAGTAGTGAGGTTAGCTTCGCTCAAGTGCGTAACAATGCCTGTTAAATTATGTAACGCGCCATCCGCCTTAAATGATAAGCCTAATAACGGTTTAATTTGACCAATAGTAATGACTAGTGCCGAGCCTGTAATAAAGCCACTAATGACAGGGTGGCTAAGCAAGTTTGATAACACGCCAAAGCGCAATAGGCCGAAAATTACCAGCATCACGCCTGAAATTAACGCTAACAACATGGCTAATGCCACATACTCTGGAGTGCCTTGCATCGCTAAACTTTGCAGGGCATTGGCCGTCATTAACGACACTACGGCCACAGGCCCCACGGCAAGTGTCATGCTGCTGCCAAATAACGCGTAAGCAATTAGTGGCAAAATACTCGCATAAATCCCCACCTCAGGCGGCAAGCCTGCCAGCATGGCATACGCCAAACTTTGCGGAATCAGCATTACCGTGACAATTAGCCCGGCAATGAGATCGCCACTTAACCACGATTTTTGATAGCTTTTTGCCCAAATTGGCAGTATTTTATTTAGCATTTATTTGTGTTTTCAATAGCAGCATCACACCAAATATGACACCCATTCCCACAACTATACACCTTTATTTTTTCTCAACAGACTCAATAGGAGTAGGCTCAGTAGGCCGCGCTAACCACTCACGCCCTTTTAACATGCCATTCCAATACAACCAAGGCAATATGTGGCGTTTCAGGTGCCAGAATATGCGGCTAGGCTGAGCAGAATTGATGAATAAAAAGGTAGGTAGCAGTGTGCCGCCATAACCGAACTCAGCTAAGATAATTTTGCCTTTTTCCACAGTTAATGGGCAGCCGCCGTAGCCGTAATAAGTGGTTGGCAACGCTTGATTGGCACGCACTGCCAGTAAGTTTTCTGCCACTACTACAATTTGCTGGCGCACCGCCGCCACGGTTTTGGCATTGGGGGCAGAAATCACATCGCCCAAACCAAATACATTTGCATATTTGCTGTGCCGCATCGTCGCTGGATTCACATCCACCCAACCATCGGAGTTCGCCAGAGGGCTTTGTTTAATAAAGTCAGGCGGGCATTGCGGCGGCACTACGTGCAACATATCAAACGATTTTTCTACTTTTGTGACATTGCCTTCGGCATCTTTTATATTAAACCAAGCTTTTTTATTCGGGCCATCAACTTCAACCAATGTAGAGGTGAAGCATAGTTTCGCGTTGTAGCGTTTTACGTATTCCATCAAAGGTGGTACAAAAGCAGCCACACCAAATAACACCGCACCAGCGTTGTTAAGTTCAACCTCAATATTTTTCAGCACGCCTGATTTTTCCCAAGCTGAGCAAGATAAATACATGGCTTTTTGCGGTGCGCCCGCACATTTAATGGGCATTGGCGGCTGTGTAAAAATCGCTTTTCCTGACTTTAATCCCTGTACAAGCTGCCATGTATAGGGCGCTAAATCAAATCTGTAATTTGAAGTAACGCCATTTTTACCTAATGTTTCACTTAAACCTGGAATCGCATCCCAGTTGACTTTTAAACCTGGCGCCACAATGAGCTGACTATAGTGAATAATGCCAGCAGTATCTGTATGTACGCAGTTGATATCTGGCTCAAATTTAGTCGCTGCCGCGCGAATCCATGTGGTATTTTTTGGCAAGCAGTCCGCCATTGGGCGCACAGAATTTGCCGCATCAAACGCGCCACCACCTACTAATGTCCATGCAGGTTGATAATAATGTTGGTCTGAAGGCTCAATAATCGCAATGTTTAATGCACTATTGCGCTTAAGCAAGCTGGCAGCAACACCACCGCCAGCTGCACCGCCGCCAATAATTACTATATCGAAAGTTTTGTTTGGAGTAGAAATGGGCACGATTTGGTTTCTCAAAATTTGTAGTTAATTACAACTTATACGCCTGCTTGCGCGAGTTTAAAAATATTACCTGCGCGGTTTCCCGTGCGGCAAAACGCCAATACTGGCTTAGCGGCTGCTGCATAAGCCGCCGCGAAGGCTGTGATTTCTTCGGCTTGAATATTATTGGGAATCACTGGAATGAACACATAATTCAAGCCTAATTTTTCCGCAACAGCTTTAAGTTGCGCATTCGTCGGCTGCTCAGCCCCGCCTTCATTATCTGGGCGATTATTAACAATGGTTTTGAAACCCAGCTTTGCAATATCAGCAACGTCATCTACGCTAATTTGCGGCGCAGTGCTAAAGTCATGTGTTACTTCTGTAATTTGAATAGTCATACAACGCTCACTTTTAGAGTTACAAATTTCTTGGCTTAAGACCTGCATCACCGCCAAGGCCGACTCACTTGAAATGCTATAAAAAATATTTTTACCTTCGCGGCGCGTGCTAACAAGCTCCGCCTCGCGCAATACGGTAAGTTGTTGCGATAAAGTTGGTTGAAAAATTTGCAATATTTCTTCCAACTCGCCAACAGATTTCTCGCCTTGTGATAGCTGGCATAACAACATTAACCTATCGGCATTTGCCATCACTCGCATCAAGCCGCAAGCTTTATCTGCCGATGCACGTAATTCATCAAAGTTAATTTCTTTTTGTTCCGTTGCCATGCAATCCCCTATCGTTTGATTCCATTTTTTTTGATATAGGTCAAACAATAAAACATAATTGTATATTATATAAAATAATATTATGTATTATTTTATTGAGACCCAGAATAAATAAAACAATATATAAATTTATATATTGTATGATAGTATATTATCTATGCGATTTTAGCTTCACTACACAGGAATAGCCATCATGATTTTTAAACAGTTATTTGATACCGAATCTTCAACTTATACCTATTTTATTGCGGATACGCAAGCAGGCGAAGCCGTGTTTATTGACCCTGTAGATACGCACGTAAACGATTATTTAGACTTGTTAAAACAACATCAATGCACGCTCAAATACTCACTTGAAACCCATGTACATGCAGACCATGTAACAGGCGGCGGTTTATTGCGCCAAAAAACCAGCTCGCAAACCGCTGTGCCTGATGCCTGTGGCGCAAAAACTGCTGACATTCAGCTAAACGACGGCGATGAAATTAAATTTGCCAATGAAACAATTAAAGTAATTGCCACGCCTGGCCACACGCCAGGTAGCACTTCATTCTTATGGCGTGACCGCCTATTTACAGGAGACACTTTGTTAATTAATGGTTGTGGCAGAACTGATTTTCAAGGTGGGAGCGCAAGCGATTTGTATAACAGCATCATCAACAAGCTATTTACCTTGCCTGACGACACCATCGTTTACCCAGGCCATGACTATAATGGCAAAAAAATAAGCTGCATCGCACAAGAAAAAAATAGCAACGCCCGCTTAGCGGGTAAAACCTTAGATGAGTTCGTGCAAATTATGAACAATCTAAACTTGCCTAAACCTAAACTAATCGATATTGCCGTGCCAGCAAACCGCATGTGCGGCATTCCTGAAGAGGTGCTTCCGCAAGGCTGATTTTTGCGACTTATTTACACCAAGTAAATAACAATCCAAACCGCTACTTTTCACGCTACAATCACTCTATAAAGAATTTTATGGGGTGGTTTTATGCAAAATCTTAACTGGCTGACGCAGTTTCCTGAACTAACTAATTTAGATCAACACGCAAAAGATTTATTAACGCAATACGCACGCATTGTAGAAGCGCCTGTCGGCACTATTGGTTATCGCGAAGGCGGCCCTTGCGGCGCTTATGTAATGCGCCTCGCTGGGCAGTCTCGCGTATATAAAATGTCTACTAGCGGCCGTGAAATTTTGCTTTACCGCGTTGGTGCAGGCGAAACCTGTGTGATTACCACCACATGCCTGCTAGGCAATAGCGATTACCCCGCCTCCACCATTGTTGAAGAAGCCATCCGTGATGTGATTATTCCAGCCGCAGCATTTAATCAACTTATGGTGGATTCCGCAGTTTTTCGCAAATTTGTGATGACCAATTACGGCGCGCTGATTAGCGATTTAATTGTTTTGCTAGATGAAGTGGCTTTTCATAGCCTAGACGCACGTTTAGCTAAAGTGCTATTAGATGCAAAAACCCCGCAAATCACCCGCACACATCAGCAAATTGCAGACGAATTAGGCACCGCGCGTGAAGTTGTTAGCCGCCAATTAAAACGGCTAGAAATAAAAGGTATCGTAACTCTTGGTAGAGGGCAGATTGAAATTATCAATCGCACCTCATTAGAAAAACTAGCGAGCGCTTAATTCTTGCACAACAGCTTGCTTATTCAGCAAGTTTAGCCGCGCTGGTTTTTGGCGCTTTTAATTCATCGGTCAAATGCGGGCTTAAAGTTTGCAGCATTTGTGAAAATATTTTTGGGTTGGCCGCCACAATATTACCTGTTTTCAGCCAGCTATCATCACCTTCAAAATCACCCACAATACCGCCTGCTTCTTGCACAATTAGCCCACCTGCGGCGATATCCCACGTTGATAAGCCGATTTCCCAAAAGCCGTCATACCAACCAGCTGCCACGTAGGCTAAATCTAATGCGGCTGAGCCTGGGCGACGGATACCTGTGGTTTTTTTAATCATGTCTTTTAACATTGCTAAGTAGGTATCTAAATGCGTAAAATCGCGGAATGGGAAGCCCGTGCCGACCATTGCATCTTGCAGTTTAGTGCGCTGCGTTACGCGAATGCGCTTGTCGTTTAAAAATGCGCCTCGGCCTTTGGTGGCGGTGAATAAATCATTGCGATTTGGGTCATAAATCACCGCATGCATCAATACGCCACGCTCTTGCAGGGCAATTGAAATGCAATATTGTGGAAATCCGTGCAAGAAATTTGTAGTGCCATCCAGCGGGTCAATAATCCAAACAAAGTCAGATTCAATATTTGATTCGCCTGTTTCTTCACCCAAAAACCCATGAGTTGGATACAAATCTCTAAGCGTATCGATAATGGCATTTTCTGCAGCTTTATCAACTTCGGTCACAAAATCGTTATAGGTTTTAGTTTGTATTTTAAGCGAACCCACGTCTTCAGAGGCACGTGTAATAATATTGCCAGCGCGGCGAGCGGCTTTTACCGCGTTTGATAGCATAGGATGCATATTGTCTCGAATCTTTGTAATGTTTTCAGTAAGTTAGCGCGCACAAATATAAATCTCCCAACCAAAACCTCTGCAATGGGGAAAATCTAAAATTAAAGTCGTGTTAAAGAACTGATAAAATAGCATTTTAACGGGTATTGCCCTTAGTTCAAAATTTAGTTACATAAAATATGACGTCATCATTAGAATCAAGCAAATTAAACGTGCTACACAATTTTCGAGTAGTGCTCTGCCAAACCAGTCACCCTGGTAACATTGGCTCTGCCGCACGCGCCATGAAAACCATGGGCATTAGTCAACTTTACTTAGTTAAACCCGATAAATTTCCTGATGCACACGCCACAGCACTTTCTACAGGTGCTGCAGATTTACTTGAGAATGCCGTGGTGACAGAAACTTTAACTGAGGCGCTTTCAGGCTGCGCCTTTGCCATTGGTATGAGCGCACGTAAACGCAACCTTTCTCACGAGCTAGTTAATGTACGCACCGCTGCAACACAGGCCATTAGCATTGCTGCCAAACAACCAGTAGCCTTGGTATTTGGCACAGAAATGAGCGGGTTATCGAACGCAGAGCTAGACCATTGCCAAATGTTAGCGATGATACAAGCCAACCCCGAATATTCATCGCTCAACCTAGCCGCCGCCGTGCAAATTATGTGCTACGAGCTAAGAATGGCGGCGCTGGATGAAACCACAATAGTCCCAAACGTAACCCCAGAATACGCCACCATTGACAGCCTAGAAGGCTTTTACGCGCATTTAGAAGAAACCTTGCTACATATTGGTTACTTAAATCCATCTCACCCAAAAAAACTCATGGAGCGCATGCGCCGCATCTACGCCCGCGCCGCACTTGAGAAAGAAGAAGTTAATTTATTGCGCGGTGTATTGACGCTCACGCAAGAACCTAGACGACATGATAAATATTAACAAACCATATAAATTGCTAAATAACATATTGACAACCTACCAAATGGTAGGTTAAAGTTCACTTATGGAAATGAAAGAACAAATATTAACGAGTGCGCAACGCTTAGTACAGCAACGCGGCTTTAATGGTTTTAGTTATGCAGATGTAGCTGAAGAGGTAGGTATTCGCAAAGCGAGTTTGCATCACCATTTTGCTACCAAGACAGACCTTGGCTTGGCGCTTATTGAAAGATACTCTCTTATTTTAAGCAATGAACTAGCGCGGATTAGCGGGTTATCTGTGCCAGCCGATGAAAAGCTGCGTGCTTACATTTCGATTTATCACTACACACTTGAGGCAGACCGTGTATGTATGGGCGGCATGTTAGCGTCAGATGCGCTCACTTTAGATACTACGATATTGCCAAGCTTAAAGCATTTTTTTGCAATCAACACCGATTGGCTTACCGAATTGCTAGCCGAGGGAAAGGCGCAGCAATTATTTACTTTAGCAAGCACCGCTGCCAATCATGCGCGCTTATTAGTTTCTGCCCTGCAAGGCGCTCTAATGATGGCACGCGCCACTGGTGACCGCGATGCTTTTGAGCAAACAGCATCGCTACTAATTTCAAATTTAACGAGGAAAGGCTAACCTCTTTTTTAGCCCATTTTTTTAATTATTTAAACTACCTATTAGTAGGTATACAATGGAGAATAAAATGTCAGTAAATAAAATAGTATGTCCATCAACTTGTGGTATTACAAAAGGCGTCAACTTTACCGCTTATGAAACGGGTGCAAAAAAAGATTGGCCTGCCCATACCGTTGAACTGCCAGGTTTAACCATTCCAGGTAAACATTTCTTGAAAGATATGCTGGGGCTAACTGGTTGTGAAATATCTATTAACTCAATGGCACCAGGCGCGGATATGCCGATTTACCATAACCATATTCAAAATGAAGAAGTATATATTTTCATTCAAGGTAAAGGCCAAGTGCAGGTAGATGCGCAGGTAATTGACGTTCAAGAAGGCACCATTGTGCGCATTGCACCTGACGGCGAGCGCACTTGGCGCAATAACTCGAACGAGCCTTTGCTCTACATTATTCTTCAAGTAAAAGAAAACTCACTAGTTCAATATGGCTTAGGCGACGCCACCGTGCCACAAAAAGCAACAGTTTGGGCTAATTAGCATTTTAAAGACATAACCCAAACACCACTCTACAAAGGAATATATTGATGAAACATACTCAACCAAAATTGTTGGCGGCTATAGCCTTACTAGCCCTTTCATTGGTAGCAAATGCAGCAATGGAAAACAAAAAAGAAATGACAAACGGCGCTTCAGTAAACTTACCTGTCACACAACTTAAGTATAGTGATACAGGCTTATTTGGCGTTGATAAAAACGTTGGCTCTCTTAAGGTTGCCCCAGCTTTTGGCAATTTTCAAAGTGGTGCGCATGGCACTTTCGTAAAAATGCCCGCTGGCTTTGTGAGTGAACCACACATTCATACAGGCGAATACTATGCTGTTGTAATTTCTGGCGTAGGCGTAAATGGTCTGCAAGGCAGCAAAGATGTCGCGCTACCAGTAGGTTCATACTGGTCACAAAAAGGTGGTGAAAATCATGTTACCAAGTGCATTTCACCAAACGAATGCATTTTCTTTATCAACCAATCAGTGAAGTTTGACGAGATATTTTGATAAATAAAAATTGAATAGGAATTAAATTTATGAAAACAACCAAACTAAAATTGCTTGCCGTCATTGGGCTCTATAGCCTTTCAATGGCTGCAACCGCCGCAATGGAAGACAAAAAAGAGATTAAGGCTGCGAGTGGAGGTTCTTCAGTTAATCTACCAGTGATGCAACTTAAGTACTTTGATACAGGAATATACGGAAGCAATGAAAGCGTTGGTACATTAAAAGCGGCTGCTTCATACGGCGACTTGCAACATAGCATGCACGGAACATTCGTCAAAATGCCAGCTGGCTTTGTTAGTAAAAGCCATATTCATACTGGTGAATTCTATGCGGTAGTGATTGCTGGCGTAGGTGTTAATGGGCTTGCTGGAAGCAGTGATGTGCCACTGCCTGTTGGGTCGTATTGGTCGCAAAAAGGTGGTGAAAGCCATGTGACAAAATGCATTTCATCTAACGAATGCATCTTCTTCATTAGCCAAAATAGCAAGTTTGACTATATTTTCGATAAAAAATAAGTCCCTAAATTGGGCTTTGCATTGTAATGTAATGTGAAGTCCAATTTTACAACCTAGAATTTGTATTAGCAATTCCAATTAACCCCAATTAAGGAATCATGATGAACAACTTTTATGGCGAACAAAACCGTAGCTTTCAAGATAAATTCGGCACTAGAAAAATGGCCGATTTGTTAAAAGAAGTAATATTTAATAACGAGTTTGATGAAGACAACAAAACATTTATTGAAAGTTTAAGCTCATTTTTCTTAACAACCATTGACCATCAAGGTCGCCCTACCGTCTCGCACAAAGGTGGCGATGCTGGTTACATCAAAATCATTGATAAAAATACCCTGATTTTTCCAAGTTACAATGGCAATGGCATGTATCTTTCTATGGGCAACTTAAACGCGAATGCGCAAATTGGCCTACTATTTATTTCATTTGAAACCCCGCGGCGCGTACGCATGCAAGGCGTAGCCACAATTTCAAAAGACCCTGCGTTATTAGCCTTATATAAAGAAGCAGATATGATAGTTAGCGTAAAACTAACCGAGCTATGGATTAACTGCCCACGTTATGTGCCTAAATATGAAAGAGTGCGCGAATCACGTTACACGCCACGCACGGATATTGAAACCCCGTTAGCTGGCTGGAAACAAATTGATGGTGTAGAAGCTGCGCTAGGCGATGGCGATTTGGCGAAAAAGAAAAATGGCGAGTTATGCTCAATTACCGTTGACGAATGGATGGGTAAAGTGCGCGCTGGCGACCCAACCGCGTAATATTACGCTCAAATTTATGAGACAAAAAGTGCAGCCATTTAAATTATTTATTTTCGATTGCGACGGCGTATTGGTTGATAGCGAACGCCTTACGAACCAAGTATTTGTAGACATGCTAGCAATATTGGGCATCAACATTACACTACAAGAAGTAATGGATAATTACGTGGGCATTCCATTGCAAGATGGCATTGCGATGCTAGAAGAGCGCTATCAATTCAAACTGCCAGAAGATTTTATTGTGCAATTTAACCAACAAAGCATGAGCTTGTTAGAGCGTGATTTACAGCCAGTTTTAGGCATTAAAGAAGTGATTGCAAAACTTCAAGCGCCTTTTTGTGTGGCATCAAACAGCCACACTGAAAAAGTACGTGCCATGCTAAAAATCACTGGTTTATTTGATCGCTTCAATGGAAAAATATTTACCGCTAGCCAAGTAAAGCGTCCAAAACCTGCGCCAGATGTTTACCTATACGCAGCCAGCGCGTTTGATATGAGCCCTGCTGATTGCCTTGTAATTGAGGATACGCCAATTGGCGTAAGCGCAGCAATAGCCGCAGGTATGACGGTGTTTGGCTATGCGGCACAAACTTCTGCCGCGCGCCTGTTAGATGCAGGCGCACATGCAGTTTTTGCGGATATGAAAGACTTGCCAATGCTGATTAAGCAAGGGGGAAATCCTATTAACTCACCAAATACCGCTGATTCTCAGCATCAATCAACCTCACAACTTATGGCATAATGTAGGCATGTTTAATCACATTAAAGAAGACATCTCAATCGTATTCGAGCGCGACCCAGCGGCGCGTACGCATTTTGAGGTCATCACCACTTACCCTGGCGTGCATGCGCTCATTTTTCATCGCTTTAGCCATTGGCTGTGGCAGCAGCATTTTTACTGGTTTGCGCGGTTTAGCTCGCATATTGGGCGCTGGCTTACGGGTATTGAAATCCACCCAGGCGCGACCATTGGCCGCCGCGTGTTTATTGACCACGGCATGGGCGTTGTGATTGGCGAAACCGCCGTTATTGGCGATGATTGTACGCTTTACCACGGCGTTACACTTGGCGGCACATCATGGAATAAAGGTAAACGCCACCCTACGCTCGAAGCTGGCGTAGTGATTGGTGCGGGGGCAAAAGTGCTTGGGCCGATTATTATTGGCGCGGGCGCAAAAATAGGCTCTAATGCAGTGGTGGTAAAAGATGTACCTGCTAATGCAACGGCGGTGGGGATTCCAGCGCGGATTTTGGAAGAAGAAAAAGCAAATAAAGAAGCAAAAGAAGCAGCCGAAAAAACCAGCTTTGCCGCTTACGCAGTAGGCAATGATAATGACCAATTTAACCCCGAGGCAATGGCAAAGGCGTTACAAACTTTGCTAGAACACAGCAAAGCGCAAGAGACTAAACTAGCAGCACTTACCTTGCAATTACAAGCACTTAGTACAGATGCTACAAGCGATTCAGAAGTCGCCACGGCTTTTGATGTGAACTCACCCACTAAAAAATAATTCTCCGCACTTCAATTTACAGGAACTTAACCCTGCTAATAGTTGACTAAAGTTATCAAGTATTATAAAATTTGGTAATTACATAGGCGCTATTTTAAACATGAAACTCACTACCAAAGGCCGTTTTGCTGTCACCGCAATGTTAGATCTTGCACTGCATGAAGCTAAAGGTGCGGCAGATGCTAGACCTGTAACGCTTGCTGGCATCAGCGAACGCCAAAGCATTTCACTTTCATATTTAGAGCAACTTTTCAGTCGTTTACGCCGCCAAGGTTTAGTGAATAGTGTGCGCGGGCCTGGCGGTGGCTATAAATTGGCTAAACCACAGGCTGAAATTTCAGTCTCACAAATAATTTCAGCGGTTGATGAATTGATAGACGCCACCCAATGCGGCGGCCAAGAAAACTGCCGCGATGAAGGCCGTTGTATGACGCACGATTTATGGGCAACGTTGAATAACAAAATTTTAGACTACCTTGCTGGCGTAAGCTTGGCAGACATGGTAGCTGCACAAAATAGTGGTCAAAAAATCTCAATGCAACCGCGTGTTTGCCATTCAGATAAAGCTAAGCTTGAGGCTGTGAGCGCCTAAAATGGCTAGCGTTTACTTTGACCATAATGCCACTACCGCGCTGAATGCTAGCGTGTTAGAAGCCATGTTACCGTGGATGCAAGAGCAAAGTGGCAACCCGACTAGCCGCCATGTGTATGGACGCCAATCGCGCGATGCAGTTGAACACGCTAGAACCCAAGTGGCTGAAGCCTGCGGGGCATATAGCTCACAGGTGATTTTTACCTCATGCGGCACTGAGGCGAATAATTTTGCAGTAAAAGGCATGGCTCACCACAAGCCAAATGCACAAATTTTAACGAGTGCCATTGAGCACCCGTGTGTAACTCGCCCTGCATTGGCGATGCAAGCATTAGGTTTTATAAGCCACCAAATTGCGGTGGATGCGCATGGCAGTGTGAATTTAGAAACATTAAAAACGCAGCTCAATATACCAACCAGTTTAGTTTCTGTGATGCTAGCCAATAATGAAACTGGCGTAATACAAGACGTTGTAGCAATTGCTGAAATGGCGCGTACCGCAGGTGCTTTAATGCACACCGATGCAGTGCAAGGTTTAGGTAAACTGCCGCTTAGTTTTACAGATTTAAACGTGCATGCGATGACGATTTCAAGCCATAAAATTCATGGGCCACAAGGTGCGGCGGCGTTGATTTTAGATAAACGTGTGGATATTCAACCGCTGTTACATGGCGGTGGGCAAGAGCGTAATTTGCGTAGTGGCACAGAAAATGTGGCGGCGATTGTTGGCTTCGGCATGGCTTGTGAATTGGCAGCAGCGAACCAAAAAATTTATGCCGCACATACAAAAAAGCTACGCGAGCAATTTGAGCAAGGCTTAAGCACATTGAATGTGACCATATTCGGTAACCAAGCTTCACGTTTACCAAACACCAGTTTTTTTGCGGTAGATGCGATTGAAGGCGAAACCTTAGTGATGGCGCTAGATCGTAAAGGTTATGCGGTTGCCAGCGGCTCTGCCTGCTCGAGCGACAGCACCGAGCCTAGCCACGTGCTGTTAGCAATGGGCGCACCTGCGGACGTAGCGCGTGGCGCGGTAAGGGTAAGTTTTGGTGCAAATAATACCGCCGCGCAAGTAGCAGACTTTTTAGGCACATTGCGCAATGAAATTTTGAGATTAAAGCAGTTGACGGCCATTGCCGCATAAAGCGGCAATGCATTTAAAAAGGCGCTGGATAAACAAAGTAGGGAAGCTTGTTTGCCCCCTACTCAGCCACACAGATTTAATAGAATGTAAGGATAAACAAAGCAATGTCAGCAACAATTGAAATGCCAGTAGTAAAAGATTTATATGCCAAAGATGGTCATAGAGATGACGCGCACCCTATTTATTTGGATTATTCAGCCACAACCCCAGTAGACCCTCGCGTGGCGGCTAAAATGATTCCGTATTTAACAGAAGACTTTGGTAATCCTGCCTCACGCAGCCACCCGTATGGTTGGACAGCCGAAAAAGCGGTAGAAAATGCACGTGAAGAAGTCGCAAAATTAGTAGGTGCAGATCCGCGTGAAATTGTGTGGACATCTGGCGCGACAGAATCAAACAACCTAGCCATTAAAGGCGCGGCAAACTTTTATAAAGAAAAAGGCAAGCACATTATTACCATCGCTACCGAGCATAAAGCGGTGATTGACCCAGTGCGTGAGCTTGAACGCCAAGGTTTTAGCGCTACGTTTTTAGAGCCAGAGCCAGATGGCTTGGTGAATTTAGCTAAATTTAAAGCGGCGATTCGCCCTGATACGGTATTAGCTTCAGTAATGTTGGTCAACAATGAAATTGGTGTGATTCAAGACATTGAAGCTATCGGCAATATTTGCCGTGAAAATGGCATTATTTTTCATGTGGATGCCGCGCAAGCCACAGGCAAAGTGCATATTGATTTAGAAAAACTACCAGTAGATTTAATGAGCTTTTCTGCGCATAAAACTTATGGCCCAAAAGGCATAGGCGCTTTATATGTGCGCCGTAAACCGCGTATTAGAATTGAAGCGCAGATGCACGGCGGTGGGCACGAGCGCGGTATGCGCTCTGGCACGCTTGCCACGCACCAAATTGTGGGTATGGGCGAAGCCTTCCGCATTGCGCGTGAAGAAATGGATGTTGAAAATGCACGCATTCGTCGCCTTCGCGACAAGCTTTTACATGGCTTAGAAACCATGGAAGAAGTGTATGTGAATGGCGATTTAGCGCACCGCGTACCGCATAATTTAAACATTAGCTTTAATTATGTTGAAGGCGAATCGCTGATTATGGCGGTAAAAGGCATTGCGGTTTCTAGCGGCTCTGCGTGTACCTCAGCCAGCCTTGAGCCTAGCTATGTATTGCGTGCTTTGGGTCGTAGCGACGAGCTCGCGCACAGTTCAATTCGCTTCTCAATCGGCCGTTTTACCACCGATGCAGATGTAGAATACACAATAGATTTGATGAAAAGCAAGATTGATAAATTAAGAGAATTATCCCCATTATGGGAAATGTTTAAAGACGGCGTTGATTTAAGCAAAGTTCAATGGGCTGCACACTAAAGGAGTAAGAATCATGGCATATTCAGACAAAGTTTTAGATCACTACGAAAACCCGCGTAACGTAGGCAGTTTAGACAAAAACGACCCAAACGTAGGCACGGGCATGGTCGGCGCACCTGCTTGTGGCGACGTAATGAAGTTAATGATTAAGGTAAACGATGCTGGCATTATTGAAGATGCTAAATTCAAAACCTACGGCTGCGGCTCGGCAATTGCCTCAAGCTCTTTGGTCACAGAATGGCTAAAAGGCAAAACGGTGGACGAAGCTTATGCGATTAAAAACTCTGCCATAGCAGAAGAATTAGCATTACCACCTGTTAAAATTCACTGCTCAGTATTGGCTGAAGACGCCATTAAAGCAGCGGTGGCAGATATTAAAGCCAAGCAATTGGCAGCTAGAGAAGCAGCTTAATACCACACTGTCATTCTGGCGCAGGTCAGAATGACAGCAATTGGAATGAAAGATATAGGAAAACGTAATATTTACTATGGCAATAACACTCACACAAACCGCGGCAGACCGCGTTGAAAAATTTCTAGCAAACCGTGGAAAAGGCATAGGTTTACGCTTGGGCGTTAAAACCACAGGTTGCTCAGGCATGGCTTACACACTGGAGTTTGTAGATGACCTTAACCCAGAGGATACTGCGTTTGAAAGCCATGGCGTAAAGGTAATTGTTGACCCAAAAAGCTTGGCCTATATTGACGGCACTGAATTAGACTTCACCAAAGAAGGCTTAAACGAAGGCTTTAAATTCAACAACCCAAACGTGAAAGATGAATGTGGATGTGGCGAGAGTTTCACAGTGTGAATTTGAATTATTTTCAAATTTTTGAGCTGGAAACCAAGTTTAATGTTGACTTGGCAACGTTAGAAAGCAATTACCGCAAAATACAATCAGCCAGCCACCCTGACCGCTTTGTAACAGCAACATCTACCGAAAAACTTGCATCTATGCAAACCGCTACGCTGGCCAACGAGGCGTATCAAACGCTTAAATCACCTACCCTGCGAGCCGCATATTTATTAGGGCTGCAGGGCATTAATGCAATTACAGAAACCAGCACGGCCATGCCTGTAGATTTTTTAATGCAACAAATGGAATGGCGCGAAGCGGTTGAGGATAATGCGACCAATTTAAGTGGCATGCATCGTTTATTGCGAAATATTAAGCAAGAAACCATAACATTACAGCAAGCTTTGGCTGATGAATTAGATGCAAAACAAGCATGGCAAGCCGCAGCAGAAACCTTGCGTAAATTACAGTTTATGGATAAATTGCGTGAAGAAATTGCACGTAAGCTAGAGATATTAGAAGACTAAATGGCACTTTTACAAATATCAGAACCAGGCCAATCAGCCGCCCCTCATCAGCATAAACTGGCTGTAGGCATAGATCTTGGCACCACCAATTCACTAGTTGCTACCGTGCGTAGTGGCTTGAGCAGCATTTTGGTGGATGAAGACGGCCATAATTTACTACCTAGCGTAGTGCGCTACATGCCAGATGGCGGCATTGAAGTGGGCTATAGCGCGCAGGCCGCACAAAGCCAAGACCCAACCAATACCGTGGTTTCAGCCAAACGCTTTATGGGGCGCGGCTTGAAGGATATTGACGTTTCGCAGCAACCTTATCACTTCATTGAAACCAAATCTGCATCTGGTGAAATGTTGCAAATTGAAACGCGCGCTGGCATCAAAAGCCCTGTAGAAATCTCCGCTGAAATTCTAAAAACCCTCAAAGCACGCGCAGAGAAATCATTAGGCGGTGAATTAGTTGGCGCAGTAATTACAGTGCCGGCCTATTTTGACGATGCGCAGCGCCAAGCCACCAAAGATGCGGCGCGGCTCGCGGGTTTAAACGTGTTGCGTTTGCTCAATGAACCCACTGCCGCTGCGGTGGCTTATGGCTTAGATAATGCCTCTGAAGGCATTTATGTAATTTACGACTTAGGCGGCGGCACGTTTGACATTAGCATTTTGAAGCTAGCAAAAGGCGTGTTTGAAGTGCTAGCAACCAATGGCGACAGCGCTTTAGGTGGCGATGATTTTGACCGCAGAATTTTTTGCTGGGCTTTAGATCAAAGACTAGCCGAACAAAGCAAATGCACCCCTTTAAACGCGCAAGATACGCGGCTTTTACTCACCAAAGCACGTGAGGCCAAAGAATGGCTCACAGACCACGCAAGTGCGCAAATCACCAGTGTGCTAAGCACAGGCGAGCTGCTCAATGTAACACTTAGCACCAAGCAATTTAACGAACTCACACAAACGCTAGTCACCAAAACGCTCGCGCCTACAAAAAAAGCGTTGCGGGATGCAGGCCTAACAATTGAAGACATTAAAGGCGTGGTGATGGTGGGCGGCGCAACGCGTATGCCGCAAATACGTTTAAGTGTTGCAGACTTTTTCAAACAAACGCCTTTGACCAATTTAGACCCAGACAAAGTGGTAGCGCTAGGTGCGGCCATTCAAGCAAACACGCTTGCGGGCAACAAAGGTGATAACGAATTATTACTGCTCGATGTGATACCGCTTTCTCTTGGCTTAGAAACCATGGGCGGCTTGGTAGAAAAAATTATTCCACGCAATTCCACCTTGCCAATTACTAGAGCGCAAGAATTTACCACGTTCAAAGACGGCCAAACTGCCATGAGTATTCATGTGTTGCAAGGCGAGCGCGAACTGGTGACCGATTGTCGTTCACTCGCGCGTTTTGAGCTACGTGGCATTCCGCCAATGGTGGCGGGTAGCGCGCGCATACGCGTGACGTTTACCGTAGATGCCGATGGCCTACTCAGCGTTTCAGCACGTGAAGTAGCCAGCAATGTAGAAGCCAATATTGTGGTAAAACCAAGTTACGGCTTGAGTGAAGAGCAGATTTTAAATATGCTGCAAAGTGGTTTTGGCGCGGCAGAAAGCGACAAACAAGCACGCGCTTTGGCTGAAGCAAAAGTGGATGCAGAAAGCTTGCTAGCCGCCATTGAAATAGCACTTGAGAAAGATAGCGATTTATTAAATGCGCAAGAAATTCAAGCTATACGAGGAAAAATGGATGCTCTACGAGCCAATATCCATGCGGGTGCCAGCCATGCCATTCATGAAGCGACTGAGGCATTAAATTTAGCGACTGAGGAATTTGCCGCAAGGCGCATGGATGCTAGCGTGAGCCACGCATTAGCAGGAAAGAATTTAGACGAAGTAAATTTTTAAAGCTGTCATTCTGGCGCAGGCCAAAATCTTGTACTTAAAATTAAGAGCTTGAAACAGATTCAGCATGATAGGAATTAGGAAACAAAATGCCACAAATTATAGTATTACCCCACCTAGAACTTTGCCCAGAAGGTGCTGCGATTGAGGCCAAAACGGGCGAGTCAATCTGCGATGTTTTATTGAATAATGAAATTGATATTGACCACGCCTGCGACCAAGCCTGCGCTTGCACCACATGCCATGTGATTATTCGTGAAGGCTTTAAATCACTGAATCCATCAGAAGAAAAAGAAGATGATTTACTAGATAAAGCTTGGGGTTTAGAGCCTAATTCACGCTTAAGTTGCCAAGCCCTTATTGGCACGGCAGACTTAGTGATTGAAATTCCTAAATACTCAATCAATATGGCTAAAGAAGGCCATCGATAACAAACTGGCCATTGCGAGCGTAGCGCTACGCTCGCAATGACCGCGTAAAAAGTTAATTAGCTTCTGCCAAATCCAATTCAACCGTATCTTCTTTTTTGTGATGCAACGGCACTTTTTTCATCAATACAGCCACTGCAAATATAGCAATCGCACTCATTACAGCAGTTAAAAAGCCAGTCAAAGGCACCATAATGGCCGTGTAAAGCATCAGCCAAAAGTGAAATTTACTTTTCATTTCAATTACTTCTTGAATTTCTTTCCACTTCACCATGCCTGAAGCCACGTACAACAAAATACCGCCGATACACGCCATTGGCACTTGCTCTAAATACGTTGCCAAATAAGCTGCCAATAGCAATTTAAAGGTGAATTTTGCAACGCCTGCAAGTGGTGAAACCGCGCCTAAACGGATATTCACAGCGGTTCTGGCCAACGCACCTGTGTGTGGAAAGCCATTAAACAATGGTGTAAATATATTGACCATACCTTGCCCCCACAACTCTTTATTTGGGTTATATGGCACGCCTGTATTATTCGCCATACGGTCTGCCATGCGGCTACATAGCAAACTTTCTACCGCCGCAACAAAATAAATAGCGACTGCAAAGTAGAGTAAATCAAACCAAACTTGGCCTGTCGTCATATCGGGCAACTTAGGCATAGTAATCACCCAAAAATCGGTAGGAATACTGCCGTATTTATCTTTAATTAACACCAAACCTTTGTCTTTCCAAAAAGTTGCTGCAGCTAGCCAGCCTAAGCCTAAACCAAATACGGGCGCGGGGATAAACGTAGAAATTTTAATCAATACTTTGCAAATAGCAAAGGTAGAAAGCGCCACAATCACCGCGTAAATATTGGTTTCGCCAATGTATTCTATGGTTTTTTTAATTTGGCCGATGAAGTCGTAGCCAATTTTATTGTGAAAGCCAAATACTTCGCCCATTTGTGAAAAGGCAATTACCACCGCAATGCCAATCGTAAAACCCACCACAATAGAATGCGGTACTAAAGTGACCACTTTACCTTTTTTAAACAAACCTGTGAGCATGAGCAATGCGCCCGCGCAGATAGAAGCCAACACCAAAAAGCTATGGTTATAGGTTGCCATTAAGCCCGCAATAATAGGAATATACGCCGCTGTTGGGCCATACACTTGGTACTTACTGCCACCAAACAACGCACCGAGCAAGCCTGCCACTGCACCGCCCACAATACCTTGCTCAGGGCGTAAACCACTTGCCATAGCAAAACCCATGGCTAATGGAATCGCCACCATCGCTACAACCAAGCCAGCAGTTAAATCTTTAATGACATTTTTGGTAACATTGCCTTTGGCTAAGTCTTCAAAACGGCCATCATTTGGGTTCATGTAAAACTTAAGTGTGCGCAATAATGTGCTGGAATCTTGCCTATGGCTCATATTAAAAGCTTTCAGAATATATTAGGAAATAGGTTGAAAAGAACAAAGGATAAATTATACATGACATTACCTACGGCCATTGCTAGCGTAGCGTGGCAATCACCAGCCTACAACATCAGGGTGTCAGATAAAAAATTGACTTCACCTGTGGCTAGATTATAAACACCTCCCACCATGCCAATTTGCTTGGCGGCAAGCATATCTTGAATAATATCGCTACTATGAATAATTTCGTTAATTTGCACTTGCACGTTTAAAGCACACACCTTATCAACAAAGCACACGTTGCTTGAATCTCGCGGCTCTACTGTGGTTTTTTCCAAACGCACGGCCGGGCGAATCAAATTGATAATTTCGCCAATATGGCCTTCTCTAAAATTATCACACGCGGCTTTTACTGCACCGCAATCTGTATGCCCTAACACCACAATTAACTTGCTACCTAAATATTTTGAGCTAAATTCAAGGCTACCAATCACTTTATCAGACGCAATATTACCCGCCAAACGCACGCTAAAAATATCACCAAGTGCTTGGTCAAACAGTATTTCTACGGGTGCGCGTGAATCACTACAACTTAAAAATGAGGCAAACGGATGTTGCTTATCTTTGGTAATACTCACTAAATTCAGCATATTTTTATTCACCGTTAAATTATTCGTAAAACGATGATTACCTTCAATTAAAATATCCAACGCCTCTTGCGGGGACATTTGATCGCGATTTAAAAGTGGGTGTTTGTACATACGTGATTCCAAGCTAATTATTGGTAGCAATTATACCTTGTGCGCTTGCTTTTGTAGTAGCTGCTTGTAGTTCAAGCAATAGTGCAATCGCGACTACAAGCCGCTACTAAATAAAGCGTACGCCATAAAAAAGCCCGCTACTAGAGCGGGCTTAAAGTGCGTGGCATTGCTGCCACACTAGGGGAGATTTTCTATCTTTAAACTAGAACATCCACTGTGCGCGCATGTTCAGTGCTTTTTCGCTATCAACACGTTCGCCGTTGATTACTAAACCACCTGTTGCGCCACCAATTACGTCTTTAAATTTGGTGTCTACGTAGTTCAACATCAAGCGTGTGTTGGCTGTAGGCAAGAATTTCAAACCTAACGTCCATGAATCCGCTTTAGCAAAACCTTTTGAGCCAGCAGTCACGCCAACAGCTAGTGGCGCACCTGTAGCAAGACCTGCTACATTATAATCTGATGCATCAAATTGGCTGAAACGTACGCCAGCTTCCCACAAGCCACCTTTGAAGCCGCTTGGGTTAAAGTCATTTTTAGGTTTCAAACTACCGAATGCACCGCCTTTGTAGGCATCAGCATAGTTTTCACCTGTAATTGCCCACAACGCTTCTGCATACCAGTTTGAGGTATCTAAATCATAACTAAGCCCTGTTGTGGCAAACTGATTATTAAGCTTCATCCACTCGGCTTGCGCCTTAAATGGGCCGTAAGCAACAGCGCCTTCTAAACCTAGGCGGCTACGATCAAGCGTGCGATTTGTTAAGCCAGTAACAGATGGGCCAGTCATAAATGTTGCACCACGGCCTTCAGTACGTGCGCCACCAAAACCAATAGCAGTAGCGGCTGAACCTAAGTATTGATCACCTTGTGAGAATGAAGCACCTGCATGCATCACCATTTCTTTGTTTTCCATAATTTCAGCAAAGTTGGCAGTTACACGGCCAATTATATCTTTGCCATCTTCACGTAAATCATTTTCTCTTGTTTTACCGTTACCATTTGACAATGCTAGCGCATAAGTTACACCTTTAAATGGTGTGCCGTGAACCATCGCGCCGATTTCTTTACCTGGTGCTAAGCCATTTACAAAAGAGCGTTCCATAAAGTCGATATTATTTGAACTGGTCAACTCTTCCAAATTCATTGGCATTTTGAAAATACCCATTTTGAACTGTACTGGTTTCCACCAAGCAATATTAAGAGAACCAACATCTATTGTCGCACCACCATCGGTTAAATCGGCTACCACTTCACCTTCGTAGTAGTCTTTAAAGTTTGCTTTAAAGCCTAAACGGGCACGGCGTAATTCAAAGGTATCTGATACTGCATTTGGCGTACCCCCAGCAATTGAATTGCCAGCACCAACTACAGCTGCGTTATTTTTGCCTTCATTGTAATCAAAGCTACGGAAATCAGTATGCACGCGGCCATTGATTTGAGCTTTAAACTTGCCATCGCCGCTTTCAAAAGCCAAGCCATCTTTAAATTTAGCTGAAACTGCTGTGTCTTTTTTTGCAGCTGCGGCTTCTTTTTCGCCAGCGCGGCCTTTCATCAAAAGAGCGCCTTCTTCTTCAGTCAATACACCTTTAGCGATTAAGGCATTCACAATATCATCAGTAGAATCAGCCATTGCATTAGCGCCAAAACCCATCATCAATGAGCCAGCTAATGTTGCGGCAATTAAACTGCGGTGTTTAAAGCTAGATTTGTTGTTCATTCAAAACTCCCTCTTTTGGTTAAATTTGTACTGCTGTTTTTCAACATGTGAGATTTTATGATTATTGTGTGACAATTTGGTGACAGATAACTAATTAGTGAAGGCGCGTGAATTTATGTTGTTCTTTTGCAACATAGCTAAATTTGCGTCATTGCGAGCGTAGCGTGGCAATCTAACCATTTCAGATTGCCACGCTACGCTCGCAATGACAGAATCAAGCGTGACTGCATTAAGGCGCACTCAAGCTTTTGCCCAGCCGAACCACCCACACTTTGCTTGGGTACTCATTCAAATTATCTTCACCCACGCCAAAATCGTTATCATTACTAAGCGCGACTACACTTGGGTTTAACAAGGCGAGGCCTTCTAGCTTATCGGTATCAATTTTAAAAAATACATCGCGGCTATCAAACACTTCACGCATTTTTGCTGGTGTAATGGCTAGCTTTTCTAAATCTTCACCTTCTCTTTCAAACAACAAGCTGTTAGCGTCTGCATGGTTCAACACATTGGTCGCCATGCTTAAATCAGCTACTATCAATTTTACTTTTTTAGTCGCGCGCTCAAGTAACAACAATTTATCTTGCTCAAACGCAATGGCATCTGAGTACTTTAAATCTTTTTGTTTGTCAGCTTCTGGGTAGGCTGATTTGTTATTTTGCAGCAATAAAAACATGCCTGTTACTTTAGCATCCGTCGGCTGCGTAATATCTAAACGCAACACACGCACGGTACGACTATTTTTATAATCTTTATCCTTAGCATCGCCCATCGGGCTTTGTAGGGTCGCGTAAGCGGTTTTGCCATCAGGCGTAATGCTTAAATTCTCAAAACCACGATTCGCCCTGCGCTCTTTATAAATGGCGGGCAATATGGCTTTTACAGGGTAATTTGTACCCGCGTAATTTTTGCCAATCGGCACATAACGGACAACAACCTGACCTTTCACATCTACCACCGCAATGCTTGGGCCATATTCTTCTGCAATTAAAAAATTACCATTTGGCAAAAGCTGCATGGCCTCAGCATCTAAACCTGCGGGGTTAAATTTTAGTGTTTTACCAGAGCTACCAACATAAATAGTTTCATCGTCTTTATTATTACTTAGCCCTGTTACAGGCTTGTTTTGGCTATCTATCATTGGTATTGCACGGATGATTTCTATATCGCCTTTGGCAACTTTATTTTGGGCAAGTTTTACATGCACAATCGCTGGGGTGAAATTTGGCAATGGAAACACTTTTCCATTTACCTTGCCCGCACTATTTACATAATCAAAATTCACGCCTCGATCTGTCATCATGTAAAACTCGCCCAACTTGTTTGGTGCAGGTACTAATGCTGAGCCGATGCCTGGAATCGTACGATTTGGAAAGCCATTTTTAGCTGCAACTGAAAAATCACCCAAATCAATGCCTGGGTTAATAGTTGAAATATCAGTAGCTGGCAGTTCAAAAGTGGCGAGCACGCTGGCATGCCCGTTGGCATTGGGTGTAGTGGGTAACGCAGCCCAGTCAAACTCAGCAGATTCTACGGCCTGTAAATTAAGGCTTGCATTCACTAGCAACCAGGCAATCATTAAGCTTAATTTAAGCAATTTTGACATCAACGCATCCTATACCAGCTTTAATAAAACGGTAATATTATTGATTAAATGCGTCAAAAATATGACATTAAAATAAAAAGCCGCTGGCTAAATTGAATTAGTCAGCGGCTTTTTCTGTCATGCTGAATTTATTTCAGCATATCGTCATTACTCCACAAGATTGCGGGTCGTAGCCCGCAATGACAGCTAGCTTAGCTTTCAGCGCGCATGTGTGGAAACAAAATTACATCACGAATACTGGCAGAGTCGGTAATCATCATCACTAAACGGTCGATGCCGATACCACAACCGCCTGCTGGCGGCATGCCGTATTCCAATGCGCGGATAAAATCTGCATCGTAGAACATAGCTTCATGGTCGCCCGCTTCTTTGGCTTTCATTTGCGCATGGAAGCGCGCGGCTTGGTCTTCAGCATCGTTTAACTCACTAAAACCGTTTGCTATTTCACGGCCGCAAACAAACAACTCAAAACGCTCGGTGATTTCAGGGTTTTTGTCGCTTGCGCGCGCTAAAGGTGAAACCTCAACTGGGTAATCAATTATATAAGTCGGCTCCCACAATTGGCTTTCTGCTGTTTCTTCAAACAGCGCTAGTTGCAATGCACCTAAGCCTGCATGGTCAAAAGGTTTTGTGCCGTGTTTTAAAATTTCCGCACGTAAAAAAGCTTCATCATTTAATTGCGCTAAGGTATAAACAGGCGCGTATTTTTGAATCGCGCCCACAATGGTTAAGCGTTGAAATGGTTTGCTTAAATCTAGCTCACTACCTTGATATTCCAGCACTGCTGTGCCACGTGCGGCAATCGCAGCGGTGCGAATGCAGTTTTCAGTAAAGTCCATCAACCATTGGTAGTCAGTATACGCCGCGTAAAATTCCATCATGGTGAATTCTGGGTTATGGCGAACACTCAAACCTTCGTTTCTAAAATTACGGTTCACTTCAAACACACGCTCAAAACCACCCACAACAAGGCGTTTCAAATATAGCTCTGGTGCGATACGCATGTACATTTGCATATCCAAAGCATTGTGATGCGTAATGAATGGCTTAGCGGATGCTCCCCCTGGAATCGGGTGCAACATGGGCGTTTCAACTTCTAAAAATTCATTTTGAATCATAAAGTTACGAATTGCCGAAACCACTTTGCTACGTGCCACAAACGTTGCACGTGTTTCTTCACTGGTAATTAAATCCACATAACGTTGGCGATATTTCACCTCTTGATCTTGCAAACCGTGAAATTTTTCTGGCAATGGGCGCAGTGATTTTGTTAGCAAACGAATTTCAGTCACTTTAATTGATAGCTCACCCGTTTTTGTTTTAAACAAATAGCCCGTTGCACCTAAAAAGTCGCCTAAATCCCAATGTTTAAATTGCTCGTAAACGTCTTCGCCTATCATGTCTTTAGCCACATATAGCTGAATACGCGCACCTGCATTTTCGCCACTGCCGTCTTGTATCGTCGCAAAGCTCGCCTTACCCATCACGCGCTTAAGCATCATGCGGCCAGCCACTACCACGTTCACTGGCGCGGCTTCAAACGCTTCATTTTCTTTATCTGCATGCGCAACCGCTAACTCAGCCGCCTTATGCTGTGGCTTAAAATCGTTAGGGAACGCCACGCCATTAGTCGCCTCGCGAATCGCTTTAAGCTTCTCGCGACGCTCCGCGATTACGTGATTTTCGTCAACTGCAACTACTTCATTATTTTGATTTTGCTCAATACTCACGCTCATACTCCCTGCTTCAAACTTTCAGTAATAAATGGGTCAAGGTCGCCATCTAGCACGCCTTGGGTGTTGCCGACTTCTACATTGGTGCGCAAATCTTTAATGCGGCCTTGGTCTAGCACGTAGCTGCGGATTTGATGTCCCCAGCCAATGTCAGTTTTGGCATCTTCAATCGCTTGTTTGTCGGCGTTACGTTTGTTTAGCTCTAAATTATACAATGCGCCTTTTAACATGCTCATGGCCTCATCGCGGTTGCGGTGTTGCGAGCGGTCATTTTGGCATTGTACGACGGTATTGGTGGGCAAATGCGTAATGCGCACGGCAGAATCGGTTTTGTTAATATGCTGGCCGCCTGCACCGCTGGCGCGGTAGGTATCAATGCGCAAATCGGCTGGGTTGATGTCAATTTGAATAGAATCATCCACTTCAGGGAAGATTTGCACGCTGGCAAAGCTGGTGTGGCGTTTGGCGTTGCTATCAAATGGAGATTTTCGCACCAACCTATGAACGCCATTTTCGGTACGTAACGTGCCGTAAGCATAATCGCCGCTTACCTTAATGCTGGCACCTTTAATGCCCGCTACGTCGCCATCTGACAGCTCTAACACTTCTACCTTAAAGCCTTTGCGCTCGGTGTAGCGCAAATACATGCGCAGCAGCATATTGCACCAATCTTGCGCCTCGGTGCCGCCACTGCCTGATTGAAACTCAATAAAGCAATTGGCAGAATCTAACTCACCCGAAAACATGCGTTTAAATTCCATTTCGGCGATTTGTTTTTCTAGGTTTTCAGAATCCGTTTTAACACTTAATAAAGTGTCATCATCGGCTTCTTCACGCGCCATTTCAAATAGCTCTTGCGCGTCTTTTAAATTGGTTTCTAGGCTTTGCAGATTATGCACAATCAGCTCTAAACTGCGCTTTTCTTTGCCCAATTTTTGCGCTTTTTCGGCGTTATTCCAAATATTTGGGTCTTCCATCAACCCGTTCACTTCTTCTAGGCGTTGCGACTTGTTTTCAAAGTCAAAGATACCCCCGAAGGGCGTTGTTGCGCGCGCTTAAATCAACTAAGCGATTGGCAATAATGTTGAGTTGTTCGGCTTCCATAATGGCTTCTATAATGACTTGTGGTGCTGTTGAAAGCGCATATTATACCCTAAAAGTACGCACCCTTTTTACGCTATGCCAACGCACCAAGCGCCATCGCGGTAAATCACGCGTTCGTCTAATGTAAGTTGTTCGGTCACAGCAAAAACGTCCACATGATATTTTCCGTCTCCGCGTTTAAAATTGGGTTTGCCGTAAACGCCATGCTTGGCGCCTAAGGATAAATGCACGCCGCACATGCGCTCATAGCTGCCGATGTCGCTCACTGTACGGTCTTTGGTGAAGGCACGGTTTAGGCCAAAGCCGATTTCGCGTAGCCAAACCACTTGTTCATCCGCGCGAATATTAGCGAGTACGGTGTCAAATTCTGGCGTGCTATCTTCTGTGGCAATCACCTGCCCATTTTCAACAATCAAGGTGATGGGCTTGGCTGGGCGGTTGACTCTGTACTGCGTATCGCCAAAGGCGAAAATTCGCACGCGGCCATGCACGGCTTCTAAATCACGCGCCTCGGTGAACACCTCGCCAATGGGGAATTGCCCACCAATATTTAGCATTTCGCTGTAGTCGCCCACATTGAGTTTGGCTGATTCAAAGGCTGAGCCAAAAACTAAACGTGCATCACCGCCACTATCTAAGTAGCCGCCTTGCGCTTGGTCTATCATCGCTTTAAGGCTGTTACCTACACCGCGAAAATACGCAGAATCATACGCCAGCGCATCAATGTAATAAGCGACCTCTGCCCCCAGCATGCGGCTCAAATGCGGGTGCTCAATTACTTTAAGCCCGCGCTTAAATAGCTCAACACGAATGCGAAAAGCCTCTAGCCTGAAATTGGTGGATTGCACCAGCACCACCAAATCTGACGCAGCCAAACTCGCAAAAACAGCTAGCACGGCATCGGGCGTATGTTGGTTAAAATCAATGAATTGCGCATCTGGCAGGCAACGCTCATAAGCTTGTGTCAAGATATTTGCCAATTCGCAAACCGTATCAAACACCACCACCGCCTTGTGCGGCGCGGCATGATTAAATATTTGCATCAAAATATCGTTTAGATTTTTTTCAGCAACACTGACAAGTAAATCTTTGGGATTATTGGGTTCGCTAGAAAATGCCATCATGCAGCAGCCATTATTGTTTATTCACCACTTCACCATCTTCTTTAATAAATACGCCAATATTTGGGTTATCTAAAATATCTAACACCAACTCAGATGGGCGGCACAATTTAACGCCTTTTGCCGTTACCACAATCGGGCGGTTGATTAAAATGGGATGTTGCAGCATAGCGTCAATCAATGCTTCATCTGACAAACTTAAATCGTCTAAGCCAAGCTCGGCAAACGGCGTGCCTTTCTCTCTGAGCAATGCCCTGACACCCGCACCAATGCTGGTTGCTAGGGCAGTTAATTTTTCACGTGTAGGCGGTGTTTTTAAATATTCAATGATTTCTGGCTCTACGCCGCTGGCGCGTATCATCGCTAAAGTGTTGCGCGACGTTCCGCAGGACGGATTGTGATAAATAGTGATACTCATTTTTTATCCTTAATCAAACATATCAACATTACAGCCACTAACTGCGCTGAGATAAAACCTAAAACATCTGCTGAACTAATACCTACAAAAGTATTCGTCAAGCTTCTAGCCAAAGTAACAGCTGGGTTTGAGAAAAATGTGGATGAAGTAAACCAATAACCAGCAGTCACTGTTAGCGCGACCAACATAGCGACTTTATCGATGGCATATTTTAACGCTAAACGAATCACACTCAGCAACACCAAGGTAGAAACTAGCTCGCTGACCCAAATGCCTAAGCCGTGCCTAGGCTTAGTAGAGGCTTGAATAAGCGGCATTGCGAACATGAGATGTGTGAGCCAAACGCCAGCAATTGCACCTGTAATTTGTGCGGCAATATAACCGAATAAACTTTGCGTATCGAGTGCGCCAGTACGCCAAAACATAAGGCTGACCACTGGGTTAAAGTGCGCACCAGACATTGGCCCTAGCAAAGTAATGAGTACATACAAACCGCAACCCGTGGCAATACTATTGCCCAGCAAAGCTATAGCGGCGTTACCCGCGCTTAAACTTTCGCCCATGATGCCAGAACCTGTGATGATGGCGAGCAAAAGTGCTGTGCCAAAAAATTCGGCTAGCATGTTAGAGATTCTATTGTTTGGCATATTTTTGATTTCTTTTTATGTTTGTTTTCAGTTAGGCGTTAAAAATATTCACATTTATGTCATAATTTTGTAACTTAAAAACAGTCATGCTAATGTCTATTTTAGCAATAAATAATCAATATTTTTCGTATTAGCAGTTAAACTCCATGCTTTAAAACTTAGCATTTAAAATGCTAAGTTTTAAAGCATGGAGTTTAATTGTAAAAACAGCATATTCACAATAATTAGATTCAATTGGGAGCAATAAAAATGAAAAGTGGTATTTTTACTCGTTTAATGTCTGCGATTACTCCGCATAGCGACAATTACTTTATATTATTTAACAAGCTGGCAGACTGCGCTGTACGCGCCTCTAAAGTGCTAGCCATGATGACAGCAGTAAGCGATGAAGATAAATTTGAAGAGTACTTTGCCGAAATTCGCAAAATTGAATCTGAAGCAGACGAATACACCAAAGAAATTCTACTTTCCCTACATAAAACCTTTATTACCCCGTTTGACCGTCGCGAGATTCGCGAGCTTGCCATGGCGTTAGATGACATTATTGATTACATGGAAGACATTCCTCAAAGCGCCAAAATCTACGGTCGCTCTAGCTTTACGCCTGAAATGGTAGCGTTAGCACAAATTTTATTACGCGCTTCAGAAAAAGTACGCGATACAGTCAACATGCTGGCAGACATGAAAAATGCCGAGCGTATTTTGCGCAATTGTGAAGAAATTAGCGGCATTGAAGGTGAAGGCGACCACGTAATGCGTGCAGGTATGCAACGTTTGTTTACCGAGGAATCTGATGCACGCACACTTATTCGCTCTAGCAAACTATATGACTTATTTGAAGAAGCCATTGATAGCTGTGAAGACATTGCAGATGTAATTCACGGTGTAGTGCTAGAACGCATTTAAGGGATTACACATGGAACACGCAATCCTCATCATGTCGATACTGGTGGTGGTAGCCCTCATATTTGACTTTATGAATGGCTTTCACGACGCGGCAAACTCCATCGCACTCATGGTTTCTACGCGCCTACTCACGCCGCAAGCCGCGGTACTTTGGGCGGCATTTTTCAACTTTGTTGCATTTTTAGTGTTTGGTACCGCTGTTGCTAAAATGGTCGGCAAAGGCATTATAGACCCCGACATTGTCAATAACGCGGTGATTTTTGGTGCGCTATGTGGCGCAATTACTTGGAACATCCTAACGTGGTGGTTAGGTATTCCGTCATCGTCTTCTCATGCGCTAGTTGGCGGGCTGGTAGGCGCGGGCGTCGCAAAGGCGGGCACAGGTGCAATTGTTGCGGCAGGGCTCATTAAAACGTCAGCCGCGATTATTCTGTCCCCCTTATTTGGCATGCTACTCGCGCTACTGCTCATGATTACGATACTTTGGCTATTTGAAAAATCTGCGCCCTACCCCACAGAAAGTAGATTTAATAAAATGCAGTTTGTTTCAGCCTCGCTATTTAGCTTGGGTCATGGTGGCAATGATGCACAAAAAACCATGGGCGTTATCACTGTTTTACTCGTCAGCAATGGCTATCAAACGGGCTTTGAAGTGCAAACGTGGGTGATTATTTCATGCCACGCCATGATAGCCTTAGGTACGCTATTTGGCGGCTGGCGCATTGTGCGCACCATGGGCATGGGTATTACGCGCATTCGACCATCAGGCGCTTTTTCTGCACAAACGGCTGGCTCAATTGCTTTATTTTTAGCCACTTATACGGGCATTCCAATCTCTACTACCCACACCATCACAGGCGCAATTGTCGGTGTTGGTTTGTCAAGACGCGCTTCTGCAGTGCGCTGGGGCTTAGCCTCACGCCTTGTTTGGGCTTGGGTGCTGACCATTCCGTGCTCAGGTTTGATTGCCGCTTTGGCTTATCATTTTGGTAAAACATTTATGTAGTTTTAAAAAAAGCTGTAAAATGTAGCCAGTAGTTTTTAAAAGGGTCTCTTTCGAGACCCTTTTTTTATTACAAAAAGCATTCAATTTGTCATCAAACTGTCATATTCAACTTCTAAAATTCACATCAATTTAAGGCGTTAGAAACATTTTAAATAAGCAGTTTAACTTTGATGGAGATTTTATGAACACAATGCTAACCAAATCAATGACTATCGCAGCTTTAGTAGCCGCGACATTTTCAAGCACACACGCGCTTGCCGCAGATAAAATCATCAAAATTGATGGTTCTAGCACGGTTTACCCAATTACTGAAGCCATGGCTGAAGAGTTTCAAAAAATACAAAAAGTAAAAGTGACTGTGGGTGAGTCTGGCACTGGTGGTGGCTTTAAAAAATTCTGCCGCGGTGAAACTGATATTTCAGATGCTTCACGTCCAATTTCACAAAAAGAAATGGATGCTTGTAAAGAAGCTGGTATTCAATACATTGAATTGCCAATTGCTTTTGATGCGTTAACTGTAGTTGTCAACTCAAAAAATGACTGGGTAAAAAGCCTAAGCGTTGATGATTTGAAAAAAATGTGGCAACCAAAATCTGGCGTTAAAAATTGGAAGCAAGTTAACGCTGCTTACCCTGACAAAGCCTTAGCACTATACGGCCCAGGCACGGCTTCTGGTACGTTTGATTACTTTACTGAAGCGGTTAATGGTAAAGCAAAAGCGAGCCGTACCGACTACACACCATCAGAAGATGATAACGTATTAGTACAAGGTGTATCAGGTAACGTAGGCGGTTTAGCATATTTTGGTATGGCTTATTATGAAGAAAATAAAGATAAATTAAGAGCAATTCCTATTTCAGCTAAAGTTGGCGGCCCTGCAATTTTACCTTCTGCAGAAACAGTGCGTGACGGTAGCTACCAACCATTAGCGCGCCCGATTTTTATCTATGTAAATGCAACAGCAGCAGCGTTTAAACCTGAAGTGAAAGCGTTTGTAAATTTCTACTTAGAAAATGCGCCTAAGTTAGTGGCTGAAGTGAAATATGTACCGTTACCAACTGAAGATTATGACGCAGTTAAAGCGCACTTTAAAGCACTCAAACCAGGTACTGGTTTCGGCGGTAAAAATGAAGTGGGTATTAAAGTTAAAGATTTAATTAACAGAATTAAATAAATCTAGCACGCTAAAAAAGGGGCGGTAAAAACCGCTCCTTTTTTATTAAGTAGTTTCATCAAAACGTTTAATATCGTTACAATTATAAAAGTCTCTATATGAACACTGCCACCATGACGCACAACAACTCACCAGCTTTAACTATTAGCCCGCGCTTAGCTAAAAATGTACGCAGAAATATTAAAGAACGCGTCATTGAGTTTATCTTAATGTTAGCCGCGCTTTCTGCGGTATTTACCACATTTGCCATTGTGGCGATTCTTTTGTATGAATCTTTCGGCTTTTTTAAAACGGTTTCGCTAGTTGAATTTCTTACTGCCACTGAATGGACACCACTATTTGAAGATGCGCACTACGGCATCATGCCTTTAATAGCTGGCACTCTTACTACATCGGCGGTAGCGCTTGCAGTGGCCGTACCAGTTGGCACGATAGGCGCGATTTACCTTTCTGAATTTGCCTCACATAAAACACGTGAAATCACCAAGCCGATTTTAGAGTTATTGGTTGGCGTGCCGACCATTGCTTTTGGTTATTTTGCCTTACTTTTTGTAACACCACTATTGCAAAAAATTTACCCTGATTTACCTGGCTTTAATATGCTCAGTGCAGGCCTTGTGATGGGTGTGATGATTATTCCATACATTGCCTCAGTGGCTGAAGACGCCATGCGCGCCGTGCCTATGAGTATGCGCGAAGGCTCTTACGCAATGGGTGCAACACGCTTTCAAACGGCTATTCGCGTGGTGACGCCAGCGGCAACATCAGGCATTGTAGCTGCGTATATTTTGGCAATTTCTCGCGCTGTGGGTGAAACCATGGTGGTAGCCGTTGCAGCAGGACAACAGCCTAATTTAACGTTTGACCCTACTGAAGGCGCAGCCACAATTACAGCTTATATTGTGCAAGTGGCAATGGGCGATTTACCGCATGCGAGTATCGGCTACCAAAGTATTTTTGCAGCTGGCTTGGTGCTATTTATTATGACTTTATGTTTTAACATTATTGGTCATGTGGTGCGTAAAAAATACAGGGAGCAATACTAATGGCAATACAAACTACAACTACGCCACCCAAAGCCTCGGTATTAAAAAACTTAGATAGCGTGCGCGCGATGATTCGCCGCCATAAGCGCAATGATATTGTGTTTGCCGCTATTGGCTTAATCGCCTTAATGATGGGTTTACTGACTTTACTCACGCTATTTATTGACTTGGTGATGGATGGTTACCCACGTTTTAACTTAAAGTTTTTTAGCGATTTTCCATCTCGTCGTGCAGGTGAAGCTGGATTACTTTCTGCTTGGGTAGGCTCAGCATTAGTGATGTTGGTGACTTTTTTAACAGCCGTGCCTATGGGCGTGGGTGCTGGCTTGTACTTAGAAGAATATGCGCCTAAAAACTGGTTTTCTGACCTCATTGAAATCAATGTTTCTAACCTTGCTGGTGTGCCTTCTATCATTTATGGCTTGCTTGCGCTTGGGCTGTTTGTTTACGGTTTAGATTTAGGCCAAAGCATTCTTACTGCAGGTTTAACGCTAGGTTTACTGATTCTGCCAATTATTATTGTTTCTACACGTGAAGCGATTCGCGGCATTCCTGTCGCGATTCGTGAAGCGGCCTACGCGGTAGGCGCAACCAAATGGCAAGTAGTCAGTGACCATGTGGTGAAGTATTCGCAAGGCGGTATTTTAACGGGTGTGATTATTGGCATGTCGCGCGCGATTGGTGAAACTGCACCGATTATTACCATTGGTGCACTCACATTTATTGCATTTTTGCCACCCGCACCCATTTCAGAGGTAGCGCCCTACCTTAATTTTGAATGGTTAAGCGCAAGCTTTACCGTGCTGCCGATTCAAATGTTTAACTGGTTGTCACGCCCAGATCATGCCTTTCATATCAACGCGGCGGCCACAGGTGCGATTATCATTCTGGTCACATTGTTGATGAACGGCACAGCGATTTACTTGCGCTATCAGATTCGTAAAAACATTAAATGGTAATAAATTAAGCATCCAAAGCAATTTAGAAATCTAGAAAATAATTAGGAAACATATGGTTACTAACACATCAACAGCACTTAAAGCCGAATCAAAAGACCTTAACTTTTTTTATTCAAATGGCCACCAAGCGCTTAAAAGCGTGAACATGCCACTTTATGAAAACAAAATTACGGCGTTGATTGGCCCTTCAGGTTGCGGTAAATCTACATTTTTACGCTGCTTTAACCGAATGCATGATTTGTATCCTGGCAATAAGTATGAAGGCCAAATTGTCATGCACCCAGATAACACTAACATTTTAGAGCATGGCGTAGACCCAATTGAAGTACGCATGCGTATTAGTATGGTGTTTCAAAAACCGAACCCGTTTCCTAAATCTATTTTTGAAAACGTTGCTTATGGTTTGCGCGTGCGTGACGAAAAAAATAAACGCACTATTGCTGATAAAGTAGAAGAAGCGCTTAAAGGCGCCGCACTTTGGAACGAAGTGAAAGATCGTCTAAATGACTTAGCCTTTAACTTATCTGGCGGCCAACAACAGCGTTTATGCATTGCCCGCGCATTGGCAACTGACCCTGAAATCATGTTGTTTGATGAGCCGACTTCAGCATTAGACCCAATTGCCACCGCCAATATTGAAGAGCTGATGAGTGAGCTAAAAAACAAACTCACTATATTGGTTGTTACGCACAACATGCAACAAGCCGCGCGCGTTTCAGACTACACTGCTTATATGTATTTAGGTGAGTTGATGGAATATGGCGATACAGATACCATTTTCACCCGCCCAACACGCCGCGAAACGGAAGATTACATTACTGGTAAATTTGGTTAATTACGCACTTTAAGCTAATTTACAATTGCAATACCTAGAAGACTTTAAGAGGATTTAACCATGCAATCTGAACATATTTTTAAACAATACGATGCTGAATTAGAAGCTGTGCGCGCTAAAGTACTTGAAATGGGTAGCCTTGTTGAGCAACAAATTGTAGATGCGCTCGAATCATTGGTGACATCAAACCCAAAACTCGCCGAAGCCGTGATTAAAAAAGATCACCTTGTGAATGCATTAGAAGTGCAAGTAGATGAAGATTGCAGCCACATTATTGCGCGCCGCCAGCCAACTGCGGGTGATTTACGCATGATTTTGATGATGATTAAAACCATTACCGACCTTGAGCGTATTGGCGATGAAGCGGCAAAAATTGCGCGCTTTTCACAAAAATCTTTTGAAACTGATCGCATGTGGACGCCACGTTTTGCCGAAATTAAAACCATGGCCAACTTAGCGCGTGAAATGTTGCACATGTCGCTAGATGCTTTTGCGCGCTCAGATGCCACCAAAGTGCTGCCGATTGCGCAAATGGATGAGCAAGTCGATGACCAATACCAAATGACCATTCGCCAGTTAATTACCTTTATGCTGGAAGACCCGCGCACGATTTCAATGTCGCTAGAAGTACTGTTTGTTTCTAAAGCGATTGAGCGCATTGGCGACCACGCGAAAAACATTTCAGAATACGTGGTGTACATGGTCAAAGGTAAAGATGTGCGCCATATTACGATGAAAAAAATGGAACAAGAAGCTGCAAGACCATAAGTTTCAAAACATTAGTCATTTGAAGTTATTTTTTGTAGATTAGCACCACAAAAACCTACGAGAGAAAAACAATGCCCTGCGAGCCGCTATATATAAGGCTCGCAGGGCATTGCTTTTGATGTAGGTTAAATTAACGCGGAAATATGCTTTTTTTCTTGGCCATTAAATACTTACTGGCGGTGCAAAACTCTGCGCTGGCGCTTTGCTAATAATGCACTGTGCGTAAAATTTAACCATACGCTCGGCTTGCAGTTTTGCTGTCCATTTATCTAAAGCATAGGCTTTTGCTTGCTTACCCAACTCAAAGCTATGCTCAGGATTCATCAATAGTTGGTGTACTTTTTCGGCAAATATCAGCGTATTATCAGGCGCAATTAACGCGCCTTTGCCTTCAATTAAAATTGAAGCCGTGCCAAGTTCAGCAATCGCCACCACTGGCGTGCTTTGAGCCATCGCCTCTAAAATTACCAGCCCTTGCGTTTCACTTTTGGATGCAAACACAAATACATCAGCCGATTCATAACAAGAATTAAGCTCGGTATTGCGGTCTAAATAACCGATAAATTTAACGTTGTATTCTATGTTGAGCGTTTGGGCGAGTTTATGTAAACTGGCTTCCGCTGGGCCTTCGCCTGTCACCACAAGCAAAACATCTGGCTGCTTTTCTATGAGAATTTTTGTCATTTCAAGTAAAAAATCTATGTTTTTTTCAAACGCCACACGGCCTACATAAAGTAGCATTGGGCGATCTAAAGCAATATCATATTTTTTTCTAAATGCTTGGCCATCTGCCGCTTTAAAACTGCTATTTTGTAACCCTGTAGGAATCACCTCAGACGCGACATGAACGCCGTAACCGCGCAGCACATCGAGCATTGGGTTTGAGGGCGCTACAATCGCATCAACCGCATTGCACTGGCGTTTAGAAATCATTCTAGCTAGGCCGCGCGCAAATGATTTTGGCATCCAAGGTAAGTAATGGTGTAAGTAATCTTCAAAAAACGTATGGTAAGTTTCTATGCACGGAATATTGAGTTTAGCCGCGAGTTTTAAACCTAAATAATGCGCCACAAATGGCGTGTGTACGTGAATGATGTCATATTTTTCTTGCGCTAAAGCTGGCAACAATTGCATTGCAGCGCCATATTTTATAAGCTTATCTTCAGGGTCAAAATAAATACTGCGTGCTGCTATGCGCTTAATCCAGTTTTCATCTTCAGTTTGCACTGCATAATCTGGCGCAATTAAATGCACTGTATGGCCTAAGTTTTGCATTTGCTCCACAAAGGTTCTGATAGAGGTCGACACGCCATTAATGCGCGGAAAATACACGTCAGAAATAAATAAAATTTTCATGTGATTTTTATATTGTCCTAATACAATCAAATAGTTAATAACCTTACAATAACGATTTAATATGACATTTTAATGAAAATTTAAGCCCAATATTGTCTCCGAAATATCATACAACTGTAACGATTGTTTCATAGCTGCATGGGAAATTACATACTATGCAATTATCAAAATTTCTCAAAAATTTTTACTGGTGGCTACCATGTTGCCTTTATTCGGCAGATGCCAATGCATGGGGATTAGTCACGCATTTGTATTTTGCACAGTCGTTACTTTGGGCAATGCCATTGCTAGACCCACGCTTACAACGCGCGATTAAAAACTTTCCTGAATTAGTCATGGCGGGCGCTTGCTTGCCAGACCTGGCGATTGTGAGCCACCGTTATCGTCATACGCATTTGTGGGAAAACGCGCACCAACTGATGCTAACCGCAGATACTGATGAAGAAACCGCGATTGCTATTGGTTACATGAGCCATTTATATGTAGATGTAATTGCGCATAACCATTTTGTACCAGCACACGAGGCGATGTGGCATAAAAATGAAGTGCTCACGCATATTGCCTCAGAATGGGCGATGGATGCGCATTTAGCGCCGCTGATGAAAACTTCACCACGACATTTACTTACACAACATCATGTTGTTATTTCAAAGTTTATTTCCATTCAATTTAGATGCCCCGAACGCACCACTAGCCTAGCATTAAGGCGCTTAGCCTTTTGGGATGGCGTATTGCGATTTGTGAAATTACCTACCCTAATTTATGGTGTGGTGCGCCTAGCTGATAAGCGTGTACTGAAGCACTTTGTGTATTACGTAGAAAAAACACAGGTGGCTGTGGCCGATATTGGCGTGGTGCTCAATGGCAGCAAGCCCGTGTTAGAGCCTGAACTGAAAAACTTAAGTATTACGCAGCTAGATAGTTGGCGTGAACAGTGTGCGAAGCATTTGCAACTTTTCCCATCAAAACCTATTGAATATTTTGATGAGACTTTGTCGCTAGAGTAAAGTCAATAATTGAAAAATTAAACGATTAAAAAAGATACACTGGCAATCAAGCCACCAATCAAAGCGCCAGCTAACACATCGCTAGGGTAATGCAAGCCTAGCACTACACGTGACAAAGCAATCATTATGGTAAATGGAATGAGTATCATAGCGAGTTGCGGATAATAACTTAGCGCCACTGTGCTAAGCATCACGGCGTGTAAAGTATGTCCAGAAGGAAAACTAAATTTATCCATCGGCGTGCCTGTTAAGCAAATATCTTGGCGCACTTGATAAGGGCGTGGGCGCAGCGTTTTACCTTTTAACCACTTATTAAGTAGCGCGCCAATCAAAGCTACTAGCAGCAAATGTAAAACTGGCGAAAATCCTTCAGCTCCATTCACAATTACGATGGCGATTCCTAAGCCAAACCAAAACATACCGTTGCCTAATCGGCTGATGACACGAAAAAAATTACGTATCAACCTGTATTGGCTAGTATGGTTTACCGCAACACATAAATTACCATCAAACTGATGCATACGGTTTAAATATAAACGCATTCTATATGACATCATATCCCCTTATTTCACTTGCTCTACTTGAGCATGAAGGCTATGTTGTCATTTAATTATGAACAATTGATGACTGAAATGTGATTGTTTAAGAAATTAAATATCTACCACTGAAATGCTAACGAGTGGCTTGCGTTACTACATCAGCAATATCTTCAGCTAACTTTTGCACTAGACCACCATCTTCACCTTCAACCATTACGCGGATTTTAGGCTCAGTGCCTGATGCTCTAAGAAGCACGCGGCCACGACCAGCAAGGGTTTTTTCTGCCGCTTTTACCGATGCTTGAATTTCAACATGCGACGCTAAATCAATTTTTTTAGCAGTGACCACGTTAATCAGCACTTGCGGGTATAACACCAGCTCTGCGCCTTGTGCAGTCAGCGTTTTACCGCTTAGTTTGAGTGCGTGCAATACTTGTAGCGCAGCAATAATTGCATCACCACTGGTGGTTTTGTCTAGCGTTAAAATGTGTCCTGAATTCTCACCGCCTAGTGTCCAGTTTTTTTCATTTAAAAGTTCTAGCACGTAACGGTCTCCCACTTTAGCGCGCGCGAATGGAATGCCGTGCTTTTGCAAGCCATGCTCTAGCGCTAAATTGCTCATTAAAGTGCCCGCTACGCCGCCGTTGAGCTCGCCTTTGGCCTTTAAGCCAACTGCAATAATATACAACAGCTGGTCACCATCAAATAAATTTCCTTGCGCGTCTACCATCATCACGCGGTCGCCATCGCCATCAAAAGCTATGCCTAAATCTGCGCTATGCTCAAGCACGGCTTTCTGTAAGGCTTGTGGGTGCGTTGAGCCTACTTGCTCATTAATATTTAAGCCATTTGGTTTGTTGCCAATACTTACAATTTCTGCGCCTAATTCATGAAAAACATCAGGTGCAACATGGTATGTGGCGCCATGCGCGCAATCTAAAACAATTTTTAAGCCGCGCAAATCCATATTATTAGGGAATGTGCTTTTACAAAATTCTACGTAGCGCCCTGCAGCATCATTGATGCGGCGCGCTTTGCCTAGCTTGGCTGATTCCATCACCTGCATGGGCTTATCTAGCTCAGCTTCAATGGCATGCTCAATTTCATCTGACAATTTTGCGCCAACACTAGAAAAAAACTTAATACCGTTATCGTAATAAGGGTTGTGCGAGGCTGAAATCACAATGCCTGCTTGCGCACGTAAAGCGCGCGTGAGGTAAGCCACAGCTGGCGTGGGCATTGGTCCTGTGAGTAAAATATCAACCCCTGCGGCAGATAAACCTGCTTCTAACGCAGCTTCTAACATATAGCCTGAAATGCGCGTATCTTTACCAATTAACACGGCTGGATGCGCGCCTTTAGCAAGGTTAGTATTCACTTGCGTGAGCACTTTACCTGCGGCATACCCTAAGCGCATGACAAAATCTGGCGTGATTGGATATTCACCCACTTTGCCGCGTATGCCATCTGTTCCAAAGTATTTTTTTGTCATTATTTTACCTATTTTTACAGAAATTATTGTATTGCTGCTACCACTTTCAACGCATCTACCGTGGCCTTTACATCATGCACACGCAGAATTTTAGCGCCTTTCATGGCGGAAATCACTGAAGCTGCAATGCTTGCATGTAGGCGTTGGCCTTCATCACCACCCACTATTGCACCTAAAATAGCTTTACGCGATAGGCCAACTAATAAGGGCTGACCAATATCGACCAACATATTCAGATGTTTGATTAGCTCTATATTATGCGCGCGTGTTTTACCAAAGCCAAAGCCTGGGTCGAGTAAAATACGATTTTTAACAATTCCGTGCGCTTGCGCCGTATTTAGCCTGTCAATTAAAAACTGTTTAACTTCAGCAACTACCTCAACATAATTAGGTGCCAATTGCATAGTTTTTGGCGTGCCTTGCATGTGCATTAAACATACGCCCACATTGCTATTCGCTACAATTTGTAATGCATTTGGTTCTTGTAGCGCACGAATATCGTTCACAATATCCGCACCTGCGGCTATTGCTTGACGCATCACTTCTGGCTTATATGTATCAATTGAAATGGGTACAGTGGAATGTTGGCTTAGCGCCTCAATCACGGGAATCACGCGGCTTAACTCTTCATCTAAGCTAACTGGAGTCGCATTAGGGCGTGTTGATTCACCACCGATGTCTAAAATATCCGCACCTTCTGCAATGAGCAGTAGCGCATGCTCAACAGCTAAATTGGTTGATGCAAACTTGCCGCCATCTGAAAAAGAATCGGGCGTTACATTGACGATGCCCATTACATGGGGGCGGGTGAGGTTAAGTTGGTATTTGCCGCAAATGAAGTTCATAAAGCATTATACTTAAATTTTGAGCGTTAAAAAAAGGGCTAGAAATCTAGCCCTTTTTAAAATATAACTAATTACCCTTTAGCCGTTGGTTGTGGCGCAGGTGTAGCGCCTAAGCCTGTTGAACCCGTATCTTTTGGTGGATTCGCTTTGCTTTGCGTTGGCTTTGGTGGGCGCACAGCAATGCCCGCCATAATGTCGTTAATTTGGTCGGCATCAATGGTTTCATACTCCATCAAAGCCTTCATCATCGCCTCTACTTTTTCGCGATTATCTTCTAACAATTTACGCGCAATACCATATTGCTCATCTAAAATACGGCGAATTTCTGCATCCACTTTTTGTTGTGTCGCCTCTGATACCGTTTTAGAGCTCATATTGCCAAAAAATGAATCTTGCTCATCACCTGCATATACCATAGTGCCAAGAGCATCACTCATGCCGTATTTGGTGACCATAGCACGGGCTAATTTAGTGGCACGCTCAAAGTCGTTTGATGCACCCGTAGACATTTGATGCATGAAAATTTCTTCAGCAATTCGACCACCAAACAAAATAGAAATTTCTTCTAACATTTTGTCTTTGTAATTACTAATGCGATCAAACTCTGGTAACTGCCAAGTTAAGCCCAACGCCCAACCACGCGGCATAATCGTTACCTTATGCACAGGGTCAGCTTTTGGCAATAGTTTTGCAACCACCGCATGGCCTGATTCATGATACGCAGTATTCATGCGTTCTTCTTCACGCATCACCATAGATTTACGCTCGGGACCCATGTAAATTTTATCTTTTGCATCTTCAAAATCTTGCATATCTACCGTGCGTTTGTTACGGCGTGCAGCAAAGAGCGCGGCCTCATTCACTAAGTTAGCTAAATCTGCACCGCTAAAACCAGGTGTGCCACGCGCTAAAATGTCGGCTTTTACATCAACATCAGCAGGTATTTTACGCATGTGCACCATTAAAATTTGCTCGCGGCCTTTAATATCTGGCAATGAAACCATGACTTGACGGTCAAAACGGCCTGGGCGAAGCAAGGCTTTATCTAACACGTCTGCACGGTTGGTTGCGGCAATTACAATCACGCCTGAATTGCCCTCAAAGCCATCCATCTCAACCAATAATTGGTTCAATGTTTGCTCGCGCTCATCGTTGCCACCGCCTGTGCCAGATCCACGGCTACGCCCTACCGCATCAATTTCATCAATAAAGATGATGCAAGGTGAGTTTTTCTTAGCATTTTCAAACATATCACGCACGCGAGATGCACCTACGCCAACAAACATTTCCACAAAGTCAGAGCCTGAAATCGTGAAAAATGGCACTTTTGCCTCACCCGCAATGGCACGTGCTATCAAAGTCTTACCCGTACCTGGTGGGCCTACTAATAACACACCGCGTGGAATGCGCCCGCCAAGTTTTTGAAACTTGGTTGGGTCACGTAAAAATTCTACAATTTCCACCACTTCTTCTTTAGCTTCATCGCAGCCCGCAACATCCGCAAAAGTGGTTGTGTTATTACTTTCATCCAACTGGCGGGCTTTGCTTTTACCGAATGAAAATGGCCCACCGCCTTTACCGCCACCTTGCATTTGTTTCATAAAAAACACCCATACGCCAATAATTAGCAATACTGGGAATAATGACCAAAACATTTCTTTCAATAATGATGGCCGCTCTTCAGGCTTGACATCTACACGCACGTTATATTTAAGCAAATCAGACACTAACCAAAAATCTGTAAGCGGCGCATTTGTGGTGTAACCGCCTTTGCTATCTTGCGTTTTAACGGTTAACGTACGTCCATCCATGTAGACGGAATCAACTTTACCAGCTTTCACATCTTGCATAAATTGTGAATAAACCACTTGATTATCAGCAGCGCCTTTAACGCCCGTCAAATTAAAAATCGAGATGAGTACCATGCCAATCGCCAACCAAATGGCTATTGTCTTAAATGTATTGTTGTTCAAAATTCTTTTCCTTTTTCAAAAAAGGTCACTAAATCTATATTATATAAATCAATATTCTATGCTTAAAACCAGCTGGCTTGTCGCTTTATTAGGCAATTATTTTTTACCTAGGCCCAGCAAATAAACCTCATTACTTCTGCCACGAGAGGCTTTTGGCTTACGCGTTACTACTTTATCAAATATGGTACGCATATTTTTTACAATGTCATCAAAACCTTCACCAATAAATACCTTGACCAAAAAATTACCATTTGGTTTCAGCCAGTCTTTGCTAAACTCTAGCGCCAACTCGGTTAAATATGCCGCGCCTGCTTGGTCTACAATAGTAATGCCTGTAATATTGGGTGCCATATCTGCAATTACAAGGTCTGCCTGCTTGCCATTTAAACTATTTTCCAATAATTTTAAAATAGCCTCTTCACGAAAATCACCTTGAATAAATTCTACGCCTTTTATCGGCTCCATTTCTAATAAATCTAACGCAATAATGCGGCCTTGACCTTTTAAACGCTGCACCGCTACTTGGCTCCAGCTACCTGGGGTAGCGCCTAAATCAACAATCGTCATGCCAGGTTTAATGAGCTTATCTTTATCGTCAATTTCTGTAAGCTTATAAGCCGCACGCGCTCGATAACCTTCTTTTTGTGCGCGTTTCACAAATTCATCATTGATATGCTCATGTATCCAAGCTTTGCTGGAAGGTTTTAGCTTCATCTGTTAAACTGCCCACCTATATAAATCAACAACATATTCAAGAAGATACTACCGTGAATTCAAAACAAATTAGCTACTTACGTGGTCTTGCGCACAACTTAAACCCAGTCGTGATGATTAGCAATAAAGGCTTATCAGAAAGCGTGATGAAAGAAATCCACGTTAATTTAGACGCGCACGAACTGATAAAAATTAAAGTGATGAATGATGATAAAGCCTTGCGCACTCAAATGTTAACTGACATTTGCGAGCAGACTGGTGCGGTTGCAGTGCATCACATTGGTAAACAATTAGTGATTTATCGTCAATCGACTAAACCAAAAATAGTTGTTCCAGCTAAGTAATCACGTTGTGTAGGGGGCGATTTTTCACTCAGGATAATGCGCTTTAGCGCATATATTATGTGGGGAAGCCAAATACAGGCTTAGATCGCTCCTACAATACCCTTATTTTTTAAGCACCACTACAAAACCCAGCAAGCATTGCAGCACATAAGCGATACTTGCCACACCGTGCCAATTTTTAAATCTACTCGCAAATACGCTTTGCATGACGTCCGCGGGCATAGCATCGGCTTTTAGCTCCGCTAATATTGGTTGAATGCCAAAATGACCAGCCAGCACCAATAATAACATCACCAACACTGCCCAAAAATAGGATTGTTTTAGCGCCGATGTACCATGCTCTAACAAGCGATGTATCAACAAAAAGAACGCTGAAAATAAGCCTAAATAAGAAACATAAGTAAAAAACTTACCCGCCAACTGCCCAGCCAATTGGCTATCTGGTAGCGTCTTAAATAACACATAAGCGGCTACACCCGTAGTCCACAGCGCACCTACCCACAGGGTGACAATAATCAAGCTAAATTTATCTGACCAATTGTTCATATTGTTCTCTACTTAATGCCAGTACTTTTTAAATATACTGCACATCCAAAACTTCATATTCTTTAACGCCACCTGGCGCCGTCACTTCTGCAATATCACCTTCTGACTTGCCAATCAAGCCGCGCGCAATAGGCGAGCTAATTGAAATTTTTCCGTTCTTAATATCGGCCTCATCATCGCCTACAATTTGGTAGGTGATGATTGCTCCACTATCTAAGTCTTCAATTCTAACCGTTGCGCCAAATACACAGCGTCCATCAGCATGTAGCGTTGTTGGGTCAATAATCGTAGCGTTCGAAAGCTTGGCTTCCACTTCGTTAATACGGCCTTCAATAAAGCTTTGGCGATCTTTTGCCGCTTCGTATTCTGCATTTTCAGACAAATCGCCTTGCGCGCGCGCCTCAGCAATTGCTTGGATAATCTCTGGACGATCTACGCTACGCAAACGAAGTAATTCCGCTTTAAGTTGCTCTGCGCCTTTAACGGTAACGGGAACTTGAATAACTGCCATATTGCTAAACCTTTTAACGTATATCTATCAATCTATAAAAAATAAACCACACCCAAACTGAGTGTGGTTTTAAATAATAAAACTAGTGTATTTTAATGCAGCTTTTTATGCAAGTCTTGCAGTGACTCAACCGTTAATTCTTGCATATGCGCCATACCTACACAAGCCGCTTTTGCACCTGCCAATGTTGTGTAATAAGTCACTTTATTTTGTAGCGCACTACGGCGAATTTCGTATGAATCAGCCACCGCACGTTTGTCTTCAGTCACGTTTACTATAAAGCTAATATCGCCATTTTTAATCATATCAACAATGTGTGGGCGGCCTTCAGCCACTTTATTTACTGAAGTGACTTTTAAGCCATTAGCCGTTAGCGCGGTTGCAGTGCCTTTTGTAGCTACTAAATCAAAACCTAAGTCATGTAATGCGTGGCCGATTTCAACCACTTTATTGTAGTCTTCTTTACGCACACTAATAAACGCTCTGCCGCCTTCTGGCAGTTTGGTTGAAGCGCCTAGTTGCGACTTCAAAAACGCTTCAGCAAAGGTTGCGCCTATGCCCATGACTTCACCCGTTGACTTCATCTCAGGGCCTAAAATCGTGTCCACCCCAGGGAACTTAATAAACGGGAATACCGCCTCTTTCACAGAGTAGAAAGGCGGAATAATCTCACGGGTAACGCCCTGCGCTTTAAGCGAAGTGCCCGCCATACAACGCGCGGCCACTTTAGCTAATTGCAAGCCACAAGCTTTAGAAACAAATGGCACGGTGCGCGATGCGCGTGGGTTTACTTCAAGCACAAATACTGTTTTGCCTTGAATCGCAAATTGCACATTCATTAAGCCCACCACGCCTAAAGCACGCGCCATTTGCTTGGTTTGGTCGCGCAATTCGTCTTGCAATTTGGCTGACAAACTATATGGCGGTAATGAGCATGCTGAGTCACCCGAATGCACGCCCGCTTGCTCAACGTGCTCCATAATGCCGCCAATAATCACATCTCCAGTGTTGTCGCAAAGTGCATCTACATCCACCTCAAGCGCGTCGTTCAAGAATCTATCGAGCAATACTGGCGATTCATTTGATACTTTTACGGCTTCACGCATGTAACGCTCAAGCTGGCTTTGTTCTTGCACAATCTCCATTGCACGCCCGCCAAGCACATAGCTTGGACGAACTACCAGCGGATAGCCAATTTCCATCGCTAAGCGTATCGCTTCTTCTGGTGTTCTAGCGGTGCGGTTAGGCGGCTGTTTTAAGCCTAACTCTTGCAACATTTTTTGAAAACGCTCACGGTCTTCAGCTTTATCAATCGCGTCTGGTGTAGTGCCGATAATAGGTACGCCAGCTTTTTCTAAAGCACGCGCTAATTTTAATGGGGTTTGACCACCATACTGCACAATGACGCCGACTGGTTTTTCTAAGGCTACAATTTCCAGCACATCTTCAAGCGTCACTGGCTCAAAATACAAGCGGTCTGAGGTGTCGTAATCAGTTGAAACAGTTTCAGGATTACAGTTGACCATAATCGTTTCATAGCCATCTTCACGCATAGCAAATGCGGCGTGCACACAGCAATAATCAAACTCAATGCCCTGGCCGATTCTATTAGGCCCGCCGCCTAAAATCATGATTTTTTTGTTATTGGTTGGTGCGGCTTCGCACTCTTCTTCATACGTGGAATACATATACGCGGTATTGGTCGCAAACTCTGCGGCACAAGTATCCACGCGCTTGTACACAGGGCGCACTTGCAATGCTTGGCGATAAGCACGCACAGCATGTTGGTCAGTGTCAAGCAATGTTGCTAAGCGCCTATCTGAAAAGCCACTACGCTTAAGTTTTAATAAAGCCGCTTTGTCTAAATCAGCAATGTGCATGCCTTTTAGTGCTTGTTCACGGTCGATTAGATCTTTAATTTGCACCAAAAACCAATGGTCAATTTTAGAAATATCAAATACTTCTTGCACGCTCATGCCCATTCTAAAGGCATCGCCCACGTACCAAATTCGCTCAGGGCCTGGTACGCCCATTTCTTTGGTAATGGTGTCTAAATCAGTGGTTTTTTCGTCTAAGCCATCTACGCCAACTTCTAAGCCGCGTAAGGCTTTTTGAAATGACTCTTGAAAAGTGCGGCCAATCGCCATCACTTCGCCTACAGATTTCATTTGCGTGGTTAAACGGCTGTCAGCTTGCGGGAATTTTTCAAATGCAAACCGTGGTATTTTTGTCACCACATAATCAATGCTAGGCTCAAATGAGGCTGGCGTTGCACCGCCTGTAATCTCGTTGCGAAGCTCATCTAAAGTAAAACCAACGGCCAATTTTGCCGCTACTTTTGCAATCGGGAAGCCTGTTGCTTTTGAAGCCAATGCAGATGAACGCGACACGCGTGGATTCATTTCAATCACAATCATGCGTCCATCGTCTGGGTTAATGGCAAACTGCACATTTGAACCGCCTGTATCCACACCAATTTCACGCAATACCGCTATGGAAGCGTTACGCATGATTTGATATTCTTTATCGGTCAGCGTTTGTGCGGGCGCTACAGTGATACTGTCGCCAGTATGCACACCCATTGGATCTAAGTTTTCAATTGAGCAAATAATAATGCAATTGTCCGCAGAGTCGCGCACCACTTCCATTTCAAACTCTTTCCAGCCCAATAGCGATTCTTCAATTAGCAATTCTTTAGTCGGTGAAGCGTCTAAACCGCGCTCGCAAATCTCTACAAATTCTTCACGGTTATAAGCAATGCCACCGCCGCTACCACCCATGGTGAATGAAGGGCGAATAATCGTGGGATAGCCAATGCTGGCTTGCACTTGCAAGGCTTCTTCCATACTATGCGCAACGGCAGAGCGCGCAGAACCTAAACCAATCTTGGTCATCGCTTCTTTGAATTTTTGGCGATCTTCAGCTTTATCAATCGCCTCTTTTGAGGCGCCAATTAACTCAACGTTGTATTTAGCTAACACGCCGTGTTTATCTAAATCTAATGCGCAATTCAATGCAGTTTGCCCGCCCATGGTAGGCAACAGCGCATCTGGGCGCTCTTTGGCGATAATTTTCTCAACCACTTGCCAAGTCACAGGCTCAATGTAGGTGGCATCGGCCATTTCCGGGTCGGTCATAATAGTGGCTGGGTTAGAGTTCACCAAAATTACGCGGTAACCTTCTTCACGCAAGGCTTTACACGCTTGTGCGCCTGAATAATCAAACTCGCACGCTTGACCAATCACAATTGGGCCTGCGCCGATAATTAAAATACTTTTTATGTCTGTACGCTTAGCCATTAGCCAGCCTTTCTTGTTTGCATCATGCTAATAAAATTGTCAAACAAATAACTCATTTCTGTTGGGCCTGGGCTAGCCTCTGGGTGACCTTGAAAGCTAAATGCAGGGTTATCTGTACGCGCTATGCCTTGCAAGCTGCCGTCAAATAATGAAACATGCGTGGTTTTAATATTGGCTGGCAGCGTTGCCGCATCTACCGCAAAGCCGTGGTTTTGGCTGGTGATATACACACGATGCGAATCTAAATCTTGCACAGGGTGATTTGCACCGTGGTGGCCAAATTTCATTTTGAGCGTTTTCGCGCCCGAAGCCAAAGCCAACAATTGGTGGCCTAAGCAAATACCAAAAGTCGGCATACCCGTATCCACAATGATTTTAATGGCAGCAATAGCGTAATCACACGGTGCAGGATCACCTGGGCCGTTAGATAAAAATACGCCATCAGGCTTATAAGCTAAAGCCTCAGCCGCTGTAGTTTGTGCTGGCAATACAGTCACCTTGCAACCGCGCGAAACGAGCATGCGTAAAATATTGCGTTTAACGCCGTAATCATAAGCAACTACATGAAACTGTTGGGCTGGCGCTGACGTGTAGCCTTCACCTAAAGCCCATTCACCTTCTGTAAATTCGTACGGCTTATCGCAAGTCACGACTTTGGCTAAGTCCATGCCAGACAAACCAGGAAAGCCTGCAATAGCTACCTGTGCTAAAGAAATTGCTTTAGCTTCATCTGCCTCTCCTGCGATAATTGCACCTGCTTGCGCACCTTTTTCACGCAAAATTCGTGTGAGCTTACGGGTGTCAATGTCAGCAATCGCAACAATATTATTTGCCACCAAATATTGGGCTAACGATTGTGAGTTTCTAAAATTGCTATGCGTTAACGGTAAATCACGAATAATTAAACCACTGGCATATACTTGACCAGATTCAACGTCTTCAAGGTTCACGCCATAATTGCCGATATGCGGGTAGGTGAGCGTAACGATTTGTTTGGTGTATGATGGATCTGTGAGGATTTCTTGGTAGCCAGTCATTGAGGTGTTAAAAACCACCTCACCTACAGTTTGACCTGAAGCGCCGATTGATGTGCCACGAAACACAGTTCCATCTGCAAGTACTAGTATGGCGGGCAGGTTTTGTGACACGGTAACTCCTTGTTTTTACTGTGTTAAAATAATCTAACCCAGTAACTATAATTTTATAATCAGTTGTCCATCATGAACGGATGGCAGATACGCAAAACGGGAGGAGTATGTTTACTCTTCCCGTTTCAGAATTAACGAATTATATCGAAAAATGACTGGCATTTCAACGTTACTTTTCAAATAAATTGTGTCAATTTGTAAGGTGTTAAATTAAATTTAATAAAGGTTACTCATGAATAAATCGATTTCAGAACTCATTGCTACGCACCACATTCACGAAGTTGAATGCGTAATTTCAGATATGACTGGTATCGCGCGTGGTAAAATTATCCCAAAAGATTTGTTTTTACAAGCGGGCGAAATGCGCTTACCCAAGAGCGTGCTACTTAACACCGTGAACGGCCAACAACCTGACAATGGCCCATATGTGGGCGACACTGACCCTGACATGATTTGCCAGCCTGACATCTCCACTTTTAGAATCGTGCCTTGGGCGGCTGAGCCAGTGGCAGTAGTAATTCACGATTGTTTAGAGTGGGACGGCACGCCTGTGGCACTTTCACCGCGCGCTGTATTGCGACGTGTAATTGACTTGTACACCAAGCGTGGCTGGCGACCTGTAGTTGCACCAGAAATGGAGTTTTACTTGGTTGCGCGCCAGCAAAACCCGCATGAGCCACTTCAACCACCCATCGGCCGCACAGGCAAGCCAGAAGCAGGCAGGCAGAGTTATTCAGTAGATGCGGTGAATGATTTTGATCCATTTTTTATGGAGCTTTCAAAATTTTGTGACGTGCATCGTTTAGGTGTCGAAACGCTTATTCATGAAGCTGGTGCAGGCCAGATGGAAATTAACTTCACCCATGGCGACCCTTTAGAACTGGCTGACCGCGTGTTTTTATTTAAACGCACCGTGCGCGAAACCGCATTGCGACACGGCATTTTTGCCACCTTTATGGCTAAACCGATGGAAGCTGAACCTGGTAGCGCCATGCATATTCACCAAAGCGTGATTGATGCAGATGGTCGCAATATATTTAGCAAGCCTGACGGCACGGCCAGCGCAGAATTCTTTCACTATATTGCTGGCTTGCAAAAATACATTCCGCAAGTCATGCCCTTGTTTGCGCCTTATGTAAACTCGTATCGCCGACTTTCACCGTTTATGTCTGCGCCCACCAATGTAAGTTGGGGTTACGATAATCGCACCTGTGGCATACGCATCCCGAACTCAGACGCTACTGCCAGACGTGTAGAAAATCGCGTGCCAGGTGTTGATGTAAACCCATACTTAGCCATTGCCACCACGCTGGCCTGCGGCTACCAAGGTATTGTTGAATCGCTGCAACCAACCGAGGCACTGACCACCAGCGCATGGAACATGGCGCATGATTTACCACATCATTTAGAAGATGCAATTGAGCTACTACGCGCCTGCGAGCCTATGCACAAGCTATTAGGCACGCAGTTTGTTGATGCATTTTGTGCAGTAAAAGAGTTGGAATATGGTACTTATAATCGGGTAATTAGCTCATGGGAGCGTGAACATTTGTTGCTACTGGTTTAAACTTTAAGGCATTTACGATTTTGCAGAAACATCATACCCTTACAAAATTGGCTAGCGCTAAACTAAAATAGCGCTTGTCAAACAGGGTGTGCTGGTCGACAGCTTGGCTTGATAAGGAATAGATGTGCATCACCTAAAACACGCTCAATAAAACCACCTTCGCAATAGCACAAATAAAACTCCCACATATTGATAAACTCTGTTGAGTAGCCTTGCTGCCTAATTTCATCGATGTTGGTAAAAAAATTCTCGCGCCAAGTTGCTAAGGTGGTGGCGTAATGCGGACCAATATCTTCTAAATCTAACAGTTTTAAGTCGCTCGATTGAGTCATGCTTGTGAGCATCGCAGTGATAGATGGGATATTAGAGCCAGGAAAAATATAGCGTTGAATAAAATCGACACTGTTTTTGGCAGCTTCGAATCTTTGGTCGGTAATGGTAATAGCTTGAATTAACGCCATACCATTTGGCTTAAGCAAACTCGAACATTTAGCAAAAAAAGTATCGTAAAATTGATGGCCAACCGCTTCAATCATTTCAATTGAAACTAATTTATCATACTGCCCACCTAAGTCTCTGTAGTCATTTAATAAAACGTTAATTAAGTCTTGCAACCCAGCCGCCTCTACCCGTGTATTCACTTCGTCAAACTGCTGCTTAGAGATGGTGGTGGTGGTGACTTTACAACCATAGTTTTTTGCCGCATAAATAGCAAACCCGCCCCAACCTGTGCCAATTTCAACCACATGGTCACTGGCTTTTAAGGCTAACTTTTCGCAAATTACATGTAATTTTCTGGTGGATGCCGCTTCTAAACTAATGTCATTCGGCGTGAAAATTGCGCATGAGTACATCATGCTCGGGTCTAGCCATAGCTTAAAAAAATCGTTGCCCAAATCATAATGTGCGGCAATATTTTTGCGGCTACCGTCTTGCGTATTACGATTTAGCCAGTGTAATGCTTTAAATAAAGGTTTAGAAAGCCATTCAAAGCCACCTTCTAGCGTGTCCATCACCTGCTGATTTACTGCCATAATGCGAATTACGTTGGTTAAATTATCTGCATTCCAATAACCCAACATATATGCTTCACCCGCGCCTATGCTTCCTCCAAAGGCAATATCACCATAAAAGTGAGCATCGTTAACGGTAATGGTTGCGGCAAGCGTGTCGTCATAGCCAAACACGTAGCGCCGGCCATTTTCGATGAGTGTGAGTTTGCCTTGCGTGATTTTGCGCAGCCTTGCCAGCACTTGCTTACGCGCGAAATTTTGCAACCAGGTATTTCGTTTGGTGGCTTTAAGTGGGCTGGTGAGTGTTTCTTGTGTATGCATAATATTTTGGGTTATGGATGTGCGTAAAAGGGAATACGTTTTAACCAAAGTAGTAGGGCATTCCAGTAAATACCGACCACTACTTTTAGCGTCATAAATGGGTAAGAAAGCAAGACTAGATTAAGCTGATAGGTGCTTATTTCTTGCCTTTGCAAGCTAAGCGTGGCGTTAAATAATTGTAGATTATTTTTATAGTTTTTCATGTGTACTAACAACTGTTTGCCTTCGAGTTTAAATGCCCAATCGTATTCAATTTCCATGGGCATAAATGGCGAAACATGAAATTTTTTATCCAGCTTAAATGCATTAATCGTGCCATTTTTAGTGTTTTTAATGAATTTCTCGGCATTAAAATCATGCACATAAGCATAATCTTCGCCCCATGGCGTGTTGGTGATGTGCGTCACAATGGCTTGTAATGTTGTGCCATCAGCTTCAAAGCAGTAATAAAAGCTAACGGGGTTAAAACAGTGTCCAAAATAGCGCATATTAGTGAGCAAACAGATAGCACCGCGTGGATATTGGCCTGTGGCGGCATGAATTAAATTGCTAATTTCAGTTTTTAACGGTTTAGTCGCATCACCATAATAATCGGCACGTTTAAAACTGGCGACATTGGCTTTTTCGTATGACCAAAAACTGGCTTTATCAAATAAAGTCGGTAGCTCATCTAAATCTAAATACATCATAAATGCGCGATAGCGAAAGCCGTGCGGTTGTGGTAAAAAACGCTGATGTGCTACAAAACCTGTGTAAATTGCGCTATTCACGTGCTTGCCATGCCTCAAAATGTTGCAATGCCGCCAGCGCGCTCACTACGCCATCTTCATGAAAACCATTGCGCCAATAAGCACCTGCAAAGCCAGTGCGATTTTGCCCACTAATTTCAGCATGGCGGGCTTGCGCCGCCGCACCAGCAATGGTGTACAGCGGATGCGTGTATTTTAGACGTTTGATGACTTTAGCTGGATTGATAAAATCAGTATGGTTTAGCGTCACAAGAATCGGCTCTGGCGATGTTATATTTTGCAAAATATTCATGTTGTAAGTTACCTGTACTTTATTGGGAGGTTTTGTTGTAATGTGGTAATTCCACGCTGCCCAAGCTAACTTACGCTTTGGCAATAAGCTACGATCGTAATGTAAATATACGCTATTTTCTTGGTAAGGAATTGCACTCAAAACTTCACGTTCCACCGCGCTGGCATCCCCGCCAAGCATGGCAATGGCTTCGTCACTATGGCAAGCAAAAAAAACGTAATCAAAGCTTAATTCTTCAGAAAATTGTGGTTTAATTTTAACGGTTTTTTTTAATCTACGTACGCTCTCAATTGGCGAGTTTAGTTTAATCTTATGCTTAAAAGGTGCAGTTAAAGCCTCAACATAACGCGCTGATCCGCCAGTAATGGTGCGCCATTGTGGCCTATCGTTCACTGTTAAAAAGCCGTGATGGTGAAAAAACCGTACTAGAAACCGTGCGGGAAAATCTAACATCTGCGCTGCATCGGTAGACCAAATAGCAGCGCCCATCGGGATAATATAGTTGTTAATAAATAATGAGTTATAGTTATTTTTTATTAAATAGTCACCCAGCTTAATCTCATTTTCGCTAGTTAATAAAGCAACTGATTCTTTGTTAAAGCGCATAATATCTTGAATCATGCCGTAAAAAGCTGGGCGAAACAGGTTGCGCCGCTGCGCGAATAAGGAATTAATCGTTGTGCCGTTATATTCTAAACCTGAGACTTCATTTCTCACACTAAAGCTCATATCGCTTGGCTGCCAGGGTACTTTTAGCTTATCTAGCATGGCAATAAAATTAGGGTAAGTGCGATCGTTAAATACGATAAATCCCGTGTCTATTGCATAATTTTGTCCAAATAATTCAATATCATGCGTGTGAGTATGCCCGCCAGCGTGGCTTGCGGCTTCAAATACAGTAATGTCGTGTGCTTTATGTAAATGGTGCGCAAGTGTGTTGCCGGCTATGCCGCTTCCAATGATGGCGATTTTCATAACGTTATAGCTTTTTAGTATTTTCTTGATTCGCGAATTTCAATTGGAATTTTGCGCAAGTTCCAAATTAAGCCCAGTGCTGCTAATACGCGTAATCCGTAGTAGGTAAAATCGATTTCCCACCAATAAAATCCTTGTTTTGCCGCGCCAGGATAATGGTGATGATTGTTGTGCCAGCCTTCGCCCAATGTAAAAATGGCAATAATTAAGTTATTGCGGCTATGGTCGCGCGTAATATAGCGGCGTTTACCCCAAATATGCGCTAGCGAATTCACGCTAAAAGTGGCGTGGTATAACACTACCGTGGAAATAGCGAAGCCCCAAACCAGCAATTGCCAGCCATCTGTTTCTAAATACGGTGCATGGTTTGCTAGCAACTCGCCTAGACCAAAAATGCTGAGCGCAAACAGAATGGGCACAATCACATCAAAGCGATCTAAAAAGCGTAACTCTGGAAATTTAGCTAATTCTTTGACACGCTCAAACTGCGTATGAAAATTGGTCGTGGATAAAAACCAACCAACATGGCTCCACCAAAATCCATGCTGCACAGGTGAGTGTGCGTCTGTTTCCTTATCTGAATGCGCATGATGATTACGGTGGTGCGCTGCCCACCACAACGGGCCGCGCTGCACCGCGGTTGCACCTATAATCGCAAATAAAAACTGGCCAAAACGTGAGGTTTGAAAGGCTTTGTGCGAAAAATAACGGTGATAAAAACCGGTGATAGCGAACATTCTAATCACGTAAAGCACCACAGCAAAAACAAAAGCAAATACGCTAAAATCTACCCAAATAATAGCAAAGCAAGCCAAGTGCATCAGTGCAAAAGGAATGACGCGCCAATAATCAATATGATGTTTATATTCGATGCTATATTGTATGCCGCCAGAAGCCGCATGGATATTGGCTTGCAGAGCAGTGCTAGAATGACTTACTGGGACATTATTATTGTCGAACCAGCTTAATATTGAGCGGAATAAGTTCATTTTTTATTGGCTCGACTTTGCTGGAAGTTTTGACCAGTCTTGCGGCACTTTGCGCAGTTTGGAAATATCATAACCATAGCCCGCAATTAACTCGGTGAGCATTTTATATTCGGCATCGCTAATTCGTGGTGTGCGCGCCATTAACCACACGTAATCACGCGCGTTACGCGCAATAATAGTGTGCTGATATTCAGGATCTAGATAGACGATGCGGTATTCTGCTTTAATCGGCCAAATAAACTGCATTCCCCACAGCGCATTGCCTGTATCGGGCTTTACAAAACCTTTAGGCTCGTACTTTTTAAAGGGGCCATCTAGCGCACCTTTGTAAAACGTAAACGTGGTAGCAATGGTGCCATCGGCATTAAGCTTATAATTTTCAATCGCGTTGTATGATTGTGTTTCTATCATAGTGGGAATCGCCGCAATAACGTACCAATCACCCATAAATCTCGGCAAATCTACTTGTTTTACAGTGTCGATATTCTTCATTGTTGTGCTCGTGCAGCCAGATAAAAACCAGCTAAAGATTATTAAAAGTAAAACTGTAATTTTTTTGCTTATCATATTGATTATTTCAAGCTATATATAATTTCATAACCTTCTGGCGTGGTAGATTTCAACGCCACCCAATCTGTATTACCTGCGTACCAAAGCTCAATATTCAGTTTAGTTTTGCCATCAAGAGAGCCATTTAATTTGTAATGTTGGGTTTCGGTTGGCATGCCTTTAACATTGATAGTTTTAATGCCTAAGTCTTCAAATGTGGTATCTAAATATTCGGCATTTTGTGGGTTTAACAGCTTTTTTTGTAGTAAAATTTTCGGGTTCCAATAGGCAAAAGTCATTACACATTGAGGCAAAATTTGCTTGGCTTTGCTGTTATTAATTTCAAAGCCAGCCTCTTTTTTTGTGCCTTTTATATTTGTCACCACCTTGTCTTCAATCGTGTTGGCCACCAAGCCGCTTAAACAATCCCCTTGCCATTGCTCTTTTGCCGTATGGTCGTAGCTATAAGCGTTAATAAAAAAGACTTTAACGATAAATTGGGCACGACTTGTCAGAAAATTATTTTGGTCTAATTTAAACGTGTGCAGGCCAATTTTCGATTTATCTAAAAACACGTCAAATGCCCATTCTTTTGCCAATAACGGTGACGAAAATAACACTAGCATCAAACATAACGCTTTGTTTATCATGATATTTATTCTTTTGGCCAGCCTGGAATAAAAGCATTGGTGCGCCGAATATAATCAGCATAAGCAGGACGGCGTTCAATAATGGTTTTTTCTAACAAACTAACACCACTGACTTTTAGCAATAAAAGTGTCATTAAAATTGGTGAAACAATTGCCCACCAAGCGCCACCAGCCAAAGCAATGAGGTAAAAACCCCACCATACGCAAGCTTCTCCAAAATAATTGGGGTGACGGCTGTAGCGCCACAAACCTGTGGCAAGCACTTTACCTTTATTATTTGCAGCTTCTTTAAAGCAGCTTAGTTGGCTATCGGCAACAGTCTCCAAAATTAAGCCAATTGAAACGATTGCAACGCCAACATAATCGAGCATATTGATTGAAGCTTTGCTGGAGACCGCGCCAAATAAGGAGATTGAAATAATCCAAGCTAGCACTGCTTGCAAACCAAAAATAATATAAATACTTTTAATAGCAAAGTTTTGCTGGTTATTAGAGCGAATTTCCACATAACGGTGGTCTTCATGCGGACCCCAATTTCGCTTGGTGAGGTAAACAAATAAGCGCAGCGCCCATATGGTCACAAGCCCTAAAACTAGTATGGCTCTTGGCGAAACAATACCCATGAGCGCAGCGCCTGTGTATGCGGCAAGTGCAAAAAACAAACTCCACATGCTGTCAACGTGGGTGACGTTATTGCGCAATAAGCTCAAACCCCAGCCCAGCAAGGCAAACAGGCCAATGCCATACAAAGTAAACAAATAATTAGACCAGTTAAACATGTGTCTTAAACCCATCAAATTTTTGCGATAAGTAAATCAACAATGGTGTTAAAATCGCCCAGCCTAAGCTAAGCGCAGCATAACTTGCAGGCATGCTATTTAAAGCAACTGCACCTAATTTTTCAGCGCCCATATACGCAAGTGGCCCACCAATTGCACCAAACAACACCATCACCCACCATTTATTACGCATCCAGCGTAAGTTAACATTTAAAACGGTGGCGAAGCCTGCCCACAAAGCCAATATCCATGCGGGTGCTAGCGCATCGCTCCAGCCATGTGCTTGGTAGGTAATCAAGTTGCTAGTTACCATAATTTGGTCGAATGCTGCACCAATAACAACAGCAATTAACAGTAAAATAATTTCTGGTTTTGCTTGTTTGGCCTGATTTAAATGCCAGGTGACGATAACAATCGTCACCATTACGCCTAACCAAGGCATTTGTTTAGCCGCGCCCATCACGCAGGCAAACCAAGATAGTTGGAATAACACAAAATTAATGATAGTTTTTTTTGACAAAATTAGCGCTTTTCAAATAAATAGTGCGTTACCCACCACTCTTGACCATGGTTGTAGCCAAATAATTCCGCGCAAGCCATATAAAATATGCGCCAGCGATTGCGCCATGTCTCCACATTTTCTACGCCATATGTTTGTGCCAAAATGGGCGTAATCGCATCTTTATTGGCATCCATATTTTTCAGCCAAGCATTGGCGGTTTTTTCGTAATGTGTGCCGTCCCAGCGCCAACGCTGCATTAAGCGCAGCTCTTCTTGAAAATGTAGCGGCAAATCGTCACTTGGCATCATGCCACCACTAAAAAAGAATTTGCTCATCCAATCATTATCATCAGCTACTTCAAACAAATACGGCGTATTACGATGCACAAAAATATGCTTAAAAAATTTGCCCTTGGGCTTAAGCCAATGGGCTACCTTTGTATATAGCGCCTGCCAATTGCGCATGTGCTCAAACATTTCTACTGATACAACGCGGTCATAAGTCGCAGGCGCCTCAAACGTGTTCATGTCGGCAGTAATAATATTTAGATTGGTAAGTCCACGCAATTTAGCAGCGTTCATAATATATTCACGCTGTGAATTAGAATTGGAGACGCCAGTAATGGTAGAGTTCGGATACTTTTCTGCCATCCATAAACTAAGTGACCCCCACCCGCAACCGAGCTCCAGCACATGTTGGCCATTTTTCAAATCTGCGTGTTCGCAGGTTTGAGTCAGCGCCAACTGCTCTGCATCGTTCAAATTTAAGGTGTTAGGCATCCAAAAACAACTGCTGTACTTGCGATTATCGCCTAAGCAATGGTGAAAAAATGCAGCAGGTACTTCGTAATGTTGCTCGTTGGCAAGCGCAGGTAGCTCTGCAATATTTGCGCCGTGCATGCTACTAACATATGCACTTAGCTTTGTCATGCCAGCCTCACAATTGGCAGATTCAATTTCATGCAGTCTTTTTTTAACTAATACGCGAATACCTGTGCGTAAAATAATGTCTGGCAACTTGCCTGACTCGGCTAGCTTTATTGCAACGCTTGGCATTTAATCACGCCCTTTCTACAAAATTGATTAGTATAGTGAACAATAAAACCTTAATTAAGGTAGCTTACAATCAAATATTACTTGGCTAGGTTTATGAGCTTGCTATGTTACTCGTACTCAAGCATCACTTCATTACGCCTCAAGAATTGCAAGTGCAAGGTGAATAGTAAAACGCTAGTTTAGCCATCCACTTTCTTGATGAGATCATGTTTTGGCTCTTCTTAAGCTTGGCGATTTTTTAAAATACTAGTAAGCAGTTGTGGCCACATACTAGTTTTTTCTTGCTTACTAGACTCAAGCTTTTAGCTTAGGTTCCAATTCGCCATTAATTTTAGGTCTATTTAGTTTTGGTGCTTGGCGGTAGTGATTATTATTATTTGTATCACGTTAATGCGCCGGCAACGGCTCATGGTGCTGGGAGAGTAATTCAAAAATTGGACCGCACGGTAATACTGTGAACGAAGCTAGTCAATACCGAACAGGATCTTTAATTTATAATGTTTAAGCAGTTAGCCTTGTACTTTAATTAACTTATCATGCCATTTAACCAAAGTAAGTTGTGCCACATTCGCCCCAATCAGCGCAGTGAACATATCCCACTGCGTATCCCACACATCGCCTTGTGTGCCTAAAAATGCATCTGCCGCGCCACCTGAATACACCGCTGTCCACCATTCTATAAACTCATAAAACACGCTCACGCTTAGGCAAATACAGCAGACAATAAAAAATAGCCAGCCACCTTTAACCAAAGGTGATTTTTTAAGCAGAATTTCACGCGCAATAATGGCTGGCACAAAGCCTTGCGCAAAATGTCCAACTCTATCGTAATAATTACGACTTAGCTCAAAGGTGTCGCGCAGCCAATTAAATAGCGGCACTTCAGCATAAGTGTAATGCCCGCCTACCAATAAAATAAGTGCGTGTACTAGCATTAGCCCATACGCAAGCTTGGTAAACTCAAGGTTTTTATGGGTGAAGAATAAAATCGGCAGTGCGATTAAAATGGGGAATATCTCTAGCCACCAAGTAAAGCGGTCGTGGGGTGCAATAAAAGACCACACAAACACCGCGCTAAGGATAGCGAGTAACACCAAAAAATAATTTTTCTCCTGAGTCATAGTATTATCTTACCGCATTTTTACGTCTTAATTATCCTTCATTGGCTTCCATAAAATCATCCGCATATAGCACGTAAACATTGCGGCCAAGCCGCTTAGCGGCATACATCGCTTCATCTGCACATTTAAGTAGGCTTGCAGGCGTAGTGCCGTGTTTAGAGTAAATTGCCACGCCTATGCTGCCGCCAATTTTTATCACATACTCATCAACATTAAAGGGCTCTGTTAGCGCTTTAATAATTTTTTCAGCAGTTAAAGCAGCCTGTTGCTCATCTACAATTTTTGGCAGCAATATCACAAATTCATCGCCACCAATTCTAGAAATTGTATCTTCCATACGCAATAAACTCTTTAAACGCTCTGCTACACTTTTTAGTAGTTTATCGCCAACATTATGGCCATGAGTATCGTTCACAGTTTTAAAGTAATCTAAATCAAGAAACATGATTGCGACCATTTGCTTGCTACGCCTAGCAGCTTTAAACGCTTGCGCTGCACGGTCTTCTAGCAATCTGCGGTTAGGTAAGCCAGTGAGCGCATCAAAATAAGCCAGCTCTGAAAGCTCTGAGGTAGAATCAAACAGCTGCTTAAGTAAATTTTCCACATACCTATTTCGCAGAATTAACCCTGATAATATCACTAGAAAAAATGCAGTAATTAGCGCTGGAAATAAGGTTTTGGCAAGTAATCGCTTATTCCAACCTGCCGCCGTTACGTCCACATTCAACATCACAAAATATGGTGTATTGGCAGTAATGCTCACGGGCACACGGGCACTCACCCAAGAACCCCAATGGTCTGTCACAGGGCCTTCTACAATGGGCGTGCGCATTTTCATGACACGTTTTAGCTCATCGCTGGCCTCGGCAAACACTTCAGAAAGTTTAGAAATTTCTGATGGCGGTTGCGGGCTTGCATCGAGCAAAAATCGCACTTGGTGCTTGTCTTGCTGTTTATCTAAATAAAGTAAATAGATGAAATGGCAATCTGCGTTGACTCTACAGGCATTATTTAATTTTGAATTTAAACCCGCTAAATCATCAAGCTTAATTTTAACGGGGTCAGTATTGAGCGTTGCGGCAAAGGGTTGCCAATCGATAGATTTTTCAATGGTTTTAGCGTAAGTAATTAAATTATCACGCATTTCATCATCTTGCGCTTGCTTGGCATGTAAGACAAATAATACGCCAGCAGCCAAAGTAATTAAGAATAAAATGACGTAAAAAAATCTTGCGCTAGATAAAAATGCTTTTAGGTTAACGAATTTAAGCATGATGATAACATCGAGTAAATAACGTTGCAGTCTACTGGGAATAGACTGCTGGCTGAAGAGGCTTTACAAGTGTTTACATTGCGCATCACTCATGTGCAAACGTGCTATTTTAAATTCAACACGTCTTGCATATCATAAAGACCAGATTTTTTATCGCTTAAAAATTTGGCGGCACGCAATGCACCAAGTGCAAATGTGGCTCGGCTACTGGCTTTGTGCGTAATTTCTACACGCTCACCAATGCCAGCAAACACAACAGTATGGTCACCTACCACATCACCACCACGTAAGGTTGCAAAGCCAATTTTGCCTGCTTCACGTTCACCTGTGACGCCTTCGCGCGCGTAAATTGCGCAATCTGCCAGCGACTGCCCGATGCCTTTAGCAGCGGCTTCGCCTAAACGCAGCGCAGTACCAGAAGGCGCATCCACTTTATAACGATGATGCATTTCCACCACCTCAATATCGTAACCTTCATTCAGCACTTTGGCGGCTTGCTCAACCAAGTTAATGAGCAAAGTTACGCCCACACTCATATTGGGCGCAAAAACGATAGCTATGTTTTTAGAAGCCGCTTCAATCGCTAATTTTTGTTCAGCAGAAAAACCTGTCGTACCAATCACCATGCTCACGTTAGCTTTTTGGCAGATTTCAAGATATTGCATAGTAGCTTCGGGGCGCGTGAAGTCTACCAACACTTGCGCACCTTGTAATGCAGCCGCCATATCACTTGTAATTTTTACACCCGAATTTTGACCAAACTGCTCACCTACTTCGCGGCCAATTTGCGTGCTGTCAGTACGGTCTAGTGCGCCATGTAGCTGTAAGTCGCCATCAGCAAATACGCCTTCAAGCAAAGCATGCCCCATACGACCCGTCACACCTGCAATTACAATTTTAATCATTATTCTTCTATCAATTTCTAAGTTATATAAGGCCTAAAAGCCAATTTTTTCAATCACACCTTCTAAATGCTCATTGGTATTTTCTGGTGCTAATACTTTTTGCGTCTCAGGTCTTTTTGCATTCACAACGGCTGACTCTTTAACGATTAGCCAGCGATTTGATTTTTGGTCAAATTCTAAATTAAGCACTTTGCTTGCTTGATCGCTATATACTTTTGATCTATATTTTTGAAAAATTGTGCGGTTGCAAGATTTCCATTCACTTGCACCTGAAAGTCTTCTAACGACAAACTAATATCACCACTTTTATCAGAAAGCCGTAGCTTGCGTTGTGCCGCCCACGTTTTTTTTGCTCACGTTACCTTCTGGTTTAAATTTATCTGAGTAAAAACCAAGATATTGATTTAAGTTTTTGGTACGCCACGCACCCGCCCACTCATTCACAGTTTGCATCACTACTTCATTGGTTTTAGCCGCATTAGCAACTGGGGCAACTTCTGCCTTCATATCATTCGCTGGCGCAGCTACTTCTACAGGTAAGCTGGCTTTATCTGACACTGCCGGCAACTTAACATCTTGCACCAATACAGATTTTTGCGCATCGTCTACCATAACCTCTTGCTCAGGCACTGTGACCAATGGTGCCGCTATCACTTGCTCGGTAGCTTTTTCAGCAACTACGGCAGTAGCTGCTGCAGCCGCAACTGCAGGCGCGGCAACTACAGCTTCAGCTTTGTCGCCTTTCCAAAATTTAAGCTTATCTAGCGTACTTTTTTCTTTTGGCTTTGTGCTTGGGTCAATCACACGTATGCCAGTATTGGCTGCATCTGCCGCTTGGTCGCCGCTTTTAGGCGCAACATCACCACGCACAGTTTTTAAAAGCTCAGATTCAAAATCTAAAATTACACGACGTTGCTCAGTAATTTTTCCATTCTCACGCATTTGGTAGGCGTAATCCCAACGATTACCATGAAAACTATCTTGAATAAGCGGCGTGCCCATAATAAAACGTACTTGCGATTTCGTCATACCAGGGCGTAATTGCAATAACATTTTTGAGGTGACCACATTGCCTTGCTGCACATCAATTTTATAAGGCTTAACCGTGGGTAAGGCAGTGCCGCATGAGGCACATAAAACTGCTAACAAAATGAGTAAATTACGCATATTATGACTTTAATTTGAATTAGCGTTAATATAACACGTACGATGCCAAGTCAAAACACCGCCACCGCTAATATCGACAAACAACACTACTTTTAAGAGTACATTATTATGCAAGATCAAAACGACTTAAAAAATGCGGGCCTAAAAGCTACGCTGCCTAGATTAAAAGTATTAAGCTTGTTCGAAAATAGCAAAGATCGCCATTTATCGGCTGAAGATATTTACAAAGTGATGATTAACACGGGCGAAGACGTAGGCTTGGCCACGGTTTACCGCGTACTCACGCAATTTGAGCAAGCTGGTTTATTGATTCGCCACCATTTTGAAGGTGGAAAAGCCGTGTTTGAGCTCAATAGCGGCGCCCACCACGACCATATTGTGTGCGTAAAATGCGGCCGAGTTGCAGAGTTTTACGATGCTGAAATTGAAAAAAGACAAGAAAAAGCGGCAGAAACACTAGGTTTTAAAATGCAAGATCACTCGCTGACCATTTACGGTATTTGCAGCAAACAACCTTGCTCAAGTAAAGATTAAGCGAACTGAATGCGTTAAATATTACATCTCAAGCAATAGTTTGCTTTAAAGCAAGCTTACTTTTTGTCTTTCCCTATCTGATTACCAATTACACCGCCAATCGCCGCACCACCCACCGTACCAAGTCCACTACCGCCTGTGAGCACTGCACCTGCCACACCACCAACACCAGCGCCAATCGCCGTATTTTTATCGCGGGTAGACATGCTACTGCAACTCGCCAAACTTAACACCATGAACATTGAAGCAACACTCACAGCTAATTTAGATTGTACTTTCATCGTAAATTCTCCCAGTTAAATTGAGACAAAAAACTTATAAAATTTAGACTAAATCCTAAACAACAAAGTTCCATTTAAAATATCCTCATCAGATTCAAATATAACTTGCTAAGACCATTCCTTTAAAAATATATGCCCTGCGAAGCGCATAGATAGTGCCTCTCAGGGCAGTCTGTTTAAGCAGGCAATTACGGATGGGTGAATTTTTAACATATTTTAAAAACATGCACACTCCCTGCAAACTAGATTGGCGGGCAGTTTTGAGAATAGCTTTAGGGGCTACAGCCCTAAGTAAATTGCTGTAGGTTTTTTACTCTTAGGTTAAATTATGAACTTATTTTTTTAAACTACGACCATCATTATCTTATTTCGACAATGAACATCCGCATTAAAAACAAAAAAGCCCAGCGATTGCTCGCTGGGCTTTTTAAATTACTAATTACCTAAACCAAAACTAAGCGATATTCGCGCCAACAATGGCGGCCATTTGCATCATATCAACGGTTTCGCCAACTTTAATGTTGGTTAGGTCTGTTAATTTACCTGTTTTGCTCGTTGATTTTGTATTTTTGAAAATTGGGTGCAATTTAGCATCGCAAACAATGTATTTACCTGCGTTCATCGCTGCGCCGTTTACAGTTTTGGTCTGTAATTTGTTGGCTTTAATGTAATCCCATATTTTTTTTGTGATTTCAGTACGTGGGAGTGAAGCCGCGCCTACTAAGGCTGCTAGTTCACTTTTCATATTAACTGGAGCGCTTAAACCTTTTGCTTCTGCCATTTTACTATCCTTATTTTGTTGTTTAGGGTTTGGTGAAACTTTATTAACACTTAAGTATGGCATATATAAACCAATATGACCACGCTGATGTTGACAATCATGAATAATCTAAACTAATCACATTGTTTGTATTTTAGGCCATATTCAGCCTATTTCACCTGCCCTGCAGACCAGCATCCATGCGGGTCACAGAGCATTGTTATTTACTTATAATCTTTACTCAGCGGCTTAAATGCTGGTCAACTAAGCGATGAGGAAAATATTTATACCAAGAAAATGTCAGTGCAAACCTTTATCCCGCTTGGTTTTTAAGCTCATACGCTTCATATGCATTCACAATTTTTTGTACCAATGGGTGGCGCACTACATCGGCAGCTAAAAAGTGTGTCATGGCGATGCCTTTAATATCTTTTAGCACTTTTTGCGCTTCTACCAAGCCACTTTTTTGATGTTTTTGTAGGTCAATTTGCGTGACATCGCCCGTAATTACCGCTTTAGTGCCAAAACCGATGCGGGTTAAGAACATTTTCATTTGTTCGGGCGTGGTGTTTTGCGCTTCGTCTAAAATAATAAAGCTTTGGTTAAGCGTTCTGCCGCGCATATAGGCAAGTGGGGCGACTTCTATAGCGCCGCGTTCAAACATTTTATTCACGGCATCATAACCTGCTAAATCGTACAGCGCATCGTATAAAGGGCGTAAATATGGGTCAACTTTTTGGTTTAAATCGCCAGGTAAAAAACCTAACTTTTCACCCGCCTCAACCGCTGGGCGCACTAGCACAATTTTTTTAATGCGGTCGCGGCTCATGGCATCTACCGCGCTGGCAACGGCTAAATAAGTTTTGCCTGTTCCAGCTGGGCCTATGCCAAAGGTAATGTCGTGGTCTTGAATCTGTTGTAAATAAGCAATTTGGCGTGGCGTGCGGCCGTGTAGCTCGGTGCGGCGCGTCATCAATACTGGCGCGTTTGAACTTGCTACGTCTTCTGGCTTTAATTTATCAATTTCCACTAGCCCAAGTTGAATTTCATCTAAGCCAATTGGATTTTTTGCACGCACGTAAAAGTTTTCTAAAAGTTGTGCGGCTAAGCGCATATTATGCGGCTCTCCAGCTAGCCGAATATGCGCGCCACGGCGTGCAATACTTACATCTAGCGCACTTTCTAATTGCTTGATGTTTTCATCTAACGCACCGCACAAATTGGCTAGGCGAGCGTTGTCTTCTGGGCTAAGCGTGATTTCCATATTAAACTATTTGGCCTAATAAACGTCTTGGGTTTGATACATCGGTAATTTTTACGTTTACAAATTGGTGAATTAAGCTGGCGTCACCCGCAATATCTACCACGCGATTATTATCCGTTTTACCTGCCAGTAAATCGCTGTCTTTCCATGATGCGCCTTCAATTAGCACGCGCTGAGTTGTGCCCAACATAGCTTCACTAATGGCTTTGGCTTGCGCTTCGTTAATGGTTTGCAACTTTGTGAGGCGCGCCAATTTAACTTCTTGCGGCGTGTCGTCCGTCATAAATGCGGCTGGCGTACCTGGGCGCGGGCTGTATAAAAAGCTGAAGCTGGCGTCAAAGCCTACATCTGTCATCAATTTTACGGTGGCTTCAAAGTCACTTTCTGTTTCCCCTGGAAAGCCGATAATAAAGTCTGAAGTAAACGTTAAGTTAGGGCTGGCCGCGCGTAATTTGCGTATGGTAGATTTGTATTGCAAGGCCGTGTAATTGCGCTTCATGGCCATTAAAATGCGGTCTGAGCCTGCTTGTACGGGCAAGTGCAACTGCACGGCTAATTTTGGCACATTGGCAAAGCAAGCAATTAAACGCTCTGTCATTTCATTGGGGTGGCTGGTGGTAAAACGAATGCGCTCAATTTGTGGAATTTCGGCAATAGTTTCAATCAGCATGGCTAAATCGGCCTCTACACCGTCATATTCGGTGCGATACGCATTCACATTTTGCCCAAGCAAAGTCAGCTCTTTTACGCCTTGTTCAGCCAATTGTACGGCTTCAGTCAAAACATCTGCAAATGGGCGCGAAACTTCTTCGCCGCGCGTATAAGGCACTACGCAAAAGCTGCAATATTTGCTGCAGCCTTCCATAATGCTTAAAAACGCACTCGCGCCTTCAACGCGTGGTGGTGGTAAATGGTCAAACTTTTCAATTTCTGGGAATGAAATATCCACTTGCGATTTGCCGCTGGTTTGGCTGCTTTTAATCATGTCAGGCAAGCGGTGTAAGGTTTGCGGGCCAAAAACTACATCAACATACGGCGCACGCTTGATGATGTTATCGCCCTCTTGGCTCGCCACACAGCCGCCTACACCAATAATTAAATTGGGATTTTTTGCTTTGAGCGGAATAAATCTGCCTAAATGGCTAAACACTTTATCCTCAGCTTTTTCGCGCACTGAGCAGGTGTTGAGCAAAATCACATCGGCTTCATCCACATTTTCAGTTTGCGTCATACCATCGCTAGCAGCCAGCATATCCGCCATGCGCGATGAATCATACTCATTCATTTGGCAGCCAAAAGTTTTAATAAATACTTTTTTTGGCGCATCAGAATGTGTAGTAAGTGCTGTTGGTTTTTTGTCAGTTGAATTCAAAGTTATGCTGCAATTGAGTAAAGTATAATTTTAGCGCATTTGGCATGCGCAAGGTAAAATAGGCGAATACTTAAATAGCAGGTTAAATACGCATGCAAGCACTTCCCATTTTTATGAATATCACGCACCGCCTGTGCATTGTCATCGGCGGTGGCGAGGTAGCTGCACGTAAAGTAAGCATGCTACTTAAAGCCAATGCGGCGATTACGCTTTATGCACCTGAAATTTGTACGCAATTGCACGCCTTAGCCAATGATAAAAAAATTACTTATATAGAAGCAGATTTTGCAGAAAATCAGCTCACAGGTGCATGCTTGGTCATTGCAGCAACTGACGATGAAGCGGTAAATGTCGCCGTTTCAAGCGCAGCAAAAGCGCGAAACATTCCTGTAAATGTTGTAGATTCGCCTGCTTTATGCACGTTTACCATGGCGTCTATTGTAGAGCGCGCGCCGATTGTGATTGCCATTTCAAGCGAAGGCACAGCGCCAGTGTTGGCACGCTACATTCGCACAAAAATTGAAACCATGTTGCCTGCTGGCTACGGCAGAATTGCGGGCATAGCGGGTGAATTTAGAGAAAAAGTAAAAGAAAAATTTGCCACCACGCAAGAGCGTCGCATATTTTGGGAGGGCGTATTGCAAAGCCCAATTGTTGAGCGCATTTTGGCAGGGCAAGAAGCCGAAGCACGAAAATCTTTAAATGCATTATTGGCCAATAAAGTAGAAAAGCCGCACAGCGGAGAAGTTTATTTAGTTGGTGGCGGCCCTGGCGACCCAGATTTACTCACATTTAGAGCCTTGCGGCTTATGCAGCAATGCGATGTGTGCGTGTACGATAAACTCGTTAGCCCAGAAGTTATGGAGCTAGTACGGCGCGATGCTGAGCTAATTTATGTAGGTAAATCACGCGACCAGCACACACTTCCGCAAGAAGAAATTAACGAATTGCTCGCAAGATTAGCGCTAGAAGGCAAGCGCGTACTGCGCCTAAAAGGCGGCGACCCGTTTATTTTTGGGCGCGGCGGCGAAGAAATTGAAACTTTAATGCAGCGTGGCGTGCCTTTTCAAGTGGTGCCTGGCATTACTGCGGCCAATGGCGTTTCTAGCTATGCGGGCATTCCGCTCACGCACCGTGATTACGCGCAAGCTTGCTTATTTATTACAGGGCATTTAAAAGAAGGTTCAATTGATTTAGATTGGGTCGCAATGTCGCGCCCACGCCAAACCGTGGTGATTTATATGGGCTTGGTGGGTTTAGAGAAAATTTGTGAGCAACTCATTGCGCATGGCGTATCGCCCAATATGCCCGCCGCCGTTGTTCAGCAAGGCACCACACAACACCAGCGCGTAGTCACCGCCACCATCAAAGACCTTGCCGCTAAAGTGAGAGATGCGCAAATTAAAGCGCCATGTTTGACAATTATTGGCGAGGTAGTGCAACTGCGTGAAAAGCTCAATTGGTTTGAGCCAAACAAGGCTAATTAAGCCCACACTCTTCGGCACTGCCCTGTGAGCCGCTCTGGCACAGGCTCACAGGGCAGAATTTTTCTCTCGTACGTTTTTATGGGTTTTAAATGCGTAATTTATGGCAGATTTTGGCCGAATTAAATGCTACAAAAATTAGTTTTTAATCGGAATACTCAAGCGCGCTTCCAAGCCACCTTCAGGGCGATTGATTAGCTCTAATTTGCCATGGTGAAGCTTTGCAATGCGGTCTGCAATCGCCAAGCCCAAGCCACTGCCGCCTGCATTACTGCGTGCAGTATCTAGCCGTTCAAATGGGCGCAGTAATTTTTCCACATGCGTTTCGGGAATACCAGGGCCGTTATCAAATACACTAATTACAATATAATCTGCGGTAATTCGGCTGGCTACACGCACATGGCCGCGGCCGTAAGCATAGGCATTTCCAACCAAATTATCTAGCAAACGTTGCATGGCAAGTGGCTTAATTGGCACCACGTAAGTGGGCGCTAACTGCACGACTAAATCACGCCCAGCGCGGAGTTGTCTGTCGTGCATGGCTTGTAGCAACTCGTTAATATCGACCATTTGCGTGGGTTCGCCTTCAACGCCTTTTACAAAATCTAAAAATTGGTGAATGATATTATTCATGTCTGAAATATCTTCAACCATGCCACTTTTATAATGTGCACAGCTATCATCAGGCAGCATTTCTACCGCTAATCGTAACCTTGCTAACGGCGTACGAATATCGTGTGAAACGCCAGCCAAAATAAGCGTGCGTTCTGCATCTAGTTCGGCCAATGAATCTGCCATTTTATTAAAAGTATTATTCACTTCACGTAGCTCGGCAAAGCTGCCTTCTGGCAATTTTTCAGGATGCTCTCCGTGGCGTAACCTATCTGCGGCATTCATCAACAAACGCAGTGGCCTGTTAATACGCGCCGCAATAAAGTAACCGCCAGCCAATGACAATGCCAGTACCAGTGCGCCCCAGCCTAGCCATTGCCATGGAAAGGTGCGCTCTACATGTGCACGCGGAATGACCACCCAATAATCATCCAAGCCGATATTAAAGCTCACCCAAAGCCCTTCAATACCATAATGATTGATAGTGATAATGGTTTCCACACCAAGCCGTTCACGAATTTTTTCTGCCACCATATTGATAAATGGGTCGGCGGGAAGCGGCTTAATTTCTTCCATAAAGTCTGCGTAATAAACTCTTACGCCTTCTTTACCTGTGATTTCTGAAAGCAAAGCTTGGCGTAGATTATCTTGCGAGGCAATAAGCGCTGCGCGCGTGTAATTGACCACCGTAACCGCTTGTAGTGCCGTGGCTTGGGCGCGCGGTTCACGCTCAAAATATTCAAAAATTTGTAGTGAGGCAATCTGCCCAATAGCGAGCAATACTGCAATAAGCAGCATCACTCGGGCGAGCAGCGTTTCAGGTAGTAAACGAACTTTCAAGATGTATTAGTGCAATTTGTGGTGCAATTGCTTAATTATCTACTTCGCCATCAGGAATAAATACATAGCCAAAACCCCACATCGTTTGCAAATAACGCGGGTGCGCGACATCTGGCTCAATTAACTTACGTAAACGTGAGACTTGTACGTCTATGCTGCGGTCAAAAACATCAAGCTCGCGCCCACGTGCAAGCTGCATAAGCCTATCGCGCGATAGCGGTTGGCGCGGATGATCAACAAAAACTTTAAGCAAAGCAAATTCACCACTTGTGATGGCTATCGGCGCGCCATCACGTGAAAGTGAACGGGTAGAAGCGTTAAACACAAACTCGCCTATGGTTACGGTATCAGCACTGACTGCTGGCGCACCTGGCTGCAAACGCTCATGCCTGCGCATCACAGCGTTAATACGCGCGAGTAATTCACGCGGGTTAAATGGTTTAGGCAAATAATCATCGGCACCCATTTCAAGCCCGATAATTCTATCGACTTCATCGCCACGCGCAGTGAGCATGACAATTGGCAACATGGTGCCAGAGCCGCGAATTCTGCGGCAAATAGATAAGCCATCTTCGCCTGGTAACATTAAATCTAACACTAATAAATCAATGGACTCGGTAGCAAGCATAGCGTCCATTTCTTTAGCGTCAGAGGCCACTTTGACAGTGAAACCTTGCTCGGTAAGGTAGCGTTGTAGCAATTCGCGTAAACGTACGTCGTCATCAACGACTAATATTTTTTTGTTTTGATCTGTCATTTTATAACCTCAAAAATAAGCGTAAAGTGTAAGCTAATTTAGGCTAATCTCAAACGCTTACTATTAAACTTAATGGATTTTTGTTTGTCTGTATATCAAATATGCACAATATTAGGAATTGACAGTTACAATTTCTTACAATATTGTTAGCGAATGAAACAAACAGTTTACAATCGTGCTTCAAGATGATGCGTCTGAATTTGCTCGTTAATTTTATAAGTTAAGGCATTGGCTAAATTTAATTTCACTCCTATTTCAGTTGCAAAACACACCTGCATAGCATTGTGTGTGGGCTTAGGCTTTTCTTTAAATGCCAGCGCTGGTGGCAGACAAAGCTTAGCAAGCACCAATACCACCACCAAGCCAACCGCTGAAGATGAAGTGTCAAATGAAGGTTTTCAGCAAACACTTAATCTCAATTTCAGCCCTGAAAACAGAGAGAAATTACGCCGCGCACTTGAAGACTACGCCCATTCTGTTGACCAAGATCATAACCAAATAGAAGAACACCGTCGCGCTATGAGAGAAAGCATGGAAGCGCGATTTTTAGATGCCGATAATGACGGCGATGGTACTATTGACCGCCAAGAAGCGACAGAAAAACTCCCTCAAGTGGCTAGACAATTTAATCAAATTGACACCAACCAAGATAGCGTAATTTCACTTGAAGAGCTAGAAGATGCACAATTACGCTTACAAGCACGCAGAAAAGCCGCAGAAGCCGCTCTTGAAGCGCAAAAGCTTCAAGCTGCCGCCGCAGCTGTAGCTGGCGAACCTAAAGCCAAACAAACAGCAAGCAACGCCAAAAAACGCGCACTTTAGCTTGCTGCCACCTTACTTAAGTTTGACAAAGCATTAAACTAACACTGCTAGTTAGCTTGTACTTATCTAAAATTATGCGCATAGTATTTTCCCATGCACTTAGTTTTTGAAATTTCCGATAATATTCAGCAAATAAATGCCAACGACTGGAATGCGTTAGCTGGCGACATGCCGCTACTTAGCCACGCATTTTTAAGTGCGCTAGAAACTTCAAAGTCTGTAGGCCATGATACTGGCTGGCAACCAAGCCCGCTACTCGTGCGTGCTAATGGCCAATTAGTGGGCGCAATGCCGCTGTATATAAAAAGCCATTCTTACGGCGAATACGTATTTGATTGGACTTGGGCTGATGCTTATGCGCGCAATGGCCTCAATTATTATCCTAAGCTCTTATCTGCCATTCCATTTACGCCAATTACTAGCCCAAGATTACTCATCAGCGATACAAAAATTCAGGCTTTGATGATAGATGCGCTGACAGAAACAATGCTGCAACATCAGCTATCATCGGCCCACGTGCTTTTCCCTGATGAATTTTCAGCGGCTGCATTTAAACAAGCTGGCTGGTTACAGCGCACTGGCGTGCAATTTAGATGGGAAAATAGAAATTATGCGACTTTTCAAGATTTTCTAATTTCTTTAAGCCATGATAAGCGTAAAAAAGTTCGCCAAGAACGCAACAAAGTAGCCGCATCAGGCATCACTTGCAAGCACATTAAAGGCGCTGATATTACAGAAGCGCAATGGGATTTTTTCTACGCCTGCTATTGCAATACTTACTATGAGCATCGCTCAACGCCTTATTTAACGCGTGAATTTTTTAATGAAATTGGCAAATCTATGCCGCAGAATATTGTGCTGATGGTGGCCGAAATGGGAAATCAGCCTGTTGCAAGCGCGCTTAATATATATAACAACTCAACACTTTATGGTCGTTATTGGGGTGCCATGCAATTTGTATCTGGCTTGCATTTTGAGCTTTGCTATTATCAAGCGCAGATATTTTGCATTGCTGAGAAAATTCACTATTTTGAAGGTGGTGCACAAGGTGAGCACAAGCTTGCACGCGGTTTTGAGCCGCGGCCGACTTACTCGTATCATAAAATTGCAAATGCAGATTTTGCATCCGCTATTGCTGACTTTGTTGCAAAAGAAGCTAAAAATATTGCAGTTTATACAAGCGAGCTAGAAGAAAGAACGCCATTTAAACATACGCCCATAGATTAGCGGCTAAGTACTACTTCGCATAAATAAGGCCATTTCCACATTCGTAGAAATGGCCTTATTTAATAAACAGAAACGTATTATTTAGGTGCGGTTTCTCCATGCATTTCATGTTTTTTATGGTGTTTCATTTTGCAATCTTTACCCATCTTATCTTTCATGGCTTGCCGTTCTGCTTGTTCAATTTTTCCATCATTATTGGCATCCATTTTGGTAAACATGCCATCCGCCATTTTTTGATGCGCTGCCATAAATTCATCTCGGCTCACCGCGCCATCTTTGTTGGCATCTGCCGCTTGCATACCATGTTTATGCTCGCAAACTTTACCATCTGCGCCCTCATGCTCGGCATAAGCTAATTGAGATAAGCCTAACGCTAGTGCGATCATCGTTACAATCTGTGTAATTTTCATTGGAATTCCTTAATAACAAAAAAGTATTGCATGTGTGTTAACGTCATTAGGCTGCGTAAGTTGACACCTTACCTTTACTGTACAACTTCGTTAATCTCAACATCTACACCCTCGCCCGCCGTTTTAACTTTAGCAGACTTACCTTGTAAATCACCCGCTTGCGCGGTGGCATCGCCTGATTTTGAAATGCGCGCGACAATGATAGCTTCGCCAGCTTGTGAAAGCGTGTGTGTTGGCATCATAGCGCTGCTATCATCTAAGTGATAAGTGTATGGCAAGTCTTTGGCTGTAGTGCGCGCAATAGCAAGTGGCATAGGTGAGCCTTGTGTAGGCCGAGCAAATACAAATACGGTGGCTGATGGATCTAGCTTACTTGCTAGTGCTGGTGCAATGCGTACAGTACCGCTAATGCCAGCTGTTGCAGCTGACGCAACTTTTTGCTCAATCATCGGTGTTTTTTCTGCAGTCGCAGCAGAAGGTTTTTCACCTGAAACTGCATAGGTTTCAGTCAGCGCTGCCCTTACCTCTGGCAACATTTCAGAATCTGCGGGCAAGACTTTTTGCACGCTTTCCCACATAGCAATCGCTTGTTTGTAATCTTTACGGTCAAACGCGATTGTTGCCGCTAACATTAACGCTTTAGGATTTTGCGGGTCTAGTTTTAGCGCTTTATTCACCAATTCTTCTGGCATACCTGCCAGTTTATGGCCGTTTACAACAGCTAAAGCATCTGCATAATCTGCGTACAATTGCGCATCATTTGTAACCAGTTTAGCCGCTTTTTCATAGGCTGGGACAGCCTCTGCGTGACGTCTAAGTTCAACGTAAGATCTCGCCAATAACGCCCAGCCATTGCCATCTCCTGGGTTTTTCTCCAACTTATCTTTCAATGATCCCAATAGCGGCTCAATGTCCCCACCCATTGCATGATCATCAGCGGGCTGTGCTGCGGCATTAGCGCTAGGCGCATCTGAACCCATCATTGCTACTGAGCCCATAGTTGAAGGTGCGCTTGAAGCTAAGGGTGAAATCGCTGGTATTGTCACAGAAGCGGGGCTACCAATTTGGTAATAAATAACCACCGAAGCTAAAGGCAACAACACCAATAAAGCAGCGGCTAAACGGCGATCTGGCAAATTATTTGAGGCCAATATATTTGTAGCGCCTACTTCATCAAGCATTCGGCGTTCCAACTCATTTTTGGCAACTTCATATTGTGCTTCATCTAGGATGCCATTGCGTTTATCTTGTTCGATTTCTTCAAACTGTTGGCGGAAAATCTCGCGTTTTTCAACATTACCATCAGTTTTTGCAACCGCATTGGGTCGTAATATTGCAGGGAAAATCAATCCCAATGTCGCCAACGTTAGTACAAACGCAATTATCCAAAATATCAACATTATGATTCCTTATTTAACAACTCATTAACTTTACGCGCTTCTTCTTCACTCAGCGGCGCTTCGGCATTCATTTTTTGGCGTCCACGAAGTTTAAGAAACAATCCAAATCCACCAGCCAATAACAATGCAAACGGCCCTACCCACAATAAAACAGTGCTGGCTTTAAGCGGCGGGCGATAACGCACAAAATCGCCATAACGTTCTACTAAGTAATCAATAATTGCTTGGTCCGTCATGCCTTTTGCGGCCATTTCACGAATCTCTTGCTTTAAATCCTCTGCTAGTTCGGCATGAGAATCCGCTAAGGTTTGGTTTTGGCAAACTAAACAGCGTAGCTCCGTAGATAAGCGCTGCACTTGTGCTTCAACAGCAGCGTTGTCTTGCATTGGGCGTGCCTCTTGTGCCGCCCAAGTGCTTGCTGTGTACGTCAAACAGAAAACAACTAATAACTTTACAAATTGATTTAGTTTCATTGTGTTTGCAACTTTTTAACTAATGGAATAATTTTGTCTCGCAATGCTTCAATGGTAATCGGCCCAATCTGTTTATAGGCAATCACGCCTTTTTTATCTATCAGATAAGTTTCTGGCACCCCGTACACGCCATAATCAATGCCTACACGGCCATCTGCATCTACCGCATTAGCGACATACGGATTACCCGCCTCAACAAGCCATTGTTGCGCTTCTGGATTGGTATCTTTGTAGTCTAAGCCAATAATAGGCACAAAACCGCTTTTAGATAATTCAACTAAAAGCGGATGCTCATCTTTACAAGCTGGACACCAAGATGCCCACGTATTAAGCAACCAAACTTTGCCTAGCATTTCTTTTGGTGAAATTGTTTTTGTAGGGTCATCTAAGCGCGGCAAGCTAAATTGCGGCGCAGGTTTCCCTACTAAAGGCGAAGGTACTTCACGCGGGTCAAGATATAACCCTCTAAAAAGAAAACCAGCAACCACTAAAAATAGGGCTAAAGGGATTAAAGCACGCTTCATGCAAGCACTTCCTTCTCACTCATTTCAGCCAGATTTTTAGCGCGTTTTTTGATGCGATAGCGCCTATCAGATAAAGCTAACATGCCACCAAATGCCATCATTAGACAACCGAACCATATCCACTCTACCATTGGCTTATGGTAAATACGTACACTCCATGCACCGTCAACTAGCGGCTCACCAAGCGAGGCATATAAATCATGAATAAGCGCAGGACTAATGCCAGCCTCAGTCATCGGCATATTGGTCACAGTGTAGAGCCTTTTCTCAGATGCTAGCACAGTGCGTTCAACACCGTTTTTACTCACGCGAATCTCGCCACGGCTGGCAGTATAGTTTGGCCCTTGAATTTCTTTTACGCCGTTAAAGGTGAAATCATAGCCTGCTAAATGTGCCACATCGCCTGGCGCCATACGCACAGCAATTTCAGACTCAAAGCCTTTTACAATAGTCACCCCAAGTGTAAATATCGCAATACCTAAATGCGCAATCACCATGCCCCACCAAGCGCGCGGAATAGCCTTAACACGTGTGAATAATGGCTGATCCTGCCCACGTAAACGTAAATACACCATATTCACTGTAGTGGCGATAATCCAAAAAGCTAAGAACAAGCCTAAGCCTATCATTGGCGTTAAATTACCTAGTAATAATGGCAAAATAATGGCAGTGGCAAGGCTCACACCAAATGCCCAACGTAAACGCATGGCCAATTCTGGCAATGATGCATTCTTCCATCTTACGATTGGGCCGATGCCCATCAAAAATAGTGCTGGTGTCATCAAAGGCGCAAACACCGTATCAAAATATGGAGGCCCAACTGAAATTTTGCCGTAACCTAACGCATCTATAAATAATGGGTAAAGCGTTCCTAGTAGCACAGAGATTGCTGCTACCGCTAGCAATACATTATTGGCCAGCAAGAAACTTTCACGCGAAACCACGTCAAACTTGCCGCCTCGCCCCACTGTAGGTGCGCGCCACGCAAATAGCAGTAACGAACCACCAATTACAATCACTAAAAACGCGAGAATAAATACGCCACGACGTGGATCGGTTGCAAAAGCATGCACTGAAGTCAACACGCCTGAACGTACCAAAAACGTACCGAGCAAGCTCAATGAGAATGCGCAAATAGCCAGCAAAACTGTCCAAGCTTTAAAGCTGCCGCGCTTTTCAGTCACGGCTAACGAGTGAATTAGCGCCGTGCCTACTAGCCACGGCATAAATGAGGCATTTTCTACCGCATCCCAAAACCACCAACCGCCCCAGCCTAATTCGTAATAAGCCCAATTACTGCCAGCCATAATGCCAATAGTTAGAAAAACCCACGCGGCTGTTGTCCAAGGGCGTGACCAGCGCGCCCAAGCGGCATCCAAGTGACCACCAAGCAATGCCGCAATCGCAAATGAAAACGCCACAGAGAAGCCAACATAGCCCATATAAAGCATAGGCGGATGAAATATCATGCCAGGGTCTTGCAATAAAGGGTTTAAATCGCGGCCGTCCATTGCCGCTGGAATTAAACGTTCAAAAGGATTTGAAACCATCAACATAAACAACAAAAAGCCTACACTAATTAAGCCCATGACGCCCAGAATACGCGCGCGCATGTCATCTGGCAGGTGCTTTGAAAACATACTTACGGCAACTGTCCACACACTCAATATTAACGCCCACAATAATAACGAACCTTCATGCCCGCCCCAAACCGCTGCAATTCTAAATTGTATTGGTAACTTGGAGTTTGAGTTGGCCGCCACGTATGTCACCGAATAATCCATGGTGGCAAAGGCATACCCTAAGCAAAGAAAAGAAAAACCTATCAACAAAAATTGCGTACGTGCTAGTGGTCTGGCTAAGCCCATCCACACCGCGTTGCCGCGCGCGGCACCTATAATGGGGAGAAAACCTAGCGACAGCGCTACAAGTAAGGCGAGTATGAGAGAAAAATGACCAATTTCAGGAATCACGTTAATTTCCTTTTAATATTTATTCTGAGTTATTTATTTGAGGTTTAAGTTACTAGTTTTTAGCTAACTTAACGTCTAATTATGTTGTAGGCATTACCAAAGTTTTGCCCTGCTCTTTTGCTCGCTTTAGTGCTTCTGCTGCTTCTGGCGGCATGTAGTTTTCATCATGCTTGGCAAGCACTTCACTGGCCATAAATATGCCATCGGCGCCCACTTTACCTTGTGCAACTACGCCTTTGCCTTCTTTAAATAAATCTGGCAACACACCTTTATAAATCACGGGTACAGTTTTGGCGGTATCAGTAATAACAAAATGCACAGTTAATCCATCATCTTGGCGCTTTAAGCTATTTTCTAAGACTAACCCACCAATACGAAAGCCAGTGTCTTTTGGCACTTCACCTTTTTCAACCTGAGTTGGGGTGTAAAAAAACACCATATTACTTTGAAAAGCATTCAAAATAAGCATAGCCGCTAAGCCAATTAAAGCCAAGCCTATGCCTATCAATACAAATCGTTTATGTCGCGCTTTAAGTGCCATAATAGTTTCTTTATAAAGTTATTCTTGTGCCAATAATTTAGATAACCGCAATGCGGCCGCATTACGTTTGCGTAGTGCTATGACTTCCCACACCACACAAAGTGCCGTAAGCCCAAAAGAAAACCACACATAAAATGCGTAGCCGCCCATATTGAAAAATGCTGCCCAACTAGCCCATTGCATTATGCTTTACCTCGTGATGCTGATTTTAGTGACAATTCTTTAACCCAGTCTGCACTTCGTTCGCGCTCAAGCATAATGCAACGTACGCGCATTAACGCAACTGCAATGGTGTACATCCAAAAAGCCAAGGCCATAATCAGCATGCCTAATAACATCGTCGCCGCCATTTTTGGCGCTGCGCCCATGTTAATACTTGAACCTTGATGTAAGGTACTCCACCACTTTACTGAGAAATAAATTATCGGCACATTCACAGCGCCAACTAATGCTAATAAAGCGCCTGCGCGGTCTGCTTTGCGCGGGTCATCAATAGAAGCTTGTAAGGCAATAAACCCTAAATACAAAAATAATAAAATCAATTCAGACGTCAAACGTGCATCCCAAACCCACCAAGTGCCCCACATGGGCTTACCCCATAGCGAGCCTGTGACTAGCGCAATTAAAGTAAATACTGCACCCGTTGGCGCCAATGCTTGCGCCATCATGGCAGACAATCTTGCGTTCAGGGCTAAGCCAATACCAGCCCAGCAAGCCATCACAATGTAAATCACCATAGACATCCAAGCGGCAGGTACGTGTACAAAAATAATGCGATAAGCTTCACCCTGTTGAAAATCAGTAGGTGCAATAGCGAAACTTATATAAAGCCCTGCAATAGCCAAAATAGCAGCTAGCCAAGCAAACCATGGAATCATTTTTCCTGCTAATGGGTAAAATGTTTGTGGGGAAGAATATTTAAACCAATTGATGTTCATAAGCCAACACTCATAAAGTTACTCTACAGAAATTCGTAATGCCGCAGCAGTGGCTAAAGGCGCCAATACCAAAGCTAAAAGCGAACATGCCGCCAACAATGAAAGATGTGCTTGCGCACTCATACCATGCTGACTTGCCGCGACTGCACCTGCGCCAAAAATTAGCACAGGTATATACAAAGGTAATACCAACAGTGCGACCAATAATCCACTGCCACGTACGCCTAAAGTAAGCGCTGCGCCAATTGCGCCGATTAAACTTAATGCAGGCGTGCCAAGCAATAAAGAGAAAACTAATACCAATAATGCATTATTCGGCAACGCATACTGCAAACCAATTAACGGTGCTAGCAATACAACTGGCAAGCCGCACACCAGCCAATGCGCCAGCGTTTTAGCCGTCACTAATAACGCCAAGGATTGCGGTGCTAACAACATTTGCTCTAAGCTACCATCAGCAAAATCTGCTGCAAATAGCCGTGTAAGTGAAATCATCCCTGCCAACAATGCCGCCACCCATAATACGCCAGGCGCAATACTACTTAACACTGCTGGCTCTGGACCTATACCTAATGGAAAAAGGCTAGAAACAATCAAAAAGAAAAACAGTGTTGTTGCAACATCTGAACGCCTGCGAAACGCGAGCAAAAGGTCACGCTTTAACACCGTCAACCAAGCATTCATGCGCTAAGCCTTAATGTTTGGGTAGTTTGTGCGTGAATAAGCACATCTTGGTGCGTAGTGATAATTGTCATTCCACCGTTTGTCATGTGTTCGCCTAATCTTGCCGCCAACACATCAACAGACGCTACATCTAACGCGGCAAACGGTTCATCTAATATCCACAACTTAGCTTTGGTGAGCCACAAAACAGCCAGCGCGACACGTCTTTTTTGCCCTTGTGAAAGCACTCGCACTGGTAAATTAGCACAACGCGCAATGCCAATTTTAGTAAGTGAGGCTAAAGCCTCTGCATCATTGACATGATTACCCGCTAAACGTGCGCCAATTTGCAAATTTTCTAGCGCGGTCAGGTCATCTTTAAGACCATTTAAATGCCCGATATAACTCAAATTAGACAAGTAATTTTCAGAATCTTGCTTAATTTTTTTACCTAACCAAAAAACAGTACCTTCTTCTGGCGTCAACAAGCCGCACAACATACGTAACAAACTACTTTTACCACTACCATTCTCACCTAACACATATAACAAACCGCCTGCGTTTAACTCAAACCCTACATTTTTAAACAGCAAGCGGTCTCCGCGCAAGCAAGCCAAACCTTGCGCTGATAGCATAGCTTAGATGTCCAGACGGTAGCCAACAAAACTGAAGTCACGGAAAGTACGGGAATGCCCATTGACCTGATCATTGATATTAGTCACTTCTACACCAATTTCAGCTTCAATAGTCGCTTTATCACGTAGGCGATAACTAGCACGCATAGTAGGTGCCACAATGTATTGCAATGTTGAAGGGTCAATATCCACACGTAATAGCTTAATTGAACTATCTAAGCGCCATTTGTCACGCGGTACCATTACATTACTTAAAATCAAAGATTGAAATTTGCTGGTTGGTGCATCAGTATAACTAAAGCTAATCACCGATGTGTCACCTTTAAATATCGTGTCAGAACCTACCGCCTGTGCGTGATATGTCCAGCTATTACCGCTAGCAAGTGAGGCATTTAAAATAGTGACTGAATTTGGGTCAAATATTCCACCCGCATCTTCTACAGCTTTTTTAGCTCTATTAAAAGCCGCTACGCCTGCAGCGGCTGTACCTGAAGTACGACTCACTTGTACATCACCACCTAGCTGCCAGCGCGGCGTTACTTGGCGGGTAGCGCCTAACAATATCAAGTCGGAGTCAGACGTAAGTGCAAGTGCATCATTACGCAACTCAGGTACAGTTGCACCCGCCATTAAAGCCTGATGAATCGTGCCACCACCGAATACTTGCAGGCTATTGATCATGCTCAATATTGGTGATTTACGATGATCTATCAACATATTGTAGTTAGTACCACCCTCTGTCAGCCAATTACCTTGAACCATCGCAATGTTCACTTTATTAAACATGGTGTCGTAATCAAGTAATGAATAAACCGATTTTCCATCTTTAAAATAACGTAATTCAGTACCAACTGCTTCACGGTCTTTTACCTCACCAACGCTTTGGTTAATGTAGTAGACATTAGTACTCCACTGGTCATTAAGCGTAGCATCTAGATTGATGCCGTAAAAATGACGGCGGTAATCAACTCTGTACTCGTCTAACGCACCTAGTACAAAATTAAGTTTATATTTTGGCGTAAAACCATAGCGGAACAAAGCACCATCAAAGCGGCCTAAAACACCACCTGAGTTACCATTTTGCCGACCTAAACGCGCCATGTAATCAACTTCTTTATTATTGATTTCAACGTATGCTGCTTTTAATCTATTTCTATTTTGGTGAGTAGTTCCAGGCAAAAAATCCATAGTTTGAACATCATTCAACACAATTTTATTGTCCCACTCATTTTGGCGGAAACGTGCAGTTAAGTTGATGGCACTGACCAATTGAGATTGATCATGTGTATGGCTATTGTTTGCAGGTATAGGGTCGTAATTATGGCTATGCGCATCATAATAATATTGATCCCAGCTACCATACACTGTATTTTCGTGAATTTCTCTAGTAGGTTTTTTAACTTTAACAGCGCCTACTACTCCAGCCTTAGCTGTGCGATCAATAGCTGCTATACGCCCACGTACACGCGCAGCTCCATCACCTTGCGGGTAAAGTTTAAGGTAGGTTTCATACTCTGCTTTTGCTTTTGCTGACTCACCCAGATTTTCTCTTGCATTACCAATGAGTTCTTGCGCTTCTTGAGATGACGTATTTGCTGGCAAACCTAACACCGTATTAAACAACTCTACAGCTTCAGCGGCTTTCGCAAGTCTACCCTGAGCAACAAGTTTCGCCGCGTAATCATTATCAGTCATACTCGCTGGTTTTGCTGGCACTTCCCCAACAGCGCCTTTTGGCAAAGGCTCAACAGCAATTGGCGTTACAGATGCTGTAGCTTTGCCACTTGGCACGTGAATCACAATGCCTCGGCCACTGCTATCTGGCGTAATGGTAAATTTGATTGGCTTTTTGAACCGCACGCCAATGCTATTAGTTTTTTGGTCTGGGTAATTGACCGTAAAACTAGGCACGGTATCTGTGCTAGGAGAATTTAAAAACTCACGCTGAGTACTACGTGAGGATAGCTGAGGAAACTCCAAGAAAATTTGAACACGGCTAGTTTCTTTATTGTTAGGAAAGTGCCTGATATAACGTACTTGCGTTAAAAATTCAATATGAATTTCAGACTCAGTTTGTGTTTGAATCACATCAACTTTATCAAGTAACTTTTCCGCATAAGCCAATGATGGCACAAGCGAGCAAAGCATTATTATGACGAGGCTAAATTTTTTAGATAGTTTCATATATTCCAGCATTCCTATGATGTTAATTTTACATAGGCAGATAGTAGTAATTTAATTGATAAAAGTCAAATGACAGCATTTGATACACAACTCTCTAATGCCCCTCATGAACACTCAACGAGGGGCATTAAATTATGTTATTTATCAAAAGTTCTTGTGTTATGACATTGACTACAGTCAGCAGCAGTTGTCGGGTGATCACCTTCTTTACCTTCTGCAAACTTGCCGTTATGACAAGTTGCACAGCCAGAAACAATGCCCGTGTGGTTCATCCTAGCATTACCAAAGCTGGTAGTGTTATGACAGTTCTCACAGTTGGCAGTGTTTGTGCCAATGTGGCTGGTCGGCTTGTCTTTAGTGTGGCAACTTGCACAACCGCTGGTAATGCCTGTGTGGTTCATCTTAGCATTACCAAAGCTGGTGGTGTTATGGCAGCTTTCGCAATTTGTAGCACGTGTGCCTGTGTGATTTGTCGGTTTGTCTTTGGTGTGACAAGACACGCAACCATTGATGATACCTGTATGGTTCATCTTCGCACCGCTAAAGCTGGTGGTGTTATGGCAGTTCTCACAGTTAATGGCACGTGACCCTGTGTGATTGGTTGGCTTGTCTTTAGTGTGACAATTGGTACAACCATTCACAATGCCTGTGTGGTTCATCTTCGCACCGCTAAAGCTGGTGGTGTTATGGCATGTTTCACAGTTAGTGGCACGTGTACCCGTGTGATTGGTTGGCTTGTCTTTAGTGTGACAATTGGTACAACCATTCACAATACCTGTGTGGTTCATCTTCGCACCGCTAAAGCTGGTGGTGTTATGGCATGTTTCACAGTTAGTGGCACGTGTACCCGTGTGATTGGTTGGCTTGTCTTTAGTGTGACAATTGGTACAACCATTCACAATGCCTGTGTGGTTCATCTTCGCACCGCTAAAGCTGGTGGTGTTATGGCATGTTTCACAGTTAGTGGCACGTGTACCCGTGTGGCTAGTTGGCTTGTCTTTAGTGTGACAATTGGTACAACCATTCAATGCCTGTGTGGTTCATCTTCGCACCGCTAAAGCTGGTGGTGTTATGGCATGTTTCACAGTTAGTGGCACGTGTACCCGTGTGGATTGGTTGGCTTGTCTTTAGTGTGACAATTGGTACAACCATTCACAATGCCTGTGTGGTTCATCTTCGCACCGCTAAAGCTGGTGGTGGTATGGCATGTTTCACAGTTAGTGGCACGTGTACCCGTGTGATTGGTTGGCTTGTCTTTAGTGTGACAATTGGTACAACCATTCACAATGCCTGTATGGTTCATCTTCGCACCGCTAAAGCTGGTGGTGTTATGGCATGTTTCACAGTTAGTGGCACGTGTACCCGTGTGATTGGTTGGCTTGTCTTTAGTGTGACAATTGGTACAACCATTCACAATGCCTGTGTGGTTCATCTTCGCACCTTTGAAGCTGGTGGTGGTATGGCATGTTTCACAGTTAGTGGCACGTGTACCCGTGTGATTGGTTGGCTTGTCTTTAGTGTGACAATTGGTACAACCATTCACAATGCCTGTGTGGTTCATCTTCGCACCTTTGAAGCTGGTGGTGTTATGGCATGTTTCACAGTTAGTGGCTCGTGTACCCGTGTGATTGGTTGGCTTGTCTTTAGTGTGGCAATTGGTACAACCATTCACAATGCCTGTGTGGTTCATCTTCGCACCTTTGAAGCTGGTGGTGGTATGACAGTTCTCACAGTTAGTGGCTCGTGTACCCGTGTGGCTAGTTGGCTTGTCTTTAGTGTGGCAATTGGTACAACCATTCACAATGCCTGTGTGGTTCATCTTCGCACCTTTGAAGCTGGTGGTGGTATGACAGTTCTCACAGTTAGTGGCACGTGTACCCGTGTGATTGGTCGGCTTGTCTTTAGTGTGACAATTGGTACAACCATTCACAATGCCTGTGTGGTTCATCTTCGCACCTTTGAAGCTGGTGGTGGTATGGCATGTTTCACAGTTAGTGGCTCGTGACCCTGTGTGATTGGTCGGCTTGTCTTTAGTGTGACAATTGGTACAACCATTCACAATGCCTGTGTGGTTCATCTTCGCACCTTTGAAGCTGGTGGTGGTATGGCATGTTTCACAGTTAGTGGCTCGTGACCCTGTGTGATTGGTCGGCTTGTCTTTAGTGTGACAATTGGTACAACCATTCACAATGCCTGTGTGGTTCATCTTCGCACCTTTGAAGCTGGTGGTGTTATGGCATGTTTCACAGTTAGTGGCTCGTGACCCTGTGTGATTGGTCGGCTTGTTTTTGGTATGGCATGTCGTACAACCATTCACAATGCCTGTATGGTTCATTTTTACAGGCTTCCAGCCAGTGGTTTTATGGCAGGTATCGCATGATTGGCTAGTGGTAATGTGACCAGAGTTCATACCCGTAGCATCTACACCGTGACAAGACTTACAAGTACCCGCAACAACCTTACTATGGTCATGACCTGAAGCAGGCAACCAAGCGCTAGTTTTTTTATGACAAGTATCACAAGCAGCCGCTGTAGTAGGATGTCTAGCAGGCTTGCCAGCAACACTAATATTATTGTGGCAAACAGAACAAGTACCATCTGTACCATCATGCTTAAAGTTTACAGATTTCCAACTAGACGATTTATGACAACTGTCACAACTTTTATTGGTTGGTATATGTTTTGTTTCTTTGGCAGATGCTGAAGCACGACCACTTTGCACATGGCAACTAGCACACGCTTTTGGCGTGCCCTTGAAAATGCCATTTGTATGGCAGCTTTCACAGTTTGCTTTGGCGTGAGCCTCGGTAAGTAAAAATCCAGTTTTACTGTGATCAAAATTAACACGGCGTTTACCGCCTTGGGCGGCTGAAGCCTCGCTAACGCCTAGAGAAAAACTTACCAATAATATCGCCATAAATAGGCTCGCCCAACGCAGCATTGCCGATACTCGGTCTGGTTGCGTAGAAACTGCTAAGCTTTTAACTGTCATTAGTGTCATTTAAATCTCCCGAGGCCTTTATTGGCCAATATTTCATCAACATATGCTATTTATATATCAATACTCTATATCTAATTTTAATTTTGGCACTTACTAAAACTTAAATCGCCTTAACTATTTAAAATATTTGATGCAATTATAAAACGCAGTTATGAAAGTTTTATTTCACAATCGCGATATTACGTGTGATATTTTCACACGTCAACCTTTTTGTGTAAAAAATTCCCACATATTTTAATTTATTTTTTGTATAATACTTAAATGATTGAAAGCGCTGAAACTAATTCTGAAAATCCTGTTAAGCAGAGAATGCTAACAGCATTGCAACGTGTGCTAAAACCGCTAGTCAGGTTGGCGCTTGCACAAGGCATAAACTACCAAATGTTGCTTGAAACATTAAAAATTGTTTTTGTGCAGGTGGCAGAAGAAGATTTTAAATTAGCACAACGTGAACAAACTGATAGCAGAATTAGCTTGCTTACGGGTTTGCACCGTAAAGATGTACACCGCTTACGTGATCAACCTGATAACGCTCTAAACCAACCTTCACTCGTCACTTTAGGTAGCCAATTAGTTGGCCTATGGATAAGCGATGCCGACTTTATTGATGTCAACGGCAAACCAAAGCCGCTTTCAAGGCTAGCTAGCATTGGTGGTAACATATCTTTTGAGCGCTTAGTTGCTAGAGTGAGCAAAGATATCCGCGCTAGATCTGTACTTGATGAGTGGTTAAGAATTGGCGTTGTACATATTGATAAAAATGATTGTGTTTGCCTTAATACTGAGGCTTTTGTGCCAAATGTTGGCTTTGAAGAGAAGCTGTTCTTTTTTCAACAAAATATGCATGATCACGCTGCCGCTACTGCGCATAATTTAATGAATTTAACGCCGCCTATGTTAGAACGTTGTGTGTATTATGATGGACTAACACTAGTAGCCATCAATGAGTTAAAAGCAATTGCTGAACATGAAGGTATGGTCGCCTTAAAAGCCGTTAATGCCCGTGCAATTGAGTTGCAAGCTGAATGTAAAAATACCATAGATGCTAATGAGCGCTTTACTTATGCGCTGTATTTTTACCATGTGAAAGAAAATTTAGGATCTAAACTCACACATGAATACTATCGAAGAAAAACTATTCGAATTGATTAAATGAATACTTTGATGCGTGCTTACTTAGCAATACTATTCACCAGCTTATCGTTAACAGCCATTGCAAACCCTTGTGACGATGGCGGCATAGGTGGCACTGGTATTGCATTAAGTCGTGGCATTGGCGGTACAGGCATTATCGCAGAATCTTCTGGCGGCTTAGGCGGTACTGGTATCAGCGGCAATGACATAGCTAGTACGGATGCAGGTATCGGCGGCACGGGCATTAGCAACGTGCAAAAGGGCATAGGCGGCACGGGCATGCAAGCGCAAGCTGGCATTGGTGGCACAGGTATTGTGGGTGTCATTACTGGTTTTGGCAGCATTTGCGTTAATGGGCTAGAAATACATTACTACAATGACACGCCTGTAGATTTAAATGGTATGCAAATTAGCAGCCAATCACTGGCTATTGGCCAAGTAGTTGCTGTTAGAGCCACTGGCAATGAGCAATCATTAGTGGCTGATGAGATTCATGCTTACCATCAAATTACTGGACCAGTGACTGCGGTAGATATTGCTGGCAACAGCATGAAAGTAATGGGTCAAACGGTAGCAGCAAGTGCAACGCAGCTAAAAGGCATACAAATTGGTCAGTGGGTTGAGGTAAGTGGTTTACGCAATGCCGATGGCGGCGTGGTAGCAAGCCGTATTGACCAAACAAGCCAACAAAAAAATGTACGCATGGTCGGCAACTTAACGCGCCGTGGCAACGCCGTGTACTTAGGTGGCACTAAAATTGAAGGTTTGCCAAAAGCGGTAGGAAATATGGATACCGACACGCATTTAACTGGGGCTTGGAATGGCAAAGCAATCTACGTTAAAGACATGACCATAGGGCCAGTGAGCGACCTATTGCAAAAGGTTGAAACTTTCCACTTACAAGGCTTGGCAAGCGACGTTACCAATGGTCGCCTAAAACTTGCAGGGCAGCCAGTAACGGTAACAGGCGCAACTAAAATCATTGGTAATGATGCCAAACACTTGCAAGGAAAAGCCGTCGTCATTCGCGGACAGGTGAAAGAAGGCAAACCTACCGCGCAGTCAATTGAGTTAAGACACTTTAAAACTGAGCGTAAAAATCAGCATGAATCACGCTTGGAATCAGTGCACAGCAAACATTCACACGACGTTGAAGAAAAAGCAGTAGCCAAAGAACATCATAGCCATGAATCAACAAAAATTGAATCGCCAGATAAACTGATTGAAGTTGAAAAGTCTAAAAAAATCGATAAGGCTGATAAAGCTGAGCGAGTAGAAAAACATGAAAGAATTGAGAAAGTTGAAACAGTAGAGAAGATTGAGAGGGTTGAGCTACCCGAAAGAATAGATAAAGTTGAGCTGCCCGAAAGATTTGAAAAAGTAGAACGACCTGAAGAAATAGAAAGGCATGATTAGTTTAATTACAACAAATAGCTTTGAGCCTTTCAGCTATGCACGCTAAAATAAACAATGAATAATAAAATAAACTCAAAAATCGCAGGTATTTTTCTAAGCACTCTAGCGCTACAATCCAATGTAGCACTCGCTGAAGGCGCCTTTAGCCTAACCAGTGGTGTGGATTACAGCTCTGGTAAATACGGCCAAACACAATCCACAAACATCACGTACGTCCCTTTCATTGCAAAATATGAAACAGATGACACCACATTAAAACTCACCGTGCCTTGGGTTAAAATTACTGGGCCTGGCGATGTGGTAGGCGGCAGCACGCCCGTGGTGCTAGGCAGCTCTAATCGCCCCACCACTACGCAATCTGGCCTTGGCGACATTGTTTTTGGGGCAACACAAACGGTTGCTAGATTTGGCGAAACTAATCCACTTACATTAGATTTAACTGGCAAAATTAAATTTTCTACCGCATCTGCTTCAAAAAGTTTGGGCACAGGTAAAAATGATTACACTGTTGAGGCCGATGCTTACAAACCGCTTAATAAAGCGGTTACATTATTTGGTGGTGTTGGCTACAAGCTATTGGGCGACCCAACTGGAATTAACTTGAATAATGTTTGGTTTGGTTCGGCAGGCTTATCCTATCGAATCAACCCCGCAACTAGCGCTGGTTTTATGGCCGACATTCGCCAAGCGACAATGAGCACCTCTCAACCACTGCGTGAAACAACTATTTTTATCAGCCACAAATTTAATGCGCACTATAAGTTACAAAGCTACCTTACCCATGGTTACTCTAATGCAAGTACAGATTGGGGCGGCGGCATAATGCTGGGCTGGATGTATTAAATCACCAGTTTTGGTTTAGATTAACCTCAATACAAAAAAATCAAAAAAAGCCTGATTACTCGTCTGAGTAATCAGGCTTTTTTAACCCAACCGTGCATTTAAAAGCTAGGCCATTCCCAAAAATATCGTGGTTATTGCCAGCGTAGCGCGGCAATCTAACATTTACAGATTGCTACGCTACGCTCGCAATGACGGTTTAGCTATACATATAAAGTTACCTAGAAAACCCAGCACCCATTTTCAGCTCAGACCATTTATTAGAAACATGGCAACGCTCACACTGACGTCCAAAGCTACCATCATGCACATCGTCGGACGAATGACACTCACCACAAGTGACTGAAGTAACGAGCTTTTTACCTTTAGATGGCGTTTTGTGGCACTCATAACAACCTATGCCTTTATGGCCGCCATCTAACTTAAACTTCGTTTTTTTGTCGTGGTCGAAGTCCCATACTTTCCAATCACGTGCGTTGTGACAAGTTTCACACGCTGGGCCTAACTTAAGCTTGTGTACATCGTCTTTAATATGGCAACTATAGCAATCTGACTTCGCGTTTTTATATTCTGGCGTCAGGTGGCATTTTTTACACTCCACCTTAAAATGCTTGCCGAGTAATGGGAATTTCGATTTATTGTGATCAAACTTCGCATCATTCCAAGATTTAGCATTATGACAATCTTCACACTTATCACCTTCTTGGCCTTTGTGTTTATCATCTTTTTTGTGACAGCTAATACAGGTGCTTTTCACCTTATCTTTATACAAATTACCCTTGTGGCAGTCGTCACACTTAGTCGTTCTATGCTTATCGAGCAGCCTATATTTGGTATCGCGGTCATGATCAAAAATCATGGTTTTCCAAGTTTTTTCAACGTGACAGCTTTCGCATTTCAGGTCATAACGACCTTTATGCCCTTTAGCATCGTCATCTTTCTTATGGCAAGAATAACAATCCGTTTTAAGATTCTGCCCGTAAAGTTTACCTTTATGGCAATCAACACATTTTGTAGTGACATGCTTATCGCGTAGCTTATATTTTGTGTCGCGGTCATGGTCAAACTTAGTGGCGTTTTTCCAATCTTTGGCCGTATGACAGCTTTCGCATTTAGCACCAAAGTTCCCCTTGTGGCCTTTGGCATCGTCATCTTTCTTATGACACTCACTACACTCTATAGGCAGTTTATCTGTCAAGTTGACCTTATGACATGCCTTGCAATTAGTATCTTGGTGCTTATCTAGCAGTGGGAACTTAGTTTTATCATGATCAAAACCAGGTGTTGTGGACCAATTCTTTTCAATGTGACATTTCTCACAGCGATCACCCAAAGTTCCCTCGTGCTTATCATCTTTTTTATGGCAAGAAATACAGCTTGTCGGTAGTTTTAAAGAGGCCGCAGATGGCTTATGGCAACCTTCGCACTTCACTGCGGCGTGCTTACCACGTAGCGGATATTTGGTATCTCTACCATGGTCAAACGTATCAGCTTTCCAATCTTTCGCGGTGTGACAGTCTTCACATTTCTTGCCTAAAATACCTTTATGCTTGTCATCTTTTTTATGGCAAGAGAAGCAATCTTTTGGCGCTTCTTTATATTTTTTAGATTTATGGCATTCATCACACTTCACGTCTGCATGCTTGCCTTCAAGCGCAAAATCTGATTTATTATGATCAAATCTCTCTCTGGTTTCTTTCCAGTTTTTCTCATTGTGGCAACTTTCACAATCAACGCCCAATGTACCCTCGTGTTTATCGTCTTTTTTATGGCAAGCGTTACATGCGCTAGGTGCATCACGATACTTAGCTTTGGGTTTATGGCAGTCTTTGCACTCGGTTTTTGCCTCGCCATGCGCCCCTTTTAACTCAAAATCAGTTTGCGCATGTTTAAAGGTTTTTTCATTGATAGGCGCAATATTAGCAGTGCGGCCTTTGTGGTCGGTGTGGCATTCAGCGCAATTACGTGATTCTTTAATTTTTCCGTGATAGCCTTTCTTTTGCATCACATCTTTATTTACGTCTTTATGGCAATCTTTACACAGCTGATTTTGACCTTCTTTATCAAACTTTTTATGGCACTTTTCGCAAGTATCTTCATATTTTAAATGGCCCTGAATGACCTTGCCAGGCATCATCACTGACTCAAGTGTGTCTGCCCCTGCAGTCAATGACAGAAAAAAAGATAAAATAAAGATACTGAGTAAACGTAACATTTAGTAATAACCTTATTAGTACATGTGTACCCAAATAACGTGGAATATAGCAGTAGCAACCATCATGTACATAAATGGTAAATGCAAAACGTGCCAAGCTGAAAAGATTTGTTCAAACTTTTTAAACTGCGCCACCGTTTGTATCTGTTTTAAATATTGGCTCACCAATGTAGAAGCCTCTTTTGCCACATCGTTCATACGTTCTGGGGCTAGTTTTTTGTAAATATACCGTTTGCATTGCCATGCAAGCATCATGCGGCGTACGTCAAAAGAAAGAAAAAACCAAATTCCAGCAAAGAAGCCTCGCTTTTTTTCTAAGGCTAGATACTCAAAATACTCTAGTTTCTTTTCAACTTTTGGAAAGAAATGTAACTTAGACTTTACCTCACCCGTGCTACCAGCTAATTCTTCACGCGCCTCTTTCAGGTTAGATCGGCTACCATACAAGCCTTTATGGATGCGGGTATAAACAAACTTACCAATCAAACCGCTGCCCGCCACCAATAACATGCAGTAAAACGCTACAGTTGCATTTAATGAACCCAAACGAAATGTAGTGTGAAATAAAACCAATGTTGGCCCAAGCACTCCAAGTATCATATGAATGCGGAACCAATATTTAAGTTTACCTAAGCCTTGCATAAACTTAACATGTTTACGAAATGAATAAAGTAGCAATGTCAGCATCATTATGCCGCCAGCCAAGCCTAGGTTATATCCTAGGCCAATGCCAGGCTTATAATACTGACCATTTGCTACTTTCCAGCCCAACCACACTACTGCTACCAATAGCGTTAGCATGACTAAGCGGTTTACCAATTTTGCAATATTACTTAACAATGTAATTCCCTTTTCATTTATTACTTTAATGTATTGTATTACTAGAAGTTTAGGGATAACTACCCAAAAAATATTACGAATAAATTTGACGTGTGAAATTTTCACACATATTATAACCAATAATCATCATTAGTTGTATATTGTGTAATACTCTATAGCAATACACTAGTGAAATACAACAGCAAAACATAGTAAATCTCTTCTTAAAATAGTACCAATTATGCAAACCACAACTTTACTTATCTATTTAGCCCCGTTTCTTATCATTCTTACGCTATATATCTTGCGGCAGAAGCGTAAAAATCGTCGTGGGCATGAGCGCCTGAATGAGGCAAAAGAAGCTGGCTTAACGGAACCCGCATCAATACACCCTGCTATTGATTTAAGTCGCTGCTGTGGCTCTGGCGCTTGCGTAAAAGCCTGCCCAGAAAAAGCCCTAAGCATTGTAAATGGTAAAGCCATGCTTACCGACCCTACGCACTGCATTGGCCATGGTGCTTGCTTAACAGCTTGCCCTGTGGATGCCATTCAGCTGGTATTTGGTACTGAAAAACGCGGCATGGATATTCCATTAGTTAACCCTAACTTTGAAACCAATGTAGATAATATATTTATTGCTGGTGAGCTTGGTGGTATGGGCTTAATTCGCAAGGCGGCAGAGCAAGGTAAGCAGGCCATTGATTCAATTTTATCAAAGAAAAATACGGGTAATGACCTAGACGTCATGATTATTGGCGCAGGCCCAGCGGGGCTTTCTGCCACACTAGCCGCTAAAGAACAAAAACTTAAGTACATTACTATTGAGCAAGAATCATCACTTGGCGGTGCTATTTTCAAGTATCCACGTAATAAAGTAGCCATGACACAACCAGTCACGTTACCTATTATTGGCCGAGTAGAAATGTTCGACATCAGTAAAGAAGAGCTATTAGGCTTTTGGTTACGTGTATTACGTGAACAAGAGCTGAATGTGAACTTCCATGAGCGCATGGAAAGTGTGGTTAAAACTGAAAACGGCTATGAAGTTAAAACCTCTAAAGCCACTTACCAAACCGCCAATGTATTGCTTGCCATCGGCCGCCAAGGCACACCACGCACGCTAGACGTGCCAGGAGAAAGTCAACCAAAAGTTGTTTATCGTTTAATAGATGCCGAGCAATATAAAGGCCAACATGTGCTAGTGGTAGGCGGTGGCGATAGCGCGCTAGAAGCCGCATTAGCGTTGTCTGAGCAGCCTGATACGACCGTAACGCTTTCTTACCGTAGTGAAGCGTTTGGCCGCGTAAAAGGTAAAAATCGTGATAGATTAGCGCAAGCTGAAGCTAACAGTAAAATATCGGTTCAACTGAAATCAAATGTTAAAGAAATTCGCTTAGAAACCGTAGTCATGGAATTAGCCAATAAAGAAGTTGTGGAAATCCCCAATTTAGCGGTGATTATTTGTGCTGGCGGCGTATTACCTACGCCATTCTTAAAAGACATAGGCGTAATGATAGAAACACATTACGGCAAAACTTCGGCTGTATAAAAATAGATATTTAAACAAATGAAATTAACCACCCTGATTTTTTGCTGCTTATTCAGCCTCGGTAGCAGTGCTTTTGCCAAAACACCTGGCGAAGTTGAAGTAGGCCGAACGCTACGCGATGTGCCAATGAATAGCTTTACAGGAAGCATTAAAAAATTCTCATCCTACCGTGGCAAACCGCTCATCATCAACATTTGGGCAAGCTGGTGCGGGCCTTGCCGTGAAGAAATGGCATCGCTAGAGCGCTTATCTAAACGCTATAACGGCAAGCAATTTAACATCATCGGCATTTCTACTGACGATGATGCTAGCGCCGCCGCCATGGCGATTAAGCAATCAAAATTAACGTTTACCAACTACCTTGATCACGATGTGATTTTAGAAAATATGCTGGGTGCAAACACGATTCCACTCACCATTTTGGTAGATGCAAAAGGTCAAGTATTGTTAAAAGTACGCGGCTCGCATGAGTGGGATGATGCAGAATCGTTGAAGCTCATTTCACAAACTTTTAAGGTTAAGTTGAAATAAAGCGCCAATTAACACCAAAAACACCTGCCCTGCGAGCCAATATCCATGCGGGTTGCAGGGCATCTATTTTAAATTTAAAGGGTTGTTTAATTAGAACAGCTACTAGTCTTAACTATTTGCAAATTCTTCCAACACTTCTAAAAACTCATCACCGTAACGCTCTAATTTAGCTTGGCCAACGCCTGTAATCTGGCTCATTTCGGTAAGGCTTTCAGGTTTGCGATTTAAAATTTCCAGCAAAGTACTATCATGGAAAATCACATACGGCGGCACGCCTTGCTCTTTGGCGAGTTCCATACGTTTTGCTTTTAGCGCCAACCAAAGTGGGTCATCACTCACTTCAGCATAACCTTCTTTAGCGCGCGCGCCACGTTCGGCCTTGCTCACTTTACGAGTAGCGACCACTTCAACATCGCGGCGTAGCCAAACTTCACTCTCGCCTTTTAGCACGGGCTTGGCAGATTCGGCTAACTTTAAACCGCCATAAGCTTCAATATCGCTGATTAAATAGCCGCCAGCGACTAACTGCCGATAAACGCTGCTCCATTGCGCTTGGCTAATAGCTTTGCCGATGCCAAATGTACTTAAAGTTTCATGCGAAAATTGCGTGACTTTCGGAGTGGCTTTGCCCAGCAAAACATCAATTAAATGCACCACACCAAAGCGCTGCCCTGTGCGATACACGGTTGATAACGCCATACGCACGGCTTGTGTCGCATCCCAAGTATCTACAGGATTTAAGCAATTGTCACATTGCCCACAATTGCCGTCGTGTTGTTCGCCAAAATAGCGCAATAAAGTTTGGTGGCGGCAGCTTGTAGATTCACAAAAGCCAAGTAGTGCATCTAGCTTTTGTCGTTCTACAGCTTTGCGTTCTTCAGGCGCATCGCCAGAATCGAGCATTTTACGCATGCTTACTACATCACCTAAACCATATGTCATCCAGGCGTTAGCTGGCAAGCCATCGCGCCCTGCGCGCCCTGTTTCTTGGTAATAACCTTCCATGCTTTTGGGTAAATCTAAATGTGCCACAAAGCGCACGTTTGGTTTATCAATGCCCATACCAAACGCCACTGTGGCGACCATAATCACGCCTTCTTCACGCAAAAATCGGCGCTGGTTTTGGTTGCGCACGCTGGCATCCAGCCCCGCGTGGTAAGGCAAAGCATCCCAACCGCGCGACTTTAACCACTCAGCGGTTTCTTCTACTTTTTTACGGCTTAAGCAATAAATAATGCCCGCATCATTGGCGTGTTCGCTTTCTAAAAATACTTCTAATTGCTGGCGCGCATTCGCCTTTTGCGTAACGCGGTACTTGATATTGGGACGGTCAAAACTAGAAACAAATTGGCGCGCATTTTCAAGCTGCAAACGCTCAATAATTTCTGCCCGCGTAGGCGCATCTGCCGTGGCAGTGAGGGCAATGCGCGGCACATGCGGAAAACGCTCGTGCAGCACCGTGAGCTTGCGATATTCTGGCCGAAAATCATGCCCCCATTGCGACACGCAATGCGCTTCATCAATCGCAAAAAGCGCAATACCAGCGCCTTGTTCAATTTCGTCTAGCAAGCTTAAAAAACTAGGCATTAACAAGCGTTCAGGCGCCACATACACAATCTGCAAATGCCCACGCATCAACTGCGCGGTAATTTCACGCGCCTCATCAGCATGTTGGCTAGAATTCAAAAATGCCGCCCGCACACCTAGTTGCTTAAGTGCATCCACTTGGTCTTGCATCAACGCAATGAGCGGCGAAACCACAATCCCCACGCCCTCACGCAACAAAGCTGGCAACTGATAACACAACGATTTACCGCCACCAGTCGGCATCAACACCAAGGCATCACCGCCAGCGGTAATATGCGCCACTACGGCTTCTTGCTCACCTCTAAAAGTGGAATAACCGAAAATATCGTGCAGCGTTTGTAAAGCGGGGGAATTTGACATGGGCGGTATTGTACACCCCTGAATAACCTTAACAGCTAGAGCTGAATGTGTAAATTTGCGGCGGTTGATTAAACAACAAAGCCTAGCCATCACTGGCTAGGCTTTGTTGTTTGGTAGGGCGTGCGAGGGTCGAACTCGCGACAAACGGATTAAGAGTCCGCTGCTCTACCAGCTGAGCTAACACCCCAAATTGCAAATTTAAAGCTTACTAAATTTCATTATTGCACATTCGTTTGCTGAATGCCCGCTAGCAGCCATGCGGCATCTGCCGTTTGAAGATTTTTTTGAATGTGCCAAATTTCATCTACATTTTCAGGTGTGCTGCCATTTTCACTTAACTGGCCTGTAAAGCGCACGCTGGCTATGGTGTAATTAGCTTCGGTTGCTACTTCTAGTAGCTCTGCATTGATGGCGATTACTTCAGTTTTTTGCTCAGCGTTGCCACGTTCTTGCATTTGCATGCTGATTTCGGCAAAGACTTCTGGCGTGGTGTATTCACGTATATCGTTAAGGTCTTTGCGGTCGTTAGCGGCTTGCAGGCGTATGAACGATGCTTTTGCACTGCGCAAAAAACTATCTACAGGAAAATCATGCGGAATGTTGCTTGTGTTTGCTGCAGTGCCGCTACCAAAGTTTGGCTCACGCGCGGGTTGTGGTGGGCTATATGGCGCGGCGCCGCCAGCGTAGCCCATGTTATTTTGTTGTGATTTTTTGAATCTTGAAATTAAAAACATTACGCCGCCAGCTAGCATTAGCATGGTTAAAATTGAGCTCATGCCGCCACCAAAACCACCTAAGCCACCGCCAGAAAACATAGTTGCCAAGCCCGCACCAATCGCTAAACCTGCTAATGGGCCCATCCATTTATTACCCGTTGATGCTGGCGCAGGTGCTGCATTGGGTGCTTTTTGCGCTTGCTGCCTGCTTGGTGCTGGCATAGAACGGCTTTTACCAAAGCTGCTACCGCCGCCAAGGCGCCTAGCCTCTGCCACGGTGGATAATAAACTCATGCTGAGCAACGCAATGGTTAATAAAGTGAAGAATTTTTTCATGTGTGCCTTTTTAAATCTTAAAAAATGAATGTGAGCGTATTTTTTGCCTCACTGTTTGTTAATGAGGCAATATACAGAATAATCAAGCCATCTGCATGAATACAAACACTCAATTGACTAAATAAACTTGAGTTAGTTTAAATATTTTAGCAAGGTAATATAGGTAATAAGATACAGTGAATATCTGTGCTTCTAAATTTAGCTTTAATCACCGTTGTTAAGTTTTGTAAGTCTGCAATGCTGGCATGCAGCATAAATTGTACGCGTTGTTGCCTGCCCGTGACTTGCTCTACTATGCTGAGCTGGGCGCCATCACTATGCACGGAGCCGTGGCCACTAACTTTGCTGCTGGTAAAGCCTGAAATTTCTGGGCGCTGTAACAATACATCAATGAGCATTTCTTCTAAAGTTGGCGGCACAATGAGGATTAAAAGCCCTTGCGGTGCTAGGCTTTGCAATACTGTATTAGGCAACACTTGGTTTTGCAACGTAGTTTCTTGCGTCATCATCCGCTCCTATTTAAAAAATCTACGGTAAAAAATTGGCAGTAGCACTAGCGTGAGCATGGTTGAACTCACCAAGCCGCCAATCACCACAATGGCAAGCGGGCGTTGAATTTCAGAGCCAGGCCCTGTGGCAAATAATAGCGGAATCAAACCAAATGCGGCAATGCTGGCTGTCATTAGCACTGGCCTTAATCTACGTTTTGCACCTTCCACCACAATATTGAGCTTGCTCATGCCTTGCGCTTCTAGCAGATTAAAGTAACTGACCATCACCACGCCATTGAGCACGGCAATACCAAGCAACGCAATAAACCCAACCGAGGCTGGCACAGATAGATATTCGCCTGAAATCCACAATGCAAACACGCCGCCTATCATGGCAAACGGGATGTTAGATAAGATTAACAAAGCTTGTTTAATTGAGCCAAAAGTCGCAAATAACAGCAAGAAAATCAAACCAATTGCCACAGGCACTACAATAGCTAAACGTGCTGCTGCGCGTTGTTGATTCTCAAACTGGCCGCCTAGTTTAATTGAGTAACCTTCACCTAGTTTAACCTCAGCGTTAATGCGTTGTTTGGTTTCTTCTACAAAGCTGACTAAATCGCGATTACGAATATTAGCGGTTACTACCACCATGCGTACGCCGCGCTCTCTATCTACTTTTACAGGGCCTTCAGCACGTTCTATTTTAGCAACGGCAGAAAGTGGCACGTTAGTGCCGTTAGCCAGCGTGAGCATTAAATTGCCAAAGTCAGAAGGTGAAGCGCGCAAATCTGCACTGCCACGAATCAGCACTGGTGTGCGCCTTTGGCCTTCTTGCACTACGCCCATGAGCTTACCTTCAAGCTGGGCATGTAAGATTGATTCAATCTCCGTAATGCTCAAACCCAATCTACCTGCGGCTACACGGTCTATTTTAATTTGTAGATATTGCACGCCACTATTTTGCGGGGTGTAAACGTCTTGGCTGCCTTTAATTGATTCTAAAATTTTAACAATTTGCTGAGCTTTCGCATCTAACATGTTTAAATCTGTGCCAAATATTTTAATGGCTAAATCTCCACGCACGCCTAATATCATCTCATTCACACGCATGTCAATGGGCTGGGTGAAGCTATAAGCCAAACCTGGCATGGTCGTCATAACTTTACGCAACTCGTCTATTAGCGCCTCTTTGCTTTTCATGCGCCACTCTTCAGACGGCTTTAAAATTAAAAAGTTATCGGTTTGGTTTAAACCCATTGGGTCTAAGCCTAGCTCATCTGAACCCACGCGAGAATATACGCCTTTAACCTCAGGCACTTGGCTTAAAATGGCGCGTTGTAGGCTCATATCTGTCGTTAAGCTTTGTTGCAGGTTAATAGATGGCAGCTTTTCTACACCAATAATGATGTCACCTTCATCCATCGTTGGCATAAAAGTTTTGCCAATTTGGGTGTATACCACGCCTGTTGCCGCCAACATTACAAATGCTGCAATGACAATAATTTTGGCATGCGCTAAGCTCCATTCCAGCACTGGCGCATAAACAGCAAGCGCTTTTCTAACTAGCCAAGGCTCTTCATGGCTCACTTCTTTGAGTAAAAACGAAGCAATGACAGGAATCACTGTGAGTGATAAAAACAACGAACCCGCCAACGCAAACATAATGGTCAGCGCAACTGGTGTAAATAACTTGCCTTCAAGCCCTTGCAAGGTAAGTAAAGGTAAAAACACGGTAATAATAATGAGCACACCTGCCGTTACTGGCACACTTACCTCGCGCACGGCGCGATAAATAATGTGCATTCTAGGTAGAGAGCCTGATTTTTCAGTATCTGCAAGGTGCGAAACAATATTCTCAACCACCACCACAGCAGCATCTACCAACATGCCAATGGCGATGGTTAAGCCGCCCAAGCTCATTAAGTTGGCAGATAAACCAAAATAACGCATGAGCAAAAATGTGAATAGTGCAGAAAGCGGTAAAATAAAAGCAATCGTCAACGCAGCTCTAAAATTACCTAAGAACAGTACAAGTAAAATAAGCACTAGCACCACGGCTTCTTCTAAAGCTTTGGTGACGGTATGCACGGCGCGCTCTACTAAACTGCCGCGGTTATAAAAAACGTTAGTGGTAACGCCTTTTGGTAAGCTAGGCGAAATTTCAGCCAGTTTAGCTTTTACGCCCTCTACCACTTGCTGAGCATTAGCGCCGCGCAAGCCTAGCACTAAGCCTTCAACCGCTTCACCTTTGCCGTTGCTAGTTACCGCGCCGTAGCGAGTGATTGACCCTACGCGCACGTCTGCTACATCGGAAATTTTGACTGACATGCCTTGCTCAGTACGCACAATAGTATTTTGCACGTCTTCTATCGTTTTAAAACCACCTTCAGCACGCACTAATAATGAATCTTCGCCATCGCTTAACCTACCCGCGCCACCGTTGCTATTATTTTTTTCAAGCACCTGCTGCAAGGTATCAATTGCCACGCCACGCGCGTACATACGGGCGTTGTCTGGCACAATTTCAAAACTTCGAACATAGCCGCCTAAGGTATTTACATCAGCCACACCCGGCACGGTGCGGAGTTGCGGGCGAATTACCCAATCTAGCAAGCTACGTTTTTCTTGCAAACTTAAGGTATCGCTTTCTACCGTGAACATAAACATTTCGCCCAGCGGCGTGGTGAGTGGTGCCATGCCACCTGAAATATCATTAGGTAAATTACCCCATACTGCATTGAGTCGCTCGGCTACTTGGCTACGCGCCCAGTAAATATCAGTACCATCGGCAAAATCTACAGTAATATCGGTTACCGCGTATTTAGCCACAGAGCGTAAACCCGCTTGGTTTGGAATGCCTAGCATTTCAACTTCAATGGGTGCAGTAATACGAGCCTCAACTTCTTCTGGCGTCATACCAGGCGCTTTGATGATAATTTTAACTTGTGTTGAAGACACATCAGGAAACGCATCAATCGGCAATGAATTGTAAGCCAGAGCGCCAGCCACAGCTAAGCCCAGCGTAACAATCAACATGAGTAAGCGCTGTGTAAGCGCAAATTGGATTAGTTTAGCTAACATTATTCGCCACCTAAGCCAAGCCAAGTACCTTTAATAGCCGAGATTCCTGAAACCGCAATGCGTTCATCGCCTTTAAAGCTTGCGTCAACGACAGCCTCATCGCCTTGCTCAGAAATCACCTTCACTTTTACTGGGTGAAAGCCATTTTTAGTTTGCACAAACACCAGCGCATCTACACCTTGCCGCGCCAATGCTGATTTCGGCACGCTAAAGTGTTGTGCCTGCGCACCAAGGCTAATCTCTGCCTCAACCATTTGCCCAGGTGAAAGCTTTTCAGTGCCTTGCGTAATTTCAGCACGTAAATGCATGGTTTGATCTGCCTTATTCACATTGCGAATTACCGCAATAAGTTTGCCGCTGGCTTTTAGCTTAGGTACTTGCACTGGCATGCCAATTTTAACAAAAGGCAAACCTTCAAGCGGCGCATGAATTTCTAACCAAAGCGTTTTTAATTGAGCAATGCGGTAAAGCGGCATGGCCATATCTACACGCTGACCTGTTGTTACCATTTGCTCAAGTACTTGGCCGCTAATAGGCGCAGTAATGGCAATGCCACTATTCATGCCTGTAGTTGGGCTCATTTTACTAATGGCGCCATCACTCATGCCAGCCAAACGTAGCGCTTGCTTGCGCTGTGCTAATGAAGCGCTGACTTCTTCATGCGCGCTTTCAGTTTCTAAATGGCGGCGCTGTGGAATGATGCCGTCTTTAAATAACTCTGCATCTCGCGCTAAATTTTTTGCTGCGAGCTTCTTTTGAGTGAGCGCCTGCAAATAATCACGTTGTAAGGCTAATAAATCTGGGCTGGTTAAATGAGCCATTAACTGACCTTTTTTTACTTCTTGCCCAGCTGCGACATACAATTGGTCTAGCAAGCCTGACTGCGGCGCGCTCACTACGCGCTCTTGCCCAACTGGCACCATAATCTCGGCTGGAAAACGACGGCTATTCAGCATCGTATTTTTGCCAATGGGCGACACTGCCACCCCCAAGCTTTGTTGCTGAGCCTTAGTCATAACAACCTCGGTCATCACCGCATCTGCCGCTTGCGCTTTGCCGATAAGTGAAAAGAGCATAATGCTTGGTAAAACCACTTTAAGTACATTTTTAAATACAGTGTAAATCATGGAAGAACTCCTACAGCTTGGTTATAGCGGGCAATGTCCCACTGCACTTGAATTTTGCGGCTAGTAAATGCGCGTTCGGCTTCATAAGCTTGCGCTTGCACGCGCATTAAACTCACTAAATCTGTTTCACCCAATTGAAAAGCCTTTTGCGCAAGTGTTGCGCTCTCTTTAGCAATTTCATATTGTTTAGTCACAATCACCAACTCGGCACGGCTCACATTCAAATTATGTTCGGCTTCATGCATCATAATATCCATGGCGTTTCTAAGCGTTTCACGTTCAGTTAACGCGTTGCCAACACCTAGCTCAGCCGCGGCTTTAATAGGCGCAGCGCGTGTTTCACCGCCAAATGGAATACGCACTTTTACGCCCACACTTTGGTTAGACATATCATCGAACGCGCCTTTAGTACTGCGCATATTTAATAATACTTGCAGGTTTTCGCGGCCCTCAATTTGCGCTAAATTGCGCTCTGTTTCGGCCAAGCCGACTTTAGATTCAGCTTCTGCCCAAATAGAGGATTGTCTGTAATCTTCTAAAGCAGATTGAGTTTCTTCATAACTTGCAGGAATCTCACGCAAACCTGTGAGTAAAATATAGCGGTTACGCGCATGCATCACCTCTGCCTCAGCACGTAATTTTTCTTTCTCTGCCCGCAACGTTTCTTGCTCGGCTAACATGGCATCTGTTTTGGCCATCTCGCCAGCTTTGTAGCGCCTTTCAACATCATGCTGAAGCTTGCTGGCAAGCCCATGTTTATTGACCGCTAACGCGTAGTTGCTTTCATTCATAGCGATATCCCACAGGGCATCGCGTAGCTGACCAGCCACTTGCAGCCTCAAGCTTTCGCGGCCTGCACTCAGGTTAGACTTAGTCGCGTCCACCACTTTTAAGCGATTATTACGCTGGTTCGGCAGCCATATTGGTACTTCTAAATCTGCTTGCCATTCGCGCTCACCTCGGCCACTGCCAAGCATGTCATTTTGATGTCCAAGACTAATGGCTGGCGATGATGGCAGCATAGATTTTGCCACTATATTTTTTGCATTCACGCCATATTCACGTGATTGCATCATCGCCTGCATGGGGCTGCGTGCCACCGTTTTTTCTAACACATCGTGCAATTGCAAGCTTGGGTTCACATTCAATACATCAATGTGGCTACTCTCGTGCGGCATGGTTACTTCGCCAATCGCAAAAAGTGGAAATAGCCAAAAAAGTGCAATGGCTACCTGTAGTTGAGTTCGAGTCATAATTTTAACCTGTTATTTTGCACTATAAAATTGCTAGTGGTGCATCGGTAGTTTTGATTGTCAACAATATTACGCGCATAAAAATCCTGCTTAAATTGAGATTGGCGCAGTATGTCTGCCAATTCTTAAGGTTTTCTTAAGAATGATTTAACACTTTAAACTAAACGCCAAAACCGCGCTTCATTTTGTCACAGCACTTGTAATTGAAAGTGACTTTCGCTAGTCTATTGACTATGCCAAAACTGCACATTACAACCCAAATTGCTTGCGAGCAAGCTGATATTCCACCTAAAAATTTATTTCGTAAATGGGCGCTGACGGCGATTCGGGTCGATACCGAAGTAACGATTCGCATCGTGGATGAAGCTGAAGGTCGCGCCTTAAATAAAGCGTATCGGGGTAAAGATTATGCGACAAATGTGCTGACTTTTCCTATTACCGAAGAGCCGCATTTAATGGGCGATATTGTGATTTGCGCGCCAGTAGTGGCTTCTGAAGCCTTAGCTCAGCACAAGCCGCTAGTTGCGCATTATGCTCATTTAACAGTGCATGGCATTTTGCATTTACATGGGTACGACCACGAAATTGAAGCGCAAGCTACACTAATGGAGGGTTTAGAAACTGCAATTATCACAAAATTAGGGTATGCTAACCCTTATCTCATTACATAGGACGCCTAATGGCTGCCGAGTCGGAAAAACCTAGCAACAAACCTAGCTTGTTGGAGCGATTAAGTCACTTTTTACTGCACGAGCCTGAAGATCGCGAGCAGCTCATCACCTTGCTACACGGGGCTTATGAAAACAGCCTGATGGATGCAGATTCGCTCGCCATGATAGAAGGCGTGTTGCAAGTGAGCGAGATGCAAGTACGCGATATTATGATTCCTCGTTCGCAAATGGATGTCATTGACATCACCCACGCCCCAGAAACCTTTATTCCACATGTGATTGAAACCGCGCACTCGCGCTTTCCTGTCATTGAAGACGATAAAAATGATGTCATTGGCATTTTGCTTGCTAAAGATTTACTGCGCTATTATGCGGGTGAAGACTTTGAAGTACGCGACATGTTGCGCCCAGCCGTGTTTATTCCTGAATCAAAACGTTTAAATGTACTGCTAAAAGAATTTCGTAGCAATCGTAATCATATTGCTATTGTGGTGGATGAATACGGTGGCGTGGCAGGCATGGTGACAATTGAAGACGTACTTGAGCAAATTGTTGGCGACATTGAAGATGAATACGATTACGACGAAGATGAAGACAATATTATTCAAAATGCAGACGGCCAATATCGCGTAAAAGCGCTGACCGAAGTTGCAGACTTTAACGAAACGGTTGGCACTACATTAAGTGATGAAGAGTTTTCAACCGTAGGTGGCTTGGTGGTGCATCAATTTGGGCATTTACCTAAACGTGATGATGAAATTTCATTTAACGGCTTACGCATAAAAATATTGCGTGCAGATAGTCGTCGCTTGCATAGCTTTATGGTGAAAGTATTATCAGAAACTGCCGATGAAATGTAGTTAAAAAAACAGTCGAAAAGAGCACCTACTCCATACCAATGCTCTGAAAGCCGCACTAACGTTGCCTCGCAGGGCATCAATTTTCTCTCGAGAGTTTTTAGGCAATAAAAAAGGGCTTTTCAGCCCTTTTTTATTGCCTAAAAATCTAGCGCTTATTTTTTCAAAGCATCACGAATTTCACGCAACAATACAATGTCATCTGGCGTAGGTGCTGGTGCAGCAGCAGCTTCTGCTTTTTTCATTCTATTCATCAATTTAACCATTTGGAAAATAACAAAAGCCAAAATCAAAAAGTTAATTGCAATAGTCAAAAAGTTACCGTAAGCAAGCACAGAGCCTAATTTTTTAGCCTCTACTAGCGGCAAACCAGCGGCTTGGCCACTGAACGCAACATACATATTTGAAAAATCCACATTACCAATAACTTTACCAACAATTGGCATAATAATATCGCCCACCATAGAGTCAATAATCTTACCAAACGCACCGCCGATAATCACACCAACGGCTAAATCCATTACGTTGCCTTTAAGGGCAAACTCTTTAAATTCTGATGCCATGCTCATATATTATCTCCCGAAAATTTTTAAATAATATGTCATTTAAAATACATACTTTTATTACGGCGTTAAATATAGTGCTTAACTAGGCTGGGTGTCAATCACCACATCATGTAAGTTGCTGTGGTGATTGTTAATTATTGTTATTTGGCGAACCCTTACTTTGCTTAATCAAGCTACAATTTAGCCCATGCAAAAATTTAATATTAAAGCCTTTTTTTTACCACTAAAACTTTTTTCATTAGGCGCAATTTGTGTGCTTGGTTTCGCGCCATTCTATTTTTATCCTGCCAGCATTTTATCGCTCATCGGCCTATTTTATTATTGGCATCAAAGCAACACGCCCAAGCAGGCCGCCATTGCTGGCTTTATTTACGGCTTAGGTTTGTTCGGCACAGGTATTTATTGGATATACATTAGCTTGCATGATTTTGGCAATATGCCGATGCTATTTGCGGGCTTGGTCACTTTTTTACTGTGTGCGTTTATGGCGCTGTTTCCTGCGCTGGTGGGGTTTTTAAGCATCAAATTTTCTGGCTCAAAACCCCAAATTAGGCTCATAGCGATTCCTGTATTGTGGGCGTTGGCAGATTGGACTAGAGGCTGGATTTTTACTGGCTTTCCGTGGCTTACCATAGGCTACAGCCAAGTGCCTTATAGTGCCCTTGCTGGCTACATGCCGATTATCGGCGTATATGGCGTTTCAATGATTACGGGTTTTATCGCTAGCTTGATTGGTTTTTGGTTAGCTAAAAAGCCAATTTCTGCCGTTTGGCGGCGCAATAGCATTGCCGCAATTTTTCTAATTTGGGTGACAGGTAGCGTTCTAAAATGGGTAGAATGGACAGCGCCGACTGGTAAGCCAATATCGGTGGCGTTATTGCAGGGCAATATTTCGCAAGATATTAAATGGGCACCAGAAACCGCCATGCGCACGCTTAAGCAATATTTAGACATGGCAGAAGCAAGCGATGCCAAGCTAATTATCATGCCAGAAACCGCCATGCCAGTGCTTTCTAGCGAGCTGCCAAATGAGCTGGTTACCCGCTTGCAGCAACACGTCAAGAAAAACCAAGGCGCAATTTTAGTAGGCGTAGTTGAACGTGAAAATGGAGAATACTTCAACAGCGTGTTAAGCATTAACGCGGCTAAGCCAGAAGTTTATCGTAAATCTCACTTAGTGCCGTTTGGCGAATTTATTCCGCTAAAAATTGCGTTAGGCTGGGTGTATAGCGATTTACTCAACATGCCGCTTAGCGATTTATCGCGCGGTAGCATTCACCAACAACCCATGGATATCGCGGGTGAAAAAGTTGCCGTTAATATTTGTTATGAAGACGTATTTGGCGAAGAAATTATCCGCCAGTTGCCGCAAGCCACCTTGCTGGTGAATGCTAGTAACGACGCCTGGTATGGCACTTCTTACGCAGCAGACCAGCACATGCAGTTTAGCCAAGCCCGCGCGCTAGAAACTGGTCGCACCGTTTTGCGCGCTACCAACACGGGCGCCACCGCCATAATAGACTCGCACGGCTATGTGTTAGCGCATGCGCCGCACTTTACCACCACCACACTCAACGTGCAGGCGCAAGGCTACAGCGGTAGCACGCCTTATGTGCGCTGGGGCAATTGGCTATTTTTAAGCATTTGTTTTGCGGCGTTATTCTTTATATTTTTAGCAAGTAGGCGCAAAACCAAGTAAAATCTAACCTTTCGCGCTTTTAGATGATAAAACATGGCATTAACCTTTCAACAAATCATACTCACCCTGCAAAATTATTGGTCAGACCGTGGTTGCGCGTTACTGCAATCTTACGACATGGAAGTAGGCGCAGGCACTAGCCACACAGCTACATTCTTGCGCTCTTTAGGCCCAGAGCCGTGGAAAGCCGCTTATGTGCAGCCAAGCCGCCGTCCAAAAGATGGCCGTTACGGTGAAAACCCTAACCGTTTGCAACACTATTACCAATTTCAAGTAGTACTAAAACCCGCGCCAGCGGATATTTTAGAGCTTTATTTAGGCTCACTTGAAGCACTGGGTTTTGACCTCAAAAAGAATGACATCCGTTTTGTAGAAGATGACTGGGAAAACCCAACTCTAGGCGCATGGGGTCTAGGCTGGGAAGTGTGGCTAAACGGTATGGAAGTCACGCAATTCACTTATTTTCAGCAAGTAGGCGGCATTAACTGCAAACCAATTACAGGTGAAATTACTTACGGCTTAGAGCGCTTGGCCATGTATTTGCAAGGCGTAGATAACGTTTACGATTTAACTTGGACAGACGGTTTAAGCTACGGTGATGTGTATTTGCAAAATGAAAAAGAGCAGTCAGCTTATAACTTTGAGCATTCAGATTCAGACTTTCTGTTCACCGCATTTACTGCACATGAAAAACAAGCGTTACACCTCATTGAAGCCAAGCTTGCCCTACCCGCTTACGAACAAGTGCTAAAAGCCGCACATACCTTTAACTTGCTAGATGCCCGTGGCGCAATCAGCGTGACCGAACGCGCAGGCTACATTGGCCGCATTCGCAACCTAGCACGTGCCGTTGCCGCAAGTTACTTAGATAGCCGCGCTAGACTAGGCTTCCCCTTGGCGCCAAAAGATTGGGCAGATGAAGTATTAACAGATTTAGCTAAGAAAGCAGCCGCATGAGTATGAAAAATTTATTATTAGAATTATTTGTAGAAGAACTGCCGCCAAAGGCTTTAAACAAGCTCGGCGAGGCATTTTCTAGCGTGTTATTTGAAACATTAAAATCGCAAGGTTTAGTAGTTGAAAATTCTGTGGTTACTGCTTACGCATCGCCGCGCCGTTTAGCGGTGCATGCCACCAATATTCTCGCCATTGCGCCCAATAAAACCTCTACGCAAAAACTCATGCCTGTGAGCGTGGGCTTGGATGCTAGCGGCAACGCCACTCCCGCGCTCATTAAGCGTTTGCAAGGCATGGGGTTAGATGAAACCAGCGTGCCTAAGCTTACCAAACAAATGGATGGCAAAAATGAGGCGCTATTTTTAGACGTAATGCAAAAAGGCGTTGCACTTAAAGATGGCCTGCAAACCGCACTCAATGAGGCGATTGCTAAACTGCCCATTCCAAAAGTGATGACTTATCAATTAGCCGATGGCTGGAGTAGCGTGAATTTTGTGCGCCCAGCGCATGGTTTGGTGGCGATGCATGGCGCGGATGTTGTGCCTATCACCGCGCTAGGCTTGGCTTCTGGCAATGCTACGCAAGGCCACCGATTTGAAGCCGCTGTTTCGCCAGTTATGCTAAAAAATGCCGACACCTACGCCGAGCAACTGAAAACAGAAGGCGCAGTCATTGCCAGCTTTGCAGAGCGCCGCGCAGAAATTGTGCGCCAATTAAATGCAGCCGCAGCAAAACAAAATCTGAAACCAATTGAGGACGAAGCGTTACTTGATGAAGTAACCGCACTTGTTGAGCGACCTAATGTATTGCTCGGCCAGTTTGAAGAAATTTACCTTCAAGTGCCGCAAGAATGTTTGATTCTAACCATGAAGGCGAATCAAAAATACTTTCCGTTGTTAGATGCAAGCGGCAAATTAACGAACAAATTTTTAATCGTTTCAAATATCAGCCCTGCCGACCCAAGTGCGGTGATTCAAGGCAACGAGCGCGTAGTGCGCCCACGTTTGGCAGATGCTAAATTCTTCTTTGACCAAGACCGTAAGAAGACTTTAGAAAGTCGTATTGAAGGCTTGAGCAAAGTGGTTTATCACAATAAATTAGGTAGTCAAGGCGAGCGTAATTTTCGCGTGACGAACATATCAGTTTTGGTAGCCAATATGATAGGTGGTGAAGCATTATGGAAAAAAGCAGAACTGGCAGCTAAGTTATCTAAAACTGATTTAGTCACAGATATGGTTGGCGAATTTCCTGAATTACAAGGCATTATGGGGCGCTATTATGCGCAACATGAAGGCTTAGATGACGATGTGGCTTATGCGATTGAAGACCACTACAAACCGCGCTTTTCTGGCGATGAATTACCTCGTAATAATGTGGGAATTAGTATTGCACTTGGCGACAAACTTGAAACTCTAGTAGGATTATTTGGAATTGGAGAAAAGCCAACTGGTGATAAAGATCCATTTGCTCTAAGGCGTCATGCGCTAGGAATTATCCGTTTACTAATGGAAAATGACCTAAAAATCCAGTTTAACTATTTAATAGAAACTGCGTTTTTAAATGTTTGGTTTACAAAACTAAATACCGATGTAAGGGATGAAATTATTGCCAACCTAAACTTATTTATTGTTGAGCGATTAAGCAATTATCTCAAGGATAAAGATTTTGCAGGGCTAAATGTTGATGCTGTTTTGGCTTTAAATCCACAAAACTTATATGAAATTCCTAAATATCTAAATGCCGTTGAAGTGTTTTCTGGCTTGCCAGAAGCCCCCGCCCTAGCTGCCGCTAACAAGCGTGTTGGCAATATTTTGAAAAAAGTTGAAGGCGAAGTAAAAGCTGAAGTAAACACTAACTTGCTGCAAGAACCTGCAGAAATCGCACTTAACGCGGCATTGAGCCAAGTAAAACCTGAAGCTGACAAGCTATTTGAGAGTGGCGACTACACAGCCTCACTTAAATCACTCGCCGCCTTAAAAGCGCCTGTTGATGCTTTCTTTGATAACGTGATGGTGAATGCTGAAAACGCTGATCTAAAAGCAAATCGTTTAGGATTATTGGCTACTTTGCATCAAGCCATGAACCGCGTGGCGGATTTATCTAAACTCGCGAGTTGAAAATTATGTACCTCTTCCGTCATTCCCGCGCAGGCGGGAATCCAGCCAAGATTATTGATGTTATTTAGCATAGTGGCATGCCAGCTGAACTGGATTCCCGTCTACACGGGAATGACGGGCAATTTAATGATGCTGGTCTACAAATAATGGAGAACGCATGAAACTCGTCATATTAGACCGCGACGGCGTAATCAACCAAGATTCCGCTAATTTCATCAAATCACCTAACGAGTGGATTCCGATTGCGGGTAGTTTGGATGCGATTGCTTTACTCAACCAATCTGGCTTTAGAGTGGCGATTGCGACTAATCAATCTGGCGTGAGCCGCGGTTTGTTTGACATGGCCACGCTCAATAGCATTCACGACAAAATGCACCGTGAATTATCAGCTGTTGGTGGGCGTATTGATGCAATATTTTATTGTCCACACGCGGCAGATGAGCATTGCCATTGCCGCAAACCTGATACGGGCATGATAGAAGAAATTGGCAAGCGTTTTGCCATAGATTTGAGCGGTGCGCCAGCGGTGGGCGACGCGCTACGCGACTTGCAAGCCTTTGCCAATGCGGGTTGCCAGCCAATTTTAGTACGTACAGGCAAGGGTGAAGCCACTTTAGCCGCCGCAAAAAATGCGGATAAAGCCTTGCCCGAAAACACGTGGATTTGCGCCGATTTAGCTGAAGCGGTGCAACGCATTATTGAGGCAGATAACTAATGCATAAAATTGTGTTGTTTTTACGCGCGCTGTTATTCATGTTCGGCATGTTAATTATTACGCCGATTTTTGCTTTACTAGTCATTTTAATGTTCCCACTCAACAACATTACCCGTTCACGCATGGCAAGCTACTGGGCGCGCTGTGCTTTGCATTGGTTGAAACTCACCTGCAATTTGGGGTTTGAGGTGCGCGGGCGTGAAAACATTCCTGACCACCCCTCCATAATTTTATGCAAACACCAATCCGCATGGGAAACCATAGCCTTGCAGGTGATATTTCCGCCGCAAATTTGGGTAATGAAGCGTGAACTTTTATATATTCCTTTTTTAGGTTGGGCATGGGTAGCACTTTCGGCGATTCCTATTGACCGCAGCGCAGGTCGTGAAGCACTTAAAAAGCTAGTCAAGCATGGTAAAGATAGGCTGGCACGTGGGCTTTGGGTGGTGATTTTTCCTGAAGGTACGCGTATTGCCCCTGGTGAGCGCGGCAAATACCATATTGGCGGCGCTTGGCTAGCATCGCAAACGCAATCTACTGTTTCGCCCGTGGCGCACAATGCAGGTTTATTTTGGCGCAAAAATGCGTTTATCAAACAAGCTGGCACCATCACTGTAAGCATCGGCAAGCCAATTGAAACGGCGGGTTTAAAGCCAGATGAAGTGAATAAACGCGTTGAAGATTGGATAGAAAGCGAGATGCTCATGTTACCAAACTCACCAACACAACCCTAAAATGGCCGAGCAATTGCTGAAGTTCGCCGATGGCGAAATAATTACCTACTCACTAGAACGCCGCCAACGCCGCACAGTTGGCTTAAAAATTACCCAAAATGGCTTGGTTATCCACGCGCCTAGGCGCATTTCACAATCGCAGCTTGATGACATTATTTTACACAAAGCAGATTGGATACGCAAAAAACTAGCCTCGCTGCATCAGCATAAAATACCCGCCATGCAATGGCAAGATAGTGAGCAACTACTACTGCTAGGAAGCCCAATTACACTGGCACTTGAGCATAATGCACGCTCAAAAGCGGTGGAATATACAACAGGGGTTTTGCAACTAGCCATGCCAAACATTGAAGACCAAACGGCAGTTTCACACAAAGTAATTCAGTGGTACAAAAAGCAAGCGCTGGCAGACTTTTCGCGGCGCTTAGAAATTTTTTCAGCTAAGTTGGGCGTGAGTTTTAAATCACTCACTTTATCAAACGCCAAATCACGCTGGGGCAGCTGCAACAGTCGCAAAGAAATTCGGCTCAACTGGCGCTTGCTGCAAGCACCGCCGCACATCATCAACTATGTGGTGTGCCACGAGCTGGCGCACTTAAAAGAAATGAACCATTCTGCTAAATTCTGGGCAACCGTTGCCAACATTTACCCTGATTACAAACAAGCGGAAAAAGAACTTAAAGCTTGGTCACCTAAGCTGCACGCCATTTAGCAAGGCTTGCGCTGGGTTCTCAGCGTGTTAAACTCTTACTCACAAACACTCAAACTAATAAGGGACGGTAAAAAAGAACTTTCAAGACGCAGTAAAGCTATGCTTTCAAAAATATGTAGATTTTAATGGGCGTGCCGCACGACCAGAATTTTGGTGGTTCTTTTTGTTTTGTTTGCTCGCTTCAATAGTGTTAGGGTTGATTAGCGAAACGCTTTCTACCATTTTTTCACTCGCAACATTGTTACCAACGTTAGCGGTTGGCGCACGCCGTTTGCACGACATTAACAAAACTGGCTGGCTACAATTAGCTTGGTATATAGGTATTATTGTGGGTGCCGTAATAATGGCAGGTGCGTTGGCAAGCGGTAAATATGCATTTGCAGGATTAGGTGCGCTTGTGACCATAGCAACAATTGCCTACATGATTTATTTAGCCGTAAAAGTAGGCGACATTGGCGATAACAACTACGGCCCGCCACCTGCAAACTAAATAGCAATTAAAAATGCATCATTTTTAATAAATTATGCATAGTCTCAATAGCAATGCCCTGCGAGCCTTATAAATAGGGGCTCGCAGGGCATTGAATTTTTCATGCTCAATTTAACAGCTGCTGCAGGATAATCACTTTCGCGATTTAAAAATCGCCCTTACATAAACCTTTAAAGACCTTTGCAAAGGTATTTAATTGCACAATTTCCACCCATTCGTGCTGAGTTTGTCGAAGCATACTTTTTTATAATCAATCAGTTGCAGGTGCAACCCTTCGGCAAGCTCAGGGCGAAAGGTAGGTAGCTAGAACCTTTATAAAAATCTACTTTAAAGTATCTGCTTAATATCACTCGCAATTTCAGCTGGCTTTTCACTATAATCCACATAAAGTCTAATTTTTCCTGCTTTATCAAACACATACATGCCTGCGCTATGGTCAATAGTGTAACCGCCTTTGCCTTGTGCTTCTACTTTTTTGGCGTAAATTTTAAACACGGCGGCGGTTGCAGCAATTTCTTGCTCGCTACCACGTAAGCCTATAAAGCGCTTGTCAAATGACGGTACAAATTGCGCCAGCACTTCTTGCGAATCGCGTGCGGGGTCTAGCGTTACAAACAGCACTTGCACTTCATCGGCACGTGCGCCTAGCAACTGCATGGTTTGTTTTAATGTGGTCATGGTGGTTGGGCACACGTCTGGGCAGTGCGTATAGCCAAAAAACAAGGCCACCGCTTTGCCTTTAAAATCCGCCATGGTGCGCGGCTTGCCTGTGTGGTCGGTTAGGTTAAAACTCTGGCCAAAATCTGCGCCAGTAATGTCTTGCGCAACCAGTTTATTGGCCTCAGCCGCAGGTTTACAAGCCACTAGCGCGGACATTAGTAAAGCTATTAGTAAATATCGCATTGCAAAACCTCATTTAAACCATAATTTATATGCTTTAGATTTTAACATGCGACAAAACTTTACGCCCTTTAGTTTACAATAATGCTTTTACTAAACTTGTTTAATAAGGCAGCAACATGGCAATTCCAAGCTCAATGGCAGACCGCGACGGCGTAATTTGGTACGACGGCAAAATGGTGAACTGGCGCGATGCCACTACCCACGTTTTAACCCACACATTGCATTACGGCATGGGCGTGTTTGAAGGCGTACGCGCCTACAAAACAGACAAAGGCGCAGCAATTTTCCGCTTACAAGACCATACTGACCGCCTTTTTAACAGCGCGCACATTTTGCAAATGAAAATGCCTTTCACGAAACAAGAAATTATGGATGCACAAAAAGCAGCCGTGCGTGAAAACAATTTAGATTCAGCTTACATACGCCCAATGGCGTTTTACGGTGCTGAGGCAATGGGTATTGCCGCCAAAACGCTAAGTACGCACGTAATTTGCGCAGCTTGGAGCTGGGGTGCATATATGGGCGACGACGCGATTACTAAAGGTATTCGCGTAAAAACATCGTCTTTCGCACGCCACCACGTAAATATCACCATGTGTAAAGCCAAAGCCAATGGTAACTACATGAACAGCATTTTAGCGCACCAAGAAGCCGCGAATGATGGCTATCAAGAAGCATTATTGTTAGATGTTGACGGCTTTGTAGCAGAAGGCTCAGGCGAAAATGTATTCATTGTGCGTAAAGGCAAACTCTACACGCCAGATTTAACCAGCGCCCTAGAAGGCATCACCCGTGACACAATCGTGACACTTGCCAAAGAGTTAGGCATTGAAGTCATTGAAAAACGCATCACGCGCGATGAAGTGTATACCGCAGATGAAGCCTTTTTCACAGGCACAGCAGCAGAAGTAACACCAATCCGCGAGCTAGATAACCGCACCATTGGTACTGGTAGCCGTGGCCCGATTACTGAAAAACTACAAACTTTATATTTTGATATAGTTAAAGGTAAATCAGCAAAACATGCGCATTGGCTGACGCTGGTTTAAAAATAAACCGTTTATGGTGAGCTTGTCAAACCATAAACATGATTTGCGTCATAACCCTCAACAGATACTCGCTAAAGCGCGTATCTGTTGGGGGTTAAAAAAACAGAGAATGGACTCCCGCTTTCGTGGGAATGACGGAACTAATGAGAGTTTTATAAAATGTCCCAAGTAAAAGAACCTAATATTAAATTCACGGAAATCACCGCAAAAGACCTGCCACTACACTGCCCGACAGACGAAGTGGCGCTTTGGTCTTCGCACCCACGCGTGTTTTTAGATGTGGTAAAAACAGGGCAAGTGGCTTGCCCTTATTGCGGCACTAAGTACAAACTTAAAGCTGGTGAGCATGTAGGGCATCACTAAAATCGCCGTTATTTATACAAAATAAATTACAGCGTTCAGTTGGTTTTGCCAACACATTTTACAACCAATTATATTTAATCACCCTACAAAACTGTAGCATCCTGTAGCCCAATGCGTGCTGTTAACTTTTGTTAACCAGCATCTGCCATAAAATTAAACTTCTATAATAGCTTAATCAATATTGATTGATGTTTAGTTCGCGATAAAATTCATCACCAACGATGAGTTTTCATCACGGTAACACAATAAAAATATTATTTTTCTTAGCCATTTATTTTAAAATTTAAAAATAAAATCAACAAGTTAAGACGCATCAACTTTAGTTTGGCATATATCTTGCATGTACGCACTTGTAGCACAACTAACACTAACAAACTATTAACTATATAGATAGGAATTGCAAATGGCATTATTTGATTGGTTTAAAAAAAGCGTTGCAGGTGATGAAACCGTAAAATTAGAAATTGCACCTGAGGAAGAAGAATTAGCAGGGCTTAATCTAAAACAAGTACTTGATGCACACACCGCATGGAAAACTAGATTGCAAAATGCTTTAGATGGCACAAGCGCTGAGAGTTTAGATGTTGCGGTAGTTTGCCAAGACAATTTATGTGCTTTAGGCAAATGGCTATATTCTGAAGGCAAAAATAAGTTTTCTCACTTAGCTGAGTACGAATCTACACGTGTTGCTCACTCTGAGTTTCATTTATGTGCGGGTGAAGTGCTGATGGAACACCAAGATGGTAATGCTGACCTTGCTGCAACATTATTAAGAACAAAATTCCGTACGGCATCAAACCGAAACCAGCTTGAGCTAGTGCGCTTATTTACTGTGGCTAGACGTTAAATCAATTAGCGCATAGCCTTGATTAAGCAAAAATCAAGGCTATGCAAATACGATTATAAGTTAGTCACATCTGCGCTTTTACCCCACAAGTTTTCAATCACATTTTCTGCATTTTCAGCGGGGCTGTTAGTAAAAAACTTTACGCTACCTTGCCGATTTAAATTACTAAGTAATTCACTCTCTGCTAATTGCCGTTTTAACTGTTTAGCCACCGCTGCGCCTGTGTCAATCAAACTAATGTTCTCACCAACAATTTCGCGAATCGCATCTGCCACAAACGGATAATGCGTGCAGCCCAGCACAATAGTATCTGCGCCCTCAGCCAATAACGGCGTGATGTATAGCCTGATTAACGTTTTAGTATTTACTGTGTCTAGTTCGCCCCGTTCTACGCATTCCACTAAGCCTACACAGGCCTGCGTGACCACTTCTACATTACGCCCATAACTTTCTAACAGGCCTGCAAACTGTGCGCTTTTAAGCGTGCCTACGGTTGCCAGCACGCCAATAATGCCATTTTTGCTGGCTTCTGCGGCAGGCTTTACGGCGGGTTCCATACCTATGATTGGTAGCGCATACTTCTCACGTAGCTCATCTATCGCAGCCGCAGTGGCGGTGTTGCAGGCAACGACTAAGGCTTTAGCGCCTTTTGCTATTAAAAAATCAGCAATTTCAAAGCAGCGCGCGGTGATTTCAGCGGGAGTTTTATTGCCGTAAGGCGCATATTTGCTATCTGCCACATACAGCAATTGCTCGTGCGGCAACAGCGCGTGAATGTGCTTTAAAACAGAAATGCCGCCCACGCCAGAATCAAACACACCAATGGGGCGATTATTAGCTTGGCTTTCATCAGGAGCATTTACATTCATTGCAAGGTCGTCATCAGTTACAATAAGCAGATTATAAATGAATAAAGCTAAGGGCAGCACGATGGGCAACAGACTGAGTAAAATTTACACACGCACGGGCGACCAAGGCACTACAGGCTTGGGCGATGGTAGCCGCATTAACAAAGATAGCCTGCGCGTAGAAGCGATGGGCGATGTGGATGAACTCAACTCTGTGATTGGCCTGATGATGACCGAAGCCGTGCCGCAAAATCTGCAAGCCCCACTCACGCAAATTCAGCACGATTTATTTAACGTTGGCGGCGAAATTTGCATTCCAGGTTACGTGATTTTAAAGCAATCACGTATTGAAAATTTAGAAAAAATGATAGATACACTCAATGATGATTTAACACCGCTAAAAGAGTTTATTTTGCCAGGTGGCACCAAAACTGCAGCCTACTGCCACCTCGCCCGCACGGTGTGTCGCCGTGCTGAACGCAAACTGGTTGAGTTAAACCGCAACGAAAAAGTGACCGAAATCTCGTTGCAATACTTAAATAGATTGTCGGATTTATTATTTGTGATGTGCCGCACCATTAACAAACAAGCGGGCGTGAGTGATGTGCTTTGGCAAAATGAACATGGTTAGCACGTCAAAAACCCGCCTAACGTGGTTATTGCTTGCTAGTTGCGAGATTCCGACCTACGTCAGAATGACAGAAGGGGTTAAAGTGTTTCAGTTGAAGTTTTTTTAATATTCAAACAGTGCCGCCAGCACCCGCATGGATATTGGCTCGCAGGCCTGCACTCGAGTGTTTTAGTCGGGTGGCATTTGTAAAGCGTTTAAATGTGGCGAAAACAGATGGTTTTGTAGAGCGTGCTCTCGAATGATTTTATCGGGGAGCGAACTTGCGAAGCAGTCCGCCGAATGGGGGGATTCAACATAAGGCGTACCGTGAACGGGTACGCCTTACACGGGTTGATTTCATGTTGTAATCCGCCAGTTAATCAGCCACACCCAATGCCTTAGCGACTTGTACGAATGTAGGGTTTTCACGCCAATTGGGGTTAGCTGCAATGTGGCGTTTTGCTAGTTCTGTAGCTTCTTCTTTGCGATTCAAAGCTGCCAAAGAGACTATTCCCTCCAAAATACCAGCCATTCGCTGAATTCTTTGTGGTTCTAGTTCTAATGCCTTGTAGACCGCATTGACAGCTTCTTCATGGCGTTCAAGTTGATGCAAGTCCGCAGCCATCCAAAGTAAAGAGCTAGCATTTCTTTCTATCTGATATGATTTTTCTCCATACTTAAATGATGCTTCGAAATCTTGATTTTTTGTAGCAATTTCTGCTAAAAAACCTAGAATCGGTGAGTAATTTGGATATTGAAGGATAATATCCTCCCCCATTTTTACCGCTTTTTCTTCACTGCCTGTACGCAATTCAACTTCCGCAATAAACTGTAAAAGATTAGGCTTGTACTCATTAGCATTTTCTAAGGCTTTTTGAGCTATATCTACAGACATAGCGTATTCGCCAGCATCTTGATAGGCACTTACTAGCCACACATTATATTCATCATATTGCATACAGCCTTGACCGTTATTTTGTAAATACTTTGCTAACTTGAGAGGTGAGTTAATAGATGGATTATTTGCAGTTGCATGGTAAATTTTGGCACAGTCTTCAATCGTTTTTGCAGAACTCATATTGCATGCACTCAATGTAAGAAAAAGAAAAGGTAAAAGCGATGGTTTCATAACGAGCCTCAAATTATTTTTGTTTTGGTTGCACGCCAACAGTTGCTTTTGCTGTTGCGCCAGCAATCACTGGGGTAAAGCCTAAGCCAAGAATCCAATCTCCACCCAGTTTTGTTTTATAAGATTGGTAGCCTGCACCTGCATATGCTGATACGCCACCTGCATTAAAACTCAATGCCAATTGAGGTGAAAATACATAATCACCGATTGGATATTGACCGAAAGTGATTACAGTAGGTAATTTAAGCGCCAACGCCTCGCCACCTGCTTGTCCATATGCATCAAATTTCAAGCCATTTTTAGTGATTTTTGCACCAACTTTTCCATCAACTTTTAATTCCACAGCTGTGGATGCGTTAATTTTCACTGGCATTCCAGCCAACACACCTTCAGTATTCATATATTCATACACCCATTCTCTGTTGATGTCAAAGCCAGCTTCAATGCCATTTTTGCCAACAGAAACGACTATATTACCACTGCCATCGGTAAAACTCCGCTGACCAAAAAACTCATTTGTAGGGCGACCGCCACTGTTGAAAAGTTCATATTTAAAATCTAGCTCCCATGGTTTTTTGTCTGCAAAATTATCTTTGTTATAGGTAGTTGCATTTTTATAGGCTTCTTTTGATGAATTGACTGCTTGATTCATCATTGATTTTCCACTCCATGCACTGGTATCGTACCGTCCTGTTTTAACGTTTCTATTGTCTGTGATAAATGTTTTTTTAGTTTGACTCTCAGACTCATACGCACCCAGCCCTATAGTTCTTGCTAAAGAGGTGTTGTCTGCTAGGCTTTCAACACCGTTCATTATAGGTGTTCTTGTAAGAATTTTGTTCACACCATTCATGGTATTTGTTGAGTCTATCTGGTCTTTAACTTTGCCCCCCTGTGGTAGTAACACATCCTTCGGCACACCCAACATCGTTGCATTCAGCCCACCATTACGTGCATTGTAATTAGCATAATCCGCGTCTGATGAGAATTGGTCTCGCGTAAAGGTAACGCCTTGCTCGGCCGCAGTGCTCATGCCGCTATTCAAACCATTACGATTAGGCAAGGTGTAAGCCGCTTCATCCCACTGCGCACCCACACTGGCTTGTTGGGCTTCGGTGAGGTAAACGCCCGCACCTCGGGTATCGCCATTCAAGTTAATGCTGGCGTTACTTTTTACTGAGGTTGTATTGCCCAGCGCCGCCCGTTGCTCGGCTACTATATTTTCAAGTCGGTTTTGCGTGAAGTTAATGATGGTGTCAGTGGCGACTTGTTGCCAGTTGACTTTACCACCGCGCACCACTAGTTGCGATAAGGCATTGGCGCCTGCATTCACTGCGGCACGACCTAGGTCGTTGCCAATGCTGCCGCTTGAAGCACCGAACTTGCCTTGACTATCAAACCCTGTTAAGCCAAGTTTATTAGTGATGGAAGCGCCTGCAACCGCACCTAGCCCCGCAATTGCCACACTGCTCCAGCTAAAGCCTTTTTGTTGGCCTGGGATGGTGCTAATCTGCCTTTGGTTAAAGCTACAATTTAGTTTTAAGTTATAATCTTATTATGATTAAAAAATTATTCGCTAAAATTTTCACGCCAAAAAGCAAAAAAACTGAGCCAGCTCATGCAGAGAAATCTCAGCCATCTCGCACTACATTAAACGCTAAAAAACCTGTGCAAAAAAACCACGCTGATAAAAATCATGGCGCGGCGGTTATCTCGCACAAAACTCATAAAATTGACCGCAATTTACTCAGCAATGCCGCGCTAAAAACCACTGAAGGCTTACAAAAAGCGGGGTTTACGGCTTATATTGTAGGCGGTGCTGTGCGCGATTTAGTGTTAGATTATCCACCTAAAGATTTTGATGTGGCCACCGATGCCACGCCTGAAGATGTGAACCGAATTTTTAGACGCTCGCGCATTATTGGCAAGCGGTTTAGGTTGGTGCATGTGCTGTTTGGCGATGAAACGATTGAAGTTTCAACCTTTCGCGGCAGTCATCTAGAGACAAGTAAAGATGCAAAAGTGAATGACTCAGGCCGTATTTTACGTGACAACGTATTCGGCTCAATTGTTGAAGATGCTGTGCGCCGCGACTTTACTGCAAATGCGCTGTATTACGACCCTGCTACGCAAGAGGTGCTAGATTTTCACAATGGTTATGCCGACATTAAAGCAGGCATTTTGCGCATGATAGGAGACCCACTCACCCGCTACCAAGAAGACCCTGTGCGCATGTTGCGTGCGGTAAGGTTATCTGCAAAACTTGGCTTGAAGATTGAAGCGAAAACTGAAGCGCCAATCGCCAAAAATGCGGATTTATTGCAAGATGTGCCGCCTAGCCGCCTCTTTGATGAAATGCTTAAATTGTTTTTATCAGGCCACGCAATAGAATCTGTTGCCGCGCTGCGCGAGCAACACTTGCACCACGGCTTATTGCCGATGCTAGACGTGGTGCTAGAGCAGCCGATGGGGGAGCGTTTTGTGATGATGGCTTTGCAAAACACCGATGACCGCATTCTTTCAGGAAAATCTGCCAACCCTAGCTTTTTATTCGCGTGCCTGTTGTGGCATGAAATGCTCGCCGCGTGGGAAGTGTACAAAGCCGAAGGTCAGCATGCGATTCCAGCGCTGCACAATGCTATGAGCGAAGTGATTGCCACGCAAGCTGAAAAACTGGCGATTCATAACCGCTACACCGCCACTATGAAAGAAATTTGGGGCTTGCAGCCACGCTTTGAGCAACGCGCTGGCAAGCGCCCTTTTGGCTTACTCACGCACCCGCGCTACCGCGCGGGCTATGACTTTTTATTACTGCGTTGTGAATCTGGCGAGCTACCAATGGAGCTAGGCGAATGGTGGACAGCTTTTGCCGAAGCCGATGGCGATGCCCGCGTAGCCATGCTACAAGCTGACACCGAGCCTAAAAAGCGTAAAAAAAGAAACCGTAAAAAACCTAGCGGCGCCAATGCTGGCAACGCTACAAACGCGTAAAATTGTTGTGATGAAGCAAGCCTTTATTGCTTTAGGTAGCAATTTAGAAGACCCCGTTTTGCAAGTGAAAAAAGCTTTTGCAGCTTTGGCGCAACTACCAAAAACGTGTGTGCTAAAAAAATCTTCTTTATACCAAACTGCGCCGATTGATTGCCCGCAAGCCACAGAACAAGCTGTGCCAGATTTCATTAACGCTGTGGCTGAAATTGAAACAGCACTTTCACCCGAAGCATTATTAGAAGCATTACATACCATTGAAAACGCCGCAGGCCGCGAGCGACCTTACATCAATGCCCCACGCGTATTAGATTGCGATTTATTGCTGTATGAAAATGTGGTGCAAAATACCCGCAAACTCAAGCTACCACACCCGCGCATGCATACTCGAGGATTTGTTTTATTGCCATTATTTGAGATTGCACCACAACTTAATGTGCCAAATCATGGCAAAATAGCAACATTGATTACGCCTGAGTTATCGCTAGGCATCCAAAAGCTAGATATATAAAAACTATAGGCTACAAAATAAAGCATGAGCATTTTTACTAAATACCCGTATATCGTCGTTGAAGGTCCAATTGGCTGCGGAAAAACCACTCTGGCAAAAATGCTTGCGGATAAATTTCCCGTGGATTACTTGTCTGAAAAAGCTGAGTCTAACCCATTTTTACCGCGCTTTTACCAAGATGCTCAGCGTTATGCTTTGCCTACGCAGCTATTCTTTTTATTTCAGCGCGCCAACCAAATTGCCGATTTAAATCAGCGTGACATGTTTGCCAAACCCGTAATTGCTGACTTTTTTTTAGAAAAAGACCCTATCTTTGCGCGCCTAAATTTAGATGATGAAGAATACGCGCTATACCACCAAATTTACACGCATTTACAATTAAAAGCGCCAAAGCCAGATTTGGTAATCTACCTGCAAACGCCTGTGGATGCGCTTGTAGAGCGTATTGAAGACCGCAATGTACAATATGAGCAAGATATTCCGCGTGAATATTTAGAGCGTTTAGCCAATGCTTATAGCGAGTTTTTTCATAATTACGACACCTCACCCGTGCTTATTGTGAACAACGCAAAACTCAATATTTTAAAAAACCCAGACGCACTAGATTTACTATTAAATCGCATTTTGCAAATCACTAGCCAGCGTGAGTTTTTTAATCCAAATTTTGATTAAATTGATAGATATTTTTCAACAATGAATTTAGCTGAACTACAAAAAATAGCAGCCGCTGGCGAAAAAATCGCCATGCTTACTTGCTACGATTCAACTTTTGCCAAACTGATGGAGCTCGCTGGCGTAGATATCCTACTAGTCGGCGACTCGCTCGGCATGGTATTGCAAGGCGCAGAAAACACGCTCAACGTAAGTATGCACCACATGACCTATCACACTAAAATGGTGAAAAATGGCGCGCCAAACACTGTGATTATGGCGGATATGCCCATTGGCAGCTATGAGCAAGATAACGAAGCGGCCTACAAAAATGCGCTTTGGTTAATTAAAAGTGGCGCGCATATTGTAAAGTTTGAAGGCGGCGATAAACGCGTAGAAACCGCGCGTTACTTGGTTGAGCGCGGCATTCCTGTGTGTGCGCATTTAGGTTTTACGCCGCAATCTGTTAACCAACTTGGCGGCTATAAAATTCAAGGTAAAACTGAAGAGTCTGCCGAACATATTTTAAAAGATGCCAAAGCCATGAGCGAGGCAGGCGCGAGTTTTGTGTTGTTAGAAATGGTGCCAGCCGCGCTTGCCAAAAAAATCACAGAAAGTATCAACGTCCCTACTATCGGCATCGGCGCTGGTATTGATTGCAGCGGGCAAGTATTGGTGGTGCAAGATTTACTCGGCATTTACACAGGCTCAGCCAACAAAAAACCTGAAGAGTTTAAATCACCACGTTTTGTGCGCAACTTTTTAAAAGACACTAACAGCGTGCAACAAGCAGTTGAAAACTATGTGCAAGCGGTAAAAAATAAGACTTTTCCTGCGGCAGAACATAGCTACTAATTCAGCAAAAAATCTATCGAGGAATTTTCATGCCTCTACGAGCCAGTCTGAATAAGGCTTGCAGAGGCGGTCAATGAACCTAGGTCAAAAATACCTGCTTTTTATGTGTTTATTCATTCGTTTTACAATTGTTTTTACACGCCACAAATTTGCCAATGCTAAAATGCACACATGCAAATAATCCACACTGTTACCGAATTACGCGCCGCCCTCAACAACCAAGCCAGCATTGGTTTTGTGCCTACTATGGGCAACTTGCACGCGGGGCATATTCACCTAGTTGAGCTGGCCAAACAACATGCAACAATAGTTGTGGTGAGCATTTTTGTAAATCCATTACAATTTGGTGCCAATGAAGATTTAGCAAGCTACCCGCGCACACTAGAAGCTGATTGTGAAAAGCTTAAACTAGCGGGCACGGACATTGTATTTGCGCCAACCGTGGCCGAAATGTATGTTGATTTTGATGGTAAAAATCTCAACCAAAGCATGACGATTACACCGCCACCTATTGCCAATGAACTTTGTGGTGCATCGCGTCCTGGGCATTTTGCTGGCGTGGCAACTGTGGTAATGAAACTATTTAATATGGTTCAACCTAACGTTGCGGTGTTTGGCAAAAAAGATTTTCAGCAATTATTTATCATCAAAGAAATGGTGAAACAATTTAATTTACCCATTGAAATTATTGCTGGCGAAACCATGCGTGAAGCAAGCGACTTGGCGATGAGCTCACGTAATGGCTATTTAACTGATGCGCAGCGCGCCTCTGCAAGCCAATTAAATAGCGCCTTGCAGGGCATTGTGAATCAGCTAAAAAGTGGTAATAAAGATTTTTTAAGCCTAGAAAGTAGCGCTGCAGACCATTTAAACAAAGCGGGTTGGGAAGTAGATTACATCTCAATTCGCTCCGCCCTCACCTTGCAGCCCGCGCAAACGCAAGATAGCCATTTAGTGGTGCTTGGCGCGGCTAAAATCAGCAACAATCAAGCAGGAAAAACGCGTTTGATTGATAATATTGAGGTGAACGTTTAAGCGTTTATAGGCGCAATCAATTGCGCCCTATAATTTTTTCACCTGATAGGTTTTATCGCCAATTTTTAAATCTTGCCAAGCGGGTGTTACTGTACTTATTTTACCTACTTCAAGTGCGGCAGTTTTTGCAACCTCATCACAGCATTCTAAGTTAATCGTGGCGACTTTATGCCAGCCAGTTTTAAGCCAACCAGCAGCCTCTTTGCTATATACAATGCCATCATTCTGATTTAATACTACCACTTCAGCTAGTTTGTCTTGGTTAAGGTCTATTGCTAGCACTTGGCAATTTTTGGAATTAGGTTGTGACTTAGCATCATTCATCGCAGTAGCCATATCATTGTGCAAACACCGCAAATATATTTTATTCGTTTTGTACTCTAAAAATAGTGCGTCAAAAAAAGATTTATCTACTTGCGCACCTTTTGGGTAAACAGTGAAGCGCGCTTGCAAGGCTTCTTGCGTTGCAATGGTATTTGCTGCGTTAACTGTCGCTGTGGCGTAGCGATAATCCATTTTCAATGTGGCTTCTACCAGCGGCTTAATAGTTGAGGCTTGCGGGCTTGCGGTATCGGCCAAAAGTTTGCGTAAAGCAGTATCGCCATATTTGCCACCACTAAAACGTAAATATGAATAATCAAACACATCTGCGGCTACTTTGCCATTATTTAAACGCGCCATTTGGCTTTGCACGCCAATGCGCATGGGGCTGAGGATGGGTGAATAGAGCAAGCCGATAGTCACAAGTAAGAAAATTGCCGTCATCACGTTGATGGGCCTAATGGCTTGCATCCAATTGGTATTGGTTTTACTAGCGTCGCTTTTAAATGATTGAAATGCAGCATAAGCGTAACCTAAGCTGTAAATGGTAATAATAAAAGTGAGGCTTGCCGCCCACACACGGTCGTCTGTCCAGCCGTATTGGGCAATGCGCAAATACAAGGCGTAAATGCACAATAGTGCGTAAATTGGCATAGTCATTACGCCCACATTGGCAAGCTTGAGCAGCCATGTGGGGTATTGAATGCTTTTACCATCTTGATACGCAGTATTGAGCAAAAATACCATGAGTGCTAGCAAACCCAGCATTAGGCTGGTGGCGTAGCCTGTACCCCACAACGCGCCTAAGCCTTTAAATGGCAAGGTGATGATAAACGCTAGCAATATTAAACTCACTAATGGCAACAACCAGCCCAGCACGTGCAAAATAGCGCGTTTGAATTCTGATAAGGCCTCTTGTTTTGCACTATAAAGCGAAATGCCCAAGCCAAACGCCACGGCAGTGGCAGGGTAAATAAAGTAAACGTCTTCAATAATTTTTTGAAATAACGTGATGCCAAGCACTTTAAACAGCCCTGCGAGCATGAGCAATGCCGCCCAAAACAGCCCTGTAAAAATGCCTGCGGTGATGAGTTTTACCGCGTTGCGCCAAGAAAAATCATACAAAGAAGCGTAGCGATTAAACCAGTGCTGATATTGGCAATAATGCTCAATAAACGTGACCGCAATAAACCACGCCACTAGCATGCAAAAGCCAAATTGCCAAATAAAGCCGTCGCTGTTATAACTCGCCAAGCCATGCATGTAGCTCACATCACCTATATACATTGCACAAAATGCCGCGATCACGCTAAAGGTACCGACCAAACTAAACGCCAATTTACGCGGCTGGCTAGCCAATAACATCATGCTGAGCGGAAAGCTAATCGCCAGCACATACAAAGGCAAAATTACATTGAAATATTGTCGTGCATTGGCTAATTGATCTACCCAAAGCCAAATGAGTAATAGCGCAATGCCTTGCAAAAAAGCCATGCCGACAATAAACCATTTTTCATTAACTTTACTTTCACTTTGAGGGACTAAGTCTGTCATTTTATTTTTTCTTTTATTAGGTACAATATTGCTTATATTAAGGCGTTGTTGTGAAGTGAGTGTGAAGTTTTCGCTTATTGAAAATGAATGCTGGATGAAAATCTCACTCTCAATATTAGCGGCATGAAAACATCCATAAGTTAATTTACTACCGCATTAAACTTCACCACAGCAGATTCACTTGGCCTTATTTCACCTGCCGCATAGCCGCTTTCTACTGGCATGGCAATGCCGTAATTAACGGTCACATTGCCAGCATTGTGCAATGCGCCATCCGCATCAGCATTGGTGGTAGTCAGATATTTAGGGTATGCGCCAGCACGCGTGTCGCCAATAACATCTAGGCTAAAACCACGTCCGATGGCCGATGTCGGCGTGCCCGTTAAGCTATTACAACCAGTCGCGCCACCAGTGCCATTAATTAAGTTTGGATCAAAAGTGGCAAACACGCCGACAGGATCGGATAATTGCGTGAGTATGGCAGAAGCGCTACCCGAGTTAGTTGCCGTAATAATATACTGCACCACAGCACCAGGAATATTTTTAGGGTCAGTCGTACCGTTGACGGGGTCGCACAACACATTGACGGTTTTTTGCAAGCTTAACAATGCGCCGCAAGGGTGAGTTTCGTTATATAAGCTGGTTACTTGGGCTGGCGTGAGTGCGCCATTAAATACTTTTAGCTCGTCAATTCTGCCGCTGAATTTGTAGCCATTATCATTACCCCAACCGCCAACGCGCAGTGTGGTACCTACAATAGCATTAGCAGGTATGATATTGCCTGAGAAAACGCTTAATGGCTGTGCAATACCATCAATATAAAGGCTATTTGCAGTTCTGCTGCCATTCGTAAAAATTGCCGTCACATGCTTCCACGTATTCGCTAAACTAGGTGAGGCAATGCCGTACACATCACTCCCTGCCGTGTTAAAACCAAAACCACCAGCGTTATACCATAAATCATGTAACTGCCAACCAATCGGCATTGTGCCTGAAACACCATTCCAATACATCCAAAAGCTCACACTGGTTTGTGCACCCATGGTGATATTTACAGGTAAGTTTGGAATACTCACTCTACCCGTTGAATTTACCGCTGTAGTAAACGTGCCATAGCCACAAGTGCCAGGGTTGCCTGTGCGAGCAGGTGCTACAGATGCGGGCACTGGCGCGGTTGTTGCAATTACATCGCCATGCCGATTGTTACCACTAGTATCTTTTACACTACCCACACCTACCGCCCAAGTGGCTTCATCCATGCGGTATTGGCCAAGCAACACCGCAGCACCACAGGTGTTAGGAGCGCTAGCTGTATTGCGTGCTAAGGGCGGTGTGCGGACTAAAAAATCTACTGAATTGTTATCTGTTTCATAGCAACCCAAACCTACACGAACATCGCTAGTAGTATTACTGGGCGCAGGCGCGGCGGCGGTTTCAAAAGCGCCTGCTGCGCCGTAACCTATAAAATCCACCACTTGCGCCAAACCTACAGGATTTACAACCACGAGTGGCGTGATGGTATTGACCAGCGCAACTTTACCCACTGCGGCATTGATGTTGAGAGTGATGAACGAGGCATCAGGCGTTGGCAATGCCACCCCAGCTACACCGCCATTACCTAGCCGAATTAAATAATACTGCCCTACCCCCAAAGTGCCTGTTAAAGGCACGGCAGTCCAAGCGGCAGAGCCAGCCGCTGCGTATTGCACAGACCAACCTGCCAAGCTCACAGACGAATTACCGCGGTTAAATAGCTCAATAAAATCACTATTGTAGGTCGCGCCTGCATTGCCGCCACCGCCGTACACTTGGCTAATGACCGCGCCTGTAGAAAGTGCATATGCAAACCTTGGCATAAAACCAAAAAAAGTGCACACAAGCAAAGCACACACATAAACAATGCGCTTTTTTTTAAAAAAATAGCTTGGTTTAACAATACTCAAACGTGATTCTCTAATCTCAAAAACTTTCCCCAAAACCCTAGCAATACATGTGCATATTTAAGCATATGTAAATGATTATAAATGCATCTTATTGATTATTTACATTATAATGCCAACCTTTACGTTAGCCATAGTTATCTTCCAATGCAAAGAACCATGCTTAAATCTAAGCTGCACCGCGTGCATGTGACGCACAGCGAGCTTCATTATGAAGGAAGTTGCGCTATAGATGAAACCTTGCTTGAAGCCGCCAATATTTGCGAATACGAACAAATTCACATTTACAACGTGACCAATGGCGAGCGTTTTAGCACTTACGCCATTCTTGGCGAGCGTAATTCAGGCATTATTTCTGTTAATGGCGCAGCTGCACATAAAGCAGCGCCTAATGATATTTTGATTATCGCTAGTTATGCCCAATATTTTGAAGCTGAACTTGAGAATTTCAGCCCCCAACTCGTGTATGTGGATGAACAAAACCGCATACAATCTCAACGCAATAAAATTCCAGCACAGGCCGCATAAATGACACAACAATTAGATAACCCCAGCACTGCAAACACCACCAAAGGTGATGCAGCCTATTTAGAAACCATGAAAACCGCAGTAGTTGATGCTATTGAAGACATTAAAGGTTTCGATATTACGGTGATGGACGTGCGCAAGCTCACCACCATGACCAGCTATATGATAGTCGCATCTGCCACATCAAGCCGCCAAGCTAAAGCGATAGCAGACAACGTACGCACAGTACTTAAAGAAAAAAATTACCCGATACGCGGCACTGAAGGTGAAGATGCGGGCGAGTGGGTACTGGTAGATTTAGGCGATATTGTGGTGCATATTATGGTGCCAACCACCCGCGCTTACTACAACTTAGAGCAATTATGGGGCGAGACTGAAGGTCGAAGAGGTCACATCAAATCAGAAAGTGGCGAGGCTTAAAATCTCCGTGGGCATTAAGGCCGAATAATACAACTCTACGCGAATGAAACTGCGCATCATCTCCGTAGGCCACAAAATGCCAAGTTGGGTAGAAACCGCATGCGCCGAATACACCAAGCGCATGCCGCGCGAAGCCAGCGTTGAAATTATCGAAATCAAGCCCGAAAAACGCGCGGCTGGCAACAATACAGAAAATATTCAACTCATTGAAGCCAAAAGAATTTTAGAGGCTATAGGCAAAGATTATTGCATTGCTTTAGATGAGCGCGGGCAAGAAGTTACCACACTACAGCTGGCAGATAAGTTTAAAGATTGGCAAGCATCTGGTCGCGATGTTGCGCTAGTTATCGGTGGTGCTGATGGCTTGCATACTAGCGTGAAGCAAAAATCTGAGTGGCTTTGGGGTTTATCAAAACTCACTTTACCGCATGCTTTTGTGCGCGTTTTGTTGTGCGAGCAACTTTATCGCGCGCACTCGGTCATTACCAATCATCCCTATCACCGCGAGTAATCATGCCTTTAGCGCCTCAAAAATCAAACGTAAACGCTTTAGTTTGGTTTAGACGAGATTTACGTGATTACGACCATGCGGCGCTCTACCACGCGCTTAAAATCTCAACCCAAGTGCTTTGCGTATTTGTGTTTGATACCGACATTCTTGACCAACTTAGCGACAAGGCCGACCGCCGTGTAGAATTTATTTGGGAAAGTGTGCGTGAACTCAAAACTGCGCTACAAGCCAAAGGTGGCGATTTAATAGTGTTACACGGCAGTGCACGCAAGCATATTCCAGCCATTGCCCTGCAAGCCAATATCCATGCGGTGTTTGCAAACCATGATTATGAACCAAATGCCAATGCGCGCGATGCAGAAGTAGCCGTAACATTAGCCAAACACAACATTGCATTTCATCATTATAAAGACCATGTAATTTTTGAAAGAGACGAAGTGCTCAACCTCGCGGGCAAGCCTTACGGCGTGTTTACGCCATATAAAAATAAATGGCTGCAAACGGTGAATGATTTTTATGTGCAGCCTTACCCAGTGGATGCGTACATTCACAATTTAGCGCAAACACTGTCGAGTGAATTGCCCAGCCTTGAAAGTTTAGGCTTTGTACGCACCAACTTAGCAAACATGCGGATTCCCACGGGCATGCATGGTGGCTTGCAGTTGTTTGAAGATTTTGAAAATCGTATAGAAAAATACAAAGATGCACGAGATTTTCCTGCGATTAAAGGCGTTTCTTATCTTTCAGTGCATTTGCGCTTTGGCACGGTTTCTATACGGCATTTAGCAAGGCACGCCAGAAGCCGCGCCAATACTGGCTCGCAGAGCATTGGGGCGCAGACATGGCTTAACGAGCTGATTTGGCGTGATTTTTATGCGCAGATTTTGCATCACAACCCGCAAGTAGCTTTTGGCAAAGCCTTCAAAGCGGAGTTTGAAAGCCTTCCTTTTCCAAATAGCCCAGCCTTATTTCAAGCATGGTGTGATGGCAAAACGGGCTATCCACTGGTAGACGCTGCCATGCGCCAGATCAACCAAACAGGCTTTATGCATAACCGTTTGCGTATGGTGGCTGCGAGCTTTTTAGTGAAAGATTTGCTGGTAGATTGGCGCTGGGGTGAACGCTATTTTGCCGAAAAACTCATTGATTTTGACCTAAGCGCTAATAACGGCGGCTGGCAATGGGCGGCCAGCACAGGCTGCGATGCACAGCCGTGGTTTCGCATTTTCAACCCCATTACCCAAAGTGAGCGCTTTGATGCACAAGGTAAATTCATCCGCAAATATCTGCCTGAACTCGCCCAATGCAACGATAGAGAAATTCACGCGCCTTGGCTAATTCCACCTTTACGCTTGCAAGCTTTAAATTTAACGCTTGGCAGTGATTACCCGCTTCCAGTTGTGGATCACGCAAGCCAGCGCACACTTGCACTTGCGCTTTATAAAAACGCATCCACCAAAATTGAATTCTTTTAAATAATTCATATGTAATATGTCTTATACAAGACTTAAATTTCGATATATAATATCACCAATGCAACATTGTTAATGTTGTGCTGTTTTACTCAAGTGCTAAGAGTTAAACGCGTTTTACCCAAAACAAGCATTTATAAGCGCATTACCCTTGCGCAATTAAAATGCTTGTGAACCAAGGCCTTACAAGGATTGCAATAAACCGTCAGCTTTTTAATTATTTGAGAATACATCATGGCACTCGTATCATTACGTCAATTACTAGACCACGCCGCTGAGCACGATTACGGCATCGCCGCATTCAACGTGAACAATATGGAGCAGGTGCGCGCCATTATGCTGGCCGCCAATGAAACCAATAGCCCAGTGATTTTGCAAGGCTCTGCGGGCGCGCGAAAATATGCAGGCGAGGCTTTTTTGCGGCATCTAGTACTTGCAGCCATTGAAACTTACCCGCATATTCCCGTAGTCATGCATCAAGATCACGGCCAATCGCCCTCGGTTTGCATTCAAGCCATGCGCTCAGGTTTTTCTAGCGTAATGATGGACGGCTCGCTGATGGAGGACGCCAAAACACCATCGAGCTACCAATATAATGTAGATGTCACCAAAAAAATAGTTGAAGTCGCACATGCGATTGGCGTATCGGTTGAAGGCGAACTTGGCGTACTCGGCTCGCTAGAAACTGGTTTAGCGGGTGAAGAAGATGGCTCAGGCGCGGTGGGCGTATTAAGTCATGCGCAAATGCTAACTGACCCTGAAGAGGCCGCGGATTTTGTGCGCCAAACAGGCGTAGATGCGTTGGCGATTGCCATTGGCACCTCGCACGGCGCATATAAATTCACCAAACCACCCACAGGTAAAACGCTGGCAATTAGCCGCATTAAAGAAATTCACGAACGGATTCCTAACACGCATTTGGTCATGCACGGCTCATCATCCGTGCCACAAGAATGGCTGAAAATCATCAACGAATACGGCGGCGACATGGGCGAAACCTACGGCGTGCCTGTAGAAGAAATTGTAGAAGGCATTAAATACGGTGTGCGTAAAATCAACATTGATACCGATTTGCGCATGGCCACAGCTGGCGCGGTGCGGCAATATTTAGATAAAAATAAAAAAGATTTTGACCCGCGCAAGTTTTTAAATGCCGCCACCATTGCCATGCAAGCCATATGCAAAGCGCGTTACGAGGCATTTGGCTCTGCGGGTCATGCCAGCAACATTAAACCGATTTCGTGCGAAACCATGGCAGAGCGTTACAAAGCTGGCGAATTGCGAGCAGTTGTAAAATAAAGACATTACAAAAATACACCTCGTCATTGCGAGCGTAGCGTGGCAATCTAACTCACATCAATTTAACTTCTTTAGATTGCCACGCTACGCTCGCAATGACAGATAGTTGGTAAGCTTTTTGCCATAGAATAAATACTAAGGAAAGAACTATGCGTCGTAAATTAGTAGTGGGTAATTGGAAAATGCACGGTGATTTAAAAAGCAACCAAACCCTGCTTGAAAGCATTACCAATGGTTTGCAAAATTTAAAAAATGCCGATTACGTAGTGTGCGTGCCAAACCCTTACCTATTTCAAGCGCGCGAGCTACTGACTAATACCAACGTGGCTTGGGGCGGACAAAACGTAAATCAGCATGAGCAAGGCGCGTTTACTGGCGCCGTAGCGCCACATATGCTGTCTGACCTTGGTTGCCAATTTGTGCTACTCGGCCACTCCGAGCGACGTGTGTTGTTTCATGAAACCAACCTAACCGCCGCCGCAAGGTTTGATGCCAGCATTAAGGCAGGTCTAACGCCAGTGCTGTGCGTGGGCGAAACACTGGCAGAGCATGAAGCGGGCTTAACCGAAGTGATTGTCGCCAGCCAAATGGATGCAGTCATGGCCACACTAAGCGATGAAGATTTTGCTGCAGCCATGCAAGTTAATATGGTGTTTGCCTACGAACCCGTTTGGGCGGTCGGCACAGGCAAAACCGCCTCACCAGAGCAAGCGCAAACCGTGCATGAGTTTATTCGTAACCGCATCGCACGCCGCAATAGTGATGCGGCCGCGCATGTACGCATTATTTACGGTGGCAGCATTAAAGCCAACAATGCAAAACAGTTATTTGCCATGCCTGATGTAGATGGCGGCTTGGTGGGTGGCGCATCATTAGATGCGGATGAGTTTATTGAGATTTGTAGGCTAGCGAATTAGTTTTAACATAGGCTTAAGATCAATGCCCTGCGAGCCAACACCAGAGCGGCTCTCAGGGCATTGTTTTTTTCTCGCGAGTTTTTGCACCCACTCTAAATCATTTCCGCTTTGACTTAACTTGATGATACGCCGCAATCCGCTCCACTTCTTTTTTACAGCCCATCATCACAGGTATACGCGCATGTATTCCGTTGGGTTTAACTTCTAAAATACGCTGCAAACCAGTGGTGGCGGCACCGCCAGCTTGTTCAACTATAAAACTCATGGGGTTGGCTTCATACATTAAGCGCAATTTTCCGCTTTTTGATTTACTATCACTTGGGTACATAAACACGCCGCCGCGCACTAAAATGCGGTGCACTTCTGCCACCATTGACGCCACCCAGCGCATGTTAAAGTCTTTCTTGCGGTCGCCTTCTTCACCTTGCAGGCACTCATCAATGTAGCGCTGAATCGGCTCGTTCCAAAAACGATAATTTGACATATTGATGGCAAATTCTTGTGTTTCTGCCGCAATACGCATATTGGGGTGCGTGAGGTAAAATTCGTTGGTTTTCACATCCAGCGTAAAACCATTTACGCCGTTGCCAGTGGTGAGCACAAACATGGTAGATGTGCCGTACAAAGCATAGCCAGCGCAGATTTGCTCTGTGCCTAGCTGCAAAAAGTCAGCTAATTCTGGCTGATTATTAGGCGATTTTAAAATAGAAAATATCGTGCCAACTGAAATATTCACATTCACATTTGATGAGCCATCAAGCGGATCAAACATCAGCAAATATTGGCCGTGTTGGCGGGTTTTTTCAGCAAGTGCAACGGGCGCATCTACTTCTTCAGATACCATTCCTGCCACCAAGCCGCTTTGCAGCGCGGCTTCAACAAAAATATCGTTGCTAATCACATCTAGCGCTTTTTGCACCTCGCCCTGCACATTTTCGCTAGCCAAGCTGCCCATATTGCCCGCCAGCGCGCCAGCATCAATCGCCACCGCTATTTTTTTACATGCGCTAATCACATCGCCAAGCATGGCATTTAACGCAACGCCATGCTCACCCTGAATGTGCTGCGATAGAAATTCGGTAATATTGATAGGATTTTTCATGTGATATTCTCTGCGAGTAAGCAATAAAACACTCATCATAAAGGCATTTTAAGCAATCACAAAACACTATATTGCTAGACAATAGGCCGAGTCTGCGTTAAAGTTGTATTAGGTTTTTCCGTTAAAAATTGTAAAGCTGCTTGGCAAAAGTACTTAAGAACAAAAACAATACATAACGTTTGAAAAATAATCATTCGGGGTTTTAAATGCGCGGCAATATTACAAATTTATATAAAATAAGCTACAAAACAACCATTGTTATCATTGGGTTGCTTTCATTCGCCATGCTTTCTGGCTGCGCCACACAAGGCAATAAAGACCCACTTGAAGGCTTAAATCGTGGTGTTTATAAACTCAACGATGTAACCGATAAAATTCTGATTAAACCCGTAGCCAAGGCATACAAAGCAGTTACACCTTCACCAATCCGTACTGGCTTTAACAACTTTTTCACCAATTTAGGCTCAATCACCACTGTTTTAAACGATTTACTTCAATTTAAATTCGCCAACGCGTTTACCGATGCTGGCCGCTTTATGATTAACAGTACTTTCGGCATTGCTGGCTTTATTGATGTAGCGGGCAGGGATAAAATTCCATTGCGCAAAGAAGATTTCGGCCAAACTTTAGGGCATTGGGGTGTCGGCAATGGGCCATATATTGTTTTGCCGCTAGTTGGGCCATCTAGCCTGCGTGACGCCACTGGCCTAGCATTTGACTCATTCACTACCGACCCAATTGCTTACCCAAGAAACATTGGCGAAATTAGATTAGCCAATCAATTACGTGTGGCACAAATTATAGATAAACGCACAGAGCTACTCACCGCAACAGATTTAGTAGATGAAGCATCGCTAGACCCTTACGCCTTTACCCGTGATGCTTATTTACAGAGACGCGCAAGCCAAGTGCAAGATGGTTTAGTACCAAAAGAATTTATTAAAGATGACTTTGAAGATATTGATGCTGAGACAAAAGTAAAATAAGGCATGTAAATTTACCCATAAAAAAGCCCGCAATAGCGGGCTTTTTTATGAGTGTCAGTGTTATTTACTCCGCCGCAATTGTCATACGCTCGAGCAAAATAGAGCCTACTTGTTTTGAACCTTGCACCAGCACATCGTTACCAATCGCAACAATGCCTTTAAGCATATCAGCCATATTGCTGGCGATAGTAATTTCTTCTACTGGGTGAATAATTACGCCATTTTCAACCCAAAATCCTGCAGCACCGCGTGAATAATCACCCGTGACCATATTCAAGCCTCGGCCTAACAACTCTGTTACTAGTAAGCCTGTACTCATTTGTTTAAGCATGCCCGCAAAATCATGCTCGCCAGATTTTACAATTAAATTATGGTTTCCGCCCGCGTTGCCAGTGGTCTGCAAGCCCAATTTACGTGCAGAATAACTGCCCAGTACATAACCTTGCAATACACCATCTTTCACTAGCTGGCGTGCGTTTGTGGCTACGCCTTCATTATCAAACGGGCTGCTTGCTAAGCCTTTTTTAAGGTGCGGCTCTTCAAAAATATTCAATAATGGGCTAGCGATTTGCGTGCCTAAACTATCTAACAAAAATGAAGATTTACGATATAAACTGCCGCCAGAAATCGCGCCAATGAGCGATGAAATCAAGCCGCTGGCTAAGGCTGCTTCAAACAACACAGGCGCTTGGCAAGTTTTAATTTTGCGCGAATTTAAACGGCGGATAGTGCGCTCACCTGCGATTTTTCCAATTTCCGCCGTGTTTTGTAAATCCGCCGCTGCACGTGCAGTGCTATACCAATAATCGCGCTGCATGCTATCGCCCGCCTCGGCAATTACCGAGCAACTCACACCATGCCGCGAGCTTGGGTAGCCGCCTGTAAAGCCGTGGCTATTGCTGTATGCAAAATAACCTTCACTAGCTGAAACGCTTGCGCCTTCAGAGTTGGTAATGCGCGTATCTACCGCCAAAGCCGCCGCTTCACACGCTTTAGCAATTTCAATGGCTTCATCTACCGAAATATTCCACGGGTGATGCAAATCTAAATCTGAAATAGTTTTAGCCATTAAATTAGCATCTGCCAAGCCACAGAACTCATCTTTTGCGGTGTATTTGGCAATATTACATGCTGCTAAAACCGTGTCTTTAAGCGCTTGTGGGCTTAAATCAGACGTGCTGGCATGGCCTTTTTGCTGCCCAAAATACACGGTGACCGACATGCCTTTATCGCGGTTATATTCAATAGTCTCAGTTTCACCAAGCCGTACAGAAACATTCTGCCCAATACTCAAGCTCACCTCGGCCTCGGCCGCGCTTGCTCCGTTGGCCTTTGCTGTTTTAAGCACGTCTTCAGACATTTGCTTAATTGCATCAAAAGAGTAACTAAATTTTGAATCTGAATCTGTCATTACAATTTATCTTTCATACACTAATAAATATTCAAAGGGTGCTTCTAATAATTCAAGTTTCTAAACTAGGCTAGGCGAGAGCAAAAAATTAAGACGCGGCATATATTTGATATGTAAGGAATAATTTTTTGCAAACAACAACGCATAGTGACGAAAATTGAATTATTAGAAGTGCCCGAAACTAAGGCTGTTATAATACCGCAGTATGAAACCGAAAAAGACAAACTCCGGCACTGATTTTAGTTTTGACGCGAATTTAGCCTCAAAATTAAATGCAGAAGAGCCCACCAGCAAAACGCAACTTAAGGCCGAGGCTGACGCACAGCAAGCCCTAGGGGTGCGCCTCACCGAGCTACCTAAAGATAAACTACTAAAATTAGACCTGCCCGAGGCCGTGCTCACAGCAGTGCTAGATTCTAAAAAAATTACTGCCAATGGCGCAATGCGCAGGCATAAGCAGTATTTAGGCAGATTGATGCGTGAAACCGATAACGCGCCAATTTTAGAGCAACTCGCCCGCTGGGATGGCAAACATACCGCCGAAAATGCCTATTTTCACGGCCTAGAAAGCTGGCGTGACCGCATGATTGCAGATGCAAATGTATTGGCAGAGTATATTGCGCTTTATCCACTTACGGATATTCAGCAACTACGCACTTTGGTACGCAACGCACAAAAAGAACTCGCAGCTGGCAAGCCACCAAAAAGCAGCCGTGAGATTTTTAAATTACTTCGTGAAGTAACACAAGCTTCGCAAGATAATAGTAATGCGGATGCAACTTACTCGCCTACGGATGAACTAGACCAAAACGTTTAGCTCGGTTTCCAAACGCATTAGGATTTTTTAAATGAAATTTTTGTTTGGTTTATTGGCTTTACTCACACCTTCAGTCGCTTTTTCTGCCGAACATAGCGCAATACTTGACCTCACAAGCCATTGGGTAGGCATCACATCCTTGGCTATATTTATTATTGCCTATTTATTTGTAATGGCAGAAGAGTTCATTCACCTGCGTAAATCTAAACCTGTTGTTTTAGCCGCAGGCATTATTTGGGCGCTGATTGCTTGGTATTATCAATCGCATGATATTCCGCATATGGTAGAAGCTGCATTTAGGCACAACTTACTTGAATACGCCGAATTACTTTTATTTCTACTTGTCGCCATGACTTACATTAACACGATGGATGAGCGTCATGTATTTGAGGCCTTACGCACATGGTTAATACGTAAAGGTTTAGGCTATCGCGCTTTGTTTTGGACAACTGGTTTACTCGCATTTTTCATTTCCCCCATTGCCGACAACCTCACCACCGCATTGCTCATGGGCGCAGTGGTGTTAGCTGTAGGCGGTAGCAACAGAAAATTCGTATTGCTTGCGTGTATTAACCTCGTAGTCGCGGCCAATGCTGGCGGTACATTTAGCCCGTTTGGTGATATTACTACGCTGATGGTATGGCAAAAAAATATTATCGCAAGTAATGGCGCAGTCACTTTTGGCACTTTTTTTAGCTTATTTTTACCCGCATTAGTTAATTGGCTAGTACCCGCTATTATCATGAGTTTTGCTGTGCCTAATGAAAAACCCAAAGGCAATAGCAATCAACTGCCTATGCGCCGTGGCGGCTTGGTGATTATTATTTTATTTTTAGTCACCATTGCCATGGCGGTGATGGCACACAGCGCATTAGGCTTACCACCTGTGTTAGGCATGATGACAGGCTTAGCGCTATTGCAACTTTACGCATTTACACTCAAAAAAAGAGGCGAGCAAACGCACTTAGCTGGCAGCCCGATTCCATACGACATTTACAGCAAAGTCGCGCGTGCGGAGTGGGATACGCTTTTCTTCTTTTACGGCGTCATTATTTGCGTGGGCGGTTTAGGCTTTTTGGGCTACTTAACGTTGGTTTCACATACCATTTATGGCGGTTGGGGCGCAACCAACGCGAACATTGCCATTGGCATTATCTCTGCGGTGGTAGATAACATTCCCGTGATGTTTGCCGTACTCAGCATGATGCCCGATATGTCTACTGGGCAATGGATGCTAGTCACTTTAACGGCAGGCGTTGGCGGCTCGTTACTCTCTATCGGCTCAGCTGCTGGTGTAGCTTTAATGGGGCAAGCGCATGGTAGCTACACCTTTTTTGGGCATTTAAAATGGACACCAGTGATTGCGCTGGGCTATGCGGCAAGTATTGCTACTCACATGTTTTTAAACCATGCGATGTTTTAAGGGCAATGTTTTACAGCGGTAGCCATTCTGTAAAAATCGGCCTAGTTTCCATCTGCGACCGCACTAGCCAAGGCTTGTATAAAGACAACAACACCCCCCAATCTGAGAGAGTAGCTTAACAGCGTCATCATCAATACTTACTCGAAAAATAGCTATTTTCTTACGTTTAGCGCCACCGTAGTTTTCACCACTTCATTACCGCGCTGCACCTCAACTGGCACTGTTTGCCCTGCATAGCGCTTTACTGCGGCAAATAAATCATCGGGGGTTTCTAGCACTTGCTCACCTATTTTAAGTAAGTTATCGCCTTTTACAATACGGGCTTGTGCGGCGGGTGATTCTTTAATAACGGCAATAATGGTTAAGCCTTTCACCTCTTCAGCCAGCGCAACGCCATTACTTGTTGCAGGAATCAGCTTAATAATATGCACGCCGAGTAATGGTGTAGGCAACTTTGCCCAATAAGTAGCGTAATGAATGGTTTGCGGAGTTTGTACCGCGCTTTTGTTGGCGTCATCAGCGGCTTTTTCACCTGCTTTATCACCATCTAATCTTACAATATTGGTTTTAATGGGCGTATTTTTGTTGTATACCAGCACTGTATCGGCCCTCAAGTCTTTGCCATGTTGCAGTGCTAAGTCATCTGCAACACTGGTAGAGATAAATGTAGACGAACCCATCATGTCATAGCCATTTTCTAGCATACGCGTGTTGTCTTCTTCTTGATTTTTGCGACGTTCTAATTGAGTTTCAGGGCTTGAGCTGAGTGATTGTAGCTGGCTACCATTTTGTGCCACATATTTTTCGGCATATAAATTCGCCTGTGTAGCGGCATTTTCAGCTGAATGCGCTTGGCTAGTAAAGAATGCTGCTGCCAACCCCAGCAAGCTTAATAACATAAAACTGCTGGTCATTACTGGCTTTTTCGCCGTGACTTGCAAGGAAGGCTGATGGTTTAATTGGTAAATATTTTTCGGCATAAAAAGTCCTTTATTATGGGTAATGTTATGATTGCGCCTTAAGCATTACTAATGACACAAGAATGACAAAAGAATTCATTAAAATTGGTTTAGTTTCAATTAGTGACCGCGCCAGCCAAGGCGTATATGAAGATAAAGGTATTCCAAGCCTGCGCGAATGGCTTAACAGCGCCATTATCACGCCCATTCAATTTGAAACGCACCTCATTGCAGATGAGCAAGACGAGATTGAAGCCACGCTAAAAGATTTAGTAGATGCACAAGGCTGCCATTTAATACTCACCACAGGCGGCACAGGGCCAGCGTTGCGCGATGTTACGCCTGAAGCCACACTAGCTGTGGCAGACAAAACCATGCCAGGTTTCGGTGAGCAAATGCGGCAAATAAGTTTAAACTTTGTGCCTACTGCAATTTTGTCGCGCCAAGTGGCGGTTATCCGCAAACAATGCTTAATTATCAATTTACCAGGTCAGCCAAAAGCCATTGCGCAAACTTTAGAAGGCTTAAAAGATGCCACTGGCGCGCAGCAAGTGCATGGCATATTTGCCGCAGTGCCTTATTGTTTAGATTTATTAGCCACGCCAGAAAAACCGATGCCTTACATTGAGACCAACGAAGCCATTGTTAAAGCATTCAGACCTAAAAATCGTTAAACCCTATATAAGTAATTATGCATAAACTAGTTCAACTAATTCTACGCGCGATGCCCACACTTTTTTGGGTGGCGATGTTGGTCGTCACCTATTTGCTGCTTGCTAACTTAGCGCCGCCGAACATCAAGGTGGAATATGTTGATAAATTAGAACACGCCTTTGTTTTTATGGGACTAACATGCATGGCCTTAATTGCTTGGCCGCAACGAAAACGCCTTGTTTTTATTGGCTTGACGATATTTGGTGGGGCGATGGAGCTTGCGCAACAAGCTTTTGCTTCGTATAGGCAAGCCACATGGGGCGACTGGGCAGCAGATATTGCCGGTATTTTAATTGCGCTTATTATTTATATTATCGTAATGAAACAGCGCTCAAAGCTTGATTAAATTTTTGCAAACTTTATGACGCCAGAATTTAATCTCATTAAAAATCACTTTACTCGCCCCACACGCCACACCAACTTAGGCGTGGGCGATGATGCAGCTTTAATTTCCATTTCAAATGGCATGGAGCTAGCAATTTCGGCAGATATGCTGGTAGCGGGCACTCACTTTTTTGCGGATTGCGATGCGCAACAATTAGGCTGGAAATCGCTCGCCGTAAACATTTCGGACATGGCCGCAATGGGCGCAAATGCTAAATGGGCAACATTGGCAATTGCTTTGCCTGAAGTCAACGAACCATGGCTTGCTGAATTTTCACGCGGCTTTTTTGCCTGTGCAGATGCGTTTAATGTGGATTTAATCGGCGGCGACACCACGCGCGGGCCACTGACCATTAGCGTGCAAATCATGGGTGAAGTGCCAATTGGCCAAGCCATTAAACGTAGCGGTGCACAGCTTGGCGATGATATTTGGGTGTCTGGCAAACTAGGCAGCGCAGCGCTTGGCTTAGCGCACTTGCAAGGCAAAATAGAGCTTGAAAACGATGCTCTGCGAGCCAGCATTCATGCGCTTCACAGCCCTGCTCCACGAGCCACGCTGGGATTGGCTCTCAGAGGCATTGCCACAAGCTGCATTGATATTTCTGATGGATTATTAGCTGATTTAGGCCACGTTCTAAAAGCCTCAAACTTAGGCGCAACGCTGGATTTAGAAAAAATACCGTGTATAGATTTACTAAAAAACAGTTTAGAAAATCCACAATTTCAGGCTTTTATTTTGGCTGGTGGCGATGATTATGAATTATGTTTTACCGCGCCAACTTCAAAACGTGAAACGATAAATCTACTAAGTAAGCAACTGAACATACCAATTACATGCATCGCCAGCACCCGCATGGATACTGGCTTGCAGGCCTGTTATAAAAACAATAAAATTACGCTTTTAAAGCCAGGCTTTGATCATTTTGCGTAAACTTTCTCCCACCATCATTCTTTATTAAAATCACTTTGATTACTCAACCCAACTTCAAATTTTTAATCGCCCACCCTGCTCACTTTTTTGGTCTAGGGTTTGGCAGCGGGCTAGCGCCAAAGGCGCCTGGAACATTTGGCACTTTGGTTGGTTTTCCGCTGTTTTGGTTAATTGCACATTATTCATTTAGCACGCAGCTAATTATCATTGCGGCACTATTTATCATCGGCATTTATATTTGCGATATTACGGGCAAGGCACTAGGCGTGTCCGACCACGGCGGCATTGTATGGGATGAAATTGTCGCAATGATGTTGGTGCTGGCGTTCACACCACTCGACTGGATATTGTGGCCAGCAGCATTTTTGTTATTTAGATTATTTGATATTTGGAAGCCATTTCCTATCAGCTATTTTGATGCAAAACTCAAAAATGGCTTTGGTGTGATGTTTGACGATTTGCTCGCCGCCATATTTGCTATCGCCTGCCTATTACCACTAGAAGCATGGATCATCTCTCAGCGTTAGCCGAAGGACTAGGCGCAGCCCTTAAGGCACGTGGTTATATGCTAGCCTTAGCAGAGTCTTGCACGGGCGGCATGGTGGCAGAAGCCGTGACTAGCGTGGCGGGTAGCTCGGCTTGGTTTGACCGTGGATTTGTGACCTATAGCAATGCCGCAAAAATTGAAATGCTGGGTGTATCGCCGCAAACACTAGAAAAATTTGGTGCGGTGAGCGAAGAAGTTGCCGCTGAAATGGCTTCAGGTTGCTTAAAATCAGATGCGCTTAAAAATAGTCATGCGCAAATCGCTGGCAGCATTACAGGGATCGCTGGGCCCGATGGTGGCACAACAGAAAAACCCGTCGGCACGGTATGTTTTGCTTGGGCGAAATTGAACATGCCAACATTAACGACGACTCAAACATTTGCGGGAAACCGCCAAGAAATCCGTCAACAAGCCACGGCCTTTATGTTGGCAAGGCTTATTGACAGATTAAATGACTTGAAAATCTAAATCTTTTTAGTGCAATTAGTGCCTGTCGCCATGGTCACGACCATGTCCGCCACGGCCTTCATTACCGCGTCCCCAGCCATTATTCCCACGATTTTCGTGTCCCCAGCCGCCGTGATGTCCGCGGTTATATCCGCTATTATATCCACGGTGACCGCCATAATTTTGGTAACCAAATGAAATCACCGCTGGCGCAGCGTAATAAGCGCGCGGCGCAGGTCTGTAATACACTGGTTCGCTATAATAAATGGGCTGGCTGTAATAAACCGTAGGCGGTGGCGCGTAGCCGTAGCCACCCACATTAATGCCTAAACTAAATGAATCGCGAGCATAAGCGCTAGAGGCTGATGCGGCAACAATGGCCAATGCTGCAACTGTTGAACTTAAAATCTTCATAGAAATTTTCATGGTTTTCATCCTTGTAAAAAAATTATCCCCTGCTTCAAAAACGCACTAACTTCATTATGGTTGACAGCCTAATACCACGGCTTTGCCAAGCTAATTATTCTCAACAATTTAATCTAAACATAAACCAATAAGCACCTTACGTTAAACCTTGATTTATGGAATAATTACACGCTTATAAAAGTAGTAAAATTTCTGAAAATACAAAGGCAAATCAGCATGGATGACAATAAAAGCAAAGCACTAGCCGCCGCACTTGCGCAGATTGAAAAGCAGTTTGGCAAAGGTTCTATCATGCGCATGGGCGATGGCAGCATTGGCGAAGATATTCAATCAGTTTCAACTGGTTCGCTTGGGCTTGATATTGCACTTGGCATCGGTGGTTTACCGCGTGGTCGTGTGGTAGAGATTTACGGCCCTGAATCTTCAGGTAAAACAACGCTTACGCTTTCTGTTATTGCGCAAATGCAAAAAATGGGCGGCACCGCCGCTTTTATTGATGCCGAGCACGCGCTAGACCCGCAATATGCCGCAAAATTAGGCGTCAATGTGCCAGATTTATTGATTTCTCAACCTGATACTGGCGAGCAAGCGCTTGAAATTGTAGATATGCTTGTACGTTCAGGTTCTGTAGATATTGTGGTGATTGACTCGGTGGCTGCTTTAACGCCACGCGCTGAAATTGAAGGTGAAATGGGCGATTCACACATGGGCTTGCAAGCCCGTTTAATGAGCCAAGCATTGCGTAAGCTTACTGGCAACATCAAACGCACCAACACTTTGGTGATTTTCATTAACCAAATTCGTATGAAAATTGGCGTGATGTTTGGTAGCCCAGAAACGACCACTGGCGGTAACGCACTTAAATTTTATGCTTCTGTGCGCTTAGATATTCGCCGCACTGGCGCGATTAAAAAAGGTGACGAAGTCATCGGCTCTGAAACACGCGTAAAAGTGATTAAAAACAAAGTCGCGCCACCGTTTAAACAAGCTGAGTTTGATATTCTGTATGGCGAAGGCATCTCGCGTGAAGGTGAAATTATTGAGCTTGGTGTGAATGCTAAATTTGTAGAAAAAGCAGGCGCTTGGTATAGCTACAATGGCGAAAAAATTGGCCAAGGTAAAGATAACTCACGCGATTACTTAAAAGCACACCCTGCAATTGCCAACGAAATTGACGCAAAAATCCGCGCCAATATGAAAGCGCTTGCAGAAGCCATGCCAGCAGTACGCGCGGAAGAAGATTAAAAAAATCTGTCGTTGCGAGCGAAGCGCGGCAATCTTAAACTATTGAATTGAGGTCAAAAATCGACTTTCAGCCTAAAAGTTTACGCCAACGTGCGTTAGATTACCTTGGCAAGCGCGAGTATTCATACTTTGAACTCGCGCAAAAGCTTAAACCTTACGCTGAAGAAACTGATGAAAACCCTGCAACTGAGCAGATTGCAGCAATATTAGATGATTTTAAAACGCGTGGTTGGTTGTCAGACGCGCGCTTTACTGAGATGTTAGTACATGCGCGTAAAACCAAATTTGGCAGCGCGAAAGTCGCCAATGAGTTACGCGAAAAAGGCGTGGCAGATGACTTAATCGCAAACGCAGTGGCGGCAGTTAAACTAACCGAGCTAGAAAACGCGCGCGGAATATGCCGCAAAAAATATAAGGCTAGTCCAACAAGCCGCGAAGATTGGGCAAAGCAAGCACGATTTTTACAAAGCCGCGGCTTTGGTTTTGATGTAATTAAAAAAGTATTAAATAGCACCAATGATGAAGATAACTTGTAGAAATGCATTAAATGCGTTTCTACAAAAAACATAATAACTGAAACTATGACAATCAAACTAAGCAACACACCTAGTAGCAATGAAATCCGTCAGGCCTTCCTTGATTATTTTTCCTCCAAAGGCCATCAAATCGTGGCGTCTTCGTCATTGGTACCGCACGGCGACCCTACCCTGCTATTCACCAACGCGGGGATGAATCAGTTTAAAGATGTGTTTTTAGGTTTTGACAAACGCCCATATACACGCGCAACTAGCAGCCAAAAATGTGTACGTGCCGGCGGCAAACATAATGACCTTGAAAACGTAGGCTACACAGCGCGCCACCATACATTTTTTGAAATGTTAGGCAACTTTAGCTTTGGCGATTACTTTAAAGAAGATGCGATTGCATACGCTTGGGAATTGCTCACAGAAGTTTTTAAACTGCCCAAAGACAAACTCACCGTAACTGTCTATGCGGACGATGATGAAGCCTACAACATCTGGCATGACACTATTGGCATGCCTGCCGAACGTATTATCCGTATTGGCGACAACAAAGGTGCACGTTACGCATCTGACAACTTCTGGATGATGGGTGACACTGGCCCATGTGGTCCATGTACTGAAATTTTTTATGACCACGGCGACCACCATTTTGGCGGCCCTCCAGGCAGCCCAGATGAAGACGGTGACCGCTTTATCGAAATTTGGAACAACGTGTTTATGCAATTCAACCGCGATGAAGCGGGTGTAATGCATCCACTACCAAAACCATCTGTAGATACAGGTATGGGTTTGGAGCGTATTTCTGCGGTATTGCAACACGTGCATGCCAACTACGAAATTGATATTTTCCAAGGCTTAATCGCCGCCGCAGCGCGTGAAACCAACACCACAGATTTAAGCATTCCATCACTTAAAGTACTAGCCGACCATATTCGCGCGTGCTCATTTTTAATCGCGGATGGGGTGATTCCAGGCAATGAAGGCCGCGGCTACGTGCTACGCCGCATTATTCGCCGCGCAATCCGTCATGGCTATAAACTGGGTGCCCGCGGCGCATTTTTCTACAAACTTGTACCAGATTTGATCAAGCAAATGGGTGAAGCTTATCCTGAACTTATCGCGAATCAATCACGCATCATGGATATGTTGAAGTTGGAAGAAGACCGTTTCTTTGAAACCATTGAAAGTGGTATGCAAATCCTTAATCGTGAGTTAATTGTGAATGCGTTGGATGAGCAGAAAGTAAATGTTGAGAATAAAATAAATCCGCTTTCCGCAAAGAAAATTATTAAATTAAGTGGAAATGTTGCTTTTCAACTGCACGACACTTATGGCTTTCCACTAGATTTAACTCAAGACGTCTGCCGAGAGCATGGTGTCCCAGTGGATATTGCAGAGTTTGATGCTGCCATGACACGCCAAAAAGAACAAGCGCGTGCCGCAGGTAAGTTCAAAATGGCAACCAATCTTGAATACAATGGCGCGAATACAGACTTTAAAGGTTATGAAACTTTAGAAGCTAGCGCTAATATTTTAGCGCTATACAAAGATGGCACAGCAGTGAATCAACTATCAGAAGGCGAGCAAGGCGTTGTGGTATTAGATAACACACCGTTCTATGCTGAGTCTGGCGGTCAAGTAGGTGATAACGGCGTGCTTAAAGCCGAAAATGGTATATTTGCTGTGGAAGATACACAAAAAATCCAGGCGGCTGTTTTTGGTCATCACGGCATTTTAAAAACGGGCAAAATCAGTGTGGGTGAAAGCCTAAAAGCGAATGTGGACTTGGTTGTACGTGCCAACATTATGCGCAACCACTCAGCCACACACTTAATGCACAAAGCACTTCGCGAAACTTTAGGCGAACATGTGCAACAAAAAGGTTCATTGGTTGATGCGGATAAAACCCGTTTTGACTTTGTGCATAACGCGCCGATGACCGATGCAGAAATTGCAAAAGTTGAAGCCATTGTCAATGCTGAAATTCTAGCTAACGCCACCTGCCAAGCGCGTGTGATGGATATTGAATCCGCACAAAAAACTGGCGCGATGATGCTGTTTGGCGAAAAATATGGTGATGAAGTGCGCGTACTGGATATTGGAAGCTCGCGCGAATTATGCGGTGGCACACATGTTAGCCGCACAGGTGATATTGGCCTATTCAAAATCACAGGTGAGTCTGGCGTAGCTGCGGGCGTTCGCCGCGTTGAGGCTACAACTGGCAATGGTGCATTAAAACTCATCAATTCACAGCAAGCTTTAATTGCGCAATTATCAACCGAGCTAAAAGCACCTACTGGTGAGCTGGCTAACAAGGTTGCGCAATTAAGTGAGCATGCAAAATCGTTAGAAAAAGAATTAGCGCGCTTAAAATCAAAACTCGCAAGTAGCCAAGGTGATGATTTAGCCGCGCAAGCCGTTGATGTGAATGGCGTAAAAGTGTTATCTGCCATGCTAGAAGGCGCAGATGCAACCGCGTTGCGCGAAACGATGGATAAGCTAAAAGATAAACTAAAATCTGCGGCAATAGTCTTAGCAAGCGTGAATGATGGCAAAGTGAGCTTGGCAGCGGGTGTAACGGCTGATTTAACCGCAAAGGTGAAAGCTGGCGATTTAGTGAATTTTGTGGCACTGCAGGTAGGTGGAAAAGGCGGTGGCAAGCCAGATATGGCGATGGCAGGCGGCACGGATGCTAGTGGCTTGCCAAAAGCGTTAGCAAGTGTGGAAAGTTGGGTAAAAAGTAAAATGTAACACTCCCTCCCCCTTGATGGGGGAGGGTTGGGGAGAGGGTGAGCTTTAGTTACCCCTCTCCCTAACCCTCTCCCACACGGGGAGAGGGAATAAATATTAGGGAAAGTGTAAATGGCACTTATTGTACAAAAATACGGCGGCACTTCTGTCGCAAATCCTGAGCGAATTCGTAATGTCGCTAGGCGTGTAGCGCGCTACAAGGCCATGGGGCATCAAGTAGTGGTGGTGGTTTCAGCCATGTCTGGCGAAACCAACAAGCTGGTTGCGCTATCAAAAGAGTTAATGGCAGAACCTGATCCGCGCGAATATGACATGATTATCGCCACTGGCGAGCAAGTAACGGTTGGCTTAACCGCGCTGGCCTTAATTGAGCTGGGCATTAAAGCTAAAAGCTACACAGGTGCACAAGTTAAAATATTAACCGATGATTCGCACACCAAAGCACGCATTATTCACATTGATCAGCACAACCTCAAGGCAGATTTAGACGCAGGCTATGTGTGCGTAGTAGCTGGTTTTCAAGGTGTGGATGAAAACGGTAATATCACAACGCTAGGCCGTGGCGGCTCTGACACCACAGGCGTGGCACTAGCTGCCGCGCTAGGCGCGGATGAATGCCAAATCTACACAGATGTAGACGGCGTTTATACTACAGACCCACGCGTAGTGCCTGAAGCGCGCCGTTTAAAATCAATCACCTTTGAAGAAATGCTTGAGCTTGCAAGCCAAGGCAGCAAAGTATTGCAAATTCGCTCAGTGGAATTTGCAGGTAAATATAAAGTTAAATTGCGTGTGCTTTCAAGTTTTGAAGATGAAGGCGAAGGCACGCTAATTACATTTGAGGAAGATAACACCATGGAACAACCCGTTATATCTGGCATTGCGTTCAACCGCGACGAAGCCAAAATCACCGTATTGGGCGTGCCAGATACGCCAGGCATCGCCTACCAAATTTTGGGCCCAATTGCAGATGCCAATGTAGATGTGGATATGATTATCCAAAACACTGGCGCAGATGGCACAACAGATTTTACATTCACAGTGCACAAAAATGAGATGAACAAAGCGTTAAGTATTTTGCGCGATAAAGTGCAAAACAACATTAAAGCACGTGAAATTATTGGCGATGATAAAGTCGCTAAAGTCGCCATTGTCGGCGTTGGCATGAAATCACACGTAGGCGTAGCAAGCAAAATGTTCCGCACTTTGGCTGAGGAAGGTATCAACATTCAAATGATTTCAACAAGTGAAATTAAAATAGCTGTAGTCATTGATGAAAAATATATGGAGCTGGCCGTGCGCGTGCTGCACAAAGCATTTGAACTAGAAGAAGCTTAAGCTTATTTTTAACCAAGTCTTTATTCTCGAGCTATAAATTCTTGAGCTTTAACATCACTTTTGGTTGATTTTCAAGGGCGAATCAAGTATTATCGCGCCCTTAATTAGCGAAAGCTAATTTTAGCGTAATCGTAATAAACGGAGAGCTGGCCGAGTGGTCGAAGGCACTTCCCTGCTAAGGAAGCATACGGGCTTAACCCTGTATCTAGGGTTCGAATCCCTAGCTCTCCGCCAGCTTTAACTTAAAGACTGAAATTTGTTCTTTAAGAATTATGCAGTATGTCGTATAATACTGCGCATGCGCCCGTAGCTCAGCTGGATAGAGTACTTGGCTACGAACCAAGGGGTCGGGCGTTCGAATCGCTCCGGGCGCACCATAAAAAACAAAGGCTTACAGATTAATCTCTGTAGGCCTTTTGTCTTTCTAAAGCCCCATGGGTACACCGTACTTTTTACTATCTTTAGATAGTATTAAATCCTCCCCTATGTTATCCGCTTGCACTTGTGGTCTGCCATGTGATTCTATTCAATTTGGAAATGGCAAAAGCTTAATGAGATTAAAGCAGGAACCTAATTGAACTAGACCAGCAACAATCATTAAAGCCATTTACAACCTTACTATTTGGACTTAGCTGAAACTACCCTTGTTGCAACAAAATCTCCTTCAAATCTACCAGCTGGTTTACCTTCACATTTCAGCAATGCTGACACAGCAATTCTAGCCCGATTTCTGCGCGAAAGTGTTCGCATAAAAAGCTGCCAGGCCTCTGGTTGCGTTACGAATGATTATGCCGTAAAGCTGTCATAGATTGGTTGCTTATACTCCATGCTATTGCGCTGAATAACAATGCTACAAGCAATGCCAGCATTCTTCAAGCGAACATGCACCAGTGACCATGTTGCAAGAATCGCTACCGCTGATGCACTACCACCGAAGATAGTGTTAATGTGATTGATATTCGGCGCTAAAGGTGCGCTCAGAATTACACCTTCATCTCCCGCTTCAATCACGCTAACCTGCATAGCAAGTGATAGTGGGATATGTTCATTTAGGTATCGCTCAAGTTCATATTTATTCATATGCTCCTCCTTGTTATTATCATATTCCCAATCAATAAAAAATATAATGCAACATTTCAATAATAGTTGTAATATTGCTTTATGGATAAACTTACTGCAACTACTGTTTTTGAATCACTCTCTTCTGGCGTGAGGTTGGACGTCTTTCGTTTATTGGTAAAAAAAGGCCTAGACGGCATGGTGGCTGGTGAAATCGCCACAACGCTGGATGTGCCGCCAACCAATATGTCATTTCACTTAAAAGCAATGACACAAGCACGTTTACTCAGTGTTGAGCAGGAAGGACGATATCAGCGCTACCGAGCCAACATTGCGTTAATGTTAGACACGATCGCCTACCTTACGGAAGAGTGCTGTTCAGGTAATCCACAGCAGTGTATTGATATGCGCGCAGCATCGGCTTGTTCACCTAGCGTGTTACCACTTATATCAACCAACTCAACAAAGACCTAAACTATGAACGTTCTCTTTTTATGCACTGGTAATTCATGCCGCTCCATACTGGGCGAGGCCACTTTTAATCATCTTGCCCCGGCAGGCTGGCATGCAATGAGTGCCGGGAGTAAACCCGCAGGTTTTGTGCACCCACGCTCACTGGCATTATTGGCGCGTGAAGGCATATCGACTGAGGGTTATCACAGCAAATCTTGGGAGAATCTGCCAGCTACGCCAGACATCGTCATATCGGTATGCGGTAATGCGGCAGGAGAAACCTGCCCAGCTTACCTTGGCCCGGTATTAAGAAGCCATTGGGGTGTAGAAGATCCAGCGCATGCCACTGGCACAGATGAAGAGATTGATGCAGCGTTTGTTAAAGCATACAGCATTCTGCGCGCGCGTATTGAAGCCTTTTTGGCTTTATCTTTAGAGACGCTGCAGCATGATAAAACTGCACTTAAAGCCGCAATGGATAAAATTGCAGCTAATATTACTTAAGGAAAAATGATGACTAAAACAATTCAGGTGTTTGACCCTGCAATGTGCTGCAGTAGCGGTGTATGCGGTACGGAAGTAGATCAGCAATTGGTAAATTTTTCTGCTGATTTGGATTGGGCTAAACAAAATGGCGCGCAAATTCAGCGCTTCAATCTGGCGCAACAACCTATGGATTTTGCCAATAACAAGATTGTAAAAGACTTCTTAGAGCGCTCTGGTCAGGAAGCATTGCCGCTGATTCTGGTCGATGGTGAATTTGCCTTGGCGGGCCGCTATCCAAATCGTACTGAATTGTCGCGCTGGGCAGGAATTGTCGCAGTAACGGAAATTGCACCAGCTGGTGGATGCTGTAGTGGCGGCAAGTGTTGTTAATCCAACAACATACTTTTAAATAACCTGGGGTAAATTCCATGCAATTTCTTGATCAACCACCACGCTTTCTATTTTTCACAGGTAAGGGCGGCGTTGGCAAGACGTCCATTGCCTGTGCAACAGCAATCCAATTAGCCGCAAGTGGAAAGCGTGTGCTGTTGGTAAGCACAGATCCCGCCTCTAACGTTGGACAGGTATTTGGCATTAATATCGGCAACAATATTACAGCCGTTCCAGCAGTGCCTAATTTAGCTGCCCTTGAAATTGATCCTCAAGCAGCCGCGCAAGTCTATCGTGACCGTATCGTTGGGCCCGTGCGTGGCGTATTACCAGAGGATGTGGTAAGAGGCATTGAAGAACAACTTTCAGGTGCGTGTACGACTGAGATTGCTGCATTTGATGAATTTACTGCACTACTGATCGATTCACCTGTCACCGATGACTACGATCACATCATCTTTGATACCGCACCTACTGGACACACCATTCGTTTACTGCAGCTTCCAGGTGCTTGGAGCGGCTTCCTAGAAGAAGGTAAAGGCGATGCCTCTTGCCTAGGTCCATTGGCTGGACTAGAAAAACAGCGTGAGCAATACAAAGCAGCAGTAGATGCACTTGCCGATGGTAAGCGCACTAGGCTAATATTGGTCGCACGTGCGCAGCAATCCACATTGCGTGAAGTTGCACGTACACATGAAGAGCTGGCGGGTATTGGCCTGAAACAGCAGTATTTGGTCATCAATGGCATTTTGCCGAAGATTGAAGCCGAAACTGATATGTTGGCAGCCGCAATTTACAAGCGCGAACAGGCTGCGCTGAATGCTATTCCAGAAGTATTGAAGCATCTACCGCAAGATCTGGTCGCACTTAAAGCTTTCGACTTGGTCGGTCTTGATGCTTTACGCCAACTATTAACAGACACGCCTTATCAACAGCATGGAACTAATGAATCTGCTATTGAAGTAGATAAGCCAAGCCTATCTCAATTAGTTGATAGTATTGCCGCAGACGGTCATGGGCTGGTCATGACCATGGGTAAAGGCGGTGTGGGTAAAACCACAGTAGCAGCAGCGGTTGCGGTCGAATTGGCGCATCGAGGACTCGATGTACATCTCACCACATCAGACCCGGCAGCCCATCTATCAGACACGCTCAATGGCACGCTAGACAATTTAACTGTGAGTCGCATTGACCCACATGAAGAAACTGAGCGCTATCGTCAGCACGTGTTAGAAACAAAAGGTACCACACTGGATGCTCACGGCCGCGCTCTTCTAGAAGAAGATTTGCGCTCTCCCTGTACTGAAGAAATTGCCGTATTCCAAGCGTTTTCACGCATTATCCGTGAAGCTGGTAAGAAGTTTGTGGTGATGGATACCGCGCCAACAGGCCATACACTGTTATTGCTAGATGCAACTGGTGCTTATCATCGTGAAGTAGCGCGTCAAATGGATAAAGCCAACTTGCACTTTACTACACCAATGATGCAATTGCAGGATCCTAAGCAAACCAAAATACTCATTGTGACGCTGGCAGAAAAAACTCCAGTATTAGAAGCCGCCAACCTGCAAGCGGATCTGCGCCGTGCTGGCATTGAACCTTGGGCATGGGTGATTAACAACAGCGTCGCCGCAACCACAACCACTTCAGCGTTGTTGCACCAACGTGCACTCAATGAATTAGTCGAAATTAACTCAGTTGCAGAACAGTATTCTAAACGTTACGCAGTGGTGCCGATGCTAAAAGATGAGCCTATAGGTGTTCAGCGGCTATTAGATTTAGCCGCTGGCTAATCAGGTAAAAAGCACTATATGAATCGACTATTTAACTTGCCTAATAAGCAGCCTGTATTATTCCTACTTATTGCAGCCAGCATCTAGCTCAGATGCTTGAACAGCTCTAAAAATCTGCTACTAGCTTTCGCTCGTAAACTCTGTAGCGCTTATAGGCTCGACCACCAATCGATTCAATAATATTGCGCATACCTGCGTTATCTTCTAGTATCCAAGACAGTTCAATTTGCTTTGTACCAAGGCTAACTAAGCGTACACGCACCGCATCTATCACTTGAAATGCTAGGCTTGGCCCTAAGCGAGTGTGTTGGAATTTTCGCTTTACGCCCAAGAGCGGTACGCGGGCAGTATTGGGGTAGTGCACTTTTAAGCGCCATAACATCTTCAACCAACCGAACGGTAGCAACTTGCCTTGGAGCCCTTGTATTGCTTCGTTGATATTAGGCATAGCAACAACAAATGCGGCGGCTTCGCCATCAACTTCAGCAATCTGTATCAGTTCCGCATCAACTAAAAAGCGAAGGTTCTTGCCCAGTTCGTGGAACTCAGCTTCGGTAAACGGCACAAAACCCCAGTTTTCCGCCCATGCATCGTTAAATATATCTCGCAATAAAGAAATTTCTTCATCAAAGCGTTTTAGGTTGATAGGCCGTACATGCACGCGATGCGCTGATGCCGCGACCAGCCGTAGCATGATTTGTGGTGCTTCAAAATCTGGGGCAATCATGTAAGCAAAAGTATCTACGGCTTTTTGATACCCACACTGCTCAATATGCTTGCTGTAGTATGGCAAAGCGTGGCTCATCATAAATACTGGCGGGGTATCAAAACCATCTACCAACAAGCCCATTTCTTCATTGATAGAAAGGTTAAATGGCCCGCGAACGCGCTTTATTCCTTTATCTTGAAGCCATTGTTCGGCGGTTTTGATAAGCTCGCTAAAGGTTTCATTATTATCTTCGGCATCTAGCATCCCGAAAAAACCAGTGGCATCGTCATGCTGCGTTAAGTGCAGCGCGTCTATCTGCGCGCTAATCCGCCCTACAGGCTGATCGCCACGCCAAGCGATCCACGCTTGCCATTCTGCATGCTGAAAATATGGATTGATTTTTTCTGAAAGATGCATGCGTCGCTCAAGCAACAGTGGCGAAATCCAAGCTGGATCCGCTTTAAAAACTCGATTTGGTACGCGAATAAAATGATCTAAATCCGCTTTATTATTAACTGGCGTAATGCGCAAAGTAGCAGTATTGATTGTGTTGTTGTTTTGCATCATCTAAGCACCCTTTTAATGTAGTATCATTAAAAACCTATGGAAATTTTGACAGCGTCCGCATTTAATGTGCATTATAGCCGAATTGCGTGGCATAAATTAGGGTGTTGCGTATCACTATAAGTGGCTAATAAGCTATAATTGCATATATAGTATATTTAAATATCTGCGCCAATAATAATAATAATAAAGTTAGTTTTCAAGGATGTAAATTGGATCACAAGTTGGACATTTTAACCCCGCTCTCGGCCACGCCTACCGTCAACTCAATGCCTCTGCGTCATGCAGATTTTGAAACCTTAGCCCAAGCATTAGATTATGCTGCGCTGGGGTCGTCTGGCGCTAATTTTTATGCGGGTAGCGGCAAGCTATCTTACGTATTGCCTTATCGCGAGTTGCGTGAGCAAGCCATTACGCTTGCTAAACGCTTGTCATCACTCTCACTTACGCGTGGTGCACGTGTGGCCATTGTCGCAGAAACCAACGCTGATTTTCTACGCTTCTTTTTTGCCTGCCAGTACGCGGGCCTTGTGCCTGTTGCACTGCCAGCAGTGATTCATATTGGCGGCCATAAAGCTTATGTAAATCAATTGCACGGCTTATTGTTGGGCTGCAGCGCCTCTGTAGCTGTTTCATCCAGCCAAATTTTACCGTTTTTAACTGAAGCCGCCCAAGAGATAGATTTAGCCTTTATTGGCGACCCTGCTGCGTTCGAGGCGCTTCCTGAAGCGAACGTTGCGCTACAACACAGTAACGTGAATGAAATTGCTTATTTGCAATACACATCAGGTAGCACTGGCTTTCCTCGTGGGGTAATTATCAAGCAACAGACGGTGATGGCGAACTTAGTCGGTTCGGCTCATGGATTAGATGTAAGAGCGCATGACCGCTGCGTTTCTTGGCTACCTTTTTACCATGATATGGGGTTAGTAGGTTGTATGCTGGCGCCTATGGCCACGCAGCGCTCGATAGATTACCTTGATACCCGTGACTTCGCAATGCGGCCTAGGCGCTGGCTAGAGCTAATGAGCAACTCAAAAGCGACCATCGCCTTTAGCCCACCATTTGGTTACGCCTTATGTGCGCGACGCGTGCGCCCTGAAGACATTGCACAATATGATTTAAGCGCATGGCGCGTGGCAGGTATTGGTGCTGAGCCAATCCGCGCTGAATTAACAGATAACTTTGCCCAATTACTTGCCCCTGCGGGCTTTAGTGCAAAGGCATTTGTGCCTAGTTACGGCATGGCAGAATGCTCGCTCGCCATTAGTTTTTCACCGCTTGGCCAAGGCGTGCAAGTTGAGTGGATAGACTCAGATGCGCTTGCAGATAAGCTAATCGCACAGCCTGTTGCTGCAAACCAAGGCAGCAGTTTTGTGCGTTGTGGGCCAGTATTGCCTAAGCATGAAGTCGTTATTCGTAATGAGCAAGGAGAAATACTACCAGAATTATATGTGGGCAGAATTCTTGTGCGAGGCCCCAGCATTATGTCGGGTTATTTTGAGCTGCCCGAACAAACTAAGCTGAGCTTATCGGAAGATGGTTGGTTAGATACTGGCGATATTGGCTACTTAGTTGAAAGCAATATCGTTGTAACAGGTCGCCACAAAGACATGCTGATTATTAACGGTCGCAATATTTGGCCGTATGATATTGAAAGTATTGCTGAAAAACAACCAGAACTACGCTCAACAGATGCCGCTGCATTTAGCATTCCAGGTGCTGAATTTGAAGAGCTAGCGGTGCTAGTAGTGCAATGCAACATTGTGGATGCCGACGAAGTGCACGATTTAACCCAACGATTGCATAGGGAAATTCAAGAAGAGCTTGGTATTAAATGTATTATTGAGCTGGTGCCACGTCACACATTGCCACGCACCTCATCAGGCAAGCTTTCACGCGCAGGATCACGCTTAGATTACTTACATAGACGTGTGAATCAAATTGAGTACAAATAATCAAATTGCCCTGACAGGTGCAACAGGCTTTATAGGCACTACTCTGCTCAATCAGCTCACTCAAGCTGGTTGGCAAGTACGTGCTTTATATCGACCGAAAAAAGGCCGTGTACCACCCACACTGACGAATGTGCAATGGATAGCGGGGGATATTCATGACCAAAATACACTCAAAACATTATTGGCAGGAACCTATGCAGTGATTCATTGCGCAGGCGTGGTGCGTGGTGCAAGCCGTGAAGATTTTGACCATGTAAATGAAGAAGGTGCAAGGCGCGTAGCAGCCGCAGCAGCGCTTGCTAACACCTCTCGGTTTTTGCATATTTCATCTTTAGCAGCACGTATGCCAGACTTATCGCACTATGCAGGTAGTAAATGGCGTGGCGAAGCAGCCGTTAAAAATGCAGCCAACAATATGCGCTGGACAATACTTCGTCCACCAGCAGTATATGGCCCAGGTGACCGCGAACTTTTGCCGCTATTTAAAAGTATGGCAAAAGGTTTTGCCCCATTACCCGCCAATGCAAACGGACGGTTTTCTATGATTTATGTAGATGACTTAGCCGCAGCCATGGTGCAATGGCTAATCTCCGACGCAGGCGATGGCAAAACTTTTGAGCTAGATGATGGCCGCGTAGGCGGCTATGATTGGGATGCCGTGCTAGCTATTGGCGGCAAAGTATTACGCCACAATGCAGGAAAAATACGCCGTGTGCCTATTCCAATTACTTTATTAAAAGCCATTGCCCATGCGAATTTTGGCGTGTCACAAGTGTTAAAATACGCACCAATGCTCACCCCTGGCAAAGTGCGTGAAATCACACATTCAGATTGGGTGTGTGATAACAACCCAATTACTCAAGTGATTGGTTGGCAACCAGCTTTTAGTTTCGAGCAAGGCCTTGCCAGTATTTTTGATAATAATCTTAAAGCATAACAGGACATATCATGACGGAATACGATCGTATCTTAGCTGATTTATACAAAGGGCTCACCCCGCTTAACAAAGGTAACATTGCGCTCACCGAAAACACTGAACTGCTTGGCGACTTAGACCTAGATTCACTTAAAACGATGGAGCTACTCTTGTTTGTGGAAGATAGTTTTGATATCTCTATTCCAGTAAGTATTTTGCCAGACGTTAAAACCATTGGCGATCTTGCTCTACAAATTGAAAAAATAGTAAGTGCTTAATAGTAGGAGCGGTGAATAATGGGACTTTTTAGCAAATTTGATGGCTTAGCAAGCAGCCGCCTTGAGCTGGACGCGCTTGGCATTAACCCTTTTGATGTAAAAATAGATAAAATTATCTCGCCTACCGAAGGCATTATTGAAGGCAGGCACACCATTTTAGCGGGCACTAACAACTACCTTGGCTTAACGTTTCACCCAGACAGCATCGCTGCCGCCCGCACAGCGCTTGAGCATGAAGGCACAGGTACAACAGGCTCACGTATGGCCAACGGCAGCTATTCTGGCCACCGCCTATTAGAGCTAGAACTCGCAGCATTTCACAATAAACGTGATGCGATTGTTTTTTCAACAGGCTACCAAGCCAACCTTGGCATGTTGTCTGCACTTGCTGGGCCTGATGACGTAGTGCTACTTGATGCAGATTGCCATGCTAGCATTTACGATGGTTGCCGTATGGGCGGCGCTGAAACGATACGCTTTCGTCATAACAATGCTGAAGATTTAGCCAAACGTTTGCGCCGTTTGGGCGACCGCGCTACCAACACTTTAATTGTAGTAGAAGGCATTTACAGCATGTTAGGTGACCGTGCACCGCTTAAAGAAATTGTAGATGTAAAGCGCGAGTACGGCGGCTATTTAATGGTTGACGAGGCGCATTCAATGGGCGTTCTAGGCGAGCGCGGCTGTGGCTTGCTTGAAGAATTAGGTTTACTTGCTGATGCAGACTTTATTGTAGGCACGTTTAGCAAAAGCCTAGGTGGTGCTGGCGGTTACTGTGTGAGCGACCACCCTGAACTTAACTTGATTCGCTATGCGAGCAGGCCATATATTTTTACGGCATCCCCTGCTCCAGCCATGATTGCCTCTACTAGACAATCGCTACGTACGCTTGAAAAAAGCCCACATTTACGTCAGCGTTTGCACGACAATGCAGTGCAATTACATACGGGCTTAAGTAACCTTGGTTACACGCTAGGTGCGCCGCCAAGCCCAGTGGTTGCCGTAGTAGTTGAGGGTAAAGTAGAAGCATTACAGTTTTGGCAAAAACTATTGCACTTAGGTGTTTACGTCAATTTAATGTTGCCACCTGCAACGCCAAATGGCGTATCTTTAATTCGCTGTAGTGTAAGCGCCGCGCATACGCCAACACAGATTGATGCAGTAATTGCTGCATTTGCAAAACTACGCCACGCGTAACGCCATTTTTCAATTGCATTCAGCCATCACACGCATTTAAAGGCAAGCAATTCGTGGCTAATCCAATGCGTGCTGTGCTGAGCAATTTTTGGATTTTAATCCGCGGGCGCGGTATGGCCGCGGTGATGGCGTTTGGCGCTACGGCTTTAGCGGCTAGAGCTTTAGGCCCTGTAGAATTTGGCTTGCTGATTCTTATTCATACCTATGCCATGCTCATACGCGCCTTGCTTGACTTTCAAACGATGGATACCACAGTACGTTTTGGCGTACCTATGCACGATACTGGCAACACCAATGTACTTGCACGGCTCATTCAAGCCTGCCGCCTCGTTGATCTTAAAACTAGCCGCATAGCCACCATTCTAGCGATAGTCATAGCCCCCATAGTTGGTTTTAGCATGGGCTTAGACACGCACCATATTATTTTATTAACCGCATATTGCCTTGTTTTGCTAACTACAGGCACAGGCACTGCGGCGGGTATTTTACGCTTACACAATCGCTTAGATATTTTGGGGCAGCTAATGACTATTGCACCCACTATACGCTTTTTGGGTGTGCTCACTGCTTGGTATTTAGGTGGTAGTTTACAAAACTTTGTGCTGATTTGGATGCTTGCTTATGCCGCAGAAAATGCTTATATTTTCTGGCATGCCAAACGTGAATATAAGCAACACATTCAACCTACATTACTCGACACCAGTACAAAAAATGCCACGCTCGATGAATTTACAGGCTTGCGGCACTTTATGTGGGTTGCTTATTGGCAATCTAATTTAGACGTATTACCTAAGCATATTACCACCATCTCTGTAGGCTATATATTAGGCAAGGCTGAAGTAGGTTTATTACGCCTTGCGCGGGAATTATCAAGCATACTCAATAAGCCCGCAATTATGATACGCCAAGTAATATTGTTAGACCTCACTAGAAACTGGCATCAAGGTAACGATGCTTTTGACATTATCGCCTACCGCACTGCCATGCTAGGTGGCGCTTTGGGCATAATATTTGTAGTAGTAAGTTATTTCTTTGGTGAGCAGTTATTGGCTTTCGTCCTTGGTAAAGCCTACATAGCTACTGCCCCAGTACTCACGCTAATGCTATTGGCAGCTACATTTGAGCTGGCAGCATCGCCCTTGCGCTCTGCGGCTTATGCAATTGGCTTAGCCAAAAAAGTATTGCATTTATATATTATTTCTACGGTGCTTTATTTACTGTTGTTTGTAATACTCACCATTAAATTAGGTTTAATTGGCGCAGGTATTGCAGCATGTAGTACCGCAATCACCCCGCTCATTGGCATGTTTAGGTTAATACAAAAAAATAAACATCTAAAACCAACACAAACAAAATCATAAAAACCCATAACTGCTCTTTAGTGCATAGCTAGAAGCCACACAGATACTGGCTCGCAGGGCAGCGTTTTTCGCTCGTAGATTTTTAGCGTTTGGCTTGGTGGTTTTTTAAGTTGCTTGCCCTAACCATCCATCAAGCGGGACGCCTTACACCCCTTATATCAAACAATCACCACTACTAACTACAACGCTCTAAACTTTCTTTTGGGCGCACCCACTCTACCGATTTACCAAACAGAGTAATGCCTACATAACCTTTTACGCGTAAAGCACCGTCGCTTTTTAAATTCATAAAACTGTTAAATGTACGGCCGTCACTTGGGTTGTAAATCTGCCCATTTTTCCACGTGTTATCTTTGGTATATTGAAAACCTGTTAAGATTTTTAAGCCACAAAGTGGCCTATCTTGCAATGTTTCATTGGGGTTATGCTTATCATGTTTAGGTTCGCCACTATCAAAGTTAGGCTTTTTTAACCAGTAAATTCGCCCGCAAAGTTGTGTACCGCAATCCTCTATCCATACTGCCACTTTTTGCTTTTCGCTATCTTTGTTATCTATCCACAAGCCGCGAATATCTTTGCTAACAGCTTCTGTTGCTGCCATTGCTGGTGCTATTAAGCTAAATGTTAAAAGCATGGCTAATAAACTACTAGATATGCTTTGAGGTTGTTTGAACTTCATTATTAAGTCCTGACGATATTTAAGTAATTGAAAATATTAACGTTTATGTTCACGGTTCCAAGCAGCAAGATTTTTAAGCGGCTCTTGCACATAACTACTCGCTTTTATTAAACGTACTATGATATTGTTGACGAAGGTACCGATGCCATCCATAGGCCTATCAATATCTATAAATAACACCGCACGGGTTTCATCAGTATCGTTACGCACTTCATGTTCGTAAGAGTCATCAAACAGCACCACTTTGCCTTCTTCCCAATGCAAAATTTGGTCATGCACGCGAATCCAAACATTTTGGCTGTCCTTAGGCACTTTAAGACCTAAGTGCGCACGCACCATGGCGCGTGTTGGGCCTTTATGCGGCTCAATATGATAGCGTGGCGCTAATATTGAAAACATTGCCGTACTCATGCCTGGCAAGGCAGCCAGTGCTGCAGCTGTTTTTGGGCAAGCGGTACAGTTATCATCCACCCGTTTACCATACACATATAAGGCAAAGGTTTTCCAGTTATTGCCCTTTGAAATACGTTTTTGGTCAGGTGACAATTGATGAAAAGTAGGAATATCATCAGGATGTTCAAGTAAAGCATCAAGCTCAGCACGAATATCAGCATAAGCGGCTTCTAATTGAGGCACCCAAGCAAACTCGTGATTACCAATCACAGGGGCTGCACTTACTAATGAATGACGTGCTTGAAAGTTGCCTAGCCAACGTAAAAGATACTTACCTATTTTATGAATTGGGCGGCTCCAAAATGACGCTTGGCTATTGGCTTCAGGCGTTGTCATGTTCATCATAAATATTTCACCTATTACACTATTTCTATTGAGATAGAAAATATTTTAGCATGTATGCGCGTCATTTTAACCTCTTAAACGTGCGTACTCAAATGCTGGTTGACTGCCGTTAAAGCCGCTTGCAACACATCTGCATAGGGCATACGTGCGTCAATGTCCACCACGTTTGCACCATTGAAATTTAAACGCGGCATCACCGCACTTTTTTCACGCAACTCGGTGATGCTATGGTCTGGCTTACGTGCGTAGGCAGTTTCAGCATCAACATTCAAGCGAATAATCAAATCAGGTTGATAAGTAGCCATCCATGTATAAAGCGCTTGTTCACGCTTGGCCAACAAGCGTAGCAGCCAATTATCAGTGCTTTGCGCAGTAATGCCAGGGCCATCGTAATGAAACCCTGCTATTTCAGCTTGCGGATATCTATCTGCTACCACCAGTACGCCGCGCTTTGAGAGCCCAGCCACGCGCAGTAATTGCGTAATGCGCCAATAAGTTAAAATATGCATAATAATCGCCGTGCCTGTGCCTGGCAGTTTTTGCTTCATATCTTGCGCACGTTGCGCTTTTTTAGCCAGATAATGCTCAAGCTTTACCCCAATAAAAGGCAATTGCTTAATTTTTTCGCCCATCTCACCAGACACCAATCCCAAATAACACCGTTTTGCAGACCCATTTTTTTGCAAATAAGTCAGTAAATCAGCCGTGAGAGTAGACTTGCCCGTGCCATCACAACCCACAACAGCCACCACGCCAGCGAGCTTAATAAATTGGTTATCTGCGTGAAAATTAGATTCAGACATAAAAGAAAGTAACTTTAAAGGATTGATGTGGAAATGTTTATTGATTGCAATATAGCTGCTTAAAATAGAGTTGTTTAAAATTGCCATTCTCAAAAAGAACATCACCGTCATTGCGAGCGTAGCGCGGCAATCTAATGCTTTTAGATTGCCGCGCTACGCTCGCAATGACGATTGGTAATGGTTTTAAGATGGCAATCAATACTGGCCTTATTAAAAGCAGTGCAATTATTTTGCCGCTATTATAGCATTAGCATGATGCAAAGCCTCTTCTAACACTTGCGCGTAAGGCGTGTGACTATCCAAATCTAAAATGTGCGCATGATTAAAATGCAAAGTAGGAATCACCGAAGTTTTAGCACGCAACATCGCCAACTTATGGTCTGGCTTACGCGCATGAGCAGTTTCTGCATCAATATTAAGGCGAATCACTAATGCTGGCACATGACTTGCCATCCAATTATAAAGATACTGCTCCCAACGCGTTAATCGGCGTGCCAACCAACCCTGCGCATTCACTGCGCCAAGCCCTGTACCATCAAAATAAAATCCAGCAACCTCAGCTTGTGGGTAGCGGTCTGTAATCACCACAACACCTTTACGATTCAGCACTAGCATTTTACTAAACTTATACGCTCGCCAAAGTGACAACCCGTAAATAACCAGCGCAGTTAAAGTATCAGGGCCTGAAGATTCTTTGCTATGCGTACGCTCTGCTTTATGCAATAAATAACGTCCAAAAGGCCTCCCAATCAACGGTAAACCTTTAATCCAATGACCAATATCGCCCGATGATTGCCCTAAATAAAGCAACTCGACCTGGCCTTGATATTTCTGTTGAAAATCTCAATGACATGGTTTAACGGTTTGTTTATTGAGGGCAAATTAAGTCCGTTCGCAATATTTTTTTAATTAAGACAACACACCTTGCGCCTTTAAGCGATTTAAAATATCTTCGCCAGCTTGTCGAAAGGCTTCTGCACTATAAAGTGGCAGCACACGATTACGTGCGGCTTGCCCCATGGCGGCTAGTTGAGCAGGGTTAGCCAGCGCATCAGCCAGCGCATCAGCCAGCGCATTTGCATCTCGTGGCGGAACCAGCCAGCCACTATGCCCAGCTTCTACGGTATAAGGTATTTGCCCTACTGCTGTTGCAATAACAGGTAAGCCCGCTTGCATTGCTTCATGCACGGCGATGCAAAAACCTTCTACACGTGAGGGTTGCAAGTAGACATGTAAACTAGCTAAAAAATCTTGAGGTTTATCGGCAAAGCCTATTAAGCGTATTTGTTCAGCAACGCCTGCACGTTGCGCTAAGCTTATAATGTTATCGTGTTCTTTTCCGTCACCAGCAATAACAACCTCAAACGGTACTGGTGCAACAAAACCACGCTGCTTTAATAATGCCAGTGCTTCAATTAACACATCATAGGCTTTTTGCGGATGCAATCTTCCTAGGCTACCCAAGCGCAAAGTCTGCCCCTGCTGCCAAGGCTGTGCTTGTGGCGCATTAGTGTTAACCGAAAACAGCGGCCACGAAGCCATTTTTTCAGGGGGGACACGAAAGCGTTTAGCGGTAATCTCCGTCACCATCTCAGAGTCACCCACCCACATGGCTGGGCGTTTTCTTAACAGATAAAATAGCAACTTTCGGCTAAACTTCAAATTTGCATTATGTTGCCAACACACCACAGGCACGCCATATTTACGGCCAAGCAATATGCCTATAATGCTGGCGCGCGCGACTGAAGTCCATATTAACGTAGGCTTAAATGCAGCCATTTGCTTATCAAGCCAGCGATAAGCAGTAATGTGGTCAAAGTCACCTCCTTCACGAATATGCACTTGCAGGTCATCCGCCAGCATTGCTGGGAGCGCTCGACCATCGCGGCGTGTTAGCGCGAACACTTCAACATGTACACCAGCATTGCGTAGCACACGCGTGACTGCAGGTATTGGCAATGGACCACCACTGCCCTCAAGGGAAGCTGTGATGTAGGCGATTTTTATCATAAATTAACAACTTTATTTTAAAGATGAGCTGGCTAAATTTGCGGATATTTTTGGGTTAAATTTGTTAGACGCTCTCTAATTTCCGTAGGCATCTCAAAAGCATCTTTGTAATAATCCCGCGTTTTATTAAATTTTTCAGTAATAAGTTTATCGTGCATACTGCCCATTAAGCCATTGATAGTGCTTATGTATTGCGAAATACTGGTGTGATAGTCTGATGGGTAAAGTGTTTTTAAATTATCATACAGTGCCACTTGCCTACTAATCACTATGCGTACTTTGTGAAACTCTTCACTTGTTACAACCTCTTTAGCAAGGTGATGGCGAATAAAATCAATTTCGCTCAATATGTATTTGCGATAACTTTCTGGGGTGCTTGGCTTAAAATCATCCATTTCTTTCTCAATAAAGTGGTAAAAAACGGGGCTTAAGCATAAGCGCACAATGGCTGCTAAGCCAATTATGGTATATTTTTGATTATTTTTAAAGGCATCTTGCAAGCCACCCATAATAGCAGTCATCACGTGAAATCTCTTAGGGTAACGATGGCGTTCGTCACAAGCCACATAAGCAAAGCGCAGATGTTTTATCTTAGCGCGTATATTATGGTAGGTTAGCTTATCTTCTTCGCTAAATGGGCGATTCCACATGAGTTTGGCGATATGCTTATTTAACTCAGCCCTGTCAACGCCCTGCTTCCACATTTGGCGGCAAATTCGATAGCATTGTTTCAGCTCATCTTGCGTGTAATTCAAATGAATTTTATCGGGTAGCGTTGCATTGGGATAAATATCATCATGCACCAGCACAGCGGCAAACAGCGTGTCGCATTGTTCTTTAGTAAACAATGGCTCATCTAGTACGTTCTTGGTGGTATTGAGGTGAGTGTTCATGTAATGCTTAATCCTAATTTTTATATGCAATACATTAACGCTATTGCCTTAGGTGAAGAGTTTTTATACTTGATGCAGGTGCAATTAAATCACTCTTAATATATGTTTTATACTATATATTTTAGTCTGATAATTTGGTTTTGCATTGTATGGGTTAAGGAGACTTAGTGTCAACGCTTGTTGCCTCGCGTTAAATACACTGCGTGTTATAATTTGCACACATTATAACAACGCAAATACCAACAATCCTAGGTTTGCTTTATGACGCAACAAACTTTGAATAAACTTGCACCACTCATCGCTATTATCGGTTGTGATGGTTCGGGTAAATCTACAGTGAGCGAAGAAGTTTTAACCTTTGCTAGGCGCTTTGGCGCTGCCGAGGCTGCGCATTTAGGTAAGCAAGCTGGCAATATTGGGCGCGCAATTGCACAGTTGCCATTGATAGGTGGCCTGTTAGACCGCATTATTGTAAAAAAAACCGACAAAACACGTGCTCAAAGAGATAAAACATCCCCAGGTATTTTTACTGCACTGATTATTTATGCGTTTTCTCTTAAGCGTATGCATCGCTTTAAGCGTATGCTCGCGCTTAGGCGGCATGGTTCTATTGTTGTAACTGACCGTTTTCCTCAACTAGAATTACCTGGTGCTTATGATAGCGTTGAACTATCAACAACCGCCGACAATGGCCTCATCGTTGGTTGGTTGGCCCGTTGTGAGTTGAGGCTTTATGAATGGATGACAAGCTATAAGCCTGATTTAGTGATTCGCCTCAATGTTGATTTAGACACCGCCTGCGCGCGCAAGCCAGACCATCGCCGAGAATTACTACGTGATAAAATAGCCGCCACGCCTTTGCTAAAATTCAACGGTGCGCCAATTGTTGAAATTGATAGTACGCAGCCGCTGGCAGTTGTAATTGCAGAAGCAAAAGCCGCAGTAGCGCACACTTTAACAAAGCGTGGCTACGCGCCAACTAATATTTAAAGCAAAGCTTTAGGCCAATAGCGTTTAGCTAGCACAAGCCATAAACCAGCCCAAGCTGCCGCAATAACCCAACCTGCCAGCACGTCGCTTGGCCAGTGTACACCAAGCGCAACACGTGAAATGCCAGTTGCCAGCGATGCTACAATTGCAAGTGCATATAAATTCCAGCGTAGTATTTTGCAGCTTGCTTGGCGTTGTGGCAATAACGGCACTAGCACCAACGCAATGGTTAGGTAAAAAAGCGTGCTATTAAGCGCATGACCGCTAGGAAAGCTCATTGAGCTGAAGTGATCAAAATGTGTAACTAATTGTGGTCTTGGTCGCGCCACCCAATATTTTAGCGCAGTAGATAATGCAATTCCGCTGATTAGCACGCCAGCAATAAACAATGCATTGTGCCAACGGCGCAGTAGCAATAAGCCGAATATGGTAAAAACAGCCACAACGATACGTGGAATTGTGTCACCCAGCAAAGTTAAAGCCAGCCAAAATGTGAGTGCCCACTCTGGCCCAGCTAGGCGCCCAGTATCATCACTAGCACGAAACCATAGAAGTATAGCCGCATCAAACCTCGCAGGGCCAGAATGGCTCAGCACATAGCCGCATGCGCTGGTGGCTGCCAACAGTATGAATAAAAGTAACGGCACTAGCCAAGCGCGTGGCGCGTACAAGCTACGCATTTTCACAAAATATCATGGTATAAAACTTTCAAATACGTAAGATTTATAGCTAATTCTTTGAATAATATCAGAGTTGCTTGCCAACTCAAAAAACCATCAATCACCGTCATTGCAAGCATAGCGTGGCAATCTAACATTATTAGATTGCCACGCTATGCTCGCAATGACCGCGACATTATTTTTTGAAACAGCTATAAATTTCAGCGCTTAATGGGAAATTAACTGCCAGTGTAAAAAATTAACTTAAGCATTTAGAAGAGTAGTAGTATTTCATAATGACTTGTAGCGACACAAGCAATGTTAAACGCGTCTTTAATTATTATGGAGTGAGCCATGAAATCTCAATTTAAAATAACGGTGCTTTTACTAGCTTTGAGTGTTAATCCTGCCGCGAATGCCGCTAGTGACAAAACATGGGCTGACATCAGCGATGTGGGCGTTTATACATTAGTGGGCTCTGCGCTAATACTACCTGCGGTACGTGACGACTGGACAGGTGTTCGCCAAGCGGTTTATAGCATGGGCGCTGCCGAAGGTGTGTCACTTCTCGGCAAGGCGGTTGTGCATGAGCGGCGCCCAGATAATAGCGATAACAACAGTTTTCCTTCAGGGCATTCTGCTGTTGCATTTGCTTCAGCAACGACGATTTATCGCCGCTACGGCTGGGAGATTGGTTTACCTGCGTATGCATTAGCCACTTTAACGGCTTCTGCCCGTGTGGCTGCTAACAAACATCACTGGTATGACGCAGTGGCTGGCGCTGCCATTGGTGGCGCCAGCGGCTGGTACTTTACCGATGCGTTTGATAATAAGGTGCAATTTGTGCCTTGGGCAGACAGTAAAGGTGTTGGCTTTGAAGCCTCTATGGCTTGGTAATGTTTTTAGTTTTCTCTGTAAGGGCGACTTCGGTTGCTCTTATTTTTGTTTATAAAAACGAGCGTATATAAAACTTAATATAAGTTTTTATCCAACCTAAACTAAGCCGCTTTTGACCATGTATTATTTGTGCTCTCCTCCATTCACTTAACAATACCAACGCGTTTTCTTTGTTGCTACTAATCCCACCTACACGCATTCCCGCTACAATAATTTCTGGTATAAAAATCGCATCTCCTGTTTTTAATTCACGCAACAATAGTTCGTAATCGCCTGTAATACGAAATGTCTCATCAAAGTTACCATGCAAATCAAACAGGCTACGTCTGTGCATGACGCCTTGATTTGGAATTGTCATTTTATACTTGAAGCTTTTTTTTGCCTTTTGCCAAGGCTTACCTTTTACGCACAAACTTTTTCCTTCAGGTGTTAGCAACATAATTTGACCATAGACCACATGAATGTCTTGCGGAATCAGCACCAACTGATTAGCTAGTTGTTCGAGTACGTTTATATTCCACAAAAAATCATCCGCCCCTAAAAAATATATCCACTCACCGCTTGCTTGAGCCAACCCTTTGTTCCAAGCGTTGTAAATACCATTATCAGGCTCTGAAACCCAGTAACTAATTTTTTTATTGTTAGTTATAAGCAAATCGGTAGTACCATCTTTTGAGCCCCCATCAATGATAATGAGCTCAATATTGGTATATGTTTGCTGAGAGACGCTGTCTATGCATTGCTGTAAAGTTTCAGCACCGTTAAATACAGCAACAATAATTGTGATGAGAGGTGGTTGATTTACCATAGTGTTATGGAGAGCTTTTAGAGTGTTAATAATTTATTTTGATTAAGCCACATCTACATTAAGCACGCCAACACCTAGCAAGTTTCCTATGGCGTGACCTTACTCTTGATTAGTAGCTAGCCGTACTATTGTACGGCATTTTTCAACTGTGCAACAAGCCAGTGTAATAGTATAGCTGGGTAGAGTTTACTTAATATGGAGCGGGTATGACTTTGGCTTGCATTGCAGTTAGAGCTTTATCGTCCCAGCCCCCACCCAAGGCTTTAATCAAGGCAACGCTTGCCACCAAGCGACGGCTTAAAATTGTAAGCGCGGCACGTTCGTTATCTAGCGCGGCGGCTTGCATAATAATTAAAGCTTGGTAGCTAGTGATGCCAACGCCATATTGGTTTTTTGCAATCACAATAGCTTGTCGGCCAGCTTTCACTGCTTCATCTTGTGCGCTAGCGGCTTCTTCTAAAATTTTCTGTGTGGCAAGGCTATCTTCTACCTCACGAAAACCATTAAGTACTGTTTGGCGATAATCAGCCACAGTTTCTTCATAAGCCGCTACAGCTTTGCTACGTACGGCTTTGGGTGTTTCTTTTGGGTACAAGGGCGCTGCCATTTGCGCGCCGCCTACAATACCTTTACGAATAGTCACCCCTGCAAATAAGCCGAGTGTAGGGTAAGCCGCAGCCTCTGCCACACCAATTTGCGCGCTGGCCGCTGCCATTCTGCGCTCGGCAGCGGCAATATCAGGGCGACGTTGCAGCAACTCTGCGGGCAATGCTGGTGGTACATCGGGCACTTGTGCGCTTACGGGTGTAACTACAAAAGTAAAATCAGCGGGTGCTTTGCCTATCAACACTGCAATTGCGTGTTCAAGTTGCGCCCTAGCGACGCGTGCGTTATGCGCTTGTGCTTGGGCAACGCTAAGTTGAGTCTGTGCCTGCATCACGCTACCGCGGTCTGCAACACCCACAGCATATTGGTTACGCGTAATTTTTAGTGATTGCTCATATGAAACAGCAGTATCTTGCAACAAGCGAATCTCAGCATCTTGCACGCGTAACAAAAAGTAGTTTTGTGCTAGTTGCGCTTGCAACGATAATTTCAACGCCGCACGGTCAGCCACACTGGCTTGGGCAGCCGCGCCGCTAGACTCAATATTGCGCCGTATACGCCCCCATAAATCGATTTCCCAGTTTGCAACTATGCCTAAGTCATTTTTCCCACCAGCGACTATCGTTGGGCCGTTTGCTGCATTAGCAGCATCAGTCAGCGCTTGCGCCTGCCTTACGCGCGCATCAACTGCTTGCAGAGAGTAATTTTGAATTTCAACTTGCGCAATGAGTTTGTCTAATTCACTATCATCATAAAGTGCCCACCAGTTCTCGCCGATAGCTTTAGTAGGCGTTTTAGCATTTTTTAACGCTGTTGCTTCTTTGTAAGTTGCAGGTACATCCATGCTCGGCCGCTCATAATTTGGACCAACCACTTTGCAAGCCGTGATGAGTATTGTTAGGCATGCAAGCGTTAGCACGCGCAGCGTTTGGCGATTAAAATTGGCTGTAATGTTGGCTGTCATAATGTTGTGTCCACCGCAACGGGCATTAGCTGCGCGGCATGGTTAGTGGGCTGGTGCTTACGCAAACTATGTATCTTCGTACTGAATCGGTCAAGATAAAGATAAACAACTGGCGTGGTGTAAAGCGTTAACAATTGGCTCAATATGAGCCCGCCGCCAATGGCAATGCCAAGCGGCTGACGCATTTCGGCGCCGTCTCCGCTACCTAAGGCTAGCGGAATTGCCGCAAGTAGCGCGGCTAGCGAGGTCATTAAAATAGGTCGAAAACGCAAAAGGCAAGCTTGGAATATCGCCTCTGCAGGCGTTGCACCTTCGTTGCGCTGCTTATCTAGCGCAACATCTATCATCATAATGGCATTTTTCATCACGATGCCTATCAACATAAAAATGCCTATCATGGCAATTACGCTAAAATCTGTGCGGAACAACATCAACGCGAGCAACGCCCCCACTCCAGCTGAAGGCAGCGTTGAGAGTATGGTAATCGGATGCACCAAGCTTTCATAAAGCACTCCCAGCACAATATACAAGGTTAAAAAAGCGGCAAGAATGAGTATAGGTTGGTTTGCCAGCATTTCTTTAAACGCCTTAGCAGAACCTTGAAAACTGCCACGCACCGAGCTTGGCACAGATATTTTATACAAAGCACTATCTATCGCCTTTGTTGCTTGTGAGAGCGATACACCTTTAGCTAAATTAAATGAGATGGTTGTAGCGGCAAGCTGAGAATGGTGGTTAACCTGAAGTGAGGTTTCAGTTTGGCTTTGGCGTGCCAGCATTGATAGTGGCACTTGATGCCCATCGGCGTTGCTTATTTGCAGCTGGTCTAGCGTATCAGAAGACTGCGCATACTCGGGCGCAACCCCCATCACCACTTGGTATTGGTTCAAAGGCTGGTAGATGGTTGAGACTAAACGCTGGGTAAACGCATTACTAAGCATAGTGTCTATTTGTTTCGCATTAACACCTAAACGCGCTGCGGCATCGCGATCAATAGTGAGCGTGGTCTGCAAGCCTTTATCTTGCACATCGGAATCTACATCGAGTAGCTCAGGCAGCTGCGCCATTGCTTGCCGAATGCGAGGTTCCCACGTGCGTAGCATGTCGAGTTCATCCGCCTGAATTGTGTATTCGTAAGAAGAACGACTTTGGCGACCGCCAATGCGAATATCTTGCACGGGTGTCAGGCCTAAGGTAGCACCAGGCTCATTAGCAAGCGTATCGCGCAAGCGTGTGACCACTTTATCGGCAGTTTCTTTTCTTTCTTGCAAAGGCTTTAGCGTAACAAACAGCGATGCAGTGTTGCGTTGCGCGCCTCCTGTGTAGCCAACTGCGCTTTCAACAGCAGGGTCCGCGCGTATGATATTGACAAAATCAGTTAACTTTTTTTGCATTAACTGAAAAGACACACTTTGATCGCCCTGAATGCGCCCAGTCAGCTGGCCAGTATCTTGCGGTGGGAAAAAACCTTTAGGGATAATGACATAGAGGTAAGCATTTAGGCATACAGTAGCCAGCAGAATAAGCATTGTGAGTGGCGCATGCGCTAGCGCCCACTTTAGGCTACGCTCATAGCCGCGCAATATTGCAGTAAAGCCGCGTTCGCTCCATTGATAAAGCGCACCATGTTGATGATTAGGCACAGGTGTTTTGAGCAGCTGTGCGCACATCATCGGCGCAGTGGTGAGCGCAACCACTAGTGAAATTAAAATGGCCACCGACAAGGTCACCACAAATTCACGTACAAAAAGGCCAACATAGCCGCTCATCAATAACATAGGAATAAACACGGCAATGAGTACTAGCGTCATCGTGAGTACCGTTGAGCCGACTTCTTTCGCACCTATCAAGGCAGCTTGTAAGGGTGCAACGCCTTTTTCAATATGGCGTGAAACATTTTCAACCACCACAATGGCATCATCCACCACAAAACCAACCGCAATAGTGAGCGCCATTAACGATAAGTTATTCAGGCTGTAATCGAGCAAATACATCACAGCAAAAGTACCAATGAGAGATACAGGCACTGCGACACTTGGAATAAGCGCCGCGCGGCCATTCCGCAAAAATAACATGACCACCAAAATGACCAGTACCACCGCAATAATCAGCGTATCACCAGCATCACGCATAGAAGCACGCACGGTGCTGGTACGCTCCATTACAACGGCAAGGTCTACCGCCGCAGGAATCGAGGCATTTAAAGCAGGTAAAATTTTATTAACACGGTTAACTGTATCAAGAATATTAGCATCGGATTCACGCCTGATAATCACCAATACTGAAGGCTTGCCATTAGATGAACCTGCGGTGCGTATATCTTGCACCGCATCAGTAACATTGGCGACATCGGCAAGCTGCACTGCGGCACCACTGCTGTACTTAACAAATACGGGCATATATTCCGCAGCACTACGCGCTTGACCGTTAGATGAAATCTGCCAGTGCTCTCCACCATTATCTAGTGCGCCTTTGGGTCTATTTGAGTTAGAGGCAGCAACTGCCTTACGCACTTCTTCAAAACCAATGCCGTACTGGTTTAAAGTTTGCGGGTTAAGGTCAACCCGCACCGCTGGTAGCGAGCCGCCGCCGATTTCAACCTCACCCACACCAGTGAGCTGCGATAGCTTTTGGGCAATAACCGTAGAAGCTGCATCGTACATTTGCCCTTGCGTCATGGTGTCTGAAGTTAGGCTCAGAATCATAACTGGCGCGTCTGACGGGTTTACTTTTCGATAAGATGGGCTGCTGTGCATTTCTGGTGGAAGCGTGCTGCGCGCGGCGTTGAGTGCTGCTTGCACATCGCGTGCTGCGCCGTTGATGTCGCGGTTCAAGTCAAACTGCAACACAATTCGCGTTGCGCCTAATGCGCTACTTGAGGTCATCTCAGTAATGCCCGCAATGCGCCCAAGTGAATGTTCTAGTGGGGTAGTCACGGCCGCTGCTATGGTTTCTGGGCTCGCTCCTGGTAAAGATGCCGATACTTTAATGGTGGGAATATCCACACGCGGCATCGGTGAAATTGATAGTAGACGCAAAGCCGCCAACCCCGCCAATACTAGGCCTATGGTCAGTAGCGTGGTGGCAACAGGTCGGCGAATAAAAGGTGCGCTGAAGTTCATACGCAGTAATTTATGGCAATTGTGCGCGAATATCGGCTTCGGCTACCGCTGGGCGCGCTAGATGCTCGAAAGCCAAGTAAATCACGGGTGTGGTAAATAAAGTCAGCACTTGGCTTACAATCAAGCCCCCAACCAAGGTTATACCTAGAGGGTGGCGTAAATCAGACCCTACGCCTGTGCCTAGCATCAGCGGCAATGCGCCTAGCAGTGCGGCCATAGTAGTCATCATAATCGGACGAAAGCGTAATAAACAAGCTTGAAAAATCGCTTCGCGTGGTGCTAGGCCTTGTGTTCGTTGGGCATCAAGCGCAAAGTCAATCATCATAATTGCATTTTTCTTCACAATGCCGATGAGTAAAATAATGCCGATAATTGAAATAACATCTAACGCGTTACCAGAAATCATCAGCGCTAGCAAAGCGCCAACGCCTGCCGATGGTAGCGTAGATAGAATGGTGATTGGGTGAATATAACTCTCATAAAGTACGCCCAACACAATGTAAACAATGACAATTGCGGCCAAAATCAACCACAATTGATTCGTTAAAGAATTTTGAAAGGCTAGTGTAGAACCCTGAAATTTCAACTGTGTGCTAGTAGGCAGACCAAGATTATGCTGTGCGGCTTCAACCGCTTTAATGCCTTCATCAAGTGAAACGCCATGCGCGAGATTAAACGAAATCGTAGTTGCAGGAAACTGGCCGATGCGCGTAATCACCAGTGGCGCGGTACTTTCACTCATCTGCGCGATTGATGACAATGGAATTTGCCTCGCCAGACTTGACCCATTACCAACGCCACTTATATAAATGCCATCAAGCGCATTCATGTCATTTCTAAACTCGGGTTTCACCTCAAGTATCACGCGCTGCTGACTAGTAGGCGTAAAAATCGTGGCAACTTGGCGTTGCCCAAAGGCGTTATAAAGTGTGTTATCAACATCTGTTGGTGTAATACCGTATCGCGCAGCTAGGCTACGGTCAATTTCCACACGCGCTTGTAAGCCGCCTTCTTGCTGGTCAGTTGTCACCTCAGAAAACGCTGGTGACGCTTGCAGTTGTTTCACTAATTTTGGCACCCATTCTTGTAGCACTTGGGCGTCAGCATCTTCTAGTGAAATTTGATATTGCGTACTGCTGATTTTATCTTCAATGGTGAGATCTTGCACTGGCTGCATATATAACTTGATGCCCTCTACTTCATTCAGCGCAACTTGTAGCCTATCAATCACTTCACTAGCGCTGCCATCGCGCTCTGACAAGGGTTTTAGATTGATTAAGAATCGCCCGCTATTAAGCGTTGGATTACTACCATCAACGCCGATGAACGATGACAAACTTTGTACCGCAGGGTCGCGTAATATCACGCGGCCAAGCGCCTGCTGGCGCTCAGACATCGCACTAAAAGAAATGCTTGAAGGCGCTTGTGAAATGCCCTGTATCGCGCCTGTATCTTGCGTTGGAAAGAAGCCCTTAGGCACGATAATATACAAAAATACAGTGAGTGCCAGTGTTGCTAACGCCACGAACAAGGTCAGCGCTTGGCGATCTAATACCCACACTAGCATACGGCCATAGCTAGCGGTAATGCGGTCAAACCAAACTCCGCTTGCCCGAAAAAATCGTCCTTGCTGCTCGTTAGGCACATGGCGCAGCAATCTACCGCACATCATAGGCGTTAAGGTGAGTGAAACTACCGCCGAAATCAGAATCGCAACCAGCAATGTGATGGCAAACTCACTAAACAACCGCCCGACTACATCGCCCATAAATAACAGCGGTATGAGTACGGCAATTAACGATACGGTGAGTGAAATAATCGTAAAGCCAATTTGCTTTGCGCCCTTAAGCGCGGCCTGCAACGGCGGCTCACCTGCTTCAATGTAGCGCATAATATTTTCAATCATCACAATGGCATCATCCACCACAAAACTAGTGGCCACAATAAGCGCCATTAGCGTGAGATTGTTAATAGAAAAACCTGCAAGATACATGAATGAAAATGTACCAATAAGCGATAGCGGCACTGCCACACTAGGAATAATAGTAGCCGACACATTGCGTAAGAATAGAAAAATCACCATCACCACTAGCGCCACTGCCAATAAAAGCTCAATTTGCACATCATGTACTGACGCACGAATGGTTTCTGTACGGTCAGTCAGCATGGTCACTTCAACCGCAGGCGGCAATGATGCTTGCAATTGTGGCAAGAGCTTTTTAATGCGGTCTACCACATCAATCACATTTGCCCCAGGTTGGCGTTGAATATTGATAATGAGTGCTGATGATTCGTTACCCCATGCCGCGAGGCGCGCATTTTCTGCCCCATCAATCACTGTCGCTACATCAGCCAAGCGCACTGGCGAACCATTGCGATAGCTAATAATCATGGCGCTAAATTCATCTACAGACTTGAGTTGGTCATTAGAGTTGAGCGTAGAAGCTCTTGTTGGGCCATCAAAGCCGCCCTTTGCCTGGTTTGAGTTAGCGTTGCTAATGGCGGTGCGCACGTCTTCAAGCGAAAGATTATAAGCTGCAAGAATTTTTGGATTCGCCTGTATGCGAATCGCTGGGCGCTGCCCGCCACTAATGCTCACCAAACCAACGCCAGTTAATTGAGAAATCTTAGCCGTTAGCCTAGATTCCGCCATTTTTTGGATAGATGGTAATGGTAAGGTTTTTGATGTCAACGCGAGCGTAACAATAGATGGATCAGCAGGGTTGATTTTGTTGTAGATTGGCAGTTGCGGCAAATCTGCAGGTAGCAAACTAAGCGCACCATTGATAGCTGCCTGCACATCTTGCTCAGCCACATCAAGCGCTAATTCAAGATTGAATTGCAGTGTGATGATTGAAGCGCCATCCGAACTTGTCGAAGACATTTGCTTCAAGCCAGGTATTCTGCCAAATTGCCGCTCTAGCGGCGCAGTAATGGTCGATGTCACCACCTCAGGGCTTGCGCCTGGGTACAAAGTCACCACTTGAATCGTAGGGTAATCGAACTTAGGTAACGCCGACACTGGCAATAAGCGATAAGCAAATAAGCCTGCGAGTAAAATAGCCACCATCAGTAGCGATGTCGCCACTGGACGAAAAATGAACAGGCGCGAAAAGTTCATGGGCTACTTACGTGGTAGAACGCATGCTGAGTTGTCGCGACCACTTTAGCGAACCTTGCGCACTTGATTGCTTCACTTTTGATTGCTTCGCTTTGGCTTGCCTATTACGGCTCTTTTTACCGCTACGCGCCTCTTTTGCCGAGACCGCCAATGGCGCATCTCGTACGGTGACTTCAACTTTAGCACCATCACGCAGCCTATCAGCGCCATCAACCACCACCAGTGCACCTATGGCGACGCCAGTGTTGGTTGCAGTAGTTTCGCCTTGCACCGACACAACTTTCACAGGCGTGACTGAAACTGTATTATCGTCTTTAACCACATACACAAATGCGCCTGCCGCGCCGCGCTGAATTGCCGCAGACGGCACTAGCGTGGCATTAGACAGCGTCTCAAGTGACATTCTCACATTCACAAACTGGTTAGCAAAAAGCGACCCATTGGCATTGGGAAACTCCGCCTTAATTTTAATTGTCCCTGTTGCGGCGTCTATTTGGTTGTCAGTCGCCAATAGCCAGCCCTTGCCGAGCTTCTCTTGCTGTGCGCGATCATAAGCATCAACAGGCACGCGACCACCCGCACTAAGTTGCTTCATCACGCGCGGTAATGCATCTTCTGGCGCGGTGAATACAACGCCTACAGGCTGTAATTGCGTGATGACCACAATGCCGTTAGCATCTGTCGCACGCACCATATTACCAGGGCCCACTTGACGCAAGCCAACACGACCACTGATTGGCGCAATCACATCGGTATGCTTAAGTTGTAGCTTTGCATTATCAATACTACCTTGGTCAGCCAGCACTGCGCCCTTGTGTTGACGCACCAAAGACTCTTGCGTATCAACCACTTGACGAGAAATTGAATCTTGTGTGAGAAGCGTTTTATAACGCTCTAAATCTGCCTGCGCATTATCAAGCAATGCTTGGTCACGCGCCAATTGCCCATTAGCTAGCGTGAGCTGCACCTCAAATGGGCGCGGGTCAATTTTAGCCAACAAATCACCCGCATTGACCATTTGCCCCTCTTTAAAGGCAATGCTCATGACTTGACCATCAACAAAACTATGCACCACCACAGTATTGAGCGGTGTTACGGTGCCCAGCGCAAAAAGATTAACATCTATACTACCCTGACGCACCGCAGTCACCACAACTGGAATCGCGGGCTGCGTAGCGGCCTCCCCACTAGTTGACGTAGCTGAAGCAGCTGGCTTGCTAGAATTGTTGCACGCAGTTAATCCGCCAAACACCACTAAGCCAAGCATTGCAACAATCAGCATTTGACGCCCTAACAACCGACGCCCAGATATTTGGGTAAACTCACCTAAAAGTGAGTTAGCATAGTTAGAAATTGGTGTCATGAGTCGCTACCGTCATATAAGGTGGGGTTGTATTGTGGGCGATAAATTTATTATTATTTTAGTGATTACACTATAAATTTGTGTGTAAATTATAGTTCAAAAATATCACATTAAGGGTTAATTTTTTTAATGATAAGGCGGGGGAAATTATGACCGCCGATTTAATGAGCTAGACTCGATTTTGTGGACGGGGCATACGTTTCATGGAAACTCTGAACAAGTTGATAAAACATCATCAACGTGCCACCCATAAAATCGGATCCAGCACAGCTTACCGCTACGACACAGCTACGGTAGGCCACAATGAAAAAAGGCTCACATCACTGTGAGCCTTTTATATATTGGTAGGGCGTGCGGGGATCGAACCCACGACAAACGGATTAAAAGTCCTTAATTTCACATCACTATAAATTACATTATCTTACAATACAATAAGTTACGTAATGTCACGTTACTATGTTCCGCTGTTATCTAACTACCGCGTTGAACTTTTGTTGAACTAATCACATATAAAATCGAGATAGTTAAAACCCACTTAATACATAATGCGCGGCACGCTTTGATTCACCTGCTTTTAACAGAACGCCAAGCTCAACCAACTGGCTTACATCGCGCAAAGCGGTATCAGTAGAACATTGCGCAATCTTAGCCCATTTGCCCGTAGTGAGATTACCGTTAAAGCCTTGCATCATCATGCTCAACATTTTCATTTGACGCTCATTCAACTTGCCGTTCGGCAGACGATGACTTAAGTTAGCTAAATACACTACGCCTTTCAGCTCTTCATTTGCGCTTTGCACTGCACGCAATAAACAAGCTAAAAACCACGCTAGCCAAGCAGTCACATCTAACGTACCTTTTTGCGTTTGCTCTAAGCTATTGTAGTAGTCTTCACGCTCACGCTGCATTTGTGCGGACAAACTATAAAACCTTTGCGATGAACCATCCGCGCGAGCCAACGCCATGTCGCATATTGCGCGGCCTATGCGCCCGTTACCGTCATCAAACGGATGCAACGTAACAAACCACAAATGCGCTAACCCCGCCTTTATTACAGGGTCTAATCCTAGCTCGTTATTAAACCAATGTAAAAAGAGCGTCATTTCAGCTTGAATAACTGAGGCCGAAGGTGCTTCATAATGCACTTTCTCACGGCCTATCGCGCCTGAAACTACTCGCATTGCTCCTGCCGCGTCATCTCTATAAGCAGCAACGGTGAGTTTGTACATGCCGCTATGGCCAGTAGGGAACAATGCCGCGTGCCAGCCAAATAACCTGTCTTGAGTTAAGGGGTTGGCATGATTGCGTGTCGCATCTATCACCATTTCAACCACCCCATCTACATGCTTATCTGAAGGCACTAAACCACCTGCATCTATGCCTAATCTTCTGGCTATAGATGAGCGTACCGCTTCAGGATTAAGCCGCTCACCTTCAATTTCACTTGATTTAACCACTTCACTGGTCAATACTTTAAGGCTAGCCTCTTCAGCCAGTTTAAAGCCCAATGCCTGCATAGAACCAAGCAAGCGACCGCGCTCAAGATTAACCTGTGATAATAGTTGTGAAAGCACAGCAGAATCAAATGACCATTGCGGCCACTCGGCTTGCTGCCAGATATATTTTAGATAATCACCGCTATTCATGCGGCAATATTGGCATATTATTGCCGCACAGTCAATAATTGCCGCTTAACGTGCGGTAATTAAATGTATTATTACCGCATTAGTGATTTGGATAAGCTCGCCAGCTTGGCTTTAAATAGTATTTGCATTCAATCTCAACTGGCTCTCAATCAAATTGAGCCATTTGCCATTCAGCATTTAATATCATAAGCCTTGCTGAATACTTATTTAACAATGGTCAATACAGGTTTTGATAACTGCTGTGGAATACCCATGCAAACAACATCATCCCGCTCAGGAACTGCTCCAATTCTAAGCAATCCATATGTCAACTCGTCAATTTCATAAGTTGTTATTTTCAGGTCAAACGCCACATCAGCTTTACCGACACCCTCAGTCCTTAGTGCATTAAATACTTTATCTAAAACCTGAGAAGTCTCACGCTGCACTTCATTTGGCTCGCTTGTTCTATAACCAGCTTGTGAAATCTGAATACACAAACTCCTGTTAGTCCACTCGGTAGTAAAACCTAATGCATGCAATCTATAGTTAAGTGCAGAGACAGAAACTTTCCAATGTTTTTTAGCTTTTACCAAACCATCCAAAGTAGGGAAATATAACTGTTTAGCCCTAATACTTTTTTCAGGCATTAAAAATGCTGAAGCAAAAGCGTTCGCTTCTTTTTCAGCTTCTTGTCCATGGGGTTGACCATGGCGATGCATGATTAAATGACCCAATTCATGTGCAGCATCAAATCTACTATGTTCCGCAGACTTTTGTGTATTTAAGAATACAAAAGGCGTTCCATCACGCCACATAGAAAAAGCATCAACCTCCTTAGCTTCAATTGCTAAGGAATATACTCTAACACCCTTAGCTTCTAGCAAATGTACCATATTACTAACAGCTTGCTCACCAAGCCCCCAGTAATTGCGTAGCGCTTCTGCGGCAGCTTCTGGGTCGATATTGCGTCCAAGCTCTGGCAAATCAGGAGCTGGAAGCTGAAATTTAGCTTCAATCCAAGCATTAAGTTGTATAGCAATAGTACCAGCGCCAATTGCCATGTACTTCAGCGTTGCACTCATTTTGGACATAGCCCTAAAACTAACTGCATCTGCCTCAATCTGCTCAATTGCTTCTTCGTCTAAAAAAAAGTCTCTTGGAAACTTCAAAGCAACAGCCAATTGCTCGAGTCTCTCAAGCTCAGGTGGAAACTCGCCACTCTCATAACCAGTAATTGATCGAGGAGTTACACCTATTTTTTTTGCCAAATCGGCTTTCTTAAAACCTCTGCGTGTTCTAGCAAAGGTAAGCCGACTGGGGTTAAAGTCTTTTGTACTAAATTTTTCGTTCGATATTGATTTCAAACTCTTGCCTATTATCATTTCCGTCATCATCATCCCCAATCTCAATATCAATCTGGTCTAGCACTATTGCAGGAAACACTAGACGTTCTTGCCATGAGCGGATTTTGCCACCAACGATTTTTGAAGGCAGCGAAAGCTCAAATCTTATTTCAGAAGGAGTTACGTGGTAAAGCAATACCCACATTATGCGATTACTATTGCCCGCCTCTACCAAAACTTCTGGCAAAGCATCAAACAAAGATAATTGTTTTTGGTTTGCCCAAATAGCCTGCTCAGTATTCGTTCCCTTTGCAGCACGATTTGAAGGGTTATTTGCAGAGATTCCTGTATCTCTATCACCAGTCTGAACAACAATCATCAGATTATTCGATGGGTGAATACATAGCGGGAAATTATTATCATCGCTACTTGTCCAGCCGCTAGGGGATGTTTTATCCCTTAAAGCCCTGACTGTATCTGCCCATTGCGCTAGCCCAGCATACGTTCTAGGGTGATTCGGAGTGCAGGCTTTTCTAGCATATAAACCCTGCATAATAATATCTTGAATATCATTAGCCTCTAAACCAAAAACCTCACTGAGCCTAGACTTAACTTCAAACTCTTCATTACGTACTGGAAGTGCCATTTAATTAACTCCAAATAATTTACTTCCTATATTTATACCTCAAATGAGGTTAAAAAACAAGAAGTAAATTATACTTAGCAATATATTTCTGATAACTATGCTTTTTGACGAAGACTTACAGCTACACTGTCCGTGAAAATAACTAAATCTCTGTTGCTTTAACTATCAAGGCTCATCTTGTTTCAAACATCAATCCAAGCATCCACCAACGCGCCAAATTCAACCTTTGTAACGTTTGATTGAGCTTGCAACCAGCTTTTAACCTTTGCAATATGCGCGATTAGTCACGCTGCCTCTTTTATCTAGCGCAATAAAGCCATTAAATTCTTGGCCTACGCCACCTCCATAAACCATGCTGTTGCCTTCAATGGCAGACAATAAAAATTCGTTAATAAACGCCTCTAAAGCTTCGGCAGCTAAACCCTCTTTTAATGAAAACGACAGGTTAAACCCAAATTCTTGAAACTCATCTACATGCAGTTTTTTTTAATCTTTTGCTTCTGTTTTTGCTCACGTTACGCCCTTATTTAGTACGGTAATTATTTTCGCGTCCGCGAAAATAACTAAACTTATCATGCGTCAATTAACAAACCTACACTTGTTTCAAGTGCTAATTCGGCAGGCTGAACTAGCGGTTCACCTTGCCAAGCATCAAATAGGGGCGAACGCAGAAAACGGAAAAAATTGTACGTTAAGCTAAATTCATCACACTTTATCGGTTTTTTGCTAACAAGCGTACAACCGTTGACGGATGTACCTGAAATAACCGAGCAGCATCAGCACCTGTTTTTTGGCCAGACGTTACGAACGTGATAATTTCTTTCTGTTGTTGTGGCGTAAGTTTAGGTCGCCGCCCACCTATTCGACCTTCTTGTCGTGCAGCCTCTAATCCATTCTTAGTACGTTCGCGCAACATGGCGCGCTCAAACTCAGCAAATGAACCGACGATTTGCATCATCATGCGGCCAGCAGGTGTGGATGTATCAATCGCCTCAGTCAGACTTTGAAAATCAGCACCTGCTTCTTCGATCTTTTCAAGAGTCAGTAGCAAATCTTTAAGTGATCGTGATAGCCGATCTAATTTCCAAACAGCAACTACATCGCCTTTGCGTAACTGCCCTAACAGTCGATGCAATTCTGGTCGATCCCAGCGACCACCAGAAGCCTTCTCTTGAAAGATCAATTCACACCCATTTTCTTTGAGTGCTGTGATTTGTAATTGATTGTCTTGTTCCTGAGTAGAAACACGTGCATAACCGATGCGCATAGTTGCGAATTCCTATTGCCATTTGTTTCTATTTTGCAATACATTTATGCAATGCGCAAGTCCTTGTTTTATGTGAAGCGAATTTTGATTGCGCAAATGAACGTTTGTGCAATCTTCATAAAACACCTAACCAACAAATCAAAGCAATTTAATTCCAGCCAAACTATTCGCGCAGACTTCTTTAATAATTCGTAATAAATCTTGCGCATAGGGTTTTGTCATCATGTCTTGTGTACCTGTCGCATACAGTTCAGACCATAATCCCTTTGTGCCAATTGGTTTCGCAATCACATATTCATGATCTACATAGCTTTGAATGCCCCAACTTGGCAACGCTGCGACACCACGGCGACTTGCAACGAGTTGCATAATGGCAACTGTAAGTTCTGCTGCGCGCCTTTCAAACACAATGTTGGCTGGTTTAAGTACGTTGCGGATGATGTCGATGCGTTCTTCAGGAACGGGATAAGTAATCAACGTTTCATTACTAAAATCTTCCGCTAAAAACCGTGCTTTATTGCGCTTGCTGTGATCTGGCGGCAAAACGGCCATTATTTCAAATTTGAATAATGGCTGATGTTGTAAGTCACGTACTTTTTCAGGTAAGCCGCCGATCACTAGATCCGCCTTGCATTCATTTAATAGCCACCAAGGGTCGCTATGGAAACCTGCCACCAAATCAATTTCAACCTCTGGCCAAGCACGCCGAAAGGCATCCATTACAGGCGTTAGCCAGTCAAAACAGGTGTGGCACTCTAAAACAATTCTAAGCTCACCTGATTGATCACTTTTCAAGCGAATTAAGTCGCGCTCAGATTTTTCAATGAGTGGTAATAACTCATTAGCCAAATCTAGCAGTCGTTGCCCTGCTGTGGTAAAGCGCAAGCCCTGCGCATTGCGCTTAAATAGAGTTATTTCATAGTGCGTTTCTAATGCACGTATTTGATGAGACAGTGCTGATTGCGTTAGAAAGACACGTTCGGCAGCTAAGCCAAGCTTACCCGTTTCAGCAATGGCTTTGAGTGATTTTAGATGGCGAATTTCGATCATTGTTTATAGGCTTTATTAAGCAATATGAATTTAATTCAAATTTATCACAAAAACTTTCGCTTTATTAAATTATTTTATCGTCACAAAATGCACGCCTTACCTTGAGATGAGAATAGAAAATGGCACAACAACCAATAAAAGCCCACATTTTAGGTTACCCTCGTGTGGGCGAAAAACGTGAGCTAAAATTTGCACAAGAATCTTTTTGGCGTGGTGAGTCTTCACCAGACTATTTACAGAAAACAGCACATACCTTACGTGCTGAGCATTGGAAAAAGCAACAGGCGGCTGGCCTGAGCTTTATTACCAGTAACGATTTTTCTTTATACGATCACGTGCTGGATCACACGGTGTTGTTTGGTGCATCACCTAAGCGTTTTGGCAAAACACCTTTCGGTGCAAAAAACATTTCGCCAGAAAATACTTACTTCTCGCTTGCACGTGGCAATATTGAGCAACCTGCAATGGAAATGACTAAGTGGCTAGACACTAACTATCACTACATCGTACCTGAACTCAATGCCGACACACAGTTCTCGATTAACGCGCATGATTACCTGACACAACTAGATGAAGCACAAAAAATTAGCTCGAATGTGAAACCCGTATTACTAGGGCCTGTGAGCTTTTTGTATTTGAGTAAAGCGCGTGACATTAATAAATTGGACTTATTAGATAGTTTGGTTCAGCAGTATGTGTATTTACTGCAAGAGCTTCATGCCAGAAAAATTGAATGGCTACAAATTGATGAGCCAATTTTGGCATTGGACTTAGACGATGTTTGGTTAAAAGCCTTTGAACGTGCTTATGCCTGGTTTAGAACATCGCGCCCGAAACTATTGCTGACCACATATTTTGCTAATGTTTCACGCTATCAGTCTTTCATTTCCCGCTTGCCTGTAGATGGTATTCATATTGACTTAGTACGCGCACCAGAACAATTAGGGCCATGGGTCAATGCAATCCCTAGTCATTGGGTGTTATCGGCTGGGGTGATTGATGGCCGTAATATTTGGCGCAATGATCTAGACAAAACATTGGCGCTGCTAGAACCATGGGTGCGAAGGTTAGGAGAGCGTTTGTGGGTAGCCCCTAGTTGCTCATTACTACATACGCCAGTCACATTAGCACACGAAGTTAAACTGGATGCCGAAATTAAGTCTTGGTTAGCTTTTGCCGACGAGAAGTTGGTCGAGCTTAGCGTGATTACAAAAGCTTTGAATCATGGCGTTGAGTCGGTAGCGGATGAGTTAGCGATTTCACGCGCTGCGATTGCTTCACGCAACAATTCTGGTCGAGTTCATTCAACCAGTGTTAAGGCACGAATTGCACTATTAGTTACAGTTAATGAAAATAGGCGCAGTCCTTTTTCTGTGCGGCAAGAAAAACAAAAAGCATGTTTAAATTTACCGCTATTGCCCACCACAACCATAGGTTCTTTCCCACAAACACCTGATATTCGCGCGAGCCGTGCCGCATTAAAAAAAGGTGCTATTAGTCAACAAAAATATGATGCCGATATGGAGTCACATATTGAGTATGCAATTCGAGAACAAGAAACATTAGGCCTAGATGTACTTGTGCATGGTGAAGCCGAGCGCAATGATATGGTGGAGTTCTTCGGGGAGCAATTAGCAGGTTATGCGTTTACCGAAAATGGCTGGGTACAAAGCTATGGCTCACGCTGCGTAAAACCGCCTGTGATTTACGGCGATGTATATAGGCCACAGCCCATGACGGTAGCCACAGCACAATTTGCACAATCACTTTCTAAAAAACCAGTGAAAGGCATGCTGACAGGTCCGATTACGATATTGCAATGGTCGTTTGTGCGTGATGATCAATCTCGTGAAACTACGGCAATGCAATTGGCATTAGCCATACGCGATGAAGTGGATGATTTGCAAAAAGCAGGTATTGCCATTATTCAAATAGATGAACCAGCATTGCGTGAAGGTTTGCCATTGCAAAAATCTGCTTGGACTCAATATCTGGCTTGGGCGGTACGTGCATTTAAACTGAGCGCCAGCGTGGCAAACGATGATACGCAGATACACACCCATATGTGTTACGCAGAGTTCAACGATATTCTACCAGCCATTGCAGCGATGGATGCAGATGTCATTACCATTGAAACCTCACGTTCAGCTATGGAATTACTAGATGCTTTCGGCGAATTCTCATACCCGAATGAAATAGGACCAGGTGTTTATGATATTCACTCGCCACGCGTGCCAACGGTTGAGGCTATGGAAAAACTGGTGAGGCGTGCAACAGAGGTTATTCCAGTTGAGCGGCTTTGGATTAACCCTGATTGTGGTCTAAAAACCCGTGGTTGGGATGAAACAAAACAAGCGCTAGAGAATATGGTCACAGTGGCAAAGCATCTGAGAAAACAATTTGCTTCAACACCACAAGAGTAAAACATGACAAAGCATATATAGTCATTTATTTTCAATATTTATCTATATATTGTGTTTTTAGTATTGAATTACCCAGCCATATTGCGTTATAGTGCGCATCTACGGTTCTCAATATTTAATCAAAGATTGAGATAAAAGGGAATACGGTGCAAGGTTTTTACGATAAATGCCTTAATGCCGAAGCTGCCCCCGCAACTGTAATTAGCGAGTTATTTGTTTAAATGAATTTGCCACTGAATTTGATGTAACGAAATTTGGGAAGGCCAACAAATAATGATGACCTGAAAGCCAGGAGACCTGCCGTAGACATGTTTCACCTATTTTTTGATAAGTGAATGTATTTATATAACGTTTGAGGCGGGGTGTCCTCGGCAGATGGAGTATGTACCTAGTGTACAGCTTCGCCATGCTGGTTTTTGTTAGGCAAATTTTTTCATATTTTATGAATATAGTTTTCCAATAAAAAGAGTCCTGCCCTTTAAAATAAAGGGAGCTTTAAAATGGATGATGTAACTTCATCAAGTATTAGGACATCTAATACTGACGCACTAAGTGCTGAATCAGCACTATCAACACCTACACTACAAGTCATTCGTCGCAATGGCGCGGTGGTTGCTTATCACCTAGATAAAATTTCGGTAGCTATTACCAAAGCCTTTTTAGCTGTAGAAGGCAACCATAGTGCGGCTTCGCAACGCGTGCGCGATCAAGTGGCTATCTTGAGCCAGCTTGTAAATAATGCCTTAATGCGCCGTTTGCCTACTGGTGGCGCAATCCATATTGAAGATATTCAAGATCAAGTAGAACTCGCGCTGATGCGTAACGGCAATCACGATGTGGCACGTGCTTATGTGCTTTACCGTGAAAAGCGTAATGCCGAACGTGCGGCTGAAAAAGCCAGTCACCCAACCTCAGAACCTAGTCATGTGCTTAATGTAAATATTGATGGAAAGTTGACTCCACTCGATATTAAGCAACTCAATGATATGGTCGGTGAAGCTTGTTTAAATTTAGGCAATGTTGTTAATCCAAACCTAGTGGTTGAGCAAGCAGTGCGAGATTTGTATGATGGAATTCCATTTACAGAGGTGTACAAAGCGTTGATTTTGTCCGCCCGTAGCCTGATTGAAACTGAACCTGCCTACAATTATGTCACAGCACGTTTGCAGTTGGATTTGGTACGTGCAGAAGTGCTAGGCGAGCGCGTGAGCCATGCCGAGATGGATGCGCATTACACCGATTATTTTCCGCGTTACATCAAAATTGGCATTGATGCTGGCTTGTTAGACTCCCGTTTAGCGCAGTTTGATTTAGCTCAATTAGCCGCTGCGTTGGTTAAAGAGCGTGACTTTCAGTTTGCTTATTTAGGCATCCAAACGCTCTATGATCGATATTTTTTGCACATCGAAGAGCGCCGTATTGAGTTACCGCAAATCTTTTTTATGCGTGTGGCCATGGGTTTGGCGATGAATGAGATTGATCGTGAAGCGCGTGCCATTGAGTTCTACAACGTATTGAGTACGTTTGATTTTATGAGTTCTACGCCAACGCTGTTTAATGCTGGCACCTTACATTCGCAGTTATCAAGTTGCTACTTAACTACCGTGAACGATGATTTAGACAGCATCTATCAAGGTATTAAAGAAAATGCTTTATTGCAAAAATACGCAGGCGGTCTGGGTAATGACTGGACACCCGTGCGTTCATTAGGCGCACGCATCAAAGGCACGAACGGCAAAAGCCAAGGTGTGATTCCGTTCTTAAAAGTGGTGAACGATACGGCTGTGGCTGTAAACCAAGGCGGTAAACGTAAAGGTGCGGTGTGCGGCTATTTAGAAACTTGGCATTTAGACATTGAAGAGTTTTTAGATTTGCGCAAAAACACAGGTGATGACCGCCGACGCACGCATGACATGAATACTGCGCATTGGATTCCTGATTTATTCATGCGTCGCGTGACTGAAAACGGCGACTGGACATTATTTTCCCCATCAGATGTACCTGATTTACATGATAAGTACGGCAAAGCCTTTGAAACCGCTTATGTTGAATATGAGCGCCGTGCTGAAAATGGTGAAATCAAACTGTTTAAGAAAATCCCAGCCCTGCAAATGTGGCGCAAGATGCTTTCTATGCTGTTTGAAACAGGTCATCCGTGGATTACCTTTAAAGACCCATGCAACATTCGCTCGCCACAGCAACATGTGGGCGTGGTACATAGCTCAAACCTATGTACGGAAATTACACTGAATACTTCAGACACTGAAATTGCCGTATGCAATCTAGGTTCTGTGAATTTATTGCAGCATTTAAAAGAAGTAAATGGAAAATTAGCACTAGATAACGACAAGTTGCAAGCCACTATCAAAGTAGGCATGCGTATGCTGGATAATGTGGTGGACATTAACTTCTACCCAGTAGGTAAAGCACGCAATGCGAATACACGTCACCGTCCAGTGGGCATGGGCATTATGGGCTTTCAAAATTGCTTACATGCGATGCGGATTCCGTATGCAAGTATGGAAGCTGTCGAGTTTGCTGACCGTGCCATGGAAATGGTGTGTTACAACGCTTACTATGCTTCTACTGTGTTGGCAGAAGAGCGCGGCGCGTATTCAAGCTTTAAAGGTAGCTTATGGGATCAGGGTATTTTACCACTCGATACACTTGATTTGTTATTGAGCGAGCGTGGCGGTAATGTGGATGTCGATAGAAGCCAAACACTCGATTGGGAAGCATTACGCAAGCGCATTCAAACAGTGGGTATGCGTAACTCCAACTGTGTAGCGATTGCACCAACGGCCACTATTTCTAATATTGTGGGCGTTTCTGCCAGCATTGAACCTGAATACCAAAACCTATATGTGAAATCCAACCTATCAGGCGAATTTACTATTGTGAATGAGCAACTGGTGAGTGATCTCAAGGCGCGTGGCCTGTGGGATGCTGTCATGGTGTCTGACTTGAAATACTTTGATGGCTCATTAGCGCCGATAGAACGCGTACCCGCTGACTTGAAACAACTCTACGCCACTGCTTTTGATGTTGATCCAACTTGGTTAATTGAAGCGGCTGCACGCCGCCAAAAATGGATAGACCAAGCGCAATCACTTAACCTGTACTTTGCAGTGCCTTCTGGCAAGAAGTTAAATGACACTTATATGCTCGCTTGGCAACGCGGCTTAAAAACCACGTATTACTTACGCTCACTGGGCGCAACTGCGGCTGAGAAATCGACGGGCACAGGCGGTGAACTCAATGCGGTTTCAGCGCATGTATCAGAGCCAGCACCAAAAATGTGTTCCATTGATAACCCAGAGTGCGAATCTTGCCAGTAACTAAAAAATAATCAAAAAGATTAAGGAAAAAACATGCTTTCATTTGAAGATGATGTTGTCGTTACACCAAATAAATCAGAACCACGCCCTAACTTAAAGGCGGTGACTGAATTGCCTACTAAACCGACTGCCGCCAATCAGCCATCACATTCAGGCCGCGTCAATGCCTCGGATAAGCGCATGATTAACGGCCAAACCGATGTGAATCAACTCGTGCCTTTTAAGTATCATTGGGCGTGGGATAAGTACTTGGCAGGTTGCGCTAACCATTGGATGCCGCAAGAAGTCTCCATGAGCCGTGATATTGCACAGTGGAAAGACAGCACCGCCCTCACTGACGATGAGCGCTTAATCATAAAACGTAACCTTGGTTTTTTTACCACCGCTGATTCACTTGCGGCGAACAATATCGTGCTTGGCACATATCGCCATATTACTGCGCCTGAATGTCGTCAATACTTGCTGCGCCAAGGTTTTGAAGAGGCAATTCATACCCATGCTTACCAATATATTGTAGAAAGTTTGGGGCTGGATGAAAGTGAAATATTTAATGCTTACCAAGAAGTGCCTAGCATTAAAGCCAAAGATGATTTTTTAATTCCATTCATCAATACGCTCACTGACCCGACGTTTAAAACAGGCACGCCAGAAGCCGATCAGCAACTTCTACGCTCACTCATCGTATTTGCTTGCATCATGGAAGGTTTGTTTTTCTATGTAGGTTTTGTGCAAATTTTAGCCCTCGGCCGCCAAAATAAAATGCAAGGCGCAGCCGAGCAGTATCAATATATTCTGCGCGATGAATCCATGCACTGTAATTTTGGGATTGATGTGATTAACACCATCAAACTAGAAAACCCGCATTTATGGACAGTAGAATTCAGAGATGAAATCAAAGCACTCATGCAGCACGGCGTAGAGTTGGAATACCAATATGCTGAAGCCACCATGCCGCGCGGGGTGTTAGGGCTAAACGCAACGATGTTTAAGGAATATTTGCGCTTTATTGCCAACCGTCGTTGTCAGCAAATTGGTTTAGATGTGTTGTATCCAAATGCGAATAATCCGTTCCCTTGGATGAGCGAAATGATGGACTTAAAGAAAGAGAAAAACTTCTTTGAAACACGTGTCACTGAATATCAAACGGGCGGTGCTTTAAGTTGGGAGTGAAACGAGAATTGTAAATGACACTTCAATTTAAACTATAACTATAGAGTGGGTAGCTGAATATGTCTCGTCGTTCTATACTTTCCGTTTCAGAGCGTGATAGCTTACTAGTGATTCCAGAAAATCAGGATGATTTAATTCGCTACTACACCTTTAATGAGTCTGATTTATCATTGATTCGGCAACGACGTGGTGATGCCAATCGACTTGGTTTTGCCGTACAGCTTTGTCTGCTGCGCTATCCTGGATATGGTCTGGCCAATGATATGGTAGCCACCAAACCAGTAATACAATGGGCTGCCAGCCAAACCAAGACAGACGCAAGCACATGGGATAAATATGGTGAGCGCGATGAAACGCGGCGAGAACATCTTCAGGAATTGCGCGCTTACCTCAAGCTATCCCCATTTAGCCTGTCTGATTTTCGTTTTCTGTTGCACGATTTGATTGATCTTGCCATGCAGACCGACAAGGGGCTTGTACTCGCAGCGCATGCATTGGAAACGCTTCGCCATCGGCAGGTTATGTTACCAGCACTTACTGTGATTGATCGAGCCTGTGCAGAAGCCATTACACATGCTAATCGACGCATTTATCGTACATTAATTGAACCACTGACTGAGCAGCATAAGTGTAGGCTAGATGATTTACTGAAGCGCAAACCAAATAACAGCACCACTTGGCTGATCTGGTTACGCCAGTCACCACTGAAACCAAATTCGCGGCATATGCTTGAACATATCGAACGACTAAAAGCATTCCAAAAGTTGGATTTGCCTGAAGGGATTGGTCGCTATATTCATCAAAACCGCCTGCTGAAGTTAGCACGCGAAGGTGGTCAGATGACACCGCAAGACCTGAGCAAGTTTGAGAAAGAGCGACGTTATGCCACGTTGGTCGCGCTGGCCTTGGAAGGAATGGCAACAGTAACGGATGAACTGGTTGATTTACATGATCGCATTCTGGTTAAGCTATTTAGTACAGCCAAAAACAAACATCAGCAACAATTCCAAAAACAAGGCAAGGTAATCAACGATAAAGTCAGGCTATATTCAAAAATCGGCCTTGCCTTGGTTAAGGCGAAGCAATCGGGCAGCGATCCCTATGCAGCCATTGAGTCGGTCATTCCATGGGATGATTTCACGCAGAGCGTCACCGAAGCCGAGCAACTCGCTCAGCCAGAATCGTTTGATCACCTGCACTTGGTCGGTGAACAATTTAATATGTTGCGCCGATACACACCAGAGTTTTTAGGGGTACTCAAGTTACGTGCGGCACCAGCAGCAAAGAGCGTATTAGATGCTATTGAGGTGTTGCGTGGAATGAATACCGACAGCGCACGTAAAGTACCAGAAAATGCACCAACAGATTTTATCAAAACACGCTGGAAACCACTTGTGCTGACGGATGATGGTATCGACCGTCGTTACTATGAAATTTGCGTATTGTCAGAACTGAAAAATGCACTTCGTTCAGGCGACATATGGGTAGAAGGCTCCCGCCAGTTTAAAGACTTTGATGAATATCTGTTACCTATGGATAAATTCAGTGAGCTCAAACAGGCAAAGGAATTACCAATTGCTATCAATCCAGACTGTGACCAATATCTGCATGATCGGCTAACCCTATTAGAACAACAGCTGGCTACAGTCAACAGGCTGGCTCTGGCCAATGAACTGCCTGATGCAATATTCACAGACTCTGGATTGAAGATCACACCACTGGATGCCGCTGTACCAGAAGCAGCACAATTCCTTATTGACCAAACAGGCATGCTATTGCCGCGCGTCAAAATTACCGAACTTTTAATGGACGTTGATGACTGGACTGGCTTCACACGACATTTCGTGCACTTAAAGGGTGGTGAGCCTGTCAAAGATAGGACGTTATTACTGTCAGCCATACTTGCCGATGCGATTAACCTAGGCTTAACCAAAATGGCTGAATCTAGTCCTGGAACGACTTACGCAAAACTGTCATGGCTCCAAGCATGGCACATTCGTGATGAAACCTATTCGACTGGGCTGGCAGATATAGTCAATGCGCAGTTTGGACAGTCTTTTGCCGCTAACTGGGGTGATGGCACAACATCATCGTCAGATGGACAGCGCTTCCGAGCAGGCAGTAAAGCCGAAAGTAGCGGTCATATCAACCCAAAATATGGCAGTGAACCTGGCAGATTATTTTACACTCACATTTCTGACCAGTATGCGCCGTTCAGTACCAAGTTGGTCAATGTGGGTGTACGCGATTCAACCTATGTGCTTGATGGGTTGCTATATCATGAATCTGATTTGCGAGTTGAAGAGCATTATACTGACACTGCAGGTTTTACCGATCATGTATTTGGTTTGATGCATCTTCTAGGCTTTAGGTTTGCGCCACGCATTCGCGATCTGAAGGATACCAAACTGTATATCATAAAAAACAAACAGGATTATCCAGCACTGGATACCATGATCGGTGGCACCCTGAACATCAAGCACATTCGTACGCATTGGGATGAGATTTTACGTCTAGCCACTTCAATCAAACAGGGGACTGTCACTGCCTCACTGATGATACGCAAACTCGGCAGTTACCCGCGTCAGAACGGCCTAGCTATAGCTCTACGTGAGTTGGGCCGCATCGAACGCACGCTGTTTATTCTGGACTGGTTACAAAGTGTTGAATTGCGCAGACGTGTTCATGCTGGATTAAACAAAGGTGAAGCACGCAACGCTTTAGCCAGAGCTGTATTCTTTAACCGCCTTGGTGAAATTCGCGACCGAAGCTTTGAACAGCAACGTTACCGAGCCAGTGGTCTAAATTTGGTGACAGCCGCTATCGTATTGTGGAATACCGTGTATCTAGATCTAGCAACGCAAACCATGCGCGAGGCAGGTAACAAAGCGTTCGATGACGCCTTATTACAGTACCTATCGCCATTAGGTTGGGAGCATATCAACCTGACTGGTGATTATGTTTGGCGGCAAAATCGCAAAGTAGAAGATGGTAAATTTAGACCGTTACGCAACGCAGAAAAGTCTTAGCGTACAATTTTCTCCGTTTTCTGCGTTCGCCCCTACTTTGTGTTCTATCTTGACCTTGGATAAATCGTTTCATATTTAAATAAAAACAATGTAATCAGATGGTTAAATTATACAATATCTACATTAATGTGTTTATTTCAGATTAAATTTATTGGGGTTTTGACACAGGCTCGGCCCAAAGGAGACACTGGTCTCTGTTGACAAAAAGGCAAAACTCTTCAAAATTAAAGTTCACTAATGCACTTTTTTCGTCACAAAATCATCAATTGTCAGAAATAGATAATAAATGGTACTCACCATTTTATTTAGTCGTGCATTGACTTGAGTTAATATTATTAACATGAAGTTAATTTCACTAAGCTTACCGCACAAAATCTCTATATCCGTTCTGGCCTTAATTTTCTTTGGTCTTGGACCATTAGTTATTTATACCACTAATACTCTTAAATCAAATCTTCAATCGCTGCTTACTTCACAACAAGTTAGCTCATTAAACTTTAAATTAATATCTTAGTAAATCGATATCTGATTGTATTTGACTTTTAGCTAATTTTCTTTGTAATGTTCGCCTGTGCAAATTGAGTGCACGTGCAGTAGCAGAAATGTTACCTTTTTGCTCTTGTAAAATGCGCTGGATATGTTCCCATTCCATACGGTCAACTGAGAGAGGGTTAGTAGAAACCGCAACCTCAGTATTGCCCGATTGCTTTTCGAAGGCACGTACAATCTCATCAGCATCTACAGGTTTAGCTAGATAATGCGTTGCACCTAATTTAATGGCCTCCACAGCTGTAGCGACGCTTGCATAACCTGTTAGCATGACAATGCGTGTACCTGCGTTAAGGCTTGCCAATTGTCTAACCAAAACTAAGCCAGAGTTACCAGACATTTTTAAATCTATTACCGCCAATTCTGGTGGATTGTTTTTAGCAAGTTCAAAAGCACTTTCTGCACTATTAGCCAATGAAACCAAGAACCCACGTTTACGCATGGCTGGTGCAAGGGCATTTAGAAAATCTTTGTCGTCATCAACCAATAACAAGCTAGGTTTTTCATCGCAGTTATTTTCAACTGTATTCATAGTACTCATTTGGAAATTCGCAAATTTTTTAAGTAGCAAATAGATAATATAGGTAGACACTTCTTGCGTTCCGCCAGCACCAGCGAAACACCCATAGTCCCCTAAAACATATCTACCACCGACCCTCTAATGTAACCATTAAACTGCGATACCCGTTTTCTTCAGTATTAAGTTTCCAATCATTAACACCTGAAGTAAAAGTATTTTGATTGCGAGTGTCCGCTGCCAGCAGATTTTGACCTGCCACGCGCAAATTATATTTTGGGTTAATTTTATAGAGCCAAAAAGCGTCTATCAGCGCGCGAGATTCATTGTAGGCATGTTGTTCATTGGGAATGTTAGTATTGCTGCGCCCAGAAAGCTGCAATGAAACACCATAACTAGATTGCAATTTAGGCAGGCTTTGATCTAAACCCATTGAAAAAATATAGCGCGGCGTATCACGCGCCATGCGCTGTATGCCAAGTCGCACATCATCAACTTCAGCACGTGGTAAAGTGAGGTGCGATTTTATAGTAGCGCCTGTCCAGCCAAAATTATCCATGCGCACTTTACCGTCTAGCTCAACACCGTAATGCAAAGCATCGCCTTCGTTATAGGGTCTGTCCACCCAGCGCACGCCTTCTTGCTGCACGCGACGCTCTGTAAAGTTGCTAGTTGAACGCACATAAACATTTACACCGATCACGCCTGCCTTTTCTGGCAAATAATGCTCGGCGACTGCTTCAAAATTCACGCTACGTTCAGGTTTTAAATCTGGATTTCCGCGTTTATCAGCTTCTGTAGGTGTGTTGACTACAATACTACGTACCGTGGCATTGCTAATTTCATTTAATTTTGGCATTTTCATGCCAGCACCTAACGATGTGCGCATGACCCATTGTTCAGTAGGTTGCCAGCGTACTGCAATAGATGGCAATAATGCAGCTTGGCGTTGTGAAACCGTATCAGCCTCTAAGCGCATATTTTCAAAGCGCAAACCTGTAGTGAGCGTTACTTTATCTTCTGGCGTCCAATCATCTTGTATCCAAAGAATTTCATCGCGAGAAGAAGCTGAATAGTCACCTTGCTGTGCAAATCCACCTTGGTACACTTGCGCATCGTCGCGCATGACTTTAACGTACTCTGCGCCAACTGAAACCAAATGCTCACCAAATGGTTTGTCTAGACGCATTGCCGAATTAAACTCTCTATCATGACTGTTGGTCGTTTCGTTATTGGTGCTTAGCACACCAAACGCATCGCGCGAGTTGCGAACCAAATCAGAAGTTCGGCGGCCATCAGTAAACGCCGTGCGCGCAGTCAATTTGGTGTCTGCAAAGTGCTTTTCGCCCTCTACACGTAAACGTAGCGTTCTGCTAAAACCATCTTCAGAAGTATCTCTATCACCGTTGTAAGTTAATGTTGGGCTTGTAGCTGGGTTAGCCGCACTTAACATGGTGGTGCTCTTGCGATCTACTGGGCCAAAAAAAATCATCGGCGATAATGTCAAGCTATCTTGACCTGATTTCCAAGTCAGCTTAGGTGAAAATGCATGATGACCTAATTTAGTTTTGCCGTTTGTTTGCTCTTGCTCCCACAAGGTAGGGTCACCAGCTACAGAATCTTGTTTATTTAAGCGATTTTCAAAAGGAGAATTATTAAAAATTAAGCTTATAGGTAAAGACCAGCCAAAATTACCAGCGCCGCCATTTTCAGTCCAAGATAATAGCTCACCCACTTGGTCACCACGCAAGCCCAGCCCTGCTCTAACCTCAGTGGAGCGCTTAGGAATCGCCTTTTTCATCACCAAATTCACGGTAATGGCAGAGGCTCCGCCATACTCAGCCGACGAACCGCGCAAGATTTCTACACGCTCAAGTTCGCCTGAAGGCAAGCGCCCCATTGCCCCCATCACCACTTGTGATGATTGACGTTCACCATCAATGAGAATCTGTACAGAATCGCGAGACATGCCACGCGCTCTTTGACTATCGCCTTTTATTTCAACTCCAGGAAGCTTACCCAACACATCACCTACCGTCATTACGCTCATGTTATCAATCTCTTTACGATCAATAATCACTTTTTGCGTGGCAGCATCACGGCGCATTGATAAATCATTGCGCTCACCCGTTACGGTAATTGTATCGAGTTTAATGGCTGTTTCTTCAGCGTTCACCAAAGTGACTGTTGAAACAAATAAACATACACCTAACAAATATTTCATCAATTACCCTTAAATTTTTAGCTTTGTTTCCGCCGTACAAAAATACCAGCCCCTAACAGCCCAGCAAATGTAAGCCATAACCAAGCAGGTGCGGCAGCCAGCAACTGCTGGCTTAAGTTATTTTTTTGCTCTTTCATTTCATAACCATCCACTTGCTGTACTTTATCCAATGGCTCAGGCTCGTTTTTTTTAGCCTTGTTAACTTGGCTATTTTGAGGCTTAGTGCTAGGTTTTCTTTGCTGTGATTGTGCTTTAACTTGACTTGCAGCGTTCATCTGCTTAGCAGTTTGCCCCATATTAGCTTGGTTACTGCTGGCCTGATTTACCTGCACCTGAGCTGACTGTATACCAACAAGCGGAGCTGGTAATTTTACAGCAGCCTCACCTATTTTTCTATCTTGATCTTGGGCAAGTTTAGTAATTGCAGCACTAGAGCAAGTATCCATATCGCACGCCACACCAGCTTCAGCAATGACTTCCATATTGGCTTTTTCTAATGTGGCTTTGGTCATTGCATCTGCCTTCCAATAGCCTTTGTTAATCGCGGTTAACATACGGTCTATCATACCTTGGTAAGCCAGCATGTTTTTTGAATCACGAAACTTTTGTTTAATATCTAAGCCATTTCTATCTGCCACATAGGTTTCATACATTTCTTGCCATTTGGCATCGCCCACTGCCTCTGGGGTAGTGACTTGCCAGCCCCATAAATTTTCAGTCACCATGCCAACAAATCTTGCCCCTGCATAGCCTTCTTTCATCATAGATTTAATCCATTCAGGGTTTAGGTAACGCGTGCGCATTTCTGTGCCGATAAATTTTTCTAATGTTTCGTGTTTAGGGTTTTTAGGATTAGAGAAATTCGCCACCAGCACTTCCGCGTTAGTGCCATTCACCGAGCGTAACGCAATCGCCGAACCGCCTAAATACTGGTAAAAATCATCGTTATCCAGTGCCGCATAGGTATTCGTTGAGCGGCTATGAATAGTCGCCTTTACGTCAGTTAAAGCAAGTTTAAATAAATCCACCCCTAGCGAGGCAGGTATTTCCTTACCCGCAATCGGCTGTCCATCTTTGCCACTCACATCTAGGCCGCCCCAAAAACCTTGCCCATAAGGATTACCCATGCGATTCAAATACACATCGGCGATTTCTTTTTCCTCTTTCCAAGTGTTAGACATAGGAATAACTTTATTCAGATTTGTACCATACACCCCCGTAGGGTGGAAAATACCCGCACCCCAGCTAATCGCCCAGCTTGTTCTTCAGGCACACCTTTGGCAATTAAAGCAGCACGGGTTTTTGATAATTGACGGGAATCGGGTTATCTGCTTCTTTGCCTGAGCGCGCCACGGTGGCCGCATTATCGAGCAGTAGCATCACTGGCCCGAATTGGTCGCGATACATGCCAGAAGGCGTGATTACAACATCGACACGCGGTCGACCCAACTCTTCACGGCTAATTAACTCTGCGCCTTTCACCATGCCGCGCTCATCCCAAACAGGCTTAACGCCCATTAAATTCATGATCTCCGCTTCTAACATGCCTTCGTGACGATAACTTTCCACGCCCCATAACGTAAAGGTCAGCTTGTCTGGATACTTGCCATGACGTTTGAAATAATCTTCCACCACACCTTTTGCCTGCTTTGCCCCTGCGGCGTAGGTAGCGGGTGTTGGTAAGCGCGTCGGGTCAAAACCAAACAGGTTGCGTCCTGTCGGCAAGGCATCAGGATTACGAATAGGATCATTACCACCACTTGCTGCAATATAACCACCATTGAGTCCGTTGATCAGCGCGTCTAATTCAGCATCGCCACTTCGCGCCAAGCGCGACATGTAATCTGCCTTTTTTGTAGCACGCTGCTCAGGGGATAGGGTGGTTTCAATACTGAGCATCGCTTCTGCTGTTGTGTCTTGTGCATGTTCGTTGGGCGAAACACCAAAGGTATGTAAACCGTAAGGGGCATTTGCCTCACCCACTTCTTTGAGGTGGTCTTCAATGTCATTCACTTGCTCGTTGGTGGTAATTTCAGTAAAACCTAAATCTTTCGCCACACCCAGTTTGTTGGCAGAAATTGACAAATCGCTCAGTATCGCAGCGGCAGCAGTCGGGCCTTTT
>JABFRQ010000009.1 GCA_013141075.1 Methylotenera sp.
TCCGCTGTTCACGCGCTTTCAAATTGAACACCAAATTGAATCTGCATTCTCGCGTGAAGTGCGCTTACCTTCTGGTGGCGCCATTGTTATTGACCATACCGAAGCCTTAGTTTCAGTAGATGTGAACTCAGGTCGCGCCACGCGTGGCAGCGATATTGAGCACACCGCGTTCAACACCAACATGGAAGCAGCTGAAGAAGTTGCGCGCCAATTACGCTTACGCGATTTAGGCGGTTTGGTGGTGATTGACTTTATTGATATGGAAAGCCAACGAAACCAACGTGAAGTTGAAAATGCCTTACGCGACGCGCTACATTTTGACCGCGCCCGTGTACAAACTGGCAAAATTTCACGCTTTGGCTTGCTAGAATTATCACGCCAGCGTCTGCGCCCAAGCTTAGGCGAAACGAATCATATTCCATGCCCACGTTGTAGCGGCACTGGTCATATTCGCGGTATTGAATCTACTGCTCTGCATATTTTACGCATTACGCAAGAAGACGCGATGAAAGACAATAGCGCGATTATTCAAGTGCAATTGCCTGTTGAAGTGGCAACCTTCTTATTGAATGAAAAACGCGCAGATATTCACGCCATTGAACAACGTATGGGCGTAGAGGTGGTGTTGATTCCTAACATTCACCTTGAAACCCCTAACTACACCATTACCCGCGTTAAGCATGATGATGTGACTGATGAAACTAGCCGTGCAAGTTACAAATTAGTAGAAATGCCAACCGAAACTACTTACATTAAAAATGCTGAAGAAGTCGCAAAAGCAGTGCGTCCAGTAGCCGCTGTTAAAGGCATTACGCCAGCCGCACCTGCGCCGATTGTGGCTGAAAAAGTGGCTGAAGTTGCTGCGCCAGTTGCTAAATTATCGCTAATGGGGCGTATTAAAAAGTTCTTTGGCGCCTCAGCACCTATCGCACAGCCGCAAAAAACTGAAGCTCAAAAAGCCGAAGAAACGCGTAATGAAAGCAACCGCAACAATCGCAACCGTAATCGCAATCGTAATGACCGTAACCGTGGCGAGAGAGCTGGTGGCGAACGTGCTGATAAAGACATCAACCAAGCAGCGCGCCCTATCCGCAATAACGAGCCTCGCCCTGCTGCGGACGCTAAACCGCAAGAACCGCGTCAACAAAAACCGCAGCAAGCTCGCAACGACAAGCCGCGTAACGAAACAGCACCGCGCAACAATCAACAAGCAAATGCCTCTCAGGTTAATGCCCCAACTGAGGTTCCAGTAATTGAAGTAGGTGCTGAGCAAACAACTGAGCGCACTGGTGGCCGTCGTAACCGCAACAATCGTCGCGGCCGTCGTGACCGCACTGAAAATGTTGCTGGTGAAACAACCCGCGCGTTTGTTCCAAATGATGAGTTAGATACGGCTCAGAATGAGGGTAAAGCGGTTGAATCAACTGCAGAAGCGCCTGTTGTAGTGCAAGCGGCTAAAACTGAAGCAGCTGTTGAAAAAAACGTTGAAGCAGTTACAAAAGTAAAATCAGAAAGCAAAAAGCCTAAGGCAACTAAGGCGCCAAGTGCAAATGTTGCTGAAACTAGCGTTGTTGATGCAAGCTCTACACTAAGCACAGCACCTGTTACTGAAACCGCTCCAGCTAAGGCTGACAAACGCCCTGCTCGCGCACGTAAAGCCAAAGCAGAAGCTAAACCTGTAGATTTAGCCTCTGTTGGTTTGCAATTAGTTGAAACTAAATCAGATGCGCCAAAAGCCGCTGCCCCAGTAGAAGCAGCAAAACCAAAAGCGCCGCGTAAAGCCGCTGCTTGGCAAAAAACAACTAAAGACGATGCAAGCGCAGAACCTTTAGTCATGGTAGAAACGCAAAACAAGTAACTGTTTTATTAGCAACTTGAGTAACAAAAAAGCCCTGAGTAATCAGGGCTTTTTTGCTTATGGACACCTTTATTTAACTAATAAGTATTACGTAAATACTGCACAAGGGCATAACCAATAGCCGCCATCAACAAAGCGCCAAACACATGGCTAGAGACATGAATAGCCGCCCAACAATATTCATGCTTTTGTAGCAAGGTTAAACTTTCACCAGTAAATGCTGAAAAAGTCGTTAGCCCACCCAAAAAGCCAGTAATAATAAATAAGCGCATACCTACTGGCTCAAAGCTACCAAACGCAATAAATGCAAGCACTACGCCCATGATTAACCCGCCACTTAAATTAGCGATTAACGTACCTAATGGCAAATTAGGCAATAGGCTATTAAATAGCAAGTTTAGCGCCCATCTTCCCCAAGCACCTAGTGCCGCACCTAGCCCAACAGCTAATATATTCGTAAAATTTAGTAAGTTATTCATTTATGGCAATCACATTTGCTCTCACGCATTGTAAAATCACGTATAGTTAATTATTCACTGTGCCTATTCAAGCACAACGCCAATGAGAATAATGCCATTGAACGTGTTATTTTCAAAGAAAGTATTCTCACTATGAAAGCATTATTCGCATGAAAGTTTTATTCGTAAGCTCCGAAGTTTTCCCGCTAATCAAAACTGGCGGGTTGGCCGACGTAAGCGGCTCACTGCCAATTGCCTTGCAACGTTTAGGCGTAGATGTTCGTCTTTTAATGCCTGGCTACCCCGCGGTATTAAATAAGCTCACCGATTTACATGAAATTGCAGTGCTAGAAAACTTGCCCGTTATCAACACCGCAACACTTTTAATGGGCGTGATTAAAGACACCCAAGTAAAAGTCATGGTCATTCAATCTGCCAGCCTATATGAGCGCGACGGCGGGCCGTATGCTGATGCAAACGGCATGGAATGGCTAGATAACCCTGTACGTTTTGGCATTTTATCAAAAGTGGCGGCCATATTAAGCGGCGCAAACTCACCTGTAAAGAACTGGCAGCCAGACATTGTGCATTGCAATGATTGGCAAACAGGCTTAGCGCCCGCCTACATGAAACTTGTTGAACAAAGCCCTGCTAAATCTATGATTAGTCTACACAACATGGCGTTTCAAGGCTGCTATGCGCCTACCTGGTTATCAACATTAGCGCTACCGCGCACAAACTTCACCTTAGAAGGTTTTGAATACCACGGCCAATTATCATTTTTAAAAGCAGGTATTTTCTATGCTGATGCGATTACCACGGTTAGCCCAAGCTATGCCAAAGAAATTCAAACACCTGCATTTGGTTTTGGTTTAGAAGGCTTACTCAGCAAACGTGGTGATGAGATTAAAGGTATTTTAAATGGTATTGAAACTGACGAATGGAACCCAGCTACAGATGAATATTTAATTGCAAAATATAGTGCAGAAAAATTAGCAGGTAAAAAACTAGTAAAACGCGCCTTGCAAGAAAGATTAGGGCTTCATATTGATGCAGATGCACCATTATTAGGCATAGTTAGCCGCTTAACACATCAAAAAGGCCTAGATATGCTTGTGCCTATCATGCAAGATTTAATTGATGCTGGCTGCCAACTAGCGCTACTAGGTAACGGAGATACCCAACTTGAAAACGCATTCCGCCATATCGCTATTAACAACCTTGGCCGCGTGAGCGTAACCATAGGCTATAACGAACCGCTCTCACACCAAGTGATGGCAGGTTGCGATATGTTTATTATGCCGTCACGCTTTGAGCCTTGCGGTTTAAATCAGTTATATGGCTTAGCATATGGCACGCCGCCTATTGTTAACGCCACTGGCGGGCTTGCTGACTCAGTGATTGATACCAACATCATCACCTATAAAAACAAAACGGCAAACGGTTTTGTCATGAGCGAAGCTAGCTCGGCCAGTCTACTACACTGCATTAAACAAGCGCTTAATATATTCAAAAATGATGCGGCAGCTTGGCGCCAAATTCAAAAAAATGGAATGTTGCAGAATTTAAGTTGGGATAAAAGTGCGCTGGAATATTTGGCTGAATATGAAAAACTAGTGAAACCAATCTAGAGGAAGGGGTTTAGCGATAAACTTGGCATGGAAAATGCTTATATTTACTTAAGCTTCTCCAAAGCTGATTTCTCCTCCCTCTGGGCGTCTTGTTAGACGCCCTCTTTTTTTGCTACAAAAATCTAACTTTACTTAACAATAAAATGTTCGCGGTAATATTTAAGCTCATCAATAGATTCATAAATATCCGCCAACGCCTCGTGTTTGCTGGCTTTCTTAAACCCTGAGTAAATTTCTGGCTTCCAGCGACGTGCGAGTTCTTTGAACACGCTCACATCTAAATTACGGTAATGAAAATAGCTTTCTAAATCTGGCATATAACGCGCCATAAAACGGCGATCTTGACAAATTGAGTTACCACACATGGGCGATTTATTGGCAGGCACAAATTGCTTCAAAAACTCTATCATTTGCAACGTGGCTTGCGTTTCGTCCAGCGTTGAAGCTTTCACCTTTTCAATCAAACCAGAGCGACCATGCGCGCCCTTATTCCAAGCATCCATGCCATCTAGCACGGCATCGCTTTGATGAATGACAAATACTGGCGACTCGCCCAGCACGTTTAAATCCGCATCGGTCACCACCGCGGCCAGCTCTAAAATACGATCAGAATCTGGCAATAAGCCACTCATTTCCATGTCTAACCAAATTAAATTATTTTGATTTGTGCTACTAGTTGCTTCTGCCATCATGATTTCCATTAAAATATTAGTTTAAAAGCACATTGAGTGAACTAACGCTGCCAAAATGCTTCACAATGTACACATATTAACCGAACTAGATAAATTATGCCTTCAACACCTACGATTTCTTTATTAGCTATTGTTTTCACCAGCCTACTCATTGCTAGCACACTAATCCGCATTTGGCTTGGCCGCAGGCATATTGCGCATGTGCAAAATAATCGCGGCAGCGTGCCAGCAGCATTTAGCCAAAACATTACGCTAGAAGCGCACCAAAAAGCGGCAGATTACACCGTCGCTAAATCACATTTATCACTCCTTGAAGTCGTCGTACAAGCTGCCCTGCTAGCCGCATTAACACTAGGTGGTGGCTTACAGTTGTTAGACGATATTTGGCGTAATTATTTACCAAATCAGGAAATTATTCGTGGTGCTTTGGTGATTGTGAGCGCCATGTTGGTCAGCAGTTTTATTGACTTACCTTTTGATTATTACAAAACTTTTGTGGTGGATGAAAAATTCGGCTTTAATAAAATGACGCCCGCCATGTTTGTGGGCGACTTAATTAAACACAGCTTGGTGGGCATTGCCCTAGGCGCGCCAATTTTGTTTGCAGCGCTATGGTTAATGCAAAGTGCAGGTACTTACTGGTGGCTTTATTTATGGATTGTTTGGAGTGTATTCAATCTCGTCATGTTAGCCGTATATCCAACATTCATCGCACCCTTATTTAACAAATTTGCGCCACTAAAAGACGAGATATTGAAACAACGCATTGAAGCCTTACTCACCAAATGCGGCTTTAAATCACAAGGTTTATTTGTGATGGATGGCTCTTCACGCAGCAGTCACGGCAATGCTTATTTTACGGGCTTTGGCGCTTCAAAACGCGTAGTGTTTTTGATACTTTGCTTGAGCGCTTAAACGCGGATGAAATTGAATCAGTGCTTGCGCACGAGCTGGGGCACTTTAAGCACCATCATGTGATTAAACGCATTGCACTGATGTTTTTGATGAGCTTTTTGGGGTTGGCTTTATTGGGCTGGCTCATCAACCAGCCTTGGTTTTATACGGGTTTAGGCGTTACGCAGGCCAGCAACTACATGGCTTTAATTTTATTTTTGTTAGCATCACCAATATTTTTGTTTTTGCTCCGCCCGCTAATGGCAAGTTATTCGCGCAAAAATGAATTTGAGGCTGACAGCTACGCCGCCACGCACGCCAGCGCGAAAAACTTAATTGAAGCACTCGTTAAGTTATATCGCGATAACGCCTCTACACTCACGCCAGACCCGTTACATTCAGCATTTTATGACTCACATCCGCCAGCAAGTATTAGAATTTCTAAATTAGCAGCGTATGCAAGTTAACTTTATACGCGTGAATTAACACTTACTCTTTGGCACTGCCCTGCGAGCCGCTCTGTAGGCGGCTCGCAGGGCAGTGTTTTTTGCTCGAGGATTATTTCGTGATTTTTACACGTTCTTTTACTCGTACTTTTACAATAGTTTAAGTATAAAAAGTACAATACCGCTAAACCATTAAGTTAAACTAATTTAATTAAAATTTACTGAAAATCACACTTTTGCAAACACCAAACTTAGTCAGCACACACAATCAAACCAGCCTGCAAGGCACTATTGTGGCAGCCTATGGCAAGCGCTTTCAGGTTGAGTTGTTAGATAAAAAACGTATTAGCTGCGTAACACGCGGTAAAAAAACGGATTTAGCCTGTGGCGATATGGTGACCATCAAACTCACCGATAAACATGAAGGTGTGATAGAAAGCACGCTGCCACGCAAAACTTTGCTTTATCGCAGCAATGCTTTTAAAAGCAAAATGTTAGCGGCAAATGTCACGCAAATTATCATCGTGCTTGCCACGCAACCTAGTTTTTATGAGGCGCTACTTAATCGTTGTTTAATTGCCGCTGAAGCCGCCAATATTAAAGCGTTGATTGTGCTCAATAAATGCGATTTAGCCGATAATGACGATGCCAAGCAAAAACTAACTTTATATACGAACCTTGGCTATCAAGTGTTATCGCTTTCCGCTAAAGAAGATATTTCTACGCTTAGGCCATATTTGCAAGGCCACGCCAGCATTTTGGTGGGTCAATCTGGCATGGGAAAATCCACTATTATTAACGCATTATTGCCTGATGAAGACGTGCGCACCCGCGAAGTAAGCCACGTATTAGATAGCGGAAAACATACTACCACCGCCGCACATTTGTATCATTTAGATGAACACAGCCAGCTCATTGACTCGCCAGGCTTACAAGAATTCGGACTGCACCATTTAAGCACCGATGAACTTGAGCATGCCTTTATTGAATTTAGGCCGTATTTAGGCAAATGTAGATTTAATAATTGCAAACATTTACAAGAGCCAGATTGCGCGATTAAAGATGCCGTTGCGGCTAATAAAATAAGCGCTGATAGACTGGCAACTTACCAAATGTTTCGTACCGAAATTTCGCATTAGTACTATTGCGCTAATTTATTAAAACGCTCACCCGATAATGCTAGTTTTTAATTTATTATTCGTTGTAATCTACTGTAAATGCTACAAAAAAATGACAGCCTTGTATTATAATTCTTGGCTGAATCTTAATAGGTCTAAAATCGTGATGGGGCTTTGTTTAAGTGACTGATATTCGTAAAGAAAAAACACCAGTTGCACAATTAGATATTGGCATGTTTGTCTGCGAGCTTGATAGGCCTTGGCTCGGCACACCATTTATGCTTGAAGGCTTGCTGATAGAAGACGATGAGCAAATTCAAACCATGGCAAGTTTGTGCGAATTTGTTTATGTAGATAGAACCGTTTCCGTCGGACAATACTTCACCGCTCCGCCCAAAGAGCAAGTTGCCATTAAGCGTGATAGTGCTATTAACCGCATCACCATCAGCGCGCTATCAAACAATAGTGCTAACACCAATAACACTAAGCCAAATAGCGCTAGCAACCCGCCCAACAAAGTTTCATTTTTTGATATTCTTAAAGAGATTAAAACGGGCATACCCAGCGAGCCAACTTCGGCCAATGATAATCCTGCGAACACCAGAATGTACAACGTGCGTAGCGCCGAAAACGTAGCTAAAACAGCGGCAAATTCAACAAAAGATGAAGCAGATGAAAATACCTCGTTAACTAGCCAAATAAAATCAGATTTTACAAATTTTATTTCGGGCTTAACCAACTGGGGCGGCAAAAGTAAAAAATTAGGCGCAAGTATTGATAAAGAGGCATTAAAAGCCGACTTAGCCAAAGAACAAGAAGTTAACGAAAGTACTAGAATTACGATTTTTGACGATACACCACCAGTAGAAGAAGAAATCGCAAAAGTCTACCCCGTATATGAAAAATCGCAGATTGCTACGCGAGAGCTATTTGAATCACTCGCCATGAATCAAGAAATTGATTTAACTAACGTGAATGAAGCGTTAGATGGCATGGTAGAAAGCATTGAGCGCAACCCAGATGCGCTGATATGGCTCGCCAAACTCAAGCAAACAGATGACTACGCCTATAACCATGCGATGAATGTTTCCATCATGCTCATGGCGCTGGCTAGCTTTATGGCGCTTTCTAAAAAACAAATCAAAGACGTTGGTTTAGCGGGTTTATTGCAAGATATTGGCAAAGCTAAAATACCACATGATTTATTACACAAGTCTGAAAAAATTACCGCTGAAGAACTTTCAATTTTCAAAATGCATGTGGAATACGCGCTAGAAGTTTTAGAAGCGACTGAGAATCTTTCTGGCACAGTGATTTTAACGGTTTCGCAACACCATGAACGCATTGACGGTAGCGGCTACCCCTATAAGCTTTCTGGCAAACAACTTAGCTTAACAGGGCAAATGGCAGGCTTGATTGATACTTATTGCGCACTCACCACCAATAAAGTGTACGCAAAAGGCGTGTATAACCAAGTTGCTTTAGAAGAAATTCACACCTTACGCGACATTAAATTTAACGGTGCTTTGATCGATCAACTGGTGCAATTTTTAGGCATGTATCCTGTAAGCTCATTAGTAGAACTTAACAGCGGTGAGGTTGGCGTGGTGATTCAACAAAACAGCGTGCGCCGCTTGTTGCCTAGAGTGATGCTACTACTTAACCCTGATAAATCAAAAAATGAATACCCTGCCACTATTGATTTAATTTCCTCGCCAGCCACTCCAACGGGCGAGCCTTACAGCATTGTAAGAGGTTTACCGCCAGATAGTTATGGCTTGAACCCCAACAACTATTATGGTTAATGATGCTAATTTAAGCCTGATGCACGTTCATCAAAGCAATATATCATCACAATACCAAGATTTTGTTGTTGATTTATCGCCAAGCCTACTGCTTCAAATAATGCGCAGCTACGACTTAAAATCGGCAGATATTTCAGGTGAATATATTTTCGACATTGCTACTGTCAATCAACTTATCGAAACATCTGCATTTATTAACGCAAATAGTGCTTTAAATACACTTTTGGAAGGCATGAAACAATGGCCAAAACAATTAAGCTGGCTACAATTTAATCAGCATATTAACAACATGCTCATCGCATGGCTAAGTGACTACAAAGCAGGCGCAGACTTAGATGCAGCGTTTTTTTTAGCGCGGAACTTACATTTAAAATCCAGTAAAAGCGCAGGTTTTCAAAGCCTGTTGATGCATTTACTCGCGCGTGCAACCAATCAGCTTGATCAATACAAATTCAATTACATTCAAAATTTTGATTTAGAAACTGGCTTACCAAATCAAAAACTCATGCTACGCATGCTAGAAAAAAATCTGCATTGGGACACTAAAACCCTACAATTTAGCAGTGCGCATTTAGGCTTAATTTTAATCAATTTAAACATCAATTTTGAAGAGGCTTCTCAGTTAAATGCGGCTTCATCTGATTTAGTATTGGCCTCGATTCAAATAATTCAGCAGCACTTAAGCGATGATGCAACGCTGTTTCATGTAGGGCCATCTGAGCTGGCTATTATGGTGGGTAACTTAAACTTTCCAGCACAGCTAAATCTCATCACCTCAAAGCTCAGCCACGCGTTTGAATCAGAATTGCCATTAGAAAATACCACCTTAATACTAAAACCATTTTTTGGCGCCATTAGCACTTTTAACTCACAAACCAATGCGCTAGCCATGCACGAACATGCAAGATTAACCTTGCATCACGCTATTTTAAAAAATGAACAAGTCAAAATATACGATCAACATATCACTTCATCATTTATGAATACGCATTTGCTTGATGAAGCGATAATTGAGGCGCTACAACAAAACGAGCTCGCCATTTATTTGCAACCAATTGTGAGCATACCGCATGAAATATGCGGCAGCGTTGAAGTGTTGTTGCGCTGGCCAAACCAGCAATGGCAAGCTATATCACCCGTTAAACTCATTGATACCATCTACAAAAAAGGGTTTGGCAAAGTATTTATACGCTGGCTTATCAATAGTGCGTGCAGGCAATGCGCTGAATTGATGACAGTGCATCGACGTAAAATGTCGCTTACCATTAACTTATGCGGTAAAGATTTATTAGATGCAGACCTGCCAGAATTACTCGCACAATCCATTGCACTTTGGGATATTCCCGCAGAATGCTTGGTGATAGAAATTACAGAAAGCGACTTATTGATTGATGAAACCTTAGCCATACAAGTCATTGATAAATTTGTGTTATTAGGTTGCAAACTCGCACTGGATGACTTTGGCACAGGCTACTCTTCTATGGCGCGTTTGCGTAATATGCCTATCGATTTTGTGAAAATTGACCAATCTTTTGTGCGCAACATTGCGAGCTCAAAAGAAGACCGCGCTATCGTTCAATCCGTTGTCAAACTGGCGCACAGTTTAGGCAAAGCCGTGATTGCAGAAGGCGTAGAAGATTTAGACTGCCTGAACATACTGCAAGAAATGAAATGCGAAAAAATACAGGGTTATTACTACGCAAAGCCTATGCCATTTGATGATTTTATTGTTTGGCTAGGCAAATTTGAAGCCACGAAAGCCAGCGCATCAGCCTAATATTCCCTACATTATACGCGTATCAAACAGCGTATAATACGCTGCTCGTATTTAAATTAAAGTCATTCTCATGCAGATTACCACCCGCCTAGAATTTGATGCAGGGCATCGTATTCCTTGCCATAAAAGTCAATGTAAAAGTTTACATGGGCATCGTTATGCAATAGAAATTACTTTGTCTGGCGACATTATTAAAAGTGAAAATACCTCAGAAAATGGCATGGTGATGGACTTTTCAGATGTAAAAGCCATTGCTAAATCTGCCGTGGTAGATGTGTGGGATCATGCATTTTTGGTGTATCAGCACGATACAGAAGTGTTGAATTTTTTAAATACGCTAGCCAACCACAAAACCGTAGTATTCCCCACCGTGCCAACCGCAGAAAACATGGCTGCCGAAGCTTTTAAAATACTCAAAAGCAAGTATCACGACACTTATAGCAACCATTTAAAACTTGAAAAAGTGCGGCTGTATGAAACGCCAAACAACTGGGCAGATGCGCTAAGTTAATGTTTATAGGGGCGGAATCAATTTCACCTATTACACCTTAATTTAGTTACACCTTAATTTAGTTAGACTAAAAAACCTGTCATTGCGAGCGTAGCGCGGCAATCTACGTATTATTTTAGATTGCCGCGCTACGCTCGCAATGACGCAATAATCACTTCTTAGCTATCTTGTTGAACCATCAAGCCATTTCTTCACCACGCTCCACATAATGTTTCGCAACCCAATGGCGATAATCGCCACTCGTTACATTCGCCACCCATTCTTGATTTTCTAAATACCAATTAACAGTTTTTTCAATGCCCGTTTCAAAGGTTTCTTGTGGTTTCCAGCCTAGCTCGCGGGCGATTTTAGTTGCATCAATCGCATAACGTTGGTCATGCCCTAGCCTATCTTCAACATAAGTGATTTGGTCGGCGTAAGGTTTGCCATCTGCGCGTGGTTTTTTAGCGTCTAACATTCTGCATAAGGTTTTGACCACGTCAATGTTCGGTTTTTCATTCCAACCGCCCACGTTATATACTTCGCCCACTTTACCCGCCTCTAATACGCGTCTAATCGCTGCACAATGATCTTCTACAAAGAGCCAGTCGCGAATTTGATGTCCAGTACCGTAAATCGGTAACGGCTTGCCTGCAAGCGCATTGTGTATCACCAATGGAATCAATTTTTCAGGAAAGTGATGTGGGCCATAATTGTTTGAGCAATTAGTCGTTAAAGTTGGCAAGCCGTAAGTGTGATGGTAAGCCCGCACTAAATGGTCAGAAGCAGCTTTTGAGGCTGAATATGGGCTATTTGGCGCGTAAACATGTGTTTCAGTAAAGGCGGCATCATCTTTTCCTAGCGAACCATACACTTCATCGGTTGAAACATGTAAAAAGCGAAATGCGTTTTTATCAGTTTCTTTGAGGTTTCCCCAATACGCACGCACTGCTTCTAACAAATGAAATGTGCCGACTACATTGGTTTGAATAAAATCTTCAGGGCCATGAATTGAGCGGTCTACATGGCTCTCAGCAGCAAAATTGACAATCGCGCAAGGCCGATGCTCGGCCAATAGTTGATCTAAAAGGCTTCTATCACCAATATCGCCATGCACAAAAACATGGTGCGGGTTGTGTTGAATATCGGTCAAGTTTTCTAAATTACCTGCATAGGTTAATTTGTCAAGATTCACCACCGTGCCCAAGCCCTGCTTCACCCAAGCCAGCACAAAATTAGCGCCAATAAACCCCGCGCCACCTGTCACAATAATTGTTTGCTTCATGCTATTTACCTTAATCATTGATATGTCATTATTATACTTTATGCCGCATAAACTGGTTTATTTCGCTCAACACCAATGCGTTCAAATTTTCATCTAAGCAATCCAACTCGATCGTATCATCCATACCGCGCGACATACCTCTCAACCATGTAAGCTGACGTTTTGCTAATTGGCGCGTGGCAAATATACCTCTATCTCGCAATTCTTCTAAATCATAGTCGCCATTTAAATACTCTAAAGCCTGACGATAACCTACACAGCGCATAGAGGTTGACTCAGGCGTCAGTGTTGGATACTTCGCAACTAAAGCCTTCACCTCCTCTACAAAACCTGCTTGCAACATTTGCTCAAACCTAAGCGCAATGCGGTCGTGCAACACTTTACGGTCACTTGGCACTAAGGCGATTTTAAGTAAATTGTAAGGTAAAACCTCAGCAGTTTGTTTGGCATAAAGCGCAGACATTGCCTCGCCCGTAATTTCAAACACTTCCAGAGCGCGCTGAATACGCTGCGTATCATTCGGCTCTAACCGCGCCGCCGTGATAGGGTCAATTAAAGCCAACTTCTCATGCATAGCAGGCCAACCAATAAATGCTGCGCGTGCATCCAGCCTTGCACGTATTGCTTGGTTCGCTTCTGGTAAGCCGCTTAACCCTTCTTGCAAGGCCTTAAAATACAGCATCGTACCGCCGACTAATAACGGAATCTTGCCGCGCGCGGTAATATCCGCCATTAAACGCAAAGCATCGGTTCTAAAATTAGCCGCAGAATACGCGTTGGTCGGCTCAATAATATCGATTAAATGATGCGGCGCAATAGCCAAAGTTGCCGCATCGGGCTTGGCCGTGCCGATGTTCATATCTTTGAACACCAAAGCAGAATCTACGCTAATGATTTCAACGGGAAGCTTTGAAATAAGGTCTACCGCCACACCAGTTTTACCGCTGGCGGTTGGGCCCATAAGGAAAATTGCTGGTGGTAATGGCTTGACCAAATTACACGTCCTAAATTTTTTGCACTTTATTACTTGCTTAGGCAACGGAAATAACAATAATTAAATTGCTGCACATTGCCGCCTGGCGTGTGATGCAACACTTTTTCATGCGAAATAAGTGTAAATGAGTCACCTAATTCGGCCTGCAGACCTTTGGCGCTGTAACGCACCGTATCTAAGCCACTGCACTTCAATGGGCCATCTTCGGCAAATGTGGCGATAATAACGTGGCCATTGGGTTTAAGCGCATGCAAAATATTTTGAATATAGGTTTTTCTATCATCCGCCGAAGTTAAAAAATGAAACACTGCTCGGTCGTGCCAAACATCGAAACTGTGCGCTGGCAATGTGGCTTTGGTAATATCTGCCACCAGCCAATGCACTTGTTCGGCGCGTGATTCTAAGCGATTTTTAGAGGCTAATAATGCTTTTTCTGAAATATCTAACACAGTTATATTTTTGTATCCGTTTAACAATAAATCGTCCACAAATATTGAAGCGCCACCGCCCACATCAATAATCGCAGCCGATTGATTTACACCCGTTTTTTGCAAAAAACGCATCGAATCTTCCGCATGCGATTGATACCAACTTACCGCATCAACAGGCTTTGTTGCGTACACTTGATCCCAGTGCGCTTTGGGTTCAGTAGCATTTTGATTTGACATATTATTTACCTCGCATAAACATCTTATCCAAGTCACTCATACTTACTTGAAACCAAGTCGGGCGGCCGTGGTTGCACATGCCGCTACGTTCCGTGGCTTCCATATCGCGGAGTAAGGCGTTCATTTCGGTGATGGTTAAAATACGGTTGGCGCGCACGGCTGCGTGGCAGGCCATGGTGCCTAGCAGCTCGTTTCTGCGTTCTGTGAGTGCGCGGCTGGCGCCGTATTCGCGTAAATCTTTGAGCACATCGCGGGCTAACTTTACGGCATCGGCATTTTGTAGCATGGTGGGTACGGCGCGTACGGCAAGCGTTGTGGGCGAAAGGATGGCAATATCAAAACCGAGCTGGCTTAAGCTAGAATCGTTGCTGGATAAGACTTCTTGCACAGTGGCTACTTCTAATCTATCCGCATTAAAACTCACTGGAATGAGCAATGGCTGCATGCTAACGGCGTTGTCATCTAACGCGTTTTTGAGTTGCTCGTACATAATGCGTTCATGCGCGGCATGCATATCTACCACCACCAAACCTGCGGCATTTTGCGCCAAAATATACACGCCGTGAATTTGCGCAACGGCGAAACCTAAAGGAAAATCATTTTGTGTGCGATTTACTTCATCATTAACATCAAAAACAGCATCGCCAGCACCCGCATAGATACTGGCTCGCAGGGCATCTGTATTTAGATTATTTTGAGCAGAATTTAAGTCATTACCAAATAATGTTTGGTAAAAACCATTTTCTTGCTTGGCTTGCAAGTTAATTTGCGCTTGATACGCTGGGTAATTTGCACCTTGAAACGTGCTGTTGCCAAACGGATTAAACGCCGCTTGATTTGCCGTGGCCGCGTTTGAAACACCCGTTGGCGTGGCAAGTGCTTTGTGTAACGAATGAAAAATAAAACGGTGAATGGCTTGTCCATCTCTAAACCTAACTTCGGTTTTACTTGGGTGCACATTCACATCCACCAAAGTGGGGTCTAGCTCTATAAACAGCACAAATGCTGGGTGGCGGTCATGGTGTAACACGTCTTGATACGCTTGACGAATGGCGTGGGCAATCAGTTTATCGCGCACAAATCGGCCATTGACGTACACATATTGCGTGTCGCGGCTATTGCGGTTAAACGTAGGCTTGGCGGCCATGCCCCATAAACGCAAACCTGCGGCTTGCTCATCAATGCTAATGCTTTCTGCCGCGAATTCTGCGCCTAATACTTCACTAAAACGCTTTTCTGGCGCACTTATGGCATAGCGGCACAAGGCTCTGCCGTTGTGCTGCAGCATAAAAGATACGTCGGGGCGTGATAACGCTACGCGCTCAAAAGCCGCTTCGCAATGACCAAACTCAGTGCCTTCAGTTTTTAAAAATTTACGGCGCGCGGGCGTGTTGAAATATAAATCATTGACTTCAATAATCGTGCCAGCGTCTAATGCGGCTGGCTCAAGCGGCGCTATTTCACTGCCTTCTGAGGCAATGCGCCATGCGTGTTTAGTGTCGCGTGCGCGGCTAGAAATCTGCGTGCGTGAAATTGAGGCAATGCTCGCCAGCGCTTCGCCCCTAAAACCTAAACTGGCAACAGCTTCTAAATCTTCTAAACTAGCAATTTTGCTGGTGGCGTGGCGTGTGAGCGCTAAATTTAAATCTTCTTTGGGAATGCCAGCGCCGTTATCTGCCACGCGCAATTGCTTAACGCCGCCTTGCACAAGCGACACTGAAATATCTGTGCTACCCGCATCTAAGCTATTCTCCAGCAACTCTTTAAGCGCAGAGGCTGGGCGTTCTACCACCTCGCCCGCGGCGATTTGGCTGATGAGTTGGTCTGGCAAGAGTTGAATGCGCATAGTGGTGGTTATTTTACCTGTTTTAAGTTAAATTCTTGAGAATATGAAATCAAACAATGTAGATTTAACGCAATCTGACTATATCAACAGCTTCAGCCATGCTCGCGCTATAAAACGGCATCATCATTTTTACTTAGGGCCAACCAATTCAGGGAAAACGCATCACGCTTTAATTGCACTGCAAAATGCTAAATCTGGCGCTTACTTAGCGCCTTTACGCCTGCTTGCAATGGAAATTCGTGATCGATTAGTAGCCGCGGGCGTGCCATGCAACTTAATCACTGGCGAAGAACGCATACTAATGGACGGTGCGCAACATACGGCTTCTACCATTGAAATGATGAACCCAAGCAGAGTGGTTGATGTAGCCATTATTGACGAAATTCAAATGCTGCAAGACCCAGACCGCGGCAGCGCATGGACAGCCGCGCTGGTTGGCGTGCCTGCAACGCAAGTGTTTGTGTGCGGCTCAACGGCCGTTACAGCACCATGTTTAGCGGTAGTTGAAGCGATGCTAGAAACCCATGAAACTACCTATTTAACGCGCATGACACCGCTTGTTTTAGAAGATGAAAGCCTATGTGGCAAGCGCTACAGCCGCCAAAAACTCAAGCCTAAACTACAAAAAGGCGATGCAATTATCGCATTTAGCCGCAAAGATGTACTCACTTTTAGCGCACGCTTTCGCCAATGGGGGTTTACCGTGGCAAGCATTTATGGCGCACTTTCACCTGAAGTACGCCGCACAGAATCTATGCGATTTTGTAGTGGTAAAGCTGATATTTTGGTAGCAACCGATGCGATTGGTATGGGCTTAAATTTGCCAATACGCCGCGTAATTTTTTCTAACATTCATAAGTTTGATGGCGTTGCTTCGCGCAACTTAAATGCAACCGAGGTGCGCCAAATTGCTGGGCGCGCAGGGCGATTTGGTATTTATGATACAGGCTATGTGAGCGTGCTTGAGAACAGCGAGCTAATTCATATTGAACATATGCTAAGCGTTGATGATACGTCAGATTTAACCAAACTACCCGTTAGCATTAGCTTTGGCCAAATTGGCGAATTAGCGATAAAATTGCACACAAGAAAAATCGCTGAAATTTTAAGTTATCACCAGCAACGAACAAAGTTTGACTCAGCGTTATTTTCGCAAACATCGCTCAACACACAAATTTCGCAAGCCATACTGGTAGATGAATACGCGCCAAATATGGCATTAAAAGACAAGTACATTTTTGTTTGCGCGCCAATTTCGCTCAATGTAGCGTTTGAAAAAGATTATTACTTGCTGTGCTTGCAAAGCGTGGCAGATTCCAAAGTACGGCACTTGCCTACTCCACCTAGCTGGCTAGAATCCAGCAGCCCAAAACACTTAGAAGCGGCGGAGTTGTTAAGCCATAATCTAAGCTTATACGCTTGGTTGAGCTTCAAGTTTCCGCAGATTTTTGTGGGTGGAGATTACGTAAAAAACTTACGAAGCCAAGTAAGCCGCTACATAGAAAGCGCCCTACTCACCCAAGCGGGCTATGGCGATACTACGCGAGAAGTAGATTATTTAATGGCAAATAGAAGGTAACTGGTTAATATTTATGCAGTAAATATTCAAAATTTACTCTTGCGCCACTTTGGTTTTCGCCAACGCAGGGTTAGTCGAAAAATATTTTTTAATACCTGTCAAAATTGAACTCACCAACTTATCTTGGTAATCACTATCGTTCAATCTACGCTCTTCATCTGGGTTACTAATAAACGCAGTTTCTACCAAAATTGAGGGAATATCAGGCGATTTCAACACTGCAAAAGCAGCTTGCTCTACGCGCTTAGCATGCAAAGTATTGATATTGGCAATTTGCCCCAACACCGCCTTACCTAACTTTAAGCTGTCGTTAATGGTGGCAGTTTGTGATAAATCTAGCAAAGTTTTCGCTAAATTTGGGTCTTTCACATCTAAACTCACACCGCCGATTAAGTCAGATTCATTTTCTTTTTTGGCCAAATAACGTGCGCTGGCGCTGGTGGCGCCACGTTCAGACAGCGCAAATACCGACGAACCTTTAGCCGCAGGGTTGGTAAATGCATCTGCATGAATTGAGATAAACAAGTCAGCCTGCATATTGCGCGCCTTAACTACACGGCCATGCAGGGGGATAAAATAATCACTATCACGCGTTAAAACCGCGCGCATATTGGGTTCGTTATCAATTTGTTCTTTGAGTTTTTTAGCAATCATCAAAGTGACGTCTTTTTCACGGCTACCACTCGCACCTCGTGCACCTGGGTCTTCTCCACCGTGACCTGCATCAAGAGCAATAGTGATTTGGCGTGTGTCTTTATTGATGCCTTTGTTAACGTCTGCATTATTAAAGGTATTTTTCTTTTCAGACTTCTCAGTCGTCATTTCAACTGGTTTAACCACTTTTAGATCATTCGGTGCGCTTGGTTCTGATGCGCTTGGTTCTGACGTGTCGACTTGTTGCTGTGGCAGCGGCTCCACAATCACGCGTGGCTGAGTTGTGCCCGCTGGATTGCTTGTAGTTGGGTTATTATTTGCAGCAGGTTCAGGTATGGCGCCAACTTGCGAATTCGTTTCTAACGGTAAATTAGCCGCATTGCTAGCATTAGTAGTCGCATCGCGCTCTGCCACCATAGCCATCAGTGGGTCCTTTAGCGGGTAAACATCTAACACCAACCGATGCTTGTAATCAGCAGTGGGCGCTAACGTAAAGGCATTTGGCTTGGCTTCTGTTTTTAAATCGACCACTAAACGTACCACATTGAGCTGAAATTTAGCCACACGAATTTGCTTGATGTACGGGTCACTCGCCAAAATTTTATCGGTGAGCGATTTTACAATTTGGTTTAAATCAATATTTTCAACGTCAATCACCACGCGGTCAGGGTTGGTAATTACCTGCATTTTGTACGTAAAAGGCTTAGTAGATTCTAATGTAATACGTGTGTAATCTTGGGCTGGCCAAACGCGGGCGGCAATCACGGAATTTTCCGCATATGCACTTTGAACTATGCCAAGCGTTAAAGCTAAAAAAATACATAGGCTTATTAATAACTTCATTTTTTTGTAGAAATTGCCTGTAAACATTGTTGTCCTAAAACTGAATGGGCAGATACTTGTATATTGCGGCCTAAATTTAAACCTATATTTTTAATACTAAAAGTAACATTAAGGTCAGGCGTTGGTAAACAATTTTGCGCCTTTTCTGGCCACTCAATTATACACACGCTACTGGCATTAAAGTAATCTCTAAAACCTGCTTCTTCCCATTCTTCTTCATCATTAAAACGATATAAGTCAAAATGATACAGCATTAAGTTAGAATTAGCATGAGATTTAACTTCATAAGATTCTACCAGCGTATAAGTTGGGCTTTTTACCTTGCCAACATAGCCTAGCGCATGCAATAAACCGCGCACCAAAGTGGTTTTTCCTGTGCCTAAATCGCCGTGCAAATAGATGGTTAAATTGGGCACAATCACTTTAGCTAAAACTGCGCCAAATTGCAGCGTGGCTGCTTCATCGGCCAAATCACGTGTAAAATTCTTATCCATGCGCAACCTTAACGACTTTACTCAACTTTCCGCTGACATCAAACGCTGGGGAATTGAGCTCGGCTTTGCCGAAATTGGCATTACCGATACCGATTTGTCGGCGGCTGAAGTTGAGCATCAAGCTTGGATTGCAAAAGGTTTTCATGGTGAAATGGATTATATGGCAAAACATGGCGTGAAGCGCACGCGCCCTGCTGATTTAGTGCCAAATACCATACGCGTGATTTCCGCACGGCTAGATTACTTGCCGCCTAATGTTGTGGATAGTGAAGCCGTGATGCAAAATAGCGAAAAAGCCTTTATTTCACGCTACGCGTTAGGGCGCGATTATCACAAAGTAATGCGTAATAAACTGCAAAAACTATGTGAAAAGATTCAGGCCGAAATTGCAGGCTATGAATTTCAATATCGTGCCTTTACAGACAGTGCACCAGTGCTAGAAGTCGCTCTAGCTGAGAAAGCAGGCTTAGGTTGGCGCGGCAAGCACACCCTACTCCTTAATAAAAATCACGGCTCATGGTTCTTTTTGGGCGAAATTTATACCAACCTACCACTAACCATAGACATGCCTGCAAGCAACCATTGCGGCACATGCACTAGCTGCATCACCATATGCCCCACACAGGCCATTACCGCGCCTTATGAAGTGGATGCTCGGCGTTGCATTTCATACCTCACCATTGAGCTTAAAACAGCGATTCCTGTTGAATTTAGGCCGCTCATCGGCAACCGCGTGTATGGCTGCGATGATTGCCAATTGGTTTGCCCGTGGAATAAATTTGCAGAAATTACCAAGGAGCCAGATTTTGCAGTCAAAAATGGTTTAGATAACATTAGCTTAGTGGAATGTTTTGCATGGAGCGAGGCACAATTCAAGCAGAATATGGCTGGCAGTGCCATTTATCGAATTGGCTATACGCAATGGTTGCGTAATATTGCCGTTGGTTTGGGCAATGCTGCCACTACGCCAGAAATTGTTGCAGCACTACAAAACCGTATTAATGATGAAAATACAATGTTGCGCGAGCATATAAGCTGGGCGCTCGCGCAACATTCAAAGCTTATTTAAATTAAGACTAAATCAATCATCAGCAGTAGAAACAATTTTATGAATGCTTAAATCTGCACCATCAAATTCTTCTTCTTGACCCATGCGAATGCCAATCACTTTTTTAAGTGCTCCGTACACAATATAACCACCAGCAAATGCAATAACTACGCCTAAGCCTGTACCAATCAATTGCGACATAAAACTCACGCCGCCTCTGCCGCCCAACATTTGAGAGCCGAAAATACCAGCCGCAATACCGCCCCACGCTCCACATAAGCCGTGCAGCGGCCATACGCCTAGCACGTCATCGATTTTCAAACGGTTTTGTGTTTGGGTAAAAGCCCAAACAAACAACACGCCTGCCACAATGCCCGTAACCAATGCACCAAGTGGGTGCATTAAATCTGAACCCGCACACACCGCTACCAAACCTGCCAATGGGCCGTTATGCACAAAGCCAGGGTCATTTTTACCCATCACTAGCGCTGCCAAAGTGCCGCCAACAAGCGCCATCAATGAATTGACTGCCACCAAACCAGAAATACCTTGAATACTCTGTGCAGACATGACGTTAAAACCAAACCAGCCTACCGTGAGTATCCACGCACCTAACGCTAAAAACGGAATATTTGACGGTGGGTGCGCTTGTACACGACCATCTTTACCATAACGACCAGCACGAGCGCCAAGTAACAGCACAGCTGCCAAGGCAATCCAACCGCCCATTGCATGCACCACTATTGAGCCTGCAAAATCATGAAACTCAGCACCGAAGTTTAATTTTAGCCAATCTTGAATGCCGTAATGATGGTTCCAAGCGATGCCTTCAAAGAATGGATAAACGAAGCCTACCAATAAAAATGTAGCGGCAAGTTGTGGGTTAAATCTAGCACGCTCTGCAATACCACCAGAAACAATGGCTGGAATAGCCGCCGCAAAAGTCAATAAAAAGAAGAACTTAACTAAGTCATAGCCATTTTTAGCAGCCAATACTTCAGCGCTGCTGAAAAAACTGATGCCATAAGCGATGCTGTAACCGATAAAAAAGTAAGCGATGGTTGACACAGAAAAATCAACCATAATTTTAACTAAAGCGTTGACCTGATTTTTTTTGCGCACTGTGCCAACTTCTAAAAAGGCAAAACCAGCATGCATTGCAAGCACCATAATGGCGCCTAATAATACAAATAACACATCATTTGACGAGACTAACGCTTCCATAGCAATATTACTCCGTGATTTTTATGCGGATAATTAAAGCAAATAACGAGCCAACAGCTAACTCATTGTTTTTAATTATTTATTATTTTATAAAAGACGTAAATTTGCACTTAATTGGTGCAATGCATTATTGATAGCACTGTATTAGTGCAAATTGAAGATTGTTATTGAAGTAAAATTAAAACAGCATATTACCCGAACCATCGTTTAGCACCATGTTGCTCGCCTCTGGATTACCCGTCCAAAAATGATAAAACTCACGAATCACCACTAAAAACAAACGTCGATTGTGTTTAATGTTAAAAAGCGGCAATGTTTGGTCTACAGCAGTTCGAAAGGTTTTATGATTTTTTTCGGGCGCATCTTTTAAACGTACAAGCAAAATTTTGGCAAGCTTAACGCGCGCATCTACTAATTTTTGCTCAGCGCCTGCTTGGCGCAACGCTTGAGAATAAGCCTTAATAGGCCAAGTTTCATGCGCTTCGAATTTCTCAGTAGCCAGGCTATCAATCAACGATTTTAATGAGGCTGGCAAAGGCACCCACTGTAGCGGCACGACATCAAAGCCTGGATTGATATTTAACGCAGCAATCGCTTTAATGTCTTTAATCCAAAACGGATAAAATTCACGCAACGCTGTCAAGGTAACATGCCAGTCATCAGCAGGTATTGTCTCCATGACAGTTTCTACTACGGCTCGGTAATCTGACCCATCCAAATCTTTATCTGCAAGATGTACCGCTATTTGCTCAAGAAGTGAAGATCGCTTATACAGCAAGCCCGCACTAGCACCTTTGGCCTGCAACAGCTTTAAATATGCCTGAATAGCTTCATTTTCACGTGTTAAATTCATTGAGTTGTTATTTTTCATATCGTCTACACAAAACTATAGCTGATAACGGTGTGGTTTAGCTTACAATTCTGAACAATAATCGACTTTATTTTTAGTTAGCCATAATTTTCAGCTGCTATTGTAAAGATACAACAATTAAACTGTAGAAAGCAATAGAATGGAATTGATATTATTATTCGTGCTGATTGCACTCGCCTGGTTTTGGTTAGATAGCATGGATAAACGCGAACGCGCCATTTTATTAGGTCAAGAGCTCGCTTCGCGCTTTAACTTACAATTGCTAGATGAAACGGTGGCATGTAACAAACTTTGGCTGGCGCGCAACCGTCGTGGGCACGTGCAGTTTTTGCGCACTTATGCGTTTGAAGTAAGCGCCAGCGGAGCGGAGCGCTTGCATTGCCACCTTGTTTTATTGGGCAATCAGCTGGGGGAATGGCACATTCCACCTTATCAGCAACCGATGGAATAATCGTCCAACAATCCTAGAGAGAAAAACGCTGCCCTGCGAGCCTTTATTTATAAGGCTCGCAGGGCATCTGCAATGAGTATGTGTGAATTTTAATTTAAAATTCCCATTTTAATGTGTATTCTCCAATCAAAAATCATAAGTCAAAGTAGCACGTCCAGAAATTGGAGAGCCAGGCGTAATGTTGTTATTGTTATGTGCGTATAAAGCGTATTCTTTATTGGTTAAATTCTCAACATTCACTTGCAAACGTAGCTTGTCGCTCAATTTTCCATAAATAGCCGCATCCAAACGCGTATATCCTGGCAATATTACGCTTTGCGTGGCGGTGGGGATAGCGGCATACATTTCTGATCGGCTAATAACGCCAATCGCAGCACCCCAAGTACGATTGAAATTATAGCGATTCCATAATGAAAACGTGTTTGTTGGTGTTTGTGCTAACGTTGCGCCTTGCAGAATTGCGCCTGCTCCTGCGCCTTGTTGCTCTGTAATTTCACCTTGCTGATATGCATAACCACCAAATATGCTCCATTGCTTGGTGACATTGCCTGCAATACCTAGCTCCACACCTTTGGTGGTCTGACCATCTACTAAAATGGTTTGCGCATTGTTAAGTGGATCTGAAACTGCTATATTTTCACGATTTAACTTGTAGGCGGCGGCGGTTAACGATAAATTTTTCGTCACATCCCATTTTGCGCCAATTTCAGTATTGATGAATTTTTCAGGCGCAAATGATTGATTAGTCAAGGTAAGCGAAGTGAGTTGGTCACCAGCGCGTGGCACGTAAGAGATGCTGTAATTCGTGTACAGTGAAACTGGCTCAACTGGCTTGTAAATCAAACCTGCACGTGTTGATATAAAACTATCGCTCACACTAAAACTTTCTGAAACAAGAGAACCAACAGCAGCGCCCTTTTTCTCGCCATTAAAGTCTGCTTTAAATTGGTCATGCCTTAAGCCCACAATTGCCTGCCAATTTGGTGACAATGTAATTTGATCTTGCAGGTAAAACCCCACCACATTTACCATAGATTGATTGTCACGAAACGAGTTATCACTGTTAATTAAATTTGCGCTAAAACTCACTGGCATATTGCCAATTTGCGTGGCAGTGTTAGCATTTAAAAACACCGATGTGCTATTTGAGTTGTTAAAAAAAGCAGTCAGTCTTGAGTTGTTCGTATCTTGCTTGGCAAGCTCTAAACCTGCTAGCAGCTTATGCTCTACTGTCCCCCATTTTGCGGTATAAGTTAAGTCGGTCTGGTTAATCAGATTTTCACGCTGCGTTACATCGCGATAACCACGCACGGTGAAGTCACCATTATTAGCAATAGCGCTATCGACATACACATTTTGATAAAACTTATTGTAATTAGCATAGCGCGTGCGATTTTTAATACCTACACCATTATCAAACGCATGCTCAAGCATCGCGTTAAAAGCTGTTGTTTCAGTTTCAGCTGGGCTGAGCCTTGCGCTACCATAAAATGTGCTGGTGTCGCTAAGATTGTAAACACGACGATTGATAATGGTATTGCCAGCGCCGTTCACAGAAGGCACACCGCGGTCTGCAATGCGCTTATCTTTAAAATACTCCATGCCAAACGTAATCTTGGTTTTATCGCTCGGCACCACCGTAAACGTAGGCGTAATGCCGTAGCGCTCAATATCTACACCGTTTCGATAAGAACCAGAGTTTTCATAAACAGTATTGATGCGAAATGCAATATCATCGGTTAGCGCTTGACCAACATCACCAGCAATACGCTTGTAATTGTATGCGCCATAACTTGCGGTGAGTTCTTTTACCGTATCCCAACCTGCTTCTTTAGCTACACGATTCACCACGCCACCTGCCCCGCCGCGACCAAAAATCATGCCATTAGGGCCTTTTAATACTTCAATACGGTCAGTATTGTAAAAATCACGGTAGGTTTGCACATCATCACGTATGCCATCCATAAAAAAGTCACCTGTAGTTGCATTGCCACGAAAAATAACCGCATCGCGATTACCCTCGCCTTGCGCTGCTTGCACGCCTGGCACATATCTAATCGCCTCTGCCACGCTTTGTACAGATTGATCTTTAATTTGATCTTGCGTGATAACCGCAATAGACTGCGGCGTATCGCGTAAGGCGGCATCTGTTTTAGTGGCGGTATTACTACTTTTTGCGTGGTAACCTTTCACTGGTTTTGTATCGCTCCATTTTGGCGCAGTAATCTTAATCTCTTCAAGCTTAATGACTATATTCTTCAACTCTTCAAGCTGATTGACTTCGCTTTTAATCTCTTCACTTGCCATCATATCGTCTGGTATTTTATCGACTTTCGTTTCTGCCATTGCGTAACCAGAAGCAAACGTAGCCATTACCGCTAACCATATTATTTTCTTATCCATTACTGACCTTTTAAATTCATTTCAACAACAATAGAATGAGAATCATTCTTAATTAAGAAAATTATATATGAGAATAATTCTCATTACAATAGTAAAAAATAAAATTATATTCAAACAAATGTTAAAATGCGCATATGAAAAATTACCCACCAATAAATAATCACGATACCCTGCAACGCTTTGTATTTGAAAATACGCCAGTGCGCGGCAATCTTGTGAATCTCACGCAAACATTTCAACAAGCATTGAGCCAACAACAATTACCTAAAGGGCTACGAAGCGCGCTAGGCGAGCTAATGGCTGCTAGCGCCCTACTTGCCGCCACATTAAAAATGAATGGCGCGCTGGTATTACAAATTCAAAGCAAAGGCGCACTAAAATTACTGGTTGTGGAATGTAATACAGATGAAAATGAAAGCCTTAAAATGCGTGCCACCGCTAAATGGAGTGGCGCAGTTGGCGATGAAAAAACCTTATTTGATCTCATTGAACATGGCCAATTCATTATCACGCTAGATCCAAAATCAGAGGATGGCTCGCAGATATACCAAGGCATTGTGCCGCTAGAAGGCGACAGCATTAGCGCGATCTTAGAAAATTACATGCTACGCTCTGAGCAAATTGACACCAAAATTTGGCTGTGTTGCGATGGTAATTCAGCTGCGGGCATGTTAATACAAAAAATGCCAGAAACCATGAATCAGGTGACGCAGCATGAAGAAAATATTGAGCAAGATTTAGAAACGTTGAATCGTGTAGGTTATTTAGCCAGCACAGTTACCAATGATGAATTGCTTAACTTGCCCACTGAAACTTTATTAACTAGATTATTCAACGAAGAAGATGTGCGCATATTTGAGCCCACCATCACGCAGTTTTATTGCAGCTGCTCACTGACAAGTGTAGCCAATATGTTACGCATGTTAGGCAATGAAGAGCTTACCAGCATTATAGAAGAGCGTGGCAGCATTGAAGTGAACTGTGACTTTTGCAACAAACATTATGCGTTTGACAAAGTAGACGCGGCGCAATTAATGGTGGCTGAAGCGACCGTGATGACAAGCCCTAAAATACATTAAAACGCCTTAAAACTCGCCCGAGAGAAAAATTATGCTCTGAGAGCCGCTCTGCGCTTGCCTTGCAGAGCATGGTTAAAGAGTTATGTAAATTAAGCAGCAATATTACCTACACAATTGCGGTAAAAAATCATCGGCCACATCGGTTTTATTATCGCCCATCACCTTCATTTTATCTGGCGCTTTGGCATTACCGCACACCCAAGCTACTGGCACAATTTGTGATTCTTCAATCACCGCAGGCCTAAAAGAAAGTGTTTTTCCTTTAATTTGTGGGTGTGCTTTATTGCCAAACGTCATGTGAATAACGCCATCTTTTACTTCAACATTACTCACAAAATTGCTGACAATTTTATCGGGGGTTGGTAAACCAACTTCAGTGTTATTTGCAGGCAATGTTTTAGTCGCTTTCCAAGCCGCAGCAATCGGCTCTTTTGCAATATCTGCCAGCGGCATTGCCGCAACTATTTGCTCTTTAACAATGCGCCCCATGCTTGATGGAATCGCAATCATCGCCAAAATACCAATAATGGCAACCACTACCATCATCTCGACAGCGCTAAAACCACTTTGACTTGGCTTTATTTGTAATGGCATAATTTTCATATTGAACCTTTCATAAATAATTACTTAACAAAAGTTTGCCGCATACGCTCAAACAAGCAAACTGCCGCTGCCGCACCAGCATTGAGCGATTCAACCGAACCAAATTTGCTTTCTACCATCGGGATGGTAATGCACTTTGTGGCAGCCGCAATAGTTTGATTACGTAGCCCTTTGCCTTCATTGCCAATCACAAAAGCGGTCGCTTGTGTTAACTCTTGCGCATAAAGTGACTCACCCTGCATGCTAGTAGCATAACTATTGCCATTAAAATTTTGTAACTCATTCACCAAATTTGCACGCTCAATAATCGGCAACACAAACTGTGCACCCTGCCCACCGCGTAAGGCTTTTGGCGACCAAGCATCTGTGCAGCCTGAGCTTAAATAAACCACATCAACGCCCGCTGCGGCGGCAGTGCGCACCATACTACCTAAGTTACCTGGGTCTTGAATATCTTCAAGCATTAACACAAACATTGGCGCTTCTGACTTTTCTAACTCTGGAATTTTCACTAAAGCCAAAATACCAGTAGCACTTGCAACAGGCGTTAATTCAGCAAACATCAACGTTGGCAACATAATGGTTGAAACATGCTCTAGCGCTTGAATCAAGCCCGTGGCCTCAACACTGCTTTGCCCCTCAGGAATAATGACCAACTCTGGCTCACCAAATGCTGCGATATAACACTCTATTAGATGCACGCCATCTAATAGAGTTCTACTCTCGCTTCGCCGCTCGCGAGAATTATCTGCCAGCTTTTTAAGCTGCTTGAATACTGGGTTATCGCGCGAGACAATGTGCTTAAAAGACATACAATCATTCTTAACAATTAAAACGCTAGTTTAACTTAAAGCCGCTTGTAGGCATGCAAGCTTTGCAGTAAATTACGCTTATGTATTTGCTGGTTTTAACTTATTCAATCTTTAGCCAATACAAACTTTAGATTTAATCGTAATAATATTTCAACAATTAGATAAAAATCATTATTTTCGGAGGTTTCAAATGTCATTAACTAAACGTTCGTTAGCTGAACTCATTGGTACTTTTTGGCTGGTTTTAGGCGGCTGCGGTAGCGCTGTTCTAGCTGCGGGTATTCCAGATTTAGGTTTGGGTTACCTAGGCGTTTCATTCGCCTTTGGCTTAACAGTAGTGACGATGGCTTATGCCATTGGCCACATTTCAGGTTGCCATTTAAACCCTGCGGTTTCAATCGGCTTGGTGGCTGGTGGTCGCTTTAAAGCAAGTGAACTACCACACTATATTATCGCCCAAGTATTAGGTGCCATTTTAGCTGCCGTAGTCATCAAAATGATTGCTAGCGGTGCAGAAGGCTATGCAGGTGGCTTAGCATCTAACGGCTTTGGCGAGCACTCACCACACCACTACAATATGATGGCTGCTTTAGTGACTGAAATTGTCATGACGGCGATGTTCTTATTTGTGATTATGGGCGCAACTGATAAACGCGCACCTGCTGGCCTAGCACCAATTGCTATTGGTTTTATGCTCACACTCATTCACATGATTAGCATTCCAGTGACTAATACATCTGTGAACCCAGCTCGTAGCACAGGTCCAGCCTTGCTAGAAGGCGGCATTGCGCTTGACCAACTTTGGTTGTTTTGGATTGCCCCTATTATTGGCGGCGCTATTGGCGCAGTGGTATACAACTTGGTGTGTAAAGAAGACTAAGTTCTTACCGTTTTCTACCAAAAACAAAATGCCCGCTTTATGCGGGCATTTTTAATTGTGCTTTATAATACTCACATGGCTAAAAAATTAAATATTGAACGCATCATCAGCAACCAAGGTTTTGGCACGCGCAAGCAATGCCGCTTGATGATTGTAAATGATGAAATCACAGTTAATGGTGTGGTGTGCAACGACCCTGATGCAACATTTGAACTAGAAAACTTGCATTACACGGTGAAAGGCGAGCCGTGGGAATACCGCGAAAAATCTTACCTAATGCTGCACAAACCTAGCGATTACGAATGCTCGCACAAAACTCAGCATCACCCCACTATATACAGCCTGCTACCGCACCCGTTGGTAGTGCGCGATGTGCAATGCATAGGTCGCTTGGACGAAGACACGACAGGCTTAATACTCATTTCAGACGATGGTCAATTTATCCACCGCATGAGTTCACCAAAACATCGCGTACCCAAAATTTATGAAGTCACCTGCAAACACCCAATGAGTGATGAACAAATTGCACATATTTTAAAAGGCGTACAATTGATAGATGAAGACGCGCCGATCGCCGCTCTAGCCTGCACGCGAATTAGCGAAAATGTCATTCAAATGACGCTTGCAGAAGGCAAATATCACCAAGTAAAACGCATGGTGGCCGCCATTAGTAACCGTGTAGAAGCATTAAAACGCATCCAAATTGGTGAACTGAAGCTGCCAGATGATTTGGCTGTAGGTAAATGGCGTTGGTTAGCTAAAGATGATATGGCTAAATTAGGAGTCAAGTAACAACGATGCATAAAATAACCGTTATATTCTGCACCCTTCTACTCACTGCCTGCTTAGGTATACCAGACAACGTAAAAGTGGTGCAAAGCGTGGATGCAAGCCAGTATTTAGGCACTTGGTATGAAATTGCCAGACTTGAGCAATCGTTTGAAAAAGGCCTCACGCAAATAACTGCCACTTATAGCAAAAATGCAGATGGCAGCATTAAGGTGATAAATCGCGGCTTTAATGCAAAAACCAATACATGGAAAGTCGCTGAAGGTAAAGCCTATTTTATCGACCCTCCAAATGCCGACAACACCAATACCGGCAAGCTCAAAGTATCATTTTTTGGACCATTTTATGGCGCCTACAACATTATTGAACTCGATAGACCATATTACAATTATGTGATGATTTGCGGGTCTGATAAATCGTATTTATGGATACTCTCACGCACACCACAGCTTACTTACCCGATTAAACAACATTTAATCTCCCAAGCTAAAGAACTTGGCTTTGATACAGATAAGTTAATTCATGTGGAGCAACAAGGCGAAGTAATTAACTATAAAGCTGGGCCACACGTAAAATAATTAAGGGTTAGCCCCCTTAAGAGTACTTACGTTTACCTTCAACCACACGCCTTGGGCGAACGGTGCGCTCTAATTGCTCGCCACGCACCGTAGTGATTGGTTTGCTTGAAAGCGGCTGCCAAGTAGGTATTAAATGCTGTTTACTGTTGCCAATTAAGTCTGCACGCCCCATTTTTTGCAAAGCTTCGCGCAAAATTGGCCAGTTATTAGGGTCATGGTAACGAATAAATGCTTTGTGCAATTTGCGCACATTGCCTGCTTTTGGAATCGGCACATTATCTGAATCTGTCGTGACCTTACGTAATGGGTTTTTACCACTGTGATACATGGCAGTCGCCATTGCCATTGGTGTGGGCGTGAAGGTTTGCACTTGGTCTAACTTAAAGTCGTACTTTTTAAGCCATAACGCCAAGTTCAGCATGTCTAAATCTGTGGTGCCAGGGTGCGCGGCAATAAAATACGGAATTAAATACTGTTTTTTTCCAGCCTCAGCACTAAATTTCTCAAACATCGCTTTGAATTCTTCGTATGCGCCCATGCCAGGCTTCATCATTTTGCTCAGCACGTTTTCTTCACTGTGCTCAGGCGCAATTTTTAAGTATCCACCCACGTGATGTTGCACGAGCTCTTTCACATATTCAGGCGATTTTACGGCAAGGTCATAACGTAGCCCAGAGCCAATGAGAATCTTCTTAACGCCTTTAATGGCGCGGGCTTTGCGATAGAGCTGAATCAGTGCGCTATGGTCAGTATTCAAGTTTTCGCAAATACCAGGGTAAACGCAGCTTAATTTTCGGCACGATTGCTCAATTTTCTCGCTTTTACATGCAATACGATACATATTCGCGGTAGGGCCGCCAAGGTCTGAAATCACACCTGTAAAGCCATCCACTTTATCGCGGATTTCTTCCACTTCTTTGAGGATGCTTTCTTCACTGCGGCTTTGAATAATACGGCCTTCATGCTCGGTAATGCTACAGAACGTACAGCCACCAAAACAGCCGCGCATGATGTTCACGCTAAAGCGAATCATCTCCCACGCAGGGATTTTTGCATTATTGTAAATTGGGTGTGGCGCACGCGCATAAGGCATGTCGTACACATAATCCATTTCTTTTGTGGTGAGCGGAATCGGCGGCGGATTCAGCCACACTTCGCGGTCGCCGTGCTTTTGTACAAGCGCGCGTGCATTGCCAGGATTAGCTTCTAAGTGCAATACGCGTGAAGCATGAGCATATAGAACAGGATCTTGTGCCACAGCTTCATAGTCAGGCAAACGTACTACTTGCTTAGCTCTATCGGCCTTTGGCTTGCGGACTATTTCAATCGTCTTAGTGCCTTCTGGTAGCGCAGGTTTTGCACTATTTTCTTCGGTCGCACAGCTTGCATCGGCCTTACCCATTTTCATTTCATACGGGTCAATCGCTTTATCTACCGTGCCTGGGCGGTCTAATTTGGTACTTTCAATTTCATCCCAACCTTCTGGGATTTTTTTACGTAAAAAAGCCGTGCCGCGAATATCTTGAATCTCGTTGATTTTTTCGCCTTTGGCAATGCGATGTGTCAGCTCAACCAAAGCACGTTCGGCGTTGCCGTAAAGCAAAATGTCGGCTTTAGAATCCACCAAAATACTGCGGCGCACTTTGTCGCTCCAGTAATCATAATGTGCAATGCGGCGCAGGCTAGCTTCAATGCTGCCGATGACTAATGGTACGTCTGAATATGCTTCACGGCAGCGTTGGCTATATACCAACACAGCACGGTCAGGGCGCTTATTTGGCGCGGCATCGGGGGTGTAAGCATCATCACTACGAATTTTGCGGTCGGCTGTATAGCGGTTCACCATGCTATCCATATTGCCAGCGGTTACGCCAAAATATAAGTTCGGCTTGCCTAGCGCTTTAAACGCGCTGGCATTTTGCCAATCTGGCTGCGCGATAATGCCTACGCGGAAACCCTGCGCTTCAAGCAAACGCCCAACCAGCGCCATGCCGAAGCTTGGATGGTCAATATAGCAATCACCTGTGACCAAAATAATATCGCACGAATCCCAACCGAGTTCGTCCATCTCGGCACGCGTCATCGGCAACATTTTGGCCGTGCCAAACCGTTTCGCCCAATAAGGACGATAGGTATGAATTGGCTTAGCCAGCATGGTGGTGTATTGTTCCAAGGTTTTGCTACTCAGATTAAAGTTTGCGCATTTTACGCGCTAATGGTTTGATTACAAAGCTATTTTTTCATCATATTCAAGCCAATAACCCTATAAAAGTTAGGTTTAAAGCAAATCTACCCCAAAAGGCTTTATCACCTTCGCGAATAACCAAAAAATTAACAACGTAAACAAAACACAACTTATTAAAGTATAAACAAACCCGATTTTTGGCAATAAATATGGAAAGAGCAAAAACATCGGCAAAGTAGGTAGCACATACCAAAAGGTATAGTAAGCATGGTTGGCGATTTTACTACTTGGCTGGTTTTCTACATACAACCAAATAAGTGTCAGCACGGTCACCATTGGCAATGCAGCTACCAGCCCGCCTAGCTTATCGCTGCGTTTAGCAAATTCTGAAACCAGTACGACTACGCCTGCGGTAATTAAGTATTTCATGATTAGATACTGCATCAATCCTCCTAAAGATATTGTATAAATTTACGCTTGCAATTACGGTATGCTTCTAATGTCCCTCATGCCCAGTAGGCTTGCGTACTTGCACTTCTACCACTGACTTTACATCGCTTGCGGGTTGGCTCACTACTGCGGGCAATTCTCCTTTAAACTCATAAGCCACCGTACCTTTTGGGTTTTGATAGGATCCAGGATCTTTGTAGTCATTTTTTGCCACCCCTTCTCGCACTTTTAGCGTACTAAACATACCACCCATATCAATCGCGCCAAATTGCCCTTTGCCTGTCATCATTGGCAGCGTATTTTCTGGCAAAGGCATAGGCATCATATCTGCCATATCGCTCATTTCCGCCATGCCAGTTTCGCCCATGGCCATATAATCTGGCACAAGATTATTGATTTTAGCGACTAAATCATCTTGCTTCACGCCCAATAAAGTTGGCACTTCATGCCCCATGGCGTTCATGGTATGGTGGCTTTTATGACAATGAAACGCCCAATCACCTAGCTCGCTTGCCACAAACTCAATGGCGCGCATTTGCCCTACAGCAATATCAGTCGTCACTTCTGGCCAGCGAGCGCTTGGTGGTACAAAGCCACCATCAGTCCCCGTTACCTGAAAACTGTGCCCATGCAAATGAATTGGATGATTGGTCATCGTCAGGTTGCCAATGCGGATGCGCACACGGTCATTTTTACGCACTACCAGCGGATCTATGCCTGGAAAAGCGCGGCTGTTCCATGCCCATAAATTAAAATTGAGCATGGTGTTAATTTTAGGTTTGTAGCTACCAGGCTCTATGTCATAAGCATTGAGCAAAAATATAAAATCTCTATCTACCGCCATTAACTTTGAATTTTTTGGATGCGTAACCCAACTGCCCATCATACCCATCGCCATTTGCGTCATTTCGTCGGCGTGCGGATGATACATAAACGAGCCTGCGCGTTTGGCTTCAAACTCATACACAAAAGTTTTACCTGGCTGAATGGCAGGCTGCGTTAAGCCGCTTACGCCATCCATGCCGTTTGGTAGCACTTGCCCGTGCCAATGCACACTGGTTTTTTCGGGTAGACGATTCGTCACAAAAATACGCACTTTATCACCTTCAACCACCTCTATGGTCGGGCCTGGGCTTTGACCGTTATAGCCCCACAAATGGGCTTTCATGCCTGGCGCAATTTCGCGCACGATTGGCTCAGCCACTAGATGAAACTCTTTAATACCAGCATTCATGCGCCACGGCAAACTCCAGCCATTCAACGTAACCACTGGGTTGTAAGGCCTGCCAGTGTTTGGGTGCAATGGTGCTTGCGTATTGGCTTGCTCGACCGAAACAATCTCTGGCAAAGCCGCCATTGCAACGCGGCTCACCGCACTTGCAGCAATGCCTGCACCCGCTAGTTTGAAAAAATTTCTTCTACTAAATACTGTGTTTTGATTGGAATTTCCCATTATTGTTTCCCTTCAACTGGGCTACCTATTAGCGCCATTTGCAGCGCATTTTCAGCCAACCAAAATTCATTCAACTTTACAATATAGCCATTCACACTTGTCACTTGCGCACGAGCATCAGCAAACAATTCAAATGGACTAATAAGCATGCCGTTATAGCGCAATTGGTTTTCGTCTAATATTTTTTTACGTAGCGGCACAATTTCATCGCGATAATGTTTTGCCATATCGTAACTGGCAAGGTAGCGGCTATAAGCCTCACGCACTTCTGACTGGGCATTGATAGCCGTTTGCGCAGTGCGATTTACCGCTTGCATATAAATAGCCTCTGCCCGCGCAACCTTCGCCCCGCCCCAATCAAACAAGGGCAACTCAAACGCAATATCCACGCCATTTTTATAAGGGTCATGACGCTTGCCTTCTAACACGCGTGCTGGGCCAATTTCCAGCACATTGATGAATCGCGTAGTTTTGGTCAGGCCTAACTGTTTAGCTAAAGCGGCCGTTTCTAAACGCATTGCCTGCAAATCTAACCTTTGCTCAAACGCTGCTGCCTCAAAAGGCTGCAATTCGGTGATTGTTTTAGGTAAATCTGGCAGGCGTTTCGCCAAGTTAAGTTGCGTTGCAGGCACCGCTAGCAAACGTGCTAACGCTTCATGGGCGCTGGTTTGTTGCTGTTTAGCAAGTGTATGTTCTTGCACGGCTTCCGCATAAAAACTTTGCTCTCGTACAAGTTCCAACTTGTTCCAATTACCTGCTTTTACCATACGCCTAGCTAGCTCTGCACTGGCTTCTGCAGATTCTTTTACTTGCTCGCTGTAACGAAAATGCTCATTCGCTGCCACTGCATTAAAGTAAGATTGTCGCGTTTTATGCGCTAAATTTAATACTTCTAACACAACGTTTTGCTTAGTTTTCTCAAAATTTTGACGCTCAATGCCCAACATTTTCGGCATGGTAATTAACGAAAAAATATTAAAAGTCAGCACCTGTTCAATTTTGTATTCACCGCCATTTTTGGCGTATATCATCCCAAATTTCGGGTTAGGCAAACGCCCAGCCTGCACCACATCTGCCTCTGAAATGCCTAATTCATAAAATGAAGCTTGCAAGCCTTTGTTGTTTAATAGGGCAATTTGCACTGCGTTATCTGCATTTATCACGTCATTTAAAAGTGTACTAACGCGGTCTGCCACAAATTTTTTCTCAGCTTCGGTTTTTGGCCAAGCCACTTCTTGCTTAAGGTGTCGCGCGGTCGTTTCTTTTACGCCAGCTAAACCGCCATCTTGTGAAAATGTTGTGCAACTGCTCAGCACAACACTGGCAAACAGGCCATAAAGTATTGTTTTAAAATGTTTCATATAAACCCCATCTAAATATGCTGGTTATTCGTCTAAACATTTAAACTGAAATGCTTAGACGACGGGCAGGCTTAAGCCTAACAAGCATCGGCGATGGGTGGTTTTTGCGGCTGAGCGCTGGTAGGGGCGTGATAAATATTAACGAAAGGTGTTGCAGTAACGTGCTGCACCTGCACAACAATAGCATTAAACTGCCCTTGAGGCATCATAGAAAAACAAGCAAAGCAATGATTGCAATGACTACAATTTGCTTGAGATTGTTGTTTTTCATGCGTCAGAGCTTGCAAATGCTTACTTTGTACATCATGGCAATGCTCAGTGTGAATTTCAGCATTTTCAACAGGCTGGCTCAAGCCTGACGCCACTTGTTCAACAGTCATCATGCTGCTGGCGTAAACAGTTTCTGCAGTGAATACTGTTATTAGCAAGAGTACAAAAAAACGTAAAAATTGAGGGTGAGTAAAGCGCATAGGTTTATTTAATCACAAAGGTTAAGCAAGGTAAACTAAACATTTACACTTCGTCTGTGAGACAGCACGATACGCACAAAGTTTATATAGCTAGCCTACATCAAGCACCCAATGGCTGAGCGCTTTCGCTCACTTGTCAATTAAAATTTATATTGCATAACACACTGAGTATTTATAGTTTAATTATGCTAACTTATATAAAACATAAGTGTTCATTAAAAATAATTAAATCTATATGATTTGTGCTTGATTTTAACGCGCCTAAGGTTTATTGTTTGATTCGCGCTTACATTTAGCAACACGTCTGCAAACCCTTTATCTATAAGGGTTATAGAACATTAAGCTTGGTTTTTAATTTATTGAAAATAGCTACAAAGCAATGCGGTTTAAAAGATAGATTTACTACATTAACGATAGAAAACCTAGAGGAGTTAGCATGAGTTTAGACATTTTAAAAGGTATGGGTGTAAAAATCCCTTATAAAGCAAAGTACGATAATTACATCGGCGGCAAATGGGTTGCCCCAGTCAAAGGTGAATACTTTGATGTGGTTTCACCAATTACTGGTAAAAATTACACGCAAGCGGCACGGTCTAGCGCTGAAGATGTAGAGTTGGCTTTAGATGCAGCGCATGCTGCGGCAGATGCTTGGGGCAAAACCTCTACAACAGAGCGCTCTAACATTTTACTTAAAATTGCAGACCGCATTGAAGCTAACTTAGAGTTAATTGCCACAGCTGACACTATTGATAACGGCAAACCGATACGCGAAACGATCAATGCTGACATCCCTTTAACCGTTGACCATTTCCGCTATTTTGCGGGTGCAATTCGTGCGCAAGAAGGCGGTATTAGTGAAATTGACCACGATACAATGGCGTACCATTATCATGAACCGCTAGGCGTGGTTGGTCAAATTATCCCTTGGAACTTCCCTATTTTGATGGCGGCTTGGAAGCTAGCGCCAGCCTTGGCTGCGGGTAACTGCATTGTCATGAAACCAGCGGAATTTACACCAATTTCTATTCTAATTATGATGGAAGTGATTGGCGATTTATTACCTCCAGGTACGGTAAATATTGTCAATGGCTACGGTCGCGAATGTGGTGCGCCATTGGCTAACAGCAAACGTATTGCCAAAATTGGCTTTACAGGTTCAACTGCAACTGGTCGTGCTATTGCCACGGCCGCAGCTAGCAACTTAATTCCAGCAACATTAGAACTAGGTGGTAAATCTCCTAACATCTTCTTTGCCGATATTATGGATGAAGACGACGCGTTTTTTGATAAAGCGATTGAAGGCTTGGTATTGTTTGCCTTTAACCAAGGCGAAGTGTGCACATGCCCATCACGCGCCATTATTCAAGAATCAATTTACGAAAAATTTATTGCGCGCGTGCTAGAGCGTGTAAAAGCGATTAAACAAGGCAGCCCGCTAGATTCAAGCACCATGCTAGGCGCACAAGCTTCAGAAGACCAAATGAACAAAATCATGAACTACATTGATATTGGTAAGCAAGAAGGCGCTGAAGTATTGATTGGTGGTAATCGCAATATGTTAAAAGGCGATTTAGCAGGCGGCTACTATATTGAGCCGACCTTGCTTAAAGGCCACAACAAAATGCGCGTATTCCAAGAAGAAATTTTTGGCCCAGTGCTAGCTGTGACCACCTTTAAAGATGAAGCAGAAGCTTTAGCCATTGCTAACGACAGCATTTTTGGTCTTGGTGCAGGGGTTTGGACACGTAATGGTACCGTGGCTTATAGAATGGGTCGTGGCATTAAAGCTGGCCGTGTTTGGACTAATTGCTACCATGCCTACCCTGCCCACGCGGCATTTGGCGGTTACAAAGAATCTGGCATTGGTCGCGAAAACCACAAAATGATGCTAGACCATTACCAACAAACTAAATGCTTGCTAGTAAGCTACAGCCCTAATAAACTAGGTTTCTTCTAGTTTAATCGCTTGCAATTTTAGTACAATAAAGGGGCAAGTTTACTTGCCCCTTTTTGTTTGGTATTTTTGCAGTACGACATAAGCTTGGAGCTTGATGACATGAATACAGTAAGCACAGAACGTTCAGCCACAATCAATGATCCCGAAAAAACACGTCGCGTATCAGCCACGCCAAGTGCATTGGCGTTGATTCAGAGACTGACTGCCGAGTTTGGGCCTATTGCTTTTTTGCAATCTGGCGGCTGTTGTGAAGGTAGTGGGCCAATTTGTATGCCACTCAACGAATTTAACCCTAGCGCTGCTGATGTAATTCTTGGGGAATGGCAAGACGCCACATTTTACATGGGCAACAGTCACTTTACCTTTGCCGAGAACATGCATACCATTTTAGATGCAACGCCTAATTCGAGCGGATCATTTTCATTAGATTGCGGCACAGGCTTTGCTTTTATTACTAGCGGACGCTTATATTCAGATGAAGAACTGGCTAATTTACCCCCCGTAAAACGCGTTGGGCTTTAACTAGATTGCATTTTTAAGCAAAAATACAGCTTAAAATACAACGGAAAACACAATGAAAAAAGGGGCAGAATCTGCCCCTTTTCAACTATTGCCGATGCACTTAGATGCGCTTACTGACTATTTTTAATTCTCAAATTCGCCGCAATGCGCAAACGCAAAGCATTGAGCTTAATAAAACCAGCTGCATCTTTTTGGTCGTACGCGCCTTCGTCATCTTCGAACGTGGCGATGGTTGAATCAAACAATGAGTTCGTTTTACTATCGCGCCCCGTCACAATCACGTTACCTTTATACAGCTTAACGCGCACCCAGCCGTTTACAGTTGTTTGCGTGTGGTCAATCAATGTTTGCAACGCAATACGCTCAGGACTCCACCAATAGCCGTTATAAATCATACTGGCATAGCGCGGCATTAAATCATCTTTTAAATGCGCCACTTCGCGGTCTAGCGTAATGCTTTCAATCGCGCGATGTGCTTTGAGCATAATCGTGCCCCCTGGCGTTTCATAACAGCCGCGTGACTTCATACCCACGTAGCGATTTTCAACTAAATCTAAGCGGCCAATGCCATGCTTGCCGCCAATTTTGTTTAAATGCGCTAAAAGCTCGTGTGGCTTCATGGCTTCACCATTTAGGCTAACTGGGTCACCATTTACATATTCAATATCTAAGTATTCTGCTGCATCTGGTGCTTTCTCTGGGCTCACACTCCAACGCCACATTGATTCTTCAGCTTCTGCCGCTGGGTTTTCTAGGTGACGACCTTCATAAGAAATATGCAACAAGTTCGCATCCATTGAGTATGGGCTACCACCTTGTTTATGCTTCATGTCCACTGGAATACCATGTGTTTCAGCGTAGTTCATCAATTTTTCGCGACTTAACAAATCCCACTCGCGCCAAGGTGCAATGATTTGAATATTAGGGTTTAAAGCATACGCACCCAACTCAAAACGGACTTGGTCATTGCCCTTGCCTGTTGCACCGTGTGAAATAGCGTCTGCATTGGTTAGCGCGGCAATTTCAATTAAACGTTTCGCAATTAACGGGCGGGCGATTGAAGTACCTAATAAGTATTCGCCTTCATAAACCGTATTCGCACGGAACATGGGGAACACGAAGTCACGCACAAACTCTTCACGCACGTCATCAATATAAATATCACTGTCTTTCACACCAGCCGCTTTAGCCTTAGCGCGTGCAGGTTCTAACTCTTCGCCTTGACCTAAGTCTGCGGTGAATGTTACCACTTCACATTTATATTCGTCTTGCAGCCATTTTAATATAACAGAAGTATCCAGTCCGCCAGAATAGGCTAACACTACTTTTTTGATTTCGTTTTTAACGTTACTCATTGCTTAAACTTTCCTCAATTAACCTTACCTAATAACAAATATTCCATCAATGCTTTTTGCACGTGCAAGCGGTTCTCGGCTTCATCCCACACTACGCTCTGTACGCCATCTATCACTTCTGCGGCAACTTCTTCACCACGATGCGCTGGTAAACAATGCATAAAGAGCGCATCTTTTGTAGCCACTTTCATCATGTCGGCATCCACTTGCCAATCAGCAAAGTCACGTTTTCGTTCTTCGTTTTCCGCTTCAAAACCCATGCTAGTCCACACATCTGTGGTCACTAAATCTGCACCTTTTGCGGCCTGCATTGGGTCGGAAAACACTTCAAAATGGTCGTTGCCATACAAATTGGCACGTTCAGGCTCTACTTCATAACCTGGTGGGGTTGAAACATGTACGTTAAAGTCTAGCATTTCTGCGGCTTGCAGCCATGTGTTACACACATTATTACTATCACCAATCCAAGCGACTGTTTTACCTTGAATCGAGCCTCTATGCTCAATAAACGTAAAAATATCTGCCAAAATTTGGCAGGGGTGATATTCGTTGGTTAGACCGTTAATCACAGGCACGCGAGAATTTTCCGCAAAGCGCTCAATAATGCTTTGCTCAAAAGTGCGAATCATTACAATGTCGCTCATGCGTGAAATCACTTGCGCGGCGTCTTCTACTGGCTCGCCACGGCCTAACTGTGAATCGCGCGTGTTTAAATAAATTGCCGCGCCACCTAGCTGATGCATGCCAGCCTCAAATGAAAGGCGCGTGCGCGTGCTAGCTTTTTCAAAAATCATCACCAATGTGCGGTCTTGCAAAGGCCAATATTGTTGGTACGTTTTGAATTGCTGCTTGATGATTTTTGTACGCACAAAAACATGCTCAAGCTCATCACGCGTTAAGTCATTAAATTGCAAAAAGTGTTTAATTGATTTCATAATAAAATTTAAGCTAAAAATGTTTTAATCAGCGCAGATAATCTGCTCACTAATTCTTTCGCTTCATCCTCGTTCATCACCAATGGTGGCAATAGGCGCACCACTTTATCGGCGGTTACGTTGATCAACAATTTGTTGGCCAAGGCCATTTTCACTAAATCGCCACATGGCCTATCTAGCTCAATACCTATCATCAAACCCGCATTGCGTATAGTCACCACGCCTTTGGTATTTTTAAACTCAGCTTCAAAACTAGTGCGAATTAAATCGCCAATTTTGGTTGAATTTTCACGCAAATTTTCTTGCTCAATAGCATTTAATGTCGCCAAACCAGCTGCGCAAGCCAGTGGATTACCGCCAAAAGTAGAGCCATGTTTGCCGTAAGTAAAGGTTTCTGCCGCCTTGCCACGCGCCACACAAGCGCCAATCGGCACGCCTGAGCCTAAACCTTTTGCCAAGCTCATTACATCTGGCATGATGCTAGTGTGTTGAAATGCAAACCAAGTGCCCGTGCGGGCAATGCCCGTTTGCACTTCATCTAACATCAGCAACCAGCCGTTAGCATCGCAAATGGTGCGCAAGGCTTCAAGGTACGCACTGTTAGGGATGTTAATGCCGCCCTCGCCTTGCACAGGCTCAACTAAAATAGCCACCACATTATTTTTACGTGACGCCACTTGTTTAACGGCTTCCACATCATCATAAGGCACACGCACAAAACCGCTCACAAGCGGCTCAAAACCTGCTTGCACTTTGCGGTTACCTGTGGCTGAAAGCGTTGCCATGGTACGTCCGTGGAAAGATTTATCCATGACAATAATTTCAGGATTCTCTATGCCTTTATTGTGGCCATACAAGCGCGCTAGCTTAATGCTGGCCTCATTAGCCTCGCAACCTGAGTTGCAAAAAAATACGCTATCCATGCCTGAAATTTCGCACAGTTTATCTGCCAACGCTGCTTGCTCAGCAATATTGTAAATGTTTGATGTATGAATCAACTTAGCAGCTTGTTCGCTAATGGCTTTTACCAATGCTGGGTGCGCATGACCCAAGCCATTTACAGCCACCCCAGCTAACGCATCTAAATATTTTTCGCCGTGCGTATCCCACAACCACACGCCCTCACCCTTGGTAAAGGTAACGGGTTGTCGATTATAGGTATTCATTAAATGTTCTGACATAAGCGCTTTAAATTAAAACTAATTTGAACCTGTTAAAAGAAAAAAGGCGACTAATGCCGCCATAACAACCTGAATTTATTGGATTTTTTATATAAAATCTGAAGAAAACTAATCATGAGTAATGACTTATTATTACTCAAACACTTATCATATGTGAGATTATCTCAAAACCCCTTAATTGGCAACCCTGCGCGCGTGCCAAGCGCATACAATCACGGTGTTATCGTAAAATAAATGCTAAAAAATTTACAATTCAAACCAAGCCGCTTCACCCTACCCAATTTAGGCAGCCTATGGATGCTAGTTGCTGCGCTGGGCTTTGCGATTATGGGCGCGCTAGTGAAAGTGGGTGCACAAAAATTTAGCAGCGCTGAACTGGTTTTTTATCGCTCAATATTTGGTTTACTGGTGATTTGGTTCTACATCGCTGCCAATAAACTGCCGCTTACTACGCCGTTTATGTTTAAACAAATGTCGCGTGCTTTGGTGGGGTTTGCGGCTCTGGTGTTGTTTTTCTATGCGATTGCACATTTACCTTTAGCAACCGCCATTACGCTTAACTATACATCGCCATTGTTTTTAGCGGTTTTCATGCCGTTTTTATTGCATGAAAAACCTAAAAAAACCTTGTATATCGGCTTGATTATTGGGTTTGTTGGCGTGGGCTTGCTACTTAAACCAACGCTAAACCGCGCAGATTGGTTGGCTGGCAGCCTTGGTTTACTCTCAGGCTTAGGTGCGGCGCTGGCTTATGTGCATGTTAAGCAGCTCGGCAAGCTGAACGAGCCAGATTGGCGCACGGTATTTTATTTCACGCTAATTTCTAGCATTGGTGCTGGGCTGTGGATGCTTTTTGATCATTTTCATGCCATTGCGTGGCAAGATTTACCTATATTATTAGGCTTAGGCTTATCAGCCACCATTGCTCAACTGGCTATGACGCGCGCCTACAGAACAGGTAATACACTGGTAGTTGCAAGCTTAGCCTATGCAACCGTGGTATTAGCCAGCTTATTTGGCGTGCTGTGGTGGCATGAACATTTGAGCTTAGATGCATGGCTTGCGATTAGCTTGATTATTTTGAGCGGCATAATTAGCGTGCGGGCTACGCGTTAATTTTAGTCTAAGTTATTCATCAGGGTGTAGGTCAAGGTTTAACCCAACTTTTCGGGCTAAAGCCCGACCTACAATTAAGCATCGAGCAAACCGCTACGCATGGCTATTAGCGCAATTTCCGCCGAGTTATTTGCATTAAGCTTTTGTTTGATATTATAAAGATGCGTACCAACAGTTCTTGGGCT
>JABFRQ010000011.1 GCA_013141075.1 Methylotenera sp.
TACTGTTGCCTTGTGGGCAAGCATTTTGCTTTATATGCTTTCTTTTTATACAGGCTACATCACCGCAATTATTTTTAAAACGCCTTAAATTGGCCGTTTCCTTTACTGGGTTTTCTAATATTCGATCATTCAACCAATATCAGCTTTGGGCGCTTGGTTTTAATTTGTTTGCCATTATTGGCGTTTGATCTTAAAAAAATATGCGTGCTTTTCTAAATATCGCGCTGATTGCTTGGTGGGTTTTATTGTTTTATTCAGCATCACGCGGTGTGTTACTGGCTTGGCTTGCAGGCATGTTGCTAACAGCCTATGTTTATAAAAAATATGCTCGACCATTTTTACGATTGCAGATTATCAATATAGCTTTAGGGGTTTGCAGCTACTACTTACTGTTTAAAGTGATTCCTGCTGCAAATGAATCTAGCTTAGTCACAGGAACAATCGCTAGAGAATCTACCGACGATCGCCTTGAATTATGGCAACAAGCAATAGTTTTAATACGCGAATCACCAATATTTGGCGTTGGGCCTATGCACTACGCTTGGCATAACCCTACCAATGGACATCCGCACAATAGCGTATTGCAACTGGCATCAGAATGGGATTGCTGGCCACTTTGATAATTTTGGCTATTACTGGCTATGGAATGTATTACTGGTTAAAAAAATTTAGTACGGCTAAGTTGCAGGCAGTAAATAAAGTAGATAGTAATTTAGCTATTTTGTTATTTTTACCATCATTACTAATGCGGCGTATTCACTAGTAGATGGCGTGATTGTGACGCCTATCAGCCAAGCATTAATGTTTACGATGCTTGGCCTAATGATTGGGCATTATTGTGATGGGCAACAAAGTAAGTATAGTAATGAACTCATTAAAAGCAAGTTTCAGTTTAGGCCAATTTTTGCGGCGATTGTACTGGTCGCCATGGTATGGTCAACCTTACCAGAGCTTATCAAAGGATTATCTGGGAATGAGAAAGGGTTTTCAATGGGCTACACTGCGGCTGGCCCGCGTTTTTGGCATGAATCAAAATGACTAAATTAGCGTGTACAATAAAGGCAAACTTAATCTATAAAAATTAAAGGTTGTTTCAACATGTTAGGCATCAAGTTTTTTGACTTTACGAAATTGCTGGTTATAGCAGCCTATATAGCATTAATCACTTTTTTACCTAGTGTTGATTTCATGCCCAACTACATCTACTTTCATGACAGCCAACGACTGCTTGAATTATTATTACTTGCGCTAGTTTTATTTCACTCCGTATTACTCAGATTTAATATAAGCAAGTTAACCCCACTAAAAAAGAGCCTCCAATATAGTTTTTATTTACTACTTGCTTTCAGTTTCATCTCAGTTATTTTAGCAAAATCCCCAAGACACGCTGCCATTGAAGTTTCTATTTTTGCTGGTTTATCATATTTAACTCTCTATATTGTTAACTTATTTAATGAAAACAAGGCGTTGCTAATTAAATCGCTAAGTTTCATATTATGGGCGAGCGTAACTCTTTATTTATTTGCTTTTTATGTTGGCTATTTTTCTGCCATTGCTTCTAACACCCCTCTACATTGGCCTTCGCCTTTTACTGGCTTTAATAACATCCGGTCATTTAACCAATACCAACTTTGGCCTATAGCATTCATTACTCTACCATTATTGACTTTTAACCTTAAAAAAAATATACAGTTTTGGCTGTACTTTGCACTTTCATGTTGGTGGGTATTACTATTCTACTCGGCTTCTCGTGGCGTTTTGGTGGCTTGGCTGGTTGGAGTAATTATCACCGCGGCCATCTATAAAAAACATGCTTGGCCGTTTTTACGGATTCAGCTCATTAATATTGCAACTGGCTTTGCTGGATATTACTTTTTATTTAAAACCATCCCATCATTACAGGGGAGCACTGTAATAACTGGCACCATAGCAAGAGAATCCACTAGCGACCGCACAGCTTTGTGGTTGGAGTGCCTAAAATTTATACAAGAAAATCCTGTATTTGGTATAGGCCCAATGAATGCGCCTTGGCATAATTCCATAATGCTCCAACCCCATAATAGTTTATTGCAACTCGCTTCAGAATGGGGCTTGCCAGCTACTTTTATCATATTAGCAATTGCAGGCTACGGTATCGCTCAATGGCTAAAGAAATTCAATATCAATACTCTAGAAAGTCAATCTAGTTTAGATAAAAACTTAGCGGTTATATTATTCTTCACCATAATGACAAATGCCGTATATTCATTAGTTGACGGTGTGATTGTTATGCCTATCAGCCAAGTACTCATGTTTTCTATGATAGGACTGATGATTGGGCACTACTCATATGATAATTTAGCTAGCCCTCAAGAAAGTTACAAAGTAAAACTCTTTTCATTTTGGAGGTTCTTTGCGCTTCTCACTTTAATTGCCCTTATTTGGTCTACTCTTCCAGAAATCATTCAAGGACTTAGTCGCTATCAAAGGGGATTTTCTATGGGGCCAAACACCATCAACCCACGTATTTGGCTACAAATTCGCTAGTTGCTATTACTTAAAAGAAAAAAGATATTAATCCGACTTAAATTACTAACAGCTTATAACTAACCGCCAATTAATATATAAGCTAGCCAGCTCTAGTCCCACCTTTTAACACTACTGCCTTAAACCCGCTTTGCACCAATATAAACGCGGCGGCGGAGCTGCGGCGGCCTGTTTGGCAATAGCTGATGTAGGTTTTATTGGGGTCTAAATTTCTGGCGTGTTTGCGAATTTCATCGAGTGGCAGGTTAATTGCGTGAAGCGGCGCGAGATAAATTGGGCATTTTTTGTGAGATAAATGGGTTATGATTAAGTTTCGTACTGTGCAATATATTTGTACAGTACGAAACAACTTAGGTAGTTTATCACTCTAGTTTGTAGTTTGCTATGAGTAGTTCTGTGACTTGTTTGCCTTCGTTCATGCTGATGCTATAGCGTGTTTTTACTTCTTTAAATTCATAGCCTGCAAATAATTCTCGTATCTCAGGTACATTATTGATGCTGATTAGCCATTTGCCTTGGCAGGCTTTTAGTAGGTCTCTTAGGTGTTCAAAGTCGGCTTTGGTGAATAGGTTTTTGCCGTAGTCGTTTTCGCAGTTCCAATAGGGTGGGTCTATATAAAAGAATACGTCTTTGCCATCGTAGCGTTTTATCAGCTCGTGGTAGGGTAGGTTTTCAATGTTGACTTGGCTTAGGCGTAGGTGGGCTTCTGATAAATCTTCTTCTAGCCGTAGTAGGTTTAAGCGCGGTTTTGTGCTGTTGGACACTCCGTAGCTTTGGCTAACTATTTTAGCGCCAAAGGCGTTTTTTACTAGGTAGTAGAATCTGGCTGCACGTTGTATGTCAGTGAGTGTACTTTCATCTATGCGCTGTAGCCTTGCAAATTCTTCGCGGCTCACTAGTGACCATTTGAAGTAGCGCACAAACTCTTCTAGGTGATTTTGAATCACGCGGTATAAACAGATGAGGTCGCCGTTGATGTCGTTGATGACTTCTACCTTGCTGGCGTCTTTACGAAAGAGTACCCACGCAGCACCTGCAAATACCTCTACGTAACATGTATGTTTGGGTATTAGAGGGATGATGGTACTGGTGAGTTTGGATTTACCACCGACCCATGCCAGTGGTGATTTACGTTGGGTTGTTAATGAGCGGCTTTGATTCGCCATGATGACTCCTATATAGTTGTATAGGCGTTCATGACGCTCCGTATTGATTTATTAACCCACAGCGTGGGCATTTGATACCTAGATTTACTACAATGCCTTCAGCTAACTTTTTATTGCATTTACTACATCTAAATTCTGTGTTGCTCTTTCTATATGTCATACGGGTCACCTATAATGACGCTGCCCACGTGGGTGGCAGGGTCTTGGTTAATCCGTACTACGCTTACGGTGAGACGGGTGGTTTTAATCCTGCTAGATTAAGGCCACTCGCCCTGTTTTTTAATTTGTGATTAAACTAGGCTGGCACGCAATACTACAATCTGCGCATCAATGCCTGCGAGCCAGCCATTATCTACGCCTAGCAGGGCTTCACGTAGGCGGCGCTGGGTGATGCTGGCTTCTAGTGTTTGAATTTCAGCCATCGTGATGGCTAGTGCTGTAGGTGGCACAATGATTGATAATGCATCAACCTCTGCCTGTGTCATTAACACTTTATTTAAAATTAAATGGTCTTGCGAATTATCAGCTGCATAGGCAAAAACATGGTTGTTTGCATCTTTGTAATATTTCATTTTATTGTCCTTATTTAGTTATCTAAACTCATGCCAAGCAATAATCGCACCGTTGCTAGAACTGGCAGAGTACACAGCGCCATTAGGAATTATTATTGAGCCTGCAACTGGCCCATCATTTGAGTTGATACTCGACCATGCAATAACGATAGATAAACCATCTACAATTACTATTAACTCACCATTAGCGATAATATTTCTATTTGCTAAAAGATTTAGAAAAATATTGCGCCCTGTAGAATTGGTATAATTAACATTTTCTAACCTAGTTGCAGTCATATTTTGCCAAGCTTGCGCGCCTACTACACCACCACTAAAATTAGCTGTGCCGCTCGTCACCAACCATTTACGATTAGCAATTGCTGGGTTAGATATTGCTTCACCAGCTGCAATAACAAAGGTTTCACCTGGCAATAGAGTAATTACTGTGCTGTTGTTCACATTATCAAAACTATCAACACCATCGCCAAGACTATCACATCTAACAACCGCATTAAAAGTTGGGCTGTTATTTTTAAAATAATATCTTGCGCCAGTGGGTAATAATTCTCGTAATGGTAATTCAAGATTTATAAGCCCAATTTGGTCGTTGATGATAATTAACTTATTGGCCTCTTGTGCTGAGAGTGTAGTGCTAGTGCTGATATTGACTACACCTGAAAATTTTGGGCTTTCATTTGCTTTTTCTACAATTAGCCAGGTGGCTAAAACGCCTCCTACAACAATTTCGCCAGCAGCAATTAACAATGTTTGTGATGGCTGAATAGTAATTACGTTAGCTAAGCTTACACCGTCAAATACGTCGGTGCCATTAGCTACTAATTCTATTGATGAAGTGGCCGACATATTTTTAAACGCAAATACTGAGCCTATTGGGCAAAGCGCAATTGATGGTAAATTTACATCTGTTGCTACTGTGCTGTTAAACACAATTAACCTATTTAAATCAGCAGGGGTTAGTGTGGTTGGCATGCTGATAACTAATACATCACGGTAGGCGGGGCTGTCGCTTAACAATAAGGCTTCATCTGGGGTTAAATATTGTGGGTGTGGGTCAGCTGCTAAGGCATGGGCATCAGCTTGGTTTTTTAAAAATAGCGTGCGGTTGGCCAGCTGGTTTGAGGCTAAATTACTAATGCCGTTTAAACCGCCTTGTACTGCATCGGTGGTTTCGAGCTGGTAAATTCCAGCTTCAAAATTACTAATTTCGGTTAAGTCTGCCATTTAATATGCTCCATATGAGTAAGTGCCATCGTGTGAAATGGCACTGTTGTAAAATAATTGATTTTTAAGCACTATTTGGTATAGGTGGCAGCGCGCAGGTGCCCAGTTTTTTAACATGCGTTTAATGGCATTGGCTTGTGCAAATGTCATGGTCAAAAAGTAAACTACTACGCGATAATCTGCCCATTGGCTGCCATTGCCACCATATAAGCTCCAGCCATCATGTGCGATGGTGCTATTATAAAAACGGCCAATGCGGCCTTCTTCAAGGCCTATGCTAGTAAAGCCAAATAATCCAAAGCAGTAATAAATAGCCTCTGGTGTGCCTTTTATACGGTGCAAGGCAATGGCACTTTTGAGTAGGTCGCGCTGTTTTTGCTCGGTATCTGCAAATTCCCAGCCATCGCCAATTAAGCTAAATTGCTCGGCTAATGAGGGCAAGACTGAGCTATCTACATTAGTAAAGTTGTATAGCAGCATATTAGGTAAATTAAGCTTACCTGCAGCGTCTGCACTTAATATTTCAAGCGCGCGCAGCGTTAAGTCACGATTTAACGCAGGGGGCAATAAGCTTGGGGTTTTAGCAAATTTACTAGCCATTGGCTACGCCTGCAATGGTGATGTTGATATTGGTGCAATTTGCCCATGCCATTACATCTAGCTGAATATCAGCCGCTGGGCTGATTAAATCTACTTTATAAACACCATAGCCATGCAGTACATCAATAATTTGGGTGCGTACAATATCTTTGCCAAGGGTGACATTGCTGGTGGCCACAAAATTATTGATGGCAATATTGGCAGCATTTAAAGCAATGGCGGCATCGGCAGTATCATAAATAGTGAGCTGCGCATCTATAGTAAATGTTTGGTTAATTGGGTCTTTAACAAATACGGTATCACACAGTGGGCGCACGGTTTCTGCAGCGCACTTTTCAAGTACCTGGTCTTTAATAATGGTACTGGGTAATCCAGTTTTAGTGAGTGGGTAAATATCTACTTGGCCACCAATGGGGCTGTGGATGGCCACATCAATAATGTTTTGGTTGGCTGATCGGGCATGAAACTTATAAGCACCAATGCTGCCTGCATTGGTAAAGCTTTCAGGCGCTAATACAATGCGCTCGCGGAGTTGTTCATCATCTTCATACTCAATGCCATCTGCACTTTGGGTAATATTATTAACACTCACAATATCAATGCCAGCTACTACATTGACTAGGTTGTTAATTTGACCAATGGCAAAACCATTGCCAATAATGCCAACTACGCTACAGGCGGCAGGTACATCAATGGTTGAGATATTTGCGGGTATGGTGGTATTTTCAGTAGTTAAAAATACCACATTACCACTGGCCACAGCCGTGCCGATTGGCAAGACTAATGGCGTAATGGCCGCATTTAAATTAAACCGCAATAGCGTATTGGCTGCACGCGGCAATAGGCGGGTTACGCCAATGTTTTCACCAATATAATCGAGCATGGGCGCACGGCTGAAGCGTACTAAATTCAGCTTGGCGGCGTCTTGTATGCCTTCACGCAATAAGCTTTCACGATACGCAATAACATCTACTAAAATGCGCTCAACTTGCGCTGGGTAGAGCGCCCGCCCAGTGAGGCTTTGAAACTGGGTAATAAGCTCAAGCACTACTGCATCGGGGTCGCGGTCAATAAAGCTTGGCTCTGGTAAGTTACGGTCTAAAATAGTCATATTAGTTAGGTGCACCCAATACCAAGTTAGTTACAAAATTTTCTAGCGTAATGCCATTGGCAAATTGCCAGGTGACGGCCACATTAAATGCCGCAATATCACTCATATTCACGGCTACTTTTACAATGCTGGCGCGTGGCTCCCATGCATTGAGTGCATCTACAATTTCACGCACTAAATGTGGGCGCGCTGTATTCACAGGATAATCAATATAATCTTGGCAATTACTGCCAAATGTGGGGCGCAGCGGGTCGCTACCCTTAGGCGTGCTTAAAATTATGCTGATACACTGGTTAATATCATCAATATCAATCACTACATTATTAAATTGGTCATCAAGCAGGCCAAGGCCAGTGTGCGATAAAGCCAACTGGTGAAACTGAGATTTAATAGGCAATGTTGAGGTTGTCATAAGCGCTATGATGGCGTAAATGCAAGTATTGATGAATTAAAGTGCTTGAAAGGTTTACATTGCATTATTTGGCGGCTGCGTTGTGCCGCCTTGCGGGTCAGCATGGCCATGCGCATTATAGCTTTGGCGCATAGATTGCATGGTTTTACCTAATGCATCACATAGGTCTTTTATTTCACCTGTTACCTCAAGCAGCGCGGTTTGAAAGCGTATTTTTAAGGCTGTTACTGTAAAAATTCCAGTAGTGATCACTTCAACATCGCCTGTGGCGCGGTTAATTTTAAAGATTACCTTGTTGCCAAACTGCAAACTTGTTTCATCAGCTGAAATTGCAGGCGCAGGCGTGGGTGCGCTATAAATTGCACCGAGTATGCAGCCATCTTCTAATCTATCATCTAGCAGGCATTGCACGTGTTCGCCAATGTCAAGCCACCAAGCTGATTTATCAATACTGGTTTTATGAAAAGTCATGGGCAACCATTGGCTTACTAAATCATCTAATTCAGCAAATTGCACCTTGGCAAAGCCTGCTTTTGCTTCAACCACAATGCCAGTTTTAAAGCTTACGCCACCTGTATTTTTAACCATTATGCACGCACCCTTTTTAGCTCAATGTCAGTACTGTAGCCGTTGCTACGGCTAAAAGTATGGGTGCTTTTAATTACCTGGTACTTGCCATCCATTTTGCCAAATGAGGTTACGGCCACGTTAATGCCTGCCACCAATTTAACATTGCCCATTAAGCTAAAATTTGCCACGGTTTGCTCTTCATTGGCGCGGTCTAGCGCGGCAGTGGCCTTATGCTTAGCCTGCACATCATTCTCAGCCTTAATATTAAGCTTTAGGGTATCGGCACTGGTTTTATTGCTGGTGGTTTTTCCGTCTTGCGCCACCACAATGCGCGTGAGTTTTTTATGTGGATCGTGATAATTAACGCTGGCAGCGGCCACTACGCCATGTACTTTATCTCTAAAACTATAAGTGGCTAAGTCGGTGCGCGCCAAGCTTAAAATGGTAGCTTCAGCCTTTAAAGCAGCACGCTTAAAAAATGTGAGGTTAGCGCCGCGCACACTAAAGCTATAGCCATATTCGGCAGCAAGCCGCTTTAAAAAAGTAAGGTCAGTTTCAAATACCTGCGTTACCCGCGTAATGGCAATAGGCTCAATAGTGCCAAGCAGTTTTAGCTTATTATGCTTAGCTACGGTTGCGGCAATATCTCGCAAGTTGGTATGCTCATAAGCCTTGCCTTTATGCGTGCGCACCGCGCGTGTAACACCCGCTGCCAAGGCTTTAATTTTTACAACATCGGGCGCGCCATCAAGGCTTATTTCATCAATTTCAAAGTCACCACAGGCTAAAAGCGGTGCATTTTGATAGCCAATTTTTAAGCTAATACTATCGCCATGCGTAGGATACCAAGCATTCAACCAGCGGCCTTCAGTATCGCTTAAGCTTATTTCTAAGCTATCACTCTCGCCTTCTAGCACATCGGTATAAGTTGCATCTAATAAAAACTGGCTAATATCTGCCGTGATATTTTTATTTTGATAAGTCACCACCAAGGTGGGGGTGAGCGCAGACTGCATTAACGCTTCCATGGTGGTAAATCGGCACTCGATGTAATCGTTTCAATTTCAGCACTATCAAGCAAGGGGATTAAAATAAGCTGGCCACTGGCTAAGGTAATACTAATATCTAATGCTGGATTGGCTTCAATAATAGGTGATAGCAAGCTTGCATCGCCATAATAGCGCCATGCTAAGGTATCCCACCGCTCACCTGCTGTGGTGATATGCTCTAAACACTCAAACGCCTTCATTTAAAAACCCGCCCTGCAAATATTACTATCAATAGGCCGTGGCTTAGGCTTGCGCTTAACGGTTTTAGCGGGTTTTTTATTGCCTGTTTTGGTGGCAATGGCTTTATTTTTAGGCTTAACTGCGCTTACAAATTTAGGCTCTGCATATTCACGCAAGGCTACGCTGGCCTCAAGGCTTATTACTGTGCCATCTGCCAAGGTTTGGCGGGTGGTGACCTCAACGCTGGTAACAACAAATTTGCCTTTATAGTCGCCATTGGCAAATACCAAAGGTAACACCTCATGCTTAGCCACGGCATCGCGCAATTTTAAAAGCTCAATTTCAGGGTTACAAAACCCCGCATGAAAAACCAAGCTCCAGCTTAAATCATCTAGTGCTTGCCCAGTAAATTGCAACTGTGGCTTGCCTAAAATATGTGCATGCTCGGCATAGTTGGCAGCAAACGTCATGCTGCTGCCTTCAAAATAAGTGATTAAATTAAAGGCAATTTTACCCAGCAGCGCATGCTGAAAACCTTGCGGCGTACTTTGGGGCTGGGTGGGGCTGAGTGCCATAAAAAAATGCGCATTTAACTAATATGCAACGATATTAGCAAACTGCGCATTAAAGCTTAATTAAAGCTGTTTACTGAATTAAAAAGCTACACGCCTTTTACCAGCCTCATATTTTTTCATCATCTTTTCAAACTCAATAAAGCTTAACTGCATGGCTTGCTGCACTTGGCCACTCATATTGCCACTTGCACCACTAATGTGAATAGTGGGTGAAAAATGAATTGCAACCGCTTGGCCAGCACCACCCGCATAAGCAGGGTTAGCGGATAATGCCGCCCCTGCAATGGCTGCGCCTGCTAACTTTTTAGCTGAGCTAGCCACCGCCCCAATGCGCTGCTGCATACCGATGCTGGCACCATCACCAATGTGGTTGCCCATGGTCATAAATACGCGGCTGGGGCTTTTAATGCCTAAGGTTTCTGCAAACCAGTTTTTAATGCTTTTGCCAAAATTCACAATTGCATTTTTTGCTGCACCAAGTTTATTGGTAATACCGCCCACTAAACCTGTAATTAAATTTTTACCTAAATCATAAAACTGCACGTGTAGCTCAATAAACCAAGCCAAACCCGCTTTGAATTTGGTTTTAATTCCCGTCCATAACTTGCCAAAAAAGGCAGTGATGGGCGCCCAGTATTTATAAATTAAAAATGCCGCAACTGCAATGCCTGTAATGAGTAGGCCGATAGGGTTCATAAGTAGTGCGCGGCCAATAAATAATATTGCTTGGCCAGCCATGCGTAACCCAGATAGCAATACACCACCTAAAAACTTGCCAGCACTCAGTGCAAGTGAACCCAATTTCATGCCAGCCATGCGTAACCCAGATAGCAATACACCACCTAAAAACTTGCCAGCACTCAGTGCAAATGTACCTAACTTACCTAGCCACTTACCTAAGAATTCAGCTTTACCCGCACCAAAACCAAGCACTTGAAAAAATTTACTAAGGCTACCAACTCCCTGCATATTTAAACTTTTCAGTAGCTGGTATTTGCCAAACAGCAAATTAAATGGCGTAAATATACCGTTAATTCCACTACTCACTAAATTAAAGCTATAGCGCAAAGCCAGTGAACCCAATTTCATGCCAGCAAAAAAAGCTAGTACTTTAAAAGCACTAGCGACTAACTCTTTATTTTTATCTGCCCACGCTGCCATACTAATAATAACTGGCATGACTGCATCTAGCAGCTGGTTAATTTGTGGCAAAACTACACTACCAATAGTCACCCCTAATAGCGTCATACTATTTTTAAATTTATCTATGTTAGCCTGCGTAGTTTTATTTCTAGCGTCAAACTCACGACCCATTGAGCCCTCAAACTTTGGATTTCCATCAGCATCTTTTTTATTGATAGAGTTGATGCTATCAGTATAAGTTTTAACTGACCCTGCTAATACGGCTACATCATCAGCATATTGCAGGCCAAATAAATCTACCAAAATTCCCATGCGTTGCTGGGCTGGTATTTTTTCTAAAGTGCTTAAAAATTTAACAAGTGAACCCTCAGCATCTTGGCTGATGGCCTTCTGCAAATCTTTTGCAGAGTAACCCATTTCAGCTAAGGCATGTTTGAATTTATTACCTTGCTTATCGGCTGTGCCTAATTTTGTGAGCATGCCATTGATAGCTGTGCCTGCAACCTCGGGGGCTTTGCCAAGCGATATAAATGCATTACTTAAGCTTGAGGCTTGTAGCTCTGTTAAGCCAAATTGCTTAGCGACACCACCAACACGCCCCAGCGTTTGCACAATATCACGCGCTTTTGCTGGGCTCTCATTGCTTAATTGGTTAATAGCATCACCCAAGCGGGCGATATTTTTAATGGGGATATTGTAAACATTAGCTAGTTTTGCCATGCTGTCACCAGCATCTTCTGGCAACATATCGAACGCTACTGACATTTTGGCAATAGTTTCAGTAAAGCCTAATAAATCTTTTTCTGCTACCCCAAGTTGCCCACCGCTAGCAGCAATTGAGGCAAGCTCTTTAGCGGCAATTGGCATGCGCGTTGAAAGTGCCAAGAGGTCATCGCCAAGCTTTTTAAAGCCTTGTGGAGTTTTAAAATCAACCACCTTGCGCACATCGGCCATTGCACTCTCAAAGTCAATGGCTAACTTAACTGGTATAGTCATTAAAGCACCCACGGCCAAGCCATCCATTAAATCACTGCGCATTTGGATACGGGCATTGCGCAGCATAGTATCTTTAGCTGCATTGTCTTGTAGCCTTAGTTGGCTTTGTTGCAAATTTTTAATAGTAGTGCCAAGTTTTAGATACTCAGTATTGACATTTTTAATGCTGGCGCTGGTGCTACCTAGATTTTTTTCTAGCGTTTTTCCAAGAGTAGTTTGCTTGGCTTTTAGCTTATCAACTGCACTACCAATGGCAGCAATGCCACTTTCAACATTGCCAAGCATCGCTTTAGTTGCGCCAAGCACAACGCCAACTTCAATAATAAATCCAGCAGAGGCCATAAATGTTGATATTTTCTAAAAAATGGTCTAAATTATCGGTATGCACCAAATAAAATTAAATAATTGGCTTAACCAAACGGATGGCAGCACCATTGCTGCTATCACGCTTCCTATCGCTTTTACTTTGTTTTTTCTACAGCTAGATGATGCAGCTTTTAGCTTTGGCTTTACTGTTGTTTTTGGCTGGGTACTAGCACCTATTCTGTTACTTATTGCCAAATCCATTGCCTACTTACTAGACTATATTAAGGATTAACTAGCCTTTGTTGGCTTCGTTCTCAGCCTTAATCTGCGTTTTCGCCAGCTCTACCCACTCTACCAGTTCATCTATTTCTAGCGCGTCAATCTCGCTAGGTTGAAACCTAAACCACCTTGCCAGTAACCCCGCCATCTGCATTAGTTGGCTTTTTGCTACCCACCATGGCCTGAAATGTTTGCTGAATATTGGCGTAGTCTGCCAAATCCAGCTCCTCTAAGTCTTCAGTAGTGAGCTTTTCTGCAGTTAAGCTGGCTAGCAAGGCCAGCTCTTGCGCTTCAGCATCGGTATTTTTTTGGGCGTTTTTTAAGTCACGCACTTTGGGGCGGCGTAAGTTAATTTCAGCCAATACTTTGCCTGAGGCTAACTTTACTGGGTACTGCAATTTAATGGTAGTTTCCACGATTAACCCCCAATGTTTTGACGATACGTTTCAAGCTTATCTACGCCATCTACTTTGTAGGTGTTGCTCATTACGTCTAGCTCTAAAATGCTTGCGCCATCTACTTTCATTTCAATGTGTGTGCAGTTAAAGTTTGAGCTAAATTCTGCATTGTCATTTTGTTTAAAAGTACCAAGCGGTATTTTTTTAAAGCTGGCAGTCATAATTACCACTACTGGCACTTGTGCTACACGGCCAGCGCTGTTGTAAGTATCTAGCGAGCCACGCACCTGCAGCGTTACAAAGCTAAATGGGTCAACTAATTTACGCCAAACATCAGCATAAAAACTATTCCACTTAACCTCGCCTTCAAGCTTATCAAAACCTGTGGGTAGCTCAAATTTACCAATCATGCCAAGCGCTTTATGCTCGGTCATTAGCATATTGATTTCAGGCAGTTTAATTTCTTCAGCCTTGCCTAGCAGGCTGTTGCCATCTAAGTAAATGTTGGCATTGGTAATACGATTTAACTGAATACCGCTCATGTTTTAGCTCCTAGTTATTGGTGTTACCTAAGCCTAATTGGCGTAAGTAGTTAATGTTTAAATTGGCTTCATAAGTCACGCGTTCAAGCGGTGTTGGCGGCATAAAGTCATAGCTGATCACTAAATGGCCTGCAGATAATTCTGCAATATCATTTTTGTTTTTATCAAACCAAGCCTTACCATCAATCAATGCACCTGCTGCTACTAATGTACGTAAAAAGCCATTGACTGAAGCTAAAATGTCATCAATCACTGCGTTATTAAGCGGGCGATCTATCATCTGTAAGCTAAAGTACTCAATACTTTCTGCAATTACGTCAGATACCGTTTGCACGCACATAAAGCTTTTAGCGCTGGTATCGGTAGGGAATGCCGCGCTGCGGTTACCCCATGTACGAATACCCGTACCAAAGCTATTAAAGAAAGTGATAATGCCCGCTTCATTGAGTAAGTTAGCCTCACTATTTGGGTCGTTAATCATGGCATAAATGCTGCGCTCTAAGCCTGTAATGCCAAGTACTTCAGTATTACTTAAGCTCCACCAGTAACCATTTTCTTGGTCTTTACGGCTTTGCACACCAGCCACATAAGCGCTAGATGGGCTAATAACTTCTTTATCAGTGCCTGCGCTATAGCGTTTTACGTGTGGGTAACATAAGCCCGCGCGGCGGCTGCTTGTATTAAAGTTAATGGTGCCAAGTGCGCCACGGCCAGTAATAGCCTCTTGCGGGGTAATGCCGATTGGCGCATCAATAAAACACTTGGCGCGAATATCAGTTGCCATTGCAATCAATGCGGCACTTACAGAATTTAAGCTTGAGAACACAGGTGAAATTAAGATTTTTGGGGAAAATCCAAATTGCTGGTAACTATCTTTAAACGCCTGCATACCAGTGCGTTTTTGTAGTAAATCAATGCCACCGATAATATCAGCAGCTGTAACTAAAGTTGCATCTGCATAGGTATAAGTAACATGTACCTGAGGTGTAATAGTGCCTTGATTGATTGGTAAATTGCCACCAGCAACTGCATGAATTATGCCTTTAGAATTATCTACTGAATAATCACCCAGATTATAAGTAGTTAGCCCATCAAGGCTTTTAACACTGGCAACCTGTACTTGTGGGAAAGCTAGATATAAATTACCTGCTACATCAATACCTACAATTTCATTATTTACTGTAGTTTTATGAACTGCTGGGTCTAGTACGTTAATCACCACACACACTGTGCCTTTTTGCTCATAAATAGCATTTAGGCTATCTACAATAGTCGTGTTGCCAATATTTGCGCCAAACTGTGCAAAGTCACGCTCGTTACTCACTAAAATTGGCGTATTCACTACGCCTTCTAAGGCCGTGCCAATAATGCCAATCACCGCTGTTTTAACCAAGCGCACTTGGCGCGTACCACTTTCAACCTGAATTGTTTCAACGCCGTGTAAATAATTTGCAGCCATTATTTTGCTCCTTTTAATGCTTTATTTGGTGTTGCTGGCGCTAATTCTGTGGGCGCTGTTGCGTCTTTAGCTTTAGCTACTAGCGTTAAATTGCCGTTTAAAATAAGTGTTTTTGTCGCTTGGTTTTCAGATGGCATTTCTACTGTTTTGCCATTAAAAAACAAAACGTCTAGCGCCTTGCCCTCATGCTGCAGCGTGATAGCAGAATTCACGCCTGTGTAAATATACTTTTTCATTTAATGCTCCTATAAAACTAAATAACTAAATAACTAGCGGGTCAAAAATCAATTGTGAAATTGGCGGTGGGTTGCTACCAAAAGCAACATCTGCCCCAAACATACTGCCAATATTGTTGTTGCCAACCACTACTACAGGCAGCGTAAACTTCATTGAATATTGCCAAACGCCCTCGTGATAATCTTCAAAGCCATCACTTTTAATGGCTATTGCACCCGCCGCCAATGGAGGCTGCCAACCCATTAGGGCATTGCGGCAAGCTTCTAAAAATGCATACATGCCTAAGTCGCTCAAGCCATTTATTTCAGCGCTTTCACGTAAATTACGCGCCATTAAATTAAGCTCAAACTTCACATTAAGTAGCGCGTGCATGCCTGTTGAGGTTTCACTATCTTTATAGTCAGCGCCGTTATAAATCACCAGTGCTGCGCCAATTGGGTGGCTCATGCGGTAATCTTTTGGGCGTTGTGGCCATGCTTGCACATCTACTTGCGGGCTAGATTGCCCATTAAGCGTGAGTGCTGCAGCTAAGTGCGCAACGATGTCAGCTTCAATATTGCCGATTAAGCTCATCGCACATCGCGCCCAAAGTTGCTAACAGATGGCACAAAGTCTGGCATACCTACCGAAACACTATCGCCGCCGTTTTTAACCACATCGGCACGCAGCGCAATGCCTGCCAAACCAACATCGCCACTGGCAATGGCTTTAAGCAGCTTGATTACGTCTTCATAGCGTTGGCGGGCATCTTTAATATCGTCACTGGCACGCAAGGTTTGCAGGCGATAAACCGCAATATCACAAGCGGCACGCACAAGGCAGGCAGGTATTAACACAAGGTTGGTAATTGCATCTTGCAGCGGCAATAAATAACGCACGGCAAGGTAACCATCAATCTCGGCCGTAGCATCGTTAATGGCTTGGTTTGCGCGCTCGGTATCTAACTGCTGGGCTTGCGGGTCAGTTAAATGCCTAAGCTCGCGCTCAGGGTAGCGGTCAATTAAATCTTGTAGAGTTGCATAAGGCATACGCGCATGATGCGCTTATGTTTAAGAGGTCACTATTAAAGTGCTTGAAGTATTTTAGCCAGCTTAGAAACCAGTTTAGTAATCAGTTTCTTTGTAAATGCCGCAAAAATCCACGCCCACTGCCAACGCAGTGGCATTATTGGTACGCCAGCAGCGGTAAGCCAATAGCGTGGTGCTTAGTGGCGTTTGCACGCCCACGGTAGCGGGGGTGATGGTATTTTCATACACAAACGCTGTGCCTAAGCGCTCAAGCCTCACGTTCACCACGCCGTTACTATTGGGTGAGCTAAATATTGCTAAATCATAAGCCACGCCGTTGACTGCGCCAACCCCCTGCATGGGCGGGAAGTTAGTGCCAAGCGGAATAGCCACTTGCGCAGCCGAACCACCGTAGACTAAATATAGCTGCGTAGCATCAGTTGAAATTTGCGCAATGCCAATTTGGTTAAGCAGGCCAGATGGCTCAACGTTTGTTGGCGCGGCCACCGTGGAGCTAACCCCAAAAAATGCCCGTGCGCCTGCTACCGCTGCGGCATCGGTAATGGCAAAGCGCATGGATCTAAAAAACCCACCAAGGCCAGCGCCATTGCCAACTGTGAATTGCGCAACGTTATGATAGTGGCTCACCAATCCGCCCACTGTAGCCACTGATACATAGCCTAGCCGCTGCATACGTGTGAGTAAGTTGGTAGTGGCCACCGTGCGGGCAGTAGCTGTGCCTACAGCAGTGGGGGCAGCCATACCCATTACACCTGGCAAAACCGTACCATTGCCAGGCGGTTGCCAAATGGCGATTGATTGCCTAAAAAATGCAGGTTGAATAGTCACATCCATACCGCTTGCACCTACAAATGCGGCAAAAAAGCGCCCCGCAATTTTTTTGCAAAATAGCTTCACGCGGCCAGTGGCTGGTGTTACTGGTGCGGGCTGCTCAATTAATACTAAGTCGCCAGCATCAACTTCAACATTGGCCGCACCTGCAAATGCACCAGCGTTGTTATATTGCAGCTCGCCCGTTGTACCAGCGGGTGCGCCACCGCCACCACCGCCACCCAATTGGTCTTGTGTGGCAATATCTTTAGCTGTGCCGCTTGTACCTACATGTTTCATATTTTATGCAAATACCGTTACACGATACTGCCCAGCCGTTGGTGCAACGCCAAAGGTAAGCTGCACGGTATTAACACCATTGGCTACCCAGTCACAAATCACACCTGTGCGGGTGGCGGCATCATAAACGCTCACTGCTACATCTTGTGAGTTTAAGCTATGGGTCACTGTAAGCGTGGTGCTTGTACCATCACCCACGGCAAAGCTTGCCTTGCGGGCTGCCACGGCTGCATCAAGCGCAATTACACCGCCCGTAATTGAAATGCCATTGCCAGGCGTGTAACTAGTACCCGCATTTGTCTGTGTAAAAGTAAGCGCTGTTGTAGCAATAGTAATAGGTGCGTCAGTTGTCATCACCCATACGGTATTACCCAGCGTAGTGCCTTCACTAGTAAAACATGATGCACCTACTACCTCAGCATTTGCATCAAAATCTACGGCACGCGTCCAAGCACCAGAAGCTGCTAGGTAAATACCATTTTGTGAGCCTGTTGTTTGGTTTTTAACCAGCACGCGGTCACCTGCAATTACTGCTACGCCATCAATTGTTTGAATGCCGCTAAGTGTAATGTTGGCAGTAGTCGCCACACGTACTGGCTCTTTCCATTTGTAACCTTGCGCTAAACTATCTGCATAAGCTTTAGTTACAGCATCTTGTGGCAGCGTTGGGTCTGCAAGGTTTATAACCTTAAAGCCGTTGGCATCTAATACATTGGTAATTTTCATTTTAAAATCCTTTTTCTAAAGGTTAATTTAGTTGCAATACACTGCGCCAGTAAGCGCAATGCCGTGGGTAATTTGTACAATGTTCAAATCTACATAAGTCATATCGGCTTCAATTACAGCCCCTGTGCTATCTGCCACGGTAATTGATGGATATTTATTTAGATTGTGTGGAATAGTCCATACCGATGCTGCAATATTTTGTGCATGAATATAGGTTTTATCGCCATCAATACCTGCTAAACCTTGAATGCCTGGTATGCCAGCAATGCCTTGAATACCCTGCAGGCCTTGCGCACCAGTCATGCCGATGTCACCCTGCAAACCTTGAATGCCTTGCAAGCCTTGAATGCCCTGCAAGCCACGTTCACCTTGCGCACCTGCCAACATTGGCAAAAGTGCCAACTGCATGGCCTCGCTTGGTGCATTTAAATCTACATTAAAGCCTAAGCTTGTTTCTTGGTGGGCAGTTAGGCTAAAGCTAAACTCTTGTTTTAAATCTAGCGTCCACATCAGTCAAGCATTCTTAAGGTGTCACGTTTTGAAATTACTACCACGCCTGCTGCATCGGTTAATTTAATACGCATTTGGTAGTTTTGTGCAGGCCATGTGGCCGTTTCAGCGGCCGCAGCGCGAATGCGCACCATGCCTGTGGCAATATCTAACCACTCGGCTTGTAGCGTTACTACTGTGGCATCGCCATCTAGCGGTAAGGCTTCAGCAGAAATTGCCCAGCCATTCATAGGCTGGGCAATTCCATTTAGCTTTAATGCGCCCACTAAAGATAACGTAGCACCGCGCACTAAATCCATATTAAGCCTCAACAACTACTAAGTTAGGCTCTGCCTTAATGGCAGCAAGCTGATCATCTGATACTAAAAACTGCGCATCACTAAAAGAGCCGCTTGATACCGTAGCAGGCGTTGCCGTAAAACAAACCCCGCCACGGCAAAAACGCTCAACCCCTGCACGGGTTTTTACAATTAAGTTGCCCGCATTTGCATTGCCATTTTTTGGCTTTGCTTTAGCCGCTACAACTTCAGCCACTATAACTTCACCCACTGCACCAGCTAGAGCTTCGCCAGTTACACCAGCTAGAGCTTCGCCAGTTACACCAGCTAGAGCTTCACCAGCTTTTACATCTTTTCCTGCATTTTGTTTATCCATCATTTATCCCCTTAAAGAACCCATGGTGTGACAATAGTATCAACCAAGCCTGCGTTTACGTTGGTACCGCCGCCTTGTAGATACTCAGCTTTAGTCACAATCAAGGCTTGCTCGCGCAAGTTTGGTGGCACTACTAATACCGTTGGGCGAATGGCTAGCGGGCGGCCACCATCTGCTTTAATACTTTGCATGGCAGCGTAAGCCGCGCTAAAGTTAGCTGCAGTTAATGGCATTGTGCTTTTGTAAGCAGTTTGCCATAAGCCAAAACCTACGTTTGAACGGCCATCTACACCAAAGCGGAACAGCTTACGCATAAAGACTTCTTCATCAGTTTCTGAAGCCATATAAGTAAATGCGGTTGGTTTACGCTCTTGGTAAATCAATGGGCGCACTGAGCGGCTAGTATCTAATAAATACCATGCTGGGCCAGCACCTACTGCCATATTAGCTACGGTAGTCACTGCACCTGTGCCATCTACATTGGCAGCCACTGGGTGGTCAATATCAAAGAAGTTTTGCCCGTCATAACAAAGTGATGTTTCACCTGCTTTAAGCAAGTTAAATACCATTTCGTCTGCATGAATCTTGGCAGCACGGCCAATTTCTTGCATAAGCGGTTTGTAAACACCAATATTGTCATCTTCAATATCGGTACGTTTTACGCCTACTGTTAGCTCCCAATCTTTATTGCTAATGGCATAGGCATGTGCAGCCATGTCAGAAATCACACGGTCACCCACCCATTCGCGCATTTGGGTACTTTGGCCTAACCAACCATAAGTGTTGCTGGCTGTAGTACTTGGCACGGTAGTAGCTACTTTGTCATAAATTGACTCAGCAACATCAAACGCACCCTGAAAATCTGCACGAAAACCCGTGCGTAAAGCCACTAAACTTGCTGGGGTAATAATCATTTTTTAGTCCTTTTTAAATATTAAATTAAGCGCTGGCTTTAGCTTTTAAAAACTCAGCATGCATTTGGCCTAAGGCCGTACACACTGCCAACTCTTCATCAGTTAAGTGCGTATCTGCCACATCAGCTGCTGGGGCTTTACCACCAGTTTGTGTGCCTTTTAAAGCGGCTAATAATGGCTTAGCCTCTGCTAAAAATGCAGTAAGCACAGCCAATGGCTGGGTTTGCCAATACGCCTCATTAGGCGGCAAAATACGGCCATCACTTAAAGCGGCTGCCATTAAATTGGCATGCTCAGTTTTATCTGCCACTGTTTTAAGCGCCACCAACTCAGCACTCACCTTGCTATGCTCTTCTAGCGGAATATGTTTTGCAGGGTCAAATTGGTTTGCACGTAATGCAACCAACTCAGTATCTTGCGTAGTAAGTTTAGTTTGTAATGAGGTTAAAGCAGCCAACGCATCAGCCTCTGTTGCCTCTTGGTTAATTTTTAATGCGGCCATCAATTGCTTCATTTGGGGTTTCTCCTGTGGTAAATTTTTTATGTCTTGCGTTAAGCTGGTAAGGCTCTGCATGCCATGGCTATTTAGCTTATTCAAAGCCAAGCGCACAGCATCCATGCCATCTAAATTGGGGTTATTGGTGAGTGCCGCATTAAGCAGCTGGGTAACACGCCCTGTTTCAGGCTCAAACAAAAAAACAGGGGAGATATATTTATATTCATTAGCCGCAATGTGCGCTTGTGCTTTTGGTGTCCACTTTACATCAATGGCAAATATGCCAGCATCGTCAATATCATTTGCCTCATTCGGCTCGTCATCTTCAACTACCGAGCTAGTAGGCACATACTCAAGCAACTTAAACCAACCCGCAGCGGGTGCTGGCATACCATTAGCATCGCTCAATAAGGTTTGATGCTCGTAATCAATTACATATTCATTACTACGCGCATTAGCCTGCGCAATTAACTTTGCAGCCACAGCATCATCTACCAGCCAAGCTTTAGCCTTAACGCCTTTCATTGCGCCAGGGCGGCCATCCATCCCCTTAAATTCGCCATCTGGCAAAAGCTGCACACGTGCAAAGCCGCCAGTAGCTACATTGATAGGCACATTAAGTGAGAGAACAGCAAGTTTGTTTTTTGACATGCCGCCATGATGGCGGAAAGGGAAAAGCTACTGCATTAAAGCAATTTAATTCTTAAGTGAAGGGGTCGCGCGTAACATGCGCTTATCGAGTGATGCTAATAGAAGTTTTTGCAGTGGATGCAAAAACAGGGTGATGCAGGGCTAAATAATAGCCCTAAAACCTAAATGCGAATGTTCGCGCTAAATGCGAATGATTGAACCTATACGATGATAGCGATTTAAGCTTAAAACCAGCGAGAGCTACAAACGCCCTGCATATGCTCTAACATCAATTACTGAGTTTGTCGCTGGGTCAAAGTCGCACTCGTAAATATGTGGCTGATATGCACCATATCCATTTTGGAGCTCTATTTTATCGCCGATATATGTAAGTGTTGAATTTTCTTTATTTAACCATCTAAAGCGACTAAATTTAAGTTCAAGCATTCCATCAGTCCATCGAGAACTATATTGCCCTAGCTTTTCAACATTACTTTGACAGTAAGCATCACCACTTGCAATATTTTTCTCAGCCCAGCACTGAAGCTCTGCTTTACATGCAGCATCATCAGTTTCAGGTGGTTTTGAATCTGTTGTTTTATTTTCATTTTCTATTTTAGCTATATTTTTTTGAGTGCCAGCAGGCTCAGGTGCAAGCACGCCAACCATCACTAAACAAATCATAGTGATGAATATTCCACCCACTAAAATCTCACGCCTTTTTGGCTCTATTTCAGTTTGCTTATTTTTCGCCCATGCTGGATTTATACTAAAAACTATTGTTGCAACAAAAAACAGAATACTTAAAAATACGAAAAATTCTTGCATAACTAACCCCTTAAATTAAGAGCAAACGCGCTTTGACTTACTTATAGAACCATCTTTGCATACAAAATGTTTACCCATGCAATGTGATACCCACCTTTTTTGCCAGAACATGGGGTGTTTTGTGCAAGCGCCATATTATTTACAACACATAATAGCAGCACTAAAAACATAACTTTTAACATAGTAACTCCCTATATTAAACTCGCCTACCATGCCAAACAACCCTGCCAATAATCACCAATGAAGCTAGCTTATCTTGTGTAAGCGTTTCAGTATCATATTGGGCATTGTCAGAAATAACCTCAACCAAGCCACTTAACTTAATGCGTATGCGCTTAACCAGCAGGCCATCATTTAAGTGGATTGCATAAATACCCTCGCACAAATGCTGCCCTTTGCGGGTATCTAATAAAATTAAATCTCCATTGCTAATAGTTGGCGTCATTGAATCACCGCGCACGTCAATCAATGCAATATGCTGCGCCTCAAGCCCTAATGATTTAATCCACTCCCGCTTAAAAGCCAAGTGGTCAACAATGGCTTCATCGTTAATCACCGATCCATTACCTGCTGATGCTGCAATATCATATTTAGGCACCATTAAATAGTCTGGTATTGAGCTTAGTGCGGATTCAATTATTGAAGAGTCATTTAATTCTATGCCACACATTATCTGTTGCAATTTTTTTTGAGTAATATCGCTAAGTCCGCCTATACCTTTCACGGCCTTTGTGGCGGTGGAAATGGCATGCTGGTTTCTTAGAATCTGCCAGTCTTTATCTTCCAACAAAATATCTCCAGCATCATTGCCAAGCCATTGTGGATTATATTTGTATTTTAATGCCAGCAAGTCAACCTCCTGCTTCTTAAGCTTAAGCACTCGGTCTGGTATAAATAAATCGTCAATTCGTTGCTTCTGGCAATCAAATAAAAGTTTTAGCTCACCTCTAGTCAAATTTGACTTATCACAAATAAATTGCATTTTTTCTGCCAGTTTCATCAAAACTCCTTGCAATGTTGTGAAATACAATGTAAATTACAACTTAATAGAATTTATTAGATAAAAATCTAATAACAAGACAACCATTTTAAGGCAAAACTATGACCCGCGAACAAATTAAAGCCAAGTTTCGGAAAGAAGGTAAATCAGTTAATAAATGGGCTAAAGAACATGGCTTTACACCATGCATGGTTTATTTAGTCCTGAATGGGCAATTAAAGGGAAATTATGGAAAAAGTCATGATGTTGCCGTGGCATTAGGTATTAAGTAAGGGATAAATATGATTACAAAAAAACAGATTATTGCCATGGAAAAAACGTTATCTGCATTTTCTAAAAGAAGCAAAGTGCCATCTGATGGAAAAGGTATTTTTTTAGGAGATGGACTGCCAAGACCAGGGCAATACGAGCTTCGCAGCGAGGAGCTTGCTGAATGTTTAAGAGAATTAATTAAATTTAGATCAAAGCCTAAAGCAAAAACTCCAAAGCAGATAAAAGAAGAATTTGAGGCCGCAGGGGTCACCATGAAAGACTGGTGCGAAGCCCAAGGCATTGATAGATACGTAGTCACAGACTTAATGCGCGGCGTGCGTAAAGGCATTCGTGGAAAGTCTCACGAAGTGGCGATTATGCTTGGGTTGAAAGATGGGGCGGTCATTGCCCCAAAAGACTTTATGCCAAGTCGCAACAAAAAGGCTAACTAGAAATGCCTAAACACCAATACGACAACGCTTGTCAGCAGCGCATTTTAAATACCATGCTGGCGTTATTCGGTCATGAAATTGACGGTCTAAGCCCCTCGCAAATTGCACAGCTCACCCAATCTAGCGCCAGTAACGTCACGCGCGACTTGCACAATTTAGAAGCCGTCGGCGTAGTTGAGCGATTAGCACACAACAACAATGCGCGTATTACGCCGATGCTAGGGCAAAAGGCACTCGCCATACTCGGCAGCTTAGATAGAGCCAGTCAGCGCATTGATGACACTAAAAACAGATTCACTAGAACCAACTAAGGGGTATAAAAATGGCAAGAGCAAAAACAACATTACCAGAAGCAGTAGAAGTAAACGCCAATGAAGAAGCATTTGAGCATGGCCATGCCGCGCTTAATCAGCTAGCTATTGCTAATAGTGAGGCGCAAAGCAATGCACAAGCGGTAGCACTACAAATAGGTTATGACGGCAACTTAAGCGTTGGCGGGTTAGAAGATGAAATACGTTTTTACCAAAAGCGCACGATTGAAGATGTGCTTGAAATGGGCAAACGCCTACTGGTATTGCGAGAGCTAACACCGCACGGCGAGTTTGAATCACGCGTTGAGCTATTAAATATCAGCGTGCGAACTGCACAAAAATTTATGGCATCAACATTAAAGTTTTCAAAAGCGAATACGTATTCGCTTTTGAGTGCAGCTGGCGGTCAATCAAAGCTTTTAGAGCTTCTAGTGTTAGATGACGGTGAGATTGCCGAGCTGGCAAACGGCGAAACAGTCCGTGGAATCTCGCTAGATAGCATAGAGAAAATGAGCGTGCGAGAGCTTAAAGCCGCACTTAAATCTGCGATGGCTGATAGTGACGCAAAAGACAAAGTCATTGCCGACAAATCAGTAGCTCTAGATAAAGCCTTGGTAAAAAAAGCACTTATGCCAATGGCTGACTGGCCTGCAGCATTCAGCCTGTTAATTGCCACCAGCAACGATGCACACCGCATTATGGAATTTCAACTCGGCGCATTGGCCGATGCCAACTTAAAAGCCATGCAGGCTGAGCCAGCTGATGGTGAAGAAGAAAGCCTAAAGCAAGCACGCATGGCATTAGCGCAAAGCATTGGCCATACGCTAGCAGACATTACAGACAAGCTGAATATGTTCACTAACACCTTTAACAACACCCTTGCAGATATTGCATAAACCACTTTTAAGGTTATTAAAAATGGCAACTTCACAACCGCTACCACCAAGTTTACTGCAGGCATTATTTGGCTTAAAAAATAAGCTAGATGCCACAGGGTTTGGTAATCGCAATGCGCTGGTAGATAGCTTTGCGGTAGAAATATGCAAGCGCCCAAGCACGGTGTACCGTTGGTTATCAACCCATACTGGTTTTAGCTCAAGCCGCAAAGTGCGCTCAGATTGCGGTAAAACAAAAATACCTATTGAAACGCTTAACTTTATTGCAGGCGCAAAGCGTGAAGGAGTGCGTGGCAATGGCAAAGCCACTATGCCAACCTGTGTTGCCATGAATATTGCCGCCGCTAATGGTTTAAGCGTTAGCGTGAGCAAAAGCCGTTTTAATGCTGTAATGCGCCAGCATAAGCTAGATGTTAAATCAGTAAGCGCAGCGCGCAACACCACAACAATGCGCTCACTTTACCCAAACCATGTGCATCAAATTGACCCATCGCTTTGCCTAATTTTTTACATGGGTGGCAAGCAAAAAATAATGCGCGATGAAGAGTTTTATAAAAATAAACTTGAAAATATTGCCAAGGTAAAACTTAAAGTATGGCGCTATGTATGTTATGACCACTTTAGTGGCCGCATAGATGTACGCTATTTTGAAGCAGCGGGTGAAAACCAACAAAGCCTTTTTGACTTCTTGCTTTACACATGGGGCAAGCAAACTAATCGCCTAAGCTATGGCAGGCCTACCAAGCTAATTTGGGATAAAGGCAGTGCCAATACTAGCCATGGGGTGACTAATTTACTCAATGCATTAGGGGTTGAGCATGAAACCCACTTTGCAGGCCACGCATGGGCAAAAGGTGGGGTTGAGCAAGGTAATAACTTGGTTGAAACCCATTTTGAAAGCCGCTTAAAATTAGAGCCTGTAGAAACATGTGCCCAGTTAAATGCTGCTGTTGAGCTTTGGGCGCGTGATTACAACGCTAACGCCTTAGCACATATTGATTCACGCATTCGCCGTGAAAGTGGTGAGCCATTAGTACGTGATGACTTATGGCAACTTATTTTACAAACACCTGAATACTTGGTTGATATGCCAAGCCGTGAAGTTTGCGCCTACTTTTTACATGGCGCAGAAAAACCACGCCAAGTTAAAAACCTAAAAATAAGCTTTAAACATCCTGAGCTATCAGTGGCTTATCAATATGATTTAACGCCATGGGCAGAGTATTTAACTAATGGTGAGCAAGTGCAAGTAGTGCCATTACTCATGCGCCAAGGTGCAATTCGGGTTGAAATTGCCATGCTAGGTAAAGCGCCATTGCTTGTTGAAATAGACCCACCAAAAGACTTTGACGCAGCAGGCCGCAATATGGCCGCCCAAGTAATAGGCGAAGGCTATAGCCGCGCAAAAGAAACCGCAGGTGAGCGTGCAGCCAAGCAATTACTAGCCGCCGCCTATGGCGATGGCGTGAATATGGACGATGCCGACAAGCTACGCGCCAAACAAACCAAGCCATTTGCCCACATGAATAATGGCAAAGGTGTGGTTGCCCATAGCCACTTAGGCAAGGCGGAATTGCCAAGCCGCATTTTACCTACTGCAACAGAGTTGCAAACAGCGCAAATAACTGCCGCCAAAAACACCCGCATCGAAACTGCCCCACTTAGCTTGGCTGAAGCCTGCAAATTCATTAAAGGCATTCAAGGCACAAGTTATAAACCAAGTACCTACACATGGCTGAGCGCGCGCTTTGCTGACGGGAAAATTCCACAAGAATACGCCGAGGCCATTGCTTATGGTCAAGAACAAGTGCAAGCCACTGGTACAGACCATAACCCACATCCAACCCCAACTTTAAGGAGCGTTAAATAATGACTTTAAAAGCTTTACTCGCGCAATGCAATTTAGTGCAAGCCCATGTGGCGCGTGAGCTTGGCATTAGTGCTGGCACATTTGCAGACATAGTCAACCATGATAAGTGGCCTGTAAAAAATCACAGTGATTTAAAAAATAAACTGGGTGATTTGCTCATGCACGCAGGCGCAACGACACAACAAATTGTGTGTGCACTAAGCCCAGCACCTACCACAGACGTAAACACTGCTAAAAAACAAAAAGCCCAAGCAACCACGCTTGAGCCTTTTGAAACAACTTTTAAAAACGTACCAAAAACCACGCGTCACGCCAATGACGCACTAACCTTAAAGGAGAGTACCGACATGTTACTACGCAAACAAACCATTACGCAAGCTGCCCGCAAAAGCTTTAATTTATTTCGTGACCCATTTTTAGACGATGTGAATGAGGCCGCCGATGTGTATCTATCAAATGATATTCGCTACGTGCGCGAGAGCATGTGGGCAGTGGCCAAGCACGGCGGCATGTTAGCCGTGGTGGGTGAAAGTGGCGCGGGTAAAACCACACTACGCCGCGACCTTATAGACCGCATTGCCCGTGAAAATGCCAACGTGATTGTAGTTGAGCCATATGTTTTGGCGATGGAAGAAAACGATATGAAAGGCAAAACCCTAAAAAGTGCCAACATTGCCGATGCCATTATCCATGCTATTAACCCACTCATTAACGTAAAGCGTAGCAGTGAGGCACGCTTTAGGCAACTGCATAAATTGCTGATAGATAGCAACCGCAGCGGTAACAAACACTTGCTAATTATTGAAGAGGCACACTGCCTGCCCACCGCTACGCTTAAGCACCTTAAACGCTTTTTTGAGCTTGAAGATGGCTTTAAAAAACTGCTCGGCATTGTGCTAGTAGGCCAGCCCGAGCTACGCCTAAAACTCAGCGAGAAGAACGCCGAAGTACGCGAGGTAGTACAACGCTGCGAGATTGCCGAACTCAGCCCACTAGATAACCAATTAGCAGATTACCTAGATTTCAAACTGCGCCGTGTAGGCAGCGAGCTAGACAAAGTGTTTGACAAAGGCGCAGTAGATGCCATTCGCGCCAAGCTCACCTTTAATCAATCCGCCAGCCGTGGCTTGCGTGGTGAGGGTCATCAAGTGAGTTTGCTTTACCCATTAGCCGTAGCCAACCTAGTAAGTGCAGCAATCAATAGCGCCGTTGAAATTGGTGCGCCACTTGTTTCAGCCGATATTGTGAAGGAGATTTAACCATGAGAAAGTTTGATAAAAACTGGTCAGAAATTAACCAAGCCAGCAATGCTTTATTTTGCATTACGCCATTTTCACCAAAGCCATTGGCTAAGCCACGTAGTTTATTTGGCCGCATAGTTAAAACGGCTTATGTTTTTGTAACTACTAAATACCGCCTAAGCACTGCTTGGGTTGTAGCAAAGGGGTAAGCCATGGCAACCGCAATGATTACTAGATACCTAAGCCATGCCCGCACTTATTTGGCGTTACATGGCAAGGCAACTTCTAAGCAGCTTGATGAATATATTATGCAGCAAGGTTTAATTGTAAAGCCATGCAGCAGTATTTCAGCCTTAAATAGGTTGGCATCAAACGGTGAAGCTAAAAAAGAAGTGGTAGATGCTAAATATAGATACAACTTATTTATAGCACTGCCAGCATTGGGCCACTCAGCATTTACTAGACCTAAAAAAGTAGAGGCTGATTTAGCTACACCTGAAGGTGTACTCATGTTGCAAGATATTTTCATGAAGCCAGCAGCAACAGTGCGTTTGTGGGACGAAGCATGAAACTAGTTTGCCCATGTTGCCAGGCGGAGTTTCCATTGGCGGCTGCCATGAATGATGTAGCTGCACGCCAAGCGGTAGCACGGGCTTTTAAGTTCACACCATTTGGTGATTTATTGCTGGCCTACATTGCACTTTTTAAGCCAGCACAGCGCGCGCTAAGCATGATGCGCTTAACCAAAATGTTAGACGAGCTGCTTGAAGATATTCAAAACGCAGAAATAACCCGCAATGGCAATACCTATGCAGCGCCGCAAGGCTACTGGCAACAAGCGATAGAGCAAATGCTAATGAGCCGCGACAACCTAAGCCTACCACTTAAAAGCCATGGCTACTTGTATGAAATTATTATTAGCTACAGCAACAAAGCTGAGGCCAAGGCTGAGAAACAAAGTGAGCAAGGCCGAAAGTATGGAAATTTTCATACGGCTGAAACCAAGCCTGTAAACCATATTGTCAAGGCTGGCGAAATGGTTAAAACAGAAAAGTCAGTAATGCCACAAAACGTAAAAGACACACTTAAAAAACGTAACTGGTAAATTTTAACCAAAATTAGGAGTAATGAAATGGCAACACTAGAAAGCATTTGCAACCAAACGATTACCTACGCAGCAACCCGCCGCGCCGCGCTAGATTTAGCAGGCACGATGCAGGCCGAGATTGAAGCAATACAGGCCAAATATGAAAAGCCGCTACAGCGTTCCGTAACAAAAATGACTGAAGAGCATGAGGCCTTAAGCCAAACGATTGAAGCCAGCCCAGCGCTATTTGAAACTAGCAAAAGCATGACTATTGACGGCATTAAAATTGGTTACCAAGTGGGTAAAGAAAAGGTAAAAGTAGCTGATGAAGCCAAGGCGATTGATTACTTACAGCATTTATCAAAAACCAATTTTGCACTCGAAAATTTTCTGCTAGCGTCCCAGATCAATGCCTGTATAAAAACCAAATTTAGCCTAGTGGATGTGGGCATAAAAAGACTAGATACCAGCATTTTAACTAACGCAGGCATCATGCTTGTGCCTGCCACTAACGATGTACTTATCAAACCGCAAGATGATGACAGCACCAAGGCCATTGATAACATCATTAAAACTGTACTGAGTGAACTAGAAGCTTAGTTGATTGGCGGCCAAGCTATGAGTGGCTTAAAACCATAGCAGACTGTGATGATGCCTCCTTAATGTGAACCCTTCATCAGGCGCAGTCAACCCACTTAATTTTAGGAGTAACACCATGAGTAAAAAAGACCAAATTGAAAAAATTGCAGACACCGCAGGCATCACCAAAGCAGTAGCTGAGCGTGCTTATACAGCACTAGTTGCTAGTATTAGCTACGACTTAATGAATACTGGCAAAGCTGAGTTGCAAGGTATTGGCAGCTTTAACGCTACCCAGCGTGCAGCACGCACTGGCCGCAACCCACGCACTGGTGACAAAATTGAAATTTCTGCCAGTATCAAAGTGAGTTTTAAAGCTGGCAAAGCTTTAAAAGATGCAGTGAACTAGGCAATTAACTAAACCACCATGTTTAGCTTTTATGCAAATGAAGGCTAAGCAAGGCAGTTTTACTAGGAATAAAAAATGACAATTAAAACCCCAAAACAACGCGAGCTGGCGCAAATCCATATCGCCATATCACAGCTTGGTATAGAAGATGAAACCTACCGCCAGCTGCTACATGGCATGTTTGGTGTGGATTCAAGCAGCAAACTCAATACTAAACAGCGCGGCGAGTTAATCGCTAACCTTAAGCGTAAAGGCTTTAAGCCTAAAACTGCACAAGGTACGCCCGTGCGCACTAGTGATGACCCGCAAATTAAAATGATACGCGGGCTGTGGTTAGAGCTGCACGATTTAGGCAAAGTCTATAACCGTGATGAAGCCGCCCTGCAACGCTGGGTGCAACGCCAAACCAAAGTGGCAAGGCTAGAGTGGCTAAATGGCAAGCAAATTAACACCGTGATTGAGAGTTTAAAAGAATGGCGCGACCGCCCACAGGCCGTCACTCTACCCGCTAAAAAAGAGGTTAAAAATGCTTAACGCCGCTGAAATACCGCTAATTAACTTTCCTGAAAACTACCCTGAAATGATAGAGCAAATGGGGCAGATTATTAACCGCGAGCTTATTATGGCGGGCATCGCCAAGCCCGATGCGTATACCCACGCTTTTAAAATTGCTGAAGCTATACGCACCGAAATAGGCGGTGAGCAAGCCTATATTCCGCGCGGTTTGCTGTATGAATTAAGCAAGCGCGATGAAGAAATTTACAACGAATTCAGGGGCGATAACTACGACAAACTTGCCCATAAATTTAAGCTCACCAGCATGCAAGTGCGCACCATTATTAAACGTGGCCAAGCACGCGACCGTGCAGCACGGCAGGCAAGTTTGATTTAATTTAACTTGCACAAAATGGCAAACTGAAAATGATGGGTTAGGCATGTTGCCAAGATAAAATAAATTGGAGATTTAAAATGACTAAAAATGAAGCCGCAATAGTAAGTGCATTTACTGGAATTTTAATTGGTAATTTTAGTGAAATGCAAAGATATGTTGAAGAAAAGCTAAATAGACCAGTTTTTACGCATGAATTTGGGGATAGTGATTTTGTGCAAACCGTCAGAGATATATCAAGAGCTGATTTTTTAGGAATAACCATTGCCTAACGTTTGACATAAGGGGTGCCGCAAGGCATTCTACTTAATAGATAGATTGGGCATCTATCCGATAGACACTACAACGAAAGGAAGTGATATGAAACTGAATTGGATTAAGGGCTTAATCTATACCGCGAGCGTGGCCTGCATTGTCGGGCTAGGACTCGCAATAGTCGAGGCTGAAAATGACTGGCAACAGTTTGCTGAGGCACATGAATGTAAAAAGGTCGCACATATCAATGGTGATGTATTCAATACCTTTGGCTCCGATAGCAAGGGCAACATGACCGTTGGTATTGGCTCAATGCCAGATAAAACAGGGTGGCTCTGCAATGATGGGGTCACCTACTACCGATGATAACTTGGATACCTAACGAAACAAGGTAAGAGGCTGGCGCAAGCCAGTCCTGCTTGACCGCGAGGTTAGGCATTGATAACTACGGAGAATTAAATTGACTTTAAACGAAAGTAAAGATTTTGTTAGATGGATTGGTAAATGGTTTTTAGTAGCGTATGCGCTAAATTTAATTTTAAGTGCCACCCCATTGATGCGCGATAGCACTGATAACAAAGAATGGGGTAGCGCTAGAAGTGGAATGAGCATACATCGTGACAAATTAACTGGCTGCCAATATTTGGGGGTATCAGGTGGTGGAATTACACCAAGATTGCTACATGGTAAACACATGGGCTGTGAAAATGCCTAACTAGTATTAGCCATCCTATCTGACATAAAACTAAAGGGGCTTATGCCCCTTTTTTCATGGATTAAAGCTCTTTAATTCAATCAACCTTTGCAATACGCCACAATCATGGCATGTCAAATCTAGTTACCTCACCGCGCGGCATCAACCTCATTAAAAAATGGGAAGGCTACTATGCCGATGTTTACCTATGCCCAGCCAAAAAGCTCACCGTAGGCTGGGGTCATGTAATACGCCCTAGCAACGGCCTTAAGCTTGGCAGCGGCATTACACTTGCACAGGCTGAAGCCTTTTTAAAAGCAGATTTAAACATTGCTGAACTATTTATCAATGCCGTGTTATCACCTGCCAAAATCAAAGGCCTACCACTTAACCAAAATGAGTTTGACGCACTAGTGTGCTTCAGCTTTAACTTCGGCGTGGGTGCGCTAGATGGCTCTACCTTACTCAAAAAACTGCAAGCGGGTGACCGTGCAGGCGCAGCCAAGGAGTTTGGCAAGTGGTCTTATATGCACGTGCTTGGCAAGGCAGTATTCGTCAAAGGTTTATTCAAGCGCCGCATGGATGAACGACAACTATTCAAGGAGCCACCAAATGCCTGAATCAACTGATGTTTACGTTACTGAAAATAAACCTTGGTATACCAGCAAAACCTTATGGTTTAACGCGGTAATTGCTGGCCTAGCAGCGCTTGAAGCCAGCGCTAATCTACTGCAGCCCTATATTACTGGCAGCGTTTATGGCTATGGCTTAACCATGCTTACAATTGGCAATGCCATGTTAAGAATTATCACTACGCAAGGAATCAAACTCTAATGAAAATACATTCAAACCCTATTTTACTCGTGGCTTTTTTAAGCCTACTTGCAACCAGCACTGCACAAGCTTTTACAGTTGAGGTGCGCCGTGTGCATGATGGTGACACCATTCAAGTACTCAGCGATACGCTACCCATGCCGCTGGCCAATATGGCAGTGCGCTTGCGCGGTATTGATACCCCCGAGCTAGCAGGTAAATGCCCTGCAGAAAAAGCCAAAGCTAAGCTGGCTACCGCTTACTTAAAAGGCTTGGTTAAACAAGGTGATGTGCTCACGCTAAATAACCCAAAGTGGGATAAATACGGTGGCCGCATTGATGCCGATGTTACCTGGCGCGATGTTGACTTAGCGCAAGCCATGATTTCTGCAGGCTACGCTGTGCCGTATTTTGGCAAAGGCGCTAAAAATGACTGGTGCGCACCATGAAATGGCTAGCAAACTTTATGCCTAATCTCAATATTCCATTGTTGGTTGGCACGGTAATACTCATCGGTGTTTCCCTTGTTAGTTTCTATTTTTCAGGGGCTTCACATGAGCGCCAAAAATGGCAAGCCAAGCAAAATATTGAGCTGCTAGCCGTGCAACAAAAGCTATTAGTAGCCAACAGCCTAAACCGTGATTTAGAACGCGCTGCCGTGCTGCAAGCCGCCTCACTCAAAACTATTTATGAAGGGAAACTTCAAGATGAAAAAGCCCATGCAGCTAGCATTATTGCTGATATTCAGCGCGGCGCTCGCCGCTTGTCAGTCAGTACCCGCGCCGTGCCAACCTGTGAAAGTACAGCTGGCAGCGCTACCACCAGTTTCAGCCCAGCTCTTACAGAAACGCGAGCCGAACTATCTGACTCAGCTACTGCAGATATTCTCGCCATTGGGCGAAGCGCCGACCAAGCCATAATTGAAAGCAACTATGTTAAAGACTTGCTCATGCAATGCTATGGCCATGTTGAAAGCTTAGGCGCTCAATAATGGATGACTTAGACCGCGCACAAGATTTAGAAATGGCTAGTAGAAACGCTGCGATTACTGCACAACAAAGCAAGCAAGTTAAAGTTACGCTCTCACATTGCCAAGATTGTGGTAATGGAATCCCGCCAAAACGCCAAAAAATAGGTGGGGTTATCCGCTGTATTGAGTGCCAGCAACTAATAGAAATGAAACAAAAAAGAGGGCTTTAGTGTGAATGTAATTCAAATAGGTTTTTGGCAGCTAATGAGTATGGCGGGCTGCATTATAGTAGTGCTATGCGGTGCTGCATGGGTTTTGGTTAATATTATCGTGCAGCAGTTTACTACAGGATTAAATACACGATTTCAATCGCAAGATACAGCTAGGCTAGAAAGAGAAAAAGTGCTTGATGAAAGATTTAGGGGTTTAGAGAAAGCAATTAAATCTGAAGGTGATGGTTGGCGCGTTGTTGAAAAAGACCTATCAGACCACAAAATGCGTATGCCACTTGAGTACCAACGGCGTGAAGATGCCATTAGGTTTGAAACCGTACTGAATGCCAAATTAGATGGTATTCATAATTTAATTGAACGTTTAAGAGAGCATTCATGAACCTAGATTTAGAAAAATCACGCCGTGAAAACCTACGCTGGGTTATGCTGCTTGCTCTTAACTCAGCAAGGCCACTAGGTACAAATGAGGCTATTATTTTATCAGCCGTGCAACCAGTCGTGCCAGATGTCACCAACCATGAGTTGCGCCGTGAACTAGGTTATTTAAAAGACCGCCAGCTAATAGAAATCAGCATTGATAATAATATGTGGTTTTGCAAGCTCACCCGCGATGGTATTGATGTGGTGGAATACACAGCAAGTTGCGATGCTGGCATTTCACGCCCAGCCAAGTATTGGTAATTATGGCTGCGCGTTCAAAAATCACCAAGTTGCCTGCAGCGGTAAAAGCTTGGCTGGATAATAACCTAGTTGAAAATAGCTTCGGGCAATATGAGGCTTTATCGGCTCACCTAAAAACACTGGGTTTTGATATTGGTAAATCCAGCCTGCATCGCTATGGCCAAGTATTTGAGCAACGCTTAGCCGCTGTAAAAATGGCTACTGAGCAAGCCCGTGCCGTGGCTGAAGCCGCGCCTGATGATGACAATGTAATGAGCGATGGCCTAATTCGCCTAGTGCAGCAAAAAGCCTTTGATATGTTGGTGAATATGGATGATAGCGGCAAGCAAGCCAGCTTTGGTACATTGGCAAAAATTGCCAGTGAGCTTGGGCATAGTAGCGTGGCCGTTAAAGACTTCCGCCAAAAAACAAAACAAAAAACCAAAGAAGTCGCCAATGAAGTTGCTGAAACTGCCAAGGCGGCAGGCTTAAGTAATGAGGCGATTAAGCAAATTAAAGCTAGAATTTTAGGCATTGCTGAGGCTTAATGTGACTGATGCAGTACTTCTCCCTTATCAGCAAGCTTGGATTGCTGATAAATCACAAGTAAAAATAATTGAGAAATCACGCCGTGTAGGCTTAAGCTGGGCAGAGGCAGCAGATAGCGCACTGACTGCCGCAGCTGCCAATGATAACGGCGGTATGGATGTTTGGTATGTAGGCTATAACCAAGCAATGGCGCAAGAGTTTGTGCGCGATGTTGCTTTTTGGGCAAAGCATTTTAACCAAGCGGCTGAGCTGATCGGTGAGCAAGTATTGCGTGATGAAGACAAAGACATTATCACTTACAGCATTAAATTTAGTAGTGGCAATCGCGTCACCGCGCTAAGCTCGCGCCCAAGCAACCTACGCGGTAAACAAGGTGTAGTGGTGATTGATGAAGCGGCCTTTCATGATGATTTACCCAGCTTAATTAAAGCGGCAATGGCGCTACTTATTTGGGGTGGCGCCGTACGCATTATCAGCACGCACTTTGGGGTTGATAACGCATTCAACACTTTAATTGATGATTGCCGTGCAGGTAAATTGCCCTATAGCGTGCATCGTATTACCTTTGATGATGCAGTCACCCAAGGCTTATGTAAACGTGTGATGGCAGCTACAGGTAAGGTATGGAGTGCGCTGGCTGAGGCAGAGTGGGTTGCAGGCATCCGTGCAATTTACAGCCGCAATGCAGCTGAAGAGCTAGATTGCATCCCTAGCCAAAGCGGTGGTGCGTATTTAAGCCGCGCCTTGATTGAAAGCCGTATGAGTGCCAGCTCAGTAGTATTACGCTATGAAGCCAAAGATGGCTTTGAACTACTGGCAGACTATACCCGTGAGGCTGAAATTTCAGGCTGGCTAGACTTTACCCTTAAGCCTATTTTAGAAACCTTAGATAAAACAAACCGTAGTACATTAGGCATGGACTTTGGCCGTAGCGGTGACTTAAGCGTAATTGTGCCGATGATTGAAGGGCAAGGCTTAGTACGCACTGTGCCATTTACCCTTGAGTTGCGCAATGTGCCTTTTGAGCAACAGCGTCAAATATTATTCTATTTGGCAGACCGCTTACCAAGGTTTGGCTATGCTGCGCTAGATAAAACAGGCAATGGTGCATATTTAGCTGAGGTGACTACGCAGCGCTATGGTGCAGCTAGTGTGAGTGAAGTGAGTATGAGCCAGCAATGGTATTTAGAGAACATGCCACGAATGAAGGCATGGCTTGAAGATGGCACACTGGACCAATTGCCACGCGATGCCGATGTACTAGACGATTTACGCTTAATTCAGGTGATTAAAGGTATACCAAAAATACCTGATGCTAGAACTAAAGGTGCAGACGGCGGCAAGCGGCATGGTGATACCGCTGTAGCCTTGGCTCTAGCTTGTTATGCTGCATCACAAGGTGGGCAAGCTTTTGAGTATATTGAAGTGCCACGCCGCCTTACCAATACAAATAGAAATTTTGATGATTTAGCGCATACGGTAGAAAGCCGCAAGGATTGGTAAATATGAAACTATTAGATAAAAACGGCCAGCCAATTGATGCAGTTGATTTAAATAATCAGCAAACTTCGCAGCTTGTACATTTAAAAAATGTAGTAGGTAACCACCCATCACGTGGGCTTACACCTGCACGATTAAATAGTATTTTACTATCAGCAGAATCAGGTAACTTAATAGACCAGCATGAGCTATTTAGAGATATGGAAGAGCGCGATGGGCATATTTATGCAGAGCTTGCTAAGCGTAAGCGTGCTGTAATTAAGCTAGATTGGGATATTGAGCCCCCACGCAATGCCAGTAAGCAAGAGTTAGATTTAACGGCTTATGTAAAAGAGCTATTACTTAATTTGCAAGACTTTGAAGATATGCAGTTTGATTTGCTAGATGGTATATCACATGGTTTTAGTGCATTGGAATTGGAGTGGGTGAGGGTTGGTTCAGACTGGACAATTAATAGCTTTCATCATCGGCCACAAACATGGTTTAAATATAATCTACAAGATAGAAATACGCTAAAACTCCGCACGATGAACTTTTTAGGTGATGACTTGCAGCCTTTTGGCTGGATGCTGCATCAACATAAAGCCATTAGCGGCTACGCGGGTATGAGTGGTTTAGGCCGTGTTTTAATATGGCCATACTTATTTAAAAACTATTCAGTGGGTGATTTAGCTGAATTTTTAGATGTTTACGGTTTACCAGCGGTTATTGGTAAGTTTCCACAGAACTCTAGCGATGATGAAAAAGCTACCTTAATGCGTGCGATTGCAGGCTTAGGCCATAATGCGCGCGGCATTATTCCACAAAGTATGATAATTGAGTTTCAAAATGCCGTAACAGGGAGTGAAAAGCCTTTTGAAGCAATGATTAAATGGTGTGAAAGTACCGTTAGTAAGGCGATTTTAGGCGGCACGCTAACTAGTAATGCAGAGAGTACTGGCTTAGGAAGTAATGCAGCTAATATTCAAAATGAAGTGCGATTAGATATTCGTGATAGCGATTGCAAACAGCTTGAAGGCACGATTACCCGCGACTTAATTTTTCCACTATTGGCCGTGAATAAAGGTTTTTCAGATATTCGCCGTTGCCCACGTTTTGTATTTGATAATAGTGAACCTGAAGACCTTAAACTTTATGCAGATAGCCTGCCAAAATTGGCAGAGATTGGCATGAAAATACCCGCGCATTGGGCGCATACCAAGCTTAAAATTCCACAGGCAATAAATGGTGAAGAGGTTTTATCTGCACCAGCACCAGTAAAGTCATTATTGCCCGATGATGTGCCTAAAAAAGCAGCAAACCGCATATTAGCTCAACTTAAAAAAGAGGATAAGTTAGATGATGAATTTTTTGCAGACCAAGATGCGATTGATGGTGCAATTGAAAACTTAGCTATCCCCATTCAACAGCAAGCTGAAAAATGGCTTAAGCCTGCGATATTGGCATTGTCTAAAGTAGATAATGCAGATGAGGCTTTAGCTTTATTGGCCAGTGTTAATCCATTAACGAGTGATGATGTACTGGTTGAAGCGATTGCGCGGGCAATGTTTGTAGTAGATGTTTTAGGTGGCAGCTCAGCTTTAAATGAAATTTTAAATGGCTGATATTAGCAAACAAGATTTAGTGGCCGCATTTAATATGCCACCTGAAGCCGCTGTAGCATTTTTAGCCAGCAAGGGTTTAGTTGTCACTGAGAGTTGGCGTGAGTTGTGGAAAGCGGCGCATGCTAGAGCATTTACAGTGGCACGCAGCGCTGGTTATGATGTGGTTGCTGATATTAAAGATGCGTTGCTTTACTCTCTTAATAATGGCACTAGCTATAAAGATTTTGCCAAAAATCTCACACCAATTTTACAATCTAAAGGCTGGTGGGGTAAGGCTATTGATAAAAACACAGGTGAAATAAAAACCTACGAAGGTACAGATACGCCTGTGCAATTAGGTAGCCCGCGCCGCCTGCGCTTAATTTATGAACAAAATTTGCAAACTGCCTTTATGGCTGGCCGCCAGCGTGAAATGCTTAAAGCTACAGGCTCACATCCATATTGGCAATATGTGGCAGTGATGGATGCAAGAACACGGCCATCACATGGCGTGATGAATGGCCGTGTGTTTAGTTATGATGATGATGTTTGGAGTGTTGCTTACCCACCTAATGGCTGGCGTTGCCGTTGCCGCGTAAGGCCTATTTCTAAATTCAGGTTTGCTGATGAAGGCATGAAGCTTGAAACTGCAAAAGGCTATATTTCTGATATTCAAATTAAACGTAAAGATGGTGGCTTTGATACGTTAAAAACTATCAACCTACCTAATATGCCAAAAACATTTAAACCTGATGTTGGCTGGGATTACAACCCAGCGGGTGACTACTATAAGCAGGTGGCCTAATTATGCAAATGACTATTACAATTAACAGCCGTGAAGTTGAATCTGTTTTAGCTAATTTACATGGTAAGCTTGTTAATAGAGAGCCGTTGATGGCGAGTATTGCTGCGGAACTATTATCTATTACAGATGCTTCATTTTCAAAAGAAGCAGATACTGAAGGTAATCGTTGGAAGCCACTCGCTTCATCTACTATTCGTGCACGTGAAAAAGCTGGTAATTGGCCAGGTAAAATTTTGCATGGCAAAGGTACTGCGTCACTAAGAGATAGCATTTCATCATTTAGCGATAATAATCATGCTGGAATTTCTACGATTAAACCTTATGCGGCTATTCATCAATTTGGTGGTAATGCAGGTAGAGGTAAAAAAGTATTTATTCCATCTAGGCCTTATATGCCAATTAAAAGTGATGGTGATAATATTGAGCTAATGGATGGTGCAACTAAGTCTATTTTGCGAATTGCTGGTGAGTATTTTTCGTTCTAATTTTTATTGCACTGTGTGAAACTTAATTTCATTTATTTTTTACCTTATCCCGCTTAATCCTAAAACTTCCCGCATTTATCTCATGATTCCCTTATAATTTATCTCAGTTCAGTTCAATTGCGCCTGTAATATGGTCATGTTCATACTCTGAAGGTAATCGCACATCTGCCCACACCGCGCCTGCATTTACTTGGGCGTTAGCATCTGCCATGCTGATTTGCGTAATTAGCGGGGCTTTTAGCAGCTCTACAAAGTCTTTTTTATTGAGGCGTAGCAATTCTCCATCGGCACTCATGGTTACTGTAGCGTTACGTTTAGCATCTGACACCAAGGCTTCTTCGCCAAAGGCGCTGCCTTCTTGCAGCTCAGCTAATATTACAATGGGCTGGTTAGCATCTACCACCCGGCTTACAACAGCCGCGCCACTTTGAATTAAGTAGTAATAATCTCCCGCGCTGCCTTGCTTAACCATCACCTGCCCAGCCTTGACAGGCACACTGGTCATGCGTTTAAACATTTCTTCAACATTGGCAGTAGGTAGCTGGCTGAACACACCTTTTTGCAGGTTAAATGCACTAAATACGCCCGTATCGCTCATCCATTCACCTGTTGTACGTGTTTTAGGTGCGGTATTATCTGCGATGCTTGGGTTATCTTCTGGGGTAGTTTCTGGCGTGATTTTAGGTATGGCTTTTGATGCAGCTTTTGGCTTTTCTGCTACTTTTTCTTGAGGTGGTTTAGGCGCAATTTCTGCATGTGATAGCTGATCCCACGTCATCATAATGTCGAGCAAATCCATATCAATACGCAAAACTTCTATATTGGTTTTAGCAACCGCGTTTTTAATATTGGCGTGGTTGTTGAAAGGTTGTTTTGCGGCTTCAGAACCACCCTGCATCATCATATTTTCATTCTCAAAATGCAACTCTAACTCACCTGAAATAAGATAAAGCGCCTGTGCAGACCGCGCCACATTCATGCGTAACGGGTCAATATCTTTATTAACCGTTTCTATAAAGCATAGCGAGGCAAGCTCTTTTTTGCGGCCAGCAGAAAGCCTTGCGATTGGTTCTAGCTGCTCAAATAATGTTTGGTCGGCAATTGCCATTTTGTAACCTTAAGATTTGATGGTACAAGTTGGATATTACAAACTAAATATTTGGTGCTTATTTAGCGCGTGTATCGGCATAGTTAAATGGCTTTCGGCAATTTCTTGCATAATGCTTTCACCTTCGCCAGGTTTTAAGTGCGTAATAAACACTTTAATATTTTGATGTTTTAGTTTACCCAACTCAGCCACCAGCAACGATGGGCATAAGTGCTTTGAAAGCTTTGCAAGTTCAAGTTCACTATTGCTAAATGCAGTTTCTATAATTAAATATTTAAGATTATTGATGTTATTTACGACCTGCCAAAGTGCATCGCAAGTGGTGGTGTCGCCCGTAAACACTAAGCTGGCTGCGCCGCTATCTATTTGGTACCCTGTAGCAGAAACTACGTGGTTAGCGGGCAATGCAGTAATGTTGCGGCCGTTGAAGGTAAGCGTTTCACCTAGTTTTACTTCGTTATAAAGCAAAAATGGCTGGGTCACATCTGGAATGGTATTAAAGTCTGGCCAGACTTTCCAATTAAAAATATGGGTGCGCAAAGTGGCAATGGTTTCCGCACTAGCATGCACGGTTACTGGCGCGGCGCGGATGCCCATGACCGTATCAAGCAGCAGCGGAATGAAAGCTATGTGATCTAAATGCGAGTGTGTAATAAAAATATGGTCAATTTTCAACAATTCATCTAAAGATAAATCGCCCACACCTGTGCCAGCGTCTATCAAAATATCGCTATCTATAAGCATGGATGTGGTGCGCAACTCGCCGCCTATGCCGCCGCTACAACCTAGAATTTTTATTTGCATAATGGTTACTTTACTTTACGGGCAACTTTATCAATACAATTTTCGTCATTATACTGCGTTGCTCACAAAAAAATAACTCCTTATATATCAAGCATATACCGCGTCGTTATTTTTTTCTCGCGCCTTGTCTAATTTAGAAACTTATATTGATAAAGCTGCCCTTATTTAGATTCATAATTAAAGACGCCATCCCAATCGCTCGCGGGTGGATTTTGCTTAAAGTGGGCAATGCGTTTAAGGTACATTGTATACACATAGCGTTGTGGTTCTAGTGTTTGCAACTCCATTAGCTGGGCTTCGGCTAAGCCCCATTGCTGGTTGCGATAATGCATTAACGCTTCGTGGTATTGCTTTAAGTTATCGATTGTTGCTTGATTGCACTGTGTGACTTCACCAATTGGCTCAAAAATCGCC
>JABFRQ010000004.1 GCA_013141075.1 Methylotenera sp.
ACCGAAAACTACACTAAAACCACAAACAATAAACTACCACAAAACCAAACCTAAACTAAGCCCGAAAAACCTAAACCACCACCAAACCAAAAGCCCAAAAGCACCTAAAACCCAATGCCCTGCGACCCAGCAAACATGCGGCTCGTGGCGGCATTGTTTTTAGCTAGCCCTAACGTTTGACATAAGGGGCGCGCTTTAGCGCGTCCCGCTTGATGGATGGGTTAGGGCAAGCAACTTAACAGCCACCAAAGCCAAAACCACCACCGAATTAAAAACTAAAATAGCGCGACCAAATAACAAGCCCCACCAACCGAAAACTAAACTAAAACCACCAAACAATAAACTACCACAAAACCAAACCTAAACTAAAACCACAGAAGTTAAAACAACCCCAAACCAAAAGCCAACAGCATGAAAAAGCACCTGCCCTGCGACCCAGCAAACAAGCGGCTCGTGGCGGCATTGTTTTTAACTAGCCCTAACGTTTGACATAAGGGGCGCCGTTAGGCGTCCCACTTAATGGATGGGTTAGGGCAAGCAACTTAACAGCCACCAAAGCCAAAACCACCCCGAATTAAAAGCTAAAATAGCGCGACCAAATAACAAGCCCCGCCAACCGAAAACTACACTAAAACCACAAACAATAAACTACCACAAAACCAAGCTTAAACTAAACCCGAAAAACCTAAACCACCACCAAACCAAAAGCCCAAAAGCACCTAAAACCCGATGCCCTGCGACCCAGCAAACAAGCGGCTCGTGGCGGCATTGTTTTTAGCTAGCCCTAACGTTTGACATAAGGGGCTGCGAAGCAGTCCCACTTAATGGATGGGTTAGGGCAAGCAACTTAATAGCCACCAAAGCCAAAACCACCACCGAATTAAAAACCAAAATAGCGCGACCAAACAACAAGCCCCACCAACCAAAAACTAAACTAAAACCACCAAACAAAACATACCACAAAACCAAACCTAAACTAAGCCCAACAAACTTAAACCACCACCAAACCAAAAGCCAAAGAGCACGAAAAAACACCTGCCCTGCGACCCAACAAACATGCGGCTCGTGGCGGCATTGGTTTTAACGAAGCCCTAACGTTTGAATTAAGGGGCGCCTTTAGGCGTCCCGCTTGAATGATGGGTTAGGAGTTTTGCGGTAACTCATAACTTAAATCATCTAGTTCTGGTTCTACATGTACAAAGATTTTTTCATCCAAAGTTGGAAAATCAATTCCTGAGTCAATAACGCCCTCAATATAGCCGCGTTTCCATTTGATGCGGCCAGCAACAACAAGGTCTTTCCAAAGCTTGGAACCTACCTTGATACCTTTTGGGAAGAAAGGATGCGATGCAATTGCTTGGTCGAGATTACTCACTGACATAAATGCTCCTAACGTTTGACATAAGGGGCGCCGCAAGGCGTCCCACTTAATGGATGGGTTAGGGCAAGCAACTTAACAGCCACCAAAGCCAAAACCACCACCGAATTAAAAACTAAAATAGCGCGACCAAACAACAAGCCCCACCAACCGAAAACTAAACGAAAACCACAAACAATAAACCACCACAAAACCAAGCTTAAACTAAAACCACAGAACTTAAAACCACCCCAAACCAAAAGCCAACAGCATGAAAAAGTACCTGCCCTGCGACCCAATAAACATGCGGCTCGTGGCGGCATTGTTTTTAGCTAGCCCTAACGTTTGACATAAGGGGCGCGCTTTAGCGCGTCCCACTTAATGGATGGGTTAGGGCAAGCAACTTAACCGCCACCAAAGCCAAAACCACCACCGAATTAAAAACTAAAATAGCGCGACCAAATAACAAGCCCCGCCAACCGAAAACTACACTAAAACCACCAACAATAAACTACCACAAAACCAAACCTAAACTAAACCCGAAAAACCTAAACCACCACCAAACCAAAAGCCCAAAAGCACCTAAAACCCGATGCCCTGCGACCCAACAAACAAGCGGCTCGTGGCGGCATTATTTTTAGCTAGCCCTAACGTTTGAATTAAGGGGCGCCGTTAGGCGTCCCGCTTGAATGATGGGTTATGCGTTTTTTAACAATATGGATTGTAAAAAAGAAAAACACTAAAAATAAGAACCAATTGATGGTAACTGCCTCAATTTCGAACGGAACATTAACAGTAAAAGTTATAAATGCTAAATAGAGAAATAGTGTTGCGGCTATTGAGTAAAGTAATGGCTTTAAATTCAAAAACCTTGAAAGCAAAGCTGCAAAAATTGCACAACAAAGTGTCGTAGGTAATTTACTTAAAGAAATTAAAAAAACAGTAGCCAAATTGTTGCTTAATATAGATGTTAGCCAGTCAGGGACATGGATTGAAAAATCCAACGGTTCAACAATCAGAATAAAAGCTAAACATATTCCAATTGCGATAGAGGTAAAAATTCTAATTAACTCTTTTTTATGCATAACGTTTGACATAAGGGGCGCCGCAAGGCGTCCCGCTTAATGGATGGGTTAGGGCAAGCAACTTAACAGCCACCAAAGCCAAAACCACCACCGAATTAAAAACTAAAATAGCGCGACCAAACAACAAGCCCCGCCAACCAAAAACTAAACTAAAACCACAAACAATAAACCACCACAAAACCAAGCTTAAACTAAAACCACAGAACTTAAAACAACCCCAAACCAAAAGCTAACAGCACGAAAAAGCACCTGCCCTGCGACCCAGCAAACAAGCGGCTCGTGGCGGCATTGTTTTTAACTAGCCCTAACGTTTGAATTAAGGGGCGCCGCTAGGCGTCCCGCTTGAATGATGGGTTAGCCATAACGATGCATAAAACGACCATCAGTTTTGGGCTCACTGTTCTGTTTATTTTATTTATCCCATCTGCCTTGGTTGAAAAGGCCTGGCAACTCGATTGTCCCCTCCTTTAAATCAATTACGCATAGTCCTTCTGTGTAACTGCTGTCGCTTTTACTTTCTTTCTCTGCTAGCGAGATGACAAGCCGTCCGTCCTTCATCCAGTTACTCCTGTATTCCACGTGCTCCCCGTTTTCTGCTCTTTTTTCTTTGTAGAACTCCACGCACTTTTCTGAATATAGCTTGAGCTCGTCGCTCGAAGGGCCAGAGCAGCCAAAAACAGAAACTGAAAGTAATCCAAAAATACCAATTCTTGTAAAGCTGTTCATTTGCAATCCTTTATTATTAGATAAAATTTACCCCATTAAACCACTACGATCTAATGTCGTGGGCTAACTTAGAGCTAAGTAGCACCATGTTAGCCAACATGGCGATAATTCTTTGAGCGCCAGAGGCGCTGTTTTTTTGAAAATCGTGTAAACGCTTTTGTGTAAATTGGTTTGCAATCCCATTTAACTCTTTCCCAATCGTGCTTGAGTAGCAAAGCAATGCGCTTTGAAAAAATATCCAAATCCGATTTGTTCCCAGAAAATAACTCATCGAAGTGAGAAAGAATCCTATTGTCATCTTCATCATCTTTGGGGTTAATTGAAGTCGCCAATTTTCCACGTAGACCCGCGACCTTTCCCGGAACTGGTGATTTACTGTTTTCAAAGTAAGCCTCTGAAATTTCCTTTGTAATCTCCCGCATATTGTCTCGCCATTTTGCCCTCTCTTTTGTGACCTGCTCGATTTCTATAGATCTCTCGTCTTTACGCAGCGAAAGAAATGAAGCCACCCACCCAGCGATGACTGGCAACGAAACGCCAGCCAACAAGGATGGAATGTCTAAGGTGATGCTAGATGGTAATGTAATCATCGAGGTCTACTTAAAAGGCTAACGTTTGACATAAGGGGCGCGCTTTAGCGCGTCCCGCTTAATGGATGGGTTAGGGCAAGCAACTTAACCGCCACCAAAGCCAAAACCACCACCGAATTAAAAACTAAAATAGCGCGACCAAACAACAAGCCCCACCAACCGAAAACTACACTAAAACCACAAACAATAAACTACCACAAAACCAAGCTTAAACTAAACCCGAAAAACCTAAACCACCACCAAACCAAAAGCCCAAAAGCCCAAAACCAAAAGCCCAAAAGCACCTAAAACCCGATGCCCTGCGACCCAGCAAACAAGCGGCTCGTGGCGGCATTGTTTTTAGCTAGCCCTAACGTTTGAATTAAGGGGCGCCGTTAGGCGTCCCGCTTGAATGATGGGTTAGGCTAGGAAGCCAACCTTTTTGCTGCATTTGGTAAAGTAAAAAAGTAGATATTAGTGAAACGCACACGCCATAAATGATAAAGCCCAGCCCATGGGCTACTGGGTTTAAAAAACTAAAAATTGTATTTAATTTTGGCAGTATCAAAGGCATAAGAACTAATACAAGATTTAGAACAAGGCAAAGAATTTCAAGAACACCAAGCTCTCTAGCCAATTCTGAGCGCGGATAACACTTGACAATGTATTTTGAAAATAATATCAAAGCACCAACAATGGCGGTGATTAAGAAAAGAATTAAAAATAATGCTAACCAACTCAAGTTAATGGCCTAACGTTTGACATAAGGGGCGCGCTTTAGCGCGTCCCACTTAATGGATGGGTTAGGGCAAGCAACTTTAAAGCCACCAAAGCCAAAACCACCACCGAATTAAAAACTAAAATAGCGCGACCAAACAACAAGCCCCGCCAACCGAAAACTAAACTAAAACCACAAACAATAAACCACCACAAAACCAAACCTAAACTAAAACCACAGAACTTAAAACAACCCCAAACCAAAAGCCCAAAAGCACCTAAAACCTGATGCCCTGCGACCCAGCAAACAAGCGGCTCGTGGCGGCATTGTTTTTAGCTAACCCTAACGTTTGAATTAAGGGGCGCCGTTAGGCGTCCCGCTTGAATGAGGGGTTAGGTATTTGCATTAGTAATAACCTGACTTATAAATTTAAAAAATAAAGCAGAAAGTGGAGAGATAAATATTGCCACGCCATTTAATGCGACAAAAGCCTCCAACCAGTTAGTCTCGAAGTTTGCCGTGAGACTCCGATTTCGAAACATAGCTAACCCAAAAGAAAGTGCAATTATGTAGCAACCATATTGCATAAACTCATAACCTGGAAGAAACACTGTTTCATTGGGTGTTGGATGCTCAGACATATTAAAGCTAATGGTTGAGAATACAAGAACAACAAATACTAGCCATGCGAGAACTTTGGGTGACCACTTGAACTTGCTAAGCATTTTTATACCTAACGTTTGACATAAGGGGCGCCGTCAGGCGTCCCACTTAATGGATGGGTTAGGGCAAGCAACTTAACAGCCACCAAAGCCAAAACCACCACCGAATTAAAAGCTAAAATAGCGCGACCAAACAACAAGCCCCACCAACCGAAAACTAAACGAAAACCACAAACAATAAACTACCACAAAACCAAACCTAAACTAAGCCCGGAAAAACTAAACTACCACAAAACCAAAAGCCCAAAAGCACCAAAACCCGATGCCCTGCGACCCAGCAAACAAGCGGCTCGTGGCGGCATTGCTTTTAGCTAGCCCTAACGTTTGACATAAGGGGCGCCGCAAGGCGTCCCACTTAATGGATGGGTTAGGGCAAGCAACTTTAAAACCACCAAAGCCAAAACCACCACCGAATTAAAAACTAAAATAGCACGACCAAACAACAAGCCCCGCCAACCGAAAACTAAACGAAAACCACAAACAATAAACTACCACAAAACCAAACCGAAACTAAACCCGAAAAACCTAAACCACCACCAAACCAAAAGCCCCAAAGCACCTAAAACCCGATGCCCTGCGACCCAGCAAACAAGCGGCTCGTGGCGGCATTGTTTTTAGCTAGCCCTAACGTTTGAGTTAAGGGGCGCCGTTAGGCGTCCCGCTTGAATGATGGGTTAGGTAGTTTACCAAACAATTTTTTTCTCCATACCCCAACCAGAACTACCTGCTTTGAAACCTTTGAACTCTAAACCTGTTTTGAATTGGAAAATAACTCTACCTACCCACTCGCCAGTTGTTTCAATTCGATAACCTAAAATAAGACCGCCAAAGAAAGATGGTTCGGCTTGTTTTTTATGAAAATAAATGTGACCACCGATAAGCTTTTCTGCAGTTTCGGGAGCTACAGCCCACCAACCACTTTCCCATTCGGAGTTGGCTTTATTAAGCATTTTCATGTTACCGAGATCTTCAATGAGGTGAATTGTGGGAGTCATAATTACCTAACGTTTGACATAAGGGGCGCCGTCAGGCGTCCCGCTTAATGGATGGGTTAGGGCAAGCAACTTAACAGCCACCAAAGCCAAAACCACCACCGAATTAAAAACCAACACAGCGCGACCAAATAACAAGCCCCACCAACCGAAAACTAAACTAAAACCACAAACAATAAACTACCACAAAACCAAGCTTAAACTAAAACCACAGAACTTAAAACAACCCCAAACCAAAAGCCCAAAAGCACCAAAACCCGATGCCCTGCGACCCAGCAAACATGCGGCTCGTGGCGGCATTGTTTTTAACTAGCCCTAACGTTTGACATAAGGGGCGCGCTTTAGCGCGTCCCACTTAATGGATGGGTTAGGGCAAGCAACTTAACAGCCACCAAAGCCAAAACCACCACCGAATTAAAAACTAAAATAGCGCGACCAAACAACAAGCCCCACCAACCGAAAACTACACTAAAACTACAAGCAATAAACTACCACAAAACCAAACCTAAACTAAACCCGAAAAACCTAAACCACCACCAAACCAAAAGCCCAAAAGCACGAAAAATACCTGCCCTGCGACCCAGCAAACAAGCGGCTCGTGGCGGCATTGTTTTTAACTAGCCCTAACGTTTGACATAAGGGGCGCGCTTTAGCGCGTCCCGCTTGATGGATGGGTTGGGCATATTATTTTGATGGGATGAAAATTGGAACATATGTCTGACTTGAACCTGAGATTTTAACTCTAAACTCACTTAGTTTCTTTTCTGTTCCATCAGTAATATCGTTAAACGTACAGTCAAATGCAATACCTCTAGCGTTAGCTCGAATTTTGTATTTTTTCGATGCTTCAAAGTTGACCGTAATAAATTCGTTTACAGTTCTTCCTGAGTTGACAGCAGTAAAACCTACTTTATGTTCTCCAGGCGGAACGCATACAGGGTTTGAGTTGGCTTGAAGGTCATCAACTTCCGCAATGCGCACGTGTGCTTCACCATCAGAGAAGAATTTAATTACGTTTGCTACATCGCCGTCAATACAAGCTGCATCAGTTTTAGCGTAGTTTTGATAGGTTGGCCCTGTTGCACAGCCAGACAATGTTAATAAAATTCCAACTAGACAAAGGTTAATTTTTTTCATTTTGTTATCTCTCTCTTAAGGTTTATATGCCCAACGTTTGAATTAAGGGGCGCCGTTAGGCGTCCCGCTTGAATGATGGGTTAGCGTGCATATATTATGGCTAGTTGCTTTGCATTAGGTTTGGCTAAGGCAACAACTGTAAACCAAACATCAGGTTTTGCCAACGCAATTGAAACCTTACTAAACTTAACAAGCATTTCCGCCACACTACGGGAGCTGTAATTTACCCACATTTCGTTTTTGTTTAGGTCACACCGCCAACCTTCGTAGCTATGCACAAAATCACTGTTTTTTTTAAAATAAAAATCGCCTCCAATGACAGCGTAATTATTGGAGGCGAACCAATTAGAAAGAAGTTCTGCTTTGGAAAGAGGCCACAAAGTTTCAAATGGTAAATCAGGTTCAATTGGCTCGCCAAATTGCCTAACTTCATCAGGAAGTAAACTTAACCAATCTTCAGCCATTTACTGCTCGCTAACGTTTGACATAAGGGGCGCCGTTAGGCGTCCCACTTAATGGATGGGTTAGGGCAAGCAACTTAACAGCCACCAAAGCCAAAACCACCACCGAATTAAAAACTAAAATAGCGCGACCAAACAACAAGCCCCGCCAACCGAAAACTAAACTAAAACCACCAAACAAAAACATACCACAAAACCAAACCTAAACTAAGCCCGAAAAACTTAAACTACCACAAAACCAAAAGCCCAAAAGCACGAAAAAGCACCTGCCCTGCGACCCAATAAACAAGGGGCTCGTGGCGGCATTGTTTTTAGCTAGCCCTAACGTTTGACATAAGGGGCGCGGTACGCGTCCCGCTTAATGGAGGGGTTAGCCATGATTTTTACTCTGTTAGCTTTGCTAGTTTTAGGACTTTTCGCATGGTGGATTTGTAAAGAAGCCAAGCAAGAAAAGCAGAAACAGTTAGAGATGGAAAAAATACAGCAAGCACGAGATAAGGCCAAAATTGCAAAAATTGAGGAAGGATTGCGGGAGTGGTTGGTGATGCTAGAACTGTCGCAATTTGCAGACCAAAAGAAACTACAAGAAGCAACGCGCCAACTACGTATTGTACTCGTTGAGCAGTTATTGAACTGGCCAAGTGTGGATTAAAGTCGTAGAACGGACTAGCTTGCAATGCGATTTGTTTTGCGGAATTGAAAGCGTTGCCAACGCAAAAAAATATGGCGGCTAAAAAGCCGACTGTTGCTGCAATTAGTGTGAGTGCAAGTTGCTCGTTCATGATTATGGCTAACGTTTGAGTTAAGGGGCGCCGTTAGGCGTCCCGCTTGAATGATGGGTTAGGGCTGCCTCTTTATTGCTTTTTACTATTTCTATAAGTTGAAATGCTGGCATATCGAAACCAGTTAAATTTTTGCCGCTCCAATTAACACCAACATATATATTTTTTTCTTTTAGCTTTGGAGCTAACTCATACTCAAACTCATTCCATGGAACCTCAACTGGTTCAAAATTAGAGTACTCAGGGGTAGATTTAATGATTTTTTGAACTCTCGTTAATTTTGACCAAAAAGGCTGGATTTTTGTACCAATGCTTGAAACGAAAATAATATCTCCATTTTTACCTTTGATTGTCCATACTTTATTGTGACTAATCACATCAGCATAGAAATCATGTGCTTGTTTTCCTGAGTTGCTCATAAAGCCCTAACGTTTGACATAAGGGGCGCCGTCAGGCGTCCCGCTTGATGGATGGGTTAGGGCAAGCAACTTAACAGCCACCAAAGCCAAAACCACCACCGAATTAAAAGCTAAAATAGCGCGACCAAATAACAAGCCCCGCCAACCGAAAACTAAACTAAAACCACAAACAATAAACTACCACAAAACCAAACCTAAACTAAGCCCGAAAAACCTAAACCACCACCAAACCAAAAGCCCAAAAGCACGAAAAAGCACCTGCCCTGCGACCCAACAAACAAGCGGCTCGTGGCGGCATTGTTTTTAGCTAGCCCTAACGTTTGAATTAAGGGGCTGGCTTTAGCCAGTCCCGCTTGAATGATGGGTTATGCATAAAAATTTAGTAGCCCATACTTGTAGATATATTTGAATAGACTTTTTCACTAAAGGTAGATGCTTGTTTCAGAATCTCAGCTTCATTTTGATTGGCAATTTTTCCTGTTCTTGAAAACGACGCGCCTACCTCGTAAGCACTTTTCCAAAGCGCACTGCAATTAACGGTTCCGAGCAGACCACGCTTTTGTAAAATGTGTTGAGCAATGCCACTCATGAAGCGGTCTTGAGCACCAGCGTAATATCCTCCAGCATTGCATATATTCAAATCTTCGTCCGCAGCAATAGCAGAAGTAGCTGACGCGAACAGAATTAGAGCTGTAATAAAAAGTCTCATAGTAATTATCCTCTAAACTGCATAACGTTTGAATTAAGGGGCTGGCTTTAGCCAGTCCCGCTTGAATGATGGGTTAGGGCAAGCTTTAGCTGGGCTGCCATTATGGCTGTGTTTGTACAGCAATGATTGAAAACTCACTTTCACCGACCTCGATTGTTTTGCCCCATACATTTTTGATGTTTGGAATAGCCAAGAACTCACCGCGGTATGCCTTGGATGTCAGCTCTTTGTGAAGTGCTGGAGTGAGCGCTGGCAAAGAACCTGCTGGGATGTTTGAACACCAAGAAGAAATGAAGCCTTTGAAATTGCTATGGCTCCCTTGGGTAACACGGCTGGCACCTTTGTACGAAACGATATATGTGTATAGCGGCATTTAATGGAAAGCCCTAACGTTTGACATAAGGGGCGCCGTCAGGCGTCCCGCTTGATGGATGGGTTAGGGCAAGCAACTTAACAGCCACCAAAGCCAAAACCACCACCGAATTAAAAGCTAAAATAGCGCGACCAAATAACAAGCCCCGCCAACCGAAAACTAAACTAAAACCACAAACAATAAACTACCACAAAACCAAACCTAAACTAAGCCCGAAAAACCTAAACCACCACCAAACCAAAAGCCCAAAAGCACGAAAAAGCACCTGCCCTGCGACCCAACAAACAAGCGGCTCGTGGCGGCATTGTTTTTAGCTAGCCCTAACGTTTGACATAAGGGGCGCCGCAAGGCGTCCCGCTTGATGGATGGGTTAGAAGCTGTTGATTAGAGCGCATAAGTGACCTTATTCTCTGAAACAGTAACTTTTTTAGTAGATTGTAATTGTTGAACAATAGTGGAAAGTTCAGAGTCTGGTAACCCGCTGGGGAAAAGTGAAACAATGGTGCTTTTCAATGTTTTTAGTGTTCTCGGTTTCGAGTTTCCGCGCTGCTTCAAGTTAGCAACTACAAGTGCAAGTTTATCGCTTTTTGGTTGTGCGATGACAGGTGCTTTGGATTGTGTAGCCACTTTAGCAGAGCCAACCCCATTGGGGCATTTGAATTGCCCCTTTTGGTTTAGAACGACCTGAAATTTTTCTTTGAGAGACATGCTGCCGAGTAATCGGTTGACTGTTTTGCAGCAGGCAACACAGTTTTCATCGCTGTTACTTCCACCATTAGCTGAGGCAAATAGATGTTCAACACTTGCTTCTGTTTTAGGTAATGGTTGTTTGCAGAAAAAACACAAGCCACCTTGAACAAACATTAAGCGGTCGAGAGGTTTAGTTGGCATAAGCTTCTAACGTTTGACATAAGGGGCGCCGCAAGGCGTCCCGCTTAATGGATGGGTTAGGGCAAGCAACTTAACAGCCACCAAAGCCAAAACCACCACCGAATTAAAAACTAAAATAGCGCGACCAAACAACAAGCCCCACCAACCGAAAACTAAACGAAAACCACAAACAATAAACCACCACAAAACCAAGCTTAAACTAAAACCACAGAACTTAAAACCACCCCAAACCAAAAGCCAACAGCATGAAAAAGTACCTGCCCTGCGACCCAATAAACATGCGGCTCGTGGCGGCATTGTTTTTAGCTAGCCCTAACGTTTGACATAAGGGGCGCGCTTTAGCGCGTCCCACTTAATGGATGGGTTAGGGCAAGCAACTTAACCGCCACCAAAGCCAAAACCACCACCGAATTAAAAACTAAAATAGCGCGACCAAATAACAAGCCCCGCCAACCGAAAACTACACTAAAACCACCAACAATAAACTACCACAAAACCAAACCTAAACTAAACCCGAAAAACCTAAACCACCACCAAACCAAAAGCCCAAAAGCACGAAAAAGCACCTGCCCTGCGACCCAATAAACATGCGGCTCGTGGCGGCATTGTTTTTAGCTAGCCCTAACGTTTGACATAAGGGGCGCCGAAGGCGTCCCGCTTGATGGATGGGTTAGGGCAAGCAACTTAACCGCCACCAAAGCCAAAACCACCACCGAATTAAAAACTAAAATAGCGTGACCAAACAACAAGCCCCACCAACCGAAAACTAAACGAAAACCACAAACAATAAACTACCACAAAACCAAACCTAAACTAAACCCGAAAAACCTAAACCACCACCAAACCAAAAGCCCAAAAGCACCTAAAACCCGATGCCCTGCGACCCAATAAACATGCGGCTTGCGGAGGCATGGTTTTACGAAGCCCTAACGTTTGACATAAGGGGCGCCGTTAGGCGTCCCACTTAATGGATGGGTTAGGGCAAGCAACTTAACAGCCACCAAAGCCAAAACCACCACCGAATTAAAAACTAAAATAGCGCGACCAAACAACAAGCCCCGCCAACCGAAAACTAAACTAAAACCACAAGCAATAAACTACCACAAAACCAAACCTAAACTAAACCCGAAAAACCTAAACTACCACCAAACCAAACGCTAATAGCACGAAAAAACAACTGCCCTGCGACCCAGCAAACAAGCGGCTCGTGGCGGCATTGTTTTAGCTAGCCCTAACGTTTGACATAAGGGGCGCCGCAAGGCGTCCCACTTAATGGATGGGTTAGGGCAAGCAACTTAACAGCCACCAAAACCTAAACCACCACCGAATTAAAAACTAAAATAGCGCGACCAAACAACAAGCCCCACCAACCGAAAACTAAACTAAAACCACAAACAAAAAACTACCACAAAACCAAACCTAAACTAAGCCCGAAAAACCTAAACCACCACCAAACCAAAAGCCCAAAAGCACCTAAAACCCAATGCCCTGCGACCCAGCAAACATGCGGCTCGTGGCGGCATTGTTTTTAGCTAGCCCTAACGTTTGACATAAGGGGCGCCGCAAGGCGTCCCACTTAATGGATGGGTTAGGGCAAGCAACTTAACAGCCACCAAAACCTAAACCACCACCGAATTAAAAACCAAAATAGCGCGACCAAACAACAAGCCCCACCAACCAAAAACTAAACTAAAACCACCAAACAATAAACCACCACAAAACCAAACCTAAACTAAACCCGAAAAACCTAAACCACCACCAAACCAAAAGCCTAAAAGCACCTAAAACCCGATGCCCTGCGACCCAGCAAACATGCGGCTCGTGGCGGCATTGATTTTAGCTAGCCCTAACGTAATAATTAACCTGCACGCCGTGGCGTGTCAGGGTTGAATGATGGGTTAGGCGATTAGACTGCTTGCGAATGAGCCGCCACACACACCAGACAAACAGGCCAAAGAAAATAACGGATAGAGCCAAACTTGGATAAGCCCAAGCAGCCGCACGTTCCGCAGACCATGATCCGTTTGCATTCATCCATGTGTAGAAGATGAACGAGCCAAACGCATAAAATGACGCAATGGGTGCTACAACGACCCCGACCCAATACAAAATTCGTGTGCGCTTAGTCATGAGATATACCTAACGATAGACCACTTTTACATCGCGTCATAATCTTTTATGCCTAGCAAAAAGGTAAGTATCATAAAATAGTTGATAAGCAATATACCTAAAACTACACCAATTACAACACCTGCAGGTATGGCTAGCGCGAATCCATGTTTTTTGGAAAACGTTGAGCCCCACACTACTCCCAATGCAACTACACCAAGAACGCTGTAACCAAGTACAACAGGGCCGATTGAACCGTCGATTAAAAGCAAGTAGCTCAAGCTCAGCAAAACTGGTCCAAGAAAAATGCATACCGTCCAGAACAATGCGATTCGTATAGTCATAACAATGGCCTAACGTTTGAATTAAGGGGCTGGCTTTAGCCAGTCCCGCTTGAATGATGGGTTAGGGTTACTTTGCATAAAACCCATTAGGCCCAAAAAGTTCGTAAAGTGATTTAGCAAGTACTTGTGCTGTTTGCTGACTTAGACCAGAAAAAATATTTTCTCCAGTTATATATGGATTAAGAGCGAATTCAGCGATATGCCGCTCGTGAGGGCTTAGATTTGAAAGTGATGTGTCAAATGCTAATCTTGCTCCGTCTTCCGTTACTTGCCATCGGTTAGAGCCAAGCATTGCTTCTAAAACTGGTTTGCGTAAGTGGAACGAGTCTTTCCAATCAATATCATGTTGGTATTTGTGAGACATAATTACCCTCCTTGGTTTGTAAACCCTAACGTTTGACATAAGGGGCGCGCTTTAGCGCGTCCCACTTAATGGATGGGTTAGGGCAAGCAACTTAACAGCCACCAAAACCTAAACCACCACCGAATTAAAAACTAAAATAGCGTGACCAAACAATAAGCCCCACCAACCGAAAACTAAACGAAAACCACAAACAATAAACTACCACAAAACCAAGCTTAAACTAAAACCACAGAACTTAAAACAACCCCAAACCAAAAGCCCAAAAGCACCAAAACCCGATGCCCTGCGACCCAGCAAACATGCGGCTCGTGGCGGCATTGTTTTTAGCTAGCCCTAACGCGCAGCTAAGGGGCGCGCCGAAGGCGCGTCCCAGCGACCAAAGGGAGCGAACTTGAGCGTAGGGTTAGAGAACATTAACATGGCCCAAACTCCAATGTTCGGAGAGACTCCTTAAAATACTGCGTAACACTATCAGGCGTCGCTGGGTAAAACGGTGCAGACGCGGCCTGAAACAGCACATACGTGATTATGAGCGCGAACGGGAAAATGACTCGTCGTTGCCATGAGCGAAGTATCGTTCCAGGGGCAAGAATGGCGATCAAAGTAACGGGCACGACGATAGCCACAAAAAGCTCGTGATGCCACGAATAGCCGCCACACGAAAAGAGCCCGAAGAAAATGCCACCTATGGCAGCAACCAGCAATGCCGTGACCGTTGAGATGTTGCCGATGCGTCCAAATAACTTTCTCATGGGCTCTAACGTTTGAATTAAGGGGCTGGCTTTAGCCAGTCCCGCTTGAATGATGGGTTAGGGAAAGCCGCCAAAAAGGCAACCAACACACCGCACCCAGCAAAACTAAAAAATAACGTAAAACCGCCCAACTTGCAAACCCCACAAAACCAAACGGAAACTAGGCACTAAAAACCTAAAAACTGCACCACCGAAAAGCCAACTAAAACCTAAAAACAAACCAAGCAAAACTAACCCAAAAATGCTAACTAAAACCGCCGAGCGAAAAACATTGCCCTGCGAGCCAACATCTGCGCGGCTTCCAGAGGTGCTGTGATAAAGATAAACCCTAACGTTTGAATTAAGGGGCGCCTTTAGGCGTCCCGCTTGAATGATGGGTTAGCCCAGCCTGACTACATAATAATTTTTTTCTCTCAAGATACTTATCAGCAACTACGGTATCTTTTTTTATACCCAACTCATCTCCCACACCGAATCGATAAAAGAGTTCTAATACATGAATGGCACTACAGCTATTTAACTCATCTGCCTTTTTCAAACAGTCTTGAGCTTCCAATTTCTCACTCTCAGACATTAGTCTGGTTTTTGCAGTTGGAACACCATCTTTGATTCCAGTATTTTCAGACCAAAGGTTCCAGAAGCGAGAATACATAGCCTCCCCATTTGATGTAACTGAACATTGAGTAGTATCACCAGACCTAGTGCATGAAGTAACTAGTGCTAAGCAAAATAAGATAGAGGTGAATCTGTTCAGGAACATGATATGGCTAACGTTTGACATAAGGGGCGCGCTTTAGCGCGTCCCGCTTGATGGATGGGTTAGGCTTACTCATGTGGACGATATGCTGCTTGAGGATTTATGAAATATGCGCCCAGAAAACCAAAACCAGCAGACCCAAAAAATACGATTGGCATTAATGCCTGATGAGGCAAACCAACAAGTAAATGGTAGCCAAGGCCGACTGCTCCCGTAGTGATTCCATAAGCTACCATCATAAAAACTAGATTGACATACCTTCCAATTTTTTCTTGGAAAGATGAGTTGTTGGTAATAAATAACCTAGATATTAAGGCTAGTATTGGGGGACCAATCAAGCCAAAGACCATTACTTGGATTAATGCTTGATGAGGGAAACTAGAAACTATTGGTTTATTCAGAATAGCAAATGGTTGATATGCACCAAAAATAACTCCCAAAATTATTCCAGTCCAATCGCTTCGATATAGTTTCATAAAAGCCTAACGTTTGACATAAGGGGCGCGCTTTAGCGCGTCCCGCTTAATGGATGGGTTAGGGCAAGCAACTTAACAGCCACCAAAGCCAAAACCACCACCGAATTAAAAACTAAAATAGCACGACCAAACAACAAGCCCCGCCAACCGAAAACTACACTAAAACCACAAACAATAAACTACCACAAAACCAAACCTAAACTAAGGCCGAAAAACCTAAACCACCACAAAACCAAAAGCCCAAAAGCACCTAAAACCCGATGCCCTGCGACCCAACAAACAAGCGGCTCGTGGCGGCATTGTTTTAGCTAGCCCTAACGTTTGACATAAGGGGCGCCGTTAGGCGTCCCACTTAATGGATGGGTTAGGGCAAGCAACTTAACAGCCACCAAAGCCAAAACCACCACCGAATTAAAAACTAAAATAGCGCGACCAAACAACAAGCCCCGCCAACCGAAAACTAAACTAAAACCACAAGCAATAAACTACCACAAAACCAAACCTAAACTAAACCCGAAAAACCTAAACTACCACCAAACCAAACGCTAATAGCACGAAAAAACAACTGCCCTGCGACCCAGCAAACAAGCGGCTCGTGGCGGCATTGTTTTAGCTAGCCCTAACGTTTGACATAAGGGGCGCCGAAGGCGTCCCGCTTGATGGATGGGTTAGGGCAAGCAACTTAACCGCCACCAAAGCCAAAACCACCACCGAATTAAAAACTAAAATAGCGTGACCAAACAACAAGCCCCACCAACCGAAAACTAAACGAAAACCACAAACAATAAACTACCACAAAACCAAACCTAAACTAAACCCGAAAAACCTAAACCACCACCAAACCAAAAGCCCAAAAGCACCTAAAACCCGATGCCCTGCGACCCAATAAACATGCGGCTTGCGGAGGCATGGTTTTACGAAGCCCTAACGTTTGACATAAGGGGCGCCGCAAGGCGTCCCACTTAATGGATGGGTTAGGGCAAGCAACTTAACAGCCACCAAAGCCAAAACCACCACCGAATTAAAAACTAAAATAGCGCGACCAAACAACAAGCCCCGCCAACCGAAAACTAAACTAAAACCACAAACAAAAAACTACCACAAAACCAAGCTTAAACTAAACCCACAGAACTTAAAACAACCACCAAACCAAAAGCCTAAAAGCACCTAAAACCTGATGCCCTGCGACCCAGCAAACATGCGGCTCGTGGAGGCATTGTTTTTAGATAGCCCTAACGTTTGACATAAGGGGCGCCGAAGGCGTCCCACTTAATGGATGGGTTAGGGCAAGCAACTTAACAGCCACCAAAGCCAAAACCACCACCGAATTAAAAACTAAAATAGCGCGACCAAATAACAAGCCCCACCAACCGAAAACTAAACTAAAACTACAAACAAAAAACTACCACAAAACCAAACCTAAACTAAACCCGAAAAACGTAAACCACCACCAAACCAAAAGCCCAAAAGCACGAAAAAGCACCTGCCCTGCGACCCAGCAAACAAGCGGCTCGTGGCGGCATTGTTTTTAGTTAGCCCTAACGTTTTAATTAAGGGGCGCCGTTAGGCGTCCCGCTTGAATGATGGGTTAGGCACATTTTTTTCATGCTTAGCACATTGCTGACACAGCCCAATATCATTGGTACTTAAAGGCTCGAAATACCTTCTCAGATTTTGACCATTAAACTTTGGGTCGTCATTTACTGGCATTTCAGGTTTGTAGCCTTTTCTTCCGCAAGCTATACATTGGTTTATCCACTTGAGAAGATTTGGATGCATCCTTAGATAACCATCACCGTCAGAAAATAGATTACTCATTGTGTGCCTAACGTAAAAGTGAGGGGCTGCGCGCTTTTGCGCAGTCCCTCTCGACTGCCGGGTTGGGCATCAGGCGCTGCATTTACGCAACCTGCAATTGGAAGACATGCCGCCGAATACCTGCGCGCCCCACTTCTCGAAAACCGGCAGCCTCGAATGTAGGAACGAAGCCCATGAACCGATAACTCGGAGACTCTGGATCGACTGGATAAGCTTCCACAATTGAGGCGCCTCTGGACTTGGCAAAGTCGATGGCTGCGGCAATGATTCGTTGTGTAATGCCTTGGCCGCGCAACCTGCGAGCAACGAAGAAGCAAGCGATTGACCAAACGCCTTCGTCAGAGCTGCCATCGTCAACGAGCCGACGGTAAGTTGATCGTGGTGCCACGGAGCACCACGCGACGGGCTCTTCATCAAGATAGCCAAGAAGCCCCACTGTCGTTCCAGCGGCGATACGTTTGGCAATTGCGGCTTTGCGGCTCGCGCCGTCAGTGTGCTTTGCTTCCTCTGGCATTGCACGCCAGACCATGCACCAACAAGCCTTTGGGCCGCCTCGACATTCGAAAAGCCTCTCGAAGTCAGGCCATGTGTCGGCAGTGACTTCGCGAAACACGATGCGATCAATTTCTGCTGCTTCAGTCATGTGATGCCCAACGTTTGACATAAGGGGCGCCGTCAGGCGTCCCGCTTAATGGATGGGTTAGGGCAAGCAACTTAACAGCCACTAAAGCCAAAACCACCACCGAATTAAAAACTAAAATAGCGCGACCCAACAACAAGCCCCACCAACCGAAAACTAAACTAAAACCACAAACAATAAACTACCACAAAACCAAACCTAAACTAAGCCCAACAAAACTTAAAACACCACCAAACCAAAAGCCAAACAGCACCTAAAACCCGATGCCCTGCGACCCAACAAACATGCGGCTCGTGGCGGCATTGTTTTTAGCTAGCCCTAACGTTTGAATTAAGGGGCGCCGTTAGGCGTCCCGCTTGAATGATGGGTTAGGCGCGGACTTAGCTAAACGACCAATAACCCCAAGATGAGTAAAACTAAACCCCGCTGAATATTTAAGCCCATAGCCCAGCGCACGGTCAAAGCCAATGTGAGCGCACCAAATGACACCCGCACATGAAAGGACAGGAGCAAGAAGAAGAGAACCCGCAACAAGACAAGCAATAGCACCAATATAAGAGTGTGCTGCATTATAAGATAAAGCACCAACACGCGACCCTGCGAGATAACCTAGAAACGAAAGGTCGGGGGTGAGAAAAAATAACGCGAACGTACCCCAGCTAAAACCTAACTTGGGGTAAAAAAGCGACGCGGCTATTAGCACACACAAACCCTCAAGCCTTAAAACCCACCGCACTGCACCTGTTGTTTCACCTGACATGTAATTCCTTTGTTTTGTAGCGCCTAACGTTTGACATAAGGGGCGCCGCAAGGCGTCCCACTTAATGGATGGGTTAGGGCAAGCAACTTAACAGCCACCAAAACCAAAACCACCACCGAATTAAAAACTAAAATAGCGCGACCAAAAAACAAGCCCCGCCAACCGAAAACTACACTAAAACCACAAACAAAAAACCACCACAAAACCAAGCCTAAACTAAAACCACAGAACTTAAAACAACCCCAAACCAAAAGCCCAAAAGCACCTAAAACCCGATGCCCTGCGACCCAACAAACAAGCGGCTCGTGGCGGCATTGTTTTTAACTAGCCCTAACGTTTGAATTAAGGGGCGCCGTTAGGCGTCCCGCTTGAATGATAGGTTATGCGTTAACATTTAATATTTACAACCAAATTCTGCCCATCCCCAGCCACCTTCACCATAGCCACCTTGTATATAGTTAATTCCTTCGGTGCAACTCAAGGGCATTAGCTTGGTTCTTATTAACATAAGTTCGAAAGCTCTTTCTTTTGATGAATCTAAAGCTTCAACTTCATGCCATTTGAAGTAGCTAACATATGGCGCTCGGCTGCCATCTTTTACAGAAGCACAGAATTCGTTTTTGCTTTGGATTGAACAGCATCCAGTTAATAGCAAAAGTACAACTAAATTATAAATACGCATAACGTGGAGCTAAGGGGCGCGCCGAAGGCGCGTCCCAGCGACCGGAGGGAGCGAACTTGAGCGTATGGTTAGAGCGCATTACGCGAACCACCCCACCGCATTGTCGTCCCACTCATGGCCGTGAATAGCCCAAGCACTATTCGTTGCGGGAGGCGGAAACCCAGTACGGCAATAGCCACGCTTTGATTGGAAATCGAAGACCGCATGCGGATGCCCGTTGATCAGAAGGGCTACCTTCTGAGAATCGACAGACCAGCCGATCTTTACGACTGAAGGTTTATCGCGGTCCGTGACATTAACTACATTGTAGATTTGTAGCGCGTCCTGAATAGGATTGCCTTCGCATGTGACATCGAGTGCATAGAAGTATCCGGTGTCTTGATCATCTTCGAACACGGCCACAAAGGGGCCTTCCAGTGCGGCACCCTCGACTGTGGTTGGACGCCCAACTATGAACTCTTGCTCGGCGGTGATATGGATAGGCATAGAAATGGGCCTTGCGCTCTAACGTTTGAATTAAGGGGCGCCGTTAGGCGTCCCGCTTGAATGATGGGTTAGGCATTATTAAACACCTTAAGAACCCGACCAAGGCCAATATCTTTACCCTCCCAAACTTTAAAAACAGTACCTACAGGAAAGTGAGGGGTAGCTGCCTCTGGGACAAGGAATTGTACGTCAAAATTTTGAGCCTCACTAGGACTGAAAACATGCTCGGAAGGTATGCAAAAACGCACTGAAAAACTTTCTTCACCTACGGTAAAAACTCCTCGATACTCGCCTTGGAGAATTGGTGTTTTTCTACCTCCCAACTCTTCAGGGGTCAGAGTAATTTCAACTGATATTTGTGGTGAGAATTGCTTCACAAGCAAAATGCCTAACGTTTGACATAAGGGGCGCGCTTTAGCGCGTCCCACTTAATGGATGGGTTAGGGCAAGCAACTTAACAGCCACCAAAGCCAAAACCACCACCGAATTAAAAACCAAAATAGCGCGACCAAACAACAAGCCCCACCAACCAAAAACTAAACTAAAACCACAAACAATAAACTACCACAAAACCAAACCTAAACTAAGCCCAACAAAACTTAAACCACCACCAAACCAAAAGCCAAAAAGCACCTAAAACCCGATGCCCTGCGACCCAGCAAACAAGCGGCTCGTGGCGGCATTGTTTTTAGCTAGGCCTAACGTTTGACATAAGGGGCGCCGCAAGGCGTCCCGCTTGATGGATGGGTTAGGTTGCGTGTGCATGGCAAACTGCCTTAAGGTCAGAAATAAATGGTGGCAGAGACGTTTGGTCGGTAACGAACTCAAACTCAAGACGCTGGTTATGTTCTGCTGCCACGGTTAGCACGCCACTGACTACTATTTGTCCTCTGCCATTCCCACGGAGAGAGAAGTAAGGCTCCTCGAATTGCTGCCCTAGCTTGGCTTCGCCAACCAACTTGGCAGACAACACCTCAAGCGCTGAGATAAACTCGCCAAGCAACGGATAATCAAAGAAAAATGAGGTGCTGGCGGAGAAAGGGAACGAAACCACCCCCAACACGCAGGAACCCCCTGATCCATCCCCGAAAAGTTCGATATTTTTCATGGCGAGTTGGTGCTGGTCAGAGTGAGTGATGAGTGAGGCGTCCATAGCGACCTAACGTAAAGTAGACATCCTAATTGACGCGTTATATTGCATCAAGTGGGACATTTTCTTGTTGATAAAAGTATAAGTGTACAGTAAAAACATGCTGTTAATTATTTTTAGTGCATCCTACAAATAAAATAGATTTGCGTCAAATCTGATATCGTTAATTAAATACTTACTAAGCTTTTTGCCAAGTAATATCAATTTTTTTATGGTTGGCGGCGCAATCTCGCAAATATAAATTGATTAAGCTTTGGTAAGGCACGCCAGCTTCATCGGACATTTGTTTGAAATAGCCAATCACATCTTCACTTAAGCGCATGGTCACCGATTTTTTTAGCTTGCTTGCGTAAGGGTTTTTGCGAGCTTTCATGGCTGATAAATCATATTCTGTTTTCATTTTATTGCACCTTAATTATATTCATTTTTGAATTATATTCATTTTTGATAATATCCACATTCGGCCTTGGTAGCTTTTCTAGCGGAAATGATACGGATAACGTGACCTTGGTTACGTTCGCAATGGCAAACAATCAGTAGGCGAGCTTTATCGCTAAACCCAAGCATTAAAAACCTATTTTCTGCTTCGGCATCATTATTATCAAAAAACTGAACCGCAAATTCATCATAAAAAATAGATTGGGCTTCTTCAAAAGAAACGCGATGTTTCTTGATGTTTGAACTTGCTTTGTTTGCATCCCATTCAAACTTAATCATACTTACATTGTATGTACGTTTAAGGGGGTGTCAAGTATTTGGAAGAAATTTTTCTAAAACTCAAACGGATTCAACACTTTTACAGAAAATCGCTCAAAATCGCGCACGTTACGGGTGACTACGGTGAGTTGGTGGGTGATTGCGCAAGCAGCAATCATGGCATCTTCAATCACGGTGTTAGATTGCTCGTGCATGAGCCTTGCCCATATTCTGAATGCGTCCGCCGTCATGGGTAATACGCTGTAACTATTGGCTACTTGGTTAAGCCACGCCTCAATTTCACTCGCTTTATCAACATCTTGCTCGCGCGTGATTTCAATACCCGCCTGAATTTCGCCAATGGTAACGGGGCATAAATGCAAATCGCGGTCATCTACACTCTGAAGCCACGCCAACACCGCGTCGTGCGGTTTAATTTTTCTGAGTTCTGAAACTATATTGGTGTCGATTAAATACATGCGTTACGCGCCAGTAGGTGCGCGGCGTTTAGCCTTGCCGCGTGGTGGAATGTTTAAGTCGCCGCGTGCAACACCAGACAATAACAATGTTTTTAACGTAGGCGATGCAGCTTGGGTTAGGCGTTTCCATTCAGCAATCGGCACTAAAACCGCTGTTTCTACGCCGCGACGCGTCACAAGTTGTGAGCCATCGGTAATGCAGGCATCTAAAAATTCGCTAAAGCGCGCTTTAGCATCTTGTACTGGCCAAGTATTCATCATATAAAGCCTCATTTAAGACTAGTTAGATGACTAGTTTAATAACGTTGTTTAAGTTTGTCAAATGATTGTTTGTGTTTTTATTAAAACACCCTGTTGGTAAATTTAAATATAGTGTAAAATCAACTAATTATAAATTATTAGTTAATCCTAAATGATATGTTAAATACGTCAAATACATTAAAAAATGAACCACCAAAACTACTAGACCAAGTGCGCGGAAAAATCCGTTTAAAGCATTACAGCATCCGCACAGAGCAAGCGTATGTAGATTGGATTAAACGCTTTATTTTGCATTTTGATAAGCAGCACCCTAAAGATTTAGGCGCGGCGCAGGTGGAGCAATTTTTAACGCATTTGGCGGTGGTGGGTAAGGTTTCTGCTAGCACGCAAAATCAGGCAAAAAGCGCGTTATTGTTTTTGTACAAAGAAATTCTAGGCAGTGAGCTGCCTTGGTTAGATGATGTTGAGCAGGCCAAAACCAGCAAGCGCCTGCCCGTAGTGCTCACACAGCAAGAAGTGCAGGCGATTTTAAGCCAGCTTAGCGGCACGCATCATTTAGTGGTAAGCATGCTTTACGGCACGGGTATGCGTATTCTAGAGGGCTTGCGGTTGCGGGTGAAAGACATTGATTTTGCGCGTAAAGAAATTTTAATTCGTGATGGCAAAGGCTATAAAGACCGCGTGACCATGCTACCTTTAAGCTTGGTAATACCTTTGCAGGCGCATTTAGCGCAGGTAAAAATGCTGCACGAAAAAGATTTAGCACAAGGTTATGGCGCAGTGTATATGCCGTTTGCCTTGGGCAAAAAATACCCATATGCAGCGCGCGATTGGGCTTGGCAATATGTGTTTCCATCGGGCAAGCTGTCGGTTGACCCGCGCAGTTTAGATGAAAACGGTGCTGGTGAAACGCGCCGCCATCACGTGCAAGACCAAGCCATTCAGCGCGCGGTGCGCCAAGCGGTGGTAGATGCCAACCTTACCAAACCCGCCACGCCGCATACATTTCGCCATAGTTTTGCCACACATTTACTTGAAAGCGGCTACGATATTCGCACCGTGCAAGAGTTGCTTGGGCATTCTGACGTAGCAACCACCATGATTTACACGCATGTGCTCAACAAAGGCGGGCGCGGCGTGAGTAGTCCGTTGGATGGTTTATAGGGCTTGTTGCAAATCACCGTAATCAGGTTTATTATAACGTTTGTTATAACATAAACGTTGGAGCTGAGATGCACACCCTAAAATTGACTAAAATTGGTAACTCCCTTGGCTTAATCTTACCCAAAGAAGTGCTGGCGCGATTGAAGTTAGAAAAAGGCGACACCGTATTTTTAACCGATGCGCCAGGCGCTGCAACCATTACGCCGCATGACCCTAGTTTTATCGATCAGCTTGAGATAGGCCGTGAATTTATGCGTGAGTATCGCGATACTTTTAACGAACTGGCAAAATAATGATGCAGCATTGGCGGTGGGTAGATAAACAGCTTTTAATTTTGTTGCATGATGAAAGCTTGGTAACGCATGGCGGAGCATCTGGGGTTCGTGATGAAGGTTTGCTAGATTCTGCACTAAGTCGTGCGCCAAATTTAGCCCTGAACGGCAACCCTGATTTTGCAGATTTAGCGGCGGCTTATGGATTAGGATTAGCCAAAAACCACGCTTTTGTAGACGGTAATAAACGCGTTGCTTTTCTTTCCGTAGGTTTATTTTTAGGTATAAATGGTTACAAGCTCAATGCTAATCAGGTGGATGCAACTTTAACCATGCTCGCCGTAGCCGCGGGTGATACCGATGAAGCGACTTTTGCTAGCTGGATACGTGGTAACACAGTAAAACGCTAGTTTAAGCGCATATTTCCTTAGCCAGTTTGGCTTAGCTAGTCTAAAATTACACCTTTATTGCAGTTAATTATTTTTACGGATTTTTACTATGCCAGTTTATCGTTCACGTACCACCACCCACGGCCGCAACATGGCGGGCGCACGCGCTTTGTGGCGCGCCACTGGCATGAAAGACGGCGATTTTGATAAACCAATTATCGCAGTGTGCAACTCATTTACGCAATTTGTGCCAGGGCATGTTCACCTTAAAGATTTAGGCCAGCTCGTGGCGCGTGAAATTGAGCGCGCAGGCGGCGTGGCAAAAGAGTTCAATACCATCGCGGTGGATGACGGCATTGCCATGGGCCACGGCGGCATGTTGTATAGCTTGCCAAGCCGCGATTTAATTGCAGACTCCGTAGAATATATGGTCAACGCGCACTGTGCCGATGCGCTGGTGTGCATCTCCAATTGTGACAAAATTACCCCAGGTATGCTCATGGCGGCGCTACGCTTGAATATCCCCGTGGTGTTCGTTTCTGGCGGCCCGATGGAAGCTGGCAAAGTAAACTGGCAAGGTGAAGTGCTGAAGCTTGATTTGGTTGATGCCATGGTAGCTGCAGCAGATAGCAAAGTAAGCGATGCAAAAGCTGAAGCCATTGAGCGCTCCGCTTGCCCAACTTGCGGCAGTTGCTCTGGCATGTTCACGGCAAATTCCATGAACTGTTTAACTGAAGCATTAGGCTTAAGCTTGCCTGGCAACGGCTCTGCACTTGCCACGCACGGGGCGCGTAAAGAATTATTTTTAAAAGCAGGGCGCTTAATTGTAGAAATCACCAAACGCCATTATGAGCAAGATGATTACAGTGTGTTGCCGCGCTCAATCGCCAATATGAAAGCCTTTGAAAACGCCATGGCGCTAGATGTTGCCATGGGCGGCAGCACTAATACCGTGCTGCATTTGTTAGCCGCCGCGCACGAGGCAGAGCTTGATTTCACCATGAGCGATATTGATAAAATTTCACGCAAAGTGCCGTGCGTGTGCAAAGTTGCACCCGCCACACAAAAATATCACATGGAAGACGTACACCACGCAGGTGGCGTAATGGGCATTTTGGGCGAGTTAGATCGCGCAGGTGTGATTCACCGCGACACGCCCACTGTGCATAGCCCAACAATGGGCGACGCGCTAGATAAATGGGATATTAAAGTCACCAAAGATGAAGACGTAAAAAAATTCTACCGCGCCGCGCCAGCAGGCATTGTAACGACCATTGCGTTTAGCCAAAGCATGCTTTACCCAACGCTGGACGACGACCGTGCGGAAGGCTGCATTCGCGATTTAGCGCATGCGTATTCATTAGATGGCGGCTTAGCCGTGCTGTACGGCAATATCGCGCTAGACGGTTGCATTGTAAAAACCGCAGGCGTGGACGACAGTATTTTAAAATTCACAGGTCGCGCACGTATTTTTGAAAGCCAAGATGCCTCAGTTGAAGCAATTTTAGCCGACCAAATTGTAGCGGGCGATGTAGTCGTCATCCGTTACGAAGGCCCCCGCGGCGGCCCAGGCATGCAAGAAATGCTATACCCAACTAGCTACTTAAAATCAAAAGATTTAGGCAAAGTTTGCGCCTTGCTCACAGATGGCCGTTTTTCAGGCGGCACTTCAGGTTTAAGCATCGGCCACGCAAGCCCAGAAGCGGCTGAGGGCGGCGCAATTGGCTTGGTAGAAGAAGGCGACACCATTGAAATTGACATTCCAAACCGCACCATTCATTTAGCAATTTCAGACGAAGAAATGTCGCATCGCCGCGCAAAAATGGAAGCTAAAGGTAAAGATGCTTGGAAGCCAATAAATCGTGTGCGTGCCGTTTCACCCGCTTTACGTGCCTATGCAGCAATGAGCACCAGCGCGGCGCGTGGGGCAGTGCGCGATGTTAGCCAAATTGAAAAGTAAGCCACATTAACTGGTGTAATTTAAAGATAATGAATAAGATGAATACAGAAACATTAGCAGCTAACCCATCAGTGGTAAATCAACTGAAAACGGAAAAACGCTTAAAGTTGCACGCCCATGTAATGCAAACTAAAGATGAAAACGGTTTACAGTATTTAGAAGTTGATAACCCGCTTGCTACTGCGCGAATCGCCTTGCAAGGTGCGCATGTGATTAGCTGGCAGCCTAAATTTTTAGCACAACCAGTATTGTGGCTATCAAGCAACGCACGCTTTGTAAAGGTCGTTCAATTCGTGGCGGCGTGCCTATCTGCTGGCCATGGTTTGGTGCGCATCCAACAGATAGCACGTTTTGCCCACATGGTTTTGCGCGCGTTATTCCTTGGCGTGTGACTGATATTGATGCCACGCCAACTGGTGCAACGCGCATTATGCTAGAAATGCTAGAAACACCAGAGGCAAAACGCCAGCTTTCTTATCCGTATACCCTTACGGCTACAATCACGGTAGGTCGCCGTTTACGTGTAGATTTAGCAACAACTAATAAAGCAGATCATCCATTCGTGATTAGTGAAGCGTTTCATACTTATTTAAACATTAGCGATATTGATAATGTAAAAATCACTGGCCTGCAAGATTGCGTGTACTCAGATAAAATGGTGAAGTATGGACGCCAAGTTGAGCACAATGCACTCACATTTGATGGTGAGTTTGACCGCGTATTTATCAACCATAGTTCAGATTGCATTGTGCATGACACAGGTTTTAATCGCCTAATTCACGTACAAAAATCAGGTAGTGATACCACCGTGGTTTGGAGCCCAGGCCCTGAAAAATCCGCCCAAATGGCCGATATGGGCGCACCTGATGAATGGCGTAAAATGGTCTGTGTAGAAACCACTAATGCCTTAGATAATATGGTGGTAATCAACCCAGGCCGTACGCATGTAATTAGTGCAGAGTATGTGATAGAGACACTTTAATGCTGAATAGCAATAAAGAAAAAAATGCCTAACGCATTAAAGCTAGAAACCAGCCCTTACCTTCTGCAACACGCAAGTAACCCCGTTGAATGGTACCCGTGGGGAGAGCAAGCACTCACTTTAGCACGTAAACTTAACAAGCCCATATTGCTTTCAATCGGCTATTCAGCTTGCCATTGGTGCCATGTCATGGCGCATGAATCGTTTGAAGACGAAGCTGTTGCGGCGATTATGAATGAACACTTTATTAACATTAAAGTGGATCGTGAAGAACGCCCAGATATTGACCAAATCTACCAAACCGCACACAGCATGCTCAGCCAAAAAAGCGGCGGCTGGCCGTTAACGGTGTTTTTAACGCCGAATCAAGAACCGTATTTTACAGGTACTTATTTCCCAAAAACTGCGCGTTATCAATTACCAGGGTTTGCTGATTTAATTCCGCGCGTCGCTGCCTATTATCACGAACGCAAAGATGAAGTCGCCACACAAACTCAGCAACTAGCGGCGGCACTTGCGCGTACCATTCCTGCGGCGAATACCTTAGTAACCGCCGATGAAAGTACTATTCAATTAGGCTTTGCGCAATTGCGCGAAAGTTTTGATTTTGAACATGGCGGTTTTGGCACATCGCCAAAATTCCCTAACCCTGCGGATATTACTTTACTTTTGCATGCAGCCAAAGCTGGCAACAAAGAAGCAGAAGCCATGGCATTACAAATGCTTTCAGCAATGGCAAATGGTGGAATTTATGACCAAATCGGTGGTGGATTTTGCCGATATTCAGTGGATGAAAGCTGGAATATTCCGCATTTTGAAAAAATGTTGTACGACAACGGCCAGCTACTTTTTTTATATACCGATGGCTGGCAGTTAAGCAAAAATGCGGCTGAAAAAGCCGTATATGCGCAAGTGATTGCAGAAACTATTGCTTGGTTACAGCGTGAAATGCTAGATGCGCGTGGTGCGATTTTTTCTTCGCTAGACGCAGACTCTATGGATGCTCACGGCCATTCTGAAGAAGGCGCATTTTATGTGTGGCAGCCTGCTGAAGTAAAAGCGCTACTCACGCCAGAAGAATTTGTAGTCGCTAGTCGCAGTTTTGGCTTTGATAAAGCGCCAAATTTTGAAATGCAAGCTTGGCACGCTTATATGGTCATAACGCCAGATGAGCAAGATAAGCTTTTATTGCAATCCGCAAAACTCAAGCTATTTGCCGCGCGTGAGCAACGCCCGCGCCCAGGTTTGGACGACAAAATTCTCACCAGCTGGAATGCCTTAGCCATTAAAGGCTTAGCGCGCGCAGGCAAAGTGTTTAACCGTGCCGATTGGGTTAAACTCGCGCAAAATGCTGTAGATTTTATTCGCGAAAAATTGTGGGTTAAAAATGTTGATGGTAAGTTTCAGCTGCTTGCAACTTGCAAAAATAATAAAGTGCACCTCAATGCTTATTTAGATGACCACGCATTTTTATTAGATGCGTTAATTGAACTAATGCAAGCCGATTACAGAAGCGCCGACATGCAACTTGCCGAAGAAATTGCTGAAGCCATGTTAGAAAATTTTGAAGCTGAAGACGGCGGTTTTTACTTTACTTCTCATCAGCATGAGCAGCTTATTCATCGACCCAAACAAGGTTATGATAATGCCACGCCCAATGGCAATGGTATTGCCGCAGTTGCCTTGCAGCGCTTAGGGCATATATTAGGCGAAGCGCGTTATTTACAAAGTGCTGAGCGCACACTGCAAGCTTTTGATAGCACCATTAAACGCAATCCAGCAGGCTGTGCGAGTCTAACGCACGCATTAAACGAATATTTAACGCCGCCTACGCTAGTGATTTTGCGCGGAACTACAGAAAAATTGCGTGTTTGGAAGCAAGAAATTAAGCAACAATATCTGCCACATCATCTATTTTTCTATATTGATGAAACTGTAACCGCGCTACCTAAAACGTTACAAAGAGGTTTTGATATAAATTTGCAAAAAGATGTCAACGCTTGGGTGTGTAAAGGCGTTATTTGCTCACAGAGTATTGATAACCTGCCAAGTTTACTAAGTGAAATATAAAAAGCTGGCTTGTTACAAAGTGTAATTATGGGTATCATTGCTGGTTGCAAAAAATGCAAAATATATTTTAAGCGTTAATTCAAGGAGATAGCATGAAAGCATTATTATTAACAATCGCGTTAGCGGGTTCTATGTTGGTGGCTGGTCAAGCATCTGCAAACCAAGCATTAGCGCAAAAAAGTGGCTGCTTAGCTTGCCACAGTATTGATAAAAAAGTATTAGGCCCAGCGTATAAAGATATTGCGGCGAAATACAAAGGCAACAAAGCTGCAGAAGCCATGTTGATTGAAAAAGTTAAAAAAGGTGGTAGCGGTACATGGGGTCCAATGCCTATGCCAGCAAACAGCCCACAAGTGAAAGATGCTGATATTAAAACAATCGTAGAGTGGGTTTTAGCAATGTAATTTAGTTGCTAGAATGCAGTTCTAGTATAAGAAAAAGCCAGCTCAAAAAGCTGGCTTTTTTGTTGGCTAAACACATAGCCATTGTTGCGCTACGCTCGCAATGATTACGGTAGAGTTTATTATTTTACCAACCCAAACAGAAACAAAAACACCGCCGCAATAGCAATTGGCGCAATGTAATTATTAGTAAATTGCCATAATTTGAAATGTTGATTATTTAAATCTAACTCTTCTTGCACATGGTTTTTCTTCATCACATAACCTGCAAAAATTGCCATCAATAAGCCACCCAATGGCAATAATATTGTGGAGGTGAGTTTGTCTAAGGTTTCAAAAATATTAAGTCCAAAGATAATTTTAATCTCTTTCCATTCGTTAAAAGATAACACCACCGCAACACCAAGTAGCCAAACAATTAAGCCTAATCCCCAAGCGGCGCTGTAGCGTTTAATTTTTGTGTTTTCAGTTATCCAGGCAATGGCGGGCTCTACGAGAGAAATGGATGATGTCCAAGCTGCAAATGCAACAAGTAAGAAAAATAATGTGCCAATAAAATTACCACTAGGCATGTGGCCAAAGGCAATGGGTAAGGTTTGAAATATCAAACCTGGCCCCGCGTTTGGTGCTAAGTGGTTGGCAAAGACTAGCGAGTAAATCGCCAAGCCAACCAAAAGCCCAAGCATGGTATCGGCCAACGCTATATAAATGGTGGTGCGCGCGATAGACACATTGCGCTGCAAATATGAGCCATACACCATCACTGCACCCATGCCCAAACTCAGTGAGAAAAAAGCGTGCCCCAGTGCAGACAACACCGCAACTGGCGTAATTTTAGAAAAATCAGGCTTAAACATAAATTGTGCGGCAGCATGCATGTCGCCAACAGACATGCTGTAACCAAGCAACACCAACAAAATAGCGAATAAGGACGGGATTAAAATGTTATTGGCTTTTTCAAGACCTGAGTTCACGCCTTTGGCTACCACGGCCATGGTCATGACCATAAAAATGGTGTGCCAAAATGTGAGTTTGAGTGGTGAAGCTAATAAAGCTTTAAAGTTGGTGGTAGATTGCGCGGCGGTGATTTGGCTAAAATTGCCGCCGCCAGCCTCAAAAATATAAGCCAATACCCAGCCACCAATCACGCTGTAAAAGCCTAATATCAGCAAGCCTGTAACCATGCCCATGCCACCTAAGTATTTCCAAGCGCTAGAAGCTTGCGCCTCGCTCGCCAGTGCTTGCATGCCATCTAAAGGATTTTTTTGCGTGCGCCGACCCAACAAGATTTCGGTCATCATTAGCGGTATGCCCACAAAGAAAATGCAGGCTACAAATACCAGAACAAACGCGCTACCACCGTTTACGCCTATCATGTACGGTAGTTTCCAAATGTTGCCCAAGCCAATGGCAGAGCCAGCTGTAGCTAGCATAAACGTCCAGCGGCTGTTCCAATGGCTGCGATGCTGAGGCATAATTTGTTACTTTTATTTTTTCAAGTTATTTTTCAATGATGAAAAATAACGTTCTGTTTCTTGCTTAATAATAGGCGATAGCCATAATAAACCCACTAAATTGGGTATTGCCATCATGCCGTTCATTAAGTCTGAGAAATTCCACACAAACTCTAAGCTGGCGACTGAGCCTATCATCACGGCAACGGTAAAAAATACTCGGTAAATTTTAATCGATTTGTGACCAAATAAATATTCAATGGCTTTTTCGCCGTAGTAATTCCAGCCAATAAGTGTGGAATAGGCGAATAGCGCCGTGGCGATGGCGACCATCACGCTACCCGTGCTACCTAGCGTTTCTGCCATACTGGCGCTGGTGAGTTCACTGGCACTCACGCCTTGAGTCCAGCTGGTGGCGGTTAAAATCACCAATGCAGTCATGGTGCAAACCACTAAAGTATCAATAAATGTTTGCGTCATACTCACTAAAGCTTGTTTTACGGGGTCGTTGGTACGTGCAGCAGCAGCAGCAATGGGCGCAGAACCTAAGCCAGATTCATTAGAAAATACGCCGCGTGCAATACCATAGCGCATAGCCGCTGCCACCGTTGCGCCCAAAAAAGCCCCCAGTAGCAGCCGAAGGGCTGAAGGCCGCGCCAAAAATCAAGCCAAAGGCATGTGGAATTTGGTCTATATGCATGAACAATACGGTGAGTGAAACGCCAACGTAACCAACAATCATAAATGGCACTAAAAAAGAGGTAAATTTTGCGATGGTTTTAATACCACCTAAAATCACCAAACCCGTAAGTAGTGTCAGCACAATGCCTGTGGCGGCGACTGGGATATGAAAGGTGCTTTCAAAGATTTTAGCCGTGGCATTGGCTTGCGTCATATTGCCGATGCCGAATGCTGCACACGCCGTAAAAATAGCAAACAAAGTGCCAAGCCAAGGTAAACCTACGCCCTTACTAAGGTAATACATAGGTCCGCCGCGCATGCCATGCTCGCCTTTCTCGCGATATTTTATCGCTAACACCGCCTCAGAGTATTTGGTTGCCATGCCGACTAGGCCTGTCATCCACATCCAAAATACTGCACCTGGCCCGCCGAGCGTAATCGCCGTGGCTACGCCAACAATATTGCCTATGCCTACCGTAGCCGCTAAAGCTGTCATCAGTGCCGCAAAGTGACTAATGTCGCCTTCATGTCCATGATCTTTAGCCCAAATGAGTTTGAACGCGTGCGGCAATGCGCGAAATTGCATGCCTTTGAGAATAATAGTGAGATACAGCCCTGTGCCAACCAGCAAAGTTAACATTGGCGGCCCCCACACCCAGCCTGAAAGTGTTGAAATAATAGCTTCAAGTGATTGCATTGTGGGCGCCTATGGTTGAAATAAATTAGATTATAGACAGAACTTTTGTGGCTGTGTGAAAGTTGGGCGCTTAAGTATGATTGCTAGCTATTAAAGAGCGTCTTGAGCACAGCAATCATATAACTGTGGTCAAGCACGCCAGCGCTTTCACGCAGGCTGTGCATCGCCCACATGGGTGCGCCAACATCTACACTTGGCACGCCTAAATTTGCTGCCACAATTGGACCGATAGTACTACCGCAGCCAAGGTCTGTGCGATGAGTGTATTGCTGGTAAGGTACATTTGCGCTTTCGCACAAGGTAATAAAGCGCGCGGCGGTTTCTGCATTGGTGGAATAACGTTGGTTTGCATTGGTTTTAATGACCACACCTTTGTTAACCAACGCATGGTGACAAGGCTCATACGCTGCTGGGTGATTAGGGTGGTAAGCATGCGCCATATCTGCACTGATGAAAAAGCTTTGTGCGAGTGCGCGTAATTTTTCTTCAGCAGATAATTGTTGAGCACTTGAAATGCGGTTGATGACATCATTTAAAAAGCTACCGCTCGCGCCAGTGCTACTTTCGCTGCCGACTTCTTCATGGTCAAACAGGGCTATTATACAAGTTGAATCAGGTTTTTCAGTGGCAAGTAAAGCCGCAATTGCGGCGTGGCATGAAGCCAAATTATCCAGCTGGCTATTGGCAATAAACTCTTGGTTTGCACCCCAAAACACGCCTTTTTGCGTATCAAATACATTGAGTTCAAACGTTAAAATGTCTTCAACATTCACTTTTAGTGCAGTTGCAATATGGGCTAAAAACTGTTTGTCAGCCTCTACTCCTTCGTCACTTTCACCAAAAATAAGCGGTAATTCAGTTTGCTTATTCAACACCAAGCCTTTGTCGTTCACTTCACGGTTCATGTGAATTGCAAGGTTGGGCAAGCGCATCAAGGCATTATCAAATTTTAATAACTTGGTTTCAAAGCCTGTAGCTGTGCGTATTGTTACACGGCCTGCCACACTTAAATCGCGATCAGTAAACGTGGCTAAAATCGGCCCACCATACACCTCAACACCTATGCGTACTAGGCCATCGCTACCATAAGCGGCGCTTGGTTTTAAACGTAAGCCTGGCGAATCAGTATGCGCGCCAACCATGCGAAAGCCTGTATCTAACAAAGTTTTTTGCCCTAAGGTAAAAGCAATGATAGAAGCCCCTCCGCGCACCACGTAATAGCTACCGCCAGTATTGAGCTGCCAAGCTTGAGTCTCGCGCAACGCTGTAAAACCTTGCTTTAGTAAACGCTGTTCAACTGTATTTACCGCATGCCACGGGCTTGGGCTAGCATCAATAAAATGCAGTAAATCCTGCGCTTGCGCTTTTGTGTATGATGAAACTTGAGTATTCATGGCTAATAAATGTGCGGGTTAAGAAATTGAAAGCCAGTTTTTATCAATTAAAAAATCTGTATAAAGTTTAGCTTCTGCACTACCTGCTTCTGGTTTCCAGTCATAACGCCATTTCACAATTGGCGGCATTGATAGCAAAATTGACTCTGTGCGCCCGTTAGATTGCAAACCAAAAATCGTGCCACGGTCATAAATTAAATTAAATTCTACGTAGCGGCCACGGCGATACGCTTGAAAATCACGCTCACGTTCGCCATAAGGCGTGTCTTTACGGCGTTGCACAATTGGCAAATAGGCTTGTAAGAATGCACCACCCACGGCACGGTGAAGGTCAAAAGTACGCTCAAAGCCCAGTGCATTAAAGTCATCATAAAAAATACCGCCAATGCCGCGCGGCTCTTTACGATGTTTTAAATAAAAGTATTCATCGCATTCTTTTTTAAATTTTGGGTAAAAGCTCGTATCAAACGCATCTAAAGCGGTTTTATTGGTGCGGTGAAAATGTTCGGCATCTTCGGCAAAGCCGTAATATGGAGTTAAATCCATGCCGCCGCCAAACCACCAAATATCTTGCTCAGTGTCATTTTGAGCTTTGGCAATAAAAAAGCGCACATTCATATGCACAGTCGGCACATAGGGATTGCGCGGATGAAATACCAAAGAAACGCCCATTGCCTCCCAAGGGCGACCTGCCGCCTCGGGGTGAGCTACGCTGGCTGCGGGCGGCAATTTAGTGCCTAAAACGTGTGAAAAACCTACGCCAGCACGCTCAAACACATTGCCTTCTTCAAGCAAGCACGAGTTACCGCCGCCGCCTTCGGGGCGTTGCCAGCTATCTTGTAGAAAGGTTTTTCCGTCCACCAGTTCTACGGCTTCTACAATTTTAGCCTGAAGACTTTGCAAATAATTATATACGTCTTGGGTGTTCATGTTTTAACCTTTAATGGCTCTGTAGCCAATATCGGTGCGGTATTGCGCACCATCAAACTTAATATCTTCAATAATTCGATACGCTTGTTGTTGGGCAAATTTTACCGTTTCGCCAAGCGCGGTTACGCACAGTACGCGACCGCCGCTAGTTAATACTTTGCCGTCTTTTAATGTTGTGCCTGCATGAAAAACATGCGCATCTTCTAAATGTTTGGGTAAACCAGTGATTTCGTCGCCTAATCTTGGTGTGTCTGGGTAGTTGTGCGATGCCATCACTACGCCCAATGCATAGCGTCTATCCCATTCAGCCTCGGCTAAATTTAAAGTGCCAGCAACCGCATGTTCGGCTAGTGCGACAAAATCAGACTTCAAACGCATCATAATCGGCTGCGTTTCAGGGTCGCCCATGCGGCAATTAAATTCTAAAGTTTTGAGGCTGCCATTGGGTGAAATCATCAAGCCGGCATATAAAAAGCCAGTGTAAGGAATGCCATCTTTCGCCATGCCTTCAACGGTAGGGCGAATCACCTCGCGCAGTGCGCGGGCGTGAATTTCTGGCGTTACGCATGGTGCAGGAGAATAAGCACCCATGCCACCCGTATTTGGGCCTTGGTCTGCGTCAAGCAAGCGTTTGTGGTCTTGGCTGGTAGCGAGTGCCAAAATATTTTTACCATCCACCATAACAATAAAGCTGGCTTCTTCGCCCGTTAAAAACTCTTCAATTACTACGCGCGCACCAGCGTCGCCAAGTTTGTTGTCAGATAACATCGCATCAATCGCCGCGTGAGCTTCATCCAAATTCATGGCAACTACCACGCCTTTGCCGGCCGCCAAACCATCTGCCTTAATCACAATTGGCGCGCCTTGCTGGTTCACATAATCATGGGCTTTTTGCGCATCGGCAAACGTAGCATAAGCCGCGGTTGGAATGTTGTGGCGCACCATAAACGACTTGGCAAAATCTTTGCTAGATTCTAACTGCGCGGCCGCTTTAGTTGGGCCAAAAATCTTTAGCCCCGCCGCACGAAAAGCATCCACCACGCCTTGGCTTAGCGGCGCTTCAGGGCCGACAATTGTCAGGTGAATTTGCTCTTTTTGCGCAAACTCTAGTAAATCTGCCACGCTAGAAATTGGCACGTTTAGCATATCAGGGTTTGTAGCCGTGCCAGCGTTACCTGGCGCCACATACACGCGGCTCACTTCTTTATTTTGAGTGATTTTCCAAGCCAGTGCATGCTCGCGTCCGCCACTGCCGATTACCATAACTTTCATTATTTTATATTTCCTATCTACCCTTAGAAGCCGTAAGTTCTGACTTCAAGTTAATTACGTTAATTAAAGACACTATTCAACCATTTTTCAAAATTAGAAGCTTTCGTCCTATCTAAAATACCTTTATTTAGAGCGCTGTTTAGAGGGAGTCCAGGTCTCTTTTGCCAAGCTCGCCATGAGAAAATTTTGGCTTTAGTGGAATGCAACTTTTGGTTGAATAAAGTGATAGGTAGATTTTTGATTGATTTATCTGCATATGCTAAAAGAGATAATTGGTTTTCATGAGTGACTAGTGACTCAATGAAATTCTCAAGCATGCCGTCATCTTTATGATTAGGCATTATCCATAAACCAATGCTTGGCAAGTTATCAGGATGAGAAAATATTTCACCTTTATTGTTATTAGGTTTTACAGGAATGTTGTAGCCAAACTCATTGAGTTTTGATGTAACTAAAGTATATCTCTCTATAAAACCACCAGAATCATCTGGTGGGAAGTCCGCATCTAAAATTAAACCAAGTTTATCAATGCTCCCAGCATTTATTTGCTTGAGTAATATAGGTAAATTGTTAATTAAATTACTCCAGCCATCACCTGAGTCAGCATCCAAATCAACTGGTGTGATAATTTTTACTTCTACATCTTTTAGACCGACAATTTTGCAGAAGCTTTGATGAAAATCGCGGTCATCACGACCTTCAACGTACAATAAATTGACAGTCATTATCTAACCTCAAGGTCAGATGCAGTAATGGTTTTTAGCTCAGACTCATCGTAAACCGTTGCAATAACTTTGCCATTATCGCTAGTTAGCTTGCTCTTTGACACTTTGAGTAGCACTCCATCTTCTTTCTTGTTTTCAATTGCAACTTTTGTAAAACTCTCAATACAATCCCAGCTATGGGTTGTTGCAAATACTTGAATGTTTAGCTCTTCAGCCAACTTGAAGATAATGCGCCAAACTTCCTCTTGAACGCTGAAATGCAGGCCGTTTTCAAACTCATCAATCAATAAGATGCCATCCTTTGCAGGAAAGACTGATAGTACAAGTTGCAAAATACGAAACATTCCGTCGCCCATACTGTTTAAAGGGATTCTCTCATCACTATTGTTTAACTTTACTATTGCAAGCCTGTTTTTATTGCGGCTTGGCGGACTATTTATGTCCTCGACAAATGTTAAACGATCTAAATGCCCATCAATTATTTGTAATGCTTGAATAACCTGATCTTCTTTAGGACTTAAAGCGATTTTATCCCACAAATTTGCCAGTGCTTCAGCATTTAAGAAGTCTGTAGGTACATGGCTACAATTAGTGATTTCTTTAGCTGATGATCTCTGGAAAAATGGGGAGCTACGTGTCACTTCAATTTCATCATTTAAATCAAAGACGGAAGTTCTGATGCCATTTCTAATCCTGATAGCTGGAATAGGATTCTCAGTTTCCGAAATTCTTTTTAAATCAGCTTGGGGGACAAAAATCCTTTTTCTAATTACATCAACATCTCCATTTTCATCAACAACTTCTTTAGTTTCTATATAGTAATAGACGTAATCAATCGTTAAATTTTTCTCACTACCAATTACAATGCCATTTTTTTCATCCGTTGGTAATCGTCTATTATTAAATAGATGCCTGATTGATGCCCAAGTTAGTATTTGTTGGCCGCTAGAATTTACTTCAGATTCAAAGCTGAATGACTCGTCATGACCTAAAATAATTTCTCTAAGTAAACTAGAGTTAGCTTTCCCAGCAAAAATTCTAATTGCTTCCAGTACTGTGCTTTTGCCACTATTGTTCTTACCAACAATTAAATTCACGCGTCCAAGTTTCGGGATTTCCAAGTCTTCCAACATGCGGAAATTTTTAATGTGTAAATTGTTTAGCATAATTTATCCTTAAGAGTTAATGCCTAAAATGCCGAATGCCAGTTGTGACCATCACCAAGCCGTGCTCATCGGCGGCGTTGATGACTTCTTCATCGCGCATGCTGCCGCCTGGGTGAATCACGCAGCTTGCGCCTGCTTCAGCTAGTGCGTCAATGCCATCGCGGAACGGGAAGAATGCATCTGACGCAACCACTGAATTTTGCAAGCTCAACCCTGCATTTTGCGCTTTAATGATGGCGATTTTGGTGCTATCAATACGGCTCATTTGGCCTGCACCAACGCCCAGCGTCATTTCGTTGCCGCAGAAAACAATCGCGTTAGATTTCACATATTTCGCCACGCGCCAAGCAAATAGCATATCGGCCATTTGTTGTGGCGTAGGCTGTTTTTTGCTGATAACTTTTAAATCAGATTGGCTAATTTCGTGGTTGTCAGCTGTTTGGATGAGGATGCCAGAACTTACACGTTTGCTTTCATGTGAGTTGCGGCCTTGTTCCCAAGCTGTTATTCCGCCAGTTGGTAATGCAATTTTAAGCACGCGAACATTCGCTTTTGCAGCAAAAATTGCCAATGCTTCTGTGGTGTAATCTGGTGCAATCAGCACTTCAACAAATTGCTTGCTTACCGCTTCAGCTACAGCTTTATCAACGGTTGTGTTAAACGCGATAATGCCGCCAAAGGCACTGCTTGGGTCAGTTTGGAAAGCTTTTGAGTAGGCTTCAAGTGCCGTATCACCCAATGCTACGCCGCAAGGGTTAGCGTGTTTTACAATCACGCATGCCGTTGAATCAAATGATTTAACGGCTTCCCAGGCTGCATCACCATCTGCAATATTGTTAAAGCTTAATTCTTTGCCTTGCAATTGTTGCGCAGTCACCAGTGATCCAGGCGCGGGGTATAAATCGCGATAAAAAGCTGCTTGTTGATGCGGATTTTCACCGTAGCGTAAATCTTGCACTTTAATAAAATTGGTGTTGCTTTGCGCGGGAAATTGCAACGATACAGGTTTGTTGCTTGCCATGCTGGCTGCGTAATCAATGGCAGATAAATAGTTGCTAATGGCAGCATCGTATTGCGATACACGGTTGAACGCGGCAACAGAAAGTTCAAACGTCGTGGCTTCAGCAACTGCTCCGCCTGTGCTTTGCAGCTCGCTAATTACGCCTGCATATTGGCTGGCGTCGGTGAGTACCGCAACGTCTTTCCAGTTTTTTGCGGCACTGCGCACCATGGCTGGACCGCCAATATCTATGTTTTCAATGGCATCTTCAAGCGTGCAATTTGGCTTGGCAACGGTCGCTTCAAATGGATATAAATTCACCACTACCATGTCAATATTCGGAATATCAGCCGCTTTCATCGCCGCCACATGCTCAGGTAAATCGCGTCTGCCCAAAATGCCGCCGTGCACTTTTGGGTGTAGCGTTTTCACGCGGCCATCTAGCATTTCGGTAAAGCCTGTGTAGTCGCTCACTTCAATCACAGGGATATTGTTATCGCGAAACAGTTTCGCGGTGCCGCCTGTAGATAATATTTCAATATTGAGTTTAGTAAGCGCGGTTGCTAATTCTAAAATGCCAGATTTGTCTGAAACGCTGATGAGCGCACGTTTAATAGTTGCCATGTGAAAACTCTAAAAAGTGAATTGGTATAAAGTAGGTTGCTAAAAATTATTCAATATTGTGTTGCTGAAGTTTTTTGCGCAAGGTGTTGCGGTTGATGTCTAAAATTTCGGCCGCTTTGCTTTGGTTGCCGCTTACGTGCTGCATAATGTATTCTAAAAGTGGCTTTTCAATGCAGCTTAATACCATGTCGTATAAAGCGTGTGGCGGCTCGCCATCTAGGTCTTTAAAGTATTGATCTAGTGATGATTTTACGCTGTTAGCAAGCTCGCATTTATTCATTATGCGGCCTCAAGTGCTTGTGAGTTAGATTCATCATATTGCAAACGGTGGTCACGACTTTGTAAATGATCAAAAAATTCATCAATCGCCGAAAGTTGCAGTGGAATGGTTTGTAAAGTATTCATATTGTGGCGAAAGGTTGCAGAATCTTTTAAACCCTTGGTGTACCAAGAAATATGCTTACGCGCCATACGCATGCCTGTGAGCTCGCCATAAAAATCATATAAATCATGTAGATGCTCAAGCATTACCGTGCGAATTTCACTGACTTCAGGCGCGGGTAAATGCTCGCCTGTTTTAATAAAATGCTCAATCTCACGAAAAATCCACGGCCTGCCTTGCGCGGCGCGGCCTATCATTACGGCATCTGCGCCTGTGTATTCCAGCACAAATTTGGCTTTTTCTGGCGTGGTAATGTCGCCGTTGGCAATGAGTGGAATTTTAATCGCCTGTTTCACTGCGGCAATCGTGTCATATTCGGCATCGCCCATGTACAAACAAGCGCGCGTGCGGCCGTGCATGGCAAGTGCCTGCACACCTAAGTCTTCAGCCATTTTGGCAATTTGTACAGCATTGCGATTGTTTTTATCCCAACCTGTACGAATTTTTAAAGTGACTGGCACATCCACAGCATTCACCACCGCACGCAAAATTTGCGCGACCAATGGCTCATCTTTAAGTAGCGCAGAACCTGCCATTACGTTGCATATTTTTTTAGCAGGGCAACCCATGTTAATGTCAATAATCTGCGCGCCGTTATCCACATTATGCCGCGCTGCATCTGCCATCATTTGAGGGTCAGCGCCTGCAATTTGCACTGAAATCGGGTCAACTTCACCCACGTGATTCGCACGGCGCAAAGTTTTTTCGCTACCGTATAGTAGAGAATTAGACGTTACCATTTCAGAAACAGCCAACCCAGCACCCATTTTTTTGCAAAGCTGGCGGAAAGGCCTATCCGTCACGCCAGCCATAGGGGCGACGATGAGGTTGTTTTTTAAAATATGGTTGCCGATTTGCATTGTAATATTTGGGTGCTTTTATTCGTTTTTGCGTTATTTACGCCAAGTTGCCTATTTTATACGCAAATGAAGTCTCAGAAAACTTAAATCGCTACTTAAATTCGTATAAAAATAAAAGTTTGTATAATGGATGCACCTAACAATTAAATGCGGCAATTGAAAGCTTAATTTTGAACACAAAAACATCACCATCCACCACGCATATCGCCTTTGCCAGTTTTATTGGCACGGCGATTGAGTTTTACGATTTTTATATTTACGCAATGGCATCTGCATTGGTGATTGGGCAGGTGTTTTTTCCTGCAAGCGACTCAGCCGCGCAAGCTTTGAATGCTTTTCTCACCTTCGGCATTGCCTTTATTGCGCGGCCGCTTGGGGCAATTATTTTTGGTCATTTTGGTGATCGCATAGGTCGCAAAGCCACGCTCGCCGCATCATTGCTAGTGATGGGCATTTCAACCTTGCTAATTGGCTTCTTGCCAGGTTACGACACGCTGGGCACCTGGGCAGCCGTGCTGCTTTGTGTGTTGCGATTTGGCCAAGGTTTAGGGCTAGGTGGCGAGTGGGGCGGCGCGGCTTTGCTGGCTACTGAAAATGCGCCCGCAGGTAAACGCGGCTGGTTCGGCATGTTTCCACAGCTTGGGCCGTCAGTTGGCTTTTTGCTTGCCACTTTAAGTTTTTTGGCGCTCACTTTGTATTTAAGTGATGCTGAGTTTAAAGCTTGGGGTTGGCGCATTCCGTTTTTCGCCAGCGCTTTGTTGGTGCTGGTGGGTTTATATGTGCGCTTTAAATTGGCAGAAACACCCGCTTTTGCCAAAGTGCTAGCCGCGCACCATACGCACAAAACACCGCTGAAACCCTTATTGATAGGGCACCTGCGGCCAGTTTTGTTGGGCGCGCTGGCCATGACGGTGTGCTACAACTTGTTTTACACCGCCACGGTTTTTTGTTTAAGCTATGGCACAAAAACTTTGCATATTCCACGTGCAGATTTTTTGCAAATGCTCTGCATTGCGGTGATTTTTATGGCAGTCATCACGCCAATTTCAGCCAGTTTGAGCGATAAATTTGGCCGTAAACCAGTGTTATTAGTTGGCTGCTTTTTGGCAATTTTGGCTGGCTTTGCTTTAAGCCCACTGCTGGCGAGCGGCTCAAATTTACAAATCACCCTATTTTTATCAATTGCCTTATTGTTAATGGGCGCGACTTTTGCTCCAATGGGCGCGTTTTTGCCTGAGCAGTTTCCTGTAGCGGTGCGCTACACAGGCGCTGGCTTGGCGTATAACTTAGGCGGTATTTTAGGCGCTTCAACCGCGCCATTTGTTTCGCAATTATTGGTAGAAAAGGGCGGCTTGGGTTGGGTGGGTTATTACGTTTCTGCCATGGCGCTGGTGAGTTTTATCGCAGTATTTTGCATGCGTGAAACTAACGAATCTACGATGTCACTTTAACTCGGCTTGGTTAAGCGTTCTAAGTTGCTTAACCAGTTGATTGCATACTCCTTTTGATTTTCAATACCTTCGCCGCCGCACATTTCCTCGCTCGGTTGCAAGCTTGCACAAAAAGCAGGCCGCTCAGGTTGACCAATAATCGCACAACGAAAATCATCTAATAGTTGAATGCAAGGCACACCCGCTGGCTTGCCGTTTGGCATGCCAGGTATCGGGCTGTTAATAGAAGGCGCAGTGCAGCACGCGCCACAGTTGGGTTTGCAATTCATTAGTTGTTTGTTTTATCTAAATTACGAAGCCGTAAAATCGCGCCAAGTAAAACCTAAATCTTTAACCCCAGCTTTTAACGCCACCATTGCCTGCAACACCTTATCTGGCGCGCCTTTTGCGCCTAACTCCACATGCGGGTTAGGTTTTAATTTGGGCAGGCTAAATACTTTTACATCAAACTCTGTAATCACTGTGTTCATTAAATCAATCAAACGGCTTTCAACGCCGCTTTCCACGATGATAGATTGCTCTAAATATTTAGTTTGATGAAATAAATGCGCGTAATGCGTATCTAGCACCCATTCCATCATCGGGTGCGCCATTTCAGGAAAACCAGGCACAAAATAATGCTGATGAATACTAAAACCCGCCACGCGATTGACAGGGTTAGGTATTAGCGCCGCACCTTGCGGAAAATCTGCCATCAACACACGCTTAGGGTAAGCGCCTTCTCCATATTGCGCCTCAATATTCGCCACCGCGCCCGCATGACGCGCTAACGGCACGCCAGCCGCATCTGCCGCACATTGGCGCGTAAAATCATCAGGCGTTGCGCCTATACCGCCAAAGCTAAATACAATATCGCTATTTTGTTGATTGCGTTCCATGCTAGCTTTGAGCGAAGCAGTAATTTGTGCAGGAATATCCCCCAAATAACTCGCCCAAGCCAACTGCAAGCCGCGCGCAGAGAGTAATTCAATGGCTTTACTTAAGTGTTTGTCTTGGCGCTTGCCAGAGAGAATTTCATCGCCGATGATGTAAATGCCAAAGTTTTGCATATTTAGTTTATGTATCACCTAATCTATTATTTTACCCACTTTTAAAGTCCCGTCATCCTCGCGAACGCGGGGATCCATTTTGACTTTAACTACCAACCAAATCTAAATACAAATCGCGCCAATCAATATTTACGCTTTCAATTAATTCAATCTTCCACGCGCGATTCCACTTTTTAAGTTGTTTTTCACGGGAGATTGCCGTTAGCATATCTTCGCACATTTCAAAATACACCAAGTGATGTAGTTGATGTTGTTGGCTAAAACCATCCACTAAATCTTGTTTATGTTGCCAGATGCGTTGAATTAAATCGCTTGTGACACCAATGTACAAAGTGCCGCGTGCTTGGTTACTTAGAATATAAACGCAAGGTTGTTTCATTAAGTGCTAACTTCAAAATGGATCCCCGCTTTCGCGAGGATGACGGGGTTGGTAGATTGTAGCAATAAAATAATTGCAGCGTTAAGCGTTACATTTTCTTATAGGCTCGATTTTCAATTTGTTTGGACATAAGTTGGGGAAAATGCACAAAGTAAGAAACTATCACCTACGCTGTCATTCCCGTGAAAACGGGAATCCATTTTGAACTGTAAGTTTTAAATTTCTTCACAGCTGTGCAATTGCTAATTCTACTCGGCGTTAAGTTTCTTCTTTAGATTGCTAACCATTTTAGTATTGATAAACACTTTATAATCAACAACTGATGAAAATTCATATTTAAGTATATCTTGGTATATTTTTCCTTTGGATTTTTGGAATGAATTACGAATAAATCCATCATAACCAATTTTATCTAGTGAGTTGGTTGCGAGTAACTCGCACCATCGCCTTATGTTTTTTACTAATTTCAACAAGTCATCTCTACTTAGATTTTGGTCTGTTAATTGACCATGAAAAATTTTATTTCGATACTTTTTCGATTTTTCAAGATCTTTATTTAAGCTTGTGTATTCTTCACCAATTAAATCTATCGTGGAAAATTTAGATATATGATTGAAGCCAATTTCTAACTCCTTGAAGTAAACTTTGGGATTTTTTGCAAGAGTATTTTTAAGTGCATTAATATCAGCTGTATTGAAGGCTTTTGATTGAAAAACTAAATGTGTAAATAATCGCCGCATCTGGCGCTCTGATTTAATTAGTGAAAGTGCAAATGCGTCAACACCACGAGTTTCAAGTTTAGACTCTAGAATCAAGTCTACTGCTGCAAATTCTTCTTTAAAATTCATGCTAATGCGCCCCTTCCCAATTACTCCCCACGCCCACTTCAGCCAGCAACGGCACATCCAACTTCGCCACATTCTGCATCAACGCTGGCAGTTTGGCTTTTACTAACTCCAGCTCAGTATCAGGCACTTCAAGCACCAGTTCATCATGCACTTGCATAATGAGTTTTGTTGCAAGTTTCTCTGTTTTCAGCCATTTATCCACCGCAATCATGGCGAGTTTAATCAAGTCTGCCGCAGTGCCTTGCATGGGTGCGTTGATGGCGGCGCGTTCGGCACCTGCACGGCGTTGGCCGTTGGCGCTGTTGATTTCTGGTACCCATAATCGGCGGCCGAAGTAGGTTTCTACATAGCCTTTTTGTTTGGCGATTTCGCGGGTGTTTTGCATGTATTCGCGCACGCCTGGGTAGCGGGCGAAGTAGCGTTCTATGTAGCTGGCGGCGGCGCTGCGTTCTATGTTGAGGTTTTGCGCAAGGCCGAACGCGCTCATGCCGTAAATTAGGCCGAAGTTAATCACTTTGGCGTAGCGGCGCTGCTCATTATCTACATTATCGCGCTCTACACCAAACACTTCAGCCGCTGTGTGGCGGTGAATGTCTTCATTATTGGCGAAGGCCTGTAGCATGCCTGCATCTTGCGATAAATGCGCCATGATGCGTAGCTCGATTTGTGAGTAATCGGCTGAAACAATATGGCTGCCTTGTGGCGCAATAAACGCTTCGCGGATGCGGCGACCTTCAACACTTCTTACAGGAATGTTTTGTAAGTTGGGGTCGCTACTCGCCAGCCTGCCAGTAATCGCCACGGCTTGGTTGTAGCTAGTGTGCACGCGGCCTGTGGCGGCGTTTATCATTTTTGGCAGCTTGTCGGTGTAGGTGGATTTTAGTTTGGCCAAGCCGCGATATTCCAACAAAACTTTGGGTAATGGGTGGTCTAGCGCGAGTTCTTGTAGCACGTCTTCATCGGTACTTGGCGCGCCAGAAGGTGTTTTTTTGGTGGGTTTTATGCCGAGTTTATCAAACAAAATTTCTTGCAATTGTTTGGGCGAGGCTAGGTTAAAAGGCTGGCCTGCCAGTTCGTAGGCTTGATTTTCTAGCGCGATTAGTTTTAAGCCAATTTCGTTGCTTTGCGCGTGCAACATGGCAGAATCAATGAGCACGCCATTGCGCTCTATGGTGAATAAACACGCTGAACTTGGCATTTCAATTTGGCTATAAATGAAGTCTAGCTTGGCATCTGCGGCGATTTGTGGGTACATGGCTTCGTGCAATTGCAGGGTAATATCGGCATCTTCAGCCGCGTATTCGGCGGCAACTTCTACCGTCACTTGGTTAAAGCCAACTTGTTTGGCGCCTTTGCCTGCTACGTCTTCAAAATGAATGGTTTGCAAGCCTAAGTGCCGTTCTGCGAGTGCATCCATGCCGTGCGTTTTATGGCTTTCAAACACGTAAGATTGCAGCATGGTGTCGTGTGCGATGCCATTTAATGCGATGCCGTGATTAGCTAACACGTGGCAATCATACTTCAGGTTTTGGCCGACTTTTTTAATATTGGTATTTTCTAAAATTGGTTTAATTTTGGCTAAAGTTTCAGCAAAATTCAGCTGGTCTGGCGCGTCAAAATAATCGTGTTTGAGGGGTAAATACGCAGCGCTACCCGCTTCTACGCTGAATGACATGCCAACTATTTTGGCAGTCATTGGGTCTAGTGAGGTGGTTTCGGTATCAAAGCAAATGAGTTCTGCTGCTTTTAATTTTGCTAGCCAAGTATCTAATTGTTCGTTGCTTAAAATGGTTTCAAAGTTTCGGTTGGTGTTAGCTTCATATGGTTTTGGGGCAAATAAATCATCTGAAACAGATGCTCTGGAAGGCGCATGGGCTTGTTTATTAAAATCAGGGGCTTGCAGGGCAGGTGTTTTTTCTACATTATGCGCACTATTTTGCATATTATTCGGCATATTATCTAACTCACGCCGCCAGCTTTTAAACTCAAAGCGGTCAAATAATTCTGCCAATTTAGCTTTATCAATCGCTTGCGGCGCAAGGTCGCTTAAGTTTTCCTGAATGCCGACATCACAACGGATGGTAATGAGCTCCCGCGCGGTGGGTAGCCAAGGGAGTGCTTTGCGTAAATTTTCACCCACCACGCCTGTAATATGCTCGGCATTGGCGACGATATTATTAAGCGAGCCATATTGCGTGAGCCATTTTACTGCGGTTTTTGGCCCCACTTTTTCAACGCCAGGCACGTTGTCTGAGGTGTCACCAACCAGCACTAAATAATCAATAATTAAGCGCGGCGGAATGCCAAATTTCTTTTCAACACCTGCAATGTCTAGCACGTCATCCACGCGCCTAAACGCATCGCGCATGGTGTTCACCACGGTAATATGCTCGTTCACCAACTGCGTAATATCTTTATCGCCTGTGCTGATAATGGTACGCACACCTTCGCGCTCGGCTTGTTTGGCGAGTGCGCCAATCACATCGTCTGCCTCAACGCCGTTTTCCACAATCAGCGGCCAGCCCATGGCTTTAATGGCCTCATGCAGCGGCTCAATTTGCGCGCGTAAATCATCGGGCATGCTGGCGCGGTTGGCTTTATATTCTGGGTAAATGTCATCGCGAAAAGTTTTGCCTTTTGCATCAAAAACACACGCGCTATAATCACTCGGGTAATCTTTGTGCAAACGGCGTAACATGTTCAATACGCCCTGAATCGCGCCTGTAGGCTCATTTTGACTATTGCGCAAGTCGGGCATGGCGTGAAAAGCGCGGTAAAGGTATGATGAGCCATCCACTAATAACAAAGTTTTCATATAAAAATCCAAAGGTTGTCGTGATGCGTTGTTGCCAACTTTTTAAAGCCGTTTGCATAATAAACCATATGCGGCACGCCTTAAAAAAGTTTTGCGCCTAGCCTCACTTAAACCTTTGAATTTTTAGCTTAAATTAAAGAAGGCGAGATAATGTCTATTGTAAAAAAAATTCCAAAAACCACTGACCCTGATGAATTGGGGCATCGTCAATCTGGCCATGAGTCATGGCATGCTTTTGAGATTATGGCAGAATTTGTGGACGCGACCGAACGGCTTAAAGAAATTACGCCTGCGGTTTCAATTTTTGGCAGTGCGCGCACGCCAGTCGACCACCCTTATTACAAGCTGACTGAAGAAATTGCACGCTTGCTGAGCGACGCGGGTTTTAGTGTGATTTCAGGCGGCGGGCCAGGCATTATGGAGGCCGCCAACAAAGGCGCTTTTGCAGGAAAAGCGCCCAGCATCGGCTTGAATATTGAGTTGCCGCATGAGCAAACGAATAATCCGTATCAAGATATTAGCCAAAATTTTAAACACTTTTTTATGCGTAAAGTGATGTTTGTTAAATACGCCAGCGCTTATGTGGTGATGCCTGGCGGTTTTGGCACGCTGGATGAAGTGATGGAAGCAATTACGCTGGTGCAAACGGGTAAAACTGTAAAAATACCGATTATTTTAGTGTGCGAGCCATTTTGGCGTGGTTTGGTTGAATGGATTAAAACTACATTGGTGAATGAGAAAATGATTGCGATTGAAGACTTAGATTTAATCCAAATGATAGATGAGCCAAAGCAGATTGTTGAAGCGATTTTCAAACATTACGAAACACGCGGCTTTAAATTATCTGCCGAAGAAGAGCGCGTGCAGCTTTACTTGTAGCACTGTGTTTTAGGAGCTGTTTATTTCTATAAACACAAGATTAAACCTGCGTAATTTGTTAAAATAAATCTACGTTCAATTCGGTTGAATCAACTTTAGAAAGCAGGTGTTTGCTATGCGTAAAATCTATCAGAATTTAATTGGCTTGTTGGCGACAGTGGCGCTACCTTTGGTGGCAATGGCCGAAGCGCCGAAACCAACACCTACACCAGCAGACGCCGTGCCGCTTGAAGAATTTACGCCACCAGTCATTACGCAAGACAGCAATGCTGATGAGCCGCAAATTACCATTACCAAAAAACATGGTGAAACCATTGAAGAATACCGCGTAAACGGCCAACTTTATATGATGAAAGTGACTCCAGCGCACGGCGTACCTTATTACATGCACAAAGAGGATCAAGATGGCGGTTGGTTAATGGATGGCCCCAATCAACCCATGAGTATTCCTAAGTGGACATTATTTAGGTTTTAATTTCACAACGAATTAAAAGAGGGTTCATCACCCTCTTTATTGTTTTAATTTGCAATATTCAACCTATCGATTACCTCTAATTTATGTCTGTATTTACCTCGGTTAGCACACAACAATTACAAGCTTGGCTACAAGATTACGCAATTGGCGAACTTGTGGAATTAAAAGGCATTTCAGCAGGCATTACTAACACCAATTTTTTTGTGACAATCCAAGAAAATAGCGGCGTTCAAACTAAGTATGTGCTTACTTTGTTTGAGCAAAATGCGATGGACGACTTACCTTATTTTATTGATTTAATGAGCCATTTAGCGGCGCACGGTATACCCTGCCCACGCCCGATTGCCGATAAAAAAGGTGGTTGTTTACATGTGTTGAATGGTAAGCCCGCGGCCTTGGTGAGCTGTTTGAGTGGTCAGGATATTGAAGCGCCAAATGCTGCTCAGTGTGCTGAAGTTGGTCGCGTGCTAGCCAATATGCACCTTGTAGGGCAATCGTTTGAAGCGCAATTTCCTCAGCATGACAGTCATAATCAACGCGGTTCAGAGTGGCGCACAAAAACTGCTACGCTAGTGATGCCGCATTTACCAGCGGCAGAGCAACAATTACTGCAGGCAACCATGGCGTTTCAAGCCGCATTTGACACTTCGAAACTGCCAAGGGGCGTAATCCACGCAGATTTATTCCGCGATAATGTGCTGTTTGATGGCGATAAAATTGGTGGATTTATTGATTTTTATTATGCCTGCCACGATGTGCTGGCGTATGACTTAGCAATTGCCGTGAATGATTGGTGTGTGGCGGCTGACGGCAGTTTAGATGAAGCTAGATTAAACGCCATGCTAACCACGTATCAAGCTGTACGGCCGCTAAGCGAAGCAGAGCGCGACGCTTGGGCTGGCTTGTTGCGTATTGCCGCTTTGCGCTTTTGGCTATCGCGTTTGCATGACCAAATTTTTCCGCATGCGGGTGAATTAACGCATGCAAAAGACCCTAATCATTTTAAAAAAATATTAAAATTGCGTGCGGAGCGTAAATAATGGCGTGTAGTTCGGACTTTCACACCTTACTTGCCACTTTAGCGGCTTAGTAAATTAGGGAAGCCAAATGCTGGCTTAGTCCGAGAAGTCGGGTTCAAACCCGACCTACAGCTGAATGAACTGAATTAGGAACAATACCATGACAGAAGACTTAACCACAAAACCCTTACAAATCAAGCAAGTACCAGCAAGCCATGCTTGGCGTTGGATTGTGAGCGGTTTTCAGATATTCAAAGCTTACCCAGCCATGTGGATTATTTTATTCATTATTTATTTGGCAATTGTTATACCGCTTTCAATGATTCCGCTATTTGGCACGGTGTTTGGCGCGCTTGCCGCGCCAGTATTTGCTGCGGGCATGATGATAGGCTGCGCGGCGGTAATGCAGCACCAAGAGCTAGAAATCAATCACTTATTCGCAGGCTTTAAGAAAAACACCGCGCAGCTCATTTCGGTAGGCGGGTTTTATTTGGTGGCTCTTATATTGGTTTCTGTATTTGTTGTGATGAATATAGATAAGGAAACCATCGAGTTGATGGTAAAAGGGCAAGAGCTCACACCAACGCAAGCCGCTAACGCGATGAAACCTTCAGTATTTTTTGCCATGCTTTTACTCATCCCCGTACTCATGGCGTATTGGTTTGCGCCATTGCTAGTGCGCTTGCATAATCTAACCGCATTTGAAGCCATGAAAATGAGTTTTATGGCCGTTTTACACAATATCATTCCAGTCAGTGTGTATGCCCTGATCTTTTTGGGCTTATCTATCATTGCGATTATTCCGCTTGGTTTAGGTTTGCTAGTGGTGGTGCCTGTGATGATTACCAGCACTTACACTTGTTATTTGGATGTTTTTGGCATTAGCCATGATTAATTGTTAATAGCAATGTCGCACTCATTGAAGTGCGACAATTTGTCACATTTCTTTTGATTACATAGGCTTATATAATCTTGCGTGAAATTTTCATTCAAGGATAAGCCAAAATGCGCCGCGTTAAACAATCAAAACACACTCACAACCACACCTTGTTTGCACTAAGCTTGCTGACATTGGCACTTAATCAAGTAGTTTATGCTGAAGAACCTGCGGCGCAGGTTCATAGCGAGGCGACAACAGAATTAGCACCAGTGCAAATACGCGCCACGCCAGATATGGGTTATACCGTGAAAAACTCTAGCTCGGCAACTAGAACCGATACGCCAATTAGGCAAATTCCACAGTCTATGCAGGTTATTCCGCGTCAGCTGATAGATGATCAACAAAATATAACAGTAGGCGAAACGCTTAAAAACGTGAGCGGTGTGGTGACGAATGATGAGTTTTCAAGCCCAGCTTTTGAAACCACAAGAATCAGAGGCTTTGCGGCGGAGCAATTGGTGGATGGTTTTTCTCAATATTACAATTCTGGTGACCGTGAAAGCTTAGTTAATATTGATAAAATTGAAGTGTTAAAGGGTGCGAATGCTATTTTATACAGTGGCGGTGCGGGTACACCAGTAGGTGGTGTGGTGAATATCAACTCTAAATTACCACAAGCAAAAGCTTTTGGTGAGCTTGGCATGAAGGTTGGAACAGATAGTTTTGTACAGCCCTTTTTTGACGTCAATCAACCGCTCACAGAAAACATGCTTTTTCGCGTGACGGGTGAATACACCAAGGCTAAAAATAATATTGATGTGATTGACCAAAGGCGTTATAATATTAACCCATCACTTACGTTTACCAATAATAAAGACACCATTTTTACGCTACAAGGTAAAGCATCGCGTTGGTCACAACAAGAATATCAAGGCTTGCCTGCGGTGGGTACATTAACGGGTGCGTTTAAAATAAAATCAGATTTATTCATAGGTAATAAAGACATCCCTGACAGTACGTCTAAATTTAATGGCTTATGGGCAAGTTTAGACCACAAGTTTAATGATACGTGGTCATTTAATGCCAAAGCACGTTACTCAGAATCAAAATTTGATGAAAAGGCGCAACTTCTTTCACAAAATACACCTGATATACCACCTTCAATTTGGATGTTATCTGACACGAATATGTTTCAGACGCAAAAAGAACAAAGTGTGTTGCTCAACACCACGGCTAAATTTGACTTAGGGGCTACAAAAAACACAGTCATCGTGGGTGCTGACTATACTGAAGTGAAAGACAAAGGCACGATGAATACCGATGCCTTTTTAGTATTTTTCGGTTTTGCTCCACCTAATTTGGTGGATATATCAAACCCTGTATTTGCAACAGCTTATGTTAATCCGCCCACATCTGCGTTTACTAGTTTGACAGATGCGGTAATTAAAAATACAACTTACGGTGCTTATGTGCAATTACAAAGCACCATTTATGACCGCTTTCATTTACTTGCAGCCTTAAGGCAAGCGCATGTAGGCGTAAATTACGATGAGCTGACCTCGGCCACAAGCACTAAAACTGATAAAAACAAATTGTTGGCACGCATCGGCGGCGTGTTTGATGTGAACGATAGTTTTTCAGTATTTGCTAACTACGCTGAAGGTATGCGTGGTCAGTCATTCTCAATTTTTGCACCCAATGTGAAGCCTGCTCCAGCAGAATCACGTAGTAAAGAAATTGGCGTGAAGTTTGATGTGAATAGTGAACTAACAGGGCAAGCCGCATTATTTCACATTGATAGAACCAATGTGGCTGTTGGCTTTCCTGCAACTCCTACAGGAGAGCAACGTTCACGTGGGTTTGATACAGACATCACTTGGCGGCCAAACAACACGTGGAGTTTACTCGCCAACTATGCGCACACCAATGCGAAGTTTACCAACAATGCAAGTGCAACAATACTTGCTGGTAACCCTGTGCAAGGAATCCCTAAAAATGCGGCAAGGCTTTGGGCAAATTACAGCTTTCAGCAAGATGCGCTAAAAGGCTTGAGTGCTGGATTAGGCGTTAATTGGCAATCAGGCGTTTATGTTTTAGATTCCACACAATATAAAACTGAAAGTTATCACACGGTAGATGCTAGCCTTGCCTATAAAACAGACCGTTTTAACCTTGGCTTAACTGTGAAAAACTTAACGAATCAAGACTATTACCAATATTACAACTACTTTGGTGGTCGCGTTAGACCAGACGCAGGTACTTCTGCCTATTTAAGCGCATCATTCAAATATTAAGGTCTTGAATAATTAAGGAATTGCGTTATGGATCGTAGAAAGTTTATTAAGTTTAGCTCTAGTACAGGTGCGGTACTTGCGCTGGCAAAACTGGCTACGGCAAATGCCGCAGAAACTAAGCCAGCAAACACTGTAGCCGCAACATCAAAAACTGATGAAAAAAAACATGTTGAAGCTATGAATCAATATGCCGAACTCACAGGCGGAGATAAATTGGTCATTGGCATGTTGGTTTACCCTGGCATGTTTTTGCAAGACTTAGTCGGGCCACTTACAGTATTTGAAGCGTTAATGAATCGCGATATTCACTTGGTTTGGAAAAATTTAGATGTTGTTGGCAATGAAAATCCAGCACAAACCAAGTTAATTCCAGTACGCCCTACCATCACATTTAAAGATTGCCCTAAAAATTTAGATGTGTTGTTTGTGCCAGGTGGCGTGCCAGGCACACTCACCATGATGGAAGACCCTGAAGTATTATCCTTTTTAGCCGAGCAAGGCAAAACTGCAAAATACGTCACAAGTGTATGTACTGGCTCACTTATTTTAGGTGCGGCAGGCTTGCTTAATGGCTATAAGGCAACTTCTTACTGGTCATCATTACCCGCGCTGGCAGAATTAGGCGCAATACCAACAAAAAATCGTGTGGTGGTAGACAGAAACCGTGTGACAGGTGGTGGTGTAACAGCAGGCATTGATTTTGGTTTGACATTAGTAGCGATTTTGCGCAATGAAAACTATGCAAAAGCCGTGCAACTTTACCTTGAATATAACCCTGCCCCCCCATTTAATGCGGGCTCACCTGAAACTGCCCCGCCAATGGTTACACAATTTTTAAACGATATGTTTGCAGGCATCAACGATGCAAGTATTCAAACTGCTAGACGAGCAAAAAAACGTTTGGACTGAGCGAGCTCAAATCGGCGTCAATTTAGCAAATTCTAACGCCAGCCACTTTAAACCTTCACGACCAAAATTCACTTGCACGCGCATGTCATTGGCGTTGCCCTCATAGCTCACTACTACGCCATTGCCAAATTTTGAATGCGCGACTTGCTGGCCGATTTTCCACGGCATTGCGTTTTTTTGATTATTGCTTTGTTGGCTGCCCATTACTTGCGGCAGCTCGTTGTAATCGCGCCCGTAGCTTGGTTTGGCGACAGGTTTGCTGTTTAAATGCTTGAGTAGTTCATCAGGGATTTCTTCTAAAAAGCGCGAGGGTATGCCGTAACGCACCTTGCCGTGCAACATGCGGCTTTGGGCGTGGCTTAAATAGAGCCGTTGTCTGGCGCGGGTCACAGCCACATACATCAATCTACGTTCTTCTTCTAAACCGCCAGATTCTGAAAAGCTTTGTTCGTGCGGGCATAAGCCTTCTTCAAGCCCGCTAATGAATACTGCTTTAAATTCCAAGCCTTTTGATGCGTGTACCGTCATCAGTTGCAAAGCATCTTTGCCCACGTCTGCTTGGTGTTCGCCTGCTTCTAGGCTGGCGTGGCTTAAAAATTGGGTCAGTAAATCTTGTTCAGTTTCACCATCCACATTGTTGTGGTTACCAAAATCTTGATTGGTAAATGACACCGCGGCCGTCACCAGCTCTTTCAAGTTTTCAATGCGGTCTTCGCCTTCTTTGTCATTTTCATAATGTGCCATTAAGCCAGACATCGTGGTGGCGAGCTCTACTAATTCAGGCAAGCTGATGCCATAAGCGTTATCCACCATTTGTCGAATGAGAGCAACAAAACCTTCAATGCCTTTAGCACCAAGCTTGCCGTTGCCAACCTTGTTAATGGCGGCTTGCCAGATGCTACTGTCATTGGCGCGCGCTACTTCTTGCAATTGCTCTAAGCTACGCGCGCCGATGCCACGTGTGGGGAAGTTAATTACGCGTAACAGCGCCGTGTCGTCATTCGCATTGGCAATTAAGCGCATGTAAGCCAGCGCGTGTTTAATTTCAGCACGTTCAAAAAACGCAAACCGCCATATACGCGATACGGTAAATTAGCCGAAAATAATGCGTGTTCTAAAATGCGCGATTGAGCATTAGAGCGGTATAGCAGGGCAATTTCGCCCAAAGACGTACCTTCGCAATGTAGCATTTTAATTTCATCTACAATAAATTGTGCTTCGTCGGTGTCGTTATAGGCGTCGTACACGCGTACTGGCTCGCCTGCGCCTGCTGAAGTCCACAGGTTTTTACCTAAACGATTAGTATTGTGCGAAATAATCGCGTTGGCAGCATCTAAAATATTGCTGTGCGAGCGGTAATTTTCTTCAAGTTTAACAATGTGCTGAATGTTAAAGTCTTTTTCAAAGTCGCGCATATTGCCCACGCGCGCACCGCGAAAACCATAAATAGATTGGTCGTCATCGCCCACGGCAAACATGCAATTGTGTTGGCTAGCACCACCTTGGCCTGTGAGCAATTTAAGCCATAAATATTGCAGCTGATTGGTATCTTGAAACTCATCCACTAAGATATATTTAAAGCGGCTTTGGTAATGCTGGCGAATATTCGCGTCGCGGCCTAGCAGCTCGTAACAGCGTAATAAAAGCTCGGCAAAATCTGCCACGCCATCGCGCTGACATTGTTTATCGTACTCTTCAAAAATCTCGCGCATTTTGGTGGAATGCGGATCGTAAACTTCAACATTATGCGCACGCAAGCCTTCATCTTTACAGCCGTTGATAAAGTTTTGCACTTGTTTTGGCGGAAACTTTTCATCATCCACATTCATCAACTTCATCAAGCGCTTAATGACAGAAAGCTGATCGGCAATATCTAAAATTTGAAAACTTTGTGGCAAGCCAGCCTCGCGATAATGCGCGCGCAATAAGCGATTACAAAGCCCGTGAAACGTGCCAACCCACATGCCGCGCGTGTTAATCGGCAAAGATGCCGTAATACGTGTGAGCATTTCTTTAGCGGCTTTATTAGTGAAGGTAACCGCCAATAAGCCCGTAGGCGAAACCTGACCCGTTTGAATCAGCCAAGCAATACGGGCAGTGAGTACCCGAGTTTTTCCGCTACCTGCGCCAGCTAGAATTAGCGCCGATTGATGCGGCAAAGTTACCGCTTCAAGCTGTTTGTCGTTAAGCCCAGCTAATAATGGGTCTTGTGAGATAGGTGAGTTTTGAATTTCCATGGCGATATTATCGCATGGGATTTAAGAATAACTAGGAAGTAATCTAATTACAAACTGTTACAAAAAACTAAGAACTAACTTCAAGCATCTCGCTCTATGTATACATGGTAGCTAAATTCAATTTTAGTTATCCTTTCCGCTTCTTTCCTCCCTGAGCGGAAGCCTTAATCTTTAAGGCATTTTGCCCCAACTCTAATCCCCTTGAGTTGGGGTTTTTTTATGTGCAAATGATGATGAATGACTATCGTTGCCAGTGAATGGGTGTTTGGCTGTGCTCAGTTAAATATTCATTAATTTTAGAAAATTGATGGTTACCAAAAACCCCACGATGTACAGATAATGGCGAAGGATGCACAGACTTTAAAACTAAGTGTTTTTTATCATCAATCACATCCCCTTTTTTCTGCGCATAACTGCCCCACAGCACAAATACTAAGTTCTCGCGATGCGCATTTAATGCCGCTATTGCTGCGTCGGTAAAAGCTTCCCAACCTTTGCTTTGATGTGCGCCTGCATTGGCTTGTTCTACGGTCAGTATGGCATTGAGTAGCAACACGCCTTGGTTAGCCATGACGTTAAGTCACCATTTTAGCTCATTTGTATGCCTAAATCTGAAGCAATTTCTTTATAAATATTCTGTAAAGAGGGCGGTAACGAGACGCCTTGAGGTACTGAAAAGCTTAATCCGTGCGCTTGTCCATCTCCGTGGTAGGGATCTTGACCAATAATGACCACACGCACTTTATCAAAAGGCGTGTGATTGAAAGCATTAAAGATTAATGGGCTGGGAGGATAAATGGTTTTGCCAGAGGCCTTTTCTTGTTTAAGAAAAGCACGCAAATTTTCCATATAAGGCTTTTCTAGCTCGTCGCCTATGACGGCCATCCATGATAAATCTAACTGACCAGCTTTTTCTTGTGACATATTGAATAGTTATAAATTCTATTAGATTAAATCTAGCTTACAAATTTTTATTAATGATTCAGTCTCAGCGGAATATCAGATACATTAATAATTTTTTCGGGCTCCTCAATGCCTATACTCTTAAGAGCAAAGATAATTGATTCTTTTGTCACAAATGGATGCTGACAAGGCCCAATAATCACTTTTTCAATCATGTCGTTAAACTTCTTTCCTTCAAAATCAACTTCACTTAACTTAATTTTGACTATATTCTGGGGTGTTCCTTGTATGGTTTCTATCTCTTGAGTAATGTGCTTGGTTTCAGGCAGGATTGATGCTGTGGCTATCAGTCGCCACTCTTTTTCTTCCTCAAAACCTTTATGCTTATTACACAATGCAGAGAATCTAAATATATTAAACAAATAATTACTTAACTCATTTGGTGGTAATTTTTGAATGACATTAATACTGCTGGAAACTGACTTGGTTAGGTTCGCTATTTCTTGTTTTAACTGAGATTGTTTGAAATAAACTACTGAACTAAAGTCTAGATGAGTCATATCAAGTACTTTAAAAAAATCATATTTAAATATGATGGCTACACCTGAATTGCCGCCATATGCCCTCCACATGGACAGCTTCCCAATATCATCGGAATTTTTACCTTCATATTCGGAGAAACATGAAATATAAAAATCATCTTTAATATAAGGAGCCCAATTTTCAAAGTTTGAGAATGTTGTTTCAAAAATTTTAGGGGCGATGTTGTCAAATGCTTGCTTAAGAGCCTTTCCTTCCTCTGACTCTTTAATTAATTTTGCCAAGAATTCTTTACCATGCTCGAACTCTCTGTAATCGTTCATTACAGAAATATTTCGAAGCCAAATTTCTTGATTTTTAATTATCTTGAAAGCAGTATCAGCATTTGTATAGTGTGCGAAATTTATACCCCCATCTACAACACGTTGAAGTTCTTGATGATGATGAGGAAACAGAATTTCGCTAATGTTCGCTTGATTCAATTTTTGTGCCTTTTATATATTTAATCGAAACAATAGTACTCCAAATTAAAATAAAAAACCTCGCCGAAGCGAGGTTTTAATACTACAAAGCTGCAAGTTTGCACTTCGTGATTGCATTAACCCATCGCTAGATGGATAATTTGATGCAACATCAAAATGCAATTACATCATACCGCCCATGCCACCCATATCACCGCCACCCATTGCTGGTGCGTCGTCTTTAGGTAATTCAGCAATCATGCAATCAGTTGTTAGCATTAAACCAGCAACTGAAGCTGCATTTTGCAAGGCAGAACGTGTTACTTTTGTTGGGTCTAAGATACCCATTTCAATCATATCGCCGTAAGTTTCGTTAGCAGCGTTATAGCCATAATTGCCTTTACCTGCTGCAACGTTGTTTACAACTACTGATGGCTCAACACCTGCGTTTTGTGTGATTTGACGTAATGGCTCTTCAACAGCACGCAATACGATTTTGATACCAGCATCTTGGTCTAAGTTATCACCTTTAACCAATGCAATCGCTGCACGTGCACGAATCAATGCAACGCCACCGCCAGCAACAATACCTTCTTCAACTGCTGCACGTGTTGCGTGTAATGCATCTTCAACGCGGGCTTTTTTCTCTTTCATTTCGATTTCAGTCGTCGCGCCAACTTTAATAACCGCAACACCGCCAGCTAATTTAGCTACACGCTCTTGCAATTTTTCACGATCGTAGTCGCTGCTTGCTTCTTCGATTTGTGTTTTGATTTGCGCAATACGTGCTTTGATATTAGCTTCAACACCGTGACCATCAATGATGATTGTGTTTTCTTTACCCACTTCAATACGTTTAGCTTGGCCTAAATTCTCAAGCGTTACGTTTTCAAGTTTTAAGCCAACTTCTTCAGCAATCACTGTGCCGCCAGTTAACATGGCGATGTCTTCTAACATTGCTTTACGACGATCACCGAAACCCGGTGCTTTAACAGCCGTTGTTTTCAAGATGCCACGGATGTTATTAACTACTAATGTAGCTAACGCTTCACCATCAACGTCTTCAGCGATGATTAACAATGGACGACCAGATTTAGCTACTTGCTCTAATGTTGGTAGTAAATCGCGGATGTTTGAGATTTTTTTGTCGTGTAACAATACGAATGGATTATCTAACAACGCAATTTGACGCTCTTGGTTGTTGATGAAATATGGTGAAAGGTAACCGCGGTCAAACTGCATACCTTCAACTACGTCCAATTCGCTCTCTAAGCCTGAACCGTCTTCAACGGTAATCACGCCTTCTTTACCAACTTTGTCCATTGCATCCGCGATGATTTTACCGATAGTTTCATCAGAGTTTGCTGAGATAGAGCCAACTTGAGCGATCTCTTTGCTTGTTGTACATGGTTTTGATTGTGCTTTTAAATCAGCAATAGCTGCAGCAACAGCTTTATCGATACCGCGTTTCAAATCCATTGGGTTCATGCCAGCAGCAACAGATTTCATACCTTCACGAATAATCGCTTGTGCTAAAACCGTTGCAGTTGTTGTACCGTCACCAGCGATGTCGCTAGTTTTGCTAGCCACTTCTTTTACCATTTGTGCGCCCATGTTTTCGAATTTGTCTTTTAATTCGATTTCTTTAGCAACCGATACACCATCTTTAGTGATAGTAGGCGCGCCGTATGAGCGCTCTAATACTACGTTACGGCCTTTAGGGCCTAAAGTTACTTTAACTGCGTTTGCTAAAATGTTTACGCCGTTTGTCATTTTTTGGCGAACTTCGTCACCAAATCTTACGTCTTTTGCTGCCATGTTAATTGCTCCTTAAATTCTTTGTGTATTCTGTCATTCTGACGAAGGTCAGAATCTGTTGATATTTGCACGAGATTCCGAAACGAGTTCGGAATGACGGCTGATTACTCAACCTGATGCTTCGTCGAAATTATTCGACGATTGCCATAATGTCTTCTTCACGCATTACCAATAGCTCTTCGCCATCCACTTTTACAGTTTGGCCTGCGTATTTACCGAATAACACTTTATCGCCGACTTTAACGTCTAAAGCGATTACTTTACCGCTTTCATCACGCTTGCCAGAGCCAACAGCTTGAATAATGCCTTGATCTGGTTTTTCTGTAGCACTATCTGGAATCACAATGCCAGATGCGGTTGTACGCTCTTCTTCTGAACGTTTTACAATCACGCGGTCGTGTAAAGGACGAATTTTCATACGATTTTCTCCAAAAAATAAAATAAAAAAAGAAACTGTTAAGTTTCTAATAAAACTAAAAACGGTATTGCAAATGGTAGAATTTTCACCATGCGGAACGAGTGCGATTTTAGCACTCAAACTACCTGAGTGCTAGTATTGGGTCGTTTAGTAATAATTCAAGCTATATTTCAGGCTATTTTTAAGTAATATATAAAGATTAAACCTAGAAAAAATTTCATAAAAACCTTATGCTTGTAGGGTATATAAAATTTATCTCAAGCATATGACAAACGAATCTGCCATTGAACAAATCAACCTCGGCTTTAATGAGCCTGAAGATAGGTTGCTGCTAAAAGTTGGCCTTGCCGATAAAACTGAGGTGGCTGTGTGGATTACGCGGCGTATCTGCAAAGCTATGTGGATCGCGTTGCAGGGCGCAGGGGCTACATTGCTACCAACTAGCTCGCAATTTGCAGCACCAAATATTGTGACGCCAAATGGTAAAAGTGAAGCGATAGAAAGTTTTCAAAAAGAAGCGGTTGTGCAAAATAACCTTGCAAATTTAGATTTTAAATCTGAATACATGGCAGATCGCCAAGCGCGCTCAGACGCGCCTATGCTTGCAATACTGTGCTTGGTAGTCACAATTGGGGCGCAACTCCCACAGTTAGATCTGCAATGTAGTAATGGGCAATCGGTTAAAATTCTGTTGACTAATGAGCTAGTGCGCGCCCTCACCAATATGATGCAAATGGCCACGCGCGAAGCGGGGTGGGATTTGTTCATAGAAGCGGGTAATGCTCAAGTAAGCGTTATGCCAAATCAACAAACGGTACATTAGAGCTTTATAAAAAACCATGCAATATCGTCAATTAGGAGTTTCTGACCTCAAAGTTTCTAAAGTTTGCTTAGGCACAATGACGTTTGGCGACCAAAATAGCCAAGCACAAGCCCACGAGCAATTAGATTATGCCTTAGCGCAAGGTGTCAATTTTATTGATACCGCAGAAATGTACCCTGTGCCGCCCAAGGCGGAAACCTTTACGCGCACCGAAACCATTATTGGTCATTGGCTTAAAAATCAAGCGCGAGATAAGATTATTTTGGGCAGCAAAGTGTCAGGGCGTAACCGCGGCTTAAATTGGATACGCGATGGCGATGACTCTTTATCCCGCGCCAATATTCGCGCGGCGATACATGATTCGTTAAAGCGCCTGCAAACCGATTACATTGACCTTTATCAACTGCACTGGCCAGAACGCAATGTGCCGCTGTTTGGGCAATATCAATTTGACCCTAAATTAGAGCTGGATGCGCAAGGTAATCAAAAAGCGTGGGAGAGCATACACGCGCAACTAGAAACGTTGGCAGAGTTAATTGCCGAGGGTAAAGTGCGCGCCATTGGGCTAAGCAATGAGCAGCCGTGGGGCGTGATGGAGTTTTTGCGCATTAGCAAAGCATATAACTTGCCGCGCGTTGCAACTTTGCAAAACAGTTACCATTTAATGAACCGCACCATAGATTTTGGCATGAGTGAAATTTTGCATCGTGAGAATGTCAGCTTGCTTGCATATTCGCCACTCGCTTTTGGGCATTTAAGCGGAAAATATATTGACGACCCACAAGCCCAAGGCCGCGTGACCATGTTTTTAGGTTACGCGCAGCGTTACAAAAAACCGAATGTGCCAGCAGCCAGCGCCGCTTATGCCAAGTTGGCAAGAGCACACGGCCTTACGCCTACGCAATTAGCTTTGAGTTTTGTGATGCATCGCTGGTGCGTGAGCAGCACCATTATTGGGGCTACCAGCACGGCGCAATTGCAAGAAAATATCGCAGCTTATCAAATAACGTTAAGTGATGAAGTGCTGGTAGAAATTGAGAAAATTCATTTAACAATGATGAACCCTGCGCCATAAGTTAAAATATCCTAGATTTATTTTTCATTAGAAAAGAAGAAAACGATGAGCGATTTACCAAAATGCCCACAGTGTGGCTCTGAATACACTTATGAGGATGGCGACAATTACGTTTGCCCAGAATGCGCCCACGAATGGCCAAAAACCGCTGCAGCAGGCGATACGGATGGCGCGAAAGTGGTACGTGATTCTAACGGTAATGTGCTACAAGACGGCGACACCATTACTGTGATTAAAGACCTCAAAGTTAAAGGATCATCACTTGTGGTGAAAGTGGGCACTAAAGTGAAAAATATTCGCCTGGTAGATGGTGACCATGACATTGATTGCAAAATTGATGGTATTGGTGCGATGAAGTTGAAATCTGAATTTGTGAAAAAAGCATAAAATTTACGCTTAATTAACGTGTATCAGGCCTAATGTGTACTAGGCCTTGTTTTAACGCCGCCAATGCTTGGGCTAACGGTATATTTGCGTTTAGCCGAGCGACTTTTTGGTTTGCTGAATGATTTCTTCAGCAGTTGCACTATCGTAGCTAAATAACGAGCTTTTAGCGGTGACTCTCATGCGTGTTGTGTTGACGCTGATTGGCTCTAATTGAATGCTTATATTCCGGTCGGTAGTTTTTGCGTTTACAAACCGAATATTACTTTTTTCTACCATACCTTCCGCAACAACGTCAATTTTCATGCGGCTCAGTGCGCTTAATGTGGCGGTTCTCATTTTCATGGTAGGCGCAGTAAATGTGCGGTAAGTAATGCCGTTATTCGTGTGTGTGAGTGCGGCAGAGCCACCAACACCTGCGGCTGTTGCAAACAGCGGCGCAGCGCAGCCTGTTAGCGTTGTAGCAATGACAAATAAAAGACTGACTAACCAGAAATTTCGCATGTTCAATTTACCTTGGCTGTCACCCAAAAGGGTGGTTTGTTACGGTTTGATAGATTGACTGTTTTTAAATCTATTGTCAATAGATTTGTTGGCGGCTAATAACAATAAAATCAACGTGTTGAAATAATTCTTTCATTTAAATTCGCACATTAGATTTTGGATGAAAAATCACCGTTTGTGGCGGACCCATTTTAATCACAGGTTTGCGTATTGCGCCCATCACATGCATTTCGCAAGGTTTACAATCAAATTTCAGCGTGAATCTATCGTTGCCGTTAATCAGTGTCATTGGCTCGGCAGTTACTGTACCTTGCACGCCAAGCACGCCTTTGGCCTCTTTAGGGCAAAGGCCGTGACTAAAGCGTAGGCAATGTTTGGTAATCATTACGGGCACTTCACCTAATTCCTCATTCGCCTCGTAAGCTTTTGCAATCAATTTAACGCCATGTTTTTCGTAAAAATTACGCGCTTTTTGGTTGTAAACATTGGCTAAATAACTAAGCGTATCTTCTGGGAAAATAGCAGGCGGCTCAATAGCGGCAAGGCGTGGCGGGCGTTTATAGCCCGTTGTGCGTGCAAGTTGCAATTGCTCAATTGCATCGCGCCGTAAACCATTGACAACAGAGGCTGGTACAAAGCAAGCTTGTGCCATTTGCAGGTGAATGTCAGTTGCGATAAAGTCGGTACTACCAAGTTTACTTAGATTTTCACGCAGGCTGACTTGTGCTTTTTGTACATTATCAGCTGCTTGTTTTTCAGTCGAGCAATGTGCTGTTGCGCTAAAGCCTGCGGCATCTGTGATGCTTAGCGCAAAGCCATTTTGGGTTTCGGCAAAAATCATTTCAACGCCTATTTTGCGCTGCGCAGAATCTTTTTCTAACAAGCGCATAAAAGCGTGGTCGCGGTTGCGATACACAACCGTGTTATTGCGAATATCCGCAGGCATTTCGTTAGGATAAAGTTTTTTGCCGTCTACCGTGTTAATGCGTAAACCCACCAATTCTTTATGCACATCAAAAAAGCACACGCCATCGCCATTATGTAGTTGGGTGGGGGTTTCAACCTCAATAAAATCTTTGCCCACTTTGGTGACTTTTCCCAGCAATTCGCCCGAAAATTTAGGTGTGTCAAACGCGCCAATATCCGCTTGGCGGCCATTGGCAAAGTAATCAGTCGCGCTGCGGTTAAAGGTTTTTTCGGGTTGTGGCTTAAAAGTAAAAATACTGTCGCCGTGTGATGATTTGGCTAGCTCTGGTCTATCATTCAAAATTTCATCTAACAATTGCCGATAATGCGCGGTGGCATTTTTAACATAAGGTAAATCTTTATAGCGGCCTTCAATCTTAAAGCTGCTCACACCTGCGTCAATCAAGGCGCGCAGATTAAGGCTTTGATCATTATCTTTCATCGATAAAAAGTGCTTATCTTTACCAATAATGCGGCCTTTTTGGTCTTCTAAAGTGAAAGGTAAACGGCATTCTTGCGAGCATTCACCGCGGTTAGCACTGCGCCCCGTGTGTGCATGGCTGATGTAACATTGCCCGCTAAAAGCAACACATAGTGCGCCGTGAATAAAATATTCTAAGTTCGCGCTCGTGGCGGCCGAAATTTTTTGAATCGTGTGCAAATCTAACTCGCGCGCTAACACCATTTGGCTAAAGCCCACTTGGTCTAAAAATACCGCTTTTTCAACCGTGCGAATATCCGTTTGTGTGCTGGCGTGTAGTTGAATCGGCGGCAAATCCAACTCTAACAAGCCCATGTCTTGCACAATCAACGCATCCACACCAATGTCGTACAACTGATGCGTGAGCTTACGCGCGGCTTCTAACTCGTTATCATGAAAAATCGTATTCAGCGCAACAAAAATCTCCGCATGGTAACGCCGCGCATGTTTCACCAAGCGCGCAATATCTTCCAGTGTATTCGGCGCCTTGGCCCGTGCCCCAAAAGCAGGCCCGCCAATATAAACGGCATCTGCCCCGTGGTTAATCGCCTCAATGCCAAAATCAGCATTGCGCGCGGGGGAGAGAAGCTCTAAATGTTTGCGAGTTTTTTGCATTGTGATATTGCTGAAAATTATATATGTCGCAATTTTAGACTAAACCATTGAATATGACGACATTTCGTTTATTGACCAATGAAAAACATCGTACAATTCAGGCATGAGTAATCCTAATTTGAATAATCAAGATTTATTAACGCGCAGCTTACAATCTGTTTGGCATCCTTGCACGCAGATGAAGCAGCATGAAACTTATCCGCTTATTCCTATTTCGCGTGGTGATGGTGTTTGGCTGGTTGATGCTGAAGGTAAACGCTATTTAGACGCCGTGAGTTCTTGGTGGGTGAATTTGTTTGGACATAATAACCCGCGGATTAAAGATGCGATAAAGCAGCAGTTAGATACTTTAGAGCATGTGATGCTGGCAGGTTTTACACATGAGCCTGTGGTGGAACTCTCTGAAAAGCTTGGCAAACTCACGGGTTTAGGCCATGCATTTTATGCGAGTGATGGTGCGAGTGCGACTGAAATTGCATTGAAAATGAGTTTTCACTATTGGCGTAACGCTGGTAAAGCCAATAAAACCAAATTTATCAGTTTGCAAAATAGTTACCACGGTGAAACTCTAGGCGCCCTGAGTGTGACGGATGTGGCGATTTTTAAAGATACTTATGCACCGTTATTGATGCAATCTGCGCAAATGCCTAGCCCTGATTTTCGGTTGGCGGAAACTGGTGAAAGCGAAGAAGCGTTCGCATTGCGTTGTGCCGATGTGCTAGAGGCGTATGTGAGTGAGCATTCACATGAACTGGCAGCCTTTATTATTGAGCCACTCGTGCAGTGTGCGGCAGGCATGGGTATGTATCACCCAGTTTATTTGAAGCGTGCGCGGGAGATTTGCACTAAGTATGAAGTGCATTTAATTGCCGATGAAATTGCGGTAGGGTTTGGGCGCACAGGTGAGATGTTTGCTTGTGAATGGGTACAAATCAAGGCGGATTTTATTTGCTTATCAAAAGGCATCACAGGTGGTTATTTGCCGTTATCTGCGGTGCTAACCACCGATAAAGTGTATCAAGCTTTTTATGATGACAGCACTGCACGCGGCTTTTTGCATAGCCATAGTTACACGGGTAACCCATTAGCTTGTAGCGCGGCACTTGCAACGCTGGCGATTTTTGAGGCGGATAATGTAATTGAAAATAACAAGGCGAAATCTGCTCAAATAGTAAGCAAAATGGTGGTTTTGAACGATATTCCGCACATGCATTTGCGCCATCAAGGCATGATATTTGCGTTTGATGTCACCACCAAAAATGCCAAATTCTCGCGTGATTGTTATTCGGCTGCATTAAAGCAAGGTTTGTTATTGCGCCCAATTGGCAACACGGTTTATTTTATGCCGCCTTACACAATTACCGATAATGAGATTGATTTTATGGTAAATGCGACTTTAGAGGCGGTTAAAAGTACGGTATGAAAAAAGTAATCATTGGCATAAGTATGTTGTTGCTCGGCCTGCAAGCGCACGCCGAGCTCCCCACAACCGTTGCAAGCGCGCTTAGAAATGCAGGTATTCCCGCACAAAACGTGGCGGTTTATGTGCAAGCGGTTGAAGGCATTAACCCGATTATTAGCCATAATGCGGATAAAAGCATGAACCCCGCCAGTGTGATGAAACTCGTAACCACCAATGCTGCGCTAGATTTACTTACGCCATCTTACCGTTGGAAAACTGAAGTTTACAAAGATGGTTTTGTGAATAATGGTGTGCTAAATGGCAATTTAATCATCAAAGGTTATGGCGACCCTAGCTTTAAAGCGCAAGAGTTTTGGCGGCTGTTGATGAACTTGCAGCAAGCGGGCATTAAAGAAATTAAGGGTGATTTGATTATCGACAAAAGTTACTTTGCGCAAAATGTGGGCGCAAGAAAAACCTTTGATGATGAAACCTGGCGCGCTTATAACGCCGAGCCTAGCGCATTTTTGGTGAATGGACGCAATACCAGCTTTAAGTTTGTGGCCACAGAAACTGCTGTGAATGTGAGCCAAGAATTTGAATTGTCTGAAGTGCAAATTATCAACAACATGAAACTTAGCCAGGGCGCTTGTGGTGAATGGCGTAGCCGTTTTGGCTATACCGTTATACCTAAAGCTAGCGGCGCAACGGTGACTTTTAATGGCACTTTTTCACCCGATTGCGGTGAGCGTTATTTAGAATTAAGCGTGGTGGATGATGAAAAATATGCTTTTTATACGTTTAAAAAATTATGGCTGCAGTTGGGTGGTAAGTTTAATGGCAAGCTAAAAATCCAAAATACGCCTAGCGATGCGGTTAAAGTGCTTGAGCAGCTTTCTGAGCCATTGGCTTATGTAGAGCGCGATATTAACAAGTGGAGCAACAATTTGATGGCGCGGCAATTATTGCTTAGCATAGGCGCAGAGAAATTAGGCGCACCCGCTACTGAAGCCAAAGGCGCGTTGGCAATTAAAGATTGGCTGGTAGCTAAATCAATTAAAGCGGATGAATTGGTCATTGAAAACGGCTCAGGATTATCGCGCATAGAACGCATTAGCGCTGAGCATTTAGGACAAATGTTAGTAAGCGCTTACATAAGCCCTGTGATGCCTGAACTCATGGCTTCACTCCCAATATTGGCACAAGATGGCACGATTAAAAAACGTATGAATGACAGCCAAACGAACGGGCGCGCGCACTTAAAAACGGGTTCATTAGATGGTGTAAGCGCAATCGCTGGCTACGTGTTGGATGCTAATCATCATCGCCATGTGCTAGTGATGATGGTGAACCACACCAAAGCGGGCGCAAGCAAAAATGCGCAAGATGCACTAATAGAATGGGTGCATCAACAGCCTTAAAAATGAGAGACGCCAAATAAGACACCCGTGAACTTTAGTCAGTTTGCGGTATCATATCGCTTGAAATAATTTTGCAGCACAAATCATTTTAATTTTAGGATTAACCAAGATGAAATTACTTAATACTCTGCTGGCATGCGCATGCGTGGTTACGCTAAATGCATGCAATGCACAAACAACAACCACCTCAAACCAAGCAAGTACACAAGGAAAGCCAGCAATGACCACAACTATTACAGAATTACAAAAAATTGATACGCAAGTAGGCACAGGCCGTGAAGCCGAGCCAGGCTTTAATGTTAGCGTGCATTACACAGGCTGGTTGTTTGACGCCGCGGCAAAAGATAACAAAGGCAAAAAGTTTGATAGCAGTGTAGATCGTGGTCAACCGTTTAACTTTGGTTTAGGCCAAGGTCAAGTGATTCAAGGTTGGGATGAAGGCTTTGCAGGCATGAAAGTGGGCGGCAAACGCACATTGGTGATTCCTTCAGAAATGGGCTACGGCGCGCGTGGTGCAGGTGGTGCGATTCCGCCAAATGCAGTATTGATTTTTGACGTTGAATTATTGGATGTGAAATAATTAGACGTTCAGTAACCCTAAGTCATTGCGAGCGCAGCGTGGCAATCTAACGCTTTCAAATTGCCGCGCTGCGCTCGTAATGACGCGATACTCATTTGCATGAATGAAAAATTAACGAAAGAAAAACATGAAAGTTAGCGTTAAATGGATTGATGGTGTGAGCTTCGTTGGTGAATCAGAAACGGGCCATGCAGTAGTGTTAGATGGCGCGCCAGAAAACGGCGGGCGCAACATTGGCATGCGGCCTATGGAAATGCTGCTCATCGGCATGGGTGGCTGCACATCGTTTGATGTGGTGGCAATTTTGAAAAAAGCACGTCAGCCGATTGTGCATTGTGTGGCTGAAATTGATGCAACGCGTGCGGATGAAATTCCAAAAGTATTCACTAAAATTCATGTACATTTTGTGATTACGGGTAATAATTTGAACGAAATGCAAGTAGAGCGTGCGGTTAAATTGTCGGCCGAAAAATATTGCTCGGCTTCAATTATGTTGGCGAAATCGGTAGAAATTACGCATAGTTTTGAAGTGAAAGCAGTCGAATAAATTGCATCAGTAATTGATAAAAAACCCTCGAGAGAAAAACAATGCCCTGAGAGCCTCTATTTATGCGGCTCTCAGGGCATTGTTTTTGATCTAGCTTAAATATTAGTAAAAATAATTAAGTTTTATGCTGTTTTAAACCTCAGTCACTTTTACGGTGAGCGGTTTTTCGTCTTCCAATAAATTAAGCAATCTATCTACATTCGGGTGCTTGCCAGGGCAGTTTTCGGCATCGGCCGTGTGTTCCGCGAATAAACTTAAACCTTCAACTGCGGCATCTAAAGAAATTTCGCCGTACATTCTATACAAATGGTAATACACCTTCACTGAACCTTGGCTGCCAGGCTTGTTTTCTAACACACCTGCCGAGCTGCCATCACTATTAAAAAGCTCAATTTTCAGTACCTGCGAGGCATCATCTAGTGTTTGTAATACGTCGCTAAACTTTTCCATTGTCATTACCTTTTATAAATAGTAGCTTGATGTCGTCATTACTTTAGACATTTTTTTCATTAAAAATTTAGCGGGTGCAGGCAAGTTCGCCGCACCTAATTTGCTGGCTTCATCTGCGTGATTCGCTTCATCAATTTGCATTTGTTCAATAATTTTGCGCGTTTTGCTATCGGCTTCAGGTAACTGGGCTAAATGGTTAGCTAAATGTTCGCCTACCTGTTTTTCAGTTTCTTCTAAAAATCCCAAACTCCATTTGTCGCCTAGCGCGCCAGCTAGTGCACCTAGCGTAAACGAGCCTGCGTAAAAAAGTGGATTAAGCAAACTAGTGCGTCCGCCCAGCTGTGTAATGCGTGATTCACACCACGCTAAATGTTCGGTTTCTTCACGCGCGGCTTGCTGCATGGTCACGCTGGTAGCCGCATTTTTTGCGGTAAGTGCTTGGCCGCTATAAAGCGCTTGCGCGCACACTTCACCCGTGTGGTTAATGCGCATTAAGGCGCTAATATGTTTTTTTTCGGTTTCGGTGAGTAGTGCTTCCTGCACGCCAATATCTGGGTGCGCACGTACGCTACGCGGCTTAGCCAGCAAGGTGCGCAAGCCAGTATCGAACTCAACGATTAGGGAATCTAATTTATTTAACATAGTAATAGTGTACGCTTAAAATTACCTTGCATAGCCCATTTGGGTAGCAATAATTTGTATGGGGTGCAAAACAGAAACGGTTAAATTTTGCGCACGCAAACCATTAGCAATATGTAAACTACAGCCAATGTTAGACGTAGCTAATATTGCTACATTATTCGTTTTAATGGCAGATATTTTATCATTTAATAAATTGTTAGCCATCTCGCTTTGGGTGAGCATATAAGCGCCAGCACCACCACAGCATTGTCCGTTGCCAGCTAATGCAATAATTTCAGCGTCAGGTATTTTTTTAAGTAGTGCATATACGGCAGAATGACTTTTTTGCACATTGCGCAAGGTGCAAGGGTCTTGCACAAAAATGTGTTCTTTTAAGGGCTTTAGTGGTGCATTTGTCCAATCACAGCTTACTAAAAACGCGCTGATGTCTTGAATTTTATGCGTTGGCAAATAATCATGCAGCCCCGCGCCACAACCGCTGGCGACCGTTAAAATTGGCATAGTTTGGTCAAAACTTGTTTGGTTTTGCGCAACTAGTTTGCTAGATTCATCTGCATCACCAGCTTGCCTCGCCATGCTGCCGCAACACGTTTGGCTAGCGGGCACATGCACATCAAACCCTAATTGATTCAATATAAAAATGCTGGCGTTTAAAGTTTGGCTATCAAGCGCGCTAGTGGCGCAGCCCAAAAACAAGCTCACGGCGCCTACTTTATTGCTGGTGGCAGGGTAAAACGATTTCCATGAAGCAGGTTTTTCAATAACAGGTAGAAGTTTTACCGCTGGGTGAATGGCGTTTAACAAGCCATTAAGCTTAAATTTTTGCAAAAACCAAATTGGCCAAGTAATGGCCTTAGCCAAAAACCGATGCCGAATAAACGGTTTTGCGAGGGCGAATAACAGGCTTTTTTTCTGCACAAATAATGCACGCGTAGTATCCACCAGCGCTCCATAATTGACGCTATTTGGGCAAGCGGCTTCGCAATTACGGCAGCTTAAACACAAATCAATATGTTCATTAAAACGCGCATTATTGGGTAAAATATCTTGCGCCACAGCCCGCATCAACTGAATTCGGCCACGCGGTGAATCAGCCTCAGAACCTGTTTTTCGGTAAGTAGGGCAGTGTGGCAAACACAGGCCACAAGCCACGCAACGGTCAGCTTCTACAATCAATTCTTTAATCGATAAACTCATGTTGTTATTATAAAGCTTACGCGCATAAAAAACCCGCCTTAACATCAAGGCGGGCTTCAAAAAATACAGCTATTTATTTAGTGAGTGCTGCTTCAACTTTAGGCGGCTCAGATGTAATCACTGGCTTACCTTTTAAAAAGTTCATAGCTTGCGCAAATTGTAAATCTTCTTTGCTGGCAGGTTCAATGGGCGCGGTTGGTTCAGCATACTTTTTCTCATTCAACTTGGCTTTTGCGGCTTCTTTAGTGAGCGTTTTTGCTGGTGTATCAACTGTAGCATCTTTTGATTTAGCATCGGTTGGGTTGCTAATGTGACGCGATAAATCTGCTTCATGAATGTTGTACGATTGATCTGTACCGTCTTCAACCAAGTAATCTGGCTCAATGCCTTTGGCCTGAATTGAGCGACCTTTTGGCGTGAAGTAACGCGCAGTGGTGAGCTTAATCGCCGCGCCGTTGTTCATAGGCATAATGGTTTGTACTGAGCCTTTACCAAATGTACGAATACCAATTAAAGTGGCGCGTTTGTGGTCTTGTAATGCGCCCGCTACGATTTCAGAAGCAGATGCCGAGCCAGCGTTAATTAACACGACCATAGGCACCGTTTTTAAATCTGCTGGAATATCACGCATGTAGTCGTTAGCAAAACCGCCACGCGCGTAATTTTCTGGGCTAACGGTCAATTGCATTTTAGAATCAGCCGCGCGGCCTTCGGTGTAAACCACCAAAGTGTCTTTAGGTAAAAATGCAGCTGACACGCCCACAGCACCATTGAGTAAGCCGCCTGGGTCGTTACGCAAATCTAATACAAAGCCCTTAAATGGACCTTTATTTTCGGCATGCATAGTTTTAATGGCTTTTGCAAGGTCTTCGCCAGTGTGTTCTTGAAACTGAGTAACGCGCACATAAGCATAGCCTGGCTCAGGCATTTTGTATTTCACACTTTTATTTTTGATAATAGCGCGCACTAAATTCACGAGTAGAGGTTTGGCTTCATTTTTGCGTAATATGGTGAGCACAATTGGTGTATCAGGTTTGCCACGCATAATTTTTACGGCGTCGTTTAAGGTCATGCCTTTAACGAGTTTTTCATCTAGCTTCATGATGAGGTCGCCACTTTTGACACCTGCTTTGTAGGCAGGTGAGTCTTCAATCGGCGAAATCACTTTTACTAAGCCATCTTCCATACCCACTTCAATGCCTAAACCACCAAACTCGCCTTGAGTTGAAGCTTGCATGTCTTTAAATGCATCAACATCCATATAAGTAGAATGTGGGTCTAAGCCCGTAAGCATGCCGCTAATGGCTTCAGAAATCAGTTTTTTATCTTCGACAGGCTCTACATAATCACTTTTAATTTTGCCAAATACTTCAGCAAATGCGCGTAAATCTTCTAGCGGCAATTGTGGTTTGGCCATTTTTTCAGCCACGGCTGAATAAGTTAAGCTCAACAAAAATCCCAGTACCAAGCCAGAGCTGATTAAGCCGACTTTAGCAAAGCCTTTGTTTAAGCTGTTTTTATTTAAACCATGATATTTATTTTTAACTTGCATGTATTTATTATTCCCAACAAAGATAACTTGATAAGTCTATGAGCAGGCTTAAGTTTATAGGTTCAAACAGCGCTTAATTATATTTGTAGCAGTAAGTGCAAAGTATAACAGCTGGTAGACGGTTTTTATTGTAGCGACAGTTCATTTGCAACGTTTTTTGTATCTGTTTTCGCATCATCTAAGCGCTGCGCACCGCTAAAACGCGTTGCCCAATAACCCGTTTGCATGCTTTCTACGCGCACTTGACCACCAGTGCTGGGCGAGTGAATAAAGCGGTTATTGCCCATGTAAATGCCCACATGAGAAACTGCATTTTTAATGGTTTTAAAAAATACTAAATCACCAGGTTTTAATTCGCCCTTAGGAATCGCCTTGCCCATCTGACTCAGCGCCAGTGCACTGTGCGGCAAGGTTAAGCTAGCCGCCTGATTAAATACATAACGCACAAAACCGCTGCAATCAAAACCAGTTTCAGGCGTATTGCCACCGTATTTATATTTTACGCCAGTTAGGCTAAGTGCGTTTACCAGCACTTCACGTGCGCGGTCTGACCAATTTTCTTGGTCGTCATCAGTGGTGGTAAGTGTTTGAATGCTGGCTTGGGCGTCTGTATCGTTAGGCATAGGCTCAACAGCCGCGCATGATGCGCTGCATAAGGCAAGCAATAAGTATGCTGTAAAACGTACTTGAAAACGTATTTGAATATGTTTAACCACAGCGTGATTATAAGAACATAACTGAAAATTGCAAAGCAACGGCTTGATATTTCAGTAATTATGCTAAGTAGACTATCTTAAGTCGTGGGATAATTACGCGCTTATGAGTACACTTTCACTTACCCAAGTTTTTGAAAAAGATGGCGTTTTAGCCAGCCATATTGAAGGCTACAGCGAGCGCACGCAACAGCTAGAAATGGCACTGGCGATTTCGGATGCTATTGAAAATAACACGCAACTCGTGGCCGAGGCTGGCACAGGCACAGGTAAAACCTTTGCCTATTTAGTGCCAGCGTTGCTCACAGGCGGTAAAGTGATTATTTCTACAGGCACTAAAAACTTGCAAGATCAGCTTTTTAGCCGCGATTTACCTAATGTGCGCGATGCTTTAAAAGTGCCCGTCACAGTTGCCATGCTCAAAGGCCGCGCCAATTATGTGTGCCATTACCATTTAGAACGCGCCGAGCAAGAAGGTCGTTTTGCCTCGCGTGAAGATGCAAAATATGTACATGTGATTAAAACGTTTGCTGAAAACAGCAAAACTGGCGACAAAAGTGAGCTGAACACCGTGCCAGAAAATGCCATGATTTGGGCAAGCGTGACCTCAACCCGTGATAATTGTTTAGGTGGCGATTGCGCCTATTACAAAGAATGTTTTGTCATGGAAGCCCGTAAACAGGCGCTTGCAGCCGATGTAGTGGTGGTGAATCACCACTTATTTTTTGCCGATGTAATGCTGCGCGATGAAGGCATAGCCGAGCTTTTGCCCAGCGCCAACACGGTAATTTTTGACGAGGCGCATCAATTGCCTGAAGTGGCAGGGCTATTTTTTGGCGAAGATGTTTCTACCAGTCAAATTTTAGAATTAGCGCGCGATTGTACCGCTGCGCACTTAACTGTAGCTAAAGATTGCGTAGATTTAGGTGTGGTAATTGGCGCTTTAGAAAAAGCCGCCAAAGATTTCAGGCTAATTTTTACTTACGAAGGCTCACGTTTGCCTGTGCAAAAAGCCTTAGCGCTCAAGGGTTTTGGCGAAGCTTATAAACACATGCAAAGCCAGCTAAGCGAGTTAGCCAAAGTGCTTGAAACCCAAGCGGCGCGGGATCCTTTGCTAGAAAAATGCTGGCAACGCAGTGAAGCTTTATGCGATTTATTTAGCCGCTGGCAAGCCGCAGAAAACAATAACCTAGTGCGCTGGGTAGAAGTATTTACCCATTCCGTGCAACTGCACGCCACACCGCTGAGCGTGGCAGAGGGCTTTGGCAAACAACTCAACGCCCAACCACGTGCCTGGATATTTACCTCAGCCACGCTGGCGGTCAAAAGCGACTTTAGCCACTACATTGCCCAAATGGGCTTGCATGCCGCCAAAACAGGTTTTTGGGAAAGCCCGTTTAACTACCAAGAACAAGCGCTCTTGTACGTGCCGCCAGACATGCCAGACCCAAACAGCCCAAGTTATACCGCCAGCGTGGTAGCCGCCGCCTTGCCAGTGCTACAAGCCAGCGGCGGCCGCGCCTTTGTGCTATCTACCAGCCTACGCGCTATGCGCGAAATTCATGCTTTACTAAAAGAAGCCTTTGCCGAAAATGGCATAGAAAGCCCGTTATTACTACAAGGCGAAAGCTCACGTACCGAATTATTAGACCGCTTTCGTAAGCTCGGCAACGCCGTGCTAGTTGGCTCGCAAAGCTTTTGGGAAGGCGTAGATGTGCGCGGTGAAGCGCTAAGCGTAGTGATTATAGATAAACTCCCCTTCGCCCCGCCAGACGACCCAGTACTATCAGCCCGCGTAGACAAATTAAACGCAGAAGGCAAAAACGCCTTTATGGAATATCAATTGCCATACTCAGTTATTACCCTAAAACAAGGCGCAGGCAGATTGATACGCGATGAAAACGACCGAGGCGTGCTAATGATTTGCGACCCGCGCTTGATTACAAAAGCGTATGGTAAAATTATTTGGCGAAGTTTGCCGCCGTTTAAGCGCACTAGGGTGCTGGCGGATGTGCAGGGATTTTTTGAAGGTGGAATTGTAAAATGATTTTTGATGAAATTGAATCTGCAGTAAATATAATTGCAAGGGTCAAAAACTATTTTAACTCGAAGAAAATTGAATCAGTTGCTACACGTTTTATTCGACTATTTGAAGCGCATGGTGTTCATCGCAATCAGATTCCAAGGTTTTTTGGACATGCATTAACTTTAAAAGATCTTCAAGATGATAATTCGCTTACGGCTAAACTAGATGAAGATATGCTGGATGCTGCATGTACTCTTTTTGCCGTGCGAAGAGAATGGCTAGATGGCGCAGATAGTGTTGCTCATATGAGTCATGATTTTTATAAGCGCCCAAAAGATTTTCATATTTTTATAAATGCACTTCAATTATCAAATACAGAGGAGCGACTGTCGGGTGAACTGTTTGCGCCAAATGGCTCTGCTTCTGATGCAGAAGCAATATTAGTATTGTCAGAGGTTATTGGTAGCGTGGGCGATGAACCCATTTATCGCTATCACTTATGCAATAACTGGTATTTTAGCTACTGGAAGGCTCGCGGTTATTTGACTGCATGTGTTGCGCTCGCCTGGAGGTGTAAAGTTTACGTTAGAGGTACTTTTGCATCAAAAAAATCCATCAACAAGCTGGCAAAAGGAGAGATTTTACTCGGCTGTCAGAAAGAGGGTGTCGAATCTCTTATAGGTAAAAAATGGTATCCAGAAGATATGGCACTTAAGTCCGAGGCTTTTCTTTTAAATATCGATCCAGAGATTGATAATTTTGGTTTTGCTTCAAGTTTGGATCTTTGGCTTACTTTGGAGGAGCAAGGTTTTATGAATATAGGAATTAAAGAAGATGCAAAATTATTATTTATGCAGGAGCGTCTGAAGTATTCCTCAAGCAAATAGAGCATGCAGTATATTTATATTTTTCAAGCCATAAATACTGGAAAACAGAAGTTAAGATGATTTTAATCCCCGAATCCGAATACGAACTCACCGCCATCCGCGCGCAGGGCGCGGGTGGGCAGAATGTGAATAAGGTTTCAAGCGCGATTCATTTGCGGTTTGATATTCCAGCCTCAAGTTTGAGTGATTGGCTAAAAGAGCGCTTGATGCATTTGAAAGATAGCCGCATTACCGATGAAGGCGTGTTGGTGCTAAAAGCGCAGCAATATCGTACGCAAGAGGCAAATAAAAAAGATGCAATTAAACGCTTGCATGAGATTATTAACACCGCAAATTTTGTTAAACCCATGCGCTACGCCACGCGGCCAAGTTATGGGTCTAAGCAACGGCGGCTAGAAGGCAAGACAATTCGCGGGCAAATTAAGCAGATGCGTGGCAAAATAGCGGGTGACTAATGCGTCATTGCGAGCGAAGCGAAGCAATCTGCGATAATGCGCACTATATAAAAATAGTTAGATTGCCGCGCTTCGCTCGCAATGACTATTTGTGAATGCAAATTAACCTACAAATTAAACATTTTTATTGATGAACCTACTCGCACTCGACACCTCCACCGAATACCTTTCGCTCGCTATACAAAAAGGTGGTGAGATTTTTACGTTTGACCTTAACGCAGGGCAAACGCATTCGCAGATTATTTTGACTCAAATTCAAGCGCTATTAGAAGCTGCAAATATGCAGTTAAGCAACTTGCAAGGCCTTGCTTTTGGTGCAGGCCCGGGCTCGTTTACAGGTGTGCGGGTTGCGGCGGGCGTGGCGCAGGGCTTGGGTTTTGGGGCGAATTTGCCTGTGGTGGGTATTTGCACATTGCTCGCTTTGGCAGAGGCAAGTGGGGCAGATAAAGTGATTGCGTGTTTGGATGCACGCATGGGTGAGGTGTATCACGCAGCTTATGAAAAGATAGGCGGCGAATGGCAGGCGAATATTGAGCCTGGTTTATACAAGCCTGAAGCCGCGCCAGTAATACAAGGTACAGGTTGGGTTGGCGCAGGTAGCGGTTGGCAGACTTATGGTGAGCAATTGGGTGCGGTTTATGCTGAAAATATTCAGGCTACACAACCACAACTATTGCCTACCGCTAGTGCTATTCTTAAATTAGCGCAGCCGATTTTTGCTAACGGTAACGCAAAACCAGCAAGCGAGGCTATGCCCATTTACATACGTAACAGAGTGGCGCTTAAAACCGCAGAGCGCGAGCAAGGTTTGCGCTTATGATGGTTCGTCAAGCTCAGCAAGAATGGAATTTGGATTACCAATTTCGCCCCATGCAAATGAGCGACTTAGACGCGATTATGCAAATCGAGCCGCATATTTACCCATACCCTTGGACGCGCGGTAATTTTAGTGATTCGCTCAACTCTGGCTATAGTGCTTGGGTGTTAATCTTGAATACGCAAATTATTGGCTATGCGCTGTTAATGATGGTGGTAGATGAAGCGCATTTGCTTAATTTAAGTGTGGCAAAACCTCATCAAAAACAAGGGCTAGGGCGCTTAATATTAGAATATATGATACAAATTGCCAAAAATCACAAAGCTGCCAATATGTTTTTAGAAGTGCGCCCCAGTAATATTTCTGCAATTGCGTTGTATGAAAATATCGGCTTTAATGAAATGGCAGTTCGGCGCGGTTATTATCCAGCAGCTAATGGGCGAGAGGATGCAGTTTTAATGGGGCTGGCGCTGTGAGATTAAAATTATGGGTTTAATGACGCGTGAAGACATGTTGCGAGAGCTAGAGCTATTGCCAGCATGGCAGTTGCGAACACCTGCGCCTGAAATGGCAGTAGATATAGCTCGGGTTTCAACCAGACAAGACGTCGGGTTGAAACCCGACCCACAAGTAGAATCAGTCACGGAAATTGTAGAAATACCAGCACAAATTTTAACGCTAGGGGCAATTTTGCCGCCAACATTCGCCCATATTGCAAGTGAAAATGGCGAATATTTATTTGTGCTGCCAAGCGCCATAATGAGCGCAGAAGAATCGCAGTTATTTCAAAATATTTGCAAAGCCATGCGCATTAACGTTAAAGCGGCAGTAACGTCTGAAAGCATGGTTGAGATTGTGCTGGCTAATCAAACCAAACTCGTGATTGCAATGGGTGAAGCCACCGCGCAAGTGTTATTGCAATCCACAGAAAGCCTAGATAATTTACGCGAAAAATTGCATATACTTTCAGAAATTAAACCAGAGCCCAAGTTAATAGCCACCTATGATGCAGGCCATTTATTAGTGAATGTACAAGATAAAGCCAAAGCGTGGCGTGATTTGTGTATGGCGATGCAGGCTTTGCAAGAGTAATCAGCAGGCATAAGCCATTTGTAAACTATTGAAATTTTTAATCTAGGTGCCATATACATTGGCATATAATAAACTATCTACTATAGATTAAAGGTCAACCTTTTACGACCTTCTAGTATATTAACTTTTAGCTTTATTTTTTAGCTTAATGAGGAATGAACATGCAAAAAATCACTTTAAAAATATTCGCAGCATTATTGTTGTTGAATTTATCAGGCTGCGGTTATAACAAATTTCAATCGTTAGATGAAGAATCAAAAGCTAGCTGGTCTGAAGTGCTAAACCAATACCAACGCCGTGCAGACTTAGTGCCTAACTTGGTCAACGTAGTAAAAGGTTATGCTGAGCATGAAAAAGATGTGCTCACGCAGGTAGCTGATGCGCGCTCAAAAGTGGGTAGCATGCAAGTAAATGCTGAAGTGCTGAATGACCCTGAATTGTTTGCCAAATTTCAAGCCGCACAAGCGCAAATGAGTTCAGCTTTATCTCGCTTAATGGCGGTTTCAGAAAATTACCCAAACTTAAAAGCTGACCAAGGTTTTAGAGATTTACAAGCACAGCTTGAAGGCACTGAAAACCGCATCACTGTGGCGCGTAATCGTTACATTGAAACCATTAAAGGTTATAACGTTGCCGTGCGCTCATTCCCTGAAAATTTAACTGCAATGATGTTTGGCTATAAAACTAAACCATCTTTCGCTGTAGAAAATGAAAAGGCGATTTCAGTGGCGCCAACCGTAAGCTTTGGCGATAAAAAATAACTAACATTTAACCAAGCTAGTTAGCCATCACATGGTTTCAACCCTTAAAGCGAGCTTGCTCGCACTATGCGCGATGCTGTTATTTACAGCGAGCCAAGTGCGAGCCGAGCTCGTTGCTATTCCTGCCCTGCAAACCCGCGTTACCGACTTAACACAAACTCTTACAGCAGACCAGCAAAGCCAGCTTGAAGCGAAACTCAAGGCTTTTGAGCATGAAAAGGGCAGCCAAATTGCGGTGTTAATTGTACCTACCACCGAGCCTGAAGATATTGCTCAATATAGCATTCGCGTGACAGATGCCTGGAAATTAGGTCGCGAAAAACAAGATGACGGCGTACTTGTATTGGTAGCGAAAAATGATAGAAAAATCCGCATTGAAGTAGGCTATGGTTTAGAAGGCGCGATTCCAGATTTGTCGGCAAAACGAATTGTTAGTGAAATAATCACGCCCAGTTTTAAGCAAGGTGATTTTTACGGCGGTATTAACAACGCTACAGATAAGTTAATCGGCTTAGTTTCAGGTGAGCAATTGCCAGCGCCAGATAGGGCGGCACCTAGCGGACAAAGCTTTGAAGGCATGTTGCCTATTTTGCTGTTTGGCGCCCTCATACTTGGCGGTATATTGCGCTCAGTATTCGGCAATTTTTTTGGCGGCACTTTGACTGGTGGTGCAATTGGCGCTCTTGCGTGGATATTAGGTGGTGGCGTGCTGGCAGCAATTATATTTGGCATCGTCGCATTTCTCCTTACCTTAATAGGCCCCTCTGGCTTAGGCCAAATGGGCGGTTATAGTGGCGGCGGATTTGGCGGTGGTTCTGGTGGCAACGACACATTTTCAGGCGGTGGCGGTGGTTTTGGTGGCGGTGGCGCGTCAGGAGATTGGTAATGTCGGTCAAATTCATTAGACGATTATTTAGGCATTTGCTGATTTGTCCCAATGCAGTCAAATGCCATTTCCCAAAAGAGTCTATGCGCCGCATTGAGGCTGCCATTGCCGCGAGTGAAGGTACGCACACGGGCGAAATTCGTTTTGCTGTGGAATCCAACTTGCATGTGTTTGATATTTTTAGAAAAAAATCAGCCAAAAAGCGCGCGGTTGAAGTCTTTTCGCAACTACATGTGTGGGATACCGCGCAAAATAATGGTGTGTTAATTTACTTATTATTGGCTGACCATGATTTTGAAATTTTGGCAGATCGCGGCGTACACCAGCATGTTGGTAATGTAGGATGGGAGGCAATCTGCCAGCACATGGAAGCGATGTTTAGGCAAGATAAATTTGAAGCGGGTGTATTGTATGGCATTGCTCAAATCGGCGAACATCTCGCCAGCCACTACCCTGCGAGTGGTGAAAATGTAAATGAATTGCCAAATAAACCAGTGATTCTTTAAGTAGCATTTACCTTAAATTGTCATTGCGAGCGATAGCGCGGCAATCTGCAGGTGTAAGATTGCCGCGCTATCGCTCGCAATGACCATGAAGATTTTTGAGAGCAGCTGTAGTGGTAATAACAATTGCTGACTAAATCACTGATTATATGTAAAATTCGCTCTTTGATTTTTGCACAAGTTTGAATCCACCATGCGCGCCTCACAATTTTTCTTCAACACCCAAAAAGAAGCTCCATCAGACGCTGAGTTGCAAAGCCATATTCTTATGGTGCGCGCTGGGCTTATAAAGCGCCTAGGTTCAGGACTTTATAGCTGGATGCCATTAGGTTTGCGTGTGATGCGCAAGGTTGAGGCTATTGTGCGTGATGAAATGGACAAGGCTGGCGCGTTAGAGTTACTAATGCCTGCCGTGCAACCTCGTGAATTGTGGGATGAAACTGGGCGCTGGGCAGTGTTTGGCCCACAAATGCTGAAAATTACCGATCGCCATGAACGTGAATTCTGCTTTGGCCCAACGCATGAAGAGGTCATTACCGACATCGCGCGTTCTGAAATTCGTAGTTATAAACAATTACCGCTCAATTTTTACCAAATTCAAACCAAATTTCGCGATGAAATCCGTCCACGTTTTGGCGTGATGCGCGCACGTGAATTTATGATGAAAGATGCATATTCCTTTCATACCGATTTTGCCTCGCTAGAAAAAACCTATGCAACTATGTACCAAGCTTACAGCAATGTATTTACGCGCTTAGGATTGAAATTCCGCGCGGTTAAGGCGGATTCTGGCGCGATTGGCGGCGATGGTTCACATGAGTTTCATGTGCTGGCTGACAGCGGTGAAGATGGTTTGGCATATTGTGAAAATTCAGATTACGCGGCCAATGTGGAGCTTGCAGAGGCATCGCCAGCAACCAATACCAGAGCGGCTCCCAGCCATGCTCTACAAGAAGTGGATACGCCAAAACAAACCGCGTGTGAAGATGTGGCAAAGTTATTAAATATAAGTGTAGAGCAGACCGTGAAAGCTATCGCGCTAATGGCTAAAAACGCGGATGGTTCTGAGCAGTTTTACCTAGCGCTGTTGCGTGGCGATCACAATTTGAATGAAGTGAAAACGGCTAAGTTAGCAGGTTTATCTGATTTCAGATTTGCCCGTGAAGATGAAATTCGTGCGCACTTAAACTGCCCGCCAGGCTTTATTGGCCCAGTTGGTGTTGGTGAAAATGTCACCATTATTGCCGATAAAACCGTGGCCAATATGAGTGATTTTGTATGTGGCGCAAATAAGCCAAAATTCCACCTAAGCGGCGTGAATTTTGGTCGAGATTTACCCGAGCCAAGCCAAGTGGCTGACTTGAGAAATGTGGTTGAAGGCGATGTTAGCCCAGATGGCAAAGGTACACTAAGCCTTTGTCGCGGCATTGAAGTTGGACATATTTTTCAACTACGCACTAAATATTCTGAAGCTATGAATGCAACTTACCTAGATGAAAATGGCCAAACCAAAACTATGGAAATGGGTTGTTATGGCATCGGCGTTTCACGCATTGTGGGCGCGGCGATTGAGCAAGGGTGTGATGAACGCGGTATTGTATTCCCTGCCAGTATGGCGCCGTTTTCAGTAGTGATTTGCCCCATTGGCTTTGATAAATCTGAAGCTGTAAAAAATGTGGCATACAAGTTGCATGATGAATTGCAAGCCGCAGGTGTTGATGTGTTGCTAGATGACCGCGGCGAGCGCCCAGGCGTGATGTTTGCGGAAGCTGATTTAATGGGAATACCGCACCGATTGGTACTTGGCGAGCGTGGCTTAGCTGAAAATGTGGTGGAATATAAGGCGAGAAGCAGCGCTGAGGCGCAATCTCTGCCATTGCACGAAATTGTCACTTATCTACAAAAAGTGTCATAACGCACTATTATTTTAGAGATTAAATTGTTGTAATATTCAAATATGTTTAAACCTATTCAGAATTTGTTGCTTCTTTTTATGCTGATTTCAAGCAATAGTTTTGCTGGCTCGCAGCTTGAAGAGCCGTTGTCGAATAGCGTAAAAGCGATGATGCAGCGCAGCATTAGCGACCAAGCCGCACCAAGGCTGATGTTTGCTACGCCTGAAGAAGGTGAAGCTTGGCTGGCTGAAATGTCGCAGCGCCTACAAAAGCGTATTCCAGATACGACATATCGTGAAGATGTGTTACGCACTGTGCATTATGAAGCTACGCGCGCGGGGTTAGATCCGCAAATGGTGCTTGGCTTGATTCAGGTAGAAAGCGGCTTTAAGAAATATGCGGTTTCATCAGTAGGTGCGCGTGGGTTCATGCAAATTATGCCCTTTTGGGCGCGTAGCATAGGCGCGGCCGACCACAATTTATTTCTTTTACGGACTAATTTACGCTATGGCTGCACAATTTTAAGGCACTATGTTGATATCGAGCGCGGCGATTTGTACCGCGCATTAGGTCGTTATAATGGCAGCTTAGGGCGGCCACAATACCCTAATTTAATTCTCGGTGCATGGCGTAAGCATTGGAATTACACGCCAAAAATTGGCAATTACACCCAAAAAGTGAATGATTCTATGCCAAAAAATGAAATTGTTACACAAAAAAAATCATAAAATATTGATTAAAACTTAATTAAAAACAAACTGTTACGTTAAAACTTTACCATTTTAGGCCTCGTAAGTGTAAAAAAGTGTTACAAAAAAGTTTACATTTCAGTAAAAATCATTCAGTATTCCGCTAGCGTTAAGTATGTAAAGAGAAATTTACATTTGTAAGTTCTCGCATATTTCGCCGCACTTCGCACTACATTGTTATTCATATATAAATATAAATTTAGGAGAATAAGTATGTCGAAATTAATTGCACTTGCAACAAGTATTGCTGTTTTAGGGGGTGTGTGGGCATTTTTAGCATTAAACCCACTCGCTGGCGCTGCATTGGTTTGGGTTGGTTTTATTGCGTGGGGTTGCTACTTCCATACAGGCGGCGATAACGCTGCATTGCAAAAAACAATCGCAGGTATGATTTTTGGTGCGGTAATGGCTGGCATTGCATTAGCACTAGTAAGCGGCGGCGCATTAGCTGGTTTAGGCGCGCTAGGTGCACCGTTAATTATTGCAGCTACAGTATTCCCTTTAGTTGCAGTTGCTGGCATGAACTTGCTTTCAGTTGTTCCAGCTAACGTTTACGGCTACGCTGCAACAGCTGGTTTAGCTTTAACAGCAGGCACAGCAGGCAATGCAACCATGATGAATATGTCAAACCCAGTGTTGTTAGTGGCAGTTTCAGTTGTGCTAGGTGCATTGTTCGGCATGGCTTCGGGTAAACTTGCTGGTATGCTTGGTAAGTAATAGTTTTAAGTAATTGAATAAAAAAACCGCCTTCTAGGCGGTTTTTTTATTGCTAACTAATTATGCGTAATTAGTTTTTTTGCACTTTAAAACCATAATAAGTGCCAAACTCACCCTCAGTCTCGTTAAACACAAACATCATGCCATTGGCATAGCCTGCACCAGTAAAGTGGTTATTTGAGCGTAGCTTTAATGTTTTTGGAAGTTCGCTTTTACCCACAAACTTTCCATTTAAATCAAAAGCCAGCACTGCTTTGTGGTCAATGTCTAATATGACTAATTCCTCACCTTTAATGCCGCTGTAGGCAATAAAGGTATCGCTTATATCATCAAAAGCAGCACCTGTTTTTGTTAAGTCTAAATTGATTTCACTTAACGGCTCGCGCGATTTTAAATCAACCACTAATACTTTATTACTACGCCCTTGTTTTGCGTAATATTGGTTGGTATTGGGATTGTAGCTTGGCATGGTGTTGGCATCCCCAAAAGCTGGGTTGTGGCCGATAATATCTGTAGAAGACGTTTTAACTTCTCCAGTTTCTGTTAAATCAATGGCGAAAATGCCTGTATTTGGTAAAAAACCACCAAAACTTGAAATGTTATAAGTAACCGTTTCAAGCTTTTTTGTGTTGGTGTTGTAATAAATTGAGCGATTGTCATAGCCTGGTAGTGCTGAGCTTACATATTTACCATCTTCATCATATGTATGTATTTGTGATTTAGAAATAGGCGCTTCTGTTTCACTACCCATTGGCGCTAGGCCGCCATCTGCAATGTAGTAACGTTTAAAATTGGCGGCATGCGCTACAGTCATTGGGCGTGTTGACGGTGCTTTTGCAAGAGCAATTTTAATGCCGACTTGTGCCTCGGCTAATACTTCAGCTTGGGCGGGTGGAATCACCGTGGCTAAGGTTGCGGTAAATAACAGGGTTGAAATGCGCATGAAAATTCTTTCGTTAAGTTGGTTTTAGTAATGCTAGCGTAGAAAAACGTGTAGTTTAGTCGTCATTGGTTTGCATTCGTTCAATAAGCATCGCATCGCCGTAACTAAAAAAGCGATACTGCTGTGCAATCGCATGTGCATAGGCATTTTTAATGTTTTCAACGCCTGCAAAAGCTGACACTAACATAAGCAAAGTGCTTTTAGGTAAATGAAAGTTAGTAAACAAACGATCTACCACCTTAAAGCGATGACCTGGTGTGATAAATATATTAGTTTCACCGCTTGTTGCTTGTAGTTCGCCATTAGGGTTGGATTCAGTGCAGCGTGCAGCACTTTCTAATGCGCGCAAGGCAGTGGTGCCGATGGCGGTGACTTTGCCACCGCGCAATTTAGTTTGCGCAATCATATCAATCGTTGCTTGCGAAATATGGTACAGCTCACTATGCATTTTATGCTCACTGATATTATCCACACGCACAGGTTGAAAAGTACCCGCCCCTACGTGTAAAGTAACGTAAGCAATATCAACCCCTTTTTGCTTGATTTTTTCTAACATTATCTCGTCAAAATGTAAGCCAGCCGTAGGCGCGGCAACCGCACCTAGATGCTTACTAAATACTGTTTGGTAACGCTCGTCATCTTCATTGGTGGCCTCGTGCGTAATGTAAGGCGGCAAAGGCAGTGCACCGTGCTGCGCCAATAAATCTAACACAGAAGCATCACTTAAAAAGCGCAACTCAAATAAATCGTCATGGCGCGCAGTGACTTCTACATCAAATGCATCTGCTAACTTTAATTGACTACCAATTTTAGGCGCGCGTGAAGCTCGCACGTGTGCGTAAGCAGTATGCTGGTTAATGACCCGCTCAATTAACACTTCAACATTACCGCCAGAATGCTTTTGGCCGAACAGCCGTGCCTTAATCACACGGGTATCATTAAATACCAGCAAGTCACCAGCCTGCAGGTAATCTGGCAGGTCGATAAATAAATCATCGCTTAAGTGACCATCAACGCCATTCAGGCGCAGCAAGCGGCTAGCGGTTCTTTCGGTAGTTGGGTGTTGGGCGATTAAATTTGAGGGTAATAAAAAATCGAAATCTTGTGTACGCATAATTCTCATAGCTTGCTATAATAGCGAAATCGCAAATTATACAGCAATGTATTTTCAATAGGCCGGGATGGCGGAATTGGTAGACGCACGGGACTCAAAATCCCGCGTTGGCGACAACGTGGGGGTTCGATTCCCCCTCCCGGCACCACTAAAAGCCTAGATGCATATCTGGGCTTTTTTGTATTCTGCAACATTTACATGCGCTTAAGAAGCGCATGTAAATGTTGCAGAAATGTAAATTTCCGCTTGAGGGAAATCTCTTTTTGTGATATTTTTTGATATGCGTCAAAATGTCGCACAAGCGTGTGTTGTATGGGGGCTTTTTAAGCTTTTTTACACAAAGGTAGTCTATGCCAGTTGTAGATCTTGGCTGTAAAGTCATCGCAAGGCCAAATAATTCACTATCACCTAGCGATGGAGTTAAGTTGCTTGCGGTAATGGCTGTGGTGGCGTTAGTAATTGCTTTAAGTTTCGCGCGGATAGGGGCTTGGTTAGTGTTGCCATTTGCAGGTTTGGAAATTTTGGCATTCGCTTACGCGTTTTATTACGTACATTTGCATTCAAGTGATTTTGAGAGCATTACGATAGAAGAAGATCGCGTTATAGTGGAAAAAAGAAATTATAAGGAATTTAGCACTACCGTCTTTCAGCGATACTGGGCACAAATCAATGTGCGTGATGTCGAAGATAAAAATGGTGCTAACGGTAAGAGCGGGCTTTTTATAAGTTCGCATGGCAATGAAGTGGAGTTTGGTAGAAATTTTATCAATGATGAGCAGCGCACAATATTGGCGCGTGAACTCAAGCAAAAATTAAAAAACATCAACTAATTTAAGTTTTGGAGTAAGTTTTATGCAAGGTTTTAGAAAGATTGTTTTAGGTGTTTCGGCGTTGTTGATTTCGCTCAGTGCTCGCGCTGATTACGCGTGGAACTTTCCAGAGCCTGTTACGCCAATGGCGCTAGACACATTGCATGTGCATAATAAATTTATGCTAATTTCAATGGCCATTTTCTTTGTGGTGCTAGCCATTATGATTTACTCTATTTTTGCGCATCGTAAAAGTAAAAACTTTAAACCTGTTGCTGATAAAGCACCATCCACTGCGACTGAGATTTTTTGGACACTAATCCCTTTTGTGATTCTACTGTTAATTGACTTTGTGATTATGGGTATCCCTGCTTATCACAGCGTGGTGATGATGGAAGATACCCGCAATGAAGCTAAAATGGTGATTAAAATTACTGGCTCACAATGGCGCTGGCAATATGAGTATTTAGATGGTGACGCTAAAGGCATTAAATTTGTAAGTAATTTATCTACGCCAAAAGTGCAAACAGATAAAGGCTATGAGGGTGTAAAAGATGAGCAGTATTTGCTCGAAGTTGATAATCGCTTGGTGTTGCCAGTGGGTGAAAAAGTTCGCATTTTAATGACGGCGACTGATGTGTTGCACAATTGGTGGGTGCCGCAATTCGGATCTTCACGCGTGGCTGTGCCTGGTTTTATTCGTGAAACATGGGTGCAAGTTGATAAGGCTGGTACTTATCGTGGGCAGTGTAAAGAGTTGTGTGGCAAAGGTCATGGCTACATGCCTATCGTAGTGGACGCGGTGCCTATGGAAGAGTACAAGGCTTGGGCTGTTGCCAAAAATGCAGAGATGGCTAAAGCTGCTGCAGGTTCTGACAAAGAGTGGACTAAAGATGAGTTGGTTGCTGAGGGCAAGGTAGTTTATGAGAAAAACTGCGCCGTGTGTCACCAAGCTTCTGGCGCTGGTTTGCCGCCAGCATTCCCTGCATTGACGGGTAGTAAGATAACAACTTCACCTATTTTTGGCGCGGATGGCAAATACTTAAAAGATGGCCATTTAGATCGCGTGTTAAATGGTGTGAGAGTAATGCCTGCATGGAAAGCATTGTTGAATGACACGGAAATTGCAGCGGTGATTACTTATGAGCGTAATGGCTTAGGTAATAGTGTCGGTGATGTATTGCAACCGTCACAAGTGAAGGCGGCGCGTCAATAATTTTATTTATAATTTAACTTAAAAATCAGTAAATTATTTAGCATTAGTAATTAGGAGAAAGCAATGAGTACAACAACGGTAGCACATCATGACGACCATGCTGAACACCCTACGGGGATTATGCGTTGGTTAACCACTACTAACCATAAAGATATTGGTACGATGTACCTAACTTTCTCACTGATTATGTTTTTAGTGGGTGGTAGTATGATTTTGGCAATTCGTGCTGAATTATTTCAGCCAGGCTTGCAATTATTAAACCCAGAGTTTTTTAATCAGCTTATTGGCGTGCATGCGTTAATTATGATTTTTGCTGCGTTAATGCCAGCTGCAACAGGCTTTGCTAACTGGATGATTCCGTTGCAAATTGGCGCGCCAGATATGGCGTTGCCGCGTTTAAATAACTGGGGCTTTTGGCTCTTGCCACCCTCAGCAATCTTACTAACATTACCGTTCACGCTTGCATTATTTGGCATTGGTGATGGTGCGTTGGCTACTGGCTGGACATTCTATCCACCTCTATCAGTACAAGGCGGTATCGGCGTTGACTTTGCGATTTTCGCGGTTCATTTGTTAGGTATTTCTTCAGTATTAGGCTCAATCAATATTATTGTGACTTTGTTCAACATGCGCGCACCTGGCATGACTTTGATGAAAATGCCTATGTTCTGTTGGGGTTGGTTAATTACAGCATTTTTGCTTATTGCTACCATTCCAGTGCTAGCTGGTGCGGTGACTATGTTATTAACAGATCGTCACTTTGGTACGCACTTCTTTGATGCGGCTGGCGGCGGCGACCCAATTATGTTCCAGCATTTATTTTGGTTTTTTGGCCACCCTGAAGTTTACATTTTGTTATTACCAGTTTGGGGCTTCATCCCACAAATTTTAGAGGCATTTTCACGTAAGCCAATGTATGGCTACAAAGCACAAGTGTATTCATTGTGGGCTATTGGAGCACTTGCAGTGGTAGTTTGGGCGCATCACTTCTTTACAGCTGGTATGCCTGTGCCAGCATTACTTTATTTTATGTATAGCACCATGGCAATTTCATTACCATTAGCTGTGTTGTTCTTCTGCTGGATTAAAACAATGTGGAAAGGCTCTATGAGCTTTGAAACACCAATGTTATTTGCAGTGGGTTGGATTATTTTATTTGGTATCGGTGGTTTAACAGGTTTAGTGCTTGCTGACGTTGCTGCAGATGCGCAATATCACAATAGTTACTTTGTGGTTGCCCATTTTCACTACACGTTATTTGCTGGCGGTATTATGGGTATTATGGCGGGTACTTATTACTGGTTACCTAAAATGACTGGTCATATGTATAACGAGAAATTAGGTAAACTACATTTCTGGTTAACTGCTATCTCATTTAACATGACATTTATTCCACAGTTCTTTTTAGGTTTAGCAGGTATGCCACGTCGTATTCCAGACTATGCATTACAGTTTGCTGAGTTTAATATGATTTCAACTATTGCCGCGTTTGTGCTTGGTTTGTCACAACTGATATTTGTTTACAATATCGTAAGCTGCGCTAGGGGCGGTAAAAAGGCAACTGATCAAGTATGGGAAGGCGCAAAAGGCTTGGAGTGGACATTGCCATCACCGCCGCCTTATCACAGCTTTACCGAGCAGCCAGTAGTGAAATAAAATATATAAACCCAGTTAAACATCAATTGTTTAACTGGGTTTAATTTGGATGGATATGGAAAATAAAGAAACAAGTAAAAAAAGTGGTAGTAAGAAAATTGCTTATATTTTAGGTGGCATTGCGTTTGTTTGGTATGTAGTGTCGATGTTCACAATATGGCACAATTAGATGAAGCAAAAGAACTAACTCAAAAAGAGCGGCTTGATTTTAAAAATAAAAATCTAGTACGTAAACTTATATGGATGGCGATAGGCTCTTTGTTATTTGCATTTGCACTAGTGCCTTTATATGACGTACTTTGCAGTTTGACGGGTTTGAATGGTAAAACTAATAATACTGCTGAAGTATTGTCAACTGCAAAAGTAGATAACACGCGTTGGGTTGATGTGCAGTTTACAACCAGTGTAATGCCAGGGTTGGGTTGGAATTTCTATCCAAAGCTAGGCAGTGTTAAGGTGCACCCAGGGCAAATTGAAACGGTGATTTTTGTTGCAAAAAATACAACAAATGAAGTTGTGGTTGGTAGGGCTGTGCCGAGTGTTACGCCTGGTATTGCAGCGGCTAATCTTAAGAAAATTGAATGCTTTTGTTTTGTAAATCAGTCACTTAAGCCTGGAGAAGAAAAAGAAATGCCATTACGTTTTTTTGTTAGCCCTGCGCTACCAAAGGACGTATCTGAGATGACATTGTCATATGCCTTTTTCCCATCAGCCTTGGTAGATAAATAAGGTTTAAGTTTTATTGAAGTTTGATTGACCGTTTTAGGTAGGGTTTTGGCGAGAGCCGTTGTGAGTTTAATATTTTATAAAAAATGTACGGGAGTTTTGCATGGCAACACATTCTAACAATCATTATTACGTACCGCACGGTAGCGTTTATCCATCAATTATATCTGTAGGATTATTATCGCTAGCGTCAGGTTTTATTTTCACTTTGGCAACGGATAAAAGTAAAGAATTAGCTTATTTACACACACCAGGTAAATGGATGATGATATTAGGCGCGCTCATCATTTTAGCTATGACGTTTAAGTGGCTAAGCTCAGTGGTTACTGAAAGCCTCACAGGTCAATTTAAAGGCTGGGAAGACAAGTCATTCCGTATAGGTATGATTGTATTTATTAGTTCTGAAGTCGCATTTTTTGCGGCATTTTTCGGCGCATTGTTTTATATGCGCGTGTTGTCAGTTCCAGATCTAGCAGCTTTTGACCCTTTGTATACCCCTTATAAAGACTTCGTAGGCACATGGCCTTCAATAGGCCCTGGTGGCATGGTGTTGGGTACAGAGTATGTGCCAGACCCTAAATTTATGGCTATGGGCTGGAGTGGCCTGCCAGCAATCAACACAGCATTGCTACTTACATCAGGTGCAACCATCACTTGGGCGCATTGGGCGTTAATTAAGAATAATCGTAAACAACTTATTATTGGCATGGCGCTAACCGTTGCACTTGGGATTGCCTTCTTGATTTGCCAGGGTCTGGAATATCATCACGCGTATACTGAAATGGGTTTAACGCTTGGTAGTGGTGCTTATGGCGCTAGCTTCTTTATGTTGACAGGTTTTCATGGCTTTCATGTGCTGCTTGGTACACTCATGTTAATTGTTATTTTATTGCGTTGCATGAAAGGTCATTTTACACCTGAGCACCATTTTGGTTTTGAAGGTGTTGCATGGTACTGGCACTTTGTAGATGTGGTTTGGCTAGGCTTGTTTATATTTGTATATATACTCTAATTCAATGTATTAAAAGGGCGATGCTTTAGCATCGCCCTTTTTATTTTAAAGCGAAAATGCTGTCATCTTGACTCAATGTGCAACGGTAATATTAACCTAATAGGCCAAAATAGTAGCCAAGCATCAATAGAATAAATAGTGTTATAGAAAGGCCGATGCGAATAGTAAGCGCTTTAACGGTTCTTTCACCGCCCGTTTTATCTTTTGCTAAGAAATACAGTGCTGAAAATAAACTGCCAACAATGGCAATTAACGCCAATACAATAATAATTTTTACCAACATAAATTTACCCAATGTTTGAACTAGAACAAGCATTATGAGACCAATTGACTAATCAAACAAATTTAGTTGTGAGCCAAAATTTAGCGTGAAACAAATTCAATTTAAAGTTTATCAATACTTATTCAAGCCATCGTTGGTTGGCATAATTGCAACCCTAATATGCATACCATTGTTTATTAACTTTGGATTATGGCAATACAACAAGGCACAACAAAAACTGTCTATACAGTCGGCCTACAATCAGGCAAAAGTTGGTGATGCATTGCTATTTCCAGCCGAAATTATCAGCAATAACGTTGTAGAGCTTGAAGATTGGAAGTATAAGAAAGTGAGCGTTGTCGGTACATATGAAACGAAATATCAGTTTTTGTTAGACAATCAAGTGGAGGGTCAACGCGTTGGTTACCATGTGATTACGCCACTGAAAATTGATGGTAGTACGCAGTATGTGTTAGTTAATCGTGGATGGATTTTAGGTAAAGACACACATACAGATTTACCGGAATTTAGCACACCTACAGGTAAAATTACGCTGACAGGTCAGATATGGGTGCCGAGTAAAAAGTTTTTCAGCTTAGAAGGAAAAGCTAATCCAGCCAATAAAAATGAAGTTTGGCAGGCCGTTTGGCAAAATATGGACATGGCTAAATACCAAAAGAGCGTGCCATTTTCAGTATCAGCCATGGCGATTAAGTTGGATGGCGATGTTGATGCGGGTGGATTTGTGCGTAATTGGCAAGTGCCAGTAGAGCGCATTGCCACTAATATTGGCTATGCTTATCAATGGTTTGGCTTTGCACTAGCCAGCCTATTTATTTTTATCTACATGAGTTTCACAAGAATAAAGCAAGAATCGGAAGCTATCTAACTGAATTGTTGCCATACTTTGACCACGCCAATTTATAATGGCGGGTATTTATAAAATTGATTTACAGATTAACTAATTAGAGCAAAAAATGCAAAACAACCAAAATATTACAGAGCAGACTTCAGAACTTGAAATGCAGCGTAGAGGCCGCAAAGTGGTGTTGCTAATGCTTATATTTTTCATCGTGCCTATTGTTGTAGTCATCATGATGTATAAACTCGACTGGAAACCAAATGGCGAAAGTTTAGGCGAGTTAGTTAGGCCAGCACGCTTGCTGGATTCTTCAAGTGAATTAAAAAATAATGAAGGCTCAGTGCTGCCAGCCACATTTTGGAAAGAAAAATGGAGTGTGGTATATATAGCAGGAGATTGCAAAAAAACCTGTTTAGATAAATTGCATGATATGCGCCAGTTGCACGTATCACTATACAAAGATATTGAGCGGGCGCAACGCGTATTGATTACCTCTACGCAAGATGTAGCAAGTATAAAACGCGATTATCCAGATATGATAATTATTAACCAGCCTATAGAAAATATTGCAAAACTCTCTCAACAATTTCAGGTGAATAATGAAGATATCAGCACAAGTAATCGTCTATATTTGGTTGATCCGCTCGGACATTTAATGATGAGCTATCAACCAAGTATACCGCTTACCAACGTGCGTAAAGATTTGTCACGCTTACTCAGATTTTCTTGGGCAGGCTAGTTTAATATAATGTATTTAACTTCACGTAGCTATAAAGCATTTAGAGGGCTTGTACTAATTGGCGCAATTTTAGCCTTATGCGTAGTGGTGCTTGGCGCTTATGTGAGGTTGTCTGATGCTGGTCTAGGCTGCCCAGATTGGCCAGGCTGCTACGGCACATTAACAGTACCGCAGAGTGAAGCGGCAATTAGTCAGGCGCAAACGGCTTTTCCGCAAAGTACGGTTGAAGTAGGTAAAGCTTGGCGTGAAATGGCGCACCGCTACTTAGCTAGCACATTAGGTTTGATTGTATTGGTGATTTTTGTGCTTGGTTGGGTGGCAAAACGTGAAACAAAAAGCTCCCCTTGGACAGCCACTTTTTTACTATTGTTGATTGCATTTCAGGGAATGTTAGGCATGTGGACAGTCACCATGCTCCTCAAGCCCGTTATAGTGAGCGCCCATTTGCTTGGCGGCATGTCCACGTTAGCAATGCTCACATGGCTGGCGCATGGGCATTGGGGGCATACATCTGGCAATATTGTTAGAACAACTTACCTAAAGCCAGCGATACGTTTTGCTTTGTTGATACTATTTATGCAGATTTTTTTAGGTGGCTGGACTAGCACCAATTATGCGGCGTTAGCTTGTACAGATTTCCCGACTTGTCATGGTGTACTTGTGCCAGAAATGGACTTTAAAGATGCATTTCATTTGGTGCGTGAATTAGGCCAAAATGCGAATGGCGGCGCGCTAAGCCTAGCCTCAATTACTGCAATACAATGGTCGCATAGACTTGGTGCGTTAATTACGCTGCTTTACTTAGGCGTTTTGGCGTTCAATATATTTAAATATTGGCAATTAAAACGCATCGGATTAGTGTTGCTAGTGACACTTTGTTTGCAAGTGGCTTTAGGAATTGCCAACTTAATATTGCATTTGCCTTTAGTCTTAGCTGTAGCGCATAACCTTACTGCGGGCTTATTGGTGATTATTTTAGTGATGCTAAACTCAAAAATTACCAGCACTAAATAAGTGGACACAGAATATTTTTAAAATCAGATAAATCCAAATAGAAATTAAACAAAACGTAACCAGTGTGAGCAAACAATGACAACCAGTACAAGCACCATGCAAAACTTATGCTTAAGCTTCAAAAGCTTCTTCTCGCTTTGCAAACCTAGAGTAACTTCACTCATTGTGTTTACCGCCATCATAGGCATGTTTCTTGCCACCCCAGGCATGGTGCCGTGGCCAATCTTACTTGCCACTACCGTGGGCATTGCGTTTGCTTCAGGTGCGGCAGCTGCTTTTAACTGTTTAATTGAACATAAAATTGACGCGATAATGGCGCGCACGCGCGGTAGAGCAATCCCTACAGGGCAAGTATCATCATCACAAACCTCAATTTTCGCAACGATTCTTGGCGGTGCAGGTTTAGCGATTTTATACTTTTTTGTGAATCCACTTACCATGTGGCTCACGTTTGCTACGTTTGTAGGTTATGCGGTGATTTACACAGTATTTTTAAAACCAGCCACGCCGATGAATATTGTGATTGGTGGCGCGTCTGGCGCAATGCCACCAATACTTGGTTGGGCGGCTGTTACAAATACTGTTGCGCCAGAATCACTCATCATGTTTTTAATTATCTTCACTTGGACGCCACCACACTTTTGGGCATTAGCGCTATATAGACGCGAAGAATATGCAAAAGTCGGCATGCCAATGTTGCCTGTTACGCATGGCGAAGCGTTTACCTTGCTACATATTTTGCTCTACACCATCATTTTGGTCGCAGTATCACTAATGCCTTACGCAATGGGCATGAGTGGCCTAATTTACTTGGCATCAGCCATTATTTTAAATGCCATATTTATGGCTTATGTAATTGGTTTATATCGAAAATATTCTGATGATTTAGCTAAACGCACTTTCAAATATTCAATACTCTACCTAACACTACTTTTTGCGGCGTTGCTGGTAGACCACTATTGGATGATTTGAAGAAAAGCTAATTGGTGCGCCCGACGAGATTCGAACTCATGACCCTCGGCTTCGGAAACCGATACTCTATCCAGCTGAGCTACGGGCGCAAATTATTGCAAGCATTATAACAAAACATAGTCATTCTTGCCGCTTTACCTTGCCGCTAGGTCTTTTACCTTCTAAGAAGAGCGGGTATAATGCCCGTTACATTTACTTACATTAAATCATTGATAGGGATTCACTGTTATGAGCAATAAAGATAACGAATACAAAGGCTCCACTTTTTGGCAGCTCATTTTGGTTATTCCAGGTACTATTTTAGCGTTCACCTTATTGATTTCGTTAATTGCTAAAATGGCAGGTGGTGCAGCGCCTGAGGCAGCGGCGCCCGCTGCTGCAGTAGCAGCAGTTGAAGAAAATATTAAACCAGTGGCAGCCGTTGAAGTTGCTGCTGCCGATGCCGGCCCTCATGTTGATAAAAGCGGTGAAGAAGTGGTGACAGCCGTTTGTGGCATGTGCCACGGCACAGGCCTAATGAACTCACCAAAAATTGGTGATAAGGATGCTTGGAAACCACGTATTGCACAGGGTTACGATACGCTTGTAAAAAATGCAATTAATGGTATTCGTACAATGCCTGCCAAGGGTGGTAATCCTGCACTTACAGATGGCGAAATTGCAAACGCAGTGGCACATATGGCCAACTTAGGCGGCGCTGATTTTAAAGCGCCTGCGCCAAAAGCGGCTGATGCAACGGCTAGCGAAGTAACGCCTGTGGCAGATGCCGCAGTGGCTGCGCCAGCGGTTGTAGAAGCTGCGCCAGCGGCGGCAGTTGCAGCTGCTGCTACTGTAGCAACCACTAAAGTAATGCCAGTAGAAAAAGTGGCAAAAAAAGTTGAAGCTAAAGCGGCAGAAAAAGCGCCTGCAGTAGTTCAAGCGCCAGTAGTAGAAAAAGCAGCAGTTGTAGAAGCCAAAGTTGAACCTGTGGCGGTTGCAGCAGCACCAGATTCAGCTGCAACAGGTAAAGAAGTCTATAAAGCCACCTGTGCAATGTGCCACGGTACTGGCTTAATGAATGCACCTAAATTTGGTGATAAAGAACAATGGGCGCCACGCATTACACAAGGTTACGACACGCTAGTAAGCCACGCTGTAAACGGCATCCGCACTATGCCTCCTAAAGGTGGTAATGAAGATTGGTCAGACAAAGAAATTGGTAATGCCGTTAAGTACATGGCTAATGAAGCAGGTGCTGGTTTTTAATTAAGACCATTCATCAAACACTGATAGCCCACCAGTTTTAAGTTATTTAAAACAAATGAAAAAGCCACTTAACCGTTTAAGTGGCTTTTTCTATTTTGGCTAGTCGTATATTTATAGAGGTGCATAATGGCTAAGTATGCAATTGGCGACATTCAAGGCTGTTATCATGCTTTTCAAGCATTATTAGCACGCATCGCCTTTAACCCAAAAGTAGACGAGCTTTGGTTGGTGGGTGATTTAATCAACCGCGGCAGTGGTTCGCTTGAAGTGTTACGTTGGTGTTACACGCATCAAGCAAGTTTAAAGGTGATATTAGGCAATCATGATTTACATGCGCTGGTGGTCGCCAGCGGCTTTGTAAAGGCGCACAGGGGCGATACTTTAGATGCTTTGTTGCAGGCAGAAGACAGCGAAACATTGCTGCATTGGTTGCGTCATCAGCACTTAGCGTATCAAGATGAAAATTATTTAATGGTGCATGCAGGTTTATTGCCGCAATGGACTGCCGAGCAAGCCATGAATTATGCCCTAGAGGTTGAAGTTGCTTTGCAAGGTGCAGATTATTTACATTTTTTAGCCCATATGTACGGCAACTTGCCCAATAGCTGGCATGAAGACTTAACGGGTTTAGACAGATTACGCGTGATTACCAATGCCCTGACGAGGCTGAGAGTGTGTGATGCAGAAGGCGTAATGGAATTTAGCTTTAAAGGCGAGTTGTTGGATGTGCCTAGTGGCTACATGCCATGGTTTGATGCGCCAAACCGCGCTACGCAAGGCACGCAAGTAATTTTTGGTCATTGGTCTGCATTAGGTTTACAACAGCGAAAAAACATTTTTGCGCTTGATACAGGCTGTTTGTGGGGCGGCCAGCTTACCGCGATGAACTTGGAAACTAAAGCCATTACACAAGTGCAATCGCATGTGCTAGATAAACCTATAAAGTTAAACCCGTCAAAATAACTGCAACTAAATGCGGCTGGAATTTCTACGCAAAATTTCGCTTGAAAACGTGCGAGAGAAAAGCAATGCCCTGAGCGCCGCCTACAGAGCGGCTCTCAGGGCATTGCTTAAGAGTGCGTGCAAATAAAAAGGTTAAAAACCTAATTTTTCTCTAATTAAGTCATGAATATGTAGCGTTAATTCTTGGCGATTTTTATCTGCATGTGCAAGCGCTGTAGTGTGAATTGGCGCTAAAAAATGCAGCTCCACCACAGGATTTTTTTGCGACAAAATTTGTAGCATAGATTCTTTCATTGTCGTTTCTCCCGCATAAGCCACGCCAATATTGGCGCTGCCATTTGGGTTGGGGTAACGAATCGCAACGGGGTGAATGGTCGCTTTGGCGTGGATGGCTGCTTGAATAATACTGCTTTTAAATGGCATCATGGTGGTGCCATCGGTGGTGGTGCCTTCAGGAAACAAACACAAATTATCGCCATCCATTAGGCTGCGAGAAGTCACCTGCATAATGCGCGCAGCGTCTTGGCGCTTTTCACGATTGATAAAAAGCACGTTCGCTTTTCTTGCTAAATAGCCAATAATCGGCCAGTTTTTAATTTCAGATTTTGCAATAAATCTTAGCGGCACAATGCTGTTTAGCGCATGAATATCTACCCATGAAATATGATTGGCTACCACCATAGTGCTGGTGATGGCTTGGTTTGGTGGTGGCACGTGGCCGTGCGCAGTAACGCGCATATTAAATGCCACGAGTAAATGACCGCACCACCATTTGGTAAGCCGCAATTTAAGCGGCTGGCTTGCCCATGGAAAAACCGCGCCAGCCGTCATCACGCCAACCAGCATGTGCGTGACAATGCGGCTAATTCTAAAGTAGCGCGTAATTCTATTGGTGAATATTGGGTTAATGGTTAATGGCGGCAAAGTGTCAATCGATACGCTATGCCTCATTAAAAATAACCTTTAAAAGTAGCTAAAATGTTATTTTAAAAAATGCGCAGCGTATCTAGGGTTCATTCTAGAAAGCGGTAACATTACCAGCATATCGGCTGTATTGAAATAGGGGTCCCATGCTGGCTCGCCACAAATGTAAGCGCCTAAGCGTAAATAGCCCTTAATGAGCGGCGGGCAAGCCACTTGCATATCAGTGCGCAAAGTGTCATTTAACAGCGGGTTGCGTGGAAACACGCGGTATTCAAGTGGCGATAAATAATCATCTTGCAATTTTTGATACAAACTCGCCGCCGCATGGCCGCCATCTGCCATGCTCACGCTACCGCAACCAATCATATATTCATAATTGTGCATTTGCATGTATTTTGCCAAGCCAGCCCATAGCATGGTAATTGTGCCGCCATTACGATAATTTTGATGTACGCAAGCGCGGCCAACTTCTACCGTGCTGCTAAATAAATGCGTTAATCTGCTTAAATCAAACTCGGCTGCAGAGTAATAACCGCCTGCTTCATTGGCGCTTGAAGGGCTTAAAATACGATAAGTGCCAATCACTTGATTCGTGTCTTTATCGCGCACAATCAAGTGGTCGCAATATTGGTCAAAACCGTCCACATCCAGCCCGCCTGTGCCTAATAATTGCGCACCCATTTCTTGGGCAAATACTTTGTAACGTAAGCGCTGCGCCTCTTCAACTTCAACTTGGCTGCGCGCAAGGCTAACGCTCAAGCGCTTTTGATCTGGCTTGTTGGTTTGTTCTAACTTATTTTCAAACAACAGAAACTCTTGATTTAACATCGCTCATCTCCTTTTAAATTAGGGAGACTTTAATGCGAAATAATTAAGAAGCGATGACAGAAATGTGACGGTTTATTGACAAATTAGAACGGTGAAATAGGAAATGATTGCGAGACACCACTTGCAAAATGTAGCTGTCCTAAAAATAATGTCATGGTCATTGCGAGCGTAGCGCGGCAATCTGAATTGTTATAGATTGCCGCGCTACGCTCGCAATGACGGTACTGATGTTTTTTTAAGTTACGGGGGCTATGACATTATTTAAAGGACTGGCATAAATGCAATTTATGCAAAAAAACTAAAAAGAGCTGCCCTGCAAGCCGCATGGATATTGGCTCGCAGGGCAGCTCTTTTTACGAAAATAACGTAATTTTATGACAAAAATACTAAGCGCGACGCCAAGTAGTGCCTTGTGGCGAATCTTCTAGAATGATGCCAGCGTCAGCAAGCTCTTTGCGAATACGGTCAGATTCGGCGAAGTTTTTCTCTTGCTTCGCTTGGGTGCGTTTTTTTATCATTAACTCGGTATAACTGTCCGAACCCAATCCTCCCGTAAGGGGTTCAAGGGTTGTATTCAAACTCGCCACAATAGGGCTGCCTTGCAAAAAGTCATTTGCATCACGTTGCAATAACCCCAAAACACCTGCCAAACTTTTAAGTAAAGAAGCGGCTTCTACTGCTTTAGTTTTATTCACCTCATTAGCCAAATCAAACAGAACGGCCATTGCTTCTGGTGTGTTGAAGTCATCGTCCATAGCCTCTTTAAAACGCGCCGCTTGCGGGTGTTGCCAATCAATTGCAATATCAGTCACAACATGGCCACGCAAAGCCGTATACAGGCGAGTAAGCGCTAACTTAGCATCGTCTAAATGTTTGTCTGAATAGTTGAGTGGGCTGCGATAATGCGCGCGCAAAATGAAGAATCGCACCACTTCAGCATCGTACTTTTCTAGCACGGTACGAATGGTGAAAAAGTTGCCTAATGACTTAGACATTTTTTCATCGTCCACACGCACAAAGCCGTTGTGCATCCAATAATTGACCATTTGACAGGGTTTGCCATCATGGCTATGCGCGGCCTCGCTTTGCGCGATTTCATTTTCATGATGCGGAAACTGCAAGTCTTGCCCGCCACCGTGAATGTCAAAATGCTCGCCAAGTAAATGTGAGCTCATCGCTGAGCATTCAATATGCCAACCTGGGCGGCCATTACCCCAAGGTGATGCCCAGCTTGGTTCGTTTGGCTTAACAGATTTCCACAACACAAAATCCATGGGGTCTTTTTTGTGCGTATCAACTTCTACGCGCTCGCCCGCGCGCAAGTCTTCAAGTGATTTTCCTGATAGTTTTCCGTAACCTTCAAAGTTATTCACCGAGTAAAACACATCGCCATTGGCGGCCACGTAAGCAAAACCTTTTTCAATTAAGGCAGCAATCATTTGAATCATGCCATCTACATATTCGGTGGCTCTTGGCTCTAAATTTGGCCGAATAACGCCTAATTTTTCAGAATCTTCGTCCATCGCATCAATAAAACGCTGCGTTAATTGGCCGATAGTTTCGCCATTTTCATTGGCACGTTTGATGATTTTGTCGTCAATATCGGTGATGTTACGCACATAATTCACATCGTAACCTGAAGCACGTAGCCAACGGCTGACCATGTCAAACACCACCATCACGCGCGCATGGCCTAAATGGCAGTAGTCATACACCGTCATGCCGCACACATACATGCTGACTTTGCCCGCAATAATGGGGGTAAATATTTGCTTTTCGCGGGCGAGGGTATTGTAAATTTTTAACATGGCTTGATGGCTAATTCTGATGGTTAAATAGGTATTAAAAATGAGTTGAATTGTAAATTTTGTAAATTGTTACTCAAATGAGCAGGCATTTGAAAAGTTATTGCGAAATATCGACCATTAAACCCAAATGAGCTATTGGATGTTAGCTAGGCTATTGATAGAATTACACTTTATCGATTAACTAAAAAGTATATCACAATGCATAAAATTATTGCTTCGCTAAACACCTTTATCACTAAGACGTTTTTAATATTATCTGTAAGCGTATTTATGATGCCAGCACACGCAGATGAGCTAAAAGATATTTCACAAATGGCAGACCAAGGCCAAGCGGCGGCGGCGATTGATCGCTTAAATACCTATATTTCTGCAAATCCAAAAAATGCACAAGCGCTGTTTATGAAAGGCGTTTTGCTTGCTGAACAAGGCCGTCGTGATGAGGCAATTAAAACATTTACCGAGGTGACGGAGAAGTTTCCAAATTTGCCTGAGCCGTACAATAATCTGGCCGTGTTATATGCAGATCAAGGCCAGTTTGATAAAGCTAGAAAAGCACTTGAAACTGCCATTAAAACGCACCCAACTTATGCCACAGCGCATGAAAACTTAGGTGATATTTATGCGCGTATGGCTTCAGAAGCTTACGATAAAGCTTTGCAGCTTGATACCAGCAATACCCGTGCACAAAGCAAACTTACTTTAATTAAAGATTTGTTTGGTACTGGCAATAAAACAACAGTTGCAGCTAAAGAGCCAGTTAAAGTGACTAACCCAATTCGCCCAGCTGACCCTAAGCCAGTGGATATGAAAAAACCTGTGGTAGTTGCTGCCAAAGTACCTGTTGAAGCGCCAACTGACAATCTAGGTAATAACGATGCGGCGATTACTTCAGCCGTTAATGACTGGGCAAAGGCATGGTCGTCAAAAAATCTTGACCAATATTTTGCTAGCTATGGTGCTGGTTTTCAGCCAGCAAAAGGTGAAAGCCGTAAAGCATGGGAAGCGCAACGCCGTGACCGCATTACTCGCCCAGCAAAAATCAATGTTGATGTTTCAAACATCAACATTACGCCTGTAGATGCTAATAATGCTAAAGTGCGCTTTAAACAAGCATACAAAGCCGATGGCAGCCCAATTTACACCAATAAAACACTTGTAATGCAAAAAGAAGGTAACACTTGGTTTATTGAACAAGAAATTGCTAAATAATAAGTGCTATTTTCAGAAAAAATGCCGCCGCGCTGGCAAAAGCATGTTTACTTTAGGATGAAGTATTGAGTGATGGGTTTAAATAAAAGTTTCACATACGCACTTTTAGCGGCAATTACACTAACGCCATGGAATGCGACGGCTGTTAACAACAAGGTTTTCGGTTACGGTCTTAATGGTTTATTAAATAACCCTAAACTCAGTACTTTAACCAGCCTCACTGAAAGCTTGTTAGTCAAAAGCTTGCTTGAAATTACGCAAGGTAAAAACCAGCAAGCGTTAAATACTGTGGACGAGCTCATCAGAAAAACGCCTAACTTTAAGCTTGCTTATTTGGTGCGTGGTGATTTACTCATGGCGCAAGCCCAGCATTTGCAAGCGTTTGGTAACGCAGGCGTTAATCAAACAGAAGCCGTTAAAGATTTGCAAGCCGAGGCGCGCGTGCGCATTGAGCGTTATCTTACTAATGAAAATTTAGATAAAGTCCCAGACTTATTACTAGCGCCTAATCAGCAACAAAGCCATATTATTGTGGTGGATACTGATAAATCACGCTTATATTTGTATAAAAATGATGGCGAGCATTTAAGTTATGTTGCCGATTATTACGTGACCGTTGGTAAAAATGGCATTGATAAGCAAGCAGAAGGCGATAAACGTACGCCGATTGGTGTTTATTTTGCCAGCCAAAAACTAACGCAACCACTGGCTGATATGTATGGCGATGGTGCTTACCCACTCAATTACCCAAACGAATGGGATGTTCAACACAACAGAAGCGGCTCTGGCATTTGGCTGCACGGCACGCCAAGTAACACTTACAGCCGCCCACCTAACGCGAGTGATGGTTGCGTGGTATTAACGAATCAAGATTTAAAATCCTTAGCGCCAATTTTACAAACAGGCAAAACACCAGTGATTATTGCCAATAACTTGAAGTGGCAAGCTAAAGATAATGCGGTTGCTGAAAAGCAAGCCTTAGAAGAAACCATCGACAACTGGTTGAATGATTGGAAGTCACAAAATACGCCAAAATACTTATCGCACTATTCACACAATTTTTCTAGCAATGGCATTAATTATCAACAATGGGCGGATCATAAAATAAGCGTGCAGGCTAGAAAGCCAAAAGTGAATATTGCTTTATCTAATGTCAGCATGTTTGCTTACCCAGATGCGGATCAAAAACTAGTTGTGGTAGATTTTACGCAAGACTTCAAAAGCCCAAACCTAAGCAATAAAATGCAAAAGCGCCAATATTGGGTGCAAGAAGGTGATGCTTGGAAAATCATCTACGAAGGCTCGTCATAGCCATTTGCATTGCAATTTAGTCAACTCGCCATTCAATTTACAGCTCAATTTTAGGAAATAAAATGCGCCAACTTCAACTATCTTTAATGTTTTTACTATTTGCTTTATTGAGTGGCAATGCAGTTGCCGCTAATCCGCAACTTGTATTTGAAACTAATCGTGGTAATTTTATTGTTGAGCTTTACCCTGAAAAGGCGCCTAAAACGGTGGCTAATTTTATGAAATATGTAGAATCAGGTTTTTATAAAGACACTATTTTTCATCGTGTAATCAACCACTTTATGATACAAGGCGGTGGTTTTAATGCCGATATGTCAGAAAAGCAAACGTTTCCCCCCGTGATAAATGAAGCGGCAAATGGCTTACAAAATGAGCCTGGTACACTTGCCATGGCAAGAACGAGCGACCCAGATTCGGCAACAGCACAATTTTTTATTAACCTAGAAAATAATGTGCCGCTTAACTATCAAGGCCCAGAGCCAGATTTAATTGGCTATTGCGTATTTGGCCGCGTACTCAAAGGCATGGATGTAGTGCGTGAAATTGGCGTATCACCAACTGCGAATGTAGGGCAATTTTATGACGTACCAAAAACAACGGTGATAATTCACCAAGTTAAGCTAAACACAGCGCCTTTATAAGCTACTCATTGCCGCTGCCCTGCAAGCCGCTCTGCGCTTGCCTCGCAGGGCAGTAATTTTCTCTCGTAGCAGTTTTTTGCTTATTTAAATTTTTTACAACACATTTTTACAATACATTAAGGATATTTTGTGGTTAAACTTCAAACAAACTTTGGCGAAATTACGTTAGAACTCGATGCAGAAAAGGCGCCAATTACCGTCGCTAATTTTCTACAATATGTAGATGGCGGCGCTTATGACGGCACAATTTTTCACCGCGTGATTGATGGTTTTATGATTCAAGGTGGTGGTTTTGATGCCAAAATGCAACAAAAAGAATCCGCAGCAGAAATTAAAAATGAAGCGGATAACGGCCTAAGCAATGACCAATATACCATTGCGATGGCACGTACTTCTGCGCCACATTCTGCGAGCAATCAATTTTTTATTAACGTAGGCAATAATGATTTTTTAAACCATTCATCGCCAACTAGCAGCGGCTGGGGCTATTGCGTATTTGGCAAAGTAACGGCTGGCATGGATGTAATAGATAAAATTAAATTAGTAAAAACCACTAGCCGTAGCGGCCATCAAGATGTGCCAGTTGATAATGTGATTATTGAGCGTGCAACGCGCAGCTAAACTGGCATTCGGCGCTTTATTTTTGCCATGAAAAAACTCGGAGAGACATCAGATTTAACGCTGTTTATCTCCGATTTGCATTTATGCGCTAGTCGCCCACATATTACAGCTGCTTTTTTACAGTTTTTACAAAATACTGCCTCTCAATCAAATGCGCTCTATATTTTGGGCGATTTATTTGAATATTGGGCTGGTGACGATGATGTAGCAGACACGCATCATCAAACTATTATTTCAGCCTTTCTTACTCTAGCCGATGCTGGGGTAAGCGTTTATTTTATGCATGGCAATCGTGATTTTTTAATCTCTGAAATTTTTTGCAATGTGGCAAATATCACTTTGCTTCCAGACCCAACTTTAATCACCTTACATGGTAAAAAAGTATTGTTAAGCCACGGCGATGATTTATGTACAGATGATGAGGCTTACCAGCAATTTCGTGTGCAAGTGCGCAATTCAGCATGGCAAGCAGAGTTTTTAAGCCAACCATTGCAAGCTAGAAAACACCAAATTGAGACGATAAGATTGCGTAGTGAGCAAGAAAAATCGCTTAAATCAGCCGAGATTATGGATGTGAATCAGGCGGCTGTGGAGGGTTTATTAAAGGCTTACGATTACCCTGAGTTGTTGATTCACGGCCATACGCATAGGCCGAATCAGCATCATATTCATCTAGATGGGCACAACATCACCCGCTGGGTGCTGGGTGATTGGTATGAGCAGGGCAGTTATTTGGTGTGCGATCAACATGGTTGCAAGAGTGTTGCGCTCAATAAAACTGCCAGCAAGATCTAAGGTTCGTGTTGGTTTACGGCTGATACCCAGGTATTTGCGTGTGGTCAACTTCGTCAATTTGTTCAGCGTCTAAAAATTGCAGCGCGTATTTTAAATAAACTTTTTCACGCACAAAAATATCAAATAAATCAGGGTCTATGTGATGATCCACCTTCATCTTACCTAAAATGTGTAAAGATTCTGTCAGCGTTTTAGCTTTTTTGTAAGGCCTATCTTTAGAAGTCAGTGCCTCAAATATGTCAGCAATGCCCATTACGCGCGCAGGGACAGACATTTGCTCGCGCGTTAAGCCTTTCGGGTAGCCTCGACCATCCATGCGCTCGTGATGTCCGCAAGCATATTCTGGCACACGCTTTAAACTGCTAGGGTAAGGTAGAGAATCAAGCATATTGATGGTGACTACAATATGATTGTTGATAATCTCGCGTTCTTCGGCTGTGAGTGTGCCGCGTGTAATGTTCAGATTGTAAACTTCATTTTCGCTTAAAAATGCTTCTGCGCGCCCACCAACACTGATGATGGTATTGGCGGCAATATCACGCACACGCTGCTGGTCTTCAGGCGTCATAAGTTCGCTGCCTAAATTAGATTTTCGTAAAAATTCGCGGTCATCATCACACTTTTGTTTAAACGCCTCAAATGTTAATGCGAGCTCAGCGATGTGTTGCGCATCTTTGCCATTACGTAGTGCTTCAAGCTGCTGCTTAAGAAATGCACATTCGGCCTGAGTTTTCAGTAATTCAAAACGCTGATCTAACAATTCAATACGGTCAAAAATTGCGGATAACTTGGTGGGTTTATCCATGACTGATTCTGGCGTAGTCACCTTGCCGCAATCATGCAGCCAGCCAGCAATTTTTAGCTCATAAAATTCTTTTTCATTTAGCGTGAAGTCTTTTAGCGGGCCAGTATTGGTGTCAATGGCTGCTTGGCCCAGCATCATGGTGAGCTCAGGCACACGGCGACAATGGCCGCCAGTGTAAGGTGACTTTTGGTCAATTGCCTCTGCCATAAGCTCAATAAAAGCCTCAAATAAACCCTTTAAACCTTCGATTAAATCTTGGTTAGTCATTGCTACAGCGGCTTGCGATGCTAGCGATTCTACTAATCTTTGGTTAGCCGCAGAAAAAGGAATGATTTTTTTTGTATCAATATCAAGCGCGTTAATCAGTTGTAGCACGCCAATAATTTCATCCTCATGATTTTTCATGGGAATCGTTAAAAATGATTGTGAGTGATAACCTACTATTTGATCATATTTACGCGTGCCAGAAAAATCAAAGCCGCGTGCTTGATAAGCATCTTCAATGTTGACGGTTTCATCTTTAAGTGTGGCATAAGCGGCAATTGTTGTTAAATTAGGGCTGCCATCAGGTAAGTATAGTGGAATAGGTAACAGTGGAATGTCTTGGCCTGTAGTGCCGCCTAATTGCACATTAAGTGTTGAGTTGCTTAAAATTTCAAATTTTAAATATTGTTTATCCGCAGTTAATGTGTAGAGCGTGCCGCTGTCAGAATTGGTGATTTCTTTCGCACCGAATAGAATCATTTCTAGCAGGCGATTATTATCTCGCTCAGCAGAAAGCGCGATTCCTATGCTATTAAGCCGCTCAAGCCGTTTGAGTAAATAAGGATGCTGTTGTTCGGTCATTGTTGAGCATCGGTTATTTGAAAATTAGAATTTATACTAAGGTTTATCAAGATAAAATTCCATTTTAATCCCACCAAGCTCAATCACATCATGCTCATTTAGCGCAAAAGCTTGTGCCCCAATTGAGGCACCATTGACGATAGGGAGAGCTTTTCCCTCAACGTGCGTGAGGAAGTAGCCATTAGGACGTTTAGTAATCACCACAACTTGCGAGCCAGCTTTACCTAAAGTAGTCATCGTTTTATTCAGTACTAACTGGCGGCCTGCACTGGTGCCATTGAGCACTTGAATTCTACCTATCGCAATAGCCTGTGGGTTTTCAGTGGTATTCGCCGCAGCATTTATGGAAGGGCGTGTCAGCATTTCTGACACTTGTGCTGATGCTGAAACGTCTTTAGATGAAGATTCTAAAAGGGCTTTCATCGCAGCTGGGCGTACCATAATTGTTTGCTCAAACGCAGCACCATCTCTACTAAATTGTTGCGATGCATCTTCATTCACATATTTTAATGTGTATTTTCCAAACTGAATTAAGTCGCCCGTTTGTAATAAATGACTTTTTACTAACTTGTCATTCACTTGCGTTCCATTAGTGCTGCCTTGGTCCTCAATATAAAAATCGTCACCTTTTTTTAATATTGCTGCGTGCTCGCCGCTAGCCGCCAAGTAATCAATATGAATGTCATTAGTTGGCTTTCGGCCAATGGTCATGCGCTCTTTTTTGAGCAGGTATTCTCTAATCATTGTGTCATCTAAAGAAAAAATTAGTTTTGCCATAATTTTATTATTCCTAATCTTATTTCGTTATTTTAACCAACCAAAAAAAATGTCAGCCCAAGCACGTTTTATTTTACCAGTAGGGTTGATTTTATCAGTATGTTGAGCTTCAAAACTACCATTCACTTTGACGAGTATGACAGAAATATTATCATTGCCACCGTTATCGTTCGCCAATTGCACTAGCGTGTGTGCCGCATATGCTAAATTAGATGCTAACGTATTAAGCGTGGCTTGAATGTCATGATCTTCTACTAAATCTGTTAAACCATCTGAACAAAGCAGATAAATGTCATGCACTTCTACCGCATATTCATTCAGCGTTAACTCGACGACAGATTCTACGCCTAAAGCGCGTGTGACTAAATTTCTGTTATCAGAATACTTAGCTTGCTCTTTAGTAATTTGTCCAGCCGTAATCTGCTGTTGAAGTAGCGAGTGATCTTCGGTGATTTGGCTTAAAATTTGGTCTCGCAGTCGATACATACGCGAATCGCCAATATGTCCGACCAGTAATTTGTTGTTTGTAAACATGCCCAGCACGAGCGTAGTACCCATACCAGCACATTGCTGCTGTGTTTGAGACACATTGTATATTGCTTCGTTAGCATTTTTAACGGCATTTAGTATCAATCGCGCTTCAGATTGCAGTCCGAGCTGAGTATCTATTTTACCTGGCTGCGTATGCTGTATTACTTCTTTTAGCTCAGCGGTAATGCTTAATACTGCCATTTCGCTAGCAACTTCGCCAGCTTTATAGCCGCCCATGCCATCTGCAAGTATCACAAAACCCATCGTGTCGTCGCTGGCAATGGCGTCTTCATTATGCTCGCGTAACAACCCAACATCGGTTAAACGGACAATTTCTAATATGCCATTTAAGTTCATGTTAATTGGCTAGATGGATTCAATTTTAAGCGCCAGAATCTCAAAAAATAGATGATACTTTAGCTTCTGAAACTTGTAACTTCAGCAGCGCGCGCATCGGCAGCCAGCTTATCAAGCACGCCATTGATGTATTTATGGCCATCCACGCCGCCATATATTTTAGCAAGTTCCACGCCTTCGTTAATCACCACGCGGTATGGAATGCTCATGTCAAACATCATTTCGCAGCCAGAAATACGCAATATTGCATGCTCAACAGGGCTTAACTCGGCAACTTTGCGGTCAATAAAATTGGCAATTTTTTCATCAATTTCTGTTACATTGCTGGTAACGGCTTCTAGCAAGCTTTTAAAATAAGCTTCATCAGCCTTGTTGTAGTCTGGGTCTTCAGACATATCACGAAAAATAGCACTTAATTCAGATTGATTCAACAGGCCTCGATATACTGCTTTCATCACCAGTTCACGTGATTTTCTGCGATTTTTGCCAGTATTTTTTTTGGACGCTGAATTTTTTTGCTGACTTTTTTCTACCACCAAACTTGTTACCTTGTCTGCCGTCATAGGGTCAGTCATTATAATGCTCGAATCAAGTTGGCCATTTCAACCGCTACTTGTGCAGCTTCAGCGCCTTTTACATGCATACGGGCAATGGCTTGGTCATCATCTTCAGTCGTTAAAACTGCGTTGGCAACTGGAATGCCAGTGTTAAACTGCACTTCAGAAATGCCGCGTGCAGATTCATTAGCGACCACTTCAAAATGGTAAGTTTCGCCGCGAATAATCGCGCCTAAGGCAATAAGCGCGTCAAATTTTTCACTAATTGCCATGTGTTGCAATACTAAAGGCGTTTCTAGCGCGCCAGGCACGGTGGCGACTACAATCGCGTCGCTCGCCACGCCTAGTTTTAGCAGCTCAGCCGTACATGCGCTTAGCAAGCCATCGCCAATGTCGCTATTAAATCTTGATAGCACCACGCCAATTTGCAGGCCTGTGCCATCTAGGTTTTTTTCAATTTCTCTCACGGTTTATCCTTGAATTTTACTTAAATCTTATCAGGCGACATTTTACCGCAAACAAGGCGATGAATTTGTAATAATTGGTTAGTTAAATAATCCCCACGCTTTTTGTATGGTGCTCCAAATACCGTAACTAATTGGAGCTAGCACTAAAGTCCAAGCAATTACTACTAATAGTGGATTGCTAGCAGATGAAGCATTGCTGCTGACTGCGCCCTTTGTGGAGTTTAGCGCAGCGGATTTTTCATGGGCTAACTTACGTTCAGCCTCAAGCTCGGCATCGGTCATGTAGAATTTTTCATCCACAGGCTTTACTAAAAAGTTTGCAATAAAGCCGACTACTAGCAACCCAGCTAACACCATGAAAATAGGCGCATAAATTTGGTCAAATGGCACGCCTGCTTCAAGCCGCGTATCGTGCATGTAGTTCACAATCACAGGCCCTAAAATACCTGCAGTTGACCAAGCGGTGAGCAATCGGCCATGAATTGCGCCCACAAACTGCGTGCCAAACATGTCTGCTAAATAGGCGGGAATCGTGGCGAAGCCGCCGCCGTACATGGAGGCAATGACGCAAAAAGCGCCCACAAATAAAGCCAGCGATTTAAAGCCAGCTACGTAAGTGGCAGCGCAATACATGATTGCGCCTAAAATAAAGAAAATGTAATAAGTGCGCTTACGGCCTAATTTGTCTGATGAAGTTGCCCATGCAAAACGACCAAAAATGTTGAATAGAGAAATTAAGCCCACAAAGCCCGCGCCCACTGCAGCGATAGTTTTGGTTAAAGTTTCATCTTTTTTAATATCTGCAAAACCTACATCAGGCTGCCCTATTAAATGTCCACCAAAGGTTTCTTGTAACATAGGTGAAGCCGAGCCAATAATGCCAATCCCTGCTGAAACATTCATGCACAAAACTAGCCATAAGAGCCAAAATTGCGGTGTTTTGTGCGCATTTTTCAGGTGTACATGTTTTGATGAAATCATAGCGTTGTTTTGTGTTGCTGGCGGAGTCCAGTTAGCTGGTTTCCAGCCTGTAGGTGGCACGCGATAACTTAATGCGCCCCATAACATAAACACAAAATAAATCGCAGCAAGCGCTACAAATGTTTGCCAAACGCCCGCAGTTGTTGGTGTTGCGAAATAAGCCATTAACTTAGTGGCGATAGGTGAGCCTATCATCGCGCCGCCGCCAAAGCCCATAATAGCCATGCCTGTGGCCATGCCGCGACGGTCTGGAAACCATTTAATAAGTGTAGAAACTGGCGAAATATAGCCTAAGCCCAGCCCGATGCCACCAATCACGCCGCTGCCCAGCCACATCATCCATAATTGGTGCGTGTAAACGCCGTAAGCTGAAATAAGTAAGCCGCCACACCAGCACAACATTGATACCAAGCCTGCTTTGCGCGGGCCTTCGCGCTCTAGCCAACCACCCCAAAGCGCTGCCGAGCAACCTAGTAATACAAAAAATAGCGTATACATCCAGCCCAAATCAAACTGCGTCCAATTACAATCGGTGGCGGTTAATGCGCGCATTGTGCCAGATAGTTTTTCACCAAATGTCGTCGCATGTAACGCACAAGATTCCAATGGCTTACCATCTGCGCCCATCAGCGCATTACCAAGCGGCTTCCAAAACACGCTAAAACCGTAGGCCATACCAATGGACAAATGCACAGCCAGGGCCGCAGGCGGCACTAGCCAGCGATTAAAATTAGCATTTGCGATGGTATTTTCTTTAGATAAAAAGCTTGCCATATTGCCCTCTTAAATTTAAGTGTTAATCTTCTATGTTGCAATAGTTTTATACTATGTAACAATTTGTGAAAAATGGCAATTTACTTGTGCATGGGTTTAATATAGGTGGGCTTAATATTTGTCATGAATATGTCACATTGAAGTCATAAACTTACTCGCATCAATTGTGAAGTTACAGGAAATAATATGCCAGCCAATATATTAGTCGTTGAAGACGAACCCGCTATTCAAGAACTACTTGCGCTCAACATCACCCAAGCGGGGCATAACGCGATGCGTGCATTAAGTGCTGAGATTGCACAGAGTTTAATGCGCGAAACGATTCCTGATTTAATTTTACTTGATTGGATGTTGCCTGGTATTAGCGGCTTAGAGTTTGCACGTAAGTTAAAGTCTGACAGCCTCACAAAAGCGATTCCCATTATTATGCTCACTGCGCGCGGCGATGAATACGACAAAGTACGCGGCCTAGAAGTAGGCGCGGATGACTACGTGACCAAACCCTTCAGCCCACGCGAACTCAACGCCCGCATCAAAGCTGTGTTACGCAGGCGCGCGCCGCAAATGACGGATGACCCGATTGAAGTCGCAGGTTTGCGCCTAGACCCCACCACGCACCGCGTCACGGGCAACGAAAAAACTATTGATTTAGGCCCAACAGAATTTAGATTGCTGCACTTTTTCATGACCAACGCCGAGCGCGTACACACGCGTAGCCAGCTGTTAGATAAAGTGTGGGGCGACCGCGTATTTGTCGAAGACCGCACAGTAGATGTGCATATTCGCCGTCTACGCAACGCGCTTTCAGTGTCAGGCCATGAAGATTTAGTGCAAACCGTGCGCGGGGCAGGGTATAGATTGTCAGAGAAAAGCAACTAGCTGCCACACCCTGCTTTGTTTGCCCCCGCTTATCATTACCGAACCTAATTCTCAGAACAGTTTAAATGGTTGCTTTTTGGCCGTACAATTGGCTGCATGCAACCAATTATTGGTTGCATGCAGCCACCCGTTCAGGTGGTTGACATTAGTTCTTTTAATGTTTCGTTATTCTGTGGTGTTGGTTTAGAATGTGAATAAGTGCTATTTATGACGTTCGTAAATGGTCTTGTTGGCATCAGCAGCTTGGCGAATAAATTCTAAACTTAAAGTGGCTAAAAATGAGTAACGCAGGTCTTAATCTCACAGGTTATGGTGTATGTTTTGGTAGTAAGGTCATTCTGGCGGACGTTACTTTAGCAATGTCACGTCAAGGTGTCACTGTACTCATGGGGCCTGTGGGTACGGGAAAGTCCACTTTATTATGCAGTTTGGTTGGCATCAATAACAATAATCCGCGTTTTAAATCTTGGGGTACTGCTAGTCTTAATGGCGCTACTGTGGGTGCCTTAAATTACCCCATGTTGGTGCGGCAACAAGTGACGCAGCTAGGCGATACAGTAGAAGGTATTGTGTTGAGTGCATCTCAATATTCAGAAGTGAATATCGCAAAGCGTAAAGAATGGGTTTTGCAAGCGCTGCAAGATTATCAAGCCACAGGTTTGCAGGATTTACTAGGTAAGCGTTTAATTGATATTGATTTAGTGTTTCAGCGTATGGTGATGATTGCTGGCGCTGCTATTGCCAATCCTGCGTTGTTGATGATTGATGAGCCCACCGCCAACTTAAATGAAGCAGATGCGGAGAAGATGTTAACATTTATACGGCATTTAGGTGAAAAAACCAAACTACTGGTGGTGTTGCATAACCAGCTTCAAGCGCGTGATTTGGCTGAAAATATGATTTTACTGGCAGGCGGTAGGGTGCAGTTTTACGGGGCTAAAGATGAATTTTTTGCTAAAACATCGCCGAATGACATTGTTAAACAATTTGTGCAAACAGGCAGCGTGAGTGTTTCTGCACCAGATGCTCTCCGCGAAAATTTAGCGGATGATGTGCCTCCTCCTCCGCCTTTGCCGCAAGCGGCGATAGACGCTATTCGTTCAATTTCTACGCCTGTTACTTTTGCGCATGAGCCTAGCGCACCAGGCAGCAGCCAACCCAGCGTAGCAACCGCACCGCGAGAGAAAACGCAAGCAGAAAAACTGCAAAGGGTGGAAGAGTTAAAAAGCCAATTGCAGGCAATAAAAACAGAGGCTAATGAGGCTAAGTTAAAGCTAGAGCAATCTAAACTAGCGCAGCCTAAGGTAGAGCAAAGCGCTCAAGTGTTAGCGCCTAGCGGCATACAAAACGCTGCGCCAGCACAATTGCGCGAATTACCGCCGCCTTCTAAAGGTGGGGTAAGCATCGTGGCCGAAATCGGTAAAAGCAATGCTGCCGCTGCACGTGGGCCAAAAGGTTTTTCGTGGATAGTGCCAGACATGTTAGCGGGCTGCCCAATGCCAGGCGCATCAGCCCCTGTGAGCTATGATTTAGATTTATTAGCCTCGGTTGGCATTACGGTGCTGATTACATTAACCGAAGAAGATTTGATTCAATACGAATTAAAAGCAGCTGGTTTGAGTAATGTGCATTTATCCATTTATGATCGTGAAGCGCCATCACTAAGCCAAATGCACATGCTGCTTTTTAAAATGCAAAAATTGATTGAAGCGGGCGAAGTACTAGCCGTACATTGCCTAGCTGGTATTGGTAGAACAGGCACGGTATTAGCTGCATGGATGATTAAAGAAGGAGGCCTTTCTGCAGAAGAGGCTATTAGAAGGTTGAGGTTAATCAACTCAAGTTTTGTGCAAACCGTAGTGCAAGAAGTATTTTTAGCGGAGTTTGAGAATGATATTCTCAGAAGAATGCGTTAAAGGTACTGTAATAATTAAATTTAATTAATGGAATAAGGAAAATTAAAATGGCAGGTAAAATGACTTTAGACGAAACAATCAATCAGGTTGTGACCACAATTCCAGAGTGTTTGGCGGGTGGTTATGTGGATATTACTTCAGGGATGTTGTTATCAGTTAAAACAGTAGATTCACACCCCGCTGCAATTTTAGATTTAGTAGCAGCGGCTACTAAAGATATGTTTGCGGGGCAAAACGTGATGATGATTGAGTCTATGTTTAAAAAAGCACGTGGTGTGGCTGATGATGGTCATCACTATTTTCAAGAAATTATTGTGAACAGTGACAATCTATTACACGTGTTTTTACGCGGTAAAAAATATCCTGATTATGTGGCCGTTTTTGTGTGCAGAAAAACAGCCAACTTAGGCATGGCGCTTACCAAAGCGCGTATGGGTATGCCAGAAATTGAATTAGCAGTTTAGTTTTTAGGGTAGGAGCGCAATAAATTGCGCTCCTACCTATTTTATTTTTCAAGAAATTTCACGCAATATCCCCGTATTAGAGAACCCATGCCAACACTTAGCTTTGAAGGTAAAAGTGTCACTACCTTAGAGAATGAAAAAGTTTTAGAAGCTTTTTTACGCGTAGGTATCAATATTCCATTCTCATGCCGTAATGGCGTATGCCACAGTTGCAAGTGCATTGCGCAAACGGGCGAGGTGCCACAAAACGCCCAAAAAGGCCTATCAACAGAGCAGCGTGAGCAAGGTTTTTTTCTCCCTTGTTTGTGTGTGCCAACTGAAAACATGGTGATTTTGCCAGTTTCAGCCCTTAAAGTTTTTACCACCACCATTGTGCAAGGCAAAACACTTTTAGCCAATGGTGACTATCAATTACTGTTAGAACCTACTTTAACCAGCCCATCAAGTTGTGGGCAGTTACTCAATTTGCGCTTATCCAATAATGAAGTGCGCAACGTTAGCATTACCAACCAGCCTAGTGAAGATTATTTTATTGAAGTTCAAATAGCGTGTTCAACTAACGATGCGACTAAGCAGTGGCTTGCAACGCTAGCGATAGACGATGCCTTAGAAATACAAGGCCCATACGATGCGGATACGGTAAACAGCGTTCCTGACCCAGTCGCGGCGGCAATCCCTCGTGCTAAATATCCGCCGCCAGATGCCACGCTATGGACAGCCTTGCAAGAAGGTAAATTGTTAATGGTAATCCTCAAAGATTTTTACGGCCGCGTGTATCAAGACCCATTGCTTTCGCCTTATTTTCATGGCACTACCATGTTACGTTCTATTGAAAAAGTGTACTCATTTATGCACCAAGTCTGTACTGGTGAGCACACTTATTTTGGCGAGCGCCCAAAAAATTCGCATCATTGGATGGTGATTTCAGACGAAACCTTTAACTATCGTGAAGCTTTAATGATGGAATGTCATCGCAGGGCTGGGCTTTCTGATGAAATGTCGCAACGCTGGATGGCGATAGAGCGACATTACAAGCAAGATATAATAAAAGATGCGCCTTTGCCGCGTAGTTTTGGCAATACTGTGCTCCCTTTAGACGGCTATGGCGAGATGATGATTGAAGTCGGCTCCATGTGCGATGGCTGTGGCAGAGTGGTAGAGCCAGGCGAGCATATACGTTATCACTTGCGTTTAGGCACGTTGTACTGTGGGCAGTGTAACGGAATATGATCGTTCATTTCAGCTTACTTTTCATAGGTAAAAATCGCTATAATTAGGCGCATAAAATAACTGAAAAAAGCCTGTGCCCGATATTCGTTTAAAAGCCATTTTATTGATTTGCGCACTTGGCGTTATTAGCTTATTTACATGGCTAATAAGTAGTGCAAATACGGCATTGCTGATATTTTCTATTGGCCTGTTGCTTTATCTTATTAGCCATATTATTTGGCTGCATAAATTACACCTTTGGTTTAAAAATCCTGAGCTTACAGCTGTTCCTGAAGGTTCTGGTTTGTGGGAAGACGTTTTTACCGCGCTACTGCAATATGAGCGCAATAATCAGCGCAACCAAACTCAGTTAAATTCAGCGTTAGAGCGCTTTAGCTTGGCCACCAGCGCCATGCCTGATGGCTTGGTAATATTGGGTGTGAGCAACGAAATTGAATGGTGTACACCTAACGCCGAAAGTCAGCTTGGGCTTAATTTAAGCACCGATAAAAACCTACCTATTGTAAATTTAATCCGCGAAAGTCATTTTATTGCCTATTTGTATAACGGCGATTATGACGAGCCCTTTAAGTTAAAATCTTGGCGAAACACTGAAATAGTGCTTGAAATTCAGCTGATTCCCTTTGCAAATAATCAAAAATTACTCATATGCCGCGACATGACGCAGTTAGAAAAAGTTGAGGTGATGCGCCGTGATTTTATTGCTAATGTTTCGCATGAGCTACGCACGCCACTCACCGTGGTTGGCGGCTTTTTAGAAACACTGAGCGATATGGAAGGCGCTGTGCCTGAAAGCCTCAAAACGTATTTTGCGATGATGGAAGAGCAAACCATTCGCATGCGCCGCATTATTGAAGATTTGCTCACGCTATCCACCATAGAAAGTAATATTTCAGAGCCAGATGACAGCGAAATTGATATGCACAGCCTGCTGAAATCTGTACAAAATGACGCAATAGGCTTAAGCCAAGGCCTGAATAAAATCAAGCATCAAATTCATCTTGAGGCTGATGCCACGCTTAATTTAAACGGAGCACAGGAAGAGTTGCGCAGTGCGTTCAGCAATTTAGTCAGCAATGCTATTCGCTACACGCCCAATGGCGGCGAAATTTTTATCAGCTGGACATTGCAAGGCGAGCAGCCCGTTTTTTCAGTACGCGATACGGGCATTGGCATAGAACAAAAACATATAGAAAGGCTCACAGAGCGCTTTTATCGGGTAGATCGCAGCCGTAGCCGCGAAACTGGCGGCACAGGTTTGGGCTTATCTATTGTGAAGCATATTTTAATTCGGCATCAAGCCAAGTTAGAAATTAGCAGCGAAATTGGCGTAGGCAGCACTTTTAGCGCAGTGTTTCCTAAAGCGCGGGTTGTGCGGAAATCTGTGCCAAATTAAATAGCAAGCTTATACAATTATCTAGTAGAGCTATATAAATAAAAAAGGAGCCTAAGCTCCTTTTTTAACTTACGGTTTAAACTTCAAGCGTATAAATTATTTAGCCGCCGCGTCTTTAGCGGCTTGAATCGCATCAACGGCTACTTCTTTAGCGTCAGCCGCAGCAGCTTCAGTTGCCGCCGCTGCTTCTGTAGCCGCTGCCTCAGTTGATGCTGCAGCATCTTTAGCCGCGTCAACCGTTGTATCTTTCATTTCAGTCACGGCTTCTTTAGCTTTTTCAGCAGATTCCGCCGCTGCGTCTTCCGCCTTTTTACTGCAAGCTGCAAAACCAACAGTGACTACCAAACTTAATAATAATACTTTGAGTAATTTATTCATTTTGAAAATCCTTAAAAAATATGCGGAAGCACGCAATTGCAATAGCGTAACGTAACAAAGCTATTGATGCAAATACAAACGCTTAGTTTAAACATAATAGCAACCGCAGATATTTACGTTAATAAATGCGCTGCTAATTTGCTGGCGAAGCAGGCGCAGGTTCAGCTACAAAAATCTCTACACGGCGGTTTTTAGCCTTGTTTGCTACGGTATCATTGGCCACTAAAGGCTCGCGAGAGCCGCGCCCATCAATCACAATGCGATTCAAAGTCACGCCTCTAGACGTTAAATAATCGCGCACGCTTGCCGCACGGCTCATTGATAACGGGTTGTTAATCGCATCGCTACCAGTGCTATCAGTGTGGCCGATTATCGTCACATTGCTATTTGGGTTAGCCACTAAACTTTTGGCAAACGTATCTAATATCGACCTAAAATTAGGGCTGATGTCAGCATGGCCCACTTCAAATGAAATATCACTTGGAATATCCAATTTCAAGCGATTATCTGGCGTTTGTGTCACCGCAACGCCAGTGCCTGCTGTGGCTTCTTCCATCTGCTTTTTTTGCTCCTCTTGGCGTTTAGACCACACATTACCCGCCACACCGCCAGCCACACCACCAACTGCCGCGCCAATCACCGCGCCTTTGGTCTTGCCAGCAATAGCACCCACTACCGCACCAGCACCAGCACCAATTGCTGCGCCTTTTGCTGTGCCTTTTTGAGTTTCAGTCATGCCCGCACAACCACCCAATGTAAATGCCACTAACACAGAACCTGCAATTATTTTATTACGCATATTAACTCCCTTAACTGATGAAACAACCGATTCGTTAACTAGCATAAGTATGCGAATTAACGAATATTAAAAAATCAGTTTATCAATATTTATTTACAGAAAATGTTAACTAAACGTAATAAAACGTAACAGTTTGAGACGAACTTAAGCCATCACTAAAATGCTCGCATATTCATTGTTATTTACACTGCCCAGCGAGGCAATCTGGGAGCGGCTCGCAGGGCAGTTGTTTTTACAATGAATGCGCGCATACGTGAGGGAGGAGAGAATTTAGACACAAAAAAACCGTGAAATTTCTGCGCTATTGACCTTAAATCCCCTGCTGCTGCGCCTGAGATTGCGCTGACTTTGGGAGGATTTCGGTAAGCGGCTATTTGAGCCAAGCGCTTTTAGTGGCGAGTTCCCGCTTGTCGTCCAAAAACTATGTCAATCGCAGGAAACAAGCGATAGGGGGTAGCCTTCTTTTTGGTTACTTTTTCTTGGCTAAACAGGAAAAAGTAACTCGCCAGTCGCGCGAAAGCGACCAATTACATAAGGCGCAATGTCTTTCAGTTATTGCGCCCTACCGTGACTCCATTAGAAATGGTGAGCAATGCTTATGGAAGCAATCTTGATAAAAAATTTTCTTTCAACTTCAGGTCTTCTTTTGAACTCAAAACAAGTTCAGCAAGACACTTTTCTGACTTAGCTAGGTTGTTATCAAGGTGTTCAATATAAGATTGCTCGTCATCATCATGCATAAATTCTTTCAATGCATTATTTGCTCGAGTTGAAAAAAGGAACGCCCCGCTATCAGCAAGCCGCCTAACTTTTGGGTAAGACTCATCCCAAAAAGCATTCATTTTTTTCTTAAAATCTTCAGGCAAGTCACGATATTCAATTTCAGCTTTGTAGTGTTTTTCAAAGTAATAAACAATATCAGAAAGTGCTTCAATAGCATCTTGATAGGCCTTAACACGTAACTCCCACCACTTGCGATGACGGTAATCACGATTCGCTAGACGTGATGAAAATAGACCTGCTACAAGTCCCACAGCACCTAATTTCAAGAGTTCCAAAATGATTTCCATATTAAAATTACCTAACTCATAATAAGTATTATCTACAGCAACACCTTCTCAATCCCACCATTATTCACTCGCGCTACATACTCCTGCATCCAGTTCTCACCAAGAATATGCTTTGCCATTTCAACCACAATGTAATCCGCCTCAATGCCCGTGTCTTCGCCATAACGCGCTAGGCCTTGCAGGCAGCTTGGGCAGCTGGTTAAAATCTTCACTTTCTCTTCAGGGTTACCTACCGTTAAGCCCATTTTACCCATGCCTTTTTCAAGCTCTTCTTGCTTGCGCATTTTTACTTGGCTGGCAATATCTGGGCGGGCAACGGCAAAGGTGCCGCTTTCGCCACAGCAACGGTCATTAAGCTGTACATCTTGCCCCATAAGCTTATTGGTCACTTCCATCGGCTTGTAGGTTTTCATTGGGCTGTGGCATGGGTCGTGGTACATATATTTTGTACCTGTTATGCCTGCCAGTTTCATGTCTTTTTCCATCAAATACTCATGAATATCTAGCAACCTGCAACCTGGGAATATCTTTTCAAATTCGTATTTTTGCAGCTGGTCCATACACGTGCCGCAAGACACAATCACGGTTTTAATATCCAAGTAATTGAGCGTATTCGCCACACGGTGAAATAACACGCGGTTATCTGTGGTAATTTGTTGGCCTTTATCGTGATTGCCCGCAGAGGTTTGCGGGTAGCCGCAACACAAGTAACCAGGCGGTAGCACGGTAATTGCGCCCACTTCATACAGCATGGCTTGCGTGGCTAAACCAACGTTTGAAAACAAGCGCTCAGAGCCGCAACCTGGGAAGTAAAACACGGCTTCACTGTCTTCCGTCACCTTTTTCGGGTTACGAATCACAGGAATCATGCTGTTATCTTCAATGCCGAGCAGTGCGCGTGACGTTTTAGTCGGCATTTTCTTAGGCATTGGGCGATTGATAAAATGAATTATCTGCGCTTTGATTTCAGGCTTGCCAACGGTAGCTGGCGGCCTGATTTTGTCTTTTAATAGGTGAAACTTTTTAGCTAGTTTATGCGCAAAATTTTGTGCTCTGTAGCCAATGGTTACCATAAATGTGCGCATCAATTTAATGGTGGCAGGGTCTTTAGCATTCAAAAACGCCATGCCCAGCGCAGTGCCTGGGTTAAATTGCTTTTTGCCTTGCTCGCGCAAAAAGTTGCGCATTGCGACTGAAACATCACCAAAATCAATGTCAACAGGGCACGGGTTTAGGCATTTATGGCACACCGTGCAATGGTCAGCCACATCGTTAAATTCATCAAAATGTTTAAGCGAAATACCGCGCCGCGTTTGCTCTTCATACAAAAATGCTTCAATCAGCAATGATGTACCTAAAATTTTATTACGCGGGCTATACAGCAAATTAGCCCTCGGCACGTGCGTGGTACACACAGGCTTACATTTGCCGCAACGCAAGCAATCGCTAATAGAATCGGCAATTTCGCCAATGGCTGATTGCTCCATGATGATACTTTCTTGCTCAAGCAAGCCAAAGCTTGGTGTGTAAGCGTTTTCAAGCCCAGAGCCCGCCATGAGTTTACCTTTGTTAAAGTGGCCGTTTGGGTCTACTTTATTTTTGTATTTGGTAAAAGCTTCAATAGTTGAAGTTTCCAAAAATTCCATTTTGGTAATGCCGATGCCATGCTCGCCAGAAATCACGCCATCTAGCCCTTTAGCTAGCGCCATTACTCTTGCAACGGCTTCATGTGCCTCTTGCATCATCTCGTAATTGTCTGAATTTACAGGAATATTGGTATGTACATTACCATCACCCGCATGCATGTGCAGGGCAATAAACACGCGGCCTTTGAGCACTGCCTTGTGAATTTCGTCGCATTTATCCAATATTTTTTGGTACTCGCGCCCTGCAAAAATATCCGCCATCGGGCGTTTGAGTTCGCGCTTCCATGAAATGCGTAAGTCGTAAGATTGCACGGCGCGGAATACATTTTCGTATTGTGTAAGATTGGCTGCGGCATCGCCCAAAATGTTGATTGGCGCGTCTAAATTGTTGAGTATTAAGCTCCAGTTTTCGCGCAATTTTGCGATTAAAGCTAAGGCCATGGTTTGCTTGGTTTTCACCATTTCAGCATCGGCATTGCCATCTTCATCTGCTTGCAAAGGCAAATCGCCTTGCATAAATACTTCTAAGGCATCGAGCAATTTAAGCTTATTTTTAATTGAAAGCTCAATGTTAATACGCTCAATCCCGTCAGAATAATCGCCCAAACGTGGCAATGGAATCACCACGTCTTCATTGATTTTAAAAGCATTGGTGTGCTTGGCAATGGCGGCGGTACGCGCACGGTCTAGCCAGAATTTTTTGCGCGCTTCGTTAGACACCGCAATAAAGCCTTCACCATTTCTAGCATTACATAAGCGCACAATGTGTGAAGCGGCTTCGCCTACGGCGTTTTCATCATCACTGGCAATATCTGCAATTAACACCATTTTTGGGCGTTGTTGGCGTGCGGCCTTGGTGGCGTAACCCACGGCTTTAATGTAGCGCTCGTCCATGTGTTCTAAGCCCGCCATCAATACAATGGGGTCTTTTCTGGCCGTAGCATCTAAGTAATCTTTAATTTCAACAATGGCTGGCACGGCGTGTGATACGTTGCCAAAAAACTCCAGCGCAACGGTGCGCACATGCTTAGGCATGCGGTGCAATATGAATGTGGCGCTGGTAATTAAGCCATCGCAGCCTTCTTTTTGTATGCCAGGTAAGCCACTTAAAAACTTATCAGTAACGTCTTTGCCTAAACCAACTTTTCTAAAACTTGGCCCTGCAATTTCTAAAATTTCTGGTTCACCAATGAGTGTTTTCATGTCTTCCGCATAACGGCTAACTTTAAAGCGTGCCATGGCGATGTCATGAATTTTGCCAAGGTTATGGTCTAAACGCTCAACCTCCATCCAATCGCCATCAGGCGTTACCATGCGCCATGAGGCGAGGTTATCTAGCGCAGTACCCCAAAGCACCGCTTTTTTGCCGCCTGCATTCATGGCTACGTTGCCGCCGATACATGAAGCGTCAGCAGAAGTAGGATCGCAAGCAAACTCTAAGCCTGCGTCTGTTGCGGCTTCCATCGCGCGGCGCGTTACTACGCCCGCGCCACATTCAATAGTCGCCACTTGGCGTGCAACACCTGGCAAAGTACGCATTTGTACGCCTGTGTGTTGATCTAATTTTTCAGTGTTAATCACCGCAGACATTGGCGTGAGCGGAATTGCGCCTCCCGTATATCCTGTGCCGCCTCCACGTGGAATCACCGTAAGCCCAAGCTCAATACAGGCACGCACCAAAGCGGCGATTTCTTTTTCAGTATCTGGGTTTAATACCACAAATGGATATTCAACGCGCCAGTCAGTGGCATCGGTTACATGTGAAACGCGGGCTAAACCGTCAAACTGTACGTTATCTTTGCGAGTGATTTTGGTGAGTTTGGCCAGCGCTTTTTTACGTAAATCGTAAGTTTTGCGAAAATCTTCTGCAAACTTCTCAACCGCTTGCTGTACAGCAGCCACCATTTTTGCACTTTTACATTCGCTGTACCACTTGCATTGCGCTCATCAATCGCATCAATACGATGCTGTAGCGCATCTATCAAGGCTTTACGACGTTTTGGATTTTCTAATAAATCATCTTGTAGATACGGGTTACGCGTCACCACCCATAAATCGCCCAGCACCTCAAATAGCATACGTGCGCTGCGGCCAGTTTTACGCTCGCCACGTAAAGCATTTAAAATATCCCAAATATCTTCACCCAAGAACCGAATCACAATTTCGCGGTCTGAGAACGAGGTGTAGTTGTAAGGAATTTCGCGCAAGCGTGCCGTTGGTTGCGGATTTGAATTCAAGATATTGCTAGGAAGAGGTGCATTCATTTTTTTTGAGAATAGCTTTGCTATTAAAAAAGCGATTATAACATGCCAAAACCTAGTAAATAAGCGTAAGCATTTTGTGGTTATTTAGTAATGTTCTTCTTTAAATTGACGGCCAGTAAGTGATATTTTTTTTATTCCATGTAAACTCTTAGCTGAACAAAATTATTGAGCAGTATTTTATTAAAAAAGGTAAAAAATCATGTTATGGATTAAGGCGCTGCATATTATTTTTGTAACCAGTTGGTTTGCTGGGCTATTTTATTTGCCTAGATTATTTGTGAATCACGCGATGGTAACTGACTCTGCGACTTCAGAACGCCTAAAACTTATGGAGCAAAAGCTGTATCGTTTTATGTTGCCATTAGCAATATTGGCGCTGGTTTTCGGCTTATGGCTGTGGTTTGGCTACGGCATTACGGGTAAATGGATGCATCCAAAACTAACGCTAGTTGCCGTGCTTGTAGGCTACCATTTTTATTGTGGAAAATTAGTCAATAACTTTAAGCAAGATAAAAATACACGCAGCCATGTGTGGTTTCGCTGGTTTAATGAGCTGCCAGTAGTTGTGCTAACAATTGTTGTGATTTTGGTTGTGGTTAAACCGTTTTAACTTAACTAAAAAACCAATGGATATTTTTAACTCACAATGGCTGCTGAATATGCTGGCGAAATCCAGCAAAACGCCGCAAGGGCGTATGCTCAGCCTATTTGATATTTTGAATGACTGGCTAAACGCGCCTGATGTTCATGTAAAAGTTGCTAAAAATGCTGCGCAAAATGCGCTGTTAATAGCCTTTTTAACTGAGCAGGCGGCTGCTTGCGGTGCGGCAAGCCCAGCGATTCTGGCTGAACATCTCGCCCTGATTGCGCGCAACGCTGCCCAGCAAGAAATCAATCAGCCAGGTTGTGGCAGCTTAATTCATGCTAAAAAAGCAGCCAACGCACTTATTTTGGCGCAAACGCAAAAAGAATGGCCTGCGCTAAAAGTAAGCAATAAATCTGCTATTTACGGAGTTGCGGCAAGTTTGCTGGTAGCGAGCATTGCAGTTGGTTGGTTGCCTGCATGGCAGCATGGTTCGCCTCAGGTGGTGGCAGCAAAAAATGTGCCCAATATTGCGGAAATTACCTCACTTTATGAAACGAAACTGAGTGCGCAAGATGCCGTCACCATGTATGCCAAATACGAGAAAATGCGCAATGGTACATGCCAGTTTCCTGAAGCACTGCAAATTCCAGACAAAGACAAAGCGGTTTATTTAGAAAATGTGGTTGGCGGAAAAATCCCGACCAACTTGAGTGACTTGGCGATTGCCAATGCTTACTTAGAAAAGGTGCGCTGTAATTTCACACCTATGTTAATGGCAAATTCAAAGTAGTTAATCTCATACTCACTAGGGCTAAAAGTTAGGGTTTTAAACCTAACCAAAAGCCTAGTTTAATTGCTTACTCAGTAATTTTTTTCAAATTATCTAAACCTCCGCGGTACACCGCATGAATAGTGCCTGTAGCGGCTTCGTTATCTTGACCTTTTGCTGGCGTAGCTGATAAATCTTTACGATTAAAGTTACCTTTCCAAATCACTTCTGAGCTTGTTGCGCCCGTTGACTTTACTTGAATGGTAGAAGAGTAATTGCTCACTGGTAACACGCCTTCGTTAATGACATAAGAATAACTCATGCCAGCAGCGTTATAAGCGGTGAATGCCTCTTTAATCGTACCGCCATCTTGCAGCGTTAATAAGCGCACAGCACCTTGCGTGTTATTTGTGCCGCTGGTAATTTCAGTTTTAGCCACAGCTGGGTGAAACGCACCTAAATCACCAAAATCACCTACTTTTGCCCACACTTTACTTGCTGGTGCGTTAATGCTGACTTTTTCTTCTACCATTAAATTGCCTGAAGTAGTTGCGCCGCCTGTTGCGCAAGCGCCTAACAATGCTGCAGAAACTACAATTGATAGATTTGCTAACTTTCTCATGATTCACTCCAAATAATTAGTAATATTGACGATAAAATGTATACCGTTCTGTATACTATATTCTTACTTATTTTAAAAGTAAATATAAATTACTTAATTATTTTATGCACTTATAATTAAATCTATAAATATATTTAAACAATATATTACCTGTAAGTATAATTTACAAATAGCGTTAATCTCATGTTATACTAAAAATTATGAGCGATTTAAAAGATAAAATTTTATTGGTTGCAACCGATCTTTTTCATACCCGTGGCATTAACTCTACGGGTGTGGATACTATTGTTGCGGTTGCTGGCACCACTAAAATGACGCTTTATAAATACTTTACTAGCAAAGAGCAGTTGATTTTAGAGGTCTTGCAAAAAAGTCAGCAAGACTTTCAAAGTTGGATAGATGAAAAGTTAAATTCTGGCAGCAAAAAACCTAGCGATAAAATTCAAAAACTATTTGATTACATTGAAGAATGGGTCAATTCGCCAGCGTTTATTGGTGTGGGCTTTATCAAAGCCTCGGCGGAGTTCCCTAATGAAGAAAACCCTATTCATCAACTATCCTCGCAGCAATCACGTGAATTTAGGCAGTTTATAGGCAAGCTTGCCAACCAAGCAGATATTAAAGATGCTGATGGTTTGGCTCTGCAACTTTCATTATTATTTGAAGGTGCTGTGCAGGCTGAACAAATGAAACGCGGCTCTGGCGCCATTAAATATGCAAAAAAAGCCGCTAAAATTTTGATAGACGGCGCAGCTAAAGCCAGCGCTTAACACATCTAAACTGGCTTTAAACCGCTATTTGCAAGATAATGGCGTTTTCAATTTACGCATAAACTTTTTCATGTCTATTCTCATCTGCGGTTCACTCGCCTTTGACACCATTATGGTGTTTCAAGATCAATTTAAAAATCACATTTTGCCAGATAAAATTCACGCCTTAAGCGTGGCGTTTTATGTACCTGAAATGCGCCGTGAATTTGGCGGCACTGCGGGTAATATTGCCTATAATTTGCAGTTGCTTGAAGGCAACCCGCTTATTATGGCGACTGTGGGCGAAGATTTTGGTACTTATGCAACGTGGCTGAACAGCAATAAACTCAATACCACGCACATTAAGACTATTGCCAATAGTTTTACTGCGCAGGCGTTTATTACTACTGATTTAGACGACAACCAAATTACTGCTTTTCACCCAGGTGCGATGGTGGAATCACACCAAAACAGCGTGAACGATGCAAGCGATGTAGCCCTAGCAATTGTTGCGCCAGATGGCCGTGATGGTATGTTTCAACATGCGCGCGAGTGCTTTGAAGCAGGCATTCCATTTTTGTTTGACCCAGGCCAAGGTTTGCCAATGTTCAATGGCGAAGAGCTTTTGCAGTTTATTGAAATGGCTGATTACTTGGCAGTGAACGATTATGAATCACAAATTATTCAAGATAAAACAGGGCTAAACCTAGAGCAATTAGCACAAAAAGTGAAGGCCTTAATCGTTACGCTGGGCGGCGCCGGCTCACATATTTATGCCGATGGTCAACGCTTTGAGATTCCATGCGTTAAGGCTATGAGTATTGTTGACCCAACGGGTTGCGGTGATGCCTACCGCGCGGGTCTGCTTTACGGCATGGCAAAAGGCTGGGATTGGCCAACTTGCGGGCGCTTAGCTTCAACCATGGGCGCAATTAAAATTGAAAGTCGTGGTGGGCAAAACCACAAACCAAGCCGCGCGGATATTGAAGCGATTTATACGCAAGCGTTAGTGAATGAAACTAAATTAGATGAAATTAAGTCCTAAGTTAGGATAATATTTTTTAAAGGAAACAAGCAATGAGAACAGCACGATTTTTAGCTATTGGCTTATTGAGTTTGGTACTCGCGGCCTGCGCCAGCTCAAATTCTGGCAGTGTTTACAGCCGCGATGACGCACGTAAAGTGCAAACCGTTAAAACAGGCGTGGTAGAAAGCGTGCGCCAAGTGAAACTTGAAGGCACTAAAACACCTATTGGCACGGCAACAGGTGCAGTTGTGGGTGGTGTTGCGGCTGGCTCAATAGGCAGCGGAGGCCGTACTAGCGCTGTTGCGGCAGTGCTTGGCGCGGTGGTTGGCGGCATTGCAGGCTCAATGGCAGAAGAAGGAATTACCCGTAAAGATGCGCTAGAAATTACCGTGAAACTTGACGGTGGCGCAATGATTGCCATTGTGCAAGAAGCGGACGATACATTCAAAGCGGGCGAAAAAGTGCGTATTATTGAAAATGGTGAAACATCGCGCGTATCGCACTAAACCTTTCGCACTAAACCTTAGGTTAGGCATTAAAAATATAAAAATGACTGTTTTTTAACAGTCATTTTTTTTGCTTTTATTTTTAAGAGAATTGATTTCTAGTCAATATCAGCTGGCCTGCGTTAAAATAGCAACATCAACCATACTGGAAAATAATGTCATGCCTGTTAAATTAACTGCCCCGCAAGCCGCGTCTTTATTGCCTGTCAGAGGCGTTCAATTAGGCTTTGCAGAAGCGCATGTGCGTAAACCAAACCGCAAAGATGTGTTGGTGATGACTTTAGTCCAGGGCAGTAAAGTGGCGGGCGTATTTACCTTGAATCAATTTTGCGCAGCTCCTGTGATTTTGTGCAAAGAGTTTTTAGCGCAAACATCAAGCATCCGCGCATTGCTGGTGAATACGGGTTGCGCCAATGCAGGCACAGGTGAAGATGGCTTAAGCCGCGCCAAGCAAAGTTGCGAGGCTTTAGGTGCCTTGCTAAATTTGCAAGCCAACCAAATATTGCCATTTTCAACAGGCGTGATTTTAGAGCCATTACCCGTTGATAAAGTGATTGCGGGCTTGCCAGCGGCGATTAAAAATCTAAAAGAAGATAATTGGCTAAACGCCGCTGAAGCGATTATGACCACGGATATTGTGGCTAAAGGCACATCACGCCAGATTCAACTCGATGGTAAAACCGTAACTATTACTGGCATAAGCAAAGGCAGCGGCATGATACACCCCAATATGGCGACTATGCTGGGCTATGTAGCTACCGATGCCGCAGTGAGCCAGTCTGCGCTTGAAAGTATCATCAAATACGCGGTGAATAAATCGTTTAACTGCATCACGGTTGATGGCGATACATCCACCAATGATAGTTTGATTTTGATGGCAACTAATCTTGCGGGTAACGCTGAAATCACTGAAATGCATGCTGATTATGTAGTATTGCGTGATGCCTTAACTGATGTTGCCATCGAGCTGGCACAGGCAATAGTGCGCGATGGCGAAGGTGCAACAAAATTTATGACGGTGAAAATTGAAGGTGGAAAAGATGAAGCCGAATGCCGCAAAGTGGCCTACGCAATCGCCCATTCACCTTTAATCAAAACAGCATTTTTTGCATCTGACCCAAACTTAGGGCGTATTTTGGCGGCCATTGGTTATGCAGGTGTTGAGAAATTAGATGTAAGCAAGCTGAAGCTGTATTTGGGCGATGTGCTAGTGGCTGAAAATGGCGGCAGAGCAACGGCCTACCGTGAAGAGCAAGGCAGTGCGATTATGAAAGAAGCTGAAATTTTAGTACGCGTAGATTTAGTGCGTGGCGATGCGAGTTGCACAGTTTGGACCTGCGACTTTTCTTACGATTACGTGAAAATTAACGCAGATTACAGGTCGTAATGAGCGAATTTAATCAGCTAATACAGCGAGCTGAAGACTTGCTGGAAAAATTGGAAGACTTTATTCCTAGTCTGCCAAGCCCACCAGATTGGTCTGGCATAGCATGGCGCTGGCAACATAATAAAGATTATGGCTATTTGGAACTGATTCCTCATCCGCATTCTATTCAACTAGATGATTTGCATCATATTGATACGCAAAAAACCGAAATCGTGCGCAACACAGCGCAGTTCGTTAAGGGTTATACCGCGAACAACGTATTATTAACAGGTGCACGCGGCACAGGTAAATCATCCATCGTTAAAGCTTTATTGAGTCAGTTCTCAGGTGATGGCTTGCGAATTATTGAAGTAGATAAGCAAGACTTGATTGATTTACCGAAAATTACCACCTTGCTTCGCAGCCGCCCAGAACGGTTTATAGTGTTTTGTGATGATTTGTCGTTTGAAACGGGCGATGGTGGGTATAAAGCTCTGAAGGTAGTGCTGGATGGCTCTATGGCAGCAACTTCAGATAATATTTTAGTGTATGCCACATCAAATCGCCGTCATTTACTACCTGAATTTATGTCAGAGAGCTTAGAAACTCAACATTTAGGTGGTGAAGTTAGACCAGGCGATACGGTAGAAGAAAAAACTTCATTGTCAGATCGTTTTGGCATGTGGCTTGCATTTTATTCGTTTGATCAAGATGAGTATCTAGTGATTGCAGCACAATGGCTACGTCATTACGGCATACAAAAGTTTGATGATGCGGCGCGAACAGCGGCTTTACATTGGTCACATATGCGTGGTTCTCGTAGCGGTCGAATCGCTTACCAATTTGCACGTGATTATGCAGGTAGAAAGCAGCTTGAAGCAACTTCACCTAACTAAATCAGTTTGAGCATAAATTCGCACAATGAATGCTGTTAAACCTGATGTTACCCATGCCGCAGTCGGTGTGATTTTGCGTGAAAACGGCTTGGTATTATTGGGCGAGCGCCCAATAGGCAAGGCGTGGGCAGGCTATTGGGAGTTTCCTGGAGGTAAAATTGAAGCGGGAGAAACTCCAGAAAACGCACTAAAGCGTGAACTGCATGAAGAGCTAGGCATCACCGTAACTACACTTTATCCGTGGCTCACACGCTCGTTTGATTATGCCGCAAAATATGACACGGAAGGTCAATTAGAAGCGCCTGCCAAAACTGTTAAACTTCATTTTTTTATCGTCACAGAATGGCAAGGCGAGCCGCTCGGCATGGAAAAGCAAGTCTTGAGTTGGCAAAATCCTGAAAAACTAACGGTTACCCCCATGTTGCCAGCTAATACACCTATTTTGACAGCACTGAGTTTGCCTGCGATTTATGCCATTACCAATTTGAGCGAGTTGGGCGAAGATTTATTTTTTAAGCGCTTAAAAATTGCTTTGGATAATGGCTTGATGATGATCCAAGTGCGTGAAAAGCAGCTTTCAAATGACGATTTACAACTGTTTGTTGAGCGTTTAGCTGAGGTGTCTGCGCCGTATGAAGCTAAAATATTTTTGAATTCTAGTAGCTTAGATGAAAGTGAGTTAGATTTAAGCCATTTGGATATCAATTTTACGCAGGCATTGCATGTCACAGGCTTACATTTTACAGCGCAAGCTTTAATGCAGTTGTCGCAAAAACCTATTGGAATGTTATGCGGCGCCTCTTGCCACAATCACCAAGAGTTGGCGCAAGCTGAGGCGCTGGGGTTGGATTATGTGCTGCTATCGCCCGTGCAAGCCACGCTTAGCCATACTGATGCCGCGCCTTTAGGTTGGGATAATTTTCGTGATTTAATCGCAGATTATTCATTACCTGTATATGCGCTAGGTGGCATGCAAGCGCCTGATATACACACGGCTAGATTACATGGCGCACATGGTATCGCTATGCAACGTGGCATTTGGTGATTATGCTAGCTTTTACAGCAGAGTTTTATGCAGGGTTTTAAGTGGGATCTTTTACTGGCGCTTGAATTGTTTGTTTAAATGTCACATTTTTATTGTTTTTAAATGTCAGCGTAAAATTGACCAGTTCGCCCGTAGTTAGTGGTTTTTTTAAATCAAACAGCATGAAATGAAAGCCACCAGGCATAAGCTTGTAAGGCACGCCTGCCTTGAGTGGTAGCGTATCAAGCATGCGCATTTCCATCACGCCATTTTCCATCGTCATGCTGTGAATCTCTACACTTTTAGTCGCATCAGCCTCAACACTGATTAGGCTCATATCCTGCTTGCTGGTAAAAGTCATATAGGCCGCACCTACTTCTTGGCCAGGGTTGGTAGGGCGCACCCAAGCGTCTTGTATAGAGACGGATCGTTCAGATTTTTCATCCACAGCACAAGAAAATAAGGCGCTGAGTGTAAGTAGCAATAGTAGGGAGTAACGTGGAATTAGCGTGTTTGTAAGCGTTAACATTATTTTAATGTCCAGATAATTGATTTTCAAGCAGCTCAATATCCTCAGGTTTAAGCGCTTCTGGAAGCGTGTAGCCTTCACTTGCCCACACGCCTAAATCAATGAGCTTGCAGCGCTCGCTACAAAATGGCCGAAAAGCATTGCTGGGAGAAAATTCGGATAAATTTTTGCAGTTAGGGCAAGCAACTAAGCGTTTTTTAGTAGATTTCATCATCAAGCTATTTAATCAAGCCGTTAAATTAAACAATTACAAGTTGCAAAGTGTTAACGTAAAGTTGACATCTTCATCATATTTTTGAGGTTTTTGGGTGAAATCAAGTACATTAAAGCGGATGTTAATGGCGTATTTATTGGCACTCACTTCAGGAAAACACGTTAGATTGTCGGCGAGATCAATTTTTAGCATTTGTGCTGGTTTTGCGCCGCCAAGCATTTGTTGATAAGCGCCAGAGGATGCTAATAATTTGGTTGAAATGCCGCTACCACGCAAAATATGCAAAATAATGACAATGGCTTTATGCATGGGTAACAAGGGGTTAAGCCAATTTAGCAAGTCTTCTCTACGTCTTGATTCGCCAAGCCCAAGCCAGTAATGGTATGACGGCACATCAAACTCGCAAACGCCACCAGGAATACCCGCACGTTGCTTAATGCTCATTAACCATTCATTAGCGCGTAAAGATTGACCTAACTTAGTATTTTCAGCGCGCAATGCATCAGAAGCGACATCAATATCATTGATAATGGATTTTAACGTGTCGGCAGCAATGGCTGGATTGCCTACCAACAAACTCATGGTGTTTTTTTGGCGCTCAAGCTCTTGCAATAAATCTAATTTCAGCTCAGAGCGATCAACCACATCTAAAATCTGTAAAAATGTCAGTAATGCACTATGGTGATTGTATTCGTGCCCAGCTTCTACGTGATACAAAACTTTGGCGAACAAATCCTCTACGCGCAACAGTGTACGTATGCGCTCGTTAAAAGGATAGTCGTAGCTAGGCATGATTCATTAACTGGTTTTACATTCAATAAAATAATCAGTAAAATTGTAGTGTAAATTAAAGTTGAACTGAATTATCAAAGTTATTGGCTAACTATGCAAGTTTTAATGAACTTTTTATGAAACTCAGTGACATTGTTGCGCAAATCTGCCAAAGATTCGTTATTGGTGATAACCTCATCTGCACTATTTAACCGTACAGCCCTTGCTACCTGTACGTTTAGCATGGCTTTTACTTGAATTTCTGTGAGTTGGCTACGCGCCATTGCACGCTGAATTTGCAGGCTTTCGTCACAATCAATGACTAAGATTTTATCTACAGCGCCATCATAACGATTGTTCTCAAATAAAAGTGGTACAACCAAAATTTGGTATGCGGGGTGTAGTGCGCTTTCATTTGAAGCCAGTTCCTTTAAAGCATTCGCGTGAATAATGGGGTGCAACAAGGCTTCAAGCTTATGGCGTTCAGCAGGGTTATTAAAGACGTGCGCACGCAGTTTTGTGCGGTTTAATGAGTTGTCTGCGTTTAAAAATTTCGCACCAAAAATGCGGCTGATGTCATTGAGGATCGGCGAGCCAACAGCTGTGAGCGCATGAGCAATCACATCGGTATCGACCACTGGCACACCCAATGCTACAAATTGCTTTGCAGCTTCTGATTTTCCACTACCGATGCCACCTGTGAGCGCAACTACAAACATACGTTTGGGTTAAATAATAACTTAGGTTAAGTAATAGCTAGCAAGTTGTGGCCCCAAAAACAGCGCTGCAACGCCGCCTATGGCCAAAAATGGGCCAAATGGCATCGGCACTTCACGGCCGCGTTTTGTGAACACAATAAGGCTAATACCAATGACCGCACCCAGCACAGAGGATAATAAAATCACCGCAGGCAATAACTGCCAGCCAAACCATGCGCCAATGGCAGCTAATAATTTAAAGTCGCCATAACCCATGCCTTCTTTACCAGTTGCAAATTTAAACGCCCAAAAAATTGACCATAAAATTAGGTAGCCTGCCACTGCGCCAATCACGGCAGATTTAATGTCAGTAAAGCCATTGTTCAGGTTAAACAACAAACCTAACCATAGCAGTGGCAAGGTGATGTCATCGGGTAATAGTTGCGTGTCAAAATCAATAAAAGTAAGCGCTATTAGTGCAAAGGTAAAAATCCAAGCAAAAAGCGTAATGCTTGAGTAGCCAAATTTCCAGCTCACTAAACCTATCAGTATACCAGTCAGCGCTTCTATCAATGGGTAGCGCATGCTAATGGCGGTTTTGCAGCCACTACATTTTCCTTTCAAAAATAGGTAGCTGATGACTGGAATGTTTTCTAAAGCAGTAATCATGTGGCCGCAGCTTGGGCAGGCGGAGCGCGGGTGTGCGAGTGTATATTTTACGGCTTGGGTGACTTCTTTACCTTGCAGCTCAAGGCAATTGTTATGCCATTCACGCTCCATCATTTTAGGCAGTCGATGAATTACTACATTTAAAAAGCTGCCAACCATTAAACCGAAAATAACCGATATGGTGATAAAGATAGTGCTGTTTTGCTGCAATATGTGAGAAATATCAGAAAATCCGCTGAACATAACAGTCCTTAAAAATATGCCTGAAAAAACGAGTCAAAAATCGACACGATGTAAACTAAACGCATCATCGCATCGTTAAGTGATTGTGGCAACTGGGGCTTGAAATTATAGTAGCTATCACCATTAAATGACTACGCCACGTTATAATGACGACAGAATGGTGGGAATAAGCAAGAGGTATATAAAATGACAGAATTAAAGCAATCAAACATAATCGAATTACTACAGGGGGAGTTTAATCACCCAGAATGGAATGAGCCCATTATTTGCCGTGTAGAGGTTGACTTGCCCGCATGGCTCACAAAATTAACAGGCGGCCCTAACTGGGAGGTTTACTCAGAAGCAGAAGAAGAAAACTGCATTAGCTTTGCTATGCGTGAAGGTTCTAAGTCTGCGACTAAGCTTGCGCCTAAGTTGGCAGAAGTGACCTTATACCACAATGGCTACGCAATTGTTGACGTGGACGGTAGCTCGCTGTTTGATGGGTCACTCACTTCAGGCGCAAATGATTACGCGCATTTGACTTATTATCATGCAGATAGCGGTGAGAAAATTACGCTGAATTAGCGCTAAAAACTCCGCTTAACCGCAAATTCTGCTAAGGCAATTAATGCCTGCTTATAGTTAGAATCTGCAAAGTGCGCAATCACAGCGCAGGCTAGTTCGGCCTCTTTAGCTGCAACTTGCCTTACGTGTTGTAACGCGCCAGAGCGCTCAACTGCACTTAATACGGTTGGCAAATCTTCCAGTCCACCTTGTTCTATGGCGTGTTTAATCATTGCTGTTTCATCTGCCGTGCCGTTGCGCATGGCGTATAGCAACGGCAGGGTAGGTTTACCTTCGCTTAAATCATCGCCTATATTTTTACCAATTACTTGCGTGTCACCACTTAAATCTAACACATCATCTATTAGTTGAAACGCGGTGCCTATATGCATGCCGTATTGGCTCAGCGCCTCTTCATCCGCTGGTGTGGCGTTACTCATTATTGCGCCTAGCCGCGTTGAAGCTTCAAATAACTTGGCAGTTTTATAATGAATGACTTGTAAATATGCTTCATCGGTAATATCCGCATTGTGCAAATTAAGTAGCTGCAACACTTCACCTTCAGCAATCACATTGGTTGCGTTGCTTAACACTTCCATTACACGCATATTTTGCACGGCAACCATCATTTGAAACGCGCGTGAATAAACAAAATCACCTACAAGCACGCTAGCAGCATTGCCAAACAGTGCATTGGCAGTATTTTGCCCACGGCGTTTTGAAGACTCATCCACAACATCATCATGCAATAAAGTGGCAGTATGTATAAATTCAACTACAGCCGCTAGTTGATGATGCTCAGGTTTTATTTTGCCAAATAGCCCCGCAGAAAGCAGCACCAACATTGGGCGCAGGCGTTTTCCACCACTACTTATAATGTACTCAGCCACTTGATTCACAAGTGTGACTTCTGAGTGCAATGCGTGTTGAATCACTTGATTCACAGCGGTAATATCTGCTGAAATACATGCTTGAATATTTGCTAATGGTGTTGTGGTGTTCGGGCTGTGGCTTTGCGTCACTTTAGTAAACCTAAGTTGTAAATCTATAAAAATAGCTAACATTTTAACACAGCCAACTTTTGTACAAGCGGTCAGGCGCTATTATTCGCTTATAATTTCATGAATAAGCCGTAGGATAATAGTACTACGAGTTTGTTACCGTAATATTTTTCTTTAGCGTGCAATTATGGTTTGCTTTACAGCATTATCTGCGTATAATGCCGAGTTCTTTAGAAAGCGTAATTTAAGGCTCAAATCATGTATGCAGTAATTAAAACTGGTGGTAAGCAATATCGCGTAATTGCAGGCGAGAGATTAAAAGTTGAAAAATTAGAAGTTGAAGTCGGCGGTACTGTGACGCTAGATCAAATTTTAATGGTTTCAGATGGTACAACAGCGACTATCGGCTCACCTCTCATTAATGGCGCAACTGTTAAAGCAACCGTGCTTTCACATGGTCGTGGCGATAAAGTAATGATTTTCAAATTCCGTCGTCGTAAGCATTACCGTAAAACGCAAGGCCATCGCCAAAGTTTTACTGAAATTCAAATCGGCGAAATTTTAGCGGCTGGTCAAGCTGCTGCAAAACCAGCAAAAGCAAAAGCTGCTAAAGCTGCAGAATAATTTTCTGGCAATTTAGTTTAAGGATTAGAGAAAAATGGCACACAAAAAAGCAGGCGGTAGTTCACGTAACGGTCGCGATTCACATTCACAACGACTAGGTGTTAAAGCCTTTGGCGAAACAGTAGTAACAGCTGGTAGCATTATCGTGCGTCAGCGCGGTACAAAAATGCACGCTGGTGAAAACGTAGGCATGGGTAAAGACCATACTTTGTATGCAAAAGCACACGGCAAAGTTACATTTGCAATTAAAGGCGCGTTAAAACGCCACACTGTTAGCATTATTGCTACAGTTTAAGTTAAATTAACTTTATTAAAGCCTCATCGTTTGATGGGGCTTTTTTATTTGGTAAACCTAGCCTGAATGTTTCATCAATTCACGCATTCTCGCTAGTCTTTGTGTTCTGTATGAAAATTTTACTCAGTTGGACGTATGAATAACTACGCCGCTCCCTCATAAAATTTCCCTACAAAACAAAATCCTGCGCGATAATTACGCTAATTGACAAAACATTCAGGCAACAATGAAATTTATAGACGAAGCAACAATTAAAATCTACGCAGGCGATGGCGGCAACGGCGTTGCCACGTTTAGACGTGAAAAATATGAGCCACTAGGCGGACCTAGTGGTGGCGATGGTGGCCGTGGCGGTTCTATCATTGTAGAAGCAGATCGCAACATTAACACACTAGTAGATTACCGTTATTCACGCGTGTTTCGAGCGCAACGTGGCGAAAATGGTCGTAGTGCAGAGTGTTACGGCGCAAAAGGTGATGAAATGTTATTGCGTGTGCCAGTTGGCACAGTGATTTCAGACAAAGCCAGTGGCCAAATGTTGGTAGATTTAAGTGAGCATGGCCAACGCGCGCAAATGGCCGCAGGTGGTAAGGGTGGCTTGGGTAATGTGCATTTTAAATCCAGCTTAAACCGTGCGCCACGCCAGTGTACCAAAGGCGACCCAGGTGAAGAATTTGAGCTGTATTTAGAGCTTAAAGTGCTTGCTGATGTGGGCTTGCTAGGCATGCCGAATGCAGGTAAATCTACTTTTATCCGCTCAGTTTCTGCTGCAAAACCTAAAGTGGCGGATTACCCATTTACTACATTGCACCCAAATTTAGGTGTGGTGCGGGTAGATACTGAGCGTAGCTTTGTGATTGCCGATATTCCAGGCATTATTGAAGGTGCGGCTGAAGGCGCTGGGCTTGGGCATCAGTTTTTACGCCATTTACAGCGCACCTCATTACTATTGCATATTGTTGATATTGCGCCGTTTGACGAGGCAGTTGACCCAGTACATGAGGCTAAAGCAATTGTTGAAGAGCTGAGAAAGTACGATGAGTCGTTGTATGAAAAGCCACGCTGGTTGGTGCTCAACAAGATTGACATGCTGCAAGATTCAGCCGCAGTGGTTAAACAATTTGTAAAAGATTATGGCTGGAAAGGCCGTGTATTCGCCATTTCTGCCATTAGCGGCATTGGCTGCAAAGAGCTTACTTACGCGATTATGCAACATATTGATGAAAATAGGCATTTGGTTTTAGAGCAAGATGCTTTGAATAATAGCGGCTTAATCAATGAAGGTGCAGCAACGACTACAGCGACCAAAAAAGAAACTTAAAACAAAAAATGTAGACCAAAGAAACTTAAAGTAATGAAATCTTTACTATTAGACGCAAAAGTAATTGTGGTGAAAGTAGGTTCTAGCCTCGTCACTAACGATGGCAACGGCTTGGACCAAGCCGCAATAGCCGCTTGGGCAGCGCAAATAGCAATTTTAGTGCAGCAAGGCAAGCAAATTGTACTGGTTTCAAGCGGTGCGGTTGCCGAAGGCATGCAAAGATTAGGCTGGAAAAAGCGCCCAACGGCCATTAACGAGCTACAAGCCGCAGCGGCGGTTGGTCAAATGGGTTTGGTGCAAATGTATGAAAGCTGCTTTAGCCAGCATCAACTACACACCGCGCAAGTGTTGCTCACGCATGATGATTTGGCAGATAGAAAGCGTTATTTAAACGCGCGTAGCACATTACGCACTTTGCTAGACTTAAAAGTGATTCCAATTATTAATGAAAATGATACGGTAGTTACCGACGAAATTCGCTTTGGCGATAACGACACATTAGGTTCGCTGGTGGCGAATTTGATTGAAGCTGATACGCTGGTGATTTTAACTGATCAGCAGGGCCTATATTCTGCCGACCCACGTAAAGATAAAGATGCAAAATTCATACAACACGCCACCGCTGGCGATGTGGCACTCGAGCAAATGGCGGGTGGTGCAGGCAGTAATGTAGGTACTGGCGGCATGTTAACTAAAATATTAGCGGCAAAGCGTGCCGCTAGAAGTGGCGCGAATACGATTATTGCTTCAGGTCGTGAAGCCAATGTGCTGGTGCGTTTAAGTGAGGGGGTAGTGATAGGCACGCACTTACAAACGACTGAAATGAAAACCACCGCACGCAAACAGTGGCTCGCAGACCATTTGCAATTGCGTGGTAAATTAACATTAGATGCAGGCGCTGTAAAAGTGATTAAGCAAGATGGCAAAAGCTTATTAGCCATAGGCGTAACTGCGGTTGAAGGCCATTTCGAGCGCGGCGAAGTTGTCGCGTGTTGCGATGTTGGTGGCGTAGAAATCGCACGTGGCTTGGTGAATTATTCGGCCGCAGAAGCCATACGCATTATGCGAAAACCAAGTAACGAGATTGAGAAAATATTGGGCTATGTAGAAGAAGCAGAATTGATACATAGAGATAATTTGGTCTTGTTGTAACTGCATTAAGCTAAAAACAGAAGGAATGACAATGAAAAAACAAGCTTTGGTTGCCATTATTATGGGGTCAGATAGCGATTGGCCGATTATGAAAGCTGCTGCGCAAATGCTGGCTGACTTTGATATTGCTTACACGGCAGAGGTTGTTTCTGCGCATCGTACGCCAGATTTAATGTTTAGTTTCGCTGAAACTGCCGCCCAAAAAGGTTACCAAGTCATTATCGCAGGTGCAGGCGGCGCGGCGCATTTGCCAGGTATGGTTGCGGCTAAAACCACGTTACCAGTGTTAGGCGTACCAGTGCCAAGCAAGCATTTGCAAGGTCAAGATTCATTGTTGTCTATCGTACAAATGCCCAAGGGTATTCCAGTAGCTACGTTTGCAATAGGCGAGGCGGGCGCTGCGAATGCTGGCTTGTTTGCCGCTTCAATATTGGCGAATCACGATGTGGTTTTAGCACAAAAGTTAGCGGAATTTCGCGTTAAGCAAACGGTTAAAGTGCAAGCAATGGAGTTAAGTGATAAGCCGTAATAGTTATTAGCATATAGTCGGTAGTTAAAACATAAGTACACCATACAAATACACCAGAATATGAACCAAAATTTAGAACAAAATATAGCGATTCTTCCACCCGCCATGCTAGGCATGCTTGGAGGCGGTCAACTTGGGCGTTTTTTCGTGATTGCCGCACACGAGATGGGCTATAAAGTCACTGTACTTGACCCAGATGCTAATAGCCCCGCAGCAAAAATTGCCGATGCACATATTTGTGCAGCTTTTGACGACAAAGCTGCACTATTGAAGTTAGCAAATACTTGCGCGGCGATTACGACTGAATTTGAAAACGTACCTGCAGATTCGCTGTCATTTTTGGCGGAAACCAAACCAGTACGTCCAAGCGCCTACAGCGTAGCCATTGCGCAACATCGTGTAAGTGAAAAAAACTTTCTAAAGCATGCAGGTTTACCAGTAGCACCTTATGCAGTTGTGAATGAAGTTGAAGATTTGCCCGCTGATGACAGTGATATTTACCCAGCTATTTTAAAAGTGGCGCGTTTTGGCTACGATGGTAAAGGCCAAGCCAGAGTTAAGAATCAGCACGAAGCGCAAACCGCTTTCATGCAATTTGAGCGCGAAGAATGTGTGTTAGAGAAAATGTTGAAGCTCGATTATGAAGTTTCTGTGGTGCTAGCGCGTGATGTGCAAGGTAATGTGGCGACTTTTCCTACGGCAGAAAATAGCCATTTGAATGGTATTTTAGATGTATCCATAGTGCCAGCGCGCGGTAGTGATGCGATTAGTCATCAAGCGCAAAAACTGGCAATCCTAGTGGCAGAAAAACTTGCTTACACAGGCGTATTGGGCGTAGAGTTTTTTGTGTGTAATGGTGAGTTATTAGTGAATGAAATGGCGCCACGCCCGCATAATTCAGGGCATTATACGATGGATGCATGCATCACTAACCAGTTTGAGCAACAAGTGCGCGTGTTAACAGGCCTGTCACTAGGTAGCGCAAAGCAACATAGCCCAGCAGTTATGGTGAATATACTTGGTGATATTTGGCCAGAGGGCGATGCGACAGAAGGTATTCAACCACAGCCAGAATGGCAGCACGCTTTAAATAACCCACAATTAAAAATGCACTTGTATGGTAAGAATGAGGCGCGCACTGGCCGTAAAATGGGACACTATACAGTCATCAACGTGAGCCGTGATGAAGCTATTAAACAAGCGATGCAAGTACGCTCGGATTTAAATATCGGGGGTTAGCATTACGTTTTGCGAGTGTTGAATGCAAGTATCAAGTAATCACGAACAATAAAAAAGCCGAACATCAGTTCGGCTTTTTTGTTACATGCTACTGATTAAACAGTTTTAGCTTTAGGTGCTGCTTTAGCTTTAGGCGCAGCTTTTACTGCTGGCGCTGCTTTAGCCTTTGGTGCAGCTTTCACTTTAGCAACAGCAACTGGCACTTCACCAGACATCGCTTTAATCGCAGCATTTAAGCGGCTTTTATGACGTGATGCTTTATTCTTATGAATAATGTTTTTGTCCGCAATGCGGTCAATCACACTTACGTTTTCACTGAAAGCAGCAGCAGCAGCAGCTTTGTCGCCACCTTCAACTGCTTTAATAATTTTTTTAATCGCTGTACGCAAAGTAGAACGCAAACTTGCATTGTGAGCGCGTTGCTTAACTGCTTGACGAGCACGTTTTCTTGCTTGTGCGGTATTTGCCATCTGTGGTTATTTCCTAAAAGTTGCCTAAAAGCTATTCAAAATACGAAGCCCATAATAATAGCTATTTTCTAAAATTATTGCAAGTTAAAATCAAGTAAATATCATTGGTAATTGCCGCATGATAATAGCTGGCATGATAAAATCGTTAATTATGTTGTTTGCATACCAATACACACAAAAATTATAAAGCATGAATCTACTTAAAGTATTAGCTAAAATTGGCAGCATGACGTTTATCTCGCGTATTTTGGGCTTTGTGCGCGATACGCTAATTGCGCGTGCTTTTGGGGCAAGTATGGTGAGTGACGCATTCATTGTCGCGTTCAAAATTCCCAATTTGTTGCGCCGTATTTCAGCGGAAGGTGCGTTTAGTCAAGCTTTTGTGCCTATTTTGGGTGAATACAAAAGCCAGCGCAGTTTTGATGAGACGCATGCACTGGTGAGCCGTGTAGGTAGCTGGATGGGCTTAATTTTAGTTATCGTCACTTTGCTGGGCATGTTGGCCGCGCCGTTTATTGTGATGCTTATTGCCCCAGGTTTTAAAGCGGAGGCAAGCAAAATGCAGCTCACTATTGAGTTGCTACGCATTACTTTCCCTTATATTTTCTTTATCTCGCTGGTTTCAATGGCGGGTGGCGTGTTAAACACGTATAACAAATTCAGCATCCCAGCCTTTACGCCTGTTTGGTTGAATCTAGCTATGATTGTGGCGGTGCTGTTTTTTGCAGATAGTTTTGATGAGCCAATTAAGGCGTTGGCATGGGCGGTGTTTGTAGGTGGCGCCTTGCAATTGGCATTTCAAATACCATTTTTAAAGAAAATCGGCATGTTGCCAAAGTTAGATTTCACACATGACGACGGCGTTTGGCGCATTTTAAAGTTGATGGGGCCTGCCGTGCTGGGTGTTTCTGTGGCGCAAGTATCGCTTATTTTAAACACCGTGTTCGCTTCATTTTTAATATCTGGTAGCGTGAGTTGGCTGTATTACGCTGATAGGCTCATGGAGTTTCCCTCTGGCGTGCTGGGCGTGGCGCTAGGTACTATTTTGCTGCCAAGTTTATCTAAAGCATTTGCTAGCAAAGATGAAGTGGAATATAAGCAGTTGATGGATTGGGGCTTGCGCCTTAGTTTTATGTTGGCCGCACCCGCTGCCGTGGCGTTGGCGGTGTTGGCTACACCTTTAGTGAGTGCGTTGTTCTATTACGGCAAGTTTACCGCGCATGATGTAGCGATGACTGAGCAAGCAGTTATCGCTTACAGCGTGGGTTTAGTGGGCTTGATTTTGGTGAAAATACTCGCTCCAGGGTTTTACGCGCGGCAAGATGTAAAAACGCCTGTAAAAATAGGACTAGTTGTATTAGTGCTAACGCAGTTGATGAACTTGCTCTTTGTGTTTCAGCTAAATTTAGGCCACGCTGGGCTGGCATTGTCGATTGGTCTAGGTGCGTGCGTAAATGCTACTTTATTGTATTATTTTTTACGCAAATCTAATGTGTATCAACCACAGGCTGGCTGGCTGGTTTTTTTGCTTAAGTTAGCCGCCGCGCTGGTGGTGATGGGCTGCGTATTATATTTTGCAATGGGTGATGCGGGCGTGTGGATTAAATACGGCGCGCTGCACCGCATTGTTTATTTGAGCGGCTTGGTGGTATTGGGCGGCATTGCTTATTTTGCAACTTTATTTTTGCTAGGCTTTAGGCCAAAAGATTTTATGCGTAGGGTTGCCCGTTAATGCAAATTTTTAGGCACATCCCAGCCGCGTTACAACCCCCATGCGCTTTGGCGATAGGCAATTTTGACGGTATGCACTTAGGGCATCAAGCTTTATTACGTAAGCTAGTTGAAACCACAAAGGCGCAAGGTTTAACTTCAGCCGTAATGACATTTGAGCCGCATCCACGCGAGTTTTTTACGCCAGAAAGCGCACCAGCACGGCTGTGTTCAATGCGCGAAAAGTTAGAATATATTGCGGCGGCAGGTGTTGAGCGCGTGTATGTTTGCAGGTTTAATCAGCGTTTTGCAAAAGTCACAGCAGATGCATTTATACACACCATTTTGCGTAACTCACTCAATGCACAAGCCATTATTGTGGGCGAAGATTTTAGGTTTGGCGCCATGCGCGCAGGCTCGGTGGCTGATTTTATAGCAGCCAAGCTCAATTTAATTAGCCTGCCAAAAGTGGCGCTAACTGGCGAAAGAATTTCAAGTACCCGTGTGCGCGCGGCTTTGGCGGCAGGTGATTTTTTAGAAGCCAGCCAATTATTAGGTCGGCCTTATAGTATGAGCGGCAATGTAGTACATGGCGCAAAACGCGGTCGTCAACTTGGCTTTCCTACAGCCAACGTTCACATGCGGCATGAGCGGCCAGCCTTAAAAGGCGTTTATGCGGTAAAATTAGACGGTTTAAATGCCGTGGCAAATCTAGGCATTCGCCCGACCATTGCAGGTGTACCAAAGCTCATGTTAGAAGTTCATGTGCTTGATTTTAATGGTGATTTATATGATAAGCATGTGCATATAGAATTTTTGCACAAAATTCGTGATGAAATGAAGTTTGATGGTTTGGACGCGCTAAAAGCGCAAATTGCGGCGGATGTTGCCGTTGCGCGAGAATTTTTTAAATCCGTCATTCCCGCGTAGGCGGGAATCCAGTTAAGGTAGATGCTTGCCTAGATTCCCGCCTACGCGGGAATGACAAAAATAAGATGTTTGAGATTGTGAAATGACCGAAGAAAATAAAGATTCAAAATACAAATTAAACCTACCAGAAACCACCTTCCCCATGCGTGGTGATTTAGCCAAGCGTGAGCCAGCGTGGCTAAAACAATGGACGGATAAAAAGCTTTACGAGCGCATTCGTGCTTCACGTAAAGGCAAAACCAAATTCATTTTGCATGACGGCCCGCCGTACGCCAATGGTGATATTCACATTGGCCACGCCGTTAATAAAATCTTAAAAGACATCATTATTAAAGCCAAAACCATGGATGGTTTTGATGCGCCTTATGTGCCAGGATGGGATTGCCACGGCTTGCCGATTGAATTGGTGGTTGAGAAAAATCACGGCAAAAATATTGCCCCTGCGAAGTTTCGTGAGCTTTGCCGTGCCTACGCGGCAGAGCAAGTGGAAAAGCAAAAGAAAGATTTTATTCGTTTGGGTGTGTTGGGCGATTGGGATAATCCATATTTAACGATGGATTTTAAAACTGAAGCCGATATTATGCGGGCTTTGGGTGACGTCTATAAAAATGGCTACCTATACCAAGGCAGCAAACCCGTGCACTGGTGCGTAGATTGCGGCTCAGCATTGGCTGAGGCTGAGGTGGAATATGAAGATGTGAATTCGCCTGCGATTGATGTGGGGTTTAAGGTTGTGGATAACAAAGCGTTAAGTCTGGCGTTCCCTCACCCTAGCCCTCTCCCAGAGGGAGAGGGAGTTTGTGCGGTGATTTGGACAACAACACCTTGGACGCTACCAGCAAACCAAGCGGTAAGCATACATCCTGAGTTTGATTACGATTTAATTCAAACCAGTAAAGGGCTACTAATTTTAGCGCGTGACTTGGCAGAAAAGACTCTTGCAAGATACGGCGAGGAAAATGCCAAAGTTTTAGCAAGTTGCAAAGGTGAGACTTTACGAGGTCTGATGTTGCAGCATCCTTTCGACAACCGCCAAGTGCCAATTATTTGCGGTGAACATGTTACAACGGATGCAGGTACTGGTTTGGTTCATACCGCCGCCGCACACGGTAATGATGACTGGTTGGTTATGAGTGTGAATTTCCCTCATGAAAAACCACGGATATTAATGGGTGGCGATGGTAAGTTCTTTAATAGCGATTTAGTCGAGTTTGAAGCAATTCGTGGATTAACGCGTCAAGAAGCTAATAAGGTGATTTTGGCAGCGATGACAGAAAGTGGTGCTTTGTTAGCAAGCGCGCGTTTGAGCCATAGCTTCCCTCATTGCTGGCGTCATAAAACGCCATTAATGCAATTGGCAACGCATCAATGGTTTATTGGGATGCTTACTTTGACATATGGTATTGCTCCAAATAACAAGTTGCATAACCTTCGTGATATTGCAAATAAAGCCGTTGATGCCACCCAATTCTTCCCAGCTTGGGGACGCGCCCGCCTTGAAGCGATGATTAAAAATCGCCCTGATTGGTGCGTGTCGCGCCAGCGTAACTGGGGCGTGCCGATGCCGTTTTTTGTACATAAAGAAACTGGCAATCCGCATCCTGAAACGGCTAAATTATTAGAACTTGCTTGCCAGCTCGTTGAAAAAACAGGGGTTGAGGCTTGGTTTAGTTTAGATGGGGCTGCTTTCTTAGCGCAATACGCCCCAGAAAATGCGGATGACTATAAAAAAGTCACTTACACTTTAGATGTTTGGTTTGATTCAGGCGCGACCCATGCGGCGGTGTTAAAGCGTCGTCCTGAGTTGGCTTTCCCCGCAGATTTATACCTTGAAGGCTCAGACCAACATCGCGGTTGGTTTCAATCTAGCTTGCTCACAGGTTGCGCCATCGATGGTCGTGCGCCTTATAAAGCCTTGCTCACGCATGGTTTTGTGGTGGATGGTGCTGGCCATAAAATGAGTAAATCTAAAGGCAATGTGGTTGCGCCGCAAAAGGTGATGGACACTTACGGCGCAGATATTCTGCGGCTTTGGACAGCATCCACCGATTACTCGGGCGAGCTGACGATTTCAGACGAAATTTTAAAACGTGTGGCAGAAAGTTACCGCCGTATTCGCAATACCATGAAATTTTTGCTGGCGAATATTGCAGACTTTGATGCGAGCAAAGATTTGTTGCCCGTTGAAGAATGGCTCACCATTGACCGCTATGCGCTGCACTTAACCACTAAATTGCAAACGGAAGTTTTGGCAGATTATGACCAATACACGTTTCATTTAAGTGTGCAAAAATTTGTGAGTTTTTGCTCTGAAGATTTAGGTGGCTTTTACTTAGATATTTTGAAAGACCGCCTCTACACCGCAGGTGAAAGCTCGCATGCACGCCGCGCCGCACAAAGTGCCTTGCACCATATTACGCATTGCATGATGCGTTTAATGGCGCCAATTTTGAGCTTTACGGCCAACGAAATTTGGCAAACTTTAGGGCTAGATGCCGAGAAAACTGTGTTTGAAGATGTGTGGTATGACTTGCCAAAACATGGCTTAACGGATGAGCAACTGCAAGCTTGGGGCGCGATTATCGTAGCGCGTGGACTCGCCGCTAAAGAGATTGATACAGTACGTAGCGCAGGCCAAATCGGCTCATCTTTGCAGGCGGATTTAGCATTTTATGCGGCGGACTCAAGCTTTGAAGCCATGAATGATTTAGGTGATGATTTGCGTTTTGTGATGATTACTTCAAGCGCAAAAGTGTACAAAGTGGCTACTGAAGCTGAGCAAAAAACAGTGGTTACGCCAAGCACACATATTAAATGCGACCGTTGCTGGCACTACCGCGCCGATGTTGGCGCTAATGCTGAGCATCCAAGTATTTGTGGGCGCTGTGTGAGTAATTTGTTTGGTGCGGGTGAGGTGCGCAAACATGCTTAATTGTCAAAATAATAGCGGTCATTCTGATGCAAGTCAGAATCTGCTTAATAACGAGATGCTGAAACAAGTTCAGCATGACAGTTGTAAATTGGGTGGGCGAGTCAAATGAGTGGCACTTGGTACAAATGGCTAAGCCTTAGCGCAATCGTCGCGGTACTAGACCTTTACACAAAACATTTAATCCAACAAGCGTTTGCGTATGGAGATCTACTGCCAATCACTAGTTTTTTTGATTTAGTGCGCTACCATAATGAAGGTTCAGCCTTTGGCTTTTTAAATGATGCTGGAGGCTGGCAAAAGTGGTTTTTTGCAGCAATTTCAGTGCTTGCCGTGATAGTGATGACTTACTTAATTAGAAAGCATCGCACTGAGAAACTTTTTTGCGCGGGTTTGGCCTTAGTATTAGGTGGCGCAATCGGTAATTTGTATGATCGTGTCACGCTGGGGTATGTGGTGGATTTTTTAAATTTTCATTATCAAAATTATTACTGGCCAGCATTTAATGTGGCCGATAGCGCGATTTGCGTGGGTGTGGCTTTGCTGTTATTAGATAGTTTTAAAAAGCCGAATTAACACTTGGTTTGTCATTGCGAGCGAAGCGTGGCAATCTAATCATTATTACAGATTGCCGCGCTTCGCTCGCAATGACACCTTAATGAGCGAGGGTGATATGCCAGATTGGAAAAAACTGATTGAAGGTAAAATTGCCCTCGCCAAACGTGGTGCAAAGCCGAGCAAGGCAGTTACCAATATCCGCGTACCTGCTGGCCAAACTGAGGTTAAAAACTTCCCCGTACTTGATTTAGGCATCAAGCCAGAAATCGCACTGCCTGATTGGCGTTTGCGTGTTTACGGTTTGGTAGAGCAAGAGCTGACCTTAGATTGGGCGGCTTTTCAAGCGTTTCCACAAATCATCGATATTTCAGATTTTCACTGTGTCACACGTTGGAGCCAGCTAGATATGGATTGGCAAGGCGTGAGCGTACAAGCCATTTTGGCGTTGGCTATGCCGTTAGCTAAGGCCAATTTTGTAACGCTACACGGTTACGATAATTACACCACTAATTTACCCCTACATGCGCTATTAGATGACGATGTGCTAATTGCGCATTCAGTATTTGGCAAGCCGCTCACCCGCGAACACGGCGGCCCTGCGCGCATGATTGTGCCAAAACGCTATGCTTGGAAAGGCGCAAAATGGCTAAAAGCCATAGAGCTGCACGAGCATGATAGACGCGGCTTTTGGGAAGTGCGCGGCTACCATAACGAAGCTGACCCGTTTAAAGAAGAGCGATTTTCGGACGACGAATAATGGTTGATTTAAGCTTTACATTCACAGGTGAATGCTGGCTTTGGCAAACCACTGCAACAGCTTGGCATTTCATCACTTTGCCTGAAGATAAATCTGAAGAAATCAAATTTTTTAACGAAAATCTACATGGCAAAACCCGTGGTTGGGGCGCGGTGCGCGTACAAGTAACGGTTGGAAAAACTATTTGGGAAACTTCAATATTCCCTTATGCAAAATCTAAAGCTTATATTTTGCCGATTAAGGCCGAAGTGCGCAAAAAAGAAAAGATTTTAGCTGGTGATGTTGTGGAGGTGATGCTCAAAATTAACGTGTAGTTTGCGTTACTAAAATCCCCGAGAGATTTTTATGCCTCTGTGAGCCTCTTAGAATAAGGCTTGTAGAGGTGGTTAAATGATGTCGTGCTAAATTAGCCTAAATTTTAACGATATTTTGAAGTCAGTTTAGTGTTATTTTTTAGGTAGAAATTTACTTACTAACGTAAACACGGCCACGCAAATTGCGCCAACTAAAAGCCCAATTATGCCATCTAATAATATAGGTAATGCAAAAGAAATCTCTTTCATTGGCTCAGCTAAGTGATGCAAAGCAGGGATGCCATGCCCAATAATGCTGCCGCCCACTAAAAACATGGCCGCTGTGCCAAGTACGGTTAAAGCGCGCATTAACTTTGGCGCAAAATTAAGTAGCATACTGCCGATTTTGCGTAGCAATTGCTTATAAAAACTTTTGCCTTGCTTCAACATAAAATGTAGGCCAAGGTCGTCTAGTTTTACAATACCTGCCACTAAGCCATATACGCCAATAGTCATGATGATGGCGATTAAACTAACAACGGTGATTTGCTTGCTAAATGCTGCTGTGGCAACCGTACCGAGCGAGATGACGATAATTTCAGCAGATAAAATGAAGTCTGTACGAATTGCGCCTTTAATTTTGTCTTTTTCAAGCGCTACTAAATCTACGGTTGGATCAGCAACTGCTTGCGCTAGCTCAGCATTATTTTGCACATCTTCATGTGTGCTATGCAAAAATTTGTGCGCTAATTTCTCAAATCCTTCAAAGCATAAAAATGCGCCACCTATCATTAACAACGGCGTAATTGCCCAATTTGCAAAATAGCTAATGGCGAGTGCGGTTGGCACTAAAATGAGTTTATTAAGAAACGAGCCTTTAGCAACCGCCCATACCACAGGCAGTTCGCGCTCGGCAGATACGCCTGAAACTTGCTGCGCATTGAGCGCTAAATCATCGCCTAACACCCCCGCAGTTTTTTTTGCGGCGACTTGTGTCATGACGGAAACGTCATCTAATATGGTTGCGATGTCATCTAAAAGTGCGAGTAAACTGCCTGCGGCCATGCTTTTTCCTGAGTTTTAATTTTAAGGTTTAACGTTAATTTAATGATTTTTACTTAATTTTCTTTGCAAGGTGCGCCTGTGCATATTCAAGCTACGTGCTGTGGCTGATATATTACCATCATGCTCGCTTAATACGCGCTGAATATGCTCCCATTCTAACCTTTCGATTGAGAGCGGGTTGCTTGATAGCTCTACTTCAGCATCACCATTTTTCTTGCCAAATGCACTGACAATTTCATCTGCGTCTACTGGTTTTGCAAGGTAATGTGTTGCGCCTAATTTAATGGCTTCAACGGCTGTGCTAATGCTAGCAAAGCCAGTGAGCACCACAATTTTTGTGCCTGCTTCAAGGCTGGCGAGTTGGCGCACTAATACCAAGCCAGAGTTGCCAGACATTTTAAGGTCAACCACAGCATATTCTGGCGCTTCTTGCTTAGCTAGTTCAAAAGCACTTTCTGCGCTATTGGCAGTAGAAACTAAAAAGCCGCGCTTAATCATTGCGGGCGCGAGTGCACTTAAAAAATCAGCGTCATCATCTACTAAAAGTAGGGTAGGTTTTTCGTCTGTGATATGCGCACTCATTGTGTGGCCTTTGATAATGGAATGCGTAATTTTGCTAATGGCAGCTTTACGGTGGTCAGCACGCCGCCTTCTGCATGGTTGTTTAAGTTTAATTCGCCATCGTATCGCGCTAATGTAGTTTGTGTTAAATACACGCCTAGCCCCATGCCTGAGCCAGTGCCCTGCTCATTTTTTGAAGTAAAAAATGGTGTGCCGAGTAATTTTTTTGTTTCTGTACTTAAGCCTTTGCCAAAATCTCTTATTTGAATTTTGAGTAATTTTTCATCCCAATCAGCATTCAATAATATGCGTTCAGGCGACTCGTCTGCGGCGTTATCGAGTAAGTTTTGCAAGGCTTGCGTGAGCGTTCTATCCATTAAAATAAGTGGGTTAATGGTTGTGGTTGGCAGTTGAACTACTAACTCAGTAGCAGGGCGCGTGTCGCGCCAGCGCTGAATGGCGTCTTCTACAAACTCGCGTAATGGCAAGCCTTGCCCTGCATCAGCGCGGCTTTGGCCTGCGTTGCGAGTAATGCTTGATAAAATTTCTTTGCAACGTGACACTTGTTTTTGCAATACGGCAAGTTGGGCTAAAAGCTCGGGTTGGTTGGCATAATCTTGCGTGAGTTCACGGCTCACCACTGCCATTGTCGCAAGCGGCGTGCCTAGCTCGTGCGCAGCGCTGGTGGCCAGCGTGCCAAGCGCTAACATGCGCTCGCTCATCAGTGCTTTTTCGCGTACTTGGGCTTGTTTTTGATCGTAATCACGCAAGTTTTGCCCAATGCGCGCGATAAAAATGGCCACAATGACAGCGCTTACGACAAAGCCAATCCACATGCCGACCAAGTGAATATCTAACTGCGTGTCACCGTGCATGTGCATATGTAAGTGTGAAAGTGGAATGTGATAGAACATTAGCAAGGTGTAGCAAGCAATGCTCAAGCCCGCAATCAACCAAGCATAAACTGCTCGCAACGCGACTGCAGCAACGGTAATGGGCAATAAATACATCCAAATAAACGGGTTGCTGTAGCCGCCACTAAAATAAAAAATCAGTGAGAAGGCCGCAATATCACCTAAAAGTTGTAGCAATAACTCTCTTTGTGACATGTGTGTTGTGGTACGTAAACGCCACCACGCAATGACGCTTAATAAACCCAATAAAACTATGCCTGCCGATAATGGCACAACATGCAGAGGAATACCCGCAAGGCGTAAGCCAAAAATCACCAAGCCAAGGCACAGCATCACCACGCCACGCAGCATCATTAAACGCTGCATATTTTGGCGGGTAGCACTCAATAAATGGTCGGATGTAGGCTGCAAAATAGAGTTGAGGTGAGTAAACATTAACAAACGTCATTATAAGGCTTTCATCACAATTTTACCCTGCGACAAATTGTCGCGCGACAACGTGTCACATTCCGCTCAATTAGATTTATCTCTACAATCGCGCAATATAAAAAACGCCAACATAATTTAGGGTTAGGAATATGAAAAAAATAGCATTAGCAGTATTTTTGGTGTGTAACAGTGGGTTGTTGATGGCCGAGGAAGTGGTTGTAGCTCCATCAGAACAAGTGAATGCAGGTGTGGAAGATGTAACAGAGTTAAGGCCTGTACAAATACGCGCAAAAGCGGCTGATTTGGCTGTGGTGCCAGCCAATGTCCCTAATACGGTAGAAGGTGTTAGTGCTAAACAAATTAGCGAGAGTATTAACGCAGTCACTACACCGCAAGTGTTGCAATATTTACCCAGCGTACACGTGCGTGAGCGCTATATTGGTGACGTGAATGGCGTGCTGGTGATGCGTGTGAATAGCTCAACTTCTAGTGCGCAAACCACCGTTTATGCCGATGATTTGTTAATTTCGAATTTTCTGAACAATAGTTTTAGCACTGCGCCACGTTGGCTGATGGTGTCGCCAGAAGAAATTGACCGCGTAGATGTTATGTACGGCCCATTCTCTGCACTTTATCCTGGTAACTCTGCGGGTGGTGTGGTGGTGATGAAAACCCGTATGCCGGAAAAATTTGAAGCGCATGCGAAATTTGATTATTTTGGCGAGAATTTCAAACTTTACGGCACAGATAAATATTACGATGGCGTGCATGGCGCGGCCTCTATCGGCAGTAAATTCAACGATTTTTCATTTATCGTGAATGCAGATCATTTAGATAATCACGCCCACCCGATGACATTTACTGCAGCTACCGCAAAAACAGGGGCTGCTGCTGCGGCAGGTCAATTTACAGTGGTGAATGGTGCTTATAATGACATTGATACTTCTGGTAACCCACGCGTAACTACAGCAGCGGCGAGTATTGACCATACCGTGCAGGATAATCTTAAAATCAAACTAGCTTATGACATAACGCCAAGCATTCGCGTAGCTTATACTTTAGGCTACTGGCAAAATGATTCTGAAAAACGCGGCGAAAGCTTTTTAACCAATGCTGCTGGTAATACGATTTACGGCTCAACTACTACAGCGGGCCTTTTTAGGTATTTGCGAATCAATGGTAAAGATTATTCTGTCACAGCACCAGCCTCCAGCAACACTGAAAGCGAACATGTGATGCATGGTTTATCACTAAAGTCTGACACTGGTGGCACTTGGGATTGGGGCGTGGTGGCCAGTTACTTTAATCAGGGTAAAGATTTAACGCGCTCATCAACAGGTAATTTTGGTTTAAATGCTAGTGATGGCGCAACCGTAGTTGGTGGAACAATAGCCGATGCCAGTGGAACGGGTTGGAAAGGGTTAGATTTACGCGGCGACTGGCGGCCAAGTGGGGATTTAAAAAGTGAGCATCAAGTAAGTTTTGGGTATCACTATGATAATTACGAAACAAAAACTGATACTTATGGCGTTGTTGCGGGTAAAGACTGGCGTACAGGCGCAAAAGGCGTATTAAATACAAATTCAAGAGGTGCGACGCAAACGCAAGCACTCTACTTGCAAGATGCTTGGCAGCTGAACCAAGCTTTGAAGCTGGTGGTAGGCGGTCGCTGGGAAAAATGGAATGCTTTTAATGGTAGCAATTATGCAGCTGGTACCAATGTAACTTATGGAGACCGTACTATTTATGCTTTTTCACCTAAGGCGTCACTCACATTTCAAGCAACAGATGATTGGTCACTGCGCGGGTCTTATGGTGAGGGTGTACGTTTCCCAACAGTTGGTGAATTGTTTACCAATTTAGGTATTACTGACGCAGCTGGTGGAACGCTCACAGCCCTTCAAATTGCTACATTGCCTGCACCCTATAACTTGGCAAAAACCAATGATCCATCGTTAAAGCCTGAAAGAGTGAATTCTTTTGAGCTAACGATAGAGAAATTATTTGCACGTAGTATGTGGCGTAATTCATTCTTTTATGAAGACAAAGAGGATGCGCTGATTAGCCAATCAGATTACACAACCTTACCTAGTTATCGTATTAATAGTGTACAAAATGTGGATAAAGTGCGTACTTACGGCTTGGAATCATCATTGCAAATCAAAGACTTATTGGTAGATGGGTTTGATCTAAGTGGAAGCGTAACTTGTGTAGATTCAACCATTACTAAAAATAGCAAGAATCTAGGCTTAGAAGGCACAGATCAACCGCGAATTCCTGATTTTCGCGCAACGTTAATGGGCGTTTATCGCGCTAACGATAAGCTAACTTTGAGTTTGGCAGGTCGTTATAGTGGGCGTCAACATAACAGCCTTTATGATACGGTAAACAAGAAATATACTGATGTAAACCCTAATGTGTATGGTGCGGTGAGTCACTATTTTGTGGTGGATGCTAAAGCCACTTATAAAGTGGCGGATCAATGGTCAGCTGCGCTTGGTGTCAATAATTTAAATAACTTTAAATATTATGTGAATCCAAACCCGTATCCGCAACGTACTTGGTTTGCTACGATGAAGTTTGATTACTAATTCGCAAAATTAATGCATCGCATTCATGGTAATCTTATTTTGGGTGATTGTGGTTCTAATTTAGTCGAGTTAGCAGCTTCTTTGGCTCAATTAGATTTTAGACGCATATCAATAGCGTTGCTCTGCGAGCCAGTTTTTATGAGGCTTCCAGCCCGATATTTTTCTATCGAGTACATTTTTGTATGTTTTAAAGAAAAATGATGGACATTTTTTGCGCGAAAAAAATCAGCGTATGGTATATTCCAAGTGCTTTATTGAAGTTAAATGTTAACGTATACGTGGCAGGATTTTAGTTGAAAGTTTTTAGGTAATGAACGAGAACGTATCGGAAAATCGCACCAGTAAAATGGTCGGTTTGCTATTTGTTGTGGCAATTCACCTTGGCTTACTTTATTTAGCCATGAGCTATAAACTCATTCCGCCGCCGCAAGAAGCGCTCACTTTAATGGTGAATTTAATCAATCCGCCAAAAAAAGAAGAACCGCCACCACCACCCGAGCCGCCAAAACCACCACCTAAAGAAGTGAAGTTGGTGAAAGAAAAGCCGATTGAGCGCCCAAAACCTGCACCAGTGTTAGTGGCAGAAACCCCAGTAGTGACGGCTAGCGAGCCCGTGGTGGAAAAACAGCCTGAACCTGAGCCTATTAAAGAAGCTCCGCCGCCAGAACCTGTTGCTGAAGCCCCAGCTAAGCCTGCTGGGCCAGTTACTTTGTCTGAGTTGTCGCTTGCTTGCCCACAACGCTCAGAACCTAACTACCCAGCGGTGTCGCGCCGTAAAGGTGAGCATGGGCAAGTGAGGTTGCGTGTGGAATTAGATGAGTCTGGCCATGTAGTTTCAGTAAAAGTGGCGCAGAGTTCAGGTTTCAAGCGCTTGGATGATGCAGGAATAGCCGCAGTGAAAAGCTGGCAATGTAACCCAGCCATGCGAGACGGCAAAGCGGTGCGCGCAGTTGCGTTGCAACCATTTGATTTTATTTTAGAAGGGGAATAATAATATGGCAACAGAAGCAGCGCAACAATTAGGCTTCGCAAATTTTATTGCGAATGTGGATACGGTAGGCAAAGTGGTTTTATTTTTCTTGTTGGTGCTTTCAATCGCCAGTTGGTATTTAATTTTTACAAAAAGTTTTGCAAACTGGCTAGAGGCCAAACGCGCTAAGGCTTTTTTAGCTAAATTTAGAGAAGTAAGCTCATTAGAGCAGCTTGGTGGGCTGTTAAAACAAACTAAGCCAGATAACGCATTTGCAAATTTGGCAGCTGAAGGCTTAGAGGCGCAGCGCAGTGCGGGAAGTTTTGGGGCTCAAAAAATTGCGGTGGCAGGTGGCCTGTCAGAATTCATGACCCGCGCCGTGCGAAATGGCATCGACCAAGAATCTGCGCGTAGCGAAAATGGCTTAACGATTTTAGCCTCAGCAGGTTCAGCCTCACCTTATGTGGGTTTATTTGGCACTGTTTGGGCGATTTATCACGCATTGGTGAACATCGGCATGAGCGGTCAGGGCACCTTGGATAAAGTAGCAGGTCCAGTGGGTGAAGCACTGATTATGACGGCCATTGGTTTGGCGGTGGCGATTCCAGCCGTATTTGCTTACAACGCATTTAATCGCCGTAACCGTATGTGGCTAGCCAAATTAGATGCCTTTGCCCACGATTTATTTGTGATGCTCACAGTAGGAAATGGTGAAAATAAAGTAGGAAATATATCATGAGTTTCGGCAGCTTTAATTCAAATCAACAGCAAACCAAGGCGGAAATCAATGTCGTGCCGCTAGTGGATGTGATGTTAGTGCTATTGGTGATTTTTATCATCACCGCGCCTTTACTCACGCACTCGGTGAAAATTGATTTGCCTAAAGAATCTAACATCCCCGTTATTACTAAGCCAGACCATGTTGAATTAGCGATTAAAGAGGATGGTAGCTTGTATTGGAATGGCGAGTTAGTGCAGAAAGAATCACTACCTGAGCGCTTTGCGCTTGAAGTTAAAAAAAATAAAGATACAGAATTACATATTAAAGCCGATAGTACATCTCAATACAAAAATGTTGCGCACGTCATGGCGGTTGCTGCCAAAACTGGGCTTACTAAAATTGGTTTTGTGACTGACCCTTCGCAAACGCCGTAGATTAAAGCTCAGTAACGCAGTTCTTTGTTGGAACGAATTTTTTTAGTAAGCAGTAGGTTTACGAGCTATTGCACTATACTTTTGTTCTAATACCCGCTTGTGGAAAAGCCCATTTTGCTTGTTGCAGAATGGGCTTTGCGCCATATTCTGTTAGCTAAAAACTTCCGTAACTAGCATATTTAGTATTGAGTATATAAAGACAAAACCTATGATGAACAAGTGCTTAATTGCCACTATTTTATTTTTGGCAGTGCCATTTGCGCAAGCAGAAGAAAGCACCACGCTAGAAACTATTACCGTAACAGGTGCGCGCGATGACGTCACCATGCGGCGCGATGCCGCCACACAAAAAGTGATAATAGACCGCAAAGAGCTTGATAGCTATAGCGTGATGACCATAGGCGAAGTGCTAGGCAAATTGCCTGGTGTAGAAATTAAAGGCGGCGGCCAGCGCGCCCGTGGTATGTCGCGCGATTCAGTGCAAATTTTAATTGATGGCGAGCGGCAGGCAGGCGGCGCAATGGGCGCTAGCGGCGTGTTGGGACGTATGCCATCAGATAATTTAGAGCGTGTAGAAATTCTACGTGGCTCTTCGGCTGAGTATGGCGGTTCTGCACCACTTACGGTGAATATTGTGCTTAAAAAAGCGCTGCCCAAGCGCTCTACCGATTTTAAAGCTGGGATTGGTGTCCGTGGTGAAGAGCCCAATTACCAGCTTTCTTGGACTGAAAATGGCGGTTCTGGTAACTTTGCTTGGTCGCTGCCAATCTCGCTAAACTTCAATAATTCAACGTCTCATTCGCTGAGTGATAGGCAAGATTCCACAGCTGGCACACGCACTTTGTGGCAGCAAGAAAATACCAATAGCCTGACAAAGTTCGGCCATCACGCATTTTCGCCGCGCCTTACTTGGAAGTCAGGCAAAGACAGTTTAACCATTTCCCCCATGTTTTTTAATGGACCAATGGATAAAACAAGTGATACCCAATTAACGCAATATACTAACCCAGCGGCGGGTACTGGCGTGGTTTTTAACGGCGAGCGGGTGTCACGTGAAGAAGCCACAAATCGCATGTGGCGCTTGCGAGTGGAAGGTGAAAAACATGTAGGTGAAACTAAACTAACTGGCCGCGTAGCGTTTAATAACGGTCGCCGCACTTTAGATGTCGTCCGTGATGCGCGAGATGCCGCCAATGTGCTAACAACCTTTACCGAAAGCACGCGCAGCACAGACAACGAATTTAATTCGGCGATGCGGTTAGACCAATCTTTTGGCATGCATTTGCTCTCGGTGGGCGCAGAATATGTGAACGTGCGGCACAATGACGCACAGCAATTTGGTGGCGGTTTTGCAGCCCAAGGTGACCACAATACAGCGTCGCGCGATTCTATCGTGTGGCTGCAAGATGACTGGACACCGCAAGATGCGTTTACGCTTACTACAGGTTTGCGTTTAGAAAACATGCGCTTAGATGCTGAAAACATCTCACAGCAACATGTCGGTTTATTACCGTCTATCGCGGCGCGCTGGCAGCCTACAGAGCAATGGGTGTTGCGTACCTCGCTAGGCGCGGGTATGAAAATGCCTAAGTTAGATGAAATTAGCGAATCAACTACGCGTAGCGTGGCAGCCAATACGCCTGTTGAGGCAGATAAACGCGGCAACGCCAGCTTGCGCCCAGAGCGCAGCGTGAATTTTGAAGCGGTAGTCGAGCATTATTTACCGCAAAAAGCAGGCGTAATTGGCGCGAATATTTATGTGCGCTCCACCAGTGATTTTACCGAGCGGCGCGTGCAGCTTGAAGGCGCGCGCTGGGTAGATAGACCGTATAACGAAGGTGATGCGCTACATTATGGTGTGGAGTTAGATGCGAAAGTAAAAATGGATGGCATCGGTTGGAAAGGCGCAACCGCCAAAGCGCATCTCACCCTGCCACATGCGCGGGTAGACGATGTGCGGCTAGGGTTTACGCGCATGGCACGCGATACGCCTAACTATGTGTTTTCGATGGGGCTAGACCAAAGCATACCAAAATGGCAATCTAGCTACGGCGTTTCATTGCAACTTTCAGGGCGCAGCGAGACTGATATTCCTAACGAGCAAAGCGCATATACTGAGGCGCGTACAACGCTAGATGCTTTTTGGCTATATAAACTCACACCAATATTTAACGTGCGGCTTGCTGGCAAAAACTTGCTTGCGGCTGATACACGCAACCAAAGTACATTTGTTTCAGGTAGTAATGATTGGCAGTTGAATACGTTTAGTAATGGTCAACGCAGCTTAATGCTGACGCTAGAAGGGCGCTGGTAAATAAATTGGATAATGGTAGAAAAGAATATGAAAAATTTACGTAATTTTGGTTTAATGCTGCTCGTATCTTTAGGGCTAAGTACCATTGCCACCGCACATGAAGAACACACCATGCAAAAATCAACGATGCAAAAAAGTACGCTGGCGATTAGCGTGACATTTGATGCGCAAGGTGTTTTGTGGCGTGCAGGCGTGAGTGAAGGTTTTGTGCTGGTGGATAAAAGTAGCGACTTAGGTAAAACGTTTTCAGCGAAAGTCAAAGTGAACCCAAGCGCGCAAAAAATTGGCGCAGATGGCGAAGCGCGGCCTAAAATCGCCATTTCGCCAGAAGGTAATGTTTACCTCACTTGGACAGAAGCCCTAAAAGCTCCATTCGCTGGCTATATTTGGTTTGCACGCTCAACTAATGGTGGAAAAAGCTTTGAAAAACCTTACATCGTGCATCAAGATCGTGCGGAAATTACACATCGGTTTGATGCGCTTAACCTCGCGCCAAATGGCAATGTTACAGTTTCGTGGGTCGATAAACGAGACTTAATTGCTGCCAAAGTCGCAGGTAAAAAGTACGATGGCGCGGCTATTTATTATGCAGTTTCATCTGACAAAGGCACGAGTTTTGCGCCTGAGCAAAAGCTGGCAGATAGCAGCTGCGAATGCTGTCGAATCGTCACCACTAATAAACCTGACGGTACTGTTGTAGCCATGTGGCGCCATGTGTTTGAAGGCAGCGAGCGTGATCATATGATGGCTGAAATACCTGCCCTGGGAGGCAAGCAGAATGCGGCTCCCAGACGTGCTACTTTTGGTCATTGGAAGATTGATGGTTGTCCGCATCACGGCGCTGCGCTTGCTAGCGGCGGCGAAGGTAAAGACTGGTGGGGTTATCACATGGCGTATTTTGATGGCAATGACGCTAAACCTGGCCTATATTATAGCCGCATGGATGGCGTGGCTTGGGCATCTTCGCCGCCTAAGAAATTTGGTGATAATAAAAACCAAGCGGGGCATCCTGCAATATTGAGCACAGGCGAGAATGTGTGGCTGGTTTGGCGCGAGATTAATGAAGGCAAAGCCAGCATTTTAGGCATGTATTCAGATGATGGTGGTAGAAGCTGGGTTAACGCCAAAATGCTTGCGGGCAGTGCAGGTAAGGCAGATTACCCACACTTGATTGCAAAAGGTAATCAAGTTTATTTGGCGTGGAACAGTGAACAGGAAGGTTTTCAGCTAATTGCGTTATAAAAAATCTACATGCACCAAACTTTGGTTTTGTGGGTTAATTCCATCCAAATAGCCCATGCGCTGGCGCTACTCAATAACAAGCCCGCAAGGCGTATGCCGTAAGGTTCTACTAAGTTAGTTTTGAGCTTTAGCCACAGCCATGGCGCAAAAAATAATGACACGCTAGAACCCACTGCAAACGCTGCCATACTCAACGCACCGCCTAGCGCATTGCCATTAAATGAGGCAATAATGAGTGCTGAATAGAGTAAGCCGCAGGGCATTAACGCCCATAACATGCCGATGTAAAAATTGCCGCCTTGCTTCAGACTAAGTTTTTTAACGTGTCGCCAAATACCTCTGCCAGCTTTATCAACCCAAATGGGTTGGCGCGCATAAATAATCAGCAACAGACCCCAAAAAAATACCAGCACATGAAAAAATGTCCAAAGCGGGTGAAGTATTGCGCTGTAACTAGAAGCCCAAGCAATGCTTTGTATGCCAAGTGCGGCAATTGCGCCAAGCAAGGCGTAGCCACATAGCCTGCCTAGATGATAAAGCTGGATTGCGTAAGGTTGTGATGATGTTTGCGTTATTGACGTGCAAGCCGCACCACACATAGCCACGCAGTGCGGCCCACCCGCTAAGCCCATGATTAGAGCGCTATAGATTAGGGCGGTTTGCACGATTATTTATGGTATTTTTGAGCGCTTAAATTAGGGTTGCGCATTTACGCCAGTGGCTGCGTGGTTACGTGCTAAATTCGCAGGTTCTAGCGAGTTGCGCTCAGCAATAGTATTTGCTTCTAATGTTTTGTTGATATTGATGCCATTTTGATAATAATCATCATCAATCACAGGGTCTGGCCTAGTGATGGCTAAGTACAAGGTGATAAAACCCGCAACTACTACCAATGCTGGCCCTGCGATAATGTACCAAACGTAGCCATATTTCCACCAAGGTTTTGTATCTAATATTTCCACGGCATGACCTTTCATTTGAATTTATAAAATACTATTGCCTAAATGTTACCGAGGTACTAAAAATACAGACTTTTCTTTTACAATTTCTTTGCTTTCTACAGCTTGCACTTCAAACATAATTTTGTGTGAGCCTGATTTTACCGCGCCATCAGGTAATTTTAGGTCGACTACTAACCAGCGTGATTCGCCCGCATTTACTTTAATTGATTGGTTGTTTTTTTCGTCATCACCATCTTCACTGTCGTCGCTGTTTTCTGCTTCAATTTCTAGGCCTTCTAATCCTGAGACCTTGAGCTGGAAATGCTGCGTAGCTTCAGTGCCATTCATAATTTTTAGGCGATATACATTTTCTAATTTTCCGTCGTCAGTTACGCGCGCAGTTACTCCTCTATCACGTATTACATCTACTCTAAAATGCGTTCTAAGCCATAAACTTGCGGCTAATCCAATAATTAACAATGCCAGTACGGCCGCATAAATAATCACCCGTGGGCGCATAATGCGTTGCAACATTTGGTTGTGTGACCATTTATTGGTAATGGCATTTTGAGATGAATATTTGATTAGGCCGCGTTCATAGCCCATTTTATCCATTACGGTATCACACACATCGGCACATGCGCCGCAACTGATGCATTCATATTGCAAACCTTTGCGAATATCAATGCCTGTAGGGCAAACTTGTACACACAGGCTGCAATCAATACATGATCCTAATGCTTTGGAATTGGTTTTTACGTCATTGACTTCAGCTTTGCGTGAACGGCCACCACGCGGCTCGCCACGGGCTTCATCATAGGTTACAACTAATGTGTCGTCATCAAACATAGCACTTTGAAAACGCGCGTATGGGCACATGTATTTGCACACTTGCTCACGCATGTAACCAGCATTGCCGTAAGTTGCAAAGCCGTAAAAGAGCACCCAGAAAGTTTCCCATGGGCCGAGGTTGAAGCTTAGCATTGCGCTTGCAAGCTCCCGAATGGGTGTGAAATAACCGACAAAGGTAAAGCCTGTCCAAAATGCAAAGGCAATCCATACAATTTGTTTGGCTGTTTTGCGCAATAGCTTTTTACTTGACATTGCTGACGCGTCTAGCTTCATACGCGCGGCACGGTCACCTTCAATTTTTCGCTCAAACCATAGAAAGATTTCGGTATAAACGGTTTGTGGGCAAGTGTAGCCACACCATAGGCGCCCCGCAATCGCAGTAAATAAAAAGAGCGATAATGCTGAAATGATAAGAATGGCGGTGAGGTAAATGAGGTCTTGCGGGTATAACACTAAGTTGAAAATATAAAAGCGCTTTGCTTCCAAGTCAAACAGCCACGCTTGCCGATTACCCCATTGTAGCCAAGGTACGCCATAAAAGAATATTTGGGTAATCCAAATCATCACCCAGCGCCACTTGGTGAAAAAGCCTGAAACGCTACGCGGATAAATTTTCTCTTGTGAGGCGTAAAGAGAAACCATTACGTCATCTAATGGAATTTTTACTTCTGCTGTTTTATTAGCAGTGCCTTTATCAACGGGTGAAGCGCTCATTTAACTAACCTTCTTGGATTACAAACTTAAGATTGCAAACTTAAGACTACATAATGACAAAGCCCTCATCAAATGTTGCTGATAATTGACGAGGGCTTAGATACTTACTTAAAACTACTTGTTGTTTGATAAACCCCAAACATAAGCCGCTAACACCTGTATTTGTGCAGGTGTAAATTTAGTTTCCCAAGCTGGCATTTGGTTCACTTTACCTTCATTGATACGTTTAATAATGGCGGCTTCACCAGCGCCGTGCAACCAAATGTTATCAGTTAGATTCGGTGCACCAATATCTTGGTTACCTTTACCATCGGCGCCATGACAAGCGGCACACACTGCAAACTTATCTTGGCCTAATCCTGAGCGGCCTGAATCATGCATGCTGCCAGATAAGCTCAATACATAGTTCGCTACATTTTTAACATCTTCTGCAGTGCCTACCGCTGCGGCGATGGGCGGCATCATGCCAATACGGCCGCCAGTGATAGTTTCTTTAATTTTTTCAGGGCTACCGCCATGAATCCAATCATTATCAGTCAGGTTTGGAAAACCGCGGCTACCTCGAGCATCTGAGCCATGACACTGCGCACAGTTGTTCATAAATAAACGTTCGCCAATGGCTTTGGCTTCAGGGTTCTTAGAAAGATCTTCAGCGCTCATTGCCGTGAATTTAGCATACATTGGCTCTAAAGCTTTGTTAGCCGCCGCCACTTCTTTTTCATACTGATTTGTAGATGTCCAACCTAGTTTGCCTGCATAGCTACCCGCACCTGGATAGGCTACCAAATAAAATAGTGCGAAAATAATAGTGAAAATAAACATGCCCACCCACCAGCGTGGTAGAGGGTTATTCATTTCACGAATATCTTCATCCCATACATGGCCGCTGGTATTGTCACCAGGCTTGCTTGCCACTTTAATTCTGCTTGTTAGCCATAATCCTAATGCACAGGCTAGAATGCCACCCACCGCGATGACCGTAATAAAAATCGGCCAGAAATTACTTGTAAAGTCGCTCATTTTATTTTCCTTTAGCTTAATCTTCTTTAAAGGGCAGGTTAGCTGCCTCTTTAAAGTCTGAAGATTTTCGATTCCGCCCTACCCATACAACAATGCCAATAAATACAATGAAACTGACCACTGTTGCTACGATACGGAGTGTATTAATGTCCATGATATTTGTCCTTACTTCAAGTGAATGCCTAGTACCTGTAAATAGGCAATCATGGCATCCATTTCAGTTTTACCTTTAACTGCTTCCGCAGCACCCGCAATATCGGCATCGGTATAAGGCACGCCTACTGCACGTAGCGCTTTCATGTGTGACGGCATTGCGTCGCTATCTACTAGATTGGTGTCTAGCCAGGGGTAAGCAGGCATAATTGATTCAGGCACTAAATCGCGCGGATTGATTAAGTGAATACGATGCCAATCATCACTAAGCTTGCCGCCAACACGGTGTAAATCTGGTCCTGTACGTTTACTACCCCATTGAAACGGGTGGTCGTAAACAAATTCGCCAGCAACAGAGTAATGACCGTAGCGCAAAGTTTCAGCACGGAACGGACGTATCATTTGTGAATGACAGTTGTAGCAACCTTCACGCGTGTAGATGTCGCGCCCTGCTAATTGTAATGACGTATACGGCATTAAGCCTTTAATTGGCTCCGTGGTTGATTTTTGAAAGAACAGTGGCACAATTTCCACCAACCCACCAAATGCGACTGTAATCAAAATTAAAACGATCATCAGAAAGCTATTGGTTTCTACCTTTTCGTGTTTATTACCTACTTTTTGTTCATGATTTGACATGATTATTTTCCTTAAGCGTGAGCATGAACTGGAGGAATGGCAACAATTGCAGCCTTGCCGCTAGTTGCTGTTTTAATCACATTCCACAACATAATAGACATGCCACTTAGATAAAGCAGACCACCCAACATACGAATAATGTAGTAAGGCGTTTTAGCTTTTACTGATTCAACAAAAGTGTAAGTTAAAGTGCCGTCTACATTGATTGCGCGCCACATTAAACCTTCCATTACACCAGAAATCCAAAGTGCTGAAATGTATAACACGATGCCAACAGTGGCTAACCAAAAATGCAATTCAATGGCTTTAATGCTGTGCATTTCTTTTTTGCCAAATAGTTTTGGAATCATAAAGTACAGCGCACCCATAGAAACCATGCCCACCCAGCCTAGCGCACCAGAATGCACGTGACCAACGGTCCAATCCGTATAGTGAGAGAGTGAGTTTACGGTTTTAATTGCCATCATCGGGCCTTCAAATGTACTCATGCCGTAGAAAGAAAGTGAAACAATTAAAAAGCGAAGAATTGGGTCTGTACGCAATTTATGCCATGCACCCGACATTGTCATAATGCCGTTAATCATACCGCCCCAGCTTGGTGCCAGTAATACTAATGAAAACACCATACCTAATGACTGTGTCCAATCAGGTAACGCCGTGTAATGCAAATGGTGAGGACCCGCCCACATATACGTAAAAATCAATGCCCAAAAGTGAATGATAGACAAGCTGTATGAGTAAACAGGACGACCTGCTTGTTTAGGTACAAAGTAGTACATGATGCCTAGAAAGCCAGCAGTTAAGAAAAAGCCAACCGCGTTGTGACCGTACCACCATTGCACCATTGCATCTTGTACGCCAGCATAAGCAGAATATGATTTCATGTAGCCAGCAGGTATTGCAGCACTATTCACAATATGCAACAAAGCAACGGTAAGAATAAATGCACCAAAGAACCAGTTTGCAACGTAGATATGCTTAATATTACGTTTAGCAATCGTGCCAAAAAACACAATGGCATACGACACCCAAACCACAGCAATCAACAAATCAATTGGCCATTCTAGCTCAGCGTATTCTTTACCTTGCGTGTAACCTAGCGGTAAAGAAATCGCCGCCGCCACAATCACGAGCTGCCAACCCCAAAAGGTAAAGCTAGCAAGTTTAGGCATGAATAGTGCTGTTTGGCAGGTACGTTGCACCACATAATAGGAGGTAGCAAATAAAGTACAGCCACCAAATGCAAAAATTACCGCATTGGTATGCAATGGTCGCAAGCGGCCAAAACTAGTCCAAGGTAAGCCGAGATTAAGTTCTGGCCAAACAAGTTGGGAGGCAATAATCACCCCCACCAACATGCCCACCACGCCCCAAACCACGGCCATGATTGAAAATTGTCGTATCACACCATCGTGATACGTATTTCCCCCGCGTGTAATTGAATGTGTGTCTATATTTTCCATTGTTATTACCCCCTAAAAACCACTTAAATCTTGTGTGAAACCTACGTATGTAAAACCTTCTTAAATTTTGAGTTATCGAATTTTACCGAACCCAACAATGATTACAATGTGACATTTTGCCGCAGCAAGCCTAATTCTCATTTGACTTATATCAAGCGCGCTAAAAGTTTAAACGCTTAATTTTCTAACTAACAATCATTTACTGATCATCTTCTAAAATTCTTTTGCCCTCATCTTCAATATCTTCAAACTGGCCGCGATACACCGCCCACCAAAGCCCAGCCAGCACAAATAGCGCCATAACAACTGAGAGCGGAATAAGTATAAATAATATATCCATTAGCTAGTCTTTGAGAATTGCGTTAACCGTAATGCATTGGCGACTACAATGAGCGAGCTAATCGCCATACCTAAGCCTGCCAACCAAGCTGATAGCACGCCAAAAAATGCCAGTGGTATGCAAACGGCATTGTAAATAATTGCCCAAGCGATATTTTGTTTAATCACCCGCATGGTTTTTTGCGCATGCCGTATCAGTTGCGGAATCTGGCTGATATCACCATTTAATAAAATGTAGTCTGCATGGGCAAGCGCAAGCGGTACACCTTTGCCCATGGCGATTGAAACGTGGGCGCTAGCTAATATTGGGCCATCATTTAAGCCGTCACCCACCATCAGTACTTTTTTTCCTTGTTGTTTCAGTGTTTGTAGACGCAATAATTTATCGTGCGGGCTACAAGCTGCTTGAAATTTTGAAATGCCGATTTCACGCGCCATATTTTCTACAGTGTGCAACTGGTCGCCAGACAATAATTCAACGTCCAGTTTTGCGTTATTAAGTTGCGCTATGGTAAGCGCGGTATTGGCCTTAATCGCCTCATGCAAGCTAAATGTAGCTAGCCAGCCGCCATTGTTTGTAAGGTACACCAGCTGATCTAATTTATCTGTGACTTGTGTTACCAAGTTTTTAAGGCCACAGAATTTTGCAGAGCCAAGTTTTAATTGGCCTGAATAGGTCAGGTCGTTTGTTAGTATGGCGCGCATGCCAGCGCCGATTTCTTCTTGAATATCATTCAGCGAAATTATCATGCTTTGTGGCGCGTTGTTTTTAGTAACATTTTTTGCATGCGCATTGACCAACGCGCGTGAAACAGGGTGCATGGAATGCGCGGCAATGGCCGCCGCTAGGGCAAGCGCGTGGCCTTCAGTCAAGCCTTCTTTAACGTTAATCGCACTTACTTCAATGTGGTTATCAGTGAGCGTACCCGTTTTATCAAAGATAACCGTGTCTATATCGGCAATGCTTTCAATGGCTTGTAAACGCCTAATTAAAATGCCACGTTTCACAAAAGCGCTGGCGCTGGCAAGCATGGCCGCAGGTGTGGCTAGCGATAACGCGCATGGGCAGGTCACAATCAGCACGGCCGCCGCAGTCATTAAAGCACGTGCGTGATCAACATTCCAAAGTAGCGCACCTGCCACGATGGCGCTGAGCATGACAAATAGCAAAAACGGCCTAGCGATACGGTCAGCCAATTGCGATAGTCTTGGTTTCTCGGTCGCGGCTTGGTTAATTAAATGCACAATCTGCCCGTATTGGGTAGATTCGCCTATGGTTTCGAGCACAATATTGACGGTTTGACCTAAGTTATAGCTACCCGCAACAACGTTATCATGCAGGGTTTTTTGAATCGGCGTTGATTCACCCGTTAATAATGATTCATCAGCTTTTGTGCTGCCCAATACTATTTTTCCGTCCGCAGGGAAAGCCTCGCCCAAATGCACGCGAGCAATATCGCCTATTTTAAGTTGGCTATTTAATACACGCGTAAACGTGCCATCTAAGTTTTGCCGCTCAATGCTTTCTGGAATGCGGCTTACTAGACTTTCCATCGAGCCCAGTGTTTTGGCATGGAGTTTGACTTCAATTAAACGTGCAGAAAGTAAAAAGAACACAAACATGGTGAGTGAATCAAAATACACCACATGCCCCCACCAGCCGCTTGGGTCAAAGGTAGCGGCAGAACTAACAATAAAGGTAATGGCAATGCCGATAGCAACGGGTAAATCCATGCTGATTTGCCGTAATTTCAAATCGCGAAATGCGTTACTAAAAAATGTACTGCAAGAAAATAACAAAACAGGCAGGCTGAGTAACCACGCCGCCCAATTGAGCAAATGTAAGATGTCAGCTGAGATTTCACCTGTTTTTGTGAAGTAGGTAGGGCTGGCGTACATCATCACTTGCATCATACAAAAACCAGCCACTAACCAACGCCAAAAAGCCGCTTGATTTTTTTTAGTGGCATTGAGTTGGTTTTCATTATGCGAGGCTGGGCTTGCGCTATAGCCCATGGTTTGAATCGCGCTGAGTATGCTTGACGGTCGCGTGAGCGCTGGTGACCACACCACAACCGCTCGTTTTTTAGACATGCTCACCCGCACGCTCACTATGCCAGGCAAGTTGCTCAAGCCATGCTCAACAATGCCAGAACACGCAGCACAGCGTAAGCCATCAAGCAGTAAGTTAGACTGCACAAGTGGCTCAGCAGGGTTGTCACCAAAAGGTTGGCTAAAGCTTTGCCACTGATCTTGGGTGTCTAAAATCGCCCAAGATGGGTTTGGCGTAACGGCTTCAGAGGTGTAAGCATTCGCTAACAAAGTTTAATTCCTGCTATTGTTGAGAGTAGATTAGCCAATCTTTAGGTTAATAAGTTCGCGTGAATATGTAAAAATCACACTTCAGATTGTTATATAAATAAACATTATATAATTTAATATATTAACTTAATTTTGAATTAAATTCTATGATTAAAAGTATACGCCTTGTTAGTATTCAAAAATGTTACTAAATGTTTGAATTAGCTTTGTACAAGACCTCGTACTAGGCGATGTGATAAGTGATGAAGTCGTATATTGAAAAGCTGCTAATCAGCCCCATGTTAAAAACATAATCAACTTTAATTGGAGTGAATCATGCGCTTTGATAAATTAACCACCAAATTTCAACAAGCACTGGCCGATGCGCAAAGCTTGGCTGTGGGTGCGGATAACACCGCCATTGAATCTCAGCATTTATTGCTTGCGCTGCTGCAAGAAGAAAATGGTGGCGCGTCATCATTGCTTTCGCGCGCAGGTGTACAGCTAAATTCGCTAAAAACTAGCTTGAATGCCGCAATCGGAAATTTGCCAAAATCACCTGACGCGAGTGGTGAAGTGGCAATTTCTCGCGACCTCAATAATCTATTGAATGTTACTGATAAATTAGCACAAAAACGTGGTGATGCTTACATTGCCAGCGAAATGTTTTTGTTGGCGTTAGCCGATGATAAAGGCGAAACAGGTAAATTATTGAAGGCTAATGGCTTAAATAAGGCTGCCCTGGAAGCCAGTATCCATGCGGTTCGTGGCGATGCCAATGTGGATAGCCAAGAGTCAGAAGGTCAACGCGAGGCGCTAAAAAAATACACGGTGGATGTGACTGAGCGCGCAAGTTTAGGTAAGCTTGACCCAGTGATTGGCCGTGATGACGAAATTCGCCGCGTGATTCAAATTCTTGGGCGTCGCACTAAAAATAACCCTGTGCTAATCGGCGAGCCTGGTGTGGGTAAAACCGCGATTGTAGAGGGCTTGGCACAACGTATTGTAAATGGTGAAGTGCCAGATTCACTCAAAGGCAAAAAAGTTTTAAGCCTTGATATGGCAGCTTTATTGGCGGGTGCTAAATACCGTGGAGACTTTGAAGAGCGCTTGAAATCAGTGCTAAAAGAGTTGTCGCAAGATGAAGGCCAAACCATCGTATTTATTGATGAAATTCACACCATGGTAGGCGCAGGCAAGGCCGAAGGTGCGATGGATGCAGGCAATATGTTGAAGCCTGCTTTGGCGCGTGGTGAATTGCATTGCGTGGGCGCAACAACGTTGGATGAATATCGTAAATACATCGAAAAAGACGCAGCTTTAGAGCGCCGTTTTCAAAAAGTGTTAGTTGATGAGCCAAGCGTAGAAGCCACTATTGCGATTTTGCGTGGCTTGAAAGAGAAATATGAGCTGCATCATGGCGTGGAAATTACCGACCCTGCGATTGTGGCGGCGGCGGAATTATCACACCGTTATATTACCGACCGTTTTTTACCAGATAAAGCGATTGATTTGATTGATGAAGCAGCTTCACGTATCAAAATGGAAATTGATTCTAAACCAGAAGTGTTGGATAAACTAGAGCGTAGACAGATTCAGCTAAAAATTGAACGTGAAGCGGTGCGCCGTGAAAAAGATGAGGGTTCGCTGAAGCGCTTTGGTTTGATTGAAGAAGAAATTGCCAAGCTTGAAAAAGAATATGCAGATTTAGAAGAAATTTGGAAAGCCGAAAAAGCGCAAGTGCAAGGCTCTGCGCACATTAAAGAAGCGATTGAAAAAGTTAAATTTGAGATGGAAGAAGCCACGCGTAAAGGCGAATGGCAAAAAGTTTCTGAGTTGCAATATGGCAAGTTGCCAGCGCTTGAAATGCAATTAAAACAAGCTTCTAGTGCTGAAGTGAACATAGAAAAAGGCAAACACCGAATGCTACGCACTGAAGTGGGCGCAGATGAAATTGCTGAGGTGGTGAGCCGCGCAACGGGTATTCCTGTGTCTAAAATGATGCAAGGCGAGCGTGGCAAGTTGCTGACCATGGAAACTAAATTACACGAACGTGTTGTTGGTCAAGATGAAGCCGTGCGGCTGGTTTCTGACGCGATTCGTCGCTCACGTTCAGGCTTGGGCGACCCGACGCGACCTTACGGTAGTTTTCTTTTTCTCGGCCCAACAGGCGTGGGTAAAACTGAGCTTTGCAAAGCGTTGGCTAACTTTTTGTTTGATTCTGAAGACCATTTAATTCGTATTGATATGAGTGAGTTTATGGAGAAACATTCAGTCTCACGCATGATAGGCGCGCCACCAGGCTATGTGGGCTATGAAGAAGGCGGTACGCTCACAGAAGCGGTTCGCCGTAAACCTTACAGCGTAATTCTGCTCGATGAAGTGGAGAAAGCACACCCAGATGTGTTTAATGTGTTGCTGCAAGTGTTGGATGATGGTCGGCTAACGGACGGTCAAGGTCGCACGGTAGACTTTAAAAATACCGTGATTATTATGACCAGTAATTTAGGCTCGCAAATGATACAAAGCATGGCCGACCAAGATTACCAAGTGGTGAAATTAGCGGTGATGGGTGAAGTTAAAACGCATTTCCGCCCAGAGTTCGTCAACCGTATTGATGAAGTAGTCGTTTTTCACGCATTGGGTGAAGAAAACATTAAGTCGATTGCCAGCATTCAATTGCAATACTTAGCTAAACGCTTAAGCGCGATGGATATGCAGCTAGAAATTACCGATGCTGCAATTGCAGAAATTGCTAATGCTGGGTTCGACCCTGTATATGGTGCACGGCCGCTTAAACGGGCGATTCAAAGTGAAATTGAAAACCCATTGGCGCGAGAAATTTTATCGGGTACTTTTTCCGCAAAAGATATTGTGAAAGTTGACTGCAAGGCGGGTAAGATAGTGTTTGCAAAAGCATAACACTTAATAAAAGGCTGTAAATGGCAAAGTTTATTCACATAAGTTTATGGTGTTTGTTTGCCATCTTAAGCTTTACTTTAAGCCCTGTGGCGGGTGCGTACACAGGCGCAGAACTTGAGACTTTTGATAACGAGCCACCAGTGATTAAAGATTTGCTTGAGCGTGCTGGCGTGTTGGTGAGTGATGAAAATGACGTTGAGGCTTCATGGCAAGCGGCTATTTTGTATTGCGAAGCTGCACGTTATGGCAGCGCAGAAGGTGTTTATAGGTTAGGTATGCTATATGCTTTTGGGCGCGGAGTACCAGAAAATCGGGATTATGCGGCCAATTTGTTTAGCATCGCAGCAACGCACGGGCATTATGATGCGCAACAAATGCTTGAAACTATTCAAATTAACACCTCAGATACGCCCGCTTGTATTATCAATGAGATAACGCCAGAAAAGGCGCCAATGCCTAAGGTTGAGTTGGTAGCGGTAACACCAGCAATAGATCATTACATTGCCAATTTACCCAAAAATAAACGCTGGGTTTTACGCTTGGTGAAGAGTATTTCAAAGTGGTATAAGGTGGATGAAAAATTGGTGTTGTCGATTATTTCGGTTGAATCAAATTTTGTGAATGTTGCAACTTCTAACAAAAATGCACATGGCTTGATGCAGTTAATACCAGAAACCTCGGAGCGTTTTAATGTTAAAAACGCCTATGATGCAACACAAAACATTAAGGGCGGCGTGGCTTATTTACGTTGGTTATTGGCTTATTTTAAAGGTGATGTTGCGCTGACAGTGGCCGCATATAACGCTGGAGAAGGCGCGGTGAATAAGTACAAAGGCATTCCACCTTATGCCGAAACACGGTTATATGTAAAAAAAGTGCAGGCACGCTATCCGTACAAAACACACCCGTTTGATATGAATATTAGCGCGCCTTCACCTATGTTTAAGCAACTAGCCAATAAGCGCCGCAATCGCGCAGTGAAGGAATTGTAAAAGTGAAGGAGTTGTAAAATGGTTCAACATCAATATGGTTTGATTAAAGTAGGGTTTGTTTTGTGTGGTGTGCTTATTTTATCGGCTTGCGCAACACATTCTAAAACAATGCCTGCAAAGTCACCGCAGATTGATAGAGTGTCAGAGGCGGAATTAGCACGCATTATGCCGACACCTGTTGCCGCCTTGAGTTTAGATGACTTGGTAAAGCTAACTAAAGAAGGCGCCACACCCGAGCAGTTGATTGAAAAAATTAAAGCAAGTAACTCAATCTACGATTTAACGCCCAGCCAAAGCGTAGAATTAAACAAACAAGGTGTTGATAGCAAAGTGCTTGATTACATGCATATTAGTCGCGAGCAAGCTTTAAGGAACAATGTTGCTGATGAGCTCAATAAACGTGAAAAAAGCAAACGCCAAGCTTTAAATGATTTAAAGCTCGAGCAGCAAAAGCAAAATTACTACAATAACTTTTGCGGTTACGGCCGCTATGGATTGCGCCCGTATGGTTATGGCGCTTATGGATCACGATTCGGCCGCAGATTTGGCGGAGGCGTAGGTTTTGGTATGCCGATTGGTTGCTGGTAACGATGCGACAACTCACGCATAAAATCGGCATTAACACACAAGGGCGCAGGCTTTACGACATTACGCCTGAAGTGATTTCGTGGGCGAAAAATAGCGGCCTGCATACGGGTTTAATCACTTTGTATATTCAGCATACTTCAGCCAGTTTGCTCATTAACGAAAATTACGATGCTGACGTATTGGTAGATTTAGAAGCCTTTTTTAATCGGCTAGTGCCAGATGGCGACCCGCTGTTTATTCACACCGTAGAAGGCCCAGACGACATGCCAGCCCATGTGCGAACAGCTCTTACGCAAACCAGTTTATCAATTCCACTTTTAGATGGCAAAGCCGCTTTAGGTCAATGGCAAGGTGTATTTTTATACGAACATCGGCACGTGCCGAGTATGCGTAAAGTGTTGCTTCATCTCATTGGCGAATAACTTTATGTTCGAACAAGGCCGCCCATTAAGCGCCACAGAGCACGCTTTGTTTCAGCCATACTATCAGCGGCATACTTTATACAAAGTGCGAATTATAGAAAATAAAGTGCCATTTTGGTTGCGTAAAGATATGTGCGCGGTAGTGCTAGGGCATCGTATTTTTTTTCGCAAAAATGCTTACCAAGCCAATACTAGTCAGAGCCTAGAGTTATTAGCGCATGAATTAACCCATGTAGAGCAGTATTTAACTGGCATGAATGTTTTTAAGTACATTTGGGCTTCGCGGTATGGGTATAGACAAAATCCGTATGAAGTAGAAGCCTATGCCAAGGGCGCTTATGTAAGCGCACAGATATTAGCTGGTAGGCGAGCCAATAGCGTTTAAAACGAGTTGTAAAAAAGTGTGAATATGCCATGATTGACATTGCTTTGTGTTACGCTGTAAATTGCTAAATTGGCAGTGGTGATATTTTGTATTTAATATTTGTAATCTTAAAATTAGGAGAATAAAAATGGGCATGTTTTCATTTATTAAAAGTGCAGGCGAAAAATTATTTGGTATTGGTGAAGCAAAAGCCGCAGATGTTGTAGCAAAAGCAGACCCAACACCAGTAAATGTAGATGCAGCTAATAAAGCTGCTGCAAATGCAATTGCAGGTTATGTAGCAAAAATGAATTTAACCGCACAAGATTTAGCCATTGGTTTTGATGGCGCTTCTTCAACCGTGATTGTGCAAGGTACTGCAGCCACGCAAGAAGACAAAGAAAAAATCTTATTATGTTGTGGCAATGTAGCGGGTGTTGAAAACGTGCAAGACCAATTGGGTGTGGTAGAAGCGGCTGCTGAGCCAGTGTTCTACACAGTGGTAAGTGGCGATACTTTATCTAAAATTGCAAAAGAGCAATATGGTAACGCAAACTCATATATGAAGATTTTTGAAGCGAATAAGCCAATGTTAAGCCACCCAGATAAAATTTATCCAGGGCAAATGTTGCGTATTCCAGCTTAAATTTAATGATTGTGTAGATAAGTATTTAATTACAAAGCGTTAAAGTTAAGTTAAAATGTGCGCTTGTGATTTTAGCAAGCTAAATCAATCCTTGAAGCTTGTTAGATTCAAGGATTTTTGATTTTTATATATAATTTTTTACAAACGCGCGATTTTTATTTGCAAACTTTTTATTCGCAAACCAAGGAGATTGAAATGTCAGTACTTTTACGTTCTATGTTGGTATTAAGTGTTACTAGTTTATTATTAGTTGGCTGTGGTGAGAAAGCTGAAACGCCAGTTGAAGCTGCACCAGCCGCCGCAACAGATGCTGCTGCACCAGCAGAAGCCGCACCAGCAGCAGAAGCTGCTGCACCAGTGGCAAGTGGTGGCGGTTACGAGCCTACAGCTGAAGAGCGCATTCCAGGCATTACCTTAGATGCAGCTGCGGCACCTGCTGAAGCTGCACCAGCGGCTGAAGCACCAGCAGCTCAGTAATAGCGTAGATACCTAAGCATAAAGCTTAGGTGTCAAAACGAAGTAAATAAAAAAGCACGCTTAGGCGTGCTTTTTTTATTTAGGTGGCATTCGGATGGCTGTTTAATTACCAACAATTCTCCAATTTTCTACGAGTAACTTTAAATGCGCTTTGTCGTTTCTAAGTATGATTTTTTTGGGTAAAAAATGTCCGTTTTGCTCTGTGTAATTTTGATATTCTATGTCCCAACCTTCTTGTTTTAACGTGTTTAGATGGCCTTGTTCATCAAGCGTGCTAGCTTGAATTTCGCCAGTTGCAGGGCGACCCAGAGACCAATCAGCGAGGCCAGCTAGTGGTAGTTTCCAGCCGAGTGCGTTTTGCGTGAGAGTTTCTGCATCGGCCGCTGAAATGCTATTACCTTTTGCGTCTTCTAGCGTCACGTTATTGGCAGTTTTTTTAATGCTGGCGACTTGCCCACCAAGGGGCGAGTACAGCGCAATGTCATCGCTAGATATATTATGTTGCCAAGTTAAGCTACCAGAAAAGCCCTTGCCTTCAGTTTGTACGCCAATGCGGCCTTGTAATGTGAACGCAGTAATAGTGCTTAGATTTTGCAAATGGCGCTGATGCATTGCAAGCAATGCTGCGTTGTCGATAGGTTTGCTGGTGGGTATGCCAACGCAGGCTTGTAGCAAAGCAAGCAAGCCCATTAGCCATGTAGCGCGAAATATTGTCATGTAAATATTTATGATTTAAATTTGGCGGTGATGGCTAATAACACTTCATTGCTAGGGTCAATTGCGAGTGCGTCATTCCAAATCTTTTTTGCTTCAACATGCATGCCTTTTTTCCAAAGCACTTCACCCAAATGCGCGGCAATTTCAGGGTCTTGCTGTGTTTTGTAGGCTTGTTGTAAATAGGTGATGGCTTTGTCTAAATTGCCTTTGCGGTAGTGCGCCCAGCCTAGGCTGTCTAACATGTAATGGTCGTTTGGGCTTATTTTTAATGCGCTTTCAATGAGTTTTATGGCTTCATCTAGTTTAATGTTGCGGTCTGCAAATGAGTAGCCAAGCGCGTTGTAGGCGGCTGCAAAATCTGGTCTTGCAGCGATTGTTTTGCGTAACTCACTTTCCATTAAGTCAAACTTTTTTATGCGCTCAGCGGCAAGTGCGTAGTCGTAAACCAATTCGGGCGTATTGGGTAAGTTTCTGGTCGCTTTATCAAGCAAATCAAATGCTTCTTGGTCGCGCTTGGCTTTGGCTAATAAACTTGCTTGTGCTTGAATTACTAAAATTTGTTGCTCGGTTGTTAAGTCATCAATTGCATCAAGTTTTTCTATTGCTTTGTCGGCTGACTGCGTGCGGGCAATGACGTTTGCTAGGTTTAATTGCGCTTCAAGATAATGCGGATCATTCGCTGGTATTTTGTTATACCAAGCAATGGCGGCATCATCGCGTTTTTGTTTTTCAGCCACTTGCGCTAAATAAAGATGAATTTGATTTTCATCTTTAAAACCTAAAGTAAGTGCTTGTTGAAAGTAATTGTCAGCGGCGGCGTAATCAGATGATTGCAATGATAGCAAACCAATGACTGCAGTCACTTCGGCACTATTATTTATGGAGCCAGTTTTTGCAGCACCGTCTTTGGCTGTTTTAATAATAATCGGATATTCTTTTTTTGCCGCATCGTATTGCTTTTGGTTCACCAAAATTTTCGCCATATTTAGGCGCACTTCATTTGATTCTGGATGTTTTGTCAAAAACCCTTGATAAAAAGTAATGGCAGCTTGCGGTGATTTTTCAAATAGTATTTGGCCTTTTAATAGTGCGGCGATGGTCCAGCCGGATTTTAGCGTTTCCGCCTGATTAAGTGCTTGTAAAGCCGTGCCATCTTGCTTGGCAGCCCATGCAGCTTGTGCAATGGCAAATTGTGCCTCAGCCAGAGTTGGGTAAGGTTTGGCGAGTGATTGTACCAAGCTTAATACGCCAGCTTTATCTGTACTTTTGCTGAGTAAATTATTAAGGAACAAAAAACCACCAGCACGCGTATCTTCTTTGACTAATAATTGCGCTAAGTAGGGTTTTGCTTCACTAAGTTTATTGGTTGCGATTAGCGTTTCTGTCATGGCTTGCTGTGCCTCGGTTGAGGTCGGGTCAAGCTCAGCCCAAAGCTGAACCGCAGGAATCGTCAAGCCAGACACATGCCCGTAAGCCGCCGTTTTGGCGGCACGCTCGGCCAGACTTGCGTCACCTGTAGTTTTGGCTAAGTCATAAAAAATACTGCCAGAAGTGGCTAAATCACCACGTTGACCTGCAATCTCAGCCACTAAATATTTGTATACAAATTCAGCAGTTAATCGACTTTCTATGGCTTTCGGCGTGTTATTAGTTTTATTTGCAGTTTTAATGCCAATGCCTGTAGCGCATCCATTGAGTAGCAGTGAGCAAGCCAGTATGCAGGCACTTAAAGTTCTGGGGTAAGCGCTGGAAAATGTTTTAGTTTTACAGGTTTTAGCTGGGTATAAAGTCGTTGTAAGGGTCATAGATTTCTTAGTATTAAAGTATTCAAATAAGATGGTAAGCCATTGTAGCTATATTATATAGCCTCAAAGTTTAATCGTTAACTCTTTGTCCGTGACAGTAAGCCTAAGTTCCGCCATAATTATGAATTGACTGAAATGCATGTCAACAGTATTTAACCTGTAGAATTTAAACCATAGAATTTAACCCATGTTGAAATTCCGTATTTAAAAATTGAGCAATGATGACTAATTTTACTGTAGAAGCACTCGAACTTACGCGACTTTATGGCGGCCGCGAAGCCGTTAGCAATGTAAGCTTTAATTTAAGCAAAGGCCAAGTATTGGGCTTTTTAGGCCCTAATGGTGCGGGTAAATCCACCACCATGAAAATGCTCACGGGCAACCTTGCACCGAGCAATGGCTCTGTTAAAATCTGTGGCATCGATATGATGGAAAACCCGAAAGAAGCCAAAGCGCTCATCGGCTATTTGCCTGAAATGCGCCCGCTATATAAAGAGTTGACGGTAGATGAGTATTTAACTATTGCTGCACGCTTGCATCGCGTAAGCTCAAGTCAAATTAAAAAAGCGGTTGAAGTGGCAAAAGAGCGCTGCGGTTTAGGCCATATGAGCAAACGCCTGATTGAAAATTTATCTAATGGTTATCAACAGCGCGTAGGTATTGCGCAAGCGATTATTCATAACCCGATGGTGGTGATTTTAGATGAGCCAACCGTTGGGCTAGACCCAATTCAAATTCGTGATATTCGTGCGCTGATTCGTGAAGTAGGTAGCGAACGCAGCGTGATTATTTCTACTCATATTTTGCCTGAAGTTGAAATGGTCTGCGACCACGTACAGATTATTGACAAAGGTAAGTTGGTATTTAATGGGTCTATTGATGTGCTTAAAAAGCAGCGCATTGGTAATAAGCTATTGATTGGGTTGAATAACATGCCAGCAACGGATGATATGCTCAAAATTGCAGGCGTTGTTGAAGCTGAAGCCTTGCCTGGCAATTTAATGCGCATTCGCTTTGCTGATGATACCGCACCAGCTGAGGCTATTGTACAAGCAGCTGTTAAAAATGGTTGGGGCTTATACCAAATTGCGCCAGATCAAACCAGCTTAGAAGATGTATTTGTGCAGCTTACTTATCAAGACCAAGCCGCCCCTGAACAAGTAAACTTAGAACAAGCTGCAGCATAAGGGATAGAACATGATTATCAACGTAGCAAGAAAAGAACTCAAAAGTATGTTTGCCTCGCCAATGGGCTGGGTAATTTTGTCATTACTAATGTTTGCATTTGGCACTTATTATTTAAACGGCGTGAATGATTATTTTGCGGTGATGTCAGGCGCAATGCGCCCTGCAGAGCGTACTGGGGTGACACAGTTTGTTGGGCAAAACGTCTATGGTTTTACGTCGTTTATGGTGTTGTTTGCCGTGCCATTGCTCTCAATGCGTTTAATTTCAGAAGAGCGCCGTAGCCAGACCTTACCATTTTTATTCAGTGCGCCAATCTCACTCACAGAAATTGTACTAGGTAAGTTTTTAGGCTTAGTCGCATTTTTAAGTATTTTGGTGGTGTTTATTGGCCTAATGCTCTCAACGCTTAATATTTGGGCAGACATTGATTTCGGTTATCTCATTGCCAATTCAATCGGTTTGCTACTCATGATTGCTAGCTTTTCTGCGCTTGGGCTTTATTTTTCAAGTATGACGCAGCAGCCAGTAGTAGCGGCAATTTTAACGTTTATTGCCTTATTCGCCTTGATGTTTTTAGATCGCTTTTTTGCTGGCGACCCAAGTAACACCTTGGCTAGTTTGTCGCTCACACGGCACTTTCAATCATTCTCAAGTGGCTTAATTGATACTGCAGACATTGCTTATTTTGGCTTATTCATCGTAACATTTTTAACGCTAACAGTCCGTCGCCTAGATGCTGACCGTCTGCGTGGTTAATCGGACTTAGTAAACATGAACATCAATCGTAAATTACGTTTTCAGCTTTTAGTACAAAACGGCTTTTTTGTCGTACTATTTTTAATGCTAATTGTGTTGTTAGGCTACCTGGCTAGCCAATATCATGTGGCAAAAGACATTACGCAAGCTAATCGCAATATTCTTACGCAAGGCAGTGTAAACGTGCTTAAGCAGATGAAAGAGCCCGTAAACATTACTGTGTTTGCAACCAAAGATGATGCGTCAGGTGGCGACAATTTCCGCAAAGGGATGATTGATTTTGTGGCGCGTTATCAGCGCGAAAAAAAGAATGTGAATTTAACTTTTATTAACCCTTCTATCGAGCCAAAACTTGCGCAAGATGCTGGCATTAAAGAAGATGGTGAAGTGATTGTTGAGTACAACAAGCGCGTAGAGCATATTATTCCGCCCATTGCCGAGCAGGAAATGACCAATTTATTGGTGAGGCTTTCTCGCACCAATCAGCAAGCGGTGATGTATTTAGATGGCCACGGCGAGCGTAATTTAATTGGTATTAAAAACAATGACATTGGTGAGTTTGGTAAACAATTAGAGAAAAAAGGCTTTAAATTTGCCAACCCAGATTTAACCATAGCACAAGCTGTGCCTAGCAATGGCGCCATGCTGGTGATTGCTAGCCCGCAAGTGGATGTAAGCGATGTTGAAGCAAAAAAAATTAAAACATATCTTGAAAGTGGCGGCAATTTATTGTGGCTATTAGATGACGATAATTTACGCGGTTTAAAAGAAGTGGCAGATTATTTAGGCATGACCGTGTCACCAGGCATCGCAATGGACATGGCATCAGCCCAATATGGCGCAGATGCACGTGTGTCGTTCGCAAGCTTGTATGGTGAGCATGCGATTACCAAAAACTTTATGTTGCGTACTTTATTTCCAGAAGCGCATCAGGTAACAGCAATCGGCACCGATGATAACGGTTGGAAAGTCAGTAATTTGGTTGAAGTGGCACCTAATGGCTGGTTAATGGCTGGACCGTTAGCAAAAGATGCCAAGCCAACCTTTAATGAAAAAACAGATAAGCGCGGCCCAATCAACATTGGCGTGGCGCTAGAGCGTATCTACGGTAAAAAAGGCCAGCGCGTTGTGGTGATGGGTAATGGTAATTTCTTATCAAATACGTTTATTACCAACGGTGGCAACTTAGATTTAGGTGTGAATATAGTTAACTGGTTAGCAGGTGATGATAAGCTCATCACTATTCAACCCATGCCACTTAAAGATATTAACGTGACAATTCCAGACACGGATTCAGGCCGTTTGGTTGCTTGGATGGTGTTCCACGGATTTCAATATTTCATTCCACTGGCGATGATGATCGCGGGCTTTTTCTTTTGGTGGAAGCGTAGAAAAGCATAGTTCTAATATATACCTCGTCATTGCTTCGCGACGCTTGTAATGACGATTGATTTTTTTGAATTCAGTATATTTGAAGGTAAAGCATGAAAAAACGCTGGTTGCTTAATTTGGTGATGTTGTGTGTTGTTGCAGGCTTGGTGGCTTTTTTATATTTGCGACCAAAAGCTGGGGTTGAGCAAGATAATGCTCACGAAATTACAAATTACAAATTAGCTGAATTTAACGCCATTAGTGTGGAGTTTCCTACTAAAGCTGCCGTAACTTTAGAAAAAGTAAATGGCTTTTGGCGGCTTACTGCACCTAAGCAAACACGTGCTAATAAAGATGTGGTGAATCAAATTATATCGATTATTGCCGCAAAATCTAAAGAGAAAGTGCTTATTTCAAATGATGCGGATTTAGAAAAATTTGGCCTCAATAACCCTACACTAAAACTAAAATTATTGAGAGATAAAACCAATGCAGAAGAATTTGCATTTGGTACGCATAACTCAGTAACCGACGAGCAGTATGTTGCCCATAGAGGTGCTGTTTACTTGGTTTCTAGTAATTATGCTGAAGTCGCTTCAACCCAAGTGATGGAGCTAGTTGATAAGTCACCATTAAAACCCACTGAAAAAGTTGCGGGCTTCGATTTTAGTCACCTTGAACAATGGGAAGCCGTTAAGCTAAATGTGGACATCGTAGCAGGGCAATGGAAAGTGTCACTACCCGCGACCAAGCCGCAACAAAACGAGCTTAACGAGTGGTTAGATTACTCATGGGTGTATAACCCAGCGAAGTCAGTAGAGTTTTATACGCCAGATCGTAAAACGACTTATCCATCACTTGAAGTGAAATTAGCCGATGGTAGCAAAGTGCATTTTGATAAAATTCAAGAATCGCCAGATTTATTATTAGGCCGCCCTGACGAAGGGTTGATGTATATTTTTCCGTCAGATTCAGGGTTTACCATGCTCAACCCGCCAATCAATTTGCCCAATTAGCTTGCTGACAATCTAAATCATGCCAGAACTCCCAGAGGTAGAAACCACGCGCCGCGGGCTTTTACCTCTTGTTGGCAAGGTGGTTCAATCCGTTACCATTCGCTACCCAACGCTGCGCTGGCCAATTCCGCAACACTTAAACCAAACCTTAGCCAATCAAAGGCTACATGGCCTTACACGCCGCGCTAAGTATATTTTGTGCGAGTTTGACACGGGTGTTTTGTTGGTGCATCTTGGCATGTCAGGCCGCATTCAATTGCTAGACTGCAATTATCCCCCAGAAAAACATGATCATTTTGATATTGCCTTTAAACCAGATATTGAGTTTGTTGAAGGACAAGTACTGCGCCTGCGTGACCCACGCCGTTTTGGCGCAGTGTTGTGGATTGATAACAAAGAAAACAATCACAGCTTGTTAAATAGTCTAGGCCCAGAGCCGTTAGAAGAGGGCTTTAACGAAAAATATTTGCTTGCGGCATTAAGTAACAAAACGCTCGCCATTAAAAACGCTATTATGGATGGGCACGTAGTGGTGGGTGTGGGCAATATTTATGCGAGTGAGTCACTATTTCGGGCGCGTATTCATCCTGAAACATCTGCCAATAAGTTGACGTTAAAGCAGTGCGAAAAACTGGTGTTGGAAATCAAAAATACCCTGCAAGATGCGCTGGCCGCGGGCGGTAGCAGCTTACGAGATTTTTTTGGTACGGATGGTAGCGCAGGCTATTTTCAGCAAGAATATTTTGTCTATGGTCGCACGGACGAGCCGTGTAAAATTTGCGAAAAACCAATTAAAAATATTCGATTAGGGCAACGCTCAACGTTTTATTGTGAGCAGTGCCAGAAGCGAAAAAACCTGTAAAACTCCCACAAAAATCACCAATAATAGCTACGAGAGAAAAACAATGCCCTGCGAGGCACACCCAGCAAGGCTCGCAGAGCATCATGTTGGAGTTGTGTTAAATCTAAATAGTACTAGGCGTAATTTATATGACTTTATGCCAGCCACAACATGAACAAAGCTGAAAGTTGCAGCAGTAGCAACAAAGCAACAATTAGTGTTAAGCGTTTTTGCCAACGTGCTTGTTTTTCTTGCGCTTTAATCAGTGCATCAATTGCTTGCCGTATAGGCGCATCTTGTTCTACACGCGTTTGTTGGCTTAAAAATTGATGCACTAAACGCGGCATTTGCGGCAGGTTTTTAGCGATGAAAGGTAGTTCTTTTTTTAAGCTTTTAGCCACGTTGCGCCAGCCAATTTGCTCGCTCATCCAGCGTTTTAAAAAGGGTTTGGCGGTTTGCCATAAATCAATATTTGGGTCTAAATCTCGGCCTAAACCTTCAATATTCAGCAAAGTTTTTTGCAACATCACTAATTGCGGCTGAATCACCACGCCAAATTTACGCGACATTTGAAATAGGCTGAGTAAAGTACGCCCAAACGAAATGTCTTTTAACGGCTTGTTGAAAACTGGCTCGCAGATGGCGCGCACGGCGGTTTCTAGCGCTTCCACATTGGTGTCTTTTGGCACCCAGCCAGACTCGATATGCGCCATGGCAACATCACGATAATCGCGGTTGAAAAAAGCTAAAAAATTACGCGCAAGGTAGTATTTATCGGTGTCGTTAAGCGTGCCCATAATGCCGAAATCTAGTGCAATATAGCGGCCTGCATATTCTCCTTCAGTCGCTACTTGTATATTACCTGGGTGCATGTCCGCATGAAAAAAACCATCTCTGAATACTTGCGTAAAAAATATTTCTACACCGTCATGCGCGAGTTTGGCTATGTTAATGCCTTTGGCGCGAAGCACCTCTATTTGGCTAATCGGCGTGCCAACCATGCGCTGCATCACCATCACTTCTTTGCGACACCAATCCCAATAAACATCAGGGACTAGTAAAGTTTTATCGGGGAAATTGCCTGCTAAACGTGTGCAATTAGCGGCTTCTAAGGTTAAATCTAACTCGCTTTGCGTGTGTTCAGCAAACTCTGCAACCACTTCGCGCGGCTTTAAGCGCCGACCTTCGGATGATAGCGTTTGCAGCAACCATGCGCCTGTATCAAGCAGCTCTAAATCATGGCTGATTGTTTTTGCAATACCTGGGCGTAGCACTTTAACCGCCACTGGTGTGCCGTCTAGCAAGTGCGAAAAATGGACTTGCGCGACAGACGCGCTGGCGATTGCTACCTCTTCAAAACTTAAAAACACATCATGCAGCGGTAAGTTAAACGCAGTTTGTATAGTTTTTTCAACTTCAGCAAAGGCAAACGGTGGCACTTGATCTTGTAACTTGGCAAGTTCATCCGCAATATCCAAAGGAATTAAATCGCGCCGTGTAGAAAGCATTTGCCCAAATTTAACAAAAATTGGGCCCAGTGCTTCAAGCGCTAATCTGAGTCTCTCGCCACGTGGGCGGTTTTTATTACGCCAAAATAGCAAGCCATTGATTAAACCTCGCAGCGGTTTTAATTTGGTGTGACTTAAGATAAATTCATCTAAGCCAAAGCGTAGCGCGATATAAATAATGTAAAAAAGCCGAAAAATTCGCATAAGTTTGAGTGGGCTGTCGTTAGTTTTATTGGGTGATTATTTTCTTAATTCAGTGCTCTTAATTAACTTTGCTAGTCTTTTTTCAAAGCGCGCGACATCAGCGCGTAGCGTATCAACATCAGCATTAAACTGTTCCACATGGCGTTTTTTAGCAATCATCGGTTTTTCTTCTTGCCAATATTCGCTCAACATTTCAGTTAGATTTAGGCTGGTATCTTTCACTGATTGGGCTGTTTTGCGACTCAAATCACCTAATTTATTGGCTGGAATATCGCCGACTAATTTACTTAAATCGTCTTCATAATCCCAGCGAATATTTTGTAGAATTTTAGAAAATTCAGTGGCTAAATGCGTATCGCCATCAATTTTTATTTGTGTTTTTGCGGCATCGTCACCAGCTAGGATTCGAAGCGCAAGGCTGGGAGGTAGGTGGATAGTGGCTTCTGGAGGCATTGTTTCACCTCCGAGCGCTAAACTACCATCTTCTAAAATAATTAGATTGGCTTTTAGCAGCACAAAATCAAACTGAATTGTTTTTCCAGAAAACTCCAATAAATACGCTTTTGCCCAACTATTTTGTTGCGTCAAGTGCTGCAAAAAACGGGTGGCAAGCGGTTTCAGCATTACAGCTTGTAACCTTTATGCAATGCCACCACACCAGCGCTTAAATTGTAATAATCCACTTTGCCCAAGCCCGCATCTATCATCATTTGCTTAAGCGTTTCTTGGTCGGGATGCATGCGGATAGACTCAGCAAGATACTGATAACTTTGGGCATCTTTTGCGAGAATTTTACCCATGAGGGGTAATAATTTAAACGAATACACGTCATAAAGCTTTTCAAGCGGCTGCCACACTTTTGAAAATTCTAGCACTAATAATCGGCCGCCAACTTTGAGTACACGCTGCATTTCAGCTAGCGCTTTGTCTTTATGTGTCATGTTGCGCAGGCCAAAAGCCACGATGACGCAATCAAAATAGTTGTCAGGGAAAGGCAGTTTTTCCGCATCGCATTGTAAAGCAGGCACGTTCAAGCCCGCATCTAACATGCGGTCACGGCCAACACTTAACATGGATGCATTGATGTCAGTGAGTATGACCTGGCCTTCAGCCCCAATTTTTTTTGCGAATAATTTAGATAAATCACCGCTACCACCTGCAATATCTAATACTTTATCGCCAGTCTTCACGCCGCTAATCTCGACTGCAAAACGCTTCCAGCCACGGTGCATGCCAGCAGACATTACATCATTCATTAAGTCATATTTACTCGCGACCGAATGAAAAACCTCACCCACTTTTTTAGCCTTATCAGCTTCTGAAACGGTTTTAAAGCCAAAATGCGTGCTTTCTGAATGCGGGTTTTGATTTGTATTTTTCTCAGACATCATGTTCTCTCAACGAAAATTACTCTCAACTAAACTATGCTTTTCTTTGCACGCCAGCAGCGCTTAACTTGCCTAAATATTCTAACCAAAGCGCCTCGTAATTGCTGCCTAATTCATACAAATAATCCCAAGAATATAGGCCTGTATCGTGCCCATCTGAGAACGTAAGCTTGACCGCATAGTTGCCTATCGGTTCTATCGCGGTGATATTTACATCCTCTTTATCGAGTTGTAATACTTCTTGCCCGTGGCCATGCCCGCGCACCTCGGCAGATGGCGAATACACACGCAAAAACTCACAAGACAACATGCATTCGGTATTGTTATCAAATTTTATTTCGAGCAAGCGCGAGGCTTGGTGCAGGCGAATATCAATCGGGCGTGGTGAATTGGTGCTGAGTCCGCTCATTTAGCAATCATTTAGAAAAAAGTTTTGGGAAGTAAGATGATAACAGAATGGCATGGTTTTATGAGCCTGCCTTAGTCAAACCGCTCATCCTATTACTGAGGCCTTTTATCTGAATTATTTTTTATATTCACCTAAAATTTAGCTCGGTGAAGGCGCTATTTTTGGTGACATTAAATGTAAGTATCACTAATAATTGTCACTACAACATGCCCTTGTAGCAATATTTTAGTAAAAAAATTAAATTAGTGGCGCTCGTATGTAATTGATTTTATTTGTAAAATAGTGTTAATTTTAATATTTCTCATAACTTAAATATATATGGCATATTTTATGCTTTTCTTAGTGATAGACATAAAAGTGGCCTAAAATATTTTAGGCGTAAAAAAAATTGCATCATGTTATTTAAATTAACTACTTAAAGTAACAAATTGATTTGGTTGATTTTTATTAAAATGATGATAAAGTTACATATATAAAAATGGGTAAGGACTATTGTGACTCAAGAAAATTCTAACAGTAAGTTAGCGCATCAATTTGCAGAATATACCGAATGGCGTCAAGCCTTGGTTGACACCATAAGTGATTATCGCAGTTGGCTTAATGAGCAAGAGCTAAATGATGGCCAAATGGATCAGCGTATTGGGCAGCTGTTAGATAGGTTACGTGAAGATAAGCTTAATGTGGCTTTTGTAGCTGAGTTTTCTCGAGGTAAATCTGAGTTGATTAACGCAATTTTCTTTGCGGGCTACGGCACGCGATTATTGCCTTCAAGCGCTGGCCGCACCACCATGTGCCCTACAGAGTTGCTTTACGATAAAACCAAACCTAGCTCAATTATGTTGTTGCCGATTGAAACGCGTCTTTCAGATGCAACGACCACTGAGTACAAACGCTATCCAGATGAATGGAAAACCGTTACTTTTGAAGTAGATTCAAATGAAAGTATGGTCAATGCATTTAAAGAAGTAAGTAACACTAAAGCAGTTACATTGCTAGAAGCAGAAAAATACGGCCTGTATGACCCCAACAGCGCTGATGATGCGCTTAGTGTTAATAAAGATGGCACTATTGATGTGCCATGCTGGCGCTATGCCATGATTAACTTCCCACACCCATTGCTAGAGCAAGGCTTGGTGATTTTAGATACGCCAGGCTTAAATGCGATAGGTACTGAGCCAGAGTTAACGCTAAATATGCTGCCAAACGCGCATGCTGTGTTATTTATTTTGGCCGCTGATACTGGCGTAACTAAATCTGAAATTGAAGTATGGCGCCAATATATTAGCGGCACGCGTTGGAAACAAAAAGGCCGCCTAGCGGTACTTAATAAAATTGATGGCCTTTGGGATGAGCTTAAAAACGAAACTGACATTCAAGCAGAACTTACCAAACAAATTAAAACCAGTGCTGAGTTGCTTGGCTTAGAGACCAATCAAATATTTCCGATTTCAGCGCAAAAAGGTTTGTTGGCTAAAGTGAATGGCGATGGTGCGTTGCTGACTAAGAGCCGCATTTTAGAGCTGGAAAAAGCGTTGTCAGATGAGCTAATTCCATCTAAAAAAGAAATCGTTCGTGACAACACTAAAAATGAAATTGAAGATTTAATTGCAAGCTCACAACTTATTTTAGACGCACGTATTTCAGGAATCAACGACCAGCTAGTAGAATTACGTGGCCTTCGTGGTAAAAACGAAGACGTAGTTGAGCACATGATGAATAAGGTGAAGGTAGATAAAGAAAACTTTGAAAAAGGTTTACAACGTTTTCAAGCCTTGCGTAGTATTTACTCTCAGCACACCAATCGCTTATTCACTTTGCTAGGTATGGAAGCAGTAAAAAAACACGTACATGCAACGCGTGAAACCATGATAGACGCTAATTTCACTAAAACCATACGCACTGCGATGGATAACTTTTTCAGTGAGCTGAAAGGTCGCCTAGTTTCATCTGATGCGCAAATTGATGAAATTAAAAAAATGATGGATGTGATGTATGAGAAATTTTCAAAAGAGCATGGGTTACGTAAGTCTGACCCGCCAGCTTTTTCAACATTACGTTATCAAAAAGAGTTGGCAAAATTAGAGCGTGCTTATAAAGAGCAGTTTAATACCGCTTTTAATATGATTGCCCACGAAAAAATGACATTGACCAGCAGGTTTTTTGAAACTCTCGCAAGCCGCGTGATTCATGTTTATGAAGTGGCGAACCGTGATATTGAAAACTGGTTAAAAGCAGTTATTTCACCAATGGAATCGCAAGTACGTGAGCATCAATTGCAATTACGCCGCCGCTTAGAAAGCATTAAGCGCATCTATAAAGCAACTGACACTTTGGAAGATCGTATTGCTGAGCTAGAAACGATTGAAAAAGGTATTCAGTCGCAGTTAGATGACTTGAAGGTGTTGAGGATGCACATGAATAATGCGCTAGCATTTGAAGCAACTGAAGCAATAGCCGCCTAATCGTTAAGTTGGCGTAATAAAAAAGGCTGCAATGCAGCCTTTTTTATTACTTAAATTTTAGTGATTAAAATTTAGCGATTTGCTAACATCTGCACTTTCATTTTTTGCATCGCTTTTTGCTCAATTTGCCGAATGCGTTCAGCTGAAACGCCAAACTCATCTGCGAGCTCATGCAAGGTTTTACCACCCGCATCTTGTAACCAACGTGCTTCAACCACGCGGCGGCTACGCTCATCTAAATTTTGTAGTGCGTGCGCTAAGCCAGTAGTTTCTGCCACATCCATTTGCTTTGCTTGCAATGCTTCTAATGGCCCTAGGCCTTCATCTTGCAGGTAAGCAATAGGGCTGTAGTTTTCATCGCTATCGTCATCTATATTAGCCTCAAGAGAAATTTCGTGGCCATTTAGGCGCGCTTCCATCTCGAACACTTCTTCAGGTTTTACGTTTAGCGTGCGTGCTATATGCGCTGCTTCAGCGGGTTGTAAGCTATTTAAGCTCGTTTTCATGCTACGTAAATTAAAGAACAGTTTACGTTGCGCTTTAGTGGTGGCAATTTTTACCAAGCGCCAGTTACGCACGATATATTCGTGTATTTCTGCTTTAATCCAATGCATGGCAAAAGAAACTAAGCGTACACCGCGCTCTGGGTCAAAGCGCTTAACTGCTTTCATTAGGCCAATATTACCTTCTTGAATAAGGTCTGATTGCGGCAAGCCATAACCATTGTAGCCACGAGCAATGCTCGCAACTAAGCGCAGATGTGACACAATTAACTGGCGTGCGGCTTCTAAATCATTTTCATTTTTGAATTTTGTGGCAAGCGAATACTCCTCTTCTGCGGTGAGAATTGGGTACGCTTTAATTGCTCTAGAATAGTGTTCTAGGCTATCGGCAGTGATGGCGGTAGCGGTAAAAACTGGTAATGTTAATGCGTTGCTCATTGAAATTTATTTCCTCCAATAACTATTATTTTAGCACTCTAACTAAGAGAGTGCTAGAGGTATAAAGTTCAATAGTGCTTTAAATTTGAAATGAGTTTAAGTGATTTTGATAGCGGCAATAGCGCGCGTCACCGCCAAATAAGAGCCTAGCCAACCAATAAGCACTGCCGTGCAGATAACACTTATAGATAAATGCATATTAAATAGCGGCAGACTAAAATCGTTGCTGTATAAGCTAGAAAGTTGCGCTACTGATTGATTAAAGATTATAACAACGGCAGCCAATAACAAAATAGCTAATAAGCCGCCTAACAATCCATACAGTATGCCCGCATATAAAAATGGCATTCTAATAAAACTGCTGGTAGCACCTATGAGTTTACTGACGACAATTTCATCTTTTTGCGTGAGAATTTGCATGCGCACGGTGTTGCCAATAATCACAAGTAGCGCAATAGCCAGTAGCGAGGCAATAAACAAAATAATTTTTTTACCTAACGCTAATAAGGTAGCCAGACGCTTTGCCCACTCGGTATTTAATAAGGCTTGCTCAACGCCTGGTATGTTTTGTAGTTCATTTTTAAGCGCTTCAAGCGCTTCAGGTTCTGTAGATTTTGCTTGAATAAAAAACGCATCTGGCAAAGGATTTTTTGCGAGTTCGTTCACTTGATTACTCACTTCATTTGCCGCAGATTTTTCTTTAAGTTGCTGCCAAGCTTGGGCTTTGGTGACCAAATGATATTGTTTAATCGCAGAATTTTTAGCCAACATTGCATCGATTTCAGAAATTGCATCTTTATCGGCATCCAGCTTAAGAAAAAGGCTGATTTCAGTTTTATCTTGCATGTGGTTTATGAGCGTAGATAAATGGTCCACACCCATATAAAACAAGCCTGGCACGCACATCGCCACAGCAATGACTAAACTAATCATCAAGGTAGATAGCATATTGTTACGCATGCGTGAAAGCACGAGTTTAATTGCCTGTGAATGGTGATTTAGCATAGTGTTAATCATGGTGTAAATTTTCGCGTAAATTTACTGTAGGTAAAAATGCACTTTGCGTGATTGCGCTAGATTTTAGTGTGCCATGGTCAATGTGTAGCACCCGATTTCCTTCAATATTTTTGCCAAGGGTATCGTGCGTAGCCATAATTACCGTCACACCCACTTGGTTAAAGGCATTAAAAATATCCATAATATCTGCGGCATATTGAGCATCTAAATTACCCGTTGGCTCATCAGCAATGAGTATAGAAGGGCGGCTTACCACCGCGCGGGCAATGGCCAGCCGCTGCTGCTCACCGCCAGAAAGCGTAATCGGCATCGCTTTTTCTTTATGCAGCAAGCCCACTTTATCTAACGCCGCACGCACGCGCTTTGCCGCCTCGGTGCCTGAAATACCGTTGATATGCAACGGTAAAATCACATTATCAAAACAATTGCGGTCATACAGTAATTTATGATCTTGAAAAATCAAACCAAACCGTCGGCGCATAAATGGAATTGCCGAAGGTTTAAGTTTGCTAATATTTTGGTTGGCAATTAACACCGTGCCGCTAGTTGGGCGCTCAATGGCCGCAATTAGCTTAAGCAAAGTACTTTTACCCGCGCCAGAATGCCCCGTTACAAATACCAACTCACCAGCCTCAATATTAAAACTGATATTTTTCAATATTTCATCGCTGCTGGGGTAGCGTTTAGTGACTTGGTCGAATTTAATCATGACAAGATTATATCGCTAAATACGTTTGTGGTTCAAAGTGGATGATGTGGAATGTTGGTGGCGCTCTAATACATAGCATTCTAGATGGTATGATTTGGCGTGAAATTAAATTTAATTGTAATTCGAGTTTAGTTTACAGTTATGTCATCCATTTTTATCCTCTTAATATATTAGTAATATGCAGTAAATAACTGGAATTAGAATGTTTAAATTTCTCGAATCTCTTATCCATGGTACGCGGGACCATAAAGCAATTACGCCTCCAACTAGGCTGCTGTCTTTCTATTGGCATTTCATTAGCCAAACACCTAGGATTTACGTGGCGTTGCTGGTCAGCAGCCTGAGTGTTGCTTTGGTGGATATTTCACTTCCTATTTTTTTCGGTAAATTGGTAGCGTTGATGACTGCGCCAAATACGGCTGCTGCGCTGGCGGCACAAACTTCAGTTTTGTGGATTATGCTGCTTGTGGTGTTGGTAGTGAGGCCGTTAATTCAATTCATCGACACCGCAATCATCAATAATGCACTGATTCCAGGTGCCACCGTGCTGGTGCGCTGGCAAAGCCATTGGCATGTGGTGCGTCAGAGCTGGGCGTTCTTCCAAAAAGATTTTTCTGGGCGCATCGCTAATCGTGTCATGCAGACTGCAGAATCACTGCGCACAAGCGTAATTATGGCGATTCGTAGTGTATTGTATTTTTTTAGCTGGGGACTTTTGACGCTGGGATTGATTGCGGGTTTTGATTGGCGGTTATCAGTGCCAACCTTAATTTGGCTGTTGGCATATTTAGTCTTTCTGCGAATTTTCGTGCCACGTCTACGCGACTTAGCCAAACTAAGTTCGGATGCCAACTCAATGGTGATGGCGCGCGTGGTTGATAGCTACTCCAACATATTGACTGTAAAGCTGTTTGCCAGAACTAGCGATGAAGATGCTTATGTGCGTGAGGTTATGGATGAACATCAGGTGGCCATCGCCCAGCATATGCGTATGGCTAGTTACGTTGAATTCACCTTGCGAACATTAAATGCAATGCTCATAGTGAGCACCGCCGTAATTGGGCTAAATATTTGGCGGCATGGGCTTATCAGCACCAGCCAGCTAGTGACCGCCTTGCCTTTAGTATGGCAGATTACCAATATGGCCAGTTCTATTGCCTCTACAGTCGCCAGTGTTTTTGAGAATATAGGTGCCGTGCAAGGTGGCATAGAAACCATTGCTGTTCCGCATGGATTGGTGGACGATAAGGCAGCCAAGCCGCTGAAAGTATCGCAAGGCGAAATTCGTTTTGAGCAAGTATCATTCAGTTATGATGCGGGCAAGCCTGTACTCAATAACATCGACTTGATTGTGCGCCCTGGCGAGCGCGTCGGTTTGGTTGGCCGCTCGGGCGCGGGTAAGTCAACATTAGTTAACTTGTTGTTGCGCTTTTCTGACATCGAGCATGGGCGCATACTCATTGATGGGCAAGATATTAGGTATGTTTCTCAGGAAAGTTTGCGTACCCAAGTTGGACTTGTTACACAAGACACTTCACTGTTGCACCGCTCGATTACGGAAAATATCGGCTATGGTCAACCTCATGCGACACAAGCAGAAATCGAAGCGGCAGCACGCAAAGCACAAGCTCATGAATTTATTATGAACTTGTGTGACTGGAATGGCCGGGAGGGTTATCAGGCACATGTAGGCGAGCGCGGAGTAAAGCTCTCTGGTGGGCAGCGCCAACGCGTGGCGATTGCCCGTGTAATTCTTAAAGATGCACCAATTCTGTTGCTTGATGAAGCAACTTCAGCACTCGATAGCGAGGTTGAAGCCAGCATACAGGAGCAATTGATTGATTTGATGGAGGGAAAAACAGTGATTGCCATTGCTCACCGTTTATCCACTATCGCACGCTTAGACACGCTGATTGTGGTTGACCAAGGTCGCATCATTGAACAAGGCACACACAGCGAATTGTTGCGCAAAAATGGGCTTTACGCAGCGCTGTGGCAACATCAATCGGGAGGTTTTCTTGCAGATGAGTTGCCAAAGGAGGTAATTTTACCTTTAGTAGCGATGGAAACTAAATAGCTGATTGAAACTTTTAGGATTTTTCCGCAATCGCGGCAGGCTTCAATTGCGCATTCATTTGTTGCTCGTCTAATTCACCTTCCCATTTTGCGGCAACTATTGTTGCCACGCCGTTGCCTATTAAATTGGTGAGTGCGCGCGCTTCTGACATAAAACGGTCAATACCGAGTATTAAGGCTAAACCAGCTAATGGTATGGTTGGCACGGTTGATAGCGTGGCGGCAAGCGTTATAAAACCGCTACCTGTGACGCCAGCCGCGCCTTTTGAGGTGAGCAGTAGCACCGCAAACAAGGTGAGCTCTTGGGTGAATGTGATGGGCGTGTTGGTGGCTTGGGCAATAAAAATGGCGGCCATGGCTAAATAGATTGAAGTGCCATCAAGATTGAACGAATAGCCAGTGGGTATCACCAGCCCTACAACAGATTTTGAGCAACCTAGTTGCTCGAGTTTTGTCATCATGCGTGGCAATACAGATTCAGACGATGATGTGCCTAATACAATCAATAATTCATCTTTAATGTAGACAATAAAGCGCACGATACTAAAGCCCGTGAGCCGTGCAATTAGGCCGAGAATGCCGAAAATAAATATAATACAGGTGAGATAAAAGCTGCCCATTAAGCTTGCCAGCGGTAGCAGTGAGGCAATGCCATATTTGCCTATGGTAAACGCCATTGCCCCAAAAGCGCCAATTGGCGCGAGTTTCATAATGGTTTCGACTATGCCGAATAGCACTTGCGAAACTTTGTTGATGAAATTGAGCACTTCGGCACCCGTTTCTTTCATCGCGGCCAGTGAAAAACCAAACAGCAGCGCAAATAGCAACACTTGTAATATATCGCCCTTGGCAAAGGCATCAATCACGCTGGTGGGGATAATGTTGAGCAGAAAATCTACCATGCTGTGGTGTTTTGCAACTTCGGTATAAGTGGCTAAGTCTTTGGTATCTAGCGTGCTGGCGTCAATGTTCATGCCAACACCAGGTTGAATAATATGCACCACCACTAGGCCAATAATCAGCGCTAAGGTGCTCACCACTTCAAAATAGATTAGTGCTTTTAACCCAACCCGCCCAACCTTGCCTAGCCCTTGCATACCAGCGATGCCAGACACTACCGTGCAAAAAATAATCGGCGCAATTATCATTTTAATCAGCTTAATAAAACCATCGCCCAAAGGCTTTAGCTTTACTGCGGTTTCTGGGTAAAAGTAGCCGATTAAAATGCCAAGAAAAATGGCGGTTAAAACTTGAACGTAAAGATATTGATACAGTTTTTTTGGCGGTTGAGCGGGTTGAGTAATGTGCATAGTTATTTTTTCGTTAGCAACAGACAAAACTTTCAAAGTTTCAGCCTATTATTTTTTAATAACCATAGCCTAGCATTGATTCTTTGGCATCGCCAAATCATTACA
>JABFRQ010000006.1 GCA_013141075.1 Methylotenera sp.
TTTGCCACGCCGTCTAAATCGCCTAGCTCTAATTTCGGCATGCCGCAACATTGTTCTTTATCAACCAGAATATAAGGGATTTCATTATGGGCAAGCACTTTGAGTAAGTCGTGGCCAATGCCAGGCTCGTTGTAATTCACGTAGCAAGTGCTGTAAATGGCGACTTTTCCTGGGGTTTTTGCGCCATCTTTCACTACAAAGCCTTCACTTTTTGCCGCGCCGTGGCGGAATTTTTCAGTCGCAAAACTGGGTAGCCAAGCGTCTTTATCTACGCCCAAAGTTTTTTCCATCACATTGCGCATAATTTTGGTGCTATTTACCGCGTTAATGGTTTGCACCACAATCGGAATACCCGCAAACTGGCCATGTACATCAGTGCTGGCGAGTAATTTTTCACTAAAACCAACTTCACCTTTTTTATATTTTACGGCTTTTGCGCGCAACATCGTATGCGGAAAATCTAAATTCCACTGGTGCGGCGGTGTGTATGGGCATTTGGTCATATAACATAAATCGCACATATAACACTGGTCGACCACTTGCATGAAGTCTTTTTTATCAACCCCTTCTACTTCCATAGTCGGGTTGTTATCAATCAAGTCAAATAGTGTCGGAAAAGTATTGCACAAGCTCACGCAACGGCGGCAGCCGTGGCAAATATCGAACACACGTTCTAACTCGTGATTTAATTTTTCTTCATCGTAAAAATCAGGATTTTGCCAGTCTAGTGCATGGCGGGTTGGGGCTTCTAGGTTGCCTTCGCGACTCATTTTAACCTCGTGAAATTTTTAAGTGCTTAATTGTTTTAGATGATGTGAGTACAAATTATGCACTCACATCATCCCCCTTTTTTAAGAGGGATGAATGAATACTTAATCGACTAATTCAGTTAATGCTTTTACATAGCGGTTAGCATGTGAGCGTTCAGCTTTGGCCAATGTTTCAAACCAATCTGCAATTTCATCAAAGCCTTCATCGCGCGCTGTTTTAGCCATGCCTGGGTACATATCTGTGTACTCATGCGTTTCACCAGCCACTGCCGATGCTAGGTTTAAGCGCGTTGGGCCAATAGGCAAGCCAGTGGCAGGGTCGCCAGATTGCTCCAAAAATTCTAAATGACCGTGAGCATGGCCAGTTTCGCCTTCTGCAGTTGAGCGAAATAATGCGGCAACATCATTTTGACCTTCAATATCAGCTTTGTTTGCGAAGTATAAATAGCGACGATTCGCTTGAGATTCGCCCGCAAAAGCGTCTTTCAAGCAGGTTTCAGTTTTTGATCCTTTAAGTTGCATCTTGATCTCCTAATTTTGTGTTGAGTGTTGTTTCGATGTACAGGTTTTAAAGCCCGAACATGATACAAATTCTACGCCGATTGATTGTTACGTCTAGTTGATTGTGTTAATGATTTTGATAAATAAAACTAATTAAAATTTAACTTATGATAATTTATATTGTGCATATAATTTTCTTTTGTAAATGATGTAAATCAGGCATCATTTTTATTATAAAAACCTGATTACAAGGCGTAAATAAGCGTGTTTTGCAAGGGTAATTCGTGTTAGAATTTGAGCGTTAAAAAACATTAAAAGCTGTCTTAAAAGCTATATTTACCTGAAATTTAAACCAAATTTACAAATAAGAATCGCAAACGGAAATCATCGATGGATAAATCAACGCCAGACCAATTCGCTAAAGAAACCCTGCCTATCAGTTTAGAAGATGAGATGCGCCGTAGCTACCTAGAATACGCCATGAGCGTGATTGTAGGCCGCGCACTGCCAGATGTACGCGATGGTTTAAAGCCAGTGCATCGCCGTGTTTTATTTGCGATGCATGAACTCAGTAACGATTACAACAAGCCGTATAAAAAATCTGCCCGTATCGTGGGTGATGTGATTGGTAAATACCATCCGCATGGCGATACCGCTGTTTACGACACTATTGTTCGTATGGCGCAAGATTTTAGCTTGCGCTATATGCTGGTAGATGGCCAAGGTAACTTTGGCTCGGTAGATGGCGATAACGCGGCGGCGATGCGTTATACCGAAATCCGCATGAGCAAAATTGCACATGAGTTATTGGCCGATATTGATAAAGAAACTGTAGATTTTGGCCCTAACTACGATGGCAGCGAGCATGAACCGCTCATTATGCCAGCGCGTATTCCAAACTTGCTGATTAACGGCAGCTCTGGCATTGCCGTGGGTATGGCTACTAATATTCCGCCACACAATTTAAATGAAGTATTAGACGCGTGTTTTGCGCTACTTAAAAACCCTGAAATGGGTATTGAAGAGCTTATCGAGTTGGTGCCAGCGCCTGATTTTCCTACCGCTGGTATTATTTACGGCACAGTGGGAGTTAAAGAAGGCTACCGCACAGGCCGTGGCCGCGTGGTGATGCGCGGTCGTACGCACTTTGAAGACATGGATAAATCTGGCGGTCGCCAAGCCTTGATTGTGGACGAACTGCCGTACCAAGTGAACAAAAAAACCTTTGTTGAAAAAATCGCTGAGTTAGTCAACGAGAAAAAAATTGAAGGTATTTCAGATTTACGCGATGAGTCAGATAAATCTGGCATGCGCGTGGTGATTGAGCTTAAACGCGGTGAAGTTGGCGAGGTTATTTTAAACAACTTGTACAAACAAACGCAACTGCAAGACACGTTTGGTATGAACATGGTGGCTTTGTTAGATGGTCAACCGCGCTTGCTCAACTTAAAACAAATGCTAGAGGCGTTTTTAAGCCATAGGCGTGAAGTAGTCACACGTCGCACTGTGTTTGAGCTGAAAAAAGCACGTGCGCGCGGCCATATTTTAGAAGGTTTAGCAGTTGCACTCGCCAATGTGGACGAGATGATTGCGATTATTAAAGCCGCGCCAACGCCACCTGAAGCAAAAATTGATTTGATGGCAAAAATCTGGAAATCGCCAGTAGTTGAAGAAATGCTTAAACGCGCGGCGATGGAAGCTTCTCGCCCTGAAGGTTTAAGTGTTGATTTTGGCATGACACCAAATGGCTATAAATTAAGTGATATTCAAGCGCAAGAAATCTTGCAAATGCGCCTACAACGCTTAACTGGCCTAGAGCAAGATAAAGTGGTGAGCGAATATAAAGAGGTAATGGATATTATTGCTGACTTGCTTAATATTTTAGCCACACCATCACGCGTGACCACAATTATTACCGATGAACTCACCGAAATTCGCAAACAATTTGGCGATAAACGCCGCAGCGAAATTATTGCCAACGCGCAAGATTTATCGCTAGAAGATTTTATTACGCCAACCGATGTAGTGGTGACGCTATCTCACACGGGCTATGTGAAATCGCAACCGTTAGAAGAATATCGTGCGCAAAAACGTGGCGGTCGTGGCAAACAAGCCGCGCCGACTAAAGAAGATGACTTTATAGATAAAATGTTTGTGGCAAATACGCATGACTACATTTTATGCTTCTCAAGCCGTGGTCGAGTGTATTGGTTAAAAGTGTATGAAGTGCCACAAGGCAGCAGAATCGGCCGTGGCAAGCCAATTGTGAACTTATTCCCGCTAGAAGAAGGCGAGAAAATCAACGCGATTTTAGCGGTGAAAGAGTTTGACGAAAATCACTTTATTTTCATGGCAACCGCACAAGGTACCGTGAAGAAAACCGCACTCACTGAATTTGCCAATCCACGTAAATCAGGCATTATCGCCATCAATTTAGATGATGACGATTACTTAATCGGCGCCGAAGTCACCAATGGCAAAAATGACATTGTGCTAGTTTCAAATGGCGGTAAAGCAGTGTGGTTTACTGAAGATGATGTACGCGCGATGGGCCGCGCAACACGCGGTGTACGCGGCATGAAGTTAGCTGCAAAACAGCAAGTATTATCATTGTTAATTGCCGATAACGACCAGCAAACTGTATTAGTAGCCACTGAAAACGGCTATGGTAAACGCACTGTGTTGGCAGATTTCCGCCATTCTGGACGCGGCACGCAAGGCGTAAAAGCCATTGCCGTTAGCGAGCGTAACGGCTTGGTTGTGGCAGCAAAACTAGTGAGTGAAGAAGATGAAATTATGCTCATTACAACAGGCGGCGTGCTAATTCGCACCCGCGTGAAAGAGATTCGCGAGCTAGGCCGCGCCACACAAGGCGTTACGCTGATTAACTTGGGTGAAGGCGAAAAGTTGTCTGGCCTTGAAAAAATTGTAGAAACGGATGAAGAAGAATCAGCCGAGTAATATTGTCTATCATTAGGTTTTTGTTAGATAGGCAGTTTTTGTAGGGTGGGCAAAATGTTTTAATTTGCCCACGCAGTTTAATCAATCGTCCGCGTGGGCAAATAAAAACATTTTGCCCACCCTACGTAACTATTTTTTAATATGACAAAAATATATAACTTTTCCGCAGGCCCTGCGGTATTACCAAAACCCGTATTAGAGCGCGCTCAAGCTGAAATGCTTGATTGGCACGGCTCGGGTATGAGCGTGATGGAGATGTCGCATCGCGGCAAAGAGTTTATGAGTATTTTGGAAAAAGCTGAGGCGGATTTACGCTCGCTGATGAATATTCCAAGCAACTATAAAGTACTCTTTTTGCAAGGCGGCGCCATTGCAGAAAATGCAATGATTCCGCTAAATTTACTTAACGGCAAAAGTGCGGATTACGCCATTACAGGCGGCTGGAGCAAGCGCAGCGTTGAAGATGCAGGCGCCTACGGCACCATTAACGTAGTTGCCAGCACAGAAGCCGAACAATACAAACACGTGCCAGACTTTGCAAGCTGGAATCTCAATAAAGACGCGGCTTACCTGCACATTTGCACCAATGAAACCATGAGTGGCGTAGAGTTTGATAGTTTGCCCAACACCAACGGCGTGCCGATTGTGGCAGATATGTCGTCGCACATACTCTCACGCGAAGTTGACGTGAGCCAATACGGCGTAATTTACGGCGGCGCACAAAAAAACATCGGCCCAGCAGGCTTGTGCATCGTGATTGTGCGCGAAGATTTACTAGGCAACGCTTCACCACTCACGCCAGCGGTATTCAACTGGAAAACGCAAGCTGAAAACATCAGCATGATAAACACGCCGCCAACCTACAGCATTTACATTGCAGGCTTGGTGTTTGAATGGCTGCAAGCGCAGGGCGGCGTGGCGGCGATTGAGCAAGTGAATATAGCAAAAGCAAAATTGCTTTACGACTACATTGATAGCACCGATTTTTACGTGAACCACGTAGCAGTCAACAACCGCTCACGCATGAATATTCCATTTTACTTGGCAGATGAAAGCCTAAATGCCGAGTTTTTAAAAGGCGCAGAAGCCAACGGCTTGCTGCAATTAAAAGGTCACCGTGCGGTTGGCGGCATGCGTGCTAGTATTTATAACGCTATGCCGATTGAGGGTGTGCAGGCGTTGGTGGATTACATGAAGGCGTTTGAGGTGTCGCATTGATTGCTCAAGGGAAATTGACTGCGTTCGTTGGATTACATAATGGTCAGAGCTATTATTAATTCATGTTGTTTTAATTTGAATCAAAAAGCTGGAAATGCAAAGTTAGTTCAACCCAACTCCGTTTATTTAATAATTAACAAAAAAGGTAAAACCTCATGAAGTCATTTTTTAAGCTTTTAGAAAAAACTGCTGGACCAATTGGTTTAATAACTGCAACAGCAGGGGCAATTTTAGATTTTTTAGCACCTTTAGGTAATTATATATACGTTTTAGCCGCAATCTTGCTTGTTTTAACAGTGTTATCTGCCATTTGTAGCAAAAACAATCTAATGTTGCAAAAAGTTAAAAACTCAACTGCATTTGCACCAGATTTTATTAAAAATGAATTGGTTGAATTATGGCAACCAGACGGCGTTGCATTTTGGAAAAAAGGCTTGTTTCAAGTACTTACTTTTTTAACTGCTCTGACTTTTGGTGCTGGAGTCTATGCAAAAGTTAATCCAAAAGGCTTTTTAGCGACCAAAATTGATTCAGTTGCCAGCTTGCAAACCAACTTGGGTTTGATTGATTTTAAACTGGGTAATATATCTGTAAAACAAGACAAAATTATTGAAGTCTTAGAAAAAGCAGATAAAAAAATAGACTTAGTAAAAAAAGAAACGAGTGATAATCCTAGAAAGGAACTTTCAAACATGGGGATTAGTTGGACTCAGGAATCGTTTTATGCTGCAGTAGAATCTGGTGATTTTGTAGTGGTTGAGTTATTTGCAGCTGGCGGTATGAATTTAGCAGCTCAATCTTGGTGTTGTAGTCATCATTCCCTACTAAGCTTAATGATTTCAAAAAAAATTAATAATTTAGAGAAGGTGTTAACTATTTTTGATAGGTATGGATTTGATATAAGGCAGAAATTCATTACTTACGGATTTACAGATGAAAAGGCATCTATTATTTGGATAGCAATAGACAATAATAATCTTGATGTAATCCGTTATCTAGTTGTGAAAAAAAGCCTTGATGTAAATAAAGTAGATTCAGACAATAATGTAGACTTATTTTACACGGCGGCAACTGAAAGTGATGTTAATCTTGAAACCTTAAGATTGCTAGCATCATACCAAAGTAATAATGATTCTAAAGTTAAAGCAAAAAATGCACTTCTTTTTAAGAAAAATGAGTTAGAGAGTTGCTACAAACAGGAAATATGCAAATCATCAAATTGCTCTCAAATTTGTGGTGATGACTGGAAATATAAAGATAAACTTCAATTCTTAGTTGAGAATTAGCAAGCGTAGGGTGTGCAAAACGTTTCACCTTGCACACCGTATTTAAACTAACTGAATTGGTGGGCAAACCTATTTTGCCCACCCTACAGGCCCTAAGCACATGCCCTGCAACCCAATATCCATGCGCCTTGCAGGCTTATTTATTTTGACTTATCTTTTAATTGCACAAAGCCAATTGGTCTGCTAACGGGGGGATTTTTTGGAGACATCAAATCGCGCAGGGTATGAATTAGCCCCGTAATGGCTTGGTCGTGCGAATCTACTTTACGTGCTAGTTCTTCAAACTGACTGGCTAAATCTTTATTGGTCGCTAGTATTTCACGCAGCTTTACAAATGCCCGCATGATGGCAATATTAACTTGAATAGCTTGATAGCTATTAAGCACAGAAGATAACATCGCCACGCCTTGCTCTGTAAAAGCGTATGGCGCATAGCGTCTACCCCCGCGCCCCTTGTTTGAGGTCACAAATTGTGACCTCAAAACATCCCACTCTTCGGAATTAAGCTGAAACATAAAGTCATCTGGGAAACGCTCAAAATTACGTTTTACTGCCTGCAATAGTACTTTTGTTTCTACCCCATATAGCGCTGCTAAATCAGCGTCGATTAACACTTTTTGTCCACGTATTGACAATACGCGCGAGCTGATTGCTTCTATTGATTGAACTTCTGAAGGGTTGTTATTTGTGTTTATCATACGAAAAATTATAGCATAACAGCTCAATATCTAGCATTGGCCGCATACGCCGTATAAAATCTATTACTTTCAGCGCAACGGGCTTTCGCCTTATTCTCGCCTTAGTTTTAAAAATCAATGGGGTCAGTCTCGATTGATTCTATAATTTTTAATATAAAACAATGAAAATTGATGCTCTGCAAGCCAATATCCATGCGGGTCGCAGGCCTATTGTTTTGACTTATCTTTTAATGGTACAAAGCCAATGGGCCTGTTGGCGGGCGCGGTTGGGTTCATTAACTCTCGTATCATGTTAATTAACCCCGCAATCGCTTGATCATGAGATTGAAATTTTTGCTCTACATGCTGCTCAAGTTCATTTAACTTTTGTGTTAAATCTTGATGAGAAAGCACTAGCTCACGCAAGCGCACAAAGGCGCGCACTACATACACACTCATCTCAATCGCTTCTTTAGAACTTAACACGTTTGCGGCTTGAATAGTGCCGTGTTCAGTAAATACAAAAGGAAGCGTTTTAGAAAATTTTAATTTGCTGAGGTGGTCGCAATTTGCGACCACCTCAGCTTTTTTTTCTTCAGCGGTGAGCTGAAACATAAAATCTTTAGGAAAACGTTCGATATTGCGTTTTACCTGTTCATTGAGACGCTTGGTCTCCACCCCATATAGCCCTGCTAAATCTGCATCTATCAAAACCTTTTGACCGCGAATTGACAATACACGTGTGCTAATTGCTTCTATAGATTGAAGCTCCGAAAGAGGAGGATTTGTATTTTTCATACTAAAAATTATAGCATAACAGCCCAATAGCCAGCGTTGGCCGCATACGCCGTATAAAATCTATTACTTTCAGCGCAACGGGCTTTCGCCTTATTCTCGCCTTAGTTTTCGTTTTAAGTTTATAATCTTGCTTTTGCTAAAACTCTAATTGTTGGGTTGAATCCCAAGCTAAAATAAAACTGAACATGAGCGAACAACTTAAACAACACCGCGACCAAATTGATGCGATTGACGAGCAAGTACTTAAGCTGGTGAACGAGCGTGCAAAACTCGCGCGGACGATTGGCAGCTTAAAAGACGATGGCGTGATTTATCGCCCAGAACGCGAGGCGCAGGTGTTGCGTCGTTTGCAGGGCAATAATGCTGGGCCGCTTTCAAACGAGGCGGTGAGCAATATTTTTCGCGCAGTGATGTCTAATTGTCGTGCGCTTGAAAAAGCGCTTTCCATTGCATTTTTAGGGCCGCTTGGTACTTATAGCGAAGAGGCTGCGTTAAAGCAGTTTGGGCTGGGTTGTGGCGCGGTGGTGTGTGGCTCAATTGATGAGGTTTTTCGCACCTTAGAAGCAGGGCAGGCGGATTATGGCGTGGTGCCTGTAGAAAACTCAACTGAGGGCGCGATTAGCTTGACGCTGGATTTATTACTGTCTAGTCCGCTTAAAATTTGCGGTGAAGTGACTTTGCCAATTCACCATTGTTTGCTTTCACAGCAAATTGATATTTCACAAATTTCGCATATTTTTTCGCATGCGCAATCGCTTGCGCAGTGCCATGAGTGGTTGGGTAAAACCTTGCCGCATGCACAGCAAGAGGCGGTTACCAGCAATGCGCGTGCGGCACAAATGATACATGAGCTGGTTTCTACCGATGGCACATTTGCCGCCGCTATAGCAAGCAAACGGGCTGCAGAGCTGTTTGGGCTAAATATTTTGGCCGAAAACATTGAAGACGACGCTAAAAACACCACACGCTTTTTGGTGCTAGGCACGCACGATGTTGCGCCTTCTGGCAAAGATAAAACTTCATTAGTCATGGTTACCAAAAATAAACCAGGCGCGATGGTGGAGCTGCTAGAGCCGCTTTCTCGCCATGGCGTGAGCATGACCAAGCTTGAATCGCGCCCATCTAAACAGGGTTTGTGGGATTACGTGTTTTTTGTGGATATTGAAGGCCATCAAGCTGATGCCAAAGTGAGCGCAGCGTTGTTAGAAGTGGCTGAACGCGCTTCACTCCTCAAAGTGCTGGGTTCTTACCCCGCGGCTGTTATTTAATTAAGGTTTTAATGAAGGTTTTTGTATGCGTTTGTCTGCTTTAGCTCCCGATTATATTCGTGCCATTGCGCCATACCAAGGTGGCAAGCCAATCAGCGAGCTTGCGCGTGAAATGGGTTTGAACGAGGCTGACATTGTAAAGCTTGCCTCTAATGAAAACCCACTAGGCATTAGCCCAAAAGCGCAAATGGCGATTGATGATGCGGTGTTTGATGTAGCGCGCTACCCTGATGGCAATAGTTTTGCATTACGTGCGGCGGTGAGCCAAAAGTTTGATGTGGCACACAACCAAATTGTGTTTGGCAATGGCTCAAATGATATTTTAGAGCTTGCCGCCAGAGCCTTTTTACATGCGGGTTGCGAGGCAATTTACTCGCAACATGCGTTTGCAGTTTACCCTTTGGTTACACAGGCCGTTGGTGCCACAGGCGTGGTAGTGCCAGCCAAAGATTATGCACATGATTTAGATGGCTTTTTAAAAGCCATTACGCCTAAAACGCGCTTGATTTTTATTGCTAACCCAAATAACCCGACGGGTACATTGCTAAATAAAGATGCCATGCGAGCCTTTATCCATGCGGTTCCTAGGCATGTGCTAATTGTGTTAGATGAAGCTTATGATGAATATTTATCTGCCGAACATAAGTCTGAAGCTATTAGCTGGTTAAGCGAATTTGATAACCTGATTATTTCACGCACGTTTTCTAAAGCATACGGTTTGGCGGGCTTGCGTATTGGTTTTGGTTTAATGCATGCCGATGTTGCTGATATGCTAAACCGCGTGCGTCAGCCGTTTAATGTGAACTCAATCGCGCAAGCGGCGGCAGTTGCCAGCTTGGCCGATGATGATTTTGTGGCACGCAGTTATGCGCTAAACAAGGCGGGCATGGCGCAAATTACACAGGGTTTAACGCAGCTTGGGTTAAGCTATATTCCATCGTTTGCTAACTTTGTGAGCTTTAAAGTGACGAACGCGGCAAATGTGAACCAACAGTTATTAAAAAATGGCGTGATTGTGCGCCCAGTTGCGAACTATGAAATGCCTGATTATTTACGCGTAAGTATCGGATTGTTCAGTGAAAATGCACGTTTTTTAGATGTGCTAAAAACCATATTAACTTGAAACCGTATTAAAAAGTAATGAATAAATGACTAATTATGAAAAGCTGGCCACGGATGACGTACGCATCCGTGAAATAAAAACGCTAATTACACCATTGGCTTTGTTAGATCGCTTTAAAGAAAGCGTGGATTCTACGCACAATATTCTAGGCACTCGCGCAGCGATTCACCGCATTTTGCACCAATTAGATGACCGTTTATTAGTGGTGGTTGGCCCTTGCTCAATTCACGATACCACAGCGGGCATGGAGTATGCGCGCCGTTTGCTCAGCGTTAAAAAAGAATTAGCCGCCGATTTGCTCATTGTAATGCGCGTTTATTTTGAAAAACCACGCACCACCGTGGGTTGGAAAGGGCTGATTAACGACCCGCATTTAGATGGCAGTTACGACATCAATAAAGGCTTAGAAATCGCCCGTAAATTTCTGCTGGATGTAAATGAAATTGGCATGCCAGCAGGCGCTGAATTTTTAGATACCATTACGCCGCAGTACACCGCAGATTTAGTAAGCTGGGGGGCGATTGGCGCGCGCACAACAGAATCGCAAGTGCATCGCGAGTTAGCTTCTGGCTTATCTTGCCCAGTAGGTTTCAAAAATGGTACAGATGGCGGCGTGCGCGTGGCGATTGACGCTATTAAAACGGCATCAAGCCCGCATCATTTTCTTTCTTTTACTAAAGAAGGCACTTCGGCGATTTTTTCAACCACAGGCAATGATGATTGCCACGTGATTTTACGTGGCGGAAAAACACCAAATTACGATGCCGCCAGCGTAAATGATGTATGTAAAAACTTAACCGACTCAGGCTTAACGCCAATGCTGATGATTGATTGCAGCCATGCCAATAGCAGCAAAGATTACAACCGCCAAAAAGATGTGGCGCGTGATGTAGCCGCACAAATTGCGGCGGGCGATAAGCGTATTATGGGCGTGATGATTGAGTCGCACCTTAACGCAGGCCGCCAAGAATATACAGTTGGTGGCGAGCTGGCTTATGGACAATCAATCACCGATGCTTGTTTGGGCTGGCAAGATTCAGTTGATTTATTAAATGAATTGGCTACCGCTGTACGTTTACGCCGCCAAAAAAACCTTCAAGGTGATGTTTAAGTGAGGCTAGCCTAATGGATTTACTTAGTGCTTAACCAGTAATTTGCGGTATTGCCTAAGTTAAATAGGGCGCAAAATGCTTCTCACGTTATGACCATTTGGATGTAACGAAAACTAACTACTTAAAAGGAAATTTATCATGTGGACAACACCAGCAGCTACAGAAATGCGTTTTGGCTTTGAAGTAACAATGTACGTAATGAATAAATAATTAGCCTTGCGCTTGTTATATAAAAAGGCTGTTGCAAGACAGCCTTTTTTGTTTTGAAAAGGCTGTCTAATAATAGTTTGCCTTTTTATTTTGAAACAGCTTTTAAATAAATGCTTCAAATAAAAAATAAGTAGAGAGTTATGCATATACACGTTTTAGGTTCTGGTGCAGGCGGTGGTTTTCCACAATGGAACTGCAATTGTTTTAATTGTGATGGGCTACGCAAAGGCACGATTAAAGCCACTAAGCGCACGCAATCGTCTATTTGTGTGTCTAGCAATGGCGTAGATTGGGTGTTATTTAATGCATCACCCGACGTGTTGCAACAAATTCAAGATTTTGCGCCATTACAACCCGCGCGTAATATTCGTGACTCAGGAATTCAAGCGGTTGTGTTGATAGACGCGCAAATTGACCACACTACAGGCCTATTTATGCTACGTGAAGGCAAAGTTAAGCGCGAGATTTATTGCACAGATATGGTGTATGAAGATTTAACTACAGGCAACCAAGTGCTGAATATTTTAGGGCATTATTGCGGCATTAATTATCATCAAGTGCCGATTGATGGTAAAACTAGCTTTGAAATTCCTAATGTACCTAATTTAAAATTTACGACAGTGGCGCTAAAAAGTGCTGCGCCGCCATACTCTCCACACCGCAATAATCCACAAGCAGGCGATACCATTGGCGTGCTGATTGAAGAGATTTCAACAGGTAAAAAATGCTGGTATTCACCAGGTTTAGCTGAAATAGAGCCGCATTTGCCTGCGTTAATGAACCAAGCAGATTGCATTATGGTAGATGGTACGTTTTGGACTGACACTGAAATGCTAGATATGGGTTTGATGACTAAAACCGCGCGTTCAATCGGACATAACCCGCAATCGGGCGAAGGCGGCATGATAGAAAAGCTAGACCAATTCATCTCAAATAATGACAAGCCTGTGCGAAAAGTGTTGATACACATCAACAATACCAACCCAATTTTAAGAGAAGATTCTGCCGAGCGTGCAATTTTGAATACACACAAAATTGAGGTCGCGTACGATGGTATGGATATTATTCTTTAGGAGTAGGGCATGAACACACAAGTCAATAAGCAACAAGCAAGTAATTTACAACCGTGGTCTCGCGCAGAGTTTGAAGACAAGCTACGCGAAAAAGGCAAGGGTTACCATATATATCACCCATTTCATGTGATGATGTATGAAGGTAAGCTCACCAAAGAGCAGCTCCAATGCTGGGTGGCGAACCGTTTTTATTACCAAATTGCCATTCCGATGAAAGATGGCGCAATCCTTTCAAACTGTCCTGATGTTGATGTGCGTAAGCAATGGATAGTGCGTATTACTGACCATGATGGGGTGGGTGATACTGTAGGCGGCATTGAGGCATGGATTCAGCTTGGCGCGGCGGTAGGATTAAGCCGTGAAGATATTGTGAGTTTAAAAATGGTGAGCCCAGGCGTGCGTTTTGCTGTGGATGCGTACATCAACTTTGCCAAACAGCGCCCTTGGCAAGAAAGCGTGTGCTCAAGTTTAACCGAACTTTTTGCGCCACATATTCACCAACAACGTATTAGCTCGTGGCCGACCATGTACCCGTGGATTAAAGAAGAAGGTTTGACTTACTTTAAAAAACGCCTCACAGAAGCCCGCCGTGATGTAGAGCAAGGTTTAGATGTGACACTTAATTACTTTAGCACCTCACGCGAAATGCAAATGAAGGCGCTAGATATTTTACAGTTTAAACTGAACATTTTGTGGGTAATGGCCGATTCCATCATGCTGGCTTCAACGCTAGAGATTAAAATTGATGGTAAAGATTACCTCCACCAGCCAGTGATAAATTTTGATTAAGAATTGATATGACAGACAACAATATTCAACACGCAGATATATTCGCACTTGCCTTTCACCACCGTTTTCAATGGGAAGAAGCACAACAAAGTTATGTGATACTTTTTCCTGAAGGCATGGTCAAATTGCATGGTGGCGCGGGCGAAGTGATTAAACGTATTGATGGCAAAGTCAGTGTTGGTGATGTTGTGGCTGAGTTAAAAGCGGCTTTTCCTGACGCGAATGGCATAGAAGCTGACATTATCGGTATGTTTGATATGGCTTTCGGTAAAGCTTGGATTCGGAAAGTTAATTAGTTTTTATAGATATTGAGATGGCAAAATGACACAAAATTCATTAGGTGAGTCGGCGGTACAAAAAGCGGTGCAAGGTCAGAATAATGGCGTTGCAGCGAATGTGACGCAAACACAGCCATTGTGGCTACTGGCGGAGGTTACTTATCGCTGCCCGTTGCATTGTGCATTTTGCTACAACCCGACCGATTACGATAAACATACGCAAAATGAGCTGACGACGGAGCAGTGGATACAAGCTCTGCGCGATGCACGCAAACTCGGCGCGATTCAGCTTGGCATTTCAGGCGGCGAGCCACTTTTGCGCGATGATATTGAAGAAATTGTGATTGAGGCGAGAAAACTCGGCTATTACAGCAATTTAATTACCTCGGGCGTAGGCCTCACTGAGAAACGCATTCAAGCCTTTAAAGATGGTGGTTTAGACCATATTCAGCTTTCTATGCACGATATTACTGAAGAAATTAACAACTTCATCACCAATACTAAAACCTTTGAGCTGAAGAAAAAAGTCGCCGCGATGATTAAAAATCATGGCTACCCAATGGTGTTGAATGTAGTGATACACCGCTACAACATTGGCCATATGAAAGAAATTTTAGAAATGGCCGAGGCGCTAGGTGCAGATTATATTGAGCTCGCCAACACGCAATATTATGGTTGGTCATTGGTGAATCGCAGTCAACTCATGCCCACCAAAGAGCAGGTAGATGAAGCAGAAAGAATCACCAATGAATACCGCGCTAAAGTGGATGGCAAAATGAAGATTTTCTTTGTGGTGCCAGATTATTTTTCAGACCGCCCTAAAAAGTGTATGAACGGCTGGGGCGAAGTGTTTATGATTGTCACCGCAAATGGTGACGTATTGCCGTGCCATTCAGCACGTGTGCTGCCAAACATGCAGTTCCCGAATGTGAAAGATAGTGGCTTAGGTTATGCTTGGAAAGACTCGCCAGCATTTAACAAGTACCGTGGTGACGACTGGATGAAAGAGCCGTGCCGTAGTTGCTCTGAAAAAGAAAATGATTTGGGCGGCTGCCGCTGCCAAGCTTTTTTGCTTAGTGGAGATGCAGAAAGTGCTGACCCTGTGTGTACTAAATCGCCACATCGTCATTTGATAGACCAAGCAATCGAGGATTCTAGAAACCCAGCAATAGCGAGCAAGCCGATTATTTTTAGAACTGATAAAAACTCTAAAAAATATGTGGCGGGCGATAAAGAGCGCGTTGAAGCGTTTCACGCATTACCTTAAGTAATGACAGCAATGTCCGTTATAATCATGGCGCACCTAAAAGTGCGCCTTTTTTATAGCCACCCACAATGAAAACTCACTCTCACTTATTAGTGTACGTACTAGCCGCCCTTGCAGCACTGGCGCCATTTGCAATTGACACTTATTTGCCAGCCTTTCATGCAATGGGTGCAGAGTTTGCAACGTCTGATGCACATATTCAGCAAAGCCTCACATTTTACTTATTGCCATATGCGTTAATGACGCTGTGGCACGGCGCAATATCAGATGCCATTGGTCGCATTGCCACCATTAAATGGGGCTTGAGCATATTTGTGTTAGCTAGCATTGGCTGCGCCTTTGCACCAAATGTTGAAACGTTGTGGTTTTTCCGCGCGCTGCAAGGTGCAAGCGGCGGCGCGGGTAACACTGTGGCACGCGCCATGGTGCGAGATTTATTTGAAGGTGCGCAAGCGCAGCGCGTAATGGCAACCATACAAATGTTATTTGGTATTGCCCCAGCTATTGCGCCAATTATTGGCGGCGTTTTATTAGGGTTTCATTGGCAAAGCATTTTTATATTTTTGGCTATATATGCGGCAATTAGCTTGTGGGCGGCGGTTAAATATCTACCCGAAACTATGCCACCACATAAGCGCCTTAAGTTATCAAGTAAAAATGTATTGGCGAGCTATAAAACAATTTTTAGCGATGCTGAATTCGCTAAGTTATGTTTTGCAAGCGGTGCAAATTTCTCAGCTTTTTTCATCTATGTGCTTGCGAGCCCAATTTTTTTGGGTAAATTATTAGGTTTAACGCCGCAACAATATGGCTATTTATTTATCCCTACCGTTGCAGGCATGATTATTGGCTCCTATTTAGCTAAGCGAGCGGCAGGCAGATACGCTGCAAAAAGTGTTATCAAAACCGCGTATATTTGGATGGCGCTAATCGTAGCGTTGAACATTGCTATATGCTATTTATTGCCTGCCAAGCCTATTTATAATATCTTACCAGTTGGTTTGTTTAATATTGGCATGGCGTTAGCGATGCCAATATTGGCACTTGCTGCATTAGATAGACACCCTAAAATTCGTGGCACGGCGGCTTCGGGTCAGGCTTTCATACAAATGTTTTTATCTACCATATCGGCGGGCTTAGTTGTGCCATTGATATGGTTTGCACCAATCAATTTAGCGTTAGCCATGGCCGCCTACTTGGTTGTTGGTTGGCTTGTAATACGTAAAAGTGAATTGTGGCTAAGTGGCGAAAAGGCATTTCAATAATTACTGTTGAAAATATATATTCAGCCACAATTTAGTTGCAAGCTCTTGTAGCAAGGCTACTCGCTATTGAGTTACAATATCGGCTTGGCAATAAATGGCTATTTTGGCATTGTTTGTCATAGTGATGTAATGCAAATTACATACAATTTACACATCAATACGCATAAAAATTTATGATTTAGTATTGTTCTGAAAATCAGTTTAGGGCTAGCCAGTGCTAGAAAATTACTTTCCAATATTATTGTTTATCCTAGTGGGGTTGGCCGTCGGCGTTGGTCCTATTATTCTGGGTAAGTTGGTTTCTCCACATAAGCCTGATTCACAAAAAAACTCCCCCTACGAATGCGGTTTTGAAGCCTTTGAAGATGCGCGTATGAAGTTTGACGTGCGTTACTATTTGGTTGCCATTTTATTTATTTTATTCGATTTAGAAATTGCATTTTTATTCCCTTGGGCAGTTGTGCTTAAAGAAATTGGTTTATTTGGTTATATTGCGATGATGGTGTTTTTAGGCGTGCTCGTGATTGGTTTTATTTACGAGTGGATGAAGGGCGCACTAGAGTGGGACTAAAAGCAATGGGATTAGCGCGATGAGCATAGAGGGCATTTTAGAAAAAGGCTTTGTAACCACAACGCTTGATACGGTGATTAACTACACACGTACAGGTTCAATGTGGCCTATGACGTTTGGTTTAGCTTGTTGCGCGGTAGAGATGATGCACGCAGGTGCGGCGCGTTACGATTTAGACCGTTTTGGAATTGTGTTTCGCCCAAGCCCACGCCAATCTGACGTAATGATTGTAGCTGGTACGCTAGTCAATAAAATGGCGCCTGCGCTACGAAAAGTGTACGACCAAATGGCTGAGCCGCGCTGGGTGATCTCGATGGGCAGTTGCGCGAATGGTGGTGGTTATTACCACTATTCTTACGCCGTGGTGCGTGGGTGTGATCGCATTGTGCCAGTCGATGTGTACGTGCCAGGCTGCCCTCCAACGGCAGAGGCCTTGCTGTACGGCATTATCCAGCTACAAAATAAAATTAAACGTACGAATACGATTGCGCGATAAAACTCATGGCGACTAAATTAGAGCAATTATTAACGAATTTGCAAGCTGCGCTTGGTGCAAAAATTAGCAAACAAACAGTGGCGCTAGGTGAAATCACGCTTGAGTGCGCAGTGGCAGATTACTTGCCTGTTTGCTTGTTGTTACGCGATGATTTAAATTTAAAATTTGAGCAGTTGATTGATCTTTGTGGCGTGGATTATCAAGCATACGGTAATGATGGTAGTGGTGAGGCTGCTTATTCAGGTGCACGCTATGCAGTAGTTTGTCATTTTTTATCAGTTTCGCTAAACCAGCGTGTGCGTTTACGCGTATTTGCGACCGATACAGAATTTCCAGTATTACCAACTTTAGTTGAAGTATGGTCAGCTGCAAATTGGTTTGAGCGCGAAGCTTTTGATTTATTCGGTATTATGTTTGAAAATCACCCAGATTTACGCCGCTTACTAACTGACTACGGCTTTGTCGGCCATCCGTTCCGTAAAGATTTCCCTATGATTGGTAACGTTGAAATGCGTTATGATCCTGAGCAGCAACGCGTAATCTATCAGCCTGTGACCATTGATGAGCGTAATAATGTGCCACGCGTGATACGTAATGAAGGAGCGCATCATGGCTGAAATTCGTAATTACACTATGAACTTTGGCCCCCAGCACCCTGCGGCGCACGGCGTGTTACGCTTGGTGCTAGAGCTTGATGGCGAAGTGATTGTGCGTGCAGACCCGCATATTGGCTTATTGCATCGCGGCACTGAAAAGCTCGCTGAAAATCGTACTTATTTGCAATCTATTCCGTATATGGATCGCTTAGATTATGTATCCATGATGTCTAACGAGCATGCGTACGTAATGACGATTGAAAAAATGATGGGCATCGACGTGCCCATCCGCGCGCAATATATTCGTGTGATGTTTGATGAAATTACCCGTGTACTGAACCATTTATTGTGGCTAGGTGCTCACGCGCTGGATGTTGGCGCTATGACGGTGTTCTTGTATGCTTTCCGTGAGCGTGAAGATTTGTTTGATTGCTACGAAGCCGTTTCAGGCGCACGTATGCACGCCGCTTATTATCGCCCAGGTGGCGTGTATCGTGATTTACCAATTTCAATGCCGCAATATGCGGTTTCACCAATGCGTAACGCTAAAACAGTCAAAGCGCAGAATGAAAATCGCCAAGGCTCGTTGTTAGACTTTATAGACGACTTTACCAATCGCTTTCCGAAATACATAGATGAATATGAAACATTGCTGACTGATAATCGTATTTGGAAGCAGCGCACTGTAGGCGTGGGCGTTGTGTCGCCAGAACGTGCATTGGCGCTTGGGTTTACAGGCCCAATGTTACGTGGCTCAGGCATTGCTTGGGATTTACGCAAAACGCAACCTTATGAAGTATATGCGGATATGGATTTTGATATTCCAGTCGGCGTGAATGGTGACTGCTACGACCGTTATTTGGTGCGCATGGAAGAGTTTAGGCAGTCGAACCGCATTATCAAGCAATGCGTAGAATGGTTGCGCAAAAATCCAGGCCCAGTGATTACAACTAATAATAAAGTGGCGCCGCCAGACCGTGAAGGCATGAAAACCAATATGGAAGACATGATTCATCACTTCAAATTATTTACTGAAGGTTTTCACGTGCCGGCAGGCGAGGCTTATGCGGCGGTTGAGCACCCAAAAGGTGAGTTTGGTATTTACATGGTGAGTGATGGCGCAAATAAACCTTATCGCTTAAAAATTCGTGCGCCAGGTTTCCCGCATTTGGCGGCTTTAGATGAAATGGTCAAAGGCCACATGATTGCCGATTTGGTGGCGATTATAGGTACGCAAGATATTGTTTTTGGTGAGATAGACAGATGAAAAACCAAAATTTCGTCACAATACTCCGTTGCTTCGCACAAAAATCTGCTTGCATAGAACCCCTATGCGGCGCAATTTTTTGTGCTGTGCTACTCGTCTTGTTTAGAACTTTTGATTTTTCAAAATCATCGTTTGTAAGGTTGTAATATGCTTTCGTCTGAATCCATAAAAAAAATTGATTACGAGCTGACTAAATATCCAGCAGATCAGCGCCAAGCGGCGGTGATGAGCGCGTTGCGCATAGTGCAGACTGAGCGTGGTTGGTTATCAAAAGAGAGTATTTCAGAAGTAGCGCAATATTTACGCATGCCCGAAATTGCCGTGATGGAGGTGGCTAGTTTTTACAATATGTACGATTTAGCGCCAGTTGGACAATATAAAATTACGGTTTGCACTAATATTTCATGCATGTTGCGCGATTCTGATGAGATTGTGAATCACCTTAAAACCAAGCTGGACGTGGATTTCAACGAAACTACTACGGATGGCAAGTTTTGCTTAAAAGAAGGTGAGTGCATGGGCGCATGTGGCGGCGCGCCGCTTATGACAGTGAATAATCACACTATGCATGAATTTTTAACGCCAGCAAAAGTAGACGCGATTTTACAAGATTTGCTTCAGCAACCTTCGAATAAAGAGGTGTTGAAGTAATGGCCAAAACCACGACATCCGCTACGCCAGCCGCTATGTATGAAGCTGGCAAACCAGTAATGACTGATTTAACAGGTCAAACATTACTTTGTTTGCGCACGCTTGCTGAAAAAAATCCAGCCTCATTAGAAACGTACGTAAAATTGGGTGGTTACTCTGCATTTAAGCGCATTGTGACTGAAAAAACCAAAGCTACTGATATCATCACGCAAGTCAAAGCTTCTGGTTTGCGCGGTCGTGGTGGTGCGGGCTTTCCAACAGGCCTTAAATGGAGTTTTATGCCGCGTTATTTTGACGGCGTAAAGTACTTGGTGTGTAACTCAGATGAAGGTGAGCCAGGCACGTTTAAAGACCGCGATATTATTCGCTACAACCCGCATCAACTCATTGAAGGTATGGCAATCGCTGCCTACACATTAGGCGCGCGGGTAGGTTACAACTACATACACGGTGAAATTTGGCAAGATTATGAGATTTTTGAAGCGGCATTGCATGAAGCGAAAGCCGCTGGTTATTTAGGTGAAAACCTATTTGGCACTATCTTTGATTTTGATTTATACGCCGTGCATGGCTACGGCGCGTATATTTGCGGTGAAGAAACTGCGCTGATTGAATCGATTGAAGGAAAAAAAGGCCAGCCGCGCTTTAAACCGCCATTCCCCGCCAGTTATGGCGTGTTTGGCAAGCCAACCAATGTGAATAACACCGAAAGTTATGCCAGTATTCCATGGATTATGCAGCATGGCGGACAAGCATTCGCAGAGTTGGGTGTAGCGAATTCAGGCGGCACTAAGCTATTTTCAGTGTCTGGCCATGTAGAAAAGCCTGGCAATTATGAAGTAAAAATGGGTACGCCATTTGTGGAGTTGTTGGCCATGGCAGGCGGCGTATGGAAAGGCCGCAAGCTCAAAGCCGTGATTCCAGGTGGCCCCTCAACACCAGTATTGCCAGCCGATGCAATGCTTCTCGCAAATATGGATTACGACGGCTTGAGCAAAGCGCGTTCCAGCTTAGGCGCGGGCTCTATGATTGTGATGGACGAAACCACGTGCATGGTCAAAGCGCTGCATCGTTTGAGCTACTTTTTTTATGAAGAAAGTTGTGGTCAATGCACACCTTGCCGCGAAGGTACTGGTTGGGTTTACCGAATAATTGACCGTATTGTGAACGGCAAAGGCAAAATGGAAGATTTAGATTTACTCACGGATGTGAGTAATAACATTGCAGGCCGCACCATTTGTGCGCTGGGCGAAGCTGCGGCGACGCCAGTGTTAAGTTTCATTAAGCATTTTAGGCCTGAGTTTGAGTATTACATTCAGCATGGCAAAAGCATGGTAGAAGGCACACACGATGTTGCAAATTGAAATAGACGGCAAAGCGCTTGAAGTAGAACACGGCAGCACGATTATTGATGCGGCTGATGCGGTTGGTATTGCGATTCCGCGTTTTTGCTATCACAAAAAATTATCAGTCGCCGCCAACTGCCGCATGTGTTTGGTGCAAGTAGAAAACTTCAATAAACCTTTGCCTGCTTGCGCCACCCCAGTGGCGGACGGTATGAAAATTTTCACACGTTCGAAATCTGCGATTGAAGCGCAAAAAAGTGTGATGGAGTTTCTGCTCATCAATCACCCGCTAGATTGCCCGATTTGTGACCAAGGTGGTGAGTGTGATTTACAAGACATTGCCGTAGCTTATGGCACCAGCGGCTCACGTTACACTGAAGAAAAACGTGTGGTATTCAACAAAAATATCGGGCCATTAGTCAGCACAGATATGACGCGCTGCATTCAATGCACACGTTGTGTGCGCTTCTTGCAAGAAGTTGGCGGCATGATGGAGCTTGGTATGGTTGGCCGTGGCGAGCATGCAGAAATTACAGCTTATGTAGATAAATCAGTCAACTCAGAATTAAGTGGCAACATAATTGATTTATGCCCAGTGGGAGCGTTGACTAGCAAGCCTTACCGCTATTCTGCCCGTAGTTGGGAGCTTACACGCCGCCCAAGCATTGCACCGCATGATGGTCTAGGTTCGCACATTGAAGTGCACGTAAAAGATAACAAAGTCATGCGCGTGTTGCCGCGTGAAAAAGAAAGCATTAACGAATGTTGGTTGTCAGACCGCGACCGTTTTTCATATGAAGGTTTAAATAGCCCAGATCGCCTGAAAGTGCCAATGATTAAGCATAACGGCGAGTGGCAAGAAACCGATTGGAAAACCGCGCTAGAATTCGCCGCAGGCCAAATAAAAGACATCACCAATGAATATGGCAGTGACGCTTTAGGCGTACTTGTTTCACCCAATAGCACAATGGAAGAAGGCTATTTAATTAAAAAATTAGCCAGCGGCTTAGGTTGCGGCAACGTAGATTATCGCTTACGCCAAACTGATTTTAGGTTAGATGGCAAGCGCGTAGGTACGCCTTGGATGGGGTGTAATATTCAAGAAATTGAGGAGCTAGACCGCATTTTGGTAATTGGCTCTAACCTGCGCAATGAGCACCCGTTATTGGCGCAACGTTTCCGAAAAGCCGTCGCAAATGGCGCAGAACTCTCTATTATTAGCCCGTTAGACAATGACCCATTGATGGACATCGCACATAAAGTGATTGTGCGACCGAACGATATGGTGAACGTGTTGGGACAAATATTAAAAGCTATGTCTGGTTTGCAGCGTTTGTCACTTTGTTTACCGCCAACGCTCAATAAATTATTAGAAGAAATTAAAGTGCGCCCTAACACGCAAGCAATGGCGGAAAGCTTGGCTGGGCATGGCAAAGATGTCGATTTAGTCGCACCAAGAGTAGGTATCTTCTTGGGCAATATGGCCTTAAGTGATCCGCGTTTTACTGAAATGTACAGCATGGCTGAAGCCATTGGCGGTATTAGTGGTGCTAAAGGCGGTATTTTGCCAGCCGCCGCCAATAGTACGGGCATGCATTTAATGGGCGTGATGCCTAGCGCTTTTGGAATGCATGCGCGCGCGATGCTTGAAGTGCCGCGCAAGGCTTATGTGTTGTTGAATATTGAGCCAGAGTTAGACTGCCAACACGCCGCTTTAGCCAAAGCTGCGATGGAAAAAGCTGAATGCGTGGTTGCACTCACTGCGTTTAAATCACAAGCGCTTGAACATGCGGATGTGTTGTTGCCTATAGCACCATTTACTGAAACTTCAGGCACTTTTATGAGCATGGAAGGGCGTGTGCAAAGCTTTACTGCCGCCGTTAAGCCGCTTGGCGAGTGTCGCCCAGCTTGGAAAGTATTGCGCGTTTTAGCGAACACTTTAGGCTTGCAAGGTTTTGATTATGAAACCAGCGAGCAGGTTAAAGACGCTATTTTTGGCGGTGAAAAACCTTCAACTGTGGTGTGGCGTAGCTTGAATAACAACTTAAAAGAGTTGGTTGAGATTCAGGTGAATATTAAAGCAACAGGTTTACAGCGCATCGGTGAAGTGCCGCAATATGAGTCTGATTCGATTGTGCGTCGTTCAGCACCTTTGCAAAAAACTAAATACAACACGCAACCGATGGCACGTATGCGCGCCGAACAAATTGCTGCGCTTGGAATCAATGAAGGCGATGCGGTACTAGTGAAACAAGATAAAGGTAGTGCGGTGTTGCAAGTGCGCTTAGACAACCATGTGGCGATGGGTTGTGTGCGAGTAACGGCTTCGCACGAGGCTTCAACTGGCTTGGGCGATTTAATGGGCGATATTACGGTTGAGAAATATACAGAAACTAGCCCGTTTATTAGCAAGGCGGTGAGTAAATGATAGCGTGGCTAGCAGATTTGTTTGGTAGCCATTGGCCTGCTGTGCAGATTACTGCTTGGACGCTGATTAAAATAGTTGCCATAGTAGCGCCCTTGATGGGTGCTGTAGCATACCTCACGTTGGCTGAGCGTAAAGTAATCGGTTATATGCAAGTGCGTATTGGTCCAAATCGCGTGGGTTATTTTGGCTTATTACAACCAATTGCTGACGGCATAAAGTTGTTGATGAAAGAAATTATCGTACCAACGGCCTCTAATAAAGGTTTGTTTTTATTAGGCCCAGTGTTGGCAATTGCACCAGCTTTCGCAGCTTGGGCGGTAGTGCCATTTGATGCAACAATGGTGCTTGCAAATGTAGATGCTGGCTTACTTTACATTTTGGCGATGACCTCAGTGGCTGTTTATGGCGTGATAATCGCGGGTTGGGCTTCCAATTCCAAATACGCATTTTTAGGCGCATTACGTTCTGCGGCACAAATTGTGTCATACGAAATTGCTATGGGCTTTGCTTTAGTGGGTGTGCTAATGTGCGCGAACTCACTTAATTTGGGCAAAATCGTCATGGGGCAAAGCGGTGGATTTTGGCATTGGTATTTCTTGCCGTTATTTCCGCTCTTTATTGTATATTTTATTAGCGCAGTGGCTGAAACAAACCGTGCGCCATTTGACGTGGCTGAAGGCGAATCTGAAATTGTGGCAGGTTTTCATGTGGAATATTCAGGCATGGCCTTCGCGGTATTTTTCTTGGCAGAATACGCCAATATGATTTTAGTTTCAATGCTTGCTGCGCTGATGTTCTTGGGTGGATGGTTGTCACCTTTTACTTTTATTCCTGATAGCTTTTTATGGCTGCTTGCCAAAGTTGCCTTTTTATTGTTCTTCTTTTTATGGTTTAGGGCAACATTTCCAAGATATCGTTACGACCAAATTATGCGCCTAGGATGGAAAGTATTCATTCCTATTACCATTGTTTGGATTGTGTTTGTAGGCGGTATGATGCAAACACCATTAGCTTATTTGTTTCATTAAGACTATTTGATTAAAACATGATCAACAAAATTAAAAATACCTTATCAAGCTTAATGCTGTGGGAACTGCTTAAAGGCATGGCACTCACTGGGCGTTACTTTTTTGCACCTAAAATTACCGTGCAATATCCAGAAGAAAGCACGCCGCAATCACCGCGTTTTAGAGGTTTGCACGCACTACGTCGTTACCCAAATGGCGAAGAGCGCTGCATTGCTTGCAAATTGTGCGAGGCAGTTTGCCCCGCTATGGCGATTACTATTGAATCTGAACAGCGCGAAGACAATACGCGCCGCACCACACGTTACGATATAGATTTAACTAAATGTATTTTTTGTGGCATGTGTGAAGAATCTTGTCCTGTGGATTCTATTGTGGAAACGCGTATTTTTGATTATCACGGTGAACAACGCGGCGATTTACTTTACACCAAAGAAATGTTGCTGGCAGTGGGCGATAAACATGAAAAGCAAATTGCCGCAGACCGCGCATTAGACAAAAACTTTAGGTAACACATCATTTATGACATTTTTTGGCCTACCTTTTCACGATATTGTATTTTATGTACTTGCGGCTATTTTGCTTTACGCGGCTATAAACGTGATTATTACGCGCAACCCTGTTTATGCGGCGCTATATTTGGTGTTAGCGTTTTTTACCGCCGCAGGTATTTGGCTGTTATTAGAAGCTGAGTTTTTGGCAATTACGTTGGTGTTGGTGTATGTAGGTGCGGTAATGGTGCTGTTTTTATTCGTAGTGATGATGCTGGATATTAACTTAGATAAACTGCGCGAGGGCTTTTGGAACGCGTTACCTGTAGCGCTTCCTGTTGGCGGCTTGATGGCCGTGGAAATGGTGATGATCGTTGGTACGCGTCATTTTGGTGTGGATAAAGTTGCCGCGCCCGTAGCGCATGCGGCAGATTACAGCAACACCGCGGAACTAGGGCGCGTGCTTTATACCGATTACTTATTACCTTTTGAATTAGCCTCCGTAGTGTTGCTGGTAGCCATTGTGGCGGCTATTGCACTTACACTTAGAAGCCGCAAAGAAAGTAAATCTATGGATCCTGCCAAACAAGTGTTAGTGAAAAAAGAAGACCGACTACGCATTTTGAAAATGGATGCTACGGTTGAAAAAATAGACGTAATAGTTGTGCCAACAGAGGAGGCTAAATAATGGTCGGTTTATCTCATTATCTTATGTTAGGCGCATTTTTATTTGCAATCAGCGTGATTGGCATTTTCTTAAATCGTAAAAATGTGATTATTTTATTGATGGCAATTGAGCTGATGTTGTTGGCGGTAAACCTTAATTTCATTGCATTTTCACATTATTTGCATGACATTGCTGGCCAAGTATTTGTGTTTTTTATACTTACAGTTGCGGCAGCAGAATCAGCCATTGGTTTGGCTATTTTGGTCGTGTTATTCAGAAATTTACGCACAATTAACGTGGATGACCTTGATTCATTAAAAGGCTAATATTTACCAATGACCATGCAACAAATTTATTTAGCTATTCCTTTATTGCCATTATTAGCGGCAGTGTTGGTTGGCCTGTTCGGCAAACTTATGCCACGTGCAATGGCACATGTTTTGACCATATTGGGCGTTGGCGCCTCGTTTGGCTTGTCTGTTTATGTGCTTAAAGACGCTATGGTGAGCGCACCGTATAACGAAACTGTGTATTCTTGGTTAAAAAGCGGCAACTTTACCTTTGAAATTGGGTTTTTAATCGACCGCTTAAGTGCAATGATGATGGTGGTGGTCACGTTTGTCTCGCTTATGGTGCATATCTACACCATCGGCTATATGGCGGAAGATAAGGGCTATGCGCGCTTCTTTAGCTATATTTCATTGTTTACTTTCGCCATGTTGATGTTGGTGATGTCTAACAACTTCATGCAATTATTCTTTGGCTGGGAAGCGGTTGGTTTGGTTTCATACTTGCTTATTGGTTTTTGGTACACGCGCCCAACAGCTATTTACGCCAATTTGAAAGCTTTTTTAGTTAATCGCGTAGGCGATTTTGGCTTTTTGCTAGGCATTGGTTTGGTGTTATTTCACTTTGGTAGTTTAGATTATGCCGCTGTATTTTCAGTTGCGCCACAAATGGCAGATGTGAAAATTAACTTAATTGGCAACATGCAATGGTCGTTAATGACGGTGACTTGCATCTTACTATTTATTGGCGCGATGGGTAAATCTGCGCAAGTGCCGCTGCATGTGTGGCTGCCAGATTCTATGGAAGGCCCAACGCCGATTTCAGCCTTAATTCACGCAGCAACCATGGTAACAGCAGGTATTTTCATGGTGGCACGTATGTCGCCCTTGTTTGAATTGTCTGATACCGCGCTTTCTGTTGTGATGATTATCGGCGCAATAACTGCGTTATTTATGGGCTTTTTGGGCGTTATTCAAAACGACATTAAACGTGTGGTGGCGTATTCAACGCTTTCACAATTAGGATATATGACGGTTGCGCTTGGTGCATCCGCTTATTCAGTGGCGATATTCCACCTAATGACGCACGCGTTCTTTAAAGCTTTGCTATTCTTAGGTGCAGGCTCAGTCATCATGGGTATGCACCACGACCAAGATATTCGCAATATGGGTAACCTTAAAAAATACATGCCAGTGACTTGGATTACTTCGTTAATTGGTTCACTAGCACTGATTGGCACACCATTTTTATCAGGTTTTTACTCAAAAGACAGTATTATTGAAGCCGTTAAAGCATCTACGCTTTCAGTTAGCCCATTTGCGTATATCGCCGTGTTAATTGGCGTATTTGTCACGGCGTTCTATAGTTTCCGTATGTACTTCTTAGTATTCCACGGTGCTGAAAAATGGCGTGACGTAAAGCATGACGCACATCACGATGATGAACACGATGCGCATAATCATCATGGTTTAAGCCCAACTGAAAATCCGCACGAGCCAGGCTGGGTGATTAAATTACCACTCATTTTATTGGCGATTCCTTCATTGGCGATTGGCTATTTTGCAATTGAGCCGATGTTATTTGGTGAGTTTTTTAAAGGCGTAATTACTGTTGATTCTGCCGCGCACCCAGCCATGCATGCGCTTACGCATCATTGGCATGCTATTTACCATTCTGCGGTAGGTATGGCATTGCATGGTTTAATGACGCTGCCCTTTGTATTGGCAGCTTCAGGTGTATTTACAGCTTGGGTTTTCTACATGAAACGGCCTGATATTCCAGCGAAAATTCAAACAAAATTTTCAGTTATCAATCGAATTTTGGAAAATAAATATGGCTTTGATAGCTTTAATGAGCGCGTATTTGCGGCGGGTTCACTCTTTATTGGTAACAAGCTTTGGCAAATTGGTGATGTGAAACTTATAGATGGCGCTATCGTCAACGGCACGGCAAACCTCATTGGCAAGCTTTCTACCAAAGTGCGTAAGTTACAAACAGGCCTCATTTATCACTACGCATTTGCCATGATTATTGGCGTGTTTTTCATGCTGTCGTTTTACTCGTTTAAACTTAAGTAAAGTATAACAATGCTCGCTCATTTCCATCAGTTTTTCCACCAGCACCTTTTAAGCTTTGCCATTTGGCTGCCCGTCTTGCTGGGTGCTATTTTGCTAGCAACAGCAGATGAAAATAAACCCAATGCCATACGCTGGTTTGCTTTGTTTAGCGGTGTGCTTAGTTTTCTTGTGACAATTCCACTCTATGTGCATTTTAATTTTTCAGAGGGTGGCTTTCAGTTCACCGAAGCATTCAGCTGGATTCCCGCATTTAATATTTATTACCGCCTAGGGGTTGATGGCTTAGCTGTACCTTTAATCTTACTTACGAGCTTTACCACGGTGATTGTGATTATTTCAGCTTGGGAAGTGATAGAAAATCGTGTGGCGCAATACATGGCTTCTTTCTTGATTATGAGTGGCCTAATGATAGGAGTATTTAGTGCCCTAGATGCGATTTTATATTACGTATTTTGGGAGGCGATGCTGATACCGATGTTTCTGATTATTGGTATTTGGGGCGGGCCAAATCGTGTGTATGCCACGATTAAATTCTTCTTATACACGCTGCTCGGCTCATTGTTAATGTTGGTCGCATTTATTTACCTATATTTAAGTACAGGTAGTTTTGATGTTACGGAATTTTATAAATTGCCGATGGCATTGAATGTACAAATATTTGTATTTTTAGCATTCTTTGCCGCTTTTGCTGTAAAAATTCCCATGTGGCCAGTGCATACTTGGCTGCCAGATGCCCACGTAGAGGCGCCAACGGGCGGTTCTGTGGTGTTGGCGGCAATTGCATTAAAACTTGGCGGGTATAGTTTTTTACGGTTTGCCATGCCAATTGCACCAGATGCCGCACGCTATTTATCTGGTTTTATGATTACTTTGTCATTGATTGCCATTGTGTATATTGCCTTGGTTGCGCTTGTGCAAAAGGACATGAAAAAGCTGATTGCCTATTCATCTATTTCTCATATGGGTTTTGTGACACTAGGCTTCTTTATTTTCAATAATTTAGGGCTAGAAGGCGCCATTGTGCAAATGGTGTCACACGGCTTCATTTCAGCCGCCATGTTTCTGAGTGTAGGTGTGTTGTATGACCGTATGCATAGCCGTCAAATTGAGTCTTATGGCGGCGTGGCGAATACGATGCCGATGTTTGCAGCGTTTGCCGTGTTGTTTGCCATGGCCAATAGCGGCTTGCCAGGAACTTCGGGTTTTGTAGGGGAGTTTATGGTAATTTTAGGTGCGGTGCAAACCAACTTTTGGTATGCATTCTTAGCGTCATTCACCTTGATATTTGGCGCAGCTTATACACTTTGGATGGTAAAACGTGTGTTTTATGGTGAAGTGGCGAATGAAAACGTTGCCGCCTTAAAAGACCTGAATAAGCGTGAATTTTTAATATTGGCAATATTGGCTGTATTGGTACTAGCTTTAGGTATCTACCCGCAACCGCTGACCGACATGACCAATGCCACAGTTACACATCTTCTTTCACTATTTGCGCAAAGTAAAATCGCAGTAGGCGCAGGTTTATAAGCTATGCAAAATATAAGTTACGATCTCATTACCGCCTTACCTGAAATCATTGTTGTTAGTATGGCAATGTTGATTTTATTGGCAGATTTTTTTATCAAACCAGCCAACCGTATTGTGCTTTATATACTGGCTCAGGCTACCTTGTTAGCCGCAGTATGTGCCACATTGATGACCTATGTGCCAAGCGTGGGTTATGCATTTACCAACACTTTTGTAGATGACAGTTTGGCAGATATACTAAAATTGATGACGTATATTGGTACTGCGCTTATTTTTGTCTATAGCCGTCAATATATACAACAACGCAATATGTATCGCGGTGAGTTTTATGCCTTAGTGCTATTTTCCGTGCTAGGCATGATGATTATGATTTCAGGCCAAAGCATGCTTACGCTGTATATAGGCTTAGAGCTGTTATCGTTAAGCTTGTACGCTTTAGTAGCGCTTGACCGCGACAATGCACGTGCCACAGAGGCCGCAATGAAGTACTTTGTACTCGGCGCATTAGCTTCAGGCATGTTGCTATATGGCATGAGTATGATTTATGGTGCAACGGGTAGCTTAAATATTGCCGAAATACAAAGCACTTTAATGAGCCAAAAAGCAAACTCAGTGTTGATTTTAGGCTTGGTGTTTATTGTGTCAGGTATTGCATTCAAGCTAGGCGCAGTGCCTTTTCAAATGTGGGTGCCAGATGTCTATGAAGGCTCACCTACAGCAGTGACCATGCTCATTAGCTCTGTGCCCAAATTTGCCGCATTCGCTATGGTGATACGTCTGCTGGCGCAAGGTTTAGGCACACAAGCCATGGTAGTGGAATGGCAACAAATGTTGATTATGATGGCGGTATTATCTATTATCATCGGTAACATTACCGCCATTGCGCAAACCAATTTAAAGCGCATGTTGGCTTATTCAACCATTTCACATGTGGGTTTTATTTTATTTGGTGTATTTAGCGCGAGTATGAATGGCTTATCTTCAGCCATGTTTTATGTCGCGAGTTATGTGCTAATGACACTGGCTGGCTTTGGCATGATTTTGCTACTATCTCGTAAAGGCTTTGAGGCCGACCAATTAGAAAACCTAAAAGGGCTCAATCAACGTAGTCCTTGGTATGCATTTTTATTGATGATTGTCATGTTAAGCATGATGGGTTTTCCGTTTACGGTGGGGTTTATTGCTAAATTTAGTGTGTTGCAAGCCGCGTTTCAAGCTGGCTATATGTGGCTGGTTGTGTTTGCGGCAATCATGGCGTGTATTGGCGCATTTTATTACTTGCGTGTGGTTTGGTATATGTATTTTGAAGCGCCCAATGACCACAACCCAATAGTTGCGCCTCTTGAAATGCGAGTGATATTAAGCTTAAATGTGATTGCTTTGATTGCATTAGGTGTTATGCCAGAAATATTGCTAGAATTATGTGGTTTTGCGATTACTAAAAGTTTAAGTTAGTACGCCAACTTCAGAAATTTAGTGCTACATGATGACTGCTAATACCACTTATTTAAAACTAAAATGCTTGTAGAGGTGAACCATGCGCTTAGATGACGAACGTGAAAGCAGTAATGTAGAAGATCGCCGCGGCTTGAGTATGCCAGGAGGGCGCGCAGGCGGTATTGGTATAGGCACTATCGCGATGGCGCTAGTGGCGATGTATTTTGGGGTTGATCCATCTGTAGTGTTAAATATCGGCCAAGGCATGCAGCAAGACGCGCCTGTAGAAGCACAAGCGATTCCTGCGGATGACCCAATGGCCAAGTTCGTAGCCAAAGTGCTTGGTAGCACCGAAGATACTTGGGGCAAAGTATTTGCAGCCTCAGGCCAACAATATCCAGCACCAAAATTAGTGTTATTTAGCGGCCAAACGCCTACCGCATGCGGTTCTGGCCAAGCTGCGATGGGACCATTCTATTGCCCAGGTGACCAAAAAGTGTATATTGATTTAAGCTTTTACAATGAAATGAAAAACCGTTTTCATGCGCCTGGTGACTTTGCGCAAGCATATGTGATTGCGCATGAAGTTGGGCATCATATTCAAAACGTCACAGGCATTTCAGATAAAGTGCAACAAGCGCAACAAAGTGCGAGCAGCAAAGCGCAAGCAAATCAATATTCTGTGCGATTAGAATTGCAAGCCGACTGCTATGCTGGCGTGTGGGCGCACCATGCAGATGGTGCAAACCGTATTTTAGAAGCTGGTGACGTAGAAGAAGCCATGACGGCCGCAGCTGCGATTGGTGATGACGCATTGCAAAAACAAGCGCAGGGTTATGCCGTGCCAGATAGTTTTACGCATGGTACCTCGCAACAGAGAGTGCGCTGGTTTAACCAAGGTTTAAGCGTGGGCGATATTAGAAAGTGCGACACATTTAGTGTTGCGGCCATTTAAATAAGCTTATTCCATTAAATGGAATCTGAATACTTACTTTAACACATGCTTTTAACACATGCTTTTAACACATGGATTTAACCGAACATTGCATTAGCACTCAAACCATTGCTGCAGGTGGCATGCTTACAGTTATGTGCGACCAAGTGCGCTTGCCCAATGCTAATATTAGCCAGCGCGAATATGTAATGCACCCAGGTGCCGTTGTGATAGTGCCTCTGCTACCCAATGGCAATGTGGTGCTTGAGCGACAATTCCGCTATCCTTTACACCAAGTATTTATCGAGCTGCCAGCGGGTAAGATAGACGCAGGCGAAGATATTTTGCTTACTGGCCAACGTGAATTGTTAGAAGAAACGGGCTACACCGCAAGCAACTGGGTAAAGCTTGGGCTTCAGCACCCATGTATTGGTTATTCTAATGAAGTGATTCACATGTATCTTGCAAGTGGTTTAAGTGCTGGTGCGCATAAGCGCGATGATGACGAGCATTTAGAAGTGTTTGAAATAAACTTTGCAGATTGTATGAACATGATAAAAAATGGCGAAATTACTGATGGAAAAACCATCGTTGCTCTGTTTTTTGCCGAAAATTACTTGCAGATTGTAGTGTAGATTCATGTCTAAGGTAATGATAGTTGGTTGTGGTGATTTAGGAGGAGCAGTTGCCAGCCAACTTGCGCAATTTGACATTCACGTTATCGGCGTTAGGCGTAGCGCCACTCAATTAGCTGGTGTTAGCGTTATTCAAGCAGATGTTACCGCGCCAACAACACTTCACCAGCTTAACGAAATTCAGCCAGAAATCCTTATTTATTGTGTTGCCGCAAATGGTCAAACTGACGAGCAATATCAAGCCGCTTATGTTGATGGCTTGCGAAATGTGTTGGCAACGCAGGCAAAAAACTCTGCACTGCAACATGTATTTTTTGTGTCTAGCACCCGCGTGTATGGTCAAGAAAAAGATGTGCTTTTAGATGAAACTGTTGAAGCCTTGCCTGCAGATTTTGGTGGAGCGCGCCTACTTGAAGCAGAAAACTTACTTAAAAATATCCCCTGTAAAAGTACAATATTAAGGCTGTCAGGCATTTATGGCGCAGGCCGATTGCGCATGATTAACTTAGCTGCCGCGCTCAAAACCTTTCCTGAGAATTGGCCAGCACAAAATGGTTGGACTAACCGAATTCACCGTGATGATGCAGCTGCTTTTATGGTTTTTTTGGTCAAAAAAGTGTTAGCAAGCCAAGCGTTAAGCCATTGTTATATTGTGACAGACTCAAAACCAGTATCACAATATGAAGTATTAACTTGGATTGCTAGGCAGCTAAACAATCAACTATCAGCTGAAATATCGCCTATTAAAGGCGGCAAGCGCTTGAGCAATCAAGCCATGTTAAGCACTGGTTTTACTTTGCAATATCCAGATTATCAAGCAGGTTATCAAGCCTTATTGACCGATTATTTCGCGACAAAGACTACAAGCCCACATGTTTAATATGCGGCTACTTATTATTTGCTTGATATTGTTTTCTAATGTCACTTTTGCAAATGCTATTTTGCCCAAAGAAGATTTTAATACCTGGCTCATTGACTTAAAGCAAGAGGCGCTGAGCGCGGGCATTTCAGAAAAAACTGCCAGCGCGACTATTGGGCATATTGAGATATTGCCTAATATCATCAAGCTCGATTTGGCGCAGCCAGAGTTTATTAGTCCATTTTTAGATTATTACCAAAAACGGGTGGATGCCCGCAAAATTGCGCGCGGCCGTGAACTATTGGCAGAGCATGAAATTGTGCTTAATCAGGTAGAAGCGCAATATGGCGTACCAAAAAACATATTGCTTGCATTTTGGGGTATGGAAACTAACTATGGCGGCAACCAAGGTAATGTTGATACGCTTTCAGCCCTTGCAACATTGGCTTATGACGGTAGACGCGCAAGTTTTTTCCGTAACCAATTATTAGATGCCATGCGGATGATTGATGCGGGTCATGCCGATGTTGAGCAATTTCGCGGCTCGTGGGCAGGTGCATTTGGCAATATGCAGTTTATGCCTACAACTTTTATGACCTACGCGGTAGATGGTGATGGTGATAGGCGTATTGATATTGTGAATTCACCAGCTGATGCTTTTACTTCTGCAGCAAATTATTTGTCGCAAGTAGGCTGGCAAAAAGGCGAACCCGCCATGGTAGAAGTGCAATTACCTGCTAATTTTGAGTGGCAAAATGCGCAATTTGTTTTGAGAAAACCGCTTTCAGAATGGGTTGAGCTGGGTGTGAAGGTGGCGCAAGACTTTGACAGCTCAACAAACAACCGTTTGATGGCAACTAAAAAATCCACAAAAAAAATTAAAACAAAAAAAAGTAAACCTCGTCTCATTCAAGCGGCATACAAGCCAATTGCTAAGCTGGTGACGGCTTTGCCAAACACAAACGCACAAGCTGCTATTGTGCTGCCCCAAGGCTGGCGCGGCCCAGCGTTTATGGTGTTTGATAATTTTGATGCTGTTATGGATTGGAACCGTTCAATCAACTATGCATTGTCTGTTGCGCAATTAGCTAAGCGTATTAACGATGAGCCACCAATTTTGGGTGGTAAATATGCTGAAGTCGGTGCATTAACATTTGCACAAATGTTTGAATTGCAAACTGCACTTAATGCACAAGGCTTCGATGCTGGTGAGCCTGATGGTTTTCCTGGTAAGCAAACACAGGCTGCCATTCGGGCTTATCAGTTAGAGCAACATTTGCCAGCAGATGGCTATGCGAGCCCAGATTTATTGAATAGCTTAAAACAAACTACTGTCGTGTTAAAAACCAGCCCGTAAGGCTCATTCTAGCTTTATTGGCGGGCAAAACTTCATGGTAAAAAGTATCAGATAAAAACATGACCAATCTGCCGCTGATAGGGGCAATATCAAGGTGCTTAATCGTTAATTCAGGCGCATTGATTGCGTCATCTTGATTAAGGTAAAGCCGTAATTCCCCGCCATCATCTTCAAGCCAACCTTGATTTAAATATAAAATACAGCTAATTTGGCGCACAGATTGATCAGTAACACGCGTGTGATTTATTTTAAATCGATCAATATGCTTCTTATAACCAGCGCCGATTGGGTAAAGCGCTAAATGGCTTTCTAACGCAAATAGGCCTAAATACAAATGCTGATTTAAGTCACTTCGCAATAGCGCCATTTGCTTAAAATAAACCAGTTGAGCAGCGCTTGCATCAAGCTCGTTTAGCCAGTAAATTGAGTCACCACGTAAGGCTTTATTAAGGCTTACTTTCACCTGCCCAGTACCTGCCTCATGCATTTTAGCGACATTATTTAAAGCGGATATTTCATTCGCCAATGCCAAAATTGAAGCGTTAGGCAAAAAATTATCCATCACACAAAAACCATGCTCAGTAAGTTTGCTTAACTGCTCAAAGGAATTTTGTGCCAAATATTGAGATAACATCCACCATTATAGCCTTTCTCGTTTGCTTCAAAGGAGACAATCAGCTAAAATCGCGCACAGTTTTAAGTTAAGCCATTTTCAGTGTGAGGGTTCAGCGAAAGTGGCTATTCAAAATAAAGGCGGTTAGCTCAGTTGGTTAGAGCGCTTGGTCGACATCCAAGAGGTCACCAGTTCGAATCTGGTACTGCCTACCAAATAAATCAAAGGGTTAGCCAATGGCTAGCCCTTTATTTTTTTATGGCGTTACTAAATCATAACTTTTTAAAGTAACCAGTATTTTACATGGATGAAAAAGCCGTGTTGTCCTCTTAATGCTCAGAATGACGCAAGGTGATTGATTTTTTTTAATATTCAAACAATGCCGCCAGCACCCGCATGGATATTGGCTCGCAGAACTGTCATCCTGAATTTATTTCAGGATCTTGCGCCGTTGCCACTTATTGCCTGCGAGTTGCGAGATTCTGACCTTCGTCAGAATGACAGTGTAGTCTTGATGAAGCATAGCGGTATCTACGGCGTTGTATTTTTCATCAAGATAGCCCGTAATTACAAATTTCTACAAATTGATGGTTTATCAAAACTGCTAAAAATGGTAATCTGTTGCACTTTGTAAGTAGTTATTTTTAATTGTTATTTTATTGGAGTTTCACATGGCAGTAGAACGCACCCTTAGCATTATCAAACCAGACGCAGTGGCAAAAAACGTGATTGGTCAAATTTACACACGTTTTGAAAATGCGGGTTTAAAAATTGTTTCAGCAAAAATGACGCAACTGAGCCAAGCGGATGCTGAAGGCTTTTACGCTGTGCACGCGGCACGTCCATTTTTTAAAGATTTAGTTAAATTTATGATTTCTGGCCCAGTAATGATTACTGCGCTTGAAGGCGAAAATGCTGTTTTGAAACATCGCGATTTAATGGGTGCTACTAATCCTAAAGAGGCAGCAGCAGGCACGATTCGTGCAGATTTTGCTGAAAGCATTGATGCTAATGCTGTGCATGGTTCAGATTCAGCTGAGAATGCTGCGATTGAAATTAAATACTTTTTTGGTTAATTTGTAAGGTTAAGTAGTTGATCAATTTACTCAATTACAATCAAGCACAACTCGCCGATTACTTTGCAAGTATCGGCGAGAAGCCTTTTCGCGCCAAGCAGTTGATGCGCTGGATGCATCGTTTTGGCGTGCATGATTTTGAACAAATGACCGATATTGCCAAAGTGTTACGTGAAAAACTGGCAATTGAATCTGAAATAACGTTACCTACTGTGCAGTTAGAGCAAGTGTCTAACGATGGCACACGCAAATGGCTAATTGGTACAGACACCGCCAATAGTATTGAAACCGTATTTATACCCGAAGATGACAGAGGTACGCTGTGTATCTCTAGCCAAGTGGGCTGTGCACTAGCATGCACATTTTGCAGCACGGGCGCACAAGGCTTTAACCGAAATTTAAGCGTGGCAGAAATTATTGGCCAGCTTGCCATTGCTAATCAATCATTACGCCAAGAGCCAGGCTATGAGCTGCTGCCAGCGGGTGAGCGCATTATTAGCAATGTAGTCATGATGGGCATGGGCGAGCCATTGGCCAACTACGATAACGTAGTTACCGCCATGCAAATTATGCTTGATGACAATGCGTATGGCTTAAGCCGCCGCCGCGTGACGCTATCAACTAGCGGCCTAGTGCCAGCGATGGATAGATTAAAAGAAGATTGCCCTGTAGCGCTAGCGGTGAGCTTGCATGCGCCTAACGACGCGCTTCGTGATGTGATTGTGCCTATTAACAAAAAATACCCGCTAAAAGAGTTAATGGCAGCATGTAATCGCTATTTAGAAAAAGCGCCGCGAGACTTTGTAACTTTTGAATATGTAATGCTGGATGGCGTGAATGATACCGCTGAACACGCGCATCAATTGCTTGAAGTGGTGAGAAATGTCTCTTGTAAATTCAATTTAATCCCGTTTAATCCTTTTCCTAATAGTGGTTACCAAACCTCTAAAGCCAGCCATATTCGGGTGTTTCGTGATATTTTAATGCAAGCGGGTTATGTGGTAACCGTGCGTAAAACACGTGGCGAGGATATTGATGCAGCGTGTGGCCAATTGGCTGGTAAGGTGTTGGATAAAACAAAGCGTACGGCCAATAGAATTCCAATTGAAGCAATTTAAAGAGGTTTTAATATGCGCGATACGGCAGGAAATTACTTAGTAAGTTTTAGGTTAAGTATATTGTTATGTATTATTGGCTTGATTAGTTTTGGCTGCGTAAATCAGCAGCAACAAGCAAAAGATGCTGAAAATTTAACAGCGCGTGCGCGTGCGCATACTGATTTAGGTGCAGTATATTTTCAACAAAAGCAATTTGAAATTGCCTTAGAAGAATTTACACACGCCACGAAAATAGACCCTAGTTTTGCATCTGCATTTAATGGTTTAGGTTTGGTCAATGCTGAGCTAGGTAGAGATGATGTTGCAGACGCTAACTTTAGGCAGGCAATACAGCTAGAGCCTTCAAATTCAGAGGCGCATAATAATTACGGTAGTTTTTTGTGTGCTAGAAGTAGATTTGATGAATCGATTACAGAGTTTTTAGCTGCAGTTAAGAACCCATTGTATGCCACGCCAGCTATGGCATATACCAATGCAGCCATTTGTTCTACACGCAAAAAAGATTCAGTAAGTGCTGAAAATTATTTACAGCGCGCTTTGCAGCTTGAGCCTTTGTCAAGAGTAGCAGCTTATCAGCTTGCATCACTACAGCTCAAACGTAATGATGCAGCAGCCGCAAAAAAAACGTTACAAAACACATTGCTTGGCCAGCCAGGGCCTGAAATTTTGTGGCTTGCGGTTCAAATTGAGCGTGCTGTAGGTGCTAAAGATGCTGAGGCTAGTTATGCGCTACAATTAAGGCGTCAATATCCAGAATCAGAACAAGCTAAGTTATTACAAAGCGGGGCTTAATCATGACTGATGAAGTAATTGCTAGCGCTACTGTACAGTATGATCCATTGGGGGAAATTTTTATTTCCGCTAGAAATGCCAAAAATCTTACTCAAAAAGATGTGTCGAATAATTTGCGCTTGAGCATTAAGCAAATTAATGCATTAGAAAATAATGACTTTGCTAATTTGCCGCAAGCAATGATTACGCGGGGTTTCATCCGTAATTATGCGCGTATGCTTGAGCTAGACGCTGAGCCTTTGTTAGAAAGCTACCGTGCGCGCGTGCCAGAAGCTACGCCCAATATACTCACTGTGCAAACATCCACGCGCCAAGTGATGTTGAGAGAGTCTAGTACGCCTTGGTTCAAATATATTGCTGCGGTGGTTTTAATATTATTACCTATACTTGCTTGGTTTTTATATACGGATTTTTTTTCGAAACAAGCAAACAAAGCGGCTGAAAATGTAGATGCGACTAGCATTGAAAATGCAACTTCTACACCAATGCCATTACCAGAAATCGCCTTGCCTGCAGCCGAGCGTTTGGCTGAATCGATTACGCCCTTAAGCACGAATGAAGCGCCAAGTGCAGGCGCTGTGGCGGTCATTCCCGATACTGCGCAAGCCACCAAAAACCAAGCGAATCAAAATTTAGATGCTGCGCAGGCCTTGGCAGCCGTTGTTTCTCCAGTGGTAAAAGACGCTGCTGTAGATTTTAAAACTTTAAAAGAAAAAGCTGTTAATACAGCCCAAATGCAAGCAGCGCCACCAGTTGTGCCCGCTGCGACGAGTGCTGTTAATAGTGGCCTAAAAACTGACAAAGCCATTGCGGCAATTAAAAGTGTGAACATGTCGGTTTCTGAAGAAACTTGGGTGCGTGTGACGGATAAATCTGGTGCAGTAGTTTTTGAGAAAGTGTTGGCTGCTAATAGCACGGATGGTTTTGATGGTTTACCGCCATTCAAATTACACATAGGTAATGCGAAAGCTACATCGCTTACATTTTTAGGCCAGCCAGTAGATTTATCACGTGCCACTAAAAACAATGTTGCACGCATTACTTTGGAGTAATTTTGAGTCTTTCTATTCTTAAGCATCCTCGTAATACCCTGCAAGTAATGATAGCGCATGTGCCTGTGGGTGGCGGTTTAGCTGGCTCACAGCAATCTAGCGTGGTAGTACAGAGCATGACCAATACAGATACCGCAGACGCACAAGCCACCATTAAACAAGTGTTTGAGTTGTGGCAGGCGGGCTCTGAAGTGGTGCGTATTACTGTAAATTCGCCAGAAGCAGCAGCACAAGTGGGCAATATTCGTCGCGGATTAGATGCAATGGGTTGCAACGTGCCATTAGTGGGTGATTTTCATTACAACGGCCACAAATTACTTGCGGCGTATCCTGATTGTGCAGAATCTTTAGCCAAATATCGCATTAACCCAGGTAATGTTGGCAAGGGTTCTAAGCGCGATGAGCAGTTTGCGGCGATGATAGAGGCCGCGATTCAATATAAAAAATGCGTGCGCATCGGTGTGAATTGGGGTAGTTTAGACCAAGCCAAAATGGCGCGCATGATGGATGAAAATGCCAAACTTGCTGAGCCGTTATCATCTGACGAATTGATGCGCGAAGCGCTCATTCAATCTGCCTTAGAAAGCGCGCAGCAAGCCGTGGATATTGGCTTATCGCCGAACCAAATTATCATTTCTTGCAAGGTCAGTAATGTGCAAGATTTAGTTAAAGTGTATGCTGAGCTTGCCACGCGTAGCGACTACCCATTGCACTTAGGTTTAACTGAAGCTGGCATGGGCAGCAAAGGCATTGTGGCCTCTACAGCCGCGCTGGCATTGCTTCTACAGCAAGGTATTGGCAACACAATACGTGTTTCTTTAACGCCAGAACCCAATGAATCGCGCACTAAAGAAGTGATTGTGGCGCAAGAGATTTTGCAAACGATGGGCATCCGTTCATTTACGCCATTAGTCACGGCTTGCCCAGGCTGTGGGCGGACAACATCAACATACTTTCAAGAACTCGCCATGCAAATTCAAAGCTATTTGCGTAACCAAATGCCTGTTTGGCGCAAAGATTACCCTGGCGTTGAAAATATGAGCGTGGCAGTGATGGGTTGTGTGGTCAATGGCCCAGGTGAATCAAAGTTGGCCAATATTGGCATCAGCTTGCCTGGCACAGGTGAAACGCCAGTTGCACCTGTGTTTGTTGACGGCGAAAAAACCGTTACCCTCAAAGGCGACAATATTGCACAGGAGTTTCAGGCGATTGTTGAGGCGTATGTGCAAAAAAATTACGTGCTAGGTGGAAAATTGCATGCTGTTTCAGCCGCCCCTAAAGTGATTCCAATTCAATCGATTTAACATGATTTATCTTAATAAAAATAGCACACATTCATTGCTATGCCCTGCAAACCGCATGGATGCTTGCTCTCAGAGCATTATTTTTTTCTCGTAGTTAATAACAACACAATTTAAACAATTAAAATTATAAAAATGGCAGATAAATTTCAAAGTATTAAAGGCTTTTACGACATTTTGCCTGAAGCCACACCGCTGTGGTTTAAGTTAGAAGATACTGCACGCCGCGTGTTAGCGCAATATGGCTATCAAAATATTCGGATGCCGTTGGTTGAACCAACTGATTTATTTGTGCGTTCTGTTGGTGAGCATACAGATATTGTTGAAAAAGAAATGTACGCTTGGGAAGATGCGCTCAATGGCGATAAACTTACTTTGCGCCCAGAAGGCACGGCAGGTTGCGTACGTGCGGTGATTGAAAGTAATCTTACTTATAATGGCTCAGTGCGGCTGTGGTATAGCGGTGCGATGTTTCGGCACGAAAACGTACAAAAAGGCCGTCAGCGGCAGTTTCACCAAATTGGTGTAGAAGCATTTGGATTTAGTGCGCCTGAAGTGGATGCTGAGCAAATTGTAATGCTGGCGCGGTTGTGGCGCGAGCTAGGCATTGTTGACGTGCAATTGCAAATTAACAGCATTGGCGATGCACATGAGCGTGCGGAATATCGACAAGTACTGATTCAATATTTTGAGCAACATGCGGATTTACTCGATGAAGATGCCAAACGCCGTCTGCATACGAATCCACTACGAATTTTAGATACTAAAAATCCACGCATGCAAGCGATGTGTGAAGCCGCACCTAAGTTGATTGACAGTTTAGGTGAGGAAACGCGTACGCACTTTGATAGTCTATGTAAGTTATTAGATGCGGCAGGCGTGGCGTATTTAATCAATGCGCGATTGGTGCGTGGTTTGGATTATTATAATCGTACTGTATTTGAATGGGTAACGACTAAATTAGGCGCGCAAGGTACCATTGCGGGCGGTGGTCGTTATGATGGTTTGGTTGAACGTTTAGGTGGCGATGCAACGCCTGCGTGTGGCTTTGGCATTGGCTTAGAGCGGGTATTTTTGTTGATGCAAGAATATGGTATTACTGCAAATGTAGCGCCCGATGTGTATTTAGTGAATGTGGGTGAACAAGCACAACAAGCAGCGTTTAGCATTGCAGAGCAGCTTCGCAATGCCAATATTCAAGTGGTTTTGCACGCAGGTGGCGGCAGTTTTAAATCGCAAATGAAAAAAGCAGATAGAAGCGGTGCACGTTTTTCATTGATTTTGGGTGATGATGAAGTGGCGAATAACGTAGTCACTTTAAAACCGATGTTAGGCGCTGGCGCGCAGCAGCAATGTGGAATAGAAGCTGCGATTGCAAATATAACTACAAGCATAACTAATAGTAAAAGTTAAGGAAAATTCACCATGAACGAACAAAATAATTTATTTAAGGGCTTAGCCGCGCTAGGTATTTTGTTAGCGATTGGTATGTCAGCTTCTGCTTTTATATTAGGTGTGCAGGGCAAGCGTGCGATGTCTGGTCAGCAGACAATTACCGTAAAAGGCTTAGCAGAAAAGCCGATTAAGGCGGATTCTGCTGAGTGGGTATTAACGATTGGTGTTGCGCAACCCACGCAAGCGGACGCATTAGAAACACTCGCAATTGAACGCAAAGTAGTAGAAGAATTTTTGCTAAAACAAGGTTTGGCGGCAACTACGTGGAGCGCCGATGTTGAAACGCTGAGCCCACATTACGAAGAGATATTTGTAAAAGACCAGCCACGCCAAGTGCAAAATGGTTTTGATGCCTATCAAAGTATACGCGTGGCGACAAAAGAGTTAAATAAAATTACTAGCGCAAACAAGGCGTTGCTGCAATTGCGGTCAGAAAATCACCCAGTGAGCGCTTCAGCTCCTTCATACTTGGTGAGTGATTTAGAAAATATAAAAATGTCTTTAATTGCAGATGCAACTAAAAATGCGCGTAGTCGCGCCACTGAATTTGTGAAGCAAGATGGCGTTAAAGTAGGTGTAATGAAATCAGCGAGCCAAGGCGCATTTTACATATTGCCCGTGGGCGGTGATGCAGGCGATGATAGCTATGGCGGTGTTTATGATAAATCGACCATTGCAAAAACTGCCCGTGTTGTTGTGACCATTGTTTACAATATTGAATAGCTAGATGACTGATCACGCCACGCCTTTATTGCAGCTTTCGCATGTGAGCATTTCGCCCAAAAAAGCGCTAACGCGTTTATTGGTAAATGATGTGAGCTTTAGCATTGAGGCGGGCAAAACCACTTGTGTGGTGGGTGAATCTGGCAGTGGAAAAAGTTTAACTGCGCTTTCGGTAATGGGCTTGTTGTCTAAACAACTGCAACTTAATAGCGGAGAAGTATTGTTTAATGACGGCAAAGTTGGCGTGCAAGATTTAACTAAGCTAGATATTGCAAGTTTACAAAAAATACGCGGCGCTAAAATTGCCATGATTTTTCAAGAACCTATGACTTCGCTGAACCCTGTACTAACGGTAGGTTATCAAATTGGTGAAAGCCTGACGGCGCATTTAGGCCTTAAAAATACAAATTTAAAAGCTAAAGTCGCTAGTTTGTTAGCGTTGGTCGGCATTCCTCCAAGCCGCGCCAATAGTTACCCTGATGAGCTTTCTGGTGGCCAGCGACAGCGCGTGATGATTGCCATGAGCATTGCTTGTGAGCCATTATTGCTCATTGCTGATGAGCCAACTACTGCGTTGGATGTGACGGTGCAGGCGCAAATACTCAAGCTTTTAGATGACTTAAAAACGCGCATGAATATGGGCATGTTATTTATTACTCATGATTTTGGCGTAGTGGCAGATATTGCAGATAATGTAGTGGTGATGTTTCGCGGTGAGATTGTAGAATCTGGCACCAAAGATGAAGTGCTTGGTAACCCGCAACACCCTTATACTAAAGCCTTGCTAGCGTGTGTGCCAGATGCAGAGGGTAAAAAACCGCTGAAGCCGATTGATTATGCTTGGTTGAATGATGAGGTTGCAGCGTGAGCAGTGTTATTCTGCAAGCCAATCATTTGGTTAAAACTTACACGCAGCGTAGCGGAAAATTTGGCTTTGGCACGACCTTAGTTAAGGCTTTAGATGACGTTAGCATCAGTTTAAGCCAAGGTAAAACGTTGGCGGTAGTAGGGGAATCTGGCAGTGGTAAATCCACGTTGGCACGTTGTCTGTTACAATTGCAACCCTTGGATAGCGGCGAAGTACTTTTTGCGGGTCAAGACCTCGCAAAATTGGATGGCGCAGCACTAAGGGCTGTGCGAAAAAACTTGCAAATGGTGTTTCAAGACCCATTTGCATCGCTGAATCCACGCATGAAAGTGGGCGAAATTGTAGGTGAAGGTTTGTTGATTCATCAGCTAGGCAGCGCGGCTGAGCAGCAGAAAAAAGTAATCGCCATGCTTAAACGTGTTGGCTTAACTGAAGCAGATATGCAAAAATATCCGCATGAATTTTCTGGCGGGCAAAGACAGCGCGTAGGCATTGCGCGTGCTTTGGTGTTGCAGCCTAAAGTGGTGGTGTGTGATGAGCCAGTTTCTGCGCTTGATGTGTCGATTCAAGCGCAAATTTTGTTGTTACTCAAAGAGTTGCAAGCGGAAATGGCGTTAAGTTATGTGTTTATTAGCCATGATTTACGCGTGGTGCGCCACATTGCCGATGATATTGTGGTGATGCATCAAGGCAAAGTGGTTGAGCAGGGTGGTGTGGTGAATATTTATAACGCGCCGCAACATGAATATACGCGCAATTTATTGGCGGCTATTCCTGGTAAAAAAGCAGTGAATGCAAGGCATTGAAATAGTATATTTTAAGATTAGAACATTAGGAAAAAAGCAATGGCATACGATTTAGAAGAGCAGGAACAACTAGACGAATTTAAAGCTTGGTGGAAGCAAAATGGCAAAATGGTAAGCACCTTGCTGATTAGCTTATTAGTGGCATATGTTGCCTACCAAGGTTGGCATTATTATCAAAATAAACAAGCCGTTGAAGCTTCAACGCAGTATCAAGAATTGACAGTCACTGACGAAAAAGACTTAAAAACTATTCAAGCAAAATCAGCAGCTTTGATGGAAAAATATAGCGGCACTCCTTATGCGGGTCGTGCAGCCTTGTTTGCAGCAAAAGCTAACTACCAAGCTAGCGATGCTAAAAGTGCAAAAGCACAACTAGAATGGGCGGCTAAAAATGCTAAAGAAACTTCAGTAAGTGCGCTTGCAAACTTGCAGTTAGCCAACATTTTGACAGAAGAAAAAGACTTTGATGGTGCGCTAAAATTACTCAATGCACCGCATGATGCAGGGTTTGACGGCTTGTTTGCGGACCTTAAAGGTGATGTGTTAGTCAGCCTTGGTAAAAATGCTGAAGCTAAAGCCGCGTATGAGCTTGCATTAGCTAAGTTAGAGCCACAAGGTAGATTCCGCGCGCTTACACAGCAAAAACTTGAAGCGCTGGGTTAATAAAAAAGGGCTTGATTTAAAATCTGGCCTCAAACCAATAAACTGGAGCATCGTGTTGTTCTTACATCAAACTAAAAAAGTAGCGTTTAACTTACTCGCAATTGTTGGCTTGTTATCGCTCAGTGCTTGTAGCGTTATCGGCGATTTAAAAACCGATATATCCGACAAGATGTTCGGCCGAGAGGCAGCGGATGCTCCCGAAGCGTTGACTGAAATCAAAGAAACTTCTGTCAGCAAAGTTTTGTGGCAAGCTAAGGTTGGTGCTGCAGGTGATTACGAGTTTTCGCCAGCGGTTGAAGCAGGTTATGCTTACGCAGCCAGTGCTAATGGTGAAGTTGTAAAAATTGATGCAGCTAATGGTAAGCAAGAGTGGCGCGTGAATGCAGGTGAAAAAATATCTGGTGGCGTGGGTGTTGGCGGTAGTTTGGTCATGGTTGGCACCTCTAAAGGCCTTGTTTATGCTTACGATACTGCGGGTAAATTACAGTGGAAATCTAAGTTAAGTAGTGAAATTTTAAGCGCACCAAAATATTTTGATGGTGTGGTCATTGTGCGTACAGGCGATAGCCATATTTATGGTATTAACGCCAATGATGGCAGCCGTAAATGGGTGTATGACCGTACAAGCCCTGCGCTTACCTTGCGCAGCAGCGCTGGCTTGGTGGTTGATGGTGGCGCGGTGTACGCAGGTTTTGGCGGCGGAAAGTTGATTGCGATACGTGCAGATAATGGCAAAATGTTGTGGGAAGCTTCTGTTGCACAACCTAAAGGCGTGACTGAAATAGAGCGCATTGCTGACATTACTAGCTTGCCTGTGGTTGACGGGCCGTTAATTTATGCAGTTGCCTATCAAGGCAGAATTGCCGCGGTTGATCGTGTATCTGGCCGTGTGGTGTGGAATCGTGACATTTCAAGTTTATCTGGTTTGAGTGTAGAAGATGGGCGTATTTTCGTATCGCATAGCTTAGGCTCAGTGTACGCGCTTGATTACACAACAGGCAAAACTTTTTGGCGCCAAGCCGCGTTTAAAAACCGCCAATTAACCGTGCCAGTGCCTATGGGAAACTTAACCGCAGTGGGTGATTTAGAAGGCTATGTACACTTTTTAAGCCGAGATGACGGTGCGCAAGCATCAAGAATTAAAACCAATAACAGCCCGATAATGCCGCAAATGGCTTTAATAAATAGCACCACTGTATTAGCGCAAACACGCGATGGTGGCGTTTATGCAGTGCAAGTAAAATAACTGCTTTTACATTCAACTTAATTAGCAGGTAAATTTAGAGAATATTTAGCGCCAGCGTTAAACCAAGAGCAATTATGCTCAAGCATCATTTAGAAGAATCACATGTTACCTACCCTTGTTTTGGTTGGTCGACCTAACGTCGGCAAATCTACCTTATTTAATCGGCTTACCAAAAGTCGTGATGCACTTGTGGCTGACCTGCCAGGCCTCACGCGCGACCGTCACTACGGCCGCGGTATAGGCGCTAGCCAGCCATATTTGGTGGTGGATACTGGTGGTTTTGAGCCAAATACTGATAGCGGTATTTTAAAAGCCATGGCCGTACAAACGCTGTTGGCGATTGATGAAGCAGATGTGATTATTTTCATCGTCGATGGCCGCCAGGGCGCAACGCCACAAGACATGGAAATCGCTAATCGTTTGCGCAGATGTAAATGCCCAGTACTGCTTGCGGTGAATAAAACCGAGGGCATGAATAAAGCTGTTGTGAGCGCAGAGTTTCATGAATTAGGTTTGGGTGACCCACTCTCTATTTCATCTGCGCATGGTGAAGGCGTGAAAGACATTATTGATTTAGCGCTCGAGAGCTTTCATGTGGTTGAAGAAGAGCCAGAGCTAGACCAAACAGGTGAGCGCGTACCAAAAGTGGCCATTGTAGGCCGCCCGAATGTGGGGAAATCAACGCTGGTGAACGCTTTGCTTGGTGAAGAGCGCGTGATTGCGTTTGACGAACCAGGCACTACGCGCGACTCAATTAGTATTGATTTAGAAAAAAATGGCAAGCATTACACGCTCATTGACACTGCTGGTGTACGCAAACGCGGCCGTGTGTTAGAGGCGATTGAAAAATTCTCGGTCATTAAAACTATACAATCCATTGAAGAAGCCAATGTGGTGATTTTGGTGGTAGACGCCCAAGAAGGCATTACGGAGCAAGATGCCCACGTAGCCGCTTATATATTGGAAGCAGGGCGCGCATTAGTGGTGGCTATTAACAAGTGGGATGGCCTAAAAGAAGAAGAGCGCGATTGGGTAAAGCGCGAAATCGACCGTAAATTGATGTTTTTAGATTTTGCTGAGTTTCATTATATTTCAGCTTTACGCAAAAAAGGCCTGCCAGAATTATTTAAATCAGTAGATGTCGCTTTTAAAGCGGCGTTTGCCAAACTTTCTACACCACAACTCACACGCGTACTTATTGATGCACAGCAACAGCACCAACCACCTATCAGTAAAGGTATACGTCCAAAATTGCGCTATGCTCACCAAGGAGGCAGTAACCCGCCAATTGTGGTGATTCACGGCAACCATGTGGATGGTGTAAAAGATGCCTATACGCGCTTTTTAGAAAAAACTTTCCGTCGAACTTTTCAGCTTTCTGGTACGCCACTACGCGTGCAATACAAACAAGGTAGCAATCCATTTGCCGAAGATGAAGATAAACGCAAACCAGGTGAAGGTATTGTGAGCATGCGCCGCCGTAAAACAGCGCATCGCGCTGAATTAAAAGCCAAGAAAGTGGTAGAAGATCAAGATAGAAGCGCAAAAAAACGCTAATTACAAGCAAGCTAGTTTTAGGCTGCTATTTATTTAAGTGCATTTTTTGTGCTAGGTTCTAAGTAATGCCCTGAGAGCCGCTCTGTGAGCGGCTCTCAGGGCATTACTTTTTTCTCGACAATTATGGGTAGTTTTATGCCCATTACAATCAGCATATTTCATTATTTTGGACATACTGCTGACCAGCTGACGAAAACTTAACACACATGACCACAACAGCCACTTAATGTTCTAAAAATCTGTAGTATATTTTGCAGTGTGTAAATTATTGTTAAGCAATTTTATGAAAAAATACTTATTTAAATCAAATTGTTATAAATTTATTGATAAGATATTTCAATTATTATCAATAAAATATAATAATTAGGCACGAATCCTGCTTTTCATATCATTATGATAATTGATTTAAATAAAAAATCCGCAATAGAAGCTGCAAAGTTGCAGCAGTTGCTTTCTGTGAGCCCAGCTTCACTAGTGACCAGCACGCTGCTGGCGGTGATTCTTACCTACGTGCAACATGAAACGATGGGTTTATCGGTCATTTTAATTTGGTTTTTGTTTGTAGTATTAGCCGCACTTGCACGCACAACGCTTGTAGTTGCCTATCGACGCCCGCTAGCAAAAGGTGATCCTACTATCCATGAGCGTTTAATCAGATTTCGTGCGGGTGTTTTGCTGGCTGGTGTGGCGTGGGGTTTTGCTGGTTTTTGGATGTTTCCAGCGTCTGATCCTCAGCATCGTATGTTATTGGTGTTTATTCTAGCGGGGCTTTCTGCGGGTGGTGTTATTTCATTAGCTTATGATTTTGTGAGTGCCATGATATTTACTGTAACGGTTATTTTGCCGCTTACATTGCAATTATTAGTTGCAGGGGACGCATTGTCACTGGGAATGGGTGTCGCGGCTATGCTCTATTTATGCTTCATTATTATGAGTTTGCGGCTAGTTAATCGAGGGCTTACTCAGAGCACCATTGTACAACTTGAGGCCACCGCACGCGAAGATGCTATGCGGCTAAGTGAAGAACGTTACCGTTTGCTGTTGCATCATTCACCGATGGGGATTTTTCATTACGATACAAATTTGGTTGTGACTTATTGCAATGATCGTCTTGCTTATATTCTCAACATGCCAATTGATAGAATTGTTAATTTAGATATCAATACGCTCAATGATCAGTCAATACTCGTCGCGCTTAATAAAGCTTTAGTGAGCCAAACTGGTTATTATGAAGGCTTATATAGCGCTACTTTTAGTGATTTTAGCCGATGGATTTCTTTGACCTGCACCCCTTCTTTTGATATCAATGGGAATGTTGTGGGTGGCATTGCCGTTGCGCAAGATATTAGTGAGCGTAAGCAGGCGACGGATAAAGTTGAAAAGTTCGCCTTCTTTGATTATCTTACAGGCTTACCGAATCGGCGGTTATTACTAGATAGGCTTAAACAGGCATTTGTTACAGGGGTAAGAGGTAATCAAAAAGGTGCGTTGCTATTTCTTGATCTTGACCATTTTAAAACGTTGAATGATACGCGCGGCCATGATATTGGTGATTTACTCTTACAGCAAGTTGCCACGCGTTTGCTCGCTTGTGTGCGTGCAGGTGATACTGTTGCTCGCATAGGTGGCGATGAGTTCGTATTGTTACTAGAAGATTTGAGTGAAAAAGAATCAGAAGCAATATTAGAAATTGAAGCGATAGGTGAAAAAATTCTAACTGCGCTTAACCAACCGTATCTATTAGCTGAGCATGAGTTTTATAGTACAGCCAGTGTTGGCGCCACTTTATTTACTGGACATGAGCGAGAAATAGAAGCAATACTCAAGCAGGCAGATATTGCCATGTATCAGGCTAAAAAAGCGGGGCGTAATACCGTGAGTTTTTTCAAACTTCAAGCGCCACTCCAATAAACATAAAAGTGAGTTTAGTTTAACTGGTGGTTAATAGATAACGCTCATTAAACACGCATATTTTTTCTGAGCTTAAATCTTTGTGTAGGAGTTGTACTTTAATGACATTGAAGCCTAAAAATTTCACCAGCTTATTCAAGAAATTAGGCATTTTTTTAGAAAAGCCGCTCACGTAAATATGTAGCGTGGTTTCTGGCTGCATAGTTTTAGCAATAAGATCTAACAATTGCTCTGGCAGGGGTATTACAGTAATTACGTGTAACATTGAGATGACATTGGCATGGTTGTGTTGCTTAATGGCCGTTGTAGCATCGCAGCAATCAAATTCGTAAGTGCCAGACGATAAGTATTTTTTCGCTTGGACTTTAGCAATTTTGAGTGATTTAGAGTCAATGTCGGTAAAAATATAGTAATTATTTTTTGGCAACATTTTAATGTAAGCTCCCGTGCCTGTGCCAATATCAAGTACTACTTTATTCTCGCCAACGTTAGCGGCAAAATGCCTGTAGCTAGATTGCTGCCAACGCTCCCAAGTGTATTTGTATATGGGTAGCCACCAGCGCCAAGCGTTTGAAGTTTCTTTTACAGGTTTTGACATGGTTATCAATGCGTTGGGCCTTTTATTAGCAAGTGATGCCGATTAAAGGCTATCCCAAAACTTCCACCATACACGCTCATCGTCAGTTGCCTTGCCTGTAAGCATTGGATTATTAGGGTAGTTGGTTTTTAAAATACGCAAGGTGTCATTTTTGAGATCATCTAAGCTCATGTAGTCATAAGCGCTAATCATGGTTACCAAGGCTTGCTCTACAACGGGCGATTGCGGGTAGTATTCCAACACATATTTACAGCGGTTAATGGCGGCTAAATAGGCTTGGCGTTTCATGTAATAGCGAGCTACGTCTAGCTCATGCTCTGCTAAACTGTTTGACAAATATACCATGCGTTGTGCAGCATCTTTTGCGTATTTACTATTTGGGTAACGAGTTAGCAACTCTTTAAATGTGACAAATGAATCGCGAAGTGAACGTGGATCGCGGTCACTAATTTGTTGTTTAGTGAGTTTTTCTATCACACCGCGTTCATTAAAAACGGCCAAGCCTTTTAAGTAATAAGCGTAATCAACATTGGGATGATTTGGGTGCAATTTAATAAAACGGTCAGCTGCGGCTACCGCTAAAACTGGGTCTGGCTTTTTATATTGTGCGTAAGCAGTTTCAAGCTGGGCTTGGGCGGCGTAGCGCCCATTTGGATAGCGTGATTCTAATTTACCAAAATAAATAATGGCTTTTTCATAATCTTTATCACGTAATTTATCTGACCCTAATTGATAAATGCGTTCAGCGGTCATGCCTTTTGTATCATCAAACTCAGTGGGTGCACCAAAAATTGAACAACCATTGATTAACAAGGAAAATACTAAAATTAAGATATACTTCATGCCGAAACCCACTTAAAGAATTATTGCTAATTATACCCGATGACTGACACTACTCAACAAACTCTTAGTAACAACCTTACGCTGACTATTCCACACGATTTAGGCGGCTTGCGCTTAGACGTTGCCTTGCAAAACATGTTGCCTGAGCATTCACGTTCTCGCCTGCAAGCTTGGATTAAAGAAGGTTTAGTCACTGTAAATGCAGCGCCTAGCACATCAAAAACCAAAGTATGGGGCGGCGAAAAAGTGGTTGTGCAAGTGCAAACCAAGCCTGAAATTAATGCCTATACGGCGGAAGATATTCCGCTAAATATTGTGTTTGAAGATGAGCACATTTTAGTCATCAACAAACCCGCAGGTATGGTAGTGCACCCAGCCGCAGGTAATTGGAGCGGCACATTATTAAACGCGTTGCTTTTTTATGCGCCACAACTAAAAGAGGTGCCGCGCGCGGGCATCGTGCATCGACTAGATAAAGACACCAGTGGCTTGTTAGTGGTTGCAAAAACCTTAGCCGCGCAGACCAATTTGGTACGCCAACTGCAAGCGCGTACGGTAAAACGTGAGTATCGCGCCATTGTTTGGGGGCAAATTTGGCGCAACGGCACCATAGATCAGCCGATTGGTCGCGACCCGCGTTCGCGCACAAAAATGGCCATTAACCGTGCGGGTAAACCAGCGATTACACGTTATGAAATGCTTGAGCGCTTTTCAGTGCAAACCTATATGCGTTGTAACTTGGAAACTGGCCGCACGCATCAAATTCGCGTGCATATGCAGCATTTAAAAGCGCCGATTGTGGGCGATTCTGTGTATGGTTTTCGCGGTATTGTGCCAATTCGCGCCATGACACAAACCTTGCGCGATGCTGTTAGCCAGTTTAACCGCCAAGCACTGCACGCTATTAAATTAGGTTTGTTACACCCCGCCACGGATGAATTTGTAGAATGGCAAATTGAGCTAGCCGATGACATGAAAGCCTTGCTAGAAGGCATGCGCCATGAAGATGTACGCGATGAAGAAGAAGATTTTGAGCTAAGTTTTGGCGGCCTGCAAACCGAGCCATATTTGGCGGATGAAGATTATGAAGACGATGACGAATTTGACGATGATGAAGATTTAGAAGCAGAAGATTTAGCCACAGAAGATTTAGAAGGTGATGATGAGGAGTAATCCATGTCTGAACTTAATTTTATTATTCCCAATTGGCCTGCACCAGCTAATGTAAAAGCGCTACAAACCACACGCAATGGCGGTGTTAGCCTTGCGCCTTATGCAAGCCTAAACTTAGGCGCACATGTGAATGATGATGCACTCGCCGTTGCCAAAAATCGCCAATTACTCAGCCGATATTTGCCAAGTGAGCCTGTTTGGGTCAACCAAGTGCATGGTGTTGAGGTGATTGATGCCGCGCAAAGTACCTGTTTGCAAAATGCTGACGCTTCTTTTGCTACCAAAAAAAACGTAGTGTGCGTAACAATGACGGCCGATTGTTTGCCCGTATTGCTGTGTGACAACGCTGGTACGGTTGTCGCAGCCGTACACGCAGGCTGGCGCGGGCTCTGTGACGGTGCTCTGGAAGCCAGCATCCATGCGGTCTGCAGGGCAGCCAATATTACGCCTAATCAGCTAATGGCGTGGCTAGGCCCCGCCATTGGCCCAAATGCGTTTGAAGTGGGTGCTGAGTTAAGGGCGCAATTTATTGCAAAAGACGCACAAGCAGCGCAAGCCTTTAAACTGCGCGGTGATAAAGGTGATAAGTGGCTATGCAATATTTATCAAATCGCTATGCAACGCTTGAATAATGTGGGTGTTACGCAAATTTACGGCGCAACAACTTGTAAACTTCACGATAAAAATCATGATGAAAATCACGAAGAGAATCAAGGTGAAAATTTTTGCACTTATACCGATGAAGTCAATTTTTTCTCTTACAGACGCGACAATGTAACAGGGCGCATGGCTAGTTTGATTTGGTTGGCAGAATAACTGACTGGTAGATTAGGTTTGGTAAATTACGCTACGCATGCTTAAAGTACCTAAATCAAAACTTTCTGTTAGAAATTGCATTTTATCGTCAGTGTGTCGCATCGCCGCAATATATAGCAAAGGTAAGTAATGTTCATCGGTTGGCACGGCTAGTTTCGCACAATCGCCAGCGCGTGCAATGTCAATTAGCGCTGCGTCATCACCAGTTTCTAACGCTTGTTTAATGTAAAAATCAAACTTTTCTGCCCAATCAGCAGCGCTGCCGTTTGGATTCAGCCGCCCCAAATTATGCACAATATTACCACTACCAATTATCATGATGCCTTGTTCGCGCAGGTTGGTTAGCTGTTTACCTAATGCAAAATGTGCGGCAAAATCTAAATTAACATCTAAACTCAGTTGAAAAACAGGCACGTCTGCCGTAGGAAAAAGTGATTGCAAAATAGACCAAGCGCCATGGTCTAAACCCCAATTTTGGGTGCTAGTAATAGTGCCAGCAGGCAATAAATCACACACCATTTTTGCATATTCAGGCGCGCCAGGTGCGGGGTATTGTTGCGCAAAAAGTGCAGCGGGGAAACCACCAAAATCATGAATAGTTTCAGGTTTTTCGGCCACACAAACTTGCGTGTTGCGAGTTTGCCAGTGCGCAGAAATACATAAAATCGCGCGCGGACGCGGCAATATTTTACCTAATGCAAGCCATGCATCGCGGTATGGGTTATCCGTAATCGCATTCATTGGGTTGCCATGGCCGATAAATAGGGCTGGCATTCGTTCTGATTTTTCTAAATTATTCATGGGGTATATTTGTTGGTATGATTTTGATTGATAAGTTCAATATTGCGGCACATCAAGGTTTTAGCAAGCAATTAAGCACGACTATGGCTCAGCTCGTTTATAATGCACACTTCATTTGAATAGTTTAGACCACTTTAACGTAACACTCGAATACTCCATGCTAAATTTTACAATCTCCACTGCATCAATATCCACACTCACGTGGATTATGCTATCAAGCTTTTTGGGAGGCTTATTGAGCGTGAGTTTGGCGGCGATTTTTGCCTTCAGCGTGCGTACTGCGTGGGTGCCGATGTTGGTGAGCTATGCCATAGGCGCCATGCTGGGCGCAGTGTTCTTAGATATTCTGCCTGAAGCTTTTAGCATTGCTGGCAATGTGCAAATGGTTTCTGCCACTTTGCTTTTTGGTTTGTTGTTATTTTTTGTGCTAGAAAAATTAGTCATTTGGCGTCACTGCCATGGCGACCATTGCGAAGTGCACGCGATGCATTCTGAAGAAAATTGCCCTGTCACGCACACTGTTGAAGTGCAAACCAGTACTACAGGCGGCACTAAATATAAAGCGGTAGCCGCACAGCAGCCATCCATATTGCTTGGCGGCCATGGCCACAGCCACTCGCACGATAACGGCCGTAGCGGCATGATGATTATGATAGGCGATACTTTTCATAATTTTATTGATGGTATTTTAATCGCGGCCGCTTTTACTGCTGATACCAAGCTAGGCGTGGTCACGGCACTAGCGATTATTGCCCATGAAATTCCGCAAGAAGTGGGCGATTTTTTGATTTTATTGCATTCAGGTTACAGCAAAAAACGCGCGTTAATTTTTAATTTGGTATCAAGTTTAGCGACCATGGTGGGCGGCTTAATCGCCTATTTTGCATTGCAATATATGCAAAGTTGGATACCTTTTGTATTAGCATTAGCCGCCTCTAGTTTGCTATATATTGCGGTGGCAGATTTAATTCCAGGATTGCACAAACGTACTGAGCTAAAAGCCACGATACACCAAGTGTTACTCATCGGCCTCGGTGTTGGCACTGTTTGGTTGGTGCATGCTGTTTTGGAGTGATTGTTTTATTTAAGGTTTATTTTTAAGCATTTAGGTTTCTATGACAACAATTATCAGTACTAAAAGCGCTACGCCAAAAGTTGGCTTTGTTTCACTTGGCTGCCCCAAAGCAGGGTCAGACGCAGAGCGTATTCTCACCCAATTACGGGCAGAAGGCTATGAAATTTCTAGCAGTTATGAAGGCGCAGATTTAGTGGTGGTCAACACCTGCGGCTTTATTGATTCTGCCGTGCAAGAATCGCTTGATGCGATTGGCGAAGCCATTCGAAAAAATGGCAAAGTGATTGTCACGGGCTGTTTAGGCGCGAAAAAAGGCGTGGTAGAAGCCGCGCACCCTAGCGTGCTTGCCGTTACTGGCCCACATGCACTTGAAGAAGTGATGACTGCCGTACACGCCAATTTACCAAAATTGCACGAGCCATTTATTGATTTAGTGCCACCACAAGGCATACGCCTCACGCCTAGCCATTATGCGTATTTAAAAATTTCAGAAGGCTGTAATCATCGTTGTAGTTTTTGCATTATCCCAAGCATGCGTGGCGATTTAGTCAGCCGCCCGATTGGTGACGTGATGAACGAGGCTGAAAACCTAGTGAATGCTGGTGTGAGCGAGATTTTAGTCATTTCGCAAGATACCAGCGCTTACGGCGTAGATGTGAAATATCGCCCAGGTTTTTGGAACGGCCGCCCAGTAAAAACCCGCATGACCGAGCTAAGCCAAGCGCTGAGCGAGCTAGGCGTTTGGACGCGTTTACACTATGTTTATCCGTATCCGCACGTGGATGAAGTGATTCCACTAATGGCCGATGGTTTGATTTTGCCATATTTAGATGTGCCATTTCAACACGCCAGCCCACGTATTTTAAAGGCCATGAAACGCCCAGCACACGCAGAAAATAACCTTGCCCGCATTAAAGCGTGGCGCGAAATCTGCCCAGATATTACCGTACGCAGTACATTCATTGCTGGCTTTCCAGGTGAAACTGAAGACGATTTTAAAATGCTGCTAGACTTTTTAGAAGAAGCGCAGTTAGACCGCGTAGGCTGCTTTACCTACAGCGCAGTAGATGGCGCAAAAGCCAATGAACTACCAGACCACGTGCCGCAAGAAGTGAAAGAAGAACGATTAAGCCGCTTTATGGAAGTGCAAGAACGCATCAGCGCCGCCAAGCTGCACAAAAAAATCGGCACCATGCAAACCGTACTAGTAGATGAAATTGTGCGTGATTCTGAAGGCAACTATGAAGCCATAGGCCGCACCAAAGCTGATGCGCCAGAGATTGACGGCGTAGTGTATATGGAAGATGCCGAAGGCTTAACCCCAGGCGATTTTGTAGAGGTTGAGATTTACAGCGCGGATGGGCATGATTTGCGCGGTGGGCCACCGCGGTAGGGTTAGAAAATTTACGGATAGTCTCATTTACCTAGAAAGGCGTAAAAATGAAAGCATTATTATTGTTTTGTGGGTTATTAAAACTTGGTAGAAATGTGTATAACTTTGGCTTGGTTGAGCAGTGGTTAAAGTATTTAGTTACGATAAGTAATGTTGCCACTAAAGGCGCAAGCCTTGACGAGGTTTCGATTAAAAAATCGAATAAAACTCAAAAAATGATGTTTGGGCAATTGGTTGGCGATATTCTAAAAATTTGGCACCCAGATAATCAAGATAAAATCTCTGAAGTTGTTAATTTAAAAGAAATTCGTATTTCTACTAGCTTCCGAATTGAAATGGACTTAGATGGATATGAATATTACAAAATATCTTTTGATGCGGCAAATGGCGCTATGAATTAGCTAAACAGAATAATATCTTACTCATGCAAAAAAATTTTACTAACTCAATACCCTCTAAAATACAGCTGAAAAACTGTAGTTCGGCAATTGTGAAACATATCTCGATTTAATCTTCGAATGAAGCCTCAAAACATTTGGCTACCATGAACCAGAGAAAATTATTATTGGTTAAAACTCAGCAAATGAGTTGCATTGGTGAACTAAAAGAAATATTTGTTGAAAACTGGTAAGCAAGGGTGATGCAAAATGTTCTAATTTACACACCATAAAATCTTGAGTAGGAGGCATTATGTTAGAACTCAGACCCACTTGTGAGCATTGTAATAAAGCATTACCACCAGATTCGCTTGAGGCGCGTATTTGCTCGTATGAATGTACGTTTTGTGCAGATTGCGTAACAAATGTTTTAGGGCATAACATTTGCCCGAACTGCGGTGGTGGCTTTACTGCTAGGCCAATTCGGCCGTTAAATAATTGGAATGGTAACAATTACCTTGGTCAAGACCCAGCAAGCACCAAGGTGAAATATCGGCCTGTCGATTTAAAAGCTTATGCTCAATTGGTGGCTACGATTGGCAGCTTGCCTACAGAAAAGCGTTAATTATTTCCTCAGTATCATTTGCGATTTTTTAAATTGTCATTGCGGGCTTGACCCGCAATCTGGTTTTTAAATACTGAACTAAAGTTTAGATGCTGAAACAAGTTCAGCATGACAGCCTATGCAGAAGTGAGTGTTTCTAAGCAAGCATCAAACACCTGCATGAGTTTATTCACATCCGCCTCCGTAGTCGTAGGGCAAATCAACATCATGTTGTGAAAAGGTGTGAGTAGCACGCCGCGATTAAGCAAATAAAGGTGAATGGTGCTTTCAATAGCGTCATTTTGTGCATCACGCGCTTGGGCTGCGTTGGTGGGTGCAACGGCGCAAAATTGCAGCTCTAGCCGCGCGCCCATTCGCGAAATATTCCACGGTAATTGATGTGCGTTGATTGACTCTATTAGCTTATGCTCTAAAAGCCGCGCCAATGCTAGCATGTTGCTGTAAGCATCTTCTGTAGCTACTTCAGTAAGTGTTGCGTGTATTGCGGCAAGCGTCATCATGTTGCCAGATAATGTAGTGCCAATGCCAGAATGCCCCGCGGGTGCGGCATCTTTGGCGGCTTGCATGCGGGTTGCCATGGCGGCGCTAAAGCCGTAAGCCGCGGCGGGCAAGCCGCCTGCAATGGGTTTGCCGACTACTAAAAAGTCTGGCACCACATTGTTGGCTTTTGCCCAGCCACCACGCGCGGTGGAGATTGTGTGCGTTTCATCTAAAATAAGTAGTGTGCCATATTGGGTACAAAGTGCGCGCAAGCCTTGTATAAAGCCATCGTTAGGCAACACCATGCCGCAGTTGGTGAGCGCAGGTTCGGTGAGTAGGGCGGCAAATTCTCCGCTGGCTAATGCGCGTTCTACCGCTGCTAAATCGTTAAATGGCACGGCAACGGTATGTAAGCCTAAGTCATACACTTGGCCGAGTAGACTGGCGCGGCTAACTGTTTTTTCATTGATAACATCTGCCATAGTGTCATCTCTCAATGTCATGTCTACCATGGCATCATCAAAAGTCCCGTGATAACAGCCATCAAACACCAATAATTTTTTGCGACTTGTCACCGCCCGTGCCCAGCGCAACACAAAGCGGTTAGCGTCGGTAGCGGTGGTGGCAAGTTGCCAGCACGATAAACCAAAAAAATCGCTTAACACTTCGCCCACAGCGGGCGCTAATGTTGAAGGTAGCATCGTTGTAAAGCCGCGGCCAGCTTGCTCGGCGATGGCCTTAGCAACAGGCGCAGGGCTGTGGCCAAACATCGCACCTGTGTCGCCCAAGCAAAAATCGGTGTAATCAATATTGTCAGCACAGGTGAAATGTGCACCTTGCGCTTGGCTGATAAATAATGGCACAGGCGTGCCCCAATCGTTCATCCAGTGCATGGGCACACCGTATAAAAAATGCTGGCTGGCTTGTTTTGAAAATGCAATAGAGCGCGGATGCAGCTGTAAATAGTGTTCACGTTCAGTGATTAAAAGGTGTTCTGCATTGCTGGTGATTTTCTGCTGATTATTCATAGTTAAGTGGCTCTAGCAATATTTAATAAATGGTACTATTTATTAGACCAACATTTAATTAGTATTCTACCTATAATATTGCCTTAGTAGCTATCGATTTTGGAGCAGTTAATGGATCACGCGTTTGCTTACCTTTCTACCAGCGGTTTTCTGGGTTTACCTATTGAAAAGTCTTTGACTATAGTTGCAACTAGTAATAAACCCTACGCCATCGCTGGCATCAATTGGGATGGTAGCTGCACTAACCGCCCTGGTGCTCGCTTTGGGCCTAGTGCTATTCGCCATGCCAGCCAAATGTTGTGCGATGCTACGCACCCATTATTTGATGTTTCACCGCTTGACTTTTTAAAAGACGTAGGCGATTTAAGCTTGCCAAACACCAGCATTGAAGCCATGCGCAGCGCCTTAATGCCGCAAGCGGTTGACCTTATTCAAAACAACACAATGGTGTGGCTAGGTGGCGATCATTCTATTACTTTGCCCTTACTGCGGGCTTACAAAGCACACTACAAACAACCCTTGGCTTGCATTCATTTTGATGCTCATTGCGACACATGGACAGACCATTTTGGCGAGCCATCAGGCCACGGCACATGGGTTTACGAGGCGATTACTGAAGGCTTGGTAGATGCTAAATGTTTTGTGCAGATTGGCATTCGTTCATCTGGCGAGCGCGCCGCGCGTGAATTTGTGAACGACCAAGGCGGCAGAATTTTTACCGCGCGCGAGTTACGCGGCAAAGATGGCGATGCGTTAAATAGCGTAATTGACGAAGTGCGCGCCAGAATGGCCAAAGCAGGCAATCCGCCGCTCTATTTAACGTTTGATATTGATGCGCTAGACCCAGCATTCGCGCCAGGCACCGGCACGCCAGAAGTAGGTGGATTAACGACTGCTCAAGCGATGACGCTACTAGAAGCATGGCATGATTTAAACTGGGTAGGCATGGATTTAACTGAAGTTTCGCCGCCTTATGATCACGCGCAACTTACCAGCAACGCCGCCGCAACACTAGTGTGGACCTGGCTTTGCGGGCGTATTTTTGCAAAGAAATAATGTAATAAAAATCGAGAATATATGTCAGCCGCTACCGAACTCAAACTAACGCAAAACTCCTATTACGCTGCAAGCGCAAACGAGCAGCCAAGTTACTCAACGCTTGAGGGTGATATTGAAGCCGATGTTTGCGTGGTGGGTGGCGGCTTTGCGGGCTTATCTACTGCCATTGAATTGGCAGATCGCGGCTACAAAGTGGCGGTGTTAGAAGCCAAGCATATAGGCTGGGGTGCGAGCGGGCGCAATGGTGGGCAATTGATAGCAGGCTTGGCCTGTGAGCAAGATGTGATTGAAAACGCGCTAGGCTTAGATGCCGCAAAACAAGTGTGGAATATGTCGCTCGAAGCCTTAGCATTAGTACGCGCCCGCGTAAAACGCTTTGATATTAAATGCGATTTAAGCAGCGGTTTTCTTGGCGTTGCGGTGAATGAAAATAAAGGCGCAAAGCTACGCCAATGGCTTGACGGCATGGCTAAGCGCTATGACTACCATGCCGAGTGGATTTCGCCCAATGACATCAACCAATGGATAGATAGCCCGCGCTACCACAGTGGCTATTTTGACAAAAGCGGCGGGCATATTCACCCGCTTAATTATTGCCTAGGTTTGGCAAAAGGCGCGGCAAGTTTGGGCGTGCGGATTTTTCAAAACTCCGCAGTAACGGCCATGCAGCAAGGCGAAACTAATCATTTACGAACAGAAAAGGGCAACATAAAAGCCAAGTTTGTGGTGCTGGCGGGCAATATGTATTTGCCTGAAGTCTCGCCAAAACTTGCCCCAAGCATAGCGCCGCGCATTATGCCTGTTGGCACATATATTATCGGCACAGCGCCGATTGACCCTACCTTGGCGGCCAAGTTAATCCCCAGTAATTCGGCCGTGTGCGACACCAATTTTATTTTAGATTATTTCAGGTTTTCCGCTGACAAACGCATGATTTACGGCGGCCGCGTAAGCTACAGCGCGCTCACGCCGCCTAACCTAACACAAAGCATGCAAGCGCGTATGGTAGAGACTTTTCCGCAATTAAAAGACACAAAAGTAGAATACACATGGGGCGGATTTGTGGACATCACCATGAACCGCGCGCCAGACTTTGGCCGCGTGGCGCCAAATATCTATTACCTACAAGGCTTTTCAGGCCACGGCGTAGCGCTCACAGGGCTTGCAGGCAAGCTCGTTGCAGAAGCCATCAACGGCCAAGCCGAACGTTTGGATGTGTTTGCAAAAATTCCGCACCATAACTTTTTTGGTGGTAAATTACTACGCACCCCCGCGCTGGTATTGGGCATGGCTTGGTATCAATTAAGGGATGCGCTGGGTTAAAGTGTTTGCAAGCATGCTCTGCAAGCCGCATGGATATTGGCTCCCAGAGCATCGTTAATTAGCATTGTAGCCCGCATGAAATGCGGGAAAGTTATTTGTTAGATGTTATAAAACTCGAGTAACCAGCGATGTTACCCGTATTTCATACGGGCTACGCTTGCTTAAACTCGTCGGTATATCTGATGCCTCTCATTTAACTTCCTTTTAGTGATTTCAGACATTATCAACTGTCTACTAAATCGGGGGAAGTCCATAGTAAAGACCATTACTTTGGAGGACGTCTTTCTGGAGCAATCTCATATAGACTCCCAAAGGTACACGCGTTATCCATTAGTTGATATGGCAATCTAAGTTTATCTGGGTTTATGACATCCCAATTGGAAGTGAATGCCCCGTTTTTAACCACACTACCTTTGCCCATATTGTTTGAATGTAAAATGGCTGCAACTGAACGTACTTGCATATTTTTGCAATTAAATTCTTGCTGTGTCTTTATTGACAACCACTTCCGCCCATTAAAATTTTGACTAACTTTGTAATCACGCAAAGTCCACATCTTCACTAGATCACCTGACTTGCTAATCGTAGATAATTCAATATAGACTGTGAATTCACTACCATCACTGTGCCTAGTCCATTCAGCCATTGCGTTGCTACTCATTGTGATTAGCAATATAGTAAAAATGGTTTGTGCATTCATTTCATTCCTATTTCAGCATAGTGTTCATCTAAATACAGAGTTTCTTTAATGGCTTCTTGTTGTTTCTTTGACATGGTAACTTCTTTTCTGTAATCATTCCCTTCTATATTATAGAAAACCTCATTTTCAGTGTTAGCTGCACATCTTAACAAGCCCATTTGCTCAGTTGTTGCAGGCATGTCTACCCACTCCCGCACGTCACCGCCACCATTATCACGCTTAACTTCTGAATATTCGAATGGGATAGTGAAACGCTCACCACCACATTTCACTTCAAGTTTTTTTACGAACAACCAATCACTTCCATAATACATAAACATAAATCTCAATAAATGACTATCTGATGAAGCGTCTAAAGAAGCCGCTATGTATGGAGAAATGGACGTCTTATAACTGCTTCTAAATGACTTATGGTGATAAAATTTTATATCTTCTACTTTATTAACTTCTTTATTAAAGGAAGTTGACATTTTCTTAAAAAGCTTTTCGTTAGCCTTCTTCTCAGCCTCATCAGCCTTCTTCTCAGCCTCATCATTAGCTTCTCGCTGCTTAATGACCTCCTCATCCGCAGCCTTTAAACGCATTTCTGCAGGAATAGCTAATTCGGTTGCTTGAAGTGCCTCAGGGGTACCGGGAAAATTATTTGAAATTTCAAGAGCCAAAATCTGGATTTGCAAATCGGGAGCACCATCTGCAATTTTTTTCTGCAACTCATTCAACTTACTAGACGCTCTAGCTTTAATCTCAATTTCTGATTTTTCCACTTGAAGTTTGGCATCGTCTTTTTGAACTTTAACTTCATGCTCAGAAGTTTTAGGCTCGCATGCAGTTAGAATAATGGTTGATAATAGAACTAGAGCAAAAAATTTCATTTTTTTCCTTATTATTTGTTTATTTATTTAACCATTATAGCAAGCGTAGGGTGTGCAAATAGCTTTTCATTTGCACACCGTTTATCTAAATCATTCACCATAGCACTGTAAATCAATATCATCACGTATTTGATGCTCCCAATAACTATCGTAGGGCGTACCCGTTTACGGTACGCCGTATGCAGCAATATTTGGGAATATATTCTTAAGTCCTTTTAGGTGGGTTACCAATTACACCAATAAGTGGTGGGCAAACTGCGTTTGCGCCACCCTACAAAAACTGCCCTGCGAGCCAATATCCATGCGGGTGCTGGCGCGGTGGGTTTGACACCAAACGCCACTGGATTCCAAATCAAGTTTGGAATGACAAACGAAATTGCTGTTCTCTGTGCCTTTGTGGTGAATATGGTTTTCCGTCATTCTGAGAATCGCGAAGAATCCAGTAAGGTACGTGACGTCAAAAAACATGGATTCTTCGCGATGCTCAGAATTGCGGTTGTTCGATAGCTTTGGTGTAAGTGTAAAAAACCTCATCACGCACCCAGCCTAGCGACTCATATAAAGCTTGCGCTTTAAGGTTGTTTTTTGCGGTAGTTAAATCTAATCTTTGCATGCCATTTGTTGCTGCATATTCGTGTGCGGCTAGCATTAACGCGCGTCCTGCGCCTGTTTGTCTGGCATTTTCAACTACAAATAAATCATAAAGCACGCCTATTTTTGCGGCGATGATTGAGCAAAAGCTTGGGTATATTTGGCAAAAGCCGATGAGTTGTTGAGCGTTATTCACCGCTACAAAAATCACAGAATCTTGTTGATTAAGCCTTTCCGCAATAAAGCTTTTTGCCAACGCAATATCAGGTGCTTGCTCGTAAAATTGGCGGTAGGCATCAAATAATGTGGCGAGTGCAGTTAAATCTGTCGCTGCGGCGAGTCTTATGGTTGGGGCTTGCATGGTTTTCCTAGCGCTTAACGGGGTGCGTTGTAATGGTTAAATGATGCCGTTGGGTGTGCAAATTGATTGTCGCCATAAGCGCGTATCACTTGCGCGATGACTACTTGGTAGCCATTTAGCCAGTTGGTTTGTTTAGCTTTTGCTGCTAAATGTGTTGGGTGCTGCATTAGGTTTTGTATGCTGTCTAGCGTCGCCCAGTAATACACGTTGCAAACGCGGCCAGTTTCTGGGTTTTCCCATGATTCTTCACCAAGATAACCCGCTGTATTTTTGGCGATTTCTGCAATGGCTTTATCTAGCGCATAAAATTCATCATCAAATTGTTTTTTGTTAAACATAAAAGTGGCTGAGTACATAGTGGTAGTTTCGCGGTAATGTTGAGTGGGGATTTTATTTGCGTAAGGCTGTTTGAATCACATCTGCTAGCACGTTGCCGTAATGCGTAATATGCTCGGTTGCGGCGTAGGCGTAGCCGATAATTAAACCTTTTTCGCGGTATTCACCTAGGCAGTAATTGCTGAGTGGGTACACGCGCAGGCCTTGTTCGGCCGCGAGTTCGGCGATTTTAACATCGTCTATATTTGCATCAAATTCAACCACTAAATGCAAGCCAGAATCAACGGGTGATAGCCTTGCGCCAGCTTCAGCAACTGGCGCTAAAGCGGCTTGTAGTAGGCGGCGGCGCTCGCTATAGGTTTGCTTTAGGCGCCGAATATGGCTAACGAAATGACCTTCTTCAATAAAGTCTGCCATGGCGGCTTGAATCACCACTTGGCCTGGGCGTTGCAACTCATATAAGCCACTTTTAAAATCATCGACCAATTGCGGCGGCACCACCACATAGCCTAGGCGGATGCCAGGGTACATGACTTTTGAAAATGTGCCTAAATACAGCACGCGGCCGTGCGTATCCATGCCTTGTAGCGATGATATTGGGCGGCCTTCAAACCTAAATTCGCTGTCGTAATCATCTTCAATAATCCACGCATTGCTGTTTTGCGCGTAGTCTAAAAGCAAGCGGCGGCGGCCATAGCTCATCACCATGCCTTTGGGGTATTGATGCGAGGGTGAAGTGTAAATGAGTTTGGGTTTTATGCGAAAATCTTTGGTGCTGGGCGCCATGCCTTCAGCATCTACTGGCACAGCGTGCAGTTTTAAGCCGTTAATTTCCAGCACGCGCCGTGCCGCCCAGTAGCAAGGGTTTTCTACCCATGCGATGTCATTGTGGTCTGCCAGTAACCGCGCGCATAAATCAATGGATTGCTGCGTGCCAGAGGTAATTAGCACTTGGTCAACGGTGAGGTTCACCGCGCGCGAAACGCGTAGATAATCTGCAATGGCTTTGCGTAGCGGTAAGTAGCCGCCATCGTGGCTAGAATCTAACAAAGTGGGGTTTATGGCGCGCCATTGGCGGTTAAGCAAGCGCCGCCAAAGTGCGAGGGGAAACCTTGAATAATCGTCTTCAGTGGGGGTGAAAGGTTGAACTTCGTGTCCAAATTGATAATCGCCAAGCTTGTGAATAGCCGCTAAACCGCGTTGTGAAAGCACGTTGTTAGCAGCGTTTTCTAAAATGGTTTTGCCTGCTGATTTGTTGATTGGCTGATGATTAGCTTTGCCAAAATCTTCTGGCTGATTATAGTTGACATAGGTGCCGCTACCCGTTTGTGCGGCTACGTAGCCTTCGTCTAATAACTGCTCAAACGCCGCTAAAATAGTGTTGCGCGATACGTTTAAATCTTCAGATAAGCTACGCGTTGAAGGCAGGCGCGCGCCAGAAGGCAGAACTTGCTCGGTAATGGCACGGCGAATAGCCTCGTACACGCGCCTATGGTTAGGCATGCGCGCAGGAAACTTACCCAAATTAAGTTGGGTTAATAGCCATTCTGAAAGGTTTAATTGCTTCATTGACAGCTACCATTATTTTTTAAAGTGGTTCTAGCTAAATAATCTAAATGGTACTTGTGGAGTTACCAATTGAAGGGATAATATACTTGTAACCAAATTGTTGCAATCTTGTTGAGAGTGAATGGCTAGGCTTACAATTAACATCAAGATGTAATAAACATATAACAAAAAACATGAAAACACATCAACAAAAACCAGTGGTATTGCTACCTGCGGATATTAAGCAGATAGGCGCACATCCTTTTCATGCGGTTGGGCAAAAGTATATTTTAGCCGTTGCACAAGCCGCGCAAGCCACACCATTGCTAGTGCCAGCCATTAGCGACTATTTAGATATAGATGCATTATTAGCCATGGCAGATGGCATTTTACTCACGGGTTCGGTTTCAAATTTGCATCCTTCCCATTTTGGGCAAGCAGTGCTTGACCCAAGTTTACCGCTTGACCCAGCGCGTGATGCGCTTACTTTGAAGCTTATTCATGGCGCAATTGAGGCAGGTATTCCATTACTTGCTATTTGTCGTGGGTTTCAAGAGTTGAATGTGGCTTACGGTGGCAGTTTGCACCAAGCCGTGCATGCTGTGGATGGCTTGAATGATCATCGTGAAGCCGATGATGCTTCTGTAGAAACGCAATATGCACCAGCGCATGTGGTGAACTTAGCGGTAAATGGTCAATTGGCGGCGATTGTAGGCAGCAATCAAATGATGGTGAATTCAATTCACGGCCAAGGCGTAGATAAGCTCGGTGCAGGATTAACGGCCGAAGCGCATGCGCCAGATGGCTTGGTAGAAGCCTTAAGTGTGAATGGCGCAAGCGCCTTTGCGCTTGGCGTGCAGTGGCACCCCGAGTGGAAAGTCATGGAAAACCCACAATATTTGGCCATTTTTAAAGCTTTTGGCGAGGCATGTTTTGCGAGAATGCAAAGGCACAAACCACCTGATTAACATGTTATTAAATACAAGGCTAAGTACGTTTTTTTAAACTTACTATATATCTTAAAACGCATGTTAAAACGCAATACAGGAGAATCAAAATGGCAGAACCCACTAACAATTCGGCGAATATCTCGGCAAAAGATGCAGCAAACTATTTAGACATGGATAAATGGCTAACGGACAATAATATTACTGAAATTGAATGTTTGGTGCCTGATTTAACAGGTGTGGCACGCGGTAAAATTTTACCGCGTGAAAAATTCTCAACCGAGCGCGCTATGCGCTTGCCAGAAGCGGTGTTTGGCATGACGGTAACAGGCGAATCGCCAGAAGGCCATGAAGGCTACGACCGCGTGTTTGGCTTTACCGATAAAGACATGGTGCTCACACCCGACACTTCAACTTTGCGCTTAGTGCCTTGGGCAACTGACCCAACCGCACAAGTGATTATGGATTGCGTACACCACGATGGCACGCCGATTGATTTTGCGCCAAGAAGTGTACTGCGCCGCATAGAAGGTTTATACAAAGATTTAGGCTGGACGCCAATTGTAGCGCCAGAGCTAGAGTTTTATTTACTGGAACGTAACCCAGACCCTGATATTGCGCTAAGCCCGCCAGTGGGTCGTAGCGGCCGCAAAGAAACCAGCCGCCAGTTATATAGCATTGATGCGGTGAATGAATTTGACCCGCTTTTTGAAGATATTTACGATTATTCAGCGTTGATGGGTTTAGAGCTAGATACGCTGATTCATGAATTTGGCGCAGGGCAAATGGAAATTAACTTTTTGCACGATGAGCCAATGATTTTGGCAGATAAATCATTCTTCTTTAAACGTTTGCTGCGTGAAGCGGCTATGCGCCACGGCATGTATGCTACGTTTATGGCGAAACCGATGCAAAATGAGCCAGGTTCTGCCATGCATATTCACCAAAGTGTGATTGATACCAAAACTGGGCAGAATATTTTTAGCAAGCCAGATGGCACAGCCTCACCAATTTTCTTTCATTACATTGCAGGTTTGCAAAAATATCTGCCAGCAGCCATGGCATTGCTTGCGCCGTATGTGAACTCGTATCGCCGCATTGTGCGTAATGGCGCTGCGCCAATTAACATTGAGTGGGGTTATGACAACCGTACTGTGGGTATTCGCGTGCCAATTTCTGGCGCGGCAGATCGTCGTGTAGAAAACCGCGTAGTGGGCGCAGATGCTAACCCCTATTTAGCGATGGCGGTGACGCTGGCGTGCGGTTATTTAGGTATAAAAGAGAAGTTAAAACCAACAGAAGTGACTACAGGCAGCGCATATGCGCATGATTACCAATTGCCACGTGGTTTATCTGAAGCCTTGCGTGAGTTAGAAAATGCAAAAGCTTTGCATGAAGTGCTAGGTAAAAATTTTATTGATGTGTATTTAGCCGTTAAAGAAGCCGAGCACGATGAATTTATGCGCGTGATTAGCCCGTGGGAACGCGAGCATCTTTTGATGCATGTTTAAAAATCTGAATTGAGAATGTCATGACCAATACAAAAGAAATTCAAGCCATAGATTCTGCACATTATATGCACCCTTTTACCGACCATAAAGGCTTGGCAGATAAAGGCGCGCGCGTCATTACCAAGGCAGATAATGTTTATATCTGGGATTCTGAAGGCCATAAGATTTTTGATGCGATGTCAGGGCTTTGGTGCGTGAATGTAGGCTATGGTCGCCAAGAGTTGGTAGATGCAGCCGCCAAGCAAATGGCTGAGTTACCTTATTACAACAGCTTTTTTCAAACGACTAATGTGCCAGCAGTAAAGTTGGCTGAAAAAATTATAAAACTGGCAGGTGATAATTATAGCCACGTGTTTTTTAGTAGCTCAGGTTCAGAATCTAACGACACCAATATTCGCATGGTACGCCATTACTGGGCAACGCTAGGCCAGCCAGAGCGCACGGTGATTATTTCGCGCAATAATGCTTATCACGGCTCAACGCTAGTGGGTTCTTCGCTTGGCGGCATGGGTGGCATGCATGCGCAGGGCGGTATGATTCCTGGCATTGAGCACATAGAACAGCCGTATCATTATGGCCTAGCGCCAGACCAAGACAGAGATGCGTTTGGCATAGAAGCGGCTGGTTGGCTAGAGAAAAAAATTCTTGAAGTGGGTGCAGATAAAGTTGCCGCGTTTATTGGTGAGCCAGTACAAGGCGCGGGCGGGGTGATTATTCCGCCTAAAACTTACTGGCCAGAAATTCAACGTATTTGCGATAAATATGGCATTTTACTCATTTGCGATGAGGTAATTTGCGGCTTTGGTCGCCTAGGAAAATGGTTTGGCTCACAATTGTTAGGCGCAAAACCTGATTTAATGACTTTCGCCAAGGGGGTAACATCAGGCTATATTCCACTAGGTGGCGTGGTGGTGGGTAAACGCGTGGCTAAAGTGCTGATTGAAGGTGGTGAGTTTAATCACGGCTACACTTATTCAGGCCACCCAACTGCTTGCGCAGTGGCACTAGCGAATATTGAAATTCTTGAAAATGAAGGTTTGGTTGACCGCGTGCTCAATGAAACTGGGCCATATTTAGCTAAAAAATATGCTGAACTTGCTAAGCATCCATTAGTGGGCGGTGCAGAAACTTGCGGTTTAGTAGCAGGTTTCGTGTTGATTAAAGATAAAGTAAATCATACGCATTTTGATGAGGATTTAGGCGTAGGCATGATATGCCGCGGTCATTGCTTTGCCAATGGCTTAATTATGCGTGCTGTGGGTGATCGCATGATTATTGCGCCTCCGCTAGTGACCACCATCGCACAAATTGATGAAATGATGGGGCTGATTTACTTATGCTTAGATGCCACATTATTAGACCTAAAAAAACTAGGCGCACTATAATATTTTTGTAAAACTGTACCTATGATTACTCTATGAGTGAATGCTTTATAGTATGCATAAAGTAACTACATGTTGTAAGATTACTTGCATAACAAATAGCTTGTAGATGAGTGGTAAACAAAGAGCAGTAGTTGAAATGGATTTCTTAGCTAAAGTTAAGCTAAGTTATAACTAGCAGTTTCGTAATATTTTTTTAGTCATTGATGTTTTAATTGCTGATATTTAATCACGTTAAAATTGTAATTTTTGAACATTATATAAGGGGTAATAAATATGAACGTATCAAATAAAAAACGCTTATTCGGTTTAGTGGCAGCGGTTGTGGTTGGTATGATGGCAGCCTCATGTACTGATAAAGCGAGTGACAATACAAGCGGCTCAGCAAGCGCGCCTGCACAAGCTGTTGCAGAAGAAAAAGTACTTAATATTTATAATTGGTCAGATTACATTGCGCCAGACACCATTGCTAATTTTGAAAAAGAAACAGGCATTAAAGTGCAATATGATGTATTTGATAGCAACGAAATTTTGCACGCAAAGCTCATTGCAAAAAATACGGGTTATGACATCGTAGTGCCTGGTTCAAACTGGGCGAAATTGCAAATAGATGGCGGTTTGTTTCAAAAGCTAGACAAAACTAAACTACCCAATTGGAAAAATCTGGACGAAGGTATCTTGAAAAAGATGGCTGAACTAGACCCAGGCAATACCTATTTAGTAGATTGGATGTGGAGCTATAACACAGTTGGTATCAATGTGGATAAAGTAAAGGCCGCACTTGGTGATACACCTATGCCTGATAATGCTTGGGATTTAGTATTTAACCCAACTTATACCAGTAAATTAAAACCATGTGGTATTACTTTTTTAGATACGCCAGCAGATGTATTTCAAGCGGCATTGCATTATTTGGGTAAGCCAATTTATACGGGTACGCCAGATGATTACCAAGCGGCATTTGACTTGCTTATGAAAGTGCGCCCAGATATTAAAAAATTCAATTCTGGTGGGCAAATTGATGATCTAGCTAGTGGCAATACCTGCGTAGCGTATGGCTGGGCAGGTGATTTCAATTTAGCGAGAAAACGCTCTATTGAGAATAAAGCCGAGCAAAATATTGAGGCGCTGATTCCAAAAACAGGCGGCTTGTTATTTATGGACACCATGGCAATTACTGCAGATGCTAAACACCCAGACAATGCGCATAAGTTCATTGATTACGTCATGCGTCCTGAAGTTGCGGCAGCTAATACGAATGAGGTGACTTATCTAACACCAAATAAAGCGGCAACGGCATTTATTGATGACGAAATCAAAAACAATAAATCCATCTTTTTATCTGATGAAGATATTGCAAAATTAGTGCCACCTGGTGTTGAAGATGCAAAAACTAAACGTAATATGACGCGTTTATATACCAAGTTTAAATCTGGCGTGTAATTCGTATTGCCTGTATTACTTGTGTAGTACAGGCAATTTTTATAAAGCAATCATCTATTAAACGCATTTTTATGTAGGAACTCTTATGGCAACCGCACCTAAAGATAATAATAAACCAGCGCAAGAGGTGTTGTTGCGCGTTGAAAATGTCACAAAAATTTATGATGGCACAGTAAAAGCCGTAGATGATGTTTCGTTGACCGTGATGAAGGGTGAAATTTTTGCATTACTTGGTGGGTCAGGTTGCGGAAAATCCACACTATTGCGCATGATGGCAGGTTTTGAAACGCCAACCAAAGGTAAAATTTTTCTTGCAGGGCAAGATATTACTGATTTGCCGCCTTATCAACGCCCAATCAATATGATGTTTCAATCATACGCATTGTTCCCACATTTAAGCGTGTGGGAAAACATCGCCTTTGGTTTAAAGCGCGACGGTATGCCCAAAGATCAAATTGCAGATCGCGTTGAAAAAATGTTGAGCCTAGCGCAACTTAATAAATATGCACAGCGCAAACCGCATCAACTATCAGGTGGGCAACAGCAACGCGTTGCGTTGGTGCGTAGTTTGGCAAAACGTCCACAGTTGCTTTTGTTAGATGAACCATTAGGCGCATTAGATAAAAAATTACGTGAAACGACACAATTAGAGCTAGTAAATATTATTGAAGAAGTTGGCGTGACTTGCGTATTGGTAACGCATGACCAAGAAGAAGCTATGACGATGGCAAGCCGTATCGCAGTGATGTCTGAAGGCTACTTCTTGCAAGTGGGTGAGCCTGATGCTGTATATGAAATGCCAAATAGTCGCCAAGTGGCTGATTTTATTGGCAACGTAAATATATTTGAAGGCGTGATTGAAGAAGATGAAGCGGATCACGTAACAGTACGTTGCCCAGAATGTGTGCACTATGTGGGGCATGGGGTGAGCGGACATAAAGGCATGGCAGTCGGCGTTGCCTTGCGGCCTGAAAAAATAATGCTCTCAAAAAATAAACCAACAGGTGAATATAACTGGTGCGCAGGTGAGGTTATCGAAATTGTGTATTTTGGCGCACATACTACTTATCACTTAAAGCTTGATAGCGGCAAAGTGATTAAAGCGCAAGAATTGAATAATACGCGTGATTTAAGTTGTGGCCTCACGTGGGGTGACCGTGCTTATGCCCATTGGAATGATTTGGCGATGGTTGTTTTAACCCACTAAAGCGTATTTATTTAAGGAAAAACAACATGGCTGAAAAACAAAGTTTTTTTTCAAGCGTTAAGAATAGCCTTTTTGATGGACGCAATGCGGTTATCGGCGTACCGTATTTTTGGTTTTTGTTGCTTGCGGCAATTCCCTTGTTAATTGTGCTTAAAATCAGCATGTCTGAAATGGAAGGAACGCAAGTTTCAAGCATGATAGATTGGAGTAATGGTTGGCCTAAACTCACGCTAAATTTTGCTAGCTACCAGTTTATTGCCAGCGATTCGCTGTATTTTAAAACGTATTTATCATCCATTAAATATGCGCTAATCACTACGTTATTGTGCTTAGCGATTGGCTACCCATTTGCTTATTTCATGGCGCGCGCGCCTAAACACATGCAGCCGACCTTGCTCATGCTTATAATGCTGCCGTTTTGGACATCATTTTTACTGCGTATTTACGCGTGGAAAACCTTGCTAGTGAGTAATGGTGTGATTAACAACGTATTGATGAGCTTGCATATTATTGATACGCCATTAACCATGATGAACAACTCGTTTTCATTACTGCTGGGTATGGTGTATTCCTACTTGCCATTTATGATTTTGCCGCTATATGCCAACTTGTCTAAACTAGATTTGCGTTATTTAGAGGCCGCTGCAGACTTAGGCACTAGTCCATTTAAAGCATTTTGGCTCATCACCGTGCCGCTTTCAAAAGCAGGCATTATTGCAGGCTCAATGTTGGTGTTTATTCCTGCAGTGGGTGAATATGTGATTCCAGAGCTACTCGGTGGCTCAAGTACGTTGATGATAGGCCGTGTATTGTGGGACGAGTTCTTTAATAACCTAGATTGGCCTATGGCTTCAGCGGTGGCGGTAGTGATGATATTGATTATCTTGTTGCCGATGGCGATTTACAATAAATCACAAGCAGATTTAGCGGAGGGCAAGCCATGAGTCAAGCCAGTAATAATAAACTCTTTGCCAAAGGCTGGATGATTGCGGTTTATATATTTTTATATTTGCCTATTATCACTCTAGTGGTATTTTCATTCAACGATTCAAAATTAGTCACTGTTTGGTCGCACGCTAGTCTGCGCTGGTATGAGGCATTGGCGAAAGACACCGCCTTAATAGATGCCGTGTTGTTGTCGTTAAAAATCGCATTTTTGTCAGCCTTAATGTCAGTTCTTTTTGGCACATTTACCGCCTTTGCACTTAACCGTTATAAGCGCTTTAAAGGCCGCACATTGTTGTCTTCTATGTCGAGCATGCCGCTTGTGATGCCAGATGTGATTGTGGGTTTATCACTCTTGTTGATGATTGTTTCGGCGCAACATTGGCTAGGTTATCCGCAAAAAGGTTTATTAACGATATTGTTAGGCCACGCATTGTTAGGCACGGCTTATGCAAACGTTGTGGTGACTTCACGCTTGCGCGAAATGGATGGAAAGCTTGACGAAGCCGCAATGGATTTGGGCGCTAAACCTTGGCAAGTCTTTACGCTAGTCACTTTTCCGCTTTTAATCCCTGCTTTGGTATCGGCATTTTTACTCACATTTACTTTATCGTTTGACGATGTTGTACTGTCATCATTCTTGTCTGGTCCTGGTTACTCCACCATGCCGATGGTGATTTTTTCACGCGCACGTTTGGGCTTAAACCCAACCATCAATGCGGTTGCTACCGTGACGATTGTGGTGGTAACAATGGCGGTGATTGCCTCAAGCTTTTACACCTCGCACCAAGAGCGTAAACGCAAACGTGAAGAAGCACAGGCTTATAGCGATAGTAATAAATAACATTTGTAGGAGCAAATTTATTAGTACCGATAATCATGCATAGCATGAAAGCATTGCTAATAAATTCGCCCCTACATAAACCAACCAAGCAGAACATCATGTCACTACAAATAAAACACGTAGCATTACTCAAAAACAATCAAACCTTACTTGCAGGTCAATGGGTAGGCGCAGATTCTGGTGAAACATTTGCAGTTACCAACCCCGCAAATGGCGAGAGCATTGCAAACGTGCCGCGCATGGGTAAAGCCGAAACTGAACGTGCGATTATTGCCAGCCAAGCTGCGCAAAAACAGTGGAAAATGCTTACTGCCAAAGCCCGCGCCGCCATACTCAAGCGCTGGTTTGATTTAATTATGCTGCATCAAGAAGATTTAGCGCAAATTTTAACTGCCGAACAAGGCAAGCCGCTAGCGGAATCGCGCGGTGAAGTGGCGTATGGCGCAAGCTTTGTTGAATGGTTTGCTGAAGAAGCCAAGCGCGTGTATGGAGAGGTAATTCCAGCGCCTATGGCTGACCGTAAATTGTTAGTCATCAAACAGCCAATTGGCGTTACAGCTGCCATTACGCCGTGGAACTTCCCCATTGCCATGATTACCCGTAAAGCCGCGCCAGCATTGGCGGCAGGCTGTAGCATGATAGTAAAACCAGCTGAACAAACGCCATTATCCGCCATTGCATTGGCTGTGCTGGCTGAAGAAGCGGGTGTGCCAGCAGGCGTGTTGCAAGTAGTCACAGGCAAAGCGCGTGAAATTGGCGCGGTGATGTGCGAAAGCCCAATTGTGACTAAACTTTCATTCACAGGTTCTACTGAAGTTGGCCGAATTTTAATGCGCCAATGCGCCGATACCATTAAAAAATTATCACTAGAATTAGGCGGTAATGCGCCATTTATAGTGTTTGACGATGCTGATTTAGATGCCGCTGTTGAAGGCGCAATGATTAGCAAATTCCGCAACGCAGGCCAAACATGCGTATGTGCCAATCGCCTATTTGTGCAAGATGGCGTGTTTGATGCTTTTGCCGCAAAACTTGCCGTAAAAGTCAGCGCTTTAAAAGTGGGTAATGGCACAGCGGATGGCGTCACACAAGGGCCGTTGATTGATATGGCGGCGATTGAAAAAATTGAAAGTCATGTGGCAGACGCCGTCAGTAAAGGCGCAAAATTAGTGCAAGGTGGCAAGCGCCACGGTCAAGCGGGCACTTTCTTTGAACCAACCGTGCTGGCAGACGTGAGTGCAGATAGCCTTATTTTTAGCGAAGAAACTTTCGGCCCTGTTGCGCCGCTGTTCCGCTTTAAAACCGATGATGAAGTGATTGAATTAGCTAACCGTACCGAATTTGGCTTAGCCTCTTATTTTTACAGCCGCGATATTGGCCGCGTTTGGCGCGTGGCAGAAGCGCTTGAATACGGCATGGTAGGCGTGAATACTGGATTGATTTCTAACGAAGTGGCCCCGTTTGGCGGCGTGAAGCAATCAGGGCTTGGGCGTGAAGGCTCACATCACGGCATTGATGAATACTTAGAAATTAAATATATTGCGATGGCGGGGCTTTAAAAATGGCAGATACTAAAATTGATTGGCACGCATGTGCCCAAGCTTTAAAAATTGACGGTCGCGCCTTTATTGGCGGTGTGCGTATGCCTGCTGCTGGCGGCCAAACATATGAATGCTTTTCACCGATTGATAATCGCAAGTTGGCTGATGTAGCAAGCTGCCAAGAAATTGATGTGAATTTAGCCGTAGCTTGCGCACGTACTGCATTTAATGATCGCCGCTGGGCGGGTTTAAGCCCACGTGAGCGCAAGCAAACAATGATTCGCTTTGCCGATTTACTGATTGCCAACAAAGAAGAATTAGCCCTGTTAGAAACCTTAGATATGGGCAAGCCGATTACGGCCAGCCTGAATGTTGATGTGAACTCTGCCGCCAACACCTTGCGCTGGTTTGGTGAAGCGATTGATAAGGTGTATGACGAAATTGCACCAACGGCAGATAACACTTTAGCGATGATTACACGCGAGCCAATCGGCGTGGTCGGCGCGATTGTACCCTGGAATTATCCCATTTTAATGGCGTGTTGGAAAATTGCGCCTGCCCTAGCGAGCGGCAATAGTGTGGTACTAAAGCCCTCAGAAAAATCACCTTTGACTGCGTTAAAATTAGGTGATTTAGCCATAGAAGCGGGCATTCCTGCAGGGGTGTTAAACATTGTACCAGGCTTTGGTGAGCAAGCAGGCACGCCATTGGCAATGCATATGGATGTTGATTGCATCGCGTTTACAGGCTCAACAGGCGTGGGCAAAAAAATTCAAATCATGGCAGGGCAAAGTAATTTAAAACGCGCTTGGTGTGAGCTTGGTGGCAAGTCACCTAATATTGTATTTGCGGATTGCAAAGATTTAAACAAAGCTGCAACTGCAAGTGCAGGCTCAATTTTTTACAACCAAGGTGAGAGTTGCAATGCGCCTTCACGCTTGTTGGTTGAGCGTTCAATTAAAGACGAATTCGTTAAAAAAATACTCGCAGAACTTAAAAATTACCAACCAGGTGATCCGCTAGATGCTAACACTAGCATGGGCGCGCTGGTAGATTGTGGTCAGATGCAAAACGTACTTAAGTACATTGCCAGTGGCAAAGCGCAAGGTGCAGCTTTGCTGGCTGGCGGTGAGCAAATGCGCACCGAAACGGGTGGCTTTTATGTGAGCCCAACCGTGTTTGATAACGTGACGAATGACATGACGATTGCTGCAGAAGAGATTTTCGGCCCAGTGTTATCAATCATCGCATTTGACACTGAAGAAGAAGCGATTAAAGTTGCCAACGACACGCCATACGGCCTAGCCGCGGCAGTATGGACACAAGACCTAAGCCGCGCGCACTTAGTAGCAAAACGCTTGCGCGCGGGCACTGTGCATATCAATAGTTATGATGAAGATGATATTACCGTACCTTTTGGTGGTTATAAACAAAGCGGCAATGGGCGCGATAAATCGTTACATGCGTTAGAAAAATACACTGAGTTGAAAACGACTTGGATTAAACTAAATTAAGTACTTTTTATGACTTTTTTAGTATGTACTCCCAAGCAATGCCCTGAGAGCCGCTCTGTAGTTGGGCCACAGAGCATTGATTTTCTCTCGAGGCTTTTAGGCGGCCTTAGTATGACATTAGAAAATGCAAAAATAGCGCCCATTACACAAGATATGCAGCTAAGTTATTTAATTAGGAAAGCAATATGATTACAAATCAACATTTACACGACCGTCGCCTAGCCGCAACCCCGCGCGGCATTGGCGTGATGGCTAATTTTTTTATTGATCGCGCGTTAAATTCTGAAGTGTGGGATATTGAAGGCAAGCGTTATATTGATTTTGCGGGTGGTATTGCGGTGTTGAATACAGGTCACAGGCACCCAAAACTGGTTGCGGCGATTGAAGTGCAATTGCACAAATTCACCCATACCTGCTACCAAGTATTGCCTTATGAAAGCTACGTAACGCTAGCTGAGCGTATTAACAAACTCACGCCTGGCAGCCACAGCAAAAAAACTTGCTTTTTTTCTAGCGGCGCGGAAGCGGTTGAAAACGCTGTAAAAATAGCACGTGCAAGCACAGGTCGGCCTGGCGTTATTGCTTTTTCAGGCGCATTTCATGGCCGCACGATGATGGGTTGCGCGCTCACGGGCAAGGTTGTGCCTTATAAAGTAGGTTTCGGGCCTTTTCCTGCGGAAATTTATCATGTGCCGTTTCCTATAGATTTGCATGGAGTGAGTGTTGAAGATTCTCTGCATGCGTTGCAATCTTTATTTAAAGCAGACATAGACCCCAAGCGCGTTGCAGCCATTATTATTGAGCCAGTACAAGGCGAGGGTGGCTTTTATGTAACGCCGCCAGCATTAATGCGTGCGTTGCGTAAGCTGTGTGATGAGCACGGTATTTTATTGATTTTTGATGAAATTCAAACAGGCTTTGGCCGCACAGGCAAAATGTTCGCAGCCGAGCATTACGACGTGTTGCCAGACATTATCACCATGGCAAAAAGCATGGCGGGTGGCACGACTTTGTCTGCCGTATGTGGAAAAGCGGAAGTGATGGATGGCCCTGCGCCAGGCGGGCTTGGCGGCACGTATGCAGGCAACCCGTTAGCCATTGCAGCTTCGCACGCGGTGATAGATATTATGGAAGAAGAACAATTAGTAACACGCGCTAATGTTTTGGGTGAAAAACTCAAGCAAAGATTAAACGCCGCGCAAGCCACAACACCCAGTTTAAAAGATGTACGCGGCTTAGGCTCTATGATTGCAGCCGAATTTTTTGACCCAGCAACAGGTAAGCCCTCGCCAGAAATTACCAAACGCGTGCAGCAAGCCGCGCTAGATGAAGGTTTGATTTTGCTCACTTGCGGCGTGTATGTAAACGCGATTCGATTTTTGTATCCGCTAACTATTCAAGATAATGTGTTTGAAGAAGCGCTAAATATTATTGACCGCGCGCTGGCTAAAGTCTAATCAGCCTTTAATATTGTTTTTAAAGTTGAAATGAAGCGATTCGTAAGATAAGTAATTTGTAAGATATATGGTAACGCTAAAATTTGGTGCAAATATAGGGGGTTACGCACCAAACCTAAGCATAAGAAAGTGTTGTATTTTTGTTGAAAAGTAGTGTTTTTGATATTAAGCGGTTGTATGCAGTGTGAAATTCATACACTATTCATTATGAAAATGAAGCCAATATCAAGCAGTTAATATTGGCGGCATTTAAAGTTTATGTTGAGTAAAAAAATTTTAAGGGGAATCAAATGAAAGCGTTAAATTGGATTACAAATCGTCACGTGGTAAGCGCATTATGTGCAGTACCACTTTTATTTACATGTGCTTATGCTTCTGCTGAAGATGCTGCACCAGCGGCCGCTACAGCTGCACCAGCAGAGCCAGAATCTCCATTTACATTATCATTTAACCTTGGTTTGTATAGTGAGTATATGTTCCGTGGTGTTTCGTTATCTGATGGGCCAGCATTACAAGGTGGTATTGATTTAGGCCATAGCAGCGGCTTATATGCAGGTACTTGGTGGTCTAACACTGACCCATACTTTTTAGGTAAGGGCGATGGCTTTTCTAAAGGCAACCACCTAGAAACAGATTGGTATGTTGGGTATGCGCGTAGCTTTGAAAATGGCTTCGGTTTCAATGTGATGGGTAATTATTACTTTTATCCAGAAGGTGAAAGATCATATAGCGCTGCAAATGTTGGAAAGAAGCAAAATACATTTGAGGCGTCAATTGCGTTAACGTATAAATACTTGACCTATACTTACTATCGCGCCTTAACAGATTACTACGGTGCAGCAAGTGATAATACAATTGATGGTACAGGTGACACCAAAGGTGCGGATTACCATGAATTAAAAGCCAACTATAAACTACCCGTTGGTGGTTTGAATTTATTGGCAAAAGTAGGTTATCAGCGCGTTCCAAATCTTTTGGTCAATGCAAATGAAGGTGACTGGGCTATTGGTTTAAACAGAGATTTTGCAATGCCTACAGGCGGAAAACCTATTGAGGGTTTCAACGCTGGCGCAACCTACACAAGCACCTTTAATGTGAAAGACCAAAGTTATTACGTTGCAAATGGCAGAGATTTAAATTCTAATAGAATATGGTTTTTTGTAAAACGTACTTGGTAGTTAGTTAAACAGTTCGTTTAATCAATCATGGTTATGTAAAAGGGAGCAATTGCTCCCTTTTGTATTTTATTTGAAAGATTATTGTGAACCTTCCTGATACAGTAGGCACTTTATCAGCCTCATAGCTACTATTTAAAAGAGCAATAAGCGACTAGCAAAAGATTTATCGAGTATCTATAAAAAGCGCATCTCACTGCGCTTTTTTTTGGACTATAATTTAGCTAATTCATAAGGCTAAAAAATGCACATCCAAACCATTAACACACAACCGTTTAACGACCAAAAACCTGGTACTTCTGGCTTGCGTAAAAAAGTTAAAGTGTTTCAGCAAACAGGTTATTTAGAAAACTTTGTGCAAAGTATTTTTGATACGCTGCTTGAAAAAGAAGGTTTGCCAGCAGGTGCAACTTTGGCTTTGGGCGGTGATGGTCGTTACCATAATCGTGAGGCGATTCAGACCATTATTCAAATGGCGGCAGCTAATGGGTTTGCGCGGGTTTTGGTGGGGCAGGCTGGCATTATGTCTACCCCTGCGGCTTCGCATATTATTCGCAAATATCACACGTTTGGCGGGCTAGTGTTGTCTGCAAGTCATAACCAAGGCGGCCCACAAGGCGACTTTGGTATTAAATATAATATGAGCAATGGCGGCCCTGCACCTGAAAAAATCACTGACACCATTTTTGAAAAAAGCAAAGTTATTGCTAGCTATAAAATTGCAACGCTCTCAAAAGATGCTGATTTGGCAGATATTGATATTGATACTATAGGCATCACGGTGTTTGACGATGCAAGTAGTGGCAAGCAATTCACCGTGCAAGTGATTGATGCCGTGCATGATTATGCTGATTTAATGCAAGAATTATTTGATTTTTCAGCCATTAAAAAATTACTCGCAAGCGGTTTTAAAATGCAGTTTGATGGCATGCATGCTGTGACTGGCCCTTACGCACAAGAAATTTTTGTGAATCGCTTAAGCGCACCTGCGAGCAGTTTAATGAATTGCGTACCAAGTGAAGATTTTGGTGGTGGCCACCCAGATCCTAATTTAACGTATGCTGAAGACCTAGTAAAAATCATGTTTGCAGGGGAAAAAGCACTAGATTTTGGTGCGGCTTCAGATGGCGATGGCGACCGTAACATGATTTTAGGCAAAAACTTTTTTGTCACGCCTTCAGATAGTTTAGCTGTGCTGGCGGCCAACGCCACGCTGGTGCCAGCTTATAAAAATGGCATTGCTGGCGTGGCACGCTCTATGCCTACCAGCGGCGCTGCGGATAGGGTTGCGGCTAAATTGAATATTCCATGCTATGAAACGCCAACTGGCTGGAAGTTTTTTGGCAACCTCATGGATGCAGGCAAAGTAACGCTGTGCGGTGAAGAAAGCTTTGGCACCAGCTCTAGCCATGTGCGCGAAAAAGATGGCCTGTGGGCAGTGCTGTTTTGGCTCAATATTTTAGCCAAAAAAGGCACATCGGTTGAGCAAGTGCTGATGGCGCACTGGGCAGAGTTTGGCCGCAATGTATATTCACGCCATGATTATGAGAATATCCCAACGGACGCTGCAAATAGTGTGATTACGCATATCAAAGCGCAATTTACCAGCTTGCCCAAGCAAAAATTTGGCGCTTACACGGTTAAAACTTGCGATGATTTTAGTTACCACGACCCGATTGATGGCTCAATTAGCAATAACCAAGGCATCCGCATTTTATTTACCGATGGCTCACGCATTGTATTTAGGCTGTCAGGCACTGGCACAGAAGGCGCGACGATTCGTATTTACCTAGAAGCGTTTGAGCCTGACACCAAAAACCACCATTTGGACGCGCAAGTGGCATTGGCAGAAATGATTAAAATAGCTTTAAGTATTTCGCAACTTGTGGAAAAAACTGGACGGTTTGCTCCGACGGTGATTACATAATACATTTAAGATATAAGCTTTTGTGGTTGATTTAGAATATTCGATTATGGGTTGCTGGATGAAAAAGCTTTCTTTTCTAATTGTATTTGTTAGCCTGCTTTCACCTATCAGCATCTCACTAGCTCTTGCTGATAATCTAAAGCATACTGAACTAAAAATACTGCCTTATGTTGAAGCTGAAGGTGAATTGGACTCAATGGATGGGGATGAAAAATTAACTTGGGTGTCACCTAACAAAGTATTATTTGGCACTTCTGGAAACTCAGGCTTTAGCGATCCATCATGTAACACTAAGAATCCACGCTTAGAGTGCCGTAAACCAACCTTCGATAGAACCAAAATTTTGATGATATTTGATATATCAAACAAAAAAACTATTTTTAATATCAAAAATGAATTTTATGATAAACAACTTGAATTGTTTAACCAGCAGCGATACTGGGACACTGATGGTTGTCCAAACCTTAGCAGAGAAGGAAGAATAGGCTACAGACCTTTAAGAGATATTGATGGATGCATCAAAGAAACAGAAGCAGATAAGGGTGAAGGTATTCGTAAATTTTTTTATGTACAACCAAATGGAAAATCGTTTGATCTAATTGAAAGTTCTTCCATTTATGAGTTTCGGTTTTGGTCTTGGATTGATTGGCTAAAGGTTTATTTATTCCGTACTGACCTATCACCATCAACCACAAGTGAAGGTAGTCAATCTTATGTAAGAAGTACTTCTTCCGTCATTTTGTTGTCACCTGATAGTGGAAAGTTCAAATTTGTTGAGGTCGGAGCAAACGATTTTTCTGGTGCAACCATTACGAGAGCTGGTTTGATGGTTTACTTAGATTCAAATGTGAATACAAAATTAGACCCAGAAAAGCAGGGTTTAACCTTAATCCAAGGAAATAAGCAGTATCTAATCGCAAAAGAAAAGTCGATAAATACTTCGGCTGTTTCCCCAGATGGCTGTCATGTAGCTTATCTCAGCCCGCGTCGTGTAAATGAAATGCGAAACGGCTATTTAGCGGATGTCATTTATCACAAATTGCGTGTTATAGATATTTGCGGTGGCTTTGGAATTGCTAGAGATGCAAACCCTTTTGTCAATTTGTTTAAATAAGTCCTCAATGAATTATTTTTTAGGCTTGGCTGGAATAGGTTGTGCAACTTCTAATAGTTTGGCCTCACGCCCCAAGCATACTTGCTTATATTCCACCGAAGCGCTAAGCTCACAGCGTAACTCTTTTGTTGGAAAGTATTTTTCAACCAAGTTGGCAAGCTGTGCTAATCTGGTAGTTGCTTCATTTTTTTGTTCAACATAACCTGCTAATCCAACATAGTAAAATCTGTTCACTTTGACACCACCTCTGACTGAGGCTTGGTAGCGTTTGGGGATACAGCGAGTCCAATCAAAATTATCGCAAAAACCTATGTCATTGTTAACAGGTGTCCAACTATAAAAACCCATTTTTTTTAAATCTGCAAGAAAACTCCTCACTTTTTTTGAAGGTAGTTTTACAAGCAAATCTTTTCCGACATCTACAAAACTTGTTGCATTTCCTTCGGGACCACCTGGGCCATTTGCTGTACTTCCAAAAGCAATATTTACCCGTCCATCCGCATACACATCAAACTCATACTCCATGTAATCGTTTACGTAATATGTAAATACTGGCGGATTGTTTTTTGTTAATTCTTTTCTTGTTTCAACGAGCATGCTAGGTAGTTCCTTTTGCTCAATCATGCCAAGTGTAGTAAAAGTTCTGCGGCCATCTTCCCATGAAGAGCTATTCCATGCTTTATCAACATCAGGTGCAACAATTTTAAGCTTACCTGATGTGTGCATCTTCTCTAGCAATCGAAATGAGTCACTTTGAGCACTCGACTTCATACCCAAAATGCACCACAAATAGGCTTGCTTCAGTTGCTTTGGATCATCTTGGCCTTGGAGCATGTCGCACATAGAGTTGTAGAAAGCGCCCATCTCACCATGACCTTTAGCCTCATAGTTTTTAAGGGATTGCTTTAACCAATAGTAGCCCTTGGTTTCATCTCGTGGGCGACAAATAAGTTTTTCTGGAGATTCGTCACAACCATATTTTCGGTAATCGACTGTTCTAAGGTAGCTTAGACCTAATAGCATCTGAGCAAATGGGTCACCAAGTTCTGCTCTTTCAATGTCGTTTAATTTAGAGTAATTAGCTGCCACCAAACTTCCACTTTTGGCATACTCATCATTCGTTTTTATCTTGGCGGTAAGCTGAGGATTGTTGAGTTCACGAATTGCAGGGGATAAGTAAAATTGTGCATCTGCATTACTGTTGTTAGTAGCAGTAATTAAAAGTTCTATTAATTCTTGGCGTTGTTGATCTGTGAGTATATTCTTAAGAGTTGTTTGTTTATTTTCTTGGCTACCTTTGTATAAACTTGTTTTCATTGATGTGCCTCTGTCGATTGACATGGCACTTATAAATAGCATTAAACCTCCATTATTATTTTTATTTACACTTTCTTTTACTTCTTTAAGCATTGTTGCACCATCGCGCTTTTGATAGGCATCTATAGCTTTGAAATAATCTGAGTGAGCTACCCTTGGTAATAGTAAGAAAATTAAAGCTGTAGTGAGAAATTGAAGTAACTTAAAGGTCGGCTTTAACTGGCAAGTCATATTGTTATCCAATAGTAATTATTAACTACTTTACAGAACATTTCTGTGCTAACTTTAAAGGGTAAATGTGTTTAAATTGATAGATATTCTATCGTAGTTAGTACACTACTTTATTGCTAAAAACATTGTGGTTAAAAGATTACATTATTTAGCACCTCTGGAAGCCGCCTGCCATGCGGCTTCCAGAGGCATAAAATTTTATCTGGGATTTATTGCAGTTAGCGATGGCAATCAATCCACCTGTTTAATTGTCATTTCGCCCTTATAAAGTCGCACATCCATGCGGCCTAAAAATGACATGCCAAGTAGCACATCGCCATCTAAAGTGGGCGCAATCATGGCTGAGACGTTTTCAGCTTCTACCCCGCCAATTTTCACCGATTGCAAGCGCACCAAATAGCCCACGCTATCACCATTGGCGGTGTTGGTGCGAATCGCTTCAATGCTTTGTAATTTAAGTTTATCGGCCACGTTTTGCGAAATCGCTACGCCAGTGGCGCCAGTATCTACCAACACATCTACTTTTTGCCCATTAATGAGCGCTTCTGCGCGGTAATGGCCATCTATGCCGCGCTTTAAAACTACAGTGCTGTTATCGCCTAAGTCATTTAATTTATTAGGGTTTTGAATACTATCTGCCAAGTAATAAATGCCGCTGGCTAGCGCTATCCAAATGCTGGCAATAATAAGGTTATGTTTATTCATACCCAATGATGAACGCTATTCTGCTTCGTCAATCCAAGCCAATTGGATGGCTTCTAAAATCTTTTCGCCGCAATGTTCTGGTAAATCGTCAAAGCCATCTAGCGCCATTACCCACGCCATTAAATCGGTAAAGCGGATTGTTTTTGGGTCAATATCTGGGTGCGTGTCGTAAAGCGTTTCAGCGATTGTGAGTGTATCTGTCCATTTCATGGTGTATTTCCTTGCAGTGTAAATTGAATGCATTATAACGTTTTTTGATAGGCGCAAAACTTGACTTTAATCTTACTCGCTGGGCATGGTAAAATGCTGCTAAGATTTTTTAAATGATTTTTTAAATCAAAAATATTCAAATATTTGGAAAGCTAAAACAATGACCGCGCCTTTTAACTATAACAATACCTTAAACCAAGCCGACCCTGCCTTGTGGGGCATGATAGAGCATGAAGTAGTGCGCCAGCATGAGCATATTGAGCTGATTGCTTCTGAAAACTACACCAGCCCAGCTGTGATGCAAGCGCAAGGCTCGCAGCTCACTAATAAATATGCAGAAGGTTACCCAGGCAAACGTTTTTATGGTGGTTGTGAGTATGTTGACCAAGTTGAACAATTGGCGATTGATCGCCTAAAAGCAATCTACGGCGCAGAATACGCCAACGTGCAACCTCATTCAGGCTCACAAGCGAATCAAGCTGTTTACTTTAGTATTCTAAAACCTGGTGATACCGTAATGGGCATGAATCTTGGCCATGGCGGGCACTTAACGCACGGTTCACCAGCAAATTTATCAGGCAAATTATTTAACATCGTGCCTTATGGTTTAAACTCTAGCGAAGAAATTGATTACGATGAGATGGAGCGCATTGCGATTGAATGTAAGCCAAAATTGTTAATTGGCGGCGCATCTGCTTATGCGTTGCGCTTTGACTGGGCACGCATGGCAGAAATCGCTAAAAAAGTGGGTGCTTATTTTATGGTAGATATGGCGCATTACTCTGGTTTAATCGCTGCTGGCGTTTACCCTAACCCAGTGCCACATGCGGATTTTGTAACCTCAACCACGCATAAAACATTGCGTGGCCCACGCGGCGGTATTATTTTGGCTAAAGCTGAGTTTGAAAAGTCACTTAATTCTAGCGTATTTCCAGCTTTGCAAGGTGGCCCGTTAATGCACGTGATTGCGGCTAAAGCCACGGCTTTCTTAGAAGCGGCTCAACCAGAATTTAAAACTTACCAAGCGCAAGTCATTAAAAATGCCCAAGCCATGGCAGAGGCTTTAACAGCACGTGGCTTACGCATTATTTCAGGTCGCACAGAATCACATATGTTCTTGGTAGATTTACGCCCAAAAGGTTTAACGGGCAAAGCGGCTGATGCGGCTTTAGGCTTAGCGCACATTACGGTAAATAAAAATTCAATTCCAAACGACCCAGAAAGCCCATTTGTGACTTCAGGCATCCGTATTGGCGCACCAGCCATTACCACGCGTGGTTTTAAAGAAGATGAAGCACGACAAGTGGCTAACCTAATTGCCGATGTGTTGGATAACCCAACGGACGAAGCGGTTATTGCTACGGTTAAAGCCAAAGCACATGCTTTAACAGCGCGATTCCCTGTTTATCAAAAATAAGCAGACATAATCAATGAAATGCCCATTTTGCGGTGATGCCGACACACAAGTAATTGATTCGCGCGTCAATGACGAAGGCGATTCTATTCGCCGTCGCCGTAAATGCGGTGTTTGCGATAAGCGTTTCACGACCTATGAAACTGCTGAATTACACATGCCACAAGTGGTTAAAACCAATGGCACGCGTGAAGAGTTTAATCGTGAAAAATTGCGTTTGTCATTTTCACGCGCTTTACATAAGCGCCCAGTGCCAACCGAGTATGTAGACCGCGCTTTAGATAAAATTTCGCAAAAATTATTGAGTTTAGGTGTGCGTGAAATCCCCGCACGAGATTTAGGTGAAAGCGTGATGCACGAACTTAAGCTGATGGATAAAGTGGCTTATATTCGCTTTGCCTCGGTGTATCGTAGCTTTTCAGATGTGGATGATTTTAATGATGTTATTCGCGATTTATAAAAGTTTAGTTTGATAAAATAAAGCCCAAAGGAACAGCATGAAACTAATTAAATGGTCATCCATCGCATTTGCCGTTTTTACAGTGGTATTAACCATTGTATTTTTTGCTTGGTGGACGATGAAAGATAGCATTATGTTTGGCAGCGAAAAGTTTGACCAAACCAAGTGGATGCAAAGTGCCGCCTCTATTGAAAAAGACTGTAAACGTGGCGATATGGCCTACGATTTACAAAAAAATGTTTTAGGCAAAGGCGCGCCAAGAAACTCGGTAAACTTGTTACTAGGCCGCCCCAGCTATGAAGATGGCAACGCAATGGAATATGATTTAGGTAAGTGCATGCATGTTTACCATGGCTTACTGATATTTTTTGATGAAAACAATCGCTTAATCAATAGCCGTATTTCTTCGCACTAAATTTAATCATGGCTATTTAAATACCTTGTTTACAGTAGCTGACCATACTTATATGACTGCTGCTTTGCACCTAGCAGAGCAGGGTGTATGTAGCACTCAGCCTAATCCGCGCGTTGGTTGCGTTATTGTTAAAAATAATCAAATTATCGGCAAAGGCGCGCACTTAAAAGCGGGTGAGCCGCATGCAGAAGTGTTTGCTTTGCGCGAAGCTGGTGCAAATGCGAAAGATGCTGATGTATATGTGACGCTAGAGCCATGTAGCCATCACGGTCGCACGCCGCCTTGTGTAGATGGCCTTATAGCCGCAGGGGTAAAACGTGTGGTGGTCGCCATGCAAGACCCAAACCCGCTTGTGGCTGGTAATGGCATTAAGCGTTTACAAGCGCATGGCATTGTCGTTGAAATGGGCTTGATGGAAAGTCAATCGATGGCTTTAAACCCAGGATTCATTTCACGTATGACCCTCGGCATGCCTTATGTGCGTAGCAAAATCGCTGCAAGTTTAGATGGAAAAACCGCGCTCAAAAATGGCAAAAGCTTGTGGATTACGGGTGAACCAGCAAGGTTAGATGTGCAACATTGGCGTGCGCAAAGCTGCGCAATTATCACGGGCATTGGCACAGTGTTGGCCGACAACCCAAGCATGACCGTGCGTCTGCCTAATAATATACGTCAGCCATTGCGCGTGATTGTAGATAGCCGTTTACAAACGCCAGCTGATTGCAAAATGCTAGATATCACAATGCTGCAAGCAAGCCCAGTGCTGATTGCTTATGCGAGCGATGTGAATAATCGTGTGGCCTCATTAACTGCCGCAGGTGCAGAATTGTTACATTTTCCTGATGCTAAAAACCGTGTGGACTTAACCGCTTTGCTAAAAAATCTAGCGCAGCGCGGCGTCAATGAAGTATTGCTAGAAGCAGGGCAGGGTTTGAATGGCGCATTTTTACAAGCACATTTAATTGATGAATTTATTTTATATTACGCACCAAAATTGATGGGTGCGGATGCAAAATCTATGTTTGTTATTTCAGAACTCACAGATATGAGTCAAGCAACTGATTTGCAGATTTTTGATGTACGCCAAGTAGGCGCTGATATTCGAGTGCGGGCGAAGCCCATAAGAGACTGCTAATCAATCCGTTCCCCCTGAGCTTGTCGAAGGGTTTGTTGGCGACTTCGACTGCTCAGCCTGAACGGATTAAGTTTAAAGGTTACCGATGCTAATAGACACACATTGTCACCTAGATGCCGCCGAATTTGATGCTGACCGAGACAATATTGCTACGTTAGCTTTGCAACAAGGCATTTCAAACATCGTAATACCCGCTGTGGCACGCAATAATTTTGATGCTGTCATTCAGGTATGTAATCAACATAAACATTGCGCCTATGCGCTTGGAATTCATCCTATGTACGTGGATGATGCGGCATCGAGTGACCTAGAAACGTTAAAAACTTACGTGGCAGAAAATAACCCTGTGGCAATAGGTGAAATTGGTCTTGACTACTTTTTGACTAAAGAAAACATCAGCAAGCAAACCTACTTTTTTACTGAACAATTAAAAATTGCCAAGCAACACAATTTGCCAGTGATTTTGCATGTGCGCAACGCGATTGACGATATTTTAAAACAGTTACGCAGTTATGAAATTCACGGCGGCATTGCGCATGCATTTAATGGCAGTTTTCAGCAGGCCGAGCAATTCATTGCACTTGACTTTAAATTAGGCTTTGGTGGCGCGATGACTTATAGTCGCGCGTTAAAAATTCGCGAGCTTGCTAAAACGCTACCTTTAGAAGCGATCGTTTTAGAAACTGATTCACCAGATATTCCACCTGAATGGGTAGGTTCTCAAGGTAGAAATACCCCGCTGGAACTGAGCAAAATCGCACAAGTTTTAGCCGATTTAAGGCAAGTAAATGTGGCGCAAGTGCTTGATATTACTAGCGCCAACGCACTAAATGTTTTGCCAAAATTAGCTCACTTATGCACACCAGCTAAAGTATTACTTTAAGTGTTGGAAAAAATTGATATAAATCAACAGCCGTTATTTAACTTATTGATTTTAAACGGTAAATTTTTAGTTCATTTTTTAAGCGTTTTGAAAAAAGCCTTTAAAACTGGTAAGTTACACTTTTAAGTCACAATTATTCACAGAGTTATCCACAGATATTGTGGAAAGTATTTTGCACTTTAGGGAACTTTTTTAAAGTCAACTTTTTTATTATTTATTTTTCACCAAAATTGCAAATAGTTTTGCAGAAATTCCAATTTTTTATGTTAGCAAACTTATGTTAATCAACCAGCAAGTATTCCGTACAATTTGGCCAACTGAGGTCATTGGTTCAGCTGTTAACAGCATTGCGATTATTGACCAAACAAAATTGCCGCATGTGTTTGAGATTGTGCAAATTGAAAATTTAGCGCAAATGGTTCACGCTATTAAAACCATGCAAGTGCGTGGCGCGCCTTTAATTGGCGCTGCTGCGGCTTATGGCATAGCGCTGGCGATGCAGCAAGAGGCTAGCGATGCGCATTTACAAGCTGCCGCCGCGCAACTTATTCAAAGCCGCCCCACAGCAGTTAATTTAGCATGGTCTGTGAGGCGCATGGTTGCTTGTTTGCAGGGCATGCCAATTGAAGCGCGTAATTCAGGCGCTTGGCAAGAAGCCGCCAACATTGCCGAAGAAGACGTGGCGCAGAATCAAGCAATTGGCCAGCATGGCTTAAGCTTAATTAAAAATTTATATCAAAACAAAACGTTAAATATTCTTACGCATTGCAACGCAGGCTGGCTGGCCACGGTGGATTTTGGTACAGCGCTAGCGCCCATTTACGCCGCAAACGATGCAGGTTTAAACGTGCATGTGTGGGTAAGCGAAACGCGCCCGCGCAACCAAGGCGCCGCACTCACCGCGTGGGAGCTTGCGCAACACGGCGTAAAACACACGGTGATTACCGATAACGCTGGCGGCCATTTAATGCAACAAGGTTTGGTAGATATGGTGATTGTGGGCGCAGACCGCGTGACGAGCACAGGTGACGTGTGCAATAAAATTGGCACTTATTTAAAAGCGCTGGCCGCGTTTGATAACAACATACCGTTTTATGCCGCCGTGCCAACGCCCACGATTGATTGGCAAATAAGCCATTATCAAGCAATTGAAATTGAAGAACGCCACGGTGATGAAGTAGCCTATTTACAAGGCTTGGCGGCAGATGGCAGCGTGCAAAATGTGCGCGTAATTCCTAACGAAAGTAAAACTGCCAACCCTGCGTTTGATGTCACGCCAGCAAGGCTGGTGACGGGGATTATTACCGAAAAAGGCGTATTTGCACCAAATGTGCTTAAAAATTGCAAATAAAGATGCCCTGCAGACCAGTATCCATGCGGCTCGCAGAGCATCTGTTTCAAAGATGTTGATGCAAAATAAATGACTAAAAACCATCCAAACACTTCACTTTCGTCATTCCCGCGTAATGATTTAAGCAGGCATTTTGCTTAGCAAAAGCTCGCAAAGCGGGAATCCACTTTTACGCTGTTATTGCGGGTCGAGCCCGCAATCTAGCCCTTGAAATAGATTCTGACCTTCGTCAGAATGACAGTGATTACGGACTTGAGCTTTAAACTATGCAAAATAAAAGTGAACAACTACTAAAAACCGCCCAAAAGCTCACCGAGCTTGGCCTAAATAAAGGCACTGCGGGCAATTGCAGCATACGTTTTGGGGATGGCTTTTTAGTCACGCCAAGCGGCATGGCCACAGAAGATATGACGGCAGCTAGTATGGTGCAAATGACTTTTGACGGTAGCTTTGAAGAAGGCAAAATCCCAAGTTCAGAATGGCGTTTTCATTGCGATATTTTAAAAAGCCGCCCTGAAATCAACGCCGTCATCCACACCCACAGCATGTTCGCCACCACGCTGGCGTGCTTGCACAAAGATATTCCGCCGTTTCACTACATGATAGCCGTCACGGGCGCCGATACCATTCGCTGCGCGCCTTACGCGCTGTTCGGCACACAAGTGCTTTCTGACCACGCGCTGGCGGCCTTGTACCAAAGCAAAGCCTGCTTGCTGGCTAACCACGGCATGATAGCGCTAGGGCGAGATTTAGAAGATGCGCTTGCGGTGACAATAGAAGTAGAAAACCTGTGCGAGCAGTATTGGCGTGTGCTTCAAATTTCAAATGGGCAGCTAGGTGAGCCGCATATTTTAACCGAGGCTGAAATGCGCGAAGTTTTTCAGCAGTTTAAGGGTTATGGCAAGTGGGCGATTGATTAAGACGCCTTGATTATAAATTGTACTTCTGAGAAATTGTCGGCAATATACTCCAATAACCCGTGAATAAAAATAATCACGCCAGCCATTTCTAGGGTTTCTTCAATAGTAACAAAAGTTAGAAAAGTTAAATTATTAAAACCATGTAGCTCAGCTTGCCACCCGCCTAGTAATTCCATGCCAATAGCACCTGCGAGGTAAACGCTAGCAGACAATATAAAATTGCGCCTTACTTTTTTAGGTAGCTGTAACAGAAACTTTAAAAAGTAAAAGCCCAATAAAATTACAACTGCGATGCCTAGAATAACCCAAGAGAAATGAAAGATACTGGCCAGTTCTCCGCCAAATAAACTACGAACAAAATGATTAAGCCGCTCATGAAGCACAATTACTTCATCTAATGACATCAATAAAAACCCGAATGTTAAAGTTGCCCAATACGAAACATGTGAAGAGGCGCGTTTTTTTTCTAAGAGAGTGATAACTGCAAGAAGTATCAATGCGATTAGTAGCAAGCACATAGAATAAAAAGTTGGAAAATTATTTTCTAAGTCTAAGTCAAATAATCCGAGTAACTTGTGCCCCGTATATATTTTTATGGCATAGCCAATTAGGCTCGCAACTACTAAAAAAAATGCAATTGCACTTAAGGTAAATGTAATTTTGCGTGGATTCAGCTGCAATTGATTGAGCATGATTTGTTTGCATTGTTGCCATGTTAATGTAGTAATAACTATAAACGATGACTGTAAACATAACTAGTGCATATGCAATACTTTAATGTGAAACATCTGCCCGCATTCTGCCTTACATATAACTCTTCCCACAAGCCTTTGGCGCGTTTATCGCGTGCGAGTAGTGGACTCCCCCAATTTAGTAAATATTTAGACGATGGGCTTGCGGTGACGGTGATAGTGAAAAGCCTGTGCGAGCAGTATTGGCGGGCGTTACAGCTCGGTGAACCGCATATTTTATCTGAGGCAGAAATGCGCGATGTATTTCAGCAATTTAAGGGTTATGGGAAGTGGGCGATTTAGGTGTTTGGAATAAATAGAGTTAAAATAACTAGCAGGTTAATAGCACCTCCAATTACAATTGCGCCCCAATTCCACTTGCTGAAGTTGGAATTTTTGTAGTGAGCCGGTGCAATTTTATTATTGATTTTATTGGCATATATTTGTACTGGGATTACAAATATGAAGGCCAAAGTTGATACAAGAAAGTAAGGTTCTGGTAAGTGAGTCATTAACATGGTAACAATCCAGCCAATCGCTAACAGGCTGGCAGGAAAGTTACCAGAAATATTTTCTTCTTGTCCAAAACTGTTAATTTGCGAAAAACATTGATAGCAATAGAAAAAAGCAAAAAAAGCACGCCAAAACGGTGAAATATCTGATGAGAAACGAGTTTTTATACTTAGCCAGTTTTTATAAAACCAGTAAAGGTCATAAAGGCTAAAGGTACAAACAGACATTACAATAAGCTTTGGTATTGATACCGCAAAAAATGGAGTTGTTGTATCTGGATGATTTTCTTTGTTATGGGTAATCTCAGACATAATGTAAGCCTATTAAATTAATGAGATACATCTTCCACATGTAAGCCCGTATTTTGCCTTACATACAGCTCTTCCCACAGGTCTTCGGCGCGTTTATCGCGTGTAAAAAGTGAGAATAAAATCACCATTAAAAACCCGAGCGGGATAGAAATAATACCTGGATTTTTTAGCCTAAATAGTGGTTTTTCAAGCCCCATAATGCTGGCGGTTTGAGTTGAAAATTTAGCTAAATCTTCATTGGCTTTGTTGGTCGATTTTTCTAGCTCTGCAATTTGTTTGTTAATGCCTGCAACCGCCTCTTGGCTGCGGATGCGCATAAGTAACTCTTTTAATTCAGCTATTTTTTGTGGTGCAGAAATCACGGCTTCTGTTGCAGGTTTTGCGGCTTCACGCTTTTGGCAGATTGTAAAAAATTCACAAATCAACCCTGTGCTTATTGTAGCATCGCTAGCAGCCTTATTCGGTGCGCCTTCCAGCACGGTTTTTGCATCCGCAATCATCTTTTGTGGGTAAGTCATATTCGGTGAAACCAGCACTAGTAAAATCGCGCTGCCCGCGCCAATCAGCATGCCCATCACCACGCCAGTGGTGTTGCATTTTTTCCAGTAAAGCGTGAGGAAAATGGCGGGTAAATTGCTGCTAGCTGCCACCGCAAACGCCATGCCGACTAAGTGCGCGACGTTTTGACCTTTGGCTAAAATGCCAATAAAAATCGCCACAATACCCACGCCAATGCTGGCGATGCGCGCCGCTTTCATTTGTTGCGCTTGGCTGGCGTTGCCGTCTTTAATCACGTTTACGTATAAATCGTGCGCGATTGCGCTAGCGCTTGCTAGCACTAAACCCGCGACTACTGCAACAATGGTCGCAAACGCAACTGCCGCAACAAATGCCAGCATAAAATTACCGAGCAGCGAGTTTTGCCCGCCGCCCAAATATTGCGCCAATAAAGGCGCTGCCATATTGCCACCTTTATCAATACTACCGATGGTTTCTGGCCCTACATGCATCGCCGCGCCAAAGCCTAAAAACAGTGTGAGCACGTAAAAACCGCCAATAATGGCCATCGCCCACACCACGCTTTTACGCGCGGCTTGCGCGTTTGGCACGGTAAAAAAGCGCATTAAAATGTGCGGCAAACCCGCGGTGCCGAACACCAGCGCCATGCCTAGGCTGATTTGGTCTATTGGGTCTTTTAAAAACAAACCAGGTTCTAAAAAGCGTTGGCCGAGTTCTTGCGGGCTCATAGTGCTGGCCGCCGCACCCAATAATTTCGCCACTTGCGCTTGCACATTTGGGTTATCAACTACCGCTTGCAAAAACGCTGGCAGGCTGAAGCCATAAGGCATCCACACCAATGTGACCAAAACCAGCGAGGCAATCACCAATAAAATAGCCTTAACAATTTGCACATAAGTGGTGGCGACCATGCCGCCGAATACAACGTAAGCCAGCATTAACGTGCCGACTGCGATGACCGAAACTTCGTAATCGATGCCAATCAATGTTTTAACCAACACGCCACCGCCCACCATTTGTGCGGTAAGGTAAAAAATGCTGACGGTGATGGTAGAAATAGCCGCAATAATGCGTGCTTTTTTCGGGTCATTTCTAAACGCTAAAATGTCGCCCAGCGTGTATTTTCCAATGTTGCGGCAGGGTTCGGCAATCACCAAAAGCACTGCAATATAACCCATGAGAAAGCCGACGGAATACATAAAACCATCGTAACCATACAGCGATATTAAGCCTGCAATACCCAGAAAAGACGCGGCTGACAGGTAATCGCCCGCAATCGCCCAACCGTTTTGCAAGCCAGAAATGGAGTTGCCCGCAGCGTAAAAATCAGCCGTAGATTTTACGCGTTTGCTGGCGCGCCAAGTAATGTACATTGTGGCCGCAATAATGCTGCTGAATACTAAAAATGTGAGCCAGCGGTATTCACTACTGACTGCACCTTCGGCATGGGCGAAGGTGCTAAATAACGCTAATAATAATGCAATAAGCTTATTCATATCACGCCTTTAATATTATGTGCATCGTTAATAATGGTTTTGGCGCGAACGTCAAATTCAGTATTGGCACGCTTGGCGTAAATAACTGCAATAATCCAAGCTACAATAAATTGGCTGAGTGCAAACAGCAAACCGATATTGATTACGCCCCAAATTTTTACTTTTAAAATGCTTGGAAAATATGCAGTGCTAATTGGCAAAAGAAAGTAAAAAGCCAATGAAAACAACATCATGCGCCATAAAAATCGGTTTTTATCTTTGTGCAGTTGTTGAAAGCGCGGGTCAGCCTCAACGGCTTCCCAATGAATGCTTGATTTTGCCAATGTGACTTCCCCCTGATTGTTCGTGCTAAAAAATCATTGTGTTTGATGGCGATTTTACTGGTGCTTTTGCTGGTTATTGTACTGGCTTTACGGTAAAATTACTCCCCGTCTGCACGAATTTACTTATCTATAGAATTAAATTCTCTGTGTAATTAAATTCTATGTAATTAAATCGTACGCTAATATTCAAGGGTTTTATGACCAAATATGTATTCGTCACTGGCGGTGTTGTTTCCTCATTAGGTAAAGGTATCGCGGCCGCCAGCCTCGGTGCAATCCTCGAATCGCGTGGTATTAAAGTCACCATGCTCAAGCTTGACCCCTATATAAACGTTGACCCTGGCACTATGTCGCCTTTTCAACATGGTGAAGTATTTGTGACCGATGACGGCGCAGAAACCGACCTTGATTTAGGCCATTACGAGCGCTTTATTAGCCAGCGCATGGCCAAGCGCAACAGTTTTACCACAGGCCAAATTTACGAAACAGTGATTAAAAAAGAACGCCGTGGCGAATATTTGGGCAAAACGGTACAGGTGATTCCACATATTACCGATGAAATTAAAAATCACATTAAACGTGGCGCAGAAGGCGCAGATGTGGCGATTGTAGAAGTGGGCGGCACGGTGGGCGATATTGAATCACTACCGTTTTTAGAAGCCATTCGCCAAATGGGGTTTGAAGAAGGCCGCGACAACGCGTGTTATGTGCATCTCACATTATTACCGTGGATTCCAACCGCTGGCGAGCTTAAAACTAAGCCTACGCAACACTCAGTAAAAGAATTGCGTCAAATTGGTATTCAGCCTGATCTTTTGTTATGCCGTGCTGAGCGCGAAATTCCAGAAGAAGAAAAGCGCAAAATCGCTTTGTTCACCAATGTAGCGTTTGAAGCGGTCATTAGCGCAATTGACTCAGATTCTATTTATAAAATTCCAGGGCTTTTACACGCGCAAATGATGGACGAAATTGTCTGCCATAAGCTCAACATTACCGCCAAGCCAGCTGATTTAACCGTTTGGGAAAATATTGTTAAACGCATTGAAAACCCTAAAAATATCGTGAATGTTGCGTTTGTGGGCAAATATGTAGATTTAACCGAAAGTTATAAATCGTTAACCGAAGCCTTAATTCACGCGGGTATTCATACCGAATCTAAAGTCAAAATTCACTATATGGATAGTGAGGAAATTGAAAAATCTGGCACAGATGCTCTCAATAATATGGATGCAATTTTAATTCCAGGCGGTTTTGGTGTGCGTGGTACAGAAGGCAAAATTGCTGCAATTCGTTATGCACGGGAAAATAAAATTCCTTACCTCGGCATTTGCTTAGGTATGCAATTAGCGGTGATTGAATTCGCACGAAATGTAGCGGGTTTAACGGGGGCAAATAGTACAGAGTTTAATGCTAATGCGCCGCACAAGCTGATTGGCCTCATTAACGAATGGAAAGATGCCTCTGGCAACACTGAAAAACGGGATGAAAATTCTGACCTTGGCGGTACCATGCGCTTAGGCGCGCAAGCTTGCCCAATTGTACAAGGCACCATGGCAGCCAGCATTTATGGCGCACAAGTGAATGAGCGCCATCGCCATCGTTATGAAGTGAATAACCATTATGTTGAGCAGCTAAAAGCCGCAGGCTTGGTGATTTCTGCTAGAACGCCAACTGAAAATTTATGCGAAATTGTTGAGCTACCAAAAGCCACGCACCCGTGGTTTATGGCGGTACAGTTTCACCCAGAATTTACTTCTAATCCGCGCACTGGGCATCCGTTATTTACGGCGTATGTGAATGCGGCCTTGGCGAATAAAAAGTAAGACGAATAAAAAATAAAAGGCATTCAATATGAAATTATGTAACTTCGACGTTGGCCTTGAGCATCCGCTGTTTTTAATCGCAGGGCCATGCGTAATTGAATCTAAACAAATGGCGATTGATACCGCAGGTGCACTTAAAGAAATTGCCGCTTCGTTGGGCATTCCATTCATTTATAAATCAAGTTACGATAAAGCCAACCGTAGTTCAAACAGCACATTTCGCGGCTTTGGTATGGAAGAAGGCTTGCGCATTTTAGATGATGTACGCGCACAAATCGGCGTACCTATTTTGACAGATGTACATACTGAAGAGCAGGTGCCGCACGTAGCCGCAGTGGTAGATGTGCTGCAAACACCAGCATTTTTATGTCGCCAAACAGATTTTATTACGGCATGTGCAAAATCTGGCAAGCCTGTGAATATTAAAAAAGGCCAATTTATGGCACCAGGTGATATGCGTAATGTGGTGCAAAAAGCGCGTGAAGCCAATGGCGGCGCAGATAATATTATGGTGTGTGAGCGTGGTGTTTCATTCGGCTACAACACGTTGGTTTCAGATATGCGTGGTTTAGCAACAATGCGTGAAACCAATTGCCCTGTGGTGTTTGATGCGACCCATTCTGTGCAGCAACCAGGTGGGCAGGGCGATAAAAGTGGTGGTCAACGTGAGCATGTGCCAGTGTTGGCGCGGGCTGCAGTGGCGGCTGGTATTGCAGGGGTATTTATGGAAACACATCCAGACCCATCAAAAGCGTTATCTGATGGACCAAATGCTTGGCCGTTGCATAAAATGCAAGATTTGTTAGCGGTGTTAGTAGATTTAGATAGATTGGTAAAAAAAGCGGGCTTTATAGAAAGTACGCTCTAAATAAGAATTTTGAATTGAGGAGAAGGTTATGAGTGCAATTGTAGATATTATCGCCCGCGAGATTTTAGATTCACGCGGCAACCCAACGGTTGAAGTAGATGTGTTACTTGAAAGTGGCGTAATCGGCCGTGCAGCTGTGCCATCTGGCGCATCGACTGGTGCTAAAGAAGCAATGGAGTTACGCGATGGCGATAGCAGCCGTTATTTAGGCAAAGGCGTTTTGCAAGCAGTTGAAAACGTGAATACAGAAATCACTGAAGCGATTATCGGCTTAGATGCTGAAGAACAAAGCTTTATTGATAAAACTTTGATTGAATTAGACGGCACTGAGAATAAAGACCGCTTAGGTGCAAATGCAATTTTGGGTGTTTCTATGGCGTGCGCACGTGCTGCAGCAGAGGAATCTGGCTTGCCTCTTTACCGTTATTTAGGCGGCTCTGGCGCTATGCAATTGCCTGTACCGATGATGAACATCATCAACGGCGGCGCACATGCTGATAACTCAGTTGATATGCAAGAATTCATGATTATTCCAGCAGGTTTGCCAAGTTTCCGTGAAGCGATTCGTTGCGGCGCAGAAATTTTTCATCAATTGAAAAAAACGCTGCACAAAAAAGGTTTAGCTACTACAGTGGGCGATGAAGGTGGTTTTGCGCCCAACTTACCAAGCAACGAAGCGGCGATTCAATTGATTTTAGAAGCGATTTCAGCCGCGGGTTACGAGCCAGGTCGTGATGTGTATTTAGGTTTAGATTGCGCCAGTACCGAATTTTACAAAGATGGAAAATATCATTTAGAATCAGAAGGCTTGCAGTTAACTTCAGCCCAATTTACTGATTATTTAGCTACTTGGTGCGATAAATATCCAATTATCAGTATTGAAGATGGTATGGGCGAATTTGATTGGGATGGTTGGGATATTCTCACCAAACGCCTAGGTAAAACTACGCAATTAGTCGGTGACGATTTATTTGTAACCAACACTAAAATTCTGCGTGAAGGCATCAAACGCGGCGTGGCAAACTCTGTTTTAATTAAAGTAAACCAAATCGGTACGCTGACTGAAACTTTCCAAACCATTGAAATGGCTAAACGCGCGGGTTACACCGCTGTGGTTTCACATAGATCAGGCGAAACTGAAGATACGACGATTGCCGATATTTCTGTGGCTACCAACGCGATGCAAATTAAAACAGGCTCACTATGCCGCTCAGAGCGTATTGCTAAGTACAACCAATTGCTTCGTATTGAAGAAGAGTTGGGCGATGCTTCAAGCTATGCTGGTATGGGTGCTTTTTACCAACTATTTAAGTAATCGGCATTGAAAGCACTGATTTGAAAGCCCTTACGCTCATCTTTGTTATCCTGATTGCCTTGCTACAGTATCCTCTGTGGCTAGGCAAGGGTAGCTGGTTACGTGTGTGGGATTTAAGTAGTCAAATTAAGGTGCAGCAAGACAAAAATGCTGCATTAAAAGCACGCAATGATACGATAGATGCTGAAGTGCGCGATTTAAAAAGTGGCCGTGCTGCCATTGAAGAGCGCGCAAGAAGCGAGCTTGGAATGGTAAAGCAAGATGAAGTGTTTTACCAAGTACTTGAGAATTCAATGCCTAAAACCACTGCGCCCGCTACAGCTGCCGAGTAGGCAAAACCTTATTTTTAATTATGGGTTATCATTTAACGCATAAGGCAATTGCTTAATTATCAATGCAATAGTGTTCCAATAAATACCATTTTGTTCTACATTTTCTAATCGGCATTCTGCTAATACGTCAAAGCCCATATCAATCGCTGGCGCGCAACGTACAATTTTACCAATGACTTGTTGGTTAGCATCGGTGACATCATCGCCGAGCGCAGGTATGGCCGTGCTAGCAATATGCGCAAGCTGAGTACGGCGTTTTACCTTGCCCAAATAATGCGTGCGGGCGACAATTTCTTGCCCTGTGTAGCAGCCTTTTTTGTAGTTAATGGCATCAAGCGCGTCTAAATTTAGCATTTGTGGTACAAACTCTTCTTGCGTACTCAAATAAACATCTGGGATTCCTGCTTGAATCTCTAGCCATTCCCAGCAAGGTTTGCCGACTGGTTTGCAGTCATTTTTCAGTGCTTGCCAAATTTCTTTTGCACGTTCAGTTTCGCTGATAATTTCATAGCGTGACACGCCAGCATTTGGCAGGCAAATTAAAGTGCTGCCTTCCATGCTTACGCTTTCATACGCAAGTGTTGGAATGCTGGCGAAAAATGGCGCAAGTAAGTTTGCAATATTGTTGCCGCTTAAGCCAATTTTTACTGTACGGTCAGACACATTATCAATGACTACTTTTGAGCGCATTACGTACATTTTTAGCCGCTTGGCGATGGGCTCTGCAAGTTTGTGATTGAGTTGTAAATGCAGTTTATGGTTGAAATTAAATGCTAGAAACAAGGCCAGCAATCGGCCTTTAGCGCTACAATAACCTGTGTAATGGGCATTACTACCATTTAGTAGCTTTACATCATTGGTGACTTGGCCTTGTAAAAAAGCTATTGCATCATCGCCACTAATCTCAAGTAAATCAAGGTGTGATAAATCACAAATCACATTCTCAGTTTGCGTGTAGGCGAGTTCTTTTTCGTTATTGCCAAAAGATGTAATTGTGCCGTTATCAAATATGCCACCTTTAATGAATAAAAACTCTTGCCAGTCGTTGTTTGCCATGTGTTACTCTTAAATTTTAATTGAACCCTAACATTATAACGGTTAGCCCAATATCGTGAAGCCTATCACACTAACATTACGTCCTTCGCGCGCATTATTTGTATTGTTAGTCTGCGCGGTATTTTTCTTTGGCCTGATGGTATTTTTAGTGCCATTGTCACAAGTAATGCGTGTGGTGATATTGACTATAGCTTTGATTGCAACACTACATTTTTGCTTGCTCAACGCTTTATTACTTCGTACTCAGTCAATTGTAGCATTGAAAATTAACAGCAAAAATCAACTGCAATTAGTTTGCAAAAATGGTGAGCAATTAGAAGTCACAGTACAGAAAAATACCGTGGTGACGCCTTATTTAACGGTGCTTAATTGTCAGCTTCAAGAGCCCACTTTTTTGCAACGACTTTACCCTAAGCATATTGTCATTTTGCCAGATGCGATGAATGCAGAGGACTATCGGCAGTTACGCGTGTGGTTGCGTTGGGCTAAGCTGAGCGATAGTAAATTTTAAACGGCTTACTAGATCATAGTTTAACTACAATTAGACGCGGCTTTGCAGCGCGATTGATACCGTTTTTAATAAGCCATGGTGTGTATGCCGCAAGCAATAACAAGCCCGCAAGCCCAGCCAATATTGAGGCTATGCTAAATGGTGTCCACTCTCTACGTGCAGGGATTTGTTTTTTCATGGCAGATTGTAGTGCTTGTAAACTGTCGCCACGCACATACGCTGCGCCAATTTCTTTAGCCATTGATTGCATTGAGCCTTCAGAAAGCTTGGCAATATAGCGGTCGTTCAAACTTTCGGCAATATCCCGTTTACGTTTAAGTAACCCAGCAGCAGCAATGGGCGCGGCGCCAGGGGCTAATTGCATACTCTCGTGAGACCAATAGCCAGTAAGCTGATTTTTTTCGTCAAATTTTGGAATGGCCGCACCTTGTAAGCTGCCAATGCCGACCAGTAACCAGCCATCGGCACTTTGCAGTGTACTTAAATCGCGCGTGTTAAATGCATGTAGTTTGGGGGCTTCTTCGCCATCACTAAAGTAAACTACCTGTGTAGGTTCAGGAAAGTTGGCAACTACGCGCGCAGTAGAAAGCATACTTTCGCGTATACGGCTATCTGCCGTCCAAGCACTACGCCAATTTATGTGATCTAAAGTGTCTTGAATTGAAGAGAAATTCTCGCATACATCAATAGGCAAATACAGTGTCACTACATTCACGCCAGAAAACATGCCTATGCCTACTTTAGTGCCGCATGGTAGCGAAGAGGTTGTCTCACGCAACATTTGCTTAGTGTAGTCTAAACGGCTGGCGGTTTTGCCGTTGACTTTCATGTCAGCCACATTCATGCTTTGGGTAATGTCAATCACAAAAAAATAACTGTAAATGCTGCGCTTAACTGGAATAGATGGTTGGAATAAAGCCAATGCGAGCAGACTAAATGCGGTTAGTAGCGTGTATAAATCTCTATTTTGTTTAAACTTTTTAATAACACTGCTCATGTTAGGCTGAAAATTTTAGTGTGTTAGTTAATGTGATTATCATGTGCAATGGCGGTTTCATTGGCGCTGATGCGTGGTTTAAGTAAATCTTTTTTATACAACTTAAGGCTTGATTTAATTTGTGCGATAGGGTGTTTGCCAATGTACGCGGCTAGCAATAACAGGGCTGCAAGTGAGGCCAGTACCCAGCTTAAGTCAAACGGCGCAATGTCGCGACGCGCAGGTTTTTGTGTTTTCATGGCATCTAGTAAATTGTGTACATTGTCACCATTGACATAAGCGCCACCGATTTCTTTGGCAACAGATTTTAAATAGGCACTATCTAGCTTAGAAATAAAACGGTCGTTGGCACCCGCGACATTGTCTTCTCTTACGCCTAGCGTTGATTCTGAAATTTGCGCGATACCAGGCTGTAGCGCGAAGCTCTCATTAGACCAAAAACCTATTACCTGATTTTTTTCACTTAGTTTAGGAATTGCCACACCTTTTTCTGTGCCCACACCTACTAATAGCCAGCCATCAGCCCCTTGAAAATTGGTTAAATCTTTGGTGTTAAACGCATGTAGTTTTGGTGCTTCTTCACCATCGGTAATTAACACCACTTGCGCAGGTTCAGGGAAGCCGCGCACCGCTCTAGCAATGCTGTAAAGACTTTCGCGCACACGGCTATTGCCAGACCATGCGTTACGCCAATCTAAATGATCAATTGTGTCTTGAATGGCTGCAAAGTTGGCGCAAACTTCAATTGGTGTATAAAGCGCCGCAACGCTATTGCCTGCAAATAAACCTATGCTAACTTTGGTGCCACATGGCAGGCTAGAAACCGTTTCATGCAATAGTTTTTGTGTATAGGCAATGCGTGTGGCAGGCTTGCCGTTGATTTGCATGTCGGCAGCATTCATGCTTTGTGAAATATCTGCAATAAGCAAATAAGTGTAAATATTGTGCTTAACAGGAATGGCTGGCTGGAATAGCGCCACGAGTAACAAGCCCATTGCACCGCCTAATAGGGCGGTGTCGCGGTTATTTTTTAAATATTTGAATAGTTTTTTCATGATTTTTGATTAGAGCCTAGGATGCACTAAGTAAATCCGTTGCTTGGTGCTTAGAGAAAAATACTAAAACGTATATTCTTTAAGCGCTTAACTTACGGCAAGCCATTGGGAATGTTACCCATAATCAACCCTGGCGAGTCTGATTCACCCACGCCAGGAGTTGGATTTTCGGGTAGCAATGTAATCACGCGGTCTAAATTGCGGCGCGTACCCCAGTTGCTGTTATCTTGTTTTAAAGCTTGTTTGTATGAGCTGTGCGCTTGCATTAGTAAATATTCAACTTCATCTCTAATTTTTGAATCATTACCACCACTGACTTGTAGTGCTTTTAAGAAGAACATATTGCCAATATTGTGTTGCACAGCGGCTTTTTGGCTAGGTTCGCCTTTTTGTGTGAGTTGAGAATACAGCAAGGTGGCTTCTTTAAATCGCTCATTTTTTGCTAGCCAGTAGGCGGTGGCATACTTGGCTTCATAGCTCTGTTTGTCTGTATGCGGGTTCTTACCAGTGCTAATAGCTTGGTTAAACGCGTTAATTTGGCGAACACGATTAAGTTCCATCACAATGCCTGCTGTAGCTGTAATGGCAATGATGATGAGTAGAGTCGTTAACTTTTTAATGCTGATTGATTTTAAGCTTATGTTCATATTTGGATGCCCTATGATTTCCAAGTTCTAACTTCTAAATACTTTACGCCTAACAGCAGTGCAATCATTAGTGCTGCCAGTAAGTAGCAAAGCTGTGTAAAGTTACGCCCTGGAATTTTCTCTATGTATTTAATTGGTTTTTTTTCTTTTTGATTGATGTCTGCCATCGCCGCAGCTAAAGATTTTGGGTCTTCTGCCTCATAAGCATTAAATGGCGAACGTAAGCCTTTAAAGTAATAGTAAAGTTCTACTTCTGTAGGTAATGCTTCTTCATAATGATCTTGATATTTTGGGTCAAAAATTGTGACGCCTCCAGGTTGGCGTAACACAATCCAATAGAGTGAAATATTGTAGCGTTGTAGCCAATCGCGCAATTTTTGTTGCACTTCAGCGCCCACGCGGCCAGCACCATCTGAAATTAAAATAATCGCGCGTGAGCCTGAATCTGGCACGCCTTCATACAAACCAATAGCACTGCTTAAGCCGCCGCCAATATTAGTTTGAAAAAGCGAGTTGCCAGCAGTGGCTTTAATGGCGGCCAACACGGCCTCACGGCTTTCGGTGAGTGGCAACACATACATAGCAGAGTTACTAAAAGTAATCACACCAGTCATATCATTTTTACGCGCATTCACAAAATCAGTCATCAACCTTGCTGCTGCGATAGATTTGGTTTCACCCACGCGACCTTCTGCAGTGCCGCCAGAAAACGGGTCATCCATACTCGCGCTACGGTCAATCACCATGCCGATTTGTGCGCCTACGCCAATGCGCTCAACTTTTTGCTCAAGGCTGTGTGGCCCAGCTAAACCTAAAATGATGCAAAATAAACTAATGGCCGCGAGTATTTTTAGTAGCAAGCCGATTAAGTTAGAAAGGGGGTCGGCTGGCAACATGTCCACCCAAGAATAGGTGCGAGTATTGGAGCGCTCAAGCAGAATTGGCAACAAAGCCAACGGTAGTAACCACAAGACTAATGGATGTACAAAGCCCATTTGCTAGCTTGCCTTTGTATTAGTTGTGGATTTTAACTCTGGAAGCAAACCACGTTCGCAATCGCGCAGGTGACGGCAGAATTTTTGCAGCCAAGTTTTTGGCGATGCACTTACATTAGTAACTGCATTAGGCTCAAAAAACACTTGGCGGGATAAACCAAAAAACTGCTCAATTTCTTGTTTCACAGGCGAAAATGCTGGTTTTTTTTGTAAAAAATCTGCCAGATTGCTGCTAAATACGCTATTTCCCGCAGTTTTATTTAGCGATTCATGCAGCCGCGCTACCGCTTGCTGTAAGCCTTCAGCGGTATCAGGCATCTTGCGAATGTCGCGATACGCTTTAGCAAAAGGTGCACCCATTCTTGGCAGCCAAGCGTGCATGCCAAGCATGTATAGTAGGCCTAGTAAAGATGCGGCTAGCACGCCTATTAACACTTTAATTGTTAATTTTTCTCTACTTGAATCTAATAGTAAAGGCGCTATAAACGGGCTCATTTCTTCTTTAAGTTTAACTGAGCCAAATACAGAAAGCGGCGAAATGCGGAAACTGTAAGAGGGTATGCGGTATTGCCGCACGTCTTTATTAGTGGTGTTGCGCATTTTAACAATTTCGGCTCTAAGCGCCGCAGGCTTGGCGAGCTTGCCAGTGGTAAATATTTGGTAGCGCAAATGCAGCACGTGCGTAACGCTATCACTATGCTTGGTTTCTTCAGTACTGATTTTTACCAGTTCAATGCCAGAAATTTGCCCTTTATAGCGATGCTCATAACCTTCAATTGGCAGAGATTCTTTCACCAATTCATAGGGTTTTTTAACGGTGAGCGTAATGGTTCTATCTAGCACATCGCCCACTACAAAACCTGCATCGCGAGTTGGGTTTTCTTCAATAATAGTCACATATTTTGCATTAATGTCAGGCAGAATAACATCTGCTATGGCTGGTTGAATGCCCAATATTGACGTTAAAGTTATTAGCAAAAAGCTGGCTCGCATAAAAGTACTCTTTAGTTTAGGCTGCAACATATTGGTGAAAGTATTCAGATAATTGGTCGGCGTCAAAGCTGTTTTCTACAAAAAATGGCTGCATGTCATACCGCAAAAATAGGTCTTCAATGGTTTTGCGTCTAGCAGCAAAGCTTTGTAGAATGCGGTCGCGGTAGGCTTTGCGTAAAAATAGCGTACGTTTAGCGCCTGTTTCAGGGTCGGTGACGTTGGTGATGCCAAATTCAGGTAAGTCGCTATATTCGGTAGAATCCCACAGAACTACAGGCACAATATGGTGGCGCTGCATCAACACCAATGACTCTTCTAAATCTGCAATTGGCATGTGAAAATCTGACACCATAAAAATTAGCGAGCGCTCGCGTGGCAGCAGCCTTACTGTTTCTATCACGCCACGGCTACCGACTTCTGGTGCGATATAGCTTCTTAGGTTTTCAGCCATTTCTAAGGTGGTGTGGGGTCTTGCTGAAAGCGTACACAGCCAATCTTCACGCACAATATCATCAAAGCCAATAAAGCCGACTAAATCGCGATTACGCGTGGCTGATTGCGCGATGGATTGCGCAATATCGGCCGCGATTTCAATTTTCTTAATCGTACTACCATCTTGCTTGGTGCTACCATATTGCATTGAGCCAGACATATCGCACAACACGAACACAGGCGTAACGCTTTTTTGGTTAAAAATGCGTACATGTACCTGCTCCATTGGGTCGCGTATGGTTTGGCGAATATCAATGCGGCGCGGATCAGGGTATGAAAGCAGCGTTGTATGGCCGCGAAACTCCATGCCCATGCCGCGCTGGTTGCTTTTATGGCGGCCAGGGCGGCGCGAACGTGAGCGCCACGCAATGTGGTAGCTGAATTCTTTGATGAGTTCTTGCATGGCTAGGCTACGTAAGTAATTAAGGCGTAGCAATCGCGTTGATAATGCCGCTTAGCATGTCGCGCGCAATTTCTGTGCGGCGCATTTCATATACTGGGCTAAACACCAAACGGTGTGCCACGGTTGAGTGCAACACAGCGTGAATATCTTCAGGCAATACGGCGGTACGCTCGTTTAACCAAGCATTCACACGGGCTGCACGTAACACCATACCCATACCACGCGGGCTAGCGCCAGATAATACCAAGCGATTCATATCTACACCTGAAACTTTTACGCCAAAATCCATTGGCGTTTTAGTGGCACGCCATAAATTAAGTACGTAGCTACGTAGGGTAGGGCTGGCGGTAATGCTATTTTGTAGTTTAGCCGCAAAGCCGTTTAATTGGTCAAATTGCAAAATGCTTTCAGGCACGTTGGCTACCAGCGCATCTACATCGTGAAAGCGTGTATCAAACACTAATGATTCCATAATCGCCGCGTCTGACGGCACTACAATTGGAATCTCCATCATAAAGCGGTCACGCGCGGCAGACGGAATATCAAATGTTTCTTCTTTTTCTACTTGGTTACGGTCTGCAAACACCAACATGTGCGGAAAGTGATGTTCTTTGTTAAACGCCGTTAAGGTGCGTTCTGCCATCACACGCAATAGCAGCGAATGCACTTGCGGGCGCGCACGGTTAATCTCATTAAAAAAGAAAATAGATAAATTTTCACCCGATTGCAATAACGGCCCAGCACTCACGTGCGGCTTACCATCTTCACCTAAATACGTGTGGTATACCAAATCATTTGGCATGAGGTCAATGGTGCCTTCAATACGCTGATAACCGCCGCCAATGCCGCGTGTAAAGGCGCGTAGTAGCGTTGTTTTACCCACGCCCACATCACCTTCAAGTAGCACATGGCCGCGCGCAAAAATTGAAGTGGTAATTAAGCGAACGGGCGATTCTTGCCCGACAACGACCTTATTCACCTCAGATTCTAAAGTAAGTGCATGATTGCGCCAATCGGCTAGTTGCGTATCGCTCATTTAAGGTGTCCCTAAGCTAAGAAATTAGTAGTAAGTAATTTGTAACAGAATGTTGCCAGTTTAAAGCCTTTGCTGCAATTTGTGTATGGTCCAGTTTGTATCAATGGCTAAACATGTAAATGCAATGTAACGACAATATAAACGAAAAATTTGAAAGTGTATACAGGTTTGTATACCTAGGACAAAAATATATTAAATGTACAGTTTTTTAAAAACAACCCTTATATAAAATGTGTTTTTGGAATAATTGTTGAGCACATCAATGCCTAAGCCAATTTGGTGTTAAGTCTTTCACAAAGGTTCACTTTTACACACTAATGTCGAAATTGTAACTAAATGTATTTCATAGAGCTTTATATAAAGCTGTAACTTATTGATTATTTTAAATAATTTTTATGGCATGAAGTGTGCTTTGAATATTACATGCAAGCATGTTTTGCTAATAGTTGAGGCTAACTAAATGTGTAGCCAACTCATTGATTGATGTAATGGAATTAAATGTAATATTTGGTATGAATTTGGTACGAATTAAAATAACCTTTTTGTTAAAAAGGTTGCTAATATGTATCTACATGTAACAATTTGTTAGTTATGTGAAATTATAAAATTTTATAATAGTGAAATACAACTATAGGGGTAAAAAATGTTGAGCAACAGGGGTGTTAAATATATATTTTCACTGGCCATTATCGCGATAACGGCTACTTTTTCAATGACCAGTCAGGCGACGCCTGCATTCGCAAGGCAGATGGGTCAAGCTTGTTTGTCGTGCCACTTTCAACATTTCCCTACGCTGAATGCGCACGGTCAAAAATTTAAAGCTGGTGGCTACACTGAGATGGGTAAGCAAGGCACATTAAAAGGTGAGGGTCTTTCGCTCCCTTCAACGTTGAATGCTAGCTTATTTACAAAAATTCGTTATCAAACTACTAATGGGTCTGATTTGCCTGGCACTAGTACAGCGGGTAGTGGTCAGCTTCAGTTTCCTGATGAGTTCGCACTTTTGTTTGGTGGCCGAATTTCAGACAACATCGGCTTTATGTTAGAAGGCCAGCTAGCCAATGGTGCTGCACCATTTTTAGCAGGCTTCAAAATGCCATTTATGTATGATGTTAAAGGCACAAAAGTTGGCGTTATTCCATACACGACTGATGCACTTGGCGCTGCGTACGGGTTTGAGTTATTAAGTACGGGTGCAGTACGTAATATTCGCACAATGGAGCACAGGAACGAGAGTTCTGCGCAACAATACATCGGCACGGCAACAGCAGCAATGGGTGTGGCTTTCGTGGCATGGAATCCTGACTACTTTGTAAACGTTTCTAAATGGTCGCCAAATAACGCAGCTGTTTCAGATGGTTTAGCCAATGGCAACCCAAGCTCAACGTATGTTCGCGCTGCTTACACGCCTACCTTGGGTACATGGGAAACCGCAATTGGTGGACAGTATTGGGGTGGGCATTCAAACGTGGGTGACGTAAACGATTTGGTTACGCCTGTTGATACTAAAGCTTGGGCGATTGATGCACAAGCACAAGGTTCAGTAATGAACTTGCCACTTGGCGTATATTTTAGCCATGCCAATGCTAAAGGCTCACCAGCTGGTGGACAAGTAAACTTGTTTAATGGCAATGTAAATGATAAGCGCGCCACCGCTATTTCTGCTGAGTTAGGCGTTGTGCCAAACAAGGCAACCATTATGCTTGCTTACCGTAATGGCGATAACGGCAAAGCCACTAATAGTAGTGACAATGCAGTATCAATAGGTGCTACTTACTCAATAGCACAAAACGTGCAATTGCAGTTTCAGCACAGTAACCGTACGCAAGCTGGTTATGAAGGTACTGCTACTGGTGGCGATAAGCTAACTACCTTTATGCTGTCATCAGGGTTTTAAGCTAACTTTAAATAGAGGGCAATTGAGCCCTCTATTTATTACTTAAATTATTACTTAAACCAGACAGAATTTAAAAATTTACTAGAGATTAGGAATATCTAATGACTAAGCTTCAATCCACATTGCAACAAGCCGTTGGTTTATTAACTTTAGCTTTAATGGTGTCACCGTCATATGCTAGCGATGCCACGCGTAGTGATCACGAGTGGCAAGAAAAAATCAATTTGTGTACCAGTTGCCATACGGTAGATGGTAATAGCGCAACGCCAGACTACCCTAAGTTATCAGGCTTACATACTGACTATATTGTTAAGCAGCTTACTGACTTTAAAGCAGGAAAGCGTACAAGCTTGTTTATGGGGCCAATAATTACACAGATTGAAGAAAAAGAGTTCAAGGCTTTGGCTGAATACTTTAGCGCTAAAAAGCGTGTGCCAGAAGTTGCAGTAGCCTCAGAGTTAGCGGCGCAAGGTAAAAAGATATTTGAGAGCGGCTTTGTTGGCAGAGTAGATGCATGCTCTAAGTGTCATGGAAACGAAGGCGAAGGTACTAAAACGTATCCGCGTCTAAATGGTCAGCATTCAAAGTATATTGTTTCGCAGCTGCAAAACCTTAAAAGTGGCGCACGCAGTAACGATAACAATGAAGAAATGCGCAAAGTGGCTAAACAGTTGAGCGAGCCCGAGATGAAAGCGGTTGCTGAATATATCGCTAGCTTGAAAGAAGAAGAGCCGCAGGAATAATGCTGCGAATAGCTGTAAGTTACGCGCGTTAAATTTTATTTATTTCAGAGGGTTAGCTGTGAAAGCATTAACAAAATTAGGCAAGTTTAGTTTAACTGGCGCATTACTACTTTTAATTTCAGGCTGCGCTAGCTTGCCATCTATGCCTAAAGTTGCAGATCTTTTACCTACCCAAGACATTCATGTAGAAGTGCCAGATAGGCCAGCAACCATGGCTTTGCAGCGTACTGGAAAAGATATAGTTTTGCTTGTGCCAGACTATATTGACACACGCGCAAATAAAAAATCTCGCCGAGTTGGCGGCATTAGTACTACTGTGGTGAACATGTATGGCGATGAGTTTTTCTTAGATCAAGAAATTACCACTTTATTAAGCGCTGCCGTAAGAAAGCAATTAACTAATAGCGGGTTTAAAGTGGTTACACAGGCAACTTCGGCTTATGATTTTGAGCTCATTGGCGCCATTGGCAATTTTTCACTGAATATTGCTGACCGTGATAAGCTCAATATTGCGGTAGAAACAACGGTAATGGACGGCAAAACAGGTAAAGTTTTATGGTCTGGCATTATCTCTGAAATATCTGATAGATTTGCAGGCGTATCAGGCAATACACGTAGCTCTATTGAGGAATATCTTGGCAATGGCGTGGCGGAATTTTCTGTTAAAACATCTGCTTCAATTAAAGAGAATTTAGCAGGTTCATACCCGTTAACCATGAAAGTTGGACAATCTAAAACAGTCTCATCTGTGCCCGGCGTTACAACCTTGCAAGCAGTGGTTGATTTGGAGTCTAAGCCAGAATTGGCTGTTGCGGATAGTCCAATTGCTAGCACACAAGTGGGCGTTGGGCATTTTTCAGTGACGACTTTTCCTGCTCGTGCAAAAGTGTATGTTAATGACGTATATTATGGAATGTCGCCCTTGAAATTGGCTTTTGACCCAAGTATATATGCACTACGTTTTGAGCTTGAAGGCTATAAAGCGGTGACAGAAAAAGTTTCTGTACGTCGTGGAGAAACAACTGAGCTTGAAATTAAATTCGCTAAATAAACAGCAATATTACTTAGATTATTAAATCGTGATTAACTAGCTAAAATCTTATCTGACAGACACCCAAACTGTTAGATGAGATTGATGCTTTTGCTCTAAATGATTGTCACCCTTGATTTTATCTTACATAAATTCAGTCAGCGGCCAGGTTCGCCAATGACTACTTTACTAAACACCAATCCCCAATAGCACTAAAAACAGATGCTCTGCGAGGCAATACCAGAGCGGCTCGCAGGGCAGGTGTTTCAATTATGCAGCTATGTACGCAGAACTTATGCGGCTGTTTAAGTAAGTTTTTTGTTGCAGTAAAGAACGTTTTCAGAATCAATTAGTCATATTTCAGCACTTCATTTACTAATACATGCGAGCTAATATGAAATTTTATTTAAGTCATAAGATACTATTTTCGGTTTTACTTTTGGGGGCTAGCAATATGGCTAACGCTACTTGCTCTGAGCTTTATAATCATCAATTAACCACTTTGCAGGGCGATAAAATTAACCTGTGTGATTATCAAGATAAACCTATTTTAGTGGTGAACACCGCGAGTAAATGTGGCTTTACGCCACAGTTTGATGCGCTTGAGGCGCTATATGCTAAGTATAAAAGTAAGGGTTTGTTGGTGATTGGTTTTCCATCGAATGACTTTAAGCAAGAGCCGGGTGACAATAAACAAATTGGCGATTTTTGTAAGCTAACTTATTCGGTGAAATTTCCGATGATGACCAAAAGCGCGGTCACTGGCGCAAATGCGAGCCCATTCTACAAGCAGTTAAGTGCTAAAACGGGGCAAGAACCTCAATGGAATTTTTATAAATATGTGATTTTGCCAGGTGGTAAAGAGGTGTTTGCTTACAGCAGCGATGTGAAGCCAGATTCAGCGGAAATTTTGGCTAGAATTAAGCCGAGCTTGAAGTAATCGTGCGTTAATAGCTCATCTTAAAATGTTTAGTCATTGCGAGCATAGCGCGGCAATCTGAAAGTATTAGATTGCCGCGCTATGCTCGCAATGACGTAAATGATTTGATTGCCGCTTTGATGGCTACTAAGTTGGCTTACGTGTTTTTTCCATAATAATCGCGGATAATTCTTCAACTGAGCGGCTAGTTGAATCTGCCCAAGTGATGCCTGCATTGCGCATTAAATTCTCAGCGGTAATGATTTCTTTTTTGCAATTATCTAATGAGGCATAAAAACTGCCGCTTCTGCGCTCATTTCGTACTGCATGCAAGCGTTCTGGCTTAATGGTTAGGCCAAAAATTTTATCAAGATGTTTATGTAGTACTGCGGGCAAAGTGCCGCGCTCAAAGTCTTCAGGAATAAGCGGGTAATTAGCCGCTTTGATGCCAAATTGCATGGCCAAATATACACTGGTAGGCGTTTTACCACAGCGCGAAACGCCAACTAAAATCACTTGCGCTTCTTCTAAGCCAGAGTTTGTCATGCCGTCATCATGGTTTAACGTAAAGTTAATGGCTTCCATGCGGTCGTTATATTTCGTACCCATCACGCTATGCGCAATGCCTGCGCCTGTAAGTGGCGCTTGTGCTAGCTCTAAACCTAGCGGGTCAATAAACGTGTTAAATAAATCAATAAAATAGGCGTTAGAGTGCTTAATAGCCGCACGTAATTCAACGTTACCGACTGACATAATCACCACTGGTCGCACGCTGTCTTCTTCTTCAGCACGTAATATACTGCCTTGCGCTAGCTTGATTTTATCTAATGTATCTGTAAATGGGAGGCGAATTTGGGTAAAGTTAGTGGCTGGAAAATGCTCAAGCAACTTGCCTAATGCACCTGCTGTAATGCCAGTACCGTCAGAGATGAAAAATACGGTGCGTTTTATCATGTTGATTGCCTTTAATTTTAGCATTACAGTGCTTATTAACCCGTAAAACTTACAGACCGTCATTGCCGCGAAAGCGGGAATCCATTTTAATTAAGTACGCACATGGATCCCCACTTTCGCGAGGATGACGATATTTGAATGATTATAAAATTAGGCTATTTCTTAGCAAGCCTTTGCCAAGTGCTTACCACGGTGTCAGGGTTAAGTGACATTGATTGTATGCCTTCAGACACTAACCATTCAGCAAAGTCTGGGTGGTCAGAAGGGCCTTGGCCACAAATACCCACGTATTTACCTAAACGGTTGCAGGTGTGAATTGCCATTTTAATCAATGCTTTAACAGCATCGTTACGCTCATCAAAGCCATCTGCCAAAATGCCTGAATCGCGATCCATGCCTAATGTGAGCTGGGTTAAATCGTTAGAGCCAATTGAGAAGCCGTCAAAGTAATGTAAGAATTCTTCAGCTAATAATGCGTTTGAAGGAATTTCGCACATCATAATTAAGCGTAGGCCATTTTCACCACGTTTAAGGCCGTTTGCTGCCATAATTTCAGTTACGGCTTTTGCTTCAGCAAGAGTGCGCACAAATGGAATCATTAACTCAACGTTGGTTAAGCCCATTTCATCGCGTACTTTTTTCATGGCAGTACATTCCATGGCAAAGCATTCTTTAAAGTCTTCAGCCATGTAACGCGCCGCGCCACGGAAGCCAATCATTGGGTTTTCTTCATCTGGCTCGTAAATCTCGCCGCCCACTAATTTTTTGTATTCGTTAGATTTAAAGTCAGACGTACGCACAATCACTGGTTTTGGATAGAAAGCCGCTGCAATAGTGGCTACGCCTTCAGCCACTTTATCAATGTAAAATTGTTTGGGTGATGCGTAACCGCGTGAACGATTTTTGATGATGGTTTTAATGGCGGTTGGCATGGCTTCAGCGTTTAAAATCGCTTTTGGGTGTATGCCGACCATATTGTTAATCACAAATTCTAAACGTGCTAAACCTACGCCATCATTTGGCGTTTTGGCAAAGCCAAAGGCCATGTCAGGGTTGCCTACGTTCATCATAATTTTGCATGGGGCTGGCGGCAAGGCAGATTGTGCTTGGCGATTCACTTCAAAATCAATCGCACCATGGTACACAAAGCCAGATTCACCTTCAGCACATGAAACCGTGACAATTTCGCCTTCACGCAATACGTCAGTTGCATTTACCGCACCAACAATGGCTGGAATACCTAATTCACGCGCAATAATCGCCGCATGGCATGTACGCCCGCCACGGTTGGTGACCAAAGCTGAAGCACGTTTCATTACAGGTTCCCAGTTTGGGTCTGTCATGTCTGCCACAAGCACATCACCAGGCTGTACCAAATGCATATCTGCTGGGTCTAACACAATGCGCACAGGGCCTACGCCTACTTTTTGTGTCACTGCGCGACCAATAACTAATGGTTTTTCATTATGTTTATGCAGTTTGAAAGTTTCGGTCACGTTATTTAATGCTTCTTGTGACTTCACTGTTTCAGGGCGTGCTTGCAAAATATACAATTTGTTATCTACGCCATTTTTGCCCCATTCAATGTCCATTGGGCAACCGTAATGGCTTTCAATTGTCATGGCATAACGTGCTAATTCTAAAACGTCTGCATCGCAAAGTGAATAACGGTCGCTGTCCGTTGTATCTACATCAACGGTTGATGTACTTTTGCCCGCACGTGTTGCATCGCTAAACACCATTTTAATGAGCTTAGAACCCATGGTGCGGCGCACAATTGAAGGTTTGCCTAGTGCTAGTGTTGGTTTGTGCACGTAGAATTCATCTGGGTTCACCGCGCCTTGCACCACTGTTTCGCCCAAGCCGTAGCTTGAAGTAATAAACACCACATCTTTAAAGCCAGATTCAGTGTCAATGGTAAACATCACACCTGCACAGCCAATATCTGAGCGCACCATTTGTTGCACACCAGCTGATAAAGCAACATCAGCATGCACAAATCCTTTATGCACGCGGTATGAAATTGCACGGTCATTGTATAAAGAAGCGAATACTTCTTTAATGGCGTGCAAAATATTATCTAAACCCTGGATGTTTAAAAATGACTCTTGTTGGCCAGCAAATGAAGCATCAGGCAAATCTTCTGCCGTGGCAGAAGAGCGCACTGCAAAGGTTGCACCATTGCCAGATTTTGCAGTAAGAATATCGTAATTTTCTTTAATCGCTTGGTCTAATGCGGCTGGGAAGGGCGCATTCATAATCCATTCGCGTACTTTTTTACCGCATATTGCTAGGGCTTGCGTGTCATCTACGTTAAGCGCATCAAGCTCGGCGTTAATTTTTACGTCTAAGCCATTTACCGACAAAAACTCTCGGTAGGCATCGGCCGTAGTGGCAAAACCCGTTGGTACACGCACGCCTTTAGCGGAAAGTTGTGAAATCATCTCGCCTAGAGAGGCGTTTTTTCCGCCAACAGAAGGGACGTCTACGTTGCGTAGATTTTCAAATGGAATAACGTGGGCTGACATGATAGTTCCTTAGATGGTCAAACAATTAGAGTGTAAAACTACGTTAGAAATTTGTTTTTATATTTAAGTTACATTTTGCCTAATTTATCGGCCGCTGTCACCTGAAAATACGTGCTTTCACAATAAAAATTGCATCAAGCCGCAAGCGCAGGCGTAGGAAAAGTAACGCCTGTCAGCTAGAATAAGCAAATGAGCACTTCAAATTTACAGTCAGCAAAAAATACCGAAATTTTAGTTAAAAGCGCCGCACGCCTGCACATGGGTTTTTTTGATTTGCATGGCGGCTTGGGGCGTAAGTTCGGCAGCATCGGCTTAAGCCTTTCTGCGCCACATTTGGTGCTTACCGCAAGCCGTGCAGATAAGTTGCAAATTGCTGGAGGCATTGATAGTAAAGGTGCAACCCGCGCTAACAATATTGCACAACAGCTTATTAAAAATCTTAATCTTACGGGTTCGGTTGCGCTTAATATTCAACAAGTGATTCCCGAACATGCTGGTTTGGGTTCAGGTACGCAACTAGTCTTGGCAATAGGTGCAGCCATTAGCAAACTCTACCATTTGGATTTAACCACGTCACAAATTGCTATGCTCACAGGTCGTGGTAACCGCTCAGGTATCGGTATTGCGGCTTTTGATTTAGGTGGCTTGTTAATTGATGGTGGCCGTAAGGCGATTGGAAATGTGCCACCGTTACTCGCGCGATATGATTTTCCAAAATCATGGCGAGTTTTGCTTATATTAGATGCCACACAACCTGGAATTCATGGCGAAGAAGAAAAAGAAGCGTTTAATAATTTACCCATTTTTTCTGAAAACTTAGCCGCACATTTATGCAGGCATGTTTTGATGCAAGCTATGCCAGCGATGGTAGAGCAAGATTTAACTGCCTTTGGCAACAGCATTCAAGCGCTACAAGCCCATGTGGGTGATTATTTTGCGCCTGCTCAAGGCGGGCGCTATGCCAGCCGCGAAGTAGGCGTGGTGTTGGAATACTTGGCGCACGCAGGTGTGGCTTGTTTTGGGCAAAGCTCTTGGGGGCCAACAGGCTTTGCAGTGTTTGAAAATGAAGCCAGTGCAAATGCGATGCAGCAACAACTACAAGCGCAGTTCGTGGAAAATAAAAATATTTCGTATGAAATTGTGCGCGGCAATAACTCTGGCGCAACGATACAGAAACTTTAAAGAGCTTTTAAAAAGAGACTGCGATGGAAAAAACTTCAATTTTACACCTGATAACGCCTGCCAAAAACGCCAGCCCATTCGACGTCAACATGGCATTTGACGCGGGTTTTGACAAAATTATGCCTTACACCAATGTGTTGTTAGGTGAGGTGGCCGCGCTGACGCAAGATGCGATTTTTTCACGTAGCCCAAGCGGGGTAAAACGAGAAGCCTTATTCATCGGCGGGCGCGATATTGATGTAGCCATGCAGATGCTAGAAGCAAGCAAGCAAGCAATGTTCGCACCTTTTGCCTGCTCAATTTTTGCTGATCCATCAGGTGCATTTACCACGGCGGCGGCCATGGTGGCTAAAGTTGAGTTTCATTTGCACAAGCATTTTGACGAAAATTTAAGCGGAAAATCCATCAGTATATTTGGGGCGGGCGGCCCTGTAGGTGGCTGTGCGGCAATTATTGCAGCCAAACAAGGCGCAAAAGTGCGCTTGGTTGCGCATCATTCTGTGGCTGAATTAGCACAAAAAGCACAAGTTTGGAACGTGAAATATCAGCTCAACTTGCAAGTGGTGGATGGTACAAATGAGTCTAATAAAGAAGCTATTTTAGCCAATACCGATATTGCGCTTTGCGCGGCTGCCGCTGGCGTGCGCGTGTTGTCAGCAAGTCAAATTGCGCATGCTGGGCAGTTAAAAATGATTGCTGATGTGAACGCGGTTGCACCAACGGGTGCAGAGGGTGTGGATGTGATGGCTGATGGCGTTGCAATTGAATCTACTAATGTGATTGGCATAGGTGCGCTAGCGATTGGCAACTTAAAATATGCCACGCAACATAACTTACTTAAACAAATGTTAGCCACGCATAAATTCAATGGTGAGCTGAACGATAAACCTTGTTATTTAGAGTTTATGGCAGCGTTTGAAATGGCGCAGCATTTAACGCGTGTGTAAAAAACTTATTATAGCGGCGGCCTCTGCGCGCGGCTTTGCACAGGCTGCGGCTACGTGTGGCTATAGCGTGATTACGCTAGATGCCTTTGCCGATGCCGATACGCGACTTGTTGCAGTGCAATCATTTAAAATTAAAATGCATGAATCTGCGCAAGGTTTTATTGTTGATGAAGTTGATTTTAAGCGCGTGTTTTCAAGCATAAATTTAGACGAAGTTGAAGGTTTTTTATTTGGCAGTTTGTTTGATGCAGCACCAGATTTATTAGCTTGGGTGGCAGCGCGGGTGCGGGTGCTAGGCAATCCGCCAGAAGTGATGCGTGCGGCAAAAAGCTTTGAATTCTTTAAATTATTAGATGATTTGGGAGTTCAGCATCCTGAAGTACGTTTAACGCTGCCAGATTCCGCCGAGCAATGGCTAAGCAAGCATCTAGGCGGCTCAGGCGGCACACATATTCAATGCGCCTCACAGGGCGGTTCTGGCGATTATTTTCAGCGTAAAATTGCAGGTATTCCAGTATCAATGTTGTTTGTCGCAGATGGCATCACGGCGCAGTTAATCGGGTTTAATCGCCAATTCACGGCGCCTACCACCAAAATGCCATATCGCTTTGCAGGCGCTGTGAGTGGTGTTGCTCTGCAACCCAATATCCATGCGGTGTTTGAGCATGCTGCGCAGCAATTAACTAGCACCTTACACTTACGCGGCATCAATAGTTTAGATGCCATTTTGAATGACGACACACTGTATATCTTGGAGCTAAACCCAAGATTAAGTGCGACTTTTCAGCTTTATCCAAACCTTATGCGCGCGCATTTGCAAGGATGCGCAGGCAATTTAACGGCTTTGTCCGAGCATAAAAATGCATGTGCGCATTTGGTTTTATATGCTGAAAACGCAGTTGAAATTCCTGCTGATTTTGTATGGCCAATGGATGCGATGGATATTCCTAGTATTGAAGCTAATGCAAGCAGTGTTAAAATTGCGCAAGATGCACCCATTTGCACTGTGCGTGTAGAGGCGGAAACGGCTGATTTGGCGCATAAATTAGTGATTGAGAAAGCAAGCCAATTAAAAGAACGTTTTATGTAAGAGCGAATTTATTATGACAAAGCAAACAACACATATCAGCATCAACGCGCTTGCAAACTCATTAGTACAACAACTAATTGACGATGCTGACGCGCTACAAATTGGTGTTTCAAAGCACGCAACTGGTGCGACAATAGTAGATGCTGGTATCGAAAAAGCAGGCGGCGCAGAAGCGGGGCGGCTTATTGCCGAAATTTGCATGGGTGGTTTGGGGCAAGTCACTTTTAAAGAGGGTGATGATTTTAAAACATACCCAAAAATTATTTGTGCCTGTTCGCAAACCCCAATATTGGCGTGCCTTGCCAGCCAATATGCAGGTTGGGCGCTGCAGCATGAAAAGTTCTTTTCACTTGGGTCAGGCCCCGCGCGCGCGATTGCGCAACGCGAAGATTTATTTAAAGAGTTGGGTTACAAAGATCATGCTGAGAAAACCGTATTGGTGCTAGAAACCGATAAAATCCCGCCAACTGAAATTATAGAAAAAGTCGCATTTGATACGAATATTAAAGCTGAAAATCTGACTTTTATTTTAACGCCAACCAAAAGTCTAGCAGGCACCACGCAAATAGTGGCGCGGGTGCTAGAGGTGGCCTTGCATAAATTGCACACTTTACATTTTCCGTTAGACACGGTTGTTTCAGGTAATGGTAGTGCGCCTTTACCGCTAGTTTCAGCCGATTTTTTAACCGCGATGGGGCGCACAAATGATGCGATTTTGTTCGGCGGATTTGTGCAGTTGCAAGTGAAATGTACCGATGCAGAAGCCGAAAAGCTGGCGCGTGAACTACCCAGCAAGTCATCCAAAGATTATGGCAAGCCATTTGCCGAGATTTTTAAAGCGGTGAATATGGATTTTTACAAAATTGACCCACTATTATTTTCGCCTGCAAAAGTACGCATTACCAATGTTAATACGGGCAATAGTTTTGAGGGTGGCGAGTTGAATGAAGCCTTGTTAAACCAATCTTTTGGCGGTTAGCTAAGTGCGCATTGTCATTTTTACCGATGAGCCAGAAAAGCGTGGCGGTTGGCACGGTGAGCAATTAGCGAAAGCTTTTGCTGTGCACAATGTTGAAGCCGTTTTTGTGTCGTTGCAAGATTGCGTCATTGATTTATCTGCTAAAAAACCTACTATCCAAATTCCATTTTTTGAAACCTTACCCAAAGCGGCCTTTGTGCGCGGCATTGCGGGTGGCTCGTTGCAACAAATCACCACGCGTTTGAATGTGTTGCACATGTTAAAAATGCTAGGCGTGAGCATTTACAACGACGGCAAAGCGATTGAGCGTACGGTGGATAAAGCCATGACCAGCTTTTTATTACACAAAAACGGTATTGCAAGCCCAAAAACTTGGGTGTGCGAATCACGTGACTTTGCACATAAAATCATGGCGCAACATGCTAATTTGGTCATTAAGCCACTGTTTGGCTCGCAAGGTGCTGGCGTGCGTTTAGTTGATAAAAAACGACCATTGCCGATGGATAAGTTTGTTGATGGCGTTTTTTACCTGCAAAGTTTTATTAAAGCCCAGCATGACTATCGTGTGTTTGTAGTGAATAACCGAGCGGTTGCCACCATGCGCCGCACAGGTGAAACTTGGCTGCATAACGTGGCGCAAGGTGCGCAGTGCGAATCTTGCAATGAGGCTGATGTTTTAGCTATTGCTCTACGAGCCGCGCTGGTGCTAGAGATTGCGTATTGCGGTGTGGACGTGATTCGAGATGAAGATGGAAAATTGTTGGTGTTAGAAGTCAATAGCATTCCCGCTTGGCGCGGCTTACAAAGCGTTTCACAAGTGAATATTGCACAAGCTTTAGCTGATGATTTTTTGAGTAAAATTGATGCAAAATAATCTGACATCAGCACGGCTGCAAGCCGCATATATACTGGCTTGCAGGGCAGAGCTTATGGCATTAAAACCTGGTAATGTGCATGTGTTTGCTGATGGCCACGGCATGGTGATTGAAGATTTTATTGCAAGTGCTGATGCTTCAGCCGCTGCAATTGCAGCGCTGAATTTGAGTGTGGGTGAACGTATTTTTAATGCGGTTGAAGCTACGCAAAATGCCGTAGGTATAAACACGAATTTAGGCATAATCTTATTGTGCGCGCCTTTAATTCATGCAGCTTTATGCTGTGATGCAGGTAAAACATTCCAGCAGAATTTGAACGATACTTTAAGTCAGCTTACAGTAAAAGATGCACAGCTTACAGCGCAAGCGATTTTGCTAGCAAACCCTGCAGGCCTTGGCGCCGCTAGTAAGTATGATGTGCATGCGCCGCTTAATGTGAGCTTATTTGTCATGATGCAAGTAGCACAACATAAAGACCGTATCGCATGGCAATACGCTAATAATTTTTCTGATATTTTTGAGTTTGGTTTGCCGCTTTATGAAAAAGCACTGGATAGATGGCGAGACTTTAGCAATAAAGGGCAGAATCAGGCATGGGCAACCACGATGGTTTATTTAGGTTTTTTGGCGCGGCAATGTGATACGCATGTCATCCGCAAACATGGTGAAGCGTTAGCCACTAGCGTGATGAATGAAGCGCGAGAATTGGAAGCTGGTTTTTGGGCAGGGGATAACCCAAAATTGATGCAAAAACCATTACTCGCTTGGGATGCTTCATTAAAAACACGCAACATTAACCCCGGCACCTCGGCAGATTTGACAGTGGCTTGTCTTTTAGCGGCGTTTTTAGCTTAATTGCTTGGCGCTTTTACCCAAGTGGGTATATTGTGTAGATTGTAATTTAATGTTAATTTGACGAAAATTACTAGTAATATCAATGATTTGGTATTTCTTTGGTATTTTTTGCAATCTATAATAATAAAAGTTTTTTTGAAGTGCTTGTAAATGAGTTTTAGAAAGTAAAAAAATATGAAAATAGCCTTGTTAGAAGATGATTTAGCCTACGCAGAAACAATAATAGAGTGGCTACATGCGGCTGATTTTGAAGTGGATCACTTTGTAACAGGGTTAGACTTTTTGCGTAAATTTTCAAATTCGCAATACGACCTTTGTATTTTTGACTGGCAACTGCCCGATATGGAAGGCCCTGATGTGATGGTGAGCATTAAGCTCAGGTCTAACAAGTTGCCCCCTATTATTTTTGTAACTGGCCGTAGTGAAGAAGACGACATTGTGCGCGTGATTGAATCAGGCGCGGATGATTACATTGTAAAGCCAGTCAGTCGCCAAATGTTAATGGCGCGCGTGAGTGCTTTGCTGAGAAGAGCTTCTCCAGAACATAAAAATGAAACAGTATGTGTTTTCGGTGGCTTAACAATTGATTCTAAGCAGCGCTTGGTGATGCTTGATGGTGAAGAAATTAAACTTACCGATAAAGAGCTAGATTTAGCTTGGTATTTTTTGAGAAATGAAGGCGTTTTATTATCAAGAGCGCACTTAATGCACGTGGTTTGGGGTTCTAGTGCCGATGTTGAAACGCGTAAAGTGGATGTGCACGTGAGCCATTTACGTACTAAATTGAAGCTAACACCAGAATTTGGCTGGAAGCTCACTTCAGTGTATCAGCAGGGTTATCGCTTAGAACGTAGCGAGTCTTAAAAACCCGTAAATTAAGACTTCTAATTAACATCATAAGAATTAAAATCAATAAAAATTACATCTATGAAAATAAGCACATATTTAATAGGCTTGTTGCTATGCGCAAGTTTTAGCGCTAATGCTCAATCGCCTAGCACTGCATTACCCAGCGCTGAAACTTCACGTGCTGAAGCCCCTAGCGTGCAAAACTCAGCTGGCATCTGGTTATACACTATCAATAAAAATGATTCTTTTGAGCTTATTTATCAAAAATATTTGAATAAACGTACTAATATTTTGGCGTTGTCTGAATATAACCAGCACAAACTCACAAAAAAACTAAAGCCTGGTCAAGTCATTAGTATTCCTGTTGAAATGCTCAAAAGAACGCCTACCCCCGCGCAAGTGATTGTGGTGTATGGCGATGTGCTCGCAACTACGCTGAGCAGTAATCAACGTAAAATCAACAAAGGTGATTCGTTAACGCAAGGTGATACGGTGCAAACTGGTAAAAACAGCCTAGCAAAATTGCTTTTTGCTGATAGCTCGGTCATAGAAATCCAGTCAAATTCTAGCTTGAGTATTGTTGATAGCTTTAAATATGCAGGTAAGGAAACTTATGTGACTAATGTAAAGCTTACGCGTGGCCGTACATCAGTCGCGGCTAATCCAAACCATGCTGTTGGTAACACCATGCAAGTTGCAACGCCTTCGGCCATTGCGGCTGTGCGCGGCACGCAGTTTAGGGTGGGGGCTGATGGCGACATAGCTTTGCAAGAAACTTTAGAAGGCCAAGTGGCGTTTAGCGCAAGTGGCCAAGAGATTTTGCTGGCAAAAGGTTATGGTAGTTTGGCAGAAAAAGACAAGGCACCTTTGCCACCGATTGTGTTGCCATCTGCGCCAGATGTAAGCGCCTTCCCTAAGCTTATGGAGAGCATTCCCGTAGTCTTCAATTTAGCTCCACAGCAAGACGCGGCCGCTTGGGTAAGTCAACTGGCGCTAGATGCGGAATTCACGCAAAATGTGAATGAGCAAGTAATTCAAACGACAAGCTTATCTTTTGCAGATTTAGCCGATGGACAGTATTACTTGAAACTAAGGGCGCAAGATTCGCATGGTTTGCAAGGCTCAGATGCGGTGCATGCATTTAGCGTTAAAGTGCGTGCGCCTGAGCCTGTGTTAGAGCTGCTAGAGCCGCAAGATTCTGAAGTGATTCCATTGGCGCCAACAGAGCTTAGCTGGAAACCGATGCCAAATGCAAATAACTATATAGTACAAATTGCGCGCGATAAGGATTTTGCTAACATTGTTTACGAGCGCCATGCTTCGTTTAATAAACTCACCATTAATCAATCGTTTGGTGCGGGTGAGTTTTATTGGCGGGTTGCAGTTTTAATTCACGGTAAGCCACAAAAGTTCTCAAAAATGAGAAAATTCTCGCGCTAACTTTTTTCTGACACGTTTACTAGCTTTTGTTAATCAAATAATCTTGACCAATTTCTAAAAAGACAACGTGTGTATTTCAAGCTCAGCCAAATAAATGATCGCATTTTTACCGCTGTTATACTCGCGTTAATTGCCGCGACCATCGCCTACAGCGCCGCATTTGTTCGTTTTGATAACATTCATTATGATTTAGGCCGCTACTTTACCTTTAAGCCAGCGCCTGCTGATATTGTCATTGTAGCCATTGATGAGGCCAGCTTAGCGAGCATTGGTCGCTGGCCTTGGTCACGCACTGTGCATGCCGATTTAATCGAAAAGCTACGGCTATCGCAAGCAAAAGTCATTGGCATTGATATTATATTTTCTGAGCGAGAATTTAGTAATCCAGACGCAGATTCAGCGCTAGACCTTGCGCTAATTAAAACCAATAATGTAGTGCTACCCATGTTGTTCGAAGAGCCTTACATAGGTGCTGAGCTTAAGCAAAGCGTGCCTATAAAAGATTTTAGCGAGCATGCCGTTGCGTTGGGGCGTGTGCATGTACCGTTGGATTCAGACGGTATAGCGCGAGGCATTTATCTATGGGAGGGCTTAGGCTCAGCACCTATGCAACAACATTTTGCGCAAGCTGTTTTAATGGCCGCACATGAATTGCCGAGCAACTTCAAATTATTGCCACCTAAAGTGAACGCAGCTAATACCAATGATTTAATTTCAGCAGACGCGCGTAAAGTGAAGTTTTTAGGGCCACCAGGGCATTTTCAGCGCATTTCATACATCAATGCGCTCACTGGTGAATACCCAGAAAATTACTTTAAAGACAAAATTGTTTTGGTGGGCGCAACCGCTGCAGGTTTAGGCGATGTTTTGCCTACGCCTGTTTCTGCACACATGCAGTTGATGCCAGGCGTGGAGTTTCATGCAAATGCCATTGCGGCCATGCGAAGCTCAGAACTAATTGCAAGTGTGCCAGTATGGTTAACTTGCTTATTGAGTATTATGCTGGCCATTATTCCACTATTGTTCTTACCAAAACTTAGCCCATTTAAATCATTAATGGCTATTTTGGCCTACTATTTTGCGGTAATGGTCGCGGCCGTGGCAGTACCGCAATTCTTTAATGTTTGGATACCGCCAGCAGGTGCTTTAATCGCCATTATGCTTGCCTACCCAATATGGAGCTGGCGTAAGCTTGAGTCTGCACAAGTGTATTTAGACAGCGCACTTAAAAACCTGCAGGCAGACCTGTCGTCAATGGGTGTGAATATCAGTAATTTTCAACAGACAATAGATGAAGATTTGATGCGCTCACGCATTTCAAATGTTAAATTAGCCTCTCAGAAATTACATAAGTTGCATGGTGAGCGGCGAGATACCTTATCATTTATTTCGCATGACTTACGCGCGCCGTTAGGTGCTGCCATTATGTTGTTGAATGAAAATGAGGGCGATAAAAACTTACCTCGCATAACAAAAATGCTGACTAAATCGCTAGAAATGGCGGATAATTTTTTGCAATCATCACGTGCTGAAATGGCAGATGTGACTAAGTTTCAGAGTTTAGATTTTGCTAACGTAGTGCAGCAAGCTGTTGACGATATTTATGCTGCGGCGAAAGTTAAAAAAATTAAATTAAACCTTACCAGCGCAGAAAACAACCTATGGATAATAGGCGATTTTGGCTTACTACAACGCGCCGTGACCAATATTTTGCTTAATGCAATTAAATATTCTCCAGAAAATGCAATGGTTAAAGTTGCATTAACACAAGAGAGTAACAATGCGATTTTGAAGATTACTGATGCTGGGCCTGGCATCGCGACAGAAAAAATCCCTAAGTTATTTCAACGATACAGCCGTGCAGAAGGGGCGCATCAAGCGCCAGAAGGTACTGGCCTTGGGTTGTATTTTGTGGATGTAACCGTGCGCAAGCATCAGGGTGGCATTGCTGTAGAAAGCGAATTGGGGCATGGCGCAACCTTTATAATGACATTGCCATTAGAAAAAACCTCAGAGAAAGACCGTTAAATGGCAGGCCAGCCTAACGACAGGGCAATATTTATCAGATATAATATTGCACTAGATTTTGTATAAGACTTGCAGGCATTTCAAATAATTTTCAGTAAAATAATTTTCAGGAGGCAGTATGGCAAATTTATTAGACCAACTAAAAGCAATGACAACCATTGTGGCAGACACAGGCGATGTAGATGCGATTAAAGCAGTAAAGCCAGTAGACGCAACAACTAATCCATCGTTAGTGTTAAAAGCCAGTGTATTGCCACAATATGCACCATTGATTGACACGGCAATTGCCTACGCAAAAGCACAAGGCGGCACAAAAGAACAACAAATTGACAATGCTGCTGATAAGTTAGCTGTGTTAATTGGTGCAGAAATTACTAAAGTAGTGCCAGGCCGTATTTCAACAGAAGTGGACGCGCGTTTATCGTTTGACTTAAATGCAATGGTGGCAAAAGGCCGTAAATTGATTCAACTTTATGCAGACTCAGGTATTGGTAAAGACCGCGTGTTGATTAAATTAGCTTCAACTTGGGAAGGTATCAAAGCAGGCGAGATTCTAGAAAAAGAAGGCATTCAATGTAACCTCACATTGTTATTCGGTTTCGGCCAAGCGCGCGCATGTGCTGAAGCTGGCGTATTCTTAATTTCACCATTCGTTGGCCGTATTTTAGACTGGTACAAAGCTAAAAACCCAACAACAGAATACACACAGGAAACAGACCCAGGTGTGGTTTCAGTACGCGCAATCTATGCGTATTACAAAGAGCATGGCTACAATACAGTGGTAATGGGCGCTTCATTCCGTAACACTGGCGAGCTAATTGCCTTGGCTGGTTGTGATCGCTTAACTGTTTCACCAAACTTATTGCAAGATTTGGCTGCAACAGAAGGCACTTTAGTACAAACAATGAAAGACACAGGCGCCACTAAAACAGCGCCAGCAAAAATGACTGAAGCTGAGTTCCGTTTTGAATTAAACCAAGATGCTATGGCAATTGAAAAATTATCAGAAGGTATTCGTGGTTTTGTAGCAGATCAAAACAAGCTAGAAGCTGCTTTAAGCGCAAGACTATAATTGGCTTTAAAAACCGCGCTAGAATATTTATTTTGTAATAAATGTGTAATCAAGCGGTTTTAGAATTGACATAGATTAGCTGGGCATTTAATATAAGTGTCCAGTTTTTTGTAGCATAAGAATTTTGTAACAAAAGAATTGTAGTAATGAAGTTTCATTACTTTTTTACTAAAATAGCAATAAATTTTAATAATTATTAAACGGAGAAACACCATGGCATTAACCCAAATGGCTTTAGATTCATTAGATTTTGACGGTACAGTTGCCCTAGCAACATTAGTTGCACCACACGTTGACATTCTTGAAATTGGTACACCTTGCATTAAACACAACGGTGTTAAATTACTTGAAGTTTTACGCGCTAAATTCCCAAACAACAAAATCTTAGTTGACTTAAAAACAATGGATGCTGGTTTCTACGAAGCTGAGCCATTCTACAAAGCTGGTGCAGATATCTGTACAGTTTTAGGTTGTGCTGATATTGGTACAATCAAAGGCGTAATTGATGTTGCTAACAAATACGGCAAAAAAGCACAAGTTGATTTGATCAACGTTGCTGATAAAGCTGCTCGTACTAAAGAAGTTGTTGCTGCTGGCGCGCACATCATTGGCGTTCACACTGGTTTAGATCAACAAGCTGCTGGCCAAACACCATTTGCTGACTTAGCTTTAGTTGCTGCATTGAACACAGGCGTTGAAATCTCAGTTGCTGGTGGCGTTAAAGCTTCTACAGCTGCACAAGTACGTGATGCTGGCGCTACTATCATTGTAGCTGGTGCTGCAATCTACGGCGCTACTGATCCAGCTGCTTCAGCTGCTGAAATCACAGCTATTGCTCACGCTTAAGTTAAGCATTGGTTTTAATTAACCAAACTCAATAAGAAATTATTGAAATGAGTAACTAAAAAATCCTGGCTCAGCAATGAGTCAGGATTTTTTTTAATACTGAATTTTTTAATACTAAAAAATAAAATTTTTAAGGAAATAATCATGAGCAGCCAAAAACTTATTTTAGACAGATTAACCACAATTTTGTCAGAAACTGACAATAGCAATACTGCTAAATTATTAAAGCTAGTGGACGAAGCTGGCCGTATATTCATTGGTGGCGCTGGTCGTTCACTATTAGTTTCACGCTTTTTTGCGATGCGTTTAGTGCATTCTGGCTACAACGTAAGCATGATTGGTGAAGTGGTCACCCCTGCCATTAAAGCGGGCGATTTATTGTTATTAGTGTCAGGCTCTGGCGGCACAGAAACATTATTGCCATTCGTGAAAAAAGCAAAATCTGTAGGCGCTAAATTGGCCGTAGTTTCAATGAAAAAAACCTCTGCTATGGCAGATGCTGCTGATTTAACCATTCAAATTGGTAATGACAGCAGCTTCCCGCTTACAAGTGGTATGCCAATGGGTTCACAATTTGAGCTTTCAACATTAGTGTTTTTAGAGGCTGCAATTGCAGATTTAATTGCTGCTAAAGGATTAACTGAAGAAGGCATGCGCGCAATTCATGCTAATTTAGAGTAATTTTTAGGTTTAAGTGAAGATATAAAAAGCCCGATTATTCGGGCTTTTTATTGAGCTAAGCTTTCTATTTGTTCAGTGGATATTTTTTTATAGTGTAATGCCGTTGCCATTAACGCACCTTGTATGCCCATTTTTTTTAGCTGTAGTAAATCTTCTTCACCTCTTATTCCACCTGCCGCAATTACATTATGCTCTAGCGAACGAGCCTTGATTTTACTCAACAAATCCACATTGACTCCTTGTCCAGCCCCCACATTAGCAAGCGACATCACAATCACATTTTGCGGCCAATATTTGGTATTTGTGAGCAATTCAATCGGCCCTTGGTAACCATTTGTGAAAAAATCTAAAGACAATACAAAGTTTTTATTTTGATGATTGAGCGCACAATAATTGCCAATATTGGCGAAGTTTTCACTGCCGATAACCAAGCAAATATTGAGTTGCTGCCAAATGCTAAGTTCGGTGTTGTTGCTTATGCCTGCATCCACCCAAAGCGTGAGCTGTGGAAAGCGTTTAGCGATGGTTTCAATGACTTTGTAATGCGTATTGCCTGTTTTTTGAATGGCATTCAAATCGGCGATATATAATTGCATAAATGGGTAAAGCTTAAGCAGGGCGGCTACAATATCCAGTGGCGCGCTCGAATCTGTGAGTTGTGATTGTATTGGTTGATAATGCTGCCGCTCGCCTTTTTTCGCGTGTACCACAACTCCATTGAGTAAATCAATTACTGGGATTATTTGCATCATCGAACAGCTTCAAAAATTATTAGTATGTGAGTTTATCACTGGCGGCGGCTTTAATGCTGAACCATTGCCAGCTTCGCTTGCAAAAGAGGGCGTAGCAATGCGCGATGCTTTGCTGCGTGATTTAGAAGTGTTGAATCGTTTTGATATTACTACGATGTTAGATGCAAGACTGAAATTGAGCCCATTAACGCGCAAAAGTATCATGGTGAATGCCGATGATAATTTTAATAAAGTGTTTAAAAAAGCACTTAAACAGGCCGATTATGTTTGGTTAATTGCACCTGAAACTGATGGTGTTTTGTTAGCGCTAACAGAGCTTTGTTTGGCGGCGGAAGACAAAGAAAATGGCACGATATTGTTAGGCTGTGGTTACGATTCAACTTTGATTGGTACCAGTAAAACCCTGAGTTGTGAGGCGCTGCAAGCTGCGAATATTCATACTTTACCTGTGCATGCAGGTGAAAATTTAATACGGCAAGAATATTTTGACGCTGTGCCCAATCACGCGGCCAAGTGGGTTGCCAAACCTGAAGATGGTGCAGGTTGCGAAGGGGTAAAATTATTTGAAAATCTGCGTGATTTGTGCGATTGGTTAAGGCTTGACGACCAATATCTGTATTACTTTGCGCAGCCCTATCAGCAAGGCATTACGGCGAGCTTAAGCCTAGTTTGTCGTGATGGCAAAGCTTGGCTGTTAAGTTGCAATGCACAGCATATTCAATGTGTTAGCAGTCAATTCAAGCTTACAGGCATTAGCGTAAATGGCATGCAGGCGTATTGGCAACGCTTTGAAACGCTTGCCCGCAAAATCGCTAAAATGCTGCCAGATGCGCTTGGTTACGTGGGTGTGGATGTGATTGTTGATACTGAAAACGATAAAATTTATGTGATAGATATTAACCCGCGCTTAACCAGCAGCTACGTGGCGTTGCATAAAGCGATTGGGCATAACCCTGCAAAAATTATTGTAGATTGTATTTTAGAGCAGCATTTTAAAATGCCAGTTTTGCAAAAAAATATTGTTGAGATTACGTTTTGAACCAAACTGTGACTATTGGCTGGGACATCGGCGGCGCGCATTTAAAAGCGGTGCAGTTGAATGCGTATGGCGAAGTTGTACAGGTTTTGCAGTTACCTTGCCCGCTTTGGAAAGGCTTAGTTCAATTAGAAGCAGCCATCAACAATATGCTGCAAGCCTTTAAAATAGCGCCTGCTGAGGCAGGCCATGCAGTGACGATGACGGGTGAGTTGGTGGATTGTTTTGAAAATCGTGAGCAGGGCGTGATGGAAATTTCAAGCTTAGTTGCAAAATTGCTTGGCAAAGAAACTTTGTTTTATGCCGCAAATGCAGGTTTTGTGCCGCTAGAAGGTGTTTCTACTAATATTGTTGGCATTGCCTCAACCAATTGGCACGCCAGCGCCAGCGCACTTGCGATGCACGTGCAAGACGCTTTATTGATTGATATTGGTAGCACCACCACTGATATTATTGCGATTGAAGCAGGGCGCGTGAAAAATACTGGCTTAAGCGATGCAAGCCGCATGCAGGCTGATAGCTTGGTGTATACGGGCGTAGTGCGCACACCAGTCATGGCGTTGGCGCAAAAGCTGATGTTTGAAGGCGCGGAATTTAATGTGGCCGCTGAATACTTTGCCACCATGGCAGACGTTTACCGTTTAACGGGCGACCTTTTACCAGAATATGATATGAGCGACACCGCAGATGGCAAAGGTAAAACAGCGCAGATGAGCGCGCGGAGACTGGCGCGCATGATAGGGCATGATGTTGAAAGTAATTCTTTGGAAGCTTGGGTAAACCTAGCGAACACCTGTAAGACATTACAAATGCAGCAAATTAAAGCAGCGCTGTTGAAGCATTTAAAACCAAATATGACCATTATTGGCGCAGGCGCAGGCAGGTTTTTAGTGCAACAATTGGCTTTAAGCTTGCCAAAACAGCATGCCTGCGAGCCAATATCCATGCGGGTCGCAGGGTATGCCAATTTAAGCTTACAGCATGATTTAGAATTGTGCTTTCCGGCTTATGCGGTCGCTACTTTAGCAAAAAAATATGTGGCAACACAATATGCTTAAACACGCGCTCACTTATCATCACGATAGCGCATTATTATTTGAGCGCATCGCGCAACAGCCATGGGCGATGCTGTTAGACAGTGGCCAAATGCTTAACCCCGCCACGGGCAAGGCTGGCAGCCAATATGGGCATTATGATATTTTAGTGGCCGAGCCATTTATTACGCTGGTGACGCAGGGAAATGTCACCACTATTACGCAAAACGGCGTGGTTGAAACGTCAGAAGAAGATCCATTTTTACTGCTTAAAAATATACTCGCTCAATATCAAGCGCCTAAATCTGAGCTGCCATTTGCTGGCGGTACTTTTCCATTTACTGGCGGCGCCTTGGGCTATTTTGCGTATGACTTAGCGCGGCGTATTGAAAAATTGCCTAGTAATGCGCTGCCTGCAGTTGAAATGCCAGAGATGATGATAGGTATTTACGATTGGGCGCTGGTGGTGGATCATCGTGAAAAAACCACGCATTTAGTTTCACACGCACTGCTTGAAAACACGCGAGAGAAATTGGATGCTCTGCAAGCCTTATTCAGTGCGGCTCCCAGGGCATCGTCTTTAAGTACTCCGTTTGTTGTAACTTCAGAAGTCACTTCTAACATGGATAAACCGTGTTATGAACGTGCATTTAATCAGGTTAAAAAGTACATTGATGCGGGCGATTGTTACCAAGTGAATTTGGCGCAACGTTTCTCAGCACAGGTAGAAGGCGATAGCTGGCAAGCCTACAAAAAATTGCGCGAAATTAGCCCTGCGCCGTTTATGGCATATATGAATTTGCCTTTAACTGATAATGAAAATTTTACTGAAAATTTCCAAGTACTTTCAAACTCGCCAGAACGTTTTATTCAAGTGTCAGGCGACCACGTGGAAACGCGCCCCATTAAAGGCACGCGGCCTAGATTTAGCGACCCTGCACAAGATTTAAAAAGCGCAAATGAGCTAGAAATCAGCCCAAAAGACAAAGCCGAAAATGTAATGATTGTAGATTTGCTGCGTAACGATTTGGGTAAAACTTGTGCAATTGGCAGCGTAAAAGTAAAGCAGCTTTTTCAATTGCAAAGCTTTGCCAATGTGCACCATTTGGTCAGCATTATTGTGGGTAAATTAAAGCCCAGCGCAACCGCGGTAGATGTGCTGAGAAGCTGCTTCCCAGGCGGCTCAATTACTGGTGCGCCTAAGCTGCGCGCCATGCAGATTATTGATGAGTTAGAGCCGCATCGGCGCGGCTTATATTGCGGCGTCATTGGCTATATTGGTTTTGATGGCAATATGGATACCAATATTGCGATTAGAACCGTGGTAAATTGTAAAAAAGTGTTAAGTTTTTATGCGGGAGGCGGTATAGTAGCAGACTCGGAAGTATCAAAAGAATACGACGAAACGCTAGATAAGGCCGCTAGCATTACAACAATAACAAAGTTTTTTACGAGGCTCTAATTTAAGCTTCTTAAGTAATGAATAAAAATAAAAACTCAGAAAAACAACAAAAATCCGTACATGAAAATCATGGCATTTTTTAAGGGTAAGAATCATAAATCATCATCATTTTTGGCAGTATTATTATGTTGAAATATTTGGTTAAGGGCCACAATGGAAAAGCTATTTAGGGGTAAATCCATGTGGGTAGTAAAAATTGGCGGTAGCTTATTAGGCTCGCCAGAGTTAAAGCATTGGTTAGAAATCATCGTAAAACACGGTGATGGAAAAGTGATAATTGTGCCTGGCGGTGGCTTGTTTGCTAGTTCGGTGCGTGAAGCGCAACAAATCTCAAACGTAAGTGATGCGGTTGCTCATCAACTGGCATTGTTGGCGATGGATCAATATGGCCTAATGTTGGCAGGCATGAATCAAGGCCTTGTTACTGCGAGCAGTGAGCTAGAGCTTGCTGAGCGGGGCTGGCAACATCGCGGCATTGTGTGGCTACCAAGCAAAATGGTGTTGGCTGATGATAGCATCCCCAAAAACTGGGAAGTAACTTCAGACAGCTTAAGCGCGTGGCTGGCGAATAAATTGGGCGCGGAGCAACTCATTGTAGTGAAATCAAAACCGTTACTTAATTTTCAAACAGAAGCGCCAAGCCGACTGCAACATTTAGTGGATGACGAGTTAATCGACAGCCAATTTGTGCACTATATTGCGGGGCAACCCTATAAAACTTGGGTGTTGAATAAAGCGGATTACACGGCGTTAGAACACGGCTTTGATGCGCAACAGCTTGAAGGAAAAGGCTTGCTAATCAATACGATGCTCACATAAAAGGTGATTTTATGACAAGTAAAGTCTATACGGTTGAAGATGTGGAAGCTAAACTTAAAGCTGAGCTGCCGCATTGGGTTTTAGAAAATGGCTGGATACGCCGCAAATACAAAACCAGCGGCTGGAAAGCTACACTGATGGTGGTGAACACAATCGGGCATTTGGCAGAGGCAGCTTGGCATCACCCAGATTTAACGGTTTCATACGCATTTGTGATTGTGAAATTATGCACGCATGACGCAAAAGGCATTACTGATAAAGATTTTGAATTGGCTACGAAGATTGAAGCGGTAATCGGCTGGCAACCAGCGTTAGAAGGTGGTGCTTTAACGGGCACGCCCAATGATGATGTTAGGTTTAAGTATATAAAATATGACTGAGCGTCCTGTAACGACCTATTGCCGCCTGTCAAAGGTTAGAGTTATTTGTCTACATTTTAGGGTAAGTCCAAACATAAACAGCAATAGTTGCAGGATGTCAGTGACCACAATATTTAACGTAAAGCGGCTTGAAAATGAGATATTGCCGCTGATTGATTTTGAGAAGTATTTTGGATTTAGCTTCGATATTGAAAACATATATAACAAACAGGTGTTGATGGACAAGATAACTTCGCTTGAAATAAGTCAGAAAAAGGCCAAGATGCAAAAAGAGCGCAAGGCAAAAAACAAGAAACCCGCTTAATCCATTAGCTATAACTTAACTAGCGTCCCCACGGGGATTCTAGTTTTGACGCCAACCAAAAGCAACCTCTAGCACCAGCGCAGGTTACAGCGGTGAACTAAAGAGAATCTGCAAAAATCAGTACCACTTATCAGTACCACCTCTAAAGTCAAAAGAATAATAGTAACTATAATTTATAGTCTGCATAGTTAGCTACGTCCTACAAGATGCTAAAAAGTCAGTTTATATTTACAATATTGCATGATGTGACTTGTTATTTGTTTAAAATTGAGTCAATATAGAATCATGGAGCTGAAGCCAAACTATAAACAACCGTTTAGTAAATTTGTTAAAAAGGCGCATAAGCCGTTGCAGCTTGCTATTGAGGATGCTACAGAGGCTATTTGTGCCAATCCAGAAATTGGCGAGGCTAAAGTTGGTGATCTCAATGGGATAAGCGTTTATAAGTTTCGCTTTAATCGCCAAGAATACCTTGTTGCTTATCGGCCACCATTACAGGAGGCGATAGACAAAGGCTTTGATCTAGAATTTTTGTTAATTGACTTCTATCAAGTGGGGTCGCACGAAAACTTTTATGATGAACTTAAGCGGTATTTAAAATTAGAGGAGTAGAGAAATGGCGCACACAATGACAGCAGAGGATCTATTTCAAGATCTAAAACATATGCCAGCTAACGAGAGGCAAAAGTTCTTCGTTATACTATCCACGAATGCTTTCCGTGGTGAGGATATGAGTCATGAACAGCTATTTGGCCACTTGGCTGGTGACGAATTCACTGCGCAGGAGGCTGTTGAATATTTGGATATTTCAATGTCGACATTTCGGCGTTATGTAACTGCTGGTAAGTTAAATCCGAGCTCAACCGTTGGAAGGAATCAGATGTTTGCTGTGCCAGATTTAAAGAAACTTAAAAAAGTGTTAACGGCATATAGGTAGCAACTATCCAGCACATAACAGCATTTGATTGACATTCATGCGGCGCAATAACGATTGCGCCCTAAGCGGGCTTTACAACCACACCTAAAATTGGCGAGCTTAATAAGTTTTATTATGAACCATTTTCTTTACGCCAACTATCAAACTTAGCTTGCATCTTAGCTCGCGCTTCATCTTCAGTTTTTCCGTATGTTTCCCCAAATCCAAGATCAATTTTCTTATTACCTTTTTCAGTTTCTATAATCAAAAATTGAATAACAGCATAATGCTTAAACAAACCTAAAGGTGGCACTAGGTTTTGAACCAGAATTTCATAATCGACGATTATCATATGATTTGACTCCCATCAGTTGATATTTTTTTGTAAGATTTAGATTTGTAAGATTTAGATATGGTATTGAAATTAATGTTGGTGGCACTCAATTCACGATGATGTGTCAATATAGGCCACTAAATTTTTTAATGTTTGAATCTTTAATCGACCAAAAATCCGCGTTAACTCCACCTTATCATTACGTCCTTTGAATCGATGTTTAATTTCAACCCATTTTAAACTTGGTGATCCATAATCTCCGTGAGCGAAGGCATCTCGCAGCCTTTTGAATAAACACTCATGTCCAGTTCCTTTGTCATTATAAAAAACTAAGAATTCCTCGCTACAACCGAACCCTTGCTCATTCTCTAATGACTGCACATCAGGAAGATTTTTTCGCATTTCCACTGTTAATCCTATAACTTTCTTCAACGTTGCTTTATGGTAACGCTTGTCAACATATCGGACACGCTCGGTTTCCAGTTGAAGAATGATTGCCTCGTATACCCATGCTCTAAAATTGGCGGGTGCTGAGAAAGGATCTGCTTTAACACTCATATAATCTCTCTTCTATTCATTTTTCATACGCTTGCATATTTACCAAATGAACCTATTTTTCTTCAAGTCACTTCTCGCGCTCTGGTAAGAGCTTGCTATAATTTTTGCTCTTCTTTGAATCCTTACCCAACCACCAGGGCGGTAGCCATCTGCCGCCTTGTAACGCAAAGGCAGATTGATACGCCCCTCTCAATCTGCAAATTCATCAAAATGGCGAAACTCTTCTTTCTACAGTTGTCCAATTGCGTCCTAAATCCATCCACGCAAAGCTTTTAGGCGAGTGTTTCGCTCTCGTGGTAGACTGTCTTTGATTGCTCGTTGGATGCTTACCCAGAGACCAAGCTGGAATCCATCTGCCGCTTGGTAATTTTTTGGCACCTTGGCATGCCCTTCGCGTTCTGCGAATTCTTTAAGGTAGCGAAATCCTATTTCCCAGCCATCTGTACTCACAGTATGCTCATTCGAAACCCAACCCGGCAATGCTTCTAGTCGTGCTTTGCGTTCTGAAGACAGGCTGTCTTGTTTTGTTCGTTGATTACTCACCCACTGACCAAGGCGATAACCATCTGCCATTTTATAATCACTAGGAACTCTGGCATGCCCCTCGCGTTCTGCGAATTCTGTGAGGCAGCGAAATCCTTCTTCCCACTTTTCAGAGATAGCATCCCAAACCCAGCCAGACAATGCTTCCAGCCGTGCTTTGCGCTCTGGTGGCAGTCTGGCTTTTGGATTTCGTTGGATGCTTACCCAGAGACCAAGGTGGTATCCATCTTCCGCTTGGCAATTTCTAGGCACCTTGGCATGCCCCTCGCGTTCTGCGAATTCTTTAAGGTAGCGAAATCCTATTTCCCAACCATCTGTACGAGCAACCCCAACCCAACCAGGCAAGACTTCTAGTCGTGCTTTGCGTTCTGGTGATAGGTTGTCTTGATTTGCGCGTTGAGTATTCACCCAATTACCAAGGCGATAGCCATCTGCTGCTTTGTAAGCACTAGGAACCCTGGCATGCCCCTCGCGTTCTGCGAATTCTTTAAGGTAGCGAAATCCTATTTCCCAACCATCTGTACGAGCATCCCAAATCCAACCAGACAATGCTTCCAGTCGTGCTTTGCGCTCTGGTGATAGGTTGTCTTGATTTGCGCGTTGTCTAATTACCCAACTTCCAAGGTTGTACCCATCTGTCGTTTTATATCTCTTAGGAATTTTTGCATGACCTTCACAATCTGCGAAGTTCTTAAGATAACCAAATCCATCTTCCCAATTGTTTGCACGAGCATCCCAACTCCACCCTGGCAACGCTTCTAGCCGTGCTTTGTACTCTGGTGATATTAATAGGCTATGTAATAGGCCAGTCCATCCTAATGTCTCCAGTCGTGCTTTGCGCTCCAGAAAAGAGTTATCTTTTTCTGCTGCCGCACGCTGTTTGCTTACCCAGGAACCGAGTCTATATCCATCTACCGTTTGATAACTGTTGGGAACTTTGGCATGCCCCTCTCGATTTGTGAATTCTTTCAGATAGTAAAAACCTTCCTCCCATGCGCCCTCATGCACACTCCAACTCCATCCGGTTAATGCTTCTAGTCGTGCTCTGCGCTCTGGCGAAATACTGTCTTGCATTACTCGCTGAACCTGTACCCAGCTACCAAGCCTATACCCATCTGATGTAGTATATAGCGCAGGAGGCAAACAATGTTTCTCTCGTTCCAAGAACACCTCCAGCAACCCAAACCAAAAATTCCACGATGCCGTGACCTGCTCGACTAGATAAGTGCGTAACGCACTGCTAAAGTTGTGATCTACGGTGGCAGGTAAATCGAAGCTGATTTTACGCAGGCTATCAGCGCTGATGCTTTTGCTAGACCGCCTTCCAAGCTCGGTTCTAATTTGATCCAACTCATAAGCCAGCACATCATCATGCGCTTTTAGTGCGTTTAGTACATCCCATATCGGTTTGAAGTTGCTCGCTTCTATGGTGTCTTCAGCATTTTTACCCGCTGCGATAAACACAGGTAGTACAATCGTGCCCATTTTTTTATCTGGGCTAAGGCGTATGGCACGGCCTACTGCTTGAATAATGTCCACCTGACTACTACGTGGGTCAATAAATGCCACACCATCCAGCGAGGGCACATCTACGCCTTCTGACAAGCATCGCGCATTGCTCAACACGCCGCGTTCGTCTGCATTGAGGGCTTTGAGTTGATCTAGCTTAATCTTGCGTTTATTGGCAGGCATGTTGCCAGAAACAAAATCTGCGCACAGAGTTCCGCTGGGGCGATGTTCGTCGCTAATCCATGCCATGGTTTGCTGAATGTCGTTGGTGAATGCTTCGGCACGATTAACGCGGCTGTGAAAGCTGATGATGCGTTTGAGGTCGTAGTCTTTAATGGCCTTGAGCAGGCCAATTTGAGCGGCAAGTGATTCGCTATCGGTTTCAATACCAGTACTGGTGGTGACCAGGTCGCGGTTGACGATCCACTGCGCAATGGTGGGGTCATCCACACCAATAATCACTACGCGGTAATCGGTGAGCAGTTTATTTTCAATGGCTTTACCGAACGGCAGAGCATACAGTACCTCGCCAAACAGGGTGGCGTTATCCATGCCGATGACTTCAACACCGCGATCTTCGGCGGCTTTATGGACGGTGCTGGAATAGGTACGCGGGGTGGCAGTGGAGAATAGTCGCTTGGTGCTGCGGATTAGCGTGTTATCCAGTATGGTGGTGAATTCGCTGCCGACCTTGCCTGCGCAACGGTGTGCTTCATCTGCTACCACTAGATTAAAAGCAGGGATTGTTGAATCAGTTTGGGCAGTGGCAATAATAGAAGAAGATTGGTAGGTAGAAAAAACCACGCGATTACCTGCGCCACTGAGAAAGCGTTTTACCTCGTTAGCATCTGAGGTAACAGGAAAAGCAAGATCAGCCACGCTGTGAATGGCTTCATCATTCCCTTTGCTGCCAACGGTTTGATCTGAGCAAACACACAGCACTTCAAACGGGGTAGTTGCTGCAAATGTCCATTCGCGCAACAGTTGCGAGAGCAAACCTAATGACGGAACAAATACCAAGGTTCGTTGTGCGTTGAGTGCTTCCTTTACCCACAACGTGACGTAAGTTTTACCCGTGCCGCAGGCCATGATGAGCTGCCCACGGTCAGCCGTTTGCAAGCCTTGCACAACAGAGGCAATAGCTTCAATTTGATGGTCACGCGGCTCAGGCTGCACCTTACGTTTTGCTTGCGAAAGCTCACCAAGATTGGCGGGATATTCCAGCACTGAACGCTCAAAATCAGATAGTAAAAAGCGAATGACTGGTTTTTCTTGTCCATCACAAACTTGCTTGGCGTTACCGCCAATGCCATCGGTAGTGGCGATCAACAGGCGGTGCTGGATGAGCGGTCGGTTCGATTCGCTGAGAAATTTATCAACATCGTGTTTGGTAATGTCGTAGTCAGGTGAATAGCACTTGGCTTGCACCGCCCAGCACTCGCCGTTCTTATGGCGAAACACAAGGTCAATGCCACAATCTGCACCCCAGCGTTCTGGCCATTCCTCCCACAGCCATATCTGGTCAACTTGCGTTGACCATTCAGGATCAGTTTTGAGGAACCATTTAACGAAATGCTCAAATTGCTTGCCGCGTTTGGCTGGGTCTGAATCTAGGCTACTGTAGAAATTAGAAAAGGTACTGGTCATTTTTCATTTAATTATTTTGTTTTATTATGGTGCTGAAAAATTCTTCACATGTTTATTAAGCAAGATTCTTTGATTGATTAATTTACAATCATCCATGATTATGTACCACAGAGGCTAGTAAAATATTAACCATCATACTAACATGCTGGCGGCAACATAAAAGGGGATCTGTAGCGACAAGCAGACATCGTGTATTCTAGACATGCATCTTGTTGCAACTGATTTAAAGTTCCTTCAAGAAAGTATAGGTGGCCGTTTTGAGACTATTTTAGGTGGTTCTTTTGCGGCTATTTATGAGCGGCTCTATTGAGTAAGTATACGAAGGTAGTTCAGCCACTCTTACCAAGCTTCCGCTTTGGGCCCAAATACGACATTAGGTCTAAAGTCTAGCAATATTCAAATCTCTCTAACTTTCTCAAACTTACCAACGTGCAACATTATCGTTGGCAAAATTAGTAAATTCAAAATAGTAGAAGTGACCAAGCCGCCGACAATAATGGTGGCCATTGGGCCTTCAATTTCTCGGCCAGGTTGGCCGCTGCCTAAGGCTAATGGCAGCAAGCCAAGGGCTGTAACAAGCGCGGTCATTAAAATAGAAGGTAGGCGTTCAGATGCGCCGCGGATGCAGGTTTCTAAGCCCCATACGCAGTTTTCTTCATCAATTAAATGTTGGTAGTGCGATACCATCATAATGCTGTTGCGTAGCGTAATGCCAAATAGCGTTACAAAGCCGACGAGTGAGCCTAATGAAATCCAGCCGCCTGTAAACATGGCCGCTAGCACGCCGCCGATGAGCGCGAAGGGTAGGTTGGCGAAGGTGAGTAGTAAGTTGCGTAGTCGCCCAAATGCAATGTAGAGCATGAGGAAAATACCAACGCCAGCAAGTAGTGAATGCACAATTAAATCTTCACGCGATTTTGCGTTGGCTTCGGCTTCCCCCGTGTAGGTGACAAAGTTATTAGGCGAAAATTGCACCTCTTTTTTGATGCGTGTTTTCATTTCATTGGCAAAGCTGCCGATGTCGCGATTATTGATATTGCAGGTAACAGTTTGAATACGTTTTGCACCTGCGTGTAGAATTTTTGAACGACCATTTTCTTGGCTAATATTAGCCACTTCTCTTAGATAAATAATTTTTCCGTCAGGGTTTTTAAGCGGTAAATTGCCAATTTCACGTAAATCATCGCGCACAATGCGGCCAAACATCACGTTGACGCTGGTTACTTGGTTACCTTGGTAAATTTGCGTGGCTTGCACGCCTTCATATGCGGCTTGAATGTTTTCAAGCACATCTAACGATTGCAACCCGAAAAGTGCTAACTGCTCTGGGCGCAGGCGTATGGTGAGTTCTGGCGTGCCTGGGGGCGATTGTATTTGCACATCTGCCACGCCAGAAATGCTACCTAGTATGGTGGCTACTTCACGCGCATCGCGGTCTAGCGCATCTAAATCTTGCCCGTGAATGTTAATCACCATGGCGGCGGTATAGCCAGAAATGGTTTCTTCAATACGCTCGGTTAAAAAGGTATTTATGGCAAAGGTGACCCCAATAAAGCCTGTTTCGGCAATGCCGTCGCCGTCATCATCTATTTCTTCACCTGCGAGTTCTTCACGTATGCGGTTCAAAATATAGCGCTGTTCTGGGCCTGTGGCATTGCCGAGTTCAATTTCAAATTCGCTGTAATGTGTGCCAAAAGTATCTGCCGCATTGGGAGCGCGCCCAACCCATTGGGTAACAGATTTTACGCCTTTAATCTTACCGATTACTTTGGCTACTTTTGTACCAATGCGCAACGATTCTTGCGCAGAAGTGCCAGGTACGGCGGTCATGTGCATAATGTAATGGCCTTCATGCAAGCTTGGTATAAATTGGCTTTTGAATAACGGCAATATGCCTAAGCCTAGCGCGATGGCAATGGCGGCAATGCTAATGACCGATACATAATGGCGCTCTATGCGGTGTAGCAGGCGCACATAACCTTTTTTCATCCATTTAATGAGCGGTGGGTCTTCGCTATCTAACTTACCACGTGAAAATAATAAGTAACACAGCGCTGGCGTTACGGTAAGCGCAACGACTAATGAAGCGACAATTGCACTGATATACGCATAGCCCAAAGGCGCAAATAGCTTGCCTGCCACGCCAGATAAGGTGAGTAGTGGTAGAAAAACCATCACGACAATAATGGTGGCATATACCACAGAGCTACGCACTTCCATTGATGCGTTAAATACCACTTTGTGCGCGGGTAAAGGGTTCGCGAGTAGGCGGTTTTCACGTAATCGGCGAAAGATGTTTTCGGTATCAATAATCGCATCATCCACCACCTCGCCCAAGGCAATAGCTAAGCCGCCTAGCACCATAATGTTAAGCCCTGTGCCAAAATAACTCAGCACAATGGTCGCGGCGAGTAATGAAAGTGGAATGGCGGTGGCAGAAATAAACGCGGTACGCACATTAAACAAAAACAAAAACAGTACGGCAATCACTAATGTAGAGCCGATTAAAATATCCGTTTTAACGCCATCAATAGCGGTTTCAATAAAGTTAGCAGGGCGAAAAAGCGTGGGGTGAAAGGTAATAGCTTGCGCTTTCAGCTCTGGCTCAAGTTCGTGCATGGCTTTTTCAACCGCCTCGGTCACCGCTTTGGTATTGGCGCCTAGCTGGCCTTGCACAGAAAAATACACACCTTCTTTACCATCAATCGCGGCCGCGCTAATGGCGGGCGCTGCGCCTTCAATCACTTGGCCTAAATCACTTAAGCGCACCGTTTGGCCATTACGATGCAAAATCGGCATTTGCGCCAGCTGCTTCACATTTTTGGCTTGGCCTTCAGTGTTAATTAAAATGCGCTGATTATTATTTTCAATATAACCTGCGCCGCGCACACCCGTTACACGTGCTGTGGCGGCTAATACTTCTTGAATCGACAAGTTATAGCGTATCAGTTTACTAGGCTCAACTAGAATTTGAAATTGGCGTACATCGCCCCCCAACACGTTCACATCTGCCACACCAGGTACCGCCATAATGTGCGGGCGTATTGTCCAATCTACCAGCGTGCGTAGCTCCATGAGCGAGCGTTTATCTGAAGTAATGCCCATGCCCAACACCGTGCTGGCGCTTGATGCCAGCGGCGTAATGTTTGGCACAATGTTTTTTGGCAATTGATTCGCAAGCGTAGCTAAACGCTCGGCCACCACCTGCCTATTGCGGTAAATGTCAGTATTTTCATTAAAAATAATGGTAACAATAGATAAGCCTGGAATAGACTGCGAACGCATAGATTCGACGCCCACCGTGCCAGAAACTGTGGTTTCAATCGGCTGGGTAACAAGTTGCTCAACTAAGCTGGCAGATAAACCTGGGGACTCCGTTTGAATAACCACCTGCGTGGGCGAAAACTCTGGAAAAACATCTAAATTAGCACGGCTTAAACCATATAAGCCGTACGCCACTAATAGGCAAGCCAAGCCAATCACTACCCCGTGAAAGCGAATGGAAAAGCGAACGAGGGCAGACATCATGATTTAAAAGCTACCTTCAAAATCAATCCTCATTTTCATTTTTAATCTGGTATTTTAATTCTTCAGATAACAATAATTGTGCGCCGCGAATGACTAATTCATCGCTAGCATTGAACCCCGTAGTGTTAAACCAGCCATTGGGTTGCATGTTTTCAATTTCAATTTCTGTACTTATTAGGCGGCGAATAAACTTATCTTCACCTTGTTTTTCGGCGGCCATTTTTTGATAAACCCAAGCTTGGTTGGCATACCACACTACCGCTACGTGCGGCACAATGACGCCTGTAACGGCTTTGCTAGGCGCGTCAAGATTGGCCGTAACGCGCATACCCACGCGCAGATTGTTTGCTGGCGCTTGGTAAAAATACGTTTTACCTTGAATTGTGCTATCCGATTGCGGCGCATCTGAAATCAATTGCGCTTTAATAGCTTGCCCTTGTGCGCCCATTGCCGTCACTAATAACAAGGTATTTTTGCTAGGTGTAGCATCAAAAGGCAGGGTGACTTTTAACAACACTGTACGATATTGCAATAACTGTTGAAGCACATTGTTGGTGGCGGTTTGCGTTGCCATGTTAGCAAGCGTAGTGCCCCATTGTTGGCGCATGCCATCACGAATACCATTGGCTAATGTGGCAGATGCAGCCAGTTTGGCTTGGTCATTTTTGAGCGCTGCCTCAGCCTCTTGTAAAACGCGGTCTGATACATTTTTATCATCTAGATTAAGCAATGTTAGGCGATTTACATTTTGCTGCGCACTAGCAATTGCGGTGCGTACCACATTGCCCTCAGCCAACGCAGCTAAATAACGTGTGCGTAACTCCACCAAGCCATCAATTGCCTCTACCGTGCCAAAAGAAGCAGTAGTAGATTGGTGTGACGTGGTTTGTAATTTAGCCGTAACGATGCCGCTTTGTAGCTGCGAGGTGGTTGGTAATATAAGCGTTGCCGCGCCCTTATTATCACTATTGTTATCGGCAATGAGTGTGCGTGTTTCAACGCCTTCTTCAGCCTCTGAGTTGGCTTCTTCGTATTCGTCTTTACCAACAAACACCAAAAACCAAAACAATATGACGATAATAATGGCTTGTAAGCCTATGATAATACTTGCTTGACGACTCATGTTAACTCTCTTTTATGCCCATGCCAGTGAGCGGTATTTGCAAGGTATTTTCTAATTGATCTAGCGATTTCATGAGTTGAAAATGTGCCAAAATCACATTTTTTTCTGCGGCAATATTTTCTAATTTTGCATAAGTGAATTCTAGCCTATCAGCCTCGCCAGCCGCTAGTTTACGTGCCATGCGCTGTGTATTTTCGTTTTGTTTGGTTTGCAATTGTTGTTTATTTTGCAATGCATACGTTGCTTGCATGACCTCAGTGTGGGCAATATTTGCGTCTAATACCACCTGTGCTTGTAAAGCCTCAAACTGCGCTGCTTCAACTTCGCGCAGTTGTGTGGCTTCTGCAATGCCTAATTTATTTTTGTTTAAAAATTGCAATAAGCTAGAAACCCCAAGCGACCAAACGTTATCGCCAAAATCAAAGGCGTAACCTGGACTAATGATAATATCAGGTCGTTGTTTGGCGATTTCTAGCTTGAGTTTAGCTTCTGCCGCCGCGTAGCGTTCAAGCGCAATGCGAATATCTAAGCGGTTGAGTAGGGCAGCAGTGCGTAAATTAGCCGTTGGAATATTAACTGTTTGCTTGACGCTATCGCGCTCTTCTAGCTGCATTTTCATTACTTTTTCTAGTGGCAAGCCTAAGTTACCCGCCAGTTTTGCTTGCAATACACGCTTATTATCATGCGCCGTATTGAGCATGGTTTGAATGGCTTGTAGTTGCAAATTGGCCGCGCTTAACTCCACATTTGAAGCCGCGCCAACATCTACGCGCTTTTGAAATAGACTCACAATTTCTTGCCGAAGCGCTCTCTCATCATCTAACACGTTAATTTGATGAAAGTTAAATTGCAATTCAGAACGCGTTTGCGCAATATTGTTGCGCAATTGCCAAGCAGTTTGCGCAATTCCTAACTTGGCAGCTTGCGATAAATGTCGCGCATTTTCAATGCGAATGTCGCGTTTATTGTTACTTTCTATCGGAATATCAATGCTCAAGCCAAATGCAAACGGCTTTTTAGCTTCATCGTCACTGTGCGCTAAATGCCCATTGATGGTTGGTAGAGTTTTAGTGGCAGCTGCAAGCTCAGCAGTTTCTGCCGCGCGCCATTGTGCTCGTGCAACGTTTAAACTTGGGTGGAAAAATAAGGCGCAATAAGTCAGCGCGTCTAAATTCCATTGTTTGATTGGCAGCTGTGCAACGGTATAGCCATTGTTCAGTAGATATTGCTCAAATTGCGCATCGGTTGGGCTATTTCGCTCAAATGCGACTACACTTTTTGTTGGGTCTAGCGGCTTGGGGGTGTATTGCTGAAGACTACAGGCGGTTAAAGAAGCGGAAGTTGCCGCTAACAAAAATAACGTAGACCAGGCATTAATAGTTAAGCGATTATGTTTAATCAAGGCGGTTTAAGAAAAATGACTAAATGACAAGTAAGTGACGATACGGTGGAGGCTAGCCAACAATTTCTGCATGCACAGAACTTAGTGCATCTTGTAAAGTTTCTTCACTTAAGCCGTTAATAGTGGTTGCTAATAAATCTGCGGCCTCTACTGTGGTGATTGGCAAATCGTGACTATCCATCTCTGCAATCAGGCCAGCTGCAGCGCCAGTTACTTTTAATAATGATTGGCGCTCACGCATTAAAAGCTCTAATTCAGCGCGTAACATATTGATGTCATTTTGATTGATGGCGTTTTGCATATTTTTCAGCTTTATATAATGAGTGTATTTAAGTGTTATTCTCGCACAATCGTAGCAAAAATTGCTAGATAATCATGTGCGCCAGGCCTGAAATAGCGCTATGAAGGAAAAATATAGTTTTTTTGCTTTTTAGGTGTTCTTAGCATGCTATGTTGATATATAATGCCCGCTTGTTTGATTTGTACTAAATTTATGGCGGTAATATTTGAGCCGTAACTACCTGCGAGAGTGGCGGAATTGGTAGACGCACTGGTTTTAGGTACCAGCGTCGTAAGACGTGAGAGTTCGAGTCTCTCCTTTCGCACCAAATATAAAGGGCTTCCTGTATAGGAAGCCCTTTTTTATTTTCCTAGGCATTCTTTAGGCAAGTTGAGGGTATGAATGTCTTTAAATTAACAGACTAAAATTTGTTAAGAAAAGTCTAATATGCTATAGTTTCCCGTTGAATTTAAGCTAACTTGTAAGTCTTTAAAATAGGAATTAACCGCATGGCATTGAATGTTGAAACTATTAGCACACTAGAACGTCGTATTACGATTTCAGTTCCACTACAACCTTTGCAAGCGCAAATTCATGCGCGTTTGGCGCAGATGTCACGCACGGCCAAATTTTCTGGCTTTAGGCCAGGTAAGGCGCCTATGGGCTTGGTGAATCAGCAATATGGTGACCAAGTGCGCGATGAAGTGTATTCGGCTGCGGTAGAGCAAAGCTTTGGTAATGCAATTGATGAAGCAAAGTTACGTGTTGCTGGCTACCCAAATATTGAACACAAGCCATTTGAAGCAGCTTCTACAAATTTAGAATACACCGCAACATTTGAAGTATTCCCTGAAGTTGCTTATGGCGATTTAGCCAAAATGAAGATTGAGCGCCCAGTGATTGAAGTGAGCGATGCTGACGTTAAAAAAACATTAGACGTATTAGTGCAACAACGCGTGCGCTTTGTACCTGTAAAACGTGCGGCAAAAAAAGGTGACCGCATTAATATTACACTTAAAGCGTCAATAGACGGCAAAGAAGTTGAATCTACTGGCGCTAAAGGTATTGATTTAGTGTTGGGTGAAAATGGGCGTGTTGCTTCGTTTGACGACCAATTGGCTGGCGGTAAAGCAGGTGGTTCAAAACAATTTGAAATCTCTTACCCAGCAGATCATAACCCAGAGCAATTGGCTGGTAAAACAGTGGGTTACGATGTGACTTACGTAAGTGTTTCTGAACCAAAACTACCAGAGTTGGATGCTGATTTTGCAAAAAGTTTAGGCATTGAAGATGGCGATGTTAAAAAAATGAAAGCAGAAATCGCTGAAAGCTTGAATCAAGAAGTTTCAAAACGTGTAAGTGCTAAACTTAAAGAGCAGGTATTCCAAGCCTTGGTTGATAGTGCTGATTTTGAAATTCCACGTGTGTTATTGGGTTCTGAAATTAATCGCATGATGGAAACAACTGCGCAAAATCTTAAACAGCGCGGTGCAGATTTAAGCACAATTAAGCTTGAGCCTAGCATGTTTGAAGATCAAGCAAAACGCAGCACAAAATTACGTTTAATTTTAGGTGATATGATTAATGCTAATGCTTTACATGCAACTGCTGACCAAATTCGTGCAATGGTAGATGTATTCTCACAAAGCTTCGAACGCCCTGCAGATGTAGTCACATGGTACTTTGCTGACCCTAAACGCTTGGATGAGCCAACCGCATTGGCGACAGAAGAGAACGCAGTGGCTTTTGTTTTGTCGAAGGCCAAAGTGACAGACAAAAAAGTTAAATTTGATGATTTAATGGGAAATGCATAAATGACTGGTGTCAATATCAATAGCACGCAAGCGAATTTGGATTTAAGCCCGCAAGGATTGGGTTACATTCCTATGGTGGTAGAGCAGAGCGGCCGTGGCGAGCGTTCTTACGATATTTACTCACGTCTACTTAAAGAGCGCGTGATTTTTTTAGTCGGCCCTGTTAATGATATGTCGGCAAACCTAGTGGTTGCTCAGTTACTATTTTTAGAGGCTGAAAATCCTGATAAAGATATTTCTTTATACATCAATTCGCCGGGCGGTTCAGTGACTGCTGGCATGTCGATTTATGACACCATGCAGTTCATTAAAGCCGATGTAAGCACTTTATGCATTGGTCAGGCAGCCAGCATGGGCGCGTTTTTGCTAGCAGCGGGTGCTAAAGGTAAGCGTTTTAGCTTGCCAAATTCGCGCGTGATGATTCACCAGCCTTCAGGTGGTTTTCAAGGCCAATCATCAGATATTGCCATTCAAGCAAAAGAAATTATGTATTTGCGCGAAAAATTAAATGCAATTTTGGCGCATCATACAGGTAAAACTGCAGCAGAAATTGATGTGGATACTGAGCGTGATAATTTTATGAGTGCAGAGCAATCTGTGGCTTATGGCTTGATTGATAAGGTAATTGCTAGTCGTACAGAAGCAGCTTAGACTTACTTTAATAAAAATAGGATTTACAAATTATGGCAACTAAAGCCGACGGCGATAAACTACTTTATTGCTCATTTTGTGGCAAAAGCCAACATGAGGTTAAAAAGCTCATAGCAGGGCCGTCTGTGTTTGTTTGCAATGAATGCGTTGATTTATGCAACGACATTATTAGTGAAGAAGCTAAAGGTACAACGGAAGGGCTTAAATCAACTGCCGATAGCTTGCCTACGCCGCAAGAAATTTGCAAAATTTTAGATCAATATGTGATTGGTCAAACACATGCTAAAAAGAACTTGGCGGTTGCGGTTTATAACCATTACAAGCGTTTAGGCCATAACAATTTGTCTGATGGCGGCCAAAAAGATGAAGTGGAAATTTCAAAAAGCAATATTTTACTGATTGGCCCAACGGGCTCAGGCAAAACATTGCTAGCGCAAACACTCGCGCGCCTCTTGGACGTGCCGTTTGTAATGGCCGATGCGACCACATTGACAGAAGCGGGTTATGTGGGTGAAGACGTTGAAAACATCATGCAAAAATTATTGCAAAAATGTGATTACGATGTTGAAAAAGCCAAACGTGGCATCGTTTATATTGATGAAGTGGATAAAATTTCTCGTAAATCAGAAAATGCCTCAATTACGCGTGATGTGTCTGGCGAAGGTGTTCAACAAGCATTGCTTAAGTTGATTGAAGGTACTGTCGCTTCAATTCCACCACAAGGTGGTCGTAAGCATCCAAACCAAGAGTTTGTACAGTTAGATACCACGAATATATTATTTATCTGTGGTGGCGCCTTTGATGGGCTTGAAAAGGTGATTCGTTTACGCTCTGAAAAAGGCGGTATTGGTTTTGGCGCAGAAGTTAAAAGCAAAGACGACAATCGCCAAGTAGGTGCAGTATTGCGTGACGTTGAGCCTGAAGATTTAATTAAATTTGGTCTAATTCCAGAGTTTATTGGTCGTTTACCAGTAGTTGCTACGCTAGAGTCATTAGATGAAGCGGCGTTGATGACGATTTTAACTGAGCCAAAAAATGCACTCACCAAGCAATACATCAAGTTATTTAAAATGGAAGGTGTGGAGTTAGAGTTTAGAGAGTCAGCCTTGCTCTTAATTGCTAAAAAAGCGCTTGAGCGTAAAACTGGCGCGCGCGGTTTACGTTCTATTTTAGAACATTCATTGCTCGACATAATGTACGATTTACCTTCATTGGAAAATTTAAGTAAAGTAGTCATCGACGAAGGCGTTGTGCGTGGTGATACGCCAGCCATTTTGATTTATGCAGATATGCCAGCTAAAGAAACGGCTGCATAAGAAAAAAAGAGTAAGTTTGCAATTTGGGGTTGAATGCTAATGCGTTAATCCCCATTGTTAGTTATACAGGCGTTTTAGCTTAACTTTTTAGCTTAATTTAAGGTCTTTATGACGAAATCTCTTCCTTTATACACACCCGACGGCGGCATGTTGCCAGTATTGCCCTTGCGCGATGTGGTTGTTTATCCTCACCTAGTTATTCCTTTGTTTGTCGGGCGTACCAAGTCCGTTAAGGCGCTGGAAATTGCCTCTGAAGGTAATAAGCAAATATTATTAGTCGCGCAAAAATCAGCTAATAAAGACGAACCAGATGCTGAAGATTTATATGAAGTAGGCACGGTTGCAACCGTACTGCAAATGCTCAAGCTGCCAGACGGCACAGTAAAAGTACTGGTTGAAGGCGTTCAACGTGCTAAGGTGACTGGCTTTATTGAAACTGAAGAATGCTTTGCTGCGCATGCTGAGTTAATTGCTGAATCTGTGAGTGATATTGAGATTCAAGCCTTAATGCGCACTGTGTTTACTCAGTTTGATCAATACGTAAAACTCAATAAAAAAATTCCGCCTGAAATACTTACATCGCTTGCCAGCATTGATGAAGCAGGCCGTTTGGCTGACACCATTGCAGCGCATTTAACCTTGAAGTTAGATGAAAAGCAAAAAGTGCTTGAAATGTTCAGCGTGGCTGAACGCTTGGAGCATTTACTACGCTTGATGGAAGGCGAAATTGATATTCTGCAAGTTGAAAAGCGCATTCGTGGCCGTGTAAAACGCCAAATGGAAAAAACCCAGCGCGAATATTATTTAAATGAACAAGTGAAGGCGATTCAAAAAGAGTTGGGTGAGCAAGATGAAAACTCAGAAATGGAAGAGCTTGAAAAGCGCATAGATGCTGCACGCATGCCTAAAGATGCGCTTGCTAAAGTGTCAAGCGAACTCAAAAAATTGAAACTGATGTCGCCAATGTCGGCTGAAGCGTCTGTGGTGCGCAATTACATTGATATTTTAATCAATTTGCCTTGGAAGAAAAAAACTAAAATTAGTAAAGATTTATTGGCGGCAGAGAAGATTTTAGACGACGACCATTACGGTTTAGAAAAAGTAAAAGAGCGTATTGTTGAATATTTGGCGGTACAGCAACGCGTGGATAAAATTAAAGCGCCGATTTTGTGCCTAGTAGGCCCGCCAGGCGTAGGTAAAACCTCACTTGGGCAAAGTATTGCCAAAGCGGTGAACCGTAAATTTGTACGCATGGCACTGGGTGGCGTGCGTGATGAATCCGAGATTCGGGGTCATAGACGCACTTATATTGGCTCGATGCCAGGCAAGATTCTGCAAAGCATGAGCAAAGTGGGCGTGAAAAACCCATTATTCTTGCTTGATGAAGTCGATAAAATGGGTCAAGATATGCGTGGCGACCCATCATCCGCCTTGCTTGAAGTGCTTGATCCAGAACAAAACCACACCTTTGCCGACCATTATGTTGAAGTGGAATATGATTTATCTGATGTGATGTTTGTGGCGACAGCGAACTCAATGAATATCCCTGCGGCGCTATTAGACCGTATGGAAATCATACACCTTTCAGGCTATACCGAAGATGAGAAAGTGAATATCGCGATGCGTTATTTACTACCTAAGCAATTGAAAACACACGGTTTAAAAGAGCATGAAGTGAATGTTTCAGAGGCCGCAGTGCGCGATATTATTCGTTATTATTCGCGTGAAGCAGGTGTGCGTAAACTTGAGCAAGAAATCTCTAAAGTTTGCCGAAAAGTGGTGAAAGAGTTACTCACATCTAAAGCTAAAGAGGGTGTTAAAGCGGCAAAAAAAATCAATGTTACACCGAAAAATTTAGATAAATACTTAGGTGTGCAGCGTTACGATTACGGCATTGCTGCTAAAGAAAACCAAATTGGTCAAGTAACAGGTTTGGCTTGGACATCAGTTGGCGGCGAGCTGCTTACCATTGAGGCGGTATTGTTGCCTGGTAAAGGTAAAACCACTACAACAGGTAAATTAGGTGAAGTCATGAAGGAGTCTACACAGGCCGCGATGAGCGTTGTGCGTAGCCGTGCTAAACGACTTGGTATTCACGATGATTTTTATGAAAAGAATGATATTCATATTCACTTTCCAGAGGGCGCTACGCCCAAAGATGGCCCAAGTGCAGGTATTGCCATTACCACAGCGCTTGTTTCGATTTTAACGGGCATTCCTGTGCGTGCAGATGTGGCAATGACGGGTGAGATTACTTTACGTGGCGAAGTATTGCCAATCGGTGGTTTGAAAGAGAAGTTATTGGCCGCGCATCGTGGCGGCATTAAAACAGTTTTAATCCCACATCAAAATGTAAAAGATCTTGCAGATATTCCAGAAAATATTAAAAACCATCTGGATATTCACCCGGTACAATGGATTGACGAGGTTTTGGCGCTAGCACTGGCCTCGCAGCCTGTGCCGTTATCAGAAAATCTAGAAGTTAATGAAAATATTGAGAAAGCTGCGCAAGCTACTGATAAACCAACGGAAAATGTAACTTCTGTAATCGATGCAATAAAGCACTAAAAAAATAAGTATAAATTCTTTCTTACAAACGCTTGACATAGCCTTTATAGGCTTGATATAAAGCTGTACGGGTAGAGTTTACCCAAATGTGTAACCTAGTTTTTAATATAACCTAGTCTTTATTTAATTAACCTTAAGAGGGGATTACTCGTGAATAAATCAGAACTGATTGACAACATTGCAAACGCAGCTGGTATTTCAAAGGCAGCGGCAGGCCGTGCTTTAGATGCAACTACCGCTTCAATTACAGCAGCAATGAAAAAAGGCGATTTAGTAACATTGATTGGCTTTGGTACATTTTATGTTGGCAAACGCGAAGCTCGTAGTGGCCGTAATCCGCGTACAGGTGCAACAATTAGCATCAAAGCAGCAAACTCTCCTAAATTTAGAGCTGGTAAATCGCTTAAAGATGCTGTAAACTAGCGGTCTTTGTTAGATAACAAAAGCTTGTGTTGGTTAGGCAGGGTGCTTAGCTCAGTTGGTAGAGCGTCGCCCTTACAAGGCGAATGTCAGCGGTTCGACCCCGTTAGCACCCACCATAAAATCAGCGCAGTAGTGACAAAAGCAATACAGCTAAGTCGTTCCTAATTGTAAAATTTGAGAGTGCTGGTAGTTTAAGCGCTCTTTTATTTTGCTGAAAAACAGAGCGCAAAATTTATGTGGATTTTACGAAATATTAAAATTCATTTAGTTTTAAGGAGTGGTAGTTCAGTTGGTTAGAATACCTGCCTGTCACGCAGGGGGTCGCGGGTTCGAGTCCCGTCCGCTCCGCCAATATCAGATAAGCCTGTTAGGTCAATGACTTAGCGGGCTTTTTTGTTTTTTTTGTGATGTGTTTGGTAGCAAGTTAAATTGAACTGAGTCAATGTTGATACAACGTTATAGTGACTGCGTCAATATTGTAGTAATAGGTTTGTTGGGTATGAAGTTATTCTAGATTCAACGTGGTTTGTTATCTAAATAACAATTGATAATATGATATATTAGTGGGCTTTTTTAACAGTTAGCATGAAAGATGCTAACTTTAACGTTGGTATAAATGCTTAAGGCATTTTAATGTACTTAAGTTTTGAGGCTATGGAGTTTTTAGACCATGGTTTCGTGACTATATTTAAGGGTAGAAAGTTTTTATGTTAGATCAGATTCGCACCGTAGCCCAAGGCTGGGTTGGTAAAGCATTGTTGGCTTTAATTACCATTCCATTTGCCTTATTTGGTATTGACTCGTACTTAAGTGGGGCTGGCAATAGCGCCACTGTCGCTAAAGTAGGTGGAAATAATATTTCTATTCAAGAATATGATAATGCGTTGAAAAACATGCGTAATCGCCTGCAGTCTGAGAAAAAGATTGACCCTGCAGAGCTTGATAGCCCTGAAATTAAATCTATGGTGCTGAACCAGCTTATCAACAAACAATTGCTTAACGATGAAATTCAGCATGCTAAATATGCGATTAGTGATGAGCAGTTGGCAACTTATATAACTGGCATGCCTGAGTTTCAGAAAGACGGTAAGTTCTCGCAAGAGTTATATGACCAAACACTTACGCAAAATCAGCTTACGCCAAATAAGTTTGAAGCAGGTATGCGCGCTGATTTACTGGCACAGCAGGCACAAAATGGTATTTCAAAGCTTGGATTTATTTCTAATGCGCGTGCAGATAATATATCTAGCATTACAAACCAACAGCGTGTTGTGACGGTTTCTGAAATTAAAACTAAAGATTTTGTGAGTCAAGCTATCGTCACGCCAGCTGAGGTTAAAGCGTATTACGAGCTACATAAAAATAAGCTAATTAACCCAGAGCAAGTAAAAATAGAGTTTTTATTACTATCAGCAACTAACTTAATCACTGGTATGACCGTAGATGATGCTGAAGTGAAAAAGTTTTATGATGAAAATACCGATAAATTTCAAGGCACAGAGCAAAGAAATGCCAGCCATATTTTAATTGCTTTTGGTGTTAGCCCTACACCAGAAAAGAAACAAGAAGCTAAAGCTAAGGCTGAAGCTATTTTGGCTGAGATCAAAAAGAACCCAAAAAGTTTTGAAACCTTGGCGATTAAAAACTCTGAAGATCCTGGCTCAGCGGTTAAAGGTGGAGATTTAGGTAGCTTTGCACGTGGCGCGATGGTTAAGCCTTTTGAAGATGCAGCTTTTAGCTTAAAGGTGAATGAAGTCAGCAACTTAGTTGAATCTGAATTTGGTTACCATATCATTAAAGTAACGGGCATTACGGGTGCAAGCACAGATTTTGAAACATTAAAACCGCAAATTAAAGGCGACTTGATGTTTAAAAAAGCGCAAGAAGAGTTTGCTAAACAAGCCGAAGGTTTTAGTAATATGGTGTACGAGCAATCTGGCAGTTTAGCGCCTGCGGCCAAGGTTTATGGCGGCCAAGTGCAAAAATCAGATTGGCTGAGTCGTGAAGCTGGCGCTAAGTTCTTTAAAAATAACGAAAAAATTATGAACCTCGTTTTTTCAAATGAAGTACTTAAAGATAAACGTAACACTGAAGCGGTAGAAATTTCACCGAACAATCTAGTTTCTGCACGTGTTGTTGATTACAAAGCGGCATCGCCAAAAAGTTTTGACGAAGTAAAATCAGGCATTGAGGCCTTGTTGAAATTAGAAGCCGCTTCAAAACTTGCAGTGAGTAAAGGTCAGGCTGCGTTGAAAGATTTACGCGAAGGTAAAGAAGTTGATGGTATTGAGTGGATTCCTGAAGTCACTATTGACCGCAAAACTGCACAAGGGTTAACTGAGCTTGCTATGAGCCAAGCATTTAAAACTAACGTGGCTAAATTACCTGCATATTCTGGTTTGGCTGATAGTAAACAAGGCTACTTGCTCGTTAAGGTGATTAAAGTGAACACCTTGTTACCAACAGATGCAGAGGCGCAAAAACTGGCCAAAGATGAGCTAAATGCGGCGCTAGCGAGCGAATATTTAGCAGCTTACAAGCAGTCGCTTCGTGAAAAAGTAAAAGTGACGGTGAATGAGAAACTTTTGTTAAGTAACACAGAAAATAACTAATTTTCAAGGCTGGCAATACACATGTTTTAGGTGTTGTTAAAAGCTTAAAATAACCACGAGAGAAAAATGATGACCTGAGAGCCGCCTACAGAGTGGCTTGTAGAGGGGTAGTTAAGAGTTGGTGTATTTCAGACGTAAAAAAGGCACTGAGAAGTGCCTTTTTTTACGTCTGAATTTATGTCTAAATTTAAATTTACTTCAGGTAAATTTATTTTAGGCTTAATCCATCGCTGCCATCACTGTAATATTCATGCCACCATCTACATAAGTAATTTCGCCAGTCACGCCTGATGCTAAATCGCTGCATAAAAATGCTGCGACATTGCCTACTTCTTCAATCGACACATTACGACGTAGTGCAGAATGCTTTTCGTTAAAGCCTATCATTTTATCAAAACCTGCAATACCAGAAGCCGCAAGCGTTTTGATTGGGCCGGCAGAAACCGCATTTACGCGGATGCCTTTTGGACCTAAACTTTGCGCCATGTAACGCACATTAGCTTCAAGGCTGGCTTTGGCTACACCCATTACGTTGTAGTTTGGCATGGTGCGTTCTGCGCCTAAATAACTCAATGTTAATAAGCTGCCATTGCGGCCTTCCATCAATGGCAATGCGGCTTTGGCCATCGCGGCAAAACTGTATGAGCTAATGTCGTGCGCAATGCGGAAGTTTTCGCGCGTAACTTTTTCTAAATAATCGCCATCAAGCGCGTCTTTTGGCACAAAAGCGACAGAGTGCACAACGCCATCTAAGCCATCCCAAACTTTGGCGATGTCTACAAATAGTGAATCTATCAAGCTATCTTCAGCCACATCGCAATGAAATACCAAAGTTGAGTCAAAATCTGCGGCAAGTTTAGCCACACGGTCTTTGTGTTTTTCAACTTGGTAGGTAAAGGCGAGGTCTGCGCCTTCACGACGCATGGCTTGGGCAATGCCGTAAGCAATGGAGCGGTCGCTTAACAAGCCCGCAATTAGTATTTTTTTACCTGCTAAAAATCCCATGATATTTTCCTGTCTATTTAAATAATTAGTGCTGATTGCTTCTTGGGTTATACGCATCGCGCAAACCATCACCTAAGAGATTATACCCTAACACGGTGAGCAATATCGCAAGCCCAGGGAACAATGAAAGCCACCAAGCAAATTGAATATACTCTTTGCCGTCGGTAAGGATATTGCCCCACGAGGCCTGCGGCGCCTGTACACCCATGCCTAGAAAGCTTAACCCTGATTCTAGTAATACCGCGCTGGCAATGCCTAAAATAGAGCTTACAATAATTGGCGTTAAGCTGTTGGGCAGCAAATGGGTGAATATTAAACGTGCATCTTTGGCACCTAATACTTGTGCTGCCAATACGAACTCGCGGTTACGCAAGCTTAAAAATTCTGCGCGCACTAGGCGCGTCACGCCCATCCATGAGGTTAAGCCTATCACGATCATAATGTTCCAAATAGATGGTGATAAAAATGCAATCACGGCTAAAATTAAAAAGAATGAAGGGATTGATAACATGACATCAACAATACGCATAATGACTGTATCAACCCAGCCGCGATAAAAGCCCGCAATAGCGCCTAGCACGATGCCAATGGCTGTGGCGATACCAACTGCTACAAAGCCTACCATGAGCGATATACGGGCGCCGTAGAGCATGCGTGAGAACACGTCGCGACCAAGGCCATCTGTGCCCATTATGTGAGACGTAGAAGGTGACAATAAAATAGCTTTTACATCGATAGCATCAGGGTCATAAGGCGCAATGAATGGCGCAACTAGAGCCAGCAACATAATGCTGGCAATAATGGCAAAACCTATTATCGCTAATGGATTAGAAAGTACTTTTTTCATCATTGCGCTACACCGCGCCGCACGCGTGGGTCGGCCCATGCGTAGGCAACATCGGCAAATAAATTGCCAACCAAAGTTAGCAATGCGCCTATGGTAAGAATGCCCATAATCACTGGGAAATCACGCATTGTGACGGCATCATAAAACAACTTGCCCATGCCTGGAATGGCGAAAATACTTTCTGCAATGACTGAGCCACCAATCAAGCCTGGAATGCTTAAACCAAGAATGGTGATAAGTGGAAGTAGGGCATTACGTAGCGCATGACCATAAACCACGCGGTTTTCGCTTAAGCCTTTGGCGCGGGCGGTGGTGATGTAATCTTGGTGCAACACTTCAAGCATGCCATTACGGGCGAATAATGAAATGCCCGCTAATCCAGTAATGCCAGAAATAAACACAGGTAAGGTTAAATGTTTGAGCGTGTCAAACATTTGTGCAAGCCAAGGCATATTTTCATGCCCCATACTTTCTAGGCCTGAAATTGGTAGCCAAGTATGTTGCACGCCTGTCCAATACATGAGCATGAGCGCTAGCCAAAAGCTGGGGATGGCAAAACCGATAAACACAAATAGCGTAATGCCGCGATCTGCCAGCTGATTTTGCCTGAGCGCAGAAATTACGCCCAGCGGCAGCGCGATGGTAATAATCAAAATAAGGCTTAACACGTTGATTAGTAAGGTAATTGGTAGCGCTTCTTGTATCATGCCGAGCGTCACGTTGCCGTCTTTATCTTGTGTTTGCCAAAATACAGGGCGCTGGTGCGAGGCAAATGATGTGCCAAAATCTAGCGTGGCCATACGCTTCATCCATAGGCCATATTGCACAATCACGGGCTTATCTAAGCTATATAATTCACGCAGTTTCTGGCGTGATTCTGCGCTAGCTTTGGGGTTGAAGCTCGCTTCGGTGGTGGTGATGTCGCCAGGAGCTAAGTGCATGATAAAAAACGAGATTAAGCTGATGCCAATGATCATTGGTATCATCCATAAAAAGCGTTTTAGTAGATATTTAAGCATGCTTAATTTGCGTTTATCTCGGTACGCGCATATTGGTTTGGAATATACCATTCTTGCGTGTTATGCCCAATGCCCGCTGGGGGCGCAGGGTTGCTGATACCTTGCACACGTTTGTGTACCGCTGTTAAGCCGTAGCCTGCCGATAAATACACAATTGGGCTGTCTTCTAGCAAAATTTTTGAAAATTCATGGTAAATTTTTTGGCGTTTATCAAGGTCTAATTCTAATCTGCCTGCTTCTAATAGCTGATCTACTTTTGGGTTGCTGTAGCCAATGAAATTAAATTGTTTAGCGCCTTGCTGGCTTGAATGCCAAATGCTGTATTGATCTGGATCTAGCCCTAAGCCCCAGCCTAATACAATAGCATCAAATTCTCTTGGCTCAATAAAGCGTCCTAAAAAGCTAGCCCATTCCAACATGCGAATATTCACTTGTATGCCTACTTCTTTAAGTCGGCGCTGAATAAGTACTGCAGAGGTTTCGCGCTCTTTGTTTGTGGTGAGAATTTCAAAACTAAAGCGCTTATCATCCCGAGTTAAGTAGTTTTCGCTATCGCAACATACAAACCCAGCTTCTTTTAATAAGGCTTTGGCTTTGTTAGGGTCATAAGGATATGGTTGTAAAGAAGGGTTGCTCCAGCGCGTACCTGGCTTGTAGGGTGACGCTACTGGCTCGCCTAGGCCTAATAACACGCCGTCGATAATTTCTTGCTTGTTAATAGCGTAGTTAATGGCTTGCCGCACACGTACATCATCAAACGGTTTGCGTTTGAGGTTAAAGCCTAAGTAGGTATAGCCGCTGCCAAGCTCTTTATACAGCGCCACGTTTTTGTTGAGTACTGGCCGTGCAGGCAGTACTCTGGCGTATTGAATTGGGTTGAGGCTCATTTGGTCGATATTATCTGCACTGAGCTCCAAAAACTGCGCGGCTTTGTCGGGGATTATGCGCGATAGTAAATTATCTATTTTGGCTTGGCCTTGCGTGGAATTAGCATTACGCGTGAGTTTGATAAATTGACCATTCTTCCAGCGTTCTAATTTGTAGTAGCTACTACCCACGGGATTGCGTGCAAAAGCAGTGGTGTTAATGTCTTGGTCTTTTAGTAGATGTTTTGGCAAAATGTGCAAACCCGCCCAAGTTGAAAGCGCTGGTGCGTATGGTGCAGCATAGGTCACGCGAAAAGTATTGGCATCAGGTGCCTCAGCCTTAGCGACCAATTTATAATCAGAGCCATAAGGCGTGCGGGTATTATCATCAGTAACTTTTTGCCAAGTAAACAATACATCGTCGCTGGTGAGTGGTGCGTTATCAGCCCATTTTAAGTTTGGTTTTAGGTGAAAAGTGATGGTTTTTTGGTCGTTAGAAACATCCCAAGACTCGGCTAATTCACCCGCTAAGTCTAAATTTTTATCGTATTTGAGTAAGCTGTTGAAAATACTGCCTGCAATGGCAGAGGCCGCCGATTCGCCCGCTGTCATGGCGATTAAGCCGCTTGGGTCGGCTGTCATGGCCTCTATTAGCGTGCCGCCATTTTCTGCTGGGTAAGATTTTGAATAATCAATATTGCTTGTTTGGTTGTTAGAAGATTCTCCACAAGCGCTAACAAGTAATGCGCTAAAGGCAATTAACATCAGTTTTGCTAGTTTAGCTTGCACTAATTTATGTTTAGCAATATTGATGATCATATATTTTGGATAATTTATGTTGAACAGTGATTAACGAGGTTTTCGTTTATTAGCAGCTTTTTTGGTGGCCATTTTAGCTTTGCTTGAGGCTTTAGATTTTCTAGAGTTCGCTTTTTGCTTAGTTTGACCACGACCATTTTGCTTAACTTTACCAGACTTGCTTGAGGCTCGGCTTTTTGCTTGGCGATTAGTGGGTGCGCTAACAATGCTTTCAGGTTTAATGGTGAGTGTTTGTCCTGCATTTACACGCTTATTTTTTAACGCACTCAACTTCATAATTTGCTTAACATTCACACCATAGCGTTTAGCGATAGATTGCAAAGTTTCACCTTTTTTAACTTTGTGTGTGACGCTACTTTGCTTAATAGGTTCAGGTTCTGCCTTGCTTTCAGCATCTTCTTCAGCTGTGGCTATTACTGCTAATTTCTCAGCGCTTGCTATGTCGATATTGGCTGAGTTTTGTTTGGTGCTTACATCATTGTCTGCAATGGCAGTTTCATCAATTAGCGTTGCGTCGGCACTGTCGATATTGGCAGATTTAGTAGCAACAAAGTCTGCTCGACTGCCATTTGGTACCAAAATGGTTGAAGATTTATTTATTTTTTCATGAGCAGGTAGGTTGTTTGCATTGCGCAACTGGTCTACAGGAATGCCAAATCTAGCGGCAATATTTTCCATGCGCTCGCCACGCTTGGCAAAATATGTTCGCCAGCTTACTAAGGGGTTATTGTAGGCTGCCAAGTTGGTTCTAAAGGTTTGGGCAGAGGCAATTGGTAGTAATAGCTCGTGCTTTTCACTGTTGCTGGTAATCACAGGGCGGTTGTTGCTTGGATTAAGCGCTAAAAACTCTTCATCGCTGATTTCAGCGAGTTTTGCCGCTAAGTGTGCATCAATTTGTGCCGGTGCAGAAACTCTTGCAAAATAAGGCGTGTTGGCAATGGTTTGAATTTTTAACCCGTATTTTCCAGGGTTAGTCATTAAATTTTTAATGGCCTGTAATTTTGGAAAATAATTTCTAGTTTCAACTGGCAAGGTGATGCTTTCGTAATCTGTACCTAAACCTAATTTACGATTGCGCTCAATGGCGCGCCCAACGGTGCCTTCGCCCGCGTTGTAGGCAGCGAGGGCTAAATCCCAAGAGCCAAACATGCCATGTAATTTTTGTAGATAATCTAGTGCGGCATCGGTGGCTAGCGTAACGTTGCGCCTGTTGTCTGTCCACCAGTTTTGTTTAAGCCCAAAGTGCTTGCCTGTGGCTGGTACAAACTGCCAAATACCTGATGCGCGACTGGTAGAATACGCGTTCGGGTTGTAGGCGCTTTCTATCATAGGGAGTAGGGCGATTTCGGTTGGCATATTACGTTTTTCTACTTCTTCTACAATATGAAATAAGTATTTTTGGCTACGCTCTACGATGCGCTTTACGTAATCTGGGCGCGAGCTGTAGTAGTCTTCATGTTTAGCCACTAGGCTAGATTTTGAATTAGGGATGCCGTAGCCATCTTTAATGCGTTGCCATAAATCTGCACTGCCTATGTTAATAATGTCTGATTGATCATCGGCGGTATATTCGCCAGTGTCATCGTGAAGGCGAGTGTCAAGCGCATCGCGTAGGGTATCGCCAGCCGAATTTTGAGTGTTAATGCTGTCATCACTTAACTCTTTGGTCATTACACCTCTAGGCATAGGCTTAAAGGTGTCGTCAGAAAAAATAGTAATTTCTTCTCCCGCAACATTAGATTCTGCATGTGCTAAATTACACAGCAATAAAGAAAATATAAAGATGGGCGAAAGCGCTAGTTTGGTCGCCAGTTTGCTAGAAAGTTTATTCAAAAATTGCCCAGATGTAAGTGAGGTATATAGGTAAAGCGTGTGCATGTAGCGTAATGCTTAATTTAACATAATGGTAACTAAAGATGTCATGCTAAGTCAAGGTAAATTTAATTAACTATTACTTTAAGTTTAACTCATATCTATTTGATTAGTAATTATTTTTTAACTTTCTAATTATGAAAAAAATCTTAAACTCATCTAAGTTTTTTGCACGTAGCGTGGTTTGAATTTCATGGCTATTGCATCGTAAATAAGGGTTCGTTGCAAGCTCAAATGCAATCGTAGTTGGTAAGCTAGGGCGGCCTAAATCTCGCAATTTTTGCGTTTGCGATAATCGTTCGACAAGCGCTTGGTTATTGGGTTCAAGCGTTAAGGCAAATTGAATATTGGTTAAGGTGTATTCATGGGTACAATAGACTTTAGTTTTCTTGGGCAGCGCAGCAAGCTTTTGTAATGATTGATAAGCTGGTGCATAGCTGCCTTCAGGCACGCGCCCGCAACCTGCGCCAAATATCACATCACCACTAAATAATAAATGATTACTATCAGCCTGCTCGGCATAATAAGCAATGTGGCCGATTGTGTGTCCAGAAACGTCTAGCACGGTAAAATTTAAGTCAAATTCTTGAACGTAAATCACATCAGGCTCACCTACTGGCGTGTGTTCAAACGCATATTGCTCTAATTTTGGCGCATAAATTTTGGCATGCGGGTATTTTTCGAGTAAAGCCGCCACGCCGTCAATATGGTCAGGGTGATGATGCGTAATTAATATGACGCTAAGCGATAAATTAGCGCGCTGAAGCGCATTAAACACGGGCGCGGCATCACCAGGGTCTACCACTATTGCGTGCTTGCCATTGTGCATTAGCCAGATATAATTATCCTCAAATGCAGGAATAGGTATAATTTCTAAGTCAGGTATAATTTTTGGCTCAGGTATAATTTTTTGATTATGTTGCATACACTCTATCATTTGGTCTGCGGTCTTAAATGTCAATAGCGCCTAAGCTACAAGCTGATTGGTTTAACGGCACGGCCGCGCAATATATGTTAGCCAAAGAGCAGGCGCTATATGATCAAGCCGTGTGTGATTTGTTTGGTTTTAACGCGGTGCAAATGGGCTGTTTGCACGTAGATTTATTGCGCAATTCGCGCATTCCTAATCGTTTTCATGCGGCTGAATCATTAACCCCAATGGTTGTAGAAACGGCTTGTGCGCCGCATTTAAGCTGCTGTGATGACTTTTTACCTTTTGCTGATACGAGTGTAGATTTATTGCTGTTGCCGCATCGTTTAGAGTTCAGCGAGCGCCCGCACCAAACCCTGCGTGAGGCCGCAAGAGTTATGGTGCCAGAAGGGCATTTATTGATTTCAGGCTTTAATCCGTTTAGCGCATGGGGTGTAACAGCTAAGTTAAATAAATGGCTTTCAAAAAACAACACATACCCATGGAATGGCGAATTTATTGGCCTCGCACGCTTAAAAGATTGGTTAGCGCTACTTGGTTTTGAGGTGGTTTCTGTACAAAAATGCTGCAATGTTCCACCGTTTGAGCAAACTGATTGGCGAAAACGTTGTACTTTTATGGATAAAATGGGTGAACGCTTAGTGCCAAGTTTGGGCGGCATTTATTTTATCGTCGCAAAAAAACGGGTAGTGGGCATGATGCCACTCAAACCTATTTGGAAAACTTCGCTTTTGAAATCCACATTGGCGGTAAAGCGACCAAAATCGAATACTTCGCAATCTAAACCCACGCAAAAAACTTTAAATAAATAAGAGCTTTTTAACGCATACTCTTATGTGCATGGCTGCGAGCCTTGCTAATAGCGGCTGTCAGGGCAGTGTTTTTCTCTCGGGCGTTTTTAGCTTAAAATTTTATTTTTAAATCAGTTTTAAATTTAGGTTTTTGGCCATTAAAAAAGTGGCATTCTAAATGCTGTTGAGCAATTGTTTGGGCGCTACATTTAAATAAGCACGTATCACCCACCAAGCCGCTAGTGGCACTAAAATAATTGCAGCTAGTAGCGCAGTGAACGCAAGGCTGATGTTGAATTGGTAGGGAATTTTGAGCACATAGTGGCTTAAAATATAGGCCAATCCGCTTGCCACCACAATCGCCACGGTTGCTGCCACTGCGCCGATGCAAGCAAATTCAGCCAGCAAGGCAATGGCGGCTTGGCGGCGCGATGCACCAAGTACGCGCAACATGGCAGATTCTTTAATGCGAGCCTCGCGCGTGGCGACCAGTGCGGCGTATAACACCACCAAGCCTGCGATGATGCAAAAGCTAAACACAGAGCCAATGGCCAAGCTCATTTTTTGCATAATTGCGCGCACTTGGCTCATTAAGCTGGCCACATCGATGATGGTGAAATTTGGAGATTTTTGTAGCAGTGCATTGAGCGTATTTTCTTGATGGTTGGGTAAATAAAACGCGGTCATGTAGCTGGCTTGAAATTTTGCCAGCGTGTTGGGAGGCGTTTGTACAAAAAAGTTAGGCCGCATGGTGTCCCATTCTACTTTTCGAATGCTGGTGACTTTTAAATCAATTTGGCTGCCTGCAATGTCATAAGTGAGCGTATCGCCAAGCTGGATGTTTAAAGCTTTGGCTAGGCTTTCTTCAAGGGATAGCAAGGGTGCGCTGGATTCATCAGCATTCCACCAGCGGCCTTCTAATAGCTGATTGTCCGCTTGCATGCTGTTGGCCGACGATAAATTAGTTTCGCGATTGAGTAAGCGTTTTGACTGCTCACTTTCAAACATCTCTGCGGTTAATGGTTGGCCATTTTTAGCAACTAATCTGCCGCGTATCATGGCAAAAACTTGTGGTTGTTGCACCTTAATTTCTTTAAAAAAGGCATTTAAAGTGGGCAATTGCACAGCTTGAATGTTAATGATAAAACGGTTGGGTGCATCAGCTGGCAATGATGATTGCCACGATTGCATTAAATCATTTTTGGTCATGAATAACAGCATGAGTACCATTGCGCCTAGGCTAAAACCAATCATTTGCGCAAGAGTTAAGCCCAAACGCCGCTTAAGATTTGCCAGCCCTAAGCTGATGGCGTTGTTGCGGATATTTTGGCTGACTTTAAACAATAGTATCGACATGCCGTAAGCCAGCGCACCTGCTAACAAACAAATGCTCAATACGCCCAGCAAAAACACGCCCCCTAACAACCATGTTTTGGCTAACCATAAAATTAACGCGGCAATCACTAAGGTCACAGGCAAATATTGCAACCAAATATGATGGTTTTTTTGTGCCATGTCGTTACGCAAAATACGCATGGTGGGTACGTTTTTAATGGCTTGAATATGCGGGTGCATCATGGCAAATAAAATTGAAAAACTCATCACCATGCCGATGAGTACAGGTAAATAATTGGGCGCGGGCAGCGCAGTTAAAAACAATCTGCCCGCAAAATACGCTAATAGCAATTGCACCAAAAATCCTAGCAAACAACCCAACAGCCCACCGATAAAAGCTAACATGGCTGTTTGTAGCAACATAATGCTTTGAATGGTAGCTTTGCTTGCACCAAAGCAGCGCATTAACGCCGCGGTTTCTAGGCTACGTGCTATAAATGGCGCGCTGGCAAGCAACATCGCCACTATCGATAAAACTACGCTCACCATGGCACTGAGGCCGAGAAAAATTTCAGCCTTATCAAGCGCGCTTTTAATTTCTGGGCGCGCATTTTTAACATCTTGTATGCGTTCGCCGCGTTGCAGTGTTGGCGTGATTTCATCTGAAAATTGTTGCACTTTTTGTGGATTACCCGCCACTAACAATTGATATTTCACGCGGCTGCCAAATTGAATCAACTCAGTTGCGGCTACGTCGGCGCTATTCATCATGAGTCTTGGCGCAAAGCCAAACATGTCACCCCCGCGCGAGGGCTCACGCGTTAAAATACCCGATACTTTAAATGTGCTTGCACCTAACTCTAAACGCTCGCCAATCTGTACACCAATGGCATTGGCTAAGCGCGATTCCAGCCAAACTTCGCCTTGATTGGGCGATTTTTGCACACTTTGCGTGGCGCTATTGGCGCTTAATTGCACGCCAAAATCACCCCGTAACGGAAAACCGTCGCCTAGTGCTTTGACTTCAGCAAGCAGATTTTTTTCACCGTGAATGGCCATGCTGGCAAACTCTAAAGTGCTGGCTGTTTGCAGGCCATATTGCTTGGCAAGCGCTTGGTAATGGATTGGCGTTGGTTGGTCAGTTAGCACAACTAAATCGCCGCCCAGCAGTAAACCGCCCTCGCTATTGAGATGCAACGCGATGCGATTAGTAAAAAAGTTAACTGCCGTAAGGGAGGTGACGGCCAACACCAGCGCAAACAGCAAAACGCGTAAGTCGCCCGATTGATATTGTGATGATAATTGTTGCCAAGCCAGCTTAAAATTCATGACAATTGCCCATGATTAAGCACTAAAACACGACTACAACGCTGGGCTAATTTTTCATCATGCGTCACTAAAATCAAGGTGCTTTTTGAGGCTTGATTTAAGTTAAACAGCAAGTCAATAATGCGCTCACCTGTGGCAATGTCTAAATTGCCAGTGGGCTCGTCAGCAAACAGAATGGCGGGTTGCGGGGCAAATGCGCGTGCAATCGCCACGCGTTGTTGCTCACCGCCTGAAAGTTGTTTTGGATAATGCGTTACGCGGTCGGCCAAACCAACCTTGCCCAATGTTGCAATCGCCACTTCGCGCGCATCTTTTCTGTTTGCCAATTGCATGGGCAGCATGACGTTTTCAAGTGCAGTCATGGTGCCTAAAAGTTGAAACGATTGGAACACAAAGCCCATGCGCTGGCCACGCACGGCGGCGCGGGCATCTTCATCTAGCGCACTAAAGGGTGCATTTTCTACAGTGACGCTGCCACTGGTAGGGCTATCTAAGCCCGCCAACAAGCCTAGCAAGGTGGATTTACCTGAACCTGAACTTCCTACAATCGCCACGCTCTCACCCTGGATAACGGCTAAATTCAAATCACGTAAAATCTCAATGGTATTTTGGCC
>JABFRQ010000010.1 GCA_013141075.1 Methylotenera sp.
TTGCAGCATATTCGCTTAAAGATAAGTTGGTTGCAGTGCAGCGCTATGGTGATACTAATTTTGACTTGCAAAACGCTCTTGAGGAGCAAGGCGCAAAAGTGGTGGAAATTGCGACTTATCGCTGGAGCTTGCCAGAAAATATTCAACCTATGGTTGAACTGATGAACGCGCTAGATAAAGGCACAATTGATATGGTGTGCTTTACTAGCGCCTCGCAAGCGACCAATTTGTTTGCGGTGGCCGAGCAATTGAAGCGTGTTGAAGCACTTGAAATCAGCTTAAACAAAAGCTTAGTTGCCTCAATTGGCCCTGTGTGCACCAAGGCGCTCAATAAGTTTGGCGTAAATGTAGATGTTGAGCCAAGCCCGCCAAAATTAGGGCCTTTTATTAGTGCTATCAATCGTCAGTTTGGTTTTTAGTCATACAAAGTGATTAAAAGATACGTTGTCTAATGCTATTTATCTAGAAAGACACGTACATTACGTGGGTAAATGAACACGTGCTCACCTTGCGCCAAACCCAACTCACGAAAGCGCTCTTGTGTGAGCTCGGCCTCAATTAACTCGGTTTGATCTGCACGCTGAAGCTCTAATCTCACCAATGGCCCAATCGCGTGAATATAGCTCACAACCGCTTCAAAGGCGGGTGCATCACCATTACGCGCTTTATGAATTTCAATATCATGTGGGCGCACAAATGCTAATGCGGCGCGATTTTTTGTGTCATCGTGCGCTTCAACTTTCAAACCAACGCCACCAATTTCGGCTTCACCTTCATGCACATGACTGTGAAACTGGTTCACATTGCCTAAAAACTGATACACAAATGGTGACACTGGGTGGTCGTACACTTCTTGCGGTGAGCCTATTTGCTCAATTTTTCCTTTGTTAATCACCACAACACGGTCGGCAACTTCTAATGCTTCTTCTTGGTCGTGCGTTACAAAAATGCTGGTGATGTGTAACTCATCATGCAAACGACGCAACCAACGGCGTAATTCTTTGCGCACTTTTGCATCTAGCGCACCAAATGGCTCATCCAGCAACAGCACTTTTGGCTCAACTGCCAATGCCCGAGCCAAAGCAATGCGTTGGCGCTGCCCACCTGATAGTTGTGGTGGATAACGGTCTGCCAGCCAATTTAGCTGTACTAGTTCAAGCAATTCATGTACACGCCGTTTAATTTCAGCGTCTGATGGGCGCGTTTCTTTGGGGCGCACGCGTAGGCCAAAAGCGACATTCTCAAATACAGTCATGTGGCGAAACAGCGCATAATGCTGAAATACAAAACCCACTTGACGGTCGCGTACTTGTTGGTCTGTGGCATCATTACCGTGAAAATGAATACTGCCCGCATCTGGCGTTTCTAGCCCCGCAATAATGCGCAATAAGGTAGTTTTACCGCAGCCAGAAGGCCCGAGCAAGGCCACTAACTCACCACTTGGCACGTTAAGGCTCACATCATTAAGCGCGCTAAAGTTGCCAAAGTTTTTTCTAATATTTCTAATCTCAATACTCATCTTGAATCCCAATTTAATATTTAAGCAATGCGCTTCTAAGCGCTTTCATTGCTAGCGGCATTACGCGCCACTTGCCACTCAACAAAGCTTTTAAGCATCAGCGTGACCAAAGCCAGTAATGCCAGTAATGACGCCACTGCAAACGCCGCCGCATAGTTGTATTCGTTGTATAAAATTTCTACATGCAGCGGCATGGTGTTGGTCATGCCACGAATATGACCAGAAACTACAGACACCGCGCCAAATTCTCCCATTGCACGTGCGTTGGTTAAAATAACGCCATATAGCAAACCCCATTTCACATTGGGTAAAGTAATGCGCCAAAGAATCTGCCAGCCAGACGCGCCCAGCACCAAACCTGCCTCTTCTTCATCTTTACCTTGCGCTTGCATGAGCGGAATTAACTCGCGCGCGACAAATGGAAAAGTCACAAAAACTGTCGCCAACACGATGCCTGGAATTGCAAAAATCACTTTGACATCGTGATCTATCAGCGATGAACCTACCCAACCTTGCAGGCCAAATATCAACACGTAAATTAAGCCTGCAATCACTGGAGATACCGCAAAAGGCAAGTCAATTAAGGTAATCAAGATGCTTTTTCCTTTAAACTCAAACTTGGCAATTGCCCATGCGGCGGCGACACCAAATACCAAGTTTAACGGCACGGCAATTGCAGCCGCTATAAGGGTTAGTTTGATAGAAGATAACGCGTCAGGGTCTGATAACGCAGTAATATAAGTATCAAAGCCTTTGCGTAATGCTTCGGTAAATACTGCTGCTAGTGGCACAATTAAAAATATGCTCAAAAATAGCAGCACAATAAAAGTGAGTAGCCAGCGTACCCAAATAGGTTCAGATGTCGCGCGACTACGTGCTACTTTAGCGTTGTATTTACTGTATTGCGATACAGCTTGGGGGGATACTGTTTGTATTGTCATAATAGCCTCTTAATTTTTGCTTAATGCGAAGCAGTATTGCGGCGGTTAAACCACCACTGCAAGCCGTTAATAGCAAACAATAGTAAGAATGAAATTACCAGCATGACAACTGCTACTGCTGTCGCTTGCGCATATTCATATTGCTCAAGTTTGGTGATAATAATCAGCGGTGTGATTTCCGAAACAAAAGGTACATTGCCCGCAATAAAAATCACCGAGCCATATTCGCCAATAGCCCGTGCAAAAGCCAACGCAAAGCCTGTGAGCAAGGCTGGCCAAATGGCGGGGAAGATAATTTTAGTAAACGTTTGCCAGCGATTAGCACCTAAGCTGGCAGCGGCTTCTTCGGTTTCAGCTTCTAAATCTTGCAATACGGGTTGCACGGTACGCACCACAAAAGGCAAACCAATAAAAGTAAGGGCGACTATCACGCCTATAGGCGTAAAAGCCACTTTAATGCCGAGTGGTTCTAGCCATGAACCAATCCAGCCATTGCTGGCATACACCGCCGTTAAAGCAATGCCAGCCACGGCGGTGGGCAATGCAAATGGCAAATCTACCAATGCATCAATCACTTTTTTACCAAAAAAATGATAGCGAACCAACACCCAAGCCGTGAGCAAGCCAAACACCGCATTGATTAAAGCGCCTATTAAAGAAGCGCCAAAAGTGAGCTTGTATGAAGCCACTACACGCGGCGCAGTGATTACCGTCCAAAACTCATTAAAGCTTAATTCTGTGGTTTTAATAAACGCTGCAGAAAGTGGAATTAGCACAATCAAGCTCAAATAAAGCAGCGTGTAGCCTAAGGATAAATTAAAGCCTGGAAGTATATTTTTTTGTTTTGCCATAATTTTCATTCATTGAAATAAGTGTAAGCGGGCGCTAATGTAACAACATTACTTATAATTTAAAAATAATATTTACCTATAACTTTATAAGTAAATATTATTAGCAAGATGAAAGTAATTAAATTAGGCAGCCGCACGTACCGACTTCAAAGCTTTATGTTTAAAAAGTTTATTTGGCTGTAATTCTTTCGCAGCAACAGCCTTGCCTAAAAAATCGCCTTGAAACAACGTGGCGCCACTTTCTATGGCAATATTTAATTGCACTTGCGTTTCAATTCCAGTAATCACGGGCTGTGCGCCTAAGTCTTTAATCACTTTAACAAGCCCTGGTAACGCATTACGTGTGCGATTATTATGTTCGGCTTGCTGAATTAAGCTGCTATCCAGCTTAACGATATCTGGCGCTAAATTCCACAGCCGATTGATATGCGACTTTTCGCTACCAAAACCTTCAATCGCAATACGGTAGCCATGGCCACGATAATTATCTACGGCCTGAATAAGTTGCTTATCTTGCTCAAGCAACCCTTCTTGAATCTCAATCACCACGCGGTTTGTGGGTATGGAGTTGGAATGTAGAATATATTCAAATACTTTGCCATGCTCGCTCACTAGCGTTAAAAGCTTGGGGTGTACCTTAAGAAAAAGTAAGCCTTTTTCACCATAAATTTGCTTAAAGTTAAGTACGTGTAGCGTTCTGCTGACGCGGTCAAACTGCACTAATTTTCCTGCTTGTTCTGCGTAAGTAAAAGCGAAATCTGGTGTGCTGGCTAACACGCCACCTAACGAAGGCCTAAGTATGGCCTCATAACCATATAAATCTCCCGCCTCGCTATCGTATATTGGCTGAAAAGCGCTATTGAGCTGCACTCCAATAAACGTACTATTGAACTCCCCTGACGATTGTTCAGCTAAGCCGTAATCATCTAAATCTAACAGTAATGATTGCTTAAGTTGCAACCTAAGCTGCTCTACATGTGGTGCTACGATTTTAAGTGCTGTCATTTTATGCTCCTTTATCTAATACTATTTACTATAAATTTGGTCAAAATTACCGCCATCAGCAAAGTGTGTTTTTTGCGCTTTTGCCCAGCCGCCGAATACTTCATCCACACTGAATAACTCTATATTTTTGAATCTATCTTTATATTTAGCGGCAACTGCTGGCAAACTTGGGCGAATAAAGTGTTGTGCGGCAATTTCTTGCCCTGCTTCAGAAAAGTGATAAGTGGCGTAGGCTAAAGCTAAGGTTTGCGTTTTATGTTTGTTTGCAAATTTATCCACCACAGCGATTGGGTTTTCAGCCAATATGCTGACGGATGGATACACCACGTCGTATTGATCACCCAACTCTTTTTTGATTAAATTCACCTCATTTTCAAACGTAAGTAATACATCGCCAATACCACGCTGTGCAAAGGTGGTCGTTGCACCACGTCCGCCAGTATCTAAAACAGGTACATTTTTGAATAACTTGCCAACAAATTCTTTCGCTTGCGCCTCATTACCCCCTTTTTTAATCACGTAGCCCCAAGCTGCCAAGTAGCTATATTTACCGTTGCCTGATGTTTTTGGATTTGGAATCACTATCGCAATACCTGGCTTAACCAAGTCATCCCAATCCTTAATATTTTTGGGGTTACCCTTACGCACCAAAAACACCGTTGTTGAGCTGGTAGGCGAGCTGGCATTTGGCAAGCGCTTTTGCCAATCTTTGGGAATAAGCTTTGAACGCTCATAAAGAATATCAATATCAGGCGATTGATTCATGCTGATAATATCCGCCTCAAGGCCATCGGCCACAGAGCGCGCTTGCTTACCTGAGCCGCCATGCGATTGGTTGATAGTGACCGTTTCGCCTGTTTTTTGCTTCCAGTAACTCACGAAAGACGCGTTAAAATCTTTATAAAACTCCCGCGTCACATCGTATGAAACATTGAGCAAGGTTTTATTATCTGCCGCCACACTAAGCGGCGAAAAAGCTGAAAGCGCAAGCGCGCTAAGCAACAGCGTACTTATTAAGAATGATTTTTTTAACATACAATTTCCTTTAGATTGAATCAGTAATGCCTGCATTTTAGGCATCACATTAAATAATGTAAAAGAATATTAACTAATATAGTTATTCTTAAATGTAATATTGAGGTGATGTGTAAATTTTTCTTGCACGCCACTTACTTAGTCGGTATATTAAAAATAATTAAAATTTGTAAATAAATACTTAAGCTATTTATTTACATAAGTTAGCTTGTGCTGACCAGACAACTGGAAGCCAGCGAGTCGAGAGACTCGCTGGCTTTTTGCGTTTTTAACGCGCGTAGCAATTAACCATTTACACAGAACATAATGAAAATACACCGAAACAACTTTAATGAAAATAACGCATTAAGCGCAAGCGACTTAGGCATTAGCCAAATTGTGGAGCAGCTTCGTAACTTGCGATTATCTTCATTAGAAATTAGAAAGCGGCGTAACAAACCGCCTAAATTGCCTTCTCGCAAGGCATTGCAAGAGGTGGTAGAAGGCCTGGCTGCAGCGCTTTTTCCCAATCGATTAGGGCTGCCAGATTTAAAAGATGAAGGCCTTGATTATTTTGTGGGACATACACTAGATGTAGCTTTGCGAGAACTCATTGCACAAGTCAAACTAGAGTTAAATTTTACGGCTGATAACGTAAGCCATCTTGAACAAGGGCTGGCGACAGATTTAACAGCGGCACAATCAAAGTCTGCTATTGATACAGTTCGGGCGTTTGCAAAACAACTCCCTACCGTGCGTTTGCTGCTAGATACCGATATTAAAGCGGCCTTTGAAGGTGACCCTGCCGCCAGAAGTATTGACGAGGTATTAGTCTGTTACCCAGGCATATTGGCGACCATTCATTATCGTTTAGCGCACGTATTGCATGGTTTAAATGTACCGCTCATTGCCCGCATGGTGACAGAGATTGCACATTCTGTAACAGGCATAGACATTCACCCAGGCGCCACCATTGGTGAAAGCTTTTTTATAGACCATGGCACAGGCGTGGTGATTGGCGAAACCACCATTATTGGTAAACATGTGCGCATCTACCAAGCCGTCACCTTGGGTGCAAAACGCTTTCCTACCGATGAAAATGGCAACTTGATTAAAGGCAATGAACGCCACCCAATTGTTGAAGATGATGTAGTCATTTATGCAGGGGCAACCGTGCTAGGCCGTATAACAATTGGCCGCGGCTCAGCCATTGGCGGCAACGTATGGCTCACGCGTAGCGTGCCAGCCAATAGCAATATTACACAGGCACAAACCTTAGCCACACCTTTAGCGGATGATGCACACCACCATGCACAAAAACACGAAACATCATCCGCGCAAGCGCATTAACCAACATTTTTACAATAGCTTACTAGGAGATTTTTATGACCGATATTAAACAACATCAAACTGCACTGAGCGACGTCGCCGCACGTACGCTATCCAACGCCACCAAAACCGTACCTATGCTCAGCACAATCACGCCGCGCTGGCTGGTGCATGTAATGCAATGGGTACCTGTTGAAGCGGGCATTTACCGCGTCAATAAAGCCAAAGACCCTAGCGCAATTGAAGTGGATTGCTCGGCTAAAGATGAGCGTGACATTCCTGCCACTTTTGTAGATTACGAAGAGTGGGGGCGTGAATATGTATTGAATGCAGTGAATACTGCCGTGGATGTCCATACGCGTGTTTCAGATTTATACAGCAGCCCGCACAATCAAATTAAAGAGCAATTGCGCTTAACCATTGAAACAGTAAAAGAGCGCCAAGAGAGCGAACTCATCAACAATAAAGAATATGGCTTATTAAACAACATTGCGGATGCACAAAAAGTAAAATCACGCACGGGCTTTCCAACACCTGATGATTTTGATGAATTGCTGACAAAGGTTTGGAAAGAGCCCGCATTCTTTTTAGCGCATCCACAAGCCATTGCGGCTTTTGGTCGTGAATGTACGCGTCGTGGTGTGCCGCCACCAACCGTTGCTTTATTTGGCTCACAATTTATTACATGGCGCGGCGTGCCGATTATCCCTTGCGATAAATTAAAGGTGACCAAAGGTAAAACCAATATTTTATTGTTACGCACAGGTGAAAGCCGTCAAGGCGTGGTGGGCTTGTATCAACCTAATTTACCAGGCCAACAAAGCATGGGCTTATCTGTGCGCTTTATGGGGATTAACCACAAAGCTATTGCTTCATACTTGGTTTCACTTTACTGCTCACTCGCCGTGCTAACAGATGATGCGATTGCCGTGCTAGAAAACGTTGATGTAGGCAACTACTATGACTACAAATAATGCATTTTCAGGTTTGGGCGATTTATCGTCTTATGCGCCTGAAGCCATTTTAACCACCCTGCCAGGAGAGCATCCGCGCATGGCGGCGGCTTTGGCGGTGGGCAGGCAAGCCAGTGCTGGCGGGCATTTAGATGTGGCTGAACTCAGCCGTATTGCTAACGAAATTTATGCAGAAGGCTTTCCTGCTGGCTCGCCATTTTCCCAGCAAGAGGCGTTTCCATCTAACGCATCGCTCTCACCTTTGCCTAACCGAGGCGTGTTACCCAGCCCTAATATCGTAAGTGACCCCGTGCAAACGCCAACCCCCTCAATAGCAACGGCGGTGCCGAGCGTGGCTTCTGGCGTGCCTAATTTAGTGCCTACAGACATACTCAATACAGGTTACGCCAGCACCTTGCCTAACCATGATTATTTGAATTTAGCCAATTTAATCAACGGTGCTGAAGACCCATATCAAGCAGAACTCAACCAAATATTGGGCTCCTTAAATAGTCATTCAGGTATTAACAGCGCAGGGTCTAGCCAAACCTCAAGTAAAAATGGTGCAACGCCTTATTATTTTTTGCAGGGCTTGCCAAATGAAAATGCTTCGCCCCATCAGCAAGACGCTGCGCAAACAAATACGATTACCAGCGCACATCCACCGTTTGATGCCAACTTAGTGCGCAAAGATTTTCCTATTTTACGTGAATTGGTGAATGGTCGGCCGCTGATTTGGTTTGATAATGCGGCAACAACGCAAAAGCCGCAAGCTGTGATTGACCGAATCGCCTATTTTTATGAGCATGAAAATTCAAACATTCACCGTGCCGCGCATGAGTTAGCCGCGCGCGCGACTGATGCCTATGAAGAGGCGCGTGAAACAGTGCGCCGCTTTATCAATGCGCCTTCGGTGGATAATGTGATATTCGTGCGCGGCACGACTGAAGCCATTAACTTGGTCGCTAAAACGTGGGGTAAAAAGCATATCGGCGCAGGCGATGAAATTGTGATTTCGCACTTGGAGCATCACGCCAATATTGTGCCTTGGCAGCAACTTTGCCAAGAAACAGGCGCAAAACTTAAAGTAGCGCCTGTAGACGAAAGTGGGCAAGTATTGTTAGCTGAGTATCAAAAATTGCTTACCTCGCGTGTGAAGTTGGTGTCATTTACGCAAGTGTCCAACGCGCTTGGAACGGTGACGCCAGCGACTGAAATGATACAAATGGCGCACCGCGCAGGCGCAAAAGTGTTGCTAGATGGCGCGCAATCGGTATCGCACATGCGCACTGATGTGCAAGCGCTTGATGCGGACTTTTTTGTGTTTTCAGGTCATAAAGTGTTTGGGCCAACGGGCATAGGCACACTATATGGCAAGCCAGAACTCTTGGCGGACATGCCCGCGTGGCAAGGCGGCGGCAATATGATTCAAGACGTGACGTTTGATAAAACCGTTTATCACGAAGCACCTGCTAAGTTTGAGGCAGGCACGGGCAATATTGCCGATGCTTTGGGTTTGGGCGCGGCGTTGCAATATGTTGAGCACATTGGCATAGACAACATTGCGCGTTACGAGCATGAGCTTTTGGAATACGCCACCGCAGCTATGTGTAAAATACCAGGCTTGTGCTTGGTTGGCACGGCGAAAGAGAAAGCCAGCGTGTTATCTTTTACGTTAAAAGGTTATAAGAGCGAAGAAGTGGGCGCCGCGCTAAATCAAGAAGGCATTGCCGTACGCTCAGGTCACCACTGCGCGCAGCCGATATTGCGTCGCTTTGGGCTTGAAACTACGGTGCGCCCATCCTTGGCTTTTTACAACACACCAGCTGAGGTAGATATAATGGTGAATGCTTTATTGCGATTAACCTCACATAAAGCACCTAACAGCCTTTAGAAAAACTGGCAGAATAATACAAAAACACTTGTATTGTTCTGCCGAGTTGCCTGATTTTAATGAGGTTTAATCTAACTTCATCCTATTGTTTACTGTAAATCTGGTCAAACGTGCCACCGTCAGAAAAGTGCTTTTTCTGCGCGGCTTGCCAACCACCAAAGTCTTCATCAATTTTCACAAAATTCACCTTTGGAAATTGCGCTTCGTATTTTTTGGCTACAGAAGCTAAAGTAGGGCGATAGTAGTTTTTAGCAGCAATCTCTTGACCTTCTTCGGTGTATAAGTACTCCAAATAAGCTTTAGCTACGGCTTCAGTACCATGTTTTTTTGCGAATTTATCTACTACTGTCACAGGTGGCTCGGCTAGAATTGAGAGTGAAGGCACAACAATTTCAAATTTGCCTACCCCCAATTCTTTTTGCGCTAAAAAGGCTTCGTTTTCCCAAGCTAGTAGCACATCACCAATGCCGCGCTCTACAAAGGTGGTAGTTGATCCGCGTGCGCCAGTATCTAGCACAGGTACGTTTTTAAACAATTTACTGATGAATTCTTTAGTTTTAGCTTCATCATTGCCGTTTTGCTTTTGTGCATAAGCCCAAGCGGCTAAGTAGTTCCAGCGTGCGCCACCCGATGTTTTAGGGTTAGGGGTAATGACTGAAACGTTTTGTTTAACTAAGTCACCCCAATCTTTAATGTTTTTAGGGTTGCCTTTACGCACTAAAAATACAATGGTTGAGGTATAAGGCGAGCTGTTATGCGCTAAACGTTTTTGCCAGTCTTTTGGAATCAACTTGCCCTTTTCTTGTAATTGGTCAACGTCGTAAGCTAACGCAAGCGTAGCAACGTCTGCATCTAAGCCGTCAATAATGGCGCGGGCTTGCTTACCAGAGCCGCCGTGTGAAGTTTTAACCACAACATCGTCACCCGTTTTTGTTTTCCAAAAGGCAGCAAATGCTTTGTTGAAATCTTGGTAAAGCTCACGCGTTGGGTCATAAGAAACATTAAGCAAATTAACTTCTTTTGCTAACGCGGTGGCTGGTGCTGCAACGCCATATATCGCGCTAAGTAGGGCAATGGCTAATAGTGATTTTTTCATTTTTAAATCCTTTAATAATTTGTTTTAATTTCAATTTTTTGTATGGTGTAAAGTACACATATTCAAACAATGACATCGCATATCGCGCTCCTTTAAATGTTAGTTTTTAATTGTTTTAAAGATTAGAAAGCCACCAAGCTTAAAAAGCGACTTGGAAGCGCGCTAATAATGCGTTTTCATTTTCACGGTCGGTGATGTTGGTGCCTGCCAGATTCACAGGAGTAATACCAACGCCAGCGCCGCCATCAAAGCTGGTATGTGTATAGTTAAGTGCCACTTTAGCGTTTTCACTCAGATACCAATTCACGCCTGCAATCCATGATTTCGCTGATTTAGCGCTGGTTGATAAGTCAGCATAAGCTCCTGTAAAGTCTGTACCAGCAGGATTTTTAAAGGTGTCATTATCCAAATTGATTTCACTGTAGCGCGCAACCAACTCCCAAGCGCCCCAGCCGCCTTTGTCTAAATCAAAGTTATTTTTTGGCTTAACACCTTTAAATGAAGCGTCTTCGCCTGTAATAAGGTATGAAGCAGCTACTTGCCACGCATCATGTTTAAGCTTTTTGTTACTACCCGCTACAAAAGCAGTGTTAGTGCCACCGCCGCCAGCGGCTAAAGAGCCACCTGTGGTCAAGCTTACATCTTGACTAACGCGTGCATATTCAGCAATAACGCCTAATGGGCCAAAATAGTAGTTTGCTTGAGGCGTAATGCGGAAGCGTTTGCCATCAGCAACAGCTCCACCTGCGTATCTAAAGAAAGTTTGTTGACCGTCTGTTACATAACTAGGTAGACCATTACGGGTCGCATCGGCCGCAGATGTGTCTGTGAAGTTAAGATTACGCTCACCTGTAAATTTAGTGTAAGTGCCACCAATACCAAAGCCTAAGCCTGCCAGTGCAGAAGTTGAATCGTTAAATGGTGTAGTAAATAAACGCGCAGTATATTCACGCTCACCGTTGTACTCATTGCCTGTGCTGATATTGCCACCATCATTTACACCGTTGACAATACCAACGCCATAATTGAGCTTATTGCTCAGTAAATCACCTGATACGGTTACACCTAAATCACGGTTTGGCAAAATCGCGTTGGTCACATAACTACGCTCAATGAATTTAATATCACCGCCACCTTGCAAACGCTCTAAACCCACAATACTTTTTTGCTTACCTGCGCGCACTTTGAATGCTGGGCTAAAATTAGCTTCTACATAAGCATCTACTGCAGATGCGCTGCCGCCAGCAAACTCAGGCGTAAAGCGAAAGCCATACTTGCCACCCACTTTACCTTCAATGGTTGGGCGTACGCGGCGTAATAATGCGGTGTCTGTAGCATCATGAAAGCCATTAGCATCTAAATCACCCGCACGTTGATTTGAGCGATTACGCACATCATTAGCCCCCGATGAATATGCGCGATAATCAGCTTGAATTAAACCTCTAAATTTAATTTCGTTTTTCCCATCGGGTGAAGATAAAGAAAAGCCGCCACTGCTAGCTTTTACTATTGGTGTTGTTTTTTTAGCCGCATCCGCTGTTTCTTCGTTAATCTCGCCTTTGCGCGCCAGCACTTTTACTTGCTGGCTAAGGGCTTGTACTAAACCGCGTAGTTCTTCAAGCTCAGCACTATCATTAGCACTCGCGGTAATGGGTAATGAAATAATGCCGCTTGCAATAAGCACTGCAGCATATTTTGATAATTTGAATTGCATTTTCATCTCCTGAATAAGCTTCCAGCCTACTGGTCAGCCTATGAATTTAAGATTTTTATAATTTCTTATTTGGCCGCTGCTTTTGCAGTAGGCGTGAATTTGGTGCTCACTTGGTTCTTAGCGCTATCTTGGCTAAACCTAAGTTTTTCTCTTTTCTCAATTTGCGTCACACGTCCTTCATGCAGCACAATTTCAACTGAGCCAAAACCAGAGCCTTGTTTAAGCTCATCGACAGCGCGTAAAATTTCATCAGAAACCTCACGATTTGTTTTTGATGTACTTTGAATCACAGTCATGACATAAACCTTAAATCTAATTTTGTAAAAAGCGAATGCACGCACTATAAAGCCACATTAAAACAATTAAAAAGAATTTGTTTTTATAAGTTTATAATTAAATAGAATATAAATAGAAGGTTTAAATTTTCAATGGACGTGAAAAAATGGCGTAATACCTAAGAATGGCTCTGGTTAATATAGGCTTTAATGCGCGTGTCTATCAGGTCTAAAAGATATGTATCAGGTATAATTACACCCATGATACAAACCATTATTTTAGTCATTGCACTGTTGATTTTGCTGTTATTGGCCTGGCAGTTATGGCGCAATGTTCAGCTTGATAAAAACTCTGCTGCCTTGCAACAAGTACTATTGCAACAACTAGAAGAAAAGCATCGTGCTATGTTGTTAGACTTTAACGATGGCTTAAACAAGCTTGGCGACCGTTTAGGTGCTTCATCTAGCGAAATTAGCGAGCGTTTGCGTGCAAGTGTGGCAGCTGAGCTGCAAGCCACGCGTGACGCTATGCAAGCGCTACAATTGGCACAAAATACTAGTTTATCTCTTACGCGTGAAACTGTTCTTGAAAAGCTGCACACCACACTGTCCGAGCAAGGCAAAGCCGAGCAAGAGCTTATTCAATCGACCATGCGCAACGCTACAATTCAATTAACCAGCACGATTGATAATTTGGCCAAAACCGTTGATGGCCGCTTAGAGCAAATCGGCGGCAAGGTTTCTGAGCGTTTGGATGAAGGCTTTAAAAAGACCAACCAAACCTTTATTGACGTAATGGCGCGCCTTGCCACGATTGATGAAGCGCAAAAGAAAATTGATGGTTTAACGACCAATGTAGTGAGTTTGCAAGAGTTGCTGGGTGACAAGCGCAGCCGAGGTGCATTTGGCGAAGTGCAGCTAGAAGCCTTGGTGCGTAACGTGTTGCCAGTGAATTCATTCGCCATGCAATACACGTTTGAAAATGGCACACGGGCTGATTGTGCTTTGTTTTTGCCAGACCCAACAGGCACAGTTGCGGTAGATAGCAAATTTCCGCTAGAAAATTATCACCGCATGTTTGATAACAAATTGAGCGATATTGAGCAATTGGCGGCTGAAAAACAGTTTAAGTTAGACGTTAAAAAGCACGTAGATGACATCGCCAATAAGTACATTATTTCAAACGTAACGTCAGATGGCGCGGTGATGTTTATCCCCGCCGAGGCCGTGTTTGCTGAGCTGCACGCTTACCATAACGATGTGATTGAATACGCCATGAATAAACGTGTTTGGGTAGTTTCACCCACCACGCTCATGGCAGTGCTAAACACCGCCCGCGCGGTGCTTAAAGATGTTGAAACGCGCAAACAAGTGCATGTGATTAAAGAAGAATTGGGCAAGCTCAGCAAAGACTTTGGTCGCTTTGACCAACGCATGAAAAAATTGGCTGATAACATCCGCCAAGCCCATGAAAACGCGCAAGAAGTGCATATTTCTAGCCAGAAAATATCAAACCGCTTTGCGCAGATTGAGCGTGTAGAGTTAGCAAATAAGCCGCTAGATGTGCTGGATATTATTGACGATGCAGATGACTAACATGAATATTAAAATATTTTATTTCGCAAGGCTCAAAGAAACACTTAAATTTTCTACCGAAGATTTAGAGTTGGCTGATGATGATTTTGCAGGTACGCTGACAATACTAAAACTCAAAGCTCACCTTGCTAAACGCAACGATACTTGGCAACAAATGTTGATGGGCAAGCTAAAAGTGCGTGGCGCGATTAACCATGAATTGGTGGATGATAACGCACCAATTGCCGATGGCGATGAAGTGGCTTTTTTCCCACCAGTGACGGGTGGTTAAATGCATACAATAAGCCCCCTCTCCCTTTATGGGAGAGGGTTGGGGAGAGGGTGATTGCCACATAAAAACATTGAATTTGCCAAAGCTTTACGTACCAATCAAACCGACGCTGAACTCAAAGTTTGGCAAGCTGTGAGGGCTTCAAGGCTATTGAATTTTAAGTTTAGGCGGCAAGTGCTAATTGGCAACTTTATTGTTGATTTTGTGTGTTTTGAGAAAAAGCTAATCATTGAAATTGATGGTGGTCAACATTTAGAGAGTGAAAAAGATTTAACGCGTGATGCAAAATTAAATGCGCAAGGATATCAAGTGTTAAGGTTTTGGAATAATGAGGTGATGCAAAATTTTGAGGGTGTGTTAAGTGTGATTGTACAAAAATTACAAACAGCGACCCCTCTCCCCAGCCCTCTCCCACAAGGGGAGAGGGAGTTTAAAGGCTAATTTTTATGACTGTACGCGTGCAAACACAAGATTTTGATGCTGGCTTAGAAATCAGCCAGCTACGTAACGCGCGTAAAGACATTGGCGCGGTAGTGAGTTTTATTGGCCAAGTGCGCGATTTAAATGAGGGTGATGCGGTTTCGCAGCTCACTTTGGAGCATTACCCAGGCATGACGGAAAAGTCGCTTGAGGCGATCGTGAGCCAAGCAAAAAGCCGTTGGAATATTTTTGATGCGCTAGTGATTCACCGTGTGGGTACTTTACAGCCTTTAGATCAAATTGTGTTGGTGGCGGTGAGTAGTGCACACCGTGGCGAGGCATTTAAGGCATGCGAATTTATTATGGATTATTTAAAAACTGAAGCACCATTTTGGAAAAAAGAAGTCACCAATTTTGGCGAGCGCTGGATAGATGCGAAGCTGAACGATGATGATGCACGCGAGCGTTGGGTTAAATAGAGTGTTATCAATTCAATTATTTATTAAATTAGCAAGGCAATATGTCACAACTTACACATTCAAATTTATCCGCTTCAACTTTATTGTCGCCACAGCAGCTTACGCTTAATATTTCTGCCAAGCAGTTTAATTTTGCGGATACTTCTGCGCTAATTAGTGCGAAAAGTATAAGCGCTCAACAGCAGGCTTGGGTGGCGCAATCGGAAGCTAAAAAGGCGGCTGAGTTCGGCTTAAATATTCAGCAAGCGGGCTTTAATTTACTGGCGCTTGGTGAGCCTGGAACGGGTCGGACTACGCTTATGTTAAGCGCAATGCATGAAGCGGCTGCAAGCCAAGCTGCGCCTTGCGATTTAGTAGCCTTGTATCAGTTTGATAACACGAATAAACCGCTATTTTTAAAGCTGCCAGCAGGTGTCGGCGCACAATTAAAACAGGCGCTGGATCAGTTTATTCGCCAGCTTGCCAAAGAGTTGGCTAACTTGCTTGAAGCGCGTGTCAAAGATAATTCTTCTGCCTCAATCACAACATTTTTGGCCTCACAAATAAGCACAATTAAAACTAATGTGCCACATATTGAATATAATCAAGCACTTATTCATTACTTTGGATTACTGCAAAAAGATGTTTTGGAATATTTGGAAGCATGGCAACCTAATACCAGTGGCGATGGCGACAGTGGCCTAGAAGCGTTGCTGAGCGAGAGTTTTTTTGGGCGTTATCGCGTAAATGTGCTGGTAGAGCACGCTGAAAATCAATCTGCACCAGTTATTTATGATAATGACCCCAGCTTGCAATCTTTATTTGGCGGTATAGAAAGCGCAGGTGATTCTAGCAGTACGCCAGATTTTATGCGGCTGCGCGCGGGTAATTTGTTGCGTGCTGATGGTGGCGCTTTGTTACTTAACTTGCGCGATATTTTGGCTGATGAAGCTAATGGCGCACAGCTCATAGAAAAATTGCATCGATTTTTGCGCAACGGTACTTTGCAAATTGAAGATTTGAGCAGTAGTAGTAGTCAAGGCGGTAGTTTTGTGAGTGCACAAGCCGCAATTATCGTTTCCGTTAAGCTGGTATTAGTAGCAACGCGTGAAGATTATTACGAATTGATTGACGATAAAGCTGATTTTTTTGGCTATTTTCCAATCAAAATTGAGTTTGCCGAAAAAGTAAAAGCGAATGCAGAAAATTACGCAGCTTATGCTGCGTTTATTGCACAAAAATGTCAGCAATTTAAATGCAGCCATTTTACAGCAGATGCCGTGGCAGCCTTATTGCAAGCCATGCATAGGTTAGAAGAAGATCAAACGCGCATTAGCACCAAATTTGCAGTGTTAGAAAAATTGATGCTTGAAAGTGCCGCCGCAGCTGGGCTACGCGGTGCAAAATTGGTTGAGCTGGAAGATGTAAAAGCGGCAATTAAACGCAAATATGCACGCCACAGCTACATTGAAGCGCACATGCGCGATTCAATTGTAGATAACGAACTCATGATTAATGTGCAAGGCGAGGCAATTGGCCAGATTAACGGCTTGACGCATATTGACCTTGCTGACGCGAGCTTTGGTTCGCCAGTGAGAATTAGTGCTAACTGTTATGCAGGTCGCCAAGGTGTGCTTACTATTGACCGCGAAGTGGCGATGAGCGGCCCCACGCACGATAAAGGCGTGATGATATTGCAAAGCTGGCTACACACAAACTTTGCTGAATTTAACCCATTAAACCTCACAGCTTCACTCGTCTTTGAGCAAGAATATAACGGCGTGGATGGTGATTCTGCTTCATGCGCAGAGCTATTTGCGGTGTTGTCAGCGCTTGCGCAATTGCCGATTAAACAAGGCATTGCTGTGACAGGTGCAATGAATCAACATGGCGAAGTGCTGCCAGTAGGCGGTTTGAACGAAAAAATTGAAGGCTATTTTAGAGTGTGCAAAGACATTGGCCTAGATGGCAAACAAGGTGTGCTATTGCCAGCCCGCAATATGCGTCACTTAATGTTAAGCGATGAAGTGGTGAATGCAGTCACAAACGGCCAATTTCATATCGCCACCATGGGCAATGTTGCCGATGGTATTTTGCACCTGACTGGGCATACATTAGACGAAGTGAACAGTCTTGCAGAAGTCAGATTGAACGCGTTTAAAAAGACTCTGGAAGCTAATTTTCCCAAAGTGTCGACCAAAAGCGCTGACTAAGTAAACATGTGAAATTGTAATGCGTGAGCCAGAAGATAAAGCTGATAATAAATGCCGCCTAGATAAATGGCTGTGGGCCGCACGCTTCTTTAAAACACGTAGCCTAGCTACCACTGCAATTGAAGGCGGCAAAGTACATGTAGACAGCGACCGCGTAAAGCCCGCCAAAGAAGTGCATATTGGGCAAATGATTCATATTCGTAATAAAGACTTTGAAATAGAAATCACTGTGCAAGCATTATCCAATATGCGCCGTGGCGCACCAGAAGCTGCGCTGTTATACGCCGAAACGGCTGACAGTATCGCCAAACGTGAAAACGCCAAAGCCACAGGTGAAGGCGAGCATGCCCTACGCGAACGCGGCGCAGGGCGGCCAACCAAGCGACAATTGCGGGATATTAAGAAATTTACGGGTGGGGCTTATGGTTGAAATTACAACGAAGTAAAAAAACAAAAAATTGTTGTGAAAATACATAACGTATTTAATAGTTAGCTATAATGCCTATCTAGTTTCTATTCTTAATAACAATATAACTTTACGGAAAAACTATGAAAGCAGTCATTTTGGCGGGTGGGTTAGGGACACGAATTAGTGAAGAAACATCTTCTCGCCCTAAGCCTATGGTTGAAATTGGTGGTAGGCCTATTTTGTGGCATATTATGAAAACTTATTCTGCGCATGGCATCAATGATTTTGTGATTTGCTGTGGCTATAAGGGCTACATTATTAAAGAATATTTCGCCAATTATTTTTTGCACATGTCAGATATTACTTTTGATATGGCCAGTAATAAAATGGAAGTACATCAGCAAAATGCAGAGCCTTGGAGGGTGACGTTGGTAGATACTGGTGAAGACACCATGACTGGTGGGCGATTAAAACGTGTGGCTGATTATGTTAAAGATGAAGAAGCTTTTTGCTTTACATATGGAGACGGTGTTAGTGATGTCAATATTACGGAGCTAATTGCTTTTCACAAAGCACAAAATGTTAAGGCTACACTTACTGCTACTCTTCCGCCTGGTCGATTTGGTGCTTTAGAAATTACGGCTACTAAAGTGCATAATTTTTGTGAAAAACCAAGTGGAGATGGGGCTATGATCAATGGTGGTTTTTTTGTGTTATCACCCAGTGTGATTGATTATATTATAAATGACAAAACCCTATGGGAGCGTGAGCCGCTAGAGCGTTTGGCAAAAGAAGGTAACTTGGCCGCATTTCAACATCATGGTTTTTGGCAGCCTATGGATACGCTACGCGACAAAACTCACCTTGAAGAGTTATGGCAATCAGGCAAAGCGCCTTGGAAAATATGGTAGTTAACCAAAAATTTTGGCAAGGTAAGCGTATTTTATTAACGGGGCATACTGGCTTTAAAGGTAGCTGGTTGTCTTTATGGCTGCAATCTATGGGTGCGCATGTGATAGGTTACGCGCTAGCACCGCCGACAAATCCAAACTTGTTTGAAGTGGCCGAAGTTGGTAAAGGGATGACCAGTATCATCGGTGATATTCGCGACTTGGCGCATCTGCGCAAAGTGTTAGCTGAACACCAACCAGAAATTGTTATTCACATGGCTGCACAGGCATTGGTGCGTTACTCGTACCTTGAGCCAGTGGAAACTTACGCAACCAATGTGATGGGGTCAGTTAATCTGCTAGAAGCTGTTCGCCATACAGGCGGTGTTAAAGCTGTAGTTAATGTGACTAGCGATAAGTGTTATGAAAATCGTGAATGGGCATGGGGTTACCGCGAGAATGAAGCGATGGGTGGTTATGACCCATATAGCAATAGTAAAGGTTGCGCTGAACTCGTTACGGCGGCTTACCGCAACTCATACTTCCACCCTGAAAAATATCATGAGCATGGCATTGCCATTGGTTCTGGTAGGGCAGGCAATGTAATAGGTGGTGGTGACTGGGCTGAAGATAGGCTAATACCTGATATGATGCGTGCCATTACGCAAGGGCAATCTGTCGGTATTCGCAATCCTAATAGCATTCGCCCTTGGCAGCATGTATTAGAACCGTTGTCTGGTTACTTACTATTAGCGCAAAAACTTTATGAAGATGGTGCCAACTTTGCTGAAGGCTGGAACTTTGGACCAAATGATGATGATGCAAAACCAGTGCAATGGATATTAGATAACCTTACTAAAACTTGGGGTGAAGGTGCAAGTTGGGCGCTTGATGGTGGTAACCATCCACATGAAGCGCATTACTTAAAGCTAGATTGCTCAAAAGCTAAGTCGCGCTTAGGCTGGCAGCCAAGATGGTCACTTGCAAAAACAATTGATCAAATATGTATTTGGCATAAGGCACATCTTGCTGGTGCTGACATGCAGGCAGTGTGTCACGAACAAATACAGCAATATCAGGCAACACAATGTTAAGTTTCGCTCACCCAGTAATTATACGATTAGATAACTAGGAATACCATTTTGGATAAATCTCAACAACTTCGCCAACAAATTTCACAACTCGTTGAAGAATACGCAGCAATCAAATATGAGCTTAAAGACTTTGTGGCGGGGTCAACCGTAATACCACCATCGGGCAAAGTGTTAGATGCAGCAGAGTTAAAAAATATGGTAGAAGCCTCATTAGATGGATGGCTAACTACTGGGCGTTTCAATGAAGCTTTTGAGAAGCGCTTAGCAGAATATTTGGGCATTAAATTTCTAATTACTACCAACTCAGGTTCATCAGCAAACCTACTAGCGTTTACAGCATTGACTTCACCTCGGCTTGGTGAGCGTGCCATTAAAGCTGGTGATGAAGTGATTGGTGTAGCGGCTGGTTTCCCCACTACTGTAAACCCAATTTTACAGTTTGGTGCAGTGCCAGTATTTGTAGATATTGATCTAGCTTCACATAATATTGATGCAAGTAAAATTGAAGCAGCGATTAGCCCTAAAACCAAAGCCATTATGTTGGCACACTCACTAGGCAATCCATTTAACATCAAAGTGGTTAAAGAAATTTGTCAGAAATATAACTTATGGCTAGTTGAAGATAACTGCGATGCACTAGGCTCACGTTATGACGGGCAGCTTACTGGCACATTTGGTGACATCGGCACCTTAAGTTTCTACCCAGCACATCACATTACGATGGGTGAGGGCGGTGCAGTATTTACCAATAATCATGAGCTTAAATTGATTGCTGAATCTTTCCGTGATTGGGGTCGTGATTGTTACTGTGCGCCAGGTAAAGACAATACTTGCGGTAAACGTTTCTGCTGGAAGTTGGGCAACTTACCAGAAGGCTATGACCATAAATACACTTACACACATTTAGGCTATAATTTAAAAATTACTGACATGCAAGCCGCATGTGGCCTTGCGCAGATGGATAAACTAGATGGTTTTGTGCAAGCTCGTAAAGACAACTTTGCTTACTTAAGAAACAGACTTTCATCATGCGAAGAATTTTTAATTCTGCCTGAAGCAACCCCTAATAGCGACCCTTCATGGTTTGGTTTTTTAATGACCATTCGCCCAGAAGCCGATGTTCGCCGTGTGGACCTTATTAACTATCTAGATCAAAATAAAATTGGAACACGCTTATTGTTTGCGGGTAATTTAACAAGACAGCCTTACATGCTTGGCCGCAACTTTAGAATTAGTGGCGACCTTACCAATACTGATTTGGTGATGAACAACAGTTTCTGGGTTGGAGTGTATCCAGGCTTAGATGAAGAAATGCTGAGCTTTATTGCCGATAAGATTGAAGCATTCTTTGGTATCAATTTCTAGCGTATTAAGAAAATTAGGATAGATATTGAAAGCTTCTGACGCACTTGCCAAGTTTCTGATCGCTCATCAGGTTCAAACTTGTTTTGAACTGGTGGGTGGCATGATTACGCACTTGCTCGATAGTTTTGCCGAATCAGGGCAATTCAACATCATCTCGATGCATCATGAGCAAGCTGCTGCCTTTGCTGCGGAAGGCGTGGCAAGACAGACTAAGGGTAAAACGATTGCGGTGGCGATGGGTACTAGTGGCCCAGGTGCAACGAACTTGATTACGGGTATCGGCAGTTGCTGGTTTGACTCCATCCCTTGCTTGTTTATCACAGGCCAAGTTAATACACGTGAACTCAAAGGTAATCGAGGCATTAGGCAACAAGGCTTTCAGGAGCTAGATATTGTTGAAGTTGCGTGCTCGCTGACCAAGTACGCCGTGAGAGTGAATAAAGTCGATGACCTGCTACCAGAATTACATAAGGCATTATCTTTAGCGCTGAGCGGACGTCAAGGCCCAGTGTTATTAGACATACCAAATGACATTCAACGCGCAGATATCTCAGATTCCCTGCTGGAGCAATGGTTGAACACACCGTTGGACATTAGCTACAGCTCTGAAGTGTCAATAAGCGATTCGAATAAATTAGATGTGTTGTGCAAAGATGCGCAGCGCCCATTAATTTGTATTGGCGGTGGTGCCCGCTGGGCGGATGCGATGGATCAGTGGCTAACTGTCGCTGATGTTCTCGGTATTCCCTATGTCTCAACACTGATGGGTCATGAGCGTGTAGTCGCACGTAACGGTTATTTCAACATGATTGGCAGTTATGGTAATCGTGAGGCTAACTGGGCGGTGCAGCATTGCGACTTATTGATAGTGGTGGGGGCACGACTTGATGTTCGGCAAACTGGTGCTGATGTAGATGATTTTGCTCGTCAAGCGCGTGTCGTCCAGATAGATATTGACCCAAATCAATTGAATAATCGTGTTCAGGCTGATTTAAGTATTTGCGCAACTGCAGAAAGTTTTTTTAGTACATACTCACTACAAGCAGATACGTTTCCTAATTTAGATAATACTTGGTTAATTGAACTGTCAAAAAAACGTGATCAAGCTCAAGGCAATGAATATGAAGACTGGGAGATCAGCCCTAGCGAGATATTTAAGAAACTTAATCATAGTTTAGCTAATATTCCAGTTGATTATGTATGTGATGTTGGCAATCACCAGATGTGGGCAGCACAAAGTTTACGCCTGTTGCCTAATCAGGCAGTTCACTACAGCGGAGGCATGGGTGCAATGGGTTTTGCCTTGCCAGCGGCAATGGGTGTTGCGCTTCAGTCTCAGAATAAGGTGGTCGTCATTACTGGTGACGGAAGCCTGCAAATCAACATTCAGGAATTGGATACACTCAATCGTTTGGGGTTAGACCTGGCTATCATCGTTATGAACAACTCGGTGCTTGGTATGGTGAAGAATTTTCAGGATATGTATTTCGATGGGCGTGACCAATCGACGAAAAAAGGCTATAGCAGCCCTTCTTTCAAAAATATTGCAACGGCCTATGGAATCAAAGCACATCGAGTGACTAATGCCTTAGAAATGGATTATATATTAAGCATTATCGTTGACCACAAAGGTCCGTTGCTCATTGAGATTATGATGGACGGTGCAACAGAATGCCGCCCACGTTTAGCATTTGGTTCGAAGCTCGATGATCAGTTTCCTAAGCTAAACGACTAGCGAGTACGTCAATATGATGAGAATAGCTATTCTAGGCGCAACCAGCCAAATTGCCAGAGACTTGATTGTCTCGTTCTCAGCGGAGGATAATAAGCAATTACATTTGTTTGCGCGCCGCCCTGATGACGTCGCGAAATGGCTAAAGAATGTTGGGCTGTCAGGACGCTATCTGGTTGATGATTTTGCTGTCTTCGGAGAGCAGGAGTTCGATGCCGTCATCAATTTTGTGGGTGTTGGTAATCCAGCACAGGCAGTGGCGATGGGTCGTTCTATCTTTGACATCACCTTGCGGTTTGATGGATTAGTCCTTGATTATTTACAAGCATACCCAGCGTGTCGTTATTTGTTCTTAAGTAGTGGCGCGGCTTACGGGTCAAACTTTAATGAACCAGCAAACCGTGACACACAAACTATCGTTGCAATAAACAATCTGGCACCGCACGAATGGTATGGCATGGCGAAGTTACACGCAGAGTGTCGGCATCGCGCACAGCCTGAATTAGCCATCATCGATATCCGCGTGTTCAATTATTTTAGTCACACACAAGATATGGATGCGCGTTTTCTGATTACAGATATTCTCCGTGCCATTCGTGATAAGACGGTTCTGAAAACGTCACCCGATTACATTGTGCGTGATTTCCTGCATCCATCCGATTTCTATCAATTGGTTAGTGTACTTCTTTCCTCACCTACCACCAATGCGGTTGTCGATTGTTATAGCCGAGCACCTATAGATAAATCGAATCTATTGATAGCCATGCAAAAGAAATTTGGGTTGCGTTATGAAACAACCGAAGCGATTGCCAGCGTTAATGCCACAGGAAGCAAACCTCATTACTACTCACTTAATAGGCGGGCCGAAGATTTTGGATATCAGCCTAACCTAACTTCTCTTCAAGGGGTACTGCTGGAGTCAGAGAGGATTTTAATAAACCATCAGGTTGGATAGTGGGTAACGAGTTTTTTCCTTGACTAGTCTTGATAACCTTTATTGGACATCTACAAAGTTTACTCCAAAAAGATTGTCCAGATATATCACGGATAGGTTCTTTATAGTGGGAACTGAATACAAGTTTGGCGGATGGATTTAAACGAACAATAGAAAGTTATTTAATATGATGTTATTACACAAAGCTCATAACCAATATTTCAAGGTAACCTGCATTCAGTGAAAAAACTACTTACCTATATGGGTGTCGATCGAGCTGTTGTGTATAACTTAGCTGGCAGGGGATGGGGTCTGCTTTCGGGAGTCTTAACTTTATTGCTGGTTATGATTTTTTTAACGCCAGATGAACAAGGTTACTATTACACTTTTGCCAGTATATTGGCGATGCAAATTTTTTTTGAGCTTGGCATGAGTTATGTTGTTATGCAGTTTGCTAGTCATGAAATGGCGAATTTGTCTTGGGTGGAGGATAAATATATTCAGGGAGATATCAAGGCCAAGGGTCGTCTGCGCTCATTATTGATTTTAGTAATGAAATGGTATGCAGTTATAGCGATATTGGTGGTTCTGGTTATTTTGCCAATAGGAATTTTCTTTTTTTCAATAAATCATGAACGAGATTCAGTTAATTGGCTGTTTGCTTGGACTTTTCTTGTTATGTCTTCGGCTGTAAATATATTTATAGCCCCTACCCTATCAATTTTGGAGGGTTGTGGCCGTATTTTGGAAATAGCAAAATTAAGAATGTATCAGGGAATTTTTGGTAGTGTGGTCTCATGGGTGGTGCTGACTCAAGGTGGTGGGTTGTTTTCGCTACCATCGATGAGTTTGACTTACGCATTGGTAGCTATTATATGGTTACAAAATACAAAAAAAACGTTTTTAATAAAACTTATTAAAGAAAAAACTGGAGACTTCCGGGTAAGTTGGAAAACAGAAATTTGGCCCTTGCAGTGGAGGATCGCTCTAAGTTGGTTAAGTGGTTATTTTATTTTTCAATTGTTTACCCCCATCCTTTTTTATTACCACGGAGCAGCAGAGGCTGGAAAAATGGGCTTAAGTATATCAATAGCAAACGCGCTAATGAGTGTTGCGGTTGCTTGGATTAGTACGCAGGCGCCTAGCTTTGGTACTCTAATCGCCAAAAAAGATTATATAAATTTAGACCTCATATTTAAAACCACACTTGCACACTCACTTTTTGTCATGATATTGCTGGCTTTAGTATTGTGTATTGCTAATTATCTATTGCATGAAATGGGGGTTAAATTTTCTTCACGAGTGCTTGATCCGTTGCCGTTCGCACTTTTAATAGGGGCTACTGTACTAAATTATGTGACATATGCACAATCAACTTATTTACGGGCACATAAGCAAGAACCGTTTTTAGTGATTAGTCTGGTTAGTGCTGTTTTAATTGGAGTTTTAACACTTTTGTTGGGAAGGGAGTATGGTGCACTGGGTATTATGTATGCCTATTCCACAATATGTGCAATAGTTGGATTTGGTTGGGGTAGTTGGATATTTTTAGTAAAAAGAAAGGCATGGAGTTAGAAGTTATTAGACCGTACAACCAAAAACTAAATTAGAAAGTAAGTCTATAAATTTCTAACGTGCAGGTGAATAAAAAATCATCCAAATACCTTAAACTCCAGCTTAATGGGAAGTCTTAAAAAATGGCAACAAAATATTATGAACTGATTTCAATTTGCATTCCAACGTATAGCAGAAGCAAGATACTTGATGATTTTTTATCAGATATTGTGCCTATGATAAAAGATAAAAAAATACCTATAATAATTTCTGATAACTGCTCAACTGATTCAACTAAAAGTGTTGTTGAATCGTGGATGAAAACATATGGAAACATTTCATATCATATTAATGATTCAAATTTAGGTGCCGAAAAAAACTTTATAATTGCACAAAAACTTGCTAAAACGAAGTATGTTTGGCTTATTGGCGATGACGATAGGCTAGTTAGAACGAATTTTGAAAAAACATTAAATATATTAGCTTGTAATAATTATGACTATCTTATTGTTAATGGGACTAATGGTTCAGTAGGAACTAAAAACCGTATCAATGACATTGAATCTAAGGCATATAAATATGCAGACGAACTTTTAAATGACCTTGGTTGGCACATGGCTTGGATTTCTACTGTGATTGTTCGTCGGGAGTTAATTGATGAAGATGCGGTTAAGAAATATCTAGATACAAGACTTTCTCGCGTAGGATCCTTATTTGAGCAATTATCTTATAAAAATAATTGTTATTGGTTTAGTAATCAGGTTATATATGTTCAAAATGATCAGAAAGTTCCAATTGGATATATGAATGATGTATTCGAAATATTCATCGATGATTTTTGTAAAATTGCCAGTAGATTACCAGATAATTTATATACAAAGAAGGCAAAACTTGCATTTACAAGAGGACATAACGACTCAGTATTTAAGTTAAAACATTTCATTTATTACAGACTAAATGAAAATTATAATTTGAAGAAATATATGAAATACTCAAGTAGCTTCTCATCTGTAACCAATACAAACCGCCATATACTGCTAGTCATAAGTATAGTGCCACCAATCGTATTTAGAGCTTTGATAATAATTGCTAAAGTATTGCGCATCAAACTAGTCAACTAAACTCAAGGACATCAACTCTGGGCGTATTTGCGTTACGTCTTAACTGTGATTGAATGCGTGGATATAGGGTAATATAGTGCTGAACGCTACATTTTTGACATTACTGTCATGTATATCAAAAATGTATTTTGGGAATGATTTGAGTAATTTATATCGGATAAAGTAAAGATGACAAAAGAAAAACACAATTACGAATACCATGTTGCACTTGATGCTGATAGTGGGCCAGCACGTGTTATACGAATGGTTGGCGAAAATAAGCTGGTGTTAGAAATAGGCGCAGGACCAGGGTCAATCACCAAGTGTTTAACTCACGTTTCAAAGTGTCGTGTTACAGCGTTGGATATTGATGCTGAGTCCATTAAAAGGCTTCATCCACATTGCGAACGTGCTTATCAAGCAGATTTAAATGATCCAACTTGGCCAAGTATTTTGGAATATGACGGTAAGTTTGAGGTTTTAGTTGCAGCAGATGTTTTGGAGCATGTTTATGAGCCGCTAGCCGTCTTACAAGCCATGAAAGGTTTTTTGAATCATAATGGTTATATGGTCATCTCATTACCTCATGCGGGGCATTCCGTGATCCATGCATGTTTGTTTGATGAAGATTTTGAATATAACGATTATGGTTTACTTGATCGAACGCATATTCGTTTCTTCGGTATTAAAAATATCCAAAATCTTTTTGAAAATGCTGGGATGAAGATTGTGCATGCTGAGTTTGTCGTAAGAAACCCAGAGCACACGGAATTTTCAAAAAAGTGGGCAAAAACACCACAAGTGTTGCGTGACGCCTTAGCTAGTAACCCTTTTGGTCAAGTTTATCAGATTATTGTAAAAGCTGTGCCAACTGACGGTGAGGGTTTGGCAATCTCATTGATGGATATGTTTGTACCGCAGCAAAATCCGACGTTACGAGAATCATTAAGAGCTTTTTTACGTTTATACCTTAGTGATGGTATGTATTCTAAATTATTACGTCTGAACGAACTGCGCCGTAAGTTCTTTGTCAAGACGAAGTTTTAATTAAATAATTATTAGGTGTTTAGTATGAGTGCAATGTATGTAGAGAATCAGAGATGAGAGTAGAGTTAAAAAAAATAATTAACCAATCAACCAAAAAGTCAGTAAAGTTAATTGCTATGTACTTTCCACAATTGCATGCGATCCCAGAAAACGATGCATGGTGGGGTGAGGGATTTACTGACTGGAACAATGTTAAGTCCGCTAGCCCTCAATATGATGGACATTATCAACCTCGTGTGCCATTGGACAATAACTATTATGACCAGTCGAAAATTGAAACATTGCGTTGGCAGATTAGTCTAGCTAAAGAATATGGCCTTTATGGTTTCTGTCATTATCATTATTGGTTTGATGGTAAACAATTACTTGAAACCCCTACAAACTTAATAATGGACAATAAAGATATAGATTTTCCATTTTGCCTATCTTGGGCTAATGAAACTTGGTCAAAAAGGTGGGATGGAAGAGGTTATCATATTCTTATTGAACAGACACATATTCCGACCAAAGAATGCTGGAAAGCACATTACGATTATTTGATTAGAGCATGGACTGATCCTAGAGCTATTAAGGTAGATGGCAAACCAGTATTTGTGATTTATCGACCACAGCGCATAGATAAAATTGATGAAATGTTAGCTTTTTGGCGCGAACTTGCATTAAAAGATGGATTGTCTGGTTTATATTTCATATTTCAAAAGCAAGGGGAGTTGCACAATAATCGCTGTTTAAATTCATTTGATGCAGTTTTTCAGTTTCAACCGCAGGAGGCTGTTAATTCTCCTAGTTACAATAAAAACTCAATACGGCATTCAGCATTATTTAAGGTAATTCAAAACCTACCTGAACGTTATCAGGATATGTTGCGTTTGCTAAGAGCAAAATTTGTTAGAGAACTTACCTTTCACGATTATGATGAAGCTTGGAAAAAAGTCATTGAAATTCGTACAGATCAAAAGCTGACAACATTTCCAGGTGCATATGTAGATTGGGATAATACGCCACGTTATAAAAAAAGAGCTACAATTTTTAGTGAAGCTACGCCAGAAAAATTTAATAAGTGGCTTAGCCAACTGGTAGAAACCATGCCACAAAGAAATTTACCAGAAAATTTTATTTTTTTAAACGCTTGGAACGAGTGGGCTGAAGGAGCTTATCTTGAGCCAGATGAGCGTTATGGTTATGCGTATTTAGAAGCTGTGAAGCGTGCAGTGTCTAAACCAAATTCTACTAACATAATTGTTGATAACAATGGTTGAAATTGATGTTTAAAATAATTTTGAGAAACTGGATTACGCATGCCTGATAATAATATCAATAATAAATTTGATGATTATTTTTTACATCTACAAAAAATCACATTTGTTGGGCGTATTTATAAAAAATTCTTCACTTCCCCAATTTTATTTTTATGCGCGCGTCGGTTTGGGCGTGATATTGTTGAAATAGGCTCTGGCACAGGTAACGGCATTTTGGGTGCTTTTTCAAAGCGCGTGCGTGGGCTTGAAATTAACCCGATTTCTGTAGAGTATTGTAAAAAAACTGGGCTAAATGTAGATTTAATTCAGGCAGATAAGTCTTATCCTATTGCGGATGCGACTATAGATGCTTGCGTGCTAGATAATGTATTAGAACATATTGAAGATGCTAAATTTACACTTGATGAATGTTACCGTATCATTAAAAAAAATGGCGGCTTAATCATAGCAGTGCCAGGCTTGCGCGGTTTTGAATCTGATGCTGACCATAAGCAATTTTATGGCATCAATGAGCTAACTCATTTAGATGGCCGTTGGCAATTGTTGGGTATATTTTCTACACCATTTATATTTAAGTCTGAAAGCTTATCCAACAGTATTAAGCAGTACTGTTTAGTTGCAAGCTATAGGAAGTTGTAGCGACACTTTTTATGAATGCCTGCACAACTCCTAAAATTGCTATTGCTCTAGCTGTTTTTAATGGTGCGTTATGGTTGCCAGAACAAGTCAATTCAATACTGGTGCAGCAAGATGTAGATGTAACGATTTTCATCAGCATAGACCCTTCTGTGGATGGCAGTGAAGTTTTATGTGACATGTTTGCAAAGCAACATGACAACATTATTGTTTTACCTAATGCTAGCAAATTTGGCGGGGCAGCAAAGAATTTTTTCAGGTTAATTCGTGATGTTGATTTTTCAGGGTTTGATTATTTTGCTTTTGCTGATCAAGATGATGTTTGGTTTGAAGATAAGCTTATCAATGCGGTAAATAAAATTGTTGAAACTAAAAGTGATGGTTATTCAAGTAATGTGCTTGCTTTTTGGTCAAATGGAGACAAAAAGCTTATTGAAAAAGCTCAACCTCAACGAGAGTGGGATTATTTGTTTGAAGCGGCCGGGCCAGGGTGTACATACGTGATGACAGTAGAGCTGGCTTCTGAAATTAAGCAAACAGTCATTGCAAGCTGGTTAGAAGTCAATCAGTTAGGGCTGCACGATTGGTTTAGCTATGCATACGCGCGTGCTAACGGATTCAAGTGGTATATAGACTTATGGCCGAGTATGTTATATCGCCAACATGCAAATAATCAAGTAGGCGTTAATGCTGGTTGGCAGGCATTTTTATATAGATTGAAAAAAATTTCTAGTGGTTGGGGTATTAAGCAGTCGGCTTTAATTGCTAAGCTCATTGGCAAGAGTGATGATGCTTTTGTAAAAAGCTGGCGTGGTTTTGGGCGCTATGGTTTTTTAAAGCTGGCATTTAATGCTAATAAATGCCGCCGCAAACCTACTGAGCGCGTATTGTTTTTTTGTGCTGGTTTCTCTATGGCAATGTTTGGTAATGGCAAATGATTAAGAATAATATGAAGACTGTAACTATAAGCCATATAGGCCAAGCTCAGAAATTATCAAGTTATGACGTATACAGTAAAACCAATAACTTTGATTTATTACGCTTTCTATTCGCGTTTATTGTTTTTTTAGTCCATGCGTCTCAGCTGTCGGGGGTGGGTGGGCTTTCAATTCTCAGCAAGCTATTTTCCTCTGCAGTTGCCGTGAAGTGCTTTTTTGTGGTGAGTGGTTTTTTGATTTTTATGAGTTTTGAAAACTCTAGTAATACGCAGCGTTATTTTATAAAAAGAGCACGTAGAATTTACCCAGCTTATTTTTTCATTATTATTGTTTGCGCTTTATTGAGCAGCATATATAGTACGGATTCGTGGCAGGCTTATTGGTCTTTACCAGTGCTGAAATATATTGTAACAAATTTAGTATTTCTGAATTTTCTGCAACCTAATTTACCAGGTCTTTTTGAGAGTAATACAATCCAAGCGGTGAATGGTGCATTGTGGACATTAAAAATTGAGGTCATGTTTTATTTGTTTGTGCCGTTTGCAGTGATGGCATTTTGTAAGTTTGGACGTATTGCCGTGTTGGCAACGCTGTATATTACATCTGTTTTATATTCCATCATTATTTTTGAGTTAGCAAAGCGTACTGGCATTGATGCCTATTTAGAGCTGCAACGGCAATTGCCAGGCCAGCTGACGTATTTTATTGCAGGTGCAGCGTGTTATTACTATTTTGAATGTTTTTCTAAAAACTCTGTGTGGTTAGTACCTTTGGCTACCCTCACTCTTTTATTGCAAACATGGTTACCTTGGCTCGTCATTGAGCCTGTAGCATTGGGAATTTTTGTGATTTATTTCGCTTGTGTTTTCCCGAATATAGGAAATTTTGGCAAGTATGGTGATTTTTCTTATGGCATGTATATTGTCCATTTTCCAATATTGCAGGTGTTGATTTCTTGTGGTTTATTTAAAAGGTCGCCTTGGTTGGCGCTCGGGGTATCTGGTTTGCTGATTTTGACTACGGCATTTCTGATGTGGCATTTGATAGAGAAGCCATTTTTAAGTAAATCTACTCATTATGTTGCTGTGAGCTAAGGTGAAGTGAAAATACTTGTGACTGGCGCAACGGGTTTTGTCGGCAAGTCGCTTTGTGTTGCACTTGTTCGGCAAAGGCAATCTGTACGTATTGCTGCGCGCGCAAGTAATGCTCTAACTGAGCATGTGGAGGTGACTAAAGTTGGCACAATAGATAGTCACACAGATTGGGCTGAGGCGTTAAATGGGGTGGATGTAGTGATTCATCTCGCCGCACGTGTGCATGTGATGCATGATGTTGTGACCGACCCGCTTGCCGAGTTTAGAAAAGTGAATGTTGAGGGAACATTAAATCTTGCGAATCAAGCGGTGCGGGCAGGAGTTCGGCGTTTTATATTTGTAAGTTCAATTAAAGTGAATGGCGAACAAACTTTAATGGGAAAGCCATTTGTTGAGGTGGATGCGATAAGCCCACAAGATGCTTATGGAATATCAAAATACGAGGCTGAGCAAGGGCTTTTGCATATTGCTGAACAAACTGGCATAGAGGTGGTAATTATACGGCCGCCGCTAATATATGGTGCTGGTGTTAAGGCTAATTTTGCAAGTATGATGCGAATTGTTAAACGTGGCATACCATTGCCACTCGGTGCTATCTACAATAAACGTAGTTTTGTTTATGTGGAAAATTTAGTGAGCCTAATCTTACGGTGTATTGATCACCCCGCAGCGGCAAATCAAATTTTATTAGTTTCAGATGGACATGATCTTTCCTCCACCGAGTTGTTGCGCGGGTGTGCTGAAGCACTGGGCGTGAATGCTAGGTTATTGCCTATTCCACAGAAATTGATTGAATTTGTGGCGGCGCTCTTGGGTAAACGAGATGTTGCGCAGCGTTTATGTGGTAATTTGCAGGTGGATATTTCTAAAGCACACACATTGCTTGGTTGGACGCCGCCATTTTCGGTGGCGGATGGGTTGAAGGCCACTGCGATGGATATTGAAAAAGGTAATAGGGGATGAAGCGTATATTTGATGTGAGCTTAGCGCTATTTTCTACTCTGTTTTTGCTGATACCATTTTTAGCGGTGGCAGCGGCCGTGCGATTGACTTCAGCAGGTTCTATTTTATATTGGTCAAACCGCGTTGGTCGCTATAATCAAATATTTAAAATGCCAAAATTTCGCACCATGCGCGTAGATACGCCTGCCGTGGCGACACATCTATTGGCAAACCCTAAACAATTTTTAACGCCCATTGGCTCTTTTTTGCGTAAATCTAGTTTAGATGAGTTGCCGCAACTTTGGAGCATTATTATAGGTGATATGAGTTTTGTTGGCCCTCGGCCAGCCTTGTTTAACCAAGCAGATTTAGTGGTACTACGCACCCAAAATGGCGTTGATAAGCTTTTGCCAGGTTTAACGGGCTGGGCGCAGGTGAATGGCAGAGATGAGTTGCCTATTCCAGAAAAAGTGAAGCTGGATGTAGACTATATGCATCAGCAATCTTTTTGGTTTGATCTTAAAATAATCGCACTTACTTTTTTAAAGGTGCTGCGTAGAGATGGCATACAGCATTGATTAGCGTTTCCCTGTAGAATTAACTTACACCACTATATTAAATAACTGTCTTAAATAACAATCTGAATGAAACAAGCACTTATTAACCCACGTACTTTTTTGGCTTTATTGCATGATGTTGTTGTTGCCGCTATTGCTTGGGTGGCAGCTTATTTGTTGCGCTTTAATTTTACTATTCCTGTTGAGCATTTTCAGAATATGTTGCAATCGCTACCTTACGTGGTGTTATTGCAAGGTGTGGTATTTATAGTCTTTGGTTTGTATCGTGGCATGTGGCGTTTTTCTAGTATGTCCGATTTAAAGCTTATTATATTAGCAATAGGCTCAGCCGCTTTGGTGATAACTGCATCGTTGTTTATGCTGAGTTCTGGCATTATTATTCCACGTTCTGTGTTGATTTTAGATCCGCTTTTATTAACCATTATGATGGGTGGTAGCCGTCTGGCTTATCGTGCTTGGAAAGAGCATCAACAGTATGGCACAGCTTTTAAACAGGGCGCACCAGTGATTATATTAGGTGCAGGCGAAGCGGCAATTACATTAGTAAAAGACCTTGCCCGAAGTACGCAATGGCGGGTGGTTGGTTTGCTTGATGATGATAAATCAATGCTGGGGCGTGAGGTGCTTGGTATTAAGGTGTTAGGCACAATAGAGCGTTTGGCAGATTTACATCAAGGCTACGAGGTGAAGCATGTCATAGTTGCCATGCCTTCAGTGCATCACCAGATGCGGCGTCAGGCCATTGAGCTTGCCAATCAGCTTGACTTAGATGTGCTTACCGTGCCAGCAATTGATGATTTAATGAGTGGTAAGGTGAGCATTTCGCAGATTCGTAAAGTTGATGTTGAAGATCTACTTGGACGCGATGCAGTTAAGCTGGATGATTTTGGCTTGCGTGGTCTGATAGAAGGTCATGCAGTATTAGTCAGTGGTGCTGGCGGTTCCATAGGCTCCGAGCTTTGTAGACAAATTGTTAAATTTAAACCTAGCACTTTAGTTTGTTTGGATATTTCAGAGTTTTCACTTTATAACTTAGAGCAAGAGTTTAGTGCGCTAAACATACCAATCAAGCTCGAATACATGACGGGTGATGTTAAAAATAGTCAGCGGATGAAAGATTTGTTAGCGCAATTTAAGCCTGCTGTGGTGTTTCATGCGGCGGCTTATAAGCATGTACCTTTAATGGAAAATGGCAATGTTTGGGAGGCATTGTCGAATAACGTGATTGGTACCCATACTATAGCAAATGCTTGTAAAGAAGCTGGTGTGAAAAAGTTTGTGCTTATTTCTACTGATAAAGCTGTGAACCCAACCAACGTAATGGGTGCAACCAAAAGGCTGGCAGAGATGGTGTGCCAAGGCTTGCAAGGCCATGATGAAGGTACACGTTTTGTTGTTGTGCGCTTTGGTAATGTGCTAGGTAGTAGTGGTAGTGTGATTCCAAAATTTCGCGAGCAAATAGCTAAAGGTGGGCCGATTACCATTACCCATCCAGAGATTACACGCTATTTTATGTCTATTCCAGAAGCTGCGCAGTTGGTGATGCAGGCAGGGTTAATGAGCAACGGAGGTGAGATTTTTGTGTTAGATATGGGTGAGCCAGTCAAAATTGCAAATCTCGCGGCAGATATGATACGGCTTTCTGGCTTACAAGCCGATGAAATTAAAATTGAGTATGTGGGCTTACGTCCAGGCGAAAAGCTGTATGAAGAGTTGCTGGCAGATGATGAACATACCATGCCAACGCCACATGAAAAACTACGTATTGCACAAGCGAGGCAAGCTGATAACACATGGGTAAACAGTCTGCTAAAGTGGATAGCAAACTGCCAAAGTGCTAATGAAAGCCTCATTAAAAATGAGCTAAAATTTTGGGTAGAAGAATATAGCCCGCAACATCAAGTGAATGTAGATGTGCCTATTGCGCAGGCTGCCACCACTGTGACGCTACACTAAATAAAAAGCAGCGATAGTGAACGCCCAAACCCCTCAGCAATTACTAGCACAAGCGCAGCTGATACACGCGTCTGAAGTGGTGGTTTCGGCTATTGCGCGATTAAGTAACGAGGTTTCTGAGTCGTTACGTGACACTAGCCCCATTATAATTTGCGTGATGGGTGGCGGTATTGTGTTTGCGGGACAGTTATTAACGCAATTAAATTTTCCTTTAGAAGTAGATTATGTACACGCTAGTCGTTATCAAAATAATACGGTTGGCAAAACGCTTATTTGGAAAGCACTACCTAAACTTGATTTAACGAATCGCACGGTATTGTTAGTGGATGACATTTTAGATGAAGGCATTACGTTGTTGGCGATTAAAGAAAAGTGCCAAGAATTAGGCGCCAAACATGTGTTTTCAGCGGTGTTGGTTGAGAAAAAATTGCCACATAGCAAACCGATTACTGCCGATTTTGTAGGCTTAGAAGTGCCAAATCGTTACGTGCTTGGCTACGGCATGGATGCCTACGGCTGGTGGCGAAATCTGCCCGCTATTTATGCGCTTAAATAGTTTGGCTTAAGTTACAAGGTGCCTGGCTATGTTAAAATCAATGCATGAAATCTAACCACATAAGCTTTATATAATGCGCTTTCACGTGATTATTCCTGCCGCGGGTAGCGGTAGCCGTATGGGTACTGATGCGCCTAAGCAATACCTAAGTTTAAACGGTAAGTCGCTGATTCAGCATGTGATTAAGGTGTTTGACCAAGCTACTAAAATCAGTAGCATTCATATTGTATTGACTGAAGGAGACGCGCATTGGCGCAGCACTTATCTAAGCTTAAGCGATAAAGCGCAAGTGCATTATTGTGGCGGAGAAACGCGAGCAATGACTGTGCTAAATGGCTTAAACGCGATAGAAGCACAGGTGGCTACTGATGATTGGGTTTTAGTGCATGACGCGGCGCGCCCAGGCTTGAGTAATTTGCTTTTGAATCAGCTATTAACCACTCTGGAAAATGACGATGTGGGCGGCCTATTGGCGTTGCCTCTAGCCGATACTTTAAAGCGAGCAGATGCCGAGCAGCGTGTGTGTGCCACAATTCCACGCGACGCTTTATGGCAAGCACAAACGCCGCAAATGTTTAAATATGCCACGCTTAAAAAGGCGCTTACAGAGTTTGTTGGCACGCCAACAGACGAAGCCGAAGCGATTGAAGCCTTAGGTTTAAAGCCAAAGTTGGTCACGGGTGAATTGCGCAATCTTAAAGTGACTTACCCGCAAGATTTAGCAGTGCTTGCTGCCTTACTTACAAAAGGGTGATTAAAAAATATGACGATGAGAATTGGTCACGGATTTGATGTACATGCGTTGGTAGTAGGCCGAAAATGTATCATTGGCGGCGTAGAAATTGCACATGAAAAAGGCTTGGATGGTCATTCAGATGCGGATGTTTTACTACATGCTATTTGTGATGCCTTGCTAGGTGCAGCGGCGCTAGGCGATATTGGCAAGCATTTTCCGCCAAGCGATAACACCTATAAAAATGCGGATTCACGTGATTTATTGCGTCATGTAATTGCGCTTTTAAACACCAAAAATTACGCCGTTAATAATATTGATGCTACCGTTATTTGCGAAGCGCCAAAATTGAGTGCGCATACTGCGCAAATGTGCGCCAATATTGCCGCAGATTGCAATGTGGATATTTCGCAAGTCAACATCAAAGCGACCACCACTGAAAAGCTAGGTTTTACAGGCCGCGGCGAAGGTATTGCGGCCGAAGCGGTTTGTACGGTTTATATTTTACCGTCATTGCGAGCGTAGCGCGGCAATCTGCGATGCTACTTAGATTGCCGCGCTACGCTCGCAATGACAATATTTAATTGAAGCCAAATAATGTTTAAATGGTTCGAAAATCTAGTTAACCCTTTCCCCGAGCAAGCCATTAGCACGCCGCCAAAAAGCTTTTGGCCGTTTGTTTGGGCGTGCACCGAGGGCATGCGTCCTTACATTTTATGTATGACCTTACTCACCGCCTGCATAGGTGCTTTTGAAGCCCTATTATTCGCCATGATGGGCAAGGTGGTGGATAGGCTAAGCAGTATTGTGCCTGCTGTGCTGTGGGATTATCACAAAACAGATTTGATGATTCTTGCGGCAGTATTGAGTGCCAGCACGCTGTTGATTGGCTTACAAACTTTGCTTAAACACCAAACTTTAGCTGGCAATATTCCTATGCGTTTGCGTTGGAATTTTCACCGCCTAATGCTTGGGCAAAGCATGAGTTTTTATCAAGATGAATTCGCAGGCCGCGTATCTGCCAAAGTGATGCAAACCGCACTGGCTGTGCGTGACGTGTGGTTTATTGTCACCGACATTATGGTGTATGTGGTGATATATTTCGTCACTATTTTAACCGTGGTGGGCAGTTTTAGCGTGATGATGGTGTGGCCATTTTTAATTTGGCTGGTGTTGTATGCTGGGGCGCTATGGTATTTTATTCCAAGGCTAAAACGCGTATCACAACAGCAAGCCGATGCTAGAGCCATGATGACAGGGCGCATCACCGATGCTTACACCAACATTAGCACCGTAAAATTGTTCTCCCATGCAGGGCGCGAGGCGGATTATGCAAAATCGGCTATGCAAGAATTTTTAGTATTTGTGAATCGCCAAATGCGTATGGTAAGTGGAGTGGAAACCATTAACCATTTGCTCAACATGCTGCTGATTATTGGCTGCGGCGGTGTAGTGTTGTGGCTTTGGAGCAAAGGTCAAGTGGGCGTTGGCGCGGTTGCGGCAGTGACAGCGATGGCCTTACGGCTTAATGGTATTTCGCACTGGGTAATGTGGGAAATGACTTCGCTTTACGAGCAGATCGGCACGGTGCATGACGGCATTAATACGCTTTCACTGCCGCATAAAATTGTAGATGCGCTTGCGGCTAAGCCGTTGCTGGTGAAGCATGGCGAAATAAAACTGGAAAATATTGATTTCGGTTACAACGTTGCAGAGTTAGTGGCTGATAAAAAATCAGACAAAAAAGAGGTGTTAAAAAATCTTAATTTAACCATTCAATCAGGTGAAAAAATTGGCTTAGTAGGGCGCTCTGGTGCGGGTAAATCCACCATTGTGAATTTGTTGTTGCGCTTTTACGAGGTTGAATCTGGTCGTATTTTGATTGATGGCCAAAACATCAATGACGTCACGCAAAACAGCCTGCGCGAGAGTATTGGCATGGTGACGCAAGACACGTCTTTATTGCATCGTAGTGTGCGCGACAACATTTTATACGGTCGCCCAGATGCGACTGAAGCCCAGATGATTACCGCTGCCAAGCGTGCTGAAGCGCATACATTCATCTTAAACTTAGCCGATGCAAAAGGCCGCACAGGCTACGATGCCCACGTAGGTGAGCGCGGAGTAAAACTCTCTGGCGGCCAGCGCCAGCGCATTGCCATTGCTAGAGTGATGCTAAAAGATGCACCAATTTTGCTGTTAGACGAAGCCACCAGCGCACTAGATTCTGAAGTAGAAGCCGTCATACAAAGTAGCTTGTATGACTTAATGCAAGGTAAAACCGTCATCGCAATTGCGCATCGTTTATCTACAATCGCCGCAATGGATAGGCTGATTGTGTTGGATGGCGGTAAAATTATTGAAGAAGGCACACATAAAAAATTACTCGCCAATAAAGGTTTGTATGCAAGCTTGTGGGCGCGCCAAAGTGGCGGTTTCATCGCCGAAGATTGAAAGGAGAAAATGATGAATATTGAAATTGAAGTTCGCCCACCAGTGCCGCCTTTCACGCGTGAAACCGCCATTCAAAAAATTCGCATGGCAGAAGATGGCTGGAATAGCCGTGACCCACAGCGAGTTTCACTGGTGTATACGCCCGATTCACAATGGCGCAATCGTGCAGAGTTTCCAAAAGGGCGTGCGAAAATTGTAGAATTTCTAACCAAAAAATGGGAAAAAGAGCATGATTACAGGTTGATTAAAGAGTTATGGGCGTTTGATGGTAACCGCATCGCGGTGCGTTTTGCATACGAATGGCATGATGCTGCTGGCAATTGGTTTAGAAGCTACGGCAACGAAAACTGGCAGTTTGATGCCAATGGCTTAATGGCCTTGCGCTATGCCAGCATTAACGATTTGCCGATAAGTGAAACAGAGCGAAAATTCTTTTGGCCGCTAGGCCGTAGGCCAGATGACCATGCAAGTTTGAGTGAGTTGGGTTTATAGCCAGTTTATTACTAAAAAAATCTAAAAATAGATGCCCTGCGAGCCAATATCCATGCGGTCTGCAGGGCATGTGTTTTTAAGGTGTTTTGTTAAGGTTTAATCTTTTTGTTGTTCAGCTAGCGTTTTCAAAAGTTCGGCAACATCCCACTCGCAGCCACCGCAGCCTGAAAGTGCGCCAGACCAATTGGATATTGCCTCCATATCCATGCCTTCATTAAACAATTTTTTAATTTTACTGCGTGTGGTGCCGCTACATGTGCAGATTATTTCATCATCTAAATTGCTCATCATTAGGCTTTGAGCAACACAATCACCGCACCGCTGCCGCCATCTTCTGGTTTGGCTTGGGCGTAGGCGATGACTTCGTCTTTTTGCATGAGCCAGCCACGTAATTTTTGTTTGAGAATTGGTTCGCGGTTGCGTGAACCTAGGCCTTTGCCGTGGACGATTCTAATGCAGCGGATGCCGCGTTTTTTGCAATCGCTAATAAAGCTTGCCACGTAGAGCCGCGCTTCATCGCTAATTAAGCCATGTAAATCCATGTTGGCTTGCACCACCCATTTGCCGCGACGTAATTTGCGTAAAATATCTGGCGAGTGGCCATCGCGTAGATAGAGCATTTCTTCGCCTGTTTCAAGCTCATAGGCGGGAATATAATGGTCTGACAATGAATCTATAAGCGCTTGTCGCTCATCGCGCAGAAATTGTTTGGGGATGGGCTTTGGTTTTTTGACTGGATGAATAGCGCGGTTGTTGTAAGGCAACGGCCGCGCGTCTTTCACTGCTTCTGAAAACAGATTTTCTTCATCATCAATTGAATTAGCCACAATTATTTGCGCAGTTTTTATGTAGGAGAGACGACCTCGTCGCGATTTGCAATATTGCTTCGCGACGGGGTCGTCGCTCCTACAACATCTTTATTTATCCAAATAACGCTCAGCATCTAACGCCGCCATGCAGCCTGTGCCCGCGCTGGTGACCGCTTGGCGATAAATGTGGTCTTGCACATCGCCTGCGGCAAAAATACCTGGAATGCTAGTGGCCGTTGCATTGCCTGCGCGACCCATTTGTGTGACGATATAACCGCCTTCCATTTCAAGCTGACCTTCAAAAATATCGGTATTTGGTTTGTGACCAATGGCAATAAACACGCCCATGAGTTTGATTTCTTTCGTTGTGCCATCGTTTGCATTTTTAAGGCGCATGCCCGTTACGCCGCTGTCGTCGCCCAACACTTCATCTAACGTTTGGAATGTTTCAAGTACGATTTTACCTTCAGCTACTTTTGCATTGAGTTTATCGACCAAAATTGCTTCAGCTTTGAATTTATCGCGGCGGTGAACCAATGTGACTTTGCTAGCAATGTTTGCTAAATATAGCGCTTCTTCAACTGCTGTGTTACCGCCACCAATCACAGCAACCTCTTGATTGCGATAGAAAAATCCGTCACACGTAGCGCAGGCAGAAACGCCTTTACCACTAAATTTTTCTTCACTAGGAATACCTAAATATTTAGCACTTGCACCCGTGGCTATAATCAGTGCATCACAAGTATATTCGCCGCTATCGCCAACTAAACGAATCGGTTTTTCAGCTAAATGTGTGGTGTGAATCTGGTCAAAAATCATTTCAGTGTTAAAACGCTCTGCGTGCTTTTTAAAGCGTTCCATCAGTTCTGGGCCTTGCACACCGTCATTGTCGGCAGGCCAGTTATCTACTTCAGTGGTGGTCATTAGCTGGCCGCCTTGCGCGATACCTGTAATCAGCACAGGGTTTAAGTTGGCGCGCGCCGCATAAACCGCCGCAGAATAACCAGCAGGGCCTGAACCTAAAATAAGTAATTTGACGTGACGTGTTGCCATAGTGAAAGCCTTTTAAAAAAAATCGTAAAATAAATCTAAAGAATAATTAAGTGTAATGTTGGTGCTATCAACTAGTTTTGCAAGGTATTTAGTCAATTAAAACACCGTTGAAATTAGAACGATATTGTATTAGTTAGCAGGCGACTTTAATACTACTAAATTTTGGATACTGCTATAATTTGATTTAAGTTAAACATGTAAGGTTTTGCTATCTTGTTATTCAAAAAATCAGCTCCTGTGAATGCGCGCCGCGAGGCCGAAGTAACTAAGTCGCACGCCATTAGTGCAACCTTGCTAAAAGAGGCGTGGTGGCTAGGTTTGGTGTTGGTCGGGCTTTTTTTGGCGGTTATTTTATTTACTTATCATGCAGATGACCCATCATGGTCACACGTGGCGGCAGATAATGCGGTAATTCATAACGCTGGCGGTAGTGTGGGCGCTTGGCTATCTGACATGATGTTGTATTTATTTGGCTTTTCAGCTTGGTGGTGGGCGGTGTTGGCATTTTATGCCATGTGGTTTGTATATTTGAAATTAGAAGCGGTAGATCAAAGTGAAAAGCCATTCTTACTCTTTAACTTTATTGGTTTTGCTTTATTGCTTATTGCTTCTTGTGCGCTAGAAGCGGGGCATTTAGTGAGCTTGCCAGCCACATTGCCTGATAAAGTCGGCGGCATGCTAGGCGTAGCGGTCGATAGCGGCTTGCGCAGCATGTTTGGCTACACAGGTACAAGCATGATTTTATTGGTGATGTTTGTGGTGGGCTTTAGCTTATTTACAGGCTGGTCTTGGATTATGATTACCGAGAAATTTGGCGCGGGGTTAATCGCTGGCTACGAATTTATTAAATTTAAATGGCAAGATTGGCAAGATAAAAAAGCGGGTAAGGTGGTTGAGTTAGAGCGCACAGAATTTGTGCAAGCTGAACGCAAACGTGTTGAAGACCGAGAGCCAGTATTTATCACGCCGCCAGTGCTTGAAGTCACCCAAAGTGCGCGTGTGCAAAAAGAGAAACAAGCGCCGCTATTTGAATCGCTGCCCGATTCTACGCTACCACCATTGCATTTGTTAGATCAACCTTCTGGCACAGTAGAACTGCCTTCTGCCGAAACGCTAGATTTTACTTCGCGCTTAATTGAACGAAAATTGATGGATTTCGGCATTGAAGTCAAAGTGCTCACTGCGCAACCTGGTCCTGTGATTACGCGTTTTGAATTAGAACCCGCGGCAGGCGTTAAAGGTAGCCAAGTCACTAATTTAATTAAAGATTTAGCACGAGCGCTTTCTGTAATTAGTGTGCGTGTGGTTGAAACGATTCCTGGTAAAACCTGCATGGGGTTAGAGATTCCAAATCCTAAACGCCAAATTGTGTATTTATCTGAAATTATGAGTAGCCAAGCTTATGCTGATGTGAATTCGCCGTTGGCGATTTGTTTAGGTAAAGATATTGCAGGCAAGCCCGCCGTGGCCGACCTTGCCAAAATGCCGCATGTGTTGGTGGCAGGTACTACAGGTTCAGGTAAATCAGTCGCTATTAACGCGCTGATTTTAAGCTGGCTGTATAAAGCCGATGCTAGCCAAGTGCGCATGATTTTAATTGACCCAAAAATGCTCGAGCTTTCAGTGTACGAAGGTATTCCGCACTTGCTGGCGCCAGTGGTCACGGACATGCGCCATGCCGCCAACGCGCTTACTTGGTGCGTTGCAGAGATGGAGCGGCGCTATAAATTGATGTCTATGTTAGGCGTGCGCAACTTGGCGGGCTACAACCAAAAAATTAGAGACGCCGCAAAAGCGGGCGAGAAAATACCGCATCCTTTCAGCTTGACGCCAGATGACCCAGAGCCGTTAATGGAAATGCCGTTAATCGTGGTGGTGATTGATGAGTTGGCCGATTTAATGATGGTGGTTGGCAAAAAGGTGGAAGAGCTTATTGCGCGTTTGGCACAAAAAGCCCGTGCTTGCGGTATTCATTTGGTGCTGGCTACACAACGCCCATCAGTAGACGTGATTACAGGATTGATTAAAGCTAATGTGCCGACGCGTATTTCATTTCAAGTTTCTAGCAAAATTGATTCGCGCACCATATTAGACCAAATGGGCGCTGAAGCGTTACTAGGTCAAGGGGATATGCTTTATATGCCGCCTGGCACGGGTTACCCCGTGCGGATTCACGGTGCGTTTGTGTCTGACGCTGAAGTGCATAAAGTGGTGAACTACTTGAAATCACAAGGTGAACCTAATTACATTGAAGGCATCTTAAGTAACGAGGCTGAAGAAGGCGGGGCGGACTTCACCGATAGCGGCTCAAGTGGTGGTGCAGAAGTTGACCCACTTTACGATGAAGCCGTGAGCATTGTGCTTAAAACGCGTCGCGCCAGTATTTCAGGCGTTCAGCGCCAATTGCGCATAGGCTATAACCGCGCCGCACGTTTGATAGAAGATATGGAGCGCGCTGGCTTGGTTTCAGCCATGCAAAGCAATGGCAACCGTGAAGTGCTCACACCGCATAATGATAGTTAAATTAAGGAATTGAATGCATAAGATTAAAACGCTACTGCTGACTTGCCTATTAGTTTTGCCAGCAGTTGCACAGGCAGATGGCGCTTCAAGTTTAAAAAACTTTTATGATAAAACGCATGCTATGAGCGCAAGTTTTCATCAAATTGTGACCGATAAAAAAGGTCAAAAAGTGCAAGATGTATATGGTGAAATGAAATTAAGCCGTCCGAATAAATTTCGTTGGGATTATCAAAAACCTTATGAGCAGCAAATTATTAGTGATGGCAAGCAAGTATGGCTTTACGATACCGAATTAGCGCAAGTTACAGTGCGCGAGTTGAGTAAAGCGTTAGGCGCTAGCCCCGCGTCTTTATTGGCGGGTGACGGAAAATTGGATGAAAATTTTAAGCTGGTGAATGCTTACCGTAATGATAATTTAGACTGGGTAAGTACTAATCCGAAAAATAAAGATACAGGATTTGATAAAATTTCATTAGGCTTTAAGGCCGATATTTTGCAAGAAATGAATTTGGTAGACAGCTTTGGTCACCAAACAAAAATCGTATTTAGTAATGTGGTGCATAATCCTGTGATTGAGCCAAAAACCTTTTTATTCAAACCGCCTAAAGGTGTGGATGTCGTCGGCGAATAAGCTCTGGCATAAGAAATATTTTGAATAGCCTGTTCCAATCCGCTAGCCCTGAAGCCCCCTTAGCAGAGCGTTTGCGCCCAAAAACTTTAGATGAAGTGGTCGGGCAATCGCATTTATTAGGTGCCAATAAACCTCTGCGTTTGGCGTTTCAATCAGGAAAATTGCCCTCTATGATTTTATGGGGGCCGCCAGGCGTAGGCAAAACCACGTTGGCGCGGTTAATTGCTAATACCGCAGATGCTGATTTCATCCCCATTTCAGCCGTGTTATCAGGCATCAAAGATATTCGTGAAGCAGTAGAGCGCGCTGAGCTTACCTTGCAGCAACATGGCCGCAAAACCATTTTATTTGTTGATGAAGTGCACCGCTTCAACAAAGGTCAGCAAGATGCTTTTTTGCCATTTGTAGAAAGCGGCTTAATTACATTTATTGGTGCAACCACTGAAAATCCCTCGTTTGAAGTCAATAGTGCGTTACTAAGTCGTGCCCAAGTGTTTGTGCTCAATGCACTAAGTGAGCCAGAACTGGCCTTATTGCTCGAGCGGGCGCGCTTGTTGGTTGCGGGAAATATAAGCTTTAGCGAT
>JABFRQ010000007.1 GCA_013141075.1 Methylotenera sp.
CAGCAAAAGGTTGGCTTCCTAGCCTAACCCATCATTCAAGCGGGACGCCCTAACGGCGCCCCTTAATTCAAACGTTAGGCTAGCTAAAAACAATGCCGCCACGAGCCGCTTGTTTGCTGGGTCGCAGGGCATCGGGTTTAGGTGCTTTTGGGCTTTTGGTTTGGTGGTGGTTTAGGTTTTTCGGGTTTAGTTTAAGCTTGGTTTTGTGGTAGTTTATTGTTTGTGGTTTTAGTGTAGTTTTCGGTTGGTGGGGCTTGTTGTTTGGTCGCGCTATTTTAGTTTTTAATTCGGTGGTGGTTTTGGCTTTGGTGGCGGTTAAGTTGCTTGCCCTAACCCATCCATTAAGCGGGACGCGCTAAAGCGCGCCCCTTATGTCAAACGTTAGCCTTTTAAGTAGACCTCGATGATTACATTACCATCTAGCATCACCTTAGACATTCCATCCTTGTTGGCTGGCGTTTCGTTGCCAGTCATCGCTGGGTGGGTGGCTTCATTTCTTTCGCTGCGTAAAGACGAGAGATCTATAGAAATCGAGCAGGTCACAAAAGAGAGGGCAAAATGGCGAGACAATATGCGGGAGATTACAAAGGAAATTTCAGAGGCTTACTTTGAAAACAGTAAATCACCAGTTCCGGGAAAGGTCGCGGGTCTACGTGGAAAATTGGCGACTTCAATTAACCCCAAAGATGATGAAGATGACAATAGGATTCTTTCTCACTTCGATGAGTTATTTTCTGGGAACAAATCGGATTTGGATATTTTTCAAAGCGCATTGCTTTGCTACTCAAGCACGATTGGGAAAGAGTTAAATGGGATTGCAAACCAATTTTACACAAAAGCGTTTACACGATTTTCAAAAACAGCGCCTCTGGCGCTCAAAAATTATCGCCATGTTGGCTAACATGGTGCTACTTAACTCTAAGTTAGCCACGACATTAGATCGTAGTGGTTTAATGGGGTAAATTTTATCTAATAATAAAGGATTGCAAATGAACAGCTTTACAAGAATTGGTATTTTTGGATTACTTTCAGTTTCTGTTTTTGGCTGCTCTGGCCCTTCGAGCGACGAGCTCAAGCTATATTCAGAAAAGTGCGTGGAGTTCTACAAAGAAAAAAGAGCAGAAAACGGGGAGCACGTGGAATACAGGAGTAACTGGATGAAGGACGGACGGCTTGTCATCTCGCTAGCAGAGAAAGAAAGTAAAAGCGACAGCAGTTACACAGAAGGACTATGCGTAATTGATTTAAAGGAGGGGACAATCGAGTTGCCAGGCCTTTTCAACCAAGGCAGATGGGATAAATAAAATAAACAGAACAGTGAGCCCAAAACTGATGGTCGTTTTATGCATCGTTATGGCTAACCCATCATTCAAGCGGGACGCCTAGCGGCGCCCCTTAATTCAAACGTTAGGGCTAGTTAAAAACAATGCCGCCACGAGCCGCTTGTTTGCTGGGTCGCAGGGCAGGTGCTTTTTCGTGCTGTTAGCTTTTGGTTTGGGGTTGTTTTAAGTTCTGTGGTTTTAGTTTAAGCTTGGTTTTGTGGTGGTTTATTGTTTGTGGTTTTAGTTTAGTTTTTGGTTGGCGGGGCTTGTTGTTTGGTCGCGCTATTTTAGTTTTTAATTCGGTGGTGGTTTTGGCTTTGGTGGCTGTTAAGTTGCTTGCCCTAACCCATCCATTAAGCGGGACGCCTTGCGGCGCCCCTTATGTCAAACGTTATGCATAAAAAGAGTTAATTAACAATTTTTACCTCTATCGCAATTGGAATATGTTTAGCTTTTATTCTGATTGTTGAACCGTTGGATTTTTCAATCCATGTCCCTGACTGGCTAACATCTATATTAAGCAACAATTTGGCTACTGTTTTTTTAATTTCTTTAAGTAAATTACCTACGACACTTTGTTGTGCAATTTTTGCAGCTTTGCTTTCAAGGTTTTTGAATTTAAAGCCATTACTTTACTCAATAGCCGCAACACTATTTCTCTATTTAGCATTTATAACTTTTACTGTTAATGTTCCGTTCGAAATTGAGGCAGTTACCATCAATTGGTTCTTATTTTTAGTGTTTTTCTTTTTTACAATCCATATTGTTAAAAAACGCATAACCCATCATTCAAGCGGGACGCCTAACGGCGCCCCTTAATTCAAACGTTAGGGCTAGCTAAAAATAATGCCGCCACGAGCCGCTTGTTTGTTGGGTCGCAGGGCATCGGGTTTTAGGTGCTTTTGGGCTTTTGGTTTGGTGGTGGTTTAGGTTTTTCGGGTTTAGTTTAGGTTTGGTTTTGTGGTAGTTTATTGTTGGTGGTTTTAGTGTAGTTTTCGGTTGGCGGGGCTTGTTATTTGGTCGCGCTATTTTAGTTTTTAATTCGGTGGTGGTTTTGGCTTTGGTGGCGGTTAAGTTGCTTGCCCTAACCCATCCATTAAGTGGGACGCGCTAAAGCGCGCCCCTTATGTCAAACGTTAGGGCTAGCTAAAAACAATGCCGCCACGAGCCGCTTGTTTGCTGGGTCGCAGGGCAGTTGTTTTTTCGTGCTATTAGCGTTTGGTTTGGTGGTTGTTTTAAGTTCTGTGGTTTTAGTTTAGGTTTGGTTTTGTGGTGGTTTATTGTTTGTGGTTTTCGTTTAGTTTTCGGTTGGTGGGGCTTGTTATTTGGTCGCGCTATTTTAGTTTTTAATTAGGTGGTGGTTTTGGCTTTGGTGGCTGTTAAGTTGCTTGCCCTAACCCATCCATCAAGTGGGACGCGCTAAAGCGCGCCCCTTATGTCAAACGTTAGGGCTAGCTAAAAACAATGCCGCCACGAGCCGCATGTTTGCTGGGTCGCAGGGCATTGGGTTTTAGGTGCTTTTGGGCTTTTGGTTTGGTGGTGGTTTAGGTTTTTCGGGCTTAGTTTAGGTTTGGTTTTGTGGTAGTTTATTGTTTGTGGTTTTAGTGTAGTTTTCGGTTGGCGGGGCTTGTGGTTTGGTCGCGCTGTGTTAGTTTTTAATTCGGTGGTGGTTTTGGCTTTGGTGGCTGTTAAGTTGCTTGCCCTAACCCATCCATTAAGTGGGACGCGCTAAAGCGCGCCCCTTATGTCAAACGTTAGGGCTTATAAGTATGAAAAGAAAATCACTCCTCTTAGTTTTTGCACTTCTAATCTCGGGTTGTGCCAATCCAATTAACCAACGCACAGCTAATAATTATTTTATCGAGGGTGAAAGTGCTATGCAGCAAGGAAACTTGCCTCATGCCAGAGAGATGTTTTCCCGCGCCCTAATTAATGCGCGTATTGGTCATTTGGGGCCAGAGGCAGAAGGGCAAGTTCTTGCTAAGCTTGGTCGTGTGTATGGAAATATGTGCCAGCCCGACGATGCAGAAAAAGCATTTTCGGAATCTATTTCTCAATACTCAAAAGCGTATGGTGAAAACTCAACACGACTTTTCCCATTGAAGTTAGAGTTGGCTCAGCATGCGTACGATGTTGGACGTTACGAAAAAGCAGTAACTTATTTTGATCAAGCATTTCCATTTGGTGCTGAAATGTTCGAACAAGCTGACCCCGCTGGGTATTCCGCAGTTATGAAGGACTACGCTGACGCCCTGTCAAAAACTGGAAAAGCTGAACAGGCTAAAGCTGTCCTAGCAAAAGCCAGCACTAGCGAAAGCAAGGTAGGTTCTGCCAAAGTATCGAAAAATTCCGCTGAATATGTACGCTATCCAACACAGTGCAAATAGGCTTTGTCCTAACCCATCATTCAAGCGGGACTGGCTAAAGCCAGCCCCTTAATTCAAACGTTAGGCATAACAGATATGTTTTACGGTGCTACACATGAAGCTACGGGCTGGACTGAAGATAAAATGAATGACTGGCGAGTCAAAGTTTTTAAAATGTTGTTTTTCTTTATTCCGCGAGCAAATCCTGACACTGAAAAACTTTACCCCTTGGTTTCAACTTGGTTAATTGAAATTGATGATGACGGGTGGCCTCAACGAGAGATTGCTCTAGATAAAAATAACAAAATGCTATTTTGCTCACCCAATGAAAGAAACACTGGTCTTTGGACGGATATGGGTAGTAAACAATTTTTAAAATCTGAACTTACACCAATTGAGTCCGAGCATTTTGAAGAACTCTGGATAAAAGGTGTGCAAAATGCCTAACCCATCCATCAAGCGGGACGCGCTAAGGCGCGCCCCTTATGTCAAACGTTAGGGCTAGCTAAAAACAATGCCGCCACGAGCCGCTTGTTTGCTGGGTCGCAGGGCATCGGGTTTTAGGTGCTTTTAGGCTTTTGGTTTGGTGGTAGTTTAGGTTTTTCTGGCTTAGTTTAGGTTTGGTTTTGTGGTAGTTTATTGTTTGGTGGTTTTAGTTTAGTTTTCGGTTGGCGGGGCTTGTTATTTGGTCGCGCTATTTTAGCTTTTAATTCGGTGGTGGTTTTGGCTTTGGTGGCTGTTAAGTTGCTTGCCCTAACCCATCCATTAAGTGGGACTGCTTCGCAGCCCCTTATGTCAAACGTTAGGGCTAGCTAAAAACAATGCCGCCACGAGCCGCTTGTTTGCTGGGTCGCAGGGCATCAGGTTTTAGGTGCTTTTGGGCTTTTGGTTTGGTGGTAGTTTAGGTTTTTCGGGTTTAGTTTAGGTTTGGTTTTGTGGTAGTTTATTGTTTGTGGTTTTAGTTTAGTTTTCGGTTGGCGGGGCTTGTTGTTTGGTCACGCTATTTTAGTTTTTAATTCGGTGGTGGTTTTGGCTTTGGTGGCTGTTAAGTTGCTTGCCCTAACCCATCCATTAAGTGGGACGCCTTGCGGCGCCCCTTATGTCAAACGTTAGGCTTCATCACAACTTACTCACAAAAGGAGAAATGCCATGAATAATAATCCAGTCGTTCATTTTGAGATTTACGTACAAGACATGGAACGCGCCAAAGCATTCTATGAAGCCGTACTCGCAGTTAAGCTGGAAAAAATGCCCGCTCCGACAGCGGAAATGGATATGGACATGTGGTTCTTCCCCATGGACAAAGAAACTGGGATGAACACCTACGGCGCGGGCGGCATGTTGGTAAAAATGGAAGGCTTTCCCCCTGGCGGTAGTGGCACTCTAGTATATTTTGGTTGTGATGACTGTGCTGTGCAAGCCGCTCGTGCCGCCGCGCATGGTGGCATTTTATGCAAGGAAAAAACGTCCATCGGTGAACACGGTTTCTTCGCACTTGCTCAGGACACGGAAGGCAATATGATTGGCTTCCATTCAATGAAGTAATGCCTAACATGGCGTTCGAGAGGGACACGCCAAAAGCGGCGCGCCCCTCAACTTTACGTTAGGGCTAGTTAAAAACAATGCCGCCACGAGCCGCTTGTTTGTTGGGTCGCAGGGCATCAGGTTTTAGGTGCTTTTGGGCTTTTGGTTTGGGGTTGTTTTAAGTTCTGTGGTTTTAGTTTAGGTTTGGTTTTGTGGTGGTTTTTTGTTTGTGGTTTTAGTTTAGTTTTCGGTTGGCGGGGCTTGTTATTTGGTCGCGCTATTTTAGTTTTTAATTCGGTGGTGGTTTTGGCTTTGGTGGCTGTTAAGTTGCTTGCCCTAACCCATCCATTAAGCGGGACGCCTAACGGCGCCCCTTATGTCAAACGTTAGGGCTAGCTAAAAACAATGCCGCCACGAGCCGCTTGTTTGCTGGGTCGCAGGGCATCGGGTTTTAGGTGCTTTTGGGCTTTTGGTTTGGTGGTGGTTTAGGTTTTTCGGGCTTAGTTTAGGTTTGGTTTTGTGGTAGTTTATTGTTTGTGGTTTTAGTGTAGTTTTCGGTTGGCGGGGCTTGTTGTTTGGTCGCGCTATTTTGGTTTTTAATTCGGTGGTGGTTTTGGCTTTTGTGGCGGTTAAGTTGCTTGCCCTAACCCATCCATTAAGTGGGACGCCTTGCGGCGCCCCTTATGTCAAACGTTAGGGCTTCGTAAAACAATGCCGCCACGAGCCGCTTGTTTGCTGGGTCGCAGGGCATCGGGTTTTAGGTGCTTTTGGGTGTTTGGTTTGGTGGTGGTTTAGGTTTTTCGGGTTTAGTTTAGGTTTGGTTTTGTGGCAGTTTATTGTTTGGTGGTTTTAGTTTAGTTTTCGGTTGGTGGGGCTTGTTATTTGGTCGCGCTATTTTAGTTTTTAATTCGGTGGTGGTTTTGGCTTTGGTGGCTGTTAAGTTGCTTGCCCTAACCCATCCATTAAGTGGGACGCCTTCGGCGCCCCTTATGTCAAACGTTAAGCTTCGATGGGCGCATTATTACAAACATGAACAAACTAAGAGCTTTTTTAAAAAACAGTCCTCGTGCCTCGATCCTGTTCGCTGTCCTATTCGGAATTCTATTTTCTGTGCTTCACGAGGGTGCACAATCACTTTTACTTCCTGTCGTCAGCTATTTACAGCCATTTCTACTAAATGAAAACTCCTCATTTTTTGCTGAATTGGTCGTCAATTGTTTAATCCATGGGCTTATTGGTTTGGCTGTCTGTATAGTCATAGTTCCAGCGTTTGCAACGACTCTAAGGCCCCAATCTATGTCCTACCCTTTTGTAGCGGTCGGCTCGGATTTGATATATTCATTTTGGTGGTTACCAATAAGCATTTATTTAAACAAATGGCCGGCACCTATTGAATATATGCCAATCTTATATTGGTCATCTGGTTTCACCTCGGCGATATTTTTAGGGAGTCTGTTCTGGGTAATTAGAAAAAACCTTAGCTGTGCAAGTTGTTGAATTCTAGAATACAGCCTAACCCGGCGCTCAAGCGGGACGGTCGCTATCGCGCACGCCCCTTAGCTTTACGTTAGGCCTATGGTGATGCCTTTGAATCGCCAAAATAATAAAAGGTAAAAAAAATGGCAAGTTACATTGAAAACGCACTAATTAAAGACGAAAAAATAATTTACACAGGCAATGTCAGCCTTTGGTCTTTGGCTCCACTTATCATTTTAGGGTTTCTTTTTTTAGCTGCTTTTGGTATTGGTCTTATATTTTGGCTTGTTGCTTTTATTCGCTATAAAACAACAGAATTAGCATTCACCAATAAGCGAGTAATTGCAAAGTTCGGCTTTATCAGCCGCCATACAGTCGAGCTAAACATCGCAAAAGTTGAAAGCATTCAGGTAAATCAAGGCATTCTTGGTCGCATTTTCAATTACGGCACTTTAATCGTTTCTGGCGCAGGTAATCCACAAGCACCAATTCCTGGCATATCAAATCCAATGGGTTTCCGTCGTGCATTTATGGAGTCACAAGATAAAGACTAAAAGCCTAACCCATCATTCAAGCGGGACTGGCTAAAGCCAGCCCCTTAATTCAAACGTTAGGGCTAGTTAAAAACAATGCCGCCACGAGCCGCTTGTTTGCTGGGTCGCAGGGCAGGTGCTTTTTCGTGCTGTTAGCGTTTGGTTTGGGGTTGTTTTAAGTTCTGTGGTTTTAGTTTAGGTTTGGTTTTGTGGTGGTTTTTTGTTTGTGGTTTTAGTTTAGTTTTCGGTTGGCGGGGCTTGTTGCTTGGTCGCGCTATTTTAGCTTTTAATTCGGTGGTGGTTTTGGCTTTGGTGGCTGTTAAGTTGCTTGCCCTAACCCATCCATTAAGTGGGACGCCTAACGGCGCCCCTTATGTCAAACGTTAGGGCTAGCTAAAAACAATGCCGCCACGAGCCGCTTGTTTGCTGGGTCGCAGGGCATCGGGTTTTAGGTGCTTTTGGGCTTTTGGTTTGGTGGTGGTTTAGGTTTTTCGGGTTTAGTTTAGGTTTGGTTTTGTGGTAGTTTATTGTTTGTGGTTTTAGTTTAGTTTTCGGTTGGTGGGGCTTGTTGTTTGGTCGCGCTGTGTTAGTTTTTAATTCGGTGGTGGTTTTGGCTTTGGTGGCTGTTAAGTTGCTTGCCCTAACCCATCCATTAAGTGGGACGCCTTGCGGCGCCCCTTATGTCAAACGTTAGAGCTTAATGGTCAGTTTATTTAAATTTCTTGTTTCTTGCGTCTTTATAGCATTTCCGCTCTTAGTGGTTTTTAATGTTTTTGTGGTTTTATCACTAAAGTCCAAATTTCCTAATTTATGGCAGGCGCAAGGACAGCCTGAACATTGGATTTACATGACAAGAACAACCAAAGCAAATCATTTCTTTACCTTCCTTAATAACCGAGATTTTCTTAAAACCAACGACAAAAGCTTCGTTTTGCAGTGCAAAGTTTTAATCTTCAGCTGGTATACTTTTATGTGTCTTTTTTTAGTTACGTTGGTTATCGGTGCTATATCTTTGTCATAATTTTAGCTCTAACCCATCATTCAAGCGGGACTGGCTAACGCCAGCCCCTTAATTCAAACGTTAGCACACAACTATGGCATCCCGTAGCGTATATCTTGGTCTGCTTGATATTGACATTCGAGGCAACCTAGACCTTAAGACAAGCCTAGGTCAAGCCTCCCCATCGGATGTTTTGAAGTATCTATTTGCTTACGCAATAGTTGCCGACGAAGTTTGCATGCAAGGTTCAGCACCTCTTAAAAGCAAAAGTGTATTTATAGCCTTTACTCGATTAGCAGAGGCTTTTCAAAGAAACGAACTGCACGAAGAAAAGCCAATTTTTTCCTTTGTACTAAGTGGCGAGTCGGAGTCTTATCTAAGCTACCTAGTTGAACGGCTATCTTTTTTGAGAGTCAAAGGAGGCCACAATGCGGAGCGTTCCGCTTATCTTGGAAACGATGGATTAACTGCCGCTCAAATGCTGGATAAGTGCCTTAATATTAGACACGTGAAAAAAAGAACACGGTCCGTTTCAGATGAGTATAAATCATCTCTTCTACTTTCCCTTCGGTCAGGTAGATACAATGAACACGGCGTTAAAGATGATGTTGCTGAGAAAGCAATAAAATTATTAACCGAAGAGCAAATTATTCAAACACACCATTTGATTGAATCACTTCACCTACAAGATATTGAACAGGTTAACGCGGTCTACCGAACTGCAAGGGAGCGATACCGAAAGGCTAATGCCTATGGAAGTGAATCTATTAATAGTGAGACGAAACCACACTTTAAATGGAAAAATATTTTGGCTTATTTATCACATATAAATCTTACTACCATTCTGTCAAAAGACTCGGCTTTAGAACCAATGCTGCTATATCGGTTACGTATTTTAAAATCACTTAAAGCAATGAATGATATTTACTTTGAGTGTCAAGATCAGGCTGATATTGATGCACTACTAAATATCCTTAACCAACTACGTATAAATGGGAAATTGCGTAGCCTATTAAAGCAATCTCCTGGTGCTGCCATCGCTTATTTCTTCGAGTCTCTTAACCAGGCAGAAATTGGCTACAAATCCGTAAATAAGGGACTGGAGGAATTGTCCAAGGTGTTTTTACTTAACGTAGCTGACGAAGTCTTTGCGAAGAAGGTCTATTCCATCCACTCGTGCATGGAAATGCTTGCTCGAGATTTGGCTGTGCTAACCCATCATTCAAGCGGGACGCCTAGCGGCGCCCCTTAACTCAAACGTTAGGGCTAGCTAAAAACAATGCCGCCACGAGCCGCATGTTTGCTGGGTCGCAGGGCATCGGGTTTTGGTGCTTTTGGGCTTTTGGTTTGGGGTTGTTTTAAGTTCTGTGGTTTTAGTTTAAGCTTGGTTTTGTGGTAGTTTATTGTTTGTGGTTTTCGTTTAGTTTTCGGTTGGTGGGGCTTATTGTTTGGTCACGCTATTTTAGTTTTTAATTCGGTGGTGGTTTTGGCTTTGGTGGCTGTTAAGTTGCTTGCCCTAACCCATCCATTAAGTGGGACGCCTTCGGCGCCCCTTATGTCAAACGTTAGGGCTAGTTAAAAACAATGCCGCCACGAGCCGCTTGTTTGCTGGGTCGCAGGGCATCGGGTTTTAGGTGCTTTTGGGCTTTTGGTTTTGTGGTAGTTTAGTTTTTTCGGGCTTAGTTTAGGTTTGGTTTTGTGGTATGTTTTTGTTTGTAGTTTTAGTTTAGTTTTCGGTTGGCGGGGCTTGTTGTTTGGTCGCGCTATTTTAGTTTTTAATTCGGTGGTGGTTTTGGCTTTGGTGGCTGTTAAGTTGCTTGCCCTAACCCATCCATTAAGTGGGACGCGCTAAAGCGCGCCCCTTATGTCAAACGTTAGCGCGCGCTCGACACATGTCGTCAATGTTTGTTGACAAGCCCCAATTCGTCAACTATCATTGACGCATGATCAGCCTTAAATCACTTCCTTCACCCGATGAACCTGCCGAAGCTTTAGCAGCCGTTGTAGCACTTCGTGTGCTGGCAGATAAGTTGGAACATAGCGCCGTCAACGTCGCGCTTGAACAAGGGTGGTCATGGTCACATATTGCTGAAGCTCTTGGTGTATCCAAACAAGCAGCCCATAAGCGATTAGCAAACGTTCATTCCAAAACAGATTCATGAAAGGAATTCCCATGTTCAAAACCGTCAGACAGCGCTTGCGCGATATGGGCACAATCAAAACACTTTGCTTTGAGGCCGAAAAACTTGCCAATGCCGAAAGCCAAAAGGAACCAGGAGCTGAACATTTTGTTCTGTCGGCCTTGGCTTTGCCCGACGGTACGGCACGCAAGGCATTTATGCGAATACATGCTGACCCGAACAGCTTCCGCGCTGCCATTGCCCAACAATACGAAGATGCGCTGCAAAATGTAGGCATTACTTTACCCCGCGATACTGAAATTTCTGGCGAGGTAACACCCATCCCCACCAGCCAAGGGCTTTATAAAACTCAACCTTCGGCTCAAGCCTTAATGCAAACATTGACGCGAGAAATCATGAAGAAGGAACAAAAAGCAGATTCGACAGCCCCACTATTAAGTGCGCATGTGCTATTGGCGGCTACGTCTGCTCAATATGGCGTAACCGCACGTACATTTCGAGCAATGGGTATTGATCCAGCAAAACTGGCAGAGGCAGCAACTGCGGAAATCCTTGCATATCGCGCATGTCTATGAACTCACCCCGCGCTAACATGGCGCTCAAGCGGGACGGTCGCTATCGCGCCCGCCCCTTAGCTTTACGTTGGGCATAAAAAGGATTCCTTATGAAATTTGGCTACACCATCGTTTATGTCAGTAATGTTGCTTCTTCGCTCGCGTTTTATAAAAAGGCTTTTGGTTTTCCACTTCGCTACTTACACGAGGCTGGAGACTACGGCGAGCTTGAGACTGGAGAAACAACGCTGGCTTTTGCTTCTCATGTGCTCGGTTCGTCAAACTTTCCCAATGGTTATGTTGCAGTTAATTCAACTTCAAAACCATTAGGCATTGAGCTAGTTTTCGTTACTCAGTCAGTGCAAGAAAGTCACAAAACCGCTATTGCTGCTGGGGCAGTTGAGGTTAGTCCACCAGATACTAAGCCTTGGGGGCAGGTTGTTTCTTATGTTCGCTGTCCTGAAGGGGCTTTAATTGAGCTTTGCACTCCTGTTGGCGGTTAATGTATTGCCCAACCCATCCATCAAGCGGGACGCGCTAAAGCGCGCCCCTTATCTCAAACGTTAGGGCTATCTAAAAACAATGCCGCCACGAGCCGCATGTTTGCTGGGTCGCAGGGCATCGGGTTTTAGGTGCTTTTGGGCTTTTGGTTTGGGGTTGTTTTAAGTTCTGTGGGTTTAGTTTAAGCTTGGTTTGGTGGTGGTTTTTTGTTTTGTGGTTTTAGTGTAGTTTTTGGTTGGCGGGGCTTGTTGTTTGGTCGCGCTATTTAGTTTTTAATTCGGTGGTGGTTTTGGCTTTGGTGGCTATTAAGTTGCTTGCCCTAACCCATCCATTAAGTGGGACGCCTTGCGGCGCCCCTTATGCCAAACGTTAGGGCTAGCTAAAATCAATGCCGCCACGAGCCGCATGTTTGCTGGGTCGCAGGGCATCGGGTTTTAGGTGCTTTTAGGCTTTTGGTTTGGTGGTGGTTTAGGTTTTTCGGGTTTAGTTTAGGTTTGGTTTTGTGGTGGTTTATTGTTTGGTGGTTTTAGTTTAGTTTTTGGTTGGTGGGGCTTGTTGTTTGGTCGCGCTATTTTGGTTTTTAATTCGGTGGTGGTTTAGGTTTTGGTGGCTGTTAAGTTGCTTGCCCTAACCCATCCATTAAGTGGGACGCCTTGCGGCGCCCCTTATGTCAAACGTTAGGGCTAGTTAAAAACAATGCCGCCACGAGCCGCATGTTTATTGGGTCGCAGGGCAGGTACTTTTTCATGCTGTTGGCTTTTGGTTTGGGGTGGTTTTAAGTTCTGTGGTTTTAGTTTAAGCTTGGTTTTGTGGTGGTTTATTGTTTGTGGTTTTCGTTTAGTTTTCGGTTGGTGGGGCTTGTTGTTTGGTCGCGCTATTTTAGTTTTTAATTCGGTGGTGGTTTTGGCTTTGGTGGCTGTTAAGTTGCTTGCCCTAACCCATCCATTAAGTGGGACGCCTTGCGGCGCCCCTTATGTCAAACGTTAGGGCTTCGTAAAACAATGCCGCCACGAGCCGCTTGTTTGCTGGGTCGCAGGGCATCAGGTTTTAGGTGCTTTTGGGCTTTTGGTTTGGTGGTGGTTTAGGTTTTTCGGGCTTAGTTTAGGTTTGGTTTTGTGGTAGTTTATTGTTTGTGGTTTTAGTGTAGTTTTCGGTTGGCGGGGCTTGTTGTTTGGTCACGCTATTTTAGTTTTTAATTCGGTGGTGGTTTTGGCTTTGGTGGCGGTTAAGTTGCTTGCCCTAACCCATCCATTAAGTGGGACGCCTTCGGCGCCCCTTATGTCAAACGTTAGGCAATAATGATTACTGTCCGCCCACTAGTTCAGTCAGATTACGCATCATGGAGTGCTCTGTATTCAGCGTATGCTGAGTTTTACCAAGTAAGCCAAACGCAGAAAATGCGCGATGAAGTCTGGTCTTGGCTACATAACACAAGTCATGAGGTAAACGGTTTTATTGCAGTAACCAACGAAGGAGCTGCTGTTGGTTTAGCTCACTACCGTTCATTTGCTAGGCCGTTGTCAGCCACCTTTGGTGGCTTCTTAGATGATTTATTTGTTACGCCGTCAGCTCGCGGCAATGAAGTCGGTACAAAACTTATTGAGGCCGTAACTAAAGTAGGAAAAGAAAAAAACTGGTCAGTTATCCGCTGGATTACCGCTGAAAACAACTACCGTGCTAGAAGCACTTACGATAAGTTAGCAAATCAAACTAAATGGGTTACTTACGATATAAAGCTATGAAAAATTGCCTAACCCATCATTCAAGCGGGACGCCTAACGGCGCCCCTTAATTCAAACGTTAGGGCTAGCTAAAAACAATGCCGCCACGAGCCGCTTGTTTATTGGGTCGCAGGGCATCGGGTTTTAGGTGCTTTTGGGCTTTTGGTTTGGTGGTGGTTTAGGTTTTTCGGGCTTAGTTTAGGCTTGGTTTTGTGGTATGTTTTTGTTTGTGGTTTTAGTTTAGTTTTCGGTTGGCGGGGCTTGTGGTTTGGTCGCGCTATTTTAGTTTTTAATTCGGTGGTGGTTTTGGCTTTGGTGGCTTTAAAGTTGCTTGCCCTAACCCATCCATTAAGCGGGACTGCTTCGCAGCCCCTTATGTCAAACGTTAGGGCTAGCTAAAAACAATGCCTCCGCAAGCCGCATGTTTGCTGGGTCGCAGGGCATCGGGTTTTAGGTGCTTTTGGGCTTTTGGTTTGCGGTTGTTTTAAGTTCTGTGGTTTTAGTTTAAGCTTGGTTTTGTGGTGGTTTATTGTTTGTGGTTTTAGTTTAGTTTTCGGTTGGTGGGGCTTGTTATTTGGTCGCGCTATTTTGGTTTTTAATTCGGTGGTGGTTTAGGTTTTGGTGGCGGTTAAGTTGCTTGCCCTAACCCATCCATTAAGTGGGACGCCTTGCGGCGCCCCTTATGTCAAACGTTAGGCATCAAATGCCAGATATAAATTACAAAAAATTCATCTGCCTTCGTTGCAGTATTGCTGCAATTATTACTACTGTAGCTGCACTTTTGTCGGCTGATATGTGTTTTGGGATTGGTTGGAGACGTTGGCACATTTTTGACGGTATCATCGGTGCCTTGGGGCTCTTTGGGGCTGGTGGAATTGCTTTATCATTATTTTCTTTAATCATATTCCGTTTACCTGTGGTACTCGCTGATGAAAAAGGGGTTATGGTGCGATCTCCTTTATTTTTTAAAGGTTTCATTGAGTGGTCAAAAATAGAACGCATTACTGCATTAAGTTACGGATATGCAAAATATGTAGTAATAGTGCCTAAGGACATTAATGAATTTATTAGTACTCAACCTATTGTTTATCGCTGGCTCTTACGGGTAGTTTCTAAGTATGGCAATCCCGTCTGTATGGCTCTAGTTAGCTGTAGTAATAGCAAAAAAACACATTCCGAAACAGCAAGAGAGTTACGGAACATAATGAAGTCTATAAAAGGCAGTGCAAATGCCTAACCCATCCATCAAGCGGGACGCGCTAAAGCGCGCCCCTTATGCCATACGTTAGGGCTAGCCAAAAACAATGCCGCCACGAGCCGCATGTTTGCTGGGTCGCAGGGCATCTGTTTTGTTCTAGTTAGCTTTTGGTTTGGTGGTAGTTTAGGTTTTTCTGGCTTAGTTTAGGTTTGGTTTTGTGGTAGTTTATTGTTTGGTGGTTTTAGTTTAGTTTTCGGTTGGCGGGGCTTGTTATTTGGTCGCGCTATTTTAGTTTTTAATTCGGTGGTGGTTTAGGTTTTGGTGGCTATTAAGTTGCTTGCCCTAACCCATCCATTAAGTGGGACGCCTTGCGGCGCCCCTTATGTCAAACGTTAGAGCTAATATGGCAAGCACACAATTTTTTGCTACTCCACAAGACCAATTTAAGTTAAGGGAATATATAGATTCTTTAGAATTAATTATTTATCCTGAAAATTCAAACATGCTCGGGCAATGGAAGCAAAAAAATAAGGATGAATTAGGGGGGTATATCTCATTTTTAAAAATGAATGATTTGCACCCTTATAAACATCCTAAAGATAAGTTTTTCAAAAAAATGATTAGTCCTGGCAAAGACCCATTACTAAGTTGGGCTGAATCATTTTTGATGGATTATCACGGTGAAAACTATATTATTCAAGGCAGTATTTCATACAATAATTTCCTGTATAAAAACATACGGGAGAAAGAACATAAAAAAGCAAATGCTTATTTTGGTAAATTGCAGAGATGGATTAGAAAAAACTGGCCACCTTTTGAAGAACGTGGCTTTGCAATTGGTGACGAAGCTAAAGATTTAATTTTGACCAAAGGATATTTAGCAAGAGGCATCCCGCCAAATGTTGAAATTCAGTACATTAAAATATGAACTCTAACCCATCATTCAAGCGGGACTGGCTAAAGCCAGCCCCTTAATTCAAACGTTAGGGCTAGCTAAAAACAATGCCGCCACGAGCCGCATGTTTGCTGGGTCGCAGGGCATCGGGTTTTAGGTGCTTTTGGGCTTTTGGTTTGGTGGTGGTTTAGGTTTTTCGGGCTTAGTTTAGGTTTGGTTTTGTGGTATGTTTTTGTTTGGTGGTTTTAGTTTAGTTTTCGGTTGGCGGGGCTTGTGGTTTGGTCGCGCTGTGTTAGTTTTTAATTCGGTGGTGGTTTTGGCTTTGGTGGCTGTTTAGTTGCTTGCCCTAACCCATCCATTAAGTGGGACGCCTTGCGGCGCCCCTTATGTCAAACGTTAGCCATAGAAGGAGCAATACATGAGAGTTTCGAAAGGCGGAACAGATATGTTTTGCCCAGCTTGCAAACAAATAACCACATGCAAGGCTTGGCCAGCAGCGCTGATAACCCTTGACCCGAATGACTATGGGCAACGTATGCATTACACAAAACATAAGGACATAAATTGGTTTCAGCGTGGTCGTGAATGTTTATCTTGTGGGCACGACTTCGTTACAGCTGAAGTAGACATAGAATTTCTAGAGGAGTTAGTTGAGCTTCGGGAGGCTCTAAGTTCAATCAAATCCAATGCCGAAACCTACATTCAAGAATCCGCAGCTGCATCCCAATCCTTATCAAAACTTAGTGAATCTCTGAGCGTACTCAGAGCGTTAAAGGTGTACAAGGGTGCAAAAGGCTAACCCATCATTCAAGCGGGACGCCTAACGGCGCCCCTTAATTCAAACGTTAGGGCTAGCTAAAAACAATGCCGCCACGAGCCGCTTGTTTGTTGGGTCGCAGGGCATCAGGTTTTAGGTGCTTTTAGGCTTTTGGTTTGGTGGTGGTTTAGGTTTTTCGGGGTTAGTTTAGGTTTGGTTTTGTGGTAGTTTATTGTTTGGTGGTTTTCGTTTAGTTTTCGGTTGGCGGGGCTTGTTGTTTGGTCGCGCTATTTTAGTTTTTAATTAGGTGGTGGTTTTGGCTTTTGTGGCTGTTAAGTTGCTTGCCCTAACCCATCCATTAAGTGGGACGCCTGACGGCGCCCCTTATGTCAAACGTTAGGGCTAGCTAAAAACAATGCCGCCACGAGCCGCTTGTTTGCTGGGCCGCAGGGCAGGTGCTTTTTCGTGCTTTTGGGCTTTTGGTTTGGTGGTGGTTTAGGTTTTTCGGGCTTAGTTTAGGTTTGGTTTTGTGGTAGCTTATTGTTTGTGGTTTTAGTGTAGTTTTCGGTTGGTGGGGCTTGTTGTTTGGTCGCGCTATTTTGGTTTTTAATTCGGTGGTGGTTTTGGCTTTGGTGGCTGTTAAGTTGCTTGCCCTAACCCATCCATTAAGCGGGACGCGCTAAAGCGCGCCCCTTATGTCAAACGTTAGGGTTTCACATTGATAGAGTTAATTAAAAACTATTGGTGGGCTATTTGGGTAGCTTTAGTTGTTACTCTTTTATTGCGTTATCGTTTGGTAAAGCGTGGAGGCAACGAGCCTTTTTTAAGGCGCCTACTTTACGCCTTTTCTCCAAACACCGACCCAGCAAACGAGAAACGTAGTAAATTAAGCATTTGGGTTGTTGCGTTCGCTCTTTTTGGTGTCGCCGTTGCTATGGCTGCAAATTTTTACCTTAGTTTATAGTGCTGTGGCTATTTAACCTTTTTAGTTTTGTGGGGTGCGGTATGTTTTTACTTCGTTGGCAGCTTTACCCTAACCCATCATTCAAGCGGGACGCCTAACGGCGCCCCTTAATTCAAACGTTAGGGCTAGCTAAAAACAATGCCGCCACGAGCCGCATGTTTGCTGGGTCGCAGGGCATCGGGTTTTAGGTGCTTTTGGGCTTTTGGTTTGGGGTTGTTTTAAGTTCTGTGGGTTTAGTTTAAGCTTGGTTTTGTGGTGGTTTATTGTTTGTAGTTTTCGTTTAGTTTTCGGTTGGTGGGGCTTGTTGTTTGGTCGCGCTATTTTGGTTTTTAATTCGGTGGTGGTTTTGGCTTTGGTGGCTGTTAAGTTGCTTGCCCTAACCCATCCATTAAGTGGGACGCCTTGCGGCGCCCCTTATGTCAAACGTTAGGTTTCAATAACCAATGAGCTCTATAACAAAAAAAGTTGCTCTGTTTTACGGCCTTTGGGTTTTGCTTTGCATTCTTCTTTCTGCATTTGGTTACGGCGATGGTAAAGCTGGCCATTTATATTTAACTTTCACAGGTTTGCCCTTAGCACTGCTCTCATTTCACATTATTCCAAATGGTTCTGTTTTTGCTACGTTTGTTGCTGGCGTAATTGGTTGGTTACAATGGTGTTTAGTTGTCGAGGCAAACTCGCGATTTGATGCATGGAGAAAATCAAAAAATGTTTAAACCTAACCCATCATTCAAGCGGGACTGGCTAGCGCCAGCCCCTTAATTCAAACGTTAGGCATAAATGCATTTAATTTGGCACGCACCATTAAGTTATTACTCAAGAGCCGATGAAGCTGCCTTTTTTTCTTGGCTAAATGGTATTCCCGAAGTTAAATCGGTAACTGGTGTAGGTCGAGAGTTACATATTGAGCTTTCCAATGATGTAGTTTCGGAAACATCCCTTCGTGAGTTAGTAGCTATATATTCTCGCTACAATGGCAACATGAAAGAGTTGGCGAAATTTGTAACCCCAGAAAATGAATCATGGTTAAAAAACAAAGAGGCATATTGGTATGCAAGTGTTTTTCAGTAGCTTTGCAAAGCCTAACCCATCATTCAAGCGGGACGCCTAACGGCGCCCCTTAATTCAAACGTTGGGCATTAAAACCAAATTGGAGTCACGAATGAAAAAAGTTTCAATATTGCTATTAGCCATGTTCTTTACATACCCTGTATTTGCTAAGGAATTCAAAACTGGCACTTACTTTGTAAAAGAAACAGCACTTGAAGAACGATTAGCACCAAACCCAAAAGGAAAAGTCACAAACCGAATATATCGGCAGCAAAAAGTTGATGTACTAGAAGTTAAAGGAAACTGGGGGCGCGTTTCTAAATACTATGACGGTGAAGTCGAAGGTGAAAAAGGACAGGTTGCTCGTTGGGTTCTAATTAAAGGACTTTCAACCACACGACCATCCGACCTTGCTCAACCAACAATTAAATCAGACCCACGCATATTAAAAGACGCTATCCCTAAAGTCGGTGAAAATGGTCTTAACGAAAATGATATTAAAATACTTTATAAAGGTGCAACAAAATTCCTAAATTCAGGACAGTGTGCAAATGTTGAATATGCCGATAAAAGTGTCAGCAAACCAAACACTTATTTTGTTAATTGTGGTGGCCCAAATATATTTTTCACTCCAAGTGATTTATAGTTACTGCCCAACCCATCATTCAAGCGGGACGCCTAACGGCGCCCCTTAATTCAAACGTTAGAACTCAAGGACTCTGAAATGCCAACTCAGCAAAGAATTAATGATTTAACAACCTATGTTGCCCAGTGGAAAGCAGCACTTGCCCAGCTAACTGAATATAGAGACACTCTTTTAAAAATAAATACTAAAGGAGTTTCACTTACAGATGAAGCTGGTAACGACCTACTACAACAAAGGATAAATACAAATGATGCTGCTGTTCTGGAACATCAGAGAATTCTTATCGGAATGCAAAGTTTACTAGACCGAGCCTTGTCTGGCGAAAATGTATAAAAGCGTTCTAACCCATCCATCAAGCGGGACGCCTTGCGGCGCCCCTTATGTCAAACGTTAGCAACTCATGGCATTTATGAGCAATTACTTAAGAATTAAGAGCAAAGAAATTGTATTTGTTACTCTGATAATACTATTACCAGCTATTTTAAGCTCCTGCGCGCATCACATGAAAGTGGCTGATATTGAGAACTATCTAAATTCATTAATAGGGCGCCAATACGACCCAGCTTTAGGATTTGGTGAAAATTGGAAAAAAATTTATGAAGATGAAAAAAACATCGAGTTAGAAACACGAGTAAAAAAAGATTGTTCTTACTCTATCCATATTCCAAAAGATACTTATAGAATAGATAGTTGGAAATTTACATCTCCTAGAAGTGGATGTGAGGATATGTATGTATTTTTATGAGTACTTGCTAACCCATCATTCAAGCGGGACGCCTGACGGCGCCCCTTAATTCAAACGTTATGCATCAAGAAATGAAGGTTATTGATGGACTGGAAATGTAACACTATCTGGAAAGAGCAATTACCTGCTGGTGAATACAGCTCTTTTGAATTCGTTAAAGGCAAGTCAGCTATAGTAGAGACTGTTAAAGGAACATATTTTAACGTTCACAAATTCAAGACAAAAGGGGAAGGTCTTGAAGAGTTGGTTGGTATAAATTCCGCAATATATTTAGAATTAAATTTTGCCAATATCAAGTCATTTTCTGGTATATCCAGATTAGGCAAAATTAAACGCTTGGAATTGGATTATTGTTTAAAACTAGAAAGTGATAGAGGGTTATCGGAGATAAAAAACGACATTGAGTGGCTACATATAAATACATCAAAAAAGTTCATTCCAACTAGAGAGTTATTTGATTTACATAAATTAAAAGTTTTATGCTTAAACAGTTGCGGCCCCCTAGAAAATCTAAATTTTTTAAAAGACATGCCCAATCTTCTAGATTTCAGATTTGTAGATACTAATATAATCAATGGCGATTTAACTCCATTGCTTAAACACCCCACCTTGGTTAGTGTCGGCTTTCTAGATAAGCGCCACTACAATATAAAAAAGAACGATGTGGATTTATTTTTTCAAGCAAAATCAGAGGCTGCGAAAGAATATATCTATAAGGGTGAGTTTCGTACTTTTCGATACAAAGATTTTAGTGAGTAGAAATGCATAACCCATCATTCAAGCGGGACGCCTAACGGCGCCCCTTAATTCAAACGTTAGCCCTTCAGAGAAAATAATGGTTACCTGCTATCTGCGCTACATCATTGATCCTTTCAAACTCAAAGAGTTTGAAAGTTACGGAAAAGTCTGGATTCCACTCGTTGAGAAATTTGGTGGCAAACACCATGGTTATTTTCTACCATCGGAGGGTGCAAATAACGTTGCATTAGCAATGTTCACTTTTCCAAGTTTGGCACTGTACGAAGAATACAGAACCAAATCACTCCAAGACCCAGAATGTCTAGCTGCGTTCAAATACGCAGAAGACACGCGTTGCATCATCAGCTATGAGCGTAGCTTTTTTAGGCCTGTTTTCCAGTGAAAATGGCTAACCCATCCATCAAGCGGGACGCCTAACGGCGCCCCTTAATTCAAACGTTAGCCATTTTAAACAAACATGACTTCTATTGAACCTGAAAAAATTTCTCCCTTAGCCAAATGGCTTGCCGCTGGCATGAGTGCCTTTATGTTTGCTTATGGTGTTTTCATCATAATTACTGAGCACTACTATGGATACACAAGCAAGCTCGGCGGTGCTGAGGTTACTGCTGATGGTTTTGAGGCTATAGTCATTGGTATTGCAACCATTATCTTGGGGTTAACCCCTATGTCACTGTGGGCAAAGTCTGGCAAGGTAGCGGGATTTTGGGCTGGCACTTGTATGGTTCTAGGCGTTTTATTATTTCTAGTTCCGTTCTACATACGCTAATGGCTAACCCATCATTCAAACGGGATTCCTAACTGCGCCCTTATGTCAAACGTTAGACTTATTCAAAACTAATGCTCTGCAAGCCGCATGGTTGTTGGCTCGCAGAGCATCTGTTTTTAATCTTGGGCGGCGTATTTAGTTTAGTATGGCTTGTAAGTTTTTAGTTATGGGTTTCGTTGTGCTTTCTGCCACCTGTTATGCTCACATTTACGCGCATTATTATTTTATTTAAACCTTTATCGATTAAAACTTAGGTAAAATTCTACCTTTCATTTATTGCGCTTTTTCCCCATGCTTGTTCACCCTCAGTTTGACCCTGTTGCAATTCACATTGGCTCGTTTGGTATTCATTGGTATGGCTTGATGTATTTGACGGCTTTTTTGGCATTTTTGGGCTTGGGTAAGTGGCAAATTAACCATCGTGCTTGGCATGGCTGGACTTTACCTATGCTTGATGATGCCCTGTTTTTTGGTGCGCTAGGCGTGATATTAGGCGGGCGGTTGGGTTATGTGTTGTTTTATCAGCCTGGTAATTTTTTGGCTAACCCTATCGATATTTTTAAAGTTTGGCAGGGCGGCATGAGTTTTCATGGTGGGTTTTTGGGCGTGTTGGTGGCTATGTGGGTGTTTGCGCGTAAATATAAGCTTAAATGGCTGGCAATTATGGATTTTGTCGCGCCCTTAGTGCCGCTGGGTTTGGGCGCTGGCCGTATGGGTAATTTTATCAATGGTGAGCTGTGGGGTCGGCCGACGGATTTACCTTGGGGTATGATTTTTCAACAGGCTGATAACTTGCCACGTCACCCTTCGCAACTTTACCAATTTGCGTTAGAAGGCATTGTGCTGTTTGCTGTGCTTTGGTGGTTTGCCCGCAGGCCACGCCCTATTGGTGCGATTTCTGCTGTGTTTTTAATGGGCTATGGCGCGGGCAGATTTTTAGTAGAATACGCTCGCGAGCCTGATAGTTATTTGGGCTTGCTTTCTATGGGTCTGAGCATGGGCCAGTGGTTAAGCTTGCCGATGATTTTGTTGGGAATTTGGATGTGGATTAAGGCGTACCAACAAAAATTTTCTTAGCCATATCGTAGAGCGATGAAAAACTATCATTTATATTGGTAATACAACACTAGTTTTTTTAACTCAATTTACATGAAAATAATTTTTATTAAAAATCAATAAGTTAAAAAATAATACATTTCAAAAATTGCGCAGAATAATTGGCACGCACTTTGCATATTAGTCATTGTCACTATTTTGGAATGACTGAAAATGAAAAACTTATTCGAAATAATCTTTAAAAAAGAACCGCAATTAAATTACATTATCGCGGCTTACCAGCCAATGGAAGTAAACGTGCTGAGTACTAGCAGCCAAACATCAGAGTACGATTTAGATGCACCTACTGAGTTAGATGAGATGAATATTGATAAAATTTATCAACGTTCATAAAGGCAGTGCTTGCGGTTGATTAGCAGCAACGTTTTACGCCTTTCCATTTACTCTCTTGCCAGAGCTTAAAAAACTCTTTGCGCGTGAGTACTGGCGGTGCATCTACACTGCTTTGGTGAAACTCAGCATGATGTTTTAAATACACATCGTAAGCATCGTCACCAGTTAGGCGGCGAAAAATGTGCCAGAGGTGTTTGAAGTGGTGTTTTAGTTTTCTCAACATAATTTCAGCTTAAAAACAGTTTAATCCCTTACCCAGTTTTCTACCAAGCGGCTTGGCTCGTGCGCCGCTTCTGTTAGCGGCAATAATGGTTTACCTGCTAAATATCTTGTCGTCATTCGCAGCATATCAAAAATCACTATCCATAAAACTGTTACGAAAAACATGGTTAAATAAGCATCTAATTGCTGGTTAAATATTAAATGCGGCGCAACTGCGGCTTTGTCCGCAGGCAGTGTGCCAGCCGCTAATTTGGCAGATAAATCATTGGCGGCGGCAAAAAAGCCTACGCGAATATCATCGCTAAAAATCTTTTGCCAGGCGGCGGTGCTGGTGACAATCACTAGCCAAACCAGCGGTAGGCCTGTTACCCAAGCATATTTTAATTTGCCAGATTTCACCAAAATACCTGTTGCTACACATAAGGCAATGGCGGCGAGCATTTGGTTCGCTATGCCGAATAATGGCCATAAAATATTGACGCCACCGTTAGGGTCTATCACGCCGATATATAAAAAGTAGCCCCAACCTGCCACCACTAGCCCGCTGGTGAATATCACGGACGGCATCCATGAGGTGCGACCCATTTTTGGCCACACATTGCCTAACATATCTTGCAACATAAATCGGCCTACGCGCGTGCCTGCATCTAGCGTGGTGAGTATAAAAATCGCCTCAAACATAATGGCAAAATGATACCAAAGCGCCAACATGCCTTTGCCAAATGCGCTGCCAAAAATGCTCGCCATGCCTACCGCCAAGCTAGGTGCGCCACCTGTGCGGGCAAATAAACTACTTTCGCCCATGTCCTTCGCCAGCTGATTCATTTGCTCAACCGTAACCGCAAAACCCCAGCTATTGATTTTTGCAATTGCGTCTACGGCTTCTTTGCCCACTACGCCTGCGGGGCTGTTAATGGCGAAAAACACGCCAGGCTCTAGCACTGTGGCGGCTATCATGGCCATAATGGCGACAAAGCTTTCTAGCAACATTGCGCCATAGCCTATCATGCGAATATCACGCTCATTAGTAAGTAACTTTGGCGTGGTGCCAGAGGCGATTAGCGCGTGAAAGCCAGAAATCGCGCCGCATGCAATAGTAATAAATACAAAGGGGAAAAGCTTACCGCCAAAAATTGGCCCTGTGCCATCTGTAAATTGTGTGAGCGCTGGCATTTGAACGTGCGGCTGTAAAATAATAATGGCGACGGCTAATAAAGTGACTGTGCCGAGCTTTACAAAGGTAGATAAATAATCGCGCGGTGCAAGTAGCAGCCATACAGGCATCACCGCCGCCGCAAAACCGTAAGCAATAATCGCATAAGCCAGCGGCAAGCCATCGTGGTCAAATAGCGTACGCAAGGTTGGTTGATGGTCTATCCAGCCACCGCCCACCACTGCTAGCAATAGTAAAATTACGCCAATTAGCGACGCTTCTAACACGCGGCCTGGGCGAAAATTGCGCATATAAAAACCCACTAGCATGGCAATAGGAATGGTCGCCGCCACGGTAGAAGTCGCCCATGGGCTATGCTTCATGGCATTGACCACCACCAAACCCAGCACCGCAATTAAAATAATCATAATTAAAAACGTGCCGATTAACGCCGCAGCGCCGCCGATTGGGCCAATTTCATCGCGCGCCATTTGCCCCAAACTGCGGGCATTGCGGCGGGTAGAGAAAAATAGCGTCACCATATCTTGCACTGCACCACCCAACACCGCGCCAATTAAAATCCACAACGTGCCTGGTAAATAGCCAAATTGCGCCGCAAGCGTAGGCCCAACCAACGGCCCAGGCCCTGCAATGGCGGCAAAGTGATGCCCAAATACCACCCATTTATTGGTGGGTATAAAATCACGCCCATTATCTAAACGCTCAGCAGGCGTAGCGCGGGTTTCATCTACCATTAGCACCGTTGCCGCAATCCAAGCCGCATAAAAACGGTAAGCTATGGCATACACACAAGCTGCCGCCGCAATAAACCACAGTGCACTAATGCTCTCACCACGGTTAAGCGCAATAGCACTAATGGCCGTTGCGCCTAATATTGCAACTGCAAACCAGAGAATTATTTTAAAGTTTTTATGCATGATATTGGCTTAAATTTGTGTATAGATAATTGAGTTATGTAAGTATAAATCAGACTTGAGCGCAATGAGATAATTGTGTTGGTAAATTGCCTTGCTGAAAAATTAGCGCCCATATTATTTTGAAAAAAACCTTCAAAATAATATGGGCGCTAAAGTAGCAATAAGTAAATATTGATGGTCATAGGTTATAGCCCATTCCGAAGGGTTATAATCTTCGGCGGTGGGTTTACACAAGTGTTTGTGTTATAGCCCCCAGCCCCATTCCGAAGGGTTATAATCGTAAACAAGACGGCCTTCCTTTAACTGTGGTTATAGCCCCCAGCCCCATTCCGAAGGGTTATAATTGCGTAATGGATAACCCGTTGAATTTTAAAAAAATCAACGGGTTTTTCTTTGTGAATTTCACCCATTTATAGCAGAATAAGCTGCTGAGAAGTCACTTTTTTTTCGTGTTGGGTAGGGGCTCCTATCCAGTGTTGCATACGCCCAAACTGTTTATCGGTCAAACAAAGTGTACGAATACTGCCTTCTGGTGGTAAATTTTGCTCTATGCGTACTAAATGTTTTTGTGATTGATCCATGCCGTTGCACAGTCGGCTATAAACTGAAAACTGCAACATGTCGTAGCCGTCGCGTAATAAAAATGCATGAAAACGCGTGTAATGGCGGCGCGCCACTTTGGTGGTAACTGGTAAATCAAAAAACAACACAATGCGCATAAATTGTTGCCCGTTTTTCATTTTGGAGCCTCAAGTTACCCGTCATTCCGTGCTTGACACGGAATCTAGTGACTTAACGCCACTGGATACCGACTTCTGAGTAAAGCGCGTTTGAATTTCGGATGATTTAGGTTTGAATTTCGGATGATAATAAACACCTGAAAAGCATTGAATTTAGGATGACAATAAATATGTAATTTAAACACTATTTATAGCATGATTAAAGCCACTTCAAAGTGGCTTTAATTTTATCTAAGTATCATCACTCTAGTTTGTAGTTTGCTATGAGTAGTTCGGTGACTTGTTTGCCTTTGTTCATGCTGATGCTGTAGTTTGTTTTTACTTCTTTAAATTCATAGCCTTTGAATAGTTCTTTAATCTGTGGCACGTTGTTGATGCTGATTAGCCATTTGCCTTGGCAGTCTTTTAGTAGGTCTCTTAGGTGTTCAAAGTCGGCTTTGGTGAATAGGTTTTTGCCGTAGTCGTTTTCGCAGTTCCAATAGGGTGGGTCTATATAAAAGAATACGTCTTTGCCATCGTAGCGTTTTATCAGCTCGTGGTAGGGTAGGTTTTCTATGTTGACTTGGCTTAGGCGTAGGTGGGCTTCTGATAAATCCTCTTCTAGCCGTAGTAGGTTTAAGCGCGGTTTTGTGCTGTTGGATACTCCATAGCTTTGGCTAACTATTTTAGCGCCAAAGGCATTTTTTACTAGGTAGTAGAAGCGTGCTGCGCGTTGTATATCCGTAAGTGTACTTTCATCTATGCGCTGTAGCCTTGCAAATTCTTCGCGGCTCACTAGTGACCATTTGAAGTAGCGCACAAACTCTTCTAAGTGATTTTGTATGACTCTGTAAAGTGTGATTAAGTCGCCGTTGATGTCGTTGATGACTTCTACCTTACTGGCGTCTTTACGAAAGAGTACCCACGCAGCACCTGCAAATACCTCTACGTAACATGTATGTTTGGGTATTAGAGGGATGATGGTGCTGGTGAGTTTGGATTTACCACCGACCCATGCCAGTGGTGATTTACGTTGGGTTGTTAATGAGCGGTTTTGATTCGCCATGATGACTCCTATATAGTTGTATAGGCGTTCATGACGCTCCATATTGATTTATTAACCCACAGCGTGGGCATTTGATACCTAGATTTACTACAATGCCTTCAGCTAACTTTTTATTGCATTTACTACATCTAAATTCTGTGTTGCTCTTTCTATATGTCATACGGGTCACCTATAATGACGCTGCCCACGTGGGTGGCAGGGTCTTGGTTAATCCGTACTACTGTTACGGTGAGATGGGTGGTTTTAATCCTGCTAGATTAAGGCCACTCGCCCTGTTTTTTAATTTGTGATTAAACTAGGCTGGCACGCAATACTACAATCTGCGCATCAATGCCTGCGAGCCAGCCATTATCTACGCCTAGCAGGGCTTCACGTAGGCGGCGCTGAGTGATGCTGGCTTCTAGTGTTTGAATTTCAGCCATCGTGATGGCTAGTGCTGTAGGTGGCACAATGATTGATAATGCATCAACCTCTGCCTGTGTCATTAACACTTTATTTAAAATTAAATGGTCTTGCGAATTATCAGCTGCATAGGCAAAAACATGGTTGTTTGCATCTTTGTAATATTTCATTTTATTGTCCTTATTTAGTTATCTAAACTCATGCCAAGCAATAATCGCACCGTTGCTAGAACTGGCAGAGTACACAGCGCCATTAGGAATTATTATTGAGCCTGCAACTGGCCCATCATTTGAGTTGATACTCGACCATGCAATAACGATAGATAAACCATCTACAATTACTATTAACTCACCATTAGCGATAATATTTCTATTTGCTAAAAGATTTAGAAAAATATTGCGCCCTGTAGAATTGGTATAATTAACATTTTCTAACCTAGTTGCAGTCATATTTTGCCAAGCTTGCGCGCCTACTACACCACCACTAAAATTAGCTGTGCCGCTCGTCACCAACCATTTACGATTAGCAATTGCTGGGTTAGATATTGCTTCACCAGCTGCAATAACAAAGGTTTCACCTGGCAATAGAGTAATTACTGTGCTGTTGTTCACATTATCAAAACTATCAACACCATCGCCAAGACTATCACATCTAACAACCGCATTAAACGTTTGGCTGTTATTTTTAAAATAATATCTTGCGCCAGTGGGTAAGAATTCTCGTAATGGTAATTCAAGATTTATAAGCCCAATTTGGTCGTTGATGATAATTAACTTATTGGCCTCTTGTGCTGAGAGTGTAGTGCTAGTGCTGATATTGACTACACCTGAAAATTTTGGGCTTTCATTTGCTTTTTCTACAATTAGCCAGGTGGCTAAAACGCCTTCTACAACAATTTCGCCAGCAGCAATTAACAATGTTTGTGATGGCTGAATAGTAATTACGTTAGCTAAGCTTACACCGTCAAATACGTCGGTGCCATTAGCTACCAATTCTATTGATGAAGTGGCCGACATATTTTTAAACGCAAATACTGAGCCTATTGGGCAAAGCGCAATTGATGGTAAATTTACATCTGTTGCTACTGTGCCGTTAAACACAATTAACCTATTTAAATCAGCAGGGGTTAGTGTGGTTGGCGTGCTGATAACTAATACATCACGGTAGGCGGGGCTGTTATTTTGAGTTAAAAAAAGCTGGTTAATCGCTTGTATTAGCTGAGTATTATCAGGCTTATTTAAAGCTGAGCCTGCTTGTATAATTACATTGGCAAGCTCTTCTTGCACTGCATTCATCCAATCTGCTGTTACCTCAGTAGGTGGGCGATTTATGGCAGCATCCTCATTTACAAAGTTGCCATTTAGGTTTCCTGCTCCGTCAATTTTATGCATAATTTACACCGCCTCCAGCGCCTGTTATATCTTCAAACCATAAAAAAACATGCGCTTGCTTAAAGGCATTGAGCGCGTTAAAAAGTATTTGTGGGTTCACTACCGATTGATAATAGCGCACACGCATAATATAGCGGCTGCGGTGACCCCAAAGCTGCTCACCCACTTTACTGCCTATTTTGAATGGGCCAATTAAGTGATCAACCTGCACTAGTGGTACGTCAAATGTAGTATTTGGTGCATTGATACTCCAAAGCCGTTGGCTAACTTTTGAGCCAATTGCAAACATTTTTCTTGGTAAGGCTTCAGTAATACCAATTAAGGCATCATTGGCTACTTGGCGATAATCTGCTAGTGTCCAGCTTGAATTTGCAGGGTAATGAATCGTAACAGCATAGTTAATGACCAGCTGAATATTGGCATCAATACGGGCAAACTCTTGGGCTTGCGCTAGTAAAAATGCATCACCAAAGCCGCCTATAGGCCATTGCCATGCAGCGCCTGGCGGCAGTAAGTTTTTAAGACTATCTGCAAAGTTGCGAGCTGAATATTGGGTGAGATTAAGCATTTTAATTATTGCTGTTGTATCCATGTAACACCCGCCAATACAAATACCTCACCCGCGCCGATGTTAATATCAGCTAGCGGCGCTATGCGTGTGTATTGAGTAGTCACCGTGGCAATAGCAGCATCTAACTCGGCCATGGCCACAATGGCATTTTCGCTAGTTTCAGCCAAAATAGTGGTATTGATTGCACTAATAATTGCGGCTCTATTAGCAGCAGTATCAAAGCCTGGCAGCAAGTAAATACTAGGTTGAATATTATGTACAAGTGGCGCTACTACACGCCAATCTGCGGTTGCTGGTGCTAAATCTGCAAATATGGCTTGTATCTCCGTAATAACAGCTGCTGTTGGCAAGCGGTTAGCTAAGCCATTACAAATAGGCCGTACAACTACTGTACCTAAGCCCAACGCATGTGGCTGCACCAAAGCGGTAGTTACGCTTGGGTGCGCACGCTTTGCCCATGCTCGGTAATCATCTGGTTTACCTGAGCGTGTGCCTCGGCTTACAATTACTTGCCATTCATCGACTACACGCACACGCCAAGCATCTAAGCTTTCAATTTCTGCGCCGCCTGTTAGGCCTGCAGTATCTACCGTAAAAGTACTATCAACGCCTGCAATAGGGTCAATAAGTGTTAAGGTTTGGCCTGCAATTAAGTTGCTATTGATACCAGCTATAGTACAGCGGAGTGAAATAGCATTGCTGCCAGCGCCTAAAGTAACAGCGTTAATCACTTTATAATCTAAGCCATTATCACCACGTAATAAGGTATCTGCCAGCACTACAGCCCCAATATTGCCAGTTGCTAAGGCAATGCCGCTGGCAGTTGTTGCAGCTAAGCGCTCTACAAAATAAAGGCTTGCCCAAACATAAAGCATTTCGAGTTCACACGTTAATGGTGAGCATTGCGCACGAATCCAGTCTAAATAGCCATATTCACCATGAAACTCACGCGCATTAGCGGCAGCAATAGGCTCACGCAATGCCGCTGGCATTGCAGATAAATCAGCCTCAATACGGGCTTTAATTTCTAGGTAACTGGGGCGTATGAAGTCTGGCATGGCTAGTTATTTATTTAACTCGCCACCCAAGCCACCCGCTTTTGGCAGGTGGTTTTTAGAGTGTTGAGTTTATAATGAGGCTCTCATTGTGAACTTGATGCCATTATGCTTGCCTGCCACTTCTAAGGTAACGCTGGAAACATTTCGCGCTGAACTTACATCAGTCACTACAATGTCAGATAAAGCGGGCGACTTTGCCAATAATGCCTGTTTTACCATGTTAATAGCCTCTTGCCGCGCTGCGCTACTTAAGGCTTGGCGGCGTACATACCATAAGCCTGTGCCACGGGCTTCATCATGCCACCAGCCACGTTTATCAAATGGGTCAGTCACGCGGTCTAGCGGTATTATTTGGTCAGTAAATAAAGTGGCATAGACCAGCGTGGCCACAGTAGCATTTTCATCTGGCATTGCAGGGTCGGCAAAGGCAATATCAAACACGCTATTATCAATTTGTACAAGCTTTAACATGGGTTTAAATCCTTTTTAAATTTCAGGTGGATTATGAATATGATGAGGCCTAGGCTGGTCATCATCTTGCCAAGTTTCAACGCCTTGGCTATCCCATTTTTGCCCATGGCCATTAACATCAAACTGAAAGCTATTAGTTGCATGAATCTTAATATTTTTACCGCGTAGCTCAATATCAAGCGGGGTTTCAACTAATATACCCGTGCGTTTTAAATGCACTTTTTGGCCTTGGTCATCATGCAGTGCTACTTCACCATCTAGTAGCTCAATATTGTATTGTTTGTCACCTGCTACTAAGCAAAAGCCACGGCTGCGGTCACCGCTTGGAAAAACAATATAAGCCTGGCAACCTGCATGTGGGCGATAGCTAAAACCATATGGCTCAATGCGGTCAACATTGGGTGGGGTTTCACTGTCGAGTAGCTTTACTTGAATTTTATGAGTAGATACCCGCGCACCGCTGCCTTGTGCCACCATTAACTGCAGGCGATGCCATAGTTGGCTTATCATTTGGCTTTTGCCTTTCTAGCATGGGCTGCACTGTGTTTTTTAGCGACTTTTTCTTCACCTAAATAGGCATTGCGGTGCATTAAGGTTAAATGGCTCACTGTGCCACCTTGTACATCTTGCTCATAGCTACAGTCGCCAATTAAAAAGGTACTATCAATGCCTTCATTGGGTATTACCAAGCGCACCTGCGTATTGATACGCCAAGGCTCAAACTTACCAGCATCGGTAATGTAACCCCAGCCAAAAAGGCTTAAGCTTATTGAGTGCGCACGTGCTAAGCGGCGTGAGCGCTCTAATTCTGCACGGCGCTGCAAGCCACCCAAGCCTTGGCCATGTTTATCAGCCACAATATGCATAGGCCGAAAATAGCCAATGCCAGCATCTTTTACTGCACCTTTGGCACTGCTATTTTTATCATAATCAAAGCTTTTAATCACATATTCGCTAAAGCGTAATTTATATTCGTCATTTACTTCATAGCTCTTAATATGCTCACCCATTACCAGTGTGGCCACTGGTGCAGCATTACTAGGTTCAGTGAGTGTCAAACCGCCATCTGGCAAGCTATAAGCCAGCAAATTTGCTGCCCGTGCAGCATTCAATATAGCATTGGCAGGCTGCTCACACTGCATGGCAAAGTGCGGCACAATGGCGGTATCAACTGCAATATTTACAGGCACTTTAAATGTGCTACAAAGCTGCTTTACAATTTCACCCAGCTTAATGCCACTGAGCGTTTTGCTATATTGGCAATCTACCAGCTCGCGGCCAAGTGAGCGCGCACTAAGTGAAATCGAGTGATTGTTCTCACTCACGCTGCGCTGCACAGCATCTGCCCGCACGGTGGTGACTAATACATTATTGATAAAGATTTCAGCTACAGTATTAGCACTAAAACCAATGGTATCACTGGCACTTTGTGAGGTTAAGCTTAGGCTCACCGATGCACATAAATCATCTACCGATTGCTTAATAGATACCTTTTGCCAAAAGCCAAAGCGCTGATTATCAAAGCGCACTTCAACTATGTTATCAAGGTCAGCAATTGTTTTAATCGCATTAAGCATAAATGCGGCCAACTACAAATAATGGGTGCTTAATGCCATTTTGTGCAATAAATACAGCTTCATCAACGCCCATTTGGTGGGCAAGTAGTGTGCTAGGCAATGGGTTGACAATATCGCGCTGTATGGCTAAGTTTAAATCTTGGTCTAGCAATGCATCAATTAAAGCCATGCGGGCTGAAACTGCTGCTTGAAATACATTATCACTCATGGCTGGCAGCAATGAATCAATCGCTGTGAGTAAGCTATTTAGCACGCTATCACGGCTTTCAGCCGTATCATAATCTGCCAGTGCCATTTGGGCGGCGGCTACTACTAATAGCTGGCTACGTAGTGCGGCCTCGCGCTTGCTATTGGTTTTAAACGGTGCAGCAGCTGTTACTGCCGTATTGGCAATAATAGTAATGAGGGGTGGGTTAATGGCTGTATTAGCTAAGCGTGTAACAGCGCGGCTACGTACAGCGCCAGTAATGGCATTGCCTGCAGTATCACCACCAAAGCCTAGCACATCAGCAAAGCTGACTAAAGCTGCTGCATATTGCCCTGGCACTTGCATGAGTACATTCACATCATTTTTAATGCCATATAGCACATTAAGTGCTTGGTTTGCCCAGTTAAGCGGCAAAGTTGTGAGTGAAATCACATTACGCAGCGCCTCTAAATTTAGGTTGGTATTGGTAATAAAGGCATTAAAGCCATCATTGCTCATGGGTACCAGGCTAAAGTCATCTAGCGCGGCTAGGCTAAGTTCATGCACGCGGCTGTAAGCTTTATCTACTGGGTCAATTTTAGGGCTGTAAGGTGCGTGGCCACCTGCAATAAACTCTACGCTAATAACGCAGTAGCCATTTTTATCGTTACTCTCGCTGCGGCTCCAATCTTGCGCACGCACCCATAATTCGCCAAGCCATGGGTGGGTTAGCCACGCGGCACCACTAATAGCAAGTTTTGCTAAAAATCCATTGGCTTCAAGGTCATAATTTTCACCAATAAAATAGGCACTGATATGCCAGCTCTTGGCCTTTAAGCCAAAGTCTTCAACTTCAGGCTGATCAGCATGTGGGTATTCATGCACAACCAGCTTACGGCCACTTTTAGCATCATGGCTTTCAGTTAAAAAATCAAAGCCACGAAATGAGGCTTTGGTAAGGCGGTCACGATAGCTCATTAAGGCGCTCCATGATGAATATTGCCAGTAGTAACCTTGCTAATAAGCTCACCTACGGCTTGCGTTGTCATTTTTACTAGCGTAAGCCCAGGTGAAAGGCCAATCATCTGCTCAATTTTTACTTTTTTATCTTCAGGTGATTTACCTTTAATATCATTAACAATAGCAGTACGTGCAGTTGCACTAAATGGTGCAAGCCATAGTGCCACAGTACGGCCAATGCTATTGCCAATGCCTGTACCAAAGTTTTTATCTACCGCATTGATAGCAGGGTTGACTATTTCGCTACCAATAAGATAGCCTCCAGCCCCCGCAATGCCAACCCCAGCAGCAGTAGTTGCACTTAAGGTAGCAGCACCAGTTAATGCCGAACCAATGCCAGCGCCAGCACCTGCTAAAGATGGTAATGCTTTAGGTAAAAGACTAGTGCCTTTACCACCACCTAATAAGGTATTAGCACCTGCAGCAGCGGTTAATATTCCTAATGCAGTAGCTGCTGTATAAGTTGCTGTAGTCAATACTGGATGTGCTACTGATAAACTATTTACATCTTTCAGCATATTTTTTAATGGGCCATCAATTGCACTTAATGTGGCACTGGCGGCTGCATCTTTATTATTGGCTAACGCTTCACTTTGGCCAGATACTGAATCAATTACATTGGCAGCATCTTGCTTAATGACTTCAGTACCATCTAAAGCAGTTAAGTTTATTTTAATACCATCAAACTTTTCTCTATTTTGCGCAATGCCTAAAAAAGCCCCTTGGGCTTGCCTATCTGGCAATACAGCACTAAAGCCTTTACGCTGTAAAATCGCCATAACAGCGCGAATTGTGTCTTCTTTTTCTTGGCCTTTAGCCGTTTTAAGCTTTTCTCTCAACTTGGCAAAGTTCTTATCTTTTTCGCCAATTTTTACTGTTTCATCAATAAATGTTTCTAATGCACTTTTACCCTGTAAGCGGCCAGCTGCCATTTTTTTGATAATATCAACATCGTTTTTTTGAAAAGCCTGAATCGTATCGTGTGAGGTAAGTTTACTCAGCAAGTTATCTACGTTATTACCTGCCTCGCTAGCAGTACCTGCTGAAATTCTTGCAGCTTGGTTGGCAGCAAGCAGCTCAATACCACCACGTAAACCAAGCTCAGTTGATTTAGCCATTTGTGACGGCAAATAATTCACCATATCTTTGAGTTCAAACCCGCCTTCTTTACCTGAAGCTACAGCTTTACCAATAAATGGCAAAATTTCACTGTCTTTTAACTTTAAGTTTTGCTTGGCTGAAATAGCTAAATTGGCAATGTCTTCAAGGCTGGAGTTATTACCAAGCGCAATATTATTTAAGCCACCGAGCAGGCTCGATGATGATCTAAATCCTGCCTGCCCTGAGCCAAATGCACCACTACCCACTAAAGCATTTAGCCCAGCTAATACTTCATCTTGCTTACCAAGCCCACCTGCGGCTTGCTGTGCAGCACGTACTGAAGCCAGCACTTGATTATTGCCATCTTTACGATCAGTACCTGAAAAAACATTATTAGAAACTAAGCGTACTTGCCTATCAAAATCAATTGGTTTATCTAATGAGCGCTTGGCCACATAAGCACCAGCAGCAACACCTACACCTATGCCACCCAATTTTTGTAGGCGTGTAAAACCTTTTTCAGTTTCGCCAAGCTCTTTTCTAAGTTCGCGCACTTTACTTATACTAGCAGCCTGTGCCTGTGCCAGCGCTTTGGCACTCACTACACCACTACGCGCCATGCGGTTATAGGCTGCCTCAGTTTGTTTAATTTCGTTTTGTACGGCTTTTTCTGAGCGAATACCTAAAGTTTCACGGGCTGAGGCTAGTTTTTCGTAGGCGCTGCGAGATTTTGAAACGGATTGCTCAACTGCAGTGGCTGACTTTTTAGCCATTTGCTCGGCAGCTTTGCTAGATTTTGTGGCGGCTTGCTCGGCTTCTTTGGCAATCTTTTTTAAGCCTGTGCTGGCAGCATCATTGAGCTTTAACTTAATTTCTACATTAGCGCCAGCCATAAAAAAACTCCAGTAACCACAAGGGGATTAACTGGAGTTTACGCATGTGCGTGAATGGTTTTAATGCGTGAAATGCTTCACTGGGTTTGGTGCTGGCTTTTATTCAAAGTCTCGGCCTTCTAACCCTGCTGCTATTTGTGCCCAAACAAATAACTCGGGCAAAGGCATTTGCTTAATATGCCGCAAGTCTTGATGCAGGCCTCGGGCAACCAAGGCGCAAGCTATCAAGACTCTGGCACGTTTTTTTCTGTGGCATCCTCAGCTAGCATTTTGCTACAAATAGCATCTGCAGCCCTAAAATCTGCCACATGCAGCTTGCTGATGACTGCCTCATCATTGCCTGTTAAGTTAGCAATTAGGGTGATTGTTTGCTTATTTGCACCACGCTCGTCAAAAGCAAGTAAATCTTGCGCAGTAGCATAATCTCTAAACTTTAACTCAGTAATTTCTAGTTTATCGCTTAATTTTAGTGGGTATTTTAAGGTAAGTTTTTGCATGATTTAAAGCCTTTAATTAGTAATCGGTTTCTTTGTAAATGCCGCAAAAATCCACGCCCACTGCCAATGCAGTAGCATTATTGGTGCGCCAGCAGCGGTAAGCCAATAGCGTGGTGCTTAGTGGCGTTTGCACGCCTACGGTAGCGGGGGTGATGGTATTTTCATACACAAACGCTGTGCCTAAGCGCTCAAGCCTCACGTTCACCACGCCGTTACTATTGGGTGAGCTAAATATTGCTAAATCATAAGCCACGCCGTTGACTGCGCCAACCCCCTGCATGGGCGGGAAGTTAGTGCCAAGCGGAATAGCCACTTGCGCAGCCGAACCACCATAGACTAAATACAGTTGCGTAGCATCAGTCGATATTTGCGCAATGCCAATTTGGTTAAGCAGGCCAGATGGCTCAACATTGGTTGGCGCAGCCACCGTGGAGCTAACCCCAAAAAATGCCCGTGCGCCTGCTACCGCTGCGGCATCGGTAATGGCAAAGCGCATGGATCTAAAAAATCCACCAAGGCCAGCGCCGTTACCAACTGTGAATTGCGCAACGTTATGATAATGGCTTACTAAGCCGCCCACCGTGGCTACTGATACATAGCCAATGCGCAGCATACGAGTGAGTAAATTTGTTGTGGCCACCGTGCGGGCAGTAGCTGTGCCTACGGCTGTTGGCGCAAGCATACCCATTACACCTGGCAAAACTACACCATTGCCAGGCGGTAACCAAATGGCAATGGCCTGCCTAAATAGTGCGGGCTGCATAATTACATCCATACCACTTACACCCACAAAAGCAGGGAAGAATCGCCCTGCAATTTTTTTGCAAAAGAGTTTTACTCGGCCTGTAATTGGCGTAATTGGTGCGGGCTGCTCAATTAACACTAAGTCGCCAGCATCAACTTCAACATTGGCCGCACCTGCAAATGCACCAGCATTGTTATATTGCAGCTCGCCCGTTGTACCAGCGGGTGTGCCACCGCCGCCACCGCCACCCAATTGGTCTTGTGTGGCAATATCTTTAGCTGTGCCGCTTGTACCTACATGTTTCATATTTTATGCAAATACCGTTACGCGATATTGCCCAGCCGTTGGCGCAACGCCAAAGGTAAGTTGTACGGTATTAACACCATTGGCTACCCAGTCACAAATCACACCTGTGCGGGTAGCGGCATCATAAACGCTCACTGCTACATCTTGTGAGTTTAAGCTATGGGTCACTGTAAGCGTGGTGCTTGTGCCATCACCCACGGCAAAGCTTGCCTTGCGGGCTGCCACGGCTGCATCAAGCGCAATTACACCGCCCGTAATTGAAATGCCATTGCCAGGCGTGTAACTAGTACCCGCATTTGTCTGTGTAAAAGTAAGCGCTGTTGTAGCAATAGTAATAGGTGCGTCAGTTGTCATCACCCATACGGTATTACCTAGTGTAGTGCCTTCACTAGTAAAACATGATGCACCTACTACCTCAGCATTCGCATCAAAATCTACGGCACGCGTCCAAGCACCAGAAGCTGCTAGGTAAATACCATTTTGTGAGCCTGTTGTTTGGTTTTTAACCAGCACGCGGTCACCTGCAATTACTGCTATGCCATCAATTGTTTGAATGCCGCTAAGTGTAATGTTGGCAGTAGTCGCCACACGTACTGGCTCTTTCCATTTGTAACCTTGCGCTAAACTATCAGCATAAGCCTTAGTTACAGCATCTTGCGGCAACGTTGGGTCTGCAAGGTTAATAACCTTAAAGCCGTTGGCATCTAATACATTGGTAATTTTCATTTTAAAATCCTTTTTCTAAAGCTTGAATTTAATTGCAATACACCGCGCCAGTAAGCGCAATGCCGTGAGTAATTTGTACAATGTTCAAATCTACATAAGTCATATCGGCTTCAATTACAGCACCAGTACTATCTGCCACGGTAATTGATGGATATTTATTTAGATTGTGTGGAATAGTCCATACTGCTGCTGCAATATTTTGTGCATGAATATAGGTTTTATCGCCATCAATACCTGCTAAACCTTGAATGCCTGGTATGCCAGCAATGCCTTGAATACCCTGCAGGCCTTGCGCACCAGTCATGCCGATGTCACCCTGCAAACCTTGAATGCCCTGAATGCCTTGCAGGCCTTGAATACCTTGTAATCCTTGTGGGCCAGTTAAACCAATATCACCTTTAGCGCCAGCCTTACCAATATTGATGCTGGTTATACGTGCTAAATTTACAGCATTGCTATGTAATGAAATTGTTGTATGCTTGCTTACAATTTTTGTAATATATATTGGCTGCTTACTCTGAATTACCGTAATCATTGCTATGGCCGTGTAATAGTTTTAACAATTTTAATTGCAATAGTTTCTGTATGCTGTGGTTGACCATTCACAATATAAACAATATCCATAAAGTAGTTGCCAAGCGCTAAGGTCTCTGTACTAAAAGCATCAAACTCATATTTACCCAATGCCATATCAGTAACAGTAGGCACAAACTCATGCACCAAATTATTACCTGCATCACGCATTTGCGCTTTAATGCTGTAGCCTGCTAATGAGGCTGGCGTTTTACCATCAGCCTCAAAGTAGCCTACAGATTGCGGGAAAATATCGCCATGTAGAATCTCAAATTGCATTTAGCTAATACGCTCACTTGTGTTAGCCATAATGGTAACTTTGCTTTCACCACCATCAATGCCAACTGCTTCAGTCACAAAGGCTTGGCTTAGCATATGCACGCTGCCATCAGCTAGGCGTACAGTAATATCTTCATTCTTGATATTGTTCAAGGCAATGACATCTACGCCGCCCAGCACGTTAATGCTGAGGTCTAGCTTGGCTGGTTCAGCAGATTCAGTAAAGCCACCATCTTCAGCCAAGCGGCCTGCTTTATGCTCACGCTTGTTGCCGCTGGGGGTGAAAGTACCAGGGTTAGCAGATAGCGGTAATTTGCCAATACTGGGAATGCTAACCGTGCGAATATTGTTAATTTGTGCCATGTTTATTAGCCTTTCAAATGTAGTTTAAATTGAGTTTAAAGCACTGCAGTTTTTCTAAACTGTGCACGGCCAGCCAACACATAGAACGGTGACAGAATCACTGGCGTATCTAGGTAATTAAAGCGGCTTGGGTTAGTAGCATCTTGCTCAACTACCAAGTTTGTTTTGTAAAACTCATAGTCTTGCACCCAGCCTTTTTCTTGCATCAGCCAGTGCTTGTAAGTACTAAGCAAGTAGGCACGTACATCATCTACCGTAGTAATACGTAAGCCTGGGCGATAGCCTTCATTAGTTTTGGCAGCTGCAGTGCCTACAAAGCGTTTAATTGCACCAATGCGTTGCTCGTAGCGAATACGCTCCATTACTTCAGCCGCGTTAATATCTAGGTAAGCATCATCGGTAGAGCCATCAGGGCGAAATTGGTACATGCTAATTAAGCGCTTAATTGAGCAAGAGCCATCTTTAGCAATTTGCATAATGCTCATGCCTTTAAACAGCAAGCTATTGGCTTGAGTCCAGTCATGGTAGCTCAGGCCTATCATGCCAGGCAGTGCAATACCTTCTAAGCTTTCAACTGGGTTGTTGTAAAGCTTAGGTGCAGCAGCAGCACAAACAATAGCTGCGGCCTCCCATGGTGTAGTTGGGTTTAAACCCAAGCTCAGCATGCTGATATGCTCGTAGTTTTTAGTTTCACCAAAGGCTGCAGCGGTAGCATAATCACCACGCATTGCAGTAAATACTCTAAAGCCTGCTTGCACTGGTGGTGCATAACGTAGCTTGCTTTCAGTATTCCATGCGGCTAAGGTTGCAGCATCATTTAAGCCAAGTGCTACATACTTAAACCATTTTTGGCCGATAATTGTAGTTAAATCACCCATCACTGGTGCACCAGAGCCGCCACTCATGCCAGCAATAATTAGCTCTAAGCCAGCAGGTAAGGCTTCACCATAAACACCTAGGCGAATATCAATATTATTACTTATTAAGCCAGGCATTTTTGATGTAAGCTGAACCTCACTTAATACAGCTGTAGCCACAATATTTACAGCTGTATCTGTATTGATCGCTAATGCAATTGCATTAGCAACTGCAGCATTAGTTTGGTTAATATCTAAACTAATATTAACCAACTTACCATCAATATATAACGCCAATGTACCAGCTTCAGAATTGATTTTTGATACGGTAATTGAGCCAGTTGCAAGATTATTTGCTACTAGAAGGCTATAAGGCAGCATATATAAATCAAGTACTTTATCTACCTTTCGGTAAGCTTCTGCCATTTGCGCTAACATAGAGCCAGCACCTGCTTTAGCTACTGCATCTGCCACACTGGCAATGCGTACAATTTCGCCTGCTGGCGCTGTACCACCAGCATCTTTTAACCCAACTAAAAGCACGCCTGGAATATCTTCACCAAGCCCAGCTTGTGAGCCATCAATCTCAATATAAGCGCCTGGGTAACGTAAAGCAGTTGGAATAGTATTGAACGAAATCATAGTGGTTCTCCTGTGTAATTCAAGCTTTCAAAAGGGTAAGGGTCATCTAAGTAATTAGTAATTACAGCATCAAAGCTATAGTGATCAGCCCAGTACAAATCACCATCGGTATATTGCAGTACGCGCCCACCTTCAAAGCGTATGGGGCGTACATCTAATTCAATTTGCCAGCCGAGCAATAAGGTTTTAACAGCTTGGCGATATTCAAGCAGCATGTCATCGGTGCTACCCGCCACATGAGTACGCACATTTTCTATGGCAATCACTACATCAAAGCCCACGTTTAAATTTTCGGCGCGCTCACCAGCATGGCTAGATTTTTCTGCGCTGCGCACTACCCAGCAAGCGGGTAATGGCAAAGACTCTGGCCTAATTTGCGCATATTCAGCAGCGCCCGCTACTTGCTTAAACCATAAGCTTTTAAAGCCTGCTGGTTTAGTTTTTAGCTGAGCAATAATGGGGCTGAGTGATAGCATTTACCAATCACTCACAATCACACCAGCAACCCCATAGCGTACTGGGTTACTAGCAATATCAATAACATCACCTACAATAACTGGGTCAGTTGGCAAGGCTGGCACTAGGTTAATATCACCACGGGTATGTGATTTCAGCACGGCTACTGCATTTTCATAAGCCTTTTGTACATCGTCTGTCATGCGCTCAGCGCCTTGCAGATAATAAAGTGCAATAGTTGAAGTTAAGCGTGCTAGCAAAGTAGTTTGCACTGCAGCATCAATGCCATGACTTAAAATTAAAGCATTGGCATCATCTAAAGCTTTATCAATGGCATCAAGACCTAAAACTAGCGACTGCTGATCAACCTGTGTAAAGTCAACTAAGCTGCCACCCGCAATGGCTGCACGCAATGCATCATCTGGCACCATTTCACGGTCAGCTGGTATTGCCAGCTGGCCTAAACGGCGTGCATTAGAGCGTGCAAGCAAATCAGCGCGGGTAGCAAATGCCATAATTATTTAGCTTTGCCTTTAGCAGGTGCAGCAGTAGCAGGTGCAGCAGTAGCAGGTGCAGCAGTAGCAGGTGCAGCAGTAGCAGGTGCAGCAGTAGCAGGTGCAGCAGTAGCAGGTGCAGCAGTAGCAGGTGCAGCAGTAGCAGGTGCAGCAGTAGCAGGTGCAGCAGTAGCAGGTGCAGCAGTAGCAGGTGCAGCAGTAGCAGGTGCAGCAGTAGCAGGTGCAGCAGTAGCAGGTGCAGCAGTAGCAGGTGCAGCAGTAGCAGGTGCAGCAGTAGCAGGTGCAGCAGTAGCAGGTGCAGCAGTAGCAGGTGCAGCAGTAGCAGCCTCACCTTCACCTTCAGTAGCAGCTTCTGCAACTACTGGTGCTTCATAGCCATCTGGCTCAGCATCACTAGTTTCAAGCATTTGCTCTTCACGCAAACGGTTTGCAGTAGCATCATCTACAATCACCAAGCTCCACGCTAAGGTAAAAAATAATGCACAGCGGTAAAAGCTTTCTACCCCTGAACCTTTTTGCACTCGCACATATAATTCATTCATTTTTAATCTCCATTTTGTAGGGTGGGCAAAAGGTTTATCTTGCCCACCATTTAACTACCTAGTGCTTAAGCACCCATACGTGGGTCAACAATCAAACGTACGCGGTTGTAGTTAATGTTGGTTGCACCTGCAGCATTTTGTTGGGCTTTCAAAATCAACTCAGCTGCTGCCATATTGTCTGGGCCAACTACCAACACATCAGGCGTTACACCAATTTGGCGGTTACCATCGCCTTTTACTTTCATCATGGCGGTAAATGCTGCGGTAAAGTTTGTAACATCTAGCGCAGCTTTAGAGCCAAATGCTAATTGCCAAAAACCATAAGCAGCATTACCACGCCAGCGGCCACCGTAACTAAATACATCAGTTTCAAATACGCTATCTGAATTGTTAGCATTGGTTTTTGCATAAAACTCAGCGGCATTACGCTCTTGCAAGTAAAGTGGTTTAGCGGCACGGTCTGTACATAACAGCACCCAAGGTTCGCCAGTACCTGCTTGCATATTGCTATAAGCTGTTACTGCACCTGTGCCATCTTCATTAGCTGTCACTGGGTGATCAGTATCAAAAAAGAACTGGCCGTCATAACAAATTGAGCTAAAGCCTGCTTTAATGGCGTTAAACACCAAGTCATTTTTTAAATCAATTACTGAATGACCATAGCTTTGTGATAAATCACCATACATTTCAAGGTTGTTATCTTCAAAATCAGCACGTGGAATATCAAACGTATTTTCGTAACGCTCGTTAGTTACTGTGTAAGCACGCTTAGCAAATGTTTTATGCAAGCGGCTACCCACCCATAATTTAAATGCTGGAATTTGGCTCAAAAATGAGTAAGTGTTACTCGCATTATTGCTACCCATGCGTGCAGCTACATCTTGCCAAGTTTCTTTTACTGAAACTAAGCCTTGGTTAAAGCGTACTTTTAGCGTGGTATTAAATGCCTCAATCTGGGCATTGGTTAATTGTGTTGTTGCCATTTTTTAATCTCCAAAAAGGTAATAAAGGGTAAGGCTTACTTGCCTGCTGCTTTTTTATTGGCTGCAAAGTCTTCTGGCTTCACACCCATGCGGGTACACATTGCTTGCTCTTCAATAGTTAAGCCATGGTCAGCATTTAAATCAGCTTGTGCTTGGCGGCCATCTGGCAATAGTGGTGTAGCTGCTGTTACAAACTCTGTAAGTTGTGCCAGGCTTAATTTTTCAGCCCATGCTTTTTGAGCTGGCGCTAATACCTTGCTAGCTAATGCTGCCTGTAAAGTTTCAGCATGCTTAGCTTGCTCTGCAGCTAAAGCTACTGCCGCTTTTTCATCTTCAGCAGCTTTTACTTGTGCTTGCAGCGCTGCATTTTCAGCCGTTAAAGCTGCAACACTTGTTTGCAGGGTTTTATTTTCAGCAGTTAAGCTGGCTACGTTGGTAGTCAGCGCTGCCAACTCTTCTTTCTCAGTTGCCATGTCTTCATCTCCATTGGGTAAAGGGTTGTTGTTAGGTAAAGTGTTATATTTGGTAAGGGCAGCCAATGAGGCTAAGCCATCAATCGCAGGTGTATTGGTAAGGGCAACGCTTAGAATTTCAGAAACTTCACCTGTTTGCGTGTAGTAAAGAAACACCGCGCTAATGTAGCGGTACTCACTGGCAGCAATGAGCTTTTTAGCTGTGGCAGTCCAGTTAATATCAGTGGCCCATAAGCCATCATCACGAAATTCAAGGCCATGAAACCAGCCTGCGGCAGGCACAGGCTGACCATTCATTTCAGCACGTAGGCTTTGGTGTTCATAGTCAACTAGGGTGTCATTCTTTTTGGCAGCAAGCTTGGCAATTACCTTGGCAGCAATGTCAGCTGTTAAGTGCCAGCTTGGCGTATCAAAAGGGCGACCATCTTCAGCCCTAAATTCACCCGCTGGCAGCAAGTGAGCCTCGGTTGCTAGCGTGCCATTAGCGCCAATGCCAAAAGACAAACTAGCAAAGTTGGTATGCTGTACTTTAGATTGCAGTTTTGACAAAGCCTGTTTCCTAATCGGTGAGTTGATAGGTACATTGTGGGCTTATTGAAAAACTAATTTAATGCGTGAAATGTTTCGCTGGTGAAGAGTGAGTGATGGAATTGCACAGGCGGGGTTTAAAGCGATTATTTATTTTATCTAGGTAAAGCTATAGGTGCATTTTATTTGAAGGCTTGGCACGCCCTTTCGAATGAGCGTAGCGCTATAAAATATGTTATTCATTCGGTTAAGCATCAATATATTCTAAATAGATAACTTTTAATCTGCTATGAAAAATACATTGATGCTTTTAATTACGTCAGATAGGATGGCTAATACTAGTTAGGCACTAATCTAAAATTGCATCAAACATCATGGCATCTGTTAATCCAGCATCACTTTCAATCGGTTTCCCAGACATGCTTCTATGCTCAAACCCACCCTGTTCGCGTAAAACTAAAACCGACTGTCTGCCAGTGTCGCGCTCCCACGAACAAAGCATATCGTTTAATTCTGTTAGTGTTTTTTGTATTTTTTGGTCTTGGTGTTTCATTTTTAATCTCCAATTTATTCGGGCTTGGCAACAATTGCCTAACCCGTCCATCAAGCGGGACTGCTTCGCAGCCCCTTATGTCAGGCGTTAGGCATCAGTGCTTACGGGCCAATCCAGTTTTAAATTCTTGCCCGTCTGGGTCTGTAACATAAAATTCACCATTGAAAGCTCTAACAGTTACATCAACACCAGTAATCTGCTTTATCAAGTTCTTTACATCTTCCGCACCATTGTCGCGTGGCAATGGTGGCTTTGGGCAATGGCAGCTTAAGCCGTGGTACTTGAACATTTCTTCTCCTTGCGGCATTGGTTCTCCGCATAGCTCGCATTTACTCATTTTTCAATCTCCAATTTATTCAGTCTTGGCAACATGCCTAACCTATCGTTCAAGGTTCGCTTCGCTTGGACTTGCCTACGGCAAGCCCCTTAACTCAGTCTCGTTAGAGCTAATGCTCATTGCATAATCAATCATGCCTCGTAACCCACCGTCTAGCCCTTGCTCTACGCATTCCTTCGGTAACATCACATTGCCAATGTTTTGCTCTGTGCTTGCTAGCCAATCAAGCCTGGATTGGTCTTTGCGTAGTTCTTTTAATTCTGCTAAAGCTTCTATAATTGACGAATGCGCAGGTACTCCGTCTGCGCGGAATTCGTATATTTGTTTTAGCTCTCTTTCAATTGCTTTCATATTTCACTCCTTATTTACGGTAGCTCTAACCCATCATTTTCAGTTTGCGATTTTGTGCAAGTTAAAATAAATCAAACTGCCGCTCATCAGTCTCACGGCAAATATTTAAAATATGGCGGCTGCTTAAGTTATTTAAGCGCGCCAGTTTGTTAATGCTCAAATGCTTTTTATCATGGCGTATTTGTGTATTACGCACCATAATAAATAGCTTATCTGGCTTGGGTAACCATAGGCGGCCTGCGGCATCTATATGCCCAGCTAGCGTGTGGCGTAGCCTTGCTAGCTCATCGTCAGCTAGGCCTAGCGCATGGCTTTTAAACTGTGGTAAATGCACGTTTACACCACCGTGGGTTTCTAAAAAGTCACGGGCGCGGGCAAAGCCTAGCGCTTTTACTACGGCTCTAATCACTGGTGGAAAAGTCTTTAATAGCTCTTCATCTACACTTGGAAAGCTATTTAAAAAGCCATTATCTATAGTTTGAATAGTCATTAAAGCTACCGTGCAAACCAGCTTTTAAGTGCTTCAGTAATGCTTTGGCATTCAGCAATGCTAAGTGAATCAAGGTCTGGCACATTATGTGCAGTTTGGCGTGCACAAAAGACCAGCAAGGCTTGGCGGCTGGCATTTTTCACCTTGCCTGCTTGGCCTAGCTTACCCCATAGCTTTACCAGCATAGCAATGCGTGGTGGTATGGCTTTACTAGCCGTGCTAGCACCTTTACTCTTGGCATTAAACTTGTGTTGGCGCGGCCAGCCACGCTTTTCATAATCTTCAAGCGCTGCAGCAAGTTGTGGCATATTCATACTGCTGGCTGATATGCGGCCAGCAATTTCATAAGCACCATGGCGGGCAAGTAAATCACGGTGTGTTTCATCACACCAGCCTGCTAGGTTTTTAATTGCCCAGCCTTTGGCAATGGCTACCAGCTGGGTGTAATGTTTGCTTAAATCGCTCATAAATTCTCTTGAATTTTATTAGTAAAACTGCCTTGCTTAGCCTTCATTTGCATAAAAGCTAAACATGGTGGTTTAGTTAATAGCCTAGTTCACTGCATCTTTTAAAGCTTTGCCAGCTTTAAAACTCACTTTGATACTGGCAGCAATTTCAATTTTGTCACCAGTGCGTGGGTTGCGGCCAGTGCGTGCTGCACGCTGGGTAGCATTAAAGCTGCCAATACCTTGCAACTCAGCTTTGCCAGTATTCATTAAGTCGTAGCTAATACTAGCAACTAGTGCTGTATAAGCACGCTCAGCCACTGCTTTGGTGATGCCTGCAGTATCTGCAATTTTTTCAATTTGGTCTTTTTTACTCATGGTGTTACTCCTAAAATTAAGTGGGTTGACTGCGCCTGATGAAGGGTTCACATTAAGGAGGCATCATCACAGTCTGCTATGGTTTTAAGCCACTCATAGCTTGGCCGCCAATCAACTAAGCTTCTAGTTCACTCAGTACAGTTTTAATGATGTTATCAATGGCCTTGGTGCTGTCATCATCTTGTGGTTTGATAAGTACGTCATTAGTGGCGGGCACAAGCATGATGCCTGCGTTAGTTAAAATGCTGGTATCTAGTCTTTTCATGCCCACATCCACTAGGCTAAATTTGGTTTTTATACAGGCATTGATCTGGCTTGCTAGCAGAAAATTTTCGAGTGCAAAATTGGTTTTTGATAAATGCTGTAAGTAATCAATCGCCTTGGCTTCATCAGCTACTTTCAGCTTTTCTTTACCTACTTGGTAACCAATTTTAATGCCGTCAATCGTCATACTTTTGCTAGTTTCAAATAGCGCTGGGCTGGCTTCAATCGTTTGGCTTAAGGCCTCATGCTCTTCAGTCATTTTTGTTACGGCACGCTGTAGCGGCTTTTCATATTTGGCTTGTATTGCTTCAATTTCTGCCTGCATCGTGCCTGCTAAATCTAGTGCGGCACGGCGGGTAGCGGCATAGGTAATCGTTTGGTTGCAAATACTTTCTAGTGTTGCCATGGTGAATCTCCTATTGGGTCTTGCCTGTTAATTTGTTAAGTGTGTCTTTTACGTTTTGTGGCATTACTGACTTTTCTTTTTTAACCATTTCGCCAGCCTTGACAATATGGTTTACAGGCTTAGTTTCAGCCGTTTTAAAATTGCCATACTTTCGGCCTTGCTCACTTTGTTTCTCAGCCTTGGCCTCAGCTTTGTTGCTGTAGCTAATAATGATTTCATACAAGTAACCGTGGCTTTTAAGCGGTAGGCTTAGGTTGTCGCGGCTCATTAGCATTTGCTCTATGGCCTGTTGCCAGTAGCCTTGTGGGGCTACATATGTGTTGCCATTGCGGGTTATTTCTGCGTTTTGAATATCTTCAAGCAGCTCGTCTAACATTTTTGTTAAGCGCATCATGCTAAGCGCGCGCTGCGCTGGCTTAAATAGTGCTATGTAGGCAAGCAATAAATCACCAAATGGCGTGAACTTAAAAGCCCGTGCTACCGCTTGGCGTGCAGCTACATCATTCATGGCAGCTGCCAATGGAAACTCCGCCTGGCAACATGGGCAAACTAGCTTCATGCTTCGTCCCACAAGCGCACTGTTGCTGCTGGCTTCATAAAAATATCTTGCAACATGAGTACACCTTCAGGTGTAGTTAAATCAGCCTCTACTTTTTTAGGTCTAGTAAATGCTGAGTGGCCCAATGCTGGCAGTGCTATAAATAAGTTGTAGCTATATTTAGCATCTACCACTTCTTTTTTAGCTTCACCATTTGATGCCAACCTATTTAAGGCTGAAATACTGCTGCATGGCTTTACAATTAAACCTTGCTGCATAATATATTCATCAAGTTGCTTAGATGTTGCCTTGCCATGTAACGCCAAATAAGTGCGGGCATGGCTTAGGTATCTAGTAATCATTGCGGTTGCCATGGCTTACCCCTTTGCTACTACCCAAGCAGTGCTTAGGCGGTATTTAGTAGTTACAAAAACATAGGCTGTTTTAACTATGCGGCCAAATAAACTACGTGGCTTAGCCAATGGCTTTGGTGAAAATGGTGTGATGCAAAATAAAGCATTGCTGGCTTGGTTAATTTCTGACCAGTTTTTATCAAACTTTCTCATGGTTTAATCTCCTTGTTTTTAGGCATATTCAATGCCCATGATTCAAGCAAAGCCTCTACTTTTTTAGCGTTTTCTTGCGCTAGTTTATTTAGTAGCAAAATGGCTTGGGCTTGAAGGTTCATAAAATAATTACTTAATAGCCTGTAAACATAAGGCTTGGTTTGCAACTGCATCAATCAACTTTACTGTGAGTGGGTTGCCTTTTCTAAACTGCTGCACTGCTGCAATTAAGCCTTCAACCAACATACGCGCACTGCCTTTGCTATAAGCAAATAGGCGGGTTACTACATCATCTGGCACTTCTTCAATACCAAAGCCACTTTGTATTAGCGCGGCAGCATCAGCCTCTGTAATTGCTTTTACAGTCTCAGGCCAAAAGCCTGTGCGGCTACGAATCTGGTCAAACTGCCCATGCAATGGCTTAATCAAACCTGTTAAATACTCTGTGCCACATAACACAATGCCAACATTGGCAAGGTCACGAATGCGGCGCAGCGTGTGCAGCTGGTGCGCTGTAAGCGTTTCAGCTTCATCAATAATCAATAAGCTATCGGTATTACGTAGCGCATCAATTACTGCTCTAAATTTGTCATCAATGCTGCCTTTGCCACTAAACCCAGCAACCACACTGGCAAGGTGCTTAATTAAGCTTTGTGGGGTCATGGTTGGGGTCGCTTCAATCAGGTGCGTATTTGGGTGCTTGGCAACATAGCTTTTAATGCTGAAGGTTTTACCAGTGCCAACATAGGCCGTGAACACCGCAAAGTTACGGTTGCGGCGGGCGCTTTGGCAGCAAGCCTGCGCTAGTTTATATACGCTGGTTTCAACGGCTGGCACAACATCACTACTGGTTTCTTCAGCATGTTTAATGGCGCTTTCAACAGACTTTAAAAGTGGGCTTGGGCTGGTAGCATAAACACCTTTTAAAATTTGGTTAAAGGCACTGGCACTAATGCGTGCCAAGCGTGAAAGGGCTGCTTGGGTGTAGCCTTTATCTGCCATCCAAATACGTATGCTGCCAATTAGCTCAACCTCAGCTACGGTGTAATATGGTGGCCACTGCATTGTATTTTCGGCAGCTACTGTGGCTACTGTTTCAGTAGCTGGTAGTGTGGAATCGTAAGGTAAAACCTCAAATTTTGGCTTGGTACTTGTCATAAAAATCCCCCTAAAATCAATAAAAATGTTTAAAAAATTACTTAAAAAATTACTCGGTTAAATCTAATATCAAAGGCTGGTCATCATCAATCTGCGTAAACTCACCATCAAAACTTAAGGCATTATCGGCAACTGCTTCGGCATCAATCACACGGCCAGCACGGGCTTTTTGCTCATCCATTTTCTTTTCAAGGCGTTTAATCGCATCTTCAGCACGGTCAGCCCGTTTTTCTTCAAGCCTATTAGTTGCAATCGCATCAATGCGTTTTACTAAGTGCGCATCACAAACCCAGCGGCCTTGCTCAGTGCGTATTACGGCAATTTCATCTACCATTAAGTCATACTCAAGCACCAGTTTTTGCCCATTAAAAGCCAGCAAATCTGGGTGGCCATACATGCGTTTGCCATGGGTAAGTGAAGCTCGGCGTACTGTAAGTGTCACCGCTTGGCGTTTAAGCTCAGGTAATGTGGCATGCGGTGCAATTGGCACTAGTGCCGCCCAAAGCTGTGCCCGTGTTACCTGTTTATTTTCAGGGTGTGGGCGGTTGTGATAACGCACCAGCCAATCATTAAAAGCATCAGCAAATTGCGCCATCGTTGGTAGCTGCAAGCGGCCTGCTTTTACTTCACGCACAGTACGTTGCAGCACTTCATCTGCCATGTCAGTGCCACAGTAAAACTGTGGTTGCCATAGCCTTAAAAAGTCATCTTTCATTATTCTAAAAAATTGCTCAATCCAGCCCTTGCCATGTGGGTTACCTGGTATGGCATGAATAATTTCTTGAATGCCTACACGGCTATAAAAGCCAACTACTTCATCACTCATCAGTTTGTTTTTATAGCCTGATCCGTTATCTATATATAAAAATACTGGCACATGCTGGTGGCGGTCTATTGCCTCTGCCCACATGTTTTGTACAGCAATCGTGCCTTCGTGTTCATCGGCACGCCAGCCTATGATGTAGCGGCTGTTTAAATCCATACCTACAGTTAGCTCTGGCCTAAAAATATCACCCGTAACAGGGTGTGCAAGGTAAACGTCTGCACGGTAACCATCGGCCACATATACATCGCCAGCTAAGGCGTTTTCTGTACTACGTTGAATGTATTTTTTTTGTGTTAAGCGGTACAAATTCTTACCAATTCGAGCAGGGCTATTGCGCCCTAGCATGGCTGGCACACTATTAAGGTAATGGCGCACTTGGTCATAAGTTACATTAAAGCCATCAACCTCAACCAGCCTATTAAATACAGCACCCATACTAGGCTTGCTACCAGCTACGTTGTAATACTCAATGGCATAACCCCACCAGCTGGCAGCTTCTACTACTCGGCCTTTCCATTCAGGAAGTAATCCTATTTGGCCATCTACATCGTAATAACTACGCCAATCAAACAACACCGACCGCGTTGGGTACTTTCTACCTTTTTTCGATACTAGCTTTAACTGTTGCAATAAATAAGGTTTTACATAGCCAGCTTCAGCTGCGGCTTGTAGAGATTTAATTGCTGCATCAAATGAAACACCTGGTAATTGGCGCGCCTGTAAATCAAGCAGTACATCTTCTCTAGCTAATGCAATCTGACGTGCGCGGTCTGTTGCCTCACTCCATGGGTTGCGGGCGCGTAAAGCCAATACATTTGCCATTGGCATCACCACCTGCCTACCCATGGGTGGCATGATTTCTTTTACCATTGCACTATTCCTCATCACTCATCACCTTTTATTTGGTTTTGCGGGGTCTACCAGGCTCTCTACCCAACACATCTACTCGGCCTTGTATTGCTTTTTTAGCTAACTCAATTGCTGTTTCAACATAGCCTGTATGCGCTGCCAAATAATCCCGAGCCATATCTTCACTCAGCACCATTTTTGGTCTGTCTGGCAATTGGATATTAAAAGTTTCAGCAGCGTCATCTAATGTGTTAAGTGCCAATATCACTCTTGAATTGATTGCCAGCAAGCAGCTATGCAGCGTGAACATGCGCTCACTCAAATGGTTACCGCCTTGGTGGAGTTCGTAGATTTGCGCTGATAGCTGGTCTAGCCCTGCTGCACTCATTGCCTCAGAATTTAAACTCACTTGCATCAAAGCATCGGTTTGGCGCGATAGCAAAGGCTCAGCTAATTTCTTCTCGTAAATTTTTAGCCTGTCAAAAGCCGTATTCTTTTCTATATTGATAGCGTTAATTTGCTTTTGTGTTGATTCACGCTCATTACGTAGTGCTGCACGTAGCTCAGAAACACTCATGCACTCAATAGTATCAAGCTCAATACCACGTACTTTTCCGCTATCTTCTAGCACTTGTATCTCATCATCATCAAGTACCAACAACTCTAAAAACTTGGTTTGTGAACCAACTTTACTCAAAATACTTTTCGAAAAGTCTTTTGAAAATTTTTGAGCAGCTTGCATAAACTTTCTGCCAAGCTTTACGTTCATTCCAAGCAGCTCAATTCGCTGAGTAAACTCTCCATGCGGCGTCATCTCTTTCAAAATCAACATGCACTTGCCAAGCTCAATACATGCTTCTGCGGTACGGCGCTGATAAAATCTAATGTTATTTTCTATATCACCAATAGTCAGCCCACCCTCATAACCCAAGCTTTTAGCATAAACAGCAACTCGTACATCTGCATTGCTTGCCTGCAACTCACCACCTTCAAAAACTTCAATCTCGTTAGTCATACTTACACCCCTTATTTTTAATACTGATCACATTATTTGAACTATCATCAATTGGTAAAAGTACAGTTAGTCTCTCGGCCTGTTTAATTAGGTAATCGCGCATGGCAATAGCTCTAGACCTGAAATCAACATCAAACTTTTCAGAGCCTGGGTCGGTATGGCAGGAAATAATTAAATCAATCATTTCGGTATAGCTGATAGATAAAAGCAAATCATCGTCTGCACAGATATAGATTAAACTTGGGTCGGTGACTGCCTCACCATGCAAACCATCACTTGGATTAGATTGATAGTTAAATTGAAACGGAATAAAGCTATGAACAACCATTGATAACTCAACAGTTTTAGCTGGAACTCTTAGCTCACTCATGATCAGCATCCTTATTTTTAATAAAATTTCCGCAGGTATTACATATTTTATTAATCTGCGGTTCTCTGCCATCCACCATGTCATAAGGCAGTAAATGCATCTGCTTGCCAAAACGTATCAGTGGTATTTGGTCATGATTTTTTAGCATTACTACTACCATTTCAACTTCACTTTTACTGAAACCGAGGTCTGTAAAAAAATATTTTGCATAAGATTCTGTTGCCGCCATCATTCCATCTGATGTTAAGCAATCCTCTAACCTTCTTGGAGGATGGCTAAGTTTTGTTTTAACCATGATTAAGCCGCCTCTTTCAAACCAAGGGCTACTGCTGCACGATGAGATTCGCCATACTTACCACGGCCAATACCATTTAAAACAGATTGTGCAGTTCTATAGTTAATGTTTATTTCTTCACAATGTTGGCGTAATGTTTTGCCTTGTTTAGCTAAATTTGCTTTTACTTGTGTTGGTGTCATAATGTTTAATCCTCGTGTTATTTCAAGACATGTAGCGATTATGAGAACTATAGTTCTCTTTGTCAAGGAATATTTGTGAACAATGATTATCTTTTTTCGGTCAGATTAAAAGAAGAGCGTAAACGTCTTAAGCTCAGCCAAGCTGAAGCTGGTGAAGCTGTTGCTATAAGCCGTGAAATGTGGGGTAAATATGAGCGAGGTGCAAAGCCTGGCACAGATATTTTTATGGCAATGGAAAGAGCTGGTTTTAATACCAACTATATATTGGCAGGAAGAAATCTTTTAGATGTTAAATTAACAGCACAAGAGGTAGTTCTAATTGATAAATTTAGACTTAGCACTGAGCAGATACAAGCGGCAGTGATTAACTTGCTTGATGCAACAACTCAAAAAAAAATCAAGGATAAATAAAAATGACTGAAAAAATAGGGTTGAATAGAGCTTTACCAAAAAATGAATTAATTTTAGGACTAGTCATTGGCATAGTAGCTATTGTTAGTATTGCTTATATTGATACCTCAGGTATATTTAAACCTGTAGATAGTGTCGAGTCTGCAAAACAACATATGATAGGTACCTGGACATATACTGAGCCGATTGATTTTAATGATGACCCATTTCCAGTTTACTGGGTAAAGTGGACTATTAACCTAGATGGCACAATGACTGTATGGCATGCCCACCCACAAGATGCTAGTTGGGGGAATGGAGAAACAGCTAAATATGAGGTTGTCACCAATAAATATGGTAATACTGGTGAGCGCTGGTATGGCATTATTGACCCTGATGGTTTCACAACTGGGGTATATGAGAATGGTACTATTATGTTGCATGGCATAGGTCAACAACATACAGGGAAAATGAAGGAGGGTGATAAAAACCCTTTCTCATCTTAGACAGCATAGGTTTTGCAAATAGCTTATCTTGCATACTGTAAAACCCTGCTAGTCAACATTGCAAAAACTCCTGACCGTCAGTAATTTAACCGTACTGTAAAAAACTAAACAAACCAATGCCTGCAATGGCTTTAAGCTAGCCAACCAAGTTAGAAAACTCCCGACCATCAGTATAAATGGCTTTTTTCAAGTAGCACTCCGATAGCTATACAAGAAACAATTAAATTAGAGAGTGCGACACTGTCGCACTCTCTAATTAGCCTAAGCCTTTCACCCGCGAAACATTTCACGCATTAAAACCCCTCACGCGTGCGCGTACAGTTGCACGTATGAACTCAAGCAACTTTATTACCTCACCGCGCGGCATCAACCTCATTAAAAAATGGGAGGGCTATCATGCCGATGTTTACCTTTGCCCAGCTAAAAAGCTTACCGTAGGCTGGGGTCATGTAGTACGCCCAAGCAACGGCCTTAAGCTTGGTAGCGGTATCACGCTTGCGCAGGCTGAAGCCTTTTTAAAAGCAGATTTAAACATTGCTGAACTCTTCATCAATGCCGTGTTATCACCCGCCAAAATCAAAGGCCTACCACTTAACCAAAATGAGTTTGATGCATTGGTATGCTTCAGCTTTAACTTGGGTGTGGGCGCGCTAGATGGCTCTACCTTACTCAAAAAACTACAAGCGGGTGACCGTGCAGGCGCAGCCAATGAGTTTGGCAAGTGGTCTTATATGCACGTGCTTGGCAAGGCAGTATTCGTCAAAGGTTTATTCAAGCGCCGCATGGATGAACGACAACTATTCAAGGAGCCACCAAATGCCTGAATCAACTGAAGTTTACGTTACTGAAAATAAACCTTGGTATACCAGCAAAACCTTATGGTTTAACGCAGTAATTGCTGGCCTAGCAGCGCTTGAAGCCAGCGCTAATCTACTGCAGCCCTATATTACTGGCAGCGTTTATGGCTATGGCTTAACCATGCTTACAATTGGCAATGCCATGTTAAGAATTATCACTACGCAAGGAATCAAACTCTAATGAAAATACATTCAAACCCTATTTTACTCGTGGCTTTTTTAAGCCTACTTGCAACCAGCACTGCACAAGCTTTTACTGTTGAAGTGCGCCGTGTGCATGATGGTGACACCATTCAAGTACTCAGCGATACGCTACCCATGCCGCTGGCCAATATGGCAGTGCGCTTGCGCGGTATTGATACGCCAGAGCTGGCAGGTAAATGCCCTGCAGAAAAAGCCAAAGCTAAGCTAGCTACCGCTTACTTAAAAGGCTTGGTTAAACAAGGTGATGTACTCACGCTAAATAACCCAAAGTGGGATAAATACGGTGGCCGCATTGATGCCGATGTTACCTGGCGCGATGTTGATTTAGCACAAGCCATGATAGCGGCAGGCTACGCTGTGCCGTACTTTGGCAAAGGCGCTAAAAATGACTGGTGCGCACCATGAAATGGCTAGCAAACTTTATGCCTAATCTCAATATTCCATTGTTGATTGGCACGGTAATACTCATTGGTGTTTCCCTTGCTAGCTTCTACTTTTCAGGGGCTTCACATGAGCGCCATAAATGGCAAGCCAAGCAAAATATTGAGCTGCTAGCCGTGCAACAAAAGCTATTAGTAGCCAACAGCCTAAACCGTGATTTAGAGCGTGCTGCCGTGCTGCAAGCCGCCTCACTCAAAACTATTTATGAAGGGAAACTTCAAGATGAAAAAGCCCATGCAGCTAGCATTATTGCTGATATTCAGCGCGGCGCTCGCCGCTTGTCAGTCAGTACCCGCGCCGTGCCAACCTGTGAAGGTACAACTGGCAGCGCTACCACCAGTTTCAGCCCAGCTCTTACAGAAACGCGAGCCGAACTATCTGACTCAGCTACTGCAGATATTCTCGCCATTGGGCGAAGCGCCGACCAAGCCATAATTGAAAGCAACTATGTTAAAGACCTGCTCATGCAATGCTATGGTCATGTTGAAAGCTTAGGCGCTCAATAATGGATGATTTAGATCGCGCACAAGAGCTTGAAATGGAAAGCCGTAATGCTGCCATTGCCAACCAAATTAAAAAGCAAGGTAAAACTACACTCTCACACTGCCAAGATTGTGGTGATGCCATACCACTACGCCGCCAAAAAATGGGGGGGGTAAACCGCTGTGTTGAATGCCAAACCTATTTTGAACAAGCACAACGTAAATTTAAGTAAGCCCCTCAACCCCAATAATACCAAAGGTTAAATATGTCAGATGGTTTAAATCAAGATAATAGGCGTGGTGATATGGCAGAAGTTGCCCGTACTATTGGGTTGCTAACAGGCAAATTAGAGATAATGCACTCGAGCATTACAGATAACTTTAATACGCTACGCCAAGATATGCGCCGCATGGAAGACAGCACAAAAGAGAGCATGCATCACCTAGAAAACCGCCTTAATACCAAGGTAGATAGCCTAGGTAACCGTGTAAAAATATTAGAAGCCAGCGAAAAAGAAACCATTAAAGTAACCTCAAAACAAGGCGCAGTCATTGCTGGCATTAGCGCTGCATTAACGTTTGGCATGGTTGAGTTAATTAAGGCATTTCGCTAAATGGCCCATAGCCAAGACACGCGTAATAATGTACGTCGCCTTTATATTGAAGGCCTGCCGCTTAGCAATGTTTCGCTTACCTATGAGGTAAGCTATGAAACTGCTCGTAATTGGAAGCAGCTAGCCAAAGATAAAGGTGATGACTGGGATACTGCCCGTGCAGCATTCAGTATTAGTGGTGCTGGCATTGATGACCTTAATGAGCAGCTAGTTGAATACTTTGCCCGCCAAGCTGTTACCACAATGCGTGAGCTTGAAGACACTAAAATTTCACCACAACAAAAAACTGAGTTAATGGCTAGCTTGGCAGATGCCTATGCAAAATTCAGCAAGTCATTTAGCCGTGTAAACCCACGTTTAGGTGCGCTCAGCGTATCGCTTGATACACTTAAAACAGTAGCTGAGTACTTAGCGCGTAACGATAAAGTGGCTTTACATGGCTTTCAAATCCATATTGAAGATATTGGCGCAATTCTACAAGAGCGTTACGGCAAGTAAGCATGGCCAATACTGATTATGATTTAGATGATATTACGCCGATTAACTCAAACAAAGAGTTTATGCAGGCGCTGGCACAGCTTGGCCAAAGCCTGCGTGACCAAATTGAAATTGAGTGTGAAGCCTTTGCACTAGACCCAATTGCTAGCCAAGCACGGGTAGCACGCGTGCAAACTGACTATCAATACTTTTGCCAAACCTACTTTCCGCACTATGTACCAACGCCACACTTTAGCTTATTTCAGCAGTTTATTTTTAAACGTTTACCTGAAATTATAGATGGCGATGCCGATGGCCGTGAGGTGCATGAAGCCCCGCGCGGTGAAGCAAAATCTACCTATGAAACACAGCTAGGCTCATTATGGTGCATTGTCACCAATCGCAAGCATATGATAGGTATTATCATGAATACCGAAGAGCAAGCCGCTGAAATGCTAGAGAGCATTAAAGCAGAGCTTGATACCAACCCTCGGTTGGCGATGGATTTTCCAAAGGCTACAGGCCAAGGCAAGGTATGGCAAGCCACTATGGCTATTACTGCTAACAATATTAAAATTCGCATTGGTGGCACTGGTAAAAAAATACGTGGTATGAAACATGGCCCATATCGCCCAGACCTTATTTTTTTAGATGACTTAGAAAATGACGAGCAAGTCAAACAAAAAGCCCAGCGCGATAAAACTGAAAAGTTTGTATTAAGCGCCGTGCTAGGTTTGGCACCACCCAGCGGCGGTATGGATGTATTTTGGGTGGGTACTAGCCTACATTACGATGCGGCGATTAACCGTGTATCACGCGCACCAGGCTGGCGTAGGCGCGTGTTCAAATCAATCATGGTGTGGCCTGATAATATGGCACTGTGGGAATCATGGGAAAACATCTTTACCCGTAGCGGTGAAGATGATGAAAAAATATCTTCAGAGGCTGAAGCCTTAGCCTTTTACCAAGCCAATGAAGCTGCTATGAATGCAGGTGCGGTAGTCAGCTGGCCACAAGTGCGCTCGCTATATCGCCTAATGTGCATGCGTGCCATTAACCATGATTCATTTAGCCAAGAGCAACAAAATGAAGCTGGCAATGATGAAAGCGCACCATTTAAAGATATTCAGTTTTGGGTTAATCGCTTACCTGAGTGGGTATTCTTTGGTGCAATTGACCCAAGCTTGGGTAAAAAAGGCAAAACTGGCGACCCTTCAGCTATTTTAGTAGGTGGTTTAAACCGCAATACCATGGTACTAGATGTAGTAGAGGCTGATATTCAACGCCGTGTGCCAGACCTAATTATCAGCCGTGCTATTGACTTGCAAACAGAATATAACTGCGTGGCATGGGCAGTAGAAGCCGTGCAGTTTCAGTACTTTATGTTTACTGAAATTTTAAAACAAGCGGCACTGCGTGGCATTGCTTTCCCTGGTATTCCACATACGCCTGATAACGATAAAGACTTACGTATTATCAGCATGCAGCCACATATCAATAATGGCTTAATTCGCTTGCATCGTAGCCAAAGTACCATGTTAGAGCAGCTTAAATTTTACCCAGAAGCTGATCATGATGATGGCCCAGATGCCCTTGAAATGCTTTGGAAAATAAGCAACCAATTTGGCGGTGAGTGGGAATATACAGGCGTTGGCCGCAACCATAGCCAGCAGCGTAGCACCAGCCGCCGCAGTAGCAATAATAATGATGATTGGGATGATGATGACTAGAAAAAATAAAGCAAGTAAGGCCGCACTTGTAAAAAATAATAAACAAAATATTGCTCAGCTAGATATGGAGCTTCAAGCTGGCCCACGCTCAAGCAATATGAATACGCTGAATTATCGCTCAGTCAATACGCTAGACCCAAGCCGCCTAGCAGGTGCATTTGCACTGGCAGACCAAGGCTATATTCATGACCAATCTACTCTATTTGAGCTTATTGAAGAGCAAGATTCACATATTTTTAGTGAGCTTTCAAAGCGCCGCCGCGCTGTTACAGGCCTAGGCTGGCAACTGCATGCACCTAAAGATGCTACGCAAGCTGAAATTACCCGCACTGAAGAATTAAGTGAGATGATTGCATCAATTCCGCGCTTTGAAGATGCCCAATATGACTTAACAGATGCCATTGGCAAGGGCTTTGCAGCGCTAGAGATTGAGTGGGCAACAGGTAGTGAATGGTTACCTAAAAACTTATTCTGGGTGCCACAGCGCTACTTTAAAATAGTGCGTGAAACTGGTGAAATTCAATACATGAAACAAGGTATGCCAGAGCCATTACGCCAAAATGGCTGGATTATGCATGAGCATCGTGCAAAGTCTGGTTACATTGAACAAGCTGCTTTGTTTAGAGTACTCGCTTGGACTTATGCTTATAAAGCCTATAACCAGCGTGATATGCAACGCTTTTTAGAGGTTTACGGTTTACCACTACGCTTAGGTAAATACCCAAGTGGCATAGCACCTAAACAGCGCGATGAGCTATTACGTGCAGTGCGCAACATTGGTAATGATGGTGCTGGTGTAGTGCCTAGCACTATGAGCATTGATTTTATTAGCGCACAAGCTGGTAAAGTAGATGACTTTTTAAGCACTATTCAATATTGGGAAGCTAAGCAATCAAAAGCCATTTTAGGCGGTGAGCTAGATGGTAAATCTACCAGTGAAGCCCGCATTATGATGTATGACAAAGTACGCCGTGAGATTTTAATGCACGATGTACGCCAAATTGAACCTACGATTAACCAGCAATTAGTAAAACCAATCATACTATTTAATGGCATGTTTGCAGAAAACCGCATGCCAGTATTTAAGTACCAAACTGAAGAATCAGTTGACCAGCAAAAAATGGTAGATGTACTAGATAAAGCCTCAAAAATGGGTATGCAGATTGATGTTGACTATGCCCATGAAGCTTTACAAATACCACGTGCTGATTCTAAGGCATTGATATTGGGTAAAGCGGCACCAGTAGTACCTACGCAGGATAATGCAGCGCTGATTAGGTTGGCAATGCTATCTATAGATAACCCAGATAATATAACACTCAATCAAATAGCACGTGAAAACCAATTGTCACGTGAATCTGCACCAGCATGGAATGCTATATTAAATAGTATTAAAGTAATTATTGAAAATGCTACAAGCCTTGAAACCTTGCGTGATGACCTATTAAATAGCTTTGCAGACTTAAATACAGCAGACCTGACAAAAGTGATGGAAGTAGCCTTTGCTGCAGCAGAGTTAGCTGGTATTGATGATGTGAATAATGGCAATTGACGCTGCATTTAATCGTCCATTTCAAGAGCAGGTAGATTTTTTTAGACAAAAAATAAATCTGCCAAGTGAACGCTGGGATGATGTTTTTAAATCAGCACATGATCGTGCTTTTATTATTGCAGGGGCAACTAAAGCAGATTTGCTTGATAGCTTTCGTAGCGCAGTAGATCAGGCGATTGAGCAGGGCAAAAGCTTAAAGTGGTTTCAAAATGAGTTTGATCGGATTGTTGATCAGCATGGTTGGATAGGTTGGACTGGTGAAGGCAGTAAAAAAGGCCGTGATTGGCGCAGTAAAATTATCTATCAGACCAATATGAGCACCAGTTATGCCGCTGGCCGTCAAAAGCAATTGAATGACCCTGACTTGCTTAAAATGCGGCCATATCGTACTTATGTACATGCTGATGGTGTACGCCATCCACGCCTAATGCACCAAAGCTGGAATGGTATTACCTTGCCTGCTGATGATGTATTTTGGGATAGCCATACTGCGCCCAATGGCTGGTTTTGCCATTGCCGTATTGAAAGCGCCAGCGCGCGTGATTATCGTGCGGCACAGGCACAAGGTAAGGCTATTAAGCCCGATGGCTGGGATAAGGTTGACCCTAAAACAGGTGAATATATTGGTATTGATAAAGGTTTTGGCTATGCGCCAGGGGGAAATGTTAATACGCCACTACGTAGCTTTATACAGGATAAGTTAATTAAATATCCACCAGCAATAGCAAAAGCATTAAGTAGGGAGCTTAATAGAAAAATTGCAGTATCAACCCCTGCTGATATTTTTGCTTTAAATGCACTAAGTAACAAATCAACTATTGAGCCACTTTGGCTTGGTTTTTTTGAAAAATATGAGGATATTAAACAAAAATTAGATTTAAATTTATTAGGCTATTTAATATTACTACCAGCAGACTCAGTACGGCACATTGAATATAGTCATGGAAGCGATGGCGGAAATCAGCGCCCAGCATTGCCTAAGGACTTTACCCTTATTTATGAAATATTAAATAATTATGATGATGTACGCTTAGGCGATATATCAAGGCATAATCAACCAACGTTAGTTTTTACAAAGCTAGTTGAAAATGAAACTTATAGATTAGTATTTCAGGTATTAAATGGTAAGCGTAACAAAAGCTTACAGTTGATTTCAATGGTTATAAAGCTTATAAAAAAATAGAAAGGTGGGGTATCAGTGCTTTGCTTTGCAACCCTTGATACTTACGTCCGTAACGAATCCACCACAAACATTTTAAGGCTAAACGATGATAGAAGTCAAATTTGACAATAAAACAGTCTTACAAGCCTTAGGTAAGCTAGCTAATGCTTCAGCTAATCCGCGCCCTGCATTGCTTTCAATTGGTGAAGACCTTGTTAAATCAACTAAGAATCGCTTTAATGAAAGTCGTGGCCCCGATGGTAAAGCATGGGCACCTAACAGTCCACTAACACTTATACGCAAACGTGGTACTAAGCCTTTAATTGATAACGGTATTCTACGTGACCAAATTAGCTATGCTGAAGAAGGCAATACCTTAACTATATTTTCTACTTTAGAGTATGCCGCTACTCAACAATTTGGTGCAAAAAAAGGTGCATTTGGTAGAACAAAACGTAATGCTCCAATCCCATGGGGTGATATTCCTTCACGGCCTTTTTTAGGAATTTCTTTCGGTGATGAGCAGATGATTGAAGAAACAATTAGTGACTATTTAATAGATGTTTTGAATCAAGTTAAATAGGCATTTGTTTATCTATTAAATGTCATTAAACTGGTATTTATCCTGCATTATTTTATTTAATTAAATCTAATAAACTGTATTTAATTACGAAAATTTAAACAATTTCATCCTAAATTCAAAATTTATTTGTTTTACCCTCAACCCTAATAAACAAGCTGCTTTCAAGCCTTTTTTGTTTGTAATATTCATCCTATTTCTAATACTACCCTACTTTCTGTCGGTTTGATGGCGTGAAAAAATCGTTATATTCTATCTTTAGGGTGTTATGCATATAAACCCCTATCTTTAAATCACAATCAATTCATCACTTTAATACCAAACTCACGCGGCATAGTAGGCATTAGTAATTTGTCGGCTTTAACTAGCTCTGTTGCTGTACTTAAACTTTTTACCATTAAATGAATGGCATGTAGCAAGGTGTGCCGCTCACTTGCCACCATACAAGCCAATTGCAAACTTTGTACCAAACTTGCACGCTCTTGCAGCGTTAAACCTGTGTCTGCATTATCTAGTTGCTGCCCAATATTATTGATGCTCACATATGCATCTAAAAACGGGCGAAACGGCTCTATTAAATCATCGGCCAAGTTAAAGGCGTTAAGCTCACTGCAATGGTGCATGCCTAAGGCTGGGATAAAGCCAAACTGCACCAGCTCCCTTGCAATGGCTGCACGTAAAATAGCGTAGCCATAATTAAGTGCGGCATTGGGTAAATCTTCGCCATGCCGTTTAAACGCATCATGGTTGATGCCATCAAACAGCACATTAAAATAAAGTCGTGCAGCTTGTGCCTCGCAATTTTGGCTGTCTCCACTATCTACCTCAGCAGCTAATCTAGTTAAGCGTGCGTGTTCCCTGCCGCATAACTTTAATGTAGCCGCTTGGTTAGTAATTTTTTGCTTAATGATTAACTGCCATAATCGCTTGGTAAACGGTTTAGACCAAGCGATTTGCGCACGCAACATACCCGCTTGGCGGCTATGCGGTAAAAAGCTGGTGAATAAGCCGTTGGGCGTGTGCATTTCATTACAGGTAATGATGGCGATATTTTCATCAGCACATGCAGAAAGTAAGGCGCTGGTGAGCGTAATTTGCGGCGATTCCAACACGATGCTGGCAATATCTTCTAGCGCCAAATTCACCTCGCCACTTTCTTGCTCACAACGTAGCTGGCGGTTTTTAAGCGAGAGCCGCGCAGGGCGGCTAATCAGCAGATTCTGCCAAGCCATGGCGTGGCTCCTGTTTTACTTCAAACACGTTACCTAAAACATCTACTTGTAACTTTTTGAAAGCTGCAAGTCGTTGAACGCCAATACCCTCTTTTTTCCAAGACCTATCATGCCCCTCAATGTTAATAGCACCTGTGCCACGGTGCGCCCCTTTAAAGTAACCACGCAAAAATGCCCCATCGTCGCCATCTTTATCACTAATCAAAATCAAATCATTATTACAAAGGCTAAATGCAAACTGATAGGTCTCATCCATTTCAGGCCAATCTTGCTCTAGCGTTGCCTGTTTAATGGCTTTATTCGGCAACACGCCGCTAACACGGTCGGCTAAATAAATAGGCACTAGATAAAACCTACCTGCTTTGGTGAACACATCCACACGCAACATTTCACCGTTGTCTGCCAAGCCGCCGCGCACTAGCACACCTGTTTTGGTGGTGCGCTCCAACTTAACGCCTTTGATTAAACGACCAAAAGCGTCGTCGCTTTCTTCGCCGTTTTTACCTAAGTAAAACGGTTTAGCAAACGGTTCTTTGCCACCTGTCAGTATGCGTTTTTTCAAGGCCTCGTATAAATTGGCGTTGCGCGTTTCTTTTTCGGGGATATTTTCTATGCTAGCTAAGCTTAAATCTTGCAATTTGGTTTTGCTGGTGGTGACTGGCTTTTCACCCGTCATACGTTTAGTAGAGCGAATTTTCTCATCATGTACACCGCCTGTTGCCTTGCGTGTGGGCGCACGAGAGACAAATACTTCATCCAATGCGTCTTTAACATCAAGTCTAAAATCTGCCCAAGGCAATGGAAAATCTCGCCCGTCTTTTTTCTGATAATTGGTTGCAACAATCTCACCAGTATCCGTATCAATAATTTCTAAATTACGCGTGCTATCGCCAGCTTTTTTATCGCTCGCCCATAACTCCTTTCTACGCGAATAATCCGATACACGCTTTACAAAACCTTGCGTGGTGCAAGCTACCACGGCGGCATCTAAAGCATGGTGCAAGTCTCCATCGGCACGCACTTTAAGCAAACCCCAATGGGCGGCAAAAATGACGTCACCGCGCCATTGCGGGTTTGTACTTTGATTTTGTTTTCACTCGGTGCAAATTGCAGATTAAGTTTTAAGAACTCTTGCAAAAAGCGCGCAATGTAGCGCGTGTCATTTAAGTTACGTTCTCTAAATTCCTGCTCGGCTTTTTCGTCAAAATCCACGCGCAATAAGCGGTTACGTTTGGCTTGCCTAAAGGCTTTGTGCGTTTCTATGCGTATTTTGTATTCATGCCATTGCGGGCTTGCGGATGCGCCGTTTAAGTATTCATAAGGCGTTTTATTGCCTTTGTCGCGGTTGGCTTTGCTGGTGCATAACACTTTGTTATTCAAGCTGTCGTCCATGCTGCGGCTGTAAGGCAAAATATGGTCAATTTCGGCGTAGCCTTCTTCTAGCAAACGTGCTGGCTCTAAATATGCGCCACTGTAAGCGCAATAATTATATTCACGCCATAATCTGAACTTGGTAAACTCATCCCCGCGCGGGTCGCGCCCAAAGGTATCGTTAAACTGCTTAACCGTGCGCTCTTTTTCTGCCTGAAACTCTTTTTGTTTGCCTTCAATCTCTTTGCGTTCACTGTACGGTTGCGATAACTCACGTGACAGCTCAATGTTAATTTGCGTCGGGCTACCATATTTGCGAATCATGGCGTTAATCACTTTACGGGCTTGGGTAAGCGCACGTAGCACCACGGGGTTACGCACTTCATCGGTTGGAATCACAGGTAAAAATTGCTGTGGCTGCGCTTCAGTGGGCGTGGAATGGTCATATCCTGCGGCGGTGCAGGCTTCGTCATAACGCAAGCCTCGCGCTAAAAATGGGTTGATATTGCGTAATGCTTTAAGTGACAACGCCACAGCTTTATCAAACGAACACGCCAACACTGCATCTAGCAAAGCTGGTTCTAATTGTTCAGGTGCAAGTATTTCACGAATTTTGTCATCGCTTTTATACCAAGTGAGCGCGGTGGCAATCGCATCTAATTTGTCGGGTTGATTGGTGAGGTTGCCCCAAGCAAGCTCTCCACAGCTATCTGTGATTACTTTTTTAAGCTTATGATACGCGTTAAGTTCAGCAAAAGTCGTATCTTCAGATTTATCAATTTCACCACTTTTATATTGTACCAAGTTAAAGCGTATTGATTCTGGCAACTCTAAAGCTTTGCGAATTTGTTGATACTTCACTTTAACCGATTTATACGCCATCGTTTCTATGGTTTTGCGTTGCGCCGCATCTAACACGCGGCGTTCACCCGCTTCAATCAGCATCAAATTATTTAAGCGTGAGAGCAACACAAAACGCTCTGCGCTATAAGTGGCTTTTGCTGCACGTTTTTCATCAGGCTCAAACGTGCAAAAGCCCACCATATCTGCAATTTCGCCATCGTCCACTGGGCGTTGCGAGGCAAAAATTTTGGTGTAATCTTCTTCAAAATCAGCTTGTGCAAAGGTATTCCCTAGCTTGCGCTGTGCTTGAAATAAAGTCTTTATTTCAAGCAACAAATCATCACGCGCGACAGTGTGGCTGTAATCGCCGCCTTTGTTACGTTTATGTTCTGCAAACTTTTCATCTTTCCAAACCATTTCACCAATCGTGCGGTAGTTTTTATCGTGCAAAAGTTTGGCATTACCTGTCACGCCTTGTAATAATTTACCGCCTTCTTTATCACTCGCTTCACTTTTTCGGTTAGATTTAAAACCACGATGTTTGGCAATGTGCAGCAAAACCCTTGCCCAATCGCGCTGGTTTAGCTGGCGGTCTAAGCCATCTGCACGTAGTAACCAAGGCGTTAAATCATCTGCGGTAATATCAGATAAAACTTCTGGCACAACATCATTGATTAAACCCACACGATAGAATAATCGCCGAATACGCGCCATGCGATGCGCACGACGGCGAATGCGGCGGCGCATTCCACGTGCTTCCCTCCTTGGCTTTGCTAGCGACTCTCCTGTTTTTGGCACTTCGGCCGCCACAAATATGCGTGACCCTAAACCAAGCAATGGTGTTATTTCTTGCGTGTCATCTATCGCAGCCCAACCAATAGATGCAATGCCAATATCCAAACCAAAAACAAGTGCCATAAAACCCCTTTTTAGTATTATTTAGTGCTATCATTCTTTCAACGTAATCCTTCGGAATGGGGCACGTTGCTATAATAAGACTTAAATGTCGTAAGGTCACACCCCCAAGAATGCAAATTTTTGGGGGTATCCTTTTAATAAATACCGCACCAACTATACATCACCAATCAACAGTTTAAAACAACCACCAACCAAACCATGTGGCTGAAACCTGTATGATTAAGCCAGGTATGACTAATTTCGAGAATGTTTTGCCGCCACTCACCACCGCCGTGACTGCTTTTGAAATTGCGTTAATTGAAAAAGCAACCAAAATAGGAATGGCTGCATTTTCAGGGGCTAATTTACCTGCTGCTTCTAACGATGCAATTGAAATAGTCGCGGCATGCACGTCTGCCAAGCCCGCCAAGCCTGAAGCAACCACTAGCCCAGCTTGACCAAACCATGTTTTTAGCGCGGCTGAGGCGACCAATACAAGCGCGATAACTGCCGCCAATATTAGCGCGGTTTTTACACTAAATGAACGGCTTGGCTTATCCATTACTGCATCTTGTTCATGTAGTGAATTTATGGTCACGACTAATCCATAAGTAATTGAAGCTATTCCGCCAAAAATAAGTGGCGCCGCTAATGTGCGCAATGTGGGCAAGTGGACAACTGCGAGCAACATCGCAAGTTGCAAAATAGTAGCTAAGCTTGATAACACTGCGCCAGCCACCGCAGAACCTAGCAAGGCTGGCGTTTCTCGTGCGCGCGCACCCATCGCGCCAATGGTGGCAATGCTAGAAATAAAGCCTGACACCAGCCCTACAATTGGCAAACCTATGCGCCTACCAAACCAGCGTAAAGCAAGGTGACCAAGCGCGCCAATCAGCATCACAAAAATCACAATCAGCCAAAGATTGCGCGGGTTAATTGCCTGAAATGGGCCAACTAATTCGTTAGGAATCAGCGGCAATACAATTAACGTGGCGGCGGCCAAAATAAGAAAATCTATCATTTCTTCTTTGGTCACCGCGCCACGCACAAAGCCATGAATAGGCTCTTTAGCCGCAAGTAATATAGCCGCGCTTACCGCCAAGCTTGCCGCTAATGAAGCCTCGGTCATGGCAAGCCCACCCAAAATTACCGTAAATACTAGGGTGATTTCTGTGGTTAGCCCTGGGTCTTCATTTTTTCGGTTGAAATAAGCAATGGCAGCAAAAATTGTGACGCAAATAATAGAAACAACCAGCAGCCAAAAATCTATCAGCGTACTGACTGCACCAAGCAAAGCAGCAATGGTAAATGTGCGAATACCTGCCGCCGACCTATCAGCCCCAGTGCCCTTGCTACGCTCGCGCTCTGCGCCGATTAACAGCCCGATGCCTAAGGCCACAGCCAAATTAAGCCAAAGTGCATTATCTATCGCCATGTTGATTCCTAGTCATCTGCTTAGTTTACAACAAGCCGCGCTCTACAAACGAAAGTGTATTATTGCCCGCCACAATAAAATGGTCTAGCACCCGCACATCTACTAGCGCGAGGGCTTGTTTTAATTGTTGGGTGAGCAATTCATCTGCCGAACTTTGTTTAACCGTGCCTGATGGGTGATTGTGCGCAAAAATCACGCTGGCGGCGTTGTGATGCAACACGCGTTTTAGCACTTCACGCGGGTAAACGCTGGTTTGGGTGAGCGTGCCGCTAAACATTTCTTCTGTAGCAATTAGGCGGTTGTGCGTGTCTAAAAACAGCACTAAAAATACTTCACGCGTTAGACTGCCAAGTTTTAGCACTAAAAAATCCCGCACCTGTTGGGGCGATTCAAAAACATCGCGCTGTTGCAGTTGCTCGCTTAATGCGCGGCGGCTCATTTCAAAAATCGCCTGCAACTGCACGTATTTGCTTGAGCCTATGCCGTGTACTTGGCTTAACTCATGCTCGGTTGCGGCAAATATGCCATTTAAACTAGCGAATTTAGTGAGTAAATCGCGGGCTAAATCTACCGCACTTTTACCTACTACACCAACGCGCAAAAATATGGCTAGCAATTCAGCGTCTGATAACGCCTCTGCGCCTAGCTCAATCAGTTTTTCACGCGGGCGCTCGGCGGCTGGCCAGTCAGTTATTGCCATTTGTTATTCCTTTTTAAAATCTTATTTAGCCGCAGATAAACATCGCTAAAACCAAAAAAATATGCGCACTGAGTTCCGATGCTCTGGGAGCCCCTATCTAGGCGGCTCCCAGAGGCATTTATTTTTCTCGGGCGTAATTTAAGTTATTTCATTGGTGAATTTTCACTTCAACCAACCAATTTCACGCGCGGTTTTCTCACCGATTAACGTGCGCTTCAAACTTTTTGGAATCTCCGCTTTTGATTCGCTCACTGGCACGTAGCCACCCATAAGCTCGGCTAAATCTTGCGGGTAAAGCGGTGTTTTATTAGGTTCTGCAAAACCATCTGGGTATGCTGGCAAGCTCGTATTTAAGTCATATTTATCAGTCGCATTAAGCGTATGCAATAACTCATGCGCCAAAATTACTAAATTCTGCTTGGCATAAGCACTATCACCAAATAAATTCACACGTCCAATGCGGCCTTTATTAAGCGCTGTAGAATGGCTTAATCTCGGGCTTGTTTCAGGGTCGTGATATAACAAATACAGCCGAATAGCAGGTTTAACATTCACTTTGGGGCTGTTATTCCACGCAAAAAACCTAAACTTTAAACTCCAAATAATAGTGCCTAGCACGCTACCATCGTTAGGTGGCGCGGGTGGAATATCATTCACTTGCGCACCTAATTGCATCTCAATTGGCCTGCGTAAACCCAAATGGTAAGGCGCGGCTTCTTCAACAAAATATTCCGCCACTGGCTCAAAATCTTCACGCGTAAGGGTTCGTAAGTAGGCGCTCACTTTCTCGCTACCATCTGCATTAACTGGGTAAACCGCTACGTAGAAATTATCTTTCCAAGATAAATCGGCTTTATCTAACCACGTTTGTTGCGCTACAGTTGCTAATATCAGCAATAAAAACGTGATCCTGATTTTCTTCCACATAAGTTTTTACTTTCTTTTTATAGACTACTTTTTAACAACATAAGGCCTAGCTTGAACCAGCCAAAAGACATCTTTGCCATCTTTGGTTTCTAGCACCCACTCAATATCTAGCACATCTACTTGGTTGAATATTTTAGTCACGCGCTTGGCTAGAACACCCAACACTTTAGCGCGTTTTTCGGTCAAAATAGCTTCACCTTTTGGCACAGGTTTTTCTACCATGCCGCCTTGTGGGCTGGCCACTAACATGGTGGATTCATCTGAGCGGCTAATCACGCGGGTGCCATCGTTGCTAAAATCAAACAAAATTTGCTCGGCCACTTTTTGCCCTTCTACCACGCGCATGCCTAAACCCCATTTGGCGTTCATGGTGTACGTGGTGGGCTGGTGTCCCCATATATCGGCGGTCAGTAATACGCCAGCGGCGGCGGCATTCACGGCAGTTTGTATGAGTACCGCTGGGTACACTTGATCATGCGGTATGCCAAAATGCGCGCGCTCTTCAACTGCGCGTAAGTTCCAAACTGATGCCCACACTTGCTTGATGGCGGCCTCTAGCGCTTTTTCATCTTTTACATTTGGCACTGTGTCATATAAACCTGCGCCGTTAAAGCCTTTGAGGTCTTCGGCGTTGGTGCTGCTGCGCACAAACACGCCTTTGCCACCAAGTTGGCGCTGCCATTGGGCGGCGATTTTCTTTAAAGTTTCTGGCGCAATTGGCGCCTTGGTAATGCTTAAACGCAGCGCCTCTAAAGAAGCTTTGCGCCACGAGGCATCTTGCATAAATTTTGGGTTTGCTAGCATGGCTTGAATGATGGCTTCAAGCTGATTATTTTTAATGTGCACCACGTAATAACTAAACGGAATGCCGAACCCATCGGGGATATTTAGCGGCACGCCAAAGCCATCTTGCACGTTCATCGGCAATTTGGCGCGTACCATTTCACCTAAATTACTGGTTTTGGCGCCATATTTATTGGCATCTTTTGCGCTAATTTCTTTTAGCGACAGCAAGGCAGCCGCACTTAAGTCAGCCTCTGGCATCACCACTTTTGCTTTTTCTAATTTGGCTTTTTGATGCTGTGCGACCTCATCTGCCGTGGCCTCACGCATGGTGTAGCCTGCTTCAGTCACTTCATAAGCCACTTGCTTGCCATCTAATTTTTTAAATTCTTGCACCGCATTTTTAATGGTGGCGTTCGGGATTCCCCAAGCACTTGCACGTAAATTAACGTGTGATAACGGCGTAGAAAATTGTGTAGTAATTACGCCTGCCACGGGCGAAATATCTGGGTAGCTGCTTTGTAAAAGCACAATATCATATTCATTAAAGCTTAAATTTTCAATTTTGCTACTTGGCGACACAATGACCAAGCGTCCAATCGCGCTGCCCGTATTAAACGCTTGATACGGCAAAGCTTGGTAAATTTGATTATTGTTAATGGTGGCAATTTTAAAAGGCTTGAGTTGCTTGGCCTCTTGCTCTTGTGCAGAGGAATCTGGCCTAAACACTAATGGCGCAACAGTAAATGTTTGCTGCAAGCGCTTGTGCGCGCGGCTGATGTCTTTAGCTGTAATGGTGTCGCCCTCCCAAAATGAGTATGTCCACAAATCTTGAGTGATATTGTTTAAGTTTAATTTAGGGTAATGCGTTAAATAGCCAAGAATATATTGCGGCTTTTGTGTGCTGTAATTGCGATTGTAAGCGAGCATATTTGCGCGGCTACGGGGTATCTTTTGCAAATAATCCACCACAAAATCGGCATGCAAAGTAAACACATTACTATCTACAAAGTAAATTTTGTTGGTTTTTAGGTCTATCACAAACTTGCTATATTCGGTATCGCGCATCGGCTTGCTAAGTTGCTGCCATGTGGCTAAATCATGCACTTCTGGCTGCCACACGCGTGATGAAGATGCTGGAAGCGGCTTGTTTGCTAGTTTAGGCTCGGCGCAATCTCTGCACATAATGCCCGCAGGCGGCGCCACTTTATTTACAGCCATATCTTCAACCATAAGCGCAGGATTCATGCGCCCCGCTTGGGCATGACTAATACAAAATAATAAGAGTAAAACAAATAGTTTAAAATGCTGCATCAGGCGCAATCTGCGTATAGGGTTGAAATGGTTTAGAATAGCATTTTGTAATGAACAATTCTCTTATGGCACACAAAAAACTTGGTTCAGGCAAACTTGTATTAGGAATCACTGGCGGCATTGCGGCTTATAAAGCGGCAGAACTCGTGCGCCTATTGGTGAAAGCGAATATTGACGTACAAGTAGTAATGACTGAAGCCGCCTGCCAATTTATTACCCCTGTAACCATGCAAGCATTGTCTGGCAAGCCCGTGTTTATTGGCATGTGGGATTCCTCCATTGCCAACGGCATGCCGCATATCGAGCTAAGCCGCGAGGCAGATGCGATTTTAGTAGCCCCAGCCAGTGCAGATTTTATTGCCAAAGTCGTGCATGGCCAAGCTGACGATTTACTTTCTACATTATGTTTAGCGCGTGATTGCCCGCTTTTAGTAGCTCCCGCCATGAACAAACAAATGTGGGAAAACCCAGCCACACAACGCAATATCAACCAATTAAAAGCCGATGGCATCAGCATTTTAGGCCCAGCCAGCGGCGAGCAAGCTTGCGGTGAGGTTGGCCTAGGCAGAATGTTAGAAGCCGAAGCATTATTGGCTGGCGTTATCGCGCACTTTACGCCAAAATTATTGGCTGGCAAACGCATACTCATTACCGCGGGCGCCACGCTTGAAATGATAGACCCTGTGCGCGCCATCACCAATTTAAGCTCAGGCAAAATGGGCTATGCAATCGCCCAAGCCGCGGCTGACATGGGCGCAGAGGTTACTTTGGTGAGCGGCGCAACCGCATTGGCCATGCCTAGCCATGTTAAAAACATATCCGCCACCAGCGCACAAAACATGTACCAAGCCGTAATGGGCAATATTGCAACGCAAGATATTTTCATCGGCGTGGCTGCCGTGGCAGATTATTCGCCCGCCAGCCCAAGCACACAGAAAATAAAAAAAAGTAAGTCATTGCTCACGCTAGAACTCACAGCAAATAAAGATATTTTGGCCGAAGTCGCCAGCCTGCCCAACGCGCCATTCTGCGTAGGCTTTGCCGCAGAAACTGAAAATTTGTTGGAATACGCCGAAGCTAAACGCCAAGCTAAAAAGCTACCGTTAATCGTGGCAAACTTAGCCACTAATGCTATGGGCAGCGATGACAACCAAGTCACGCTACTCGATAAAAACGGCGCGCATGTTTTACCACGTGCGCCAAAAATTGAAATTGCCAAATTGCTGTTACAGCATGTAGCAGGCATGCTTTTGTAGGAGCGGTCTGTGACCGCGAATGATTTCGCTAACATTCGCGGCCTACATACGACCTTTCAAGTACTTTAGCTCCTTAGAATTAGAATAAGCCTACCCGTAGTTAGCATGTATGCTTCAGACAAAAAAGCCTCGTAAAAACGAGGCTTTTTAACTTTTAACTAAATATTAAAATTTATAGCTCGCATTCAAGCCCAACAACCAAGTGCGACCTGGTGCTGGCTCATAATAACGGCCATTCAAATCACCCACACGCACAGAACCTACGTATTGTTTATCAAACAAGTTATCAATACGCACAAACTCGTTAAATTTCCATTTATTTAGATTTTGTGTCAAACCGCCGCGCCAAGCCGCGACTGTATACCCTGCTGCATTACCATATTGCGGTTTAAAGGCGACATCTGTTTTGCTGTTCATACGTGCTTCCAAAGCGGTTGAAAAACCAATCGGCGCATATTTCCAAGAAACTTCACCAAATAATGTTTGTTTGTATGTGCCTGGAATGTTAGCGCCTGCGCTAATGACTTCACCTCCAGAATTGCCAGGAGTACCCGCCGCCGCAGGCGCATTGATATTACATGCGGTGTTGCCACCAACAAATGGTTTACATGCAGTAAAGTCTGATGAAAACGCTGCATCTAAATAGCTATAAGCTAAATATGCACCTACACCATTATTAAACTTACTATCGAGCGACAATTCAAAGCCTTTTCTCTCACTGCTTTTTGCATTTTGATACACCGTGCGACCTGCGGCTTGCTGCTGCACAATTATTTCATCATCGGTGTCTATTTTGAAAATAGAAGCATTTACTATAGTGTTATCACCAATAAACGCTTTAATACCAGCTTCATATTGGCGGCTTTTAGCTGGCTTTAAATCTAGATTCAAGCCAGAACCTGTCGCTTTATAGGCCATTTCTACAAATGTAGGCGTTTCAAAGCTAGTACCTGCATTAGCATAGACATTAAACGTATCAGTAATTTTGAAAATTGCACCTAACACTGGGGTGGTTTTGCTAAAGCTGATTGAGCCACTATCATCGGGGTTGCTCCCTGCATAGGCAAGTGCATTTGCAATGTAATTATCTTGATTATTAAAACTTACTTTACTATGGCGCAAGCCACCGCTTAAAGTAAACTTTTGGCTTAAATCAATCGAGCCTTGCATATATTGGTCAAAGTTTTTTACCGTGTTAACTTCATCTCGGCGCAAGTTGCCACGCACGCCACACACCACTTGGTTTGCAGCATTGCCACAATCTACCCCTGATGGTAACAAACCAAAAGCTTTATTTGACGTAAAATTCTCGTAACCTTTGCGGTCATCTTTCATGCGGTCATAATTCAAACCTGCGGTTACAGTATAAGCATTTTCACCTACTTTGCCGCTGCGTGTCCAACGCACATCTACACCACCAAAATCGCGGTCTATCGTAGCAACGCCACCACCTTGTAAATCATTGCGCTGCGCACCAACGGTAACGGATTGATATTGCTCATTTTCACGCTGACCGTAATACGCCATCAGGCGTAACGTATCATCGGGTGTAAATTTATGTTCCAAGGTCGTGCCAATTTGCTCATGGCTACGTGAAACACGCGTGTTATATAACTCAGAGCCAGTACCTGCAAGTTTGCGGTTTGCTATTAATTGTGTCGCATCCAAACCCTGCGGGTCTTTGTTATCAGGCTGATCTAACGCAGTAGCTACAATTGCTAACTTGGTATTGTCGCCCAATTTAAAATTGATTTTAGTGTGCATTGATTGACGGCTGGTGTCTGATTGGGCGCGAAAGCCATCACTGGTGTAAGAGTTTGCATTTGCAGTAATATCAAACCCGTCACCACTACCACTTAAGCCTAAGCTATAGCGTTGCGTGTTATTACTACCAAAAGTTATGCCTGCATTCACTTCAGGCTCTTTTGCACCATCTTTGGTGAAAATTTGCACCACACCGCCTGATGAGTTGCCATATAAAGCTGAAAATGGGCCGCGCAAATATTCTACACGTGACGCTGTATCTAAGTTAAATGTGCCGGTTTGACCTTGCCCATCAGGCATGGTCATCGGAATCCCGTCAGCATATAAACGCACGCCACGGACGCCAAAAGCTGAACGCGCACCGAAGCCGCGTACTTGAATAGCTAAATCTTGCGCTGGATTATTACGATTATTGATGACAACACCTGGCACGCGGCTAGATGATTCTGATAAATTAACTTTTAATTGGCCTTCTTGAATTTTCTGCGCATCAGTTGCATCAATCGACATAGGTAAATCAAAACTATTTTGCTCTACTCGGGTACCCGTAATCACTACCGACTTCATTTGTATAGCTTGCTCTGCTAGTGCAGCCTCTTCCGCCAAAACAGGCATTGCCGCACCGATTAGACCTGCCAACATTAGCTGGCTAGTTAATTTATTAAGTATGAATTTTTGAAATCTATTATTTTGAATCATGTTATAACGCCCCGTTACTTTAAATTTTTATTTTAAAATTATAATTTGGAGCGCATTTTACTGGCAAAACATAGTAAGCACCATACTGATTTTAATGATTTTTTTGCATTTTATGCTTAGTAATAACATACTCGTATCATTTATAATTCAAACAACTCAATTCACTACCCTCAAAAATCTTATGAAAATTATTGTTGACCTAAAAATTCTAGATGACCGACTACGCCAGCAAATGCCAGCATACGCCACCGCTGGCTCGGCAGGTTTAGATTTACGCGCTTGTATTGACAACACAATTACACTGCAACCTGGCGAAACTACGCTCATTCCAACGGGCATGGCGATTCATTTAGACAACATTTATTACGCCGCAATCATTTTGCCTCGCTCTGGGCTTGGGCATAAACATGGCATTGTGTTGGGTAATTTGGTGGGTTTAATTGATTCTGATTACCAAGGCCAGCTCATGGTGTCATGCTGGAACCGCGGTAGCACGGCGTTTGAGCTTAATCCGATGGAGCGCATTGCGCAGTTAGTGATTGTGCCTGTGGTGCAAGCCGAATTCCATTTGGTGGACGATTTTGATGCTAGCGAACGTGGCGAAGGTGGTTTTGGTAGCACAGGCAAACACTAAACGTAGGTTAAACACAAAAATATGAATAATATTAGTATTTAACTGATATTTCCCTTGAGAAAAATTGCGCTTTCATACTATAATTGCGGTCTTTCGAAAAAAGCAGAAGTTTGGAGATTTAACCATGGCACGTGTATGTATGGTAACTGGCAAAAAGCCAATGGTGGGTAACAATGTTTCTCACGCAAATAACAGAACAAAACGCCGTTTTTTACCTAATTTGCAAAACCGCAAATTTTGGGTTGAGAGCGAAAATCGCTGGGTAAGCATGCGCATTACTAATAATGCCTTACGCACTATCGACAAAAACGGTATTGATGCCGTGCTTGCTGGTATGCGTGCTGACGGCCAAAAAATCTAGGAGCATGAATCATGCGCGAAAAAATTAAATTAGAATCAAGTGCTGGTACAGGCCATTTTTATACCACGACTAAAAACAAACGTACAATGCCAGGAAAAATGGAAATCAAGAAATTTGATCCAGTGGTTCGTCAACACGTAATGTACAAAGAAACTAAACTTAAATAGTCATTTATTTAACTATAGTTTAGTTGTTAAAAACCCGCCATAAGCGGGTTTTTTATTGCCTAAATTCATATCCTTAAAGCATTTATTTTCCTCGAGAAGAAATCACTGCTGTACGAGCCGCTCTGGTATTGGCTCACAGGGCAGTGATATTGAGGCATGTACATTGTTAGATTTCTAGCAGCTTCACTTCTGCTTTAGCAAAGGTGATGCCATTGGTATCTAGCACTTTCCAAACGGCTAGGTAAAGTGAGGATTGTAGTGCTGCATTGCCTACTTCTGGGTTCATCACCCAAACGCCCAGCGCTAAATCCACACCATGCTCAGTAAGCCCTCTCACCAAAACTTCTGGTGCAGGCTTCATCAACACTCGGTCTTGTTGCATGGCTTCATCGTGCATCAGTTTTATTGCAAGCTCTAAGTTATTGTTGTGGCTAATAGTTAAGTTTATTTGCACGCGGCCTTTATGCTCAAGCAGCGAATGATTGATGACGGTGTTAATTATTAAGGCTTCATTCGGAATAATCGCGTGCGTGCCGTCAGATTTAGCTAATACCATATAGCGTGAGCGCAAATCATTCACTACACCATAGTGTTTATCTACCGTAACAATATCGCCAATCTGCATAGATTTATCAAGCAGAATAATGAAACCGCTGATGTAATTACTGGCAATACGCTGCAAGCCAAAACCTAAGCCGACGCCCAGTGCACCACCAAAAACTGAGAGTAATGTAAGATCTAAGCCTACCGCTGATAGCGCAATCATTACCGCGACAAACAATAAAAACATTCGAAGTAATTTTGTTAACACTACGCGCACATTTACATTCACATGTTCTGCGCGCATGACTTTATTTTCTATGACCCGACTAAACCATAGCGCGATGAATATCGTCACCACAATAGTCAGTATGGCCTGCAAAATTAGCAACAGATCAACTGGATGCTTACCAACTTTAAATTTTACGTCTTCAAGTATTTGGAATAACTGCGGCAGTAAGCCACTTAAATGCAGCGCAAGCACTATCCAAATAAGGCCAGAAATGCTGTTTTCTAAAGTTTTAAGTAGGCCACCTGGCGCAATAATATAACGCATGGCATATACGGCTAGGCGTATCACTGCCATTGCCAATAAAAGTGTACTCGCAAGATGAAGCATGCTGGTGTGCTGCCAATGCGTTAACACCATTTTCCCTAACTGAATAAAAATTAGCGTGGATAATGGAAACAATACACGTTTAATGCCACCAATACCGAGCTTCCAGTTTTCAGGGGCATTCTGCATTACATAGGCACGCAGGGCGCCGTTAATCGCCCAAGCTAGCCCACAAGACAGTCCAATAATTGCAAACTGCCATAACGCCACTGATGTGGATATATCAGCGAGTAATTCTTTCCAAACTAAGTGTATTTCTGAGTTCATATGATGTGGGTGTAAATAATGTTTTAGTATCGCGAATATTGTTAAAAACTTAAATTAAAAATCTTAAATCAAAAATATAGTCGCTAACCCTAAAAATATTAAAAATCCACCGCTATCCGTCACAGCGGTAATCAGCACGCTTGAGCCTACTGCTGGGTCGCGGCCAAATTTGTTCATTGTTAGCGGTATCACTACCCCCATTAGCGCCGCTAATAATAAATTCAGCGTCATGGCCGCCATCATCACTAAACCTAGCTGATAGTTGCCATAAAGCGCGTAAGCGATTACCGCCAACACACTGCCCCATATCAAGCCGTTTAACAAAGATACGCCTAGTTCTTTAGTAATTAGCGATTGCATATTATGTGATGCAACCTGACCTAACGCCAAGCCACGTACAATCATAGTAGTTGTTTGGTTGCCTGAATTACCACCGATCCCCGCAACAATAGGCATTAATGCGGCTAAGGCGACGATTTTTTCAATAGAACCTTCAAATATTCCAATAACGCGAGATGCCACTAATGCCGTGACCAAGTTGATTGCCAGCCATGCCCAGCGATTTTGAACTGACTTCCAAATAGACGCGAAAAAATCCTCTTCTTCACGCAAGCCAACCATTGAGAGTTTATCGCTTTCAGCTTCATCGCGAATATAGTCCATCACTGCATCTACAGTCACGCGGCCAACCAATTTATTATTGCTATCAACCACTGGTGCAGTAACTAAATCATAACGTTCAAAGGCTTTAGCGACTTCATCAGCCGCATCTTCAGGGTGAAATACTACTGCATCTGCGGCCATCACATCGGCAACATTGGCTGCTAGATCATTGACCACTAGTCGCTTGAGCGGCAATACGCCAAGTAATATTTCATCTCGATCAACCACAAAAAGTTTGTCGGTATGATCTGGCAAGCTGCCGAGGCGGCGCATATATCTTAAGGCGACTTCTAACGTAATATCATCACGAATAGTAATAATGTCAAAATCCATGATTCCACCCACAACATCTTCAGAATATGACAGCGCTGACTGTAATCGCGCTCTATTCTGTGTATCCAAGCTATATAGCAGCTCCTGTAACACGTCTTTAGGCAAATCTGGCGCCAAGTCTGCCAGTTCATCGGTATCAAGCTGCTCGGCAGCCGCCAGCAACTCATCAGAGTTCATGTCTGCTATCAGCGTTTGACGAACAGCATCAGAAACTTCTAAAAGGATATCACCATCGCGCTCAACTTTAACCAGTTCCCAAACATCTAATCGTTGTTCTAACGGCAGCGCCTCAAGTATATCAGCCACATCTGCAGGGTGAAGCGCATCTAGCTTAGCCTGTAACGCGCTAATATGCTGTTTATGTACTAGAGATTCAACAAGATCATGTTTTGGCATGGCTTGTTTATGCAACAAATCTTCAATAAGCTTATGCTTTTCCAGTAGCGAAATGACCTGTTGCAGGTTTTCGCTCAAACTCTCTTTGGATTCTTGAATATCTGCCATAATGACCCGATTATTATTTTGGTTTAACGTTTACTGAGTTGATGTTTATACTTTGCGATTAAGTATTAAGCGACTATTTAATCAAAGGCCTCTATTATGATTTATTTTCACTAAATAGTACTAACTCAATCAAAATGTCTATCATTCTAAATCTTTATGGCACATCACACTGCCACTTATGTGAACAAGCGGAATCTTTACTGCATACAGCAGCAAATGACGGTAACATTAGTTGGGCATTCATTGAAATTGCTGATGACGAAACATTATTAAATCTCTATGAGTGCAAAATTCCAGTACTAAAGCGAATGGATAATAATTGTGAAATTTTCTGGCCATTTTCATTAGACGACATTGTTATTTTAATTCAGTAGATAAACTTCAGCGTACTAACTCAAAACACATAATCAGGCTACTAGGTACCATAAGCAAAAAGCCAGCATGTAGCTGGCTTTTAATAAATTAAACGACTAAAAAATCACTTAATCTGCAACTAATACCTCTGCACTTGTATCTGGACGATCAACCAACTCAACCAAAGCCATAGGCGCATTATCACCGTTGCGGAAACCACATTTCAACACACGCAAATAACCGCCATTACGTGTAAGGTAGCGTGGACCTAATTCACCAAATAATTTACCAACAATATCACGATCACGTAAGCGACTAAACGCTAAACGGCGATTTGCTAAAGTAGGTGTTTTACCTAATGTAATCAAAGGCTCTGCGAACTTACGCAACTCTTTTGCTTTTGGCAAAGTAGTTTTAATCACTTCATGACGTAACAATGAAGCTGTCATGTTACGAAACATCGCTGCACGATGGCTGCTAGTACGATTTAATTTACGATTGCTATTACCGTGACGCATAATAATTCCTTAAAATTTCTTTATTCAATGGTTTAGCAACGCTAAGCCATAAAACTGATGGTTTAGCTTAATCAATTAAGCTTTTTCAAGCCCAACAGGTGGCCAGTTTTCTAATTTCATGCCCAATGTTAGGCCACGAGTTGCCAGTACATCTTTAATTTCATTCAATGACTTACGGCCAAGGTTTGGGGCTTTTAACAGCTCATTCTCAGTACGTTGAATTAAATCACCAATGTAAAATATATTTTCGGCTTTCAAGCAGTTAGCTGAGCGTACTGTTAACTCTAAATCATCCACTGGACGCAATAATACTGGGTCAACTTGTGGTGCAGATTTAACTTCAACTTCGCTTGGCGCGCCTTCTAAATCAGCAAATACAGATAACTGGCCCATTAAAATGCGTGCAGCATCACGAATTGCTTGTTCTGGTTCAATCACGCCATTTGTTTCTACATCCATTACCAATTTATCTAAGTCTGTACGTTGCTCAACACGAGCACTTTCAACTTGATAGCTTACTTTGTTAATAGGGCTAAATGATGCATCTACCATAATGAAGCCAAGTACACGATCTTCTTCATTTGCTTTTTGACGTGCTGGTACTGGTTGGTACCCGCGACCCATTGCCACTTTAACTTCTAAGTTTAACTTGCCGCCCTTTGTCAAGTGGGCAATCACATGATCAGGGTTCACAATTTCAGCATCATGTCCTGTTTCAAAATCACCTGCGGTAACAACACCTTCAGTAGATTTATTTAACACAAGAATAGTTTCTGCTTTAGTATTTAGCTTTAAAGCAACGCCTTTAAGATTTAGTAAAATATCAACTACATCTTCTTGCACACCATCAATGGTTGAGTATTCGTGTACTACGCCATCAATTTTAACTTCAGTAATAGCGAAACCTGGAATTGAAGACAATAAAACACGACGTAAAGCATTACCTAATGTATAGCCAAAGCCACGTTCCATAGGCTCTAACGTAACGCGAGCACGTAATGGAGATAAAACTTCAACATCTACAACACGTGGTTTTAAGTATTCGGTAGGACTGTTTTGCATAGTTATACCTTTTAGTTTTAAGAATTAAACTCTACTAGTTATTGTTAACTAGTAGAGCAATTATTCTCGTGAGCTTTATCCAACACTCACATAATTTAAATATTTTTTAATGCCTGCTTGCTTTATTGAAAGCTATTTTGAGTAAAGCTCAACGACCAATGACTCATTGATTGTTGGTGGTAATTCATCGCGCTGTGGCTTAGCTTTGAATGTACCTTTAAGCGCCTTAACGTCAACTTCAATCCAAGCTGGAAAACCTCGTTGCTCGGCAGCCTCAAGCGCGCCTTTAATACGCAATTGTGTTTTTGACGCTTCAGCAACACTCACTACATCACCAGCTTTAACTTGGTATGAAGGAATATTCACACGACGACCATTTACCAAAATGCTATTGTGACGCACAATTTGACGCGCTTCAGTACGTGAGCCACCAAGGCCCATACGATACGTAACATTGTCTAGACGACACTCTAAAAGTTGTAACAAGTTTTCACCTGTAATGCCTTTTTGGCGGTCAGCTTCAGCATAGTAACTACGGAATTGAGCTTCAAGAACACCGTAAATACGACGAACTTTTTGTTTCTCACGCAATTGAACACCATAGTCCGATAGACGTTGGTTACGACGTTGACCGTGTTGTCCAGGTGGGAAATTACGTTTTTCAATTGCACATTTGTCAGTAAAACATTTTTCTGCTTTTAGAAAAAGCTTTTCGCCTTCACGACGACACTGACGGCATTTAGGGTCTAAATTTCTAGCCAAGATAGTTCTCCAGTAATCTTTTAGATGCGACGTTTTTTAGGTGGACGGCAGCCATTATGTGGCACTGGCGTCACGTCGGTTATGCTGGTAATTTTAAAACCAGCTGCATTAAGTGCGCGCACAGCAGATTCACGACCTGGTCCTGGGCCTTTAATACGCACTTCCAAATTCTTAACACCATTTTCTTGTGCTGACTTACCAGCAACTTCTGCTGCAACTTGAGCAGCAAACGGTGTACTCTTACGCGAACCTTTAAAACCTTGACCACCTGAAGTCGCCCAAGACAACGCATTACCTTGACGGTCTGTAATTGTGATGATGGTGTTATTGAAAGAAGCATGCACATGGGCAATGCCCTCAGCAATATTCTTCTTAACTTTCTTTCTTACGCGTACATTAGCTTTTGCCATGTTGCACTTTCCTTACCAATAAATCTTACTGAAATGTGTAAACCTAAAATTTTGAGCTAATTAACAGCTTACTTAGCTTGTTTAATCGCTTTAACTGGACCTTTACGTGTGCGAGCATTTGTTTTTGTGCGTTGACCGCGAACAGGTAAACCACGACGATGACGTACACCGCGGTAGCAACCCAAGTCCATCAATCGCTTAATATTCATTGAAACTTCACGACGCAAGTCGCCTTCTACTTTTTCTTTTGCGACTTCATCACGCAGCTTATCAACTTCAGCGTCATTCAAGTCTTTCATTTTTGCAGAAGGCAAAACACCTGCTGCTGCACATATTTTTTGTGCTGTATTACGACCAATACCAAAAATTGCAGTCAATGCAATTTCAGCATGTTTATTGTTTGGGATGTTGACCCCAGCTATACGCGCCATACTTTACTCCAAGAATTTAGGTTTACCTATAAATCCATTGCTTTAAAAAAGCCGAGGATTCTAACAGTAAAACCAATTTATTTCAATTAGCTTATCTTCTGATCACTAAATTCATGACCATCTTAATTAGAGTTTAAACAAGACTCTAATTTGGTTAATTACAATCAATTAACCTTGACGTTGCTTGTGACGTGGATCTGTACAGATAACACGTACAACGCCACGACGACGAACAACTTTACAATTACGGCATAATGCTTTTACTGATGCACGAACTCTCATTTATAACTCCATCACTTCTTAAATTGCTACTTGTAATACTATTTGACGTTTTGAGCGCCACCTTTAAAGTTTGCTTTTTTGAGCAAACCTTCATATTGATTGGACATTAAATGCGATTGGACTTGTGTCATAAAATCCATAGTGACCACAACAATAATCAATAATGACGTGCCTCCAAAATAAAACGGCGTATTAAATTTCAACACTAAAAACTCAGGCAACAAACATACTAAAGTTATGTAAGCAGCGCCAATCAAAGTTAGGCGACCCATAATGCGATCTATATATTTAGCAGTTTGATCGCCTGGACGAATGCCCGGAACAAACGCACCGCTTTTTTTCAAATTATCAGCAGTATCTTTTGGGTTAAACTGCAACGCAGTATAAAAGAAACAAAAGAACACAATGGCAGATGCAAAAAATAATATATAAATTGGCTGACCTGGTGACAACGCTGCAGCCACATCTTTTAACCAATGCATACTATCTTTACTACCAAACCAACCCGCCAAGGTTGCAGGAAATAAAATAATACTAGCCGCAAAAATAGGTGGGATTACACCAGCCATATTAAGCTTTAAAGGTAAGTGTGTAGTTTGTCCGCCATACACCTTATTACCAACCTGGCGTTTTGCGTAGTTAACAGTAATCTTACGCTGACCTTTTTCTACAAAAACAACTAAAGCGGTCACCAATATTGTTACTACAAGCAAGAAAAATGCTAGCGGTATGTTAATTGCGCCAGTATTAACCATTTCTGCAGTTGAACCTACCGCATGTGGCAACCCCGCAACAATACCTGCAAAAATAATAATGGAGATACCATTTCCAATACCACGCTCTGTAATCTGCTCACCCAACCACATTAAAAACATAGTGCCACTTACCAGAGTAATTACAGCAGTCAATCTAAAAGTCATCCCAGGGTCTAGCACTAGTCCAGGCTGGCCTTCCAACATAATCGCAATACCTAGCGCCTGGAATGTAGCTAAAACCACGGTAGCATAACGCGTCCACTTGGTTATAGTCCTACGCCCAGCTTCGCCTTCTTTTTTCAACTGCTCGAGTTTAGGCGATACCGCAGTCATTAGCTGCATGATAATCGACGCAGAAATATATGGCATGATACCTAAGGCAAACACCGTAAACCTAGAAAGCGCACCACCCGAGAACATGTTAAACATGCCTAAAATGCCGCCACTTTGCGATTCAAATAACTTTGCCAAGGCTGCAGGATCTATTCCAGGAACAGGTACATGTGCTCCCAATCGATATACAATCAATGCACCAAGCACGAAAAATAGGCGACTTTTAAGTTCACCCATTTTTGATGCTGCTTTAATTAAGTTATCTTTTGCCAAAACTATACTCTTAAGCCGCTTCTAGAACTTTACCACCAGCAGCTTCAACAGCGGCGCGTGCGCCCTTAGTCATTAGCAAGCCTTGGATGTTGTATTTAGCAGTAACATCGCCAGATAAAAATATCTTTGCATTTCTAACAGTGCCTGAAACAATGTTCGCTGCTTTTAACGCTAACAAATCAATCACTTCGTTTGGAATCAATGATAATTCACTGGTACGCACATGTGCTGTTTTAGCTTTAGTCATTGATTTGAAACCACGTTTTGGCAAACGGCGTTGAATAGGCATTTGACCACCTTCAAAACCAACCTTGTGGAATCCACCTGTACGCGATTTTTGACCTTTATGACCACGACCCGCTGTTTTACCAAAGCCAGAACCAATACCACGGCCTACGCGGCGACGCTCTGTTTTTGCGCCTTCTGCAGGCTTAATTGTATTTAATTGCATTATCCCTCTACCTTTACGAGATAGCCAACAGCATTAATCATGCCGCGAATTGCCGGTGTGTCTTGTAACTCTACTGTATGACGTATGCGACGTAAACCTAACCCTTTAACGGTAGCTTTATGCGCTTCGATACGACCAATAACACTTTTTACAAGCGTTACTTTTATAGTAGATGCTTCTTTTTTTGCCTTAGCCATAATTAGCCTCTAATTTCTTCAACTGATTTACCGCGTTTAGCTGCGATTTCTGCTGGTGTATTCATTGACTCTAAGCCATTTAATGTAGCTCGAACCAAATTGTAAGGATTGGTAGAACCAATACATTTTGCAACAACGTTAGTCACACCCATTACTTCAAAAATTGCGCGCATTGCGCCACCAGCAATAATGCCGGTACCTTCAGAAGCCGGTTGAATAAACACTTTAGCAGCGCCATGTACACCTGTAACTGCATGATGTAACGTACCGTTAGTTAAATTGATTTTCAACATACCACGACGCGCTTCATCCATTGCTTTTTGTACAGCTACTGGCACTTCACGTGCTTTACCTTTACCCATACCAACAGCACCATCGCCATCGCCAACTACCGTAAGAGCTGCAAAACTCATGATACGACCACCTTTAACCGTTTTACTTACACGGTTAACTGCAATCATTTTTTCGCGCAAACCATCAGTCTGCTGCTGTTGCTGTTCCATTTCTCTCGCCATCATTAACCTCTTTAGCAATCAGACCAATTAGAAGGACAAGCCGTTTTCGCGAGCGGCATCTGCCAACGCTTTAATACGACCATGATATTTGTAACCCGAGCGGTCAAAAGCGACAGTAGTAATACCTGCTTTTTTAGCTTTTTCTGCAATGAGTTTACCAATTACAATAGCGGCTTCAATATTGCCACCATTTTTAAGATTCTTACGAACGTCGGCCTCTACCGTTGAAGCACTAGCAATTACTTTATCACCAGTTTCAGCAATAATTTGCGCGTAAATGTGCGTATTAGTACGATGCACACTCAAGCGTGTAACTTTTAGCTCTGCAATTTTGGCACGGGTTTTACGTGCACGACGCAAGCGATTATTTACGTTGTTCATTTTTTAAGCCTTATTTCTTCTTGGTTTCTTTAATTACAACAACCTCATCGGAATAACGAACACCCTTGCCTTTATATGGCTCTGGTGGACGATAAGCACGAATCTGCGCAGCAACCTGACCAATCACTTGCTTATCAACCCCTGTCAACAATATTTCTGTTGGTGTCGGTGTTGCAACAGTCACGCCTGCTGGCATTTTGTGATTGATTGGATGTGAATAGCCCTAATTCTAAGTTCAACACAGCGCCTTGTGCAGCCGCTTTGTAACCAACGCCAACCAGCGTTAATTTACGGCTAAAGCCTTCTGAAACACCATTCACCATATTAGCCACCAAAGCACGAACGGTACCTGACATTGCGCGTGAATGACGCGCATCATTAACTGCCTTCAAATGTAATGGTTTCACCTTCTTTTTTAAGTACAACAGCGCCAGTAAGCGGATGAGACAACTTACCTAAAGGACCACTAACATTGATTGAGTTAGCACTTAAGACCACTTCAACTTTTTCTGGAATAGCGACTGGATTTTTAGCAACACGTGACATTTGCTTCTCCTTAAGCCACTACGCAGAGCACTTCACCACCGATACCGGCAGCTTGAGCTTTACGATCTGTCATTACACCCTTAGATGTAGACATAATTGTCACACCAAGGCCATTCATTACTTTAGGAATCTCTTGAGACCCTTTATAAACACGCAAACCTGGTTTGCTAATACGCTGAATACGCTCAATAACCGGGCGACCAGCATAATACTTCAAACTAATAGTTAGGGTGGCTTTACCACCTTCAGTTTGCACTGCAAAATCTTCTACATAACCTTCATCTTTAAGCACGCTAGCAATAGCAGTCTTAACATTTGATGAAGGCATAGCAACAACCGCTTTATTGACCATTTGCGCATTACGAATACGCGTCAACATGTCGGCAATCGGATCACTCATACTCATAGCTATATCCTCCTATTACCAGCTGGCTTTAGTGACGCCTGGCACTTGGCCACTCATCATTAAATCGCGTAATTTACTACGCCCAATACCGAATTTACTAAACACACCACGTGGGCGACCAGTTAAAGCACAACGATTACGAAGACGCACTGGGCTTGAGTTGCGTGGCAGCGCCTGGAACTTCATGCGCGCCTCAAGACGACTTTCAGCCGTAGCAGTAACATCATTCATTGCCGCTTCTAATGCAGCACGTTTTACAGCGAATTTACTTACAGTTGCGCGACGTTTGATTTCGCGTTCTGTCATACAGGTTTTAGCCATGACTTAACCTCTAAAAGGAAAACTAAACGCAGCAAGCAAAGCTTTTGCCTCTTCATCCGTTTTCGCAGTAGTTGTAATAGTGATATTCATTCCGCGAATTGCATCGATTTTATCGTATTCAATTTCAGGGAAAATGATTTGCTCTTTAACACCCATGTTGTAGTTACCACGGCCGTCAAATGATTTTGCAGAAATACCGCGGAAGTCACGAATACGTGGAATAGCTACAGTCACCAAACGATCTAAGAATTCGTACATACGTTCGCGGCGTAAAGTTACTTTACAGCCAACAGGATAATCATCACGAATTTTAAATGCAGCCACTGATTTTTTAGCTTTTGTTACAATTGCTTTTTGACCTGCAATTTTTTCCATATCGCCAACAGCGTGTTCCATTACTTTTTTATCTGCAACCGCTTCGCCCACACCCATATTCAAAGTGATTTTATCAATGCGAGGCACCTGCATTACTGAAGTGTATCCAAATTGCTCAGTCATCGATTTCACAACTGAGTCTTTATAAAAATCTTTTAAGCGCGCCATAATGCTTCCTATGCGTCCACTGCTTCGCCATTAGATTTGAATACGCGAATTTTGCGACCATCATCTAATGTTTTGAAGCCTACGCGATCACCTTTTTGGGTCGCGCTGTTAAATAAAGCAACATTTGAAATGTCTAAAGGCATTTCTTTAGCAATGATGCCACCAGCTATACCTTTCATCGGGTTTGCTTTTGCATGCTTCTTAACCAAGTTAAGACCCTCTACAACCACATGGCCTGAATCAAGAATACTAACCACTGCACCTTGCTTACCCTTGTCTTTACCAGTATTTAGGATGACCAAATCACCCTTACGAATTTTGTTCATGTGAGCTCCTACAACACTTCTGGTGCTAATGAAACGATTTTCATGAATTTTTCAGTACGCAATTCACGTGTTACTGGGCCGAATATACGGGTACCAATCGGTTCAAGTTTATTATTTAACAGAACTGCAGCATTGCTGTCGAACTTAACCAAAGATCCGTCTGGACGACGAACACCTTTAGCCGTACGCACAACAACCGCACTGTATACTTCGCCTTTTTTGACGCGACCACGCGGGGCAGCATCTTTGATGCTCACCTTAATGATATCGCCTATACCAGCGTAACGACGCTTAGAACCACCTAACACTTTAATGCATTGCACAGAGCGCGCACCAGTGTTGTCGGCAACTTCTAGCCGAGATTGCATTTGAATCATGAGATAAACTCCAACTTAATCCGTTAAAACCAACACCAGCCATTTTTAACCATAAAAATAAATTTATCGTTAACACGGCCGATAGACCCGGTCAGTATTGGGGTGAGAGCTTAAGACTTAATCGATTAAAAAAAAGTCGCTCACCTGAATAGCCAAACATTATAACTTGCATCACCTTATTGTGCAATCACTAATCTAGCAATTACACAATAATATTCACCTACCTTAAGCTGCTTTAACAACCCAAGATTTAGTTTTTGAAAGTGGGCGACTTTCAGTAATCGTTACCAAATCACCCTCTTTGCAACTGTTGGTTTCATCATGTGCATGAAACTTTTTAGATTGGCGAATAACTTTACCAATCAATGGATGCTTCACTTTACGCTCAACCAAGACCGTAACTGTTTTATCCATTTTATCACTTGTTACGCGGCCAGTTAAGCTACGTACTACTTTTGTCGTTTCAGTCATCATTATGCCTGTTTCGCCTTCTCAGCCAATACAAGCTTCACACGCGCTACATCTTTGCGTACTTTACCTAGCTGATCTACTTTAGATAATTGTTGAGTCGCTACTTGCATGCGAAGTGAAAATTGCGCACGACGCAATTCAATTAACTCGGCATTTAGCTCTTCAACGCTTTTTGCTCTTAAATCGGTTGCTTTCATTTCTAGCTCCCTATCTGACGTGTCATGAATGTCGTTTCAATTGGCAACTTCGCAGCAGCCAGACGGAACGCTTCACGCGCAAGCTCTTCGCTCACGCCGTCCATTTCATATAACATTTTACCTGGCTGAATTTGTGCAACGTAGAATTCGGTACTACCTTTACCGTTACCCATACGTACTTCAGCTGGTTTTTTAGAAATTGGCTGATCTGGGAATATACGAATCCATACACGACCACCACGTTTAATGTGACGCGTCATTACACGGCGAGCCGCTTCAATTTGACGCGCAGTTAAACGACCGCGACCAATGGCTTTTAAACCAAAATCACCAAAACTTACTTTATTACCAGTAGTTGCAATGCCCTTGTTGCGGCCTTTTTGCATCTTACGATATTTTTGTCTAGACGGTTGTAGCATCTTTAGCCCTCGGCTTTCTTACTTTTTTCTCTGGCTCAGCCACTGGCGCAACAGGCGCAGCAGTAGCACCAATTGGCGCTTGAACGTTAGCAGGGAATATTTCACCTTTGAACACCCAAACTTTGATACCGATAATGCCGTACGTAGTTAACGCCTCAGCAACACCATAATCAATGTCTGCACGTAATGTATGTAATGGCACACGACCTTCACGATACCATTCAGTACGCGCGATTTCGATGCCATTCAAACGGCCTGAACTCATGATTTTGATACCTTGAGCACCAAGACGCATTGCGTTTTGCATTGCGCGCTTCATTGCGCGGCGAAACATCACACGTTTTTCAAGTTGTTGCGCAATTGATTGTGCAATCAAAGTTGCATCAACTTCAGGCTTACGCACTTCTTCAATATTTAAATGAACAGGCACGCCCATTAAACCTTGTAAAGTTGCGCGTAAAGACTCAATGTCTTCACCTTTTTTACCTATAACCACACCAGGGCGTGCGCTGTAAATCGTGATTTTTGCGTTCTTTGCAGGGCGCTCAATCAGAATACGGCTCACAGCAGCACTGGCTAATTTTTTATTTAAAAACTCACGTACTTTAATGTCACCTTGCAACATTGCAGGGAAGTTTTTACTATTGGCATACCAACGTGAGGACCAATTTTTTTGGACACTCAGACGGAAACCAATTGGATGAATTTTCTGACCCATGATTATCCCTTAGTTACCGACAGTCACATGAATGTGACAGGTTGGTTTAGTAATCTTACCCGCACGGCCTTTTGCGCGAGGACGAATACGTTTAAGCACAATGCCTTTATCAACGTAAATTGAAGTAACTTTCAATTCGTCAATATCAGCGCCATTGTTATGTTCAGCATTAGCAATTGCAGAATCAAGCACTTTCTTAATAATTTCAGCACCTTTTTTAGGTGTGAACATCAAGATATTAAGTGCGTGATCCACTTTCTTGCCACGAACAAGGTCTGCCACCAATCTAGCTTTTTGCGGAGAGAGATGAACACCTTTTAATATTGCGGATACTTGCATCATCAGCTCCTATTTCTTCGCTTTTTTGTCGGCTGCATGACCTTTGAATGTACGCGTTAACGCAAATTCACCGAGCTTGTGACCTACCATGTTTTCAGAAATCAACACTGGAATGTGTTGCTTACCATTATGAATTGCAATAGTAAGACCAATAAAATCTGGGAAAATTGTAGAGCGACGTGACCAAGTCTTAATTGGTTTACGATCGCGTGTTGCAGCTGCAACTTCTACTTTTTTAGCCAAATGACCATCAATAAATGGACCTTTTTTAAGTGAACGTGCCATAAATTACCTTACGCCTCTCGGACGACGACTAATACGCATATTATCTGTACGTTTAATGCTACGTGTACGATAACCTTTAGTTTTAACACCCCATGGGCTCACTGGATTCATACCTGCTGCGGTACGGCCTTCACCACCACCGTGCGGGTGATCAACTGGGTTCATCACCACACCACGAACGGTTGGGCGAACACCACGCCAGCGCATTGCACCAGCTTTACCGATTGAACGTAGTGAATGCTCTTCATTACCCACTTCGCCTAAAGTGGCCATGCAATCTACATGTACGCGGCGAACTTCACCTGAACGTAAACGTAACTGAGCATAAGCCCCTTCACGCGCGAGCAATTGTACTGACGTACCTGCTGAACGTGCAATTTGCGCACCTTTACCAGGTTGCAACTCGATACAATGAATCGTACTACCTACTGGAATATTACGTAGAGGCATTGCGTTACCTACTTTAATAGGCGCTTCTGAACCACTAATTAACTGCATACCAGCACTTACGCCACGCGGAGCAATAATATAACGGCGCTCTCCGTCAGCATAACAAAGCAAAGCAATGTGTGCTGTACGATTTGGATCATATTCAATATGTTCCACTGTCGCTGGAATGCCAGTTTTATTGCGACGGAAGTCAATTAAACGATAATGCTGTTTATGACCACCACCTTGGTGACGGGTTGTAATATGACCATTATTGTTACGGCCTGCATGCTTACTTTGACTTTCCAACAGCGGTGCGTGCGGTTTACCTTTGTAAAGGTCAGGTGTTACCACCTTAACTACACCACGACGACCCGGGGACGTTGGCTTGACTTTAACTAATGCCATCTCATCTCTCCTTATTCGGCCGCTGCGAAGTTAATTTCTTGACCTGGCTTCAAGCTTACATACGCTTTTTTCCAGTCTTTACGCTTGCCCATACCTTTGCCAGCGCGCTTTGTTTTGCCTTCAACGTTCATCGTTGCAATTTTTAACACTTCAACCTTAAAAATAAGCTCAACAGCAGCTTTAATTTCAGGCTTAGTTGCGTCAGTACGCACTTTAAAAGCGATTTGTTGATGTTTATCAGCAATATAAGTCGCTTTTTCAGTAATTTGTGGCGCTAAAATTACTTGCAATAAACGATCTTGAGTTTTAGTAATAGCGGTCATCATGCTAGCATCTCCTCAAGTTTTTTCACGGCAGCCACAGTAGCGACTACATTAGGAAAACGCACCAAACTGACTGGGTCAGCAAATTGCGCCTCAACTACCATCACGTTAATGAGGTTGCGTGAAGATAAATATAAATTCTCATCAAAGCCGTCAGTCAGCACTAATACACCGCCTTCATAGCCTAGATTTTTAATTTTTTCTGCAAAAGCCTTTGTTTTCGGTGTGGCAACTACAAATTCTTCAACCACATTTAAACGCTCTTGACGTACCAACTCAGATAAAATTGTTTGCATACCAGCACGGTAAGCTTTACGGTTAATTTTATGGCTGAAATTTTCTAATGGTGAGCTAGGAAATGCGCGTCCGCCTCCACGCCAGATTGGGCTAGACGTCATACCTGCACGTGCGTTACCCGTTCCTTTTTGTGCATATGGCTTGTGCGTAGTATGCGCAACATTGCCACGGCCTTTTTGCGCACGTGTCGCTGTACGGGCATTTGCCATGTACGCTACCACTACTTGATGCACTAAAGCTTCGTTAAATTCACGACCAAATGTTTCATCAGAAACAGTCACGCCGTTTTTAACCGCCTTGCCATTCTTGTCTTGTAATTTTAGTTCCATTATTTCATCCCCTTCTGAAGCTTAGCTTTAATAGCTGGGCGAACAACAACATCGCCACCTTTAGAGCCAGGGATTGCACCTTTAATCAACAACAGGTTACGCTCAATATCAACGCGAACGATTTCTAAGTTCTGTGTCGTTACTTTGGTAGCACCTAAGTGGCCAGGCATACGCTTACCAGGGAATACTCGACCCGGATCTTGCGCCATACCGATAGAACCAGGTACGTTATGTGACTTAGAGTTACCGTGAGATGCGCGGTTAGACTTAAAGTGATGACGTTTAATTGCGCCAGCAAAGCCTTTACCCATCGATGTACCAGTCACGTCAACCATTTGACCCACCTGGAAAATATCAACTGTGATATTTGCACCAGCGGTGTAATTGGCTAAAACTTCGTTAGTGACTGGAAATTCATGCATACCAGCGCCCAAAGCAGAACCTGTCTTGGCATAATGCCCAGTCAGAGCACTGTTAATGCGGCTAGCACGACGTGTACCGTAAGCAACTTGAAGGCTGGTATAGCCATCGCTTGCGATAGTCTTGATCTGTGTCACGCGGTTAGGTACAACTTCCAACACGGTTACTGGGATGCTTGCGCCATCATCAGTAAACACGCGGGTCATACCCACTTTGCGACCAATAAGCCCTAAGCTCATGATCGTATCCTTATTATTTAGTTAAAAAGCCGATTACAATTGACCGACTTCTGTAGAAGAGCGCGGATTATACCGAATTCCAGTTTTTATTACAATAACTTCTTTACAACTTAAAGCTTAATTTTCTTACAACTTAATTTCTACGTCTACACCAGCTGGTAAATCCAACTTCATTAGCGCATCTACAGTTTTATCTGTTGGATCAACAATATCCATCAAACGTTGATGCGTACGAATCTCAAACTGATCACGTGAAGTTTTGTTGACGTGTGGTGAACGTAGAATATCGAAACGTTCGATACGTGTTGGCAATGGCACAGGACCCTTTACCACGGCGCCAGTACGTTTGGCAGTTTCTACAATTTCTTGTGCTGATTGATCTATCAAGCGATAATCAAATGCTTTTAAACGAATGCGAATTTTTTGCGTTGCCATGTTTTACTGCCTTTCATATTTACTACTTTTCAAAGAGCGAAGCAGCAGAGTTCACTCTGCCGCTTGAGAAGTTACAACTTACTATTCAATAATTTTAGCCACAACCCCAGCACCTACAGTACGACCACCTTCACGAATCGCGAAGCGTAGGCCATCTTCCATCGCAATTGGTGCAATGAGTGTAACTGTGATTGATACGTTATCACCTGGCATCACCATTTCTGTGCCTGCTGGCAATTCTACTGCGCCAGTAACGTCCGTAGTACGGAAGTAGAACTGTGGGCGGTAACCTTGGAAGAATGGTGTGTGACGACCGCCTTCATCTTTACCTAGTACATAGATTTCTGCTGTGAATTTTGTGTGTGGTTTAATTGAACCAGCTTTTGCTAGCACTTGACCACGCTCTACGTCTTCACGTTTTGTACCACGTAACAATACACCAACGTTATCACCAGCCATACCTTGGTCTAGTAATTTACGGAACATTTCCACACCAGTACAGATAGTTTTAACGGTTGGTTTGATACCAACAATTTCAATTTCTTCACCTACTTTTACAATGCCGCGTTCAATACGGCCCGTTACTACAGTGCCGCGGCCTGAGATAGAGAATACGTCTTCTACTGGCATTAGGAAAGTACCGTCAATGGCACGTTCTGGCATTGGAATGTAAGTGTCTAGCGCTTCTGCTAGTTTTAGAATGGCTGGTTCGCCGTATTCTGATTGGTCACCTTCTAGGGCTAATTTGGCAGAACCAATAATCACTGGTGTATCGTCACCTGGGAAGTCGTATTTGCTTAGCAGTTCACGGATTTCCATTTCAACGAGTTCTAGTAGCTCTTTGTCGTCTACCATATCGGCTTTGTTCATGAATACAACGATGTATGGTACGCCTACTTGGCGGGCTAACAAGATGTGTTCACGCGTTTGTGGCATAGGGCCATCAGCAGCTGAACATACTAGGATTGCGCCGTCCATTTGGGCTGCGCCTGTAATCATGTTTTTTACATAGTCGGCATGGCCTGGGCAGTCTACGTGGGCGTAGTGACGGTTGGCTGTTTCATATTCAACGTGGGCTGTGTTAATGGTAATGCCGCGTGCTTTTTCTTCTGGTGCCGCGTCAATTTGGTCGTATGCTTTAGCTTCACCACCAAATTTCTTTGAAAGAATTGTGGTAATCGCTGCTGTTAGGGTTGTTTTTCCGTGGTCTACGTGGCCAATCGTGCCTACGTTGACGTGCGGTTTGGTACGTTCGAATTTACCTTTTGCCATTTTTAAAGTCCTTTAAATAATCTTTTGTTTAAATTGAATATGAATAAGAAATTATTTCTTATTCATGATGGCCTCTGCCACGTTTCTCGGTGCTTCAGTGTAATGCTTAAATTCCATGCTGTAACTTGCGCGACCTTGTGATAATGAACGCACAGTTGTTGAGTAGCCAAACATTTCAGCCAACGGCACTTCAGCACGAATCACTTTACCAGTTGCGTTGTCTTCCATGCCTTGAATAATACCGCGGCGTGATGACAAGTCACCCATAATATCGCCCATGTAATCTTCAGGCGTCTCAACTTCAACAGCCATCATCGGCTCTAGTAGTATTGGGTCAGCTTTACGCATACCGTCTTTAAAGCCAATTGAAGCCGCCATTTTAAACGCGTTTTCATTCGAGTCAACGTCATGGTATGAACCATCAAACAAGGTCACTTTAACATCCACCACTGGGAAGCCAGCTAATACGCCAGACGGGATAGTTTCGCGCAAACCTTTTTCTACAGCAGGAATAAATTCGCGTGGCACTGTACCGCCTTTAATTGCATCAATAAATTCAAAGCCTTTACCTGGCTCATTTGGCTCCATAATTAACCAAACGTGACCATACTGACCTTTACCGCCAGATTGCTTAACGTATTTACCTTCAACCTCAACTTTCTTTTTAATCGCTTCACGGTATGCTACTTGTGGTGCACCGACGTTAGCTTCTACGTTAAATTCACGACGCATACGATCTACTAAAATTTCAAGATGCAACTCACCCATACCAGAAATAATAGTTTGGTTGGTTTCTTCATCAGTTTTAACACGGAAAGAAGGGTCTTCCTGGGCTAGACGATTTAAAGCAACACCCATTTTTTCCTGGTCAGCTTTTGTTTTTGGCTCTACCGCCACGTGAATCACCGGCTCAGGGAATATCATGCGCTCAAGAATGATTTCTTCATTCACACCACATAAGGTATCACCAGTAGTCGCTTCTTTAAGACCAATAGCAGCGGCGATATCACCAGCTCGCACTTCAGTAAGCGGCTCCCGCGTATTAGCGTGCATTTGCACGATACGACCGATACGCTCTTTTTTACCCTTAATTGGGTTGTAAACAGTATCACCTGCGTTAATAACACCTGAATATACACGGAAGAAAATCAACTGGCCTACAAACGGGTCTGTCATGATCTTAAATGCTAATGCAGAGAATTTCTCATCATCTGATGCTCTAAGGCGAATTTCATTGCCTTCGCCATCCTCAGCTTTTGTTGGAGGAATATCTGTCGGTGCTGGCATCAACTCAATAACTTTATCCAACATCGCCTGAACGCCTTTATTTTTAAAGGCTGAACCGCACACCATTGGCACGATTTCAAAAGCAATCGTACGCTGACGCAAGCCAGCCATGATTTCTTCTTCAGTCAACTCACCTTCTTCAAGGTATTTATTCATCAACTCTTCATTGGCTTCGGCTGCGGCTTCCACCATGTTTTCACGCCATTTATCACATTCAGCTTTTAAATCCGCTGGGATTTCACGGTAGTCAAACTTCATACCTTGTGAAGCATCATCCCAATAGATTGCTTTCATTTTGATTAAATCAACCACGCCTTCGAATTTTTCTTCTGCGCCAATTGGCACTTGCAATGGAATTGGATTAGCTTTTAAGCGTGCACGCATTTGATCGTACACTTTAAAGAAGTTAGCGCCAGCGCGGTCCATTTTATTCACGAACGCTAAACGCGGCACTTTATATTTGTTGGCCTGACGCCATACTGTTTCAGATTGCGGCTGCACGCCGCCCACAGCGCAATACACCATACATGCACCATCAAGCACACGCATTGAACGCTCCACCTCAATCGTAAAGTCAACGTGGCCTGGAGTATCAATAATATTGATGCGATGTTGGTCAAATTGACCAGCCATGCCTTTCCAGAAGCAAGTAGTTGCCGCTGAAGTAATGGTAATGCCACGCTCTTGCTCCTGCTCCATCCAGTCCATTGTTGCAGCGCCATTATGCACCTCACCAATTTTATGGTTTACGCCTGTGTAGAACAAGATACGTTCTGTAGTTGTCGTTTTACCTGCGTCAATGTGCGCAGAAATACCGATGTTACGGTAGCGTTCAATAGGGGTTATACGAGCCACGGCTATTACCTTTACTTAAATATTATTGCTTAAATTCTTAAAGAGCAATTGGCCTAACGATTAGATTAGGCCAATTAAAAAAACTATCAATTAAATTTCAAATATAAAATCTTAGAACCTGAAATGTGAGAATGCTTTATTCGCCTCTGCCATACGGTGAACTTCTTCACGCTTTTTCATCGCCGAACCACGACCTTCAGATGCTTCTGTCAACTCAGCCGCTAGACGCAAGCCCATTGATTTTTCACCACGCTTACGTGCAGCATCACGCATCCAACGCATTGCTAAAGCACTACGACGATTCGGGCGCACTTCAACAGGCACTTGATAGTTAGCACCGCCCACACGGCGGCTTTTAACTTCAACTAATGGACGTAAGTTTGTTAATGCTAGCGTGAATACTTCTAACGCATCTTTACCAGTTTTTGCTGCAATTTGATCAAACGCACCGTATAAAATACGCTCAGCAACAGACTTTTTACCACCAGTCATCAGCACGTTTACGAATTTTGATACTTCTTGACTGCCAAATTTCGGGTCTGGCAGAATGTTGCGTTTGGGGACTTCTCTACGTCTTGGCATAATCTTCTCTTTTATGTTTTGCTAGCAACTACACGAGCAAGGCTTTTAATAAGCCGCTATTTGTTTATATAAACTACTACCGCTTAACGCCAAATTACTTAGCTTTAGCTTCTTTAGGACGCTTTGCACCGTATTTAGAACGTGATTGCTTACGGTCTTTAACACCAGCCGTATCTAAACTACCACGAACCATATGGTAACGCACACCTGGCAAATCTTTTACACGACCGCCACGCAATAGCACAACACTATGCTCTTGCAGGTTATGACCTTCACCGCCGATGTAGCTAATCACTTCATAGCCGTTAGTCAGGCGTACTTTAGCCACTTTACGCAAAGCCGAGTTTGGCTTTTTCGGTGTTGTAGTGTAAACGCGCGTGCAAACACCACGTTTTTGTGGACAAGCCTCAAGAGCTGGCACTTTACTTTTTGTGACCACTTTAGCGCGTGGCTTACGTATTAACTGATTGATGGTTGGCATTGCCTATAACCCTCTGAAAATGTTCTTTTTAATTACGAAAAACAGTCAGAATAGCCTATGTCATTGACTGACAATTTAGCTATTCTGAAAAACCAAGCATTCTATTTAGCCTTGAAGTTGTTGTCAAGGTTTAAATACAACACGTTCACTTGATTTATTCTGCTGCTACTTCCCCAACTGCCTCACTTGCCACTTCTGCTACAATTTCCTCAGCGGATAAAAATAATGCTTCTGCTGGAACTTCTTTTGCAGGAACACCGCCAGCAACCGCGGCACGCTTACGCGCCTCGTGATATGCCAAGCCAGTACCTGCAGGAATTAAACGTCCAACAATCACGTTTTCTTTCAAACCACGCAGTTCATCACGTTTACCTAAAATAGCTGCTTCAGTTAACACGCGTGTTGTTTCTTGGAACGATGCCGCTGAAATAAATGAATCCGTTGAAAGTGATGCCTTAGTAATACCTAGCAATACATATTCAAATTCAGCTGGGCGTTTATTTTCAGCAATTACGCGTTCATTTTGTGCCAATAAATCCGCCCGCTCAACTTGCTCTCCCATAATAAAGCTAGTATCGCCTGCATCTGTTACACGTACACGACGCAACATTTGACGCACAATCACTTCAATATGTTTATCGTTAATCTTAACGCCTTGCAAGCGATACACATCTTGCACTTCGTCAATAATGTAACGTGCTAGCGCCTCGCGACCTTGCAAACGTAAAATATCTTGTGGCTCAGCTGGGCCGTCCACAATCGTTTCACCTTTAGTCACCACTTGACCATCATGCGCCGTCACGTGTTTATCTTTAGGAATCAAGAATTCGCTGGTGATGCCGTCTAAATCAGTAATCACCAAACGTTGTTTGCCTTTAGTATCTTTACCGAATGAAACAGTACCAGTGACTTCAGCCAACATACCCGCATCTTTTGGTGAACGCGCTTCAAACAACTCAGCTACGCGTGGCAGACCCCCAGTAATATCACGTGTTTTAGATGATTCTTGTGGAATACGAGCGATTACTTCACCCACACCCACTTCTTGACCATCTTTAACAGTAATAATACAACCCAATTGGAATGTAGTATTCACTGACTGCTCGCTACCCGTGATTTTCACTTCAACGCCGTTAGCATCCAACAATTTAACTTGTGGACGTAAGCCTTTAGTTTGGCCAGCACGTTGTTTAGGATCAATCACCACCAATGATGACAAGCCTGTTACGTCATCAATTTGTTTAGCAACGGTAATACCTTCTTCCACGTTTTCAAATTTAATTTGACCCGCGTACTCAGTAATAATTGGACGGGTATGTGGATCCCATGTGGCGATCGCTTGACCCGCTTTTACCATTTTTCCATCAGTAATTTGCAATGTTGCACCGTAAGGCACTTTATGACGCTCACGCTCACGGCCATTTTCATCCGCAATAAGCACTTCACCATTACGTGAAATGACCACTTGTTCATTACGCGCATTCGTTACGTAACGCATCGTAGAAGTGAAGTTCAATACACCGTTAGACTTACCCTCAACTTGGCTCACTGACGCCGCACGCGATGCCGCACCACCAATATGGAAGGTACGCATCGTCAGCTGTGTACCAGGTTCGCCGATTGATTGCGCTGCAATCACACCAACAGCCTCACCCATACTAATCAATTTACCGCGACCTAAGTCACGACCATAACATTTAGCACAGATACCATAACGTGTATCACATGTAAGTGCGGTACGCACTTTTACTTCATCAATCCCAAGTGCATCAAGATATTCAACTTCATCTTCACCCAATAATGTACCTGCTGGGTAAATCACTTCTTGTGTTTCTGGGTTAACAACATCTAGCGCAGCTGTACGACCTAAAATACGATCGTGCAATGGCTCAATTACTTCACCACCTTTAACGAGCGCTTTAGTCACTAAGCCGTCTACCGTGCCGCAATCAACTTCAGTCACCACCAAATCTTGTGTTACATCCACTAAACGACGTGTTAAGTAGCCTGAGTTAGCTGTTTTCAACGCAGTATCGGCCAAGCCTTTACGCGCACCGTGGGTTGAAATAAAGTATTGCAACACGTTCAAGCCATCACGGAAGTTCGCTTTAATCGGCGTTTCAATAATAGAGCCATCTGGTTTCGCCATCAAACCGCGCATACCTGCTAACTGACGAATCTGCGCCGCAGAACCACGCGCGCCCGAGTCGGCCATCATGTAAATAGCATTGAACGATTCTTGACGCATTACTTTGCCCGCTTTGTCTTTCACTTGCTTGCCGTCAGCGTCTAAGACATCTTCTTCTTTAAGTTGTTTCATCATGGCGTCAGCCACTTTATCACTGGCACGACCCCAAATATCCACCACTTTATTGTAACGCTCGCCTTGAGTGACCAAGCCTGAAACATATTGATCTTCAATTTCTTTCACTTCAGCTTCAGCAGCAGCAATCAACGCGCCTTTTTCTTTTGGCACTAACATATCGTTAATACTAATAGAAATACCAGCTTTTGTGGCGTATGAGTAACCCGCATCTTTAAGTTTATCAGCAAAAATAACCGTTTCGCGGATACCCACTTTGCGGAATGACGCATTGATTAACTTAGAAATTTCTTTCTTTTTCAACGCTTTATCAAGATTGCTATACGCTAAACCAGCTGGCAGAATCTGTGACAGCAATGCACGACCAACCGTTGTTTCGTAGCGATTGATTTTTTCAGTTTTAACACCATCTAAATCCAGCTCATATTCTTTAATACGCACGGTAATTTTCGCGTGAATATCAATTAGCCCTTGGTCAAATACCCGTTGCACTTCGCTTACATCTGCAAAACGCATGCCTTCACCACGTGCGGCAACTCTGTCACGCGTCATGTAGTACAAGCCCAACACTATATCTTGTGAAGGCACAATAATTGGCTCGCCATTTGCTGGAGACAATACGTTGTTTGAAGCTAGCATTAGCGTACGTGCTTCCATTTGCGCTTCTAGCGACAATGGAACATGAACAGCCATTTGGTCACCATCGAAGTCGGCGTTGAATGCCGCACAAACTAATGGGTGCAATTGAATGGCTTTACCTTCAATCAAGATCGGTTCAAACGCTTGAATACCTAAACGGTGCAATGTAGGCGCACGGTTAAGTAATACTGGATGCTCGCGGATTACATCCTCGAGAATATCCCAAACTTCTGGTCCTTCTTCTTCAACTTTTTTCTTCGCTGCTTTAATCGTTGTTGCAATACCTAACACTTCCAGTTTATGGAAAATGAATGGTTTGAATAATTCTAAAGCCATTTTCTTAGGTAGACCGCATTGGTGCAATTTCAGTTGTGGACCAACCACAATCACTGAACGACCTGAGTAATCCACACGTTTACCCAACAAGTTCTGACGGAAACGACCGCCTTTACCTTTAATCATGTCAGCCAATGATTTTAATGGGCGCTTGTTAGCACCAGTCATCACTTTACCACGACGACCGTTATCTAATAGCGAATCCACCGCTTCTTGCAACATACGTTTTTCGTTACGCACGATAATTTCAGGTGCTTTTAACTCTAACAAGCGTTTTAAACGGTTGTTACGGTTAATCACGCGACGATATAGATCGTTCAAATCTGAAGTCGCAAAACGACCGCCATCCAATGGTACCAATGGACGTAATTCTGGTGGCAATACTGGTAAGATTTCTAAAATCATCCACTCTGGTTTAATGCCAGATTTTTGGAACGCTTCTAATACTTTTAAGCGTTTAGCGATTTTCTTGATTTTAGCTTCTGAGCCCGTAGCACCTAGGTCTTGGCGTAATTGAACAACTTCTCGTTCAATATCCATTGTACGTAATAGCTCACGCACCGCTTCAGCACCCATGACAGCATTAAATTCATCACCGTATTCTTCAACTTTTGCTAGGTAATCATCCTCAGTCAACAACTGGCCACGTGTGAGAGGAGTCATGCCTGGATCAACCACGATGAATGCTTCAAAATACAATACGCGTTCAATGTCACGTAAAGCGATGTCTAGCACCATACCCAAACGTGAAGGCAATGATTTCAAGAACCAGATGTGTGCAACAGGTGACGCTAGGTCAATATGACCCATACGCTCACGACGCACTTTAGATAAAGTTACTTCAACGCCACATTTTTCGCAGATGACACCACGATGTTTTAAACGTTTGTATTTACCGCATAGGCACTCGTAATCTTTTATCGGGCCAAAAATTTTTGCACAGAACAAACCATCACGCTCAGGTTTGAATGTACGATAGTTAATAGTCTCTGGCTTCTTAACTTCGCCATATGACCATGAACGGATTTTTTCAGGTGAAGCGAGCGCAATTTTAATGGCATCGAACTCTTCTTCTTGCGTTACCTGTTTAAATAAGTCTAATAGAGCTTTCATATTTGTCTCCTTAGTTTCTGTCTAGGTCAATGTCGATAGCGAGTGAACGGATTTCTTTCACTAACACGTTAAATGATTCTGGCATGCCAGCATCAATCTTGTGTTCGCCTTTGACGATATTTTCATATACTTTAGTACGACCAGTGACGTCATCAGACTTCACAGTCAACATTTCTTGTAATGTATATGAAGCACCATAAGCTTCAAGTGCCCAAACCTCCATCTCACCAAAACGCTGACCGCCGAATTGCGCTTTACCGCCCAATGGTTGTTGTGTAACTAGTGAGTAAGGCCCTGTTGAACGTGCATGCATTTTGTCATCAACCAAGTGATGCAATTTCAATACGTGCATGTAACCAACCGTGACAGGACGATCAAACGCATCACCAGTACGGCCATCAAACAAGGTTACTTGAGTTTTGCCTGCATGGAATTGTAACTGTTTAGTGCGCGCTGCATCATCAGGGTAAGCTAGATCTAACATCGCTCTAATATCAGATTCTGCTGCGCCATCGAACACTGGTGTTGCAAATGGCACACCGTTTGTTAGATTGCGTGCAAGCTCTAATACTTCAACATCTGTAAACGATTTGATATCTTCTTTTTTACCTGTACTGTCGTTGTAAATTTGCTCAAGGAACTTGCGAATTTCAGCGACTTTAACTTCTTCACGCAACATTTCATCAATACGCAAACCTAAGCCTTTAGCAGCCCAACCTAAGTGGACTTCTAAAATCTGACCGATGTTCATACGTGAAGGCACGCCTAGTGGGTTCAATACGATGTCCATTGGCGTACCGTCTGCCATGTGCGGCATATCTTCAATTGGGCAGATTTTTGAAATCACCCCTTTGTTACCATGACGGCCCGCCATCTTATCACCTGGCTGAATACGACGTTTAACGGCTAAATACACTTTAACCATTTTTTGTACGCCCGCTGGCAATTCATCGCCCTGCGTCAATTTACGTTTTTTCTCTTCAAACTTGCTGTCAAAGGCAACACGTGCTTGCGCCAAACTGTCTTTCAATTGCTCTAGTTGACGCGCTGTTTCTTCGTCGCTCAAGCGAATATCAAACCAGTCATAACGACCAACAGATGCTAAATATTCAGCAGTTAATGTCTCACCTTTTTTCAGTTTGTTCGGGCCACCAGTCGCAGATTTTCCTTCAATCAAGCGGCGAATACGACCGAATGCATCATCCTCAACAATACGCATTTGGTCGGCAAGATCCGTTTTGTAATGCGCTAGTTGATCATCAATAATTTGTTGCGCACGTGGATCGCGCTCTAAACCTTCACGAGTAAAAACTTGCACATCAATTACCGTACCGCTCATGCCAGATGGCACGCGTAATGAAGTATCTTTAACGTCAGAAGCTTTTTCACCAAAAATTGCACGCAGCAATTTTTCTTCAGGGGTTAATTGTGTTTCACCTTTTGGCGTCACCTTACCAACCAATACATCACCTGCTTCAACATCAGCGCCAATATAAATAATACCTACTTCATCCAAACGACCCAACATGCGCTCGCTTAGGTTTGAAATATCTTGGGTGATTTCTTCAGCACCCAATTTAGTATCACGCGCAACAACGGTTAGCTCTTCAATGTGAATCGAAGTGTAACGATCGTCAGACACAACACGCTCAGAGATGAGAATTGAATCTTCGTAGTTATAACCGTTCCAAGGCATAAAGCCTACTAGCATGTTTTGACCTAGTGCCAATTCACCCATATCGGTTGAAGCGCCATCGGCAATCACATCGCCACGCGCCAATTGATCGCCTACGCGAACCAATGGACGTTGGTTAATGTTAGTGTTTTGATTGGATCGTGTATATTTAGTTAAGTTGTAAATATCCACACCTACTTCACCGTCTTTTGCTTCGTCATCGTTTACACGCACAACAATACGGGCTGAATCAACGTAATCTACTACACCGCCACGACGCGCTTGTACTGTTGTACCTGAGTCAACTGCCACTGTACGCTCAATACCTGTTCCAACCACGGCCTTTTCAGCACGTAAACAAGGCACCGCCTGACGCTGCATGTTTGCACCCATCAATGCGCGGTTCGCATCATCATGCTCTAAGAATGGAATCAATGAAGCCGCAACAGAAACAATTTGGCCAGGTGCCACGTCCATGTATTGCACGCGCTCAGGCTGAGTCATCGTAAATTCATTATGATGTCGTGAAGAAATCAAGTCATCAACAAACATATTTTTCGCATCTAAATCAGTATTCGCTTGCGCAATCATGTACTGACTTTCTTCAATCGCTGATAAGTAGTCAATAGTACTTGACACTTTATTTCCCTCAACGCGGCGATACGGTGTTTCTAAGAAGCCGTATTCATTGGTTCTCGCATACAAAGCTAGCGAGTTAATCAAACCAATGTTTGGGCCTTCTGGCGTTTCAATCGGGCACATACGACCGTAATGGGTTGAGTGAACGTCACGCACTTCAAAACCTGCGCGTTCACGTGTCAAGCCGCCTGGACCCAATGCTGAAATACGACGTTTATGCGTAATTTCTGATAATGGATTAGTTTGATCCATAAATTGTGACAATTGGCTTGAACCAAAAAATTCACGAATTGCGCTAGATACTGGTTTAGCGTTTATTAAGTCATGCGGCATCAAGTTGTCTGACTCAGCTTGGCTCAAACGCTCTTTAACTGCGCGTTCAACACGTACCAAACCTGTACGAAATTGGTTCTCAGCCAATTCACCCACTGAACGAATACGACGATTACCTAAATGGTCAATATCATCAATTTCACCACGACCATTGCGCAACTCAAGCAACACACCAATAACAGCAAGAATATCGTCATTTGAAAGGATATAAGCACCTTCTGCACCACGTGGGCCTTTTTCTTCGTAGAACCTACGCATCCAGTTTGATTGACGCTCTTCCGCTTTAACAGGGAATGCACGGCGATTAAACTTCATACGGCCTACGCGAGATAAATCGTAGCGATCTTCATTGAAGAACAGGCCTTGGAACAACGCTTCAACTGAATCTTCAGTTGGCGGCTCACCTGGGCGCATCATGCGATAAATAGCTACGCGTGCACTGTATTGGTCTGGGATTTCATCAATGCGTAAAGTTTGTGAAATATAATCACCATGATCTAAATCATTAGAATAAATCGTGCTAATTTGACTGATTTTGGCCTCAACAAGTTTTTCTAACAATGATTCTGTAATTTCATCATTAGCATTGGCAACGACTTCGCCAGTTTCAGTATCTACGATATTGTTAGCAATAGCGCGGCCTAGAATAAAGTCTTGTGGCACGGCAATTTTGCTCACGCCTGCTTTTTCCATTTCACGGATATGCTTAACGGTAATACGTTTATCTTTAGCGACCAACACCTCGCCATCTTTTGCTACGATGTCAAATTTAGCTACTTCACCGCGTAGGCGATCTGGCACTAATGTAAACTCAACGCCTTTTGCACTGATGTTGAATGTATCAAAATCAAAGAACATGCCGATAATTTGCTCAGGCGTATAACCTAATGCTTTAAGCAAAATGGTAACTGGCATTTTACGGCGGCGATCGATACGGAAATATAGGTAGTCTTTAGGGTCAAACTCAAAGTCTAACCATGAGCCACGGTAAGGAATAATACGTGCTGAGAACAGCAATTTTCCTGATGAGTGCGTTTTACCGCGATCATGCTCAAAGAACACACCTGGGCTACGGTGCAATTGTGAAACAATCACACGCTCAGTGCCGTTAATCACAAACGAGCCATTTTCAGTCATGAGCGGCAATTCACCCATGTACACTTCTTGCTCTTTCACTTCTTTAACGGTTGGTTTTGAAGCCTCTTTGTCCATAATAGTCAAACGGACTTTTACGCGCAACGGGGCTGCGTAAGTTAGGCCACGCTGCTGGCACTCTTTCACATCAAACGGCTCTGCGCCAAGTTGATAGCTTACGTAATCTAAACGGGCATTGCCAGAGTGACTTACGATAGGAAAAATAGAGGCAAAAGTTGATTGCAAACCATCTTCGGTACGTTTATCTGCTGGAATTTCTGCCTGCAAAAATGCCTTGTAAGATTCCAACTGCATTGCTAATAAATATGGGATTTCTTGCACACTTTCGCGCTTGGCAAAGCTTTTACGAAGGCGTTTTTTTTCGGTAAAGGAATAGCTCATTGCATCTCCTAAGGTTTGAGGGCAGAAATTAAAATGCTCAAATTAAATTCTTAATAATCGGCTATAGCCTAATTTAACTTATGGCGCTTTAAAGCACTTTTATTTCTAACTTCATGTTTTAAAAATTATTAAAAAATGGAAATTACATTACAACTTTAAATTACATTTTGTTACATTTGTTGCATAGCCATAAACGGCGAAGGCTGACGGTTGCCCGTCAGCCTAGAACCATCAATTCACGAGTGAATTACTTGATTTCGCCAGTTGCGCCAGCTTCAATCAATTTTTTCAGTGCTGCGTCAGCATCCGCTTTATTTACACCTTCTTTAACAGCTTTTGGAGCGCCATCAACTAAGTCTTTTGCTTCTTTCAAGCCTAATCCTGTTAATTCACGTACCGCTTTAATCGCGCTCACTTTTTGCTCACCTGATGTTAAAATCATCACAGTGAACTCTGTTTGTTCAGCAGCCGCTGCTGCTGGAGCACCAGCACCACCACCTGCAGCAACTGCTACTGCAGCTGCTGATACACCAAATTTTTCTTCGATTTCTTTAATAAATGCTGTCAAATCTAAAACTGACATGCTACCTACTGCATCTAAAATATCTGCATTTGAAATTGCCATTTTGAATGTTCCTTAAAATTAAACTTTAAAAATAATTGTAGTTGATGAAGCTTAAGCAGCTTCTTTAGCATCACGAATTGCCGCCATCGCACGCGCGAATTTGGTTGGCACTTCGTTTAGCGTACGTGCAAATTTAGCCAGCAATTCTTCACGACCCAATGTGGAAGCTAGCGCTTGAACGCCCGCAACATCCATGAGTTGATTTGGAATTGCACCTGCCGTAATGACGAATTTCGGATTTGTTTTAGCGAAATTATTCATTACTTTTGCCGCTGCTACTGGGTCTGTTGAAATACCAAACACCAACGGGCCTATCATGCTGTCAGCCAAAGCTGCAAATGGCGAACCATCAACCGCACGGCGTACCAATGTATTTTTCAATACACGTAGGTAAACACCTGCATTACGTGCTTCTGCGCGCAATACGGTCATGTCAGCCACGCCCATACCACGATACTCAGCAAGCACAATCGCTTGCGCTTCTGCAACTTGCGCGCTAACTTCAGCAACTACTGCTTTTTTCTCTGTAAGATTTAGACTCAAAGTCTTCTCCTTCCGTTAAAATCTCCGTTTTAACAATTAAAGTGATTGTTAAAACAGAATCTGCTTTTAGCGCCATATACTTAAACTAAGCACAAACACTAAAAACCATTTTACGGCGACCATTCACTAGGAGATATTTTTCTTAGTTTAGGGATACACCATCTGCGTAGGATTTAGCAAATTTAAGACAGAGGTTGAGGGAAATTACGCCTCTTCACCCATCTTAAAACCACCGTCATTAAGCCTTTTCAAGCACCTACGGTCTTTGATAACCTCACTGTTATTGATGCCTGGATTTAATTCCAAAATAACAACGAGCCCAAAGCCCTTTGTGGCTAAGCCTAGAGAGGCTTAGTCATCATTCTTTATAAACAACTCTTGTATTAAGCTACAAGAGTTGCTTGATCAACACGTACACCAGCACCCATGGTGCTAGAGACTGATAATTTTTTAAGGTAAACACCTTTAGTTGAAGCTGGTTTTGCTTTATTTAAAGCATCGACTAGCGCGACTAAATTGCCTTGCAATTGCTCAATCGTGAAAGATGCACGGCCGATTGTGCAGTGCACAATACCGCCTTTATCTGTACGATATTGCACTTGACCAGCTTTAGCATTTTTAACAGCAGTAGCAGCATCTGGCGTTACAGTACCTACTTTCGGGTTTGGCATTAAGCCACGTGGGCCTAAAATTTGACCTAAAGCGCCCACGATACGCATAGCATCTGGGGTAGCAATTACGATGTCAAAATCCATCACGCCAGCTTTAACTTGTTCTGCTAAGTCTTCAAAACCAACAATATCAGCACCAGCCGCTTTAGCCGCTTCAGCTTGAGCACCTTGCGCAAACACGGCAACACGTGTTGTTTTACCAGTACCGTTAGGTAACACCAAAGCACCACGTACTAATTGATCTGATTTACGTGCATCAATACCAAGGTTGATTACAGCATCAACAGATTCGTTGAATTTTGCTTTTGCATTATCTTTAACTAAAGTTAAGCCTTCAACCACTTCGTACATTTTATTACGGTCTACTTTTGCGCGTAGTGCGTCAATTCTTTTAGCCATGTTATACACCCTCCACTTCAATACCCATGCTGCGTGCGCTACCAGCAATGGTACGTACCGCTGCATCCATATCTGCTGCAGATAGATCAGCACGCTTAGTATTCACAATCTCTTCAGCTTGTGCGCGTGTGATTTTACCTACTTTATCAGTATGAGGACGTGGTGAACCTTTAGTGATACCCGCTGCTTTTTTAATTAAAATAGTTGCTGGTGGAGATTTCATCACAAATGTGAAGCTCTTATCAGCAAACGCAGTAATCACTACTGGAATTGGCAAGCCTGGCTCTACGCCTTGGGTTGCAGCGTTAAACGCTTTACAAAATTCCATAATATTTAAGCCGCGCTGACCTAATGCTGGACCGACGGGCGGGCTTGGGTTGGCTTTACCTGCAGGAATCTGCAGCTTAATATAGCCAATGACTTTCTTTGCCATGGTATAACTCCTAAAGTGGGTACTAGCGCTAAATTTTAATTAGCTCCCCGTTAAATAAAACTACTAAAAAAATTCTTTTCTAAACTTCTTTTTCGACTTGTCCGAACTCCAACTCTACTGGTGTAGAGCGACCAAAAATTACCACGGCTACACGTAACTTACTCTTCTCATAGTTAATATCTTCAACATTTCCAGAAAAGTCTTTGAACGGGCCATCAACAATACGCACAGACTCGCCTTTTTCAAAGGTAAGCTTTTGCGTTGGATTACTTTTACTTTCATCGATACGCTGCAGAATAATATCTACTTCTTTATCTTTAATCGGCGTAGGTCTTTGTGCGCTACCGCCAATAAATGCTGTGACGCGCGGCGTGCTTTTTACTAAGTGCCAACTTTCGTCCGTCATCGCCATTTGTACCAAAACGTAGCCTGGGTACAGTTTACGTTCTGAAATTTTCTTTTGGCCAGCCTTCATTTCAATTACTTCTTCAATTGGTACTAAAATTTGACCAAATTGCTCTTGAAGGCCATTACGAACAATGCGCTCTTCCAAACCTTTTTGCACAGATTTTTCAAAGCCTGAAAAGGCCTGTACCGCATACCATTTCATGCTCATTATGCGCCCCGTCCCATTAACCACTGCACCATATAAGCGAATCCAATATCTACAACAGCCAAAAATGCTGCCATTACAACAACGAGCACAAATACTACCAATGTCGTTTGTACTGTTTCTTTACGTGTTGGCCATACCACTTTACGCGCTTCAGAAACTGACTCACCAACAAAACTCAGCGACTGCTGACCAATTGGAGTGGTCCAAAGTACCGCAATACTAGCCCCTAAACCAGCAAGCACTGCGAGGATGCGCAACACGGTCGGCTTATCTGCCAACAGGTAAAACCCTGCTAATCCTGCAATAAGTAGCAAAAGTGCTACCAACAACTTAATTTTGTTGACCATAATTTACTTAAATAAGTATTACTTAATAGTGACTAAAAATTTCTATTCGATTGATACGTCGTACATCTAACGCAAAAATCTTTACTAAAAACTTGGCAGGCCAAGAGGGTTTCGAACCCCCAACCCTCGGTTTTGGAGACCGATACTCTACCAGTTGAGCTATTGGCCTGTCGTTTACAACTTAAAACTATTACAAATACTAACGCTAAAACACGACAAGCTACGCCAATTACTAGCGTAGCTTGAATTTAAAATCAAATTTTATTCAATAATTTTAGCCACAACCCCAGCACCTACAGTACGACCACCTTCACGAATCGCGAAGCGTAGGCCATCTTCCATCGCAATTGGTGCAATGAGTGTAACTGTGATTGATACGTTATCACCTGGCATCACCATTTCTGTGCCTGCTGGCAATTCTACTGCGCCAGTAACGTCCGTAGTACGGAAGTAGAACTGTGGGCGGTAACCTTGGAAGAATGGTGTGTGACGACCGCCTTCATCTTTACCTAGTACATAGATTTCTGCTGTGAATTTTGTGTGTGGTTTAATTGAACCAGCTTTTGCTAGCACTTGACCACGCTCTACGTCTTCACGCTTTGTACCACGTAACAATACACCAACGTTATCACCAGCCATACCTTGGTCTAGTAATTTACGGAACATTTCCACACCAGTACAGATAGTTTTAACGGTTGGTTTGATACCAACAATTTCAATTTCTTCACCTACTTTTACAATGCCGCGTTCAATACGGCCCGTTACTACGGTGCCGCGGCCTGAGATAGAGAATACGTCTTCTACTGGCATTAGGAAAGTACCGTCAATGGCACGTTCTGGCATTGGAATGTAAGTGTCTAGCGCTTCTGCTAGCTTTAGAATGGCTGGTTCGCCGTATTCTGATTGGTCACCTTCTAGGGCTAATTTAGCAGAACCAATAATCACTGGTGTATCGTCACCTGGGAAGTCGTATTTGCTTAGCAGTTCACGGATTTCCATTTCAACGAGTTCTAGTAGCTCTTTGTCGTCTACCATATCGGCTTTGTTCATGAATACAACGATGTATGGTACGCCTACTTGGCGGGCTAACAAGATGTGTTCACGCGTTTGTGGCATAGGGCCATCAGCAGCTGAACATACTAGGATTGCGCCGTCCATTTGGGCTGCGCCTGTAATCATGTTTTTTACATAGTCGGCATGGCCTGGGCAGTCTACGTGGGCGTAGTGACGGTTGGCTGTTTCATATTCAACGTGGGCTGTGTTAATGGTAATGCCGCGTGCTTTTTCTTCTGGTGCCGCGTCAATTTGGTCGTATGCTTTAGCTTCACCACCAAATTTCTTTGAAAGAATTGTGGTAATCGCTGCTGTTAGGGTTGTTTTTCCGTGGTCTACGTGGCCAATCGTGCCTACGTTGACGTGCGGTTTGGTACGTTCGAATTTACCTTTTGCCATTGCATTATTCCTTTACAAAATTTTATTAACTATAAGTTTTATTGAAATTAATAAAACTTGTACAAATTTAAGTGCTACTACCTAAAACAAATTTTTTTACAAGTCGTGGTGCCCATGGCGGGAATCGGACCCGCGACCTCTCCCTTACCAAGGGAGTGCTCTACCACTGAGCCACATGGGCGCTTAATTATTAAAACACGCCATTGCAACCTCAAGCTTGGAGCGGGCGACGAGGCTCGAACTCGCGACATTCAGTTTGGAAAACTGAAACTCTACCAACTGAGCTACACCCGCGTATTACTTATCTACTCTATCGCTATCTAAACCATCGCCTACAGGCGCTAACCATTTCTACTGCTTTTACAAAATCGCTATTATTAAAACTATTGGTGGAGGGGGAAGGATTCGAACCTTCGTACTCGAAAGAACGGATTTACAGTCCGTCGCCTTTAACCACTCGGCCACCCCTCCAAACCGAACCCGCGATTATGCTGAAAATTTGACTGGCTGTCAAATGTATAAAAGGGTAAATGTTTCAGAATTTGGTGCCGGATGTCGGAATCGAACTGACGACCTTCGCATTACAAGTGCGCTGCTCTACCAACTGAGCTAATCCGGCGTTTATTTGAGTTGCGTATTATACTGATATTTTAAAAAAAGGTAAGCTACTTTACGATAGTTAATGTAGGTTTTTTATTATTTGTTGGTTTTACTGCTTCAGCAACGTCTTTAGACTCAGTTTCTTTACCGTCTTTTACTGATGCTGCGATTGGAGGCGTGCCAACTTCAAAGAACATACCTTGACCATTTTCACGCGCAAAAATACCTTTTACCGCATACATAGGTACATATAGGTTCTGTGAAACGCCACCAAAACGAGCAGAAAATGTAATCGCTTCGTTCTCAATCTGTAAATCTTTGGTGGCGCCATAATTTAAATTAAGCACAATTTCGCCATCTTTCACATAAGCCATTGGTACGCGCGTTTGGCTATCTACCGCAACCAGCAAATGTGGTGTGCAGTCATTATCTACGCACCATTCGTGAATGGCGCGCACCATATAGGGCTTAGTTGAGGTAAATTCCGCCATTTAGCTTCTACTTAAAACTACTTACGCATTACTTTTTCTGATGGTGTCATAGCTTCTGCATATAACGGTCTTGAGAATAAACGCTCAGCATATTTCAAGATTGGCGCAGCTTGGTTTTGCAACACAATGCCGTAGTGATCTAAACGCCATAATAGCGGCGTTACTGCTACGTCCAACATTGAATAATCATCGCCTAGCAAATAATTCTGCTTGCCAAAAATTGGTACTAATTGCGTTAAATTATCGCGAATCGTCATGCGAGCTTTATCCGCTTTTTCATCATCGCCTGATTCAATATCTTTAATGTGATCAAACAACTCTTTTTCAAAATTGTATAAAAACAATCTTGCACGAGCACGCATGACAGGGTCTGGCGGCATCAATTGTGGATGCGGGAAGCGCTCATCAATGTATTCATTGATAATATTCGCTTCAGACAACACTAAATCGCGCTCAACCAACACTGGTACTTGGTTGTATGGGTTAATTACCGCCAAATCTTCTGGCTTATTTGCAAGATCAACATCAATGACTTGAAAGTCCATGCCTTTTTCAAATAAAACAATGCGGCAACGGTGGCTATAGGGATCTGTCGTCCCTGAGTATAAAGTCATCATAATTAGTGTATATCCTTCCAATAAGCTTTTTTGAGTTTAATTGTTAGTATTAACAACACTCCTAAAAACAGTAATACAAACCAGCCGAGATGATTGCGCTGCTGTTTTGCGGGTTCAGCCATATAGGCCATAAAGTTAGTTAAATCACCTACAAAAACATCATATTCTTCCGCTGACATTTTGCCTGGCTTTACTAGATTTAGCGTGTGCGTTTCATGATCTAAAGCTTGCTCGCCTTGTAGTTCATACAATACATGCGGCATCGCAGATTTATCAAATACAAGGTTATTCCAGCCTGACGGGCGTGTGCTATCGCGGTAAAAACTGCGCATATAGGTATAAACCCAATCTGCGCCTCGTGCGCGTACTTCTACTGACAAATCAGGTGGCGCAACGCCAAACCATTTTTTAGCATCATTTTTGCTAATTGCAGCAGTCATTGGGTCACCCACTTTATCAGCGGTAAAAAGCAGATTTTCTTTTATCTGCTTTTCAGTCAAGCCAATATCTTGTAAGCGGTTATACCGCATATAGCTAGCGCTATGACAATTTAAGCAGTTATTAATAAAAGTACGTGCGCCACGTTGTAGCGATGCATGATTAGATGCATCAATCGGTGCTTTATCTAAATGTACTTCAGTATTAGCAAAACTTAATATTGGCAACAATAACAATGCAAATACGGCGTTTTTCATTTGAGTTTTAATGTGCATGATCATTATCCTGTCACTCTAGTTGGCACGGGTTTAGTTTTGTCTTTTTTGCTATACCACGGCATTAAAATAAAGAACAAGAAATAGACGGCGCTGAAAATACGTGCCACAACAGTAGCAATATCTGCTTTACCCATCCAGGCACCAAATTGACCCCATACATTGGCTGGTACTGTACCTAAATAACCCAACACCAAAAAGCTCACCACAAACGCCGCTAGCCAACCTTTGTATAAATTGCCTTTATAGCGAATGGATTTAACAGGGCTACGATCTAGCCAAGGCAATAACGCAAACACCATCACAGATAAACCCATTGCCGCCACACCAGGGAATTGTGAAATTCCAATCGGCGGCACAGCACGCAATATTGAGTAGTATGGTGTGAAATACCAAGTAGGGGCAATATGTGCTGGCGTAACTAGTGGGTTAGCTGGCACAAAGTTATTGGCTTCCAAGAAGTAACCGCCCATTTCAGGGGCAAAGAAAATAATGGCAGAAAATACCATTAAAAACACCACAACACCCACTAAGTCTTTAACAGAATAGTAAGGGTGAAAAGGAATGCCATCTAAAGGAATGCCCGTAGTTTTATTTTTCACCGCTTTAATTTCAACGCCATCGGGGTTATTAGAGCCCACTTCATGCAAAGCAATAATATGTGCAGCAACCAAGCCAATAATCACCAAAGGCAATGCAATTACATGAAATGCAAAAAAGCGGTTTAAGGTTGCATCAGAGGTTAGATAGTCACCACGTAACCACTCGGCAATATCTGGGCCGATAAATGGCACAGTGCCAAACAAGCTAGTAATTACTTGTGCACCCCAGTAAGACATTTGACCCCAAGGCAATAAGTAGCCAAAAAATGCTTCGCCCATCAACGCCAAGAAAATGCCCACGCCAAACAACCATATTAGCTCGCGAGGATTACGGTATGAGCCGTAAAGCAGCCCACGGAACATGTGCAGATAAATCACCACAAAAAACAGCGATGCGCCTGTAGAGTGCATATAGCGAATGAGCCAACCCCAAGGCACATCACGCATAATATATTCCACAGAAGCAAAGGCCATCAGCGCTTCTGGCTTATAGTGCATAGTCAAAAAGATACCAGTGACGATTTGCAATACCAACACCAACAAGGCTAAAGAGCCGAAAAAGTACCAGAAATTAAAGTTCTTTGGTGCGTAATATTCAGTGAGATGCGCTTTAACATTACTAGTAAGGGGAAAGCGTGCATCTACCCAACCCAAAAGCTCATCTGCTTTTTTAGTCAAAAAACTCATTATGCAGACTCCTTATCTTCACCAATTAGCAGGGTGGTTTCGGTTAAATATTGGTGCTTAGGCACCACCAAATTCGTTGGCGCAGGCGAACCTTTAAATACGCGTCCAGCTAAATCAAATTTAGATCCGTGGCATGCACACACAAAACCGCCATCCCAATCTGCAGTGACCGCAAAGTTTTGTGCTGGCGAACAACCCAAATGCGTACAAGTACCCAACATCACCGCGTATTTTGGGTTAATGGCACGGTCTTTATTTTTGCAATAGTCAGGTTGCTGAGGAATTTCTAAATCAGGGTCAGACAACTGTGCATCATGGCTAGCAAGCTTCGCAATTTGCTCATCAGTACGGTGAATAACCCAAAGCGGCTGGCCACGATATTCTGAAATCATCATGTCGCCAGGGGCAATTTTACTAACATCCACTTCTACAGGTGCACCCGCAGCTTTTGCGCGCTCACTTGGCGTCATGCTCAGTACAAACGGCACAGCTACTGTTGCGCAACCTACTGCACCTACTGCTGAGGTGGCGATTAAAAACTTGCGCTTTTCTTGGTCGATTTCGACTTTTGATTGCTTGTTGCCACTGTTTTTGTCATTAGGATTGACTGACATTAGATTCCTTTTCTCGCCCTTTTGAGGCTTTTACTTTAAATTTAACGAAATTTAAAACTTAAATATAATCACTACAAATTTCAACTGCGCGCATTATACATTTTTCAGAATACAATTTAAAGCTTTATTTTATAACTTATTGATATAAAACAATTAAAATGAATTTTAAATAGTTAAACGGGGTTGTTTATATCTATAAATTCATACGCTAAATTGAATTTTTCGGCCAAATGTTCGCCCAAAGCTTGCACGCCGTAGCGTTCTGTTACATGATGCCCCGCAGAAATATAAGACACGCCAGATTCCAGCGCTTGATGTGTGGTTTGTTCTGAAATTTCACCGCTAATGTATACATCCACACCCAGCTCAATCGCCGCATCTATATAGCCTTGCGCGCCACCTGTGCACCAAGCGACTTTTTGCACCATTTTTTGTGCATCACCAATCACTAACGGCATACGCTGAAGTGCGGTTTCGATATGTGCTGCAAAATTTTTCAATGAAATGGGTTTAGGCAAAGTGCCATAAGCAATAATATTTGCCTCACCCGTAAAACCTGTAGGCGCAATACCCAGCACGCGGCCAAGTTGCACGTTATTACCAAATTCAACATGTGCATCTAATGGCAAGTGATATGCCAACAAGTTAATGTCATTTTTGAGTAAAAACGCTAACCGATTGCGCTTAATGCCAACTACGCGAGCATCTTCATTTTTCCAAAAATAACCGTGATGTACTAAAATTAAATCCGCATTTGCCTCGTGCGCGGCCTCTAGCAAGGCCATACTGGCAGTCACGCCCGTTACAATTTTTCGGATTTCAGCTTTACCTTCTACCTGTAGTCCGTTCGGGCAGTAATCTTTGAAACGCTCAACTTGCATAAGTTGTTGGGTATAATGCGTTAAGTCATTGATTTTTACCATTTGCCGCACCTTTTTTATATAGCTATATTGATTTTTACAAATTAAGACCAACATTATAACGCGTAGCTTTAAACACAAAACTTAACTTAAATTGACCAATACAATGAATAATTCATTTCAAAAAAAATTATGGCTTATATTTGCGCAAAGCGTCACGGCATGCTTGGGCTTAGCCTTTGTGTTGCGCATGTTTTTCCCCGCAGTTTTAGATGGCTTGCTGGATAATTTAGCGCCAAAAACTGGCGCTGTTGTAGTAAAGCAAGTGGAATCTAGCCCCAAAACTAATGTAACAGGCTCTTACAGTCAAGCGGTTAAAAAGGCGATGCCCGCTGTTGTGAATATTTTTACCAGCAAAAAATCGCCTGACAACCCACATCAAAAGTTCTTAGATGACCCTGCATTTCGTCAGTTTTTTGGCGACCAATTAGATGACCCAGACGCACAAGCTCAACCTGAAAACAGTTTAGGCTCAGGCGTTATCGTCAGTGAGCAAGGGCTAATTCTTACCAACAACCACGTAGTTGCTAGCGCCGATGAAATTGAAGTAGCCATGGCAGACGGCAGAAAAATTCCCGCCAAAGTAGTTGGCACAGACCCCGACACAGACTTAGCGCTCATTAAAATTGAGGCTGAAAACTTACCCGCCATTACCTTTGCCAGCTCAGACAAGCTCAACGTAGGCGATGTTGTTTTGGCGATTGGCAACCCATTTGGCGTTGGGCAAACCGTTACACAAGGCATCATCAGCGCACTTGGGCGCAACCATTTAGGTATCAATACCTTTGAAAATTTCATTCAAACTGATGCCTCAATCAACCCTGGCAACTCAGGTGGCGCATTGGTTGATACTGACGGTAATTTAGTGGGTATTAACAGCGCTATTTACTCGCGCAGTGGCGGCTCAATGGGCATTGGTTTTGCCATTCCCGCCACGCTGGCGCGCCAAGTGATGGATCAAATTGTTGCTGAAGGCAACGTGACGCGCGGCTGGATAGGCATTGAAGCACAAGACATGACGCCTGAATTAGCAGAATCATTCAAACTAAAAACCACAGAAGGCGCACTGGTGGCTGGTGTGTTGCGCGGCAGCCCAGCTGATAAAGCTGGCTTACGTGCAGGTGATATTTTACTGAGCATAGAAGGCAAGCCAATTGCGGATACAGGTAGTATGCTTAATTTAATTGCCGCACTTATCCCCAACAAAAAAGCCACGCTAAAAATCTCACGTGCAGAAGCGATGATGGATATAGTGGTGCTAATTGGCAAACGACCTAAGCCTGTGATTGCTAAAGAATAGTCGAATTTAACTTAGCTAATCCGCCCATTTTTACCCATACTCTAGAGCAATGCCCTGGGAGCCGCACTAATGCTTGCTCGCAGGGCATTGTTTTCCTCTCGCGCTTTATTTAGTCGTTATTTATGCGCTTAGCGCTTACTTCAGGTTGGCGGTAAAATCGTCCGTTCTGGCGCTTTTTTGCTAAGCGATGCCACCACAATACCAAGTTCATATAGCAACCACATTGGCACAGCCAGCATAAATTGTGAAATGATATCTGGCGGTGTAAAAATTGCGCCAATCACAAATGCACCGACCACAACATAACCACGCGCCTCTTTAAGTTGAGCAATAGTCACCCAGCCAAATCGTACTATCATCACCACCGCGATAGGCACTTGAAATGCTAAGCCAAATGCGAAAAATAGCGTCATGACAAAATCTAAATAATTGCCAATATCCGTCATCACCGCCACACCTGCTGGCGCAGCGCCTACAATAAAACCAAATACCACAGGGAATACTAGAAAATAGGCAAAGGCCATGCCGAGTAAAAATAGCGTGCAACTGGCTAATATCATAGGAATCATGAATTTCTTTTCATGCACATATAAACCTGGCGCAACAAACGCCCAAACTTGATACATGGTGTGCGGCAATGAAACAATAAACGCCGCCATCATTGCCACTTTCATGGGTACAAAAAATGGCGTTGTTACCGCGGTGGCAATCATTTGGCCACCTGCGGGAAGTTTGCTTAATAGCGGCGAAGCAAGTAGCGCGTAAATTTTGTTTGCAAACGGAAAAAACGCAATGAACACAACAACAAAACCCATGACGATGCGTAATAGCCGATTGCGTAACTCAATTAGATGTGAAATAAAGTTATCGGTTGGGGTCACGGCTGGTGTTTACTTTGAAGAGGTGGCTTTTTTAGCGCGTGGCTTTTTAACTGGCATTGTTTTAGTGACCAACTCATTTTCTAATGGCGCAAGCTCTAACGACGTTTGGGTGGGTGATTGTTGCTCAACCGCTGCTAGCTGAAAGTCTTCCACTTCATGCTTAAATGTTTCGGCAACGCTTTGTAGATTAGATTGAATGCTGGCTTGCGTTTTATTAGCAGCCTCTTTAATTTCTTGCTGTAATTGCTGTAGCTCTTCAAAACGCGCTTCGCGGTTCACTTCTTCTTTAATTTGCGCAACGTATTTTTGCATGCGCCCAGTGAGCGCACCCAATGTGCGCGCCACCTTTGGCAGCTTTTCTGGGCCAATCACGAGCAGCGCAATCACTGCGATGACCATTAACTCAGAAAATGAAACATCAAACATTTATTGCTTAGTCTTTTGCGTGACTTCGCCTTCTATAGTCTTGCCAGTTTTTTCATCTTGATTAGTCACCTGCTCGTCATTCATGGCCTTTTTGAATTCTCTTACCGCACCACCAATATCGCCGCCCATGTTTTTAAGTTTTTTAGTGCCGAATACCAACACCACAATCAACAACACAACCAACCAATGCCACCATGCTCCAATGCCCATTTCGTTCTCCTAAAATATAGCCTTAAAAAAAACCTTTATTTACGTCATTGCGAGCGTAGCGCAGCAATCTATCATCGCAGATTGCCGCGCTACGCTCGCAATGACAGCCGTTGGACTAGCCGCCCAATACGTGCAAATGAAGGTGAAAAACCTCTTGTCCGCCTTCACGCCCTGTATTGATAAGCGTTTTAAAGCCTTTTAGACCTTGTTCTGCCGCTAGCTTTGGCGCTAGCAACAATAGTTTGCCTAACAATGCTTGATGCGCACCTTCACAACTCATCAAACTTTCAACATGCAGTTTTGGCACAATTAGAAAATGCACTTTGGCTGATGGCTTAATGTCGTCAAAGACAATCACATCATCATCTTCATAGATTTTTTTTGATGGAATTGCACCGCTTACAATTTTACAAAAAATGCAGTCTACACTCATTTTACACGGCTTTCTTTTTCAGCAATGCCTGACAAACCTTCGCGCCTGGCTAATTCATCTAATATTTCTTGTGGCTTTATGCCAGCCTGAGCTAGCATTACCAATGTATGAAACCACAAGTCTGCCGTTTCATAAATCAAGTGTTCTATATCGCCATTTTTAGCAGCAATAATAGTTTCAGCGGCTTCTTCACCTACTTTTTTGAGGATGCTATCCATGCCTTTTGCATAGAGCTTTGCCACATATGAACTCTGCGGGTCAGCACTTTTGCGCTGCTCTAATAATTCGCTTAATCGGTTTAGCACATCATTCATATCAACAGTTTCGGCCTAATAAATATCTTTGGGGTCTTTAATCACGGCTTGATCCGTTACCCAACCGCCATTTTCCAGCTTTCTAAAAAAGCAGCTATTTCGCCCAGTATGACAAGCAATGCCGCCGATTTGTTCTACGCTTAACAAAATCACGTCTTCATCACAATCTACGCGAATTTCATGAATTTTTTGAAAATGGCCTGATTCTTCACCTTTATGCCATATTTTATTGCGTGAGCGCGACCAATACACAGCTTGCTGGGTTTCACTAGTGAGCTGCAAAGCCTCACGGTTCATCCATGCAAACATCAAAATTTTGCCTGTAGCGTAATCTTGTGCAATGGCGGGTACAAGACCATTAGCATCCCATTTAATCGCATCTAGCCAAGCATTTTCTAGTGCTGTCAAAGTCTAACCTCTATCCCGTTTTTACGCATATATTCTTTGGCTTGTTGCACGGTATATTCACCATAATGAAATATACTCGCGGCCAACACGGCGTCTGCGCCACCAATTTTCACGCCATCGACCAAATGCTGCAAATTACCCACGCCGCCAGAGGCGATTATTGGCACATCCACAGCGTCTGAAATCGCCCGATTTAGCGGATTATTAAAGCCAATTTTGGTGCCATCTCTATCCATACTAGTAATTAACAACTCGCCTGCACCTAGGCTTACCATATATTCTGCCCATTTTACGGCATCTAAACCTGTGGCTTTGCGGCCGCCGTGGGTAAATACTTCCCACTCAAACGCTTGATTTTGAACTTTTTTAGCGTCAATCGCAACGACTATACATTGTGAGCCAAAGCGTGCGGCAGCATCTTGCACCATTTTTGGGTTTAAAACTGCTGTCGTGTTAATGCTTACTTTATCTGCGCCTGCATTCAACAATCGTCGTACATCTTCAACTTCACGCACGCCACCACCCACAGTTAGCGGAATAAACACCTGTGAGGCTACTTCTTCAATAATATGTAACAGCAAACCACGGTTATCTGAACTGGCGGTGATGTCTAAAAATGTTAGTTCATCTGCACCTTGCTCATCGTAACGTTTGGCGATTTCTACAGGGTCACCAGCATCGCGCAGCTCAAGAAAATTGATGCCTTTGACCACGCGACCATCGGTTACATCTAAGCAAGGAATAATGCGCTTAGCGAGCACTTAATTCATCCGCTAATTTTTGTGCTGCAGTAAAATCCAATGTGCCTTCGTAGATGGCGCGGCCTGTAATGGTGCCGATAATTCCCTCACGTGCCACTGCACAAAGCTTGCGCACATCGTCTAAATTCGTCACCCCACCAGAGGCAATCACAGGGATGGTAAGCGCCTGCGCTAAAGCTACCGTAGCTTCAATATTCACGCCTGTGAGCATGCCGTCACGACCAATATCAGTATACACAATTGAGCTCACGCCATAATCTTCAAACTTTTTAGCCAAATCAATCACATCATGTCCTGTGAGTTTAGACCAACCATCAATGGCTACTTTTCCATCTTTAGCATCTAAGCCCACAATGATTTGTCCAGGAAAAGCATCGCAAGCCTCATGCAAAAAGCCTGGTGTTTTCACAGCTGCTGTACCGATAATCACATAATCAATGCCGTTATCTAAATAGCGCTCAATCGTTTCTAAGTCACGAATGCCGCCGCCTAATTGAATAGGGATTTCGCCTTTTACCGCGGCCACTATAGATTTAATAGCGCCTTCATTTACAGGCTTTCCTGCAAACGCACCATTTAAATCTACCAAATGAAGCCGCTTGCCGCCTCTATCAACCCAATGGCGTGCCATTGCACCTGGGTCTTCTGAGAACACTGTAGATTCTTCCATTAAGCCTTGTTTTAAGCGTACACAGTGGCCGTCTTTGAGATCAATTGCTGGGATAATTAACATAGTCGTAGATAATAATTAAAGTTTAAGATAAAAAGTCAGGGCAACCAGTTTACAAAATTGCTTAACATTTGCAAGCCTGCGTTCGCACTTTTTTCTGGGTGAAACTGCACTGCGAATAAATTGTCCCTAGCAATTGCGCTAGTAAAGCGTTTGGGATATTCACTATAGCCAGATGTGATGCTGTCGTTCGCTGGTACCACATAATAACTATGCACATAATAAAAACGTGCGCCATCTTCAATGCCTTGCCATAAAGCATGCGGCTTGTGGCTGTTTTGCGTTTGGTAGACTTGATTCCAGCCCATGTGTGGCACTTTCAGCTTTTCGCCATTGGCATCATGCATGTCGGCCGTAGCAAAACGCTTTACGTTACCTTTAAATACCCCTAAACCAGCTGAATCACCTTCTTCAGAATGCTCAAACAGCATTTGTAGGCCGATGCAAATACCTAAAAATGGCTTATTTTGCGCTGCATGAATCACCGCTTCACGTAGGCCACGCGCATCTAGCTCACGAATGCAATCTGGCATTGCGCCTTGGCCTGGAAACACCACGCGCGTTGCGTTGGCAATATCTTCAGGATTGCTGGTCACCAGCACATTTTGGGTGGGGGCGACATGCTCTAATGCCTTAGACACCGAGCGCAAATTACCCATGCCATAGTCTACGACTGCAATATCAATTTTTTTCATGCGATTTTAAGACTATCCGTTAGGCTTATAAACTACCTTTGGTGGATGGCATAATGCCAGCCATGCGAACATCAAGCTCAATTGCCATGCGCAAAGCGCGGCCAAAAGCTTTAAAAATAGTTTCTGCTTGATGATGCGAATTATGACCTTTTAGGTTATCAATGTGCAAGGTAACATTGGCGTGATTCACAAACCCTTGAAAGAATTCATGGATTAAATCCACATCAAATTCGCCAATGGCGGAACGTGTAAATACGCAACCAAATTCTAAGCCTGGACGGCCAGAAACATCTAACACTACGCGTGATAATGCTTCATCTAACGGCACATAGGCATGGCCGTAGCGACGAATCCCTTTTTTATCGCCAATTGCTTTTGCAAAAGCTTGGCCTAAAGTAATGCCAATATCTTCCACCGTGTGATGCGCATCAATGTGTAAATCACCTTTAGCCAGCACGTTAATATCCATCATACCGTGGCGCGCAATTTGATCCATCATGTGATCTAAAAAGCCTAGGCCAGTGTTGAATTGTGAAACACCTGTGCCATCTAAATTGATGGCGACAGTAATTTGTGTTTCTAAGGTATTTCTAACGACTTCAGCTTTGCGCATAGCGAATAATCTTAAATAGATTGAATATCAATAAGTTGCTAGCATTTTAACTCAAACTTTGATGCAAGCGCAAAATAGGCATAAAAATACTTCTACTCCATAAGCAGTAAAGTACAAAAACAAAAAAGCCGACCAATTGGTCGGCTTTTTTACAAGCTACTAAAAATTACTGAGCTTGACCTGTAGCATCTTTTGCAGCACCAACTAAACCATCTGTTGTCGCTGGAGCAGCAGCTGCAGCTTCAACAGCTGTAGTTACCGCATTAGCTGCTGCGTCTGCAGCAGGTGCAGCAGCTTCAACAACCGCGGCAGCGGCAGCATCAGCTGGAACGGCAGCAGCATCAGCCGCTGGAGCAGCATCAGGAGCAGCGGCGTCTGCAGCTGGAGCAGCCATTTCTTCAGTTACTGCTGGCATTGCAGCATCAACTGCTGGCTCTGCATCTTTATTGCCGCTTAGCAAACTAAATAGCAATGCTAGTGCAGCTGCACCGATAATCCAAGGTAGGAATTTTTTGATACCGCCAGCACTAGCAGTACCGCCGTGAGCAATTGCTGTAATTTCAGCAGCCGCAGCAGCAGGGTCAGCAGCGCCGTAGATTGCAGCACCAGCTACAATGATAGTAGCGCCAGCATCTTTAACTTGTTGTGTTGTAGCCGCTTTAACGCCGCCTGCAACAGAAATATCAACGCCTAAGTTCAAACCAGCAACCATAGCTAAGTCATTAAATGGTGTTTGACCAGCAGCTTGTTGATCTAAGCCAGTGTGAACGCCAATGATGTGTGCGCCTAATTTAGCCACTTCAATAGTACGTGCTTTTTTGTCAGTAACGTTAATCAAGTCAACTTGCGCTTTTTTGCCGTATTTGTTAGCAACATCAATTACGCCTTTAATTGTACCGATATCAGCAGTACCCAAAACTGTACAGATATCTGCACCAGCTTTGTAGAATGGCTCAGCTTCGTAGAAACCAGCATCCATTGTTTTCAAATCAACTAAAATTTTGTTGTTTGGGAATTTAGCACGCAATACTTCAAGCAATTTGATACCGTTATGCTTAATGCATGGTGTACCAATTTCTAAAATATCTACATGTGGAGCAACTTTAGTTGCTAAAGCGACGGTACCGTCGAAATCTAATGAATCTAGTGCCATTTGGGTTTGAGCCATGCTACATCCTCCACTAATAAGTAAGCTATTGAATAGTTTACTTAAGATTAAAAATACAAATTAAAATAATTTTTTATTGTGCATAATTTACACATTTCGCGATAATAACACGCACTTAATGTGAAATTAAACACTTTTTTACATATTTGCTATCAAATTAAACACTATCTTTTGCGCCGATCACTAAGGTTGTAGGTAATTAGCGGTTTAGAGGCACGTTTATAAAATTTTATAGCAACTCAGAAAGTGCTTTAATTAACGTTTGCGACTGCACATCAGTACCAATTGTGATGCGTACATAAGGTGCTATACGGCTTGGTGATTTAAAATGTCGCACGATAATGTTTTTTTCTCGTAGCGCTGCAGTTAGTTCTGCGCCATCTTTGCTTGTATGTTTGGCGAAAATAAAGTTTGCGCCAGATGGCAAAACATCAAAACCTAATTGCGTTAAATCTTTAATAAGCGCTGTGCGGGTTGCGATTATTTTTCTGCAAGTAGTTTCAAAATACTCCACATCTTGCATGGCCGCAACGGCACCCGCCGAGGCAAAGCGGTCTATCGGGTAAGAATTAAAGCTATCTTTCACGCGAATTAAGGCTTCAATCAACTCTGGCGCACCCAGTGCATAACCCACACGCAAGCCCGCCAATGAACGCGCTTTTGATAAAGTATGAATAACCAACAAATTAGGGTAAGTGTTAATTAAACGCACAGCTGATTCGGTGCCAAAATCCACATAAGCCTCATCAATCACCACTACCGATTGCGTGTTCTTTTTCAGTAATTTTTCAATCTCCACCAACGCCAGTGGAATGCCCGTTGGCGCATTTGGGTTAGGAAATATAATGCCGCCATTAGGCTCGTCATAATCATCAACGTTGATAGTGAAATCTGTCGCCAGCGGAATTGTTTGATATTCAATATCGTACAAACCGCAATACACGGGATAAAAACTATAGGTAATATCAGGGAATAATAACGGCCTGCTGTGCTTTAATAATGCCTGAAAAACATGCGCCAGCACTTCATCTGAGCCATTACCCACAAATACTTGGCTAGCATTTAAATTGTGCGTGTTGGCAATTGCGGCTTTCAATGCATCAGAATTTGGGTCTGGGTATAAACGCAAACTATCGGCCGCTTCAAGTTTAAGCGCATTTATCACTTTAGGGCTTGGGCCATAAGGGTTTTCATTGGTGTTAAGTTTCACCAAGTTATCTAACTTAGGCTGCTCGCCTGGCACATAAGGGGTGAGCTTATGTACGATGTCGCTCCAAAATTTACTCATATTTTATTTGTCTGCCAATTACTTTAGATTTCACGTCTCTCATACGTGCGCGCATTCATTAGTTAAACCACTGCCCTGCGAGGCAAGCACAGAGCGGCTCGCAGGCCAATTGTTTTGATAATGAATAAACGCCCTAAAAATCAATTATTTTTTAAGACGGTATTCAGCTGATCTAGCATGCGCCTGTAAACCTTCGCCATAAGCAAGCGTAGCCGCCACTTTACCCAGCACTTGCGCGCCAGCTTCTGACACCATAATTAAGCTTGAGCGTTTTTGAAAATCATACACGCCAAGTGGGCTTGAAAAACGTGCCGTGCGCGAAGTCGGCAGCACATGGTTTGGCCCTGCGCAGTAATCACCAAGCGCCTCGCAGGTATTTCTACCCATAAAAATCGCACCTGCATGTTTGATTTTTTTGCTGAATGCTAATGGCTCATCCATTGATAATTCTAAATGCTCGGGCGCAATGTAATTGCAAATGTCAGCAGCTTCATCTAAATCGCGCACTTGAATCAGCGCGCCACGATCCGTTAATGAGGTGCGAATAATGTCTTTGCGCGGCATTTCTTCTACCAGCTTTAAAATGCTCGCATTTACTTTTTCTAAAAAATCCGCATCTGGGCATAACAAAATGGCTTGTGCTAATTCATCATGCTCGGCTTGGCTGAATAAATCCATCGCCACCCAATCTGGGTTGGTTTTGCCATCGCAAATTACCAAAATCTCACTTGGCCCCGCGACCATATCAATGCCCACTACGCCAAAAACACGGCGTTTGGCGGCGGCTACATAAGCATTGCCTGGCCCGACAACTTTATCCACTTGCGGCACAGTTTCAGTGCCGTAAGCCAAAGCGCCAACAGCTTGCGCGCCACCAATGCAAAATACGCGGTCAACTCCACACACCGCTGCTGCTGCCAACACCAACTTATTGCGCTCACCGTTTGGCGTAGGCACTACCATAATCAACTCTTTAACACCCGCCACTTTAGCTGGAATCGCGTTCATCAACACGCTTGAAGGATACGCCGCCTTGCCGCCTGGCACATATAAACCTACGCGATCCAATGACGTCACTTGTTGGCCTAATAATGTACCATCGGCCTCGGTATAGCTCCAAGAAGTCATCAATTGCTTCTCATGATAAGCCCGCACGCGGTCGGCCGCCACTTGCAAAGCTGCGCGTTGGTCTGCTGGCAGCCCATTTAATGCGGCTTGCAGCTCGGTTTGGCTAATTTCAAGCTCAGCCAAATTAGTTGCGCTAGTTTTATCAAAGCGATTGGTATATTCCAACACTGCGGCATCGCCACGCTTTTTTACATCTTTTAAAATATTGGCTACGACTACATCAATACTATCGTCTTGCGCGGTTTCAAAAGCTAGCAAAGCTTTTAAATCAGCATCAAAACCTGCATCTTGGGTGGATAGTTTTCTTATATTCATCTGATTTTCTACTAATTTAATATTTATTAACCACTATTATTTGCCTATCGCACCCAAAAATGCATCCATAATCGGCTGAATTTTTGCGCGATTAAGCTTGAGTGAGGCTTGATTCACCACTAAGCGCGAGCTAATCTCCCCCACTTCTTCAACCGCTTTTAAATTGTTGGCGCGTAGCGTGCTCCCTGTGCTGACCAAATCTACAATCACATCGGCCAGCCCAACCAACGGGCCTAGCTCCATTGAGCCATAAAGCTTAATCAGGTCAACATGCATGCCTTTTGCGGCAAAGTGCTCACGTGCGGTTTTTACATACTTAGTCACGACTTTTAAGCGCGCGCCGCTACGAATTGAAGCAAAGTAATCAAAATCCTCACGCACAGCAACCATCATTTTACATTTGGCAATTTGCAAGTCTATTGGCTGATACAAGCCCTCACCGCCGTGTTCATCTAATACGTCTTTGCCCGCAATACCTAAATCTGCCGCGCCGTATTGCACGTAGGTTGGCACGTCTGACGCGCGAACAATAATTAAGCGCACATCTTCACGATTGGTGCCGATGATTAGCTTGCGTGACGCTTCAGGGTCTTCAGCCGCGATGATGCCTGCCGCCGCCAATAAAGGTACGGTTTCTTCAAAGATACGGCCTTTTGAAAGTGCGATGGTAATCATGAATTTAAACTCGTTTAACGTCTGCGCCTAGTGCGTTGAATTTTGCTTCTAAATGTTCATAACCGCGGTCTAGGTGATAAATGCGCTCAATCACAGTTTCACCGCGCGCAACTAAGCCCGCTAACACCAAGCTTGCTGAGGCGCGTAAGTCAGTTGCCATCACGGTTGCGCCATCTAAAAATTCTACGCCTTTTACCAGCGCGGTGTTGCCATCAATGCTTATATCTGCGCCTAAGCGCTGCATTTCTTGCACGTGCATAAAGCGGTTTTCAAAAATAGTTTCGGTGACTTTTGCCACACCTGTAGCAACTACGTTAAGCGCCATAAATTGCGCTTGCATGTCGGTAGGGAAGGCTGGGTGTGGCGCGGTGCGAATATTCACCGCTTTGAGCTTACCATCACTTTTTACTGTAATGCTATTGGCATCGCTCGTTACAGTTGCGCCTGCTTCGCGTAATTTTTCAATCACTGCATCTAGCAAATCTGCACGGGCATTGAGCAATTTCACTTCGCCGCCAGTCATTGCGGCGGCTACCATGTAAGTGCCTGCTTCAATGCGGTCGCACACTACATTATGCGTTGTACCGTTCAGTTTTTCTACGCCTACAATAGTAATTACATCGGTACCAGCACCTGTAATTTTTGCGCCCATTTTGTTGAGCATTTCGGCTAAGTCAACCACTTCAGGCTCTTTTGCGGCATTTTCTAGCACGGTTGTGCCTTCAGCCAGCGCAGCGGCCATCATTAGGTTTTCTGTACCCGTTACAGTGACTAAATCCATATAGTAACGTGCGCCTTGCAAACGGCGATTAGGCAAGTGCAGCGTACTGGCTTGAATGTAACCGTGCGTGATGTGAATGGCAGCACCCATCGCTTGCAAGCCTTTAATGTGCAAATCTACGGGGCGCGAGCCAATCGCGCAGCCACCAGGCAATGAAACCCGTGCCGTGCCAAAGCGCGCCAATAATGGGCCTAGCACCAAAATAGAAGCACGCATGGTTTTCACCATTTCATAAGTGGCTTCAAAAGAAGTTACCTCACTGGCATCTAACGTCACTTCACTACCGTTGCGCGTTACTTTTACGCCCATCATTGCTAGCAATTTAAGGGTGGTATCAATGTCTTTTAGTGCAGCGATTGCACTGAGATGAAGCGGTGTCTCAGCCAATAAAGATGCGCACAAAATAGGCAAAGCGGCATTTTTTGCGCCTGAGATGGTGACTTCTCCATTGAGGCGGTTGCCGCCTTGTATGATCAACTTATCCAATTACTTAACCGCATCTAACATGGTTTGAAGTTCACCATTTTCGTACATCGCACGCATAATATCTGAGCCGCCAACAAATTCACCGTTGATATAAAGCTGAGGAATGGTTGGCCAATTGGCGTAAGTTTTAATTCCCTCGCGAATTTCTTGGTCTTGCAATACATCGACTGAAATATATTTTGCTTGGCACGCATCTAAAATTTGCGTTGCCATGTTTGAAAAACCACATTGCGGAAACTTAGGGTTGCCTTTCATGTAAAGCACCACTGGGTTGCTGGTGACGGTTTCTTTGATTTTTGATTGTGTATCCATTACGAATTCTCCATGACTTTAAGTATCTTTAAATTTTGTTTGAATTTTGCCATTGTTCAGGCGTTAAAGTTTTCATTGAAAGCGCATGAATTTCTGCGCGCATTCTGTCGCCCAGCGCGGTGTACACGAGTTGGTGCTGTTGCACCATACCTTTGCCGACAAAGGCGGGGCTTACGATGACCGCTTCAAAATGGGTGCCGTCATCGCCTAATACTTTGATGTAATCGCAGGCTAAATGTTGCGTAATGTATTGTTCTAACTGTTGCGCACTTAACACTTTTTACTCACTTTTTTTATGCTCTTAATTTATAGCCTGATTTTAACATTTTTAGTGTAATCAGTGCTAACACGATGAAAGAAGCGCCAACAATTGCCAAGCTGATTACAGGTGAAATATCACCTTTGCCAAAAAAACCATATCTAAATCCATCAATCATGTAGAAAAATGGATTGAGATGTGACACTTTTTGCCAAAAAGGCGGTAGCGAATGAATGGAATAAAACACACCCGATAAAAATGAGAGCGGCATGATAATAAAGTTTTGAAATGCCGCCATTTGGTCAAATCGATCTGCCCAAATGCCCGCAATAATGCCGAATGTGCCCATCACCGCGCTGCCTAACAATGCAAATGCAACAATCAGCCACGGATGCACCACGTGCAAATCTACAAACCACATCGCACCCAAGTAAATACAAAGCCCCACAACCAGCCCACGAATAATTGCGGCGCATAAAAATGCGGCAAAAAACTCAAAATGGGTAAGCGGCGTGAGCAATACAAACACCAAATTGCCCATGACTTTTGATTGAATCAAGCTAGATGAGCTATTCGCAAATGCGTTTTGCAACACAGACATCATAATGAGGCCTGGAATCAAAAATGCAGTGTAAGGCACACCATCGTACACTTGCACATGGCCTTCTAACACGTGTGAAAAAATCAGCAAGTAGAGCAAAGCCGTAATAACGGGTGCGGCGACCGTTTGAAATGCTACGCGCCAAAAGCGCAGCATTTCTTTTTTAAGCAGCGTCCAAGGACCTCTATATTTACCTAAAAATGTATTGTTAGTCATGATGATTTCCCAACTGCGGAATTGCCGACTAAAGACAAAAATACATCTTCTAAATCTGCCTCGCTCAATTGCATGTCTTGCACTTTGATATTGGCGGTTCGCAACGCGGATAACACGAACTCTATTTGCGCCATATCAGACAATGCGAAAGTATAAATGCCGCGCTCTTGGCCACGCAGAAGCGCTTGTATATTGGCTGGTAGCGATACATCACCTAAGGTTAAGCGCAGTTTTTTACCTGCAAATTTATTCAGTAAATTTGCTGTGCTATCTAGGGCGACAATTTCCCCCTGTTTCATCATACCCACGCGGCTACATAATGCCTCGGCCTCTTCTAAATAATGGGTGGTGAGAATAATAGTGTGACCTTCTCGGTTGAGCTTTTTGATGAACTCCCACAACATTTGCCGCAACTCAACATCCACGCCAGCGGTGGGCTCATCCAACACAATCACGGGCGGCTTGTGTGCAAGCGCTTGGGCAATAAGTGCACGGCGCTTCATACCGCCAGAAAGCTTGCGCATATTGGTATTGGCTTTATCGGTAAGGCCTAAACCTTCAAGAATTTCGTCAACCCATGCGTCATTTTCAGGGCCACGGCCAAAATAACCCGCTTGAAAGCACAACATTTCGCGCACATTAAAAAATGGATCAAACACCAACTCTTGCGGCACCACGCCTAATAGCTGGCGAGCTTGCTGATATTGATTAACCACATCAAAACCCATCACAGAAATATTACCCGCTGTGGGCGAGATTAAGCCCGCCAAAATGCTGATTAAAGTAGATTTACCCGCGCCATTTGGCCCTAACAAGGCAAAAAACTCACCCTGCGCGATGGTTAAATCTATGCCATTAAGCGCGTGTAAATTGCCAAAATTTTTGTGTATGCCGTTGATTTGAATTGCTGGGGTCATCTGTGTGTTTATATATTTACTTAAAAATGTTACTTTAAATGATTTTGCATTCTAAATGAAATACGGCTTGTTCATGAACAAGCCGTAGAGATTTATTACAATATGAGGCGCAATGCCAAAAATACAATAGTATTTACGTTGCTAGGATTTAGGCGCCTAGCGGAATAAACTCAGTTACCCCATACAACGCCGCCAAACTAGTTAAATTAGCAGGCACATGCGTAAAAGTAACTTTGCAATATGAAGCCGCCGCGCGGCGTTGCCATTCCAGCATTAAGCTAATCGCTGCGGTATCTACTTTTTCTACTTCAGAAAAATCAATTTCAATTTCATCTTCATCCATTAAAAAAGCATTACTTTCGACCAAAATTTGGTTAGCGTTATCAATCAGCACGTCACCGGAGATGTGCCATTTGTTCGCTAATTGAATAATGTTAGGCAAAGTGATATCAGCCATATTTAGCTTATTATTTAAGGCCTGCAGATTTATTTTTATCCGCAAGCTTAGTATTCAAGCTGTCTAGACCATTTTGGCGAATTTCATTACTAAACTGGCTGCGATAATTCGTCACTAAGCTTACGCTTTCAATTACGATATCGTACACTTTCCAGCCATTTGCACCTTTTACCAAGCTATAATCCACAGACACTGGTTGACCACCTGGTTGTAAAATTTGTGTTTTAACACTTACATTTTTAGCATCTGGCTCGGCGCGCATTGGCTTATATTCAATGGTTTGATCTTTATATTTGCCAAGCGCAACTGAATAAGTACGCAACAATAAGCTACGGAACTCTTTTTGAAATGCGGCTTGCTGCTCAGGCGTAGCGGCTTTCCAAGCTTTGCCTAGCACCATGCGGCTTACACGATCAAAATCAAAATTAGGCAAGATTTTTTCTTCCGCCACTGCATATAATTTTTGCTGATTACCTGCTTGAATTTCTTTATCGTTTTTAATGATGGCTAATACATCATCCGCAGTTTGCTTAACTAATGCATCAGGTGATATTTCTGTAGTCGCCATTGCAACACCAGAGAATAAACTAACAACAAAGCTAGCCCCTACTAAAAATTTTGTAACTGTTTTCATTTAATTCCTTTAACCATTTAAGGTTTGATACTTATAGACTCATGCTTACTATTGATAGTTCATCTATAAAAAAGTCATGTGTGGCTATTAAAACGGCGGGTCACCCAATTCGGTTGACTTGACTTTAGCTTCTACCGCTACCGGCGCAACGTCTTTTGATTCAGATTCAGAAGCCTTGCTGAACAAAAACTGGCTAATCATTTTTTCTAGCACTACTGCATCTTGTGTTTTAGCAATTTTATCGCCTTCTTTGAGCATAACTTCATCACCGCCAGCTTCAAGGCCAACATATTGCTCCCCCAACAAACCTGCAGTATAAATATTGGCAAATGTATCCGCTGGGAAATCATATCGTTTATCAATAGCAAGCGTTACCACAGCTTCATAGCGCTCGGTATTAAAAATAATATCATTTACACGGCCAACCACCACACCCGCGCTTTTAACTGGCGCATGACGCTTTAAACTGCCTATGTTTTCATAAGCGGCTGTCACGTTATAGGTTTCACCAATTTTGCTTGAGGTTAAATTGCCTACTTTCATTGCTAAACCAAGCAAAGCCGCTGCACCTAATGCAACAAAAATACCCACCCATAAATCTATTTTTGTTCTATCCATTTATTTATTCCTCAATTTATTGACGAGCTTTTTGCTAGGATGCAAGCATAAAAGCGGTTAATACGAAATCTATACCCAATACGGCTAATGATGAAATCACCACGGTGCGCGTAGTAGCGCGGCTTACGCCTTCCGCCGTTGGTGGTGCGTCATATCCTTGAAATAGCGCAATCATGGTACATACCACGCCAAACACCACGCTTTTAATCAAGCCATTCATAATGTCTAATCTTACATCCACATTCGCCTGCATTTGCGACCAAAATGCGCCATCATCTACGCCAATTAACGGCACCGCTACTAAATAGCCGCCTAAAATTCCCACCATAGAAAACAATGCCGCCAAAATTGGCATAGAAATCACGCCTGCCCAAAACCTTGGTGCAATAACGCGTGCGATTGGGTTAACTGCCATCATTTCCATAGCAGATAATTGCTCAGTGGTTTTCATCAGGCCAATTTCAGCGGTAATCGCCGTGCCTGCGCGACCAGCAAATAATAGCGCGGTAACCACAGGGCCTAATTCACGCACCAAAGTGAGCGACACAAATACACCAATTGCATCAGACGAGCCATATTTTTGCAAAATGTTATAGCCTTGTAAAGCCAGCACCATGCCCACAAAAAAAGCTGAAACAATAATAATCAGCAGTGACATCACACCCGTGGCGTATACCTCACGCATGGTGAGCTGAAAGCGCTTAAAGCTCTCGCCAGAATAAATAATTGCTAAGAAAAATAGCCTAGCACCCGCACCTAAGCGCCAAATACGCTCAGTTACGCGGTGACCAATGCCAGTTAGCGTTCGAATAACACTATTGAATAATCTTGATTTAATCATGTGCGTTTAATAAGCTTTTGAATGGCGGCGTTTAAATTTAAGTCGTAGGCGTTTGTAATAACTCAGCGCGATAATTATCTGCAGGATAATGAAACGGCACTGGGCCATCTTTATCACCATGCACAAATTGATGCACAAACGGCAGCGTCGATTGCATTAAATCATGTGGTGCGCCTTCTGCGGCCACAATGCCATCTGCCACAAAATACACGTAATCTGCAATTAAAAAGGTTTCTTTCACATCGTGCGACACAATAATTGAAGTGGCGCCTAATGCGTCATTTAAACTACGGATTAAGCCGCAAATCACACCCATCGAAATTGGGTCTAGTCCAGCAAAAGGCTCATCGTACATAATAATACTGGGGTCTAGCGCTACAGCCCGCGCCAATGCTACACGCCGCGCCATGCCGCCTGAAAGCTCCGTTGGCATAAGCACATGCGCGCCGCGCAAACCCACTGCATTAAGCTTCATTAGCACTAAATCTCTAATCATTGCTTCTGGCAAATCAGTAAGTTCGCGCATAGGGAAAGCGACATTTTCAAACACACTTAAATCTGTGAATAAGGCACCGTGCTGAAACAACATACCCATTTTGCGGCGTAATTTAAAAATGCCATCGCGGTCTTGTTCATGCACCACTGCACCCTCTACCCGCACTTCGCCGTGCGTAGGTGCAATTTGCCCGCCAATTAAGCGCAGCAACGTAGTTTTACCACTACCGCTACCGCCCATAATCGCTACGACTTTGCCGCGCGGAAACACCATATTGATGCCTTTATGCAACAAGCGGCCTTTGTAACCAAAGGATAAATTATCAATTTCTACGATATTGTTAGTCATGTATTGCTGGATTATTTTTTCTGTTTTTGTCTGACTTTTACGAAGCTACTATTCTAAAACAATTTAACGCGTAAGTAAGCAGTTAAATTACTTTAAGTATTCATAATATTCAAAATAAAAAACCCCACCTAAGTGGGGTTTTTTATTTTGAATATTATGACTTTAGTAATTAAAAACTCATACAAATTGTATAAGCTGTGCCATCAACTATCGCACCAGTAGCAACTGCAGCAGTAGCAGGTGGTATTACCGCCCTCAATGAACCTGTAGCTGTATTTCCATCATCCAAGTTAGTATCAATTTGCTTAACCAATCTACCTGTAATATTTTCGCTACATACAACATACAAACCAGTCATAGGGCTAACCGCATCTTGAATTGTCGCAAGACCATTTAAACTTTGTATACCTAAGCGGCCACTTTCAGCATTACGCGGCAAATACGCCGCATCCGCTACAGCGGTAGGGCCTGTTGAAAAACCTGCTAAACGAACATGCTGCCAAAATAAGAAAGATTCATCGGTCGCTGTAGTGGAATCCCATGTGCCATTTATTTGCGCGTTATTTAGAGAGCCTGCTGGCGTAGTTGCTGCCGTAGCACCGTTAATATGTGCTACAACGTTGGCATCATCACCTGGGATAGCGCGGAATTTATCTTGATACCCGTAAATAAATATTTGTGCATTTTTTAAGTCACTAGCAATATTTTTGGCTTTGGCACTGTTAATCAACTCCTGGCCTTTTAACACGCCACCTAGTAGCAAGCCGATAATCACAAGTACAATTGCTAACTCAATTAACGTAAAACCTGTTTGTTGTTTTTTCATTTAGTTCTCCGAACTATAAAAGTGTGTGTAAAACATTTTATTTATAAAAATAATGTCAACTGTCAGAATTAAATAAGCAAATATCATACCAACTGATTTTTAGCTTAATTTGCCAAGATTTGCTCGTATTCTATAAGAATTTGTATAAATTGGGCAAAATAATCGTCTAAAAGCCAACAATTATGTTCAAATTTCAACGCTAATAGGTTTGATTTGCTACAATTTAGCAAACAATATCAGCTAAACAACTAGCGATTTTTAACCCCCTCATTGAGTTAAGCATTTATGCCAAATTTACCCAAATTGTATCGCGCCTTATTTAACGATTCTGACCGTTTAATGGCGTTGATGATTTTATCATTGCACGCCATGCTTATTTGGGGTGATGCGAACGGCCTGCATAAGGCATTATTTTTATGTCATTACGGCTTCTTTTTAATGTGGCAGCCGATTATGCGGCAAACCAATAAGCTTTCATGGCAAGCCGCGGTGCTCATTGTGGTGGGTGCGAGTGTCATTATGTTTTTTAATAATTGGTGGGTTACGGCTTTATGGTTAGCCAGCTTGTTTGCGCTCATTGGTGGGCGTGTATTTTCTGGCGAATCTACCCGTGAAAGATTACCCAATATTTTAGCTTCAAGTTATTTACTTGCCATATTACTGCTTTGGGTTGTGCCTAAACTATTGAGTGCTAATGATGATTTAGCTGCGGCTACATTTTTACTTACTTACTTTTTGCCGCTTTTGCCGCTTGCCATTTTGTTTTTATCGGCAAAACATAAAACTAGGCCTGATGCACAAGTCGCCAATATAGACTTTTTTTACACTTTACTGATATTTTTACTTACCGTTATTGTCATACTTGGCAGTTTTGCGATTGGCGTTATTTGGAAGTTTCACTACATTAAATTATTGATTATTGTGGTGATGGCGCTTGCGGCTACATTAGTGATACTAAGTTGGCTTTGGAACCCAAGCGCGACATTTTCTGGCTTAGAGTTATTGATGTCGCGCTATTTATTAAGCATTGGCTTGCCTTTTGAACATTGGATTAGGCAAATTGCCACACATGCAGAAGCAGAGCCAACCGCAGAGCAGTTTTTGCAAGCTTCTATGAAAGAATTATCTGCGCTCAAATGGGTAAGCGGCTTAATGTGGGATGTTGAAAGCAATAAAAAACAGCTTGGTGAGCCCACGCCGTTTATTTCTACCTTTAATTTTCATCAGCTGCATTTGGTGGTGTATTCACGCTGGCAATTTAGCCCTGCCATGTATTTGCATGTGCAGCTACTTACGCAAATTTTGGGCGAATTTTATGAGGCCAAACGCCGCGAAGAAACTATTAGCCAAAATACTTATATGCAATCACTGTATGAAACGGGCTCACGCCTTACGCATGATATTAAAAATATTTTGCAATCGATGGGTACGCTTTCTGCGGCAGCAGAGCAAAGCAATAGCGATGGCAGCGATGACGCAAGGCTGATTGAGCTGGTTAAAAAGCAATTGCCAAGATTAAGCCAACGCTTAGCCAGCACGATGACAAAACTTGAGCTACCAAGCTCGGAGAAAAAAAGCCAAGCCAAAGTGGCAAGCTGGTGGAAGGGCTTTAAACAATTAAACTCGCATTTACAAGTATTATTTGAAGCGCCTGCTAATATGCCCAAAGCCGACATTGACCCCGACGTGCTCGATAGCGTGGTGGATAATTTACTGCAAAATGCGCTAGAAAAAACCAAGCTAGAGGCCAATATTTTGATTAAAGTCATGTTAATGCCATCGCAACATTTTTGTTTAGAAGTCACCGATACAGGCGCTGCGATGTCAGCAGAAACAGCTGAGCGCCTATTTAAATCGCACGTAAGTTCTAAAAATGGCTTAGGCGTTGGCTTGTATCATGCCGCGCAACAGGCATCGCAGGCAGGTTACTTGCTAAGCTTGGTAGATAACCGCAATGGTGAAGTGCGCTTTAGGTTGGAGATTGGGAATCACTGAATTAGCGGCTCTTTAAGTTGCATAAAAGCCTAAAGAATACTACGAGAGAAAAACAATGCCCTGCGAGCCAGTACCAGAGCGGCTCGCAGGGCATTGCTTAAGAGTACGCGTTAAATTGACGTATAAATTAACGTAAACCTTGCATGTAATCTGCCACCGCCGCCATCTCAGCGTCGGTCATTTTAGTCGCAATTGTCATCATCATAGGCGCATTAGCTCGCTCGCCCGTGCGCAAAGTTCTTAATTGCGCTAATGTATAATCTGCATGTTGGCCAGCCACACGTGGAAACTGTTTTGGAATGCCTGCGCCTGTAGCGCCATGGCAAGCCGCACAAGCTGGCACGCCCGTTGCCGCGATTCCGCCGCGATAGATTTTTTCACCCAAAGAGCCTTTGCCATTAGTTTTGGCTTGGCCTAATTTTAAATTTTGTGCAGTGAAATAGGCGGCTAAATTTTTCATGTCGTCATCGCTTAAACCAGCCGCCATGCCAGACATCACCGCATTAGCACGTTTGCCTGATTTAAATTCGGTTAATTGTTTTACCAAATATTCAGGGTGCTGAGCCGCTAATTTTGGATTCGCCGTAATCGCGCTATTGCCATCAGTGCCGTGGCAAGCCGCGCAAACCGTGCTTACAATTTGAGCTGCGGTTTGCTTTTCAGCCGCCGCTTCTGCAGCCATAACAGGCATAGATGCCAACGATACAACACTTGATGCTAACAAAACTAGATGACGAAATTGCATTACGGCTCCTAAAGCTTAGATTATTCAAACAATTAACGCGCTATTTTAGCTAAAAACCCCTATTCGTGATAGCATTTTTCACAGTTGTTTATATATCGTTATCCAAGCAATTATTCTGGCGCAGCGCCGAGTAATGTAAGAGAAACTAGCGATACCCTAATAGAATCGGACTGCCATGCCTTTGTTTCAAAACGCCACTTTTTATATTTCAGCTCATCATTTACGTGATTTACCACTTGCTAGCGGTATTGAAGTCGCCTTTGCGGGTCGCTCAAATGCAGGTAAATCGAGTGCGCTCAACACACTTGCTAACCATAATCGCTTAGCATTTGTGAGTAAACAGCCTGGCCGCACGCAGCTGATTAACTTTTTTACACTGGGTAACGATCGCCATTTGGTCGATTTGCCTGGCTACGGCTACGCCAAAGTGCCAGAAGCCATGCGCGCACACTGGCAAAACGTATTAGCGCGCTATTTAAGCGAGCGTTCAAGCTTAGGCGGCTTGGTGTTGGTGATGGATAGCCGCCACCCACTCACCCCACTAGACCGCCAAATGCTAGACTGGTTTTGCCCCAGCGGTAAACCTGTACATGTATTACTGACAAAATCTGACAAACTTTCACGCGGCGAAGCTTCACTTACACTTAACCGCGTGCGCAAAGAACTCACTGAAACGTGGGGCAATAATTACCACAGCGAATGCACAATACAGCTATTTTCTAGCTTAAAGAAATTAGGGGTAGAAGAAGCTGAAAAGGTGATTGGTAAGTGGCTGTTTACAGAAGAAGCTGCCGATACAAGCGAACAAGAATCATCAGTGTAAAAGCATATGGCCGTTGAAATTGAGCGTAAATTTCTTGTAACTGGCAACGCATGGAAGCAAGGCACTGCCACACACTTTAGCCAAGGTTATTTAAACCGTGACAAAAACCGCACGGTGAGAATTCGGTTAGCTGGCAACCAAGCTTTTATCACCATTAAAGGCATTAGTGCGGGAATCTCGCGCGCCGAGTTTGAGTATGAAATTCCAGCAGCTGATGCAGTTGCGCTATTAAAACTTTGTGATGATCCAGTGATTCAAAAAATAAGATACGTCATTATTCACAACGGATTTACGTGGGAAGTTGACGAGTTTTTAGGTGAGAATTTAGGCTTAGTGGTTGCAGAAATTGAATTAAGCAGTGAAGACCAATCCTTCGAACGCCCAAGCTGGGTGGGCAAAGAAGTGACCGATGACGCGCGATATTTCAACTCAAACTTAGCAAGCTTGCCTTATAACAAGTGGCTTTAGAACGTGGGCTGTTAATAATTACTGTCAAAATGGATTCCCGTTTTCACGGGAATGACAGTAATAGTTAGTGCTTACTTACGCGTAAACACCATATCCCAAACGCCATGCCCTAGCTTGATGCCGCGATTTTCAAACTTGGTGAGCGGTCTGTAGCTTGGCTTTTCAGCGTAATCTTGCGCGGTGTTTTGCAGCAGCGGCTCGGCATTTAACACTTCTAGCACCCACTCTGCATATTCTTGCCAATCCGTTGCTACGTGTAAATATCCGCCCACTTTAAGTTTGCTGCATAATAATTTTACGAAACCTGCTTGAATCAACCTGCGTTTATGATGGCGCGCTTTGTGCCACGGGTCTGGGAAGAAAATATGTACGCCGTCTAAACTTGCATCTGCCAGCATGTTTTGTAGTACATCTACTACATCGTGCTGAATAATGCGGATGTTAGTGAGGCTGTTTTCTTCAATGAGTTTAAGTAGCGCGCCGACGCCAGGCGTATGCACTTCAGCCGCAAGAAAGTCACATTCAGGCAAAGTCTGGGCAATTTTTGCGGTGGTTTCGCCCATGCCAAAACCGATTTCTAGGATTTTTTTACTGGGCTGACCATTCAAATCAGTGCGATTAAATTTTGCATTTAAATCGATGATTTCAGCTGAGTAATCAATGCCAAATTTAGGCCTGCCAACTTCTAAAGCATGCGCTTGCCCTTTGGTAACGCGGCCTTGACGCAGTACAAAGCTACGGATTCGGCGGCCTTTTAAAGCGGCTTTGTCGTCGTTCTGAGCATCGTCTAAATTAGGGCTTACTTCGGTTTTATTTAAATTTGTCATAACGCGCATTATACCAATTAGCCGTCATTGCGAGCGTAGCGCGGCAATCTAAATTGCTGCATGCTACTTAAGATTGCCGCGCTACGCTCGCAATGACCAAATTATAAAGTGTGTGATTTATCGCCATTTAAAAAACCTATCAAAGGTTCGTCTATATTCTTACTCAAAGCAATTACCTTAAATAAATCGCCCATTTCTGCGGGCGATAATAACTTTTGCGCGGCAGCGGCAAGTGGGGCGTAACGCGCCATATCGTGCGGCGAAGTTTGGCTCATAATTTCTAAAATTCCGCAATTCATTAAAAACTGTGCTTGTGAGGCATAGCCTGCGAGGCAGCATCCATGCGGCTCACAGAGCATCGCTATTGAGCTAAAATTCACATGTGCGGTGATATCTTGTAGGCCAACATTGATGAGCGGATCTGCGTGCGCGTAATGTTGATAATGGCACATGAGCGTGCCTTGGTTGCGTTGCGGATGATAATATTCGCGCGCAGCGAAACCATAGTCAATCATCAAAATAATGCCGTGTTGCAACATGGCGGCTAAGCTGGCAACCAAGCCTGTTGCGGCGGGGCAAAATTCGGTGATGTAATCGAGAGGTAGATTTTGCTGCGTGACACTTTCTAATAGATTTTTTTGGCTTATTGGTTGGTCTTGCCATTTAAAGCCGTCATCAAACGTCACCCCGCGCTCACACAAACCTTGCGGAGCAACATGCACAATATGCGCTGGAATTGCATCTAATACTTCATTACCAATCACCACGCCGTTAAATGTTGCAGGCAAGGTATTTAGCCATTCCACGCGTGGCAATAAATCTGGCGATAATTTTTTTTGCAAGGTTTCAAGCTGCACTTGGCGCAAGTGGTCACTTACTTCTAATATAAAATATTTAGCTGGCAAGCAATCTAACTCAGCTAAAGTGAGCAAAGTGTCAGCGGCTAATTTGCCTGTGCCCGCGCCAAGCTCAAGAATATTGCCCTGCGTAAGTTGCAAAACCTGCGCTATTTGGTTTGAAATTGTTTGCGCAAATAGCGGCGAAATTTCTGGTGCGGTAACAAAATCACCACCAATACCGAACTTTTTGCCGCCGCCGCTGTAATAACCTAGTGCTGGCGTATAAAGCGCCTGCTGCATAAAGTCGGCAAAGCTTATCCAGCCACCTGCTTGTTGTATTTTTTGCAGAATGAGTTGCGCTAGTTGTTGGCTGTGCGCCTGCGCTTGTGCATTGGGGATAGGTAATGAGGCCATAAGCCATTATAATATTTTGCATATTAAGTGAGTAAACAATTGAACAATAAAACATCCATCAACAAAGTAGTGCTCATTACTGGCGGCGCAAAACGCGTAGGCGCGGCTATTTGCCGCCAATTGCATGCTGAAGGCTATGCGCTGATGGTGCATTATAAAAGCTCGCTTAGCGAGGCGCGTGCGCTACAAGCTGAGCTAAATTTGCAACGTGCGAATTCTGTGGCAATTATTCAAGGTGATTTATTGAACATTGCCGAAATCCCAAATTTAGTTGCCGAAACAGTGCGGCAATTCGGGCGTTTAGATGTGCTTATCAATAACGCATCCACTTATTACGCCAGTGAAATTGGTGATATTGACGAGCAAAAATGGCACGATTTAATTGGCAGCAATTTAAAAGCGCCGCTATTTTTATCGCAAGCCGCCGCGCCCGAATTACGCAAAAATCAAGGTTGCATTGTGAATATTACCGACATGCATGTTGAGCGCCCAAAAAAAGGCTATATTATTTACAGTGTGGCAAAAGCTGGTTTAGTAACTTTAACCAAGTCTTTAGCACATGAATTAAGCCCTGAAGTACGCGTAAATGCCGTAGCGCCAGGCCCAGTGCAATGGCCTGAAAGCAACCCGCAATTTGATGAAGTCTATCGTCAACGCGTCATCAATCAAACCTTACTTAAGCGTGTGGGGGAGGCTGAAGACGTTGCCAAAGCCGTAAAATTTTTAATCGCCGATGCACCGTTTATTACGGGTCATGTGCTAGCCGTAGATGGCGGAAGATCTCTGAATTTATGATAAAACACCTGCCCGATAACCATTCTAACAACTTCATCAAGCTGCGTAACAGCTTAATCTCGTCCACGGGCAAAGCCATTGGCGATTACAACATGATTGAAGAAGGCGACACCGTGCTGGTGTGCATGAGTGGTGGTAAAGATTCGCACGCCATGTTGATGATTTTGCTTGCCTTGCAAGAACGTGCGCCAATTAGCTTTAAACTCATTGCCATGAATTTAGACCAAAAGCAACCTGGTTTTCCTGCGGATATTTTGCCAGCTTATTTTGAGAAACTTGGCATAGATTACCGCATTGTTGAGGCAGACACTTATTCAATCGTAAAAGAGAAAATTCCTGAAGGCGCAACCACTTGTAGCCTTTGTTCACGCTTGCGCCGTGGCATTATTTACACCACCGCAAAAAAGTTGGGCGCCAATAAAATAGCGCTTGGCCACCATAGAGGTGACATTGTAGAAACCTTGTTTTTGAATATGTTTTTTGGCGCAAAACTTAAAGCCATGCCACCAAAATTATCCACCAACGACAAACAAAATGTCGTAATTCGTCCACTCGCCTATTGCAGTGAAAAAGACATTGCCAGCTACGCGCGCCAAATGGAGTTTCCAATTATTCCGTGCGATTTATGCGGCAGCCAAGAAAACTTACAACGCCAAAAAGTTAAAGACATGCTACACGCGTGGGAGCTAGAGCAACCAGGCCGCGTAAATAATATCTTCCGCGCCATAGGCAACGTAGAGCCATCACACTTGGCCGACTTTAATTTGTACGACTTTAAAGGCTTAACGCAAGCCAAAACTGAAGACGAAGACCCGCTATTCGGAGATATTGCAAAAGAAGACAATGCGCTTAACATTAGCAATGTAGGCGACACGCGCATTGAATTTGTACGAAAATAAAAGAGCCGCTTTAGCAGCCCTTTAAGCCAACACTAGGCACGCCCGAACAAACGCTTACCAACACGGTATGAAAGTACATCAGGCAAATAAGTCGCCAGCACCAGCAATGCCGCAAGTACTAAGTAAATCCAGCGTACTGAATAATCAGTCACAAATTTTGCCGCTGGCGTTTGTGATTGCACAAAGTGGTAAAATTCGGGTTTGTCTAAGCCTTCTACATATTGGCCTTTAATTTCTGCGGTCATTTCTTTTAAATGCTCCACATCTTGTTTGGATAAATAGCGGTCAAACTCGGCGTAGGCCACGGGCGGATCTGGGTCGTCTAGGCTAGCATCGTTATACATAATACCGCCGCCCGCGCTTTCTGCTGCGGCATCTGTACCCCAATAGCCGACAAATTTATTATTGGCGTTAAAGCGTTTAATGGGCGCTGGTTCATGGCCTCCAATGCCGACAAATATCACGTTTTTACCAATACGCACATTGCTAATATCTAGTTTGTTAATACCGTTGGCTTTGGGAGATTCATCGCCATCGGTAAAAAATAGCATTTGCGCGGGAATGTTTAAATATTCAAAGGTGGCCTCTGCCGCTTTAACGCCAAATGTCATGCGGCTGTTACCGCTCCACGCCATGCGCCATTCTAAGTGGTCTATGGAGTCGTTAATGATGTCAAAGTTTTTGCATACTTCTAGCGGCATAAATAACAAAGCCACGTTTTCTGCAGCAAAAATACCTACGCTCACGTAGGTGCCGCAGGGAGATGTTTTCACCACATTTTTCATCATGTGCTGCGTGTAAACCAGCCTACTCACTGGCAGATTATTTACTTTCATGTCTTCCGCATTCATGCTTTGCGAAACATCAGCCACCAGCAAGTAATTATGCACTTCTTGCTTGAGTTGTATTTGTGGCTTGATTAACGCGAGCAATAAAAACAGCGAAGCTAAAACCAGCAATGCCGTTTCGTAATTGTCTTTTAATAGATTTAACAGCTTTTTCATGGCAAACCTTGCGGCAAATTACTAATTTCCATGCCAGATGGGTCTTGCGGCACGGTTTTGATATTGCTGGGAATCACTCCGAGCAATAAACTTAAGTTAAACTTTGCCGCGCGTGAAGTGGGATCTAGCTTCAAAGCTTGCTCGTAAGAGGCCTTTGCTTGCAGATAATCAAACTTCGCTTCTTCTTGAATTGTGCCATCGGTCGTGACTAAACGTTGCAAACCTGAATGAAATAAACTGTTGCCAATGTTGTAATGAATTTGTGATTTTTGTATTTGGCTGACTTCAAAAGATTTCTCACCTTTTTTATTGGCAAATTCTAAAGTCTGCCCAAAGCCTTGCACAGCGTGTTTGAAGTTACCCGTTTTACCTTGCTGGTAAGCATCGGAAAACTTTTTATGAAATGGGTAGGCTTCGTCGTTAATGACCTCGCCCGAGCGCAACGCACGGTTCACCTTGCCAATTTTATGGGTTTGATAGGCTTCATAAGCCGTGCCAACTAAACCCACTAGCAACACTAAAATGAGTAGCTGATTTTTACGGTTAATGCCATGCTTCTTCATTCGTGCGCCTCTCGGTCTTTAATTGTCAAATTCTTAATCGTCAAAATCAACAAGCCCAACACTAAGGCGATGATGATAAACACCCGTGAATAGTCATAGCCTGCGATGGTTTCGGTGTATTTAATGGCTTTTTTCTCGCGTGAATCAATGTCGGCAATGGCGGATTGTAGCGTTTCAGGATTATCCGCCTCATAAGCTTTATATTTAAGGCCTAGCGCCTGAAAATATTTGTGTAAAACAATGGAATTGGGCACGCGCTCTTCTTCATACACTTCTTTAGAGAAAATACTAGGCTCGCCTGGTTCGCGCAACATAATCCAATAGATGCTGAGTTTTCGTTCTTTTAGGCGTTTGCTCAATAAAAATTTTACGCGTGGGCTGAGCTTTCCTGCGCCATCAGACAATAAAATAATCGCACGTGAACCTGAGTTTTCAATGTTATCAAACAGACCAACGCCTTCGGTTAGACCCGCGCCAATGTTGGTCTGGTTAAGTGATGGGCTGGTGGCCGCCACAATCGCCGAGTGAATCGCATCGCGATTAGTAGTAATTTTAATGCCGTACAAGGCGGAATTGGTAAAACCCACCACACCCATCATGTCGTCAGGGCGCGAATCAATAAACTGCGTAATAATGCGCCGTGCCGCGCCTGATTTAATTTCGGCCGCATTGCCAGATGAATCGCCCGCAAAAGGGTGATCCATACTCACACTGCGGTCTATTACCATTACGGTTTGTGCGCCTTTGCCCGTGCGCTGTACTTTTTCATCGTGCCCACGCGGATTGGCTAATGCAAATACTATGCTGGCCAGTAACAAAGAGGTAATAATTTTAATCGCCAAATTAAGCCTGTCTGAAAGCTTATCTTCAGGCATCATCTCCAGCCAAGTGTAAACCTTGCCTTGATGACCTTTAAGCCAAAATGGCAGCAACGCGAGAGACAATAATAACAATGCCCAGGGAGTTAGAAAAGCCATTAAACGCCCCGCTCACATGCACGTAATTGCCTGCTTAGATTAGCTAAATCTTGAATGATTTTTTGACTATCACGTGGCTCTATTGAATATAAAGATTGATTAGATTCATCAAAAAACTGTGCAATTTCGGCTTTCATTTTTTTGAAACTCGACCGCTTAGCCACAAATGGCTCAATATCACGCGCAAACATATTGGCACCAAAATGCTGATTAAACGCTTGGTGGATATAAACCAAGGCTCGTTTTTCTAAAGCAGAAGCCTCTTCCGCCGCCGTTTTTGTGCCGCTAGATTTAGCTAAGCGCTTTAATTGTCGATGCGCTTTGGCAAACGCACCGCCCATAAAGGGTAGCCAATTGCCATCGGCATTCATATACAACAAGGCGATTAAACTGGCGGCGAGCAAACTAGCGAACAGCGCAAACCGTGTTTTATGTGCGCGATCGTCCACCAATGGCGGTGCGGCTTCTGGCTGAATGTTTTTTTGCGCGGTTTCAATGCCGCCCGTGACGATTGGTGAAAGCCAAAAGCCCCAAGCAGGCACTTCAAGCGTTTCGGCCTTAGCGCCGCCAGTGAGTGCTAACTTTTCTGCGGGCAATTGCATCACGCTGGGCTTACTCGGGTTGGTGAATGTTTGATAGCTTAAATTCACGGTATATAGCGTCACATCTTTTTGTTGGTCTGTTTGCACTTCTATTTCAACCAACTCAACGCCATTGGTTTTGCTGCCTTTTTTAGGAAAGGCACCGTCTGCAATTTTAAAAGGTGCTGGCACTTCTAGCACAATTTTTCGGCTTAATTTATCGCCAATTTGCACGCCGTAAGTATTGGCGGGGTTGGTGAGCGACACTACTTTTGCAGCTTTAGCATTTACCTCTTCCGCCGCTTGCAATGTGAAACTGGCTAACAAGCCCGCCAGCAATATCACTGTGGCACATAATTTTGAAATTGGTTTTATCATCTTTATTGGCTCATATTATGTTCAAAATAATGCGTCATGGTTTCTGGCTTGTAATCAGCATGCATAAATAGCGCTGGCGAATCAAACTTGAGAAACAAAGCTTCTAATGCGTGCCTGCGTTCATTAAATGCAGTAATAAATTTCGCCCTGACTTCATACCGAAAAAACAGGGTTTTATTCAAGCCAGTTTCGGGGTCTATCATGGTGCCAAAGCCAAATTTCGGCAGCTTTTTGTATTCTTCATCATCCCATAGCACCACAGGAATCACTTGATGCGCAGACATGGCTGTGAGTGTTTGTTCAATCACATTAAGTGGCATGTGAAAGTCTGAAATCCAAAACACTAATCCACGGCTTTGCCCCAAAAAATTAGGTACATCCGTCACACCTTCAGCACCCACGCGCATTTTGTAATAATCATGCAGTTGCGCAATCGCTTCTTTAGATTGATGCAAGTTGCGGCTAAGTGGTAGCGTGAAATCTTCAAGCACATGGCTGTTGTAGCCAATAAAGCTGAATAAATCACCTGTCTGGTAGGCAGTATTCGCCACTGCTGTGGCGATTTCTATGGCTTTATCCAACTTGCGCTGGCGACCTTTAAACTGCATAGAGCTAGACAAATCACACACCGCATAAATCGGCGTAGTGCTTTCTTGGTTAAACTGCCGCACTTGCACTTGCTCAAATGGGTCACGCAACGTTTCCCTAATATCCATGCGCCTTGCATCGGGATAATCTACCAAATTCACATTGCCGCGATAATCTAAGCCTAACCCTCTTTGCGTGCCTCTATGGCTGCCTAATTGTATGCTGGCAGATTTCCACGAGACAATGTACTCAAAAGGTTTTGCATATGCAGCATCTGCCGCGTTACGTATTGCTAAGCTCATTTAATTTCAAGCCACTTTGCTAAAAGTAGGGCTAGGCACAGCCACTGTGCTCATAATGTTAGCGGTCAATTCTCGCGCAAGTGCTGTTCTACGGTTTTCATACATTGAGTTGAACACCAAACGGTGTGAAATTACCTCATGGAATACCGCATGAATATCTTCTGGGAACATGCTATCGCGGTTATTTAGCCAAGCATTTACACGTGCTGCTTTAAGCAACATGCCCATTCCACGCGGGCTGGAACCTGTTTGAATCACGCGCGCCACATCTACGCTTTCCATTTTTACGCCAAATTTTTCTGGGTGTTGTGTCGCATCCCACAGGTCAATGGCATATTCTTCTAGCACGTCACTCGATTTAATATGGTTTTGCAGTAAATCTGAAAAGGCATTCAGTTGATCAAACTTCAATATATTGCTTTCAACTTGCTGCGTAAGTTTTTCCGCATGTTGAAATTTGGTATTAAACACGAGTGATTTTTTCATATCACGATCCGTTGGAATTTCAATCGGAATTTCCATCATAAAACGATCACGCGCGGCAGATGGAATTTCAAATGTTTCATTTTTTTCTACTTGGTTACGGTCTGCAAACACAATCATGTGTGGCATACGATATTCTTTTTTGAATGCACTCACATGACGTTCCGCCATCACGCGTAGCATCAACGCGTGTACTTGCGGCCTTGCGCGGTTAATTTCATTAAAAAAGAATACTGATAAATTCTCACCTGCCCGCAACAACGGGCCTTCATCAATTTGTGGGCGGCCATCTGGACCCAAGAATGTATGGTAAATCAAGTCATTTGGCATTAAGTCAACCGTGCCTTCAATACGCTCATAAGCGCCGCCAATACCGCGCGCAATGGCTTGTAGCAAGGTGGTTTTACCTACACCCACACCGCCATCAAGTAACACATGGCCGCGCGCAAAAATCGCAATATTCATTAGGCGAATGGCTTTATCTTGCCCAACAATCACGTTTTGCACTTCGGTTTCTAGCTTAAGCGCATGGCTACGCATATCAGTAAGTTGCGCGTCTAATGGTGGTGACATAAAATTCCTTTTATACTTTTACATTGATTGATGGGCAGTTAATGGGCATCATTGACCGATTTCATGCCAACTATTACAAACCGTTAGTGCAATGTAACAGAATGTAATTACTTATCAGGCATCCAGTTTTAACAAGTTAAGTGGTCCAGTAAAATTTAGTGCGATAATACTGTTTAGTCATCCAGTTTATTTAAAAAAACTAGATTCTTTAGGGAAACCAACATGCTACGCTCATGGGATTTAAACTTGCGCATCGTCAAATCGTCTGGTTTGGCGGTGTATTTGCAAATAGCACAACAAGTGATTGATGAAATTCAGCGTGGGCGCTTAAGCCCGTCTGCCGCCATGCCTGGCACGCGCGAGCTAGCAGAAAGCTTGCAAGTGAATAGAAAAACCATTGTGCTTGCTTACGATGAGTTAATCGCGCAAGGTTGGCTCACTACAGAATATCGACGTGGTACCTTTGTTTCAGCCATGCTCCCACGGTTTACACAAGCCTCTATAGCAAAAGCACGCACTACTGAGTTTGCTACTCCTGTGCTTGAAAAATATTCGCTATCTATTGACGCCAACGAGCCAGCACCTCACAGCAATATCATTGATTTTAATGATGGGATTCCAGACACGCGCTTAATTCCGTTTGAAACGCTTGCAAAAGCTTTTCGCCACGCGCTTATCGCGCCTGTTCGCACTAATAAACTTGGTTATGGCGACCCTAAAGGTATGCTGAATTTGCGCCTTGCGATTGCCGCCATGCTCAATATGGAACGTGGCTTGAATGTAGAAATTGATAATATTTGCATCGCGCGTGGCAGCCAAATGGGCATTTTTCTAGCCGCCCGCGTATTAACCAAGCCGAATGATTACGTGGTAGTAGAAAATTTAAGCTACCCACCAGCGCGTGAGGCTTTTAGATCATGCGGCGCAAATATTCTAACGGTGGGGCTAGATGACCACGGCATTAAAGTAAACGAGCTTGAAGCGCTTTGTAAAAAGCATCGCATACGCGCTATTTATGTTACACCACATCACCAATTTCCAACCACCGTCACCATGGCGGCAGAACGCAGATTAAAGCTATTGATGCTGGCCGAGCAGTATGATTTTACAATTGTAGAAGATGATTACGACCACGAGTTTCATTTTTCGCATCACCCTGTTTTCCCGCTTGCCAGCACTAATCACAATGAACGCGTAGTGTATGTTGGCTCGCTTTCTAAAGTACTAGCGCCAGGTTTACGCATGGGTTATTTAGTGGCTTCTAAAGGCTTTATCGACCAATGTGCAGCTGAAGTCATGTTGATAGATAGGCAAGGTAATTCTGTGACGGAATCAGCAGTAGCCGAGCTGCTGGTTTCTGGCGAGATTAAGCGCCACATTCGCCGAACTTTTAAAGTTTACAACGAGCGGCGCAATGTGTTGATGGATTTAATTCGTCATGAACTAGGTGACTTTGTAAGCTTTGATGCGCCCAATGGCGGCTTAGCTATTTGGCTGCGGCTTAATGCTAACATTAACATTGAAGCATTAGTTGATAAAGCCTTGCAAGCACAAGTGCGCATTTTGCCTGGCTCACTTTTTTCAGCAGAAAATATCAACATCAACGCGATTAGGCTTGGCTTTGGTAGTTTAAATGCAGCTGAGCTTGCAACTGGTATACAACGGCTCAAACAGGAGCTAAAGCACTAATTTATTCACAAATATCGCACGACATGCGGTAAGTTGTTGTCTTACTGGCATTTACCTTGTTATTATGCAAAGCTATTGCTTTGCTAACCTCTTTACTTACATCCCTATATATAGGCATTCATGTCCAAACTGTTAATTGTTGAATCACCTTCTAAAGCAAAAACGCTGCAAAAATACCTAGGTAGCGATTATGAAGTGCTGGCCTCATTTGGGCATGTGCGCGATTTAATCCCTAAAAATGGCGCGGTTGATACTGAAAATCAATTCGCGATGAAGTACGATATTATTGAGCGCAACAGCAAACATGTAGATGCGATTGCTAAGGCTGTAAAAAATGCAGATAGCATCTATCTCGCAACCGACCCAGACCGTGAAGGTGAAGCGATTTCATGGCATATTGCCGAGATTTTAAAGGCTAAAAACCTACTTAAAAATAAAGTGATGAAGCGCGTGGTGTTTCATGAAATTACCAAAAGCGCAGTAGAGCATGCCATTGCCGAGCCACGCGATATATCTATGCCCATGGTGAACGCGCAGCAAGCGCGTCGTGCTTTAGATTATTTGGTGGGCTTTAATTTATCACCGTTGTTATGGAAAAAAATCCGTCGTGGATTATCTGCAGGTCGCGTACAAAGCCCTGCGCTACGCTTGATTGTTGAGCGTGAGCTGGAAATTGAAGCTTTTAAATCGCAAGAATATTGGTCTATTCATTTAGATGCGTTGAAACATAGCCACGGTTTTAGTGCTAAATTGGTGCAACTGAATAACCAAAAAGTTGAGCAATTTACCGTTATTAACCATGACCAGCAATCTGACATTGTGGGTAAATTATTACTCGCCAGTGCTGGCAAAACCACTGTTTCTCGGGTTGAGAAAAAACAGCGTAGCCGTAGCCCAGCCGCGCCATTTACTACATCTACCCTGCAACAAGAAGCCGTGCGTAAACTAAGCTTTACCACTGCGCGCGCCATGCGCGTGGCGCAACAATTGTATGAAGGTATGGATGTAGGCAGCGGTACGGTTGGTTTGATTACGTATATGCGTACCGACTCATTCAATATGTCGACCGAAGCGATTATGCAAATTCGTAATTACGTGAAAAAGAATTTTGATGCCGATTATTTGCCAAAATCGCCCATCATGTACAAAACGAAATCAAAAAGCGCCCAAGAAGCGCATGAGGCAATTCGCCCAACCGATATCGCCCGCACGCCTGCCAGCGTACGCCAGTACTTAACTGACGAACAATTTAAGCTGTATGAAATGATTTGGAAGCGCGCGCTAGCTTGCCAAATGTCACCCGCAAAATTTGATGCGGTGAGCGTAGATTTAAGCGTGGGTTCGGACGCCAATTTATTCCGTGCAACGGGTCAAACACTTGTGTTCCCAGGCTTTATCGCGGTGTATATGGAAGGCACAGATGACGAGGAAGAAGAAGGCGAGAGCAAACTGCCGCACCTTGAAACTGGCGAAGTGCTCACGGTTGAAAAAATCTACGGCGACCAGCATTTTACCGAGCCGCCTCCGCGCTATGGTGAAGCAAGTTTAGTTAAAATTTTAGAAGAATACGGCATTGGCCGCCCTTCAACCTACGCCAGCATTATTAGCACCCTGCAAGACCGTGAATACGTGGTGTTAGATAAAAAACGCTTTACGCCGACCGATGTTGGGCGCGTGGTGAATAAATTTTTAACCGAACACTTCACTAAATATGTGGATTATGACTTTACGGCAAACCTAGAAAACGCGCTGGATAGCGTGGCAGAAGGTGAGCGCGAGTGGATTCCGCTGATGGATGAATTTTGGCAAGGATTCAACCAACAATTACTCAGCAAAGCCAATGTTGACCGCCCAGGCAACGAGCTCATTGACGAAGCTTGCCCAAAATGCGGTAAACCGTTACAAAAACAACTGAGCCGCTTTGGCACATTTATTGGCTGTACAGGCTATAACGATGAGCCAAAATGCGACTACAAACGTAGCCTAAACGGTGCTGCGCAAGTGGGTAGCGACCCGATTTTGATTGGCAATGACCCTGAAACTGGCAAAGAAATTTTGTTAATGAATGGTCCATACGGCCCGTATTTACAGCTTGGTGCTGCTGTTGAAGGCGAGAAAAAGAAACCAAAACGGGTGAGTGTGCCAAAAGAGATTCCGCTCACTGATATGAGCTTAGAAACTGCGACCATGGTGCTTTCACTACCGCGTGATTTAGGCTTGCATCCTGTGACCAATAAAAAAATTGTGGCGAATATTGGCCGCTTTGGCCCGTATGTAAATCATGATGCGAAGTTTAAATCTATACCAAAAACTGAAAGTGTATTTACCATTGATTTAGAAGGCGCAGTAGCTTTGTTGGCAGCAGCCCACACAGGACCAGCGCCATTAGCAACACTAGGCAACCACCCTACTGAAGATGGCCAAATTGAAGTGTTTGCGGGGCGCTACGGCCCATATGTGCAACATGGAAAAATTCGTGCAACACTGCCAAAAAGTATAGAGCCTGAATCACTTACTTTAGATGAAGCTTTAGAATTGTTAAAAGCTAAAGCAGCTAAAGGCGAGCCTGCTAAGAAAACTACGACCAGAAAAGCGCCTACTAAAAAAACAGTTACGACTAAAGCTACCGTTAAAAAACCTGCGGTGAAAAAAGCACTTGCTAAAAAACCCGCAGCCAAGAAACCCGTAACTAAAAAAGCTGCAAGTTAAAGTGGATTATCGTAACCCCCAATAAAAAAGCGGCTTAACGGCCGCTTTTTTATTGGGGGTTACGATAATCTAACCACTCACATGTCCGCCTAAAGCAACATTGCTTGGCGCTAAACTAGGCTCATTATATTCTATCCATTTGCGAATTCTATTTGCATCACCAATACGCGATAATTTACCCGCAGAATCTAGCAATACAATAATCATCGGCTGACCAGCAATCTCTGCCTGCATCACCAAACAGCGCCCCGCCTCATTGATAAAACCTGTTTTAGATAAACCAATCGTCCATTCACCACCACGTACTAGTGAATTTGTATTCACAAAATTGCTTGGATATTCATGTCCATACAAAGTAATTTCTTGTGAAGCGGTTGTTGTTACTTGGCGAATTTCTTCATATTGATAGGCAGCTTTTACCATTTTAACCAAATCTTCCGCGGTAGAAACGTTGCTGCTATCTAGCCCTGTTGCATCCGAAAAGTGCGTCGCACGCATACCGATTGATGCAGCCTTGCGGTTCATTGTTCTAATAAACGCATCATACCCGCCTGGATAATTGCGCGCCAATGCTGCAGCAGCGCGGTTCTCAGAAGACATTAGCGCCAATTGCAGCAACTCTCCACGCGTAAGAGAAGTACCTACGCTCAACCTTGAACGCGTACCTTTTAAATAATCTACATCTTCATCAGCAATATAGAGCACATCTTCCAAAGGCAAATGTGCATCTAACATCACCATCGCCGTCATTAACTTGGTAACAGACGCAATAGGTGTAGATTCATTGGTGTTTTTTGCATAGATGATTTCACCCGTTTGCTGGTTAATCACCAGCGCTTTAGATGAAGCCAACTCAAGCGGGCCGCTGCCATCGTAAATTTCTACTGGTGCAACATCTACAGCTTGCGCGCGTAGATGCACATTTACATTATTATTTGCCATGCTCGGCTTGTATTTCGCCAGCCTAAATTTACCTGCTTTACCAGTTACATATTTAACTTGCTTAAAACGGCCCGCATTTGCGTGTTTGCTAGGCTTGTGCTTACTCACAGCCACTTGTTTGTGCGATTTTTTGGCAGCCGCATGCACAGCCATTGGTGAAAAGCTAAGCATTAAAGCGATATAAAGTAATGAAAGTTTGCGCATATAAATAATTAGTTCGTTCTGTGTCATATAGTTACAAATCAATTCTATATAAAAACATTAGCTTTGTCATTAACAAATTTTTATTTTTAATTACTGCCTTTTTACGTATTTTTACAAAGCGTGAATTAAGCTTTAAAAATTCAATTATTCGCCATATAATCAGCCGTTAAAGTAGTAAACCTACAATCCAAATTTGAGCAAAAAATGCAGATACCTCAACATTTATATTACAGCACCGAACATTTATGGACTAAAGCCGCGGCGGATGGCCTATGGGAGGCTGGCATAACCGATTATGCGCAAGATTTGTTGGGAGATATTGTATTTATTGATGCGCCCGCTGTGGGTAGCAAGCTTATTGCTGGGGCGCCTTGCGGTCTAGTTGAATCCGTTAAAACTGGTTCAGACTTACATGCCTTAGTAGATGGCGAAGTAGTAGAAATCAACCAAGCGCTCATCAATGCACCAGAGCAGATTAACGACAAACCTTATGAGGCTTGGATATTTAAATTTAAGCCTAGCAAAATAGACTCAGCAAAAAACTTATTATCTGCTGATGCTTATCAAACCCTGATTGATGGCATGTAATGACTGACCTACTTATTAAAAATTAGTCGCACAGAATCAATCAATCTTTCTATTTCAGCTTTAATATTTAAGCTTAATTTTTGCTCAATACGCGGCACTTCAGCATCTAATATTTCATGCACTTTGTTGTCTAGCGCTTGCTCAACGGCTGGTAGCTCTGCATTTAAACTTTGTTTGAAATCATTTTTTATACTATCAGACGTAGCAGTTAAATCTTGTTGCACCGTCGCAGTCAATTCATCAGCCAAGCCTTTATAAAGCGCAGGGAATGCCTCGCCTACTTCTTGCTCCAACTGCTGCTTAGATTTTAGCTGTAATGCATCTAAATATATACTCAGCTCTGCTTGCGATTGCTCGGTTAATCCTTGATAAATGGCAGAAAATTCACGCGTCAAGCTCGCTTGGTGATCCGCCAATAAGGCATCGTGCAAACGCGTTATTTTATCTTGTAATTCATGTGTAGCATTTTCAACCGTTTTAGTTTCTAGATTCAGCAAGGTGGCTTCAAGCTGCTCTGTCATTGATTGTTGCAACATGGGCAATGCACCTATCAACTTCGCCTGCACTTCTGCAATCCCCTGCGCTTGCATTTGCGCTAACGAGCCATCTAAATCAGATTTAATGGTTGAGGTAAGTTGTGTCGCTCTTTCTATGGTTGACGCCTCTAAGTTTTTCAATGCCTCTTGCACTTCGCTCGTCATAGATTGCTGCATCAACGGTAAGGCTTGCCTTAACGAAGCGTGCGCCTCTACCAAGCCTTGTGCTTGCATCGTGCCTAACGCGCCTTCTAACTCAGCTTTTATAGACGCCGCGCTCGCCAACAAAGCCTGTTGCGAGGACTGTGTTGCACTTTCAACCATATCACGCTCTAAGTTAGCCAAAGTCGTTTTTAGTTGATTGGTAAGCGTTTGCTCAATAATCGGCAATGTTTGCGTCAGTTTAGCTTGCACATCAACCACACCTTGCGCCTGCATTTGGCTTAGCGTTTGTGCTAAATCAGCTTTAATAATTTCAACATTTGCGTGCATCATTTTAGGAATTTCAGTAGTGAAATCTGCTTTAGTCTTATCTACAAACTTCGCACTACTTTCCATCACCGCTTGCTGCGCATCTGCGACAGCTTGACTCACTTCTTGCGTGATAGATTGCTTAATTTCATCTACCGCAGCCTGTTGCGACTGCGCAATTGCCGTATGAATAGCATCCATCAAGCTTGCATGGCTAGCCTGCTGCGCTGCAGAAAGTTCAGCTGTAACAAACTGTTTCATCGCATCAGCCGTTTGCTGGTGAACTTCATCAGACTTATGCTTAAGCTCTTCTGACTGTTGTTCATATTGCCGTTTTAAAGCATCCGCAAGAAAAGCTTGGCTAGATTTTTGTATCTCAGTAGATTCACCTACCAGGTAATCATGCATTTTTTTTCTGAGTTTCAGGGTAACCGCATGCTCGACATCATTTTCTATCTGAGGCTTAATTTGAGCAATAATCTCAGCAATCATACTGGCGGTAATTGCAATCGGCTTGGGCTGACCAAATTTAGTATGCACTTCAGTTAGCAGGGGGATATCATCATCTTGCATAGTTATAGCCCATTAAATTTAATTAAATTACGCAAAAATACCACTTCATTATTCTGGCAAGATTTCTGCCATATCTCTTGTATTGATTTCATAGCCGCGATCTTTATAAAACTTGTAACGTACGCGCGCGGCTTTTTTATCGGCATCATCAACACTCACCAGCTCAACTAGATGCCTAAATCGACTAAAAAAGGGTGGATGCTGCGCTTGCAAATTGATAAGCACATCATCTTGCAGCAACTTCTCACCACTTGAATCAAGCAGGATTGCTGAATAAGTGCTGGAGCCATCATTTGGCTGAGCATTTGTTAAAAAACTGGTTGCCGAATGTTGCCAAAGCAGACTTTGCAAGGTCTTATTCACCGCTTCATCGGGTGTAAAAATCGTTACCTTCCGACCCTTACTCACCGTTTTTTCACAAAGCTCTACAATTTTTGTAAGTTTATCTGGCACATTAACAAAAAATTCTACGCGCGTCATTAGTTAGATTTATTGGCACGAGCAACTAAAAACTCAGTGAGCAACGGTACTGGGCGACCCGTGCCACCCTTTGCCTTACCTGAAACCCACGCTGTGCCCGCAATATCTAAGTGCGCCCAATCATATTTTTTAGTAAAGCGCGATAAGAAGCAAGCCGCCGTAATGCTGCCGCCAGCACGCCCACCAATATTGGCAATGTCGGCAAAATTACTGTCTAACAATGGTTGGTAGTCATCCCACATTGGCATATGCCAAGCGCGGTCTAGTGCCGTTTCACCAGCTTTCAATAACTCTTTGGCTAGGTGATCATTATTGCTGAATAATCCTGTGGCGTGATGGCCAAGCGCAATCACACATGCGCCAGTTAAGGTCGCAATATCCACCACTGCACTAGGCTCAAATCGCTCAGCATAAGTAAGCGCATCGCATAAAATCAAACGGCCTTCTGCATCGGTATTTAACACCTCAATGGTCAAGCCAGACATACTGGTGAGCACGTCCCCCGGCCTTGTTGCGCGACCATCTGGCATGTTTTCACAGGTTGGAATCACTCCAATCACATTGAATGCTAAATCCATAGTTGCAATGGTTTTAAATGTGCCTAGCACGCTTGCCGCGCCACACATGTCGTATTTCATTTCATCCATCTCAGCACCTGGTTTGAGTGAAATCCCGCCAGTGTCAAACGTAATGCCCTTACCTACTAACACTACAGGTTTTTGATCTTTTTGACCTTTTAAATGCTGCATGATAATAAACTTTGGCGGCTCTTCGCTACCTTGAGCAACCGCTAAAAATGAGCCCATACCGAGCTTTTCAAGCGCATCACGCTCTAAGACTTCAACTTTAAAGCCAAAAGTTTTTCCCATCGCTAAAGCTTGCTCCGCCAAATAGGTTGGCGTACACACATTTGGTGGCAAGTTGCCTAAATCTTTAGCCAAACTTACGCCTGCGGCTAACGCTAGACCATCGGCTAAACCCGCTTTTGCCTCACTTACTTCAGTATCAGTAACATTGATTGCCAGCGCTGACAGACCTTTATTAGTTTCAGCTTTATCATCTTTTTTCTTAATTGCATCAAATTTATAAGTAGCATCCAACACAGTTTCCGCCATCAGCGACACTTTACGTTTTGCACTTAATTTCATTACAGCTAACTCTGCTAAAAATGTTGTCGCTTTGCTCGCGCCGCCATTGGTTAAGGCTTTCATCGAAGCACGCACCGCTTTGCAAAATTGCTTTTCTGTAAAGTCAGCTTCTTTACCCAAACCGACCAGCAACACGCGCTCGCTAGCAATGCCAGACACATTATGCAACATCAAGGTGGCTTCTAATTTGCCATCCATGTCACCACGCTTAACAATATTAGCAATAAGCCCTGCAGAGGCGGCATCAATAATTTGCGCTGAATTTGATAATTTTTGCGCTTCATATACGCCAACAATCACACAATCGCTCAGCTCTTTTGCCGCTGTACCATTTTTTATGCTAAATTCCATGCTTGATTTCATAGCGTTGTACCTTTGTTATAATATTTAGTTAAATTATCGCGTGTTTTGCACGTAATTCATAGTCATTCATAGCTGTAAATAAATAGTCACGTATATCTTATGCTTTTTAGGCGCTCACTTTTACAAGAACTAATCACAACCTCAACTGGTGCCTTCCTTATTCTGGTTGGCATCGTTGTTGCGCAGCGCGCTGGTTATTTAATCCAAATAGCCGCTAAAGGCATTTTGCCCAACGATGCAATTACCACCATGTTGGGCTTTAACATGATTCGGTTTTTGCCGATGTTGCTATCACTCAGTTTGTTTTTGTCCATACTTTTAACTTTATCGCGCTGGTATCGCGATTCTGAAATGGTGATTTGGTTTAGCTCGGGCCTAGGCATTAACAGCTGGATTAGGCCAGTGTTGACCTTCACCATTCCAGTAGTGTTACTCATTTCATTTTTGAGTTTATTTGTAACGCCTTGGGCTTTTAATAAAGTAGAAGATTACCGTATGCAGCTAGAAAGCCGAGATGATTTATCCACTATTACACCTGGTGTATTTAAAGAGTCCGCCCATGCAGACCGCGTATTTTTTGTCGAAAGCTTTGATGAACTCGGCAATGTGGTTAAAAATATTTTCGTGCAATCCATACAGCACCAAAAATTAGGCATTATTGTGGCAGGTCAAGGTAACCGTGAAACTCAAAAAAATGGCGACAATTTTTTAGTCATGCAAAATGGGCGGCGCTATCAAGGTACGCGCGGCACTGCGGAATACTCAACCACCGAGTTTGAAAAATATGCTCTTAGAGTTGAGGCTGCCGAGGCAAAGCGCGATGCGCCTACCGCACAATCCACGTCTACCAGTGAACTCATTCAAAATAATAACAGTGCAAATATTGCAGAGTTGCAATGGCGCCTTGCTATACCAATCTCTGCACTTATATTAGCACTTATGGCGATTCCATTGAGTGCGCTTGATCCGCGCTCTGGGCGTTCAGCCAATTTTATACTGGCACTGGTGATGTACATTCTCTACATCAATTTGCTAAGCATCGTACAAGCTTGGATAGCGCAAGGTAAAGTCAATGGCATTTTAGGCTTATGGCCTGTGCATCTATTATTTGCACTAGTTGTGACCTATATGCTTTATAGAAGAACGCAACAATTGCCACTTTTCCCAAAATTTTCACTGCCTTCTTGGCCAAAAAAGTGAATAAAACTTAAACATAAAAAATGAAAATTCTTCATAAGTATTTACTCAAAGAAGTCGCCGTAAATGTGCTACTAGTCATGATGGCCTTGATTGCCATGTTCTCATTTTTTGATTTAATACAAGAGCTTGATACTTTAGGCAAAGGTAGTTATGGGCTAGCCAAAGTGCTGTTATTTGTGGTGCTCAGCGCGCCTGGGCATGTGTATGATGTAATGCCTGTTGCAGTGCTTGTAGGCTGCATGTTGAGCTTAGGCCAATTTGCGCGTTATTCAGAACTTGTTGTGTTTAGAGTAAGCGGACTTTCTATTGTTAATATTGCTGTGTTGCTATTAAAAATAGCATTAATATTTACGCTAGTGACTTTTTTAATTGGTGAACTCATCACGCCACTGAGCGAAAAAATGGCGCAACGCATGCGCATTAAAGCCACTGATTCTGTTGTGGCACAAGAATTTAGATCTGGCCTTTGGGTTAAAGATGGCAATAGCTTTGTTAACGTAGAAGAAGTACTGCCAGACACCAGTTTACTGAATATTCACATTTATGAGTTTGATGAGAATGCTAAGTTAACCAAATCTCGCAACGCCAAGAGTGGTGAATTTGAAAATGATTACTGGAGGCTTAAAGAGGTTTCTGAAACCAATTTCAGTCAAGATACGGTGCAAGTGAATCAATTAGATTTACAAAAATGGCATTCATTGATACGCCCAGAACTGCTCAACGTATTGTTAGTAATGCCTGAGAAAATGTCTGCGCTAAATTTATACTCTTACATTGATCACCTAAGCGCAAATAAACAAAAAACTACGCGTTATGAAGTCGCTCTTTGGGCCAAGTTAATTTACCCCTTGGCTTGCTTAGTGATGGTGATATTGGCGCTACCTTTCGGCTTTATTCAGCAGCGTGCGGCAGGCGCTAGTGCTAAGATCTTTGTCGGCATAATGCTGGGGGTTTTATATCAGATTTTAAACCGAGTATTTGCCCATTTAGGCTTACTCAATGACTGGCAACCTTTATTTAGCGCTATTTTCCCGACTATATTATTTCTGATTGCAGGGCTTATGATGCTGTATTACGTGGAACGCAGATAGCTTTATTTTAGAACAAGCTTATTTTTAAGCAATCTATCATGCAAAAATAAATGTTCTTTATCCACAATCGCCCATAAAAAACCTAGGCCAAATAGCATCAAACTAAGCGTTGCAAGCGCGTATCTGACTATCGCCATATTCACTGAAAGTAAATGAGCCTCTTGATTAAGCACTTTTAAACGCCAGGTTTGCATGGCCAAAGTTTGCCCGCTTTTGTGCCAGCACCATACAAAATATACGCCTACAGCAAGCCATAAAAACAGTTGTAAACCAACACGCCTAATACCATGCGTTGCGTCGCCAACTATCATTAAAAACGCAAGCGCACACGCAAATGAAAGCGCAATAATCACAAGCACCTCATAAATTAAACAAGCCCCAAGTTTAAGTAGGCTTGGGGCTTGTGCTGTTTGTAATTCTAGATTATTTGGCATCGATTAAGCTGATATTTAGTCCGCGTCCTTGTATACATCTGGAGATTCTGCTCTTAATCTAGCACGCTCAGATTCAGGCAACTTTTGGTATTCTTTCCATTTTTTACGTAATTCAGCTTTTTTATCTGCTGATAATGATTGAAATTGCTGATGACTTTTTCGCGCATTGTCGCGCTCATATGGTGTCATACGGCTCCAATTATTTAGTCTTTTTTGCACTAAAGATTGTTTAGCTGCGTCCATTTTAGGATAATCACGCGCAATATCGAGCATTTTTTCGCGTTGCCATGGACGCAATGTATCCCATTCTGAAGCCAAAGGGCTTAACACTTGCTGTTGCGCATCATTTAATTGCGCCCATGTAACGGTCGCATCATCCGCAAACGCAACGCCACTAAATAACAGCGCTAATGAAAATATTAGTGAATACTTTAATCTCGTTTGGAAACTACCCATGTATCAAACCCCTTATCTGCAAATGCTTCTGGTGGCAGCTCTGATGCTAGTAAAAAAGCATCGCCACTTTCTAAGTTATTATCAAAACCAAATTGTTGTGCGGCAAAAAATGAGAGCATCACCACGCCTGCAAGCATCGCAGTAGACATCATACGATGATGCCCAAAATATGAACCAAACCCATGCCCTAGCCATAGCAGCACATTGCCGCTATGGTTAACGCCTTGTGCAGTTTGAGTTTGACGCGCAGCTAATTGATTCACCGCCAAATTACGCGCGGTTGATAAACGCTGTAAAGTCACCGCATTTAAGTGTTCTGAATTATCTTTCAACAAGTCCGCTGCAACTTGCACGATTTTCTCATCGGTTTCAATATTATTTATTTTATTTTCATATGTCATGTCTTACTCCTTGGCCTTTTGAGCCGCTTAGCCTTTTGAGCTATTGTTTGGTTAGCATTAAGGTTTAGTTAACATTAAGCCTGATAAACCCAACTTTTCTAACCCTTGCTTTTTAAGTTCTGCTGCCAACGCGTGAACCGCTCGCGAACAGTGCGTTTTCACGCTTCCATCTGAGCAGCCCATGATTTCTGCCGTTTCGGCAACATCCATCTCCTCCCAGTAACGTAGCACAAAGGCTTCTCGTTGACGTGCTGGCAGCTTTTGTAATGCATTTTCAATCAATTTAATCGTTTGGCTACGCTCAAGCTGGGCGGAAGGTTCATCGCTATCATCTTCAACGTCTATGGTATCAAGCGGGTCGCGGTCTTCATCGCCATTTTCACTACTACCACCAAATGAAGATAATAATGTAGTCCATATATTACGTACTTTTTGCCGACGCCAAAAATCGCGCATAGTATTTTGCAAAATACGTTGAAACAGCATGGGTAGCTCTGTCGCGGGTTTATCACCATATTTCTCTGCGAGCTTCATCATGGCATCTTGCACAATATCTAGAGCCGCGTGGTCGTCACGCACGGCATAAGCCGTCTGCTTAAAAGCACGACGCTCTACTAAGGTAAGAAAATCAGAAAGTTCTTTGGGCGTTGCCATGACAAATAGTAATTAGGTGCTTATTATTGATTAAGTTCTGTAAATTTTTGCTCAATGATTATTTTTAATTTCATTTTTTTGTTTCAATTCATAGACGAGTATATCAGGTTTATATTTGAGGGTTTTATTTGGGGTGTATTTTGAGTAGGTTATATTTTGCGCCATCTCGCGTTACAATCATACCTATACATTAAGTGAGTATCTATTATGCAGCGCCTAATTTTTATAGGTCTTATTATTTGGTTGGTTATTTACGTTTTAAAACGTAGCCTTCACAAGCCTAATGCGGCTAAAAATGAAGAAAATAAGTCGGACAAAAGTAATATTGAAGACATGGTGCAATGCGACCATTGTGCTGTGCATTTACCTAGATCTGAAGCTTTTTTAGTGGATGGTAAAATTTACTGTAGCAAAGCACACATTCAAAAAAAATGAGACTTTTTAACCAGTCAAATGCAAACCAATCTACCGCGTGGCAAAGCGCTTTGCCATTACAAACGCGTGCAATCAACGTTTTAAATATTTTCCGTTTTATTTTAAGCTTAACTTTAATTGGCCTTTACTTTTTTTTCAGCAAAGAATCTTTATCAGGAATAGACACTAATTCACTATTCCTAAATCTTGCTATCGCCTATTTTGTTTTTAGCTTTTCGGCGCTTCTCATTAGTCCGCTTAAATCTATATCGCATCGTTATGTGCTACCACTACAGGTGGTGTTTGACATCATTTTTATTACGCTGCTCATGTATGCTGCAGGGGGCATACAAAGTGGTTTGGGGTTATTGCTAATCATCATTATTGTTACCGCGAGCCTAATTAGTAATGGGCGACTAGCCTTGTTTTATGCCGCAGTAGCTAGCATTTGCTTGCTACTGGAACAAAGCTACCAAAACATGATTGGTAATTTATCAGCCACTACATATACGCAACCAGTGATGCTCAGTTTAAGTTGCTTCGCTACCGCATTGTTGGCTTATAGCCTTGCTGAGCGCATGCAGCACAGCGAATCCCTTGCCTCTTCACGTGGCATAGACATTGAAAATTTATCGCAAATCAACGCGTTAATTGCACAAGAAATGCAAGATGGCGTGATTGTAGTAGATGAGCAGTTAAACATTCGCCACCATAATTTGCAGGCTGAATCGTTATTGTCTTTCAATAAAAATAGTACTGCAGAAAATATCGCGCTCAACAGCAACGCACCTGAAATTTCAGCCAAATTTAATGCTTGGGTAAAAGATGAAAATGTAAGTGATGATTCAATTGTTAATATTGGCAATCGAGATTTAAAACTACGATTCATGGCAATCAACCATCTGCGCAAAATGGGCGCTGTTATTTTCATTCAAGATTTAAGCCAACTGCAATCTAAAGCGCAACAAGCCAAGCTGGCAGCGCTTGGCAGACTCACCGCAAATATCGCACATGAAATTCGCAACCCATTAAGTGCTATCAGCCATGCGAATCAATTATTGCAAGAAGAAGAGAATATTCCAGCACCTACCGCGCGCATATTGCAAATTATTGAAGATAACATTGGGCGCATTGATCAAATTATTAAAGATGTGCTTGAGCTCAATAGGCGCGATCGCACACACCAAGAAAAAATTGAATTAACACCTTTTTTAGCCGATTTTTATACACAATTTTGTGCCGTTGAAAAAGTACCTAGTTCGCATTTTCAATTATTACCTTGCTCAACAAAGCACGTCATTACCTTTGACCAACGCCATCTCATGCAAATTTTGTGGAATTTATGTAAAAATGGCTGGGAACACAGCCAAAAACAAGTGGGTAGCTTGACTTTAAATTGTGTAGATGTCGGAAAAATAGCCTTAAATATTCAAATTACAGATGATGGGGGCGGCGTGGCCGAGACTGATAGAGCGCGATTATTCGAGCCATTTTTCACCACGAAAACTACTGGCAACGGCTTGGGACTTTATATTTCACGTGAGCTGGCAGAAGCTAACAACGCCAGCCTACAATACCAAGCGCTGGCGCATGGCAGCACTTTTGTAATTTCACTTAAAAAGGTCAGCTAAAATGTTGCTAACCCCTATTAAAACAATCGTTAATTCAAGGCGTAATATCGCATGAGCCAAAAACAAAATTGCTTAATTGTTGATGATGAAGCGGATATTCGCGAACTGCTAGTAATGACGCTAGAGCGCATGGATATTAACACCTACAGCGCCAGCAATTTTGAAGAAGCCAAAATACTACTCAAGCAACGGCAATATTCACTCTGCTTAACCGACATGCAAATGCCAGGCGGCACAGGCTTAGATTTAGTCAATTACATCAGCGAGTTTCATGCTGGCTTACCTGTTGCCGTAATTACTGCACACGCCAGCGCCGACAATGCCGTATCAGCGCTCAAAGCGGGCGCATTTGATTATTTAAGCAAGCCGCTTTCATTAAAGCAACTTCGCCCTGTCATTGAATTTGCCCTCAAACTTACTCCACAAATCAGCCCTAACCGCGTGAATACGCTAGAAATGATAGGGGATTCCGAGCCTGTTCAATACGTACGGATGATGATAGCCAAGCTAGCCCGCAGCCAAGCGCCTGTTTACGTTAGCGGCGAATCTGGTAGCGGCAAAGAATTGGCCGCTAAGCTCATTCATAAAAATAGCGCGCGTGCCGATGGTGCATTTATCGCGGTCAATTGTGGGGCGATTCCAGAAAATTTAATGGAAAGTGAATTTTTTGGCTATAAAAAAGGTGCGTTTACGGGCGCTAATCAAGATAAAGAAGGTATGTTTCAAGCGGCCAATGGCGGTACGCTTTTTTTAGATGAAGTCGCAGATTTACCGTTGCCCATGCAAGTAAAATTACTACGCGCGATTCAAGAGAAAAAAGTACGCATGGTGGGCGGCACGAGCGAAGAAGCTGTTGATGTGCGCATTATTAGCGCCACGCATAAAAACTTAGTTGAAATGATGGAAGCTGGCCAATTTCGGCAAGATTTATATTACAGGCTCAATGTGATTCAGCTCAAAATGCCAGCATTGCGCGACAGGCCGAGCGATATTCCAATGTTGGCAAATTTATTGATGACCAAACTTTGCGAAAACCAAAATATAGCCATACCGAAAATCGATCATTCCACGCAAGCTTATATCGCTAAATTGCAATTTCCTGGCAACGTGCGCGAATTAGAAAACATGTTAGAACGTGCTTTGGCGCTGTGTGATGGCCAAACCATTACAATTGATGACTTGCAACATCAAGATGGATTTAGAATCGAGCATCATGCGCCAAACCCCACTGAAAACATTGTGAATTTGCCCTTAAATGCTGACCAATCGCCAGAAGTTAATTTACCCGATTATCTTGAAGACATTGAAAAACGCGCCATAGTACAAGCTTTGATAAAAACCAATCAAAACAAAACGGCTGCCGCTAAATTATTGGGTGTGAGTTTTAGAACATTACGCTATCGGCTGGTAAAGTTAGGTTTATCCAAAGACACCGATGATGAAGCTACTGATGAACAATAAAGTTTAAATTTTAAGCCAAAATTTACAGCAGAAATACGGTAGAAAAGGTAGGGTTTTAGCACGCAATCTAGCTCGAGAGAAAAACAATGCCCTGAGAGCCGCCTACAGAGCGGCTCTCAGGGCATTGAAGTTGAGCAGGAACGAATACCCTAAAAATTTACAATAAAACAATCGCCAAATACGTCACATAAAGCAAGCCATTCAAACCAATGTGCCAGACACGCAAACCATCACCGCGTACCGCCATAACACGTAGCCAAATTGCCGCAATTAAGGTGATAATCACGCCTGCTAACACTTCCATGCGCGGCTCCCATGGCGTTAGCATAATACCAATCGCTGGTAAAAGCGTGCCTTGAAACACCATTGCGCCAGTAATATTGCCAAATGCCAGCGTATCTTTGCCTTTGCGTATCCACAAAATGCTGTTTACTTTTTCAGGCAATTCGGTGGCGATTGGAATAATCAATAATGACAATAACAAGGCCGAAATACCAAGAATTGCAGCAGCTTCTTCAACGCCATGAATAAATCCTGTAGCGCCTGCAATCAGCAATCCCAAGCCCAAAGCCAACTGAATGACAATGACCACCATGTTATTTGGCAAGCCTAGTTTGCATAAAAACATATCGCTGCCCGCTTCTGTGGCATGACCATCTTCAACCAGTGCTTTTGAAGCTTTCAGCGTCATCATCACATACACAAAGTAAATCATTACCATGCCAAAACCAAGTGCGTAGCGTACAGCTATTTGCGTGTGAGGCACAAACATGGCTAGCGTTGCAAAGGCAAAAGCTGCGATGAAAAAGTTTAAATCACGTATTAAGCCCGTTCTTTCTGGGCGTAAATGGCCTGTTGAGGTACGGCGCTTCCACACTGAAGCCGCCATTAAAAATATAGAAAGCGTAGCTAGCATGAGCGGCGCACCTAAAATTGCACCCACGCCAATTTCTTCATTGGTAGTTTGGCTGCTCGTGCCTGCTAACAAAGCCAACAAAGGCACCATCGTTTCAGGCAATGCCGTGCCAACTGCCGCAAATAGCGAGCCTGTGACACCTTCAGAAATGCCTAATTTTTCGCCCAAATGTTCTAAAGCATTGGTAAATACTTCGGCCGCGATTAGAATAACGATGAGCATTACAAATAATGTTGCGAAAACCATGTGTTGCCTTTGTGCATAACCATAAAAAAACATATTTTACAGGATATTTTCAAAACCGTAACAATCATGCGTTTAATCAATCATCAACCCATGTTAATTAGCAATGCAGGCTACGCCAACCAAGGCGTGCATATTCCATCCCCCAATGTTGATGCGCGCCCTGCACATGAAGTTTCGCTCATTGTCATTCACAACATTAGCCTGCCGCCTAGCCAGTATGGCGGCAATGGTATAGTTGAGTTATTTACCAACCAGCTTAATCCTGATGAGCATCCTTATTATGCAGAGATTTATACGCGCAAAGTTTCAGCACACTTTCTCATTAGGCGCGATGGCCATTTAATTCAATTTGTATCATGCCTACAACGCGCTTGGCATGCAGGCCAATCAAATTGGCAAGGACGTGAACGTTGCAACGATTTTTCAGTCGGAATAGAGCTAGAAGGGTCAGACTTTGAAGCGTTTGAACTTGCTCAATATGAAACACTTAAAAATTTAATTACTGCGTTAAAACTGGCATACCCGATTACTGCAATTACAGGGCATTCTGACATTGCGCCTGGCCGAAAAACTGACCCTGGCGATTTTTTGACTGGGCAAAAATTACTACTGAAAGCACTAAATGCACATGACAAAAATAATAAATACTTTGTTTTTATGGCACTTTTTTCTATTTTTCCTCTCCGCTTGCGGCGCAAAAGATGCCGCTAAAGACAAAGCTGAAGCCGATAAAAAGGTCCTAAACCAACACTCGTTACGGTGACGCAAATCAAAAATCAAGCCGTTGAAAACACTGAAGAAGCAGTCGGTACGCTGGAAGGTTTAACCAACCCAACCGTGTCGGCTGAAATTGCGGCACGCGTCATTAAAATTCATGTAAATACAGGCGAAGCTGTGAAACAAGGCCAGCTCATTGCCACCTTAGATGCCTCAGACTTCGGCATGCAGCGCAACGAGGCGCAAGCTGAAGTGGCTCGCATTGAGGCGCAGCTTGCTAACCAAGCCAAAACCGTAGCGCGCAGTCAAGCGTTAGTTACCAAAAAATTTATTTCACAAAATGCGGTCGATAACGATATTGCCCAACAAAATGTGCTGAAAGAACAACTCACAGGTGCAAAAGCACGCATTAGCACCATTAACCACAGTAGTAGCAAAACCAAGCTCTATGCGCCTGCCAGCGGCAATGTGGAGAAAAAATTAGTCGATGATGGCGAATATGTACGCGTAGGCGACCCAATTATGCTGATTGTTTCTAGGCAACGGTTACGCGCGCATTTGCCTTTTCCTGAACATATAGGCGCACAACTCATACCTGGCTTAAAGGTTCGCCTAAGCACTCCCACCAGTGATAAAACGGTTGAAGTGGTGATTCATGATCTAAAACCCATGATTGTAGAAGGTAGCCGCACGGTGGATGTGATTGCTGACATTTTAAACGCCCCAATTGGCTGGCAACCTGGCGCGAGTGTCACTGGCGTTGTCGTGCTAGACACCGAACCCGCCGCCAACATGGTGCAAGAACAAAGCGTGGTGCTACGTCCAGCGGGGGAAGTGGTTTACGTAGTGCGTGATGGCAAAGCTTTTCAAGCCATTGTAAAAACTGGTTTACGCCAAAATGGCTTGGTGGAAATACTTTCAGGCGTTAATGCGAATGACACAATTGTGGTTGATGGTGCTGGCTTTTTGACAGATGCAGCACTGGTTAAAGTGAGTGATGGCAAAATACATTCACAAGCAAATAAAGCCAAAGAGTAAATCATGACCTTGCCTGAACTCTCCATCAAACGCCACGTACTTGCGTGGATGCTTTCTGCTGTTATCGTATTATTCGGTTTAATTGCTTATCAAAAAATTGGGGTTGATCGCGTTCCATCAATAGATTTTCCTGTCATTATGGTCAACACCACTTTGCGTGGCGCTGACCCAGATGTGATGGATACCAGCATCACCAGCATTATCGAATCAGCCATCAACACCACGCCTGGTATTGAGCATATTCAATCGGCCTCGGTGGGGTTTCTAGCATCAATATCACTTTTGCGCTAAATAAAGATATTGATGTGGCTTACAACGAGGTACAAGCCAAAGTAAGCCAAGTGTTAAAGCGCTTACCAACAGGCACAGACCCGCCCACAGTGCAAAGGTGGACACGAACGCCTCGCCCGTTATTTGGCTGGCGTTAAGCGGCGACCGCACCATTCAACAGCTCAATTTATACGCAAATAATATTCTAAAAAGAAATTTGAAACAATACAAGGCGTAGGCGAAGTCACTATTGGCGGTCGCCGTGACCGCGTGATTCGCGTGAATATTTCGACAGAACGCATGGCAGCTTACAAACTCACCGCCAATGATTTAATTGCCGCATTTAATCGTGAACACGTGCAATTACCAGGCGGCTTTTTAGTTAGCACGCAAGCAGAGCAATTGCTGAAACTTGACCTGGAATTTCATAAAACCAAAGACCTTGCAGATTTAATCATCGCCACCAGAGCAGGCGCTCAAATGCGCTTAAAAGACATTGCAAAAATTGAAGATGGCATTGCGCGGACGCTGGCAAGAGCGCGCTATAACGGAAAGCCAACAGTGGGCATCGGCATGGTATTTTTGCCAATGCCAACACGGTTGAAATTATTAGAAAGTTGAACGCAGATTAAGAATGCATATTCGCCACACTTACCTGCTGGCATGTTGCTTGAAGTTAAGAAAATCGTTGATTTATTCAGGGATAGGTGGTATACGCTTAGGCTTTGAGCACACCTTTGAAGAGGTGCATTGCGTGCTTTTACCTGAAGTTGATAAATTTGTGGTGCAAACCTACCAAGCAAACTTTGATAATGAAATCGTTCATGGAGACATTACGAAAATTGCGACTAAAGACATTCCTCAGCATGATATTTTGTTAGCGGGCTTTCCATGCCAACCTTCTCACAGGCTGGCTTAAAAAGGGTTTTTATGATACACGCGGCACTTTATTCTTCGATATTGAACGTATTTTGCTTGAGAAGAAACCTAAAGCGTTTTTACTTGAAAATGTTAAGCAACTAAAAGGACATGATGGAGGACGGACGCTTGAAACAATTTTAGAGCACCTAAAACTAGCTGGGTATGAAATACACTGCCAGTGCTTAAAGCACGTGATTTTGGTGTCCCCACAAAATCGTGAGCGCATTTACATTGTTGGCTTTTAAAGCACGGCTTACCTTTCAAATTTCCACAACCTTTGCAGATTAGAACGCGCGTAAGTGATATTTTGGAGAAAAATGTTGCTGAAAAAATATACTATTTCAGATAAGTTGTGGGAAGGTCATCAACGTCGAAAAGTTGAAAATAAACTAAAAAGGCAAAGGGTTTGATTTGGTTTATTTGATGAAAATTCAAGAATATACCAATACCATTTCAGTGAGGTATTATAAAGATGGCAGTGAAATTCTAATTGCGCAAGCCGATAAAAATCCTAGAAAACTAAGCCCTCGCGAAGCCTCACGTTTGCAAGGTTTCCTAAAAACTATCAAATAGTTGTATCCGATGTGCAAGCTACAACAGTTTATAATAGCGTTTCCGTGCCAGTTATTAAGGCAATTGCACGAAATAAAAAAGTATTAGCCAGCTCTACACAGCCAAATTTTAAAGCTACAGTGACGCACACAAGCCAGCCAAATACGGCATTAGCGATTATAAAATGGCTTGTAAGCCTCATTCCCTAGAATAAAGCTCATGACCTTACTGAACTCTCCATCAAACGCCACGTACTTGCGTGGATGCTTTTGCTGTTATCGTATTATTCGGTTTAATTGCTTATCAAAAAATTGGGGTTGATCGCGTTCCATCAATAGATTTTCCTTGTCATTATGGTCAACACCACTTTGCGTGGCGCTGACCCAGATGTGATGGATACCAGCATCACCAGCATTATCGAATCAGCCATCAACACCACGCCCTCGTATTGAGCATATTCAATCGGCCTCGTCCTGGGGTTTCTAGCATCGTATCACTTTTGCGCTAAATAAAGATATTGATGTGGCTTACAACAGGTACAAGCCAAAGTAAGCCAAGTGTTAAAGCGCTTACCAACAGGCACAGACCCGCCCACAGTGCAAAGGTGGACACGAACGCCTCGCCCGTTATTTGGCTGGCGTTAAGCGGCGACCGCACCATTCAACAGCTCAATTTATACGCAAATAATATTCTAAAAAGAAATTTGAAACTCTTCAAAGGCGTAGGCGAAGTGACCATTGGCGGCCGCCGTGACCGCGTGATTCGCGTGAATATTTCAACAGAACGCATGGCAGCTTACAAACTCACCGCCAACGTTTAATTGCCGCATTTAATCGTGAACACGTGCAATTATCAGGCGGCTTTTAGTTAGCACGCAAGCAGAGCAATTGCTGAAACTTGACCTCGAATTTCATAAAACCAAAGACCTTTGCAGATTTAATCATCGCCACCAGAGCAGGCGCTTCAATTCGCTTAAAAAGACATTGCAAAAATTGAAGATGGCATCACTGACAATAGGCAAGTAGCGCTTATAACGGCAAGCCAACAGTGGGCATCGGCATGGTGAAAATTGCCAATGCCAACACGGTTGAAATTATTAGCGAAGTTGAACGCAGATTAGAGAATGATATTCGCCCAATTTACCTGCTGGCATGTTGCTTGAAGTTTCTACCAACGATGGTATTTATATTCACCAATTGGTGGCCTCACTTCAAGAACATTTGGTAGAAGGTACGCCATTTGCCGCGTTAATTGTGCTCATTTTCATGCGCTCTTAGCTCCACGCTGATGATTTGTTTAGAGATTCCGATGTCACTTTAGGCGCAATCGCCGTGATGTATTTTTGCAGGCTACACCTTAACAAGTGACGCTACATTAGCTGCGTTACTCATCGGCGTGGTGGTAGATGACGCAATTGTGGTGCGTGAAAGTATATTGCGCCACATGTCTGGCGAGGCAGGTGCAATCTGAGCGCGGCAGATTTAAAGAACCCGCAAACCATTGCAGCATTCGCGCAAAGCCACGATTCTTGGTAGCAATGAGGGTTGTGTTTGCGCTGGCTTCATCCGCCTCCTCGTGTGCATTTTCGCCCCCGTGATTTTTATGGATGGCATTATGGGCATGTTTTTAAATCATTTGCCGTAGTCGTCACCTTTGGCGTGCTGGTTTCGCTATTTGTTTCGCTCACGCTCACGCCCATGTTGTGTTCGCGCTATCTGAAAGTTCAACCTAACGAAAATGCGCTTTACGTGACAGTTGGGCGCGTTTTAAGCGGCTTAGAAAATGCTTTTATAAGCGCTTATTAAACATCACGCTCAATCATCGCGGTTTCGTTCTACTATTTACCGCGCTTTTTGTAGGACTTACTGGCTATTACGCGCTAAAAATGTTGAAAAAGAACTTGTGCGCAGAAACTGACGAGAAGGCGGCTTTAGCATCAGCGTCAAAACACCGCTAGGTTCAAGCCTGAACTACACCGATTCACGCCTAAGGATGGTTGAGGCACTAATTGCTAGCCATAAAAATGAAGTCGCCAGCTACTTCGCCACCATAGGCGCGGGCTCTCGTGGACAGGTCAACCAAGGCAATGTAAACGTACGCTTAAAGCCAAGAAGAACGCGATATTAGCCAACAAGCTTTGATAAGAACCTTGAAAAGAGCTGAATACCATCCACGGCGTGAGCATTCCATCGCCCATAGGCATTGTGCGCAGGCAGCGTTCTGAAAAATTACAATTCAATCTTACAGGTGCTAATTTGCAAGAAATTGGGCAGATTTCTCAATTATTGCAATCTCTGAAGCACCAATGCAGACATCGGCAAAGTAGATTTAGACG
>JABFRQ010000002.1 GCA_013141075.1 Methylotenera sp.
TGTTTTTACATGCAAGATAAAACGGTGAAGTGTTTGAAGTTACACCGTGGCAGGCGTTACCAGCTTTGGCTTATTTGTAGCGCTTGGATGGTGTATGAAGGCTTATTGCATGTAACTGAGCTTTCGGGCAATATTACCATTTTGATAAAGCGCGGCACGAATGGCGGGTGAACGCACAGGTGTTCGCTACCAATTAGGTGATAGACTCACCATTAAGCGGCAAGGGATTTGTGAAACCACGAAAATTATTTCCATTACTTTAGTGAATAAAAACAACTCATTAGAAAGTAATGTTGTGTAACTTCAAACAAAATATACGCAGATAATAAACCGCGCGGTGGCGAGCAAATACCTGTAAAATCCGCGACTAGGTTTGAAGGGAAGTTTGGCGCTAAACCCGCCAAAAATGTTGATGGTAAATTAACATTGGGTAGCAAACCAAAAGCTAAAAAAGACACGGGCGGAAAAAACCCGCCAAAACCAACTAAGTCTAAAAAAGTGACTAAGAAGCGTTAAACATTTAAGAGTTAAACATTAAGGTAAAAGAAATGAGCGATGCCCGTATTTTATTTGGCTTTCATGCCGTATTAAGCCGTTTACGCCAACATGCAGCTAGCGTGCAAGAAATTTTAATTGACCGCGACCGTATGGACGCACGCATGAAAGATTTGCTGAAAATGGCTGAATCAGCTGGCGTGCGCACCATGGAAGTGGAACGCAGCCGACTGGACGGCATGGCGGGCATGAATGGTCGCCACCAAGGTGTGATTGCGCGCGTGGTTGATACGCCAATTCCTTATAAAGATATTCACGATATTTTAGAATCTGGTTTAACCGAGCCGCCATTCTTTTTAATTTTAGATGGCGTAGAAGACCCACATAATCTAGGCGCTTGCTTGCGTGTGGCCGATGCAATGGGCGTACATGCGGTCATCGCCCAAAAGACCGCGCCGTAGGCTTAAACGCCACCGTGCGTAAAGTGGCTTGTGGCGCGGCTGAAACCGTGCCGTTTATTGCGGTTACAAACTTGGCTAGAACGATTCGCGAGCTAAAGAAGCAGGTGTTTTTGTGGTTGGCACCACGATGGATGCACCAAGCACGCTTTTGAATACTAAGCTTGATGGTCCAATTGCGATTGTATTGGGCGCAGAGGGCGATGGCATACGCCGTTTAACCGCTGAAACTTGCGATGCTTTAGTCACAATTCCTATGTTTGGCTCTGTTGAAAGCTTAAATGTAAGCGTGGCGAGCGGCATCTGTTTGTATGAAGCGCGACGTCAACGTAGCTAATAGCTGCGATTTAAGTGTTACATTCTTTCATTGTATAAATAATGCTCTGCGAGCCTTATAGATATTGGCTCGCAGGGCAGTTGCATAACAATGAATGCGCGCTTACGTGAGGGCTTGCCTTCATACAGCTAAACTACCGAATAGCAATTAAAGTAAATTTAGCGTTTTTAATGTCCGCTGGCGAGTTTGTTTTAATAGTGCGGCATTATCAATCAGTGATTCGCCGTGGCTAGGTATTAGCGCATTCATTTTTTGCTGCCAAGCCCACTTTTTATTTGCTCGCTAAAGCACCGTTCTATTACATCTATCATCGTTTTCACTTACAGACGCGCCAGGCGGAAGCGCCAAGTAATGCCGCAATTGTGCCGTCTTGCGAGGCTACAATTTCAGTGCCAAACTCAAGCTTACCTTTTTTTTCATCGCAATTTTTTAATGATTTGAACGCGTTTTCCTGCGTTTTCTAAACGCCAATCTGCTTCAACAGCTTGCGGGTAAAATTGGCGTAATGTGGTGACTCTTTTGGTGTGTTTTTGCAGTGCTTCGCCTATTAAGTAGCGCGTTAAATCTGTGTTGTGGCGGCCTACGCTTAACATAGATTTCATATTGCTTGGTTTGAGCGATTTAAACAAATCTAAATACGAGCCTTCATTTAAAAACTTGGTAGTAAAGCCCGCGTAAGGGCCGAATAGCAGGGCAGGTTTGCCGTTGATAATGCGAGTATCTAAATGTGGTACAGACATAGGCGGCGCGCCGATTGCGGCCTTGCCGTACACTTTGCTACTATGTTGTTTTATTACCTCAGGATTGTTGCACACCAGCCATTGTCCACTTACAGGAAAGCCGCCGTAGCCTGCTCTCTGGCACGCCAGATTTTTGTAGTAGTTTTAATGCGCCGCCACCAGCGCCTAAAAACACAAATTTTGCAATAATTGTTCTAGTTTTTGGTGTTTAAATCCATCAGGCGCACATGCCAGCCATCGGCATGTTTTTTAAGCTTTTGACTTCAGTATTTAGATTTAGATTAAATGTATTTTTGGTTTCTAAATGGCTCACCAAATGACGAGTTAATGCGCCAAAATCAACATCAGACCCATATTTAACGCGGGTTGCAGCGACTTTTTGAGTTTTTGTCACGTTGCTGCATAATGAGCGGCATCCAAGATTCTAGCGTTGCAATATCATCGCTAAATTCCATGTCGGCAAATAAATGGTGTGCTTTAAGCAAATCATAACGTTTGCGTAGAAAATCTACATCTTCATTGCCCCATACAAAACTTAAATGCGGAGTAGGGTTGATGAAATTTTTTGGCATAGGCAATGTTTTTTGCTCAACCAAATAAGACCAAAACTGTAAAGAAGCTTCAAAAGACGCGTTAATCGCCAAAGCACGCCCAATATCCACCACGCCATCATCGCTCATAGGTGTGTAATTGAGCTCGCAATAGCCTGCATGGCCAGTGCCCGCGTTGTTCCAAGCATCGGTGCTTTCAGCCGCCACAGTGGGCAAGCGCTCAACCATCATCATGCTTAATGAATTATCTAACTCATTTAACAATGCGGCTAGCGTGGCGCTCATGACGCCGCTACCGACTAAAAGTACATCTATTTTTTTTGAAGTTGTCATAAAATTTATATGAGTATTGGTTATCTTGTAGAGTTAGCCAACAAAAAAGCCTGTTTGCTACAGGCTTTAGTGTAAAAGTATAGGGTTAACTAGTGGTTATTGCGGGCAATTTTTAACTTAAAAAATGGCCGCTGAAAACGGTGTGATTTTACAACAAATAACATGATGTTTGGAGAATAATCATAGTCACGTTAAGCTGAAAAGCCACTTTGTTAATTGGCGCTAAAATAGTATGTAATGGTATTCAACGCGTGACATATATTGTTGATTTTGTGACACAGCTGGCAACTAATCAACTCGTATTTTTAATAGATTAGGCTACCAATACTCCATTTGGTTATGCATTTACATTGCATGTGCTTTATTGTCATAAATGGCGCAAAAGCTAGTCTAGTATTGGTTTTCAGCAATTCCGTAACGTGATAGAATTGCATTTTTATAGATGTGGTATTTAAATGGTCTTACGTAATTTCATGGTTGGCACAGTTGTTGCTTACTTAACTATTGTAAATGATTGTTAAAGTTTGTACTTAAAAGCAAATTTTAAATTTGAATGCAATAATTAAAGTAGTCAGAGCTGAGGGTGATGAGCATGAACAGTGAAAGTCGTAATTTACTTTATTTTACCTCTAATGGTATTGCGCCTGTATTGGCGGATCAAATACTCGATGCGGGTTGGAATTTAAAATTAGCGCACGATGTAGATAGTGCGCGAAATATCATCAATAAAGATTCGCCTCGCGTTGCCATTGCACATTTTAACGATTGTGCGATTGACCAGCCTGCTGAAAGCCTTTTCCATAATATGGATCGTGTTGAGTGGGTGGCCTTGCTACCTAGTGTTTGCATGAGCATGAACCATGTTAAGCAGGTGGTTAGCGAATCTTTTTATGATTTTCATACGCTACCTACTGAACCAGAAAGGCTAATTGCGACGCTTGGTCATGCTTATGGCATGGCGACGATGAAACGCGATGTGTTTAGCTTGAGTAGTCAGCTTTTGCCTGGCGAGAATGAAATGGTGGGCACTAGCCCGCAAATGTTAGAGCTGTTTAGAAATATTCGTAAATCTGCTGGTGTAGATGCGCCAGTGCTAATTGTAGGTGAGAGCGGCACTGGTAAAGAATTAGCAGCACTTGCACTGCACGAGCGCTCTGCCAGAAAAAACATGCCTTTTGTAGCGGTGAATTGTGGCTCACTACCAAGCGGTTTAATTCAATCTGAATTATTTGGCCATGAAAAAGGCGCTTTTACTGGCGCTCACCAGCGTAAAATTGGGCGCATTGAAGCCGCAGCAGGCGGCACTATTTTCTTAGATGAAATTGGTGATTTACCATTAGAGTTGCAAGTGAACTTATTGCGCTTTTTGCAAGAAAAAACCATAGAGCGCGTGGGCGGCACAGAAAAAATTCATGTCGATGTGCGAGTACTAGCTGCAACTCATGTGAATTTAGAATTAGCTGTGGCTGAAGGGCGCTTTCGCGAAGACTTATATTACCGCTTAAATGTGCTCAAAATTAAAGCACCAGCATTGCGCGAGCGGCAAGGTGATATTGATGTATTGGCCAAATACTTTTTTGATAAATTTATTCATGAAAAGCGTCGTAACGTAAAGGTTTTTCACCAGCTGCGCTGCAAGTAATGAATCGCTACGCGTGGCGGGCAATATACGTGAGCTAATGAGCCGCATTCGTCGCGCCATGGTGATGTGTGAACGTAGCCTAATTACGCCAGAATGCTTAGACCTTGACCGCCGTGAAGGGCAGCGCATTATTGCTACGCTTGAAGAAGCTAGAACTACCGCAGAAATGGAAGCGATACGTAATTCAATGCAAAAAACAGCGGTAATTTAACCATAGCCGCGCGTGAGCTTGGCGTTTCTCGGGCTACTTTGTATCGTTTGATAGAAAACGAACTCGCTTGAATTAGCTTAACAACTAAAATTATTTGATTGCTTGTATTGCACCGCACACCTAGGGCGGTGCATCTTTTTTGGGAATTACATACCTAAACTCCCTAAGTTGAAATTGATAGCCAATCCTTTACTTCGCGCAATGATATCGCTTATTAACGTCCGTAATTGCATTGCGAGCGTAGCGCGGCAATCTGCGAACCTCGTCGCGGCAATCCTGCGAACCTCGTTAGATTGTCGCGCTACGCTCGCAATGACCATAACATTTTTATTGCGCCGTAATGACAGCGCTAATCCCCGCTGTTATTTCTAATACCACTTAATTCGCTACCATCAATAGTATTTCCCATTTAATTTGTCTCATAAATGAAACAGTTTTCGCAGACAATTTTTCTTATTAAAATCAATTAGTTACAATAATTTACAATTTATTGTGTATTGAAAATAATACAAAACCAACGAGTATATTTTAAATTATTTAACAATATTTTCAATAAAAACAACAGGTTATGTACTTGGCACATCTATTGCTTTACATAACCTCAAAGAAGCTACGTTTAGTTTCTAAAAACAACAGGAGCGTTGCGATGAATCAGCTAACTACATTTCCATCCGTTCAAAACGGCATATATCAACCCGCAGCTGTGGAGTATGTGTTTGGCGTAGCAGGTTCATCAGCGATAACAGATTTAACAGCAGCTTCTAAAAATCAAGATTGGCCAAGCGATGATGCTGAATCAGCAAACGCCGATTGGTTGAATATTTTAAATAACGAACATACAAAAACAAATTTTAATGAGGCCGAAAAACGTGCCGTCATTATTTGGGATGAGAGCAGTAATGGCAAGCAACGTGATGAAAATCAATCAGTTGTAAGCCACTAATTTTAAAAGAACCTAGAAAAGCAATTTGCAATATTAAGTAAGAAATAACATTTAACTGAAACTAAATATTTAAATTAAACAACTTTAAATTACAACCAGGGGAATTATCATGGCTACCAATTTCACACTAAAACCATTTCGTTTTAACATCGTTGACCTGAACTTCATTCAGACTCAAATTAACTTTAAACCTTTGTTTGACGTTGATGGCAACGCTATCGTCAATTGGGATGGTACGGGTAATGTGTATGATGCGCATGGCGCTCAGTATGACACCACGACTCAGGCTAAGATTGACGCCCTTGGCACTTCATATAACTCACTTACTGATTTGCGCGGCTTGCGTGATGTTACTGGTCAAAACAATAATTTATTGTTGGTAAATAAATTCCAAGGGGCAGTTGACCAACCATTTTTACAATCGGTAGCACCTAATTTTGCGAATTACGTGAACACGTTGGACATAGGTGTTGCAGCTGTTGCAGATGATTCGACTGACGCAGGTGCATTTTATGCGAATAAGCAATTTACTATTTCAACAACGGCTGAACCTGGAAAGCTTAGCGCTCAGGAAATACTTGATGCCCAAAATACAGCAGGCGGCCCTGACTACACTAAGGTTCAAGGCCCTAATAATCTTGATGGTACACAAACAGCAAATAGCGCTAACGGCGGAAATATTGTTGATTACACACCACGCATGATTAGCCAACTGATTACTACAGGCGGCTCTAAACCTTTGTTAGATGCAAACGATCAAGTGGTGCATTGGAATGCGGCGCTTTATGCAGCTGGTACGGATACGGCCTATAATGCGCTTATAGATTCAGTATCTACTGGTGGGGCTGGCTTGATTGAAGGTGCTACCGTTATTCAACACTTAGGCATTCTTGCTGGCGGTCAACATGACCCACAAGACCCAACGAATGGCGAAGTGTTCTATGGTGCGATTAACCCAGGCGTTGCACCAGGTAACAGCTTTTTGGCTTATTTCGGCCAGTTCTTTGACCATGGTTTAGATTTTATTGGTAAAGGTGGCGGTTTAGAGCCTTCAAAAATTACAATTCCATTAGCGCTTGATGACCCTTTATACCGTGCGCCTAATCCATTAACAGGCGACCCTGGTAACACAAAAATTACCGTTTCACGTGCTGATATTAGTGGCTTTGATGCAAATGGTAATGCGCAATGGGTGAACCACACTTCACCATACATTGACCAAAGCCAAACTTACGGCTCACATGCGCAAATGACTGCATTATTGCGTGAATGGGTTTCTACTGATAATAATGTTACTTTCCATGCTGGTGCGCATCTATTTGATGGCGAAACTTCTGCTCAATGGACAAATTCATGGGGTGAAACTACTACGGCCACATTGCCAACATTGAATGAGTTACGTGCGCATTTAGTGGCTACAGGCCGTGACGATTTAAACTGGGATGATGTGTCTAACTTACGTAACCGTGATGCTGTTACGGGTGATGTTGTAGCTGGTAACTCAGGTCAGGCTTTATTGTTAGATATGAACCCAAACTTTACATTAGGTACTGGGCATATTAGCCTTGCTAATTTGCAGGCGCTTGATAGCCATGTTACCGCCGTACTTACTGGTGCGGCTGCTGGCGCAGGACTTGTTGTTGTTCAATATGACAATGGACCTGACGTTTCACTCGCGCAACTTGTAAATTTTGCAAACTTTTCAGTATTGCCTGTGGGAGATGGCGTTGGTCAAATTACACTAGAGCAATATAAGATTGCCAATGAAATTCTGCTTGAGTCAGTAGGTGACCACTACATTGCTGGTGATGGCCGTGTGAATGAAAACATTGCTTTAACAACTATTCACCATGTGTTTCATGAAGAGCATAACTTCCAAGTGCGTAACATTCAAGAAGCGATTCTTGCGCAAGATGTGCGTGCGGTAGCTTTGGGTGATGCTGCAGGTTCTGTAGCGCATGATTGGCAAGTGGCTACAGCCTTTACTGACCTTGATGGTAATTATTTAGTATCTGCTGGTGGTGCAATTTCTTGGGATGAGTCAAAGTTATTTGACGCAGCTAAATTAACCGTTGAAATGGAATACCAACACGCGGCGGTTGACCAATATGCACGTACCATTACACCAGATATTGCTGAGTTTGTAGGCTATAACAGCGGTGAGAATGCAACGGTTTCATTGGAATACGCACAAGGCGCTTTCCGCTTTGGTCACTCAACAATGCGTGAAACCATTGACTTTATGGACCCTAACGGCAGCATTACTGGCAGAGTAATGAGCGTAGCTTTAGAGCAAGCGTTCTTGAACCCAGCATTGTTTGCAGAAAAAGGTGCGGCTTCAATTGCAATGGGTATGACGCATCAACAAATGAACGAAGTTGATGAGTTGTTAACGCCAGCCATGAACACTGGCTTGCTTGGCCAACCTTTAGACTTAGCGGCAATTAACATTGCACGTGGTCGTGATATTGGTTTGCCAACTTTAAATGACTTCCGTGAGGCTATCAATCTAACACGCTATGTAAGTTGGGCTGATTTTGGCAATAACATGGTTCACCCAGAATCTTTAGTGAACTTTATTGCAGCTTACTCATTTGATGGTGATTTGGCTAAGGCACAGGCGATTATTGGGTTGGAAGATGGTTCTATTGCAGAGACAATTTCTAATCCAGATCCTCTAGGGACACCAACGATTCCTAACCCAGCAGCAATGGGCTTCACTGTTAGCCAAGCGATTGACTTCTTAAGTGGCGGTGACCTAGGTTTCAACCATATTGATACTTGGTTAGGCGGTTTGGCAGAAGTGCACATTATGGGCGGTTTGTTGGGTGAAACCTTCAATGCGGTGTTTGTTGACCAAATTTCTCGCTTGATGGATGGTGACCGTTTCTACTACCTCTATCGTTTAAACAACTTGAATATGGGTGATGAAATTGCCAATGCGCAACTTAAAGACATCGTAGAGCGCAACACAGGTGTAGAGCATTTAAACGGAAGTGTGTTTGCGTATGCGGATCAATATGTTGATTTATCAGCTTCAGTTGACCCATTAAAAACTACTGGTGACTTTAAAGGTGACCATAAATATGGTGATGTGTTTGTTGTAAATGACGCAGCTGTTGGAGATCCAGCTCACTTTGTTGCATCAGGTGATGCTGGAGCTGTTAAGGCTATTGCAGGTGCAGGCCTTGGTGTTTACACCACCAAAGGCACTAACACTAGTACTAATGGCAACATTATTACAGTGGGCGGCGTGCAATATGTACGTGATATTCGTGCAGAAAACTTGAGCTTACCTAATGTAAGTTTAGATGGCCTTGGTTTAGATGGTGCACCAACGACTGGCGCTGATTCTAACGAAGTAATGATTGCGACTGACAACGACGACATTATCTACGCATGGGCAGGGGACGACACTGTTTATGCTGAAGGTGGTAACGACGTTATCTACGGCGGCGCAGGTATTGACCGTTTATATGGCGGCGATGGTAACGATACAATCTACGGTGGCGATAGCGGCGATTTAATTGATGGTGGCGCAGGTGATGACATTCTTTGGGGTGAATCAAGCGGTACAGCCGCAGCAGGTTTAGACCAAATTATCGGCGGTGAAGGTAATGACATTATTCACGGCGGTATTGGGATTGATAAAATTTCAGGCGGTGCGGGCGATGATATTATCTTCGGTGAAGGTGAAACAGATGCCTTTACACACGGCGGCGACGGTAATGACTACTTAGATGGCGGTGCAGGCGGCGACTTACTATGGGGCGATGATGGTAGTGACCTAATTGTTGGCGGTAACGACCAAGATATTGTAGCTGGTTTGAATGGCGACGATATTTTACGCCCAGGCAACCCTTCATCCGCCATGGGCGTAGGCCCAGATGAAGTAATGGGCGGCTCAGCAACGGATGACTTAGGTGCAGATGGCAGAGGCCATGGCTTCGACTTAGTTGATTTGAGCGATTACTCTGTATCACCAACTGGTGCGACAGTAACATTCTCAACACAACAAAACCCTGCAGGCGCGATTGACGTAGCTGCGCCATTTGCTTGGGTTGGTATCGAAGGTGCTATCGGTTCACGCAATAATGACATTATTACCGCAGATGCAACTATTGCAGCTAACCCAGTTACGCTTCTTGATGCTTGGACAGATAACAACTGGTTAATCGGCGGTAGTGGTAACGACACATTAACAGGTGGCCTAGGCAATGATGTTATTGTTGGTGATGGCATTCGTTTAGATACTTTAATCGGTACTTACACTAAAGATCCTGTAGTAGTTGGTGGCGACCGAACACCAAGTACATACACCAACGACTTTGATGGTGCTAGCCATCGTGCATTTGGTCTAACTAGTACTGCCGCAGAGCGTGTTATAGGTACTAATGGCTTGCTAGACTTAGTTGGCTTTGAAAAACACTTCACTACATTGTTGCAATCTGACATGTACAAAAACTATGTGCTAGGTGGTGACGAAATTGGAACGATAAATGGTGTTGCTGGTACTAGAACTGGTGACGGTGGTTTGGTTGGTACGGCGGATACTGTTGTGTTTACAGGTAATCGTGCTGATTATTCTGTTACTGAAATTGTACATGCTGGCATCACAGCCTATAAAGTAGTAGATTCAGCGCTTGGTCGCGATGGTACTGATGTGGTGGTAGGTGTTGAAAACTTCAAGTTTGCAGATGGTGTTCTAAGCGGTACAACTTTCAATTTTGCGCCTGTAATTGACGGTGGCGCAACTGCCGCTAAAATGGTTGATGAAAACTCAACTGCAGTAGCTACAATTAGTGCTACAGATGCAAATAATGTACCTGGAGATTTATTAAACCCTCAAACACTCACTTATAGAGTGAGTGGCGGTGCGGATGCTGCTAAATTTGCAATTAACGCCGCTAGTGGGGCTCTCAGTTTCGTTAGTGCACCTAACTTTGAGGTGCTAGCTGATGCCAACGGTGACGGTGTATATGACGTGATAGTAGAAGTGAGTGATGGCACATTAACTGACACCCAAGCGATTGCGGTGACGGTAGGTAATGTAAATGAAGCCCCAGCCATTACTTCAAATCTTGGCGGAGCAACTGCAGCAATTACCGTAGCAGAAAATGCTACAACAGCAGTGACACAAGTAACAGCGGCAGATGTAGATACACCAACAACGCTAACTTACAGCATCGTTGGTGCGGATGCAGCCTTATTTGATATAGACATCAACACAGGTGTATTAAGCTTTAAAAATGCACCCAACTTTGAGGATAAATTAGATGCAGGCGCAGACAACGTTTATAACGTAGATGTAGTTGTCACCGATGACGGCATGTTATCTGACACCCAAGCGATTGCGGTGACGGTAGGTAATGTAAATGAAGCCCCAGCCATTACTTCAAACCTTGGCGGAGCAACTGCAGCAATTACCGTAGCAGAAAACACCACAGCAGTGACACAGGTAACAGCGGTTGATGTAGATGCTGCAACAACACTAAGCTACTTAATCACTGGTGCCGATGCAGATAAATTTACCATTAACGCCAGTGGTGCACTCAGCTTTATCACTGTTCCAAACTTTGAAGCGGCACCTACAGATGCCAACGGTGACGGTGTATATGACGTGATAGTAGAAGTGAGTGATGGCACATTAACTGACACCCAAGCGATTGCGGTGACGGTAGGTAATGTAAATGAAGCCCCAGCCATTACTTCAAATCTTGGCGGAGCAACTGCAGCAATTACCGTAGCAGAAAATGCTACAACAGCAGTGACACAAGTAACAGCGGCAGATGTAGATACACCAACAACGCTAACTTACAGCATCGTTGGTGCGGATGCAGCCTTATTTGATATAGACATCAACAGGTGTATTAAGCTTTAAAAATGCACCCAACTTTGAGGATAAATTAGATGCAGGCGCAGACAACGTTTATAACGTAGATGTAGTTGTCACCGATGACGGCATGTTATCTGACACCCAAGCGATTGCGGTGACGGTAGGTAATGTAAATGAAGCCCCAGCCATTACTTCAAACCTTGGCGGAGCAACTGCAGCAATTACCGTAGCAGAAAACACCACAGCAGTGACACAGGTAACAGCGGTTGATGTAGATGCTGCAACAACACTAAGCTACTTAATCACTGGTGCCGATGCAGATAAATTTACCATTAACGCCAGTGGTGCACTCAGCTTTATCACTGTTCCAAACTTTGAAGCGGCACCTACAGATGCCAACGGTGACGGTGTATATGACGTGATAGTAGAAGTGAGTGATGGCACATTAACTGACACCCAAGCGATTGCGGTGACGGTAGGTAATGTAAATGAAGCCCCAGCCATTACTTCAAATCTTGGCGGAGCAACTGCAGCAATTACCGTAGCAGAAAATGCTACAACAGCAGTGACACAAGTAACAGCGGCAGATGTAGATACACCAACAACGCTAACTTACAGCATCGTTGGTGCGGATGCAGCCTTATTTGATATAGACATCAACACAGGTGTATTAAGCTTTAAAAATGCACCCAACTTTGAGGATAAATTAGATGCAGGCGCAGACAACGTTTATAACGTAGATGTAGTTGTCACCGATGACGGCATGTTATCTGACACCCAAGCGATTGCGGTGACGGTAGGTAATGTAAATGAAGCCCCAGCCATTACTTCAAACCTTGGCGGAGCAACTGCAGCAATTACCGTAGCAGAAAATGCTACAACAGCAGTGACACAAGTAACAGCGGCAGATGTAGATACACCAACAACGCTAACTTACAGCATCGTTGGTGCGGATGCAGCCTTATTTGATATAGACATCAACACAGGTGTATTAAGCTTTAAAAATGCACCCAACTTTGAGGATAAATTAGATGCAGGCGCAGACAACGTTTATAACGTAGATGTAGTTGTCACCGATGACGGCATGTTATCTGACACCCAAGCGATTGCGATAACCGTAAGCGACGTAGACGAAGCCTCAACTGGCGGTGTCAACATTAGCACTTACATCACTCGCGCTGGTGACGCAGATTTGACTGCTACAAACACCATTGTTGACCCAGATGCTAAGACTGGAAATGCACCATATCAATGGCAAAGTAAAATCGGCAGCAATTGGGTTGATATTGCTGGTGCTACAAGCTCTATATTAGCCAATCAAACTGGCATTACTGCACGCGTTACCTCAAGCTACAACGATGTGGGCGGCTTGCATAACTTTACTTCTGCTGAAACAGTTTTTGTGGGAATTAGTGGAAATGATTCTTTAAATGGGACTAGTGGTGTTGATGTTATATTGGGTCTAGGTGGCGAAGACTTCTTGAATGGCGGCATAGGCGATGACACCATGTTAGGCAGCTACGGAGACGACACCTACATTGTTTCAGACGCAGGAGACGTAGTCACAGAGAATGTAGGAGAAGGCTTTGACTTAGTCATTGCCACTATAGACCACACCCTTGCCGACAACATAGAGATGCTCGCCCTAGAATTAGGCAACATCAATGGTACTGGCAATGCATTAGACAATATGTTGTTCGGTAACTCTGGTGACAATGTACTCAATGGTGCAGCAGGTAGTGACACTATGATGGGCGGTAGTGGCGAAGACATGTTGAATGGGGGGCTTGGCAATGACACCATGCTAGGCAGCTACGGAGACGACACCTACATTGTTTCAGACGCAGGAGACGTAGTCACAGAGAATGTAGGAGAAGGCTTTGACCTAGTCATTGCCAACATAGACCACACCCTAGCCGACAACGTAGAGATGCTTGCACTAGGCGTAGGCAATCTAAAAGGCACAGGCAACGCCTTAAACAACCTCATGTTTGGTAATAATGACAACAATGTACTTAATGGTGCTGGTGGTAGCGACACCATGACTGGTGGTGCTGGTGCAGACACCTTTACCTATAACAATGCAAGTGAATCTGGCCTAGGTGTTTTAAGTGATGTCATTACTGACTTTACTAATGGCATTGATAAGCTTGACTTCTCTGGTATTGATGCAATATCAGGTACAGCTGGTTCCACTTTCTTAGCAATCCAGTCAGGTGTTGCGACTACCAACTCAGCTGTTGCAGGTCAACTATACTACTACTACGATGGTGCTAATACGGTGGTAGAAGGAACGGTAGATAATATTGCAGGAGCTGATTTCCAAGTAACTTTAATTGGTCATCAAACCTTTGTAGCGCAAGATATTGTTCTTTAAATCTTAAGTTAATATACCGCTGCTGTTGCTAGTGTTATCAGCAAAAAGTGGTGGTAAAAAAGCCCTAAAAACTACCCCGCTCTAGTAGCGGGGTTTTTTTAGCAAAAAATAGGCATAACATGTGTTTCACAAAATAAAATGGTGTGATAAAGTGCTTTAAGAACATAGGCTAAAAACATGAAATCTAAAACCAAACTACCTCCAAATGAAATTGCGCAAACCTTAGCTAGTTTTAAGGGTGTATTTAAAACGGTAGGCATATTTAGCGCCATTATTAACTTAATGATGTTAGCGCCGTCACTCTATATGTTACAGGTGTATGACCGCGTATTAGCAAGCCGTAATGAAACCACATTATTGATGCTCACCATTATGATGTTGGGGGCTTATATGTTTATGAGCGCTTTGGAGTTTGTGCGTAGTTTTGTGCTTATTCGCCTTGGCGCGCAGCTAGACATGAAAATGAATAAGCGCATTTATACTGCAGCTTTTGAGCAAAATTTAAAACGTGCTGGTGGTAATGCTGGGCAAGCCTTGCAAGATTTAGCTAATATTCGCCAGTTTTTAACAGGTAATGGCTTATTTGCTTTTTTTGATGCACCTTGGTTTCCTATTTATTTGCTGGTGATATTTTTGTTTGACCCGTATTTGGGGCTATTTGCGCTAGTTGGTACAATTTTATTGGTTGCTCTGGCTTATATCAATGAAACTGTGTCAAAAAAACCGCTGTCTGAAGCAAGCAGTATGTCGATTGCAGCCAGTAATTTAGCCACTAACAATTTACGCAATGCTGAGGTGATTGAAGCAATGGGTATGCTACCCAACTTAATGAATCGCTGGTTTAAGCTGCATAGTCGCTTTATACAATTACAAGCAGAGGCAAGTGAAAAAGCGGGGGTTATTGGCGCAGTCACAAAATTTGCGCGTATTTCTATGCAGTCATTGATTCTTGGCTTTGGTGCATTGTTGGTGCTAGAAGGCAAAATTACCCCTGGCATGATGATTGTGGCGTCTATTTTAATGGGGCGTGTGCTGAGTCCTGTTGAGCAATTGATTAACGTGTGGAAAAACTGGAGTAGCACGCGTAGTGCTTACCAGCGTTTAACAGAGCTATTAAGTACGAATCCTCCACGCCTAGCGGGTATGCCTTTGCCTAAACCACTTGGACAAATTTCACTTGAATCTGTTACTGCAGTGCCGCCTGGTGCAACAGAAGCGGCAGTTAAAAACTTAAGCTTTAATCTTTCACCAGGTGATGTGCTTGGTGTGATTGGCCCTAGCGGCGCTGGTAAATCTACCTTAGCACGTTTGCTTGTGGGCGTTTGGCCAGCTAGAGTAGGCAATGTGCGCTTAGATGGCGCAGATGTTTACCAGTGGAACAAAGACGAATTAGGCCCAAATATCGGCTATTTACCTCAAGATGTAGAGTTGTTTGCAGGTGCAATTAGCGAAAATATAGCTCGCTTTGGTGAAGTGGATTCAGAAAAAGTAGTGACTGCGGCAAAACGTGCTGGTGTGCATGACATGATTCTACACATGCCGCAAGGCTATGACACAGTATTGGGTGATGGTGGCGCAGGCTTATCTGGCGGGCAAAAGCAACGCTTGGGCTTAGCGCGCGCAATGTACGATGACCCTTCGCTGATTGTGCTAGACGAGCCCAACTCCAATTTAGATGATATTGGTGAAAAAGCCCTAGTTACAGCCATTACTGATTTACGCCAGCGCGGTAAAACCATTGTGATGATTACGCACCGCACCAGCGCGATTGGCGTGACCAATAAGCTTTTGCTAATGCGTGATGGTATGGCGCAGCTATTTGGCCCAAGTGCTGAAGTGCTGGCTGAAATTAGTAAAATGAACCAGCAAAGCATGCAAACCACAGATCAAACTAGAGAACAGACCAAGCCACAAAATACGCCGCAAGCGGCAGCTAAGCTAGCCGCGCCACAAGTAGCCAAGACGTAGGAAGAAGAAGAATGAGTACAGAGAGCATACAAATGGCGGCAGTAGCAACTAACGCAACAGATGTTTTAGACGTAAAAACCGATGCATCTTGGCATATTCGGCTAGGCTGGCTCATTGTGCTCGGCGGCATTGGAGGCTTCGTACTGTGGGCATCATTAGCACCTTTAGATAAAGGCGTACCTATGAATGGTACGGTGACTGTTGAAACCAATAAAAAAGCCATTCAACATGCCACGGGTGGCACTATTGAGGCGATATTGGTTAAAGAGGGTGATGTGGTTAAAGCGGGTGATGTATTGGTGCGCATTAACAGCGTGCAAGCTTCGGCAGATGCTGAAATGGCGCGCGTGCAGTATTTTACCGCACGTACTGCAGAAGCGCGATTACTTGCTGAGCGCGATGGTAAAAGTGCAATTAACTTTCCACCAGAGTTAAATAGTGTAAAAAGTGACCCGCGAGTTGCGAGCAATATCAGTATGCAAAAGCAACTGTTTAGCTCACGTCAATCAGCCAAGCATAGTGAATTAGCGGCTATTAATGAAAGTATTGCAGGCTTGGTTTTGCAAAACCAAGGTTTAGAAGAATCAAAAGCGAGTAAACAACAACAATTGCAATTGATGAAAGAGCAGTTAGATGGCGTACGTGACCTAGCTAAAGAAGGCTTTGTGCCGCATAATCGCTTGTTAGATTTAGAGCAGTCTTACGCACAAATTAGTGCGGCAATTTCAGAAGATACTGGCAATATCGGTCGTGGAAAGCAACAAATATTAGAACTTAAATTAAAACACCAACAAACCACGCAAGAATATCAAAAAGAAGTTAGAACGCAATTATCTGAGGTTCAAAAAGAGGCTAATTCCCTCGCCAATAGGCTTTCAGGGCTTGATTACAATTTGCAGAACGTGCAGGTAAAAGCGCCTGTAGATGGTGTGGTAATGGGCATGAATATTTTCACCAACGGCGGCGTTATTGCACCAGGCTTTAAGATGATGGATATTGTGCCAAGCGCAGATTCATTGGTGGTAGAAGGGCGCTTGCCAGTGCATTTAATTGACAAAGTGCATGCAGATTTAGAAGTTGATTTGATATTTTCAGCATTCAATCAAAATACTACACCGCATATTCCAGGTGTTGTTTCGCAAATTTCGGCGGATAGATTTGTTGATGAAAGAACTGGCGAGCCATATTACAAGCTATTTGCCAGCGTGACGCCAGAAGGTATGAAAACCGTAGCTAATTTAAAAATACGCGCGGGTATGCCCGTAGATTTATTTGTAAAAACAGGCGAACGAACCATGATGAATTATTTGCTTAAACCTATCATCGACCATTTTAAAATGTCTATGACTGAGGAATAACCAGTGTTTTTTACTTCAAAAAATCTGTTGTTAAAATGTACATTCACCATAATTGCTTGCCTTTATGCTGGGCAGGCAAACGCAATGGGCTTGATGGAAGCTTATGAGGCGGCGCTGGCGAATGATAGTGTTTACCGTTCTGCAATGCATGAAAATGAAGCGGGTCAGCAATATAAAGAAATCGGCCGTGCAAACTTACTGCCAAGCGTATCTGCGAGCTACGCATATAGTAAAAATTATGGTGATATTGCGTCAAAAACTAACCTTGGCTGGAACACGCAAGACCGAGATTACAACAGTAAAAATGCGACGATTCAGTTGCGTCAACCGCTAATAAATATGGATGGTTTGGCACGGTATAAGCAAGGCAACGCGCAAACAATGTTAAGTGATAAGCAATTTGAAGTGCGCAAACAAGAGCTGATGGCGCGTTTTTTTGGTTTGTATGCCTCCGCTAATTTTTCTGAAGACGTGTTGGCCTTAGCTGAAAAACAGCGTGATGCATTTATGCAGCAACTGCAATCTAACACCAGAATGTCTAAATTTGGCGAAGGCACTAAAACGGATTTAATTGAATCTCAAGCAAAATTGAGCTTGTCTGAGGCGCAAGTAATTGAAGCTGAATACAATGTAATTGATAGCCATAATGCCTTGGCAGCAATGCTGGGTAAAGAAGTTAACACGTTGGATGCTTTATCAGAAAGTTTCGAAGTGTTGCCTTTAGCACCATCAGCTTTTGATGAATGGAAGGCGTTGGCACTAAAAAATAATGCAGAAATTGCCGCGCAAAGTGAAGCGATTGAAATTGCAAACCAAGAGGTTAAGCGCAATCGTGCAGGCCATATGCCTAGGCTAGATGCAATTGCAAGCATCAGCAATAGTGATTCAGATACATCTTCTACTTTTAACCAAAAAATCAATAATAAAAGTATTGGTTTGCAATTGAATGTCCCAATTTACTCAGGCGGCTCTGTAACGGCACTTACTTTGCAAGCAGAAGCCAACCACAAAAAGGCGCAAGACGATTTGGAATCAAAAACCAATGAGATTGTATTGGGTTTACGTAAGCAATACAGCGCTGTTTTGAGCAATATATTAAAGGTAGAAGCGCTTAAAAAATCTGTAGCATCAGCAGAGTTACTGATAGAGGCTACTCAAAAAAGTGTAGCAGGTGGTATACGCACTAATTTAGATGTACTCAATGCACGTAAACAATTATTTGAAGTAAAACGCGATTTGTCTTCAGCGCGCTATAACTATTTAGTAGCTTACATCAGCTTAAGAAAAGCGGCGGGAGTGTTAACGGCCAATGATTTTGAGAAGATTTCTAGTTACTTTGTAAAGCAAGAGAAAATTACTATTAACGAATAAAATCCACTTCCATAATGGATTTTAGATGAGCTTTTAGTGACTTTGCAATAATAGGGTTTTGTTTCATTGACAGACATTTATAATGTTAATGTAGCTTAGAATATTGATAACACTAACAAGGAAACAACATCATGGCCAACACCGCTCCAGTTTTAAATTCAGCATTATCTCGCGTTAATCATCTTTACGAAAACACAACGGTAAACTCTGTACCATTTTCATATTTCAATTCTGGCACCAATAATTTAGGCCAACTAGTAGATGGCGTTACAGATATTGACGGTATTCCGCTTGGTGGCTTTGGTATCGCCATTACTGGGGTAACAGGAGTGACTGGCGGCATTGTTGAATACAGCTTAGATAATGTGCATTGGTTTGTAGCGGCTACCGCACCAGTAGGTTCTGCCATTGTGTTTAAAGGCGACACTTTCCTTCGCTACACACCGCCAGTCAATGCTAATGGTGCGCGCACAATCACATTTAATGCTTGGGATGGCACGGGTGGTTATAACAGTGGTGATATTGTCAACATTACCGCCGTTGGCACAGGTGGTAGCACGCCATTTAGTGCAGCAAGCGCAACGCATACAATTATTATTGATGCGAATGACGGTAAAGTGATTACCGATTTAGGCGGATATGATTACGCTATTGGTAGCGTTATTGATGCAAGTGGAAATGTAATTGCCGCTGGTGTTAGCCGCGATGGTTTAGGTGATCATATTGCAATCACACGTTATACCAGTGCCGGTAGTCTAGACACCTCTTTTAGCAGCGATGGTAAAGTGAAGTTAGATTTAGCGTTAGGTATTGGTGATTCGTTGCTATTAAATAGCCTTGTAATAGATGCAAATGGTAAATATTTAATTTCTGGAAACATTAAACATTTTGATACAGTCAGCCCGTATTACATTACCTCATCAACGCTATTAGCGCGTCTTAACTCAGATGGTACTTTTGACACCACTTTTGGTGGTGGTGATGGATATGTAGTAACCATGCTAGGTGATGGTATCAGCACCTATCAAACAGGCGTTGGTTATTCAACAGTGTCTGATGCAAGTGGCAATATTTTAAGCGTTGGTGATTTTTTAAATGCGAGTGGTAATACCGAGTTTGCACTTATTCGCCATACGGCGGCAGGCATTTTAGATACTACTTTTGATACAGATGGGTATGTAACTACGGGGTTTGGTGCGGGCGTAAATGCTAATGCCGTAGGCGCTATGTTGCAAATCGATGGCAAAATCATTGTTGTTGGCACTTCGCACTTAGATGTGTTTGGTAGTGCTGAAACGAATGTTGTAGTTCGCTACAACGCTAATGGCACTTTAGATAATACTTTCAGTGGTGATGGAATCGCTAGTTTTAATATTGGCACAGGTTCTGGTAGTTTTAATGGTGCTGCTGCACTTCAAGCAGATGGTAAAATTCTGATTACAGGTTCAACAGCCACCACGGGTACTGTCTCTGGTGATTTTATAGTTGCGCGCCTAACTACATCAGGTGCTCTAGATGCCACATTTGGCACTGCTGGCATATTAACTACTGATTTAGGTGGGGATGAAACCGTTTACGATATCGCTGTGCAAAGTGATGGCAAAATTTTAGTAGTTGGTACTAGCCAAATTTTTAATGACTTCAGTCAAATAGCAGTTGCAAGATATAACACCAATGGTAGTTTAGATGCTACTTTTGGCACAGGCGGTAAATTTGTAACGGGCCTTACTTCAAGTGCTGAAGCCTATCATGTGGTTGTTCAAGCAGATAATAAGATACTGATTACAGGCCAAACTTATGATGGCAACGGTTCAGATTTTGCTGAAATACGTTTAAATGTTAATGGCACTTTAGATAACACCTTTGTTGGACAAAATAATGCACCTACGCTAGATGCCTCACTCACTAGGCTTTCCTATATGTTTCAGGGAGATATTGGCTTTGATACACCTATTTCATATTTTAATTCAGGTTTCACTAGTTTTCGCACATTTGTAAATGGCGCATATGATGCCGAACAATCTGGTGGCGACTTCTTAGGCATTGCAATTACTGGGCTAGCAGGTAGCTCACTGACAGGTGATGTAAACGCAGGCTTGGTTCAATACAGCCTTAACGGTGGTGTTACTTGGTTAACAGCTGGTACGCCGCCTGCTGGCCAAGCAATTGTATTCTCAGCCAGCACACTTTTACGATACACCCCAAATGGCGATGCTAGTGGTACTCGTACCATCACATTTCATACATGGGATGGCACAGGTGGATATACCTCAGGCCAGTTTGTGAACCTTGCTGTTACAGGTACAGGTGGAACAACACCTTTTAGTGCAAGTGCTACAACGCATGACCTACAAATCATAGGCGCAATTCTAGGTACATCAGCTGCTGATGTAATGAATGCACCGACGCCAACCTTACCATTTTATCAAGGTAGCTATTTACAAGGTTTGGCTGGTAATGACAACATGTTAGGCAGTGATAGCAATGATAAACTCGATGGCGGTGACGGTGATGACCAGCTGGATGGAGGTAAAGGTGCAGACCGTCTATTTGGTGGTAACGGTAATGATACGCTACGTGATATTGATATAATGGACGGCGATATACTTGATGGCGGAGCTGGCAACGATACTGCAAATTACAGAGATACTGCAATTTACAGCTCTTCATATACAGCTTTTTTTGTAAATGCTAATTTGACGCTTGGTACTGCACTTGGAGTGGGTGGATTTGGCAGGAGTACTTTGATTAGTATTGAAAATCTCACTGGCGGTAATGGTGATGACAGCTTAACAGGTGATGCTCAAGTAAATATTTTAGATGGCGGGCTTGGTAACGACACATTGTTTGGCAGCTATGGAGACGACACCTATATCGTCTCACAAGCAGGCGACGTAGTTACCGAGAATGTAGGAGAAGGCTTTGACCTAGTCATTGCCAACATAGACCACACCCTAGCCGACAACGTAGAGATGCTTGCACTAGGCGTAGGCAACCTAAAAGGCACAGGCAACGCCTTAAACAACCTCATGTTTGGCAACAATGACAACAACGTACTCAATGGTGCAGGCGGTAGTGACACCATGCTAGGCAGCTACGGAGACGACACCTACATTGTTTCAGACGCAGGAGACGTAGTCACAGAGAATGTAGGAGAAGGCTTTGACCTAGTCATTGCCAACATAGACCACACCCTAGCCGACAACGTAGAGATGCTTGCACTAGGCGTAGGCAATCTAAAAGGCACAGGCAACGCCTTAAACAACCTCATGTTTGGCAACAATGACAACAACGTACTCAATGGTGCAGGCGGTAGTGACACCATGCTAGGCAGCTACGGAGACGACACCTACATTGTTTCAGACGCAGGAGACGTAGTCACAGAGAATGTAGGAGAAGGCTTTGACCTAGTCATTGCCAACATAGACCACACCCTAGCCGACAACGTAGAGATGCTTGCACTAGGCGTAGGCAACCTAAAAGGCACAGGCAACGCCTTAAACAACCTCATGTTTGGCAACAATGACAACAACGTACTCAATGGTGCAGGCGGTAGTGACACCATGCTAGGCAGCTACGGAGACGACACCTACATTGTTTCAGACGCAGGAGACGTAGTCACAGAGAATGTAGGAGAAGGCTTTGACCTAGTCATTGCCAACATAGACCACACCCTAGCCGACAACGTAGAGATGCTTGCACTAGGCGTAGGCAATCTAAAAGGTACAGGCAACGCCTTAAACAACCTCATGTTTGGTAATAATGACAACAATGTACTTAATGGTGCTGGTGGTAGCGACACCATGACTGGTGGTGCTGGTGCAGACACCTTTACCTATAACAATGCAAGTGAATCTGGCCTAGGTGTTTTAAGTGATGTCATTACTGACTTTACTAATGGCATTGATAAGCTTGACTTCTCTGGTATTGATGCAATTACGGGTGGTGTGGATAATGCATTCAGCTACATAGGTTCAGGCGCATTTACTAATGCGGCAGGGCAATTACGCTTCGCATCAGGAATTGTGTCAGGAGACGTGAATGGTGATGGGCTGGCTGACTTTGAAATTCAGCTCACAGGCGTTGCATCACTAGTCGGTGCTGACTTTGTGTTGTAGTGTAAGGCAATAAACTCGTCTATTTATCACCTAGTGAAGTGATAATTGCATAAAAGGGGCTGAGATGCATTCTCAGCCCTTTTTTAATTGGCCTGCAACATTATGCATCTGCGTTATCGCTTTGGACGCTACAGATTGCAAGTTTTAGCGTATGACAATCTAAAACAGCGTACACTTTTTTTACATTTGACCAGATCAATTAAATCAACTGGATTTAGCTAAGTAAAGTAGCTTTTCCAACCACTTTTAATAGCTTTAAGCAATGTGAACATTTAGCTACAAAGCCAGCCCACACTCATTTCTACTCAAATTATATTCAGATCTCGCTAGTTTTGAGGTAGAATCCGTAATGATAAAATACTCGCCAAAATCTCCTCAATCTAAAAATAGATTGCTTAACTGGCTACTATTTAAATTTTCGTTTACTAAACTTGTGGTATCTAAATACAAATATGCAAAAGCGCGGTTTAACTATGATTGATCGTAAAAACAGCTTAAACTTTATATTAAGTATTCTAATGATGTTGAGCTTTTCTACGGCATTTGCAGTAGATGCTATTAGTGGTGTTGCTGGCAAAGGCTCAGGCTTGTCAATGTCATCGGTCCTATCTAATCCAATCGTTTCGCCTGCCACACAGCTAAATGTTCCTACAGATAAAGCCTCAGAAGCTTTAATTAAATCGCAGATACCAGAAGAAAAATCTGACGACTTGCAAAACCAAAATATTGATGCTGGTAAAAATGAACCTCAATTAAAAGGTGAATTCCAGGCTTTTGTAGAGCAATCTGTAGGTCATTCAATGCCTATGTATGGCTATGATCTATTTCGCCAATCACCAAAAACTTTTGCACCTGTAAATCAAATTCCCGTGATGCCTGATTATACCATTGGCCCTGGAGATGAGCTGTTGGTGCGCGTTTGGGGGCAGGTAGAAGCCAACCAAAATGTGGTGGTAGATAGAAATGGTATGATTAACTTGCCTAAAGTTGGCCAAATTAGCGTAGTAGGTGTGCGTTATCAAAACTTACAGGCGCATATTAAATCTGCCATTAGCCGTACATTTCAAAACTTTGAACTAGATGTTTCACTAGGTAAATTACGCTCTGTTCAAGTGTTTGTGGTTGGCCAAGCGGCACGCCCAGGTAATTACACAGTAAGCTCGCTGAGTACGTTAGTAAATGCATTATTTGCTTCTGGTGGCCCCTCAGCCAGAGGCTCTATGCGCCACATTCAATTAAAGCGTAGCGGTAAAATTATTACTGAGTTTGATATGTATGATTTGTTGCTAAAAGGCGATAAATCTAAAGACGTGCAGCTACTTTCTGGCGATGTGATTTATATTCCATCAGTAGGCGCAATGGCTGCGGTGTCAGGTAGTGTGAATACATCAGCGATATTTGAATTGAAAGGTAGTGAGGATTTATCTGACTTACTTAAATTAGCAGGCGGCTTAACCAATGTTGCGGCGGGTCAAAAAGTTTCTGTAGAGCGCATTCATGCACGTGAAATCCGCAAGGTAGATGAGTTTGAGTTGGGTAAAGATGGTTTAACTAAGCCGATTCAAGATGGTGATTTGGTGACGGTGTATGCCATATCAGCACGTTTTGAGAACGCTGTGACTTTGCGTGGAAATGTAGCTGGCTTAAACGCAAGAAGGCACCCATGGAAAGAAGGGCTGCGCATTAGTGACATCATTCCAGATAAAAATGCCTTAATTACTGATAATTATTGGCTCACACAAAATCAGTCAAAGCATAAAGATGTTTCTAGTTCAGATACTTTTCGTAATGAAGTAAAGCATAGTGTAGCTGAGGTTAATTGGGATTACGCGGTAGTGGAGCGGCTCAATAGCCATGATTTAACAACCAGTTTGATCCCATTTAACCTAGGTAAAGCGGTGATTGACCATGATAAAGCTCAAGATTTACTGCTACAAGCTAGCGATGTAATTACTATTTTTTCTAAAGATGATATTCAAGTGCCAGTAGCTAAGCGCACTAAGTATGTAGTGTTAGAAGGTGAAATGGCGCACCCAGGTGTGTACCAAGTGCAAGTGGGTGAAACTTTACGCCAGTTAGTTGAGCGAGTAGGTGGGTTGTCACCGCAAGCTTATCTTTATGGCAGCGAGTTTAGCCGTGAAGCTACACGTCAAATGCAACAAAAAAGGCTAGACGAAATAACGGCAAGAATGGAAGCTGATGTGCAACGTACCGCCGCAAAATCAGCCTCTGGTGCGCTATCAAAAGAAGATGTTGAGGCAGCAAAGGCACAAGCTCAATCACAGTTAGCATTGCTAGAAAAAATGAAACAAGTGAAAGCCACAGGGCGAATTGTATTAGAAATGCCAGAATATGCGGTAGAAGTTAAAAACCTGCCAGATGTTGAGCTGGAAGATGGTGATCGCCTGTATATTCCAGCCACGCCTTCAACCGTAAGTGTAATGGGTACTGTATATAACCAAAATGCTTTTCTGTATAAAAAAGGTAAAACTGTAAGCGACTATCTTGATAAAGCAGGTGGCCCAACACGCGATGGTGATGAGAGTGATATGTACCTAGTACGTGCAGATGGCTTAGTGTTTAGTAAGCGTCAAGGCGGCTATTTGTTTGGTAATGGTAACTTTAGTGGTCGCAAGACGTTGCCTGGTGACACTGTTGTAGTGCCTGAAAAGCTAGAAAAATATAACCTGACCAAAGACTTTAAAGACTGGACGCAAATTTTCTACCAATTTGCCATTGGTATAGCCAGCTTAAAAACTATTGGCGTGTTTTAAGTAAGGCGCTTTATGGAAAATCAAGCCCAAGTAAACCAAGCGCCATTGACTATACAACAACCTGATGATGAAATCAATTTGATGGATTTATTACTAGTGGTTGCTAAGCATAATCGCTTCATTATTAAGCTCACGCTGTTGTCGGCCATAGTTGCAATAGTAATTGCATTGCTTTTACCCAATATTTACACAGCTAAATCTGTTATTCTGCCACCACAACAGGTCACTTCCAGTGCTAGCATGATGCTTAGTCAGCTAGGTGGTCTAGGTGGTTTAGCTGGTGGAGCAATTGGCATGAAAAATCCTAGCGACCTTCATGTGGGCATGCTTAAAAGCCGCACGATGGCTGATACACTTATTCAACGCTTTAAAATGCAACGTTTATATGAAGCAAAAACTCTTACAGATGCTAGAAAAGAATTAGCGGATGCTACTACCATAACGGCAGGTAAAGATGGCTTCATTTCTATTGAATTTTCAGATGAAGACCCAAACTTAGCTGCAGCTGTTACTAATGCCTATGTTGAAGAGTTAGACAGCCTCAACAAAACACTTGCAGTGACTGAGGCTTCGCGCCGCAGATTGTTTTTTGAAAACCAGCTGGTTGGTACTAAGGATAGTTTAGCTAACGCAGAGGTTGCCTTAAAAGAAACCCAAGAGCGTACAGGTTTAATTGCTCTAGACAAGCAAGGCGAGGCTATAATTAAAGCAGTGGCCGAGTTGCGTGCTCAACTAGCGGTTAAAGAGGTTGAACTCTCTGCAATGCGCGCTTATGCTACCGAGCAAAACCCAGATTATAGGCAATTGCGTGAAGTGGTCTCTGGCTTAAGAGGCCAGCTAGCAAAGGTGGAAAGTAATAACAGCTCCACAGGTAAGGGTAATATTTTTGTACCAACAGGTAAAGTACCTGAAGTTGGGCTAGAGTACATCCGTAAAATGCGCGATGTTAAATATCAAGAAACCTTATTTGAGCTATTAAGCAAGCAATTTGAAATTGCCAAAATTGATGAAGCCAAAGATTCAGCACTCATTCAAGTGGTTGATAAAGCCTTAGTGCCTGAAAAGAAATCTAAACCTAAGCGTGCTTTAATTATTGTACTTGCCACTATTCTGACATTTTTTATAGGAATCCTCTTGGCGTTTTTTAGGGAGGCTTCCGAGCGTACATACCAAGATACTGCATCAGTAAAACGTATGCACTTGCTCCGCAGTTACTTGCGTAATGGAAACAAACGAACTTTTTGATTGAACGCTTAACACAGTAAGGAAAAACATGAACAAACCTATTTATGTTACTCAGCCGTATTTACCCCCATTGGAAGAGTTTATTCCCTATTTAGAAAAGATATGGGGCAATAAGGTGCTGACTAACGGCGGGCCTTTTCATCAGCAGTTAGAAAAAGCTCTTTGTGACTATTTGGGTGTAGAGCACATTGCCTTGTTTACTAACGGTACTATTGCTTTGGTAACTGCACTACAAACACTACGGGTCACAGGTGAGGTGATTACTACCCCATACTCATTCGTTGCAACATCTCATTCGTTGCTATGGAATGGCATTAAGCCAGTATTTGTGGATATTGACCCGAATACACTCAACATAGATCCAGCAAAGATAGAAGCCGCGATTACGCCGCAGACCACGGCTATTATGCCAGTTCATTGTTATGGACACCCATGTGATGTTGAGGCGATCAAAAAAATTGCTGATAATTACAACCTCAAAGTTATTTATGATGCAGCACATGCTTTTGGTGTGCAAGATACGCAAGGTAGCATACTAAGGCATGGGGATTTATCTGTGCTTAGCTTTCATGCAACCAAGGTGTTTAATACCTTTGAAGGCGGTGCTATTATTTGCCCTGATGCCAAGACTAAGCAACGTATCGATCACCTCAAAAACTTTGGGTTTGTCGATGAGTTAACTGTAGTAGCACCTGGAATCAATGGAAAAATGAGCGAATTTAACGCAGCGTTAGGTATGTTGCAGTTGAAATATATAGACCAGGCTCTAATGTGCCGTAAAGAGATTGACGAGAGCTATCGAAAGTTGCTCAAAGGTGTAAAGGGTGTGCGATGTGTTCAGGAGGCAGGTCAGGCAGTTGCTAATTACTCCTATTTCCCAATACTTATAGATGTAGATTACCCAATCAGTCGAGATGCGTTGTATCAAAAACTTAAAGATCAAGGAGTTTTTGCTCGACGTTATTTTTATCCGTTAATTACGGATTTCCCTATGTATCGAGGAATGTCTTCAGCACATCGAGACAATTTACCCATGGCCACTGATGCAGCATTTAAGGTGTTATGCTTACCAATTTATCCTGAACTCCTACAAAGTGAGTTAAATTATATTGTTGATTTAATTCGTGAAGGTTAAATATGGCTTTATTAACCCGCGCTGAGATTGAGCACATGGGGTTTGTTTCAGTAGGTATAAATGTGCTTATTTCAGATAAGGCCTCAATTTACAACTGCTCTAATATAACACTCGGAAGTAACGTGCGAATCGATGATTTTTGCGTACTTTCAGCTGGGTCTGGCGGCATTGTTGTGGGGAATAATGTCCATATAGCCGTGTATGCTTCGCTAATAGGTGCGGGCAAGATTATCCTTTCGGATTTTTGTAATATTTCTTCACGAGTTTCAATTTACTCTAGCAGTGATGATTACTCTGGAGATGCCATGACTAATCCGATGGTACCAGCGGCATACACTAATGTTGCTCATGCAGATGTCTTTGTTGGTAAACATGTAATTATCGGAAGTGGAAGCGTTATATTGCCAGGAGTGACTTTAGATATAGGTGTTGCAATTGGTGCACTTAGTCTCATTCGTCAGGACTGTAAAGCATTTGGTATCTATGCAGGTGTTCCAGCAAAATTAATTAAAAAGCGTAAGCGTAATTTACTTGAGTTGGAAAAAGCATTCCTACTTAATGCTAGCCAATAGCGTCATATATGTCGCTCAAAAAGAATATTCTCGCCAACTACGTAAGTCAGATATACGTCACACTAATAGGCATCATCATGGTGCCTTTATATGTTCAGTACATGGGCAGTGAGGCTTATGGCCTAGTTGGTTTTTTTGCTATGTTACAAGCTTGGTTTCAATTGTTAGACATGGGGCTTACCCCTACCATGGTGCGAACAGCCGCCCAATTTAATGGTGGGGCTATTGATGCCCTTAGCCTACGTAAATTATTGCGGGCACTGGAAGGGATTTTTATTGCTGTGGCGTTACTTGGCGGTATCGCAATATTGCTCGGCTCTGAAGCTATTGCAACGGGTTGGCTTAAAGTGCAACTATTACCACTGGAAGAGGTCAGGAATGCCATTATGATAATGGCAGTGATTATTGCGTTGCGGTGGGTCTGCGGTCTACACCGAGGAGTCATTAACGGCTTTGAGCGTTTAGTTTGGCTGAGTAACTTTAATATTGTAATGGCGACGGCTCGGTTTGTATTGGTAATACCATTTTTCGTTTATGTGGGTACTAGTCCAACTGAGTTTTTTTCGTATCAGCTTTTGTTAGCAGTAATTGAGTTAATAGTACTGGTAGTGCAAGCGTATAGATTGCTCCCTAACGTTGATGTAAGTCAGCGTATTCAGTTTCAGTGGGAGCCACTAAGTAGTGTACTTAAATTTTCGATAAGCATTGCCTTTACAAGTTCTGTATGGGTGTTTGTAACGCAAACAGATAAGCTGATTTTATCTAATTTGTTACCACTAAAAGACTATGCTTATTTTACGCTTGCAGTTCTAGTTGCCAGCGGCGTGATGGTCATAAGTGGCCCAATAAGCAGCGCACTGTTGCCTCGACTGACAAAATTGTCTGCTGAGGGTAATGATGGGGAGCTGATTCGCTTATACCGAAATGCCACACAGATGGTAAGTGTAATTGCAATACCACTCGCCCTCGTATTAACTTTCTTTGCAGAACAAGTGCTATGGGCTTGGACAGGCGATGCAAATATAGCTCGCAACGTAGCACCAACACTTACATTATACGCATTAGGCAATGGTATTCTAGCTTTGGCGGCTTTTCCATATTACCTACAATTCGCTAAAAGTGATTTAAAGTTACATTTAATAGGCAGTGCCTTATTTTTAGTGTTGCTAATTCCAGCATTGATTTGGTCTACTATGCAATATGGGGTAATAGGGGCGGGATATGCTTGGCTAGGAGCTAATGTAATATATTTTCTAGTATGGGTGCCAAAGGTGCATGAAAGTTTTTTTAAAGGATTACATGCGAAATGGATACTTCAGGATGTAGGTGTTATTGGCTTATTTAATTTTTTTTCTTGTTTAGCGATAAAGGCATTAGTAGATTTCCCACAAAGCCGTATGCAAGTATTGTTTGTAATTGTTATTATCAGTGTGTCATTGTTGTTAATATCATTGTTAAGCTCTTCTTTTTTACGAATACAATTACATAACAAATGGGAAGCTTTCAATTGGAAATAATATCACTAAAAATTAAGGACTTAATTGAGTATGAATATTATTTAATGTTGGGTATGCATTCAGCAACCATTACCAACAATGAAATAATTTTATGAAGCTAATGATTTCCGTCTGTGTGATAACCTACAATCAAGAGCAATATATTAAAAAATGTCTTGATAGTATTGTAGAGCAAGAACTCGATTGTCAGTTTGAGTTGCTTATTAGAGATGATGCTAGTCACGACAGAACGCCAATTATTATTGAAGAGTATGCAAAAAAATACCCCACCCTAATTAGGGTTCTGCCAGGGGAAGAAAATGTAGGTGCTAATGTGAATTTATTAACAATATTTTCAGCCTGTCAGGGCGAGTTTATCGCAATTTGTGAGGGTGATGATTACTGGACAGATAAAAATAAATTACAGAAACAGCTAAATACGGCAAAAAAATTTAAAGATATAGAGTTCTTTACACACCCAGCAAGTGTTGGTGGTGATGACGATACCGTGAATAAAATATGGCCATGTCAGGCACCTACTTTTTTTAATGTAAATGACATATTGCGTGGGTTAGGTCAATTTGCGCCTACAAGCTCATATTTCTTTTCTAAGAAAGCCTTGGTAGCACTACCAATATGGTTTGGAAAAGCACCCATAGGAGATTTTTTTATTGAACTTTATCTTACTGGAATGAAAAAAGGCTATTCGCTGGATGAGGTTATGTCTAATTATCGTACGTCATCAACGGGGTCGTGGGTTGACACTATTTCTAGAGATCAAACTGGTGAAAAGGGCGTGAGGGCTTTTAGGATGATAAAAATTTACCTTAAAAAAGCGTCACTAGATTTCCCAGAACATAAACCTGCTTTTTTAAAAAGACTTGAGTATGTAGACTTTGCCATTGCACACCAATTTATGAAAAGCGGTAATTATTCAAATTTCTTGCGTTATATAAACAAAGCTGGAGAAGGTATTGGTGATATAGGGTTAAGCGCAAAGATTTTATTCACGTTCCGATACGTAAAAATAGTTATTTTAGGGCTTTATAAAATTAAAAAGAGTTTCTTATATGCGCAAACTATATTCCAGTCTTGGCGTTAAGCTACTATTTGTTGCACTTTATATTACTGCAAATATTTGGGCGGCATTAGTAATCATTGATAAAAATGAACTAATTGCTGACCATGCAAGCTGGCCAGCACCAACAGCCGAACAGATACTTTACGCACTAATGTTAATAATAAGCTCATACATACTCATTTTCTTTATTGGAAATGAAAAGGAAGAAAATGAGCCAAAATATAAGAAAATAATAAACAGCAAAGCATTCTCAGTAACAATTTTTTGTATACAGTTAATATTTTTTGCATTTGTAATCATATATTCTGCGGGCAGTGCTGGTGGCGATATGGATAAAGGGGGCGGGGCGTTACGGTTTATATTTTACGTGATAAATCCTGATATGCTTTTTCTTGTTTATTATGCAGCTACGATGTATGCAAAAAGTAAAATCCCCTATAGAAATTCTAATTTGGTGCTATTTTTTATTTCAAATATTGCTAGGGGCTGGATTGGGCAAGCGCTCTTTATAGTGTTTATCGGTGCCATTTCATGGGTTCACTCAAGCAATAGAAAGTTGAGTGCCAAAAAGCTACTTGCTTTTGCAGTTTTTACGCCATTGTTTTTCATTGCCGCTAGTTTTCTGATGTACATAAAAGTCGCTTTGAGATTGGGATTTGATGCTGTTGTCGGACTAATTCAAAATGTTGATTTTTTTGAAGTGTTATCCGGTTTTTTTGAAATTATTTTCTCTAGACTGCAATTAATTTCTACAGTTTCATTCCAAATTGTAAAGAAGCCTGAACTTACGCAATATATTGAAAATGGAACTGTGGGCAATTTTTATACGGACGGCCTTCCACAGCAAGTAATTTATAAATTATTAGGAATGTCACCAGGGGATAATCTTAATTTATTTCTTTGGCAGAATTATATACCAGGGTATTTCTTTGAGTCGCAAACCACCTTCCAGCCAGGTCTCGTGGCTTGGTTTTATATACTCCCATATTATTGGATACTTCCCTTTATAGTTTATATAGTATTTCTTTGTTTATTGAACTTTAAATTAGTTAGTTTCATTGGTGGAAATGGATTGAGACATCTTTCTTGGTTCGCGATTTTGATTTTTTTAATCCCTAGTTGGCTAGGTGCTTATGTATCATTTATATGGTCACTTTTTGTATTCATTGTAATGGTTTCTTTGGGTTACACGATTAATACTAACTTTAGATTTTTATCTAAAAAATGGTGATGGATAGACCATTATGAGGCAATATTTATGTTTTTTATGACGACACGTTCAATGCTAAAGGTAATATAATTCATGCTTAATCAATTACATATTGTTCCTGATGTTGCCATCTCATCTGGCGGTCTGGGATTAGCCGCATTACGATATGCTGAGTCTGTAGCTAAGGCAGGAGCACAAGTTACTTTATTGACGGCATCAAATAGTGCAGAGAGCTTATTACAGCCTTCTTTTGAATCAGCTAACTTCAGACTTGAACATGCGCTTTTTAGCACGGATAAGTTAAAACATCTAATCGCATTTTACAAGTCACTTAATAAACTCTGTAAGCAGCGTAATTTTGATTTATTTCACTTACATGGCGTGTGGCATCCGCTATATTTTGTGGCTTGGTTTGTTGCACGGAAACACAAAATACCATTTGCAGTATCCCCGCATGGATGTTTTGAAACATGGGCGCTGAATCATAAATGGCTTAAAAAGCGTTTTGCGCTTATGACATACCAAGGCAAGATAAATAGTGATGCCACTATGTTTTTTGCTACAGCAGAGCAGGAGGTTGAAAGTATTCGTCGCTTGAATATCATTCAACCTATCGCGATGATACCTAATGGTGTAGATTGCAGTGAGTTACCTGCCGGCAACCCGCGTAATGGAAAACGCGTCATCTTATTTCTTTCGCGAATTCATCCTGTAAAGGGGTTGCTTGATTTGGTGGAGGCTTGGTCAAGTGTTCGCAATCAAAATTGGAGAGTTGTAATTGCAGGGCCAGATGAAAATAACCATCAAGCTGAAGTGCAGGCAGCGATAGCCTTGCGTGGTTTAGCGTCTGATTTTGAATTTGTTGGTATGGTGCAGGGGGATGATAAGTTAGCTTGTTTTGCGAATGCTGACTTATTTATATTGCCGACTTATTCCGAAAACTTTGGTATAGCAGTTGCAGAGGCGATGGCTAATGCTATACCTGTGATTACCACAACGGGATCCCCATGGAAGGATCTCCAAGATTATAAATGCGGCTGGTGGGTTTCTCCAGGTGAGAGTGGTATCGCGGGAGCGCTAAAATTAGCAATGAATACAGACTCCTCTGAGCTGCAGGCTATGGGGGAAAGAGGTCGCAGACTGGTTTTGGAAAAATATTCATGGGATAAAATTGGACGTGATGCACTGAGCGCTTATACCTCAATGGTTACCAATAGTCCTCCTCCGCTAGATATAGTGAAGGTCATTTAGCTTACAAGTATAAGATAAAGAATAAGTAGCAATGCTATAAATCTATTGGTAATTATTTAGGGAAATTAATGAGAGTTTTAGTATTAGGAGCATCTGGTATGCTCGGTAATGCAGTAATGCGCCTGTTTGAGCAAAGCCCAGAGCATCAAGTTTTTGGGTCTATTCGTTCACCTAGCGCATTATGCTTATTACCTAAAAGCCTACATCCTAATATTATTACGGGAATAGATGTCGAGAATCTTGACAGCCTGACTCATTTATTTGCGAGCGTGCATCCTGATGTTGTGATTAACTGTATTGGTTTGGTTAAACAGTTGGCAGAGGCAGATGATCCTCTGGCAGCATTACCTATCAATGCAATATTGCCGCACCGTTTGGCACGGCTATGTGCGGTTGCTAACGCACGTTTGGTACACATGAGTACAGATTGTGTTTTTTCAGGTTCTAAAGGCATGTATGCAGAAGCTGATTTTTCTGATGCCTATGACCTTTATGGGCGTAGCAAATACTTGGGGGAGGTTGATTACCCAAATGCTATTACTTTACGAACCTCAATTATTGGCCATGAGTTAGGTGGTGCTAGAAGCCTAATAGGTTGGTTTTTAGCACAAAAGGGGAGTGTTAAGGGTTTTAAGCGCGCAATTTTTTCTGGTCTGCCGACAGTGGAAATTGCACGCATCATTCGTGATTATGTGATTCCACACCCTGAACTACATGGTTTGCACCATGTTTCAGCTGAGCCAATCAACAAATATGATTTGCTGCAACTTGTAGCAAAAGTATATGGTAAAAAAATTGAGATTATTCCAAACGATAATTTTGTGATTGATCGCTCATTAGATTCATCGCAGTTTCGCGCATTGACTGGGTATGTGCCGCCAAGCTGGCCTGATTTAATAACCACTATGCACAAGTTTGGTTAATTCAAATCAAATTGTAGTTTTAACTATTTATTATGGGGATATATTGTGTTTGATAACAAAGTGTTAATGATTACTGGTGGTACAGGATCTTTTGGTAATACAGTACTTAAGCGTTTCTTAAATACGAATGTAAAAGAAATTCGCATTTTTAGTCGAGATGAAAAAAAGCAAGAAGATATGCGCATTGCATTAGCAAATGATAAGGTTAAGTTTTATATTGGCGATGTGCGAAATTATGATAGCTTGGCGCAAGCGATGGTTGGTGTTGATTATGTTTTTCATGCGGCTGCGCTTAAACAAGTACCCTCTTGCGAGTTTTACCCAATGGAAGCAGTACGTACAAATGTGCTTGGTACTGATAATATGATTAACGCTGCAATTGCAACAGGCGTAAAGCGTGTGGTTGTTTTGAGCACAGACAAGGCGGTTTACCCAATAAATGCTATGGGCATTAGTAAGGCAATGGCGGAAAAAATTGTGGTTGCTAAGTCGCGCATGATTCCAGAATCTGGCCCTGTTATTTGTGCAACGCGATATGGCAACGTAATGGCATCGCGCGGCTCTGTGATTCCTTTGTTTATCAGCCAGTTAAAGAATGGTGAACAACTTACTGTAACAGACCCTAATATGACACGATTTTTGATGTCGCTAGAAGATTCTGTTGATTTGGTATTGCATGCATTTGAACATGGCGAACAGGGCGATATTTTTGTGCAAAAGGCACCAGCTTCAACTGTAGGGGATTTAGCAACGGCCTTAATGGAGTTGTTTGGTCGTGAATCTCTAGTTCGAGTTATTGGTACTAGGCACGGTGAGAAACTTTACGAATCGTTAATTTCACGAGAAGAAATGGCTAAAGCAGTAGATATGGAGAGGTATTACCGAATACCAGCCGACAATAGAGACCTCAATTACAACAAGTACTTTGTTGAAGGTGAGTGCGAAATAGCAGATATTGATGATTATACTTCACATAACACTGAGCGTTTGAATGTAGATGGCGTGAAGGGGCTTCTCTTAAAGCTAGATTACATTCGTGGGGAATTAAATGCTTAAAGTAATGACAATTGTAGGCACGCGACCAGAGTTAATTAAAATGAGTCGTGTTATTGCCGAGATAGAAAAGCATACAAAACACATTTTGGTGCATACAGGCCAAAACTATGACTACGAGTTAAATCAAATATTTTTTGATGAACTTGGTATTCGTAAGCCAGATTATTTTTTAGAAGCAGCGGGTTCAAATGCTGCGCAAACAATTGCACAAGTGATAGCCAAAAGTGATGAAGTGCTAGAGAAAGAGCTGCCAGATGCTGTATTGTTATATGGGGACACGAACTCTTGTTTAGCTATACTATCCGCCAAACGGAGAAAAATACCTATATTTCACATGGAAGCTGGCAATCGCTGCTTTGATCAAAGGGTGCCTGAAGAGCTAAATCGCAAAGTGATAGATCATCTTTCAGACATAAATATGGTGTTAACTGAGCATGCTAGGCGTTATCTGCTAGCTGAAGGAGTTCGAGCAGAAACAATTATTAAAACTGGTTCACATATGCGCGAGGTGTTAGATTATTACCTACCGAAAATTCACAAGTCTGATGTGCTTACTAGACTTGGGTTGGATTCACATAAATATTTTGTTGTAAGTGCTCATCGAGAAGAGAATGTCGACTCAGCTGACTCTTTAAGTGATCTGTTAGATTCACTCAACGGCCTAGTTGAACAATACAATCTACCAGTAATAGTTTCTACACACCCAAGAACACGTAAACGTCTTGAAGAGCTAAATCATATCAACTTAAGTGACAAAATAATTTTTAATAAGCCATTTGGATTTTTTGATTATATACAACTACAAATGAACGCTTTTTGCATACTGTCTGATAGCGGTACAATCACAGAGGAGGCGTCCCTATTAAATTTACCCGCAATTACTATCCGAAATGCTCACGAGCGTCCAGAGGGTATGGATGTGGGGACATTGATAATGAGCGGTCTAAAACGTAATCGAGTGCTAGCTGCTGTCCAAACAGTTACAAAGCAGTTTACACGTGGCGAGCGTTCTGTGTTGCCCGTAGGGGATTATGAAAACCCTCACGTCTCACATCAAGTAGTTCGTATTGTATTGAGCTATGTAGATTATGTGAATCGTACTGTTTGGTCAAAGTAAGTATTATGCGTATTGCTTTGATTGCTGATGCCTTTCCTCCAATACGTTCATCGGCAGCGGTACAATTGCGTGATTTGTCGCTAGAGATGGTTAAGCAAGGACACCAGCCAACAGTGATTATTCCTTCAGCTGATTTAGAATCACCATGGTCATTAGATCACATGAATGGCGTACAAGTTTTGCGGCTAAAGGCACCTCGTACTAAAGATATTGGTTATGTCAAACGAACTATAAATGAATTTATGCTACCTTTTGTGATGTTGCATAACTTCAGAAAAAGTCCTTTTTCTGAAGAGCTCTGGAGTGGCGTAGTTTGGTACTCGCCAACAATATTCCTAGGCCCATTAGCAAGTGTATTGAAAAAAACTAGCGCTTGTCGTAGCTATTTGATTATTCGAGATATTTTCCCAGAGTGGGCTGTTGATATGGGTTTGCTTGGTCGAGGATTACCGTATCGATTTTTTAAGGCTATTGAACACTACCAGTATTCAGTTGCGGATGTAATTGGTGTGCAAACATCCTCAAATCTAGCTTATTTTGACGTTTGGGTAAGCCAATCAAAACGACGAGTTGAAGTGTTACAAAACTGGTTGGCAGATTCGCCAAATATAGGCTCAACAATTAAAATTGCTGATAGCATTTTAGCTGGACGAACTATTTTTGTGTATGCAGGTAATATGGGTGTTGCACAAGGAATGAATATTATCATTGATTTGGCTGAACGTTTATATGCTCGACGTGATTTAGGCTTCCTGTTTGTCGGTCGTGGAAGCGATGCTAAGAAAATGCGTCATGATGCAGAATCACGCGGTTTAGATAACGTACTTTTTTATGATGAAATTGACCCGACTGAGATTTCTGGGTTATATGCCCAGTGCCATATTGGTATTGTTGCGTTAGACCCGCGTCACAAAACACACAATATACCAGGTAAGTTTCTTACATATATGCAGGCTGGGTTGCCAGTGCTGGCAAGCATCAATACTGGGAACAATTTGGTTGAATTGATTACTCAGGAAAATGTCGGTCGTGTTTGCACAGACAATTCCGTAGATACGTTAGAATTTCTTGCTAAAGAGCTTGTAGCAGAAGTTAGTAGTAGCCATAACTTTGATATTCAGTGTAAAAACTTATCAAAAAAACTTTTCTCTCCAGAGGTTGCAGTAACACAAATAGTAAGCGCGTTAAACGAATAAATATACCATCCGCAGGTATTGTCTAGGGGGTAAGAAATTTTGTGTAAGTAGTCATTTTGCAGGAAACTGCTATTTTCAGAAATGGATTAAAAATGACCTTACCAAAAGCCTTACCCAAAGATTTAATTGATCAATTATTAGCTGATTATAAAAAGCCAGAAGACCTCATTGGTGAGAATGGTCTTCTCAAACAACTGACCAAAGCACTCGTTGAAAGTGCACTCCAAGCTGAATTGGCTGAGCATCTCGGTCATAGCAAGCATGAAGCTGTGACCAACAGCACAGGCAATGCCCGCAACGGTAAAAGCCGCAAAACGCTCAAGGGTGAATTTGGTGAACTCCCAATTGAAATCCCCCGCGACCGTGATGGCAGCTTTGAGCCACAACTGATTCCCAAACATCAAACATGGTAATCACCCGTTTCACTAGACATTCAAGTAGTTCCAGTTTGTAACGCTTCAAATGCCATCGGGCTCATCTGGTTAAGATAGCCATGACGTCGTTTACGATTGTAAAACATTTCAATGTACTCAAACACGTCTGATTTTGCTTCCTCCCTTGTATTATAGATTCGGTTTTTAATCTTTTCTTTCTTCAAATTGCTAAAAAATGACTCAGCTACTGCATTGTCATAACAGTTGCCCCTACGGCTCATGCTGGTAACTAGGTTGTTTTCTTTGCACCTTCGACTAAACTCATTGCTACCAAACTGACTGCCTTGATCTGAGTGAATCATCACAGGCTTTTGCGGTTGCCTGTGCCACTTGGCCATCAGCATGGCATCCAAAACCACTTCGGTACGCATGTTGGCCTGCATAGACTATCCCACGACAGCGCGAGAATACAAATCGATAACAACAGCCACATACAACCAACCTTCATAAGTTCTGATTTGCGTAATATCAGTGACCCATACCTCATCAGGCCGGCTCACTTCGAACTGTTGTTGCAAATGATTAGGGCTGGCAATCGCAGGCTTGCCAGATTTGTAGCGTTGGCGACGGTAGCCGCGCACTGATTTAAGCTTTGCTTGACGCATGAGTCTTGCTACACGCTTCTCACCGCACTTGAAACCAGCCTCACGTAGATCACGATGCACACGTGGACTGCCATAAATGCCTTGGCTGTCCTCATAGGACTGCTTAATCTCGATCAGCAGTTTCACATCTTCTATGGCTCGTGCTGATAACGGTTCAGTTTTCCACGCGTAATAGCCACTGCGATGCACTTTGAGCTCTCGGCACATGCTGACAACCCTAAACTCACTTAGATGCTGGTCAATAAAGGTGTACTTCACTCTAGGTGGCTGGCAAAGTACACGGCGGCCTTTTTTAGGATGTCACGTTCTTCGGTGGCGCGTTTGAGGGCGGCGTTAAGCCTAGTCACTTCTTGCTTTAGGGCTGCAACATCTTTGCTAAATTGTGGTTGTTTCTGTAAATCGGCTTCACGTAGCCATTTGTACAAGCTTTTATCTGACACGCCTAAACGCTTAGATACTTCAACAACACCATGACCCCGTTCGGTGATTTGTTTAAGTGCTTCAGCCTTAAATTCTGCTGTATATCTGATACCTTTCATTGCTTATTCTCCGTTCTTGTTTCGACATTATTATATGTCTAACGTAACGGGTGATTACCACATTGAGTCGGTGAACATGAGTTTACGTAAAGTAACTAAAAGCCGCGGCTCATTTCCAAACGATGAGTCTGTCATGAAATTATTCTATTTGGCGCTGAATAACATCAGCAAGAAATGGACGATGCCACTGCGTGATTGGAAACCTGCTTTAAATAGGTTTACTATTCAATTTGAGGAGAGGATGCCTCAGCAGTAATTAACCGCTACTTACACAAAATTCAGGACACCCCCATTGTCTAATCTACGGTTTACTTCGCGGCAAACCCCGTAAATTGATAAGCCAGTGATACGCCTGCTACATTAGCTTTAAAGTCACCTTTTATGGCTTGCATGCGACCTGCAGTTGCTAAAATTGAGAGTGAGTCAGTTATTTGGTAGCCTATAGAGGCGTTTCCTTGTGCTACTAATCCGCCGCCAACTCTTAGACCGCCGCCGCCAGCCGCGCCTAGCAGAGCCTCGCTTTCTACAAACCAGTTATCTGTAATTGCCCATTTCGTACCTAGGCCGACTTCACCTACCATATAAGCGCCAGCTTTGCCTGCGTAGGCGGCTAGGCCTTGACCTGTGATAAATAAGTTTGGTGATATAAAGTAATCCATTTGTACGCCTAGGTTGCTAACTGGCTTATCAACAAAGACTCCGCGCCATTGAGGGTCTGCTTTAAAGTAAGTTTGGTTTGCAACTCTTACGCGCATTTTTTGGGCGTCAAAGTCGTTTAACGCATTCCATGAAATTGCTTGGTTGGAAACACTGGGTAGGCCAAATTGGTAGTTAAGTTTAAGCCCAAGACTTAGTGCCTCGAAACTTTTTGATGGCGCACGCACGTCGCTAACTGACAACTCAAGTGCTGTGTGTTGTGTTAGGTTTTGTTGTAAGGCAATGCCGGTATCAAGCAGTATGCCGCCGCCTGTATCTGCTCCACCGCCGCCAGCAGGGCCAACGGTAGTGTGTAGCTTAATTGCGGTGCTTCTTGTTAAGGGTAATCGGTAGCCGCCACCTAACAATATTTGCATGTAGCCAGTATTTTCGCCACCCATTGCGCCTTCAGATTCAACTTTAAGAAACCAACGATCATCTAAGTAAGATAACCATTCAACGCCAAGTAGTTTTAAGCTGCTACTTTGTGGTTGCCCATTATCGCGCACTGCGGATGATGGGATTTTATAGTAGCGGCTTACTAGTGCAAATTCGTTTTGGCCAGATTGAATTGGGTCGACACGTTCATTGTTGGCATTGAGTGGTTTATCTTGCCAGCTTGGGCTAAGTAGCGTGTTGAATGGCAGCTCATAATTGATGTAAGGTTGTGTGCTGGTAATAACGCCTGAAGGAAAGCGCACATGGCTAACGCCAAAGCCGAGGTTGCCGTAACCTGCGGTTTCATAAGTTAAGCCTACATCGCCGCGTAACATTAAGCCGCCGCCTGATAAAGTGTAGCCACCGCGACCACCACCTGCACCAACAAATAAACCAGCGTGGCTTAGCCAATTTTGACTTAAGCGGTGCTGCATTTCACCTTCTACACCCAGCGTAATAAAGCCGCCACGTTCGCCACGCACCGCACCATAACTACCAACACCTAAACGCATATTGTCGCTTACGTTAAAAAGTAAGTCGCCACCAAGCATGCCCATTTTCTCCCCAGCTGGTAGGCTAAGTGATTCGTAGGTCATGCGTATGCTGGTAGGGGTGGTTTTTAATGAGGGTTGATTGCTAACTTCCGTGACTTTATTTGTTTCCCTTAGCTTGTCATTGTTACGCTTGATTTCTGCGTTGTTGGCTTCTGCATTTGGCTTATCTAGGTTTGGTTTACTTAGGTTTGGTTCACTTACCAATGCTAATGTGTAGTCCATGCGTAACGTTGGGGTGTATATTTCAGCGGGTAATTCAGTGGGTGCTTGTGCGTAGCTAGTAGCGTGCCAACCCAATGCTACTATATAAATGCAAGGAATGGCTAAAGTGTTGCAAATGTTACGAGTGCGTATTTTCATAAATTTTTTTACATCGGTACTATATAGTTTAGTCTCTAGGTGTCGCACGTCTGTCAATATATTTTAGTTTTGCTAAGCGCCAGTAAAGAATAACATAAAGCGTACATCCTAAAACAAATCCCAAAACTAGCATCATGGTTGATTGCCAAAATAGCGCGCCATAAGTACTGCCAAGTATGGCCGGTAGCCATATATAAGGTGCAACACGGCTATTATTTTCGGTGGTTAAAAAAGGTTGCCCAGCACGAATGTTGTTACGAACAACCCATTTAAAAAGTAGTTGATGAAAGTGTTGTGCGTCAGGCTCTCCCACTGTGGATTTATGCACAAACTTACGGCGGTACATAGAAAAAAGTGTTTCAAATACTGGGTAGCCAAGTAAAAGCAATGGGTACCAAGGTGAAACAGTAGGGTTGCGGCTAATTAAAAGAACTGAAAGCTCAGCTAAAACAAAACCAAGCAGATAAGCACCAGCATCGCCCATGAATATTTTGCCTTTCGGCCAGTTGCAGACTAAAAACCCCAGCATAGCACCTGCCATGCCGACACTCGCCACAAAAATAAAATTATCACCAACTTGTGCTGCAACAAAGGCTAAACTAATCAGCGCAAAAATTGAAAAGCCGCTTGCTAGGCCATTGTAGCCATCAATAATATTGATGGCATTTGCAACACCGCCAATCGCAAAAACTGTAAATACAATCGCTAGAGGCGCCCAACTCATCAATTGATCAAGCATGGGAATATTAATGTGGTGAATAATAGCACCCAACAACCATGCGCCTATGGCCGCCGAAATCATTGTTAATAAGAGGCGCTGCGCCACGCCTACGTTTTTAGTTACATCTTCAATGAGTCCGCCAACAAATGCTGGTGCCGTCGCCACCAGCAATAAACCAAAATCATCCACTGCCTTTGCAGCCTCTGGATGTATGACTTGCTCTATTCCTGATGCTACCAGCAAGCCGCCAAATATGGCTAAGCCACCAATCCTAGGGGTGGGAGAAGTGTGAAATTTTTGTGGGCCAGCATCAGTATGATCGTGGCTAAAGTGAGCGTGTACATGCTCATATCGTATGATTAGGTAGCAAATAAACCAACTCGCAATTGCCGCGCCAGAGAAGGTGATAAGTATGGTTAATAAATAGTCAACCCAAAATAAATCAATAGGTGTTACATTCAGTTGCTGTTGTGTGGGTCTGAAATATATCGCCACCACAATCAATACAGCAAGAGTTGTGCCTAAAATTACTTTGGATAAACGATTGTTAGGGTTTAGCATTATTGGCTTTTATTATGTGTTAAATTAGCAATAATCTTAACATAGTTTATACGGATAATACTGTAACTTACTGAAATCATTCACGTATAGATGGGAATCGTATAATTTTTTTATTAAGGGTTAACGGTATGAGGCGTGTGCTTATAAAATAACTAAGCGAAAAAAAACCAGAACATCAATTTTAAAGATGTGCTGGTTAATTTATTGAATTAAATTATTTAAAACTGGCGTCCCCACCGGGATTCGAACCCGGGTCGCCTCCGTGAAAGGGAGGTGTCCTAGGCCTCTAGACGATGGGGACCTAAGAATTTCATTACTACGCTAGCTGCAGCGCAATAAGTGCAACATTGTACTACAAAATACTGAAATCTCTAAGCTGATTCTTACAGATTTTAACTACTTTTGGTGGAGGTAAGCGGGATCGAACCGCTGACCTCTTGCATGCCATGCAAGCGCTCTCCCAGCTGAGCTATACCCCCGTTACCACGCGCTTTTCACTGCCAAATCTATACAGAAACACTTCAGCTGTCAGCGAGGCGCAATAATAAAGACGGGCAGGGTGATTGTCAATGATTTTCAGCAGTTTTAATGTAAATTTACTGCAACATTTAACTGGGCATTAGCCGCGCGTATTTGAATTGCTTTCAAACTGCGTTAAATCTACGCGTGGTAGTGGTTGCCAGCCAGCCTTGCGATGCTCGGCAATCACATTGGTAAACACGCCGCCACGCACGTAAAACTTAGCTGTCACACGCATGAATTTTGGCTGCGTTGCTGCCACTAAGTCATCTAATATACTGTTGGTAACTGCTTCGTGAAAGCAGCCTTCGTCTCTAAATGACCACATATACAGCTTTAAGCTTTTAAGCTCTACGCAAACTTGGTCTGGAATGTAGTCCAAGTAAATCACTGCAAAATCAGGTTGTCCAGTTTTTGGGCATAAGCACGTGAATTCTGGGATTTCCATATGGATATGAAAATCACGCGCCGTGTTTGGATTTTCAAACGTTTCTAGCGTTTTACTGGCTTGTGCGGTGGGTTTTCCGCCTAAACTTGTCGTTGTCATGAGGCAAAGGTTCAAAAAAAACGTTATTATAACGTTCTATTCAAACACATCATAAAAAACTAAGATTTTATCTAAAACTTGCGCTTAACTCACTTAAAACTTGCTGGCTTTAAATCGTTTGTTGACCCAACAACGCTGCATATCCACGGGCAGCGCGTAGGCGTGGTTGGGCCAAATGGTTGCGGAAAATCCAATGTCATGGAATCTGTACGTTGGGTATTGGGCGAATCATCCGCCAAAGAAATGCGTGGCGACAGCATGGATGCCGTGATTTTTAACGGCTCTGGCAACCGCAAGCCTATTTCACGCGCCTCTGTTGAACTTGTATTTGATAATAGCTTAGGCGGCGCTTCTGGCGAGTGGAGCCAATATGCAGAAATCTCCGTTAAGCGAATTATTGAGCGTGATAAAGGCTCTACCTATTATATAAACAACACCGTTGTTCGTCGTCGTGATGTGGCAGATTTATTCCTCGGTACAGGCTTGGGAGGTCGTGCTTACGCCATTATTGGTCAAAATACCATTAACCGCATTGTGGAAGCCAAGCCCGAAGAACTGCGCATTTTTTTGGAAGAAGCCGCAGGCATTAGTAAATATAAAGAGCGCCGCCGTGAAACTGAGTTACGTTTGCGTGATACGCGTGAGAACTTAACGCGCGTTGAGGATATTTTGCGTGAGTTAGATAAACAAATTGTCCGTTTGCAATCGCAAGCCGTTGTCGCGGAGCAATATCATCAGTTACAAGCCGCGTTAAACATCACTAAAGCCCAAGTGTGGCTATTAAAAAAACGTGATGCCAGTGCGCAGTGGGGAAAAGCACAGCGTAACGTAGAAAAGCTAGTGAACGAGTTAGAAGCGCAAATGGCAAGTTTGCGTAGTAATGAAAGTGCTTTGGAAATTGTGCGGCAACAAAACTTTACCGCTACAGAAGCCGTCAACCAATCGCAGGCGAGTTATTACGAGGCCAATGCAGGAGTCTCAAACTTAGAGAATCAAGTTAAAAACACTGCCGATGCGCGTGAGCGTATGCAATTGCAGCTACAACAGTTAAGCGCGCAGTTTGAAAAAAACAGCGCGCAACGTGGCAATTTTGAAAGCGCACTGCAAACTGCGCAGGTCGAATTGTTGACTGCCAACACCGATTTTGTAAGCGCAGAAAACGCCATTAAAATAGCGAGAGAAGCTGTGCCTGCGCTTTCACAACAATATCAAACTGCGCTTACCGCCTCTAATGCCAGCCAAGCCGCGTTAATAAACGCAGAGCAGCGTTTACGCTTGGAGCAAGCTAATATTGGACATATAGAACGTACGGCGACGGAAACTAACGAGCAATTGCAACGCTTGCAGCAAAGTTTGAGTGGTTTGCAAATCACTTCTGATGACGCGATTACGGAAAAACAATTGCAAGTCAGCAATGCTGAAGTGGAAGTTGATATATTAGAAAAACTTGCAGCAGCAACCGTGCAAAAAGAACAAACTGTGGTGTTTGACCTTAAGGCACAGCGTGATTTGCACACCATAAAACAGCGTGAATTAAGCTTGCTAGAAGCGGAAATTGGCTCATTGACCAAAATTCAGCAAACCATGAAAAATGGTAATGACGAAGCCGCATTAAGCGCTTGGTTGCAAACAACGGGCTTAGAAAATAACGCAAGAATTTGGCAAGGCCTAAGTATCAAAAAAGGCTGGGAAACAGCACTAGAAGCGGCTTTGGGCGCTAGGTTAAATGCGATTGTGGCAGATAAACTTGAAGCTAACTCTCGCTCACCAAGCGCATTAACACTTGCGGTAGATTCTTCTTTACCTGCAAATCAAGCCGTCAATAAAAATGCTCTATATGCACTTATTGAAAAAATTGAGCCTACACAACAAGCCGTTGTGCAAGATTGGCTTTCTGGCGCTTATTGGCTTGAAGATGGCGTGGATGCTAGGACTGCTAGTCAAAAACTTGCAAATGGCGAGTATCTAGTCAATAAGCAAGGTGATATTTATACCAAGCACAGCGTGACGTATTTTGGCGCACAATCATTATTGCATGGCGTGCTGGAAAGGCAGGCGCAGCTTGAATCTTTGCAAGCGCAATTACCAATTTTGCAACAAAATTTGGTCGAAGCGCAAAGCCAAGTTTCACAACTTGAGATTAGTTTGCAAGCGTTGAGAACTGAGCAGCAACAGCATAATCAGCAGTTGAGAGCGGCAACTCAACAAATGCATCAGCTAAACTTAGCCTTGCAACAACTTAAACAAACGCAATTGAATGCACAACAAAGGCAAGCTGCCTTGCAAAACGATTGTGCGTTAGCGATAGAAAAAATTAACAAACTTAAAGCTGAAACCGCACAAAAAGAACTGTTAATTAGCGAAATTACACAAAGTTTAGCGCAATTGCAAAATAGCAAAACAAGCACAGATGAAGCCAAGAGAAATGCTGAATTGAGTTTTAATGAAGCGCGCAATCAATTGCAAATGCTAGAACGTAATCATCAAGAAAAGTCATTCAATATAAAATTAAATAATAATAGTATCAATGAATTAAATAGTAAAATTAACAATTTACTTGAAGAAAATACTGGGCTGAAATTCCGTAGCGATGAAGTGGAGACAACGCTTGCAGCTACAAAAATGGAAACACTAAAAGCCAATTTAGAAGCTGCATTGAACCATAAACAGCAACGTGAACAAGCTTTAGCCGCAGCACGAAATGCTATGAGCGAGTGCGAACAAGCACTATTGCAGCAAGAGCGCACGCGCATGCAAAATGAACAGTTGTTGCATCCATTACGTGACAAGTTAGAAGCGAGTCGATTAGCTGAGCAAGAAGCGCGCTTGTATTTTGAGCAATGCCAAGCAGAATTAACGGCTTCTAGCGCAGCTTCTAACCTAAATGAAACACAATTGACTGAACACCTTGAAGCACAAAATGGCCCTGACAATAAATTAAAAGTCGGTGACTTTGAAAGTAAACGTGACAAGCTTACGCAAAGTATTGAAGTTTTAGGCGCAGTGAATTTAGCCGCTATTCAAGAGCTAGTAACTGAGCAAACCCGCAAGCAATATTTAGACAGCCAATGCAAAGACTTGTTAGACGCAACAGAAACCCTAGAAGACGCGATTCGCAAGATAGATAAAGAAACAAGAGGGCGCTTGCAAGCGACTTTTGACGAGGCTAATCGCCATTTTGGTGAGTTATTTGCAACCTTATTTGGCGGCGGCCAAGCAAGGCTTGAGCTGCTTGGTGAAGAGCTGTTAGATGCGGGCATGCAAGTATTTGCGCAACCACCAGGCAAGAAAAATAGCACGATTCATTTGCTATCAGGCGGTGAAAAGGCGCTTACAGCTTTAGCGCTTGTATTTGCTTTGTTTAGGTTGAACCCCGCGCCATTTTGCTTGATGGACGAGGTGGATGCACCATTAGATGACAGCAACACTGAGCGCTTCTGCGCGATGGTGAAAAAAATGTCTGAAAAAACACAGTTTTTATACGTAAGTCATAATAAAATAACCATGGAAATGGCGCAGCAATTGATAGGTGTTACTATGCAAGAGTCTGGCGTTTCACGTATTGTGGACGTAGATATGGAAGCCGCTGTGCGTATGATTGATGAGTTTGCTGCCTAATTTAGTGGTGAATTTAAGTTGCGAAATTATAAGAGTTGTTATGTTGAAGGTTAAGCTTAAATGAGTAATTTGCAAATATCGTTAATAGTTGCTGGCGCGCTGGTTATCATCGCTATGCTTATTATCAACTGGTGGCAAGAAAGACGCTTTCATCGCCAGGTGGAAGACAGTTTTTCACCTATTAAAAATGATGCATTGCTCGATGATGCATTGCCAAGCGAAGTATTGCCGAGTGACGCAATAATAGTTGAGCCAGATTTTGAGGAGCCTTCAAGCACCTACAGTACGATAGATAAGTACCCTGCAGACGATTTTAAAATTGATAGCGTACTTTTTGAAAGCGCAAGAAGTGAGCCATCGTTTAGTGACACGAATGATCGCTATGTGAAGCTTCCTCAAAGTATTGGTGGTGAAGCTGATTTACCCGATGAAGTTTCAATAGAAGCTGCATATGACGATATTATTAACACTAAATTAGAGCGCTTATCCACCCATGAGCCAGACATAGTTATTACGCCAAAATCTAATACCAAAGTCGATGAAATTAAAGAAATATTTACTGATGTTTTGCAGCCTGTTAAGCCACTAGTTGCACCAGAAAGCCACATCAACCAGAAAGTTGAGGCAATGCCAGATTTAAGCTTACCCTCAATGTTACACGGCCAAATGGATTTAACAGCAGTGTTATATTTAGCCTCTACAGTTTCACTTAGCACTTTAAACAATACAATAGATATACTATTTGATGGCTTTGATAAACCAGTTTTTGTGCATGTGTTAGGCGTTAGTAACCGATGGAGCTTATTGCAAGACTTTAGCCCGACTTCTGAGCTAATTACTAAAGTGGCCTGCAGTATGCAGTTAGCTGATCGTGGCGGTGCGGCTTCACGAGGTTGTTTAAATCGCTTTCAATTATCGGTAGAAACTTTAGGCCAAGCCATTAGCGGCCAAATTGAATGGCAAAGCACTGAGGATGCACTGGCAAAAGCTAACGCGCTAGATGCGTTTTGCATTGACGTGGATAAAACCATAGGCTTTCATTTGGTGCATGGTGAAAATGGGGCATTTACGGGCACTAAATTAAGGGGCTTGGCTGAAGCGCAGGGTTTTGCACTTGGTGCTGATGGTCGATTTAATTACATTGCACAAGCTACCAATGCCGATCCGTCACAACCATCTTTTGTAATGTTTAACCGTGAAGATTACCCATTCAACCCTGAAATGTTAAGAACTTCAGTGGTTAAAGCAATCACGTTTCAATTAGATATTCCGCACGTTAAGCAATGTGCTGAAGCCTTTACACAAATGGTGCAAGTTGCGAAGCAAATGGAAATTGGCTTGCACGCGGTGTTGGTGGATGATAAAAATAAAATACTTGGTGATATTCAAATAGAAAAAATCCGTCAACAACTCAAGGTGATTCAGGCCACCATGTTAGTGCGCGGCATTGTGCCAGGCTCGGATAGCGCACGTAGGTTGTTTTCTTAAAATGGCAGGTAGTACAGGCCAGCAAGGCTTTGAATTTAACAATTCTACAGGAAATGCATTAGAAGTACGTTGTACACAATTACGCAATTTAATTGCACAATATGACTACGAATATTACGTACAAGATGCGCCTTCAGTACCTGATAGTGAATACGATAAGCTATATCGTGAGCTACAAAATTTAGAAATTTCGCACCCCAGTTTAATTACGCCAGACTCCCCAACCCAACGTGTAAGCGGCTCAGCGGTAAATGCTTTTAATAGCAATACGCACAGGCAAGCCATGTTGTCACTTAATAATGCGTTTGAAGTTGCTGAGCTAGAAGCCTTTGATAAACGCATTCGTGAAGCGCTCGGACAAGACCAAATTGAATATGCAGTAGAACCAAAATTCGATGGTTTAGCTATCACTTTAAGCTATGAATATGGAGTTTTTGTACAAGGCGCAACTCGTGGAGATGGCTATACAGGTGAAGATGTTACGCATAATTTACGCACGATTCGTGCTATTCCTATGCGCTTGGTGGGCGAAAATTTACCGCAATTGCTAGAAGTACGTGGTGAGGTGCTTATGTTTAAGCGTGATTTTGAAAAATTGAATGCAGCGCAAGATGCAAAAGGTGAAAAGCCATTTGCTAATCCACGTAACGCTGCTGCGGGTAGCTTGCGCCAATTAGACGCCAAAATTACCGCAACGCGCCCATTAAGTTTTTTTGCGTACGGCCTAGGCGTAGCAGAAGGCGCGCCTGCGCTCAACAGCCACAGCGCTGCAATGGATTATTTGGCAAACTTACATTTTCCTATAAGTAGTGAGCGCAAGGTTGTTATTGGCTTGGCTGGACTACTTGATTACTACAAAAAAATTGGGCTAGCGCGCGAAAACCTGCCGTTTGATATTGACGGCGTTGTGTACAAAGTGAACCAATTTAATCAGCAAAATGAGCTGGGCTTTGTGTCACGTGCGCCGCGCTGGGCCATTGCACATAAGTTTCCTGCACAAGAAGCGCTCACCACCGTTGAAGACATTACCGTGCAAGTCGGGCGCACAGGCGCCATTACGCCAGTGGCAAGGCTTGCGCCAGTGTTTGTGGGCGGCGTAACGGTAACCAATGCCACGCTGCATAATGAAGATGAGGTACGCCGTAAAGATGTGCATATTGGCGACACCGTCAGCGTGCGCAGGGCAGGGGATGTCATTCCAGAAGTGGTGAACGTGATTTTAGATCGCCGCCCAGCCAACGCTAGGCGCTTTGAAATGCCAACCGTCTGCCCAGAATGTGGCTCACACATTTTAAAGCAGGCAGATGAAGCTGTAGCGCGCTGTACGGGCGGTTTATTTTGCCCCGCACAGCGTAAACAAGCCATTATTCATTACGCCTCGCGTCGAGCAATGGATATTGAAGGGCTGGGTGATAAACTGGCCGACCAATTGGTAGAAGCTAATTTGGTACATACCTTGGCGGATATTTACCAACTAGACTTAAATACGTTAAGTAATTTAGACCGTATGGCGACTAAGTCAGCGCAAAACATACTTGATGCGTTACAGAAAAGCAAAGCCACTACGCTGGCACGCTTTATTTACGCGCTTGGCATGCGCAATGTAGGCGAAAGTACTTCTAAAGACTTAGCCAAACATTTTGGTAATTTGCCAGCTTTAATGATCGCTGGCATAGAAGATTTATTGCAAGTGAATGATGTCGGCCCTGTAGTGGCAGAGTCTATTACTAACTTTTTTGGCGAGCAACATAACAAAGACGTAATTAAGGCGCTGTTAGCAGCAGGTATCACGTGGCCTGAAACGGACGGCAAACAGCCTGCAACTGGTGCGCTGGTGGACAAAACGTTTGTACTCACTGGTACGTTGCCAAATTTGTCGCGTGATGAAGCTAAAGAAAAAATTGAAGCTGCAGGTGGCAAGGTGAGCGGCAGCGTATCTAAAAAAACAGATTTCGTAGTGGCGGGCAGCGAAGCTGGCAGTAAGCTAGATAAAGCACTTGAACTTGGTTTAGTGGTTTTGGATGAAGCAGGTTTACTTGCATTGCTTGCTTGAACTAGGCGCTAAAAAATCTGTCACATACGTAAATTAACTATTTAAAAGTATAAAAATATATTTAGGTGTAATAATGAAACTACAAGTAGCTTTAAGTTTATTGGTTATCTCTTTGTTTTTAAATAACTCTTATGCAGAAAATTCTACGCCAGATAACTGCACCGAAACCAATATTCAAGCTAAAGATGCGCTTATTTGCCAAGGCCGCGCACTTGCCGCTAAAGATGATTTTAGCGGTGCACTGATTAAATTCAAGCAAGCCGAAACAAAATCTGCCGACCCTTTTGACAAAACCATTGCCACATTGTTAATGGGCAGAACCTATAATGCGCTCAAGCAAACTGAGCCTGCAATTGCTAGCTTTCAGCAAACCATTCTGAATGCAAGAACGGCTAAAAATGTGGCTTTTGAGCGTATTGCCTACAATTCAATCGGGGGTGTTTACGCTGAAAATAAGCAATTTACACAAGCCCTAGAAGCATATATGCAAGGCAGCAAGCTTGCTGCAAATGATAATGAGCGGGGTGAGAGTTACGAAAATGTCGCGCTCACCTACCACAATATGAATCAACATGATTTAGCGCTTGAGTACCAGCTTAAAGCTTATTTAATGCACGATACGGTTGGGACTTTAGATCAATTTGCGCACACCAGCATTGAATTAGGCCGTTACCAAGCATTGACCAAAAGTTATGTAAGCGCAGAAAAAACTTTAAATAAAATTATTAAATTCGCCAAAGATCAAGGCGGTGCTTACTATGAAGCGCAAGGCAGTTATGTATTAGCTAAAGTTAAAGTTGCAACTGGTGATGCGGCTGCTGCTAAAACATTGGTCGAATACGCTACATCCATTGCTAAAAGCACTAACGATAAAGCATTAGAAGAAGAAATAAACCAAGAAACGCAAGGTTTATTCTAATTTATGTTTTAAAGGTTTGTTTTAAATCGCTGTAAGGGTTTTCATGGTGGCGCGACTAAGCATCACAAGCTGCATTTCAGCCTAGAATTTAAAAGAGAGCGACCATGATTATTCAAACAAAATCTGACATTATTCCTTCAGAAATTACGCCTAAAGACGTGTTTGATAACCGTCGTGAGTTTATTCAAAAAGCAGGGTTTGGCTTAATAGCTGGCTCTGCGGCTCTGTTATGCAACCCGCTTAAGGCCGCTACAATAAGCACTGGTGCCACTGAGGGCGCAGGCAGGCTAATAGGGCGCGCCAATGCGCCAGCCATTGTAAAAGCGCCTACATTAGGTGCACGTCAAAAAATTAGCAACTACACGAAAACTTCTTATGGTGCAGGCGAAAAGCTTAATTCATATGAAGACATTACCACCTATAATAATTATTACGAATTTGGCACCGATAAAAACGAGCCTGCTATCAATTCAAAACTCTTCAAACCGCATCCATGGACGGTAAGCATTGAAGGGGAAGTCAAAAAGAATAAAACCATCAGCATTGAAGATATTTATAAGTTAGCGCCATTAGAAGAGCGTATTTACCGCATGCGCTGTGTTGAGGGCTGGTCTATGGTAATTCCGTGGATAGGTTTGCCGCTCGCGCAAATTATCAAATGGGCTGAGCCGACTGCGAATGCAAAATATGTAGAATTCATTTCGCTGGCCGATAAACAGCAAATGCCTGGGCAGAATATTCAAGTGCTCGATTGGCCCTATACAGAAGGCTTGCGCATGGATGAAGCCATGAACCCGCTCACCATAATGGCCGTGGGCTTGTATGGCGAGCAATTACCCAACCAAAATGGCGCGCCAATGCGTTTGGTAACGCCATGGAAATACGGTTTTAAAGGCGCAAAAGCCATTGTAAAAATCCGCTTTACTGAAAAAATGCCAATTTCTAGTTGGATGAAAGCGGGTCCTAACGAATATGGTTTTTACGCCAATGTGAACCCAAATGTGGAGCATCCGCGTTGGACGCAATCGTCTGAAAGGCGCATTGGCGGCGGCTTGTTTGCAGGCCGTATTAAAACGCAAATGTTTAATGGCTACACCGAGCAAGTTGGGCAAATGTACGCGGGGTTAGATTTGCGAAAATTCTTCTAAATTTTACATTAAAAATTGGCGGAAAACAGCGCAGTTCTTTTCGATGCTCTGGAAGCCGCATAAATACTTGCTCGCAGGGCAGTAAAAAATTCTCGTAGGTGAAAATCAGTTAAAATCATGTTCAATATCTTCAATAAAGTGCCGAATAAAGCACAAATCTCAAACATCAAAATTGGCGTATTTTTACTATGTTTAGTACCGCTAACGCGCTTGATTATATTAGGCTATCAAGAGAATTTATCTGCTAATCCGATTGAATTTATAGAACGTTCTACTGGCTTTTGGGCATTATTTATTTTGCTTGCAACCTTAACGTTAACGCCCATCAGGCTTATTACAGGCCGCGCTTGGCAGATTCAATTGCGCCGTATGTTAGGCTTGTTCATGTTTTTTTACGCCTGTTTACATATCACCACATATTTGTGGCTTGATTTTGCTTTTGACTGGCTAGATATCACTAAAGATATCGCAAAACACCCGCGCATTTTGGTTGGCTTTGCCGCCTTTTTGCTGGCTATTCCGCTAGCAATCACCTCAAATAACGCCATGATGAAGCGCCTAGGCAGCCGCTGGAAGCAATTACATCAACTGGTATATGTAATCGCCATTTTGGCAGTCGTACACTTTTGGTTGTTGGTTAAAAAAGATATTCGTGAGCCTTTGTTGTATGCGGCGATTTTGGTGGTCTTGCTGGGCATACGTATTCATTACAAACAAGTTGCCAAAGCCAATAAAGCAACCCGCGTTACTTCTACATAACTAAAATTTTTAAATTTTTTGTAAGTACGTGTAAGTTTTTTGTAAGTACTTTGCTTTATTTACGACTAACTAACGTACCTAAAACAATTTAAATTAAGGGGATTTTTATGTTGAATAACTCAGTCATTGGCAACAGTATAAGTTTATACAATAGTGCGGTAAGCCGCATCAGCGCTTATTCTAATAGCCTTCCACCATTGGCTTTACGCATATTGCTAGCATGGGAATTTGGTGAAGCGGGCTTTGAAAAACTTCATGGAACCAATTGGTTTGCCGATTTAACTTTCCCATTTCCATTTAACTTATTACCACCAAGTATCAGCTGGAATATCGCCACAGGCTTTGAAATAGTCGGCGCATTTGCATTGTTATTTGGTCTTGCCACACGATTTTTTACACTCTCATTGATGATTCTCACCATCGTCGCGATTGCCACTGTACATTGGCCTGAGCAGTTCAGCTCACTCACTGAGTTACTTAAAGGCTACCGTATATTAGATGAAGAGGGCGATGGTTTTGGTAACTACAAATTACCGTTAATCTACTTAGTGATGTTTTTACCACTATTGTTTGGCGGTGCAGGTAAATTGAGCGTGGATTATTGGCTAAAGAAAAAATATATCGTTTAACCTTAAATCATCATTTTAATGCGCTGTTTATCTAGTAATCAGCGCATTTTTTTTCATCTAACTTTTGCATTTACTTAACTTGCACATTAAATTTAAGCTCAAAAAATGGCCCGCCTGCGCCTGCGCCTGCGCCAGTGTTAGCTGACATTGCACCAGTGAGTTTAAACCTAACATGAGTGACCGCCACATCATAAGCGCCGTTTGGTACATATGCCCAAGTCGTGCCACCATTATTTGAAAAATCCACACAGTCAGTTAAATTAGCCAAGGCAATAAAGGGGCAGCTAAGGTTGCTACTAGGTACGCCATTAGTGAATATATACGGTGCGCCGCCACTCACACCACCAGAAAAGAAAGTGGTGTTTGCAGGAATCGGGTCTGTAATAACAAGCGTATTATTATCAACTGTACCTGTACCAGAATTAGTAATACGAATGGTGTATTGAACCGTGGCATCAGGTATGTTTTTGGGATTGGTGACGTTGTTAATAGGGTCTGACAACGTAGCTACTGTTTTAAGATTACTAAGTAGTGGGGTGTTGACTATAAAGAACTGGTCATCCACATTGTAAAAATTAGCTTGGCTAAATGGCGTATTAGGTAATGTTGGAATGTGAATTAACCCCGCTGTTGCGCCAATCGTGCTGATTGAAGCATCACGCGCATACACTCTTACAAACCAATTATTACCAGATACAAACCCAGCAGGAACGACATAAGCGGCGGTATTTGTCCAAATGTTATTGTTTGCAGCGGCATCACCATGCGTGCCATCGTTATACAAAATAAGAGCACTCACCACCAAGTTGCCAGCATTATCAAATATATCTGCTGTCACTGGCGTACCTGCTGCTGTAGGTTGAGCATCAACTTGAGCAATAATAGAGATGGTTTGGCCTGCGACAAAAGAGGATGCCGCTGTAGGTAAGGTAACATTCACGCCAAAGGCTTGTGGTGTACCTAAGGTGGCCGTCACAACTGACCACTCAAAATCGTCAATACTAAACCATGTTCTATCTGCCGCATCACCAGAGTAAGTAATGCGTAACGTGACTGCTTGGCCTGCAAATGCGGCTAAAGACATGGTTTTAGTAAACCAATTATCAGTGCCACAAACAACCGTCATGGGTGGTACTGCGGTATGCACACCGTTTGTGCCACAATCATAGCCGTTGTATTGGCGGTAGCCTGGTGCGGTTGCTGTGGCTTGAGCATTGCCAAAGTTAGGGCTGTTGGGCGTAATCGCGTAAGCGGCTAAATTAGCGGGTGGGCCAACGACATTAACAGTTGTAGCACCTACTATTTGAATGCTTAGTGTATCAAATCCAGTAGAGTCCCATCCTTCAGGTCGCCAGCGCACTGAAATATTGCCAGGGGTGGCTGCTGGAATGGTAATGTTCTTCGTGAACGTAATGGTGCCTGCGCCAACAGCCGCTCCTGTTCTGTCCCCTAATAAATATGAAAAGCTTCCAGTAAAAGGTGAGCCATCTGTGTTTCTGGGATTGAGCCCAGCGACAGGCGGTGGATTGGTCACCACAGATACAATTTCAGTGGGGCGCATTTGAGCATCATGTGAAGCAACTGTTTTAACGGGTGCATTCCACCCTAACGGTGTAGGTGTACCAGCGGCACCTTTCTCAAAATTGCCGTTAATGGGTAGCTGTGGGTTAGCTGGTTTTGCGCCATTTGCGGTGATGTCAAAATATAGGTAGTACGTTACAGCACCTGCATCTTGCAGAATAAAGCGCACTTCACCGCGATTATTATTGGCAGCATCGGTTACGCCAGCAAATACAGTGTCTGTAAACTCCTGAATGGTAGAAATAGCACCTGTAGAACGCACCACGCGAGGTGAGTTCACATCTAAAGTACCACTTACGCCTAATGCTGCAAGTTGCGCAGAAAAATCCACGTCGACTTTAATCGTGCTATTGATAGTGGCACCAGCTGGTACGTTAATTGGTACGCGATAATGCCAGTCTGGGGCAAGATTAACTGCATTTAGGTCGTACCAAGCAGGTATTTGTAAGTTAGCCCAAGAGAATGGTGTATTAAAGCATAACAAAGCGACCATTAAAATAGAGCTAATGAGCTGTTTAGCCAAAGCATGTACGTGAATATAAGTGCGATTTAAAAACATGTTTATTTCTCACCCTCAATCACTAACTCTACGCGCCTATTAGGCTGCATACAGTTAATGAGTTTTTTTGATGTTTGTTGTAAGTCGCACTCTACAACTGGCAAATACTCACCTAAACCTAGCGCTTTAACGTTTTGTGTGCCCACACCATGCGTTGCAAGGTATTGTTTTATTTGCTCTGCACGTTTTTGTGAAAGTGTTTTGTTGTAGCTTTCTGTACCAATTTTATCGGTATGGCCGTTAATCGTGATGCTATCAATAGATTTCCATGTGTTGAGTTCTACAATAAGCGCATCTAATTTTTGTTTGCCATCTGCAACTAAATAATCAACGCCATAACGGTCAAAAGCAAATAGTGCGTCAGTTTCTAGCGTGTGTTTTTCTATGTTGATAGAGGCTGTAATAGTAGTTTCTGGCACAATTACAAGCACATCTTTTGGTGCGCAAGTGTTTAGTAATAATTGAGCTTCTTCAGCTATATCTTCTGCAGCTTTTTCGTACTCGGCGGCGTGTAACGCGCCTGACTCCCACTGTTCATGGCCTATCCAAACCAATTGCACCTCAAGATTGGCAATTTTCTTAGTGATACTTTTATTATCTGCACACATTTTTAATGTTTGTTGTTTGAGGTTGGCTACAATATCCCATAAATCTTGCCGCACTTTTTCACTACCATAAGGGTGGGGCGTTTGTTCAGATAAGTTTGTTGCTAAATTCACTTGCTTTAACTGTAATTCGGCTTGTTGGGTTGCGCCTTGCACAATACCTGAATAATCAGCTTCATTATATTCAAGCAAAGCCACCTTTAGCCACGCTTGTGCCTTGCTTAGCGCGTATGGGTTGCTAACACTAGAGTCAAATTCCAACTTTGTAACTTGGCGTTGTAGGGTTTCAATTTTACTTAAATCAGCAGTGGTGAGCGGATAGTTATCAGCCATGGCAATGGTTGAGACTGTTAGCATCATTGCTAACAGAGTAAAGATACGCATGCTGTTAATTATCGTATTCATTATGGCTTAATCTCAAACGTATTATTTTTTTTGTGATTGAGTTTAAAAGTATCTTGATCAAACTTCATTCGCATAGTGGCATACACACCTTTTGCGCGATACTCTGCGCCACTAAAGTCGCTGTCGTTAAAGCCAGAAAAGTTGTAACCAACCGAAACCCAAGTGTTTTCAACAAGTTTATAACCTACAGATAACCCAGTGCTAAAGCTTTTTACATGGCTATTCCACGAGTGCAGCATTGACGCATGGGCGCCAACATCCCAATCTTTTCCTAAATCGCGGCGAATTTCTGCACTCATTAAATCGGTATAGCCCGTGTATGAAGCGTTATCAATGGTATCTAAAACGTATTTAGCGCCATATTGTAGTGATACTTGTGTGCGGCGATTCGGCACCCAGTTGGCATTGCTATTGTTAATCAATTTACGTGCATGGCTACTATTTGTGGTGCTGGTGATTAGTTCGTCAATATAATCTAAACGGTTTAACCATATCCATTCACTTGTATTTGGGCGATGCGCGTATGAAAGTCTTGCATCCATTTTGCGTGATTCACTGATAAGGCTGTGTGATTGCTTGTAGCTAAGACCTGAAGCCAACACACGACCATCATCTAATTGGCGTTGTGCGCCTAATAAAAAGTTACGCGCAGTTTCGATGTCAGAGCTACGCCATTCTATGCGGCTATTGGCGCTCCAATTTTCAGTATGATAATTAGCGCCTAAGCTAATGGCCGTGTTATCGCCCGCCAAGCTACCAGAGGTAAATGGCACATTTAAGTTAATTGGCGTAGTTTTCGCTTTTAATGTTTGTACGCGGTCAATTGCAAAGTCAGTTTGCCAATGCTCATTCACTTGCCATTTTTGTGTAAGGCCTAAGTCAGAATACATGCGGCTGCTATCAAGTGAGCTTTGGTTGCCAAGGGACGCCGCAAGTTCGCCGCCTGTCCAAGGTCTTACGCGCATGCCAACGCGCGTGGTGTCAGCGGAAATTAGCTCGCCACGCGCTAATTCATGCTCTGCAAATAACTGCGTTTTTTCATTCAGCTTATAATCAGCGCCAAGCACATAACGATTCGGGAAATCTGTACTTTCATTGCTACCCAAGTTGATTTCTGCGCTACTTCTTAAATTCACTTTTTTATCAAGTAAAGCATAAGAAATGCCTCCGATGGCTTGTTTGCTATCGCGGCTAATTCCAGTTCCATCAGTATCGTGCGCTAAACGTACACCGTAAAAACCTACGGCATCTTGGTTAATTCTTTGGTCTGCGCGCACTTCTAGCACATCACGTTTTGCATCTGTAGTGAGTGTATCTTGTTGGTAAGCTTGGCCTTGTATGCTGATGTTATCAGTGACTTTCACACGTGCATCTGCACCAATTTTACGCGTGCCAACTTCGCCGCCGGCTTGTTGGCCCAAACCAAAACCAGCATCTTGTTGGCGCACATACGCTTTTGCGTCGAGTTTGCCATCATTATGCATAACTTCTACTTTCCAAGCTTGGCCATTATTGCTGACGCCTTGCGTATTGCGGCTACTGTTGGCCAACTCAGCAATTACGCTTGTTTTTTCTGTAATTTTCACTGTTGCATCAAGGCCTTGCAAGTCTCCTTTAGCACCTACGTTACCTTCGTGTACTAGAGTAACGCCAATTTCTGCATTGTCATTAGCTTTATATGCTGCACGACCACCCGCAGTGACTTTTTCATCTTTAGCGTCACCTGCTTCATATTCTGCAACAATATAAGTTGGGTTAAGGTTTGCATCGCGGCTTTGCACAGGTGAGCGGAAGAAAATAGTGCCAAGATTATAATCAATATCGTAATCTAAAAAGCGGCTCATCGTTTGAGTTGAAATAATGATTTCAGAATGAAAGCGGTCACGTGTTTCAACGCGAATTTTATCGGTATTCTCAATGATTTTACCGCTACTTAATTTGTAGATGCCTGAAGTGCCGTTACCTTGAATTTCATCTTTCTTGTAGGCTTGTGCGGTGAGCGTTGCAAAAGCGTTATAACTTAATTTATCGCCTTTAAATTCAGATTTTGCCCCATTCGCCGTGCGGCTGTAGCGTGAAAACTCAGTAACAGTTAAACCTGTGTCGTAATCGCCAAACATCGCATAGAACTGTTTGCGCTCCACTTTTACATAAAGCTTACGTGCGCTAGCTGCGTCAAAGTAGGGCTGTGTCGCATCGGCGTACAAAGTGTAATATTGGCTTGGGTTAATCAGTTGGTGCAAGTTAGCATTTGCACCCGTATTACCACGTTTTTTAGCGGTGTCATAAGCAATCGTTAATAAGGTATCACCTTTAACGGTGCCTTTGGCGTAAAGCGCAAGGCGGTCTTGGTCAAATAATGCGTCATCTGCGCCAGTTTCTTTAAGTGCACTGGTATTGCCAGATAGTTTTTTATGGCCAATGGTGCCTTGAGCAAAACCTACTAGCACCCAGTCACGCTGACCAGGAGCTAGCCAAGCGCGAATTTGGTTGCCGTTATTTACGTTATGACGCGTGTTTTGAGTGGCAATGGTTTGATTGTCAAAATTAAAGATTAAAACAGCCTCGCCAGATTGCGTAGTCGGCGCAAGCACTATACGCGCTACGCCATTTTCACCGATTTCATAAAGTGGTTTGTTACCTACTTTACCTGCCAATGGCTCACGCTGAATGGCCTCTAGTTGAGTGGCAGAGAAGTAGGGCGTATTGAGTTGATACTCGCCATTCACCCCGCGCCGAACAGGTTTGCCATCTTTATCTAAAAAGCGCACGGCAACAATAGGTGACGTTTTACCATCGGCAATCAGTGTAGATAGTTCAGGTACAAACACTGCTTTAACAGGCCCTGTTGAATAGTGAATTGTGCGCATTTCTTTTAATAATTCTTTGTTATTTTTATCGGTGATGAGCATTTCTAAAATGTTGTCGCCTTCTTTAATGCTGGCGCCGCTCCAAGTAGAAAGTGAAACTGTTCTCGTGCCGTTGCTATTTTCACCATCATAATAAAGTGGGTTAATTTTTTCGCCATTAATTTTGATGCTAATGGTTTGACCCGCCGCATGTTTTACCGCAAATTTAATCGCTGGAATCGCAGGGCTGTAGCCAACTTTAGGGTGCAGCCACTCTAAGCTAGGCGCGGCTTTAGCGAGCCAATCAGCATCATAAGGTAAGCTTTCAGCCAACATGGTTTTGCCATCTTTGCTTAATGACATAGAAGCGACTTCATTTGTAGCAATAGCTGGCTTTGCTGTAGCTACAATAGCGCTACCAGCTTTTTTCTGCACATAAAAATCTGCGCGCCATAGTGAGCCGCCGCGTAAATTTACAAATTGTGAATAATTGCGGCCTGCAAAACGTGTGTTTTGTTGACAATCTAGCACTTCGTAATCAGCTGGGAGTGAGTCTAAATCTAGCTGTACCACGTGCGTGCCTGGCAAAATATTATCTGCGTGCCAGCGACCATTAGCATCGGTAAGCATGTATGTGCCATCTTCAAGCAACACACGTGCATTCATTAAGCCTTTGGTGTCGTTGCTTACTTTATCATCACAAGAGCCAACCACTACACGACCCACAAGAATAGATTTTGAGCGCATTAAATCTTCACGCACAGTCACCGTTGCGCGCGCAGTGTTAGAAGTGTGGCTGATAGAAAATGCAATGTTTTCAGCCAAGCCCAATTTTGCGCCTATGGTAACTTCAGCCACATAACGCAAAGTGACGCTAGTACTTGCCGCAATATTACCTATATTAAAGTTAAGTGTGCGGCCATCTGGCGCAATAGTCGGGTTGGTAATTACAATACCATCTACTTTGGCAGAGCCTACTTGATACCTAAAGCCTAGTGGTAAGCGGTCGTTAATTTGTACGTTTGCAGCCGTACTGGCGGCGGTGTTTCTAATAGTAATGGTGTAGGGAATAAATTCGCCTTCACCTGCAATGATTTTTTCAGCCGTTTTAATGATTTGCAAATCACCGCCTGCAGGATCTAGCGGCACGTCTATTCTTAATGCTGGGCCTGGGTTAAGTGGAAATACTCCTCCGTATGATGCGCCAGTGACTAGCCCACCTAAAATAGTAAACCCTGCTGGTAAGCTGGCAGGTGCGACAGAAGAAGGCGCAGCATAACCACTTGGCGGCACAATTTGTAAACGATAGTTACCAGGGGCTACCAGTGGAAAGCGATAGCCACCTGCTGCCATGATAGCATCACAGGTGGTGGTGCTACCTGATGTGACTGGTTGCGTCAATACGGTTACACCGTCATCACAAAATACGGTTGCTGGCGCGTTTGTGGCGGTGTTGATTAAGGTCACCAACGCACTATTGATAGTCGCGCCTGTACTTGAGTCAAATACAATGCCCATTGGGTCAACTAAGGCGCTATCACTCACGCTAGGTAAGGCATCAAGTGGGTCAACATAAGTGGCCGTGATTTTTTGATTAGCAATAATATTTAAGCTGCAATTATTGATGCCTACTGCCGAAGGGTTAGATTGGATATAACCCGTGAATATTCCTGTTGATAAGCCTGTTTCTTTCAGGCGGATGACTTCACTATCGCCATTTTGGCTGGCAATGGTTACGCTAATTGTTTCTGCCACTAGTGCGCTTACGTTTTGGTCGTAATCAGTCACTTTAATAAAGATAGGGTCGTTACCTCTGTATTCTGTGGCAAGGGCAAGTTGCAATGCGCTAGGTACGGCTAACGTAAGTGCGGGCGGCATAATATATGTGGGTGCTGCTAAAGGAGCCGCATTACATTGTGTGGTTTCTACGGGCTGTGTGGTGCCTGTGCTGCCGCTTGGAATGTACTGTAAAAGCTCAATTTTGCTAGGGGTACGTGCTGCGGTGGTAATTGTCACGCTACCTGTGCTTGCTATTGGCGTGCCGCCTATTGTATAGCTGGCAGTCGCGGTATTAGTGACGACGCTATTGGGCGGCGTAGCAGCAAAGCTCAAATTTGATAGGGCGAGTAGATGAATTGTCATCAAAGAAATGAATACTCGCTTTGTCATAGATACCGCACTAGGCGATACCCATGACAAAGCGGATTGTTTAAGTGAGCTACCACATAAACAATCAGCCATGCCACGCTCGCCCGCACCGCTTAAGGTGCGAGTGAAACGTGAGTACATGTTTAAAACATTAAGCATTAACTAAATAATTACTGAATAAATGCGTTGAAATACACAGTAATAAAGCTACCAGCAGCTAAGCTACCTGTCCAACCTGGAATGCCAGCACCAGCTAAGGGTAATGCATAGTTGATGGTTAGCGCTTGACCAGCCGCAGTAGCACCAGCCGTTACTGCTTGAGCAGCTAAGCCAGGAGCAGCATAGGTTGTAACGGCTCCAGCACCTGACACAGCACCAAAGCCACTGGCTGATAATGAACCTGTGCCTGCAACGCAAGCGGCTCCTGCACCAGCACCACTAATTAAATCAGCGTTAAACAAAAGTGCAGCATCTAAGGTATCTGCCAAGCTAGTAAGCGATGCAGCCGCTGTACCAGTATTAACAATGGTCACTGCATATTGCACAGCCGCACCTGGAATATTTTTAGGTGCAGTACTACCATTGATAGGGTCGCAAATAGGCGTTACCACTTTAGATACAGACAATACAGCTGAATCTACATGGTAAGCATCACGTGCCAAACCTTTACCATCTGTTGCAAATTGACCTGGGTCAGTACCAGTGCCGTTTAAAGTTGTTGCTGGGTCTGCCCAAACAACTTCTACGCCCGCTTGAGTATTTGCCCCACCATTTGCAGTAACAGGACCTGGTGCACCTGTAGTATCTGCAGTTTGAGCTGTAAGCTCAATCACAGCATGGTCACCATTGACTTGCGCAATTGGTATATCGCACACCACATACACGGTTTTTGCACCATTTGCAGCTAAGTCGTTAATGAACGTTGCTGTATCTGTTGCTAATTGATAGCCATCAGCCACTGCATTACTTTCAACAAAAGTGCTACATGCTGCAGCTTCAAAATTATCAGCCGTACCTAACACCGTTGGTGCACCTACAACGTTACCACCTGTTAAAATATAATCTTGCGTGGTGTTACCGTTATTGGTCACTAAAAAGGTTGTAACTGCATCTTGTTGACCAGGCACTACCGAAGTAGCAGTAGTGCTAACTTCTGTGACAGCCAGATTCACCTTATTATCTACTTTAAAAGTAGTGTTAAGTGCGCCGTTTGTGCCAGATGTACAGGTAGTTCCTGTTGTCCCGCCATTTGGTAGGCTATTGCCAGCCGCTAAAGATGATGAACAAACTTCATTTTGCGCCACACCGCCAACCGAGAAACTTAGCTTTGCCAAGTTGTTGATATCAGTGCCAGACGCGGTACCCAGCGCCCATACTGATTGTGAAACACTAAGTAACATTGCGGCTGCAATGAAACCTAACGTTTTAATCTGCGAAGGCGCAGATTGCACACGTAATTTCATGATGATTCCCCTAAAAAAATAAAAAATAAAAAATAAAAAAGTACTTCTTAAATCACAAGTTACTGAACTACTAAAACCAAAACACATACAAATCAACTACTAAAACAGAATTACAAAATCACATTAAAACAACTGCAAACTTACTAAATTTAAAACAACTGACAAATTCATATTACTTAATTACAGTACGAAAACTCACTTCACCACTTTTACCAGCACCCAATTCGCCTTTATAAACCCAGCGAATCGTTGTGTATTCTGCAGGTAGAGCAGGGCGGTCTTTGCCATCTTTACCTTTCACCTTTAATGTTTCTGCCATACCAAAAGTTTTGCCACCATCTACTGAGTAACTAATATCGGTATTTTCTCCAATAGCGCTACCTGCTTTGTACGCAGTATCGTTAGGCACTGGGTTGCTAATAGCAATATTACCCACTGGCTTATTGATGATATTTTTAAAAGTAGTGGTGTAGATAATTTCAGCCTCAGGTGGGGCTGATTTTACTGGTACGCGTTTAATTTCAGTTTTGCCATTTTTAATGGTTTTTACCTCCATTTCAGCAATACTTTTTACCTCTACGCTACCTTGTGCAGCGTAGGCGGGCAGTTGAATGCCTAGTAATAAACCACTAAAAATCAGTGAGTTAAGGATGTTTTTTCGCATGGTGGTAATTCCTTTCATTTAAGCGATGATATTTAAGCCACGTTATTTAAGTAACGTGCGGAAATCTATGGTGAAACTTGCTGGAGCATTTACGTTACCCAGCGAAACGTTTAAAGCATTGGCTAAAAATTGGGTGTTATCGGCATCAGCAATATCGGTACGGCTTGTAGCGTCAATGGTGGTGCTATTTGCGATGTAATCAACCTCTGCGGGCATCTGGTCGTTAATCACTAAATTTTGTGCAATACCCGTGCCAATAATATTGACTACAATGCGATACTGAATTTCGGTGCCTGGTGTTAAGTTGGTTGAATTTATTGGGCTAATAATAGTTTTGGTAACCGTCACACGCACGCCACTTACTACATAAGAACCTATAGATGATGCCAAGCCTTGCGTAGCACCCGTTACTGCGAATGAGCCACCTTCGCCTAAACCCATAAACGATGCGCCAGGCACTGAACCTGCAACGCCAGCTGTTAGCGATGAAGCTGCAAGCCCAACATTGGCTATGTTGCCATTAGTGAGTGCAGAAGGCATATCACTATTCACATATATGATTTGTTGACTGCCACTGGCTAGGTTGGGGTCATTTGTGCCAGGAATGTACAAAACATCTGCATTTGGGCCGCTAGTTTGCAAGCCAGTTTCTAAGCTATTCTCAAAATATATAGCGCCTGCCGTACCGTTAGTCGGATTGTAGTTGTCGCCGACTAAAGTATTGTTGCGCAACAAACTAAAGGCTTCTTGTCCATTGCCCGCATTGGTTAGTAAAAAAGTAATCGGCTTGTTAATATCAGGGGTATTCACGTTTACAGGTGAGCCATCTTGCCAAGTAAGAGTGAGCGCAATCAATTCGTCTACAGTTATACTTGCAACATTACTCACAATGTCTGGCTGAGCTTGCCCTTCAATTGTATAGCTGGTAATTACACTGTTGTTAATTAGTCTGCCCGCAGCCGTGCCAGTTGCAAATGAGGTGTTTGTCAAAATGCTGAAAAATATTACTGTAGCGAATACAGCCAATCGCCTAACAAGGCATTTACAAGTATAGGGCACACTAAAGCTGTCATTAAAATGACTGCTTGTGTCAGATGATTGACAGTTTTTATTTAAAAGCTGAATTATTGTTGTTAATGCCATTATTGTTTTATATGTAGGTTAATGTAATTTAACTGGCAGCTTGGCAATACCATTAACTTCAATAATGGCTAATTCATTAGCATGCAGGGCATTTTCTGATAATAACTGGTTGATATATTTTGTTAAACCCATGATTATTTATGTAAAATTTAATTTTCCAGTAAATTATTGGTATTGTACATGCAATAATTATGCCTAATCAATCACTTAGAAGTCATTTTTAATTATTTATCTCATGTTTTACTTAAGTTTACGTTTAGAAGTAATTAGAATGCTTAGATAGCGCCCCGAGAAGGTGTAAGAACTACCATTCTAGCGTAACCTTAATTTTACATAATATACATTATACGAAGTAATTGGGTTGTAAATAAAGCCGAGTGGTATTCTCGGCTTTATGATTTGTTGTTACATCTAACCTACTAGCTTTAAATTATCTGTTGTTGAAAAACGCAATATTCATTACCTTGTCATTTACAAAGGTAATTTCCGTTTCTTTGTATTTGTTTTTTGGATCATAATTTACTATGTTGTTGTAGTACCACATTTCCACATTAACGCGTTTTGAATTTTTTTCATCTGCGCCTACTTTACCTAAAAACCCAGCTGCACCTGCTGGCTTAACCGATAATTCTTTTTTAGCTGGTGCACCAAGTTTAGCGCTTACCAAACTTTTAGATTTTCCGCTAAAAGTATCTAAAAACTGATTTTCAGTATAAGAGCTTTTACTCGCTGATGCTGACTTGTTAGCTGACACCTTTTTAGTATCAGCCGCATAAACTGACGTTGCAGTTAATAAAGTAACAGCCGCTAAACTTAATCCTAATTTCTTTATATTCAATTGCATTTATTTCAATCTCCAAAAATGTAGCGTAATTATCGCATTTATATAACATTTAGCATAACGTATGAATGAGCTAAAAAGATGACTTAATTTAAAGCGTTTTAAGCGATTATTTTAAGGCCGTCGTACCCAACATATACATTATTGGGTAATGCCGCACTTAAGGCCGCAAACTCAAGCTCGTGCGTCATGTGTATTAAATAGGTTGAATCTGCTTGTATTAAATCTGCATATTTTAGGCTTTGCACTAAATTGATATGGGTAAAATGCTCAGCGACCCTTAGGCAATCTAATAACAATACTTTTAAGCCTTGCAATAATGCGAGCGAGCTTTCTGGTATGGCTGATACATCTGTTAAATAAGCGATGTCACCTATTCTGTAACCGTAAACCTCACTATTGCCGTGCAGCAAAGGTATTGGGATAATGCTTTGATTGAAAAGTTCAAATGGCGCGCTAATTGGGTTAACTTTTAAAACGGGTAAATCCCAATAATTACTCGGTTCACGCAATGTATAGCCAAATTTTTCAATAATATGTGCCATTGCTGCTGGGCTGCCATAAAGCGGAATTTGACTGCGTTGTATTTGGCAAAAGCCGCGCAAATCATCTATGCCGTGTAGATGGTCAGCGTGCGTGTGCGTGTATAACACCGCATCCACTTGCGTGAGCCCTTCTCTTAAAGCTTGCTGGCGTAAATCTGGGCCAGTATCAATGAGAATATTTTTGCCGTTATCAAGTTGAATGACGCTAGAACAACGCGTGCGCTTGTTGCGCGGGTTACTTGATGTGCAAGTAGCACATGCGCAACCTATCATCGGCGTGCCTGCGCTTGAGCCTACACCGAGCATGGTTATTTGCATTGAAACACCAGCTTAAAAGTGTGATTTTTTGCAGTTAAAAAGTTATTAAAAATGCTCGAGAGAAAAATAATGCCCTGAGAGCCGCTCTGTTCCTTGCTCTCAGAGCATCGCTTTGGAGTGGGGTATAAGTTTAACAAAATAAGCCTGCTTTTTAGTAGCGACATCATGCTTAAACGGCATGTTTAAATAGACGGAAAAAATTAGCAGTAGTTGCAGCTGAAACTTCTTCAAAAGAGATTCCGCGCAACTTTGCAATTTCTTCAGCCACATGTTTTACGTAGGCAGGTTGATTGGTTTTACCTCGATAAGGCACAGGCGCAAGATAAGGTGAATCTGTTTCTACCAGCATTTTATCTAAGGGAATTTTACTGGCGACTTCTTTGATTATTAACGCATTTTTGAAGGTCACTATGCCTGAAAATGAGATATAAAACCCAAGCTCAATCGCTTGCAAAGCGACTTCTAAATTTTCAGTAAAGCAATGCATCACGCCGCCAACTTTTTGGGCATTTTCTTCACGCATAATGCGTATGGTATCCTCAGCAGAGCTGCGCGTATGAATCACAAGTGGCTTGCCACAAGCAATTGCGGCGCGAATATGTGTGCGAAAACGTGTACGCTGCCACTCTAAATCACCCGTTAGCCTAAAATAATCCAGCCCAGTTTCACCAATAGCAATCACTTTTGGGTGGTCTGCCAGCGCTAGCAGCCGCTCTAACGTTGGTTCTTCAATATTTTCGTAATCAGGATGTACGCCAACCGAGGCGTAAAAATTGTCGTTGGTTTCTGCCAAGGCGAGTACTTGCGGAAAATCTGGTAGCGTGACTGAAATACACAGCGCATGCCCTACTTCATTTTCGCGCATTGCTTGCTTAATTGCAGGTAGATTCTCTAAAAGTTCGGGAAAATTAAGGTGGCAGTGTGAATCAACAAGCATGGATAAACTTCATAAAATACAATGGATTAGTTTACATAGTATGCGTTGGGCGTGCAGATTTTAATGCGCTGCCAAGCAAACCTTCAATTTTATTACGCGCTTCTAAACCGCCATCTTTTTCACTAAATTGAACACCCACACCTTGTGGCCTGCCCGCTTGTGCTGTTGGTGTGACCCAAACCACGTGGCCAACTACTTTTAATTTCACTGGGTCATCCAGCAAACTCAGCAACATAAAGACTTCTTCACCAATTTTAAAAGCTTTATTGGTAGGAATAAATAAGCCACCGCCTTTTATATACGACATATAGGCCGAATATAAGGCTACTTTTTCTTTAATTGCTAATGATAAAACGCCAGGTTTTGGCGCTTGGGTAATGTTTTCTGCTAAGTCTTCAGCCATAGGGTCTCTATCATTTACTCATAAAAATACGTGTATATTCAAGGAGTAAGCTTTCCATTTGCAACTCATGATTCAGTGGATGCAACGCCAGCTTACGTAGCTCATCTAATTTTTTTTGCAATTGAAACAAACCACTCAAGTTTACCTTTTCAGCCAGCGCTTGCAAAGCACCTATATGGGTTGCGTGATAACGTATTTGCTTGGTAAGCCGCATTGCTACAATATCATACATCCATTTTTGCAGTACAACTATGCCTGTTTCTACCGAGTTTGCAATTAAAGCTGGTGCTGCAATATGTGGCTGTAGCTTACTGCCTTGTGCCAATAAACGCCAAATTTCGTTCAGTTGCGTAAACTGCAATTGCTCGGAAAACACCTTAATTGGCGAGCCATCTAAATATGCGAGTTGCACTTTTGCATTTTGCACACCCTGCTCGCCAAGCCACGCCAATGCTTGCGTCTCATTGGGTATAGGCATATTTACTTTTTGGCAACGGCTAATAATTGTGGGCAATAAGCGTTGTAATTGGTGTGCCACTAAAATGAAAATAACGCCTTCGGCAGGCTCTTCAAGCATTTTTAATAGGGCGTTAGCCGAGGCTAAATTAAGTGCTTCAGCAGGGTGAACAAGTATCACACGCAAACCGCCACTGCGGTGGCTGGTAAGGCTTAAAAAACTACTCAAATCACGAATCTGTGCGACTGATATTTGCGTTTTTTTCTTAGTTTTTTTGGCTGGAGCATCTTCGCCTTCAGTTTCTGACTCTTGCTCTGGGCTAAGTAAACGAAAATCTGGGTGGCTTTCATCGTTAAACCAGCTACAACTTGAGCAAACACCACAGGCATGGCCTGCTTCACTTTTGTTTGCGCATAATAGTGACTGGCTAAAATAACGAGCAAAATCATATTTGCCGATGCCTGCACGGCCATGCAATAACAATGCGTGCGGCATACGCTTGTCATTTTGGTTTACATGCTGCCAAACTTGCGCTTGCCAAGGATATGTGATAGAAATATTATCTTTATAAATCATAATGTTGAAATAATTTCTTCAACTGATTGTTTAACTAGTTCTAACGGTCTATTGGCATCAATAATTCTAAATCTTGCTGGGTTTTCTTTCGCGCGTTGCAGGTATGCGTTGCGAATTTTTGTAAAAAACTCGGCATTTTCACGCTCAAATTTATCTGGCTCACGCGCATTTGAAAGGCGTTGAATGCTCACTTCTACAGGCACATCAAATAAAATTGTTAAGTCTGGTTGTAAACCCACTTGCACCCAATGCTCAAGTTGTTGAATTTTAGCGGCGTCAACACCCTTAGCGCCGCATTGATAGGCGTAAGTGGCATCAGTAAAGCGGTCAGAAAGTACATAAGCGCCTCTTGCTAAAGCTGGTGCAATTACGTTCGCAATATGCTCACGGCGTGCCGCAAACATCAGCAACGTTTCAGTTTCCGCATGCATAGGCTCGTGCAACAAAAGCTCACGTAAACGCTCGCCTATGGCCGTTCCGCCTGGCTCGCGTGTTGAAACCACTTCAAACCCGCGCGTTTGCAGCAGGGAAATAATGTTGGGAATGTGAGTGCTTTTGCCAGCCCCATCCATGCCTTCTAAAGTAATAAATTTTGCTTTAAATAATTTGGTTGTCATTTTCGTTATATTTTTTTAGCTACCTAATTGATACTTAACAACCGCGCGATTATGCTCAATTAAATTGTTAGAAAACGCATGACTGCCATCGCCCTTGCCTACAAAATAAAGTGCTTTTGTATCAGCTGGGTGTAAAGCTGCTTCAATGGAGGCCAAGCCAGGCATAGCGATTGGCGTAGGTGGCAGGCCATCGCGCGTGTAAGTATTGTAAGGTGTGTCAGCTAATAAATCTTTTTTACGGATATTACCTTTGTATGCTGCGCCCATGCCGTAAATCACGGTTGGGTCTGTTTGCAAGCGCATGCCGATGCGTAAACGATTGATAAAAACACCTGCAATCGTCGGGCGTTCGCTCGCTTTACCTGTTTCTTTTTCAACTATGGATGCCATAATTAAGGCCTCATAACTGTTTTTGTAAGGCAAATTACTTGCGCGGCTTTCCCAAGCTTTAGCCAGCTTGCTTTGCATGGCGTCATAACTCCGCTTCAGCATTACCATGTCGGCGGTGTCGCGGTCAAAATAAAAAGTATCAGGAAAGAATAAGCCTTCTGCAATAGTGTGTTTTGAGCCTAATAACTTTAATATTTCAGATTCAGTTAAGCTTTTAACTGTTTGTTTTACCGCATCATTTTTTTCTAACTTTTCACGCATTTGCGAAAAAGTGCGACCTTCAATAAACGTCACGCTACCTTGCGTTGCTTTGCCATGATTAAGCGAAAGTAATAGCTGATAAGGCGTCACATTTTTATTCAACGTGTAATTACCCGCTTGTAAAAGCGATTCTTTATTGAGCAATTTAGCCAAAATAATAAAATGCCAAGGGTCTTTTATTACACCTTGTTTCACCAGTTGATTAGCAATACTTTTAAGGCCGCTTTTGGGTTGAACTGTAATTTCTTGGCTGCTTGGCTGCAGTTTTAATGGTGTAACCGCGTAATATGCCAACCAAGCGCCAAGGAGGAACATGGCTAATAGGCTGAATAATAGGAATTTTTTAATCATGTGCTAGTTTATTTATGTGAAAGCAAATTTCTAAATGTATTGGCTAAAGCTTGTGGCGGCCAAATAACATCACCAATTTTAGTGACTTGAAGCGCACCATATAAGCTATTGCAGATGATAATTTCATCCGCATGTAATAAGCGGCTGAGTGATAATGGCGCAATTTCAACTGTTAGATTGACGACAGAGGCAAGCCCCATTATGCGTTGCCTAGTCACGCCAGCAACGCCGCACTGGCTTAAATCAGGCGTAATAAACACATTATCAAAACGCGCAAAAACATTACTCATAGTGCATTCAATCACATTGCTTTGTTGATCCAACATTAGACCATCAAATATATCTTCATCACGCCACTCCATGCGCGCCAGCACGTTTTCTAGGCGATTTAAGTGCTTCACGCCAGCCAGCTTGGCTTGCATTGCTAGGCGCGTTTCACACAGGTGCAAATGCACGCCAGTAGTATTATATTCAGGCGGGAATTTTGATATAGCTGTTTTAATTACCACTCGCGTTGGGCTTGTGACTGCGGGCGGCTTGTAGCCTCGCTCGCCTTCGCCTCTAGTAATGATTATTTTGGCAACTTCTAATTGATTACTATCTATATCTTCAATTGAAAATAATTGCAAAAAGTCGCTCATTAGCAACTCTGCACTTGGGCAAACTATACCAATGGCGGCACAATCTGCCACTAGCTTCTGGTAATGAAGCGGCCAGTCAACAGGCAAACCGCCACGCACAACCATCGTGCGAAAAACGCCATCACCATAGGCAAAGCCTCGGTCTAATGGCGAAATTATTTGGGTCAAATCGCCGTTAATTAAATATGTGTGTGTGCGAGACATAAGCCGTAATTAAACCATAGCAACAGCGTATTCACTATCAGCAAATGCGCTAAAACCATAAAAAAGCCTGCGAATTTTATTTCGCAGGCCAGCAGACATACATCTTTTTGAAATTTATAGTTTTTTGAAAACTAAACTGCCGTTTGTACCACCAAAGCCAAAATTATTTTTTAACGCGTATTCAATTTTCATATCACGCGCGGTGTTAGCGCAGTAATCTAAATCACATTCTGGGTCTTGGTTGAAAATGTTAATGGTGGGCGGTGATACTTGGTTGTAAATAGAAAGCACGGTGAATACAGATTCTAAGCCGCCTGCGCCACCTAATAAGTGCCCTGTCATCGATTTTGTTGAGTTGACAACCAGTTTGTATGCATGCTCACCAAACGCCGCTTTAATGGCGTTGGTTTCGTTAGCATCGCCCAGTGGGGTTGATGTGCCGTGTGCGTTGATAAACTGCACTTTGCTTGGGTCTATGCCTGCATTATTCATGGCGTTGCGCATTGATCTACGTGGGCCGTCCATATTGGGTGCAGTCATGTGATATGCGTCAGCACTCATGCCGTAGCCTGAGAGTTCAGCGTAGATTTTTGCGCCGCGCGCTTTGGCGTGTTCGTATTCTTCAAGCACTAGCACTCCTGCGCCCTCGCCTATTACAAAGCCATCGCGGTCTTTATCCCAAGGGCGGCTTGCAGTTGCAGGGTCGTCATTACGGGTTGATAATGCACGTGAAGCAGCAAAACCACCTACGCTTAATCGTGTAATCGCGGCTTCTGCACCGCCAGCTATCATTACATCGGCGTCGCCATATTCAATCATGCGTGAAGCATCACCAATCGAATGTGTACCTGTTGTACAGGCCGTTACGATGGCGACATTAGGCCCTTTTAAGCCAAACATAATGCTTAAATTACCTGAAATCATGTTAATAATGGTGCCTGGAATAAAAAATGGTGATATTTTACGTGGGCCAGATTCTTGATAAAGAATATCAGTGTCTTCAATAAACTGCATGCCGCCAATACCAGAGCCAATAGAAACGCCAATGCGCTCGGCATTTTCTTCAGTAACTTCAATACCAGAATCTTTAAATGCTTCAATGCCAGCTGCTAACCCAAATTGAATGAATTTATCCATACGGCGCGCGTCTTTTGCTGAAATAAAGTCTTCAGCATTAAAGTCTTTAACTTCGCCCGCGATGGTTGAAGAAAAAGCACTTGCGTCAAAATGGCTGATTTGTGTGATGCCTGATTTGCCCGCGAGAATGTTATCCCACGCGGTTTTTGCACCAATACCAACCGGGGAAACTACGCCAAGACCAGTAACGACAACACGACGTTTAGACATGAGGAACCTCTAAAAATAGCTGCTAAAAATGAAAAAGGCAATAAACCCCAATTGGAGTTTATTGCCTTACGGAATACGAATTACTTAAGGTTAGTATTGATGTAATCAATCGCTAATTGAACGGTAGTGATTTTTTCTGCTTCTTCATCTGGAATTTCGCAGTCAAACTCTTCTTCTAGCGCCATTACTAGCTCTACAGTGTCTAGTGAATCTGCACCTAAATCATCTACAAATGATGATGCATTTTTAACATCTTCTTCTTTTGCACCAAGTTGTTCAGTTACAATTTTTTTAACGCGTTGTTCGATGTCAGACATCTAAATACCCCTTTAATAAGAAATAGCTGATATAAAAATAGCTAAGTTAGTATTCTACCAAAACTAAAGCAAAATACATAAAAATTTTACACCATTAACATGCCGCCATTTACATGAATGGTCTCGCCAGTAATATAAGCTGCGTTTGGAGAGGCTAAAAATGCCACCGTAGCCGCGATTTCCTTCACATTACCTAAGCGCCCTGCTGGAATTCTCGCTAACATTTTATTAGCAATCTCTGTCGATAACTCTGCCGTCATATCGGTTTCAATAAAGCCTGGCGCTACGCAATTCACCGTAATATTACGGCTACCCACTTCTGCCGCAAGCGACTTCGTAAAACCAGTCATGCCTGCTTTAGCCGCTGCGTAATTGGTTTGTCCCGCATTACCCATATGACCCACCACGCTAGAAATGCTGATAATGCGGCCTGTACGCGCCTTCATCATTGGGCGAAGCACTGCTTGGCTCATACGGAACACTGACGTTAAATTAGTGCTAATTACCGCATCCCAATCTTCATCGCTCATTCGCATGAGTAAGGTATCTTTTGTAATACCCGCGTTATTGACCAAAATACTCACGTCACCATATTTTTCACTAATAGCTTTTAAGGTGGCGGCCACTTGTGCGGCATCATTCACGTTAAGCGCCATACCTTCGCCTTTGATATTTGCGCTGGCAAAAGTGGTGGAAATTGAAGCCGCACCATTATCTGATGTTGCTGTACCAATCACGGTAGCGCCTTGTTTGCCAAGCTCTAAAGCGATTGCTGCGCCAATACCACGGCTTGCACCAGTAATTAAAGCAATTTGTCCAGTTAACATAATAACCCTTTGAATTTATTCAATTAAAACTATTTATGATCGTGCTGACAATGCGCTAGCAAGCTCTTGAAAAGCCTCATTGCTGGTTAAAGCTACGCAAGGTAATTCAGCAACAATTCGTTTGGTGAGGCCTGCCAAAACTTTACCTGGCCCGCATTCTGCCGCTTGCGTAATGCCTTGCGCGTGAATCGCTTGCACGGTTTCTACCCAGCGCACTGGGCTATATAATTGGCGCACTAATGCATCTTTAATTTTATCACTATCGTTATAAGCGGCAACATCAGCGTTGTGTAACACGGGAATTTGCGGCGTGTGTACTGTTACATTTTTTAAGTATTCTGCTAGCTGAACCGCAGCAGGCTTCATTAAAGCACAATGCGATGGCACACTAACAGGCAATGGCAATGCGCGTTTAGCACCTTTTTCTTTGGCTAGCGCCATGCCGCGCTCTACCGCGGCTTTATTGCCTGCAATTACTACTTGGCCAGGCGAATTGTAATTAACTGCTTCAAGCACTTCATTTTGCGCGGCTTCAGCACAAATAGCACGTATTGCGTCGTCATCTAACCCCAATATTGCCGCCATTGCGCCCACGCCTTCAGGTACGGCATTTTGCATCGCTTCAGCACGAAATTTCACTAACGGAAGCGCATCTGCAAAGGTCAGCGCACATGATGCAACCAATGCAGTATATTCGCCTAGGCTGTGACCCGCATGGATGCTAGGCCGCAAGCCACCTGCTTCAACATAGGCGCGTGCAGTAGCCACGCCAGCGATTAGCATTAAGGGCTGCGTGTGTTGGGTTAAATTCAACAATTCATTAGGCTCAGTTGCCATTGCCCAAAAATCAACGCCTAAAATATCTGAAGCCTCAGTAAAGGTGTTTTTAATGATTGAGTTGTCGCCGAAACCACTCATCATGCCAACAGATTGTGAGCCTTGACCAGGAAAGAAAAATGCAAGTTTATTCATAATTTTCAGGTTAAATCTTTAATATTTAATTAAGGCAGAGCCCCATGTAAAGCCACCACCAAACGCTTCCATCAAAATAATTTCACCGCGTTTAATACGACCATCACGCACCGCTATATCTAGCGCCAGCGGTATTGAAGCCGCAGATGTATTACCATGTTTATCCACTGTAACCACTACATTATCCATGCTCATATCAAGCTTTTTAGCGGTGGCTTGCAATATGCGAATATTGGCTTGATGCGGCACTAACCAATCAATGTCAGATTTTTGCATGCCGTTGGCTTCTAAAGTTTCATCAACTATTTGATCTAGCGTGTTTACTGCCATTTTAAATACGGCGTTGCCTTCCATCACCACGGTATCGCAACCATTTTCGTTGCGCGGTACATGTAACATTTTTTCGTAGTTACCATCTGCATGTAAATGAGTAGAAATGATACCTAACTTCTCGTCAGAATCAGTCTGCGAGGCTTGTAGAATAACAGCGCCAGCGCCATCACCCCATAAAATGCAATTGCCGCGATTAGTCCAATCTACAATGCGTGAAAATGTTTCCGCGCCTATCACCAAAGCACATTTTGCCGCGCCAGATTTAATAAAGTTGTCCGCAGTAGATAGCGCATAAACAAAGCCGCTACAAACCGCCTGAATATCAAATGCAGGACAGCCAGCAATGCCTAATTTTTGTTGCAAAATCACCGCAACACTAGGGAATATTTTATCTGGCGTAGTGGTCGCGACGATAATTAAATCAATATCTGCCGCACTGATGCCAGCCGCTTCAATGGCATTACGTGCCGCGTATAAGGCTAAATCACTGGTAAATTCGCCGTCCGCCACAATATGGCGCTCACGAATGCCTGTACGCGTAAAAATCCACTCATCAGTGGTGTCAATCATATGCTCTAAATCTGCATTGGTGAGTAATTTTTCAGGCAGATAACTGCCTGTTCCCGCAATTCTAGAATAAATCATGCGTTTTCCGTGTTGTTCGCGTCACCATTGTCTGTGGCTTGCGACTGTATATGTTCAATTTCTAACTGTTCTGAAATGCGGCGTAAAACGCCGCTGCGTGCTTCTTCTACCGCAGTATGAATGGCCGTTAAAAACGCTACGCTATCAGCCCCGCCGTGGCTTTTAACCACAATGCCGCGTAAGCCTAAAAAGCTTGCGCCATTGTACTCACGAGGGTCTAAACGTTTTCTGAAAGCCTTTAATATCGGCTTACAAGCAAGCCCCATTAACTTAGTGAACCAAGTGCGCTTAAATTCTTGTATTAAAAAGCGTCCCATCATTTGTGCTACACCTTCAGAAGCTTTTAGCGCGACATTACCTACAAAACCATCGCACACCACTAAATCTGTCGTGCCTTTAAAAATATCATTGCCTTCAACATTGCCATAAAAGTTTAAATGACTAGCACGTAGCAATTCGCCCGCTTGTTTGACCACTTCATTGCCTTTAATGTCTTCAGAGCCAATGTTTAACAACCCTACGGTTGGATGCTCTTTATGCTCAACACAAGAAACTAACATACTACCCATTACCGCAAACTGTAATAGCTGTTCAGCCGTGCTATCTGCATTGGCACCTAAATCTAAAATGTAAGTTTTGCCCTTTTGGCTAGGAAAAACGCCCGCTATGGCAGGCCTATCAATACCCGGCAAAGTTTTCAGCACATAACGCGCAGTCGCCATGAGCGCACCTGTATTGCCAGCACTTACGCAAGCATTGGTTTCACCGCTTTTCACTAAATTGATGGCCACACGCATAGAAGAATCTTTTTTATTCTTAAGTGCAAGTTGTGGCGATTCGTCCATCGTCACTACTTCCGTGGCGTGGTGAATACGTAAACGTGGGCTGGTGCTAGCTTTGAGTGCTTTAAGCTCCGCTTCAATTGCATCGCTTAAACCAACCAGCACAACATTAAGTTGGGCATCATTTGCGAGCGCTTTTAAAACTGCGGGAACGGTCACGTGAGGGCCGTGATCGCCACCCATCGCATCTACCGAGAGCGTAATATCCATTAGTTAGTAGCCTAAATGAAAATTAAAACGTTGAAAAATTAAAACGTATACTTAAAGGTTTAAATATAAATAGTTTTAAGTATAAAGGCATGACGTAGAAATGCCAACGCCGCGCCAAAATTGGTGCGGCGTTGACAATGTATTCATGGTAAAAAATTCAAACTATTAAATTCAATCAATCTTACAAGTAAGTAGAATTTAATTTAACTAAAATGAATTTAGTCGCCTTTAGTAGCCATTACTTTACGGCCACGATAATAGCCGTTTGGGCTAATGTGGTGACGCAAATGCGCTTCACCAGTTGTTGGCTCAACAGCCAAAGCTGGGTTGACTAAAAAGTCATGTGAACGATGCATACCGCGTTTTGACGGTGATTTTTTGTTTTGCTGAACTGCCATAATAAAACTCCAATAAAATGATTAAAACATCATCTCACACATACAAGCTGGCACGTAAAGACACCGCACCACATAATTATAAGACTACGTTAAACTTCCAGCCCGACACTATAATATAAAACTTAGTATTTGTCAGCCAAAATTGCGCTTTTATGACTTAATAAACCCTTTTAACACTGCAAATGGATTAGGTTTTTCGCCGCTTTGCCTTGCAAGTGTGCCGCAATCATTGTCATGTGCAGGTGCTATTGGCATTGCCATGATAATTTCATCTTCAATTAGCGCAATCAAATCCATGGTTTGGCTGGCTTGTTGCAGGTCATAATCATCGTTATTGTCAATATCTAGCACTTCCACATCTGTATCACTTACATCGCCAATTAAATATTTAAATTTTAAATTAAAATTAAGCGGCATCTCATTTAAGCAGCGCTGGCAAGTAGTCATTAAATTTGCAGAGATTGATAGCAGCAAAAGGTGTTGGCCAGCTACGTCAGTTTTCCCTTGCAAAATATAACTAATCTGGTCTGCAGCACCGCTATTATTTTGTGCTGATTGCAATAACTCATTCAAGCGCTGGCAATCTGTTAGCGATAAGGTGCCCGCTAAACGCTCATTTTTTTTAGAAAATGCAAGGTTATCAATAAATAATGGGGGGGTATTCATATTGTGTTACTCAAAAAATTACTCAAAATTATAGCGCCAAGCAGCCCATGGGTATTTAGCAATCAGCTTGCCCATGTTACAATCACTCGGTTTGAGTGACGAAATTTAAGGCTGTAACACATGTTCAAAAAAATACTTGTAGCTAACCGTGGCGAAATCGCAGTGCGTATTGTACGCGCTTGCTCAGAAATGGGCATTAAGTCTGTGGCGATTTATGCGGATGCTGATCGTCAGGCTTTGCATGTTAAAAAGGCCGACGAAGCATATAACATAGGTGCAGATCCCGTTGCAGGCTATTTGAACGCGCATAATATTGTGAATTTAGCTGTTGCTTCTGGTTGCGACGCCTTGCATCCTGGCTATGGATTTTTGTCTGAAAATCCTGAGTTGGCTGAAATTTGCGCGCGCCGAGGCATTAAATTTATCGGGCCAAATGCTGCGGTTATTCGTCAAATGGGCGACAAAATTCAAGCAAGAAATGCCATGACTAGCGCAGGCATCCCCTGCACACCAGGTAGTGATGGCAACTTGGCCAGTCTGGAAGATGCCGTAGTGCTTGCCAATAAAATTGGCTACCCAGTGATGCTTAAAGCTACAAACGGTGGTGGTGGGCGTGGTATTCGCCGTTGCGACAGCGAAAAAGAATTACTCAGCAATTACGACCGTGTGATTTCAGAAGCAAGCAAAGCATTTGGCAAGCCAGAAGTGTTTTTAGAAAAATGTGTTGTTACGCCGCGCCATATTGAAGTGCAAATTTTGGCCGATTCGCAAGGCAATGTCATTCACCTATTTGAGCGCGATTGTTCAATACAACGCCGCAATCAAAAATTGATTGAAATTGCCCCATCACCACAGCTCACACAGGCGCAACGCGAGTATATTGGTGGCTTGGCGGTTAAGGCGGCTAAAGCGGTAGGTTATGAAAATGCGGGTACGGTAGAGTTTTTGTTAGACTCAAATAACACGTTTTACTTCATGGAAATGAACACGCGCTTGCAGGTTGAGCATACCGTAACAGAAACCATTACTGGCATAGATATTGTGCAAGAGCAAATTCGTGTGGCTTACGGCTTACCGTTGCAATACGCGCAAAAAGATGTGCAGTTTAGGGGTTATGCAATGGAATTTCGCATCAATGCGGAAGATCCAAAAAATGACTTTTTACCTAGCTTTGGTAAAATTACTCGCTATTACGCGCCAGGCGGGCCAGGCGTGCGCATGGATGCGGCGATTTACACTGGCTATGAAATTCCACCCTATTACGATTCAATGTGTGCAAAACTCACCGTTTGGGCACTAGATTGGGATAGCGTAATTGAGCGCGGTCGCCGTGCGCTGGATGATATGTTGATTTATGGCGTTAAAACTACCATCCCATATTATCAACAAATTTTAAAACATAAAGATTTTAGAGAGGCTAACTTCAATACAAGTTTTGTTGAGGCGCATCCTGAGCTTACTAATTATGCAAATGAAGTACCCCCTGAAGTAATTGCAGCGGCCATTTCTGCGGCCATTGCGGCACATGAAGGCATTTAATTTCAAGTAAATAATTAAGTATAAATTTAATAAAAACAAATAGTTAAACGTAATAATTAAAGTAAAGAGTTAAATATGACTAAAACATCAAAAGTACAAGTAACCGAGCTGGTTTTACGCGACGGGCATCAATGCCACATTGCCACACGCATGCGCACTGAAGATATGCTACCCATTTGCAGTAAGCTAGATTCAATTGGTTTTTGGTCGCTTGAAGCTTGGGGTGGCGCGACGTTTGATGCTTGCGTACGCTACTTAAAAGAAGACCCTTGGGAGCGCTTAAAAACATTGCGCAAGGCGCTACCTAACTCACGCATTCAAATGTTATTGCGCGGTCAAAACTTGCTTGGTTACCGCCATTATTCTGATGATGTTGTGCGCGCTTTTGTACAAAAATCTGCTGATAACGGCGTAGATGTATTCCGTATTTTTGATGCGTTAAACGACACACGCAATTTGCAGGTTTCAATTGAAGCTGTTAAAAAAGCGGGTAAGCACGCTGAAGGCACAATTAGCTATACTACCAGCCCCGTGCATGATGTTGCGCACTTTGTAAGCATCGCTAAAGAGCTTGAGGCCATGGGCGCAGATACCATCGCCATTAAAGACATGGCGGGTTTACTCACCCCACAAGCTACGGTTGATTTAGTAAAAGCTTTAAATAAAAATGTAAGCTTGCCTATTCACATGCACACCCATGCTACAAGCGGCTTGGCGAGCATGAACCTGTTACGCGCGCTTGAAAATGGCGCAGTGATGATTGACACTTGCAGCGCGGCTTTTTCAGAAGGCGCGAGTCACCCAACCACAGAAAGCATGATTGCGGCCTTACAAGGTACTGAGTTTGATACGGGCTTAGATATTGCAGCCGTGCAAGAAGTCACCGCCTACTTTAAAGAAGTGCGTAAAAAATATTGGCAATTTGAAAGTGAGTTTTCAGGCGTAGATACACGTGTGTTGCTTAACCAAGTGCCAGGCGGCATGATTTCAAATTTAAGTAACCAACTAAAAGAGCAAGGCGCGCTAGACCGCATGGATGCTGTATTGGCAGAAATTCCATTGGTGCGTAAAGACCTTGGCTACATTCCATTAGTTACGCCAACTTCACAAATTGTGGGCACACAAGCCGTGCTTAACGTGATGACTGGGCAGCGCTATAAATCTATTACCAATGAAGTGAAAAATTATTTTGCTGGTCAGTATGGTAAAGCGCCAAGTGCGGTAAATGAAGATGTGAAAAAACTTGCGATTGGCGATGCTGTGCCAATCACTTGCCGCCCTGCTGATTTGCTGTCACCTGAAATGGTAAAACTTACCAGTGAAGCCGAGCGTTTTGCACAATCTGAAGAAGACGTGCTTACTTACGCGATGTTCCCAGATATTGGCAAAACTTACCTGCAAGAACGCAATGCAGGTTCGTTAAAACCTGAAGTTTTACTTGATAAAGAAGCTGTAAAATCAACCGCTTCACGCTATGCGCCTAGCGAGTTTAAAGTCACTCTGCATGGTGAAACTTTTCACATCAATTTAACAGGCAGCGGTCACGCAGGCCAAGAAAAACGCCCATTCTACGTGTCTATTGACGGCATTGCCGAAGAAGTGATTGTAGAAACTTTAAGCGAAGTTGAAGTATCCTCTGGCAGCAATAGCCGAGGCAAAAAACAAGCGGTTACGAGCAAAGGTGGCAACGGCCGCCCTCGTCCATCTCACGCAGGGCATGTCACTACATCAATGCCTGGCACCATTGTGGCGGTTAAAGTAAAAGCGGGTGATAAAGTGAACGCTGGCGATGGCGTTTTGGTGATTGAAGCGATGAAAATGGAAAATGAAATTCAAGCATCAACATCTGGCATTGTAATTGCTGTACATGTAATTAAAGGCGATACTGTAACGCCAGATGAGTCATTACTTGAAATTCAACCTGAATAATTTGATGGCGATTTAAACTCTAAGCCGACAGCGTCATTCTGTCGGCTTTTTCTTTACGTAAATAAATAGTGAAATGATTAAACAAACTCTAATTTTAGCGTCATCTTCTGAATTTAGGCGTGAGCTTTTGCTTAAGTTGCAAATTCCGTTTAATAGCGTTTCGCCAAAGGTCGATGAAACGCCGCTTGCTGGTGAAAAGCCTCGCGAAACCGCGCTACGCCTAGCGCAAGTAAAAGCTAAAAAAGTTGGCGCAGAGTTTCCACACGCACTAATTATTGGCTGCGACCAAGTAGCCACGCTGGATGGCGAGCAATTGGGCAAGCCGCATAATCACAATAACGCGACTAAACAACTACAATTGATGCGCGGTCGCGAGGTCACTTTTCATAGCGCGCTTTGTTTATATAACGCTGCTACAGGCAATATGCAAGCTGAAGTTGTGCCATATTTAGTGCGCTTTAGAACACTCACTGACACACAAATTGAAAATTATCTAAATAAAGAACAGCCTTACCAATGCGCTGGTAGTGCCAAGTCTGAAGGCTTAGGTATTGCGATTATTGAACGCATGTTGGGCGAAGACCCTAATGCACTCATCGGCCTGCCGCTTATTAAGCTCATTACCATGTTACAAAATGAAGGTGTTGACGTAATATAAGTCAACAACATAAGCCACGTCAACGCAAAAGCGTAGCAGCCGTTTTTAGTTTCACACTCACCATTTTGGAAGGTTTTTCATGTTTAAATTACAAACAATAACGCTTGCCATTACATCACTTATTTCAATAGGGGCTTTTGCGGTGGAAACTACTTTAGACGAAACAAAAAGCACGATAAACGACCAACAAAGCGTTGCGGTGACTATCTACAATGGTGATTTAGCCTTAGTAAAAGATACACGCAAAATCAAACTCAAAACAGGTTTAAACGCGCTAGCCTTGCGTGATGTAAGCGCGCAAATTCGCCCAGAAACTGCTCTGCTACGCAGTATTAACGCGCCTGGCAGCTTAACGCTGCTTGAACAAAACTTTGATTTTGACTTACTCACCCCAGAAAAACTACTCGAGAAATATGTGGGTAAAACGGTAAGTTTAGTAAAAACTCACCCAACCACAGGCGTAGAAACCAGCGAACAAGCCACCGTATTATCTGCCAATAATGGTGTAATACTTAAGGTGGGCAACCGCATAGAAACAGGCGTTCATGCCAGCCGTATTGTGTTTGACGATGTACCTGCTAATCTGCGCGACCGCCCTACTTTAGTCACCCAAATCAACAATAAAGGCGCGGTAGACCAAACGGTTGAGCTCAGCTATTTAACAGGCGGCTTAGGCTGGAAAGCCGACTACGTGGCTGAATTAAACAGCAAAGAAGACACACTAGATTTATCAGGCTGGGTAACGCTAACCAATACCAGCGGCGCGAGTTACAAAAATGCTAAATTGCAATTAGTTGCGGGCGATGTAAACCGCGTGCAAGAAAACCACCCGCGTGCAATGACTATGCGCAAAGACGTTGTAATGATGGCTGAAGCCGCATCTGCGCCAATGGCAGAAGAATCATTGCTGGAATATCATTTATACACACTAGACCGCCCGACCACCATTAATGAAAATCAAACCAAACAAGTCGCGTTACTCTCTGCTAGTGGCGTGCCAGCGCGCAAAGAATTAGTGCTAAAAGGCGCTGAATATTACTACCAAAGCCAATATGGCGATTTAGGCACCAAGCTTAAAGTGGGCGTATTTATTGAGTTTGATAACAAAGAAGCCAGCAAACTAGGCATGCCGTTACCAAAAGGCATATTGCGCGTTTACAAAAAAGATAATGCAGGCAATGCGCAATTTGTAGGTGAAGATAACATCGACCACACGCCAAAAAACGAAACCGTGCGCTTAAAACTGGGTGAATCATTTGACGTAACCGCAGACAAAAAACAAACCGAATTTAAAGTATTGCCCAACCCACAAAAAGGCCATAGTGCTTTTGAAAGCGCCTTTGAATTCACCTTAAAAAATGCAAAAAAAGAGAAAATGACCGTCATCGTGCAAGAGCCGATTGGCGGTGATTGGAAAATTATCAACGAAAGCCATCCGCACAACAAAGCCAATAGCCACTTAGCGGTATGGAAAATTGAGATTCCTGCGGAAGGCAAAACTACGCTCACTTATAGAACGCAGGTTAAATATTAAGTAAAAACATATGCCCTGCGAGCCGCATGGATACTGGCTTGCAGGGCAGTCACTTTTCCGTCATTCTCGCGAAAGCGGGAATCCATTTTAAACATTACTAAAGTCAACATGGGTTCCCGCGTACGCGAGAATGACGTGGATGCTTATGTTGCGTACAATAGCTAATATGACCATTAAACCTTCATGCGGCACACTTTACCTCATCCCCGTCACGCTTGGCGACGACAACATCACACGCGTATTACCGCCAGAAGTCGTCAGCATCGCCCAAAATCTCGAAACCTTTGTGGTGGAAAGTGAAAAATCTGCACGGCATTTTTTAAGCACCATTAAAACCGCCAAACCCGTGCGCGAGCTCACCTTAAACTTACTCAACGAACATACTGAAGACAAAGCCCTACCCGACCTATTAAAACCGCTTTTAGCAGGCCAAGATGTAGGTTTAATGAGCGATGCAGGCTGCCCAGGCGTGGCAGACCCAGGTGCAAAATTAGTGGAACTAGCACACCAAAAAGGCATACGCGTTGTGCCGTTTGTAGGCCCAAGCTCAATATTACTCAGCCTCATGGCCAGCGGCCTAAATGGTCAACAATTTGCATTTCTCGGCTATTTACCCGTCGATAAAACCCAACGCAACCTAAAACTAAAAGAAATAGAAAAACGCTCACTCACCCACAAAGAAACGCAACTTTTCATAGAAACCCCCTACCGTAACCAACATATGCTAGAAGCCCTATTAAGCGTGTGCCAAACCAATACAAGGCTTTGTGTTGCTTGCGATATAAGCTTGGCGACGGAAATGATAGTGACTAAAACAATTGCTAACTGGAAAAAATCACCCTTGCCTGATTTACATAAACGGCCGACGGTGTTTTTGTTATTATCGGCCAACTAAAATCTAAAAATGATACATTTATGCAATTAGAAATCACACCTGATACAGCTAATGCACTTGGTTTCTATGTATATGCTTACATAGACCCTCGTGACAATACTGTATTTTATATTGGCAAGGGTGTCGGAACGAGAGCAACAGATCATCTTTTTGATAAAAGTGAATCAAAAAAAGTTAATCGAATTAAGAGCATTTTAGTAGATGGTTTTGAACCGCGAATAGATATAATAGCTCACCAACTTCGTGATGACCTTGAGTCTAGTCGTGTAGAGGCCGCTCTCATAGAGCTTTATGGATTGAATCAACTTACGAATATTGTCAGAGGTCGCTTTAGCTCCAACTACCCTCGGCGGCCTTTAATTGACTTCATTATGGAGCACTCCCCTCAACCTGCACAGGTGACCGACCCCTGCCTATTAATTCGAATCAATCGTCAGTTTAAATATGGAATGAGTGCAATAGACTTATATGAGAGTACTCGTGGCATTTGGGTTGTAGGCGAGAGGAGAAATAAAGCTAAATTTGCTATGGCTGTTTATGCAGGAATTATTCGTGAAATTTACCAGATAGAGTCATGGCATCCTGCTGGTACTACTAATTACGTAACTCGTTCTCAAACTGAATTAGCCGTTCAAAATAACAAGCGCTGGGAATTCGTAGGTCATGTGGCGCTTGAACCATACCGCACAAAATATTTAGGCGTCTCAGTTGCGCATCTATTCAGATTAGGGCAACAAAATCCTATCGTGGGTGTAGGACTATAAACTTAACAAATTCCTAACAGGCGCATAACTAAGCCGATGCACTGCCGTCACACCATGCAAACTCAACATTTCTAAATGAAAAGCTGTAGGATAGCCCTTATGCTGTGCAAAGCCATATTGTGGGTAAATTTTATCTAGCTCATACAACTCAGCATCTCGCGCCACTTTGGCAAGTATAGATGCCGCTGAAATGGCTTGTACTTTACTATCGCCCTTCACTATTGCTTCGCATGGCAAACTGATTTTTGGACATTTATTGCCATCTACTTGTACTAAAGTTGGAATAATGCCAAATTGCGCTTGCATGGCTTCAATGGCGCGTTTCATGGCTAGCAGGCTTGCTTGCAGTATATTGATTTCATCAATCTCTTGCACGCTACAGCTGGCAATTGCCCATGCGAGTGCGTGTTGTTTGATTTCTACGCTGAGTAAATCACGCTTTTTTTCGCTCAGCTTTTTTGAATCTGCCAAACCAATAATTGGGCGCTCAGGGTTTAAAATAACCGCCGCGGCATACACCGCGCCAGCTAATGGTCCGCGCCCTGCTTCGTCTACGCCGCAAATTATCTGCATATTTTTATCCTGTAAAAATTAAAAAATAGGCACACTCGTCATACCACTCAATAATCTGTCATTGCGAGCGTAGCGCGGCAATCTCATACAGCCTCGCAGATTGCCGCGCTACGCTCGCAATGAACATTGTATATTTTATAGCGATAATAATTTGATGGGACGGCTATAAATAAGAAAGAATCACCGCGGCCGCTTTTTCTGCAGTATTTTGCTGCAAGCTGTGATGCATTTTGGTAAATTCTGCTTTAATATCAGCCGTGTAGCTGGTGTCGTGTACAAATTTTAGCGCGGCTTGGGCAAGTTTTTCTGGCGTCGCATCGTGTTGCAACAGCTCTGGTACTACAAACCGCTCGGCCAATATGTTTGGCAAGCCTACATAAGGCTGCAGGCGCATGCGTTTAAGCAGTTGCCAGCTTAAATTAGGCATGCGGTAAGTAATTACCATGGGCTTTTTCAATAGCGCGGCTTCTAGCGTGGCGGTGCCTGAGGCCACAATGATTACATCGGCAGCTTCCATTGCGTCATGCGCGTGGCCGAATAATATTTGAATGGGTAGGCTTTCGTGCTCGTTAAAAATGGCTAGCTCAAAAATATTACGTGTTTCGCGTGTGATTAACGGCACTAAAAAGATTGTCTCTGGGTGTTCTGAATAAATAAGCTTGGCTGTTTTTACAAATAACGCAGCATGTTGCTGCACTTCACTTTGGCGGCTACCAGGCAACATGGCAATGACCAATGACTCTGGTTTTAAGCGCAAACCTTCACGCGCGGCAGTCGTATCTGGCACCAGCGGCAGCATATCTGCTAGCGGGTGGCCTACATAAGTAACAGGAACGCCAGCTTGTTGGTAAAGTGCAGGCTCAAACGGGAACAGCGCCAGCATGTGCGTGACCGCATGTTTGATTTTGTTGATTCTATTTTTACGCCATGCCCAAACGGATGGGCTCACATAATGAATGGCGGTAATGCCTTTGTTTTTTAGCTGTTTTTCTAGCCAAAAATTAAAATCTGGCGCATCAATGCCAATAAATAAATCAATGCGATTATTGAGTAAATGTTGGAGTAATTGGCGGCGTAATTTAAGCAAGCCGTATAAATGTTTGATGACTTCAAAATAACCGCGTACAGATAATCGCTCAATTGGAAACAGCGATTTTGCACCTTCGCGCATCATTTTTGGCCCTGCAATGCCCACAAACTCAATATCAGCGCGCTTTGCCTTTAAGGCCTGCATCAGGTGACTGCCGAGCAAATCACCAGAGGATTCCCCTGCTACGATACCAATTCTAACCATAGCGCAACTTAGCGGACGATGCCGCGGGTAGATTGGTTTAAAAAGTCTGTGAGTAGGCCGATTTCTGGCGTACTGGCTTGCATAGCAGCCAGCTCAATTTTAGCTTCGTCTAAAGTTAAGCTATTGCGATACAGTGCTTTATAGGCACGTTTAATTTGCAATATGGCCTCAGGGCTGTAGCCACGGCGCTTTAAGCCTTCAGCGTTGATGCCGTGCGGTTTTGCATCGTAGCCAGCTGCTGTTACATAAGGTGGAATGTCTTTAAATATCACTGAACCCACGGCGGTAATCACATGCGCGCCAATTTTACAAAACTGGTGAATTAGCGTGAAGCCGCCTAAAATGGCGTAATCGTGCACATCTACATGGCCAGCAAGCGAAGCATTATTTGCAAAAATGGTGTGATTACCAATTTGGCAATCGTGCGCAATGTGCACGTAAGCCATAATCCAATTATTATTACCGATTTTGGTGGTGTTTTTATCTTGCACAGTACCGCGGTTAAACGTGCAAAACTCACGAATAGTGTTGTTATCGCCAATTTCTAAAAGTGTTGGCTCACCATTGTATTTTTTGTCTTGCGGCGCTTCACCCAATGAAGAATATTGAAAAATTTGGTTATTTTTACCAATAATTGTCGGCCCGTTGATGATCACATGCGGCGCAATTTTAGTGCCAGCGTCAACTTTAACGTTGGCGCCAATAATGGTATATGCGCCAATTTCTACACTAGAGTCTAGCTCAGCCGTAGCGTCCACAATGGCTGTTGGGTGAATTTTTGCAACTTGCATTGCTTATTTCTCTTTTTTATCGATTGCTTTTAATATGCACATCATTTGCGCTTCAGCCACTACAACGCCATCAACTCGAGCAACACCTGAGTATTTCCAAATGCCTTTTAAAATACGGTCAATTTTTACATTAAGTACAATTTGGTCACCAGGTGACACTGGTTTTTTAAAGCGCGCACTATCGATGCCCGCAAAATAGTACACCGAGTCATCGCTAGGTTTAGCATTTGAAGTTTTAAATGACAATATAGCCGCCGCTTGCGCCATTGCTTCAACAATCAGCACGCCTGGCATCACAGGATGATGAGGAAAATGCCCTGGGAAAAAGGGTTCGTTAATACTAACATTTTTAAGCGCAGTGATTTCTTTGCCTAGTTCCATTGAAATCACGCGATCTATCAACACAAATGGATAACGATGCGGTAGGTGGTCAAGAATTTCATGGATATCCATGCTGGTAGAAGCGGTTTCGTTTGTCATTTTGGTCTCAACTTTATGCGCGTAATTTTATAATTTCTTGTTAGCTCGATTTTAACAGAGCAATGTCTTTTTCAAGTTGTTTAATTTTAGTTGCCATGTCTTCTAAATGTCGAATTTTTGCTGCGGTAGTCAGCCATTCTTTGTGCGCTTGAAATGGCATAAGCGCCGTGTAGGTATCTGCCACTAACAATGAACGTGTAATCATGCTGCCTGGTGAAATGGTTACGTGATCAGTAATTTCTAAGTGACCAAGTATCATGGCTGCACCACCGATTTTGCAGTGTTTGCCAATTTTAGCGCTCCCTGCAATGCCAGTACAACCAGCAATCACGGTATGCGCGCCAATAATGCAGTTATGGCCAATTTGAATGAGATTGTCGAGCTTGCAGCCTTCTTCAATAATTGTGTTGTCTAGCGCACCACGGTCTATAGTAGTATTTGCGCCGATATCTACATTATTGTGAATAATTACCCGCCCTACTTGCGGAATTTTCAGCCAAACCCCAGCTTCTTCGGCATAACCAAAACCATCTGAGCCTATCACTGCCCCCGAAAAAATGTGGCAATTTGAGCCAATTTCACAATGATGTTTGATAGTAACATTGGGTTCTAAGCGCGTATTACTTGCAATCGTTACATTGTTTTCAACAACGCAACCCGCACCGATGATTACGTTTTCACCCAATACTACCTGTTCACCAATCACTACCTGCGCTGCGATACAGCAAGAGTTTGGAATAACGGCAGTAGCATCTACCACCGCGCTAGATGCAACGCCTAGATGCACAGTTGCAGGAGGATTCAACAGCGTAGAGACTTTAGCAAAATAGGCGTAGGGATTGTCAACAACGATTTTGGGTAGCTCCGTTAACGCGGTATCTGTTTCCCTCAAAACAAAAGCACTTGCTTCACATGAAGCAAGTGCTTTTTGATATTTTGCACCGTTAATAAAACTAATGTCGCCAAAGTGCGCATTGGCTAAAGATGCAACACGAGAAATAAGTGTGTTGCCATCACCAACAACTTGGCCACCTAATAGTGTTGCAATTTCACTAAGTGAGTACTGCTTACTCATTAGCTGGCCTTTAAATTATTTTAAATAGCAATATGACTTAAAAAACCGCTGTGAAATTATTTTTTACCTAATAATTTCAACACCTTATCAGTAATGTCAATTTTATCTGCTGCGTAAGCTACGCCACTATACATCACCAAATCGTAGCTTTCAGCCTTAGCAACCGTTTGCACGGCTTTATTGATGCGGTCTTGTAAGCTTCCTAACTCTTCATTTTTACGTAGATTGATGTCTTCACGTAGTTCACGTTGTTTGCGTTGAAATTCAGTTTTAATGTTTTGCACATCACGCTCTTTATTGCGGCGCTCTGCTTCAGATATTGTGAGGCCTTCTTTATCAAGCACCGCTTCTTGATCCCTAATCTGCTTCGCCATACGGTCTAACTCTTGTGAACGCGGGCTAAACTCTTTCTCTAACTTTTTACCGCTTTCAGCGGTTTGTGGTGCTTCTTGAAGAATTTTATCGACTTGCACATAGCCAACTTTAAGCTCTGCAGCTTGGCCACTTAAGGCAAAAATCATAAAACTCGTTAACACTAAACCTTTAATGCCGTTATTTAATTTTGTACGCAATTTAAATCTCCTAAAACTAACACTTACATTTACTGGCATTATTATGCCATAACTTGGCTTATCATTGAATTTGTTGCGCATTACGGCAAGAGATTACACCACAATTTTGCTAGAACTGCTGCCCAAGTTGAAATTGAATACTCTGCGTAAGGTCATCAGCTTTACTATTAAGCGGCTTAGCATAAAGTAATTTTAACGGACCAAATGGTGACAACCAGCTAATGCCAACGCCTGCGGAATAACGCAATTCATTTAAGCTATAACTCTTGCTATATACGTTTCCGCCATCTAAAAATGCACTTAACCTAAACTGTTTAGAATCTTTTAAGCCTGGTATAGGCATAAACAATTCTGCATTACCTAATAAGCGTTTTGTACCACCTACTGCAAAGCTATAATTGCTTGTTGGGTCAATATCTCTTGGGCCGAGGGAGCTCTCATCATAACCACGAACCGAGTTCACACCACCAGAGTAGTAATTTTTAAAGAATGGGTAATTTTTACCACCATAACCATCGGCGTAACCAATTTCACCATTCAACATAAAGGTGAGATCTTTATAGACGTTTTTAAACCAAGTTTGCTTGTAATCTATTTTATAGTAGCTCAAATCTAACACTGGTAGCGAAACTTCAGCGTTAATTCTTTGCAACACACCATTATTGGTAAACATGATGCTGTCGCGTGTATCGTGCGCCCAACCTACTGAGGCTACGAGTGAATTGCTACTGCATCCCGTTAAGTTACCGCAGAATTTTTGATACTGAATCGGACTCTGCGCAGATAAATCTACTTGCGTAAAATCTGCCGCCAAGCCGAAACTGATGCCATCGCGCTCATTGAGCGGGATGCCAAATCGCATACCGCCACCATAAGAAGACGTGCTGTAAGAAGCCACATTAAGCGAACCAGTATTCACATCGCGACGATAGACATCAAAACCACGACTCACACCATCAGGCGTGAAATAAGGATCAGTAAATGATAGCGAGTAAGTAGTATTGACCTTACCTGTATTCACTTGCGCACTTACGCGATTACCCGTACCCAAAAAGTTATTTTGGTTCACGGTAATGCCGAATGTAACGCCTTCACTGCTAGATAAACCAGCACCAAATTGCACGCTACCTGTTGATTTTTCGGTCACACTAATATTTAAATCTACTTGATCTGTTGTTCCTGGTACGCCTGGAGTTTCTACGTTTACATCAGAGAAAAAATCTGTACGTACTAAACGTTCTTTAGAGCGGTTAATTTTATTAGAAGCATACCAAGATGATTCTAATTGACGCACTTCACGGCGCACCACCTCATCACGCGTTCTCGTATTGCCGACAATGTTTATGCGACGAATATAAACGCGCTTGCCAGGGTCAATAAAGAACGTAAATGCGGCTGTGTGTAGCTCTTTGTTGACTTCTGGCACAGGATTTACATTAGCAAACGCATAGCCTTCATCACTTAATCTATCGCTAATAGCTTTGCTAGACTGAGTGATTTTTTCACGGTTAAACGTATCACCCTTTTTAAACTCAACCAATTGTTGCAATTCCGCATCTGGCACAATGCTTTCGCCAGCCAGTTTTACTTCTGAAATCGTATATTTTTCACCTTCAGTAATATTGACCGTGATGTAAATGTCTTTTTTATCTGGCGTAATGGATACTTGCGTAGAATCTATATTGAACTCAAGGTAGCCTTTATTCATATAGAAAGACCTAAGCGTTTCAAGGTCTGCATTGAGCTTTTGTTTGGAATATTGATCGTCTTTATTCCACCAACTCATCCAATTTGGCGTAGTCAACAAAAACTCAGCACGTAAGTCATCCATAGTAAATGCTTGGTTACCCACAATGTTGATACTGCGAATTTTTGAAACAGCGCCTTCAACAATATCAAAGCGCACCGCTACTCGATTACGCTCTAGCGGTGAAACTACCGCTTTAACGGTTGCGCCATATTTACCTTGTGATAAGTATTGACGTTTGATTTCTTGCTCGGCACGATCTAATTGCGATTTATCAAAAATCTGCCCCTCAGTAATGCCAATTTGTTTTAAACCCTCTTTCATCTTATCTGTAGGGAATGACTTGTTGCCGCTAAAATCTATCTGCGCGACAGATGAACGCTCTTGCACTGTAACCACTAGCACGTCACCCTCTGCTTCAATGCGCACGTCTTTAAAAAAGCCTGTGCCATATAAAGATTTAATGGCTTGCGAGGCAAGCTCATCATTCATTGTTTCACCCACTTTGACTGGCAAGTAAGTAAATACGGTGCCTGCTTCAGTACGTTGAATGCCTTCTACGCGAATATCTTTAATCACAAATGGTTCAAGCGCTAATGCAGAGCTTGCATATAAGCTTGAAACCAACAGTAATATGGATTTTTGTTTGAGATTGAGACTGAAACTTTTAAAACTATCGCCTACTAATTTATTGTGTGTTAAATTTTTAATTGCCATGCAAATCAGCCTGTTATCAATCTATTTATGTCGTTATAAAGCGCCAAGATCATCATCAAACCCAGCAGCGAGAATCCAATTTTTTGCCCAATTATCATGGCAGATTCCGACACTGGCTTGCCAGTGAGAATTTCAACCATATAATACATCAAATGACCGCCATCTAACACAGGAATGGGCAAGAGATTCATCACGCCTAAGCTAATGCTAATGAAGGCTAAAAATCCAATAAAGGTCTTAATTCCCAACTGTGCGCTTTGCCCAGCGTATTCTGCAATGGTGACTGGGCCGCTCAAATTCTTTAATGATATATTTCCTGTCAGCAGTTTACCCATCATTTTCAAACTTAATATCGAGGTGTCCCAAGTGTATTTAATGGCTTTATTTAATGATTGTATGGGTGAATAATGAATTTTAATTAAGCTAGTATCAGCTACAGAAACGCCAATTGCACCAACTTCGAGTTCATGTTCAATATTAGATTTTGGGGTCACTTGTAACGTGATTTTTTCTACTTTGCGTTGTACCAACACGCTTAAAGGTGTATTTGGATTTTTTTTGACTTCTAGTACAAAATCGTTCCAAGACTTTACTTCAGTTTGATTTGCCGCTAATACAATATCGTTAGTTTGCATGCCGGCAATAGCCGCTGGGCTATTTTCAAACACTTTACCAATAATAGGCTTCATGCCTAGCACGCCCATACTAAGCAGTGCCCAATATAATAAAATAGCTAAAAGTAAATTGGCGACTGGCCCCGCCAACACAATGGCGATGCGTTTATAGACCGATTGACGATTAAAGGCGCGGCTTAAGTCTGTTGTGGTGAACTGTGTCTTTGCCGTAGCATCATGTTCAAACTCTCGCTCATCGAGCATTTTAACAAAACCGCCCAATGGAATTGCAGCAACAACAAATTCAGTTTGATCTTTGCCGAATTTCTTAATCCACAACGGCTTACCAAACCCAATTGAAAATCGCAGCACTTTTACGCCACACCAGCGTGCGACTTGAAAATGGCCATATTCGTGTATCGTCACCAATAGGCCGATGGTAACGATGAAGGCGAGTAGCGTTAGCATGTTAAGTGTTTGGTGGCATAGCCGCGGGCAAATGCTCTAGCTTCTTCATCAACGCTAACTAATTGCTCTAATGTGCTTACAAGCTCAATTTTTTGAGCTTGTAGCGTACTTGAGATTAACGATGCAATATTGTTAAAGCTTATTTTTTTGTGTAAAAAGAGCTCTACAGCAATTTCATTGGCAGCATTTACTATGGTGGCCGCTGTGCCGCCTGCTTTTAGTGCATCATAAGCTAATTGTAGACATGGAAAGCGCTTGATATCTGGCGCTTCAAATTCAAGCTTAGCGATTTCTAATAAATTTAGCGAGGCCACACCTGAAGCGAGACGATTGGGATAACCAAGCCCATAAGCAATTGGCGTGCGCATATCTGGGTTGCCAAGCTGCGCCAAAATACTGCCATCAATATATTCCACCATTGAGTGAATGATACTTTGTGGATGCACCACGACTTCAATTTGGCTAGGCTTAGCATTAAATAACCAATGTGCTTCAATGACCTCCAGCCCTTTATTCATAAGGCTGGCAGAGTCTATGGTGATTTTTGCGCCCATCACCCAATTAGGGTGTTTTAGGGCTTGCTCTAGCGTTACGTTGGCTAGCTCTGCTTCAGTGCATTTTCTAAATGGCCCACCAGAAGCGGTAATAATAATTTTCCGTACGCCACCATCTGCCAAGTGTTGCAAATGTTGCGGTGGCATTACCTGAAAAATTGCATTATGTTCGCTATCAATCGGCAGTAGCGTTGCGCCGCCATTTTTCACGGCATCCATAAACAAGCTGCCTGCCATTACAAGCGTCTCTTTGTTTGCCAGCAATATGCGTTTACCGGCATGTGCAGCTGCCATGGCTGGATGCAAGCCTGCCGCACCAACAATCGCTGCCATTACAATATCGACTTGCTCATGTGCAGAAACCTCGCACAATGCGGCTTCACCATGCAAAACCACAGTGGTAGAGCCAATAGCTTTTAGCTGCTCATTTAACGCGATTGCTGAAACTTCTTGCAGCATTACCGCATATTGTGGCGCATGTTTTGCACACAAAGCGAGCATACCCTTAACGTTATTATTCGCCGTTAAGGCAAATACAGCAAAGCGCTCAGCGTGTTGTGAAATGACATCTAAAGTATTTAAACCAATCGTTCCCGTAGCACCAAGTATGGTGACTTGCTGTAATTTAGTATCACGCATGCAGCTGTAGGGTCGCAAAAAGTGGGAAGTAAATGTAGAATAAAACAAGTGGTAACACGGGGATTAAGCCGTCAATTCTATCTAGCACGCCACCGTGGCCTGGCAATAAATGGCTGCTATCTTTGACACCCGCCTGGCGCTTGAGTAACGATTCAAACAAGTCACCCATCACGCTCAATATTACAATGAGCCATAACCCTACAATTAACCAACGGCTAATATGCAGGTAATGGCACAGTATTAAGCCATACAATGTGGCTGCCAACATTGCGCCCGCTACGCCTTCCCATGTTTTGCCTGGGCTAATTTCTGGTGCTAGTTTATGCTTTCCAAATTTTTTGCCTGCAAAGTAAGCTGCACTATCAGCTATCCAAACAGTTGCCATCACAGCCAACAACAGCCACGGACTAATATTATGCAAACCATTTAATGCCACCCAAGTAGCTAGTAACAGGAACAAACCTAGTAGAGCCATCGCAAATTTATGATTGATTTTTTTTCTTGAAATTAGCCAAATTGGTGTAAATACCACCCAAAAAAGAGCGGATATACTGAGCAAAATGAATACCAATTCATCTATGTAATGTCCTGCGGGTGTCTTTGATGCAAACATTATCAACAAACCAATCAGCAAAGCACTTACCATGCTTAGTAACATTTGCTTTTGTTTCAGTTTAATGAGCTTAGCCCACTCCCAAACGCCAATAAGTGTTGTCGCTAGCGTAATAAAAGACCAAGTCATGCCAGTAGTGTTAAACAAGGCGGCTAAAAAGCCCAAGATAAGAACAAAAGCAGTAATGATTCTAGTTTTAAGCATGGTAGGTTTTTATGATAATAATGACGTAAAAGTCTTTTTGGTTATGCGTAATAACTAACTTTATTAGGCTAGCTGCTCGCTAGTACGGCCAAATCTACGTTCACGATTTTGGTAAGATTGAATCGCCAGGTTAAACGCTGCTTCGTTAAAATCTGGCCACAAGGTATCAGTAAAATATAGTTCGGTGTAAGCCAACTGCCATAGTAAAAAATTACTGATGCGTTTTTCACCACCAGTGCGTATAAACAAGTCTGGTTCTGGTGCGTAACTCATGGCAAGGTGTGGGGTGAGATGCTCTTCTCGGTAAAATCCTGTGAGTTGTGGTGCGGCAAGCTGCATTTTATTCATAGCTTGCATTACATCCCAACGGCCGCCATAGTTAGCCGCTATTGTTAAAGTAAGTGCAGTATTATTAACGGTTAGTTTTTCTGAAGCGTCAATTTGCGCCACAAGCTTTGCATCAAAACGGCTACGGTCGCCAATCATCACCAGTTTAATGTTGTTTTTATGTAGCTTTTCAACTTCACGCTTGAGCGCTTGCATGAATAAGCCCATTAAAAATGACACTTCATCGTCTGGCCTACGCCAATTTTCACTACTAAAAGCAAATAATGTTAAATGCTCTACTTTTAAATTAAGACAATATTTCACTACATCGCGCACAGTTTCCACACCACGCTTATGCCCTGCTACCCTAGGTAGAAAGCGCTTGCGCGCCCAACGACCATTACCGTCCATAATCACAGCAATGTGTTTAGGGATTTCTGCTACTTCTGGAATGCTTTGTGTCGCGCTAGTAAAAAAAGCCATTAACGCCCCATTTAAGAAATACTATTTCTGTAAGTTAAATTTAAAGTTTAATTCAAAGTTTAATTCAAACTGCCATCAATTCAACTTCTTTGGCCTGAAGCATTCTATCCACTTCTGTAACGGCCTTATCAGTTGCTTTTTGAACGTCATCTTGCGCACGGCGCTCATCATCTTCAGAAATTTCTTTTTCTTTTAACATTTTCTTCAATGCGTCATTGGCATCGCGGCGCGCATTGCGGATAGATACTTTAGCGCCTTCTGCCTCGCCACGTACAATTTTAGTCATGTCGCGGCGACGTTCTTCAGTGAGCATTGGCATTGGCACGCGAATCATATCGCCATTGGTAGCTGGGTTTAAGCCTAACTCACAATCACGAATCGCTTTTTCTACCTTACCAATCATGTTTTTTTCAAACGGCTGAACGTTAATTGTGCGCGAATCGCCTAAATTTACATTGGCCACTTGATTTACCGCCACCATCGAGCCGTAATATTCAACCATCACATGGTCTAGCAGGCCAACGTGGGCGCGGCCTGTACGAATTTTTGCTAAATCATTTTTTAGAGCCTCTAATGCTCTTTGCATTTTCTGATCGGCAGTTTTTTTCACTTCGTCTAACATTTGTTTCTCCAACTAAAATCTTGTAGTTTTCAATACTAGCAACGCGTTAAGGCGTTACCCATTATGGCGTAACCATAGTTCCTTCATCCCCACCCATTACCACTTTTTTCAGTGCGCCTTGCTTAAATATGCTGAATACGCAAATAGGCAGCTTTTGGTCACGGCATAAAGTTAGCGCTGTCGCATCCATTACTTTTAGATTTTTTGTAATGGCTTCATCAAACGTAATGGTTTTATAGCGCATTGCATCTGGGTTTGTTTTTGGGTCTTCGGTGTAAATTCCATCCACTTTTGTAGCTTTAATCACAATATCAGCATTCATTTCCATACCACGTAATGCAGCTGCAGTATCTGTAGTAAAAAACGGGTTACCAGTACCTGCACCAAAAATGACTACGCGGCCTTCTTCTAAATAGCGAATGGCTTTGCCGCGAATATACGGCTCAGCCACTTGCTCAATATTAAGCGCACTTTGTACACGCGCATTAAGCCCGACATTTTTCATGGCATCTTGCAGTGCCATCGCGTTCATTACAGTGGCTAACATACCCATATAATCTGCGGTGGCTCTATCCATACCTTCTGCCGCTGGGGCAACGCCGCGAAAAATATTGCCGCCGCCGATGACTACCGCCACTTGCACGCCTAAATCTACAACCTCTTTAACTTCGCCCACAATTCGGGTGATTGTGGCACGGTTGATGCCATAAGCATCATCACCCATTAACGCCTCGCCAGAAAGTTTAAGTAATATGCGTTTGTAAGCAGGCGCAGCCATAAAATTCCTCTTTTTAAAGTTTGCTTATTTAAGCATAAAAACACGGTTTTAGGCACAAAAATAACTAACGATAGTTAAATTTAGCACCAAATAAGCGCAAAAAAAATGGACTAAGCGTACGGCTTAATCCATTTTCAATCTAGCCGATTTAACGGCAAAAAACTAAATACTACAAAGCCTTAGCTGCAGCTGCAACTTCTGCCGCATAGTCAACTACAGCCTTCTCAATGCCCTCGCCCACTGTAAACATTGTGAATGAAGCTACAGAAGCACCTTTAGATTTTAATAAAGATTCAATGGTAAATTTATCATCTTTAACAAACACTTGGCTAAGTAAAGTTACTTCTTTTAAGAATTTTTGCACAGTACCATCAGCAATTTTTTCTAACATCGCTTCTGGCTTGCCCGCTTCTTTCGCTTTTTCAATCGCTACACGGCGCTCAGTTTCAATTAACTCTGGCGCAATACCTGAAGCATCTAATGATTTAGGTTTTGCGGCCGCAATATGCATTGCAAGGTCTTTAGCTAGGGCATCATCGCCGCCTACTAAGTCTACTAACACGCCAATTTTGCTACCGTGCACATAGCTAGAAAGTTTACCTTGCACTACTGGGCACACAAAACGACGTGGTGTGATGTTCTCACCAATTTTACCCACCAATTGTGCACGGGTTTCTTCAACCGTTGCACCGCGCATTGCTAACGCGCTAACGGCAGCGATATCTGCTGGCTTACTAGCTGCAACAATGCTGGCTAATTCGTTCACAAAACTTAAAAAGTCTTCATTTTTTGCACAGAAGTCAGTTTCTGAGTTCACTTCAATCATCGCACCAGATTTACCATCTGCGCTAATTGAAATACCTACTGTACCTTCAGCAGCCACGCGGCCTGCCGCTTTGCTTGCACGGTTGCCAAAACGCACACGTAAAATTTCTTCTGCGCGCGTCATGTCGCCTTCAGCTTCTGTTAACGCTTTTTTACAATCCATCATAGGCGCATCTGTGCGCTCACGTAATTCTTTTACCATGCTTGCGGTAATTTCAGCCATTTTAAGCTCCTAATTTTAATTAAACCACTTTAACAGTTAGGTTTAATTTATTGATTTTAAACATATTAAATACTAAATTTTAAAACTAAAAAAGGGGCATTAAGCCCCTTTTTCGCTAATGGCAATTACGCAGCAGCAACTTCAGCAGCTGGTGCAACTTCTTCAGCGGCAGATTTTACAATCTCAGTAATCACAGAGCTACGGCCTTCTAACACCGCATCTGCAATGCCACGTGCATATAAACGAATTGCACGGCTTGAGTCATCATTACCTGGAATGATGAACGCCACGCCATCTGGCGAGTTATTCGTATCGACAATGCCGATAACTGGAATGCCTAATTTAGCCGCTTCAGTAATCGCGCCGCTTTCATGACCAACGTCAATAATAAAAATAGCGTCTGGCAAACCGCCCATTTCTTTAATGCCACCGATAGAACGCTCTAATTTTTCAATTTCACGTTTGTAACCTAGCGCTTCTTTTTTGCCGAATTTATCTAAGCTACCGTCAAGCAACATCGCTTCAAAGTCTTGCAGACGTTTGATAGATTGTTTAACAGTTTTGAAGTTTGTAAGCATACCACCCAACCAACGGTGATTTACATAAGCGCAACCTGCGCGGCTTGCTTCTTCTTTTACAATATCACGCGCTTGGCGTTTAGTACCGACGAATAAAATACGACCTTTGTTTGCAGCCAATGTACGCACGTGTTTAAGCGCATCTTCAAACATTGGTAATGTTTTTTCAAGGTTTACAATATGGATTTTGTTGCGATCGCCAAAAATGAACGGTGCCATTTTTGGGTTCCAGTAACGGGTTTGATGGCCGAAATGAACGCCGGCTTCTAACATATCACGCATAGTGACTGACATAATAATTCTCTTTTCAAAAGGGTTATGAATTCACACAACACCAAAAACACCTTGATTTATAAGCCTTTTCTAATTAGCCTGAACCTAAAGCACCCTTGAATGGGTTGTGTGTAAATTTTAAAAACAACTATAAAATACAGCTCTGCTAAATTGCAGAGCGCGAATAATACCACTAAGCAATTGAGTTTGCTAGCTTTTGCCTTCACATAATTCACGATTTCATTAACGCGATAACGGCTTGAATAGTTGTATTAAAGCCACTAAGCTAAACGTAGTTGGCGCGTTAATTCAAAGCATCTCTCACGTACGCGCGCATTCATTCGTTAAAGTACTGCCCTGCAAGCCAATACCAGAGCGCCTTGCAGGGCATATAATTGAGTAATGAATCATTCTAAGCAATTATTTGACTTGTAGCGCTCATGCGTTTGCCATCTAAAAGGATGGCTAGCCAATCAACATCTACACATTGGCTATGCTAAAATACGCACATTCAAAATTCGATTAGAAAACTCATGGCAATCACCATTAAAAACCAGCAAGATATTGAAAAAATGCGCATCGCAGGAAAATTAGCTTCTGAGGTGCTGGATTTTATTACACCATATGTGGTGCATGGGGTGACTACAGATGCTTTAGATAAGCTTTGTCATGACTATATTGTGAATGTACAACAGGCGATTCCTGCACCGCTTAACTACGCGCCAGATGGTCATAAGCCTTATCCTAAGTCAATTTGCACCTCAATCAACCAGCAAATTTGTCACGGCGTGCCTAGCGATAAAATGTTGAAAAATGGCGATATTGTCAATATAGATATTACCGTAATTAAAGATGGTTACCATGGCGATACCAGCCGCATGTTTTATGTGGGTGAAGTCACTAATCAAGCCAAGCGTTTGTGTGAAATTACGTATCAAGCAATGTGGCTTGGCATCAACAAAGTAAAGGCTGGCGCCACCTTGGGCGATATTGGCCATACTATTCAAACCTTTGCTGAAAAAAGCGGCTATAGCGTGGTGCGTGAATTCTGCGGGCATGGCATTGGCAAAGTGTTTCATGAAGATCCGCAAGTGTTGCATTACGGCAAAGCAGGCGCAGGCTTGGTGCTTAAAGCGGGCATGATGTTCACCATAGAACCTATGATAAACGCAGGTAAGCGCGATATTAAACAAATGCCTGATGGCTGGACAATTGTCACCAAAGACCGCAGTTTATCTGCCCAGTGGGAACACACCATTTTAGTCACAGAAACTGGCTATGAAGTAATGACCTTATCTAGCGGGTCGCCAGCAACACCCTCTTTTGTTTAAGATTGATGTCGCCTTCAGGCAATGAAAATGTTGTAAATCTCGCCGATAAAGCCAGCGTTGTAGCTTGGCGGCAACAGCTTAAAACTGGCTTTGCTAATTTAAAAGCAGATTTTTCGCAAAAACCCAGCGCATCCCGTTTATTTAAACAGCATTGCAAGCTAATTGATAGTTTACTGAGTGCAGTTTGGGCAGAAACTAACATTGATACGCACTGCTGTCTAATTGCCGTTGGCGGCTATGGGCGTGGCGAGCTTTACCCGCATTCTGATATAGATTTACTGATTTTAATGCCCGAAAATGCTTCTGAAAGCATAAGCGGCAACGTTGAGGCTTTAATTGGCTTGCTGTGGGACATTGGCTTGAATGTTGGCAATAGCGTGCGCACCTTAAGCGAATGTATTATTGAAGCCAAAAAAGACCTCACCGTACAAACCAACCTCATGGAGTCGCGCTTTTTAACGGGCGATGCCACGCTTTACCAACAGTTTTTAAGTGATATAGATAACACACTGGCAGACCCAGCCATAAAACTCAAGTTTTACAATTCAAAACTCAAAGAACAAAATAATCGCCACGCAAAATTTAACGACACCGCTTATAACCTAGAACCCAACATTAAAGAAAGCCCTGGTAGCCTGCGCGATTTACACCAAATTACGTGGATTACGCAAAGTTTGAACATGGCAAGCGCAAGGCAAGCAGCCAACACTTGGGCGCAACTCACAAAACTCAATATCATTAGCCCGCTTGAAGCGCGGCAGATTCAGCAGCATCAACAAAACTTACAACTTTTGCGCATACGGCTACATTTTTTAAGTAATCGTCGTGAAGACCGCTTGCTGTTTGATTTTCAAAACGAGCTGGCTGCAGATTTAGGCTTTGTGAACACGCCACGCAAGCGTGCCAGCGAGCAGCTCATGCAAAACTATTACCGTAGCGTTAAGTTTGTGCGGTTAATGAATGAAATTTTACTAAAGTCATTGCAACAGTTGGTTTCGCCCACCGCGCCAATCATTAAGCCAATCAACGACCATTTTGAAGCACATAATCAACTTCTAGAAGCCAAAACAGCAGGCTTATTGCAGCAACACCCTTCTGCCATTTTAGAAGCGTTTTTATTGCTGCAACAACACCCCGAACTCACAGGCATGGGCGCGACTTTATTGCGTAATTTGCAGCGCGTTAAAAACTTGGTGAATCGTGATTTTAGGCAAAATGCACACAATAAAAAACTGTTTATTACGATATTATCGCAACCCAATGGTGTGAATCATGCCTTGCGCGCCATGAATCGTTACGGCATTTTAGGCTGCTACATTCCTGCGTTTGGCAAAATTATTGGGCAAATGCAGCATGATTTATTTCACGTGTACACGGTGGATGAGCATATTCTTAACGTGTTGGCCAATTTACGCCGCTTTGCCAAGCCCGAGTTAAAACATGAGTTTCCGCTTTGTAGCCTGCTGTTTACCGCGTTTGATGCTCCGCATTTATTGTATTTGGCGGCTTTATTCCACGACATTGCCAAAGGTCGTGGCGGTGATCACTCTACGCTTGGCACGGTAGATGCAATACGATTTTGCAAACTACACAGCTTACCAAAAGCAGATGGCGCGCTTGTTGCATGGCTGGTATCAGCGCATTTGCAAATGTCATCCACCGCGCAAAAATCAGATTTATCTGACCCTAGCGTGATTGAAAATTTTGCAAACTTTGTCAAAAATGAACGTAGGCTCACCGCGTTATATTTACTCACGGTGGCCGATATTCGCGGCACCAGCCCTGCCGTGTGGAATGCTTGGAAAGCACGCCTACTAGAAAGTTTATTCAACGCCACTAAACACGCACTGGCAAACCAAGCCCTATATGCACAACAAGCTATCGCCACCCGTAAGCTAGAAGCAGCTGAGAGGCTCAATAAATACGGTTTAAGCGCGCACTCTTACGAGCAGTTGTGGGAACAATTTGGCGTTAATTATTTTATTCGCCATGAATCTGACGAAATTGCTTGGCACAGCCGCCTGCTTACGCCGCATTTGAATACACCTAAGCCAATCGTACGTGCGCGCTTAAGCCCAAGTGGCGATGGTATTCAGGTGATGATTTATGCCAAAGACCAAAATGATTTGTTTGCGCGCATCTGTAACTTTTTTGACCGCATGCGTTACGACATTGTGGAAGCAAAAATTTACACTACAGACCATGACTATGCGCTGGATAGCTTTGTTGTTTTAGATCAATCAGGTAAGTCGGTAAGTTACAGTGGTTTATTAAAATTTATTGAGGGTGAGCTCACACAAAAACTAGATGAAAGCACCACGCTAGAAGCGCCTTTACAAGGCCGTATTAGCCGCCAAGTGAAACACATGCCGATTGAAACGAAAGTTAGCGTCACCACAGAGGTAGACAATAATAATCACAAACTAGAGATTGTTGCTAATGACCGCCCAGGGCTGCTTGCCACGCTGGCGCATACTTTTTTATTGTTAGAAATTGAGTTGCACAACGCAAAAATTAACACTTTGGGAAATCGCGCAGAAGATAGCTTTTTAATCTCTGCCCAAAAAGGCCAAAAACTAGGTGCAGAGCGCGTAGCCGCGCTTCAAGAAGCGCTTGTTACTGGCATTTAAAGCTAAATCACTTAAAGCAAAATCAACCAAATTGATAATGCTTGCGTAACGCTTTTTTAACGTGCCAAGTGCACGATAATCCTGCTGGAAACGTCACTAAATCTCCCGCACCAAAACTCACCGCAGCGCCACCATCATTAGGTGTAACGGTCACTTCGCCTTCTAAAATATAAGCGATTTCTTGCGAACTATAGCTCCACGGGAATTCTGACACTTCTTTAGACCATGTTGACCAACGCGTAACGCCAAGCACTGCTAATTTTTCTGCTGTGGGTTTTTCTACAATAATTTTGCTCATGTCAATACTCCTTTAGTACTCCTCTAGCATTCCTTCAGCCAAAAACAAATAGGCCTTGAGAATTTACATTCTCAAGGCCTATTGTATGCTTAACGCTTAAATTTGCAATTATGAGTGCTTGTAATGCTTTTTAAGTTGTTTTGTTACTTCCCAGTTTGATTTCAAACCTTTAGGAAACACAACAAAGTCACCTGCTTTAACTACTACGGTTTCGCCGCCCACTGGCGTAACGTGAATTTCGCCTTCAAGCAAGTATGCACTTTCAGTTGCTGAATCAAAGTTAAGTGGGAATTTTGATGGTGCGCAATCCCAAATAGACCAGCTAGCAACACCTAGTGACTTTAGTTTTTCTTCTGACGGGTTATGGTCAATAATAATTTGGGTCATATTTAATCCTAACAATAATGTGAAAAATAATCATGCTTAAAAACAAATGCCGCTTATTTAAAGCGGCATAAAATTCTTGGCGGAAGAGGTGAGATTCGAACTCACGGTGGGCTCGCACCCACGACAGTTTTCAAGACTGTAGCATTAAACCGCTCTGCCACTCTTCCTACTCATTCGTATCAATTTCAACGAAGCGGCATTATAGCAAAGAATTAGTCGTCTTGAACATCCTGATTTGGAAAAAATATGTCGGTATAACCAAAATCTTTTAAATTTTCAATGCGCATTGGGTACAAAACGCCATCCAAATGATCACACTCATGTTGCACCACACGTGCGTGGAAGCCACTTACTAGTCTATCAATGGCATTACCATATTGGTCAAAGCCTGCATAATGCAAACGCACGTAGCGCGGCACAATGCCACGCATGCCTGGCACAGATAAGCAGCCTTCCCAGCCTTCCTCCATCTCATCACCTACTGGCGTGATGACGGGGTTAATGAGTACGGTGTAAGGTACTGCGTCAGCATCTGGATAGCGAGGATTTTTGGTATCGTCTGTTGCTTTCTGGCCAAAAATTACCACTCGTATGCTCTCGCCTATCTGCGGCGCAGCAATGCCAGCGCCATTCATCGCCAACATCGTGTCTTCTAAATCGCTTATTAGCGCATGTAGCTCAGGCGTATTAAATTGCTCAACAGGTGCCGCTTTTAATAATAAACATGGTTCGCCCATGCGTAAAACAGACTTTATCGTCATGCTGTGCTCGCTTCAGAATGACTTGCATTTAGTTTGCAAAGGCCATTTTGCTCTACTAATGCAGCAATGATATTGCGTACGCGCACCATCGATTTATTTAAATTATCTACCAGTTCTTCATATTGAATGCTGTGTAAGCTGTCGCCACGCCCTGCCGCATAGTTGGCAATTGGGCAAATGGCGGCATAACTAATGCCTAACTCACGCGCCAGTGCGGCTTCAGGCATGCCCGTCATGCCTACCATGGTCGCCCCATCACGCTCTAGACGATTGATTTCTGCGGCCGTTTCTAAACGCGGCCCTTGCGTTGCAGCGTAAACACCATGATTCACTAATGATTCACCAATACTTAAAGCGGCCTGCTCCCAATTGTTACGCATGATTGCGCAATATGGCTCAGTAAAATCAATATGCTTGACTGGTAAATCTATACCATCAAAAAAAGTGTTTTTGCGCCCATTCGTGTAATCAATAATTTGGTGCGGCATCGCTATTACACCAGGCGCCAGCTCTGCATGAATGCCACCAACAGTAGCTACTGCGGCAATTTCTGTAACGCCTTGCAAGTGTAAGGCAGCAATATTGGCGCGATAGTTTACCTCGTGCGGCGGAATCGTATGCCCATTGCCGTGGCGCGCTAGAAATATCACTTCACGGCCATCAATTTCACCAAAAATAAGCGGCTGAGACGGCTCACCATAAGGCGTGCGTACGATTAAACGCCGCGTAATTTCTAGGTTATCCAATTGCGTTAAACCTGTGCCACCAATAATTGCTAACATAAATTACTTTCAAAACTGATTGATGTTTCATTCTAACAAACCTAAGCTTGAGTTCCTATGTTTGATCTGAAGTATTTTAGTGCTTTTAAACTTCACATTTTTGATGGTTTAGTCAAAATAATTGCGCCCATTTTATGGCATACTCACGCCATGACTAATACGCACACTATTGGCACGCAAGCGATAGAGGCAAGCTTACAATTGGCGAATAGCCATTATGAAAACTTCCCTGTCGCCTCGGTGCTTATGCCCAAGCATTTACGTGCGCCTATCGCTTTAATATACAGCTTTGCGCGTCAGGCCGATGACTTTGCAGATGAAGGCGACTTAACAGTTGAGCAGCGTTTAAGCTTGCTAAACGGTTTTAAAGATGAATTAGATTTACTCCACGCTTACATTAAACCAAAAAGCACTTTTTTTGCCACTTTGGGCGAGATGATTAAAGCCAAAAAACTTCCTTTTGCACCGTTTTATGACTTACTTAACGCCTTTAGCCAAGATGTCACAAAGACGCGCTATGCCAATTACAACGAGGTGCTAGATTACTGCACGCGCTCTGCCAACCCAGTGGGCAGGCTGATGTTGCATTTATACGAGCAAGCCAGCCCTAGCAACATTCAATTTTCTGATAACATTTGCAGTGCGTTACAAATTATCAATTTTTTGCAAGATATAGCCATAGATTTTAAAAAAAATGACGGCAAACAGCGCATTTATATGTGCCAAGATGAGCTAGCAAAATTCAGCATTACTGAGCTACAAATTCAAGATTATGTAGATGGCGCAAAAACGATAGATATAAATTGGCAACAATTTATGCAGTTTAATTTAAACCGCGTGAGCGCCTTAATGCAAGCTGGTAAGCCGCTTGGGCGCATTCTAACTGGGCGCATAGGTTTTGAAATGCGCATGATAATTGCGGGTGGCGAGCAAATTATTCATAAAATACATAAAGTAAATGGTGATATTTTTAAGCACAGACCTACTTTAAATATAATTGATTGGCTGGTGATATTATTAAAAGCGCTGTTCAGGGGGTTAAAATAAACACATGACCCCAAAACAATATTGCATAGAAAAAACTGCAAAAAGCGGCTCAAGCTTTACTGGTAGCTTTGTATTTTTGAGCGCGCAAAAACGCGAGGCGATGACTGCGCTCTACGCGTTTTGCCGTGAAGTGGACGATATTGTAGATGAAATCTCCGACTTATCTGTAGCGCAAACCAAGTTAAATTGGTGGCGAGGTGAAATTGAAAATCTGTATCAAAATAAGCCGCAACATCCTGTTTCTAAAGCGCTATTGCAACCGATTAAAACTTATCAATTAGATGCTGAACATTTCATTGAAATTATTGACGGCATGGAGATGGATTTAAAATTCAATCGTTATGAAGATTTTAAACAGTTGCAACTATATTGCTACCGCGTAGCGAGCGTGGTTGGGCTATTGTCGGCGCAAATATTGGGCTTTAACAATCGTAAAACATTAAAATACGCACACGATTTAGGCATGGCGTTTCAACTCACCAACATTACGCGCGATGTAGGAGAAGATGCCCGCAGAGGACGTATTTACTTGCCGCTAGACGAATTAGCCAAGTTTAATGTTACCGAAGATGATATTCTGCACAGCCGTGAATCAGACGCGGTGAAACAATTGTTAGACTATCAAATAGAGCGCGCAGAAAGCTACTATGATCGCGCGCTAAATGAATTACCCGCAGAAGACCGCAAAAGCCAGCGCGTAGGCTTGATGATGGCGGCGATTTACCGTACATTATTACGTGAAATTAAGTTAGACGGCGCACAAAAAGTGTTGAATTCACGCACATCGCTAGGCACACTTCGTAAGCTTTATTTAGCTTTACAAGTGTGGGTTAAAACATTTTGAGCATCAAACTGGGGTTCACGTTTTAAAGGTAAATAGTCAATGAGTAAACCCCATATTGCCATTATTGGCGGTGGCTGTGCTGGCTTAAGTGCGGCCGCTACGCTGGTAGAGCGCGGTTATCAAGTCACCCTATTTGAAGCAAGCGCACAGCTAGGTGGGCGGGCACGCACAGTGCTAGTAGAAAACAATAGTCTCATGCATTTGCTTGATAACGGGCAGCATATTTTATTGGGCGCTTATCGCGAAACGCTGGCACTATTGCGCAAAGCGGGCGTTGACGAGAACCTAGCATTTATGCGCCTGCCATTGCACATTAACATGCAGGCCGCGCCTACAAAATCTGTATTTTCATTAAAAGCCGCGCAATCTCTACCCGCCCCGCTTAATATGCTGGTCGGGCTGCTCACATGCAAAGGCTTAAGTTTTTCTGAGCGCTTAGCCGCCATTAAGTTGATGGCGCATCTTAAAAATACAGACTACAAACTTGCCAATGACACTGCGCTAGAGCAGTACCTTATTGAAAAAAAACAGACTAAAAAACTCATGCAAATGCTGTGGGAGCCGCTATGCTTAGCCGCGCTCAACACGCCTATGACCATTGCTAGTACCCAAATATTTTTAAATGTTTTAAAAGATAGTTTTTCTGGCAGCAAACAAAATAGTGATTTTTTACTACCTAAGTTAGATTTATCACGAATTATTGCTACGCCGTTAGCGCAATATATACAATCAAAAGGTGGTGAAATAAAACTCAATAGACGCGTTCGCAACCTGCAAACTGAAGGCGATGGCTTTAGCTTAGAAACCAAAGATGGCAAAGCCTTTTTTAGCCATGTGATTATTGCCGTGCCGCCAGCAAGGTTAGATACGCTGGCAGAAGCGCTACCCAAAATGCAAATTGCACTCAAACAAACCCAAACTTACGGCTACCAACCTATTTACACCGTTTATTTGCAATATCCGCCAGAAACCAAGCTCCCCAGCGTTATTTCTGGGCTTGCTGGCTCGCTTGGGCAATGGATATTTGATAGAGGCCAGCTCTGCGGCCAAAAAGGCTTAATTGCCGTGGTAGTCAGCGCAACTGGCGCGCATCAATTGCTAAGCCATGACGAACTTGCCTTAACCATTGCCAAAGAACTCAGCCAAATTTATGCGCAACTAGCCAAGCCGCTATGGCACAAAGTGATTGCCGAAAAGCGTGCCACATTCTCATGCACGCCCAACTTAGCAAGACCCACCAATAAAACAACGCAGCCAAACTTGTTTTTAGCAGGCGATTACACCTATGCAGACTACCCCGCCACTATAGAAGGCGCGGCTAGAAGTGGGATTGCTTGCGCGGATTTGGTTTGTAACTCTTAAGTTTTAATCGTTAAATTAAGATGCTCTGAGAGCCGCATGGATATTGGGCTGCAGAGCAGCATTTACCTTCCATATTGATTGCAGTGTGGGCAACTTGCTTGCCCACGCGGAGATTTTTATTTTAGATAAATGATGGACAAAAAATTTTCCCCTCCCTACTTGACTGGATTCTTTGGCCAATGCCTCAGAATGACGGCATATACTAATATGGGCACAAAGTTAGCATTTTTTTCCAAAATGATGAATGGCACTTGTTTTTGCACCAGTAATGGTTGTTGCATCAGCAACAAATTGGCTTATTTTTTTAAATATGCTCAGTTCTTCAGAAATCTCTGTGGGTAGAAAGTGCTTCATTTCCACATTAAATTTTGTTTTAAACGTCCCGAATGGGGAATAATTTATAACATCCGATTTATGAAATTCCACGCAATAAATTACGCCGCCTTCATTCAATGTCTCATACACAGCTTCAATAATTTTTGTACGGTGTTCCTTGATTGGAATGCAAGTAAGTACGGCACAAAATAAAATTGCATCGAATTTTCCAAGTTCGGTAGGTATTTCATGACTCTCTATGTGGTGTAAGTCAAGAGATGGATATTGCTTTAAACCACGCCCAACCATTTTGATTGATGTATCCACTCCAGTTAAGGAATCGTATCCTCTCGCGTGCAGCTCATTTGTTACTCTGCCATAGCCGCAACCATAATCTAGGATTTTTGCATCCTTGGTAACTAAAGATGCTAATTTATTAAAGTCTGGCTCAAGTGAGAATGAAATCTCACTAGCCACTTTGTTCCATGAGTTTTGCTGTGTCTCGACCATAGAATTCTAAAGTAAAAAGACGCTATGCCCTGCGTCAACCATTCCTCAATTGATTCAAAGCCTGCTCCAATCTTTCAACACCAATCACTTCTAAGCCCACTATTTTAGTTTTTGGCGCATTCGCCTTGGGCACAATCGCTTTGGTGAAGCCCAGTTTAGCAGCTTCTTTTAAGCGCACTTGACCGCCTTGCACTGGGCGCACTTCACCTGCTAAACCAACCTCACCAAACACTATAAGTTTATTATCTAATGGTTTGTTTTTTAAAGAAGAAACGATTGACAGTAACACTGCTAAATCCACTGCTGGCTCAGCAATTTTCACGCCGCCTACAGCATTTATAAATACATCTTGGTCAAAACACGGAATGCCTGCGTGACGATGCAAAACCGCCAACAACATGGCTAAACGATTTTGCTCTAATCCCACGCACAAGCGCTTGGCATTTGGCGCGTGGCTCTCATCGACCAAGGCTTGAATTTCAATTAACAAAGGTCGCGTACCTTCCATCGTCACGGTAATGCAACTGCCTGCCACTTGAGATTCATGGTGAGATAAAAACAAGGCTGAGGGATTGGTAACTTCACGCAGCCCTTTTTCTGTCATGGCGAATACGCCGATCTCGTTCACTGCACCAAAGCGGTTTTTAAACGCGCGAATTAAGCGAAAGCTAGAGTTCTGGTCACCCTCAAAATACAGCACCGTGTCCACAATATGCTCCAGCACACGTGGGCCAGCCAGCGTGCCGTCTTTGGTCACGTGACCGACTAACACCACGGTAATGCCGAGCTGTTTAGCTAAACGCGTCAGCTGCGCCGAACATTCACGCACCTGCGCCACCGAGCCTGGGGCAGATTGCAAGGCTTCAGAATACACAGTTTGAATAGAATCAATCACTGCAATATTGGGCTTATGCGTTTGCAGCGTTGCTAAAATCTTCTCTAGGTTAATTTCTGCCAGCAATTTGACTTCGCTTGCGTCTAAGCCCAAACGTTTCGCACGCATCGCAATTTGTTGCGGAGACTCTTCACCGCTCACGTAAATCGCAGGGCTAACTTTTCCTAAATGGCATAACACTTGTAACAAAAGCGTAGATTTACCAATGCCTGGGTCGCCACCAATCAGGATAACGCCACCTTCCACCAGGCCGCCACCCAACACACGATCAAACTCACTAATGCCCGTCGGCTGTCGCGCAACGTCTGCTGCCTGCACGCTGCTTAAAGTCTGCAATTGTCCTGTGGTCGCCAAACCCTCAAATTTATTTGCATAACGGTTAGTAGAAGCACTATTTTCCTCAACGCTCTCAACTAAAGTATTCCACGCCATGCAACTTGGACACTGCCCCTGCCATTTCGGCTCGCTAGCCCCACATTCTGTGCAGCTGTAAATGGTTTTAGCTTTTGCCAAAATTTTCGCCTTTGTTGTTGTATTGCTTAGATTTTATCAGTTTTATGAAAATAAAAAGTGCTGTGATGGTGTTTAAGTAACCACTTGTAAAAAAGCATTATGAAAGATTTAATCAAGCTTATGAAATTTGTTTCAGCTTGCGTAGCCTTGATGGAGCATCGCGGAATCAAGGGTTGTAATTTAAGTTATCCCTCGATTTCATTTCATTCCATCGAGTCTACGTCAGCTTAACCTAAAGAGTTACAGGAAAACATCATTCATGCTGCCCTTTAAACACACCCGTGCCTACACCTGAAAAGCTCCACGAGCCTAATAATTCTCTTGTTTTAACGTTAATATGACCAGAAAATGTTGCCTGTCCAGCACTGCCTTTTCCTAACATTTGAACGACACCATCAGCTGAAAAATTTCCACTAATGATGAGGTTGATATTGTAGTTCCTCGACTGTAGTAACCCTGAAATCATTCCTGTAGTGGAATTTAAGCGAATATTGAAAGTGCCAGAATCACTACCGCTGTATGTGCCATAGTATTCGCCATTTATATCTGTAGTAGGAATTTCTGAAACAACATTATTTTTATCGTATTCTCTAGCTTGATTTAGCAACTCACTCATATCTAGGTTTTTATTTGCTATCGTAGTTACATTTGAAATAGCTGATGTAGCAATTTTCTCTAATTTTGACGGTTCAGCCACGTCGGCTTTACTGGCAACAACTAAATCTGGGGGGGGGTAATATTTTTTTCTCTTTAGACTTTGATGATGTTTCAGGTTTAACTTGTGGAGCTGGTTTTTGAACTTGTTGTACCTTCATATTCAATGATGGCGAAACCAGAGTAACATCAAAATGATATGGCACAATCATTCTTGGCGTTGGTTTGTGCCAGTTTAATTGTAATACAAGAAAATGTAGCAATAACGAGGCTACTAGTGAAATAAGCAATCTGTAGTTATTCATTACCGTTGTGTTAGCCAATAGAGTGCAATAAGTCAGTGGAGTGGGGGCAACTTAAGGATATTTCTTGATGCTGTTTTGTGTCCTCTAACGCAAAACCCGTAATAAGTAGGGTGTCAATAAACGAAGCGCATTGCACCAATCGCAACGGTGCAATGCGCTTCGCTTATTGACACCCTACAAAATCAAGCAAGCATCGTATGCAATCGAATTAGCTTTTAATAACTATCCGCCATATGCCCACTGCCCGCATAATTTTCAAAGCGTGTATGTTGCCCCATAAAGGTCAAGCGCACGCGTCCAATGGGGCCGTTACGTTGTTTGGCAATGATAATTTCGGCGGTGCCTTTATCTGGGCTATCTGGGTTGTACACTTCATCACGGTAGATAAATAAAATCACATCCGCGTCTTGCTCAATCGCGCCAGATTCGCGCAAGTCGCTCATTACTGGGCGTTTGTCTGGGCGTTGTTCTACGCTTCGATTTAACTGCGAAAGCGCAACCACGGGGCAATCTAGCTCTTTTGCCAGAGCTTTGAGAGAACGAGATATTTCAGAAATTTCAGTTGCGCGATTTTCGCCCTGCCGCCCTGCTGGCGCCGCCATCAATTGCAAGTAATCGACCACAATTAAGCCCAATTTACCTGTTTGGCGATGCAGTCTTCGCGCTCTTGCACGCACGTCAAAGCTGCTTAAACCTGCGCCCTCATCAATAAAAATGGGGGCTTCATTGAGCTTACCTAGCGCAGTGGTGAGTTTTTCCCAATCTTCATCTTCTAACTTACCAGTACGCATACGGTGCTGATCTAAACGCCCTACCGAGCCTATCATCCGCATGGCAAGCTGTGTTGAGGCCATTTCCATTGAGAATACAGCCACTGGCAAGCCAGTATCTAACGCAACATTTTCTGCCATATTCAACGAAAATGCCGTTTTACCCATAGAAGGCCGCCCTGCCACGATAATTAAATCGCCACCTTGCATGCCCGATGTCATGGAATCTAAATCAGCAAAGCCAGTCGGCACGCCTGTAACGTCTGATGGATTATCGCGAGAAAAAAGTTGGTCAATGCGGTCAGCCACTTGCGGTAGCAATACTTTAATATCCACAAAGCCTTCTGAGCTACGTTTGCCGCCTTCGGCAATTTGAAATATTTTGGCCTCGGCTTCGTCTAGCAATTGTTGCGCATCGCGGCCATTGGGCGCATAAGCACTTTCTGCAATACCAGAACCCACCACCACCAGTTGGCGCATTACCGCGCGTTCATGCACAATTTCCGCATAGCGCCGAATGTTCGCCGCAGTTGGCGTGCTTTGTGCCAGTGCGCCCAAATAAGCAATGCCGCCAATGCCAGAGAGTTCAGCGGTATTTTCTAAAGATTCCGCCACCGTTACAATGTCGGCGGGCTTGTTGTGCTCAATTAGCTTAGCAATATGCTGAAAAATGGTTTTATGGTCGTGCCGATAAAAGTCAGTCGCACGTAAAATATCGGCTACTTTATCAAGTGCCTCATTCTCAAGCAGCAAGCCGCCAATGACTGATTGCTCAGCCTCTACCGAATGTGGGGGGATTTTTAATGCATCTAATTGTTCGTCAGCCATGATTGGGATTATACCCAATAAAAATGACTGCCCAATATTTTGCTTGGATGATTCTCAAACAATTATAGTATTTTTCGCCAATAAATAATTACGCTCATAAAAGTTATGCCAACTTACTTGAAACGCTAATAACCAACTTTTGCAAAAAATAAGTTCTTATTATTAAATTCTTAATATTTAGGTTTTTGCTTAGCTTATTACGCTTGGCTACATTGCGACTATCATTTAAGTGATGCCCTGCGACCCGCATGGATATTGGCTCGCAGAGCATGTCATTTAAGGTAATTTTTGGCTTTTAATGAACGCAACCAGTTGATCAAGGCAAGCTCCCCAGCCTTCTTTGAAGCCCATTTCCTCATGTTTAACGCGAGCTTCTTTACTGGCGTGTTGCACTAACGCGGTGTATTTTGTGCCATTGGCGTGCGGCTCTAGCGTAATAGTTGCCGTCATTAAAAATTCTGCGCATTCATGGCCTGGGCTGGCTTCAGGTTGTTTAACAGGTCGGAAATCAGGCTCAAGCGCGTTTGTCCAAGTCAGCTTTTCATTTTTAATTATTTCTAAATAGCAGCCATTATTAGGAAATTTCTGCCCTTCTGGTGATTGCATCACCGTGTAAAACCGCCCTCCTGGGCGCAAATCAATTTCGCATTCAACGGTTTTCCAAGGTGATGGGCAAAACCACGGCAATAGCTTTTCTGGCGTAGTCCACGCCGCCCAAATGAGCTCGCGTGGCACATCAATTACGCGCGCTAACATGAGATCTAACTCGGGATTAAATTGATGATTTATCATGGCGTATTCTCCTTTGATTAAAGCTCTTTAAGATGGTTATCTAATTGGTAAAAACGTTGCTCTCAAAGCTGAAGATTATATCTCTCAATAGTTTTATTTCTGCATTATAGCTAATAAAAAAGGCGACCTTAGTCGCCTTTTTTATTGAATTAAACTGTCAAATTTGCTTAAAAACTAGCGCATTGCAGGCAAGCCACCTAAGTAACCGACTTCGGCCTTATTCGTGTTAATAAGCGGCAGAATACGGCTATACGTTGGTTCTAGCGTGCCATTTTTATCACCAGCATGTTGATAATTGCTCATAATATAAGCAAAACCGTTCATATTATCTACCACTTGCAAGCCTGTTGATTCGGCCCCCATCGGCATAGATTGAATGCGCACTAATTTGCCAGTATCAAGATGGTAAGCCCATAGGTAATTGTTGACGTGATTTCCGCTGTCTTCGCCAATGAATAAAACGCGCATACGCTCTGAAAATGCAATATTATCTGGCGCTGAAACTTTGTCTAAATTTGATTTATTGCCATCTGCATCGGCAATAATATCTTCACCAACCACCAGTGCTTTCATTACGCTAGGTACGTGTGGGCTATGGATTACATTGCCATCAGTATCTTTTAAACCAGCTTTTAAGCTCAACTCATACACTGCACCAGAGCTGTTTTTCTTAAGGCGAATGTCATTCGCAGGGTCGGTAGTTTTGCTTTCCATACCATTGCTCATGCGCGCCATCGCGGTGTAAGCCTTGTTGTTGCGAGCATTGTAAGCAACACCTTCAAACTTCTCAAACTCAACTGTTGCGCCTTTTAACGCAGCGTAGCGACGTGTTTCTAAAAATGCAGCTAATTTAGCAACATCCACACCAGCAAAAGTGCCTGTTTTAAGCTTTAAATATTCCACAGTAGCCACTTCATGCCCGTGCTTAATTGTGGTGAAACCTGTCGTTGCAATGGTGCTAGTTTCAAATAAATCACTAAATTTTACACCTGCATCTACAGCTGCTTTAATTTCGGCATTTGTGGCTTTGCCAAGTTTAATCCAGGTTAAATTAGCCTCGCCACCATCGGTGCCATCTACCGACACTTGATTCCATTTTGCGGCGTAAAGTGTACCCGCTGATAAATCTTTGGCCTTATCAGCAACAAACATTGTTAAGCTGACGTAAGTACCATCATCACCTTGAATTGCGGTGCGTGAATCACCAAAAAACTGCACTTTTTCACGCGATAGTCGGCCTAGTGTGTACCACTTTTGTACCGTGCTTGAACCATCAATATTCACGGTGACTTCTGGCACACGACCATAATGATACGGTGAGGCGGCTGTTTCACCATACAGCGTGCGAAATGCATTCATACGCGCAGTATATTCCATGCCCGTACAAGCGGGGCTTGCGGCATAAATGCTATCATTATTGCTGATATCACAACGTGCATCTGGCTCGTACTCTTCTGAACCCAAGTGCGTATTCCATGGCGAGCGGCTACCAGCGCATGGAATCCATAAGCCATTCACGCTAGAAAAATCTACTTGTTTAATAGAGTCAACCGTAAATTTACCGTCAACTTTATTTTGGTTAAGCTTAGAAACCGTCATGGTCATTGGCACTTTACCGTATTGGTTAGTGCCTGTACTGTCATTGTTCACATACTCAAAATGCGTCACCATGTATGGCTTACCGCCAACATTAAATAATGAGTTAGCATCTGGTGTTTGTGGTACAAATGCCTTACCAGCAGCATCTTTAATGATTACGCCATTCTTATCGCGAATTGCAGCGGCGGCTGAGCCGTCAGCTGTTTTGTTGGTATCAATGTTGTTAAACAAATTCACATAAGAAAGCGGAAAAGTTTTTGTGCTGTTATCTGCGTAAACAACCTTCAATGTAGAGCTGGTGTAAGCAATAGCGCGGTTGGCATCTGATAAGCCAGCAATATCGGTAGGCGTAAATTCTACAGATTTTACATGTGCAGGTGCAGTCAGTAGATGCTCGCTTACTTTATCTAACGAAACAGGCGTTAAACCAGCTGCGGCGGATATGGTTTCTACTTTTTCAAAGCTATCTATGCTGTCTGGAGCGCTAAATTTACCTACATTTGCAGAAACGTCAATATTAGTGGCGCTAGCTATAAAGGTAGCTGCAGCAGTTTGAATAAACTGCGCGATAGAAAGTGATTTTTCATCGGTTTCATCAGTGACACCAGCAATATCTTTAGGGCGAATCATAATGCGTCCAGCATCGACACCTAGCGCGGCATTAGCCATATCTACAGCGCCCAATGTCACATTGCCAATTTTAAAAGTCACCGTATCGCCAATTGCGTATTTAAACTCGCCATTAGCACCTGTAGCGCCACTCACACCGCTAGGAGAAGCACTAAAACTTACGCCTTTAACGTATGAATCTGAAAGTACCGCAGTTAATGAGGCGCTGCTACCACCACCGCCACCGCACCCAGCAAGGGTTGCTGCAAAAATGGCTGAAATAGCAAGAGGAATTTGGCGAATATACATCATGGGCTCTCCGTAGATTAAAATAGATTAGTAAAATTTTTGCGTGCTTAATCATTAGCACAACTTAAAATAATCTAAGCTAGATTGAACCTAATGCATGACAGTAATATTTCAACTATATGAATAAAAAGTGACCGTGCTGCAACATCTATTTAAGTTTAACTAAGCGCAATATCTTACAAGCAATAAAAAAGGCGACCTCAGTCGCCTTTTTTATTGCTTTCTAATTAACTAAGCCCTAAGTGTAACTTAAGCTTCGCCAACCACTGTTACTTTGATGTCTACAACAACATCATGGTGCAACGCTACTGTTACCGCGTGGTCACCAATTGTTTTTAGTGGGCCGTTAGGCATGCGCACTAGCGCTTTAGTCACTTCAAAACCTTGTGCAACAAGTGATTCTGCAATGTCGCCATTGGTTACTGAACCGAATAAACGGCCATCAACACCCGCTTTTTGTGCAATTGTAACCACAACAGTAGCTAATTTTTCACCACGTGCTTGCGCAGCGGCTAAAATCACGGCTTGTTGTTTTTCTAGCTCAACACGACGAGCAGCAATTTCAGCTTTATTCGCTTCAGTTGCGCGTTTTGCTTTGCCTTGTGGAATTAAAAAATTACGGCCGTAACCATCTTTAACTTTAACAATGTCACCTAAACTACCTAGGTTACCCACTTTTTCTAATAAAATAATTTGCATGGTAGCCTCCTTAGCCTGAGTGCTTGTCGGTGAATGGAAGCAAAGCCAAGAAACGTGCAAGTTTAACTGCAGTGGTTAATTGACGTTGATAACGTGCTTTTGTGCCCGTCATACGTGCTGGGATAATTTTTGCATTTTCTGAGATGAAATCTTTTAACAAATCAACATCTTTGTAATCTACTTGTTTAATGCCTTCTGCTGAAAAACGGCAGTAACGGCGGCGTTTATACATTTCTCTTGCCATTTGAATACTCCTAAACTTCCAATTATTTATATAAGTTCTATATGGTTAATGTGCATGACCAATTGCGTGCTTTTAAGGCTACGTTTGGCTAAAAAGCCAGTGGCTTGAATGTGTGAGCCTAATTTCAAACCTTGTTGCGCTAAATCACCTATCGTGACCGCATTCACTTCACATTCCACCTTACGCTTCATGCCTGCTTCTACTTGCTCTGAAACATGACGTAAAACAACACTTAACAACGGTATGCCTGCTGGTGTGTAGCGAAGCGGCTCAATTTGCACAACTTCTGCTTGTAACACCAGTTTATTCATTTACTTGATAGATTAAACTGCTTCAACCTCGGCAACTTCGGCATCGGCTACTGGCGCTGCATCACGGCTCAACACTGATTTAGATTTATCTTCTTTCATCATTGGTGAAGGTGCTGTAATAGCAGTTTTGGTAGACATCAATAAATGACGCAAAACTGCATCATTAAATTTGAAGCCATGCTCAAGCTCAGCTAATACTTCTAGGTTGCACTCAATGTTCATTAACACATAGTGTGCTTTGTGGATTTTTTGGATTGGGTATGCAAGTTGACGACGACCCCAGTCTTCTAAACGGTGAATCGCACCGCCGCTAGCGACGATTAGCGCACGGTAGCGCTCAATCATTGCTGGCACTTGTTCGCTTTGGTCCGGATGGACGATAAACACTAGTTCATAATGTCTCATTAGTACTCCTTTTGGATATAAGCCACCTACAAAACATCTAATAGTTTTTATTAAATATCAAATTTATAATTGACAAAACACATCAAATATAAAATTTCGTTGCAGTGTGACAAGGTTAAATTTATTACATGCCTGATAACATTACCAAGCAAGCGCGCGATTATAGACAAAACCACGACCACAATCAACCAATTATCGATTTATATTAGTTAAATCAAGTGGTTTAGATTCAGTAAGCGAGAATTAAAGCATTATTTCAAAGCGTGACGCAGTTATAAAACCCTTTATGCGCATAGCAATGCGTAAATCTTGGCATGCTATTGTATTGGCTATAGCGCTTGTAATCATCTTGAGCCGCTAGATGTAACACACAGCCACGCCAAGCATCGCTTGCTGGCGCGTAACCAAGCTTATCGCACGCTGAACCGTAAGTTTGAATCATCGCTTCTATATCACGCTCTGCACGGGCGGCGCGCTCAGCAGGGGTAGAGGCGCAAGCCGCTAAAAATAGCACTGCAAACACTACAATTGGCTTTTGCATTATTAGAATCTCCTAAAGTAATTCTGACAGCAAACAGGCTCACTAAGTTCGCCAAATTCTAGTTCATTAAATGCAGGTCTTAAATTTTACGCCTTTTCCCTTTCGGCAGTTCAAACGTATGTTTTGAGAGTTCAATTTCTCGCAAAAAACAACCTAACCCTATAATTAAGGTTAACATTGCCAGAATAAACAATGGCGAAACTAACCATGATGAATCCCAGCTGATGGCGGAACCTAAAAACAAAATGCCAATTACTAGACTCACAAAAAGCAATGCTACAGTACACAAACTAATCGCCCAATGCACCCAAATGGCGCGGCGTTGTAGCAAATGCAGTTCACGTAAGGCTTTTGTATAGCTAGGAGTCTCTATTTGGGTTTGTTGTGATGGACCATATTTTTCATTAAGTACCCGAAACCGATCAACTACGCGGCTTAAACGGCCTGTGAGCACACTTAATATGGCACCAATACCCGTCAATAAAAACACGGGCGCTACCGCAAGTTGAATGACATGTGAAGCAGTCGTAACACTTTCTATAACGTTTTGCATTTTCCATCCTTTCCTGTATACAAAGTCAAAAGCTCAATAACATTACTCCTATGGATTTAGCATATTCAAACAGCAATTTTCCTTCATTAGCGCAGTAATCAGCCTGTAAGCCGCACCCTGCTTGCCTTGCAGAGCCGTTGATTCACCAATGAATGCACCTGCGCACGAGGGCTGTGAACTAGCTTACTCAATTATAAAATCAAAACCTCGCTTGCGATTAAAACTAGTTGATTAAAACCAAGCAATCACACTAAATCTGGCATTTCTGCCCCATAAAACTTCACTCTTAATTTTTTAAGTTGATCTCTAAAATCTGCCGCTTTTTCAAATTCTAGGTTTTTAGCAGCATCATGCATGGCTTTTTCTAAGCGCTTCATTTCTTTAGCAATTTGCTTTTCACTTAAGCTTTCATAATTGGCCTGCTCTTGCAGGCCTTTACGTTCGCGTAGCGCTTCATCTTTATCATACACGCCATCGATAATATCTTTAATACGTTTGGTAATACCTTTGGGCACAATGCCATTGGCGGCGTTAAATGCCATTTGTACGCCACGCCTACGCTCAGTTTCATCCATTGCCGCTTTCATGCTGCGGGTGATTTTATTAGCGTAAAAAATTACTTTGCCGTTTAAATTACGCGCAGCGCGGCCTGATGTTTGAATCAAACTGCGTTCAGAGCGCAAAAAGCCTTCTTTATCAGCATCTAATACGGCTACTAACGATACTTCTGGAATATCCAAGCCTTCACGTAGTAAATTAATGCCAACCAGCACATCAAATTCGCCCAAGCGTAAATCGCGGATAATTTCTACGCGTTCTACGGTATCAATGTCGCTGTGCAAATAGCGCACTTTAACGCCGTGTTCACTTAAATAATCAGTTAAATCTTCTGACATCCGTTTAGTTAAAGTGGTGACTAAAACGCGCTCACCAACTGCTACGCGCAGCTTAATTTCACCAAGCAAATCATCTACTTGCGTATCTGCTGGCTTCACGGTGATTTCAGGGTCAACCAAGCCCGTTGGGCGTGCAATCATCTCTACCACTTGCTGTTGATGGCTCGCTTCGTATACTGAAGGCGTGGCAGAAACAAATACGCATTGGCGCATAATCTGTTCAAATTCTTCAAACTTCAGCGGGCGATTATCCATTGCCGACGGCAAGCGCCAGCCGTAATCTACCAAGTTAGATTTACGTGAACGATCACCCAAAAACATGCTGCCAATCTGCGGCACGGTGACGTGGCTTTCATCAATAATCATCAACGCATTATCGGGTAAATAATCAATGAGCGTAGGTGGTGGATCGCCTGGATTGCGGCCAGATAAATGCCTTGAATAGTTTTCAATGCCTTTGCAAAAGCCAATTTCATTGAGCATTTCAAGGTCAAAACGCGTACGCTGCTCAATACGCGCCGCTTCTACCAGCTTGCCAGTTTTAATGTAAAAATCTACACGATCTTTGAGTTCATGTTTAATTTTTTCCATAGCACGAATGGTGGTTTCACGTGGCGTTACATAGTGGCTTGAAGGATAAACGGTGTAGCGCGGAATCTTGTTGAAAATCTGCCCAGTCAGCGGGTCAAACAATGTGATGCTTTCAATTTCATCATCAAACATAGAAATACGCACCGCAGTTTCATTATTTTCTGCAGGAAAGACATCAATTACATCACCACGCACTCTAAATGTGCCGCGAGAAAAGTCAAACTCGTTGCGGTCATATTGCATGCCAATTAAGCGCGTTATCATGTCGCGCTGCTCAATTTTTTCACCCACTTGCACATGCAACACCATGCCGTGGTAATCCACAGGGTCGCCAATGCCGTAAATAGCAGAAACGGTGGCCACGATAATACTGTCTTCGCGCTCAAGCAAAGCTTTTGTGGCTGAGAGCCGCATCTGCTCTATGTGCTCGTTAATGCTAGAATCTTTTTCAATGAATAAATCGCGCGATGGCACATACGCTTCAGGCTGATAATAATCGTAATAACTGACGAAATATTCCACCGAATTATTGGGGAAAAACTCACGAAACTCGCTATACAACTGCGCTGCTAAGGTTTTATTTGGAGCCATCACAATCGCTGGGCGACCAGTGCGCGCAATCACATTAGCCATTGTGTAAGTTTTGCCAGAGCCCGTAACTCCCAACAAAGTTTGAAACTTCAGGCCACTTTCAATGCCCTGCGTGAGCTTATCAATCGCCTGCGGCTGGTCACCCGCTGGCGGAAATGGCTGATACAGCTGATACTTACTGTTTGGGAAAGTTACAAACACGTTTAATCACTTTAAGATTGATAGTGCTTCATTTTAACAGGCTTCATATGCTTACACTGAATCTTTGAAGTTAAAATTAGCGGGCTAAAGTTAATGTACTGCTCTATTCACTTATAAGATGTTTGCCATGAAAATGCACTAGTCGTTTTAACTCAGGCACACATGAGCCGCACTCTGTGCCGCATTTAAGCTTGTTTTGCAGGGTGATTAAATCTGCGCCTAGTTCAATATTTTCTACAATTTCATTTTGCGAAATATCTAAGCAATTACATACAATTTTGCCGCGGGTTTGTTGGCCTGCAGGTGGCGCAGATAATGGCGCGAGTGCCCAGCGGCTAAATTCTTTGTAATGTGTAGCATCATTAAACTGCCCTGTGGTCATCACGTCTTTTAGCCAATCTGCCGCCAGCGTTTCGCCCATTAAACGCACGCCAGTGACCTCAAGCTTCCCATTATTAGAGTTAGTTTCCACCAAAATTCGTTTTGAAATACCACGCTTCGCGTCGTTGTAATTGAGGCATGGCGAGTCGTCCGTCATGTTTAAAATGGCATCAATTTTTGTGATTAAGCCATGCGCTGGCGCCGTTTCATGCGCGGCACGTAAAATCAGCATACCTGCTTTATTGGTTTCGCTTTCACGGCCAAATAAGCCACAACTGGCGTAGGTGAAGTCTTTTAGCAGGGTGCGGACTTTTTCTAGCTGTGATAAATCGTGGCAGGTGCGCATAATGGTCATGCGCCAAGGGAGCTCCAGTTTTTCTAGTTTAATAGCAGTGTGTTTAAGTTCAGGTTGCTTAGAGGTTTTATCAAAGCTTGGCGGCATCAGTGCATTTACACCTAAACCATGCATAAATTGGCTGCCCCAGTGCATAGCAATAAAGGTTTGTGCGGGTTGCACTTCATCGCTCATTTGCACAGGTAGCACAAGGCTGCCACGCTTATTTTGCACTTTTACAATATCGCCATTTTTTAAGTTGCGACGCATCATGTCGTTGGCGTGCATTTGTATGACAGGTTCTTCAGCATGGTTAAATAACTGCGCCACATTGCCTGTGCGGCTCATGCCATGCCATTGGTCGCGCAGGCGCCCTGTGAGCAAATGTAACGGATGGCGCGCATCGGTTTTATCGGCCGTGCCTTTATACACCGCGTTAATAAACTGCGCTTTGCCGCCTGGCTTTTGAAAGATGCCATCACTGTAAAGGCGGGCTTTACCTGTTACTTCACCTTCTTTAAAAGGCCATTGTTGCGCGCCTTTTTCGTTTAACAAAGTGTAGCTTAAACCTGTAATGTCTAAGTCGCGGCCACGTGTGGTTTCGCGGTGTTCATTGAAAATTTGTTCGGTGTTGGCATATGCAAATAAGCTGTTATTTTTCGCCAAACGTTTCTCTAAGCGCTGTGCAAAATCCACCATAATCGCCCAATCATGCCGCACTTCGGCAGGTGGTGACACAGCTGGATTCACACGGGTAATGCGCCGCTCTGAGTTGGTGACCGTGCCTTCTTTTTCTCCCCAAGTGCTGGCGGGTAGCAACACATCGGCATAAGCTGCAGTATCGGTGTTATTAAATGCGTCTTGCACCACCACCAGCTCGGCATTATTCAAGGCTACTAACACGTTATTCAAGTCTGGCATGGAGTGTGCGGGGTTTGTGCAGGCAATCCAAATGGCTTTAATTTCACCTTCTTTTACCGCGTCAAACATCTCAACAGCGGTTTTCCCAGCATTCGCTGGCACACTTTCAACACCCCAAAGCTTAGCCACTTCGGCGCGGTGTTCGGCATTGGCTAAATCACGATGACCAGAAAGTAAATTCGCCATGCCGCCCACTTCGCGCCCGCCCATTGCATTAGGCTGACCTGTGAGTGAAAATGGCCCCGCACCCAACTTACCAATCTGCCCCGTAGCAAGGTGTAAGTTAATGAGTGCGGCGTTTTTATCGGTACCATGAATGCTTTGATTCAATCCCATGCAATACATGCTTAAGCTGGGCCCTTTGCCAAACCATTTGGCGGCGGTGATAATGTCCGCTTCTTTAATACCGCAAATATCCGCCACCATTTTGGGCGTATATTCGCGCACGGTGTCTTTTAGTGCCTCAAAACCGTTGGTATGCGCGTTTATGAAGGTCATATCTAGCAAACCTTCCCACAACATTACATGTAGCAAACCATTAAAAAGCGCAACATCGGTGCCTGGTAAAATGGCTAAATGTAAATCGGCCGCTTGCGCGGTGTCGGTGCGGCGCGGATCAACCACGATGATTTTCAGATTGGGATTTTTGGCTTTGGCGTCTTCAATACGGCGATAAATAATCGGGTGCGCAAACGCGGTGTTGCTGCCAGCAATCAACAAGCAATCGGTATGATCAATATCTTCATAACACGCTGGCGGCGCGTCAGCCCCCAGTGTGGCTTTGTAGCCAGCCACAGCAGAACTCATGCACAGGCGTGAGTTCGTATCCACATTATTGGTGCCGATTAAACCCTTGGCGAGCTTGTTAAACACGTAATAATCTTCAGTAAGCAACTGCCCTGAAATGTAAAACGCCACGGAATCTGGCCCGTATTTTTCTATCGTTTGCGCGAATTTTTCAGCTAAATAATCTAAAGAATCATCCCATGAAACACGTTTGCGGGCGGCTTCACGCGATAGACGCATTTCAGGGTAAAGCGCACGGTTATCCAACTTTGCGCTTAAATGCAAGGTTGATCCTTTGGTGCATAAACGCCCGAAATTTGCGGGGTGATTGGGGTCACCTTTTACGTGGATGATTTTGTCATTTTGTGACTCAATAATCACGCCGCAACCCACGCCACAGTAACAGCAGGTGCTTTTGGTTTCTTTAACTAAAGCGTTCAATCTTTTAATTCCAAATACACAAAGCCATCTTCAATTTTAGTATTGAAACACGCTGTTTCACCGACATCTGGCGCTTCAGCTTTACCATCCACCAAACTGATTTTCCAACTATGTAGCGGGCAAGCCACTTTATCGCCATACACAATACCTTGCGATAAAGGCCCACCTTTGTGCGGGCAGGTATTGTTAATTGCGAAAATGCGATCATCTTCGGTACGAAATACGCCGATTTCAACATTTTTTGAGCGTACCACGCGTGCACCAAGCTTAGGAATATCTTCAAACGGTGCTACTTTGACCCAATTACTCATGTGTTATTTCCTAAATTTAATTCTAAAAATTATCGATGTCACTGCGGCGCTACGAAACCACCAATAAATAAATCAACAATATATTCAAAATGAATGAAAAAATCGCTATCCATTGCCATTTAACTAAGTTTGCACGGGCAATTAACGGTGTGCGGGCAGGCGCCAATAGAGGCTTTAATTCGCCACGCTCTAGTGCTAGCAGCATTTCTTCTGCCGTTTCAAACCTTAATTTCAGGTCGCGCGAAATGGCTTTTAACACAATATTTTCTAACCATTGTGGAATATCTGGGCGGTAGCGTGTGAGCGGTGTTGGCTCACCAAATTTTGGGTGCTGAAACGGCTCAATTTCGCCATGCGGATATTTGCGTGTGAGTAAATGATAAAGCGTAACCCCTGCGGCATAAATATCACTTTGCGGCGTGGCGAGCTGGCCTTCAAATAATTCAGGGGCCATGAAGCTAGGCGTGCCAGGATTTTGCATGCCAGCAATGGCGCCTACGCCACTACTAAGTGCCACGCCTAAATCTAAAATGCGTAGCCGTTGGTCACTCGCCACATGCACATTGGCAGGTTTTATGTCTCTATGCACAATGTTTAAACGGTGTAATGCTCCAATACCGCGCAGCATATCTTGCCCAATTTTTGCAGTGCCAGCCACGGTGAAATGATGGCCGCTATCTAGGCGTTGTTGCAAGGTTGCGCCTTCGTGCCAGCTCATAATGTAATAAAGCTTGCTGCGCTTTTCAACGGAAACTGGAAACACTTGTGGAACATATTGCGAAACCACGCGCTTAGCCAGCCATTCTTCATTCAGCAAGCCGTTACAGCTCTCAATATCTGTGGCTAACAAAGGTTGCAAAGTTTTGAGCACGAAAAGTTGTTTGGTGCTGGTATGGCGCACTTTGTACAGCAAGCTAGCGCGTGATTCGTGCAGAATTTCAACCACTTCAAAGTCGTCAATAATTTCACCAATATTAAGTTTAACGGGCACGGCTAAATGTTTGCCGCCCGCCAATAATTCTGAAAGCGTATCTGCACCCAGCTGGGTGATTTTAACGGCAACCGCAGTGCTATTGTCTCGGCTACCAAGCGCTAAAGCAGCTTTGGTCAGGTGGTCGCACATCATTTGCGGGCTGTCATAAAGCCCTAATGTTTTATGAATTTCTTGCTCGCCTACTGCATCCCATACGCCGTCAGACATGAGCGCGAACACATCACCTGCTTGCAAATGGCCTTCCGCATAATCTACTTCTAAATGTCTATCTAAACCCACGGCGCGCTTCAATACGTGGCGCATATCGGGTCTATCCCACACGTGATCGGTAGTGAGCTGTTTGAGAATACCGTCGCGCAACAAGTAGATACGCGTGTCGCCCACATGGGCTGAGTAATAACGCTGACCACGCAACAACAATAACGAGAGTGTAGTTGCCATGCCAGCCATATCGCGGTTGGCGCTGGCTTGTGAAATCACCCAGCGATTCGCTGCGGTAAGCACTTTATCTAGTGAAGCCAGTGGCTCCCAAGTATCAGGCGTGGCGTAATAATCGGCACTCACTGTGCGCACAGTCATTTCACTCGCCTCGCCACCGCCCGCATTGCCACTCACGCCATCAGCTACGGCAATGAGCGCACCCTTAATGCTGAGCTGTGCTTTGGCTGGCGTCACCACGCCTACGTAATCTTCGTTACGCGGGCGCGGCCCCGTGAGGCTGGATTGGCCTATTTCAAATTTAAGCGACATGCTGATATTTTTTATACTTTAGCCGCCGTTACCATTGCTGAACCCCAAGTAGTTCTCCAGCGTGTTTTAACGCCCATCAAACCTAGGGTCGCCACTACGGCTAAGCCTGCAAAAATGATTAAACCAATTTGGTAACTGCCTGTATTTTGTTTAAAGTAGCCCAAGCTTGCCGCCAAGTAAAAGCCACCCACGCCGCCTGCCATGCCGACTAAACCTGTCATCACGCCGATTTCTTTTCTAAATCGTTGTGGCACCAGCTGAAAAACCGCGCCGTTACCCATGCCTAAAATCGCCATGGTTGGAATGATAATAGCTAATGCTAGCTGGTAAGTTGGTTGACCAAAACTCATAATAAGCAACAAAATTGCCGCAATAATATACATGGTGAGCAACGTACGAACGCCACCGATGCGGTCTGCAATCATACCGCCGATTGGGCGTACTAGCGAGCCTGCAAATACACAAGCTGCCGTGCAATAGCCTGCTTTTACTGCACCTAAGCTATATAAATCGTTAAAGTAAATAGTTAGCGATGAAGCCAACCCCACAAAACCGCCAAAGGTGACGCTGTAAAAAAACATAAACCACCAAGCGTCTTTATCTTTCAAAATAGCCAGATATTGGCTAAGTGATTTTGCGGGTGGCGTATCTGGGCTGTCTTTCGCAAAGATTAAATATACAGCTAAGGCAATACCAAGTGGAATTAGGGCTAAACCAAATACGTTATTCCAACCATAAGCGACCGCCAAGCTCGGCGCAAATAACGCCGCAAACACTGTACCTGAATTACCAGCACCCGCAATGCCCAACGCCGTGCCTTGATGCTCAGGCGGATACCAACGACTAGCCAATGGTAGCGCAACCGCAAAGGCCGCACCCGCAAAGCCCAAACCTATACCTAACATCAAGGATTGTTGAAAATTCTCAATGCCGTGCAACCATGCAATCAACAAGCTCAAAATCACAATAATTTGCCCGATTAAGCCTGCCATTTTTGGTTTAATTTGATCCACCAAAACTCCCATGACAATACGCAATAATGCGCCTGCTAACACTGGGGTTGCTACCATCAAACCTTTTTGTGCTGGGGTGAGATGTAAGTCACCAGCCATTTGCACGGCTAGCGGACCAAGCAGCACCCACACCATAAAGCTTAAATCAAAATACAAAAACGCCGAAAATAACGTGGGTTTGTGCCCCGCTTGCCAAAAACTAGATTTCATTTAAATTTCCTTAGATATTGATTTTTTATGTAGGTCAGGGTTTAACCTGACTTTTCAGACTGTCTTACGCGATACCGCTTTGCATAAAGTCCGACCTACAACTGAAGAGTAAGGCTGGCTTTTAAACCTCTATCGTCTCAAACTGTTTCTGCAATGCACTACTTTTTACGCGCTCGCTCCAAGGCTCAACTGCGCCTTGCAAGGCATACAGCAAGCGCTCATAAGCGGCTGTACGCCCTTCTGTATCTTCTAAAATGCGTCGCTTTACGTATTCCAACCCAACGCGCTCTATCCAATGCACAGTGCGGTCTAAATAACGGGCTTCTTCACGATAAATTTGGATGAATGCGCCTGAATATTCAATCACTTCATCGGCGGTTTTTACTTTGCATAAAAATTGCGCGGCTTCCGTTTTAATACCACCGTTGCCACCTACGTATATCTCCCAGCCTGAATCTACGCCGATAATGCCTACATCTTTAATGCCAGATTCCGCGCAATTTCGTGGGCAGCCAGATACGGCAAATTTCACTTTATGCGGCGCCCACATGTGGTCAAAGGCTTTTTCAATATCAATGCCTAATTGCGTAGAATTTTGCGTGCCGAAACGGCAAAACTCAGAGCCAACACAGGTTTTAACAGTACGAATGCTTTTGCCGTAAGCGTAACCTGAAGGCATGTCTAAATCTGCCCACATGCCGACTAAGTCTTCTTTTTTTACACCGAGTAAGTCAATCCGTTGCCCGCCCGTGACTTTCACCATCGGCACTGCATATTTATCGGCCACATCGGCAATTTTGCGTAATTGGTCAGCCGTTGTTACGCCGCCGTACATTCGTGGAATAACCGAATACGTACCATCTTTTTGAATATTGGCATGTACGCGCTCGTTAATAAAACGCGATTGTGGGTCATCTTTGGCTTCATGCGGCCAAGTAGAAATGAGGTAGTAATTAAGTGCTGGCCTGCAAGTGGCGCAACCATTGGGTGTGCGCCAGCCCATGCCTTGCATCGCATCTGGAATATTTAAGTATTTATGCGTACGAATTTCTGCGCGAACTTCTTCATGATTTTTGTCTGAGCAACCACAGATTGCTTTGCTCGTTGATGGTGGCGCATAACCACCACCCAAAGTAGAGGCCAAAATCTGCTCAACCAAACCCACGCATGAGCCACAACTAGAGCCAGCTTTGGTTTGTTTTTTAACATCGTCAATCGTAAATAAGCCTTGATCTTGAATAGCTTTTACGATGGTGCCTTTGCACACACCATTACAGCCGCACACTTCCATTTCATTGGTCATAGCCGCAGCTTTATCTTGGCCTTGATGGCCCGTATTACCAAGGGAATCTTGCCCAAACATGAGGGAATCGCGAATCTCGTGAATCGCCTTTCCGTCACGCAACATTTGAAAATACCACGAACCATCCGCGGTATCGCCAAAAAGCACACTGCCAATGATTTTGTCATTTTTGATAACGAGCTTTTTGTAAACCCCGCCAACGGCATCGTGTAAAACAATTTCTTCGCGACCATCTTCATCGTTAGACGCAAAATCACCTGCGCTGAATAAATCAATACCAGTGACTTTTAATTTAGTAGAAGTGACTGAGCCTTTATATAGCCCAATGCCAAAGTTGGCCAAATGGGTGGCGCACACTTTTGCCATTTCAAACAATGGCGCAACCAATCCATAAGAAACACCACGGTGAGCCACGCACTCGCCCACTGCGTATACGCGCGGGTCATAGGTTTGCATGGTATCGTTCACCACAACGCCCTTGTCGCAGTAAATGCCTGCGGATTCAGCTAGGGCAAAATTTGGGCGTATACCAACGGCTACTACTAATAAATCTGCGGCAATTTCTTGCCCATCACTAAAACGCACTGCTTTAACGCGGCTACGTCCATCTAGTCCTGGGGCATTGCCGATAATTTGTTCAGTATTTTTTTGTAATAAGAAATTTAAACCTTTGGCTTCAAGATTTTTTTGCAGCATTTTACCTGCGGTTTTATCAAGTTGTCGCTCTAACAACCACTCGTTTTTATGCACCACTGTGACTTCCATACCTTGAATTTTTAAACCATTAGCGGCTTCTAAACCCAATAAACCACCACCAATTACCACCGCATGTTTATGCGTTTTAGCAGCTTCAATCATGTCGTTGGTATCTTTAATATCACGATAACCTAGTACGCCATCTAACTCTTTACCAGGAATAGGTGGCATAAATGGCTTTGAGCCTGTCGCAATCAACAAACGATCATATTCCGCGCTAGTACCATCTTCGGCAGTCACCACGCGGTTTTTACGGTCAATTTTATTGATACGTGCACTGGTGTAGAGCGTAATATTGTGCTCAGCGTACCACTCGCGCGTGTTCAATATAATGTCATCAATGGTTTGCTCATTTGCTAATACGGGCGATAGCATAATACGGTTGTAATTGGGGTAAGGCTCATCACCAAATACGGTGATGTCATAAATATCGGGGGCGATTTTGAGTAATTCTTCTACGGTACGCATGCCCGCCATGCCGTTACCAATCACCACGAGTTTCATTTTTTGCATAAAATTGACTTAAGTTTTGTTAATACAGTTAAATAAGTATTGGCAATTATCATGCCAACTATAAATTCTGTTTAAATACAATAGATTGATTTAATGTTGCGATTACGCAGAGATAGTCCATGCGCACTATAAGTGCGTACGCACCGTAGGCATGAGCCAAAACGGTGCGCATCACAAATTGAAATGCTTAGCTAAAACGTGTACATGCCAGTAACCCAAAGTTTTTCTGTATCGCGAATGCGACCAGCATTGTATTGGTCACCTTCTTTGAATTTTCCGTATTCGACCTTAGCCATCACATTGCTATTCACGTTATAAGTAGCAGCCACATTCCACTCTTTACCATAGTTGCTACCAGTACCACCTCCAACTTTAGCAAAATCTTTATCTGAATCTATAAAGTGATAGTCGGCAAAAAATAATAAATCATCTATACGATAGGTAGCGGTGATAAACGTATCTTGAATGCCATCTTTTGGTGTGGCTAAAAATTTATCTACCCAACCTTGAAACAAATGGTTGGTGCCAAACGGTGTTTGAAAAGCGTATTTACCGTTATTGCTAGAAAGTTTTTCTTGGTCAACTCGCAGGTTAAACATATCCACACCCCAGCCTGCGCCTAGTCGGTAATAATGTGCGTCAATCCGCGCATCGCCACCTGAATAATCTGTTTGTTTGGCGAATTCTGCAGTATAAATGGCGCGGATATTCGGGCTAAATGGGTGCACGCCATCTAAACGCAACCCTAATGTTTTGTTAGATTGGTTTGCTGCCGCATTGCCAGCACCAAACCAGCCGTTGCCAAAACCTAAGTCATCAAAGCGTGAAAAATAGCCGTATCCCGTAATGCCTTCTGTGCCAGAAATATTGTATTTAGCATTCAAAATATCTAGCGCACCAGCCGTGCGGTAGCGCGTGTTAATTTGATTCACTGATTCAAAATGCGCGGCGTATAAATTAGTGTCAGGAATAGATTTATTGCTCACTGACACACCGTCAAACACTTGCATCACTTGGCGGAAACCAATATCTCCAATAAAGCGCACATTATCTAAATTAGTCTGCTGACGACCTAAACGAACCCTTGTGTTTTTAATGCCTGTCCAATCTACATAAGCTTGGTTAATATTAGTGTGGTCGGGGTCTACCACTTTAGCGTAGCCTAGTTTATCTGGCTGATTGGATGCGGCATTGATAGGCGTGAAGCTCGTGCCATCGTTAAAGTTGTCACCCAATTTAGTTACGTTAATCAACTGCGCCGCAAAGCTAAAATTGTGAAAAGGTGAAGTTTGCCAGCCAATTAAGCTACGTAAAGTAAAGGCGTTGGCATCTTTTAATGGCACTGTGTTAAAAGGCGCTACACCATTGCCATCTTGCTGCACATTTTCATAGCGCAACCTAAAGCTAGTCATGGGTTTACCTTCTTTAATTGAATCAAAGAAAGTGTACTCAGGCTCTGCAGAATCTTCTGCCAAAGCCGATTGCGTTAAACCTGCAAGTGCTAGCGCGGTACAAGCCATGATTAAATTTCGTTTAAATACTGTGTTTGATTTCATGTTTATAATCCCTGTTTTAATAATTGTAATGATTTATATTTTTAAATTGGCTAAGCCGCTTTCTTCGCGTGCCTTTCATACAAAAAGCGCAACACTTCACTACGTAAATGGTTGTAGGTTTTATCTTCAGCCAACGCCAATCGGTTACGCGGCTTGGCTAAATTAACTTCTAAAATCTCGCCAATTTCCGCACTCGGCCCGTTGGTCATCATCACAATGCGGTCTGATAACAGAACAGCTTCGTCCACATCGTGCGTTACCATTACCGCTGTGCAGCCTGATTTCGCCATAATTTTCATCAGCTCATCTTGCAAGGTAGCGCGTGTTAAAGCATCAAGTGCGCCAAATGGCTCATCAAGCAATAGTACTTTTGGTTCCATTGCCAGCGCCCGAGCAATGCCCACGCGTTGTTTCATACCGCCTGAAATTTCATTGGGTCGTTTATCAGTCGCGTGGGTTAATCCAACCAGCTCAAGCGCGGCATGGGTGCGAGCTGCTAACTGCGCTTTTGTTTCACTTTCAAACACACGCTCCACAGCTAAATACACGTTTTCAAAGCAAGTAAGCCAAGGCAATAAGGAGTGATTTTGAAATACCACGGCACGCTCAGGGCCTGGCTTGTAAATTTCACGCCCTGCGCAAAATAAATGTCCACTGGTTGGTTCAAGCAAACCTGCAATCAAGTTAAGAACAGTGGATTTCCCACAACCTGAGTGCCCAATAATGGAGACGAATTCACCTTCTTTAATATCTAAGTTGATATTGTTCAGCGCGTTAAAAATGCCTTTTTTAGTTACGAAAGACATATTCACGTTTTCAAGTTGTACATATCTTTCTTGTTGATGTTTTTCCATGATGAATCCTTATTCGTAAGAGAATTTTTTAGCAATTAAAATGAGTACTTGCTCAAGCAATAAGCCCACAATCCCCACCACAAAAATCGCGATAATAATGTGTTCTACATTCAAGTTATTCCACTCATCCCACACCCAGAAGCCAATACCTACGCCACCTGTAAGCATTTCTGCTGCTACAATTACTAGCCATGCCACGCCGATAGAGAGCCGCACACCTGTCATCATGTAAGGCAATACACTGGGGAATAGAATTTTGGTAACGATTTTCCACTCACTTAAATTCAACACTTTGGCAACGTTCATATAGTCTTGCGGTACTTTGCTCACACCCACGGCAGTGTTGATAATCATTGGCCAAATCGCCGAGATAAAAATCACCCAAATTGAAGCTGGGTCAGCGGCCTTAAACACCAACAAGCCAATTGGCAACCAAGCCAATGGTGAAACTGGGCGAAGTAAGCTAATGACTGGCGCTGTCATGCGTGATAAAAACTCAAAGCGCCCAATCATAAAACCTAGCGGAATGCCTATCAGTGCTGCCAACCCAAAACCTAAAGCAACACGTTTGAGTGAAGCGAGAATGTTCCAGCCTATGCCTTGATCATTTGGCCCATTAGCATAAAATGGGTCACTAAACAGCACCACAGCTTCTTTGAGCGTTGAAATTGGCCCTGGCAAGCCCTTGGTCAATTGCGCAATTAACGCCCAAATTGCAAACAGCAAACAAACGCCCAAAAATGGTGGAATTAGCCACTGAAAAAATGCTTTGCTTTGCATGCTAAATTGGCTTGGAATGGCTGGCGCAGGCTTGTTTGCGGCTTTGGCAGCTTCTGTGGCAATAGTTGCCGTTTTAATTAAATTGCTCAAATTTTTATCCAATCTTTTTGTATGCTTAATGGGTTTTGTCTGTACTTTGTTGATGCTGATTGTGCTCATGTTGTGCTCCTTTTATAAAGGTTTATGGTAGGGGCGACGACTTCGTCGCGATGAAATGTGTCAATTCGCGACGAAGTCGTCGCTCCTACCAAAACAATCACCTTTGCTGACTTAAGCCTTAATCTTAAAACTAGCAGCGTAGCCTGCTGGGTCTTTACCATCCCACACCACGCCATCCATCAACTTGCTGCTACGCATCGCGTCTTTAGGTACGTTAACCCCAACTTGGCTGGCGGCTTGGCTGTAAAGCTCAATCTGATTAACTTTTTTAGCTACGCCCAAATAATCAGGGTTAGTTTTCAACATGCCCCAGCGTTTGTGTTGCGTTAAGAACCACATGCCGTCAGACAAGTATGGAAACGGCACTTTGCCATCGTCATAAAACTTCATAAAGTTCGGGTCTTTCCATTTTTTGCCGTTGCCGTTGTCGTAATCACCTAAAAAGCGGCCTAAAATTACGTCTTTAGGCGCATTCACATAAGCTTTACCTGAAATCAACTCAGCGACTTTTGCGCGGTTTGCGGTGGCATCTATGTATTTGCTGGCTTCTAAAATAGCCATCATCATGGCGCGCGCAGTATTCGGATTTTTCTCTACGAATTCAGCAGTTGTACCCAATACTTTTTCTGGATGGTCTGCCCAAATATCTTGGGTGGTGGCTACCGTGTAGCCCACTTTGTCGTAAATCGCACGTGCATTCCACGGCTCACCTACACAGTAGCCATCCATATTGCCAATACGCATGTTGGCCACCATTTGCGGCGGTGGCACCACAATATTTTTCACATCTTTAACAGGGTCAATGCCGTTGGCAGCCAACCAATAGTTAAGCCACATAGCGTGCGTACCTGTGGGGAATGTTTGCGCAAACGTAAAATCGCGATTTTCATTTTCCATCACGCGCTTTAAGCTTTTACCGTCTTTTACGCCTTTATCTTTTAGCTGATTAGATAAGGTAATGCCTTGGCCGTTATGGTTAAGCGTCATCAACACTGCCATATCTTTTTGCTTGCCGCCAATACCCATTTGCACGCCATACATCAAGCCGTACAACACATGCGCCGCGTGTAATTCACCATTCACCACCTTGTCGCGCACACCCGCCCAGCTAGCCTCTTTGCTAGGAGTAATTTTGATGCCATATTTTTTATCAAAGCCCATTTCAGCCGCCACAATAATCGGCGCGCAATCTGTGAGAGGAATAAATCCAATTTTCACCTCGGTAATTTCAGGCGCATCTGACCCAGCTGCGTAAGCCATATTTCTAATTCCTTCTGGCACAATATTAAGCATTGCCGCTGCACCAAATGCACCAGCAATGGCTTGTTTAAAGAAGCCACGACGGCTGTTGCTAGCAGCATCTACGCTAGTAATAACGTCAATGACTTTTGACTCTGCTTGGCTACTAACTTCTTTATCACTCATTTTTATCTCCTAAAAGTTCTAAACTATTGAAAAATTTAAACCAAAAAAAACGCCTTAATATGCAAGCTTTTGCTCACAACATTAAGACGTCTTTGTCTTTACTGCTAAATGCCATCGTTGGCATTTCTTAATTCCTACTTTGTTAATCTCGCCATTGAGAAAACAAATTTAATGCCAATCAAACCTAAAACTAAACTATTAACATTTCAGCGGCCTCTACCAATTGTTTAGATAAATCTGCTAACTTCACTTTTCTCTGCATGGCCATGCTGCGCAACATGCTATATGCTTCATTTTCATCCAAGTTACGTTGCCGCATAAGCAAGCCTTTTGCACGTTCAATTACTTTTCGTTCATCTAACTTGGTGTTGGCTATAGCTAACTCAGCACGCAAGTTTTTAAATTCTTCAAATCGTGCAATTGCCGCATCAATCACAGGCCTTAATCTTTCGCTAGGAATCGTCCCCACCACATAAGCACTTACCCCAGCCTGCGTTGCCGCCTTAATTTTTTCTTTATCGCCATCATGTGAAAACATCACAATTGGCCTCTCGTCATGCATACTTATCACACAAATATTTTCTAAGGTATCGCGACTTGGTGAATCTACATCCATAATCACCACATCGGGTTGCAGCTCACGACATTTAGCATCTAAGGACACATCGTTTTTTACATGTGCAATCACCTCAAACCCATTATCAATTAACAATTGCTTAAGCGGCTTACTACGCTTTAAATCATTATCAACAATCATTACTTTTAGCATAAAGGCTTTGAATCTACTTTTTAAAAATCTTGTATGATTAAGCATTAGCAATTGCCGTGCCAAGTTAATAATTATTAACTATCACATTGAATATATTGATATTTACAACAATATATTAAAAAATATTATACATATTACGCGCATCACTTTTGCACAAATACGGTGCAGACGCACCACATAAACAGTTGTTTAATGCATGCCTTACAAAAATTTCGTGAACTAAAGTTAGCGTCAATAAGTCATTATCTAAACATTTACAAACACTTACAATTTGGGGAGTTTTATGCGCACCTTAAGTATTTCTTCAGCCACATTCCTAGCCCTGCTTGCGTCAATTCAACCTGCGTCTGCAATTGACCAACAAAAAATACTTGCGGCCTTACAAACCGTTGTCATGGTGCGTGGTTATAACGACACGGGCGGCTTAGCTTATGGCTCTGGCGTGATGGTGGGCGATAATAAAGTAATGACTAACTGCCATATTTTTCGCAGCACTAAGCAACCTTGGGTGGCGCGTGGTGAGGACACTTATAACATTGTGTCGGTGCAGGCCGATAGATGGCATGACTTATGTTTACTCACTACTTATGGAATCCCTTTTAAGCCAGCCAATATTGGTAAAGGTAGCGCACTAACACGCGGCCAAGAAGTGCTTTCAATTGGCCATTCTAACGGTGTTCCTGCTCCATTAACTTCAGCTGGTGTGATTAAATCTACCTATCAATTTGAAGATGAAAAAGTCATCCGTAGCAGCGCGCCTTTTAGAATGGGTGCCAGCGGCAGTGGTATTTTTGATACTGACGGCAATTTATTGGGTATCAACACATTTAAAACGCCTGGCAAGCCTGCGTACTTTTACTCATTGCCGATTGAATGGCTTGCCAACTTAGAAAAATTGCCCGTTGAAACCAAATTTCCCATTACGGGCAAAGCCTTTTGGGAAGAAGACGATGATAAAAAGCCATTTTTTATGCAAATTGCGATTCCAGAAATAAACCGAGATTGGCCAAAACTCGCGCAAGTTGCGCAAAAATGGATAGATGCTGACCCAAAAAATTCTGATGCTTGGTATGAATTAGGCATCGCACAAGAAAACCTGCATCAATTAGCTGAAGCAAAAATTTCTTATCAAAAATCAGTAACGCTTGATGCTAGCAATGTAGATTCACTATTCAGGCTAGGCGCAATGGCCAAAGATGCAGGTGATGTAGCTGGCATGCATGATGCCAATGTAGCCATTGCCAATGTGAATAAAGAATTGGCGCAAGAATATAGCAATATGCTGGGCTGCACCGTTGAATGCTAAGCCCGCCTAGTTCGTCATGCTCCGAACGCGGGAATCTATTTTAAAGTTGCAAAGCGTAACCTTCACTCAAATCAGGAGATTTAAAATTAAATACTTAAGCTTTTTAATCATGCTTTTTTCGCTATCCTATAGCGCAACCAGTAGCGCCGCCAATGCAGAATATTTAAAGATTTATTTGATGCAAGATAAAAAAATCATATTAGAAAAAATAAATGGCGTAGATGATTTGGACAGATACGTAAAAGAAGTTGAAGTGAACATCAATAAAAAACTCGCTGAAATCACACCCGCTGCAACTTCTTGGGGGTTTTTGGTCATCGCCGTGCGTGATGATGGCAAAATAAAAGCCTGGCTAGACACCGACGACGCCGTACCGCCAGCGGTGGCAAGCGCTATGATAAGCGTTGCTGAAAGCACAAAAGCATTTAACGTAAAAACTGGCGCAGCGATATTCGCACTCGGCTTTGGTGTAGATGGCGCGGATTTACCAATAGACAAAATGCCCTTCCCAAACGAATGGAAAAAAGTGGCCAGTTGCGATAACGAAGACTGCAAAGAGAAAAATGCAGAAGAAATTGTGCTGAAATCTTGGTAAGCATTAGCAAGATGGCTCATAAGTACTGTCATTGCGAGCAAAGCGCGGCAATCTAAAGCAATATCGCAGATTGCCGCGCTTTGCTCGCAATGACAAACCTAACATTATCTATGCGTGCTAACAATTTTTGCATCAGACATAATGGACGCCACACAAAGCATTCCTAAACCACGCATTTGTGCGTAAAATGTCGGCTATTCAATTACCCGCAAAAATTTGTTTTAAGGAAGCATATTTTGTCATCTTCAGCAGCGCATCAAGCAGCCGTTTTATCTAAACGCGTGCAAGCCATTAAAGAATCTCCCACCCTTGCCATTACCGCAAAAGCGGGAAAATACAAGGCTGAAGGCCGCCCTATTATTGGCTTAGCGGCGGGCGAGCCAGATTTTGACACCCCGCAACACATTAAAGATGCGGCAAAAACAGCTATTGATAACGGCTTTACTAAATACACGCCTGTTGCGGGAATCCCTGGCCTTAAAAAAGCCATTGTGAATAAATTTAAAAATGAAAATGGCTTTGACTACGCATTAAATGAAGTCATCGTTGGCGTAGGCGGCAAGCAAACTATTTTTAACTTGTGCTTGGCCGTACTTAATAAGGGCGATGAAGTGATTATCCCCGCGCCTTATTGGGTGAGCTATGCGGATATTGCTTTGGTGGCAGAAGCCACACCTGTGATTATTCAATGTGGTATTGAGCAAGGCTTTAAGCTGCAACCCGCACAACTTGAAGCGGCCATTACGCCAAAAACCAAAATCTTTATGATTAACTCGCCATCTAACCCCACTGGCGCAGTGTATAGCTTAGCTGAACTCAAAGCTTTGGGCGAAGTGTTGCTTAAACACCCGCATGTATTGGTAGCCACGGATGATATGTACGAACACGTCAACCTAACGGGTGATAAATTTTACAATATACTCAACGCCACACCAGCGCTAAAAGACCGCACCATTGTGCTTAACGGCGTTTCTAAAGCGTATTCTATGACAGGCTGGCGCATTGGTTATGCCGCAGGCCCCGCTTACATTATTAAAGCCATGGAGATTTTGCAAAGCCAATCTACCAGCAATGCCACTTCAATATCGCAAGTGGCCGCGCAAGCTGCGCTAGAAGGCTCGCAAGACTGCATTAAACCTATGGTAGCCGCATTCAAAGAGCGCCATAAATACGTGGTTGACCGCTTCAACAGTATGGCGGGTTTAAGCTGCCTAATGGCTGGCGGCGCGTTTTATGCATTTGCCGATGCACGCGGCGCCATTGCTAACTTACACAAAGCAGGCAAAATTAACGCCGCCACAGATATGGCCTTAGCCGAATACTTATTAGAACAATTTGATGTAGCCGTAGTGCCAGGCTCAGCCTTTGGCGCAGAAGGCTATTTCCGCATTTCATTCGCCACCAGCATGGAAAACCTGCAAAACGCCCTAGACAGAATTGAAAAGGCACTTAATATTTAAACACTAGATTTAAACATATGTTTAAAAAAGTGCGTTTTAGCATTGACCAAACCAGCCGAAGTCATTATTATCACGGCTTCACAAATTCAAGCCAAAAAACTTAACTTGTGAAGCAACACCCACCAATTCCTCGATAGCTCAGTTGGTAGAGCAACGGACTGTTAATCCGTGTGTCCCTGGTTCGAGCCCAGGTCGAGGAGCCAGATATTTAAAGCCCTGCAGTGATGTGGGGCTTTTTCTTTTGTAGTTTTGTATAAATAAATGTTGGGGCGTTAGCTCAGCTGGTTTCAACTAACATTAAGGAGCAATACCAGTGACCAATGCACAACGCAGAGCACTCAGCCGCATGGCTGAAATGAATTCAACAAGTAACAGCATTAAGCCTGAACCAACGCTTAGCAACGCGTTCTGCCCGCATGAGGCAGGCGCGTATTACCTTGTAGAGGTAGAAACCGTCGGCAAGGTTATCAACCTACTAGCCATGGAAATCGAACCGCCCGTTCGCACCTACACCATTGCCACCATACATTTTGAACAGGATGCCGATACTGGCAGATGGATTTGGTTTGATGGTAAAGAAAAGCTAAGCCCACGCAAAAACCAAGATAGCTGGCGCCTTGGCAGCAAAAAGTTATATGACGTGCGCGAAGAAGCCGAAGCTGAGCTTCAGCGCCAAATGCTCAAAAATGGTGACCGAGTGACCAAGGTACATGACCTGCCAGACAATGTGACTGAGTTGAAAAAGATTCGTAGCGCCCACCACCCAGACCGCAATAACCCTGATTCTGACCATGATCTCTATCAAGCAGTTATCGAGAAAATGGACAGGATGCGTGCGGTGAGTATGTAAGCTACACAAATGGTAAAGTGCCATGCAAATGAAAAAGCCCTGCAGAAATGTAGGGCTTTTTTTATTTTCCGATTTCTATTGAAAATAAAAATACCAACCCCATAGGATAAAGAACAATACCAACAATTTTCATAGGGGATAAAAATGGCTACTATTGAGTATTTGGAAAATGAACGCATAAAACTGTGGGAGAAAATTGTTGAGCTTCAAGACTTGATTAAGAAAAAAACTTCAGATTATGAGCATGAGGCAAAGCAGGCGTCAAAAAAATGTTCTGAATATAAAAATAAATGTGAATCTAGTCAGAATGAAGCTAATCGCCTACTTGGAAAAGTACAGGAAGTATCTAATAGAATACAAGAATCTAAAGTCACTTCCCTTATAACAGAAATTGAAGTTTTCCATACGGAACTTGCTCCAAAAAAACAGGCAATAACTGAACAAGTAGTGGAACTTGAAAAGTTATTTGCAGACCATGATACATACGCAGAGCAACTTCAAGAATTAGAAAGCATATCCACTTCAGCCGATGAGTCGTCAACAAAAATTGATGTTATCTTCAAACACCTTACATCAAGAAAAAAAGAAGTTGACCAGCTGTATTTTGAGGTGTTTGGATATACTGAAACTGACGAAGCTACTGGTAAGAAGATAGAAGTTGCTGGATTGAAAAATGAGCTTGATAAAACTTACTCTGAACTAAAAGATAGATTTGAGAAGTTTTCATCTATTAAAAATCAAGAATTTAATGATACTTTAAATGGTTGGAAGGCTGAGTATTCAAGCACCCTTCAGAAGATAGAATCACTCTTGCCTAACGCATTAACTGCAGGTTTAAGCCACGCTCATTCAAAGAAAAAAGATGATGAAATAAAAGAAAGTTTAGAACTAGACAAGATGTTTAAAAAGTATATTTATGGCTTATTAGCTATATCTCTTATACCTTTTGCAATAAGCATCTATATGCTTTTTCATGGTGTTTCATTAGAAGAATCTATACTAAAAATGCCTCGATTAATATTATCTATAATTCCACTGTACATTCCTGTCTTATGGGTTGCAATTTCAACAAACAGAAAAATGAATTTATCTAAGCGACTTATTGAAGAATACACACACAAAGAAGTTCTAAGTAAAACATTTGAAGGGCTGTCTAAGCAAATTGAGGATATTAAAAATCCTAAGACTTCCGCAGATCTGAAAATAAAACTACTATCAATCATTTTAGATGTGAGTTCAGAAAACCCTGGAAAGCTTATATATGACTACAATAAATCAGACAATCCACTCATAGATAAAATTCCAGGAATGCCAAAACTTGTCGAAATGCTAGAAAATAAGCCAAAAATTTCTGTATAGCTACTCCGCTTACGGCGCATTACGTAAACTAATGCGCTCTACAAACCAAAAACACATGCTCCAGCACCCGCATGGATACTGCCTCGCAGGGCATATGTTTTTAGCATTTATGCATACTGTTATATAATCCTACTCTCTAAAATTACCATACCAACACATTAGGACAAAAATGATCGCAAGTAGCAACATTGCTTTAAAAGTACCTTTCAATGAAAAAGACCAAGCAAAGTCGTTAGGGGCGCGTTGGAATGCGGAGGCTAAGCAATGGTATGTGCCGCAGGGTGTGGAGGCTGCGCCTTTTGAAAAGTGGTTTACCGATGCAACCAATGCAGCGCCTACGCATGCTGCGTCTAAGCCTGCGACGAAAACTATGCCGCAAGCCAGTGCAGGTGCCGCCACGCAAAATACGCCTTTAGGCGATGATATTGATGCCATTAACGCACGATTGCGCGATGCTTATGAAGCGTTTGATGGTGATGCGTTTTAATACCCAATGGCGCGCCGCAAGCACCACAATGTGTATGTGATTGAGCTATCAAAAGACGTGCTGTTTGAGGGTAAGTTTAAAAAATGCAACCCCAATTACATTACAGGCAAACCCTGCGTGTATGTTGGCATGACAGGTTTAGACCCCGATGTGCGTTTTGATAAACATAAGGCGGGCATTCAATCTAACCGATACGTAATGCAATATGGCTTGCGCTTGCTGCCAGATTTGTATGAGGGCTTTAACCCCATGACGTATGAGGAAGCCGCAAGTATGGAAGTTGAAATTGGCATTGATTTACGCAGCGCGGGATTTGGCGTTTGGCAGGCTTAGCGCGCGTAACGCATTGCGCAAATGAAAATAGCTTACAAACACATGCCCCAGCACCCGCATGGATACTGCCTCGCAGGGCATATGTTTTTAACTTACAAAATGCTCATTACTAAAAAATATAGCTTTAAATTTTAATAGCCAAATTCATAAACGTAACATTTTTATCCATTTAAGCATTTCAAGTAATTTCAAAGTCTAGATTTTAATCCGCCACAATTCACTTAATTGTCTAAATTTCTTAAACGCAAAGCATTGGTGATTACCGATACCGAGCTAAAACTCATGGCTAGCGCTGCTATCATTGGCGAGAGCAACCAACCAGTAAACGGGTAAAGTACGCCTGCGGCTAGCGGCACGCCGAGTGAGTTGTAAACAAAAGCGAACGCAAGGTTTTGTTTCATATTGGCAACGGTTTGTTCTGAAATTGTTCTTGCTTGGGCAATGCCGCGTAAATCACCTTTTACCAAAGTCACTTGCGCACTATTCATGGCAACATCTGTGCCTGTGCCCATCGCTACGCCAACATCGGCTTTGGCTAAGGCTGGCGCATCGTTAATGCCGTCACCTGCCATCGCCACAACGCGGCTTTCACGTTGCAGTTTATCTACTAGCGCCAATTTATCAGCAGGTGTAATTTCACCATACACCTCATCAATACCTAGCTTGGCGGCAACCGCTTTTGCGGTGGTTAAGCCATCACCCGTTGCCATAATCACCCGTATACCAAATGATTTAATTTTAGCCAAGGCTTCTACCGTACTGGGTTTAATGGGGTCAGATACCGCCAACAAGCCCGCCAACTGGCTATCAACGGCAAGTAGCATCACGCTAGCGCCTTCAACACGTAAAGCTTCAGCCTGCAATTTTATCGCTTCAATAGATACGCCTAGTTGCGCCATTAAGGCCGCGTTGCCAAGTGATAATTGCTTGCCTTCAACAATGCCGCGCACACCAATGCCAGTGCTTGATTCAAACGCTTTGGCTTTACTTAGCACTAAACCTCGTTCTAACGCGGCTGTAACAATGGCATGCGCTAACGGGTGCTCGCTGCCTTGATCAAGGCTAGCAGCTAAGTGCAATACTTCATTTTCACTATAACCTGCGGATGCAACTACGCTATTAAAGCGTGGCTTGCCTTCGGTTAATGTGCCTGTTTTATCTACAATTAACGTATCAATTTTACGAAAATTCTCAATCGCCGCCGCATCACGAAACAGCACGCCTTGCGTGGCGGCCTTGCCAGTAGCCACCATAATTGACATCGGCGTGGCCAGCCCAAGCGCACACGGGCAAGCAATAATAAGCACGGCAACAGCATTGATTAAGCCATACACCCAGCTTGGCTGTGGCCCAAAAAAACCCCAAGCAAAAAATGTAAGTAAGGCAACGCTCACAACTGTTAGCACAAAATAACCTGCTACCTGGTCTGCCATGCGCTGCATTGGCGCTCGTGAGCGCTGTGCTTGCACCACCATTTGCACAATGTTGGCCAACACTGTTTGCGAGCCAACTTTTTCTGTGCGCATCACCAGCGCGCCAGTGGTGTTAAGCGTTGCGCCGATTAACTTATCGCCCATGCGTTTGGTCACAGGCACTGGCTCGCCAGTGAGCATAGATTCATCCACCGCGCTGCTACCCTCAATCACCACGCCATCAACAGGCACTTTTTCACCTGGTCGCACACGTAGCATATCACCCACATGCACATGCGTTAGTGGAATATCTTCCTCAAGGCCATCAGCATCGATACGCCGCGCTGTTTTGGGTGCTAAACCCAGCAAAGATTTAATTGCCGCAGAAGTTTGCGAACGCGCTTTAAGCTCTAAAATTTGACCAAGCAAAGTGAGAGAAATAATCACCGCAGCCGCCTCAAAGTAAACTGAAACGCGCCCCATAGACATAAATGACGCAGGAAAAACACTAGGCGCAACAGTCGCCACAACGCTGTAAACAAAGGCTGCTGAAGTGCCAAGCCCAATCAAAGTCCACATATTTGGGCTGCGGTTAATAATAGAATGCACGCCGCGCTGAAAAAACGGCCAGCCTGCCCACAGCACAATTGGTAGCGTAAGTACTAGCTCAATCCAACTTTGTGTTGCCATTTCAAACCATTGTAAACGGTGGCCTAGCATCGCTAAAACAGTCACAATCACCGTTAAAGGCAAGGTCCAAATAAACCGCTGTTTAAAATCAACTAACTCTGGGTTTTCACCTTCTTCGAGGGTCGGCATTTCAGGCTCTAACGCCATGCCGCATTTTGGGCAAGCGCCTGCGTGATTTTGCCGCACTTCTGGGTGCATCGGGCAGGTGTAAACCAAGCCAACGCTATTAATTGGCTTGGTTGCTACTGCTGCGGGAGTTTTATACGCCAATGAATATTTGGCGGGATTATCAATAAATTTGGCTTTGCACCCTGCACTGCAAAAATAAATAGATTTGCCTTCATGTTGTGAAATATGAGGCGATTGCTCGGTGACCACCATGCCGCATACAGGGTCTATTAGTGCGCACAATTCTGTATGGTGCATGTTCATTTAACTGACCATCTCAAATTTGGCAATTTGTGCTAATTACGGCGTTTCCCTTTACGATTATCACGATGCTCATCTCTACGATCATCATGCTCATTATATTCACCATGGCGCTCGCGATATTGCGGCACGTATTCATTGTTGTACCAATTATCTTGCACAAAATAAACGCGCTCGCCACACGCGTTATATTTATAACAATGTTTACGCCAATTTTTGGCATGACCTGGTGGCACACGCATATAAATTGGCTCACGCTCAACATATACGCGCTCAACCACTCTTGGTTGTCGGTAAATCACTCGCGGCTGAGGATAAGGATAATCTCCAATATCGATTCGACCATAAAACCCTGGCTGACCAACACTCACTGAAACGCCAACATCGGCAGCAATTGCTGCTTTGGTAAAACCACAAGCGATTATCGCAGCTGCTATTAGCAATTTTTTCATGTTAAAACTCCTTAAACTCTTACGCATTTTCGAATAATTCAGTTACTCACAGTATCGCCTTTGTTGCTTTCAGAATTTTCAGATTTTTCTCCAACCCCTCCTCTAGCGACCTCTAGCGCTTTAACAGCGGCTTCTTTAGTCGCTTCTACAGCTTTTTTCGCAGCATCTCTAGCTGTTTCCGCACCATTTTTAGCCATTTCCTTAGCTGCCAGCAATGTCTTGCGAGTAGTTTCTTTAGTCGCTTTTAATGCATTTTTAGCAGCATATTCTGCTGCACGTGCCGCTTCTTTGGTTGCTGCTGTAGCCTTTCTGGTCGCCTCTACAGTTTTTTTAACGGCAACTTTTGCGGCCAACTCAGCCGTTCGCGCCGCCTCTTTAGCAGCCTCAGCGGTTTCTTTAGTAGCCTCTTTCACAGATTGTTCAGCTTTATCTAAAGCCTGTTCTGCTGCATCGGCCGCTTTGCGCGTGGCCTCTTTAGCTTCATCTGCGGCTAATTTCGCACCATTTTCAGCACGCTGCACTGCAGTTTCACTAGTATTAGCAGCGGGCTTAGCTGTTTCAACAGACTTTTCGATTGATTCGCCTACTGACTTATCTTCAGCCTGAGCCCCCATACATACAAACAGTGCAGATAAAATTATCCATTTTTGTAAAGTCATTACGTATTCTCCGTGTTGAACTTTTAACCCACGCCTATCGCAAATCAGTTTTACAAGTATTTATGCCTAATAATCTATAAGCTGGGCAAAAGCTAAATAACCCTGTAGCCATTACAACCAAGCCTAGCCAGCCCCAAACGCCAATAACGCCTTGCAGCATAAGGCCTATCAAGACAAAGCCAATTATGATTCTTAAAATACGATCTAAACCGCCAACATTTACCTTCATCTTCTTCATCATCAACTCCTTTAATATTTAGAGGCTTCGTTAGATAAAAATTTGCTGCGTATTTTTCGCGCAATCTGCCAAGCTGCCAAGCTTCTACCCAGCCATTTTCCTAGCCATAAGCCAGAATAATTAGATCTAAATATCGTTAATAAAGCGGCGCCACCGCCCGCCAACCAAAGCGGGTGGCGCTTCACATAACGCACCATATTTAACCCTTTATCAGCCATATCCAGCGGCTTGCGCCAAGTATTAGCAATTTGCGCTAGTGCAACCCTTTGCGCTGCTGCTTCAGCAATTAAGCGTTCGCGTCTTTGTGCCAAACGGTGGAGTTTTTTGTTCATCATTGATTGATTTAGCGAGAATCTAACTCATTTTTATCTTTAAGCAGCTCTAATAAACTTGCTAAAAATAACTTTGGTTTTGATTTAACAGTATGTTTGGCAAAACCAAATGCAATAAGGCTCGTTAGCAGAAAAAATAGCGCAAGCAAGCCCAACGCTAATAAGCGATAAGACTCCCAAAATGCAACCACAATAAAAATGGCCGCCAACACCAACCCAGCCACTAAGCAAAACAAAGCAATAATATACAAGCTAACTATTGTAATTAAATGCGTTCTGTCTTCTTCTAAATCTGTAGATAACAGCTCTAACCTTGTATGCGCCACGCTAACCAGCGTGCTTGCAAGCGCGCCCAGCGACTCTAGCAAGCTTTTGCTTGCACCTGAACTATCGTCAGTCATCAAACGCTAACTAACGTCGACCAATAAGCAAACCTACTACCAAGCCCACACTGGCAGCTAAACCAGCAGATTTCCATGGGTTTTCATGCACATACACATCGGTGGCTTTTGCGGCTTCTTTAGTTTTAGCAACAAGTGCAATTTGCGCATCAGCCATGCTGGCTTTAGCTGCTTGCAGTGATTTTTCAGCTTTAGCTCTGACCTCTGCTATTTTCTCACCACCTTGGTTGGCTGTGGCTTTAAGCAAGGCTTCAGCATCTGCTACCACTACTTTAAAGTCGTTAACTAATTGCTCTTTGCTTACTTCATTTGATAATATGTCCATGATATTTCTCCTTTTAATATTCTTGTTTAATATTCTTGTTATGTCGTTTCTACTGCATTAACTCAATATAAATCAACAACAAAACGCTATTAAACCATCGTAAAACTTTGCGCATAATCTGGCGTAATTGGCCGAATAATTAGCCGCAAACAGTGCCTGCCAAAATCTTCTACCTCATTAAAAAACAGCGCACACGCAATGTGTACACCGCTTAAGCCGACCAATTCAAACTGGTAACCTATGTGTGACAAAAAGCGTAAATTTGGGTTAATCATGCCGCGCTGCATTAACGCAGTTTCTGCAAATTGCGGAAAAATCGCAGAAATATGCTGCCAAGTCAACTTACTAGGCTCACAATCTAATAGCGTAGCCGCGGCTTTGTTGCATTCGCATATCGTGCCATTATCATCAAGTGTAAGCACCGCCGTCGCTCTTTCACTGGGGCAAATGCAACTATTGACGTTTAAGTTAGCTGGGCGGGTTTTTACCTGCTCAAACTGCAAAACATTAGTGGTTTTCATTTGCGCACCTCAGCCTCTGCGGCCAACCAATCGTCCATTTCGTGGCCTGGCTCAAACCCACGTGCTTCTGCTTTGTAATAAGCGCACACTGCCACAAGGCAAACATCATCTTCAATTTTTAAGGGCTTTTTAGCCTGAACTCTAGGCCTAGGCTTAACCGCTGAAACCTTGGCTTTAGATTCAACACCATACACAGGAATAGGATTGTTGACGTTAATCTGTGATACTTTTGACAATTGCATCATGCACTCTCCTCACTCTCTAACATGGGAAAAAGTCGGCGACATTTTAAGTCTAGGGAGATGACTGCAACTAACTGTTGCTAGTGTTTGTCGCCGATGCAAGCAATCTACTGAATACAACACTTTAAGTAAATTCGTGCTAGCACGTAAGGGCAAGCCCTTATATGCTTAGCTTTATGCACAGCTTAAAGCAACAGGCCTGCGAGCCGCTCTGGTATTGCCTCGCAGGGCAGTGCTTTTTGCTCGTGTGTTTTTGGCATATTCACTTAACGTAACTAAGTGTGTTTAACTAGATATTTTAAACAATTTAAGTTTTAAGCAGCTTGGTTTTGAGCTAAATTAGATTGATAGACAAGCACTTTCTTTTTAACTAGACTGCACTTATTGATTTAATATTTTGGTGAAATCTCTTTGACCAAACCACTTGAAAGCTTAAGTTTTCAAACACTGTTTGACGTTGCAGCAGATGCCATGCTGTTAGCGGATAATCTCGGTCGTGTTATTCAGGCGAATCATGCTGCATTGCAATTATTGGGTTACACCGAGGCAACGCTTTGTGGGCAGCAAGTTGAGGCGCTCATGCCTGCCAGATTTCGCGAACGTCATCATCATTACCGCGATAATTTTACTAAAAACCCTGAAAAACGTGCAATGGGTAATGGCAGCAACCTGCTTATACTCACGCAAAATGGTAAGGAAATAGCGGTAGATATTAGTTTAAGTCCGATTCAATCAAAGGGAAATCAATACATTTTAATCACGTTTTACAACGCGAAAGATATTGCCGACCAAAAAAACCTAGAAAAAATCATTCAAACACAGCGCACTGAAACTGAATCTATTTTCAAACAACAAGTGGCAGCTCGCACGGCTTCTGCCATCGCGCACGAATTGAATCAGCCTTTAGCGGCTATTTCAGCTTATAGTGAGGTGGCTTTACACGCGCTACGTAATGCGAATGCTGACCCTGAAAAATTAAAACGTGCGCTTGAAGGCTGCGTAACCCAAGCGCAACGCGCTGGCACAAGTTTGCATGAGTTACTGGCTTTTTTACAGCAAGGCGAGTTAATTACAGCGCCGTTTAATCTTAACGAAATTGTCAATGTCGCCTTAAATATTGCCAAAGGTGACGGCTATAAAGAGTTTCAGCCTATACTTCAATTAGAGCAAAACATGCCAGAGGTGTTAGGTAACCGCATTCAAGTGCAAAAAGTGCTGGTCAATTTACTCAGAAATGCTGTGGAAGCCATGCGTGGCGCGGGTGTGCCAGCTTCTGCCATTACCATTACGGTGCGCACTAACGCAGACATAGGCATGGCGCATGTCACAGTGCAAGATAACGGGCCTGGCATCAGCCAAGACATGGTTAAACGTATATTTGAGCCATTTTTCACAACTAAACCTACAGGCATTGGTATGGGGCTTGCCATAAGCCGCGCGCTTATTGAGGCTAACAGCGGCCAACTTTGGCTAGATGCAAGCCGTGAAACTGGCGCTACTTTTCACTTTACATTACCCTTTGCACCATAAGGTCATTTACACCATGAGCTTGACTGAAACTACCGTTTTTATTATTGATGACGATGCCGCAATTCGTGATGCCTTATCGCTGATGATAGAGCAAGAAGATATTGCTGTACAAACTTTTGAATCTGCAGAAGCTTTTCTCAATGCTTATCAAACTGGGTGTCGTGGCTGCGCGATTATAGACATCCGTATGCCTAGCATGAATGGCATGGAGCTGCATGAAGCGCTTTTAGCGCGCCGTATTTTGCTACCCGTGATTTTCCTCACTGGGCATGGCGATATTGCGATGAGTGTAAAAGCGATTAAGGCTGGCGCAGTAGATTTTTTAACTAAACCTGTCACACGTGAAAAGTTGATAAGCTCAGTGCGCGTAGCCATTATGCAATCTGAAAGAGTACTGTCAGAAAACGCCCACCATCAAGAAGCCGCAACGCGCCTTGCAGAAATCACAGACCGCGAACGCGATGTAATGTTACTCGCCGTGCAAGGCCACTCTAATAAAGACATAGCGCGTCAACTAGGCATTAGCCACCGCACAGTGGAAATTCACAAATCAAAAATTATGCACAAAACAGGCGCAATTAACTTGCTAGACCTCGCCCGCATCGTGCATGAAGGCAATTCATAAAAACGCGTTAAGTTGCTAGGCTTTTGTGCTGCTTGTATTTTTAGCGACTTGTACAAAACCTAGCGAATAAAAACATGTACTCGTCATTCCCGCCTGCGCGGGAATGACGGTCGGAGAATGCTTTTAATGATAATAGTTTAATTTTTCGTTTTGTGCAAAGCGATAATTTTGTGAGAAATACACTTCTTCTAATACCACCATCTTCTAACATCACCCCTCAATATACGTGTTCACGCGGATTACTTCACTACTCAATTATTGTTACTGTGTATCATCAATATCACCTAGTTGATGGAACTTGATGATGTCACTGCCTAAAGCTGAAATGACTATTTTTGAAACCATGCTGGCAAGGCGCTCTGTGCGCCGCTATAAGGCGCGCAAGGTAGATAGAACAAGCATTAACATTTTATTAGAGGCTGCCGTGCGTGCACCTACCGCCACGCATCAAGAGCCTTGGGCATTCGTCATTATTCAAGATAAACAGCTTTTACAAAATTTGTCAGATCAAGCAAAACCATCTTTTCTATCTGAAGTTGGCCAAAATAGTGCAGCGCATATAGGTCAAGCTTACGATGCTGAAAATTTTCATATTTTTTACAATGCGGGTACGCTCATTTTAATATGCGGCAAAACCACAGCGCCTTTATATGCCGCAGATTGCTGGCTTGCCGCAGAAAACTTAATGCTAGCCGCCTGTGCAATGGGCTTGGGTACTTGTGTAATTGGCAGCGCTTTAAGCACGTTAAACACGCCAGAAACTAAAGTGCTGCTCAATATTCCAGAGCGTTTTTGCGTTGTAGCCCCGATTGTTGTTGGTTATCCAGATGATGCAATTGCGCCAGTTTTGCGGAAAAACCCGATTGTTTTAGCAAATATACCTGCAGCAACCATTACCAGTTAACTTGAGAGGTATTTTAATATGTACAAACAAATTTTATGCCCTGTAGATGGTAGCGAAACCGCCAAGCGCGGTATGCTTGAAGCCATCCAACTTGCAAAAAAGTTAAATGCCAAATTACGTTTTATTCACGTCGTTGATGTTTATCTGCCAATCATGGATGCCACTGGAGACTTCAATATGGTTTACATAGATGACATTTTGCGCATCAACGGCAAAAAAGTTCTACAAAATGCAGAAGAAGCTGCAGCCGATGCTGGCGTAATGGCAGACTCCGTGATGCTTGAAGCCAACAGCAGCCGCATCTCCAAACTGGTGGTTAAGCAAGCAACAGAATGGCCAGCAGATTTAATTGTAATGGGCACACATGGCCTACGCGGTATTGAGCGCTTGGTGATGGGCAGCGATGCCGAAACTGTCGTGCGTAACAGCCCCGTGCCTGTGTTGCTGGTAAAGGCCAAAATTTAACTTAACGTCACGCTTAAGGATTAAAATGAAACTCACATTTCTTGGTGCAACGGGCACGGTAACAGGCTCAAAATATTTGCTTACTTGTGACACTAAAACAGGTGAAGAAATACGTATCATGGTTGACTGCGGCCTATTTCAAGGCCTTAAACAATTGCGGCTAAGAAACTGGGCGGCGTTACCAATCAACCCCAAAGAAGTGCACGCGATGATACTCACACACGCGCACATTGACCACAGCGGCTACTTACCACTATTAGTAAAAAATGGTTTTTCTGGCAAAGTGTATTGCACCGAAGCCACGCGTGATTTATGTGAGGTTTTGTTGCTAGATTCGGCCTATTTACAAGAAGAAGAGGCTAAATATGCCAACAAAGGCGGCTTCTCAAAACACAGCCCAGCATTGCCGCTTTATACACAAGAAGACGCGCAAAAAGCAATTGCGCTACTTACGCCAGTCGCTTATGAGCAAGAAATCAACTTGGGTGATGGCTTAACAGCAAGGCTTGCGCCTAGCGGGCATATACTTGGTGCGGCTTTTGTGCGCATTCAAGACCATAAAACTTCAATACTTTTTTCTGGCGATATTGGCCGACCTAACGACATTTTAATGAAAGCACCCGTGCGCATCAAACAGGCCGATTACTTGGTGCTTGAGTCTACTTACGGCAATCGCTTACATGAAAAAACCGACCCGAAAATAAAACTTGCTGAAATCATCAATCAAACGGTTAATCGTAAAGGCGTTGTGCTTATTCCCGTATTTGCGGTGGGCCGCGCGCAAGAGCTGCTTTATTATATTCATCTGTTAAAAGCTTCAGGCGCAATTGCAAACAACACGCCCGTTTATCTTAATAGCCCAATGGCGGTAGATGCAACCGCGATATTTAATCATTTTAAAAATGAACATCGGCTAACGCCAGAGCAAAGCCACGCCTTATGTCACACGGCGCATATCGTTAATAATGTTGAAGAATCTAAGCGATTGAATAACACCAAAGGCCCTATGATTATTCTATCTGCAAGCGGCATGGCGACTGGCGGGCGTGTTGTGCATCATTTAAAAGCCTTTGCGCCAGACCCCAAAAACACTATTTTATTTGTAGGATTTCAAGCCGCAGGAACGCGCGGCGCGGCCATGTTAGAAGGCGCTGACAGCGTTAAAATTCATGGGGAATACGTGCCAGTACGCGCCAATGTTGAATATGTGCCCAATTTATCGGCACATGCAGATTATGCTGAAATCATTAGCTGGTTAGGCGGCTTTGAACGCGCCCCTAAAAAAACCTTCATTACCCATGGCGAGCCTATTGCGGCCGATGCCATGCGCCTGCATGTTGAAGAACAATTACACTGGCAAACAATTGTGCCAGATTATCTTGAAACCGTAAATTTAGACTAATAATTTTCATGCGAATACGCAGCATATAATGTGCTAGATAAAAACACTGCCCTGCGAGCAAGCATCTATGCGGTTCCCAGAGCATTATTTGTAAGTAGCTAAAAATTGACGTTTAAATTCACGTTTTATGGCGTAGCGTATTCATCACCTTGCGTGCTTCTAAAATCACCTCTGACGCCGTCAAACCAACTGGCCCCACACCATTTTCAACCAGCGCATCAGCTGCTGCGCCATGCACATAAACACCTAATTTTGCCGCGTCTAGCCCACTTAAACCTTGCGCCATTAAGCTACCAATAATGCCGCTAAGTACATCACCAGTGCCGCCGCTGGCAAGCCCAACATTACCCGTAGTATTGATAAACCAATTACCATCGTGATGCGCACAAACCGTGTCAGCACCTTTTAATACGCAAGTTGCATGCAATGATTTAGCTAAGTTAAGCGCACTTGCAATACGATTTTGTTGAATATTATCGCTGTGAGTAGCGAGTAATCTAGCGGCCTCGCCCGCATGTGGCGTGATAACAGTTTCAGCCGTGCGCTTGTAAACCGCGTTGGCTAAATGTGCGTGGCTGGCGATTAAATTAAGCGCATCAGCATCCAACAAAATGGGAATGTTTTTCGCAAGCCAACTTTCTAGCAATTTAATGGCAGGCTCTGATTGCCCAAGTCCAGGGCCAATCACAACGCAATCAAGCTGCGTTAATTGCGTAATTGCAGTCAGTGAACGCAGCATAATTTCTGGCTGGTAAATATCAACACTAGGTGCGTCATCACATAACATGGCTGCATACACGCGGCCTGCCCCACAATGCAACGCCGCCCGAGCGGCCAGAAAAACCGCGCCTACCATGCCAGTAGCACCGCCAATAATTGCCACACTGCCAAACACGCCTTTGTGCGCATCACTATTACGTAACGGCAAAACAGCTTGAAATAAGCTTTGCACGAGTAGGTTTGAATTGATTAGCTCAGTTTTAATGATGCGCATCCTTAATTAAAAATATTCACTAAGGGTATCACTAATAATTCAAATTTCTAAGTAAAACAAGGCGCGAGAAAAAATAATGACGCGATATATACATGATATATAAGGAGTTATTTTTGTGAGCAACGCAGTGTTGCGACGAAAGTTGAATTATTAGAGGTGCCCTAAATTGCAAATCGGCTGCTAAGTGCTTGTTAATAGCAGATTGTAGCGATAATATAGCTAAACATTAGCGCTAGGAGGCGTTGTGAATATTCATACTGGCGAAATTTACGGCAAACAAACTGCGGCAAAGTTTGTAATGTACAACGTGCTGAAAGTCAGCAAAGCCAATAGCGCTAGCCCAGAAGTTGTTACGCTACAAAATATTGATAACCCGCTCAGCTTATTTGAAACTACCGCACAAAAACTTGCCAGCTCAGGCTATATTCGCATCAGCCAAACGCCTTACATTGACTTGCAAGCCACCACACCAAAAAAACGCAAAGCCGCACGCAAACCAACGCGCTGCCCACTCACTTTTGACTTTTTAGAAGACCGCGCCGATAGCCAGCGCCCTGCACCTATACTACCTGATTTATTTAGCTAGTTTTTAAACTTTAAAATCTAGATTACTTTAGCGATACAATCGCTTCGATTTCCACTAAAACATCACGCGGCAATTTAGCCACTTGCACAGTTGAACGTGCTGGGGTGTGCGTACCAAAAGTATCGCCATATACTTTATTCATGGCCACAAAATCATCTAGATTTTTTAAAAAAACGGTAGTTTTAACCACTTTATTTAAGCCAGCACCTGCGGCTTCAATCACGGCCTTTAGATTGGCTAATACTTGCGTAGTTTGCACGGTAATGTCGCCTTCAAGCAAAGTGCCATCCGCACGAAGTGGAATTTGGCCTGACGTGAAGAGCAAATCGCCCACTACCATAGCTTGTGAATATGGGCCGATAGCAGCTGGGGCGTTGGGGGTTTGAATGACTTTCATTTGAGTGCCTTTATTTATAATCAGAATATTTAAATTGTACGCGTTTCACATTACAAAACAATTCATACGCAATGGTGCCTGCGGCTCTTGCCACGTCGTTGGCGGCTACTTGGTCGCCCCACAATTCAACATGCGAGCCAATCTTCGTTTGTGGAATATCAGTTAATTCTACAAATAACATATCCATAGAAATGCGGCCTATTAGGCGTGTCATCACGCCATCTACTGCGGCTGGTGCTCCATTACTGGCGCTTCTAGGGTAGCCATCGGCATAACCGCAAGCCACCACGCCAACAACCGTGTCACGCGCGGCTGTGAATATGCTGCCGTAGCCGATAGATTCGCCCTTTTTAACATGGCGAATTGAAATAATTTTTGAAGTTAATTGCATTACAGCACGTAGTTTTGACGTAGCCGCCATTAAGGGATCAGCACCATACAACATAATACCAGGGCGCGACCAGCTCGCTTTGGCTTGCGGCCAGCCTAAAATCGCGGCTGAGTTGGCTAGGCTAATTTCAGCGGCACCCGTTTCTAAAATGTCTAAAATTCCTAAACCAATAATCGTTTTTTGAAAAACTGAAATTTGTTGTAGGGTATGTTCAGAACTTAAATTATCCGCATTGGCAAAATGGCTCATCAATACTATTTTTTCTACATTTATATGCCCTGCAAGCCTCATAAATGCTTGTGCATAGTCAACTGGCGAGAAACCCACGCGATGCATGCCGCTATCCATTTTCAGCCAAACTTGTACAGGTTTTGCGAGTTTTGCAGCTAATAAAAACGCTATTTGCCATTCTGCATGCACCACAATCCACAAATCATTGGCGACAGTTTCAGGCAATTCTGCCGCTTCAAAAAAGCCTTCTAGCAACAAAATTGGGGTTTTAATGCCAGCTTCGCGTAGTTGCAAAGCTTCTTCTAAACATGCCACGGCAAAGCCATCTGCCTCGTTGGCAATGGCTTGTGCGCACTGCACGGCGCCATGCCCGTACGCGTTGGCTTTAATCACTGCCAGCGATTTTCCGCCGTGCATTTGCTTGGCAACGCGGTAATTATGGCGAAACGCATCTAAGCGAATGTGGGCAATGGCTGGACGAGACATTTTTATAATTTTAGTAATATTTTAATTTTACGAGATTTTATGAGCATGGCTGGAAGCCCCATGGATACTGGCTTGCAGGGCATCTCTTTTAATAGGCTTATTGTACCGCGTAATGGCAAAATCTTCACTTTGAATTGCAGGTTTCTCGTTCGCCACTAAATCAGCCAATACTTGTGCGGAGCCGCATGCCATCGTCCAGCCCAGCGTGCCGTGGCCTGTGTTGAGCCATACGTTATTATAGGCGCTCGATGCTTGACCAATAATCGGTGTGCCATCTGGCGTCATGGGGCGTAAACCTGTCCAAAATAAAGCTTTAGATACGTCGCCACCGTTAGGAAATAAGCCATTCAACACCATTTCAAGTGTTTCACGTCGGCGCGGGTTGAGGCTTAAATCAAAACCCGCTAACTCTGCCATGCCGCCTACCCTAATTCTGTCGTCAAAGCGCGTAATCGCCACTTTGTAAGTTTCATCCATCACGGTAGAAATTGGCGCGGCGGCGCTGTTAATCACAGGCACAGTGAGCGAATAGCCTTTTACGGGATACACAGGGATTTGCAAGCCTAACCCCAGCATTAGTTCGCGCGAGTAGCTACCAAGCGCCACTACATATTGGTCGGCTTGTAACGTTTCTTTGCCAGCATCGGTGATAATTTCTACGCCATTAAGCTTGCCATTTGCAGTGAGTAAACGCTCAATTTTTACATTATGCATAAATTTAACGCCCAACTTTTGTGCTTCAATGGCTAAATTAGTGGTAAACAATTGGCAATCGCCAGTTTCATCATGCGGCAAGCGTAAGCCGCCTAACAGCTTGTCTTTCACAGTTGCCAACGCTGGCTCTGCGCGCACGCAACCGTCGGGGTCTAAATGCTCGAACGGCACGCCTAAGCGCGATAACACGGCAATGTCTTTAGCTTCAGCATCCAGCTGTTTTTGCGTGCGAAATACTTGCAATGTGCCCTGTGTGCGACCTTCATAGGCAATGCCTGTGTTAGTGCGCAATTCATCTAAGCAGTCGCGGCTATATTCTGCCAGCCGCACCATGCGCTCTTTGTTAATGCTGTATCTGGCCGTGGTGCAATTGCGCAATAATTGCATGGTCCATTGCAGCTGCCACAGCGTAAAATCTGGCTTAACGGCCAGCGGAGAATGCCGCTGAAGCAGCCATTTAAGCGCCTTAGCAGGCACACCAGGCGCAGCCCATGGCGCAGAATAACCAGGGGATACTTGCCCTGCATTAGCAAAGCTGGTTTCTAAACCTACGGCTGGCTGGCGGTCAATTACTGTGACTTCAAAACCCTTTTGTGCCAAGTAATACGCGCTTGTTACGCCAATTACGCCTGAACCTAAAATTAGCACTTTCATCACAACCTCTTGTTTTTATGCTTATGAAGTATTAAACATATTTTATGGGCTATTTACGCAAATAAAATCTAAATTTTTAATTTATTTAATATAAATAGTCTAATTTATTTAAATTTATAGTTGTTATTCACTTAATTTTAGACACATAATAGTTTTTACAAAAATTAAAGAAAAAAATATGCGAATCCGTACCCATGCCGTGCGCGAGCTTGACCGTATTGACCATAAAATTTTAGCCGTGTTACAAGAAAATGCGCGCATCCCCATTACCGAGCTGGCCGAGCGCGTCGGCTTGTCTATCACCCCTTGTGGTGAACGCGTCAAAAACTTAGAAAAAGAAGGCGTTATTTTAGGCTATCACGCTCGGCTAGACCCGCACTCGTTGGGCTTAGGGCTACTGGTATTTGTAGAACTCAAGCTCTCCACAAAATCTGGCGCGATATTCAGCAAATTTAAACAAGAAATTTTAAAGCTGCCTAGCGTACTGGAATGCCATTTAGTTTCTGGCGACTTTGACTACTTAATTAAAGCAAGAATCGCGCAAATGTCCGACTACCGCACCTTATTGGGCGACATTTTGTTATCACTGCCTGGCGCACAAGAATCACGCAGTTATATTGTGATGGAAGAAGTTAAAGAAGGCTTTGCTTTACCGTTAGCTGAGGCTGATTAGTTAAACCAAACGCCTCTTGGCGCAATCGGTGCAAACTATAAAAAAAAGCCCGCAACACAGCTAGCGGCATTGCGGGCTAAAGGGAGCGATAATTTGGAGATTTACGCTTAGTTTGAATATAAGCAAATAAGATGCCCGCAAACTAACCTTAATAAAATCAACGTGTTAATAGAGTTATTGAATAAATAATTGGTTTATATCAACCATTTTCTGGTTGTTACAACCATTTTTTACAACCAATTTCTATAAGCAGATAGTTGTTTACGTGAATAAAAATGAGCGTATTTTTTTAATGCTATACTTTTATGCACTAAAAAATTCATACTAAACTGGCTAGGCTGTCTAAATAAGCTATGTCGTATAGCGTTTTTACAGCGATCTTATTGATACTTTATATTTGAGACCAAAATGAAAAATATCCAAACGCAATTACTCATTAACGGTAACTTTGTTCAAGGCGAAGGCGCACCAATAAGCGTGCTAAACCCTGCCACTGGCGCGGAGATTACGCAGGTGGCAGAAGCTTCAATACAACAAGTAGAAGCGGCTGTGAGCGCCGCAGCAACAGCTTTTAAAACTTGGAAGAAAACTACGCCGCGAGACCGTGCGACCATGTTGCTCAAGCTTGCCGATGCTATTGAAAATGACGCCGTAGGCTTTGCCGAGCTTGAATCGCTGAACTGCGGCAAGCCTTATTTGGCGGCGCTTAACGATGAAATTCCAGCCGTGGCGGACGTGTTTCGCTTTTTTGCGGGCGCAATACGCAACATGACAGGTTCGCTGGCAGGTGAATATTTAAGCGGCCACACCAGCATGATTCGGCGTGATCCGCTTGGCGTGGTTGCAAGTATTGCACCGTGGAATTATCCGTTGATGATGGCCGCTTGGAAGCTAGCACCTGCTTTGGCTGCAGGCAATACCGTAGTATTAAAACCAAGCGAAATGACCCCACTGACTACGCTTAAATTGGCACACTTGGTTGCTGAAATTTTCCCAGCTGGCGTGGTGAATATTATTAACGGGCGTGGTGAATCTGTAGGTGCACCGATGATTTCGCAGCCGCAAGTGCAGATGATTTCAATTACGGGCGATATTTCTACGGGTCAAAAAATTATGGTAGTGGCCGCTAAAGGCGTGAAACGCACGCACTTAGAGCTGGGCGGCAAAGCACCCGTGATTGTGTTTGATGATGCTGATATTGCCGCCGTGGTTGAAGGCGTGCGCACCTTCGGCTTTTATAACGCAGGGCAAGATTGCACCGCCGCTTGCCGCATTTACGCAAGTAAAAAAATCTACGAGAAATTAGTGGCAGATCTCTCTTTAGCCGTTGCTAGCATTAAAACTGGCGAGCAAAAAATGGCTGGTGTAGAAATGGGGCCATTGATTTCTGCAAGGCAGCGCGAGCGCGTGGCTGGCTTTGTAGAGCGCGCTACCGCACAAAAACATATTGAGATAACCACTGGCGGAAAAATACTGGCTGGTAATGGCTTTTTCTACGCGCCAACCATTGTTGCGGGCGCATTACAAACCGATGAAATTGTGCAAAAAGAAGTATTTGGCCCTGTGGTTTCAATCACGCGTTTTGATGATGAAGAACAAGTAGTGACTTGGGCCAATGAATCAGAATACGGCTTGGCAAGCTCGGTGTGGACAACAGATGTGTCACGCGCAATGCGGGTTTCTAGCGAGCTGCAATATGGCTGCACTTGGGTGAACACACACTTTATGCTGGTCAGTGAAATGCCTCACGGCGGCATGAAAAAATCGGGCTATGGCAAAGATATGTCGATGTATGCGATTGAAGATTACAGCGCCGTACGGCACGTAATGGTAAAGCTTTGAAGCAACTTTTCATTAAAAACTGCTCGAGAAAAAAACACTGCCCTGAGAGCCGCTCTAGGAGCGGCTCTCAGGGCAGTACTAAAGAGTTCATGCGTTACAAGCTGCAATATAACTAATTTCCAGCTTTAAATTTTTCAAACGTATCTGCTCTAATTTTAGCCATTTTGCTATCTAACGTTTTTGGTGCGGTTAGCCTACTAAAATCTTCGGGCGCTAAAAATATTGATCGATCATTTTTCATAGACTCATCAATTAAAGGCTTGGCAGCTTTATTTGGAGTAGCATACTTAGAAGCATTGCTAATATCAGCTTGTACTTGTGGTCTAAGTATGTAGTTAATAAACAAGTGTGCATTATTCGGATGTTTTGCACCAGCGGGAATCGCCATGCTGTCCATAAATAGCAAGGATCCTGTTTTAGGAAATATTGGTGCAATATTTTGCCCACCACCTTTTTTATTCGCAATAGTACGTGCACGGTAAAATTCACCGCCGTATCCAATGGCGACACAGGTCGATTTATCAGTCATATTTTCAGCTTGGGCTACCGAAGTTATAGTTTTGATATCTGGTCGCACTTTTTTAAGCATATCACCTACAGCAGCATAATCGGCGGCATTATTGCTATAAGCAGGCTTGCCCAAGTAGTTAAGTGCGATTGGCATAATATCTGCAGATGAATCTAAATACATAATGCCGCATGATTTCAACTTGGCAGTATAGATAGGGTTAAACACTAATTCCCAAAAATTTTGTGGCATAGGCGTTTTACCTAAGGCTTTGATTACTTTATCAACATCTACGCCTATAGTAGTGTAACCCCACGCCCAGCCTACTAGGTAAGCATTATTGGGGTCAGCATTTTTCATTTTGACTAAAATTTCTGGGTCGAGATTATTAAAATTAGGTAATTTATTTTTGTCTAGTTTTTGCAATAAGCCGCCATCAATTTGCGATTTAGCCCAATCTTAAGACGGCATGACGACATCGTAACCAGATTTTTTAGAGCGCAATTTTTCGTCTAACGTTTCGTTGTCTTCATAAGTGTCATAACGTACTTTAATGCCAGTTTCTTTTTCAAAATTAGCAATGGTGTCTGGCGCTATATAATCTACCCAGTTATATACATTTAGTACTTTTTCTTCAATTTTTGATTCAGCTTTGGCTTGACTTAAGCCTACAAAACCTACATTCATGGCAATACCTAACAATGAGGCTAAAACAATTTTCTTATCTACCAACGTAAATCTCCTTAGTTTTTTCTGTTTATTTTTAACAACTATAAAGAAATATGCAAAAGCTGTGCCAAAGATGACTTGCTAAAAAAATAAAGTAGCTCTATAGCAAAAAACCCAGCGAGGCGCATGAAATGATCATCTGTATGGCTTAAATTAGGTTAGATTACAGTGAGTTATTGTCAGTTTTTGGCCAAAACTGTTCAGGAATCAACAGCTACCAACTGGGTAGAGGAAAAGCCAACCCGAACGACTTAAAGATTGATTTTTTTGTTAAAAAAGGCGTGTACTTTATCGTGTGCAATTGGCTTACTGATTAGGTAACCTTGAATTTCATCGCAGCCTAATTCTCTTAAAAAGGCGAGCTGTTCTTTTGTTTCTATACCTTCGCTAACCACGCGTAACTTTAGCGCATGGGCTAGGTTAATAATTGCCGTTACAATTTCCGCGTCATCATTATTGGTAAGCATGTCGTTAATAAAACTTTTATCGATTTTAAGCGCATCAATAGGCAGGCGTCTTAATTGACCAAGGTTAGAATGCCCAGTACCAAAATCATCAATATACATATGCAATTGAAGCCTGCGTAAGGACTCTAAAATCTGCATGGTCATTTCTGGGTCTTCCATGGTGGCACTTTCGGTAATCTCCACATGCAACATTGAAGGCTCCATGCCAGTAGAATGAAGAATTTCAACGATGTCGCTTACCAATGACAAATCATTAAACTGCCTTGGTGAAATATTCACGGCTACGGCTGGCGGATTAAGCCCAGCCTCATTCCACCTAACCCATTGCTCACAAGCTTCCCGAATTACAAATCGCCCGATGGGTACAATTAAGCCAGTTTCTTCAGCGATTGGGATAAATTTGTCTGGGTTAGTCAATACGCCAGTGTTGGTTAACCAGCGCACGAGGGCTTCTAAACCAACCACTTTATTGGTGCTCAAATCCACTTTTGGTTGATACATGAGCAGTAACTCACCTTTTTCTAACGCTTGCCTCAGGCCATTTTCAAGCAATAATTGCTCATGCGCATAAACATTCATCTCTTCACTAAAGTATTCAAAGCCACTGCGCTTGCTTTTGGCTTGATACATGGCTAAATCGGCTTGCCTGAGTAAGGCATTTGCATCGACCGCATCATTCGGGTAAACACTAATACCGATACTGGCGCCCACACTATAGCGCCTATCGTTAATATCAAATGGCTCTGAAATCATTTTGATAATTTTTCGCGCTAAATTACTGGCGGCATTATTGATTGGCGGATGCGTATAGACCACAGCAAATTCATCGCCACCAAGTCGCGCTACAAAGTCATCTGCACGCAAAATATTATTTAAACGATTAGCAATAATTTTTAGTACCGCATCGCCTACTTCATGTCCTTCAGAATCATTGATTTTTTTAAATCGGTCTAAGTCAATGAACAGCAAATACACCTGATATTTTTGCCGCTGCGCTTGCGCTAAGCTGTGCAATAAGAAATCTTGAAAATATGTGCGATTTGGTAAGGTCGTAAGCGGATCATGATTAGCTAGCTTATTTAAGGCAACTTCGGCATGATGGCGCTCAGAAAACGCCGAAGCCACAAATAAACCACCTAAGGTTAATGGTATAAACCCAACTTTTAGGGTGAATAACGCTTGCGTATAAAGCTCAGAGTTAATTTGATCAAAGCTAAGCGCCAAGGTTATTAGCGCGACAACCGCAGCCAAAAAAATCACGCTATGGGTAATAATGTTTCTGAACCTAATGGCTGCCCACAACACAAAAACCAATAGCATAAAAATAATAATTTCCGATGTGCCTAACAAATAGCCATAGTGTTTTGTTAGCCACGCTGTAGCGACTATTCCTACGAAAATTGCCGCTAATTCTAGTTTATCTAACCTAGATAAATAAAATTTTTGGTATGAGTACAAAGAAAAAAGTAAGGGGATTGTGAGATACGCTATTACCAGCTCATTAAACCACCATAACGTTATGCCTTGCACTAGATTATTCCAGCTCACAAAACCATAAGCATGAATACTTAAAACTGTAGCTAAAGTGTGCACAGCGCAAGCTAGTGGCACTGCAATAAACGCAAAAACTGCAACAATGGATACTTGATTGATATTGTTTACAAAGTTGGTAGATAATCTTAGAAAAAATCGAAAGACAAAAGCAGCTGCAGCGGTACTAATCGCTAGCATTAAGGCCAAATCCCAAGGCATTTTCAGTAAATGAAAACACATAGACCCAACAGCCGCGCCGAATATGCCTACTAGACCATACCTAACAGCAACGGCCGCCGCAAGTGCTACTGCTGGCAGCTCAAATAATAAATCTACACCAATATACGGCGCCAGCCATGAGCCCAAATAAGCGATGGCGAAATAAACGAATCCTATTACCCCAGACTGAGCAACAAAAGGCTTTGCTTGCTCGGCTGTAGGTATTCTGATTCTTAAACTCATTGATTAACTCTCAACATTTTTGTATTAGGGTGATTTCAATTTTGAAGTGCAATAAACATTATTTTACGTACATTATCGTATTGTACTGAGTAAAATAGAGGCATTTACAGCCTCAACAAAAATTAACACTAAAACGTAGGCGGGCTGCATGAACTTACCAATGTGCACACTTCACTACCGACATTGCGAAAACGATGCGGCAGGCGGCTGTTAAAGTAATAAGCATCTCCAGCACCCAACACACGCGTTTGCTCGCCCACCGTGACTTCTAGCCGCCCAGAGAGTATCACTGCGCCCTCTTCACCCTCATGTTGTAACATGATTAAGCCCGTATCCGCGCCTACTTCATAGCTTTCATACAAAATTTGCAACGCATGGCCAGCCTTGGCAGAGCCTATTTGCCGATACGAAATGCCTGCGCCACCGCTAATTTCAGTGAGTGATTCGGCGCGATAAAACACCTCACTTTTCATGCCAGGCAATTCATCAGAAAAAAACTCAGCAAGTGTCATAGGAATACCAGCCAATATGCGTTTAAGCGCGCTCACCGATGGGCTAGTATTGCCCGATTCTATGAGCGAAATAGTTGCATTTGCTACGCCTGCTTTTTTTGCCAAGGCCCGTTGCGAAAGTTGATGCCTTAAACGAACGATTCTTAACCTTGCACCTACATCGATATCCATCAATTTTCCTGTTAACTTTGCAAGTGTTTAAAGTGTTAAATATACAATAACATTGATAAATTTAATACTATTAAAATCAATTAGTTGACTATTTTAAAAACCAGCCTTGACACGCAATGCTAAACACTTAATGATATGTCTTAAGAAATATCAAGAATAAGTATTTAGGATGCAAACTATGTCAAACTCGGACTACATAAAACTGCCGAATCTCAGCAATTACTGGGTGCCATTTACGGCTAATCGGCAGTTTAAAGCAATGCCTAGGCTTTTTAAAGCGGCCAAAGGCAACTATTACACAACTATTGATGACCGCGAAATTTTAGATGGCACTGCAGGCTTATGGTGCACACCTGCTGGTCATGGTCGCGAAGAAATCGCTAGCGCCGTTGGCAAACAATTGCTCACGCTTGATTATGCCCCTGCTTTTCAAAGTAGTCACCCATTAGCATTTGAAGCAGCAAACCGCGTGGCAGAGTATATGCCTGCTGGTTTGGATAGAATATTTTTCACTAATTCAGGCTCAGAATCTGCCGACACAGCGTTAAAAATCGCACTGGCATATCATCGCGTATGTGGTAACCCATTAAGAAACAAGTTAATAGGCCGCGAGCGCGGTTACCACGGTGTGAATTTTGGTGGCATTGCCGTGGGTGGCATTGCAGGTAATCGCAAGGCATTTGGCAATGGCTTGGCGGGCGTTGACCATATTCGCCACCCGCTTGATATTGCAAAAAACGCCTTCACCAAAGGCGTGCCTGAAGATGGCGGCATAGCGCTAGCAAATGAATTCGAACAACGTATTCTTACATTACATGACCCCTCTACTATCGCCGCGCTCATTGTAGAACCCATGCAAGGCTCGGCTGGCGTGATTATTCCACCAACTGGTTATTTAAAACGATTACGCGAAATTTGCGACAAATACGGTATTTTGCTGATTTTTGATGAAGTGATTACAGGTTTTGGGCGTTTGGGCACCAAATGGGGTGCAGATTATTTTGGTGTGACGCCAGACATTTTAACTTGCGCTAAAGGACTAACCAACGGCGTGGTGCCGATGGGCGCGGTGGCAGTAAAGCGTGAAATTTACGATGCGTTCATGGAAAAATCCCCCGCGGGCGCCATTGAATTGCCACATGGCTACACGTATAGCGCTATACCCATTGCCTGCGCGGCGGCCATTGCTACCTTAGATATTTTTTCTACTGAACAACTAGAAAACCGCGCCGCAGGTTTAAGTGCTTATTTTGAGCAAGCCGCACACAGCTTAAAGGGTTTGCCGATGGTAAAAGACATTCGCAACATAGGATTAGTTGCTGGCATTGAGTTTGAGCCGATTGCAGGCAAAGCTGGCGCGTTTGCATTCGCCACCTATTTAAAATGTTACGAACTAGGCTTGCATGTGCGCTACACAGGCGACATTATTGCCATTTCGCCGCCACTCACCATAGAAAAACTCGAGATAGACCGTATTTTTAACACTTTGGCGGATGCGATTAAATTTGTCGCAAGTCAAGGCGAAGCAGGTTTAAATGCAAGCAATTATCTTAAAAATGAACAACAATGGGCTGAACAATAAATGCCCTGCAACCCGCATGGATATTGGCTTGCAGAGCATGCCTTTAACACAATAAATCGGAGTAAATCACATGAACAAAATTGGTCACTACATAAACGGCAAACACATTGCAGGCACCAGCGCCAGACTTGGCGATGTGTATAACCCCGCCACTGGCGAGGTTTCTGGGCAAATCACTATGGCAACTGCGACTGAAACCGAAGCTGCTATTGCTGCCGCTCAAGCCGCTTTTCCTGCTTGGTCTGCTACACCAGCCTTACGCCGCGCACGCATAATGTTCAAATTTAAAGCATTGCTCGATGAACACGCGAATGATTTAGCCAAAGCAATTTCGCTTGAGCATGGCAAAACAATTTCTGATGCACGTGGTGAAGTCACGCGCGGTATTGAAGTGGTGGAATTTAGCTGCGGCATGCCACATTTAATGAAAGGCGACTTTAACGATAACGTTGGTACAGGCATTGATACTTATAGCATGCACCAACCATTGGGCGTGGTGGCGGGTATTACGCCATTCAACTTTCCGATTATGGTACCGCTATGGATGATTCCCATGGCCTTGGCGACTGGCAATACTTTTGTGCTAAAACCTTCTGAAAAAACGCCTAGCGCAAGCTTAATGATTGCCGATTTATTAGCGCAAGCTGGCCTGCCAGCAGGCGTATTTAACTTGGTGAATGGTGATAAAGAAGCCGTAGATGTGCTACTAAGCGACAAGCGCGTGCAAGCCATTAGTTTTGTTGGCTCAACGCCGATTGCTGAATATATTTACAGCACAGGCACCAAAAACGGCAAACGCGTACAAGCTTTAGGCGGCGCAAAAAATCACCTTGTTGTGATGCCAGATGCCGACCTAGACCAAGTCGCCGACGCCTTAATCGGCGCGGGTTACGGCTCAGCTGGTGAGCGTTGCATGGCGATTTCAGTAGCAGTGACAGTAGGTGATGTAGCCGACAAATTAGTAAAAAAAATCAAAGCAAAAGTGAAAACTATCACAATAGACCAAGGCTTAAATGAGAAAGCTGATATGGGTCCATTAGTGACACCACAGCACTTTGCAAAGGTTAAAGAATACGTAGATTTAGGCGTGACTGAGGGCGCAAACTTAGTGATTGATGGTCGCGGATATTCACACAAAGGCCATGAAAAAGGATTTTTCTTAGCGCCTTGCTTATTTGATAACGTAACCAAAAACATGCGAATTTACAAAGAAGAAATTTTTGGCCCAGTATTAGCCATTGTGCGCGCTGAGAATTTTGAAGAGGCGCTGCAATTGGTCAATGACCATGAGTTTGGCAACGGCACGGCTATTTTCACCCGCGATGGCGAAGCGGCGCGCGAATTCACCAACCGCGTACAAGTTGGTATGGTCGGTGTGAACGTAGCGATTCCTGTGCCGATTGCCTTTCACAGCTTTGGCGGATGGAAACGCTCACTCTTTGGCGACCACCACATTTACGGCATGGAAGGTGTACGTTTTTACACACGCCTAAAAACAACAACTTCACGTTGGCCTACAACCGCTAAAAATATGGGTTCAGAATTCGTAATGCCGACGATGAAATAACTATATCCAATTAATACAAAAGATAAAAATATGACATCTTTAAATCATGTTGCTGAGTTAATTAAACAAAATAAAATCACTGAAGTGGAATGCGTGTTCCCTACTATCAATGCCACATTGCGTGGCAAGGTGATGCGTGCGCATGACTTTGCCGATGGCAAAGAGTTGCGCATTGCCAGAGCGGTGATTTTACAAACAATCAATGGCGAATATTGCGATGAGCATGTCATCGGCGCTACCGATAACGACACCATACTTAAGCCTGATTACAGCACATTTAAAATATTGCCTTGGCAGCCACAGCGCGCGTGGGTGCTGCATGACTGCATGAATTTTGATGGCAGCCCGTCAGAACATGCGCCGCGTAATGTACTTAAAAAAGTATTAGCGCAATACGAAATTCTTGGTTTAAAACCAGTAGTAGCGCCTGAAATTGAGTTTTATTTGTTTAAACGCGATGGTCAAGAAGCGGCAGGTTTTACGCCCCCCAGCATGCGTGGCGGCAGTATCGAACTAGAACGTCAAATGGGCTACAGCCTAAATTCTACCGCTGAAATGCGTGATTTTTGGCAAGCCCTGCAAGCCGCTTTTGATGCGCTAGAAATCCGCACCGATACTTGGCTGCATGAAATGGCGCCTAATCAGTTTGAAATCAATCTACTGCACGGTGATGCGCTAAAACTAGCCGATGACGTGGTGCTGTTTAAACACACCTTGCGTGAAATCGCCGCCCAACACGGCTTAAATGCTGTGTTTATGGCAAAACCTCTCGCCGATTATGATGGCAGTTCGATGCATTTACACCAAAGTATTGTCGATGCCAAAGGCCAAAATATCTTTAGCGATGCCACTAGTGAAAACATGGGTAAAGCCACGCCAAATTTTTACGCTTACATTGCAGGTCTGCAAAATTACATGGCCGACTTAATGCCATTTATGGCGCCCTACTTTAACTCTTGGCGCCGCTATGCGCCTGGCACACAAGCGCCTGTAAACCTGCAATGGGGGCATGATAACCGCACCATTGGCTTGCGTGTACCGCATTCTAACGCTGCTGCACGTCGTGTAGAAAATCGCTTTGCTGGCAGTGACGCTAACCCCTATTTGGTAATGGCGGCTTCGCTCGCTTGCGGCTTGCGCGGCATGCAAGAAAAACTTACCCCTACCACCCCCGTGGATGATAAAGATGGTTATGAATTTCCACGTGAAATTGCAATCGGTTTAGAAAGTGCGATTACGCAACTAAAACAGAGTAAACATGCACGTGAAATATTTGGTGATGCCTTTATAGATGCCTTCTGCAATGTTAAAGAAATTGAGCTAGCTCACTTTATGTATGAAGTGAGTAGCTGGGATAGACGCTATTTGGCTTTGCAAGTCTAAATGTGATGCATAAGCATTGAGTTTGATGTGCCTAATTTTTAAACCATGTCCGTTGCTGGCTAGCATTAAGAAAAGTCCAAGCAACAAAGCGGCTTTTCTTTTGCCCTTGCGACATTTCTATGGTTTTCACTTGATGGGCATTCACAAGTTTTAGCACCCGATAAACGCTCGGCAGATTCGCTGCTTTTGAAATTAACGTAGTAAACCATAAGCATTGCGTTGAAATCTGCGCACTTTCTTGCACCATACGGCACACAAAAGCTTCTTCACCACCTTCACAATGTAACTCAGCCGCTTGCCCACCAAAGTTTAATACGGGTGATTTTGATTTATTGCGTTTATCTTTACCTAGATTCTGCCACTTACGCTGCGAGCCAGCATTTGCTTCATCTAAAGAGCCATGAAAAGGCGGGTTGCACATAGTTAAATCAAACCGCTCTTCTTGCTCTATAACTCCCGTAAAAATAGCGAGTGGTGAAGCCTGCAAACGTAGGTCAATTGAGGATGATAGGCTATTAGCCTCTATAATTGCTCGCCCATTGGCGATAGAAACTGGGTCAATGTCAGCACCCACAAAATGCCAACCATATTCGCGGTTGCCAATAAGCGGATAAATAATATTAGCACCCACGCCAATATCTAATACGCGAACAATCTCACCCTGGGGAATCACGCCATTATTGGTAGACGCCAATAAATCCGCCAAGTAATGTAGGTAATCTGCACGGCCTGGAATGGGCGGGCAAAGATACTGCGGAGGGATATTCCACTCTAAAATGTTATAAAACTGCTTGAGCAAGGTCTGATTAAGCGCTTTCACCGCCAGTGGATTAGAAAAATCGATTGAAGCGTCGTTATAAGCATTCAACTTAACGAAGCCGCCTAACGTCGGATTAACTTGGACAAGCCCGTCAAAATCATATCGGCTTCGATGCTTATTTCTAGGGTGTAAATTAGATTTTTCTACCAAAATTTTTGCTGCTTAATGTACGTATTTCACCATATCGTATATCAAGTAGCCAGTCAACTTTGTTGGCTAAGGCAAACATACGCAAAATTCAGGGCATTACACTACGCGAAGAGTTAGCGCGAGCGATATTACCTGCTCTTAGAGAGGGTAATCCAAGGTCTGATTCTAGTCGCTTCATTACAGCAGCAGTGGGATAATTCAATATAAACAACTAAAGCCCACTATTGTGGGCTTTTTAATTATGGCTCGTTGAACCGAAACTTTGAGATTATCCCAATGACAGAAAAAGTTATCCCGAATGTTATCCCGAAAGCAAAAAAGCCACTTTTCAGTGGCTTAGTCTTTTTACAACTCATTGATTTTATTGGTCGGGACAGCAAGATTCGAACTTGCGACCCCATGCCCCCCAGGCATGTACGCTACCAGGCTGCGCTATGCCCCGAACCGATGTTATAAAAGCCACTATGAACAAGTCGCTAATAACAAGTTGGTATTATAGCGCAAAAGGGGAAACGCTTTAAAAAAGCACTACGAATAAATATTAAGAAATAGCCTAACCAGCTTGAGTGGCTGGGCGTAGTAACTGGAGTATTTCTAGTAGCTCTGCTTTGGCTAGCGCAAAATCAAAGCCTTGATTAAGCGATTCGTCATTTTGGCTATCATTGACTAATGCCGAATGCACTACGTTAACTTTTACTTCGCTGTTATTCGATTCATCTAAACGGTGGCGAGCACCGCTAATAGTAAAACCTTGCTCATAAAGCAACTCTCTAATGCGACGAATCAATAGCACTTCATGATGCTGATAGTAACGGCGATTACCACGACGTTTAACGGGCTTAAGCTGTGTAAACTCTTGCTCCCAATACCTGAGTACATGCGGCTTAACGCCGCAAAGCTCACTCACTTCGCCAATGGTAAAGTAGCGCTTTGCTGGAATTGGCGGTAATTGCAATTTTGTAATTAACTCACTCATAGTTTTTTGCTGGGTTAGTTATGTTTAATTTAAAATAGCATCACGTTAGTTAGCGTAATGCGCTTCTACCTTGCTTTTTAATTTCTGGCTAGCGTGAAAAGTCACTACTCGACGCGCAGTAATGGGTATCTCTTCACCAGTTTTTGGGTTGCGTCCAGGACGTTCTGATTTTTTACGCAACTCAAAGTTGCCAAACCCTGATAATTTCACGCTATCCCCTGCTTCTAACGCGATGCGCACTTCTTCAAAAAATGCTTCCACCATGTCTTTTGCTTCGCGCTTATTTAACCCAACTTGCTCGTAAAGCAAATCAGCAAGCTCGGCTTTTGTTAATGTCATACACTGCTCCCATTTCATTTTCAGCTTTTAAAGCTTTTTTAATGTATTAATTATTTATTCTCAACGGATGATTTCTAGTCAACCATTACTAGAAATTAAATATCTAATCATACTGATTAATTATTTAATTTCTAAGTATTGCGCCAAATTTATTTGTTAATAATTGTAGCAGATTTGAAATGGCCGTGTCGGCATCATTATCAGTTAATGATTTTTGAGTATCGTGCATAAGTACTGATAATGCAAGGCTTTTTTTGTTTTCTGCGACACCTTGACCTTGATACAAATCAAACAATCCCACCTCAGCTATTAACGGTATATTGGCATTTTTGATAACAGATAACACCAAATTTACTGCAATATTTTCGTCCATAACCACCGCCAAATCACGGCGTATAGGCAATAATTTTGAAACTTCTTGGTAGCGTGGTAATTCACGATTCAATATTGCATTTGCATCTAATTCAAATAAATACGCACTTTTGGTTAAATTGTAATGTTGCTGCCATTTCGGGTGCAATTTTCCCAACCAGCCAATCGCTACACCATTAAGCAGAATACGCGCAGTCTGACCAGGGTGTAACGTAACATGCTCAGCCTTTTCATACACTGCTGGCGCACCTATTAGGGCATCTACGTGGGCTTTTACTGCAAAGAAATCGATGTCTGCGCTATCAGTGCCCCATTGCTCTGGCATTGCGCTACCATAAGCCAAGCCTGAAATACGCGTAATTTCTGTAAACGCATCTGCTTCTTTAAAGTAAGTCGCGCCGATTTCAAACAAAAATGCTCGGTCTTGTTTTCGATTCAAGTTATAAGTAAGCGTATCAAGCAACCCACCCCAAAGGCTGGTGCGCATTACGCTCAAGTTACTGGCTATCGGGTTCTGTAGCTTGATAGGTGTTGCATTGCCCAGTAAATCACGCTCCCAGCTTTCATCCACAAAGCTGTAATTCACCACTTCTTGATAGCCCTTAGCCACCAAAGAATCACGCAATTTATTTAAATGACACTTAGTTTCAGGTGCATCAAGCATGCTGAGCGCAGCTACTGGCGGCGTGGCTGGAATATGGTCATAACCATGCAAGCGCGCAACTTCTTCAATCAAATCTTCTTCTATGGCAATATCAAAACGGTAGCTTGGCGGCGTTACTGTAAACACGCCATCCGAAGCTATAAACGCAAAGCCTAGCTGTGTAAGTAATTGTGCCACTTTATCTTGCGCAAACGGAATGCCTAACACTGAAATCAAGCGAGCCATTCTCAGTTTAACTGGATTACGCGTTGGCAATACTCCAACCACTTCAGTGACTTCACCTGCTTTTCCTCCGCAGATTTGTTTGATAAGAGCTGTTGCATACTCAAGCGCATTGCGTGTGTTGCCAAAATCTACCCCGCGCTCGAATCGATACGATGAATCGGTGCTCAAGCCCAATCTACGCGCCTTACCAGCAATCGCAAATGGCGCAAAAAATGCGCTTTCTAAGAAAATATCAGTCGTAGTATCATCAACTGAGCTGGGTTTTCCGCCCATAATGCCTGCCAACGCAAGCACGCCGTTGGCGTCGCTAATGACTAAATCATCGGTTTTTAATTGCACTATTGCATCATTAAGTAAAACTAATGATTCTTGTGCTTTTGCAAAACGCACATTGATATCGCCGTTCAATTTTGCTGCATCAAATGCGTGCATGGGCTGACCCAGCGCGAGTAATACATAGTTTGTTACATCCACAATCGCGCTGATGCTGCGCAAACCGCTACGCTCTAGACGTTTCACCATCCAAAGCGGTGTTGCAGCCCGTGCATTTACGCCACGTATTAAGCGGCCACAATAGCGCGGACAAGCAGCTTGCTCATTTACAAGCACATTTTTAGTCGCTTGCATTTCAGCCGCTACTGGCGAAATCACTTCAAAGCTAGTTGATGCGCCAGTAATGGCTGCCACATCGCGCGCAATACCAGTGAGACTCAAGCAGTCACTACGGTTCGGCGTGAGTTTAAGTGTGAGTAAATTATCATCTAAATCTAAATGCTCACGAATATTTTGTCCAACAATTGCATCACTCTCTAACTCTAGCAACCCCGCTGCCTCAGCACTAATACCAAGCTCTTTTGAAGAACACATCATGCCGAATGACTCTACACCACGCACCTTAGCTTGTTTGATAGAAATGCCTGGCAACTCCGCACCCACCATCGCGCAAGGGGCAATCAAACAAGCACGCGCATTACTCGCGCCACACACAATTTGTAAAGGCTTAACTAGGCCAACGTCAACCATACACACTTGCAAACGGTCAGCATCAGGATGCTTTTCAACGGATAATATTTTTGCCACTACCACTTTATTAAAGCTTGCCGCCACGGGCTGCGAGTCTTCAACCTCAAGCCCAGCCATGGTCAAGGCGTGGCTGAGCGCGTGACTATCTAAATCTGTATTAACAAGACTGCGTAACCAATTTTCTGAAAACTGCATAATGCTTTTATGACCTTAATTTAGGTTTGTGTAGGTTTTTATTATTTAAACTGGCTAAGAAAGCGCAGGTCATTATTAAAAAAATGGCGTAAGTCATTCACGCCATAACGTAACATGGTCAAGCGCTCTACACCTAAACCAAACGCAAAACCACGATATTTTTCGCTATCAAGATTCACGTGTTTGAACACTTCAGGGTGTACCATGCCGCAGCCGCCAATCTCAAGCCAGCCACCATTCCAGCTCATATCCATTTCAGCAGATGGCTCGGTAAATGGGAAAAATGAGGGTCTAAAGCGCACGGTTAAATCATCACGCTCAAAGAATTTTTGCAAGAAATCTTGCACTACGCCTTTTAGGTTAGCGAAGCTAATGTCTTCATCTACCCACAAGCCTTCTACTTGGTGAAACATCGGCGAATGCGTCGCATCAGAATCCACGCGATACACGCGACCTGGTGCAATAATTTTAAGCGGTGGCGTTTTGTTGGTTTTTAATGCGTTTTCCATATAGCGAATTTGCACAGGTGAAGTGTGTGTTCGCAACACATTCGCTTCATCTATATAAAATGTATCGTGCATGGCGCGTGCAGGATGGTCTTCAGGAATATTTAGTGCAGTAAAATTATAAAAATCCGTTTCAATTTCAGGGCCAGTCGCCACCTCAAAGCCAATAGAATGAAATAGCTGCTCAATGCGTTGCAAAGTCAGCGTTACTGGGTGCAGGCCGCCTTGGGATTGCGCACGTGCTGGTAAAGTGACATCAATAGATTCTTGCGCAAGTTGCTTGGCTTGCTCCGCATTTAATAGTGCTTCACGGCGCGCTGTAAGTGCCGCCTCAACGCCTTGCTTCACCACGTTAATTGCTGCGCCTGCTGCTGGTCGCTCTTCATTACTTAACTTGCCCAATCCCTTTAAAGCGTCAGTCAATAAACCCGTTTTACCTAAATATTTGGCTTTAGCGACTTCTAAGTCGTTCATATTTGCAGCGTTAGCAAAGTCTGCTTGCGCTGCTGGAATTAAATGCGTTAAGTCTGACATGTGAATTATTATCTTTACGTTTTATTTTTAAAGTGACTTGATATTATATGAATTACGACAATGCATCATACTGAGTTGTTTTGTTTAAGTGCATAATTTTACAGCAAAAAAAAGAGGCCGAAGCCTCTTTTTTTACTTATTTTTCACAATAAGTGATGGGATTAAACTGCCAATGCTTTTTTTGCCATTTCAACAAATTGTGCAAATGCTGCTTTATCAAATACAGCTAAATCAGCCAATACTTTACGATCTACTTCAACGGCCGCTATTTTCAAGCCATTCATGAAGCGGCTGTAAGTTAAACCTAACTCACGTGCGCCAGCATTGATACGTGCAATCCACAATGTACGGAATTGACGTTTCTTTTGACGACGGTCACGGTAAGCATATTGACCAGCCTTCATTACCGCCTGCTTAGCAACGCGGTAAACGTTTTTACGACGACCGCGGTAACCCTTAGCGGCTTTTAATACTTTTTTGTGTCTTGCGCGAGCGATGACACCACGTTTTACTCTAGGCATATCGGTCTCCTTATCGTGTTGGCATCATTGCGCGAACGCGTTTGACGTCTGTTGGTGAAATGATCGCCGTGCCGCGTAATTTACGCTTTTGCTTAGTGGTCTTTTTTGTTAGGATATGGCGTAGATGTGAATGCGTACGTTTAATCTTACCATTACCCAAGAATTTGAAGCGCTTTTTTGCACCACTCTTGGTTTTCATTTTTGGCATTTTGTTCTCCTTGAACTTAAATTATGAGTGCTTAGGCATGCCGTTAAGCCGTATCACTCGGGATCTTTTAGCAACACTTGCCAGCAAAGCTGGCTTAGTGGCGCTTATCAGTTTTACCTGACTACTTTTTACAACAAAAACAATACAACTAAAATCACTTAATTCTTTTTAGGAGGTCCTAAAACCATCACCATTTGGCGGCCTTCCATTTTTGGAAACTGCTCGACCACTGCCACTTCTTTTGTATCTGCTTCTACACGTCTTAACAAGGCTAGCCCAAATTCTTGGTGGGTAATCTCGCGACCCCTGAAGCGTAGCGTGATTTTTGCTTTATCACCGTCTTGTATAAAACGAATAATATTACGTACTTTAATCGCGTAATCGCCATCATCAGTACCTGGGCGAAATTTAATTTCTTTCACTTGCACTTGTTTTTGCTTGAGCTTAACTTCGTGCTGTTTTTTACTTTCGGCATATTTAAATTTGCCGTAATCCATCAACCTACACACAGGTGGCACTGCATTAGGCGCGATTTCTACTAAATCAATATCAGCTTCTTCTGCTTTTGCAAAAGCTTCACGCAAACTCATAATACCTAGCGGCTCGCCTTCAATGCCTACTAAACGTACTTCCGAACCAGTAATATCACCGTTAATTCGGGTTTCTTTATCCTGTGCTATATCAAATTCTCCAAATAGTTAAGCCGTGCTTCGTCAGAAATATCCCAAATATTGGGAGCTAAACCTTAGTTTCAACTTCTGCTTTCAAGCGAGCTATTAGCTCTGCAATCGGCATAGAACCTAGGTCTTCACCTTTTCTGGTACGCACGGCTACATGTCCTGCTTGCATTTCACGCTCACCTGCAACTAGCAAGTAAGGCATTTTCTGCATCGAATGTTCGCGTATTTTATAGGTAATCTTCTCATTTCTCAAGTCATTTTCAACTCTGAAGCCATTTTTCTTCAACGTTTCAACTACTTGGCGCACATAATCTGCCTGACCTTCTGAAATATTGAGTACCATTGCTTGCACGGGCGCCAACCAAAGCGGCATTGCGCCTGCGTAATTTTCAATCAAAATACCTATGAAACGCTCCATAGAACCAACAATGGCGCGGTGCAACATGACTGGGCGCTTGCGCGAATTATCTTCTGCCACGTATTCTGCGCCTAGGCGTTCAGGCAAATTCGGATCTAGTTGAATGGTGCCGCATTGCCACATACGCCCTAAGCTATCTTTAAGCGTGAATTCAATTTTCGGACCGTAAAATGCGCCCTCGCCTGGCTGATATTCAAAATCTAAATTATTTAATTTAAGTGCATTAGCGAGTGAGGTTTCTGCTTTATCCCAATCCGCATCAGTACCGATGCGCTTTTCAGGGCGGGTTGAGAGTTTTACCAACACATCTTTAAAACCAAAATCACTATAAGCTTTGTAGAGCATTTTAATAAAGTCAGCGACTTCTGCTTCTACTTGCTCTTCAGTACAAAAAATATGCGCATCGTCCTGGGTAAAACCACGCACTCGCATTAGGCCGTGTAGTGCACCAGACGGCTCGTTACGGTGACAAGAGCCAAACTCAGCCAAGCGCAAAGGCAAATCGCGATAACTATGCAAGCTACTGTTAAAAATCTGCACGTGGCCAGGGCAGTTCATTGGCTTTACTGCGTAATCGCGGCTTTCTGATGAAGTGACAAACATGCCTTCGCGATAATTCTCCCAATGGCCAGATTTCTCCCACAAGGTTCTATCCATAATAGTCGGCGTGCGCACTTCTTGGTAGTTGTAATCCACAAACATTTTGCGCATGTATTGCTCAACTTCTTGCCAAAGACTCCAGCCGCGCGGGTGCCAAAACACCATACCTGGGGCATCGTCTTGCATGTGGTATAAATCCAGTTGCTTGCCGAGTTTGCGGTGGTCGCGTTTTTCAGCTTCTTCTAGCTGAAATAAATAGGCTTCCAATTCTTCTTTATTGCGCCAAGCGGTGCCGTACACGCGTTGCAACATCTCGTTATTGCTGTCACCGCGCCAGTACGCACCTGCTAGCTTCATCAATTTAAAGGCTTTTAACTTGCCTGTATTTGGCACGTGTGGGCCGCGGCAAAGATCGGTAAAGTTGCCTTCTGTATAAAGTGAAACCTCTTCACCTGCTGGAATTGAGCCGATGATTTCAGCTTTATAATCCTCGCCAATGCCTTTAAAGTAAGCAATTGCCTCATCACGTGGCAACACTTTGCGTGTGACTTGCTCATCTTTCTTGGCAAGCTCAGCCATTTTCTTTTCAATGGCGATTAAATCTTCAGGCGTAAATGCGCGCTTGTATGAAAAATCGTAAAAGAAGCCATTTTCAATTACAGGGCCAATAGTGACTTGCGCTTCAGGAAAAAGCTCTTTTACCGCGTAAGCCAGCAAATGCGCGGCTGAATGACGAATCACGTCTAAACCATCGTCACTTTTATCGGTAATAATAGCTAGTTCTGCATTTTGCGAAATCAAGTAAGAGGTATCCACCAACACACCATTCACCTTGCCTGCCAACGCTGCCTTAGCGAGACCTGCGCCAATATTCATGGCAACATCAGCCACTGTTACGGGCGCATCAAAACTACGTTCAGAGCCATCTGGCAAGCGGATTACTGGCATATCGTTTCTCTCTAAAACAATAAAAGCCACAAAAAATGTGGCTCATCAACTAACTAAAAAATCACCTAGGCGCAATTATCGCATATCGCGCCCTATCACTGCAATTTCATCATAAAAATTAGCATTTACGTAAGACTATTACTTAATTGTTCGCGCAATTGTGCTTGCTGTGGCAAAATCCATATTGATGAAAAATATTAGCCTAAAATCGAATCAGTGCATTGCAACCTGCCCCGCCTGCGGCTTGCTTTGTGACGATATATTGCTTGAAAATAATCAAAATGTAATTAAAGTGATGGCGAATGGTTGCGCAAAGAGCATCCCGTTTTTCGAGCAAAAATTGAATGATGCTACGCCCCGAATTGCTGGCGAACCTGCAACCTTGGCGCAAGCCTTGGCTAGAGCAGCGCAAATACTAAAACAAGCACAGCAACCGTTATTTACTGGCTTAAGCACCGATGTTGCAGGCTTTCGCGCCATTTATAATCTTGCGCAAAAAACCAGTGGCATTCATCAGCAAAACATGCAACACATGAATGCCGCCAGCACAGCGCGCAATATAAGGGTATTGCAAAGCACCGGCTGGCAAACGACAACGCTAACGGAAGTGAAAAATCGCGCAGATGTGATTGTGTGCATAGGCAGTGATATTGTGTCGCATAATCCACGTTTTTTTGAGCGTTTTGTCGATGTCGACGGCATGTTTATTTCTGCCAAAAATCGTCAGCTAATTGTGTTAGGTGAATCTAAAAATAATGGTGTGATTAAAAGCGATGCTCTGGAGGCCGCATGGATACTGCCTTGCAGGGCAGATGATTTACCCTCGGTAACCATTGCGCTACGTGCATTAGTGGCGGGTAAACCACTAAAAGCTACAGAAGTTGCGGGCATTAAGGTAAGTGATTTACAAAGTGTTGCTGACAAACTAAAAGCTGCAAAATATGCAGTTCTAGCATGGGTGTCAAAGGATTTTGATTATCCACACGCAGAACTCACCATTCAAAACATTACTGAAACGGTAGCAATTTTAAATCAAACAACCCGCGCAGCTGGCTTAGCCCTAGGCGGTAGCGATGGTGATACCAGCGCAAATAACGCTAATACTTGGCTCAGCGGCTTTGCATTAAATAATGATACGATTGAGCATGATTGTGTGGTTTGGGTGAATAGTTTTAATGCAGAAAAATTGCCACCAAATACAGATAAACCGCTTATTGTGTTAGGCAATACAAACTGCCAATTTGAAACCACGCCAGATGTATTTATCCCAACAGCTAAGCCAGGCTTGGATTGTAGCGGTACCCTGTTTCGGGTGGATTCATCTGTAATATTGCCGTTGAAAAAATTACGTGAGAATAATTTGCCCACTTTGAGTGAAGTGGTGAGCGGAATTGAGGCATTGCTATGATTACGCTCCTCAAAAACGGCAAACTTTACGACCCCGCGCACAATAAAGACGGCGTGGTTGAAGATATTTACATCCGCAATGGGCATATAATTGCCAAGCCAATCAGCGCCGAAAAAATCAATCAAACTTTTGACTTAACAGGCAAAGTGGTCATGGCGGGCGCGATTGATATGCACAGCCATATTGGCGGTGGCAAAGTGAATATTGCGCGCATGATGTTGCCAGAATTTCAAGAAACGCGTGGTTACAGCGAGCCTGAAGCGCATATTTGTACGCCAAATTGTTCACACAATGCCACACCCAATACCACCGATACTGGCTTTCGCTACATCGAAATGGGCTACACCGCCGCGTTTGAGCCAGCGATTATGCCAATTAACGCCCGCCAAGCGCACCTAGAGATGGCCGACACGCCAATGATAGACAAAGGTGGATACGCCATGTTGGGCAATGATGATTACTTTTTGCGCTTGTTAAGTAGCGGTGCTGACCAAAAAGCCATTAACGATTACGTGGCTTGGACTTTGCACGCTACGCAAGCCATTGGCATAAAAGTGGTGAACCCTGGCGGCATTTCTGCGTTTAAATTTAACCAACGTCGACTCAATTTAGATGAAAATAATGTGCATTATCAAGTCACGCCACGTGATATTTTAAAAAGCCTCAGCCGCGCGGTAAATGAGCTGGGCATTGCCAAGCCGCTGCATGTGCATTGCAATAACTTAGGTGCAGCAGGTAACTTTCAAACCACTTTAGACACCATGGGCGCATCAGATGGCTTGCCGATGCACCTCACGCACGTTCAATTTCACAGCTACGGTACGGAAGGTGATAAAAAGTTTTCATCCGCTGCCGCGCAAATTGCCGAAGCATTAAATAAAAACAAGCATATCACCGCCGATGTTGGGCAAATTTTGTTTGGTCAAACTGTCACAACATCAGGCGACAGCATGATGCAGCACTTGAACGCCCGCCACGCCAACCCAAAAAAATCGGTGATTATGGATATTGAATGCGATGCAGGCTGTGGCGTGGTACCGTTTAAATATCGCGACCAAAATTACGTAAACGCGCTGCAATGGGCTATAGGCTTAGAGCTATTTTTGAGCGTGGAAGACCCGTGGCGCATCTTTTTAACCACCGACCACCCAAACGGCGCGCCATTCACCAGCTACCCACATTTAATCCGCTTGCTGATGGACAAATCTTTCAGAAATGAGGCCTTCGCCAAGCTCAATTTAGACGCGCAAGCAATGAGTAACTTAACCAGTTTAAACCGCGAATACAGCTTATATGAAATCGCCATTATGACCCGCGCAGGCGCAGCCAAGCTCATCGGCCTGAATAATTGCGGGCATTTAGGTGCTGGTGCGCAAGCTGATATTACCGTTTATACTGATAATCCAGACCGTGAAGCGATGTTTGCTAAACCAGATTACGTATTTAAAAATGGCGAATTGGTCGTAAAAGATGGCAAAGTGGTTAAAGTAGTTTGGGGTGCAACGCATGTAGTTAAGCCTGCGTTTGATATTGCTGTAGAAGTAGATTTAAAAAAATACTTCGACAAATATCATACAATTCAACTAGATAACTATAAAATTAACAACAATGAAATTCATGACAACGGTCGTGGAAAAATAGTCACTCACAGCAAAGGAGAGTAAATTGAGCATTTATTACGGCAAAGAACAACGCGCTTTGCAGGCGCAATTTGGTACCGAAAAAATGGCTGAGCGCATCGAGCAATTAGCCAGCCATAATGAGTTTAACGATGATGCCAAAGGTTTTATTGAGCACAGCGAAATGTTCTTTTTAACCACAATTGATGACAAAGGGCGCCCGACCGTTTCATACAAAGGTGGCGACATAGGCTTTGTGAAAGTACTTGATGCTAATACACTAATATTTCCAAGTTACGATGGCAACGGCATGTTTTTAAGCATGGGCAACATTATTGGCAATGCGCAAATCGGCATGTTATTTATCTCGTTCGAGCGCCCACATCGCATTCGCGTGCAAGGCACAGCGAGCATTTCGCAAGATCCAGAATTTCTGGCACATTACAAAGAAGCTGACTTTGTGGTGACAGTTAAGCTAGAAGAATTGTGGCAAAACTGCCCAAGATACATTCCAAAATATGAAAAAATACGCGATTCACGCTATGTTCCACGCGCAGATTGCGATACACCTCTGGCTGAGTGGAAGCGCGTTGATTTGCTACAAGACGTGCTAGCACCCGCAGATTTAGCCAAAGCACAGGCCAAAGGCACTATAGACATTATGGAATGGGTGGGCAAAATTCAGGCAGGCGCGGATGACGCTTAAAGCTTTATGTTATTAAACGGTATTGCCATTGACGACACCTTCGCCGAAGCATTCAACATGCGGGCGACGCGCATTATTATCACTGCGCTTAACCTAAAATGGGCATACCACGCCGCCAACGCAATGACAGGCTTTGCCACCAGTGTAATTGGCTGCGGCGTTGAAGCTGGTATTGAGCGCGAATTATCAGCAGATGAAACGCCCGATGGCCGCGCTGGCATAAGCGTACTAATGTTTGCAATGGGTAGCAAAGTACTCATGCAACAGCTCGAGACGCGTATGGGGCAATGCATACTCACCTGCCCTACCGCAGCCGCGTTTGCTGGAATTGACGCTGAAGACCAAATTAGCTTAGGCAAGCATTTACGCTATTTTGGTGATGGCTACCAAACATCTAAACTCATCAGCGGAAAAAGATATTGGCGTATACCAGTGATGGATGGCGAGTTTCTCGTGCAAGAAACCACTGGCATGGTGCGCGCGATTGGTGGCGGTAACTTTTTGATTCTAGCTACCTCACAAACAGCCGCCTTAAATGCCGCCGAAGTTGCCATTGAGGCCATGAAACAAGTGCCGAATGTCATCATGCCTTTCCCAGGTGGCGTGGTGCGTAGTGGCTCAAAAGTCGGCAGTAAATACCCAAAAATGTTCGCCTCAACTAACGACGCATTTTGCCCAACTTTAAAAGGTTTGGTGAAGACTGAACTCAGTGATGAAATTGAAAGCGTAATGGAGATTGTGATTGATGGCTTAAACTTTGAAGACATCGCGCTATCAATGAAAGTTGGCATAAAAGCCATTTGCAGCTTGGGTGTAAGTAGCGGCGTAAAACGCATTTCTGCGGGTAATTATGGTGGGAAACTTGGCCCGCACCATTTTAAATTGCATGAGATTTTAAAATGACAGCGCTCACATTTACACTGAAAAAAAATCCACCTTTTAAAGTGAATTGTAGCAATCTTACGCCCAATAAATTGGCTGGATTATCCATTGAAAAAATTCAAGAAATCACTTTAAATAATAACAATAACGTCATTGATTTATTTGAAATTAAAGGCTCTGATTATGAAAACATTATCTTCAAAAACAGTAACGAACAATTAGATTATATTGGCCACAAAATGACACGCGGGCAAGTGACAATTGAAGGCAATTGCGGAGACTTTTTAGGCGCAAATATGCAAGGCGGCACAATTATTTGCCACGGCAATGCTCACGATAGAGTTGGTGACTTAATGCGCCGCGGGTTAATTTTGGTTGAGGGAAATTCTGGCGATTATTGTGGTAGCCGCATGATTGCAGGCACCATAGGCATTTATGGTAAAGTTGGGAAATACGTTGGCTTCTCTATGAAACGTGGCTCAATTTTATTAAAAACCCCAGCTGAGTTGCACGCTACTCTTCAAAATTGCGGCGCACACACACTACCATTTTTATCATTATTATTAAGCTCATTTAAACCATTTTCCACTTCATTTAACAAAGTTAAATCTAATCGAATTCAACGCTATGCGGGCGATTTAGCATGTAATGGTAATGGCGAAATTTTAATCATTTTAGATTAACTTTGGCTTATAGTTTTCGCTTATAGAATGCAAGTGTTAAAATGGCACTTTTACCCTAACTAGCTTGCTTCATGTCCAACACAAACCCTACTAAAACCCCTACGTTTCTAACAGCTGCGCTATATAAATTTGTTAGCCTGCCAAATTACACTGCCCTGCAAGCGCCTATCCATGCGGCTTGCGAGGCACATTGTATCAAAGGCACTCTGCTGCTGGCTTCAGAAGGCATTAACGGCACCATCGCTGGTTTGCCTGAAAACGTTCAAAGCGTACTCAAATTTTTGCGTACTGACGCGCTATTTGAAGGCCGTTTTGCCGATTTAGAGCATAAAGAATCATTTGCTTCTGAGCATCCGTTTTACCGCATGAAAGTGAAACTGAAAAAAGAAATCGTCACTTTGGGTGTACCAGGCGTAAGCCCAACCAACAAAGTGGGCACTTATGTAAAAGCTGAAGATTGGAATACACTTATCAGCGACCCTGAGGTTTTTTTGATTGATACGCGTAACGATTATGAAGTGGATATTGGCACATTTAAAGGTGCGATTGACCCTAAAACGACGACATTTCGCGAGTTTCCTGCGTTCATTAAAAACAATTTTGATAAAACCAAACACAAAAAAGTCGCCATGTTTTGCACAGGCGGTATTCGCTGCGAAAAAGCTTCGTCATACATGATGGATCAAGGTTTTGAAGAAGTTTTTCACCTGCAAGGCGGCATTTTAAAATACCTAGAAACCGTACCTGAAGCACAAAGTATGTGGCAAGGTGAATGTTTTGTATTTGACCAACGCGTGGCGGTTAAGCACAATTTAGAGGTTGGCGAATTTGACCAATGCTATGCCTGTCGCCATCCGCTTTCACCAACAGAAATGCAAAGTGTAGAGTATACACCTGGCATTTCATGCCCTTATTGCTACAATAAAATCTCCGAAGAAAAACGCGCCCGCTTAACTGAACGCCAAAAACAAGTCATTTTAGCCAAGCAACGCGGTGAAGTTCACATTGGTGAAAAACAAAAAAAATAATGGATACAGCACGTGAAAAAGAAGCTATTAATGCTTATTTAAAGCTATTGCAAGCCAAGGGCGTACCGAGTGGCATGCTTTACAAACGCGCATTATTTTTAGATAAATTAAGTTTATATATTGCCGAAAAGGCACTAAATCGTGACTTATTTAGCCAAGCTTTGGATGATGTAATTAGCACTTTTTCTTCTGAAGATTGGCACGAAGATTTAAATACAGCCCGCGAATTTTACCCATTTTGGGTAAAAAACATGAAAGCCATTGCAGCATTCAGCGTCAATTACAGTATTGAAACTGCTTCAGTTCAGTGGAAGCCTGTAGCCACTACGTTAAAATCATTAACGGAAAGTATACTCACAACACAATTTGAAACCGCCGAAAACATAGCGTTAACTGCTTATGCTAGGGCTTTAAGTAATGGAGGGGCAGAACTGAAGCTTGTGAATACCTGCATTACACTAGCCAAAATAATTTTGATGCGGCTTAAAGATGCGCCAATCAAAAACATCAAGTCTTACCGCATTGCTACAGACCTCACCTTACCGCTATTTAATATGCCAGAAAACAAACATTTATTTTTAATCGTAGTACGTGAATTTTATAATTTCTGGTCTGGCGACCCAGATGCAGCAAGCAAGGTTCTAAAATTGGTTTAATTTACAACGGATGTATTAAAGCTAATCTAACCAACACCATCAACTACAAACTATTACTTGCGCCCTAGCAAAATAAAGCTGTCAACAAGCCCTTTACCCTTTACATCCACACTCAATTTTTCAGAAAATATAAATGCATCTTGAAGTAGTTGCTGCGTTTCTTGCGTGACCTGAATGGCGTTAGATTTACCAGTACTTTCCATGCGGCTAGCTAAATTCACTGTGTCACCCCATAAATCATAACTAAACTTAGTACTGCCTATCACGCCAGCAACTACTGGCCCAGTATGAATGCCGATACGCATATTAAGATCTACGCCCGTATTCACAGCAACCTCTTGCAATGCGCCGTTCATTTCTAGCGCCATGGCGGCAATGCGGTGCGCATGGTTTGCACACAATTCAGGCGCGCCAGAAATCACCATATAAGCGTCACCTATGGTTTTAATTTTCTCCACTTGATATTTTTCTGCCAGATAATCAAACCTTAAAAACACTTGCGACAATAAATCAATCAACTGCGTTGGCGACATTTTTTCAGACAATTGCGTGAAGTTAATTAAATCTGCAAACATTACAGTAACAGCATCATAATGGTCGGCAATGCGCATGTCGTTGTCTTTTAGGCGTGTAGCAATTGCGGCAGGTAGAATATTAAGCAATAACTTTTCTGAGCGCGCTTGCTCAAGCGCTAATGATGCCATTACGCGCTCTTTTTGCGCCTGAAAATATCGCAAAACACCATACAATATTGAAGCCGTGCCGGTAATATTCATCAAGAAAAAAGCATCTTTTACATTGTTAGGAATCGGCATCGCATTGCCAGCAAAATAATGATTAAGCTTCCACGACATTAAAGCCAGGCTAATAAACAGCATAAACCAAGGCGTAGACTGCCGCGTACCCAATATCATTAACGCACCAACAGGTGATAAAATTGCCCAAATCGCCACGCCGCTAGAAGCTGCAAAGCCGCCAATCGCCCATTGCATAAAAAATGGCATCACAAGTAACATTACAAGCTGGGTAAAGGTAAAGTATTCAAAGCGCTTAAAGCGGTAAAATAAGAACAAACTTACATAAGAAATGACTAAGTAAAAGTAAGGTACAGCGGCAATGACTTCATAACCTTCGCCAAGATTTGATAGTGTAAATATCCAAAAAATACATACTAGGCTTTCAGCTAGCACTAAAAAAGATAGGATGGATTTACCCAATGCAGCAGGCGTAGGATCTGAAAACCTACGCCAAAACTGGCGTGTTAATATGGACGAGGTAGGTGCTAAACTTTCTGACATGGTTTGATATTAGTGTATTCTATTTTTACGAAAATTGTACAAATGCACTATAGCTTAAAAATGGTGTAATTTCCGCCTTATTTCATTAGCTTGATTAACTTTTTTAACGCATTTTTTAACTAAAAGAATATGAGTCTCGCTTATTACCAATTACCAAATGGCCGTGTTGCAAGCATTGAAGATGATTGTACGTTTCCACCGCTAGCCTACGCGCTTACTGAGCCTAATGGCTTAATCGCGATTGGTGGAGATTTGTCGCTTAATCGCCTTTTAAGTGCTTACCAGCATGGTATATTTCCTTGGTTTAACGAGGGTGAGCCTATCATGTGGTGGAGCCCTAACCCGCGCATGGTGTTGTTTCCTGATGAATTAAAGATTTCAAGCTCACTCAAAAAAACGCTAAAAAATAATCCATTTGAAATCCGCTTCAATACCGCTTTTCGGGCGGTTATTGCTGCTTGTAGCAATACCCCACGCGGCCATCAAGCAGGCACTTGGATTACCGAGGATATAATTAACGGCTACTGTGCCTTGCATGAGGCTGGCTATGCCGTTAGCGCCGAATGCTGGCAAGATAATATTTTAGTAGGCGGCTGCTACGGGGTAAAAGTCGGTAATATGTTTTATGGTGAAAGTATGTTTCATCATGTTACTGACGCTTCAAAAGTCGCGTTTGTACATTTGGTAAATTATTTAAAAAATCAAGGCGCTGGCCTCATTGATTGCCAAATGAAAACAGCGCATTTAGCCAGCTTTGGCGCGCGAGAAATAGCGCGTGACGAATTTATGTCAATCTTAAATAAACTAGTAAAATCCTAATAAAGAAACCAGCAAAATAAAGCATGACAATACCTAGCGAACCCGCACTAACCAAACTACAGTTTTACGTCACTACGCCGTATAAATGCGGCTATCTACCTGATAAACTCGCGCAAAGCTTAATTGCAACGCCACAAAATTTAGTGGATGCTAATGTCTACAACAGCCTTATCGCGCAAGGCTTTCGGCGTAGTGGCAAGTTTGCTTACAGACCGCATTGTGAGCATTGCAAGGCCTGTGTTGCCGTGCGATTGATTTTGAGTGAGTTTGCACCCACGCGCAGCCAAAAACGCGCTTATAAACAGCATGCCGATTTAACAGCGCGCATATTGCCACTAAACTACCTACAAAATCACTTTGAGTTGTATTCAAGCTATCAAAATTTGCGCCATACAGAAGTTGAAGTAAGCATTTCTACTGAAGAAAAAATAGTAGAAAAAGATGAGGCTGAACAATACCGCCAATTTTTATGCACAAGTAATGTAGAAAGCCTGATGATTGAGTTTAGTGATGAGAATCATCAAGTTAAAATTGTCAGCGTTATTGATGTGGTGCAAGATGGCGTTTCTGCAGTGTATACGTTTTATGATGCGGCTGACACCAAGGCCAGCTATGGCACATACTCAATTATGTGGCTTGCCAATTGGACAAAAAATCTAAATTTACCCTATTTATACTTAGGCTATTGGATTAAAGAAAGTCAAAAAATGGCCTATAAACAAAATTACAACCCACAACAAAAGCTACTGAGCAACGATTGGGTGAAAGAGTAAGTGCGCATCAACTGGGCTCTAAAATTTATAAAACCGAATCTTTGAATATTGCTACAATAACGAAAAGTTTCATATAATAGTTTTCACCAAACTAGGGTTAACAAAATATCCAAAGCAATGATAAAGTCACCCAAAATAAATGCAACTCAGCCAGACCCTTTGGCCACACCACTCAAGCAACGCAACAACCCTTTACATGGCATTACGCTAGAAGCCATATTAACGGCCTTAGTAGCACACTTTGGCTGGGTAAGCTTGGCAGAGCGTATTCCTGTCAATTGTTTTAGCAATGATCCTAGTATTAAATCAAGCCTAAAATTTTTACGTAAAACACCATGGGCGCGCGATAAAGTAGAGAATCTTTACAGCTTTATGTTGCGTGAAATTAACCGTACTGAAACTAATTGATTACCTGATTTTATTGATTGATCAGGTTAAGGTTTCAATTATTTTCTCAATGGGTCAAGCAACGATGATAAGCCATTGTGGTCTATCTCTTGCATCAGCGCTAATAAACGTCCTATTTCACCTTTGGGAAACCCCTCACGCGCAAACCAATTGAGGTATTGGCCTGGCAAATCAGCAATCATTTGACCCTTATGTTTACCGTAAGGCATGGCGGTGGTGAGTAGGCTTTGTAAGTCTTGTGCTTGCATGTTAAAAATTTGTTAAAAATGTTCTACAATTATAGCGATACGATTACCACTTGCCTCAAATTTTTACCCGCATATTTTCAAAAGGAATTCACATAATGATTACTCAACTATCCAAGAAAACCATCCCATTCTTGCTCCTTGGCTTAATGTTAGCCAGCCCAGTCATGGCGCGCGACATTACGATGGAACAACAAAGCACCACAAACGCACGTAACCAATATGACGCAGCAAAATCAGATTACGATACAACCACACAGCAAATTGCTGTACAAGAAAAACGCGTGGCAGATGAACAAACGCGGTTAAAAGCCCTGCAAGATAAACAAGTGGCCGCCCAAGCAAAAATGGAAGCGACGAAAGCCGAGTTAGAAATTAAAGTGAAAGCGCTAGAAAAAGCTTGGGAAGAGCGCGATAAGTAGCAGCTCCCACTATCAATGTTTTCGATTGTTGTTTAGGGGTATCTAAACTCACGCTCTTTGTAGCTTTGAGCTAAGTCAGATTTAATAGACGGGCAAATCACTAGATTTTATTTATCAGATAATCTATTCCCTCTGTTTTTTCCATACTTTAAATTTCACTTAAACTGTTCTAAACGGTAGAATAGCACTTTCTTTAAAGTCCCTGTAGTTCAATGGATAGAACAAGGTCCTCCTAAGACCTAGATCTGGGTTCGATTCCCGGTGGGGATACCATTCTAGAATCTTTATAGCATTTCAATGCAGAAATTCCTTTGTTCCGTAACATTGGAAACCAGAATTCCCAAATTTTTAGTATACATTGGGGATGCATTAGCAATGGATTTGATAGGGTTCGACTGGCTTAAAAAGTTATACCCTATTGATTATTGAATATATTCTTATCAATTAATCTAGTGTTTTAAGCCCTTAGGGGGATGCTCTATCCGCTGAGCTACGAGGGCGAACTGGTTTTAATATGCTATGGCGTAAAGTGCGGCTGTTTTCTCACATTTCAAAGCAATTCGTATTGGTGTTACCATAAGCTTTTGATAAATTTTAAAATAAACCAATTTCCCTGAAATCGAAAATATGACCCTTAAATTATTTTTTTACTTAGTGGTGTTGGTAATGGCATTGTTTGGTTATCGTAGTTACGCTGCGGCATCCAATACCTTACAGACAGGCGATGACGCACCAGCCTTTACACTGAATGATGGGCAAGGCCAAACGCATTATTTGTCTGATTATGCGGGCAATTATTTAGTGCTTTATTTTTACCCCAAAGACGACACCCCTGGCTGTACAAAAGAAGCCTGCAATTTTAGAGACGACATGACGCAACTTGAAAAGTTAGGCGCTAAAGTAGTTGGTATTAGTGTAGATAACAGCGCATCACACGCTAATTTTGCCAAAAAATATCACTTACCTTTTCCGCTATTGTCCGACACAAATGGAGCCGTAGCGGCCAGCTATGGTGCGCTCACTAACTTCTTCATTGTTAAAGTTGCTAAACGCTATACTTTTTTGATTAGCCCAACAGGTAAAATCACTAAAATTTACAAAAGTGTGGATACCTCAAACCATTCACAACAGATTATTAACGACCTAAAGCTGATTCAAAGTAAATAATAATTACTACCCGTTATGATGAATTACAGTCAAAATTTACCGCTAGTTATAATGTTTTTAGCACTGCTACTCACGTTTATTGTGGCAGGAATTTACTATGCATTGAAACTAAAAAAGAGTGAAGAACTGTGGAAGTTTGCATTAGAAGGCGCAGGTGATGGCGTTTGGGATTGGGATATTAAAAATGATGTTGCTAGCTTATCTCTTCGTTATATTGAAATGTTCGGCTTTGACAAAGACGATATTCATAAAAGAAGCATGAAAGCGTGGAATAACCGCATCTACCCTGAAGACGCCCCCTCAATGACAGCCGCAGTGAATAGTTATTTAACAGGAAAATCAGAAAAATACGTGCATGAACACCGCGTAATTTGTAAAGATAAAAGCATTAAATGGGTACTCTCACGTGGCATGATAGTGAAGCGTGACGCTAGTGGAAAGCCTATTCGCATGGTAGGCACGCACACAGACATTACCGCGCGCAAACTGCTAGAAACTAGACTTGAAAACTTAGCGCATTTTGACCCATTATCTAATGTTCCCAATCGCACATTATTTAATGACAGGCTTAAATTAGCCTTGTCATACGCAAAGCGCGAGAGAAAAATGCTTGCCGTTATGTTTGTAGACTTAGATCTATTTAAAGAAATCAACGACTTATATGGCCATGAAATAGGCGACATTGTACTCAAAAAAGTATCACGGCAATTAGTATCATGCGTGCGAGAATCCGACACGGTCGCGCGCATGGGTGGCGATGAATTTGTTATATTGCTACCCATTATTGACAACGAAAATGATGCAGCATTAGTCGCTAAAAAAATTGTAGACGCAATATCGCAGCCTATTAAAGTTGAAAAATTAGACCTGCATGTGACCTGTAGCTTAGGCATTGCAATCTATCCACAACACGGAATAGATGAAAAGCTATTGGTAATCAATGCGGATATGGCGATGTATCAAGCCAAGAAGAATGGTAAAAATCAAGCCAAATTCTTTGATGCGGCAATGCTAGACTGAATAACACTTGCATAACTAAACCAAAGAATTTAGTTGATATATAAATTTACTTTAGGTTAAATTTATATATCAACTTACCAATAAATTTTGGTGCCGACGGAGAGACTCGAACTCTCACGACCTTAGTCACAACCACCTCAAGGTTGCGTGTCTACCAATTCCACCACGACGGCATTTTGTGAGCTTGCGCTCGAAAATTTTTTGATTATTTAGGTATGTCTTGCGTGTTTGCTGGTGTTTCAGTGCTTGCAGGCGTTGCAACTGGAGTAGTTACTTTAGCGGCCAAGGCTTTCACTACACTTCCGTTGCCATTTTTATGGCTGGCCATATAGGCTAATGATAAGCTGGTGCAAAAGAATATCAACACAAAAACGGCTGTTGCGCGGCTCATAAAGTTTGCTGAACCAGACACGCCAAACAAGCTGCCTGATGCGCCGCTACCAAAAGATGCGCCCATATCAGCACCTTTGCCATGTTGTAATAACACCAAGCCAATTACACCAAGGGCTGCGATTATATGAATGACTAATACAAATTTTTCCATGTTTTACCTAATATTCCACTTAATACTTTTAATTTTTACAAACCATGCTTGCCAAGGGTTACAGCTAATTATTGAGCCGCAGCGCGGCATATTCCTTCAAATTCTTGCGCATTTAACGAGCATTTACCAACAAGGCCGCCGTCTATATCTTGCATAACGAATAATTGTACCGCATTTTGAGGGTTTACGCTCCCCCCATATAGGATTTTCAAGCTGGTTGCAGCGGCTAAATCGTATGCAGCCACTTTGCTACGAATAAATTCATGCATGCTTTGCGCTTGGTCGCTACTGGCTGCCAAGCCCGTGCCTATTGCCCAAATAGGCTCATAAGACACCACCGCATTGGCAAATACGGCCGCACCATAAGTGTTAATAATAGTATCAAGCTGACTACCAACTACCATTTGCATAACACCTGCTTCGCGCTCAATGAGTGTTTCACCCACGCACAAAATAGGCGTTAAGCCATGCTGTTGTGCTTGCATAAATTTAGTGGCGATATTTTCGTCTGATTCACAATACGCAGTTGCGCGCTCTGAATGCCCAATAATCACATAAGTTGCGCCAAAGTCTTTGAGCATACTTGCGCTCACTTCACCCGTAAATGCGCCTACCGTATCTTTGCTTAAGTTCTGTGCACCCCAAGCAATGTGAGTGTTTTGCAACATAGCCTGTGCTTGTGCTAAATACGGGTAAGGCACGCAGACTACAACATCCGTATTTTTAAGGTGAGAAAGCTTTTCTATATAAGCCGTTAAAAGTTGCTTATTTGAGGCTAAATTACCATGCATTTTCCAATTGGCGACTACTAATTTACGATGCATGTTAATCCTATGGTTTGTTTCAAGGCTAAATTCATTTTGTAGGCGATGACTTAAAACGCGATTTTAACTTTTATTAACGAATCTTGCATTAGTTTGATTTAATACGTGTTTAAAGGTAGTCTATCAATAAAAATTATTAAAAAATAAAGGGTGGGGATGGCTAAAGAAAAACATGTAATAAGTAAGCATTCTGCTTGGTATTTTTTCGGCGTGCTTGCAGTTTCTATTTTTATTGCAGAAACGCTGATTATGCTGTTTTTTGCGCAATTTTTACCACACTCAAAATTAGCTAGCGCCTTGCTAGACTCAACACTGTTAATTACCGTCACTTTTCCTGTTTTATATTTAACAGTATTCCGCCCGTTATCTATCTACATTGCCGAGAATAAACGTGCCGAAACTGACTTAAGCATTGCCGCAGTAGCATTTCAATCTCGCGAAAGCATGATGATTACAGATGCGAACAACGTAATTTTGCGCGTGAATCAAGCCTTTGTTGAAAGCACGGGTTACTCGGCTGAAGAAGTGATTGGTCAAACTCCTAAGATACTTAAATCTGGGCTACATAATGCGTCTTTTTATGCTGCAATGTGGGATAGCATCAATCAGAACGGCGTTTGGCAAGGCGAGATTTTAGATAAAAGAAAAAATGGTGAAATCTACCCCAAGCAAGTAACAATTACTGCAGTGCGTGGCAAAAATAATGAGGTCACGCATTATGTTGGTATGCACACTGATATTTCTATGTTGAAAAAAATTAAAGGTGATGTCACCCGCGCCGGGCTACATGATCCGCTTACAGGGTTGCCAAACCGCTTATTGTTTAGCGAACGCATTCATAATGCATTAGCAATAGACATCCCATATCGCATACTTTCTGTGGTGATGATAGACCTCGACAATTTTAAACAAATTAACGATACGCACGGGCATGAAGCTGGTGATAAAGTTCTCATTGAAGTTGCTCGGCTACTTAAAGAGGCCACGCGCGACACTGACGTGGTAGCTAGATTGGGTGGTGATGAGTTTGTAATATTGCTCAACGAACTCACTGGTGCAGAGGCGTGCGAACAAACATTAGAAAGGTTACGTGACTCACTTGCAGCTCCTTATTCGATAGACGGACTCACGTTAAATTTAAGCGCAAGCATTGGCGCTACCTTATATCCTGATGATAATTCAGACGCAGATGGCTTATTGCGTCATGCTGATGAGGCCATGTATTTGGCTAAACACGGCGGCAAAAACCGCTATGTAATATTTGATACATCTGCCGCCGCAAAGCGTATTAGCCTACAACAAAAACTTGCTAGCCTTCAACATGCACTAAATAGCAATCAGTTTCAACTTTACTATCAGCCGCAAGTTGACATGCAAGCTGGCAAAGTCATCGGTATGGAAGCGCTTATTCGCTGGCAATCGCCAGTACATGGCTTGATTTTACCCAATGAATTTATGCCATTGGTTGAAAATTCTGAACTTGCAGCCCCAATTGGGCGCTTTGTAATGAAAAGCGCGGTAGCGCAACTGGCCGAATGGCTTAAACTTGGTGTTAATTGGCGTGTGAGCATTAATATATCACCACGCCACCTTGAAGACCCTAATTTTATTGACGATATTAAAATCGCCTTAAGTCGCCATCCTGAAGTTTCTCCATCGATGATTGAGCTCGAAATTGTAGAGTCTGCCGCGCTAGAAGACATTGAAAAAGTCATTCGCATTATGCAAGCTGCGCGAGAAATTGGCGTACATTTTGCGTTAGATGACTTTGGCACAGGGCATGCCTCACTCACCTATTTGCGGCGTTTGCCAGTGCGCACACTTAAAATCGACCAAAGCTTTGTGCGTGATATGTTAGACGACCCAAGCGACCTCGTGATGGTTGAAGGCATGACCTCACTCGCACATACGTTTGATCGTGAAGTCATAGCAGAAGGCGTAGAAAACCTGCAATTAGGCGCATTACTTATTCAAATTGGCTGTCGCTTCGCACAAGGCTATGCCATTGCGCACCCTATGCCAGCCGATGATGTCATTAAATGGTCAAAACAATGGCACCCAGCCCCCGCTTGGACGCAAATTTCGCAACGCCGCTGGCGTAGAGATGACTTACCTTTACTATTTGCAGCGCTTTCACACCGCATTTGGGTGAGCAATATGCAAAAATTGGTGGATGGCAACAGCACAATCGTACCTGAACTTGACCACCATTTATGCCGCTTTGGCCGATGGCAATATGGCCTTGGTTTCAAGCGCTACGGTGAATATGCTGAATTTCTTGAAATCGTGCCCATTCATACCGAAGTTCACAAAACGGGTCACCGCATCGTTGAGCTCTTAAAATTGAAGCAGCTAGAAGATGCGCAAAATGAAATGCACAAACTTTATGATTTAAGAGAACTTTTGATAGCAAAAATGGATTTACTTGCTGAGCGCGTGACTACAACAGATTAAATTTTAGTGACTATTTTTTGTAAACCCCCTGCTTGCTAAACACACTGAATAACGCGTACTTTTCGCGTTCTCAGCATCGCATGATATTCTGTCACTCTTTTCAATAAGAGCTTTTACCATGACTATCAACACCAACACAGAAACCTTTATTCCGAGTAAAGACGCCTCGCTAGAATCCTCAATCGCTACGCTGCAAGGCAAGCTTCTAGCGCTGGGCATTCAAGTTGAAGAAAAATCTTGGCTCAATGAAATTGAAGGTATTTGGTCAGTACATGTGATTGATAAAGACTGCACGCGCTTATTTACCAACGGCAAAGGTGCAAGCCAATTAGCTGCTAGAGCCAGTGCTTTAGGCGAATATTTTGAGCGCTTAAGCACCAATTATTTCTGGACGCATTTTTACCTAGGCGAAAAAATTGCCAATAAAGATTTTGTGCATTATCCAAACGAGCAATGGGTTAAGCTAAAAGGCGACAAATGGCCTAAAGAATTACTCACACCAGAGCTGCAAAAGTTTTACAACCCAGAAGGCACAGCGCTTGCCAGCCAGCTGATTGATTTAAATTCAGGCAATGCTGAGCGCGGCATTTGTGCGATTCCCTACACCCGCTTGCGCGATGATAAAACCGTACTGTTCCCCGTGAATTTAATTGGCAATTTATACGTGAGCAACGGCATGAGCGCTGGCAACACCATGATGGAAGCGCGCACTCAGGCGTTGGCAGAGATTTTTGAGCGCGACATCAAATACAAAATCATTCGCGAAGGCATTTGCTTGCCTGATGTACCCGAAGCCGTGATTAACCGTTATCCACGCATTGCTGCAGGCATAAAAGGCTTGCGTGACGCAGGTTATGGCATTTTGGTAAAAGACGCGTCATTGGGCGGCAAATACCCCGTCATGTGCGTGACTCTACTTCACCCTGAAGATCAAGGCTGCTTCGCCAGCTTTGGTGCGCATCCGCGCTTTGAAGTGGCTTTAGAACGCGCGCTTACTGAGCTACTACAAGGTCGCGCACTTGGTAGCTTAAAAGGCTTTGTTGCCCCAGGGTTTGATATGGAAGAAATCGCTGACTCGCAAAACCTAGAAATCCATTTTGTAGATTCTAGCGGTGTAATCAGCTGGGATTTTTTACGCAGCACGCCAGATTACGCGTTTGTAGATTGGAACTTCGGCACAACTACTGAAGAAGATTACAACTGGTGCGTAGACACCATTCACGGCAGCGGCCACGACATGTACATTGCCGACTTCACGCATTTAGGCGTTTACGCTTGCCGTATTTTTGTACCTGGCATGAGTGAAATCTACCCAGTTGAAGAATTAGAGTGGGAAAACAACACCGTTGGTAACTTGGTGCGCCCTTTTGCGCTGCGTTTGCAAGATTTAAATGAAGAAGAATCTGCCGAATTATTAGAAACGCTACTTGAGCTAGATTTGGCCGATGAACTACCTGTCACCACGCTCATTGGCCTATGCGCCGACGCGGGCACCACTTGGGTAGATTTACGCGCAGGCGAGCTTAAAACATTGGCAGCGCTAGCCAGCGGCAGCACCGACGACATTTTAGATGGCTGCGCATGGATAGCGCAATTTAACGAGCTGCCCGCCGCCCGCGCCAGTGTTTACCGTTGCATCGCAAACCTAGTGCAAATTGTAGAAGAACTAGAAAATGGCGATACCGCTTTATTTGAGCCTAATTTAACACTCATGTATGGCAAAGAAACCCTAAGCCAAGCGCAACGCTTAATTAGCGGTGAAGACCAGTATTTTGGCTTAGGCAACTTAGGTGCGAATATGGAAGGCAGTAAAATGCACCAGCAACTATTAGCCGCTTATGGCAAGGTTTGGAAAAGATAAGTATCGACAACAATTCGTGCTTAAAACATATGCTCTGGGAGGCGCATGGATACTGCCTCGCAGAGCATCTATAAATGCTAGTGTATATTGCAGCCATAATAATGGAAGGATTTTAATTACATGATTCTTGACACAATAGCAAACGCCAAACGCTATGCCGCTTTGCACCCATTATTTCCACAAGTATTTGAATTTATTAAAAAAACTGACTTAAGCTCACTAGCTAATGGCAAGCACGCAATTTTGGGCGATGATGTATTTGTCATCATTGAGCGCGTGGCTGGCCGCTCGCGACAATCTGCACAGTTGGAGTGCCATCGCAAATATATTGATATTCAATTGGTGATTAGCGGCACAGACACAATGGGCTGGAAGCCGCTTAGTTGCTGCCTCGCGCCTGTTGATGAATTTAATGCTTTAGCTGATATTCAGTTTTTTTACGATGCACCAGACACGTGGCTTAGCACACCAGCGGGTGCGTTTTGTATATTTTTCCCTGAAGATGCGCATGCGCCATTAGTTTCCACCCAAGCGATTCATAAAGCAGTATTTAAAATTGCGGTAAACGCGAGTGCTTCCTAAAACCGCAATCATCATAGGCGGCGGCATTGCAGGCTGCGCCACTGCACACGCATTGGCGATTCGCGGTATTCAAGTCACACTTTTTGAGCGTAACGCAACCATCGCAAATGAAGCCTCTGGCAACCCGCAAGCCATGCTTTACCCGCGCATTAGTGGCGATGATGACGCAAGCCAATTCGCGCTTGCCAGTTATTTGTATAGCTTAGACTTTTTAAAATCGCTGAATCTTAACTCTGCTGAACTTAACACTTGCGGCATGTTGCAGCTTGGCTTTAACCCTAGAGAATTAGCGCGAATCCAAAAAGTTGCCGCACTCAATTATGCTGAAAATATTGTAAAGTACGTGAATGCAAACGAGGCCAGCGCCATTGCAGGCATCACTTTATCGCACGAAGCGCTGTATTTTCCCAATGCCGCATGGGTGAACCCACAACAGCTTTGCCAGCGTTTAACTTCACATGAAAATATATCAATTAAAACATTAACTAATATAAATAACTTATTGAAAAATAATAATTTATTTGAAATTTATGATAACGATAAACTCATAGAAAAATCCGACATTGCCATCATCGCTAACGCCAACGAAGCGCAAAATTTGGGTTTAGATTTGTATTTAAAAACAGAAGCCGTGCGCGGACAAGTGAGCATGCTTACCGCAACCGATGCCAGCCAACACTTAAAAACAATAGTGTGTAGCGATGGCTATTTAAGCCCAGCAGACTTTACAAACACAGGCCATGGCCAACACTGCCTAGGTGCTACATTTTCAACAGAAAATACGAGTACAAAGTTAGATGAAGACGACCATTTATCAAATATCAACCGACTAAAATGCATCTCCACACCGCTATTTGAAAGCCTGCAACACAACATCACGGGCGGCCGCGTTTCATTTAGGTGCACCTCGTTCGATTACTTTCCACTACTTGGCGAACTGCTAGACCACACCTTACTAAAAACCAAACCGCCCCGCCCCAACGCCAAACAAGAAACCTTACCGTGGGTTAAAGGCCTATACATCAACTTAGCCCACGGTAGCCGCGGCTTTACCAGCGCGCCTTATTGCGCAGAGTTATTAGCACAAATGATATGCGGCGAACCAAGCACCAGCCCTGAGTTTGTAAGTTTATGCAACCCAAACCGCTTTGCGTTGCGCAAGCTTGGGTTAAAACGACTGGCGAGGATGATTTAAACCTTTACCGTCATTCTGAACATAACTAAGTTTTTAGTTTACTTCGTCAATATCATCTATTTTCAATTAAAATTGCAGCATGCAAACTTCAACCGAAAACGCGCTTAAGCATTACCAACAAACTTTACTGCGCAACCCTAAAGATTTAGACGCGCAAATAAATTGCGGTAATTTGTGCGTTGAGCTACATCGCTATGAAGAAGCTGCGGGTTATTTCAGGCGTTTGTCACGCATTCTCAAAACCAATTTAGACGTGCGTAATGCGCTTTGCTATGCCTTGCAAGCCCTAGGTAACGAGTCGCACGCAAACGGCCGCTACGCGATGGCGGAAGCCTGTTTTGCTGAGGCGCTTGAGTATCAACAAGGCAACTCGGCGCATTTGTACAACCTTGGCAACGCGCAGCGCGAGCTTGGCAAGTCTAAAGCCGCGTTAGAAAGCTTTAGGCAATCTATAAAATTAGGCCCAAATGACGCCGATGCTTATAACAATTTAGGTAATGTGCAGCGTGAATTGGGCCTACTAGATTTGGCAGTTGCAAGCTATGAAAAGGCGTTAACGCTTAACCCCAAGTTGTATCACGCAAAAGTACATTTGGTACACCAAAAACAGCACATCTGCGACTGGCAAGGCTTAGAAAATGATATTGCCGAGATTCGCGATTGGGTAAAAAACGTGCCTGAAGCGCAAATTTCGCCTTTTGCGTTTTTAGCGATGCCAACAACAACCGCTGAAGAGCAAAAACTGTGCGCGAATAATTGGGTGAATAATCGCTATGCGGGGCTGATTCAGCAAAGTAAGTCGCTAAATTTGAATAATTCTAAACACCCCCGTCATTCCGTGCTCAACACAGAATCAAGTGACTTTAAGGCGCTGGATACCGATTTTCATCGGTATGACGGCGTTAGAAAAATCAAGATTGGTTATTTATCTGCCGATTTTCGCTTGCATCCACTGGCGTTTTTAATTTCTGAGTTGATTGAATTGCATGATAGAAACCAATTTGAAATTTTTGCATTTTCCTATGGTGTGAATGACCAAACTAGCGCGCGCGCAAGGCTAGAAAAGGCTTTTGACGAGTTTTACGATATTCGTAACTTATCTGAAATTGAAGCCGCGCAAAAAATTAACGCCTGCGAAATTGATATTTTGGTTGATTTAACAGGCTTTACCCAAACCAGCCGCAGCGGTATCGCGGCGCTACGCCCAGCACCTATTAACGTGAATTGGCTTGGGTTTGCAGGCACCATGGGTACATCAAATGGTAAGCCGTTTTTTGATTACATTCTCACCGACAACTTCATTACTCCGCCAGAAACCGCACAATATTATGCTGAACAATTAGCCGTGTTGCCACATTGCTATCAGCCAAATGACCGCAAGCGCCCAGTTGGAAAAGAGCCGCTGCGAGCCGCTTGCAGCCTGCCTGACAGCGCCTTTGTGTTTTGCTGCTTTAACCAAACTTTTAAAATTACACCTAACGTTTTTGCGGTGTGGATGCGTTTACTAAAAGCGGTGCCAAATAGCGTACTCTGGCTGCTAGATTGCAATGTTTGGGCTAAACAAAACTTAATACGCGAAGCTGCTTTACTGGGCATTGACGAAGATAAATTGATTTTTGCACCACGCGTCTCAATCGCCGACCACCTTGCCCGCCACGCGCATGCTGACTTGTTTTTAGACACGCTACCCTATAACGCACACACCACGTGTAGTGATGCTTTGTGGATGGGCGTGCCAGTATTAACATGCGTAGGTGACACCTTTGCAGCGCGTGTTGCAGGTAGCTTACTCACCGCTGTAGACTTAATAGAATGCATTACTTATAATATGCAAGATTATGAAAGTAAAGCACTTTATCTGGCAAGAAGCCCAGAAATTTTGCTGGCGATGAAGCAAAAATTATTGGGTAATAAAATGACTTCTGCTTTGTTTGATACTGACGAATTCGCCAAGGCACTTGAAGAGATTTACCGAAACATACTTATCTCATCATTGTGAACATGGCACTGCAATCTAAACAATCGTCATTGCGAGCATAGCGCGGCAATCTGCGTTACTACTTTAGATTGCCGTGCTGCGCTCGCAATGACAATGATGTTTTTTTAAGATCAACTAGCCATGCGTTCAAAACGTTATATACGCAAACAAAAGTCTCTTTAATATTTTTATGCTAAAGTCACATTAACAGTTATTTACAAAGAACCATACAAACACTTTAGGAAGCAACATGGCAGCAATCGACATTACCCCAATATTAAAATTTATGCTCGACAAAGGCGGCTCAGACTTATTTTTTAGTACTGGCACCTCTATTCATATCGAGGTTGAGGGCGATACGGTGCCAATTAACGCGCAAGTAATGGCGCCTGGCATGATTAAAGAAATTGCTTACTCGCTAATGAGTGCTGACCAAATTAAAGAGTTTGAAACAACGCTAGAATGCAATTTTGCAGTGGGTAAAAAAGATGTTGGCCGTTTCCGCGTAAATGTTTTTAGGCAGCGCGGTGAAGTGGGCATGGTGATTCGCCATATTAAAACTGAAATTCCATCGATTGACACTTTGGGCTTGCCGCCAGTTTTAAATGAGTTAATCATGCGCAAACGCGGGCTTATTTTGATTGTAGGCTCAACTGGCTCAGGCAAAACAACTTCGCTTGCCGCGATGATTGACCACCGCAACGCAACCACCACTGGCCATATTTTAACGCTAGAAGACCCAATTGAGTTTATCCATAATCATAAAAAATCGGTGGTTGACCAACGTGAAGTAGGCATTGATACGCTCTCTTTTGAGAATGGCCTTAAAAATGCCATGCGCCAAGCACCAGACGTCATTTTAATTGGTGAAGTGCGTGATATGGAAGGCATGAAAAACGCCCTAGCCTACGCAGAAACTGGCCATTTATGCCTTGCCACACTACACGCCAACAATGCAAACCAAGCGCTTGAGCGCGTGATTTCGTTCTTCCCTGAAGAAGGCAAAGCAGGCTTGCTGCTTGGTATGTCAATGAATTTAGTGGCGATTATTTCGCAACGCTTAGTGCCTGGCAAACAAAGCAAACGCGTTGCTGCAACAGAGGTAATGATTAACACGCCTTATATTGCTGAGCTGATTCAAAAACAAAAAATTAGCGATATTAAAGAAAGCATGGCAGACAGCACCGATATTGGCATGGGCACGTTTGACCAATCATTATTCAGGCTATTTGCTAACGGTAAAATTGACGAAGACCAAGCGCTGGCGAATGCCGACTCACGCAATGATTTGTCGTTAAAAATCCGTTTTGCGGCTGAAGGTAATCGCAACTCAAGCTTTAGTTAGCACTTAACTTTCGTGGTTGCTGGCAGCAAACACTGCTGCAGCCACAATTAAACCGCCACCTAGCCACTCGTTCCAAGCCATTACCTCATGCGCTAAATAGTACGAGGCTATAGCAGCCACGACTAATTCAAACAAAAATAATACCGATGCGCGGGTAGCCGCAATGCGCGTTACGCCGTATTGCACAAACAAAGTCGCACCCATCAGCAATAAAGCAATTACACCCATCACCAGCCAATTAGTTGCATTAAAAAATGTAGGCATTATTAGCGTTTGGCTCGTAAACGGCATATAAATCGCCGAAACCACCAGCACGCCCACCCATACCGCAAAGCATTTTGCAGCTAAGCTTAAATGGCTCGCTTTGCGTGTGATTACATTGGTGAGCGAAAATCCTATGCCAGAAGATAGCGCTAACCATTCTGCGGTATTCCTCGGCAATGGCAAGCCGCCTAGTTTTGGGTCATACAGCATAATAAATGCACCGATAATAGACACCACAATCGCCATATAACCCGTAATATGCGTTTTCTCTTTTAGCCAAAAATGCGCTAAAAGCAATGTCCAAATTGGTGATAAATAAAATAGCAGCATCACGCGCATTACTTCGCCATCAATGACCGCCAGCACGTAAGCGAGGTTGGTGTAGCCCGCAATTAAGCCCAACCAAACAATGCTTTTAGGCTGTGTAAACACGCTGCGCCAGTGTTTAGCGAATAGAATGCAGCCCAACACAATAGCAATTGCATACGTGTAAAAGCTTGATGCCACGCCAGAAACGCCAGCCTCGTTCATCAAGCGATACGGATACCACACCACGCCCCAGCACAGCGCACCAAAAAGCAAGCCAAACACTGCAAAAAGGTTTTTATTATTGTCGTTGCTCACTATAATGCTCACTTATGAATCCAAATTTAAATTTGCTACAACCCTACCCATTTCAACGTTTACGTGACCTGTTTAAAGGCGTCACTCCAAACGCGGATTATGCTGCCATTAACTTATCCATCGGCGAGCCTAAACATGCCACGCCACAGCTCATTAAAGACGCGCTGGTGAATAATTTAGCAGGTTTGGCTAGCTACCCTACAACAATCGGCGTACCTGCGCTTAGAGAGGCAATTTCACACTGGATTACGCGCCGTTACAACGTGCCTGTACTTAACCCTGAAACCGCCATTTTACCCGTAACAGGCAGCCGCGAAGCTTTATTTGCCTTTGCCCAAGTGATTATTGATAATACCAAGCCAAACCCTGTCGTAATATCGCCAAATCCGTTTTATCAAATCTACGAAGGCGCGGCATTTTTAGCGGGCGCAACGCCCTACTTTTTAAATACATTACCTGAAAATCAACACGCAATGGACTTTGAAAGCGTGCCAGTTGATGTGCTAAACCGCACACAATTGGCTTACGTATGCAGCCCAGGCAACCCTTCTGGCAAGGTGATGACCCTAGCGCAATGGAAAACAATTTTTGAATTATCAGACAAATACGGCTTTGTAATTGCGGCTGACGAATGCTATTCAGAAATCTATTTTAATGAAAAAAATCCGCCATTAGGTGCCCTGCAAGCCGCGTATTTATTGGGTCGCAGCCATGCTAATTTAATAGTATTTAGCTCACTTTCTAAGCGCTCAAACGTGCCAGGCATGCGCTCAGGCTTTGTGGCGGGAGATGAAAAAATTATTGAGAAATTTGCGCTTTACCGCACCTATCATGGCTGCGCGATGAACCCCGCTGTACAAGCGGCTTCTATCGCCGCGTGGAATGACGAAGCGCATGTGATTGAAAACCGTAGGCTTTATGCTGAAAAATTTAAAATAGTCACGCCAATGTTAAATGACGCATTGCAAGTTGAAATGCCCGATGCCGCGTTTTATTTGTGGGCTAGAAGCAACATACCTGACACCGAATTTGCCTTAAAACTATATCGAGATTTTAACGTAACCGTGCTACCAGGCAGCTATTTAGCCCGTGAAGCACATGGTGTGAACCCAGGTGAAGGTTTTGTAAGATTGGCATTGGTGGCAAGTTTAGATGAATGTATTGATGCGGCGAAACGCATTCAACAACTTTCTTCTTGATTGCATTCACTGGCTTTGACAATATAAACAAATATACTTTTATTTATGGTTATCAGATAACCTTTACCACCACTTTACCTTTTGCACGCCCTTCTTCAAGATAAGCCAGTGCTTCCGTTGTTTGATCGAATGGAAATACCTTATCGATTACTGGAACAATGTGTCCCGCGTCAAGAAGCTTGCCAATCTCTGCGAGCTGGTGACCATCAGGATGTACGAACAGAAATGAATACTCGACATCGCGTTTCTTGGCTTTGCGAATTATCTTGATGCTAATCAACATGAATACGAGCTTCATGATGAAGTTCATACCTCTGGTGCGAGCGAATGCGGCGTCTGGTGGGCCGACCAGCGAGACGAGGCTACTCTTGGGTTTCAAAATATGAAGGGATTTTTTGATCCCGTCGCCCCTGATGGTACCCAGCACAACATCATAACCTGCAACACATTCTCGAAGGCCTGCGCCTGCGCTACTTGCCATGTGATTGTGCGCGAAGGCTTTGAATCATTGCCACCCTCAGAAGAAAAAGAAGACGACCTGCTGGACAGGGCATGGGGTCTCGACCCCAAGTCACGCTTATCATGCCAAGCGATTGTCGACAAGAAGGACTTGGTCATATAAATCCCCAAGCACTCAATCAATATAGCAAAAGAAGGGCACGTTAAAAAGGCTGATTAATCTTGGGGCGGAGCTTAACGCTTTTACCCATCTTCCGCCCAAAATATGTGAGCGTAATTAACTCATTGAGCAACTTGATAGGGGCGGATGTAGAAAAGCTCGCACCTTTATTGCGCAAAAAGATTTAATTTGGCTACAAATTAAATGATTTTTACCCCCACCTTTCCCTTGGCCCAGCCTTTTTCTAGATAGGCAAGTGCCTCGCTCTGCTAGCTTACAATTTGTTCGCCGACAGCTTCTTTGAGCCCAGCTGCTGCTTGGGCGGCAAGGGCGCTGGCTGCTGCTTCCGAGTCTTGAAACTCTTCAAGCGCATAAACTTTGCCCCACTTAAGAGTGAACACGTGGAGACCACGGTTGATATATGCATCCCCGTTAAGTAACGTTGCAGTGCCGTCCCACTCGACAAACACATTAGTATTCCACGGCCAACCAACTACCCAGACGTTGTTGACCTTGATATGGAGTTTGGGCTGAGTACGGCCAAGGCGTTCAAACCAGCGGCGTAGGGCTGCTTTATCGTGGCGCTCACCGCCAAGCGTGTGTGTGCCGGAAACGCGATGATGGATATTTGGCGCAACTGCTTCTACTGCCTCATCCCAGCGATGATTGTTGACGTGGTCAAAGGTCTGACGGATTTTTTTCTGAACAATGTAACTGTATAACATTAGAATTCTCCAATTAATTAGGATGATATTAAAAAGCAGAAAGCTACTCTGTCTTAGTAACTCTCCTACGTGGTCTTACAAAATTGTTGCCTATAGCTGGCTGGCTATTTGAGCGAGTGAATCTAGTTTCATCTCTTTACGAATGCCGCTATCTACTAATGCAGCAGGCGCAAACCTTCTCAGAAGACTCAGGCGGCAGGCTAATTTTCCAGCAGCGTAACGCAGCTTGGGATGTTTGGCATTGGCAGCTTTCAATACAACACTGGCAACTACTTTTGGGTCATCGCCAGCCGCAATGGCCGCTTTCGTTATCTTTGAGAGTGCTTTGCGTGCAATATTGTATTCATCTAATTTGACATCAACTTCTGGAGCATTGGCTTCAAATTGTGTATTGGTATAGCCAGGCTCAACCACAGATACACGGATGCCTCTTGTTCGTAACTCATGGTCTAGTGATTCAGAAAATCCTTCTACAGCATGCTTAGTAGCCGCATACGTTGCCATGTACGGTGCTGGTATCAGCCCTAGAATGGAACCGATGTTGATGATGCGACCTTCACCCTGTTTTCTCATATAAGGCACAACAGCACGCGTCATACGGACAATGCCAAAAAAATTGGTATCAAAAATCATTTTGGTTTGTTCAATTGAACTTTCTTCGGCACCACCTGGCGATACGCCGAAGCCTGCGTTGTTCACAACCAAATCAATCCTGCCTTCAATTTTGATTACTTCTTTTAAGGCCACTTCTATAGATTCTTCGCTATTTACATCCAGCACGATCATCTTGTATGAAGACTGTGTGGTTTGTACTACTCTGCGACTTGTTCCGTAAACTTTATAGCCAGAGTTTGCTAGTAACTCAGCTGTTGCTGCACCGATTCCTGATGATGCGCCAGTTACAATTGCGACTTTGTCTTTCATGTTGTTGCTCCTATTTAATTAAAATTTGTAAAACATTGCATTTTTATATGACGACCATCATATTTTAGAGTAAAAAAAAGCCAAAGTAATCAATGATTAAACTATCAATCTTTGGCATCGTAGTGTTTCAAAGCTGCACTACGGAAAGCTTCACTAAGCTCAGGGTCATCTACCGCACGTGCTAACAATAATGTTCCTACCATCGTCGAAAAGATGACTAGCGCTTTATCATAAGCATCAGATTGGTTGGCAGACAATCGGCTTTCAATAAGCGCCAACATTTCTTTGACGCGGCAAGTAGAGGCGTTTCTCACTTCTGGTGCTTGGCGAGGCATTTCTGAACCTAATGCGGCTAAAGAGCATCCTGTTTCAAAGTTAGCGATATGCTCATTGGATAAATAAACATTCATCAGGGTTTGTAGCGCCTGATCGCTAGGGACTTCAGCTAATACTCGCTTAATAATAGCAATAGTATCTTCCCCAGCCCGATCTGCAGCCTCGGCGAGCATTGCATCACGGGATGAAAAATGAGCGTAAAATCCCCCATGCGTGAGGCCCGCTTCTTTCATAATATCTGCTACACCAGTTCCGTCGTATCCACTTCTGCGGATTACCCGCGCGGCGGTTTCCACAATGCGTGCATGTGTAATTTCTTTACGACTAGAGAGGTTTTGTTTCGAATTTGCCTGCTTCATGACGGACATAATATATGACGGTCGTCATAATTTCAATTAAAATAAGTTTAACTCATAAAAATTTTTGATAAGGTACTAGGATTTTTTGTGAACGTGGTTTCAATGAGACCAGTGCCAGCAAAATCATGAAGGCTACTTAACCGTTGGCTTTTTTTATAATCATGTTGAATCTAAGAAAGCATTGGTGGCTGAATGCCTAGCCCATGCAAAAGCATATATGCAGAAATTATGGGATTTGATATTTTTATTAAAAACTGTAGCACTTTTCACTTCGTGCAAACATCTCTAATTCACCCCTTTTAATTTATTCACTTTCAGTAAAGTTGCTTTCAATCTTCTTCCACACACTGCCGCCCGATTTATCTAAACCCACCAAGTAATTTTCATGGTCAGTAAGTTCAGTCTCGTTAGCGCGTTTAATCAGCAGCGGTTGCGCATTATTTTGCAAAGTTGATTCAGCGCTAATGCTATAAGGCGTTTCAAGCTCCATCATCAAGCTATTTTGGCCGCGCGTCATGGCCATATACACGTCGGCCAACAACTCCGCATCTAACAACGCGCCGTGCAAAGTGCGGCGTGAGTTATCAATACCAAAGTGCTTGCAAAGCGCATCTAAACTATTGCGCTGACCTGGCCGCGACTCTTTAGCCATCTTGAGCGTATCGGTAATTTTTGCCGCAATATTTTCAATCGGCGGATGGTCAATCAAACCCAGTTCGCGGTTTAAAAACCCCACATCAAAAGGTGCGTTGTGCATAATGAGTTCAGCATCTGCAACAAACGCAATCAACTCTTTTACAATATCGGCAAAGCGCGGTTTATCTTGCAAAAACTCTAACGAAATACCGTGTACTTCTTGTGCGCCTTGGTCAATTTCACGATCTGGGTTCAGATAATAATGAAAATGCTGCTTGGTTTGGCGACGATTCACTACCTCAACCGCGGCAATTTCAATCACACGGTGACCTTGCGCATGGTACAAACCCGTAGTTTCAGTATCTAAAAATATTTGTCTCATATTGCGTCCTTAACCTTGCAAAATTTGTTCTACACCCTTATTCGCCAACATATCAGCACGCTCGTTGCCAGCATTGCCCGC
>JABFRQ010000008.1 GCA_013141075.1 Methylotenera sp.
CTGCACGCATCAAGGTAAGCTCCATCAGCCGCCTGATAATTGGGTATAAATAACTATAAGCTTCTGCGATAAGGCGGCGAGTAATGGCGCGGTCTTGCGTGTTTTTTGAGAAAATTGACCGCTCAGGGTAACGTTCTTCAAGATACTCCACAATGGCGGAAGCCTCCCAAAGCGTGTAGTCATCATCCACCAACGCTGGTACCTTGCCGTGCGGGTGAATGGTCATATATTCTGGCGTTTTCAACTCACCATTTTGTAGCGATAATAAATATAATTCATACGCCAGTTGCTTGTGTTCTAACGCTAGCCACACATACCACGCAAACGGTGAGCCAGAGCCATAGTAAAATTTGATACGCATTTTTGTATCCTTTATAAAATTAGAGAACGCCTAGTAAAGTCAATGCGAGTGCCATTTGGCTAAAAAATCCTGCTGTAAAAGCTAAAGTACGTACTAATGGCACGGCTGCAATATAAGCCACTACATGCACCAGCCGCGAAAATACACAGTACACGCAGTCACAGTGGCTGTCGTGCTAGCGCTAGTTATTTGAATTGCTAGCGCTAATGGCGCAAATATCACTAGGTTTTCAACTGCATTGGCATGTGCGCGCTTAAGCCTTTCTGCCCACTGCGCCTTAGGTTGTAGTTGCGGCGGCATTAAGGTAGCCAAAACGCCTGTTTCCGCAATGCGATTGATAATGGTGGGAACCCAAAAAAGTGCCGTCATGATTAAAGTTAAAACCAGCCAATATAATTCTGTTGAGATGTGCATTTGTAGCCTCGCTTAATTAGTTCGGGTTAGTTGCCACGTACAGCTTGTTGATATTCTGCAAGCAGCTTGGGGTCATCAATAGAGCCATGATGGTGCGTTTGCTTCCAGCCAATATCCGCGCCAAACCACTGCACAATGCGGCTGGTGCGAATGGCCAGAGAAACGGTGGTTTCACCTTTTGTAAATTCGCCCGTTTCGCGGCCTGCAAACACCACCATGTTGTCCGTTTGAAATTCAACAATGTCGCTAAGCGCCACCCAAACGCTTGCTGAACCTGCAAAAATGCCTTTGTATAAATTGGCAATTGGCTCATATCCTAGCAAAATTCCGCCGAGAGGGTTATTTAGTTGTATAAGTTCGCTATTAGCCCACACCTGATAAAAATATGCCCATATCACGCTGATTAAACGCATAGTAAAACGATTCAACTAAGGCTCTTGCGCCTTCTATATTGTGTATATTTGTTTGGTGAATACGGTTGCTTGCTTCGCGGCCGTAATTTTGTTGTGACTTAATAATCATGCTTGACTACCTTTGGTTGCTGTTTGTTTTTTGTTTTGAACAAGCTTCCACATAGATACTAAGTGAAACCATAACCAAAGTGGCGCAGGCAAAAATACCGCATACATCATCGGGTGGAACGGAGTGAGCGTAGGCAATAGAATGATTGCTAATGTGCTAGCGACTACTAATATATCCACCACACCAAAGATGTTGGCAAACCATGCGCGTCGTTCGCCATCTTTATCTGTAGCAAGTGTGAATGCGGCTATCAGGCCTAAAAACCCTGCTGCAATGTGCGTCCAGCCATCTAAAATGCCAAAGGTTTGCGGCAGACCGCCAAGGCTGGCCTGCATTAAAAAGTTAGCACCGAAAAATACGCGAACGCCTTGCAAAAGCAGTAATTGCTTTTGAGTAAGCGCCACAAGTTTATCTCTTATTGGCTTAACCAACAGCAACAAAGCACCTACCGCGCCGACTGCGATAAAAATGATGATGAGAAATGCAATGCTTGAAATATCTTCAGGGAAAAGGCTTTTGGTGGACAAACCGAAATGCAACACGCCGAGCCAAACTAACATACCTGTGCCTAGGCCAATTGATAATTTTCCATTTTTATCGCCAAGTGAAATGACCCATAGCGTGTAAATAATCATCATCAAATCTAAAAAAATGGCGAGAATGATGCGGTTGTAAATATTGATATATTGAAAAGCGACATGTTGAAACCTCCTTAACTTAGTGATATTGTGCTGAGCATAATAGCAACCATAGTTGGTGGTAACAATGATTAAAACAACCTTAAACAATGCTGAAACAACTCTTTATGAAGATAATTCGTGTGCATTGAGTAATGTTTTAAATACAATGCGCATTAGCGGTAGTATGCTAATTAACGAGGAGTACGCGCCGCCTTGGGGCGTTGCGATTCCTGATGCGAATAAATTGCAAAAGCTGTTGAAGCAAAGTAATGATGTGCGCGTGGTGGCGTTTCATTTTGTGAAACGTGGCCATATTGAAATTACGCCCGAAGGCGGCGAGCCGCTGATTATAGAGGCAGGTGAAATGGTAATATGCTTTGGCGGCGCGGCGCATACATTATCGCAAGGTGATGTTAACCAAGCATTGCCTGTCGAAACGTTGCTGGCGGGCGGCGCAAATCCTTTTCAACCTAATACAGCCAATAAAGTGCGTACTACGTCGCTCATGTGCGGTGTTTTTATGCTACGTAATGTGTCGCTTAACCCGCTATTTAGCGCATTGCCAGCCATGTTACATGTGTCGGCTTTGCAAGCCAGCAAACTGCATAATTTGTCTGGTGTGCTGAACTGGATAAACCGAGAAGCCGAGCAAGTTACGCAATGCACTTTTGTGATTGAGCGCTTATTAGAATTATTATGTGCCGAAGTGTTGCGCGCACATTTAGAAGCAGCTTCAGCTGAATCTAGCTGGTTTTTTGGGTTAAGAGACCCCATTGTTGGGAGAGCAATCACATTGATTCATGCGAAACCTGGCGATGATTGGTCAGTAAAGCGGCTTGCGCAGGGCGTGACAATGTCGCCTTCAAGGTTCGCCGCACGCTTCGCCGTCGCGCTGGGCGAAAGCCCTATGGCCTATGTTACAAAATGGCGCATGAATGTGGCAGGGCGCTTATTAGATGAATCAAAACAAGGTGTTGGAGAAATTGCAGCAGATGTAGGTTATGAGAATGTGGCCGCATTTGCCGCACTTTTTAAACGTGAGTGTGAATGATTAGTGCGCGAAGTTGCTAAAACCTTGCGCCGCGCACATTGCACACTTTCATAGCTGGGTTTTCGGCAATCATTAAGTTGGTGGTAGCCGCTTCTTTAGCTTGCGGTGCGGCGGCAATAATCGTGCAATCTATGCATTTGCCTTTGGCTTCTAGGTAGCCTTTAATGGCTTCTAGGCCTTTTACGTTGGTCATAATCGTTTCATCTAGCACGGCTTCACCCATGTTTGCGCCAGTAATATCTGCGCCTGTTAGGTCGGCTTTGCTGAAGTCTGCACGAAATAAATCGGTGTTGCGTAGGTTTGCGCCTCTAAAATCGGCAAATTTGAAGTTGCTGCGGTTGATATCTGCGCCTTCAAAATTGGTGTTGGCAAACTTGCCGCCAATCGCGTCAAAGCGCATTGCGCCCATCGGTTGGTTGCCAATATCTAAGCCAAAACGACCTTTTACAATGGTGGCGTCGCTCATGTTTACGTTGCCAAGCGTGCCTATCATGCGGGCGTTGGTGAGGTTGGCGCCTTGAAAGTTGGTTTTATCAAAAATCGCTTGAAAGATGGTTGCATCGGTTAAATTTGCGCCGCTTAAATTAGCATTTTCTAACCTTGCTAGGTTTAAATAACTTTTTTGTAGATTTGCGCCACTTAAATTTGCGCCCATGAGTTCTGCGCCAAAAAAGCTAACGTTTTGCATATTGCAGTGGCTTAGGTTCATGCCATTAAAAATTAAATAGCCTGCGTCTTTGTTGCTTAAGTCACAAGTTTTACTGTTAATTTGTTTAAGCGCATCGGCCTGGCTGATTTTTTCACGCGCGATTTCGCCATTGTTATCTGCCTTTTGCGCCATTGGCATATTGGCATTTTTTGCGTAAAAATTTTCTGCTTTGGTAATCATGTCTTGCGGGTCAAATAAAAAGGAATCGCGCCCGCCTTCAGTGCTAAAGCAATACGTTTTACCGTTAAAAATTTCGTTAATTTCACATTTTGTTTTATGAAACGTTTGTTTTGATAAGCCGTTCGTACAGTTGTTATCAAACTCGCCCGCATACGCTAAGCCGCTAAATACTAGGCCAGCTAACAACGCTAAACTTTTAAATTTTTTCATGATGATTCTCACTTAAATGAGGCACTAGGATTGTGCTGATGGAGTCATTATTAGCGCTAATTGGCGAATACTTTGTAACGTATGTCACACAAGTAAAAATAATGTTGTGGTCATTGCGAGCGTAGCGCGGCAATCTAATATTTGCAGATTGCCGCGCTACGCTCGCAATGACGGCTGGCTAGTGCTTTAAATTAAAGCGGCTTCATTACGTTATATGTATTGCCTAGCGTCATCAGCGCTCATGAAAATCATTAGTTACAAATTGGTAACAACTGCATGTCGTCCAAACGAAAAGTAGCCGCGTTAACTGACCATCTGCAAAATAATCTGCAGAGATTGAGATTTAAAAATAAATTTTAAAATTCAATCAATCGCGCCAATATTTGGCGTAACCAAGTTCTAGAATTTTTTCTAGAAAAAGAGGAGAAGTTAAAATGAGTATTGTTAAAAATATGCGAGTAAAAATGTTAGTGCCAGCTTTGTTGACTGCAGTGTTTGCAGTGCCAGCAATGGCGGCTGATCAATACAATGATACAGCTCGTGTGCTTTCAGCAACACCGCAAATGGAGCGTGTGAATGTGCCGCGCCAAGAATGTCGTACTGAGTATCAGCAACAAAGCTATAACCAAGGCGGCAACAGTTCTATCGGCGGTGCAATTATCGGCGGTATTGCAGGTGGTTTGCTAGGTAGCACAATTGGTAAAGGTCATGGCCGTACCGCGGCTGCTGCAATTGGTGCTGGTGTGGGTGCAATGGCTGGTAATAGCATTGGTAATAACCAAAACTATCGCGGCGGCTCACGCACAGTGCCAGTTGAAAGTTGCTACCAAGTAGATAACTGGCAGAGCGTGAATACTGGTTATTTGGTGACTTATGAATATAACGGCAGAACATATACCACCGTAACGCAAGATCAACCAGGTAAGTATATTGATGTAAATGTAGCCGTTGCGCCTAATAGCCGCGTGGTGACACAAGCTAATTATGCCGCACCAGTGATTTACGGCAATGTTGGTTGGGATGATGATGATGGTTATCGCGGACGTCGTGAACATCATGGCCGTGGTCACCGTGAAGATGGTCAACGTGGTGGTCGTTACTACTAAGTTTGGCTAAGTGTTTAAAAAAGCTTAGTTTTCAAATAAACTTAAGTAAACTCTAAAACCAGCCGCTTTAATCAGCGGCTGGTTTTTTATTGCCTAAAATTTTAGTGGCGCTGATTGATGTTAAAATTGTTTACATGAAACTTTTAACATCATTACGCCTTAATTTTTTTAGTAATTTATTTAAAAAACTATTTGGTCAAACATCAAAACCCAACGCTGCAATCGCAAGTCAGCAAGCTGGCAACCAAGCAACAAGCGGCTTTTGGCTATATGCTGCCCCAGTGCATTTAGTGCTGCAACGCGATACGTTTAGCTTAGCCACACCCGTGCCTTTGCCTTTAGAAAATGATGAAATAGCAGCGCTAACAAGCGCATTAAATAGCCACTTTGGGGCAGATGATATGCAGTTTTTTTGGCATGAAAACCAGTGGTTTTTAAGATTAGAAAACAATCCAAATATTCAAACATCTGCGCCAGAAAAAGCGCTGAATAAAGATATTAACGCCTTTCTACCCACAGGGACAGGCGCCATGCACTGGGCAAAATTTCAAAATGAAGTGCAAATGTTATTGTTTGAACACCCCGTGAATATTGCGCGTGAAAGCAAGCGTTTGCCCGTCGTTAATAGCATTTGGTGTGATGGCGGCGGGCAATTGGAAAATTAAACACTTAAAAAATACATGCTCGTCATTCTCGCGCACGCGGGAATCCATTTTGAACTTTTTCTTTTGAAAAACAGTTAATGCAAATTAAACAACGCACCTTTGATGAAAGTATCGCTAGCGAACTGGTTTTGCAAGGCATAAATCCGCTACTAGCAAGGCTGTATGCGGCACGCGGTGTGGTTAATAAACATGCGCTTGCAACATCGCTAAGCCAAATTATTCCACCAGCACAGCTTACCAATAACGTAACGATGGCGAAATTGTTAGCCGATGCCATTGCCGCAAACAAAAAATTATTAGTCATTGGTGATTACGATGCCGATGGCGCTACCGCAACGGCCGTAGCGGTAAAGGGTTTAAAAGCCTTAGGTGCGAATGTGAATTTTTTAGTGCCAAACCGTTTTGAATATGGCTACGGCCTAACGCCAGAAATTGTCGCACTTGCGGCCACACAAAACCCAGATATCATTATCACTGTAGATAACGGCATTGCCAGCGTAGAAGGCGTAGCCGCGGCTAATGCGCTGGGCATGCAGGTGCTGATTACTGACCACCATTTACCAGGCCAAATAACGCCGCAAGCCGCCTGTATTATCAACCCTAACCAACATGGCTGTGATTTTCCCAGTAAAAATTTAGCGGGCGTAGGCGTAATGTTTTACGGATTATTGGCTTTACGCGCTGAGTTGCGCGAGCGCGGCGCTTATGTGGAAAAGCCTGAGCCTAATTTGACCGAGCTGCTCGATTTAGTCGCGCTGGGCACAGTGGCAGATTTGGTGAAGCTCGATGACAATAATCGTATATTGGTTGAGCAAGGTTTGCGTAGAATCCGCGCAGGTAGCTGTTGTGCGGGCATATTGGCCTTGTTGCGTGTGAGTGGCCGTCAGCCGCAAACCACTAACGCGCAAGACTTAGGTTTTTACGTAGGGCCAAGGTTGAATGCGGCTGGCAGGCTAGATGACATGACGCTAGGCATACAATGTTTGCTGGCCGAAACTGAAGCTGAAGCCACAAAAATAGCGCAGCAATTACAAGATTTAAATCTACAACGCCGTAGCATTGAAGCGGATATGCAAGACGGCGCAAACCTAACTTTAGATGACATTGATGTACGCAATCAATTTGCCATTACCATGTATCACGCAGATTGGCACCAAGGCGTTATCGGTATTTTGGCCTCACGCATTAAAGAGCGTTACCATCGGCCTGTGATTGCATTTGCGGATGCTGGAGACGGCCTGCTTAAAGGCTCAGGCCGCTCAATTGCAAGCTTGCACCTGCGTGATGCGCTTGATTTGCTCAGTAAACATCAGCCAGATTTAATTATAAAATTTGGTGGTCATGCCATGGCGGCGGGCTTAACCATTAAGTTGGCAGATTTTGAGTTATTTAATCAAGCTTTTGAAGCTGTAGTTAAAAGCTTAATCACCGAAGCTGATTTAGAATCTATTTTAGAAGTAGATGGCAGTTTAAATAACAATGAAATGACCTTTGCAGCCGCGCAAACGCTAGAGAACCAAGTGTGGGGGCAGGGCTTTGCGCCACCACTTTTTTATGATGCATTTGAAGTTGTGAATCAACGCGTGTTAGGTGAAAAGCATTTAAAACTCACATTAAAAAAAGAAAGTTTAGTCATTGAGGCTATTTATTTTGGCCACCCAGATTTACTCACAAGCCCCATTCAGGCGGCCTACCAGCTGCAAACTAATAGCTATAATGGTGCGCAAAAAGTGCAATTAAATTTGCGCTATGTGGCAAGTTGATAAAGTTGTGAAATGTTGCTATTGAAATGAAGAAAACGCGCCTCATATTACATTTATGCTAAAGGTATTCAGCTTTTAAAAATTAGCATAAAAAGAACGAAAACCATTGTTCTAAGTCTCAATCAGAGTAACATTAGCGATGTAGCTGGTGCTATGAAATTTTTATTTAACTCCAAGCAATAGGAGAAAGTCATGATTCAAAAAGGGCAAATGTTACAAGACCCATTTCTTAACGCCTTACGTAAAGAACACGTCGCTGTTTCAATTTATCTCGTTAACGGCATTAAATTACAAGGTCAGGTGGATTCTTTCGACCAATACGTGATTTTGCTAAAAAATACCGTCACGCAAATGGTATATAAACACGCAATTTCAACCATCGTGCCTGCGCGCATGGTCACAATTGACGGATCGGAAGACGACGCGGCGTAAGCTGCTGGTCTAAATTTTTTAGGCTAGTTTTCTAAATATTGAAAGCTAAGTGTTGAAGGCTAAGCGTTGAAAGATTTGTTTGAGAGACCAAGTGGTGGCGATGCTGCCATTATGGTCAGCGTGGATTTTGGCGATCATGATTACGATGAAAGCTTGCATGAGCTTAGGCAGCTAAGCATTAGCGCTGGCTTAGCCATACGCGGCACAATTGAAGGTAAGCGTGTAGCGCCAGATGCTAAATTCTTTATCGGTAGCGGTAAGGCTGATGAACTTAAGCTGATGATGCAAGCAAGCGAGGCAAATATCGCCGTATTCAACCATGACCTTTCACCTTCACAGCAGCGTAATTTAGAGCGTTTGTTGCAAGCGCGCGTGGTGGATAGAACGGGTTTAATCCTTGATATTTTTAGCCAGCGTGCGCAAAGCCATGAAGGTAAGTTGCAAGTTGAGCTTGCGCAACTTGAGCATTTATCTACTCGATTAGTACGCGGCTGGACGCACTTAGAACGCCAAAAAGGTGGTATTGGTGTCCGTGGTGGGCCAGGTGAATCGCAACTAGAATTAGACAGGCGAATGTTGCGTGTACGCGTTAAACAATTGCGCGAAAAACTTATCAAACTCAAGGCGCAACGCGGCATGCAGCGCAGGGCGCGTCAGCGCTCAAATGTGATGACAGTATCGCTAGTTGGCTATACTAACGCAGGAAAATCCACGGTATTTAATCGCTTAACCAAAGCCGATATTTTTGTGGCAGATCAGTTGTTTGCGACCTTAGATACCACCACGCATAAAATTTACATTGCAGATTGTGGTGCAGTGGTATTGTCTGATACCGTTGGTTTTATTAAGCATTTACCGCACGCGCTGGTCGAAGCATTTAGTGCCACGCTTGAAGAAGCCGTGCAGGCAGATTTATTGCTGCACATTGTGGATACTGCCAGCACCAATCGCGATGAGCAAATTGCGCAAGTGAATAAGGTGTTACTAGAAATTGGCGCCGCCAATGTGCCGCAAATTTTAGTGCATAATCAAATCGACAGAGTTGGTTTAGCACCATCAATAAGCCGTGATGAATATGGTAGAATTACGACTATTCACACATCCGCCAAAACGGGCGAGGGTATGGATTTGTTAAGGCTTGCCATGGCAGAGCATCATCAGCTTTTACGGAAGCTAGGCACTGAAGAAAGCGCATATGCATAAACGAATTGCACAATAAAGCCAAGCAACAAAAACTAATGCAATATTTTGGAGTTTTAAATGATTAAATTTCCTGGATGGAGGGCGCAAAATAATGAAGGCCCGCCAGATTTAGACCAAGTAATGCGCGATATTAGCCAAAAAATCAATGCCTTATTTGGTGGTGGCAATAAGCCGAATAATCAGCCTCGTAACTCAGGTGGCGGCGGCATGAGTTTGCCAATTTTACCTATTTTAGTGGCTATATTTTTAATTTGGTTAGCCACTGGTTTTTACTTGGTAGATTCTGGCTCAAAAGGCGTTGTGCAGCGTTTTGGTAAAATGGCAGATGAAACCACTGAGCCTGGCCCGCGCTGGCACTTTCCTTACCCCATTGAAAGTGTGACTGTGGTGAATATGGAGCAAGTGCGTCGTTTAGAAGTCGGCTATAGAACCAATGGTGATGGTGGTAGCGGCAAGACCAAGCAACCACACGAAGCGCTAATGCTCACTGCAGATGAAAATATTATCGATTTGCAATTTGCCGTGCAATACAACCTAAATAATGCCAAAAATTATTTGTTCAACAATCGCTCAACGGACGATGCTGTGATGTCGGCGGCAGAATCAGCAATTCGTGAAGTTGTGGGCAAAAATAAGTTAGATGATTTGTTGCAAAAAGGCTTAGCCGACACCTCGCAACGCATGCAAACCATTTTAGATAATTACAAAACTGGCGTGCATATTATTAGCGTGTCGTTACAAAGTGCGCAACCGCCAGAGCAAGTGCAAGAAGCGTTTGAAGACGTGAACCGTGCTAACCAAGATAACCAGCGCCAAGTGAATGAAGGTCAAGCTTACGCGAATGATGTGATTCCAAAATCACGTGGTAAAGCCTCGCGCTTATTGGCTGAAGCCGCAGGTTACAAGCTTAAAATTGAAAGTGAAGCTAAAGGTAATGCAAGCCGCTTTGACCAAATTTTAGCGCAATACAACAACGCACCAGAAGTGACACGTCAGCGCTTATATTTAGATGCACAAGAGCAAATTTTATCTAGCGTAAGTAAAGTGGTAGTTGATCAAAAGGCAGGCAGTATGTTGTATTTGCCAATAGATAAACTAATGAACTCTAATGCCGCCAATGCGCCGCAGCAATCACAATCTTTGCAATCACTTAACCCACAAGTGGTGCCAGAGGCTGCTGTTGACCCAGCGGTTGATCGCACGCGCGATGCTTTTCGTAGCCGTGATAGAGAAAGTAGATAAGGCGAGATGATGAAAAATTTAACAACAGGTTTGATTCTCGGCTTGGTTGCACTGATATTTTTAGCAACTTCAGCTTATACGGTAGACCAAACAGAATATGTGGTGGTGAAGCGTTTAGGTAAAATTATTGATGCTAAAAAGTCACCAGGCCTTTATTTTAAAATGCCGTTTATTGATGATTTAAAAACCTTCGATAACCGCATTGTGACTTTAGATTGGGAGCAGCCAGCCAAATTTAACACCAGCGAAAATAAATATATGTTAGTGGATTCATTTGTAAAATGGCGCATTATTGACCCCGCCAAATACTATGTTTCAATTAAAGAAGGCGGTGAAGCTGCGGCTGAAAATAGGCTCTCAAACGTCGTGAATGCAGGGCTGCGGGCTGAATTTGGTAAGCGCACTGTGCATGATGTAATTGCAGGTGAGCGCAACGCCGTGATGGATAATTTGCGTAAAAGTGCAGACTTAGAAGCGCGCCAAATGGGTATTGAAGTGGTAGATGTACGCCTAAAACGTGTGGATTATTCTGAAGATATTAGCAAGTCAGTGTTTGACCGCATGATTGCAGAACGTAAGCGTATTGCAAACCAATTGCGCTCTGAAGGCTCTGCGGCCTCTGAAAAAATTCGTGCGGATGCAGATAAACAAAGCGAAGTGATTATTGCTGAAGCGTATCGCGAAGCGCAAAAAACAAAAGGTGAGGGTGATGCTTCAGCTGCCGCTATTTACAATCAGTCATATGGTAAAAATGCTGAGTTTTACGCATTTTATCGCAGTACTGAGGCGTATAAAAACAGCTTTAAAAGTAAGAGTGACGTGATGGTGTTAGACCCAAATTCAGACTTCTTCAAATACATGCGTAGCCCTGCTAAAAAGTAAGGCAAGCAAGTGAATAGCACCTTAATCACCGCATTGGGCTTGATGCTTGTATTAGAAGGCCTATTGCCATTAGTGCTACCGCAAACTTGGCGTGAAACCTTTAAGCGCATGATTGAGCTTAAAGATGGTCAGCTAAGGTTTGTGGGTTTGATGTCGGTAATAGGCGGCATTATATTGATTTGGTTAAGTAAATAATAGCGACAAACAATTTAGTTCAAGATGATAAAAATGCGTAATTGGTTACTCCCAGAATATATTGAAGACGTGCTACCAGCCGAGGCGGCACGCATAGAGGCGATGCGTCGCACTTTGCTAGATTTGTTTAAAGTGCACGGCTATCAATATGTGATTCCACCAATGTTAGAATACATGGAGTCTTTGATTACTGGCGTTGGCCACGATTTAGATCTAGCCACTTTTAAAGTAGTTGATCAGCTCTCAGGTCGCTTAATGGGTGTGCGTGCCGATATGACGCCGCAAGCCGCGCGCATTGATGCGCATTTGCTGAATCATCAAGGTGTTACGCGTTTATGCTACGCAGGTAGCGTGTTACGCACTAAGCCAGACGGCCTAGCACTTACTCGTGAACCTTTGCAAGTGGGCGCAGAGTTATATGGCCACGCAGGCGTAGAAAGTGATATTGAAATTCAGCGCTTACTGATTAAAGCCTTGCAAGCCATTGGCATTGCACAAATTCATATCGATTTTAGCCATGTGGGCATTTTTGAAAACTTAGTGCAAACAGGCAATATCAATGCAGGTTTAGAAAAAGCGTTATATGCCGCACTGCAAAGTAAAGATCAAACAGCCGTTGCCACGCTAGCGCTTGAGCTAGATAGCGCCACTCGTGAAGCGCTAATTCACTTAACAACGCTCAATGGCGATAAAACCATCCTCGCAAAAGCCGCACAAGTATTGCCTGCCACGCCAGCCATTAAAAATGCACTGGCAGATTTAGCCAAAGTGAGTGATGCTTTAGATAATTTAGGTCTCACGGCAAGTTTTGATTTAAGCGAATTACGCGGCTATCATTACCACAGCGGCATTGTGTTTGCCGCCTATGCACAAGGCTACAAAGGGCCGCTAGCCTTGGGCGGGCGTTATGATGAAGTGGGTGTTGCCTTTGGACGCGCACGCCCAGCCACAGGATTTAGCCTAGATTTACGCGGTGTAGTGACCGCCTTGCCGCCCGCAACCGCTGTAATGGCGATATACGCCCCAGCAGGTGAAGACGACACTTTAAGCGCTAAAATTGCAGCCTTAAGAGTTGAAGGTCAAGTGGTGATACAAGCCCTTGCAGGCGTTGAAGAAAATACCGCAGAATTAAACTGCAATAGAAAATTAGCGCACTATAATTCTGGCTGGCATGTGGTGGCGATTGATAAATAGGCTCGATAAAATAATTCTAAGCGCAAGCTGCAAAATAACATACAAATTAAATTAAAACTAAAGTAAAAAGTAAACATTATGGTCAATCAGGCATTAAAAAATTCAGCAGCTAAAAACGTCGTCGTCATCGGCACGCAATGGGGCGATGAAGGCAAAGGCAAAATCGTTGATTGGCTTACAGATCATGCCCAAGGCGTAGTTCGCTTTCAAGGCGGCCATAATGCAGGCCACACGCTGGTGGTAGGCCAAGGCGATGCGCAACGCGTTTACAAGCTAAACCTTGTGCCTTCTGGCATTGTGCGTAGCGGCATCAATTGCTACATCGGTAACGGCGTGGTGCTAGATGCTGGGCATTTGCTTGGCGAAATTGCTGCGCTTGAAAAAGACGGCCTAGAAGTTAAAAATCGTCTAAAAGTAAGCCCAGGTTGCCCATTGATTTTAAGCCATCATGTGGCGGTAGATGTTGCGCGAGAAGCTAAACGCAGCGCAGATAAAAAAATTGGCACCACAGGCAAAGGCATAGGCCCAACTTACGAAGATAAAGTCGCGCGGCGTGCTTTGCGCGTTTATGATTTATTTTACCCAGAACGTTTTGCCGATAAATTAAAAGAAGTAATGGATTATCATAACTTTGTGCTTACTAATTATTTAGGCGCACAAGCGGTTGATTTTAATCAACAATATGATGCAAGCATGCAGCACGCAATTGCACTAAAACCAATGATTTCAGACATTTCTGCCGATTTATACGCAGCAAATGCAAAAGGTGAAAACCTGCTGTTTGAGGGCGCGCAAGGCACGCTGTTAGACATTGACCACGGCACTTATCCTTATGTAACTTCAAGTAACTGCATTGCAGGCCAAGCTTCAGCAGGCACGGGCGTTGGCGCGAATATGTTGCATTATGTTTTAGGCATCACCAAAGCCTACACAACTAGAGTAGGCGGCGGGCCTTTCCCAAGCGAGTTAGATATTGATACCGATGGCGCACCTGGCACACAAATGTCTGTAAAAGGTCAAGAAATTGGCACGGTCACCAAACGTAAACGCCGTTGCGGCTGGTTTGATGCCGCTGCATTACGCCGCTCTGCCATGATTAACGGTTTAACTGGTTTATGCATTACCAAGCTTGACGTGCTTGACGGCATAAAAGAACTTAAAATTTGCATCGGCTACGAGCTAGATGGCAAAAAAATAGACCTATTGCCAGTCGGCGCGGATGACGTTGCTGGCTGCAAACCAATTTACGAAACCGTACCAGGTTGGAGTGATAATACTTTTGGTGTAAAAACATGGGATGGCTTACCAAAAGCCGCACAAAATTATCTAAAACGTCTAGAAGAACTTTGTGGTGTAAAAGTTGCGATTGTTTCAACGGGCCCAGAGCGTGATGAAACCATTGTGATTGAACACCCATTTTCATAACGAGATGTTTGGTAATGCCTGATCAAAAAAAGCAGCGTTTAGCTTGGGCAATTACGGGTTCTGGACATTATTTACGTGAATCTTTGGCGGTTTTACAAACCTTAGAAAATGTAGATATTTTTCTAAGCAAAGCGGCGGCTGAAATCATCAAACAATACGGTTTTCAGGCGCAATTAGACGTGACTGGCCATAAGGTTTACCAAGATAAAACCGCCAGCAGCGTACCTGTTGAGTTGTTCTATGCAGGCAAATATCATACGTTGGTCATCGCGCCTGCTACTTCAAACACCATTGCAAAAATGGCTTATGGATTTTCAGATTCCTTAGTCACCAATCTTTACGCACAAGCAGGCAAAACGCGTGTACCGAGTATAATTTTTGCTTGCGATACTGTGCCTGAAGTTGGCGAAAATTCGATTGAATCCGAAGCGCCACGTGATAATTTCGTTAAAGTTTGCCCGCGTAAAATTGACCTTGAAAACGTGGAAAAATTAGCCAGTTTTGAGCATACAAAAATCGCCGAGAGTTTTTCATGCCTCTGTGAGGCAGTATCCATGCGGCTCGCAGACGTGCATTCAAGAGTAGGCTGAAATTATGGCTGAAAACCTACTTTTTTTAACGGGCAAATTGGCCGAAAAAAGTCTGCATAAAGTATTGCAAGAAGTGGCTGCAAATCCCAAAACTCCTACTTTTAAATATCGCGTTGAGCAAATTGGTGTTTCTGTTGCTGCACTGATGACGCCAGAGCTTATTACACGTCGCCTAAAAACCACGGGCGATGCCAATAAAATGATTTTACCTGGGCTTTGTCAGGGCGATTTAAGCCAATTGCACCGCCAATACGGCATCCCCGTTGAGCGTGGGCCAGCTGATTTAAAAGATTTGCCGCAATATTTTGGGCAAGCAGGTAAAGTGCCAGATTTAAGCCAATACAGCGTGCAAATTTTTGCAGAAATTGTAGATGCGCCAGATTTAACGGTAGATGAAATTGTGGCCAAAGCCGCGCATTTTCAGTCGCAGGGCGCAAATGTGATTGACTTAGGTTGTTTGCCCAATAAGCCGTTTGCACATTTGTCAGATGCGATTAAACAACTTAAATCTGCAGGTTTTAAAGTGAGTGTAGATTCAATCAATGCCGATGAATTATTGTTGGCAGGCAAATCGGGGGCAGATTATTTATTGAGCCTCACTGAAAAGACGCTGTGGATTGCCGATGCCGTAGAAGCCGCGCCAGTGCTTATTCCAGCTAAGCCAGGTAACTTGACCTCACTTTACCGAGCGATTGAAATTTGTCTTAAAAAAGGTAAACCATTTATTGCTGATGCGATTTTAGACCCGATTCATTTTGGATTTACTGACTCCATTGTGCGTTACCAAAAGTTGCGCAAAAAATATCCAAAAATTCAAATAATGATGGGCGTTGGCAACCTCACAGAGCTTACAGATGCTGATACCACGGGCATCAACGCGCTATTATTTGGCATGATTAGCGAGCTGAATATTAACGCGGTACTCGCGACTTCGGTCAGCCCGCACGCGGTGAATGCGATTGCTGAGGCCGACAACGCCCGCCGTGTAATGCACGCTGCAAAGCTTGATGATAGGCTGCCGCGCGGCTACAGTAATGGCTTATTGGGCTTGCATGATAGGCGGCCATTTACTTACAGTGCTACTGAAATTCAAGAAATTGCCGCAATGATTAAAGACCCAAGTTTTCGTATTCAAGTGTCTGATGCGGGCATTCATATTTATAATCGTGATGGCCTGCATGAAGCGCTTGACCCATTTGCGTTGTACCCGCATTTACAAGTAGAGAACGACGCTTCACACGCATTTTATTTAGGTGTTGAGCTGGCGCGTGCGCAAATTGCGCACCAACTTAAAAAGCGCTATGTGCAAGATCAAGAATTGAATTGGGGTGTGGCTACGCCAGCGCCAAATATCGGCGATAAAAACTCGCACCGTGAAGCTTCGATGAAAGAAAAACAAGTGAATAATAAACTTGAAAAAGTATGATTTTTGAAACCATCATTACTAGTGTAGACGCATATAACAAGCCGCATGTAACGCCATTTGGAATTCGATATGAGGGCGATTTAATTGTGATTTCACCCTTCAAACCATCAACTACACTTGATAACATTTTAGCTGCAAAATGTGCGGTAATGAATCTTACCGATGATGTACGTGCTTTTGCTGGCATGCTGACTGGGCGGCAACCTTTGGCATTGTTAGCAGCCAGTAAAGTTAAGGGTTTTAGGCTCGCAGATAGTTTGGCACATGCGGAATTAGAGCTGGTAGATGTGCGAGATGATGCAACGCGCCCGCAGTTAATTATGAAAAAAGTATTTGAAAAAACCCACAAATCATTTCAAGGTTTTAACCGCGCACAAGCCGCAGTGATAGAGCTGGCGGTGCTTACAAGCCGATTAAATAGACTGCCAAAAGAAAAAGTAATGTCAGAAATGACATATTTAAAAATTGCCATTGATAAAACCGCGGGAGAGCGTGAGCTTGAGGCTTGGAGTTGGCTGGTTGAGAAGATTGAAAATTTTTATGCGGCGCAGTCAGGTGAAAATTTTGCTTAAGTGCTATTTGCCATGACGCAACTTTTGATTAGCGTGACCAGCATCAATGAGGCAAAAATTGCATTAGAAAATGGCGCAGATATTATCGACATGAAAGACCCCAGTGCTGGTGCGCTGGGCGCTTTGTCCATTGCTGACATTGCTTCAATTGTAACTTTTGTGAATAAGAAAAAACTCACTAGCGCCACCATTGGCGACCAACCAATGCAGCCAGATTTGTTGGTTCAGCGGGTTGCTGAAGTCGCAAAAACCAATGTGGATTTCATCAAAATAGGTTTTTTTGAGACGAGTGATTACCAGTCATGTTTAGATGCGTTAGAACTTGCTAAGCAAACAGGAATTAAGCTAATTGCGGTATTATTTGCGGAATATACTTATCCATCGAATATTATTGTAACAATTAAAAACGCAGGATTTATTGGCGTGATGGTAGATACGGCAATTAAAAATGGCCTAACTTTGATGGACTATCATTCAGAATCGCACATTAAGAATCTCTCACAAAATGTGCTTGAAATTGACCTGTCGTTTGGCTTAGCAGGATCTCTAAAAATTCAACATATAGAAACTTTGCAAAAATTTAACGCAACATATATGGGCTTTAGGGGCGGTGTTTGCGAGGAGAATCTACGCTACTTATGTTTAAACGCAAGCAAGATAAAAGCAATACGTAAAACATTGTAATTTTGTTGCTAAAAACCAACAAAAAAGGCTAGATATCGCATTTTTATTATGTTTAAGCATTGCGCAAAAGGTTTAGTTTGCGTACTATTCCCCCTAGCAATTTAGATTTAGATGCATTTAAAAATGTAATCAAATTTTAGAAGTACTTTCAATTAGGAGCAAATACGAATGAAAAAGAATATTATTAACTTAGCGGTTGCCGCAACTCTAACTTTAACGGCTTTTTCTGCAGCAGCAGAAGATATGTATCGCGGTGCTTGGTATGCAGTACCAGGCGTAAGCTTGATGCAAGATGACAGCACTGTTGATAACAAAAGATTTGGTGCTGGTGCATTTCTTAAGCTAGGTAAAGAACTAAGTGATAGCTTTGATGTTCAAGGTGGTGTTACATACGATAACAGCGGAATCTACAAACAAGGCACTTTAGGCTTAGATGCTTTGTATATGTTTAGCCGTAGCAACTTCCGTCCATTCTTATTGGCTGGTGCTGGTGCTTCTGGTAGTAAATTAGATTACGCTGTTAAAGGTACATCAGGTGGCATGTGGTCTCCAATGGTAAACGTAGGTTTAGGTGCACAATACTTAATCAACGATACATTTGGTTTACAAGCAGATTTACGTGAAGTATGGAGTCGTACACGTGATTTAAATGGTACTGTTCCAGTTAATGCTATTGGTAAAACAACTGTTAATAACACATTGCTAAACTTGGGCGGCATTATGCGTTTTGGCGCCCCAGCAGCGGCTCCAGTAATTGCAGCTGCTCCAGTGGCTGAGCCAGCTCCAGCTCCATATGTTGCTCCAGAGCCAGCTCCTGCACCAGTTGTAGAGCCGGCTCCTGCACCAGCTCCAGTAGTTTGTAAACCAACTGATGAAACTATCACAGTGGGCGCTGAAAAATTGTTTGGCTTTAATAAAGCAGCATTAAAAGCTGACGGTAAAGCGGCATTAGACGAAGCAGCTGCAAAAATCAAAGCTAACCCAGAAATCAAAGCAGTAATTGTTACTGGTCACACTGATCGTATTGGTACTGATGCTTACAACCAAAAACTTTCAGAAAAACGTGCTAAACAAGTGGCTGATTACTTGGTTGCTCAAGGTGTAGATTCAGCACTAATTACAGCTGAAGGTAAAGGTGAGTCAGAGCCTGTTGTTCAATGTACAGGCAACAAAGCAACTGCAAAATTAGTTTCATGCTTACAACCTAACCGTCGTGTTGAAATTCGCGCTGAAGGTACTAAACAAGTTGGCTGTAACTAAGGCATAACTTAGCTAAGTACTTTAGCTAAATTAAAAAACCCCGCGTAAGTGGGGTTTTTTATTGCCTAAAACTTTAGTGGTGTCTAATCTATATCTTGTAAGTTTAATCGTTATAATAATCGTATGAATTCATCTAACAATTTAGTCCCAGTCGATTTAATCATTGAGGCGCGCTGGCTATGCCCAATCACTCCGCAGAATACGCTTTTAGAGCACCAAGCGGTGGTCATTCAATTTGGCAAAATTATCGATATTTGTGCGATAACTTTAGCGAATATACAATATCAAGCAAATGAAGTGGTGCAGCTTGCCGAGCATATGCTTATTCCAGGCTTAATTAACTTACATACACATGCGGCAATGAATTTGATGCGAGGCTTGGCAGATGATTTACCGTTAATGCCTTGGTTGGAACAGCATATTTGGCCAGCAGAGAAAAAACATGTTTCAGAAGACTTTGCGCGCGATGGCACATTACTTGCCTGTGCTGAAATGTTAAGTGGTGGCATTACCACGTTTAACGATATGTATTACTTTCCACAAGCTGCGGCCTTGGCCGCAACGCAAGCGGGTATGCGCGCAAACTTAGGGTTGTTAGTAATTGAGTTTCCATCTGCTTATGCGAGCGACGCAGATGATTATTTGCAAAAAGGTTTTATCGCACATGATAGCTGGCGTGGAAACGCACTCATCAGCTCATCAATAGCGCCGCATGCGCCTTATACCGTGTCAAATAAAACATTTGAAAGTATAGTAACGTATGCCGAGCAATTAGGCCTAGGGATACATACGCATTTACATGAAACGCATGATGAAATTGCACAAAGTGAAGAGCAATTTGGTATGCGGCCAATTCAGCGCATGGCGCAATTAGGTTTGCTCGGGCCAAACTTTGTTGCCGCGCATGGCGTACATTTGTTAAACCATGAAATTGACATGCTCGCTGAATATGGCTGCCATATTGCTCATTGCCCTACATCAAACTTAAAGCTCGCCAGCGGCATTGCGCCAGTGGCGCAATTATTAGCACAGGGCGTGAACGTAGGCTTAGGTACTGATGGTGCCGCCAGCAATAATCGCTTAGATATGTTTGCAGAAATGCGCTTAGGCGCATTGTTAGCCAAAGGTACGAGTGGCGATGCAACTGTTGTACCTGCGCACCAAGCCCTAGAAATGGCGACTATTAACGCCGCCAAAGCATTGGGCATGGAAGCTAAAATTGGCTCAATTGAAATAGGTAAACTAGCTGATTTAACCGCAGTTAAACTGAGCGATTTTAACACCAGCCCTTGCTACGACCCAGTCTCGCATTTGGTTTATGCATGCGGCCGCGAGCATGTGACGCACACTTGGGTGGCGGGTGAGTTGCGCTATAACAACGGCATGTTTGCCAATATTGAGCCGAATGAATTAAAGGAAATTATTAACACATGGCAACCGAAACTAAGGCAGCACAAACATTGAGTACTCAAGCTAACATCAATGCAGATGAACAGGAACTGCAAAAATTTGGAGAACTCGCCCATAAATGGTGGGATAAAACTAGCGAGTTCAAACCGTTACATGAAATCAATCCATTGCGACTCAATTGGATTGATAGCTTAGTGAGTTTACAAGGCAAGCGCGTGCTTGATGTAGGCTGTGGCGGTGGAATATTATCTGAATCCATGCACTTTAAAGGTGCGGATGTGACAGGCATAGATTTAGGCGAAAAAACCCTTAAAGTAGCTAAATTGCACCAGCTAGAAAGCGGCGCAAAAGTGGACTATCAATATATTTCGGTGGAAGATTTAGCCGCGCAGCAACCTGCTAGCTTTGATGTGGTCACTTGTATGGAAATGCTAGAGCATGTGCCAAACCCAGCCGCCATTGTTGCGGCCTGCGCCAAGCTCGTAAAGGCAAACGGTTCTGTGTTTTTTTCAACCATTAACCGCAACCCAAAAGCTTATTTATTCGCGGTAATCGGCGCAGAATATATACTTAATATGTTGCCAAAAGGCACGCATGATTACGCAAAATTCATTAAGCCTTCAGAGTTATCTAGCTGGGCGAGGGCAGTAGATTTGAACGTGAGCAGTATGCGCGGCATGAGTTATAACCCAATTACGCAGCACTACAGCTTAGGCGATGATGTAGCGGTAAATTATATGATGCACACGGTACTTGCATGACTGTTGTACTGTTTGACTTAGACGGCACGTTAGTAGATACCGCACACGATTTAGGTTTAGCGCTCAACATGCAACTAGCGCGCCACGGCCAGCCAGCTTTGCCGCATGATGACATTTGGCCGATTGCCTCGCACGGTTCACGCGGCTTGCTGGCGCTAGGGTTTGGCATTACACCACAAGATGCTAATTTTGAAGCCATGAAGCATGAATACTTAGATTTATACCAATCTGTGTTCACCAATAACCCACAATTTTTGCCAGGCATCGCAGATTTATTAGATGCGCTAGATGCCAAAGGCATTAAATGGGGCATTGTCACCAATAAACCACGCCGATTTTCAGTAGATTTAACTAAAGCCGTGATAATGGGTAACACCAACCTTTATGAACGCGCCGCTTGCCTACTATGTGGCGACGATGCCGCGCAACCAAAACCCGCGCCAGACACACTGTTAATGGCCTGCGTAGCCGCAAATGCGCTGCCTAGCGAATGTATTTATGTGGGTGATGCAGAGCGCGACGTGCAAGCAGGTAAAGCCGCAGGTATGAAAACGGTGGTGGCGTTGTTTGGCTATATTGCGGAAACGGACAAGCCAGCGGAGTGGGGCGCAGATGCGTTGATTGATGCACCTAGTGAGGTGTTGTCGTTCTTATAAAGACTGAAACGTGGGCAGAAATCTACCCAGTCTACTTGGTTTCTTCCAATACAATCCCTGTTGCTATGTATCGTGATAACAGATTATTGTAAAGAAAATCATTTTCTTCATAGTAGCCCTTAGGCATGCTGCTTGTGAGTTTGTTTTTACGCAGCAATTCGTCTTCTCTTTTTGATATTGTGGCAAAAACTACGTATTTGTTGAGAAGTGTTGCGATGGTCATGCAAGATAAGTTTTGTGAATTACCTAACTCAATAAGTAGTTGAGTAACTACACGTAAAGGAACGACATGTTCTTTTACAACCATTTTTCTATCGCCGAGCGCTCTTGCCTCTACCGATACTAGCCCATTCCAAACTATCCCTTCCCAGTCAGCATACCCAGTTCGTTTTACAAAATTATTTTTATAACAGTAATATTGATCCACGAAATGGCGTAAGTGCTGATGCCGTCCATTGATTAGCTCAAGCTCAATATGCTTAAGCTCAATTAGTAAATTATTTTGATTGGAAGATAAGTTCATTATATGAATAACCATAAATAATGGATTAGGATTAAATGATGTAATTTGGCATATTTTTTATAAAAGTGGGATGTCATTTATTTTGTAAATTTAGTATGTCAATACGGTTTTACACCAATCCCCGCCGCTCCATCATTGCTTGCGCCAGCGTGCCGCTATCTACATACTCAATTTCACCACCCATCGGCATACCACGGGCGATGCGACTGGTTTTAATGCCACGCGCTTTGAGTAGCTCGCTAATGTAATGCGCGGTTGCTTCGCCTTCAACCGTGTAATTAGTGGCTAAAATGACTTCGTTCACAATGCCATCTTGTGCGCGTTTAATGAGTTTTTCTAGGTGAATTTCTTTTGGACCTATGCCATCAAGCGGGGATAATCTGCCCATCAGCACAAAATACATACCAGTATAGGCATGGGTATTTTCTAGCATGAGCAAGTCAGTTGGCATTTCTACCACGCACAGCAAGTTTTTATCACGACTATCTGCCGCGCACAGTGGGCAAATAGGTTGCTCGCTAAACGTATTGCAAAGCTGGCAGTGGTCAACTACTTGCAAGGCGGTATTGAGTGCATTGGCTAATGCGTTTGCACCTTTACGGTCGCGCTGCAGCAAATAATACGCCATGCGCTGCGCTGATTTTGGCCCTACGCCAGGTAGGCAGCGTAGGCTATCAATTAGTTGCTCAAGTGCAGGAGGATTTTTCATGGTGAGATAATGCTATTTACCATGCGTAATTAGTAACTTTTAGACGAGGTTGTTGGCTTTGTATAAATGGCGTGACTAAACGAACCACTTGATTTTTGGCATCCACATGCCATTGGCTTGGGGTTTGGTAACTAAATAAAACTTTAGCTTCGCCTACCAGCTTGTTGGCTTTCCATACGGTGTAAGTTTTTGTTTTTGAATGGTAAGTTTCAATGAGTATGTTGTTGTTTACAGGGCGCTGAATCACATCAACATCATTTTTTACTTTTTCATTACCTGCTAAATAAACGTAGTGGCCTTTCTTTTCTTGCGTTTTGTTTTTTGCATCAACGTTTTCTTGAAACGCAGTTTCAAGTACGTAAGTGCGAATTTCACCATAATTATTATTAAATAAATGGCGTGACGTATTATCTTTAGCGTTGTAAATAAATAAATTGATATTAGGGTGGTAATCCCCGCTTTTGCTTGCGATATAAGCTTCGGCATCGCTAGATTTATCTAGCGCCGTGGTGTTGACTAATTGCACGTAAATGCCTGTTTCTAAATCGTAATCATCTGAGGATGAATTGCTATTCATGCCTGCATGCGCCAACGATGCTGCAAACATACATGCCACTAAACTCAAGTGAGGTAATGCTTTCATGTAGGCGTTCGTTTTAAAATGGTAATTTCATGCCAGCAGGCATGTAATTAGCCATGCGGGCTGATGATGTGGCTTCCGCTTTTGCGGTGGCGTCTTTTAGGGCGATAACGAGTAAGTCTTCAAGCGTTTCTTTGTCGTCCATCACGCTGTCGTCTAAAGTCACGCGTTTAACTACGTTGTTGCAGGCCATGGTGACTTTTACTAAGCCATTCGCGGCAACACCTTCAACATCAATATTCGCCAGCTCAGCTTGCGCTTTTTGCATGTTTGCTTGCATCATTTGGGCTTGTTTCATCATATTGCCCATGCCACCTTTCATCATAATTCTCTCCTAGTTTTAGATTGGTTTAATTGAATTTGGAATAATTGACGCGCCAAAATCGTTAATAAGCGCTTGCACAAAGCCATCTTGCTCAATCGCATTTTCGGCATTGGCTTGGGCGTGGGCTTTTTCTTGAGCTACTTGCTTGGCTGGCGTGTTGGCATCGCTGCCACTGACGCTAAATTCTAAGCGAATTTTTCGGCCGAAATATTGTTGCAATGCTTGTGCCAATTTGTCTTGATACATGGGGCTTAGCATGCCTTTGTCTTTTTCTTGAATGGCGAAGCGCAAGGTATTTTCGTCATAGCTTAATAGCTCGCTGTTGAGGGCTAAATTGCGCGCTAAGCCAAGTTTGAGTTGGTCTAACAAGCCGCGCCAATTGCCGTTAAATGGGCTGGCACTAGCAATTTCGTCAGAATTATCAGTAGAACTGCTTGAATTTTGAATGCTTGCGGCTTGATTAGGTTCAGTTACATTTTCTGCATTGTTGTATGGCGCAGCTATTGGCTGTGCAACTTGCATAGTTGCGGCAGGTGCAGTTTGGCTCAGTGCTGCGGCTTTAGGTGCGCTTGCTATTGGTGCTTTGCCAGTAATGGTAGCCGTGCGAGCGCCGCCATCATTCGGCGTAAACGCTAACATGCGCAATAAACTCATGGTAAAACCCGCAAATTCATCTGGCGCTAGGCCAATGTCACGGCGGCCAAGCAAGGTGATTTGGTAATAAAGTTGCAAAGTTTCTGCGGGAATTCTTTGCGCTAAATCGAGTAATATTTCACGCTCAGGTAAATCATCCGCCACGCTATCTGGCACAGTTTGCGCCACGGCAATTTGGTGTAGCAACTGCGCTAAATCATTCAACGCACCTTCAAATGATAAACTGCGTTCTTCCATTATTTTGGCTTGCGCCATAAGGCCTGCGCCATCATTTGCCAGCAATGCGTTTAGCAGTTGATACAAATAACTTTTATCAATAGCGCCCAGCATGGCGCGCACTTCGGCTTCTTTAACGGTTTGGCCGCCGTAAGCAATGGCTTGGTCGGTGAGCGATAATGCGTCGCGCATGCTGCCATCGGCAGCCCGAGCAATTAAATGTAGCGCGGTTGGTTCGAATGGAATATTTTCTTGCCCAAGAATGTTTTGCAAATGCCCAATAATAGAAGTACCCGCCATTTGGCGCAGATTAAACTGCAAGCAGCGCGATAGCACGGTGACAGGCACTTTTTGTGGGTCAGTGGTCGCAAGAATGAATTTAACGTGCGCTGGTGGCTCTTCTAGCGTTTTAAGCATGGCGTTAAACGCGCTTTTTGAGAGCATGTGCACTTCATCGATAATGTACACTTTAAAGCGGCCAGAAGTTGGCGCGTACTGGGCGTTATCTAGCAAATCGCGCATGGCATCTACTTGCGTATTGCTGGCGGCATCTACCTCAATTAAATCTACAAAACGGCCACGGTCAATTTCAGTACACGCATTGCAAACGCCACATGGCGTGGCGGTAATACCCGTTTCACAATTGAGCGATTTAGCTAAAATGCGGGCTAGGGTAGTTTTGCCAACACCGCGCGTGCCAGTAAACAGGTAAGCATGATGCAGGCGATTTTGCTCAAGCGCATTGGTGAGCGCGCGCACTACATGGTCTTGCCCGACCAGTGTTTCAAAAGATTTTGGGCGCCATTTGCGCGCGAGGACTTGATAGCTCATAGGGGTGTAACTTTAGCGCAAAATTGAGTTCTAGTCTTTAGTTTTGATTGAATAGATGCTCTAAAAACGAAAGAGGCGAGCCTTTACCCCGGCACTTGCTTAATAGTTGTGGCTGCTTGCTTCCGCACCTGACCAGATTGGCTACTTCACAATGCGGGGAGGCCCGCCAAGACGCAATTTTACAATACTTTGGCCGTTTAACCGCACGCTAAATGCAATATTTTTTATGCTAAACATCTTTCCAAGTTAAATATACTCGGCAATCAAACTCAAGCTGATGGTAATCAGGCTCCATGTATTGGCACAGTTGATAAAAGGCTTTGTCGTGATTGCGTTCTTTTAAATGCGCCAACTCATGCACCACAATCATACGTAAAAATTCAACAGGTGTTTCTTTAAAAAAGTTAGAAATACGAATCTCTTTTTTGGCTTTTAACTTGTCACCTTGCACGCGCGAAACTGCCGTATTTAGGCCTAATGCGTGATGAGAAATGCTCAATTTGCTGTCGTAATGCACTTTATCAAGCAACGGCGCATTGCGCAGAAATGCTTGCCTAATCTCATTGCTGTATTGATATAAAGCTTTATCAGTTTGTATGCTGTGCGATTGCGGATAGCGCTGCGTAATGTAATCGCCCAGCGCATTTTGCGTTTGCAGATGACGAATTTTGTCTTGCATATGCGTGGGGTAGTGTTGCAGGTATTTGAGAGCGGTCATAGCTTAGGTTTAGTGCCTAAATCAATAAGTTTGGTGGTGTAGCCACATGAAAATACATCATCTTTTTTATAGTGAGTGCAGCCCCAGAAATTACCATTTTTGCGGAAAATCATAGCGCCACCACACGCTGGGCAAATAGGTTCTTTATAGTTACAGTGGGTATTTGCGCAATGCCGTAGCTCACCTTTAGTGATTAGACCGCTCCCGCACCATTTACACGCTTTTTCGGTGTATTTGCAAACAGGGAAATTGCTACAACCAAAGAAGCTGCTATAGCCATCTCTTGCTGTTAAAAATCCTGATTTACAACTCGGGCAGTTGCTGGCCATTTTATCTTGAAAGGAATTGCCTTTAAATTCATCGGCCACTATTGGGTAACCTTTGTCAATTAGCTCAACTACAAATGGGGATGGCTTGTTGGCATCTGTGATTAAATAAACATGATGCCTTGCTCGTGTTAAAGCTACGTAGAATAAACGCCGTTCTTCGGCGTGTTTATAGTCTTCAGTTTTTGGAAGTAATAGCGCTAATAATGGGTTTGTTGCTTTCTCAGAGGGAAAGCCGTGCTTGCCTTTGATAAGGTTAAGTACAATCACATAATCAGCTTCTTTGCCTTTTGAGCCGTGAGCTGTCATAAACGCAATCTTTAAGTTTGCATACGTTTTTTTAAGGGTACTTAGATTTGTTGGCGCATTAAAACTAAAGCGACCTAGCAACAAAACACTAGACGGTTTTGAAATTTTCTCACTAATAGCTTTAAGTGCCGCCTCAAGTCCAATCTCATTATCATTTGTTTTAATGAGCGAAACTGCGCTGTTATCTATTTTTGCATGACTTTCAATCACTTTTTGTATTTGGCTAGGGTTCTCACTAATAAAGCGTGAAGCCACTTCACCAATTTTGTTATTAAATCTAAAGGTTTTATCTAAAATGCTAGTAGCGGTATAGCCGAAATGCTCAGAAAAATCTTTAGTCAATGAAACATCGCTACCTGTAAATCGGTAAATAGCTTGCCAATCGTCGCCCACACAAAACAGGCTGGCATTGGCTTGTTGCGCCATTAAGGCTTTGAGTAAACGCGCACGGCTGGCAGAAATATCTTGAAATTCATCTACTAAAATATATAAAAAGGGTGATTGATAACGTCCAGTTTCAATGTATTCAATTGCCCGCGCAATCATGTCATCAAAGTCTATGCTATTTGTATTTTTAAGCTCAGTTTGGTAAGCGTTATAAATGGGCTCAAATAGTTGAATAGTGGCTTCTGCTCGGGCTTTGTTTTCACTAACCGAAAATTTAGCACTGAGTTCTTGTAACGTTAAACACGCAGATTTGAATAATGCCAAAATTGAGGACATCAACTTACTAAATTCTGAGAACTGTCCTTGTGAGTTAAGGTTTGCTAATAGTTGATTGGCTGGTAAAGGCTTGTATTTAACACCTGCCGCAGTGAGTTTTTCATCTAATGCTTCAGACAGTCTTTCTTGTTGTTTGTAATAGCTATAAGTTTCAATGAGTTTGGTTTGGTGCTGTTGATGCAAAGCGCGTTTCCACGTCATGCCTTGTAGATATATAGTTTGGTTAATAAATGGCGGCGTTTTATTTTGTTGGTCAACTGCAAAATGTTCAATGTAAATATCGTAATCGGTTAAGTAAAAATCAGGCTGATATTGTTTGTAATCTGGTGTGCGTGTATCAATCTTATATTTTGCTTCATATTGATATTCCACTCCTTGCCGATATAAAAAATTTGCAATTTCACATTCTTCATAACTTTTAACTAGTTCACCTTGTAGAGTGCGAATGTCATTTTCTAAAATATAAGCAGTGTATTCACCTAAGCTTTTAAATTCGTATTGACTTTTGTAGGGGTAAATAAGGTTGGCAAAGTAATGAATTAAAAGGGCTTGGTAGTCCTTATTTTGAAGTAAGTGCTGAAACTGATTATCAATAAACTTTGTTCGCACACGTTCATCTGTGGCCATTTCGTGGATGGATGGTTTTTTGCCTTCCACTTGGCCGATAATCTCTAAACCTAAGCTATGAAATGTTTTTACAGTGAGATTTTGAATGCCAAGTTTTTCACGAATGCGTTCGTCCATTTCTTGAGCTGCTTTGTTAGCATAAGCCAGCATTAGAATCTCATCAGGCTTAGCTAATTCTGATTTAAGTAAATAACCAGCACGCCCCACCATCGTACTGGTTTTACCCGTACCAGCACCCGCTAATACGAGATTGTACTTTTCATCAATGACGCAGGCTTTGCGTTGATTTTCAGTGAGTGGGTTGATTTCAATTTGGTTGAAAAATACTTCGTAATTTGAAAGCTGATTTGATACAAAGTTTTGATTAAGTGCTTTAACTCTTTGGTAGCCTTTTTCAAGGAATGGTTTGATGAGCTCTAAATTATTTTGGCTATTATCAGTAAGCTTTTTTAAAAGATTAAGATTCTTTAAATGAATAGCTAGCCATTGATAAGTGGAAATCCATTTGTTAGCTTGATCATGACGAATGTAATATTTGTTAGTAAGCAGGTTTAACTTGTGAGCGTCTATTGTGGCTTGGTTTATAGCAGGTTCAATTTGTTTAAGTATTATTTTGGTGTAATTTTTAATATGGCGGTTGAGGTTTAATCTCAAAGATTCTGATAGTGTTTTGTTGATACCACCAAATTTAATTACATATTCGTTAGAGGGGAAAATTAAAACATCCCAAAACCAACCTGATTGCACTGAAATAGGGGCGCTGAAAGCGTCATAATCAATGACGCTAGGTAGTTTTTCATTTGTAAATTCAATGCCGTTTTTACGAGTGTAGAAGCTGTTGTATTTGACGTGCTTGGCAAATATTCTCGCAACATTGTTAATGCTATAACTATAATCTTCAGGTTTAATTTGCATGGTGTTAAGTTAGTTAGGTATTTTAAACTTTAGCTTACCCAACACCATTTTCACTCCGCGCCAAACTTTAGGCAGCATCCAAAACATCAGCACAATAAACCCGCATAGCACGCCAATAAACACGGCAGGGTGGGCGAATACTAGCCAGCCGCCCGTGATGAGTGCGCTTTCTTCACCAAATGAGGCGGCGATATTGCTTACGGGCTCGGGTGAGGTGTTGATTAAGGCGCGGCTGCCAGCTTTGGTGGCGTGGGTTGCGCCTGCGAGTGAGCCACCAAGTAGGGCGGCGATGGAGGCTATTGCGGGGTCTGGGGTGTTGATGGCGCCCATGGCTAGCAATGCGCCAGCGGGGATGCGAATGAAGGTTTGAATGCCGTCCCAAGCAGTATCTACATAGGGGATTTTGTCGGCTAAAAATTCAACCACCGCTAATAAGCCTGCTACGCCTAATACAATGGGGTTGCTCAATATATCTAGCGTGGCGGGTAGATGAATATAGCCAAATTTATTCATCATACCTACGGTGAACACGGTGATGTAAAGCCGCAAGCCGCTTGCCCAGCTAAGGCCACCTGCAAGGGCTAGGTTTGAGATGAGTTCCATATTTTTTTTATGCTTTTTTAGCGGCTAATTTAGCATCAAATTTTTCACGGTTGATAATAAATCGCTCGTGTGTGCCTGTTGAAATCAACTCAATGCTATCGTGTGCTTCAACATTAAACACAAGTTTTCTGCCTTCAATAGCCACTAATTCAACATTGGCTGTGACTTTTAGCCCAGCAGGCGTTGCGGCTTGATGGCTTACATTGATGTGTGTGCCAACGGTTTGCTCTTGCGGCCAATCCAAATGCGGGTTAATGGCTTTAATGCAAGCCCATTCTAAAAACCCAACCAAAAATCCCGTGGCAAATACCTCAGGCATGGCGATAAATTCTTCTGCTTCAGGATAAAGCGCAGGCACGGTTTTTGACTTTGGCACAATGAAAGTGTGCGTATATTGAATGCCAGTTTTTAAGGATGCTTTCATGGTTTAGTTAGGACGAAAATGCAATTACAACATAATTTTGCGTATAAAACAAAAAAGGAGGCAAAGCCTCCTTTTTTGAATCTCTATATTTTGAATCGCAAAAAACTATTCAATCAGCAAATCTAGCTTGCCTGGCACGCCGTTCATGGCTTCAGCGTCTTCAAGCGCGGGTTTACGCGAGGTAATGACAGGCCAAACTTTGGCCAAGCGTGCGTTTAGCGCAATAAAGGCTTGCTGGTCTGCAGGTACGTCATCTTCGGCAAAAATCGCCTCGGCAGGGCATTCTGCAACACAAAGTGTGCAATCAATGCATTCATCTGGGTTAATTGCTAAGAAGTTTGGGCCTTCTACAAAGCAATCTACTGGGCATACATCTACGCAATCGGTAAATTTGCATTGAATACAATTTTCGGTCACTACATAAGTCATTTTGAATCCTTTTACAGCGTTAAATGCTAAAACGTTATTTTATTAGAAATCTTGTTAAGTTGCTTGGCTTAATTGTTGCGAAATATCAACAAATGATTAAACAATCATGCCTGCGCCAACGGTATTGTTAGTACTTTCATCAATCACAATAAATGCCCCAGTGGCACGGTTGGTGTTGTAGCTATCCACCATTAGCGGCTGGGCGAGTTTAAAGGTAATGCGCGCAATGTCGTTCATTTTCAAGTCAGTTGTGGCTTGTTGCTCAAGCGTATTCACATCTACTTTGTAAGCAATTGCGCCCACTTTGGCTTTAGATTCACGTGAAGTGTGGCGAATTACGTAAGTGCGCGCTGGTGATAGCGGTGTTTCTGAAAGCCAACAAACAAAAGCTTCAATTTGTTTTACTGGTGCAATGTTACTGCCAGTTTTCACAATCATATCGCCGCGAGAAGTATCAATTTCATCTTCTAGCAATAAGGTGACACTTTGCTCTGTTTGTGCACTTTGCAATTGTGCTTCACCGAGTTGAATGGCTTTAACTTTTGATTGATAGCCGTTTGGCAGCACGGTAACAGCATCGCCTACCGCGATGTTGCCGCTTTCAATTCTGCCCATAAAGCCTCTAAAGTCGTGCAAATCAGCGTCTGCGCTTGCGTGTGGGCGGCATACAAATTGCACGGGAAAGCGGAATTCTTCATTGCCTTCAGTGTGCGCTGCTGGCGCTGATTCTAAAATTTCTAGCAGCGTTTCGCCTGTGTACCATGGCATATTTTCTAAGCGGTCAACTAGCATATCGCCAGCTAAGGCAGACATCGGTAAAAACTTAATATCGCGCGCTTGTGCAAAGCCGATTTCATTTGCGAATGTTAAATAATCTGCACAAATTTTGTCGTAAGCAGCTTGGTCATAATTCACCAAATCCATTTTGTTAACGGCAACCACAATGTGTTGAATGCCCACCAAATGCGCTAAATAGCTATGGCGGCGTGTTTGTGTGAGTACGCCACGGCGCGCGTCAATGAGGATAATCGCCAAGTTGGCGGTAGAAGCGGCAGTCACCATATTGCGCGTGTATTGCTCGTGACCAGGTGCATCGGCGATAATGTATTTACGTGTGCCTGTGCTGAAATAGCGATAAGCCACATCAATGGTAATACCTTGTTCACGCTCGGCTTGCAGGCCATCGGTAAGTAGCGATAAATCGACTGCTTCCATACCGCGTTTTTTAGAGGTGTTGGATATTTGCGTGAGTGTGTCGGCCAAAATGGTTTTGGTGTCAAATAGCAAACGGCCAATGAGCGTGCTTTTGCCGTCATCGACAGAGCCACAAGTCATAAAGCGTAATAATGAATCGTTATGTGTTGTATTGCTCATTAGAAATAACCTTCTTTTTTACGTTGTTCCATACTTGCATCGCTGGTTTGGTCATCCAAGCGGGTCGCGCCGCGCTCGGTAATAGTGCTGGTGGCGGTTTCTAGTACGATTTTGCTTACATTGTCTGCGTCGCTAATGACTGGTGCGGTGCAGCTAATATCGCCCACGGTTCTAAAGCGCACTTGCATATTGATGATTTCTTCGCCCGCTTTTACTGGGTTAGTCAACTCGCCACTCACAAGCGGCACATTCACAGGCACAATTGAACCGCCGCGCATTACGACATCACGCTGGTGCGCAAAGTAAATGCTAGGTAGGGCTAAATTTTCACGCTCAATGTATTGCCAAACGTCCATTTCCGTCCAATTGCTGATAGGAAACGCGCGAATATTCTCACCTTTATGTGAACGCGCATTGTACAAATTCCACAATTCTGGACGTTGATTTTTTGGATCCCACTGACCAAACTCATCGCGAAAACTCATAATACGCTCTTTTGCACGGGCTTTTTCTTCATCGCGACGGGCGCCGCCAATGCAGCAATCAAAACCAAATTCTTCAATGGCTTCAAGCAAAGTCACAGATTGGTGTTTATTGCGCGATTCATCGGCTGATTTCAGCACCACTGTGCCACGTTTCATTGAGTCTTCAACTGAGCGCACAATCAAGCGTTCACCTAGTTCAGCGGCGCGTTGGTCGCGAAACGCTATCACTTCTTTGTAGTTGTGACCTGTGTCAATGTGCATGAGCGGAAATGGGAATTTACCTGGGCGAAACGCTTTTTCAGCCAATCGCAAAATGCAGAGCGAATCTTTGCCGCCTGAAAATAGCAATACAGGGTTGGAGCATTGCCCTGCAACTTCACGCAGAATGTAGATGGCTTCGGATTCTAACCAGTCTAAGTGGCTCAATGGTTGTTTGATGGTCATAATTTATTAGCGATTAAAAATATTTTTATAGGTGGTAAAACTTAAAAGGTTTATTTTTTAGCAGTTACTTCTTAACGTGTAACCCACATTCTTTATTTGTAGGGTCTTCCCACCACCAGCGGCCTGCGCGCACATCTTCACCCATGGCAATGGCGCGTGTACATGGTGCGCAACCAATACTGGGGTAAAATTGGTCATGGAGTGCATTATACGGCACTTGGTGCAGGTTGATGTAGGCCCAAACTTCTTGTTCTGACCAATCGCTTAGCGGGTTGAATTTTTCTAGTTGGTTGCCTTCATCAAATTCACGTACTGGCAAGCTGGCTCTGGTGGTCGCTTGCGCAGCTCTCATGCCTGTAATCCAAGCGGCTTTACCTTTAAGCGCACGTTGCAGCGGCTCTACTTTGCGCATATGGCAACAGCTTTTGCGTAACTCAATAGATTCATAAAACGCGTTGATGCCGTTGGTTTTTACATAAAACTCAACAGTGGCGGCTTGTGGAAAATACACATTTAATTTGGTGTTGTAGTGTTTTTCAGTTTGTGCGATTAAATCGTAAGTTTCAACTGGCAGGCGGCCGGTATCAAGTGAAAAAATCTCAATCGCTAAATTGTTTTTTAAAATAATGTCGGTGAGCACCATGTCTTCAGCACCAAAGCTGTTGGCAAAAGTGATATTTTTTAATTCTTCGCTTTTTAATTCTTTACTAGCATTTTTTAACAAAACTAACACGTTAGCTGTTTTGGCGTTCACGCTGGCAATCAGCGTATCGGTCAACACTGGCTTGGTTGCAGGGTTGCTGGCCGCAGGCTTTAGCATAGAAACAGAATCGCTCATTTTATACAACTCGATTGTAGCGTTTAAACACTGGGCTAGGCTCATCTACTGCGCCTTGGTAGGGTATGGTGAAGTCATTTAAGCTCGCTAAAGCTTCTTCGGCAGAGCGGCCAGCTCGGATTAAATAACTGTTAAAACCACTGCGTTTTAAGAAGAAAAGTTGATCGCGAAGCACGTCACCAAAGGCGCGTAGCTCATTTCTAAAGCCGTAACGCGTACGTAATAATGTGCCGAGCGAGAAAATACGACCATCGGCAAAGCGCTCAACATGCACGGCAATAATTGGCAGATTGTTGATGTCGTCAACGTTAGAAATTAAAGTTTCAAGCGCTTCGTGCGTGTCTAACCATATGCCTGCAGAGCCAGCATTCATGCGGCTTTTGAGGGTGTCTTTTTGAGCCACATATACGCTCAAAGGCACAATCACTTTGCCAGTGGTTGGAATCACCGTGCCAGCAATTTGCTCATCCGTTACGGTTTGTTCGCCTGTGAGTTTAAATAGCACAACTTTACCCGCTTGTTTGCGCTCTTCCACTTGGCTGGCTGGTAGGTTGACCAAAGTCCATTCGTCGTTTGCAATCGCATTTTCTTTAATTAAATTGCTCATACTGCAACTCCTTCTTTCGCAAGACTTTTATCTAAATACACATGCGCTTTGAACGGCGCCACACCTAAGCGACGCGCAGTATCAATAAACAATTCTTCTGGCGTGCGTTCTTTTAGGTAAACATCAATGAGTTTTTGCACGACGCTTGGCATTTCTTCGGCTGAGAATGAAGGGCCAATCACGCTACCGAGGCTGGCATCGTTACCTTGTTTGCCGCCAATTGAAACTTGATACCATTCTGAGCCGTCTTTATCCACGCCCAAAATGCCAATGTGGCCCACGTGGTGGTGCCCGCAGGCATTCATGCAGCCTGAAATATTCAGCTCAATGTCTCCAATATCATGCAAATAATCTAAGTTATCAAATTGCTGTTGAATAGCAACGGCAATCGGGATGCTTTTTGCGTTCGCCAATGAACAGAAGTCGCCACCTGGACAGCAAATAATGTCAGTTAGCAAGCCAATATTTGGTGTGGCTAAGCCATGCGCACGCGCTTTTTGCCACACAGCAAATAAGTCACTTAGTTTCACATCGGCCAAAATTAAATTTTGCTCGTGCGAAACACGTAATTCGCCAAAACTATATTGTTCGGCTAAGTCTGCCACCAAGTGCATTTGTTCTGAGCTGGCATCACCTGGCGCAGTACCATGCGGTTTGAGTGAAAGCGTCACCGCGCGGTAACCCGCAATTTTGTGGGCGTGTAAGCTGCGTTTTGCCCAAGCCGCAAAGGCTGGGTTGCTGGCAATTGCCGCATCAAAGCTGGCGTCTTGCGCAGGCTTTGTTTCATAAGGCATGGCTTCAAAATGCTTGGCTACACGCGCTAATTCAGCTTCTGTAATGGTGTTTGGCGCATCTTTTAAGTGCGCCCATTCGGTTTCTACTTGGCGTTTAAATTCTTCAATGCCAAGCGCTTTTACTAAAATTTTAATACGCGCTTTGTAAGCGTTATCGCGGCGACCATGCAAGTTATACACGCGAACAATCGCTTCGCAATAAGTGAGCGCATGTTGCCACTCTAAATGCTCACGAATCACCGCACCTAAAATTGGCGTGCGGCCTAAACCACCGCCAACCCACACTTTAATCGCAAGTTGTTGGTTGGTATCAATATAAAATTCCATGCCGATGTCGTGCATTTGCACCACGGCGCGGTCATCTTTAGTACCAGAAACAGCTATTTTGAATTTACGTGGCAGCAAGGCGAACTCAGGGTGAAAAGTGCTCCATTGACGGATAATCTCAGCCATGGCGCGTGGGTCAACAATTTCATCGGGTGCAACACCTGCAAATTGGTCTGTGGTGATATTGCGGATGCAGTTGCCAGAGGTTTGAATAGCGTGCATTTCTACCGTGGCAAGTTCAGCTAAGATGTCAGGCGTATCTTCAAGTTTAGGCCAGTTTAATTGCAAGTTTTGGCGTGTTGAAAAATGCCCATAACTGCGGTCATATTTAGCGGCAATATCACCCAATTTATGCAATTGACGGCTAGATAACATGCCGTATGGCACGGCAATGCGTAACATGGGCGCTTGGCGTTGAATATACAGGCCATTTTGTAAGCGAAGTGGACGGAACTCGTCCTCGCTTAGTTCGCCAGCTAAATAGCGGCGCACTTGGTCACGGTACTGTGCAACGCGCTCATCTACAATTTTTTGGTCTATTTCGTCGTATTGATACATGTGATTTGGTTTTAATAAAGTTAAAATTAATAAAGTTAAAAAAGTTTGCTTAAGCTGTAAATGCTCACGCAGCTAATCAGCAGGCCGACTAAAATCAATAAAGTTTTAGTTTTAAAATGGCGTGTTGCGTAGGCGGCAAATGGGGCTGAAAATAAACCTCCTACCACCAAGCCCGCTACAATCACCCATACGCTGCCATCAAGCAAAGTAAAAAAAGCCGCGGCAGAAGTCACTGTTAAAAAGAATTCCGCAAAATTAACCGTGCCAATCGTGGTGCGTGGGTGGTGCCCTGCGCCCACTAAAGAAGTGGTCACAATAGGACCCCAGCCACCGCCGCCTGCGGTATCCATAAAGCCGCCAAATATGGCTAGCGGGGCGACTTTGGCTGACTCAATATCTGTTTTGAGTTTAATTTGTCTAAATGCTTTACTCAGTACATACAAGCCCATAATGAGTAGGTAACCGCTGATATAAGGCTTAATGGCCTTGCCGTCTACATTGGTAATCACATACGCACCGAGTATGACGCCGATAATGCCTGGAATGAGCAAGTTTAAAAATAGCTTTTTGTTTACGTTGCCAAGTTTAACATGCGAAACCCCTGAAATGCCTGTTGTAAATACTTCAGCCAGGTGAGTTGCACCCGTAGCAATGGCTGGTGATGCGCCATAGGCAAGCAAAAAAGAGCTTGATGTAATGCCATAAGCCATGCCAAGCGCACCATCAATGGCTTGCGCGATTAAGCCAACTAAAACCGCATTCCAAAAAATTGGGTTGTGGATGGCTTCTTTAATTAAATCAAACCCAGATGTTTGATGACCATTAAATAACTTATATAATAAAAATATAGCAAGGCTAATCAGCGTGGCAATGGCTAAATACGAAGCCGTTTTTAAAATGGGGTGTGTAGCCGCTTCGGCAATTTGACGCTCTAATGGCGGCAAACTAAGTGCTTCATGCTCGTGGGCAATGGAGCTTTCTGATAGATCTAAATCCCTAATTTTCATAAGTAATTTCCAGTTAATCTAGTGTTAGGTATAACTTTTATAGTTTGCAACAAGCATCGATAAATCAATGGATTTATCGAATAGGCGTGCACTATATCAGGCGTAAAAAAATTCTTTTAAGAATATGTTATTCTATATGTATAATTTTCAGTTATATAGAATATTTATTTGGAGTATCTAAACGGTGAAATTACAACAACTACGATACCTGCATGAAGTTGCGCGTCAGGACTTAAATATTACCAGTGCTGCTGAGGTGCTATTTACTTCGCAGCCAGGCGTGAGTAAGCAAATTCAACTGTTTGAAGAAGAGATTGGTTTGCAGGTGTTTTTACGCAACGGTAAGCGCCTCACGGGCATTACCGAGCCAGGCAGGCTGATATTATCATTGGCTGCCAAAATGATGCACGACGTGGATAATATCAAGCGTGTGGGTGACGAGTTTAGTAATATTGAAGTGGGTACGCTGACAATCGCTACAACGCATACACAAGCACGATACAGGCTGCCGCCAGCCATTAAAGCGTTTATGACGGCTTACCCGCATGTTAAGTTAAATATTCACCAAGGCAACCCTAGCCAAGTGGCGGAGCAAGTGGCTAATGGCGATGCAGACATTGGTATTGCCACAGAATATATTAGCGATTTTGAAAATTTATTATGCCTGCCATGCTACCAATGGAATCGTTGCGTCGTTGTGCCTCATGGGCATCCATTGTTACAAGAAGGCTTGTTGACTTTAGAGAAATTGTCAGAATACCCATTGATTACCTATGACTTTGGTTATACGGGTGGTTCGCTAGTATCAAAAACATTTAGTGATGCGAATTTGTCGCCCAATGTCGTGCTGACCGCCATTGATGCTGATGTGATTAAAACCTATGTAACATTAGGGTTGGGTGTAGGCTTGTTGGCAAAAATGGCCTATGACGCTGAGCGTGATGCTAATTTGGCGATGGTTGATGTGAGCCATTTATTTGCAAACAGCACCACCTATTTAGGGGTGCGTAAAGACGCCTTTTTGCGCGGCTATATGTACGGCTTTATTGAACTTATCGCGCCGCATTTTAATAGAAAATCTGTGAATGAAGCGCTGAAAATAAGCGCATAATCAAGATGGGTTGTCATTGCGAGTGTAGCGCGGCAATCTGCAAGCATCACTTTAGATTGCCACGCTACACTCGCAATGACAGTAACTTTAAGTATTTTACAAGAGAGTCTCACATGCGAAATCCCATTTTTATTGCATTATTGTTAGCGATAACCGCTTGTGCACCACAACAAATTGTCAAAAAAAATACACTACCAATGACGGCAAATGCACCACATGCAGATATGCCGAATATCAATCTTGAATCGGCTATTTATGAGCTGCCAGTGCGTGAGGGCGTGAGCTACCAAGATGTCATTGATAGCTTAAAAAGTATTTCTGAAGGCATGAATTATGTGAATCCAGCCAATTTCCCCATTGCAGAAAACATGAAAAAACGCGGCATAGACCCGCAAGGTATTAAAGAAGTGCGTTCATATTGCAATTTGGGTCAGGGCACAGAAATTATGCTTGATCACCCAGAATTTTTAGTATTTGCGCCTTGCCGAATTGCCATATATGAAAAACCAGATGCCAATAAAAAATTCAAACTTTACTTGGCGTTAGACCGCCCAACATTTGATTTAAAAAGCATTAAAAACCCCACAGCGCGCGCGCAAAAAGCAGCTCAAGAATTAGAAGCAGGCCTGTTAGAACTTATCTATAAAGCGAGTAAGGGCGACTTTTAGCAATAAGCGTTTTCTAAAAGCGCCTGTCTTTCATTGTATTTGCAATCGGCCTGCAAGCCGCTCTGCGCCTGTATTGCAGCTATGTTGATTTACCAATGAATGCGCGCGTACGTGAGAGCTGGCTAACGATGAGTGATTTTTACGGCTTTATTATGATCAATAAAAATGGCTTGTGACAAACTCAACAAAACAGAGGCTTGCGGGGTTAAAATAGACTTTTCTAAACTTATCGTTAAGAAAAGGAGTTGTCATGAAAAAGCTAAAAAATGAAGGCGCATTATTTAAAGAGGCCTTACTCGCAGGCGTAAAATATGCTGAGGGGCGCGGCGTGGTAGAGTTTGAACCTACAGATTCAGCGAGCGAAAAGTTGCTCTATATTTATCGCTTGCTGGTGCATGATAAAGTTATTCAGCCAATGCCTGAAGAGCAAGTGGCTGAAAAAACCTTACGCCATAAACTGGCAATGTGGTACGCCAATCAATTGCCGAAAGACCACCCACTTTTGATGTAAAAAGCTTGCTAGAATACAGCTACATTGTTTAGATATTACAACATACGACCACAATATTTAGGATTAGCATGGCCGAACCAATACTCATTGCAAAAAATAGCGAAATTTCTAGTTTTATTTTGCCTAAAATGGCGAATCGCCACGGCTTAATTGCAGGTGCCACGGGTACAGGTAAAACCGTGACTTTGCAAACGCTGGCAGAAGGTTTTTCTCACTTAGGTGTGCCAGTGTTTATGGCGGATGTAAAGGGCGATTTAGCAGGCATGAGCCAAGCGGGCGGCGGCAACCCAAAGGTTGAAGCGCGTGTGCAGCTGTTAGCGTTATCAGAATTTAGTTACAAAAAATGCCCAGTCACTTTTTGGGACGTATTTGGCGAAAAAGGCCACCCAGTACGCACAACCATTGCTGAAATGGGCCCATTGTTATTGGCTCGCTTGCTTAATTTGAATGACGTGCAAGGCGGTGTGCTTAATTCTGTATTTAAAATTGCTGACGATAAAGGTTGGCTACTGCTAGACCTTAAAGATTTACGCGCCATGATGCAACATGCGGCAGAAAACTCGGCTGAGTACCAAACACAATATGGCAACATCTCCGCCGCCAGTGTGGGCGCGGTGCAGCGCAGTTTATTGGAGCTTGAAACGCAAGGCGCAGATCAGTTGTTTGGCGAGCCAGCGCTGAACTTAGACGACTTAATGCAAACGGATTCACAAGGCCGTGGCGTTGTTAATATTTTAGCGTCAGATAAATTATTCAATTCACCGCGCATTTATGCCACTTTATTACTTTGGCTGCTTTCAGAATTATTTGAAAAACTGCCTGAAGTTGGCGATTTAGAAAAACCAAAATTGGTATTTTTCTTTGATGAAGCACATTTGTTATTTACCGATGCGCCGCAGGCTTTACTCACTAAAATTGAGCAAGTGGTGCGGTTGATTCGCTCAAAAGGCGTGGGCGTGTATTTTGTAAGCCAAAACCCGTTAGATATTCCTGATATTGTGCTTGGTCAGCTGGGTAACCGCGTGCAGCATGCTTTGCGAGCCTTTACGCCTCGCGACCAAAAAGCGGTGAGCGCCGCTGCCGAAACTTTTAGAGTTAACCCCAAAGTAGATGTTGCTACAGCGATTACCGAGCTAGGTGTTGGCGAAGCACTAGTATCTTTTCTCGATGAAAAAGGCATTCCAACGCCTGTGGAGCGTACCTTTGTTTGTCCGCCAGCCAGCCGCATTGGGCCGATTACAGATGGCGAGCGCAGTGATGCAGTAAAGGCATCAAATGTGTTTGGTTTTTACGAAAAAACGGTAGACCGAGAGTCTGCCTATGAAATTTTAAAAGCACGCGCAGACCAAAGTGCCACCGAAGCCAAAGCCGATGAAGGCTTTAGCTGGGGCGGGTTGTTTGGTGGCAGTAAGCCTTCAAAAGGTCGAGAAACAGTGATTGAAGCCGCAGCAAAAAGTGCAGCTAGAGCTATAGGTTCGCAGCTTGGGCGGCAGATTTTACGCGGCGTATTGGGTAGTATTTTGGGCGGGCGTAGGTAATTAAATGGCTAATGTGAAGTCCGACATTGAAATCGCCCAAGCGGCAACGCTAAAGCCGATAGCAAAGGTTGTGGCTAAGCTACATTTAACTAGTGATAATTTGATTCCATACGGGCATCACATTGCTAAGTTAAGTGCAAATACGATTCAAATGCTACAAACAAAGCCAGACGGCAAGTTAATTTTAGTCACGGCCATTAGTCCAACACCCGCAGGCGAAGGTAAAACGACCACCACAATCGGCCTGGCGGATGCGCTGAATATAGTATTAGCCAATAAAAATCAACAAGCCATGGTGTGCATGCGCGAGCCCTCGCTTGGGCCAGTATTTGGCATGAAAGGTGGAGCAACAGGTGGCGGCTACGCGCAAGTGGTGCCGATGGAAGATGTAAATTTACATTTTACGGGCGACTTTCACGCCATTACCAGCGCTAATAATTTACTAGCTGCTTTGATTGATAACCATATTTATCAGGGCAACGTGCTTAATATTGCCGAGGTTACTTGGCGACGTTGCATGGATATGAATGACCGTGCTTTGCGTAACGTCACGCTGCATACTGATATTAAAGGCGATAAAGCCAAAACATATAATCGACAAACTGGTTTTGATATTACCGTAGCCAGTGAAGTAATGGCCATATTTTGTTTGGCGACAACGTTAGACGACTTGCAAATGCGTTTAGGTAATATTCAAATTGGAGTTAACTCGCAGCAGCAACCCGTATTGGCAAGCGACTTACAAGCCGAAGGCGCTATGACAGCGTTGTTAAAAAACGCTTTTCAGCCGACAATCGTACAAACTTTAGAACACACAGCAGCTATCGTGCATGGCGGGCCGTTTGCCAATATCGCGCACGGTTGTAACTCTGTAGTGGCGACCAAAGCCGCGCTAAAGTTAGCAGATTATGTAGTGACAGAAGCAGGCTTTGGCGCAGATTTAGGCGCAGAAAAATTTATTGATATTAAATGCCGAAAAGCAGGCTTACAACCAGCCGCGGTGGTGTTAGTGGCCACTGTACGTGCGCTAAAATATCACGGCGGTGTTGATGTGGCTAACTTGAATCAAGAAAATTTAACCGCTTTAAAGCTTGGCATGTCTAATTTACATAAACATGTGTACAACCTTAAAACGCATTTTGGTTTGCATGTAATTGTAGCCATTAACCATTTTACATGTGACACAAATGCAGAAATTGAGCTGTTGCAAACTGAATTAAATCATGTGGGTGTAAAGGCCGTGGTGTGCAAGCATTGGGCACAGGGCGGCGCAGGGGCGGTGGACTTGGCAAATGAAGTTGTTAATATCGTAAAAAATGCCAGCAGCACTTTTAAATTGCTTTACCCAGATAACTTACCGTTATTGCAAAAAATAGAAACAATCGCAAAAAAAATATATGGCGCAAGCCATGTGGAATTATCTGCTGCCGCGCTTGCGCAATTGCAAGTCTTTGAAAAAGATTACGAAAATTACCCAGTGTGCATTGCCAAAACGCAATATTCATTTTCATCAGACTCTGCGCTGCGTGGCGCGCCAGTAGGGCATGTGCTGAAAGTGCGTGAGTTAAAATTGTCACGTGGCGCAGGTTTTATTGTGGCAATCTGTGGCGATATTATGACCATGCCAGGCTTGCCCATGCAGCCAGCAAGTGAGCGTATTGGCGTGAATAAAGCTGGTGCAATTACTGGTTTAAATTAGCTTGGGTTTGCGTCGTTGTTAATCATCACTCAAGCAGGTTTTGCCGAGCAAACAATCACAAAGTCTCGTTTTATTTCCATGGCAATGCCAGTGGCAGATGAGCGTGAAATAGGCGCTGCGCTACGTGCTTTTGCCTCTCAGCACCCAACGGCGCATCATTTGGCTTATGGGTTTCGGCTTAAAACTGAGCAGGGCATCGTACCAAGGTTTTCAGATGCGGGTGAACCATCAGGCACTGCTGGCATGCCAGTACTTAAACTCATCGAAGGGCGCGATTTAATAAATGTTTGCGTGGCGGTTATTCGCTATTATGGCGGCGTAAACTTAGGCACGGGTGGCTTGGCGCGGGCTTATGGCGGTACGGCTAAGTTGGCCTTAGACGCCGCCAAAACCAGCACTTTTGTTGAAATGCGCGCATATTCACTCACCATTACGTATAAGCAAATGGACATGATAACCAGTAGTTTGGCAAAGTGTAATGGCAGTATTATTAGCAAAGCATTTAATGAGCAGATTGATCTGGTGTTGTCGTTACCTGTTGATGAGGCGACGAACTTTCTTAATCGCTTTAAGCTGTATGGTGGGTAAAGCGCAACATTTATGTGCTAAGCAAAAATGCTTGCGTGTTTGTGCTACCCTTCAGTTAAATTGTAAAGGTTAAAATTTTTAGTATGACCAAAATTTCTAAAGTATTATCCCCCTCTATTTACGAAACTGCGGCTTGGCTACTCGCGGCGTTTACTTTATTTTTCGTGCTGAGATTTCATTTATTGCCAGCGCTGCTTGCAGGGTTGTTGGTGTTCGAGCTCGTGCATATCATCACGCCTTTTATTGCACGTCGCTTTCCAACCAAAAAGCCCAGTAATCGCTCTAAACTTTGGGCGGTCGGCATTTTAGCAGCCATTATCGTTGGCTTATTAACGCTTGTAGGCGCTGGCTTAGTTGCATTTTTGCGCTCAGATGCAGGTAGTCTAACGGTGCTGCTTGCCAAAATGGCGCAAATTCTTGAAGATTCACGCAAAATACTACCAGGCTGGCTACTTGAGCGCTTACCCGCAGATGCAATGGCCTTTAAAGAGCAAGCAACAGGCTGGCTAAGGGTACATGCTGGTGAGCTACAAGTTGTGGGCAAGGAAGCTGGCAGAATTACCGCACATGTTTTAATTGGCATGATTATTGGCGGCATGTTGGCGGTAAGAGATGCAATGGTAATCGATAGCTACAAGCCTTTTTCGCGTGCGTTAGCAGAGCGCGGTGAGTTATTTGGTGATTCTTTTCGGCGTGTGGTGTTTGCGCAAGTGCGTATTTCGGCCATCAATACTACTGTGACAGGTATTTATTTGGCTGTCATATTGCCGTTAATGGGCATTCATTTACCATTAGTTAAAACTATGATTGCCATTACTTTTGTAGTCGGGTTAATTCCAGTGGTAGGTAATTTGGTATCAAATTCTATGATTGTGGTGGTGAGTTTAAGTCAGTCACTTGGCATTGCGATTGCCTCATTAGCTTATTTAATTGTGATTCATAAATTTGAATATTTTTTAAATGCGCGCATTGTAGGTGGCCAAATTCGGGCTAATGCGTGGGAGTTGTTAATAGCGATGCTCGTGATGGAAGCTGCGTTTGGCTTGGCTGGCATTGTGGCTGCGCCAATTTATTATGCGTATATTAAAGCAGAGTTACGTGCGCGTAACTTGGTTTAAAAACCAAACATTTAGCGGCGAATACTAAACCATGATAACTACCTATATAGTCAATAGCTTACTGGTAGCTATTACCGTGTTAATTCATTTTGAGGCAGTAAATCAACTCACAATTTTTATTCCAAAATTGCCCATTAAACACAGGTTGCGCGTATTGGCTGGTGTGTTTGGCGCTTTATTCGCACATGTGGTTGAGATTTGGATATTTGCATTTGGATATTACTTTTTAGTGCATCAAGGCGATTTTGGTAGTTTGGTGGGTAACTTTGATAAAAGTGTGATGGATTGTGTGTATTTTTCATTTGTAAATTACACTTCACTCGGTTTTGGTGACATAGTCGCCAAAGGCAATATTAGATTCCTAGCGGGTATTGAAGCGCTCACAGGCTTGGTGTTAATTTCGTGGACAGCATCATTTATGTTTATCGAAATGCAAAAGCAGTGGAAAGAAAAATAGCCAAGCAAGCTTGGCTATTTCATGTTTTTAAGTGATTGATTAAAAATTCAATTTTTCAGCGTATAAAACCTATTTTCTAATGTTTTGCCCGCTTTTACGTTATCTAGCTTGCTGCCAATTGCATCACCAAGCGCTGCCAGCCTATCGTCAGGGTGCGGATGCGTTTTAAATAACAGTGCAACGCTGTTATCATTTTTGCCCGTTTGCCCCATTATTTGCAGCACATCTGATAAGCCAAACGCATCGTACCCTGAGCGGGTGGCGTAGCTTGTGCCTAATCTATCAGCTTCAAACTCTGCGCTTTTATCTAAACTGCGTGCGCTAATTTCTGCGCCACTGCCTATAGCCTTGCTAATCAATTTATTATCTTTAGCTAACTTTTTACTTAAAAGACCAGCACCAAAACTGAGTAACTGCTGTTTTTGCAATACTTTTAGTTGATGTTTTGCTACCACGTGACCAATTTCATGGGCAAGTACACCCGCTAACTGGGCTTCGTTAGTCATCTTTTTGTATAAGCCTTTGGTGATCATCACATAACCTCCAGGTGCGGCGAATGCATTTAAATCATCGCTTTCTATCACACCAAAATGCCAAGGTAGCTCTGATCGCTCAGATTGCGATGCCACCCAACGACCTACGGAGTTGACGTATTTTTGTAAAACCTCATCCTTCACCAAAGGTGCTGCGCCAAGTAAATTGCCAGTAATTTCACGGCCTAGGGCAATCTCCTCTTCTTTACTTGGATTTCTCCAGTTAATGGTAGGTTGAGGTGCTTCAGGGGCTGCTACAGCAGTGGCAGTAGTAGTGTTGGCCGGAATAACAGCATTTTGTGGGTTGGTTGATGCAGGTTCTGACGTTTGCCCCATTTGTTGCTCAATTTGTTGTTTTGCAACATCTTTTAGCGCATCCCCTAAATTAAAAGCAGCGCTCAGTGTGCTTGTGCCTAATAGTAAGCTCGCTAAAGCTGCTGAAACTAACACATGGTTACGTTTAATTAGCACGTTCATTTTGCGCCTCCTTTTGCAGCGGTTAAATTAGTAAAGCTTACTGTTTTTAAGTCGCCTGCTGCAGCAAATTGGCTACCTTGTTCGGCGCTTTGTGTGTAGCTTTCTAAAGTTTTAACTTCAGTTTCGTTAAATTTAGCGGCTTTCAATTCTTCTGCACTTAAACCGCGAATACCCGTGGTAGAAACCACTTGGCCAGTACCCGCGCGGCCGCTGGCTACGGCAAGCAGGCCACCTGCTTGGTTGGTGTTGCTGCTACTGCCGCGCTTCACTGAAAGTAAACGCACCCAGCCCGTATTTTTTTTGACTTTAACTTGCAGCCAAGCGCCTTTTTTACTTAATATTTCAACGCTGTCGCCACGCACTAAATTGCCAGCGACCTTGGCATCTGTAAACGGCTCAACACGTAAGCTATCATTCTTTAGCGCGCTGCCAGTTTCAGCAGCAAACACTAAGTTAGCAAATACAAGTGCGGGCAAACTTGCTGCTATGAGTATTCCTGTTATTTTTTTCATCAATGTTCATCTCTCTCTAAAATATCTAACTTAATAATCGCTTGCGCAAATAAACCACGCCATTGGCTATCCATCGGTTTGTTGGCGTTAAGTGTGCCTGTATGAATAACGTAACGCACGGCGGTGTCGTTTGGCATACCAGTTTCTTGCAGTAAAGATTTTAATTGCATGCCCAATTGCGCGGCATCACTACTTACTTTTTCTGAAATTCTTGCGTCATCATGCGGATACGCCCAACTCACCGTGAGCATGTCACTAAATAGACCCCAAATGCCGCTTTGTGTTCCTTTTAACACTTCAACCGTAGCGGGCGTGTTAGAAAGCGTGGCGCAACGTTGCGCAATGCGGTGTTGCAAGGTTTTTAACATGGCATCGGTAAATGATTCGCGGCTCTCAATAAGAATCGGCATGAGTAATATTGCCGTGCCTTTTTTGCCAGATTCAATATCGTTGGCCAGCAAGCGTTGCATGGCGCGATCGTTAGCCATGGCGTATATTTTTGCTACACTGAAATACATAATCGCCCAGGTAATTGGGCCAGTAATATCTAAATAAATATTGGTGAAATTGAGTACCAAGTATGAAAGTGCCAGCAAAATCAGCTGGCTACTACCAAATACTTTAATCACTTTGTCGCGGTCTACATTGCGGTAAAACGCCAGCGCGGTAAGCCAAATAAGCAATAAGCTCATTAAAATATAAGGCGTTTTACCGCGCCAAACTTTTAAATAATCATTGTGTTTTACGTTATCAATCGCGGTGGCTAAAATCTCAACCCCTGGAAATTCCTTTGCCATGGCGGTGGCTTTAATATCAAAAAGTGAAGGTGCGGTTGAGCCAATAATCACAATTTTGTTGGTAAATTCATCAGGCGCGCGTTTTTTAACTTTGCTTGCCATGTCGGCATGCACATCACTAAACGATGAAAACTGATAGGTAAATGGTTTTCCACGCCAGTTAATCAGCATGTTTTGCGGCGGCGAGAGTGAGTTCATTTGTGCATAGTTGCCCACAGTTAACGGCAATGAAGGCAGTATCCAGCCATTTTCATCATGCCAAAGCCTGTATTCACGGGCGATTCCGTCAGTATCGGCATAGATGTTATGCGTGCCTAAACGCTTAGAGTTTAGCGCGGCTTCAAAATGCGGCAGCACAATGGCAATTGGTTTTTTAGCGGCATTTGGGTTGCTAGATTGTATGCCTGGAATCATATCTGGCGTGATTTTGCTCAAAGCATCGCTTTTGTCAGACAGGCGTAACATAGGGAAAAACGTATTGTCTGTGCCAGCAATAACGTCATTAAAATACGCGTCGCTATCAGGGTTGTAAACGTCTGCATCACTAAACAAAATATCAAACACGATGGCTTTTGGGTGTTGTGCCTCAATGTTTTCTACAAACTCACCAAACACTTGGCGCGGCCACGGCCAGCGGCCATATTCGCCAGACATCGCGCTTAAAGAAGCTTCGTTAATGTCTATAATCACAATGTCAGGGTCAACTTTCGGTACCACGACGCGGTTTTTTACCATCAAATCAAACGCGCGGTCACGCATATTTAAACCGATACGAAACACGTTAGCATCAAGCAACACCAGCACGGTAAGCAACGCACATAAGTACAAATAAAAGTTGTTGCTAAGCACGCGCGTAATGCTTGCCAGCCATTGGCTTAAGAGAAGTCTGAGTTTAATCATGGGGGTTTATTTTGTAAGTGATTTATTAGTAGTGTTAGACAAAATGATAAATGGATTTTAGGTTTTTTTGTGAATGATTTTAAAAGTAATTCTGTTATGATTAAAGCTATGTTACAGCGTTTTGCCATTCGTTTTGCGCTTATTTTCTTATTTGCATTTACGCAAATAGGCGTTGTTACGCATGAAATAAGCCATTTAAACGACTTTACAAAACATAGTCAACAAGACAAAAAAGCGCCAGCCGAGCAATGTAGTCAGTGTATAAGCTATGCGCAAGCCGCTAATGGGGCACAGTCGCAGGCCTTTGTGCTACCAAGCGTTGAAGCTGGCTTTGAAGTAGCCTCAAGCTATTGTTTTAATGTTCAATTTTCACCTCTTACCGCCTACGCAGCCCGCGCTCCGCCTCAAATAATTAGCGTTTAATTTTTTGTTATTACCCAGTTTTTTGTTGGGTATTCGCTATTTTTTTGAGGATTATTTCGTGAACAAACACCTACAAACACGCGCAAATTTTGCGCCTAACGCTATTTTTTTAGCGTTAAATTGCTTATTGATTACTAACTCTTTTGCAGAAGATACAATTGAATTATCTACCATTTCAGTCACAGGTAACCCGCTAGGTGTCAGCGCTGATGCGCTTGTGGTGCCAGTTTCTACTTTAAGCGGACGTGAATTATCTAACAGGCGTGAAAGCACGCTAGGTGATACCTTAAATGGTGTTCCTGGAGTCTCTGCTACGCATTTTGGCCCAAATTCATCGCGTCCCGTGATACGTGGTTTAGATGCTGAACGGGTGCGCATTATGCAAAATGGCGTGGGCGTTTTAGATGCGTCCAGTTTAAGTTTTGACCATGCAGTGACGATAGACCCACTGATTATTGAGCAAATTGATGTGGTGCGTGGCCCAGCCGCTTTGTTATACGGTGGCAGTGCCGTAGGTGGCGTGGTGAATGCTACGGATAACCGTATTCCTAAAGAATCGCTTGATGGCATTACAGGGCGCGTTGAAGCGCGTTGGGGCGGTGCTGATAGCCAAAATAATTTAGCGGCTTTGGTGGATGCGAGCAATGAAAAACTGGCAATTCATGCCGATGTATATGGCCGAAAAACCAGTGATACTGACATTAAAGGCTTTGCAGTTTCAAGCCGTAAAAACCTTGCAGATGGCACCTTGCAAGAAAATAAAGGTAAACTGGTTAACAGTAGCGCAAGTGCGGATGGTGGCGCGATTGGCGCATCATTGTTATTTGATAACGGTTATTTAGGCGCGTCATATTCTAATTTTACTAGCAATTACGGTACTGTGGCTGAAGCCGCCGTGCGTGCCGATATGAAAAGCGACCGCTACGATATTGCGACCGAGTTTAAAAACCTAGGCACAGTTGTGAGCCGCGTAAAGGCGCGCATGGCTTATACCGATTATCAACATCAAGAAATTGAAAGCGGCATTGTAGGCACCACCTTTAAAAACAAAGGCGTGGAAGGCAGTGTTGAGTTAGGTCATGCAAAAGTCAATAATATTGAAGGCGTATTAGGCTTTCAATTTCAAAATACCGCTTTTGAAGCCTTGGGCGCTGAAGCTTTTGTGCCGCCCGTGAATACCACTAACAAAGCACTATATGTGTATGAGGAGCTACTAATGGATGCGCTTAAACTCAGCTTTGGCGCACGTGCCGAGCATGCAAGCCAAGATGCGAGCGCTTGGGCAAAGGTAGCTAATGCACAAAGTGCCAAATTTAACACCTATAGCTATGCGCTAGGCGGGCTTTACACGTTTACCCCAAATTGGTCGCTTGCCACTAATTTATCGCACAATGAACGCGCGCCTAGCTATTTTGAGCTTTATGCCGATGGCGCACACTTAGCCACAGGGCAATATGAAGTAGGTAACCCTAACTTTGGCAAAGAACGCTCAAATGGTTTAGATGCACAAATTCGCTGGAAAAATGGCAAAAATTTGTTTAACTTTGGTGCGTATTACACCCGCTTTGCTAGCTTTTTAGGCTTGATTGATACTGGTAATGTTGATGCAGACTCAGGTTTGCCGATTGCCGAGTTTTCAGCCTTTTCTGCTACATTTAAGGGGTTAGAAGCAGAAGGTAAGTTTAACTTAATTGATTATGTAGATTTAACCCTACGCGGCGATTACGTGCGGGCAATAAATCGTGATAACAACGATAACCTGCCGCGCATTACGCCGCTGCGCGTGGGCGCAGGTTTGCGCTATCAATACAATGGCATTGGTGCTAGGCTTGATGTGTTACGTGCATTCAACCAAAATCGCACTGCCGTCAATGAGTTAGCAACTGATGGCTATACCGATGTCAGCGCATTGGTAAGCTACAAACTACCAACCAAGATGAATGTGGAATTATTTACAAAAGCGAATAACTTGCTGAACCAAGAAATTCGAGAACATGCATCTTTCTTAAAAGATATTTCCCAAGCAGGACAAAGGTCTGTGTTATTGGGTGTGCGTGCGGATTTTTAAATATCGCTAAAGTGCTGGCGGTTATACAATACGAACTGCCAGCTTAATATTTTAGAATTTACACGTTGCCAAATAAAACCAGTGAAAGATAACTCCAGTGAAAGATAAAACCATCGCCATTTTAGAAAATCGCTCGGGCGAGCAAATGGCCGACTTAGTGCGCAAATATGGCGGCACGCCTTTTTCTGCGCCTGCGCTGGCTGAGGTGCCTGATATTGAGCCTGCGTTAATTGCAAAAATGATGCAAGATTGGCAATTGAATGCACCTGATTTTTTCATTTTTCAAACAGGCGTGGGCGTTAAAGCCTTGTTTGTGGCGACTGATGCACAGGGTGTTACGGAGCAGTTTTTAAAGATTCTTGCGGCATCTAAAGTGGTGGTGCGTGGCGCTAAGCCAACAGCAGCATTGCGTGCACGCAATGTGCGCATTGATTTAACCGCTGGCGACCCTTACACCACGGCAGAAGTGCTTACGGCGCTTGCAGCATATTCGCTTAAAGATAAGTTGGTTGCAGTGCAGCGCTATGGTGATACTAATTTTGACTTGCAAAACGCTCTTGAGGAGCAAGGCGCAAAAGTGGTGGAAATTGCGACTTATCGCTGGAGCTTGCCAGAAAATATTCAACCTATGGTTGAACTGATGAACGCGCTAGATAAAGGCACAATTGATATGGTGTGCTTTACTAGCGCCTCGCAAGCGACCAATTTGTTTGCGGTGGCCGAGCAATTGAAGCGAGTTGAAGCACTTGAAATGAGCTTAAACAAAAGCTTAGTTGCCTCAATTGGCCCTGTATGCACCAAGGCGCTCAATAAGTTTGGCGTAAATGTAGATGTTGAGCCAAGCCCGCCAAAATTAGGGCCTTTTATTAGCGCTATCAATCGTCAGTTTGGTTTTTAGTCATACAAAGTGACTAAAAGATACGTTGTATAATGCTATTTATCTAGAAAGACACGTACATTACGTGGGTAAATGAACACGTGCTCACCTTGCGCCAAACCCAACTCACGAAAGCGCTCTTGTGTGAGCTCGGCCTCAATTAACTCGGTTTGATCTGCACGCTGAAGCTCTAATCTCACCAATGGCCCAATCGCGTGAATATAGCTCACAACCGCTTCAAAGGCGGGTGCATCACCATTACGCGCTTTATGAATTTCAATATCATGTGGGCGCACAAATGCTAATGCGGCGCGATTTTTTGTGTCATCGTGCGCTTCAACTTTCAAACCAACGCCACCAATTTTGGCTTCACCTTCATGCACATGACTGTGAAACTGGTTCACATTGCCTAAAAACTGATACACAAAGGGTGAAACTGGGTGGTCGTACACTTCTTGCGGTGAGCCTATTTGCTCAATTTTGCCTTTGTTAATCACCACAACACGGTCGGCAACTTCTAACGCTTCTTCTTGGTCGTGCGTTACAAAAATGCTGGTGATGTGTAACTCATCATGCAAACGACGCAACCAACGGCGTAATTCTTTGCGCACTTTTGCATCTAGCGCACCAAATGGCTCATCCAGCAACAGCACTTTTGGCTCAACTGCCAATGCCCGAGCCAAAGCAATGCGTTGGCGCTGCCCACCTGATAGTTGTGGTGGATAACGGTCTGCCAGCCAATTTAGCTGTACTAGTTCAAGCAATTCATGTACACGCCGTTTAATTTCAGCGTCTGATGGGCGCGTTTCTTTGGGGCGCACGCGTAGGCCAAAAGCGACATTCTCAAATACAGTCATGTGGCGAAACAGCGCATAATGCTGAAATACAAAACCCACTTGACGGTCGCGTACTTGTTGGTCTGTGGCATCATTACCGTGAAAATGAATACTGCCCGCATCTGGCGTTTCTAGCCCCGCAATAATGCGCAATAAGGTAGTTTTACCGCAGCCAGAAGGCCCGAGCAAGGCCACTAACTCACCACTTGGCACGTTAAGGCTCACATCATTAAGCGCGCTAAAGTTGCCAAAGTTTTTTCTAATATTTCTAATCTCAATACTCATCTTGAATCCCAATTTAATATTTAAGCAATGCGCTTCTAAGCGCTTTCATTGCTAGCGGCATTACGCGCCACTTGCCACTCAACAAAGCTTTTAAGCATCAGCGTGACCAAAGCCAGCAATGCCAGTAATGACGCCACTGCAAACGCCGCCGCATAGTTGTATTCGTTGTATAAAATTTCTACATGCAGCGGCATGGTGTTGGTCATGCCACGAATATGGCCAGAAACCACAGATACCGCGCCAAACTCTCCCATTGCCCGTGCGTTGGTTAAAATAACGCCATATAGCAAACCCCATTTCACATTGGGTAAAGTAATGCGCCAAAGAATCTGCCAGCCTGACGCGCCCAGCACCAAACCTGCCTCTTCTTCATCTTTACCTTGCGCTTGCATGAGCGGAATTAACTCGCGTGCGACAAATGGAAAAGTCACAAAAACTGTCGCCAACACGATGCCTGGAATTGCAAAAATTACTTTGACATCGTGATCTATCAGCGATGAACCTACCCAACCTTGCAGGCCAAATATCAACACGTAAATTAAGCCTGCAATCACTGGCGAAACAGCAAAAGGCAAGTCAATTAAGGTAATCAAGATGCTTTTTCCTTTAAACTCAAACTTGGCAATTGCCCATGCGGCGGCGACACCAAATACCAAGTTTAACGGCACGGCAATTGCAGCCGCTATAAGGGTTAGTTTGATAGAAGATAACGCGTCAGGGTCTGATAACGCAGTAATATAAGTATCAAAGCCTTTGCGCAAAGCTTCGGTAAATACTGCTGCTAGTGGCACAATTAAAAATATGCTCAAAAATAGCAGCACAATAAAAGTGAGTAGCCAGCGTACCCAAATAGGTTCAGATGTCGCGCGACTACGTGCTACTTTAGCGTTGTATTTACTGTATTGCGATACAGCTTGAGTGGATACGGTTTGTATTGTCATAATAGCCTCTTAATTTATGCTTAATGCGTTGCACTAGCGCGGCGGTTAAACCACCACTGCAAACCGTTAATGGCAAACAATAGTAAGAATGAAATTACCAGCATGACAACTGCTACTGCTGTCGCTTGCGCATATTCATATTGCTCAAGTTTGGTGATAATAATCAGTGGTGTGATTTCTGAAACAAAGGGCACATTGCCCGCAATAAAAATCACCGAGCCATATTCGCCAATAGCCCGTGCAAAAGCCAACGCAAAGCCTGTGAGCAAGGCTGGCCAAATGGCGGGGAAGATAATTTTAGTAAACGTTTGCCAGCGATTAGCACCTAAGCTGGCGGCAGCTTCTTCGGTTTCAGCTTCTAAATCTTGCAATACGGGTTGCACGGTACGCACCACAAAAGGCAAACCAATAAAAGTGAGAGCAACTATCACGCCTATAGGCGTAAAAGCCACTTTAATGCCGAGTGGTTCTAGCCATGAACCAATCCAGCCATTGCTGGCATACACCGCCGTTAAAGCAATGCCAGCTACGGCGGTGGGCAATGCAAATGGCAAATCTACCAATGCATCAATCACTTTTTTACCAAAAAAATGATAGCGAACCAACACCCAAGCCGTGAGCAAGCCAAACACCGCATTGATTAAAGCGCCTATTAAAGAAGCGCCAAAAGTGAGTTTGTATGAAGCCACTACACGCGGCGCAGTGATTACCGTCCAAAACTCATTAAAGCTTAATTCTGTGGTTTTAATAAACGCCGCAGAAAGTGGAATTAGCACAATCAAGCTCAAATAAAGCAGCGTATACCCTAAGGATAAATTAAAGCCTGGAAGTATATTTTTTTGTTTTGCCATGAGAAATTCAATCTAATTTAGTTTTAAGTGAGCAGAAAATAGTTATTTTCTGCTCACTTTTTGTTAAGTTTGCTTATAGTTTCGCGATAGAGACGTCAGTTGCTTTCACTAAAGCCAGCACTTCAGAGCCTATATCTAGCGCCAACTCTTTGATTGATCGGGTGGTAATCACTGAGGTTATAATGCCAGATGAAGTTTCTACTTCTACTTCTGAAACCACATCACCCCAAACAATTACTTTGATTTTTCCGCGTAATTGATTACGCACATTCACTGCTAATAAAGCCATCACGGTTTCTCCTTGTGTATTTACTGGTGCCAAGCCCAGTAAATGCGTGTTAATAATGTATTGAACAACTCTCATGTATTTTGATTGTTCGTTATTTTTGATAAATTTGGTCAAACGTGCCACCGTCAGAAAAATGCTTTTTCTGCGCGGCTTGCCAACCACCAAAGTCTTCATCAATTTTCACAAAATTCACCTTTGGAAATTGCGCTTCGTATTTTTTGGCTACAGAAGCTAAAGTAGGGCGATAGTAGTTTTTAGCAGCAATCTCTTGACCTTCTTCGGTGTATAAGTACTCCAAATAAGCTTTAGCTACGGCTTCAGTACCATGTTTTTTGGCGAATTTATCGACTACGGTGACAGGGGGCTCAGCTAGAATTGAGAGCGATGGCACCACAATTTCAAATTTGCCTACGCCCAATTCTTTTTGCGCTAAAAATGCTTCGTTTTCCCAAGCAAGTAATACGTCGCCAATGCCGCGCTCTACAAAGGTGGTAGTTGATCCGCGTGCGCCAGTATCTAGCACAGGTACGTTTTTAAACAATTTACTGATGAATTCTTTAGTTTTAGCTTCATCATTGCCGTTTTGCTTTTGTGCATAAGCCCAAGCGGCTAAGTAGTTCCAGCGTGCGCCACCAGATGTTTTAGGGTTAGGGGTAATGACTGAAACGTTTTGTTTAACTAAGTCACCCCAATCTTTAATGTTTTTAGGGTTGCCTTTACGCACTAAAAATACAATGGTTGAGGTGTAAGGCGAGCTGTTATGCGCTAAATGTTTTTGCCAATCTTTTGGAATCAACTTGCCCTTTTCTTGTAATTGGTCAACGTCGTAAGCTAATGCAAGTGTAGCGATGTCTGCATCTAAGCCGTCAATAATGGCGCGGGCTTGCTTACCAGAGCCGCCGTGTGAAGTTTTAACCACAACATCGTCACCCGTTTTTGTTTTCCAAAAGGCAGCAAATGCTTTGTTGAAATCTTGGTAAAGCTCACGCGTTGGGTCATAAGAAACATTAAGCAAATTGACTTCTTTTGCTAATGCGGTGGCTGGTGCTGCAACGCCATATATCGCGCTAAGTAGGGCAATGGCTAATAGTGATTTTTTCATTTTTAAATCCTTCAATAATTTGTTTTAATTTCAATTTTTTGTATGGTGTAAAGTACGCATATTCAAACAATGACATCGCATATCGCGCTCCTTTAAATGTTAGTTTTTAATTGTTTTAAAGATTAGAAAGCTACTTGGAAGCGCGCAAGTAAAGCGTTTTCACTTTCACGGTCGGTAACGTTTGTACCTGCCGCATTCACCGCTGTAATGCCAATGCCTGCGCCACCATCAAAACTTGTATGTGTGTAATTAAGTGCAACTTTAGCGTTTTCATTCAGATACCAATTCACGCCTGCAATCCATGATTTCGCTGATTTAGCGCTGGTTGATAAGTCAGCATAAGCGCCTGTAAAAGTAGTGCCAGCAGGGTTTTTAAAGGTGTCATTATCCAAATTGATTTCACTGTAGCGTGCCACTAGTTCCCATGCGCCCCAGCCACCTTTATCTAAATCAAAGTTATTTTTTGGCTTAACACCTTTAAATGAAGCGTCTTCGCCTGTAATAAGGTATGAAGCAGCTACTTGCCACGCATCATGTTTAAGCTTTTTGTTACTACCCGCTACAAAAGCAGTGTTAGTGCCACCGCCGCCAGCGGCTAAAGAGCCACCTGTGGTCAAGCTTACATCTTGACTAACGCGTGCATATTCAGCAATAACGCCTAATGGGCCAAAATAGTAGTTTGCTTGAGGCGTAATGCGGAAGCGTTTGCCATCAGCAACAGCTCCACCTGCGTATCTAAAGAAAGTTTGTTGACCGTCTGTTACATAACTAGGTAGACCATTACGGGTCGCATCGGCCGCAGATGTGTCTGTGAAGTTAAGATTACGCTCACCTGTAAATTTAGTGTAAGTGCCACCAATACCAAAGCCTAAGCCTGCCAGTGCAGAAGTTGAATCGTTAAATGGTGTAGTAAATAAACGCGCAGTATATTCACGCTCACCGTTGTACTCATTGCCAGTGCTGATATTGCCACCATCATTTACACCGTTGACAATACCAACGCCATAATTGAGCTTATTGCTCAGTAAATCACCTGATACGGTTACACCTAAATCACGGTTTGGCAAAATAGCGTTAGTGACATAGCTACGTTCAAGGAATTTAATATCACCACCACCTTGCAAACGCTCTAAACCCACAATACTTTTTTGCTTACCTGCGCGCACTTTGAATGCTGGGCTAAAATTAGCATCCACATAAGCATCTACCGCTGAAGCGCTACCGCCTGCAAACTCTGGCGTAAAGCGGAAACCATATTTACCACCGACTTTACCTTCAATGGTTGGGCGTACGCGGCGCAATAATGCGGTGTCTGCCGCATTATGAAAGCCATTAGCATCTAAATCACCCGCACGTTGATTTGAGCGATTACGCACATCATTAGCACCTGATGAATATGCGCGATAATCAGCTTGAATTAAGCCTCTAAATTTAATTTCATTTTTCCCATCAGGTGAAGATAAAGAAAAACCGCTACTGCTAGCTTTTACTATTGGTGTTGTTTTTTTAGCCGCATCCGCTGTTTCTTCGTTAATCTCGCCTTTGCGGGCCAGCACTTTTACTTGCTGGCTAAGTTCTTGTACCAAACCGCGTAGTTCTTCAAGCTCAGCACTATCATTAGCACTCGCGGTAATGGGTAATGAAATAATGCCGCTAGCAATAAGCGCTGCTGCATATTTTGAAAATTTGAATTGCATGTTTATCTCCTGAATAAGCTTCCAGCCTACTGGTCAGCCTATGAATTTAAGATTTTTATAATTTCTTATTTGGCCGCTGCTTTTGCAGTAAGCGTGAATTTGGTGCTCACTTGGTTCTTAGCGCTATCTTGGCTAAACCTAAGTTTTTCTCTTTTCTCAATTTGCGTCACACGTCCTTCATGCAGCACAATTTCAACTGAGCCAAAACCAGAGCCTTGTTTAAGCTCTTCAACAGCACGTAAAATTTCATCAGAAACCTCACGATTTGTTTTTGATGTACTTTGAATCACAGTCATGGCATAAACCTTAAATCTAATTTTGTAAAAAGCGAATGCACGCACTATAAGGCCACATTAAAACAATTAAAAAGAATTTGTTTTTATAAGTTTATAATTAAATAGAATATAAAGAGAAGGTTTAAATTTTCAATTGACGTGAAAAAATGGCGTAATACCTAAGAATGGCTCTGGTTAATATAGACTTTAATGCGCGTGTCTATCAGGTCTAAAAGATATGTATCAGGTATAATTACACCCATGATACAAACCATTATTTTAGTCATTGCACTGTTGATTTTGCTGTTATTGGCCTGGCAGTTATGGCGCAATGTTCAGCTTGATAAAAACTCTGCTGCCTTGCAACAAGTACTTTTGCAACAGCTAGAAGAAAAGCATCGTGCTATGTTGTTAGACTTTAACGATGGCTTAAACAAGCTTGGAGACCGTTTAGGTGCTTCATCTAGCGAAATTAGCGAGCGTTTGCGTGCAAGTGTGGCAGCTGAGCTGCAAGCCACGCGTGACGCTATGCAAGCGCTACAATTGGCACAAAATACTAGTTTATCTCTTACGCGTGAAACTGTTCTTGAAAAGCTGCACACCACACTGTCCGAGCAAGGCAAAGCCGAGCAAGAGCTTATTCAATCGACCATGCGCAACGCTACAATTCAATTAACCAGCACGATTGATAATTTGGCCAAAACCGTTGATGGCCGCTTAGAGCAAATCGGCGGCAAAGGTTTCTGAGCGTTTGGATGAAGGCTTTAAAAAAGACCAACCAAACCTTTATTGACGTAATGGCGCGCCTTGCCACGATTGATGAAGCGCAAAAGAAAATTGATGGTTTAACGACCAATGTAGTGAGTTTGCAAGAGTTGCTGGGTGACAAGCGCAGCCGAGGTGCATTTGGCGAAGTGCAGCTAGAAGCCTTGGTGCGTAACGTGTTGCCAGTGAATTCATTCGCCATGCAATACACGTTTGAAAATGGCACACGGGCTGATTGTGCTTTGTTTTTGCCAGACCCAACAGGCACAGTTGCGGTAGATAGCAAATTTCCGCTAGAAAATTATCACCGCATGTTTGATAACAAATTGAGCGATATTGAGCAATTGGCGGCTGAAAAACAGTTTAAGTTAGACGTTAAAAAGCACGTAGATGACATCGCCAATAAGTACATTATTTCAAACGTAACGTCAGATGGCGCGGTGATGTTTATCCCCGCAGAGGCTGTGTTTGCTGAGCTGCACGCTTACCATAACGATGTGATTGAATACGCCATGAATAAACGTGTTTGGGTAGTTTCACCCACCACGCTCATGGCAGTGCTAAACACCGCCCGCGCGGTGCTTAAAGATGTTGAAACGCGCAAACAAGTGCATGTGATTAAAGAGGAGTTAGGCAAGCTAAGCAAAGATTTTGGTCGCTTTGACCAACGCATGAAAAAACTGGCTGATAACATTCGCCAAGCGCATGAAAACGCGCAAGAAGTGCATATTTCTAGCCAAAAAATATCAAACCGCTTCGCACAGATTGAGCGTGTAGAGTTAGCAAATAAGCCGCTAGATGTGCTGGATATTATTGACGATGCAGATGACTAACATGAAAATTAAAATATTTTATTTCGCAAGACTCAAAGAAACGCTTAAATTTTCTACCGAAGATTTAGAGTTATTGATGATGTTTTGCAGGTACGCTGACAATACTAAAACTCAGCTCACCTTTCTAAACGCAACGATACTTGGCAACAAATGTTGATGGGCAAGCTAAGTGCGTGGCGCGATTAACCATGTGTGGTGGATAACGCGCAGATTGTAGATGGAAGATGAAAGTGGCTTTTTTCCCACCAGTGACGGGTGGTTAAATGCATACAATAAGCCCCCTCTCCCTTTATGGGGAGAGGGGTTGGGGAAGGTGATTGCCACATAAAAACATTGAATTTTCAAAGCTTTACGTACCAATCAAACCGACGCTGAACTAAAAGTTTGGCAGAGGAGCTTCAAAGGCTATTCCGTTTTTAAGTTTAGGCGGCAAGTGCTAATTGGCAACTTTATTGTTGATTTTGTGTGTTTGAGAAAAAGCTAATCATTGAAATTGATGGTGGTCAACATTTAGAGAGTGAAAAGATTTAACGCGTGATGCAAAATTAAATGCGCGAGATATCAAGTGTTAAGGTTTGGAATAATGAGGTGATGCAAAATTTTGGGGGTGTGTTAAGTGATTGTACAAAGAAGTTACAAACAGCCCCTCTCCCCAGCCCTCTCCACAAGGGA
>JABFRQ010000003.1 GCA_013141075.1 Methylotenera sp.
AAAACCCGCCACTGCCGCATGAGGTATCTAGCACCAGCGAATCATGCTTAATCGGCAACACATTGACAATAAACTGCACAATCGGGCGCGGGTAAAGTATTGCCCAAACTCCCCACGAAAAATGAACCCATAAAGGTTTCAAACGCACGGCCTTTACTGTCAAGGTCTGTTTTTGCTTAAGCCATGTCTTGCAGATATTCCACAATGGTGCGCACGCGCTCAGGCGCAAGGCGAATGTTATCGCGGAATACTTCAGGGTCTTTTTTTTTACGGCCTTCTTCATACAGCGCGTTTACACGTTTAAACAGGGCTTCATTGGTTTTAATCAGCGCAGCTTCTGGCTTAGTTTGCGTCTTCTTGAATAATTTGAAAATCAAAAGGCTCCTCGCCATTTTTACGCGCCTTGCGCTCATCCCAAATTTTGCAAAAAATGAGTTTATCTAGCTCATCAAAAGCTTCAGACGGGTTAAGCTGCCCGCCCGCCCAAAGTGCATTGTGTGCAAGCTTAAAGCGGCGCGTAAGCTCGTCTTCACTCACTACGCGAATATCAAAAACCGTTGGTCAGTGTTCTTGTAAGTGAGTTTGTCGGCATTTTTTACAAACTTGTAAGGTGCGAGTTTATTACACCATAAGCAGGAATATCTGATTCTGCAATGCGTAAATCTTTGGCTTTATCAACCCGAAAGAATACGTTTTTTGATTTTTGAAGTCACCCAAACGTATTTCACATTATTGTAGCGCGTGGGCGTATGAATAAGCTTGATTAACGGCTTGCAAATTTGCTCTGAAACTTCTTGCTTTTTGCACCCACCAAAATGTGGCTGTAGGCATTCATCATCGTTATACACAATAATGTCGGCTTCTTTTTTATCTACGCCCATAGTTACGGTAATAAAGTTTTGCACGCGTTGCGCTGGGTAGCCGTATTCTAAAATTAAGCGGCAATAGGTTTCAACTTGCACTTGCTCTTCAGGGTTGGTGTAGTTGCGGCTTTCTTTTGATCATCTTCCACCACTAAATCTGGAATATGCCCAAAAGCTATGCGCATCGGTGCATCTTTTAATGCCGCATGCGCGCCGCCAAAATAAATGGTGTTTTTGCCAAACTTTAGATTGAGCGTATCAATCGCTTTGTTGAGCTTTTTCTCATTATCTAGCGGCTCTATTTGAAATAAATCGCGCGCAACTTCTTCAGCCGTGACTAAGCCCGAAAAAGATATGCCGACGGCAAAAGGTTCGTGCTTAGTTTTTGGATAACGTTGCCAAAAAGTTTCTAGCGCTTCGGTGAGTTGCAAGGTGCTATCGGTCGGCGAAATTGCGCTTTCTATGCCCCAGCTTGGTACGGCCTTAAATTCAACAGCATCTTTAAACTTTACTTTAATGGCGATTTTAGAAGCGAGTAAGTCATAACTGCGCATACGCATGCAAGCTTTTTGTAGCAAGCGATGCATCACGGCTTTAGCGCCAATTTCATTACGCTGCTCGGGCGGCAATACGTGCGAATGGCCTAAGCTACTGCGTGCATTTTTAACGTAATATGGCTCTAAGCCGCGCAGCTTGTCGTAGTAGCGCTCGCCTTCTACACTGCCCCAAGCGGTGCTTAATTGCTGTTTGTTGGCCGCGTACAACTGCTCAATGGTGGTGATTTTGTAGCGATTTAAGCGTGCTTCCATTTGCTTGCCAATGCCATTAAGCTCGCGCAGTTTTAGGTGAAATAATCGTTGCGGCAGCTCGTGTTGCTCTATCAAAACGCAGCCATCAGGCTTTTGCATGTTAGAAGCAGTTTTGGCCAAAAATGTATTGGGCGCAATGCCGATAGAGCAGCCAATATAATCGCCCACTTGCTTTTTAATGGCACGTTTAATTTTGGCGGCAAGTTTGCGTGCATTTTCTGGCACTTGTTGGCTGCCCGTGAGCTTGCACACCATTTCATCTATCGACAGCACTTTTTCTACATGCGTGCAACTTTCTACCACTTCAATAAGCTTATGGTGAAACGCTACGTAAATAGCGGGTCGTGCTTCTACAAAAATAATATCTTTACACAACTTTCGTGCATCGCGCACCAACGTGCCCGTTTTAACGCCAAAGGCTTTAGCTTCGTAACTCGCGGCAATGCAACAAGTGGTTTCTGCCATCACCGCCAGCACGCCGATTGGCTTACCACGCAGCTCAGGCACCAATTGCTGCTCTACCGAGGCAAAGTATGAGTTAAAATCAACATATAAAGCATTCAGTAACATGTAATGTTTTGCGCGTAAGTCAGACTAATCAATACGTTCATTTTAAAGGTTAATGCACCATGAGTAACGAACAAATTGCAATTTTCGCAGGCGGTTGTTTTTGGTGTACCGAGCCCGTTTTCAGCCAATTAAAAGGCGTAAGCAAAGTGGAATCTGGCTACATAGGTGGCCACACACAAAACCCAACCTATAAAGACATTTGCAATGGCGACACAGGTCATGCCGAGGGCGTCAGAATAACTTTTGATGCTGATGTAGTGAGCTTTGAAACGCTGTTGGAGGTGTTTTTAGTATCGCACGACCCCACAACATTAAACCGCCAAGGCAATGACATTGGCACGCAATATCGCTCAGCCGTGTTTTGCCAAAATGCCGCACAATATGTAGCAACCGAGAAAATGATTGAAACTTTTAACGAGGCTCTTATTTACAACGCAAAAATTGTGACTGAAATTAACGGTGCAAGTACGTTTTACCCAGCCGAAGATTATCACCAACAATATTTTTATAAAAACCCAGCTAACCCATATTGCTTGGCAGTGGCGGCGCCTAAAGCAGCCAAGATTCGGGCGAAGTATGCGGGGTTGATTAAGCATTAGATTCCGTCATTGCGAGCGTAGCGCGGCAATGACAAAGCCTAAGTCTTACTGCTCAACCATTGCCGACGCCAAAAAATTAAAATCATCATTAGCGCAATGGTGGCCATTAGGCCTATCGCCCACCAAAAGCCATTTTTCTCGGCTAGCCACGGCATTTCGTGAAAGTTCATGCCAAAAATACCCGCAATCAGCGTGGCTGGCATAAACAGCATGGCGACCACAGTTAGCGCACGCACTTCTAAATTCACACGCTGGCTTACGCTGGCCATGTAAATATCCATCATGCCACTTAAACTGTCGCGAATAGATTCTAACGATTCAATGAAATTCACGGTGTGGTCGTAAACGTCGCGCAAATATGGCATGGTGGCGGGTTGAAAAAAGCCTTTTTCATTGCGCGTTAAACTGTTAATTACTTCACGCAAGGGCCACACGGCACGGCGTAATTCAATACTCACATGTTTAAGTTGGTGAATGCTGTGTAGCTCGGCGTTGGTCGGGTGTAGCAATAACGTTTCTTCTAGCGCCTCGCTCGCCTCACCTACGTCTTCTAACACGCTAAAATATCTATCTACCACACTATCTAGTAATGCGTAAGCTAGATAATCAACCCCTAATTCGCGAATTTGCGCACGACTCGCCCGTAAACGCTCACGAATTGGCTCAAAAGCGCCTGTTGAACGCTCTTGAAAAGTAAGCAAGAAATTGTGACCCAGCACCATGCTAATTTGCTCAGAACTCGCAGACATGCTGTCTTGGTGATAGTAAAACAGGCGTGTTTCTAAAAAAATATAATCGTCAAATTCATCAATTTTTGGGCGTTGCTCGGTGTTTAAAATATCTTCAACCACTAGCGGGTGCAGGTGAAAAATATCGCCAATTTTTTTAATTAAATCAACATCATGTACGCCGTGAATGTTTAACCAGAGCTTCTTATCAGCATCTGGCTTAAACATCGCAAGGTCTGCAAAAGATAATTCACACTGCTGCATATCATTAGCATCATAAATAATTTTGCTAATTTTAGGCGGCAAAAGCGGTTCACCTGCTGCATTAGTAGCATCACTTTGTGTGTTTGACGTCAGATCAATTTTATTGAAAATATGTTTTTTACGGCGATGTAGGCGAGGTTTTTTCATGTGCGCTTATGTTGGCTTACTTTATTATTTCTATCTATACTAAACTGTAAATATTGCTGCAGCAGTCTGTGTAATTATTCTACGCTAGGTGCATCTGCTAAGCCTGCTTTGATTGATTCTGCACTTAAAATTTCACGTTTTTCTTTTGGCAATGTTTGCCAAAGCTTGGCTTGCGCAAGTTCGGCATCGGCAGAGGTTTCTGCTACGCCCATTACTTCATCAAGCGCTGGTTTTGCTTGAGTCTGCTGTATTTTAGCCGCCGCCATACCCGCTTGCCTAAAAACAGCACTTATGCGCAAACGCTCTGATGCTAGCTTGCGTTGCTCGGCTTGCTCTTGCTGCCACCAAGCAATGCCAAGCACGATTATCACCGCCACAACTGCAATTGTCAGCTGTGTTTTATTGGGTTTTATTTTATTGGGCATAAACATATTTATAGCTCTTTATTTTATAGTTTTTGAACTTATAAATTTTTTAAAGCTTCTGCGTACTGAGCACCGTAGCTAATCTCTAATTGCGTTTTTTCAACAGTTAAATCTATATTGGTCGAGTTGACCACCCACTGAGTATTCCAAAAATGCATATTACTAGGCGCAAAATCTTGCCATGATTGGCTAATAGGCTCGCCATACTTGGCGGTCAGTAACATTACATAGTGGGTATAAAGAGCTTTAATATATTCGCTATAAGCACCAGTGGTGTCGTTCAACTTAGGCACCAGCGTTAAAATAACTTCATTCAACTTGCCATTATTAAACATGAACCAACCTTTGAATGTTTCACCTGATATTTCAATGCTATCCAACATCGCTAATGCTTGTAAATTATGGTCGGCAGGTGGTGGAGTATCGTTACTTGGCGTGGATTGTGCGTGCGGCACACTAGCTAGCACTTCGTTAAGTGTCATGCCATAAAAACTTGCGCCCCAGAGCGGAACACGCTCAGCCGCCAGGGTGTTAGAAATTGAAACCAATAGGCAGAACAACACAAAAAATAAAGTTTTAAGCTGTTGTTTCATCTCGCTCTCCTTTCTATTACCTTACACATCTGGCTTATGCCCAAAAACTTTTATCTGTAATACTTAGTTAACTTTCAATGGTTTTTCAAGGGTTGGTTTTGTATACAGCTTATCACCAATCTCTGGCAATTTTATCACGGGTAAATCTGGCAAAATCCAATGTGGTTTAGGTGTAACAGCCTCTTCTTCATTGCGAATATAGTCGTAACGATCATTAGTAATTGCGTTGGTAGAAGCGCTATCTCGCATCACATAAGGGCGCAAAAATACCATTAAATTGGTTTTTTTGTGGCTGCGGCCTTGGGTTTTAAATAAATTGCCGAGTAATGGAATATCACCTAACAGCGGCACTTTGTTAACGGTTTCGGTGATGCGGTCTTCAATAAGGCCGCCCAGCACAATAATGTTGCCATCTTCAACCAATACTGAGGTTTCAATAGAGCGTTTATTGGTGGTAATTCCAGCTGCATTAGCACTGTCTAATACGCTTGAAACTTCTTGAAAGATTTGCAGTTTAATCGTGTCAGATTCTGAAATTTGCGGTTTCACTTTGAGGGTAAGGCCTACGTCTTTGCGTTCTACCGTTTGAAAGGGGTTTACACCTCCAACGCCCGTTTGCGCATATTGCCCCGTTACAAATGGCACATTTTGACCAATCACAATTTTCGCTTCTTCGTTATCTAACGTAAGCAAATTAGGTTTTGATAAAATATTTGCATTCACGTTAGATTCTAAAGCATGCGCCAAAAGCCCGAGATTAGTCACCGTGCCAATGCCTGGAATATTGATTTGACCTTTCAGAATACCAATATTCAGACCGTTGCTAGCGTTACTCACATTTTGTGCAACGCTGCTAATACTTGCACCATTCGCGTTAAATTTTGTACCTGCAATAGCTCCTAAGCTATTGTTACCAGACCTAAGATCACTTAAATCTTGCCATTGAATACCAAATTCTGACGCTTTATCAGTAGAAACTTCTGCCACTAACGCTTCAATATAAAGCTGTGCACGGCGCACATCTAATTTATCAATCACGCCACGCAGCATATTAAACACATGGTCTGGCGCCACAATAATAAGTGAGTTGGTAGCCGTATCTGCCTGCACCATGCTCGATGCTGGTGTCGCTGGCTCGCTTTCAAAGGGTGAAGTCGCAATAGAAGGGCTAGCTACGCTAGGCGCCGCAGGGGCATTTGCTACAGGCGCATTTGCTACAGGTGTTATTTTTGCTGGCATTTCGGCAGCTGATGCATTACTAAAACCATCTAAAGAATTTGCGGTAAGCGCTTGTAAAGTCGCCGCAAGCTTTTTGGCATCCGCATTACGCAAATACACCACATGAATACTGTTGCCTGAAGTCGCCACGGTATCTAGCTGCGCAATTAAGCTTTTTGCGCGGCTAATTTGACCTGCGTTATCACCCCGTAAAATAATTGAGTTTGATCTTGGGTCTGGCACGATTGTTAATTTCCTGCTTGAATCTGCACTAACAGGGTCGGCCAACTTACCTAAAATTTGCGCCAGCTCTACCGCGTTAGCGTATTTCACTTTTACCAGCTCATTCTCAGCAGCACTTGGTTTATCAATCGCGCTGATTAGCTTAGCCACTTTTTTAAGGTTTTCAGCGTAATCAGTAATAATCAGCATATTGCTACTTGTATATGTATTGATAACATTATTTGGTGAAATAAGCGGCCTAAGCACAGGCACTAACAACCCTGCAGATTCATATTTAATGACAAATACTTGCGTTACAATTTGATCACCACTAACTCTGCTATTGCTGTTTAAAATTACACTGTTGCGTAGCTTGGCATCTGCTTCTGGCAAAATAGTCACCACACCATCACCTTCTGAAGCCGTAAAACCCTGAGTTCTTAGTGCGGTAAGTAGTACTTGGTAAGCCATCGCAGGGGTAATAGGCGTAGCTGAAGAAATATTCACCGTACCTTTTACGCGTGGGTCAATTAAAAAGTTTTTGCCTGTAATTTGGCCAATCGCTTTAATCACTGATTCAATATCGGCATTCACAAAATTAAGTGATACTTTATCTTCATCCACTGCGTACGCCTTATTGCTAAACAATATGCTGCTCAACATTGCACAAAATAATATTGCGCATATCAGCGTATAAATTAACTTATAAAATGGTTTTGTCATTTTTAATAGCATTTCTTCAGTCTTATTTTAGTTAACGCTTAAATTAGTAAATCATGCAGCATATGATTACAATACCAAACTAATACCGTTACTTAGCTTGCATTATGAATTATTTTTAATTTTCAGGCTATGAAATTTATAAATAACGTACTGATTAAGCTTAAACTATACCTCATTCACTTTAGGGTCGCTCTAATAATTCATATTGATTTAAAAAAATGACTTCTGCATCCACATTATCATCTTCGCGTTTTATTCCCTACGCTTTTGCTAAAGCTAAAGGCGTAGTATTAATTAACTATACGCCCGAGGGCGCAGAAATTGCTCTACGTGAAGGCGCAACAGCTGAAACTCTGGCTGAGGCCAAGCGCGTTTTAGGTGTAAAAGTGAAAGTTTCTATAGTCAATGCCGCGCAGTTTGACCAATTACTCACCAATAGTTACGCTCAAGAAGGCGGTGCAGCAGGCTTGGCAGACGATATTGAGCGTGATTTAGATTTATCGCAATTATTGCAAGAGCTACCTGCCGTTGAAGACTTGCTCGAGGCCGATGACGGCGCGCCTGTCATCCGCATGATTAACGCGATTTTAACGCAGGCCTTAGCGGCTAACGCCTCTGACATTCACATTGAGCCTTACGACACGCGCTCTGTAGTGCGTTTTAGAATTGATGGCACCATGCGCAATATTGTAGAGCCGCACAAAGGCTTGCACGCAGCAATGGTGTCGCGCCTTAAAGTGATGGCGCAGTTAGATATTGCCGAAAAACGCTTGCCACAAGATGGCCGTATTACCTTAAGAATTGCGGGCAGACCTGTGGATGTGCGTGTTTCTACCCTGCCCACTGGGCATGGCGAGCGTGCAGTGCTGCGCATTTTAGAAAAAGATGCGAGCCGCATGAACCTTGCCAGCCTTGGCATGAGTGCTAGCACCTTAAAAGAAATTGACCATTTAATTCACCAGCCACACGGCATTATTTTGGTCACAGGCCCAACAGGTTCAGGCAAAACCACCACCTTGTATTCGGCGCTATCGCGTGTGGATGCTAGCAAGCTGAACATTATGACGGTGGAAGACCCCATTGAATATGACTTAGCGCAAATTGCCCAAACGCAAGTGAACACGCGCATTGACATGACGTTTTCAAAAGCTCTGCGCTCTATTTTGCGGCAAGACCCAGATGTGATTATGATTGGTGAAATTCGCGATGTAGAAACCGCGCAAATTGCCGTGCAAGCAAGCTTAACAGGGCATTTGGTGCTGGCAACTTTGCACACCAACGATGCCGCTTCAGCCGTGGCGCGACTTATGGACATGGGCATTGAACCATTTTTACTCGCCTCATCGTTATCTGGCGTGCTGGCACAACGCCTAGTGCGACAACTTTGTACACATTGCCGCGCCGCTTATGTGCCAGATGCTACCGAATTAGCACTTATCAATAATGCCAATAATCAAACCAATAATCCGCCAAAAATAATCTACCGCGCGGTAGGTTGTGAGCATTGTCATGGCACGGGCTACAGCGGCAGAACTGGTATCTATGAGTTACTAACCATGGACGACACCTTACGCCGACTAGTGCATGACCGAGCCGCAGAGCAGCAACTACGCCAACACGCATTAAAAAACGGCATGTGCGATTTACGTGCAGACGGCATGCGCTGGGTGGTAGACGGCACGACTTCACTTGAAGAATTGCTTTCTGTGACGCGTGATTAAACTTGAGAGAATTAAACTTAATTAAATCAATTAGCCCCTCCCCCTTGATGGGGGAGGGTTGGGGAGAGGGTGTGGAATTTAGCACCCCTCTCCCCAGCCCTCTCCCACAGGTGGAGAGGGAGTTTTTCGTTACCTTCATCAACAAGCGCGGTTAAACAATGGCGGTTTTTAGATTTGAAGCACTTGATACCTTGGGCAAAGTCAGCAAAGGCTCAATAGAAGCCGACACCCTACGCCTTGCGCGTAGCCGCTTGCGCGACATGCAACTCGCGCCGCTCACCGTTGAAGCCATAGATGAATCGCTAGAAACCAACCAAACCAGCAACTTATTTGAGAAAAAAAGCTTTTCTTCTACTGAGTTAAGCTTAGTCACGCGCCAAATCTCCACCCTGCTCACCGCAGGCTTAACGGTTGACCAAGTGCTCAGCGCGATGATTGAGCAAGCCGACACCGACTACGCGCAACAAGTCATGCAAGGCTTACGCGCAGAGGTGATGGCGGGCAGCACTTTTTCAAAAGCATTAGCAAAATACCCAAAAATATTCCCTGATATTTACCGCGCTATTGTGTATGCAGGCGAAGAATCTGGCGAGCTTGGCAAGGTCATGTTGCGATTGGCGGAATACACAGAATCGCGCAATATTCTCAAGCAAAAAGTGATTATGGCGTTTATTTACCCCGCGCTAGTGACCATCGTCGCGCTGCTGGTGATGAGCGGCCTACTCATTTACGTGGTGCCGCAAGTGGTGAGTACGTTTGAGCAATCTAAACAAGCCTTACCCTTTCTCACCCGCGCGTTAATTGCACTAAGCGACTTTTTACGTGTGGCTTGGCCTTACTTACTGGCGTTGGTAGTGTTAGCCGTGTTTGCGGCGCGTAAAGCCTTGCAAAATGAACAAATTAAATTTCAATGGCACGAACAAGTGCTTAAACTACCACTCATCGGCAACTTAGTGCGCGGCCTCAATACAGCGCGGCTTGCCAGCACATTAGCGATATTAGTCGGCAGCGGCGTACCCATTATTAGCGCGCTCAAAGCGGCATCAAAAATCATCAGCAATTTACCCATGCGGCAAGCAGTAGATGAGGCCATAGACCAAGTGCGCGACGGCAAACCCTTAAGCCGCGCCTTAAAAACCAGAAATTTATTCCCCCCGATATTGATACACCTAATCGCCAGCGCAGAAGCCACAGGCAGATTAGATGAACTGCTAGAAAGCGCCGCCGCACAACAATCGCGTGAAATGGAAAACCGCATCGCCGTACTCACCGCACTACTCGAACCCGTGCTAATTTTGGTAATGGGCGCCATGGTGCTGGCGATTGTATTGGCGATATTGCTACCAATTATTGAGATGAATCAGCTGATTAAGTAAGCAAGTTAAACTCGCTCTAGTCCAGTGGCAGGTGTGAGGTTTGTAGGGCGGACTCGCGAAGCAGTCCGCCGAATGAAATATTGCAACATACGGCATACCGTAAACGGGGTACGCCTTACATGGGTTGATTTCATTGTCAAAGCACCAGCCTGCGAGCCGCACCCAGACTGCCTTGCAGGACAATGTAAACAACAATGAAGCGCGCATACACATACATGAGTGCGTGATGATGGTGTGTGCCGAAAGCGAAGTTTGACATGCGGCGCACCACCTTGATAGGTTCGCTGCGCCTTACACTTGCTGTCATCCTGAATTTATTTCAGGATCTTGTACCATACCACTTATGGCTCACTCGTGACGAGATTCTGACCTTCGTCAGAATGACAGTATGATGGGTAGTGTTGAGGTTTTTAGCATTAAACCACACTGCCAGAACCCGCATGGATATTGGCTTGCAGGCCTGCACTGGAATGCTTTAGTCCAGTGGTATGTGTAAAGCGTTTAAATGTGGCGAAAACGGATGGTTTTGTAGGGTGGGCAAAATGGGTTTATTTGCCCACCAATTTAATTAGTTCAAATACGGTGTGCAAGGTGAAACATTTTGCACACCCTACCTTGCTGTCATCCTGAATTTATTTCAGGATCTTGTACCATTACCACTTATGGCTTACTCGTGACGAGATTCTGACCTTCGTCAGAATGACAGTATGATGGAAAGTGTTGAGGTTTTTAGCATTAAAACACCCCGCCAGCACCCGCATGGATATTGGCTTGCAGGGCAGGTGTAAAACGTTGAAATGTGGCGAAAACGAGGGCTTTAGCCCGATGTTTCAGTGAAGACTAACCTTTAGGTGATGTCGGAGCTAAAATGGATGGTTTTGTAGAGCGTGCTCTCGAATGATTTTATCGGGGAGCTAACTCGTGAAGCAGTCCGCCGAATGGGGAGGTTTAACATACGGCGTACCGTGAACGGGTACGCCTTACACGGGTTATTCTTTTTTATCAGGAAAAAACTCTTGCCATATCCACAAAATAGTTCCTGTCCAAATCGCTGCGTGAATAACAAATCCAACCGTTTTTTGAATTAAATCCCAACTAGGTATTAGCTCTAACTTACCAGTCAGAATGAATACAGCAATTGGTACACAAACAATAATACCGACCGCCATACCCAAACCAATCACAATAAGGTTTAGAATCCAAAATAACAGTAAACTTTTTAATAAGTTGATTAACCTTTTGAACATTATTTAAGTAGCAAGCGTAGGGTGTGCAAATTGCTTTTTATTTGCGCACCGTTTATCTAAATTATTCACCAAACGCCCCTTTACCATCAAAATCGTTTCCCCAATTCTCTGCATATAACCCTTCTTTTACATACCGATGAAACGTGCTGTGTGGCCAATCTTTTACATTATTCACTAATTCATGTTTTACTGGGTTGTAATGAATATAATCTACATGGTGTTGTAAATCAATATCATCTTTTATTTGATGCTCCCAACCCGTGTAAGGCGTACCCGTTTACGGTACGCCGTATGTTGAGCCCCCATTCGGCGGACTGCTTCGCGAGTCCGACCTACCGCTCACAATGACGGTTGGAGGCATTAAAAAATGCTTTATTTTTATTTCGTGTAAGGTCAGAAATTACTTTCCAAATCTTTCACCTTGCATCATTTTATTTAAATTAAATGCAGATTGTTGTTGCTCGGCGCGGCTTGGCGGGGCGTTTGTGGCCATTGGTTTAACCGTTTCACTCATGCTAGCGCTATTTTCTGGCTTCGCATTCAGATCTAGTTTTGTCACATTTTCTGCTAATTCAAGTGTACTTTCACTGCCATTTTGTGAAATGGTTGCGGTTGTTGGCGTTAAGCTAATAAGTTGAACGCCTGGTGCAATTTCGTGATTAAGTACCGCGTGTACTTGTTTGCCGTTAGCTAATTGAAAAATGGCAAAGCCTGTTTGATTTTTACTTGGTGTCATTACACCTAGCAGCTTCATTTCTACATTTACGCTTACTTGCTTTGTGCCGCTTGTATTGGCTTGGTTAAACCAATGCCCGCCTAAAATTGTTGGCAAAATAGTTTGCACAGGCGGCGCGCTGGGCGCTACTGCGGCTATTTGGTGCGGCTTAAAAAATACCCATACCCAATAAGCGAGCACTGCGGCAAAGGCCGCTACCATGGCGTAATTGATGAGCGTGATTAGCCAATTACGTAATGGTTTTGAAAAGTTAATTTGCGCTGATTTCATACTCAACTCCCTAACGACCTAACACTAGCCATAAAATGCCCAGCAAAATTGGCTGGTGCAGCATGTAAACCATTAAGCTGCGTTTGCCTAGCCATGTAAATGCTGTGCGCCAGCCTGTTTGGCTGCCAGTAAGCCAATTTAAATGTGATATGCGCACTAGCCATTGCGCGAAAAAAATGCCCAACAAAACCACGCCCAGCCAAGGCAGCATGGGCACATAGTCTTCAGTAAAAGGTTTAAAGGTCATCAAACCCAGCCATTGCAACAAGGGTTGGTCAAATACGGCGTTTTTGTAAAAAATACCGAGCAGTAAAAAGCTCAAGCCTAGCGCCAAATTCGCCCAATAAAAACGCAACATCAAAGCGCCGATTAAGCTGGCGATTAAAATAAAGTGCAATATGCCAAAGAAAATATAACTCTCTGAAAACATAAACTTACTGCCAATTGTCACCAACGCTGCACAGCCTGCCAGCTTGAGTATGCGCTGCCAATAATGTTGGCTTTTTTGCAATGTTGCCAACACCAAGCTCATGCCCATGAGCATTAAAAAACTCGTCACAATTACCGCTCTGGCGCTTAACCAAAAGGTGGATTCGTTAAAATTTTGATGAATTACCCCATATTGGTTTAAATCAAAACTAAAGTGATACGCAATCATGCAGGTAATCGCCAAGCCGCGCAGCAGGTCAATTAGCGCATAACGTGTTGATGTGTTTTCAGCGTTCATTATGGTTGGCTCACTTGTATTTGATAGCGCCCGCTACCCAGCGTTTGTTCATTGCCTAGCACGTGCAACAATGGCGCTAACTCCTTTTGTTTGCTGGCTTCTGCACTGGCTGTGCCGTTAAATTGCAAACCAGTCTGAGCTGACCACGACCCGTTACCTTCTAACTGCAAAGCGCCACTCATTGTAGAAAGGCTAATATTAAGCGCGCCACCGTTGCCATCTAATAATGTTTGATAACTCCCCAGCGGGCTCACCGCGCTCAATGGTGAGCTTGCATCACGCCAATTAACGCTGGCTTTGCCCTGTAACACTTGTTGGCTAATCGTAAAATTTTCCGTCGCAATATTGAATTGCCCACCCAACTGCGCCACGTTTAAAGTCGGCACAAACAGGCTAATTACGCTGGCGGGCATTGTAATATTTAAGTGTTCAATATGCGTTTTATCGGCATCAATACTCAGCCAAGCAGGCTCGCCTGCATTTTGGTAAAGCGCTAGATAAAGGCGGCCTTGCAAAAGCTGCATGGGGTAAACCTGCCAGCGAATATTACCAATATTGACGCGGCTTTCTACATTGTCGCCTGCAAGCACCAAGTTTGCATTGCCTGCCCAAGCTGAGCCTTCAGCCTGCGTGAGCAACACGTGTTGCTGAGTTTTATTTGCAATTGCATTAGCCAGTAAAGTGGCGGGTGCCATCCACAAAAGCGCGAGCGCAAAAACCAACACGCCAAGCAATAGCATTATTTTTTTATTCGCCATTATGTTATTCACGTGGTTTTACTCAGATGTAAAACTAGCCTCTACCTTTACCAAGCCAGTATTGCCGCCCAAGCTTGCTATATGGCAACTGGCAATGCGCACTTGGTGCTCCGCTTGCAAGGCGCTTACCCAGCTTAGCCATTCATCAAAAGTAACACTGGCAAGCGCAATATTGATTGCGCCGCTTGAATCTTGCTCTAGCTTGCTAATTTTGCCACTCATGCCATGCAGTTTTGCTGAAGTTTCAAGCGCAGTTTGCAAGCCCGCCGAGCTGCTGTGACTTAATTTAAACGCACTTTTTAGTGCATTTATTTGCGCGGCTTGCACTTGCATTTGCACCAATTGTGCATTTTTTTCTTGTATGATTTTATCTAAGCGCACCCGTGCTTGTTGGCTTGGCAGCCATATTAGGGCGTAAATTATTAGCGCGCTCACTAATGCAATTAAAATTGTGTATATGCGGCGGTCACTGGCTGATAAAGCATTCCACTTGCTTTTGAGTAGCACTATCATTGTGTGCCTGCCTTAATTTCACTAGCCTTAAAAACAAGCTGAAAATCCACGCCGTTATTGGTCGTTTTCAAATTCTGAACTACCACTATGCGACCAGAAACGCCTAGCTTTTCCGCCAATTCTCGTGCGGCTTCTTCACTAGTCGCTTGTAACGATAAACTTAATTGCCCGTTTTGATAATCCATCACTGTGACATTCGCCAAGCCACCAGTACTCGCACTCACATCTGCCAATAAAGGTAAAAAATCACTGCTTTCTGTGCCGCCAGAGGCATGTTGCATTTCAGCTAACTTTCTTTGCATTTGCAAAGGTGCATCCACCACATTAGTTGCTTCTGGAAAAGCATTCATAAATAAAGCTTTCATTTCTTTATCTAAACGATTTTTTTCACTCGCTTTGCGCGCCCAATCTACGCTAGAGCCTATCAACGCAACTAGCAACATCGCTACAAGCATCACCAATGCTGGCTTCGCCTGGCTTAGCCAAGCCCAACCTTGGCTTGCGGGCTGAAATTTTCCCTGTAAAAAATTCATGGCTGAGTTCATACCAAGCGCTGGCGGCGAGACCTTCCAATCAGCCTCTTTTGCCACAAAACGCACAGCTAACAATTGTGACCAAGCCGCTAAATCAAGCTGCTGATTGCCATACACGGCAATTTCATTAGGTAAGCTTTGCTCTGCTTTAGCTTGCTGTAACGCGAGCAACAAAGCTAATGGTGGCTCAGTTTGCAATGCATTTAACTCAAAGGCCAAGCCGCTTGCAGAGCCTGTGCGCACAAAGCTATCGTCGCCATTGCAAACAAATGCCCAATTATTGGCAGACAATTTAGGCAGCAAAGTTGCAGGCAGTACGCGGCTCACAAGCACGCCGTGCGCTTTAAAAGTTTTGAGTAAATCCGCCAGCAATGCTTGGTCTGTGCTGGCAAGTACAGCATCATTTTCACTGAGTGATTCTGCAATAACCACATGCACTTGCTCTGGCGCGGTGATTAAATGGTCTTCAATCAAAAATGGCAGTGCATCTAACATGCGCTTGCGGTTGCCTGCGGGCAAAGTGGCGCGCACAAAACTCACGCTATTTGCTGGCAATATGACTTCAGTTTGGCTGGCAAGCGGCAAGGCGGCAAGCGCATCATGACCGCTACGCAGCGGTTTGCCTGCGGCATCAAACAGCACCCAAGCGTATTGACGCAACGCCGCATCATTGCTGGTAGCTTGCGACTCTGCAATTGTGCTGGAGCTAATAAAAATGCGTAATGTTGTCAAAAATTATCCTAATTAAAAACTAGCCTAGTTAAAACTTTTACGTAAACCAAAAGTGATTAAAATTTCAAAAAAATTTGCCCACTCGTCATTCCCGCGCAGGCGGGAATCCAGCTCACGTGTTAATTTGACTAGATTCCCGCCTACGCGGGAATGACAGTCGGAGAGTAATTTTATTATAAGTGCTTCCCATTTTTCGTGCTAAATATGCAATTTAAACCTAGCCTATTTTCTTCCAAAGAACCGTTGGCCAGCCACCGCCTTTGCGCTGCAATAAGGCTTGCACTTTAATCGTCGTTTTTTCAAACTGTGCAGTGCAGGTTACCAAAAAATAACGGCTATTAACAGCTAAATTACTACGGCTGGTATCAATATTTTTGTTGGGCAAGCGCGCATTAAAATCTGCCACATCGTTAAACGGCGCTACATTGCGCACAGCGACAATTGCTTGCGCATCTTGTAGCGTTGCATTCGGCAGCATAAACGACAGCACTTCGGCCGAGGCCGTATTCACATTAAGCTCGGTATGCTCAGGCAGAACCACCGTGTAAGGCGCAATTTTATTGATGCTGGCTTTATCAAAGCCTTTCACGCGGATGAGATTTCCCATTTCAGTTAACAGCTGGTTAGCCGCCAAATACGGCGTGGTGAGCGAGCCATAATAAATGCTTTCCGCGCCCTCTGCACCGTTGGTAATATCATCGGCATCTACCCAATCTACTAGCGCATCTGCCATATTTTGATTATTGCCAGCCATGCTAAGCAAGCGCTTAAACGCGGCTAAGTTTTCACCTGTTGCGCTGGTTTCACTAGCGAGATTATTCAAATTAAAAAACTGTTGTGCATCTACAATATGCCCAGTAATAGTACCGCCCTCAATTGGCGTGTTTGGCAAACGTGTTGCCCACACTTCTTTGTCGTAATCTATGCTGCTACTTTTGGCATCTTCTACCAAAAGTGCCCGCGTCCATTGCACAGCGGCATCGGCAATCAGGTTGGCTTGGGTAGCATTTTGCTGATTTTGCAACTCACTAATGAGTAATTGCTGCTGCCACACCATGCGCCCCACCACAATGGTAATAAGCGCCGCAAGCAGCATGGCAGAAATCACTGCGATGCCCTTTTGCTTAGCATGTTGTTTAGTTTGCTTTTTCATCACAAATTATAAATTCGATTCATTTTTTCACCAGAAACCAATGTCAGGTCACGCTCACTTCAACCGCTTTGGGAAAAACGCTCGCATTCACATCCACCACAGGCCAAGCATTGACCCAAGTGTGCGATTTATTCAGCATATAGCGCAAAGTAAACGTTTTAACACCAGTTAATACGGGGTAACTGGCAGGCTTGCTGATAGCGTCGCTATCTAGAACAGGCCAAATGAGCATTTCAACATTGCCTGCTTTTAAGCGGTAAGCCATGCGCCTTGTGTCCATCAACCAGCCATTTTGCTCGGGGTTGCCTAGTGCGCTAAAAATCAATTGCGCATCATTTTCATTCTCTAATTCAGGCTTTGCCAACCAAACTGGTTGCGTCTGTTTTTGTAATTTAACTGATCGATTTACATGCCGTTTAAAATCACTATCTAGCCGATTAAAAAATATCATCACTTCGCGCCAGCGCGTGGTTTCGGCCTCTACGCGCTCACGGGTTTGTAACAGCACGCTTAAACTGCGGTAACTTAGCGCAGATAACACGGCAAAAATCACCAAAGCCACCAACACCTCAATAAGGGTGAAGCCGCGTGCAGGCTTTATGAAGGTGTTATGGCGCATATTGATAAGCGGGATTCACCAAAAAACCCACCAAACGGCGTAAATTGTGCCCTGCATCGGCGGGGTCAGCTACTGTGACCACAATTTTCATAAACGCTGGGTTGGGCGTGGGTGTAATTTCTTCTTTCCACTGAAATAGCACATTGCCTTGCGTAATAGAGCCTTTAAAGCTGCCTTGTTGCCAATCATCTTGCGCCAAATGCGTAGCCAAACGGTTTTGTGCCACCATATCAGCCAGCACGCGTTGCTTAATATCCGCGCTGTGGTTAATTGCCAAACCCGCTGCGCGGCTTGCTGCGGCAAGTGCGACCGCTAAAATTGCCATGGCAACAAGCACTTCTATTAGCGTAAACCCTTTAGCTTGATTACGCTTCATGGCTTGATTTCCTGCGCAGGAAAATCCACAACTTTCCCCAACAAATCGCCAGTAATAGTCAAGCGCGCATGTTCAGATTGCAAGGTTAAATCAAATGCTGGGTTTAAGCCTGAGGGCGAAAAAATAACCATGTCATTCGAATTGGCAGGCAAGCCTGCAATGTGCGCTGTGCTTAAACGCATATTTTCTGGCAATTCACGTACGCGCAAATTGCTGTCGTTTTGCAGAGATTGCCAGCTTTGCCCGTCTGTCTCTAATTGCAAAAAAATATAGCCTTGTTTGGTGGCCTGCCAAGCAATTGGCTTGCCCGTGGTGCGTGCTGTGTCGCTTGCGTGGCGCATTAACAAGGCTAATTTATGCGCTTCTTGCTGCAATGATTGCCTCTCATCCATCGCAAAATTAGCGGTGACCAAGCCCAGCATAATGCTCATAATCGTGAGCACTACCAGCACCTCAATTAGAGTAAATCCCTTAATATTTTGGCGCCAATTAGCCATGCGCAAGCTTTACTTTTCCGCCCAATTACCAATATCAGCATCGTTGCCTTCGCCGCCAGCTGCGCCATCTGCACCATAACTCATAATATCTAGCTCGCCATGCACGCCAGGGTTTAAATACACATAAGCATTGCCCCACGGGTCAATCGGCATGCGCTCTAAATAGCCACCCGCTTTCCAATTATTAGGTAATGGCGTTGTTGTTGGCTTTGTGACTAGTGCTTGCAAGCCTTGCTCGGTTGATGGGTATCTTTGGTTGTCTAGCCTGTAAAGTTTAAGCGCCTGCATAATGGACGACATATCTTGCTTAGCCGCCACAGTGCGCGCTTCATCTGGCCGCCCCATAATTTTAGGCACAATAAGCGCGGCCAAAATACCGATAATGACCATCACCACCATAATTTCAATCAGCGTAAAACCGTTAAGTTTCTTTCTATTCTGCAATGCATATTTCATTATTATTTTCCTAAAAGATACCAAAAAGCGCCAAAACTTAAGCTTGCCATAATTTTTGTAAAAAATGTTAAGAAAGTCAGCATCAGACCTAATTATCGTTAAATATATTAACAGTTTTACTCGCGCCTTTTGCCGTAAATCTGTATAATTTCGTTTTGGGTACAAGGATTTTCGCATGCGTTTATTGCAACAAGCTCTTACGTTTGATGACGTTTTATTAGTGCCAGCCTATTCTAACGTGCTGCCACGCGAGGTTTCACTCGCAACACAACTCACTCGCAACATTCAATTAAATATTCCGCTGCTCTCTGCTGCGATGGATACCGTGACCGAAGCGCCACTCGCCATTGCCTTAGCACAAGAAGGCGGCTTGGGCTTTATTCATAAAAATATGACTGCCATGAAGCAGGCCGCGCACGTGGCGCGCGTTAAGCGTTTTGAGTCTGGCGTGGTCAATGACCCAATTACGATTCAAAGCCACATGACTGTGCGTGACGTACTTGCGCTTACACGTATGCATAAAATTTCTGGCATTCCAGTGGTAGATAACGGCAAAATTGTGGGCATTGTGACCAATCGCGATTTACGTTTTGAAACTAATTTAGACCAACCAATCAAAAATATTATGACGCCGCGTAGCAAGCTTGTTACGGTAAAAGAAGGCGCAGCCAAAGAAGATGTCATCCGTTTGCTCCACCAACATCGCCTAGAGCGCGTGCTGGTGATTGACGATGCCGACACACTTAAAGGCTTAATCACCGTTAAAGATATTCAAAAATCGAGCGACCACCCAAATGCATGTAAAGACGCACAAGGCCGATTACGCGTAGGTGCGGCAGTTGGCGTGGGCGAAGGCACTGAAGAACGCGTAGCCGCACTGGCTGAAGCTGGCGTTGATGTAATTGTGGTAGATACCGCGCACGGCCATTCGCAAGGCGTGTTAGATCGCGTTACTTGGGTAAAAAAACACTTTCCGCATATTGAAGTGATTGGCGGTAACATTGCAACCGCTTCTGCCGCACTAGCCTTGGTAAATGCTGGCGCAGATGGCGTAAAAATCGGTATTGGCCCAGGCTCAATTTGTACTACCCGCATTGTTGCAGGCGTGGGCGTGCCGCAAATTAGCGCCATTGCCAATGTTGAAGAAGCCTTACGTGGCACTGGTGTGCCATTTATCGCAGATGGCGGTATTCGTTATTCTGGCGACATTTCAAAAGCCATCGCCGCTGGTGCTTACAGCGTAATGTTGGGCGGCATGTTTGCAGGCACTGAAGAAGCCCCTGGCGAAATTGAATTATTCCAAGGCCGTTCATATAAATCATATCGCGGTATGGGTTCTATCGGCGCGATGGAAAAAGGTTCAAGCGACCGCTATTTTCAAGACGTAAACAGCGGTGCAGATAAGCTAGTACCTGAAGGCATTGAAGGCCGCGTACCTTACAAAGGTAGTGTATTGGCGGTTATTCATCAATTGATGGGCGGCTTGCGTGCTTCTATGGGTTATGTGGGCGCGAGTAACATTACTGAAATGCGCGAGAAAGCTGAATTTGTGCAAATCACCTCAGCTGGCATGCGCGAATCGCACGTGCATGACGTGCAAATTACTAAAGAAGCACCCAACTACCGCGTTGGTTAAACATTACGTACTCATCAAGCATGCCCTGCAAGCCGCATAGATACTGGCTTGCAGGGCATGTCTTTTAATCACTTACTTATATCAACATGACGCACTCAAAAATTCTTATTCTAGATTTCGGCTCACAAGTCACCCAACTCATCGCCCGCCGTGTGCGCGAGGCGCACGTGTATTGCGAAATCCATCCTTGTGATGTGTCTGATGAGTTTGTGCGCAGCTTTGGTGCGGATGGCATTATTTTAAGTGGTAGCCATGCCAGCGCTTATGAAGAAGAGTCTGACAGCGCTCCGCAAGCTGTATTTACACTTGGCGTGCCAGTTTTGGGCATTTGTTACGGTATGCAAACCATGGCGCAGCAGCTCGGCGGCAAGGTAGAAGCTGGCACTAAACGTGAATTTGGTTATGCTGAAATTCGCGCACGTGGGCATTCTGCTTTATTTAAAGATATTCAAGATCGCGTAAACACTGAAGGCCACGGCCTGCTTGATGTGTGGATGAGCCATGGCGACAAAGTAACTGAATTACCTACTGGCTTCAAAATAATCGCCAGCAACGATACCACTCCAATCGCAGCTTTTGCTGATGAAACACGCCATTTTTACGGTGTGCAATTTCACCCAGAAGTTACGCACACCAAGCTCGGCCAAGCCATGTTAGAACGCTTTGTATTGGGCATTTGCCAAGCAAAACCCGATTGGATTATGGGCGACTATATTACTGAAGCTGTTGCAAAAATCAAAGCACAAGTTGGCGATGAAGAAGTGATTTTAGGCCTTTCAGGCGGCGTGGATTCTAGTGTAGCCGCAGCGCTCATTCACCGCGCGATTGGCGACCAACTCACTTGCGTGTTTGTAGACCACGGCTTACTGCGCTTAAATGAAGGCGACATGGTAATGGAAATGTTCGCAGGTCGCTTGCATGTAAATGTGATTCGCGTAGACGCTAGCGCCCAATTTATGGGGCATTTGGCTGGCGTGAGTGAGCCAGAAGCCAAACGTAAAATTATTGGCCGCGAATTTGTAGAAGTATTTAAAGCTGAAGCCGCGAAACTCAAAGCGGGCAATGGTGGCCATAAAGGCGCTAAATGGCTAGCACAAGGTACAATTTACCCTGATGTAATCGAATCAGGTGGCGCAAAAAGCAAAAAAGCTGTGACCATTAAAAGCCACCACAACGTGGGCGGTTTGCCAGAAAAATTGGGCTTGAAATTACTTGAGCCTTTACGCGATTTATTTAAAGATGAAGTGCGCGAGCTCGGCGTGGCGCTTGGCTTGCCGCCTGATATGGTGTATCGCCACCCTTTCCCTGGGCCAGGGCTAGGCGTGCGTATTTTGGGCGAAGTAAAACCTGAGTTTACCTTGCTCTTGCAACGCGCCGATGCTATTTTTATTGAAGAATTACGCAATACTAAAAACGAAGCAGGCAAAACTTGGTATGAACTTACCAGCCAAGCCTTTACCGTATTCTTACCTGTAAAATCAGTGGGAGTAATGGGCGATGGCCGCACTTATGATTATGTAGTGGCTTTGCGTGCTGTAGTCACCAGCGATTTTATGACCGCACATTGGGCAGAATTACCCTACGATTTACTAGGCCGCGTTTCAAACCGCATAATTAACGAAGTGCGCGGCATTAACCGCGTGGTGTACGATATTTCAGGAAAACCGCCAGCCACCATTGAGTGGGAATAATTGAAAATTGAATTTTACAATTCAATAATATAATCAAAAGGTTAAGCGTGGTATTATGCGCATTAAAATTTGACTGATTGATTATTGAATTAGGAGTTAAGATGAAACTATTAAACACATTAACATTAACAGCGGTTTTATTTTCGCTAAGTGCCTGCTCATACTTCGGCACAAAAGCGGACAACAAAGCTTATTACAGCCCGCAAAAAATTCTTAAAGCCGTGAGTGATAAATACCCGACGGAAAAAGCTGATTTAATTTACATAGGCGCGCCAGTTGGCTTTATTGCACCGCGTGAAAATAACAATGAAGTGAGTTCTGGCGCAGATGCTGGAAAAGTTGTGGATATTATTACCGCGCTTACCGTAAAAACTTCAAAAATAGTGATTACTGGCACAGATAACACGCTAACCGCAATTACATTAGAGCGCGCATTGACCGCAAAAAATAGTAAGATTTCTGGCGGTAATGTGATTTACGTAGGTGCGACTAAAGCAGAATCAGACAATCTAAGTAAGTTGGCTCAAGCTGCTGGCGTGAACATTGAGTTTATGGATTTACCAAGTTAGTTTAATTTTAGCCAAATTAGTTTAGTTTTAGATAGCTTTTTAATTAAGCCGAGCTTGCTCGGCTCAATTTTTTTATAGTTTCACACAATATACAAAGTAACAGCCATTATGAGCCGTGGGTTTGTTAAAGAAGATGATTTAGAGCACGCTGGCACAGATTTACCAGAGCGGCAATTAAGCACGCAACCAAATTATGTCACCGCGAATGGTTACGCCCAATTACAACAATTGGCAGAGTCATTAGAACAAGCAAGATTGGCGCTAAGCGCTAATAAAGATGAGCCAGCTGCACAGCAAAAATTGCTGATGATTAACCGTGATTTACGCTACGTTGCGGCACGTTTAGAAAATGCTCAAGTGATTAAACCAGCGGTAACCAAGTTTGATTTGGCGGTACAGCAGGTGTTGTTTGGTGCGACTGTTTTGGTAGAAGATGAAGAAGGCGCTCGCCACACTTATGAAATTGTGGGTGAAGACGAAGCAGATATTCATGCCAATAAAGTAAGCTGGATTTCGCCGCTGGCTAAAGCGCTCATCGGCCATAAAGTGGGTGATAGCGTCACGTGGTTACGCCCTGCTGGAAATATAGTTTTAGAAATTATTGCACTTCACTATTGAAAGAAATTGAAAATGAATGTCACTGAAGCTATTGTAAAACGCCGCGCTGTTAAGGCCTTTGACCCGCACCACCGCTTTACTGAGGCCGAAACTGCTAAGTTGTTGTCGCTTGCGATGCTCTCGCCAACCGCCTTTAACATTCAAAATTGGCGTTTTGTGCTGGTCACAGACCCAATATTACGCCAACAAATTCGCGCAGTGAGTTGGAATCAAGCACAGGTAGAAGAAGCTTCATTGCTCATTGTACTCACGGCTGATTTAAAATCTTGGGCAAAACAGCCTGAGCGTTATTGGCAAAATGCGCCTAAAGCGGCATCAGATATTTTAGTGCCGATGATAGGCCATTATTACCAAGGCAATGAGCAAGTACAACGCGATGAAGCCATGCGCTCTTGCGGCATGGCAGCCATGACCATAATGTTAGCTGCTAAAGAAATGGGTTACGATACTTGCCCGATGGATGGCTTTGATTTTGATGCAGTAGCAAAATTACTTAACCTGCCTGAAGATCATATTCCTACAATGTTTGTGGTGGTTGGCAAGGCATTACAAGAAGCCTCAGCGCGTGGCGGGCAGCTCAATATGGACGAAGTGGTTGTACAGAATAAGTTTTAGTTTTTATTTTTAGGTTATTTTTATAAGGTATTAAATTTTGTTAATCAGCAACAACATCACCGTACAGTTTGGCGCTAAGCCATTATTTGAAAACGTTTCTATTAAATTTGGCGATAACAATCGCTATGGTTTAATTGGCGCCAATGGCTGTGGAAAATCCACTTACATGAAAGTACTGGCGGGCGAATTAGTGCCAAGCGCTGGCAACATTTCGATTGATAGCCATGAGCGTATGGCGTTTCTTCACCAAGACCAATTTGCTTACGAAGACCAACGTGTGTTGGACGTAGTAATGATGGGCCATGAAGAAATGTGGGCGGCGAACGTTGAAAAAAACGCCATTTATGCCAACTTAGAAGCCACTGAAGATGACTACATGCGCGCAGCAGAACTCGAAGGCGTGTTTGCAGAATTCGATGGCTACACCGCAGAAGCCCGTGCTGGCGAGCTGTTGATGGCTGTTGGCATTCCTATTGAGCAACACACTGGCTTAATGAGCTCGGTAGCGCCAGGTTGGAAGTTGCGCGTGTTGCTAGTGCAAGCGCTGTTTTCTAACCCCGATATTTTATTGCTCGATGAACCAACCAACAACTTGGACATCAACACCATTCGCTGGTTAGAAGACGTGCTGAATAATCGCGATTGCACCATGGTGATTATCTCGCATGACCGCCACTTTTTAAACCAAGTATGCACGCATACTTGCGACATGGACTACGGCAAAATCGCTATGTACCCAGGTAATTATGACGATTATATGGAAGCTAGCACCGCCGCACGCGCGCAAGCCACCAAAGATAACGACAAAGCCAAATTGATGGTGGCAGAGTTGCAAGACTTTGTGCGTCGCTTCTCGGCCAACGCCTCAAAAGCTAAGCAAGCGACTAGCCGCGCTAAGAAAATTGATAAAATTAAAATTGAAGAATTCAAACCTTCAAGTCGCCAATATCCATTTATTCGCTTTGAATATGATGAGAAAGAAAAACTTTATCGCAACGCAGTAGAGCTGAAAAAACTCAGCCACGGCTTTGACAAACCCCTGTTTAACGACGTTGATATGATGTTTGAAGCAGGCGAAAAAGTAGCCATTATTGGTGAAAACGGTATTGGTAAAACCACGTTTTTACGCTGTTTAGCGGGCGATTTGCAACCTAAACACGGTGAAGTGAAATGGGCAGAAAAAGCCAACATCGGCTACTTTGCACAAGACCATGAATACGAATTTGACAATGGCGAAGACCTATTTGAATGGATGTCACGCTTCAGACAAACAGGCGACGACGACCAAGTAGTCCGTAGCATGTTAGGCCGCTTATTGTTTGGTGGTGACGATACTAAAAAATCCGTCAAAGTGTTATCAGGCGGCGAAAAAGGCCGTATGCTTTACGGAAAAATGATGCTCGCCCGCACCAATGTGATGCTAATGGATGAGCCAACCAACCACATGGACATGGAGTCAATCGAAGCGCTCAACACCGCGCTAGACAAATACAAAGGTACGCTATTTTTCGTAAGCCACGACCGCGAATTTGTAAGCTCAATCGCCACCCGCATTATTGAAATTAAAGCCGATGGCATTATAGACTTCACGGGTAATTATGAAGATTACTTGGCGAGCCAAGGCGTAGAATAGTCTGCTGTAATCTCGTAGGGCAGGAAAAATACTTTATCTTGCCCACCAATACATACCACAATGCAACTGTGGGCAAATACACAACCATTATCCTTGCAGTCATTGCGAGCGAAGCGCGGCAATCTACGATGATGAATATTCCCACATTCAGATTGCCGCGCTTCGCTCGCAATAACAATATTGAATGGCTTTGTTGAAGCCCAAAAATTACTGAACATGTCCATAACACCATTTCAATATGCGACAAAATGACACACACTTGACTTACATCAACAGTTTAGCAAGATGAAAAGCGCACATTATCAATGTTGCTACAACACGTAGCATTATTGATTTTTAGCGTAAAGGGTTTTCATCATGAAATTGCTCACCGACTTACTTTCTACTGGCTACGGCTTACTGAGTGTAGCCACTATTGCCTTTGTATTAGGCATGTGCGTTTTCTTTTATTTTTACATCAAACGCATGGTAGAAAAAGACACTAAAAACGCAAAGAAATAACTACATAATAGACAAAATATTATGCCCTGCAAGCCGCATGGATATTGGTTCGCAGAGCATCTATTTACAGCTCTATCGCACTTGCCTTGAACTAGATTCAGAGCCTTAGTAATTGCATAAAAAAACCCAGCGCGAGGCTGGGTCTAAATCAATTTAAAAACAATTTAACGCTAAGATTTATTAGTGCCAGAACGCTTACGCTCATTTTCTGTTAAAAAGCGTTTGCGAATACGAATAGTTTTTGGCGTAATTTCTACTAATTCATCATCATCAATAAACTCAACGGCACTTTCTAATGACAAGGCAATTGGCGTAATTAAACGAACCGCTTCATCAGTGCCTGACGAACGCACGTTGGTTAATTGTTTACCTTTAATTGGGTTCACTACCAAGTCGTTATCACGGCTATGAACGCCGATAATCATACCTTCGTACAATTTATCGCCAGGTACTGTAAACATTTTTCCGCGGTCTTGCAATTTCCACAGCGCGTAAGCAACGGCTTCACCGTGCTCAGCTGAAATCAACACGCCATTACGGCGGCCTGGCATATCTGCTTTGACTGGTGCGTATTCATCAAACACGTGACCCATTAAGCCTGTGCCGCGCGTCATGGTTAGAAACTCACCTTGAAAACCAATCAAACCACGTGCTGGAATACGATATTCTAAACGGGTACGGCCGTTACCGTCTGATTCCATATTTTGCATTTCACCACGGCGGCGACCGAGCTCTTCCATGGCCGCACCTTGATTTTCATCTTCTAAATCTACCGTTAAAATTTCATACGGCTCACATTTTTCACCGTTAATTTCACGGTAAACCACTTTTGGCTTACCAACCGCCAATTCAAAACCTTCACGGCGCATATTTTCAAGCAGAATCGTGAGGTGCAACTCACCACGGCCAGAAACACGGAACACGTCATTATCTTCAGTTTCATCTACACGCAATGCCACGTTTACTAATAACTCTTTAGTTAAACGGTCACGGATTTGGCGTGAAGTAACAAATTTACCTTCAGTACCTGCTAATGGTGAAGTGTTCACCATAAAGTCCATGGTCAAGGTTGGCTCATCTACGCCTAAATGCGGCAAGCCTTTTGGATTTTCACGGTCGCACACGGTAAAGCCAATACCAATATCGTCTAAACCAGAAATAATCACAATATCGCCCGCTTCAGCTTCTTCCACTGGCACGCGCTCAAGGCCTTTAAAACCAAGCACTTGGTTTATTTTACCTGTGGCAATTTGTTTATCTTCATTCATCACTGTAACGGTTTGGCCAGGCTTAATTTTACCGTTGGTAATACGGCCTATGCCTAAGCGGCCTGTATATGTAGAGTAATCTAAGGCTGAAATTTGCAATTGCAAAGGTGCACTGCTGTCGCCTGCAGGACAGTCAACATGGCTTAAAATAGTGTCGAACAGCGCGCGCATATTGTCGCTAGTCGTTTTCATGTCTAACATGGCATAGCCGTTAATCGCTGATGCGTACACAATCGGGAAGTCTAATTGCTCATCTGTTGCGCCTAAATTTGCGAACAAATCAAATGTTTGGTTAATCACCCAATCTGTACGTGCACCTGGGCGGTCTACCTTGTTAATTACCACGATTGGTTTTAAGCCAAGCGCCAAGGCTTTTTTAGTTACAAAACGCGTTTGCGGCATTGGGCCTTCAACCGCATCTACCAACAACAACACACCATCTACCATGCCTAAAACGCGCTCAACCTCACCACCAAAGTCGGCATGGCCTGGCGTATCAACAATATTGATATGCGTACCTTCATACACCAAAGAAGTGTTTTTAGCCAAAATGGTAATGCCACGTTCTTTTTCAATATCACCACTATCCATCACACGCTCAACCACCGCGTGGTGTGATGAAAAAGTACCTGCTTGTTGTAAAAGTTTATCCACCATGGTCGTTTTACCATGGTCAACGTGGGCGATAATTGCGACATTACGTAAATTGCGAGACATATTTTGCAGCCAGTTCATTGAAAGGCGGCGATTTTAACACACTTAACAACTATTTAATTGAGTAATTTAGCTATGTAAGTAGATTTAAATTGACAAACTAATTTAAATGGTTATACTGCGCGCTTCATTCGCGTTACTGCATTTTAAAGTACCGCTTGAATCATTGCCCTGACCCTTTTGATGCTCGTGAAATTTTGTAGCATCTATCAAAAAAATCAAGTTTGATTTTTACTGGTTAGCGGCTGTGCCCGTGCGCTGGTAAAGATTATATTAGTTTGTTTAAAGTAAACTTTTAAAAGTTAAGCCGTTTATTCTGCTTGATTAAAATTCACTTAAACCCAATATTCTCTGCGTTTATATTGCCCTTGAGCATCAAGCTTAACTAATTGCTTGTGTTCAAATGATATGCCCGTTTTTACTAAGCGCCCTTTTTGTTTTACTAATATGGGTTATCACTTATAGGTGATAACTTTGAAAGGGAATACTTTGTCTTTTGAATCGTTAAATCTTGACTCTGCCTTACTTCGTGCTATTGAAGAATCTGGCTACACTACTCCAACCGCTATTCAGGCGCAGGCTATTCCTGTTGTGACCGCTGGTCATGACTTGATGGCTTCTGCCCAAACAGGTACTGGTAAAACTGCTGCATTTATGTTGCCAGCACTTAACTTACTAGCTACACCGCACGAGCTTAAAAGCCGCGGCCCACGTATTTTAGTATTAACCCCAACACGTGAACTTGCAGCGCAAGTTAACGAAGCAGCCCGTAAGTACGGTAAATTCATCCGCGCACGTACAGTAAGTATCGTCGGCGGCATGCCTTACCCATTACAAAACAAATTACTATCTCAACCACTTGATATTTTAGTGGCAACACCAGGTCGCTTGTTAGACCACATGGAGCGCGGCCGCATTGATTTGTCACGTTTACAAATGTTGATTTTAGATGAAGCGGACCGTATGCTAGACATGGGCTTTTTGCCTGATGTTGAGCGCATTTGCGAGCAATTATCTGCTGATCGTCAAACATTATTGTTCTCAGCCACGTTAGATGGTGACATTGCACGTATTGCAAAACAAATTCTAAAAAATCCAAAAACAATTCAAATTGCCACGCAAAAAGAAAAACATGCCAACATTGAGCAACGCTTGCATTACGTTGACGATATGACACACAAAAACAAATTGCTTGAGCATTTGTTAATCGCACCTGAAGTGAACCAAGTAATTATTTTCACTAGCACCAAGCGCCATTGCGACGTGTTAGCTGAAGATTTATATGCTGCGGGTCACAAAACTGCGGCTTTACATGGCGACATGACACAAGGCGCACGTAACCGTACGTTGACTAAATTGCGTCAAGGCGATGTAAAAGTATTGGTAGCGACGGATGTTGCGGCACGTGGTATTGACATCAACGGCATTACACACGTAATTAACTACGATTTACCAAAATTTGCTGAAGACTATGTGCATCGTATTGGGCGTACTGGCCGTGCTGGTAAAACAGGTATTGCGGTTTCATTTGCATCTAATATGGACCGTCATATTTTACGTAAAATTGAACAATTTACAGGCAATCGTTTAGAGTCAAGCACTGTTGAAGGCTTTGAGCCAAAACGTGCCATCAAAATGGATGGCACAACTGGCCGTGGTGACCGCGGTGAAATTCGCCGTGATGCTCACAAACCAGGTGGCCGCGGTGGCTTTAAACCGCGTGATGACCGTGGCTCAAGTGACCGTGGCGGTTTTAATAACCGTAACAGCGAGCCTCGTGGCGAACGTGCTAGCTTTAGCCGCGATAACGAAAGTCGTGGCAACCGTGAATCAGCGCCACGTGAATCGAATGGTAACTCAGCTGGCTATGCAGGTCGTACAGATGCTAACCGTTCAGAAAGACCTTCTGGTGATCGTCCACGTAGTTTTGGTGACCGTAATACTGGTGGTGATCGCTCAAATAGTGACCGTAACCGTAGCGAGCGTCCAAGCGGCGGCCGTCCTAGCGGTGACCGTAGTTTTGGCGATCGTTCTAATGCAAGTGCTGGTGCGCCTAACCGTAGTTTTGGTGACGCTGCTGCATTTGGCAAAAAACCTTTTGCACGTGATAACACAAGTGCTCCGCGTGGCGATAGCAACCGCGACAGCCGTGGCAACCGCCCAGATGCAAATCGCGGCGACAACCGCGTACTAGGCGCACGTTACGAAGGCCGCACAGATGCACCACGCGGTGACCGTTCAGCAGCGCCTGCACGTGATAGCCGACCAGCAGCTCGCCCAGCAGACTCACGTAGCTTTGGCAATGCAAACGCTGGTGGAAGTGGCGCACCACGCCGTCCACGTAGCTTTGCTTAATTCAATTAATCAGCGTCCAACAACATGACAGAAACAGTAAATTTTGACAGTCTTGGTTTAGCGCCAGAATTACTTAAAGCGCTTACCGACTCTGGTTACACTACGCCCACACCGATTCAAGCACAGGCGATTCCTGTGGTGTTAGCGGGCGCAGATTTAATGGCAGGCGCGCAAACAGGCACAGGTAAAACTGCGGCTTTTGCGTTGCCATTGCTACAAAAATTACTGCCGTTTGCCAATAATAGTGCGTCACCTGCTAAACATCCAGTTCGCGCGTTAATTTTAGTACCTACGCGTGAGCTGGCAATACAAGTTGAAGCAAGCGTACGCACCTATGCAAAACATACACCTTTGCGTAGTTTGGTGGTATTTGGCGGAGTAGATATTAAAACGCAAACGCCGCATTTAAAAACTGGCATTGAGGTTTTAGTCGCAACGCCAGGCCGTTTGTTGGATCATATTGAACAAAAAACTTTACAGCTCAATCAAGTGCAAATTTTAGTGCTGGATGAAGCCGATAGAATGTTAGATATGGGCTTTATGCCTGATTTAAAACGGATTTTGGCGTTGCTACCTAAGCAACGTCAAAATTTAATGTTTTCTGCCACATTTTCAAATGAAATCAAAAAATTATCCGATGACTTTTTAACCAATCCACAGCTAATTGAAGTGGCGCGCAGTAACGCTACCAATGATAATGTAGAACAAAAAGTCTATCACGTTGCACAAAGCGACAAAGAAACATTACTTACCCAATTACTCAAAGCATCTGGCGCCGCGCAAGTGATTGTGTTTACTAAAACAAAAATCACCGCTAGCCGATTAAGCCGTAGCTTAGTTAAAAACGGTATTGCCGCAGATGCGATTCATGGCGATAAAAGCCAAAAAGAACGCATTGACGCTTTAGACGCATTTAAAGCAAATAAAATCACTGTGCTTGTGGCTACAGATGTGGCCGCACGAGGCCTAGATATTAGTGAATTACCGATGGTCATTAACTATGAAATTCCTAGCGCACCAGAAGATTACGTGCATCGCATTGGTCGTACAGGCCGCGCGGGTGCTAGTGGTACAGCCATTTCATTAGTAAGCCCTGAAGAAGAAAAATATTTGGTAGAAATTGAAAAGCTTATCAAACGCCAAATTACTAAAGAAACCGTTGCCCTTGAAAAAACTGCTAGGCCATCAGCAAACACGCGTAATATTGAAGACAAATCTAGCCATAGTCGTTCAAGCGCACCGCATTCAGAAGCTGCAACTAAACGCATGCCGCCTAAGAAAAAAGCCACTGACCCGTGGTTTGATAAACCTTACGAAGCCAGCGCAAGCCGTCAAGAATCAACCGTTAGAGCTATGCCAGCTAGAAAAATACCTGTCGCCGCCTTGCTTGGTGGCATACGACCGAACAAATAAACTCGACTTGTAAATCTTGTTAACAAAATGCGCCTAAATTAGGCGCATTTTTATTTTCAACTTTACATAATCTCCGATTACCCTTGATTGCGCATAAAGTCTGCTACACCATACAATTGTTCTACAAGTTTTGTCATAAGCGCTTCATCAAAAGCTAATGCATGCATGGCTTTAATCATGCAATACATCCATTGGTCGCGCGCAGACTCATCAATCGCAAAGGGTAAATGGCGCTTACGAAGCATTGGGTGACCGTAGCGCTCAATATAAAGCTGCGGGCCGCCTGTCCAGCCAGTGAGAAACATAAACAGCTTTTCACGCGCCTCGGTTAAATCTGGCTGGTGCATAGCGCGAATTGGCGCGGCTTTTGGGTCACTATCCATAATGTCGTAGAAAGTCTCTACTAAATTACGGATATTTTCTATGCCTTTTTCTTCCCCACCTAATAGGTCAAAAAATGTGCTTTTTATACTACCAACTTCTTCAATTTTATTAAGCATGACTACGCTTTAGTTGTTACAAGGCTGGCAGCTAACTTGGCGCGGCTTCTAGCTTCTTCAATATCTTTACCAGTTGCCAAGGCTACACCCATGCGACGTTTAACAAATGATTCTGGCTTGCCAAATAAACGAAGGTCGCTGCAAGGCACAGCCAGCGCGGCTTCCAGACCATCATATTTTAGGTTTTTGCTGTCTATTCCACCGTAAATTACAGCGCTAGCACCCGCGTTTGTCAGGCTTACATCCACAGGCAAGCCTAAAATAGCACGCGCATGCAAATCAAACTCGCTAAATCTTTGGCTACACATCGTGACCATGCCTGTGTCATGCGGGCGCGGGCTGACTTCGCTAAACCAGACCTTATCACCCTTAATAAACAGCTCCACGCCAAACAAGCCTAAGCCACCCAAGCTATCTGTGACTGCTGTTGCGATGCGCTTAGATTCTTCTAAAGCGCCTGCCGTCATGGCTTGTGGCTGCCAGCTTTCTACATAATCACCATTTTTTTGCACATGGCCGATAGGTGCGCAAAAGTAGGTTTCAATTTCGCCCGCTGCATTTTTAGCACGCACAGTGAGCAAAGTAATTTCGTAATCAAAATCAATCTGCCCTTCAACTATCACCACGCCTAAATTCACGCGCCCGCCAGTTGCGGCGTAATCCCAAGCGGCTTGTACTTCTGATGCTTGCGTAACGCGCGATTGACCTTTACCTGAAGATGACATAGTGGGTTTAATAAAGCAAGGGTAACCAATGCCAGCAGCGCCAGCATGCCCGTCAATACTTGTTCGCAGGGCATCTGCGCTACGTGCGAATGCATAAGGTGAAGTGGGTAAGTTTAATTCTTCAGCCGCTAGCCGACGAATACCTTCGCGGTTCATTGTGAGTTGCACGGCTTTTACCGTTGGGATTACCGTGGCAATACCAGCGGCTTCAATCGCGGCGAGCGTATCAGTATTGAGCGCTTCAATCTCAGGTACAATTAAATGTGGTTTTTCTTTGGCGATTAAGTCACGCAATGCTTTATCGTCTGTCATATCAATGGTGTAAGCGCGGTGCGCTAGTTGGTGGCCAGGTGCATTTTCGTACCTATCTACCGCAATCACTTCAACACCTAAACGCTGTAGCGCGATGATGACTTCTTTACCAAGTTCGCCGCTGCCAAGTAACATAACGCGAGTAGCACTAGGGCTTAATGGTGTTCCAATTTGCATGATTTTCTTTCAGTTTTTGATTAACTGAATCATACCATGCGGCGCATTTTATATGAAAAAGCACCGTGATTTTTACATGAAATCTCTAACGACCGTTAGATTTTAATATTATGCTTATCCATACGATACCGCATGGTCATGCGGGTAATGCCTAGCTTGCGTGCAGCTTTTGAAACATTGTTTTCCGCTTCCGCTAACACTTTTAATAAAATCAATTTTTCAGCATCATCAAGCGTTTTTGGCTCATTTGCAGAGGTGTTGGTTTGCGCGTATACCTCATCACTCACTTGAAATATTGGTAATGCTAAATCTACATCAGTTATTCGCCCTTCATGGCTCAGCAACATGGCACGGCTTACTTGGTGGCGTAGCTCGCGCACGTTGCCTGGCCAAGTGTAGCGCTGAATTATTTTAATCGCATTTACAGAAAATACAGCGTTGGCCAAACCATAGCGACGTGCAGTTTGGGCTGCAAAATATTGCGCCAGCAGCATCAAATCACCGTCTCTTTCACGCAGCGGCGGCATTGTAAGGCTCATCACATTCAGCCGATAATATAAATCTTGCCGAAAGCTGCCCTTAATTGACATGGTATGTAAGTCACGATTGGTAGCCGCAATAAACCGTGCGGGCACGGCGCGCTCTTTGGTGGAGCCGATTCTACGTACCACACGGCGTTCAAGCACATTCAGCAGCTTGGCTTGTAAGCTTAATGGTAGCTCACCAATTTCATCTAAAAAAAGGGTGCCATCTTCAGCCGCCTCAATCAAACCTGGACGTGTAGCCGTGGCGCCTGTAAACGCGCCCTTCTCATGGCCAAATAGCTCACTTTCAATCAGCTCCGCAGGAAAAGATGCGCAATCAATATGCACGAAAGGCTTATCTTTTTGTTTATTTTGGCAAGATAAATGCAGCAACCTTGCCGCGACATCTTTACCTGTGCCCGTTTCACCACTAATTAGCACTGTGGGTGGCACGGTATCAACCGCCACAATTTGTGCAATGCGTTGTATTTGCGCTTTAACGTTTTGCATCGCTAAGCTATCGCCTAGCAACTCAACGCCTTCAATAGCGTGGGCATTACGTTGGCGCGAATAATCTAAACTGTTACTTTGAATAGTTGCCGCTTCTGCCTTTTGCACAGAAAGCAGCAATTCTTCAAGATCTATCGGTTTTTTAAGGTAATCTACCGCGCCTAGCTTCATGGCGTTCACGGCATCACTCACTTCGCCATGTGCGGTCATTACGATGACTGCGGCTTCTTTAGCCACAAATTCTGCTAATAAATCCAAGCCATTGCCGTCTGGGAGGCGCATGTCTAGCAACACCATATCAGGCAAAAATTGTTTGGTAATATTACGCGCTTCTTGCAGGCTTTCTACATGCTCACACTCATAACCTGCTTTTTGCAGCCGACGCATCACCGCACGCGCAAATAAAGCCTCATCTTCAACAATCAAAATTTTTGATTGCTGTTTAATGATAGTCGAAGCGTTGCTCGTAGTGATGTGTGCTAATTGCAAAAGTTTTTCCTAATTCGTTTATTACATTACGTAAAACAAAATGCCGACTTAATCGGCATTTTGTTTAACTCACCTAGTCAACATCAACCGATGCTGCAGAAGCTTTTGGTTTACCAAAGTCATAACGTACACCAATCCAGCCAGCGCGCGGTGCACCTGGTGCTACAAACAGCTCTTTATTTGATCCTGCAGCAGTATCAAAAGTACTACCTGCTCCAATAAACGCATTTTCGCCCAACAAGCCACTACTGTAATACTTGTGGTCAAACACATTATTTACTTTCCCAAATAACTGCCAGCCTGTATTGCCAAATTTATAGCGTGTGTCTAGGTTAAATACTGCATAACCAGCTACTTTTCCAGAGCCCGCATAGCTATTATCATCTGCTCCAGCAGTAGCAACTAGTTGCTCGGCCTGCGTCATGGCTTTATGTTGGTTATTCTCATTACCACGTGCATATTGATCTGAGAACGCCACCATTGATGCGCCAATCGCCCAGTTAGGTAACGCTTGCCACTCACCGCGCAATTTGAGTTGGTGTTTAGGAATACCTACAAGGTTGTCACCTTTAGAAACAGTGATGACATCATTATCTAAAATATTAGGGCGACGAGATGAGTTCGCTTGTGAAGCTATCTCGAAGCTATCTTCATAAGTTGCATCAATAAAGCTATAGCCTGCTGACCATTTGAAATCACCCGTTGTGCCATTTACACCAAAATCTAAACCTTGACGTCGCGTTTTACCAACATTATCAAAATAGCCAGCACCTGTAGATCCTGTAGCAACAAATTGCAAATCATTGTAATTTGTTGAACGGTAAGCCCCAGCAGACCAACCAATATCTTTACCCAACTTGCCACGGAAGCCACCTTCAAAGGTTTTAGCCACCACTTGTTTTAATGGTGGGTCACCCGCCATCGCATTAGGTAATAAGCATGGGAATGCGGGGTCTGCGCAGCCTGTTTCAATTGGGCTTGGAGCGCGATTGCCTTCGTTGTACCCTAAATAAGTGTTTAACTCTGGCGCAAAGTTATAAGTTAAACCAATTGCTGGGTTAAAACGCTTAAATGTATGCTTACCACCTGCATCGCCCCCTGCGGCAGAAACTAAGGTTTGCCCAGGGCCTGGCAACGTATCATTTGCACAGTCAGCTATAGCTCCTGAAGCATCATCAATACAAAGACCCTCTTTATTCCCCGCCAAATTATCAACCAAACTAACTCGAGCATAGTTGTAACGTCCAGATGCTGTTAGTGCCAATTGCGGTGTTACGTTAAACGTATCCGTTGCAAATAAGCTCCAAGTTCTGTTGCGACCGTTTAAGTCATTCGCTGTTTCTACAGTTGGATCTATTCCAATCAACCCACGTGCTGCATCAAAACCAGCTCCAGCTTGTTCAGTTTGAGTAAAACTCGTTCTAGCTAAATCTATACTCATGCCACCTGTAAGCTGGTTGCGTTCTGTTGCCCAAGTCAACTGCATTGCGCCGCCATAACCTTTGTTCGTGGTTTGGCTACGATTAAGCACGCCTTGAGAGTAAAGAGTATCGCAGCCTGGTGCGCCAGCTATATCACAAGCATCCCATAAAGCCTCATACTCATCATTACCATCACCATTCAATGTTTTTGTTTTATTACGACGATAATATGCATTGGTAGCGAGTAAAAATTCATCAGAAAGCCAAGTGCTGACTTTAGCATTGATGAAACCCATTTTATTTTGGGTGGTATCAGGCTTCGTGTATATAGAACTATACCCAAACGTATTTAACAAGGTTTGTGCTTGATAACCATTACCTGTTAAGTCAGTCTCTGCACCGCTAAAACTAATATCCACATCGGTTTTATCATTACCCCAACTCAGCTTACCAAAGCCTTGTAGCACATTTGATGGTGAAGCATCACGCCAGCCGCGCTCATCAAAGGTATTGCCTGCAAAGAAGTAACTTACACCATTATCTAACTTACCACCGTATTCACCCTCAACTGCCCAGCGACCAAAAGAACCGCCTGTCATTTGCACACCACCACCTGGGTAGTGTTCACCACTTTTTGTTTGCACTGAAAGTGCACCGCCTAAAGTATTTAGGCCGAATAGCGGGTTAGAACCTGGCATTAAAGTCATACTGGAAATTGCATTCTGTGGAATTAAATCCCAATTGACAGTGTCGCCAAATGGCTCGTTCACGCGCACACCATCTTGATACACTGACAAACCTTGTGGCGTACCCAATAACGGTGACGCTGTAAAGCCGCGAAAATTCACATCAGGCTGGTATGGGTTATTTTGCGCCTCATTAACATTGACGCTAGATAGATTTTGATTCATAAAATCTGCGATATTTAGTCCTTGCTGATTTTGAATTTCCTTTCCCTTAACCAATTGCACGTTAGATGGAACCTGGTTAATTGGCACGCCAAGGCTAGATAACGGCGTAGTACCAACCACCTCAATTTTACCGAGCTCAATCGCTTCGGCTTTATTTTCTGCCATTGCCATTTGCGGCGTTGCATATGCCGCTAAAATTGCGACTAATATTAGTTTTGGTTTCATGGTTTTTTGTTGTAATGTGTTTTGCATAATATCCCCTAGGTTGAATAATAAATAACCCTGATAACAAGCAAGAATTATTCCAATAGTAGGTTGTTGAATATTTCTTAATTAAATCAATTATGTAATGATTTTTATTTTTTAACATCTGCAGTATACAACCAATAATTGGTTGTATACAACCATTGGCTGTATACAGCCAGCTTGGCACAGTTTTTCACTAAAACTTTTCACCTCTTTACACAATCAACATAACGTTGCATTATGTTAAACCATAAAATGGTGATTAAAAGAAAATTAGGTAACAATAATGATAGGTAATAATATGAAAAAATACTTAGCCTTGTGCATTACTGCACTCATCTCACTACTACTTTTGAACCAAAATGCAGTTGCTGCTGAAAATGCACGTAGCGGCACCATTAAAAACATTAAAGGCAATGTGAGTGTTGAAAGTAAAGGCGTTTTACGTGCAGTAAGCGCTGGTTCGGCCATTTTTGAGAGTGACCAAATAGTCACAGGTAAAAATAGCGGCGCGGGGTTAACGCTTGCCGATGGCACTGTCATCACTATGGGCGCTAATTCTAAGTTAGATATGGCAAAATTTCAATTTGACGCTGTGACTGAAGAAGGCAATATTTTAGTCAAGCTAATTCGTGGCAGCATGCGCATGATTACTGGCTTAGTCGGCAAACATAATTCACAAAATGTGCAAGTCACTACGCGCTCCGCCACTATTGGTATTAGAGGCACTGATTTTATTGTTGAAACTCAGTAGGCATAAATAAGATGAAGAAAATAATTACGTTATTACTAATATCACTACTCACTGCCTGCGCAACAACGCGCGACAAAGTAATATTGCTACCGCAGGCAAATGGTCAAGCGAGCGCGGTTGAGGTTATGTCAAATGAAGGCAGTAAAGTAGTGTTAGATCAACCGTATCAAGCAGTAAAAGGCAAATCAAATGGCAAATGGACGGCTAACAATAACGTGAATGCTGATTTTGTAAAAAGTAACTACAGTGATTTAATCAACTTGCAACCGCAAAATGAAGCGCGTTATACATTGTATTTTAAGCCTAACACATCAGAACTCACACAAGAATCTAGCGCGCAATTGCCTGAAATTATCAATGACGCCTCCGCAAGATCTGGTGGAGAAATTAGCATTTTTGGCTATACAGACACGGTGGGTGCCGCTGATGGAAATCAGGCACTTTCACAACAACGCGCACTTATAATAAAAAATATTTTAATTAAAAGTGGTTTTAATGCAGATTTAATTACAGCAACAGGTCGCGGAGAGCTTAATTTAGCCGTACCGACTGACGATGAAGTAGATGAAGCTAAAAACAGGCGTGTTGAAATTACAGTACGTTAAAAATACTGGATGTTAATTTTTTTACAACTGTTGCCAATCTATCACAAGCCCAAGCTCATTTTCTGCCGCCTGCAACTCGTGCGCAACGCCAATGTTAGGCACAAAGGCCAGCGTGTCATGCCAATAAATAAGAGGTAAGCTATCGCGCTGCCAAGGTGGAATATTCGCTTCTTGCAATAAATGTTTCAGCGTTCTGGTGGGTCTTAGTGAGTTAGGTTTAAAGCGTTCGCCGCCATTTCGGTTGGTAATTCTTAGTTTTTCCATCCCAAATTTAAGCGCTAAACCAGCGCCTTTAACTTGCGTAAACACTAACTTCCCACCGTTTGGTAATGCTAAAAAATTCTCGCCACTCCATACTAAATCAAAAGTATGTGCCTCATGCGCTTGAATCAAATAGGCTTTTTGTTGATAACGCTTTAAAGTTAAATGCTGCAAAGAGATGTTTAAATTAGCATCTACTTTGGCATTCAGTAGCTGCGTAATAATTTCATCTAAATGTTCAGCATTTGGCATGACTAGCTTATTTTTGGCAAACCACCAACGCAGTACATTTTTGGCACGCGGTTTATTCCACGGATTATTCAAGGCTTCTTCGTCTAAAGCACTTAACCCTTGCAAGCACAAACTGTTTTCTTTTAATAAGTTTTCAGCATCTAAGCTTGCTAGGGTATCAAGTAAGTTATTTGCTTCAGCTAGATGTGACGCGGTTCTAGCAAGTACAGATTTGATCGCTGGATAATGCATTTGCACAACAGGCAACACTTCATGTCGCACAAAGTTTCGCTCAAAATCTGTATTACTATTACTTTCATCATCACACCAAGCTATGCCGCGTTCTACTGCATAAGCTTGCAACGTACTACGTGAAATATCTAATAATGGCCGCATCAAGCGCCTAGGCGCATCAACCATAGCCATGCTTGCTAAACCCTTAACACCCGCGCCCCTAAATAGTTGTAAAAGTAAGGTTTCGGCTTGGTCATCTTGGTGATGTGCTGTAACAACAAAATCTGCTGAAACATTACTAAATAACACTTCGTAACGCAGCTTTCTGGCAGCAGCTTCAATGCCTAACTTTGCATGAGCGTTAAGGTTCACGTGAACAATTTCCAGCGGCACATTCAATAACTCGCATTGCTCAGCACAAAACGCAGCCCATGCATCCGCATTAGCGCTTAGGCCATGGTGCACATGCAGTGCGCGTAAATTAAAGTTGTGGGTTTGTTTTGCGCCTACCAGTAAATGCAGGAGAACGCATGAATCTAAACCGCCACTTAAAGCTAGCAATAGCGTAGCATTTGGCTTTAAATGGCAACTTAAATATGTTTGAAGCGTAGCCAACAATGGGCTTTGCTCACGCATTTTTTTGTTATTTACTGGTTGATTGGCGGCGGTCTTTTTCAACGACTTCTTTGAAACTACCATAGCTCATTAAGCGCTCGTAACGGGTGACCAGCAATGTTTTGATTGATTTGTTTTTTAATTTGGTCAATTCTTCTTTTAATGCGCCACGTAAGGTTGCCATCAACACCTCTGGTGCGCGATGCGAGCCACCTAGCGGCTCTGGAATAATGCGGTCAACCAAACCCATTGCTTTCAAACGATCTGCCGTAATCGCGAGCGATTCTGCGGCTACTGAAGCTTTGTCAGCACTTTTGTATAAAATTGAAGCGCATCCTTCAGGTGATATCACTGAGTATGTGCCGTATTGCAACATCAATAACTGGTCTACCACGCCCAAAGCTAACGCGCCGCCTGAGCCGCCTTCACCGATAATCACGCCAATAATCGGCGTTTTAAGTTCTGCCATTACGTATAAATTACGCGCGATAGCTTCTGACTGTCCGCGCTCTTCAGCGCCAATGCCTGGGTAAGCGCCTGGGGTATCAATAAGAGTGATAATTGGAATGCCAAATTTTTCTGCCATGCGGAATAAGCGCAAAGCCTTGCGATAGCCTTCAGGGCGTGGCATACCAAAATTTCGGTATTGGCGCTCTTTTACATCGCGGCCTTTTTGGTGGCCAATCACCATCACTGGCTGGCCTTCAAATCGTGCTAAACCGCCAACAATGGCTGGGTCATCGGCATAAGCTCTATCGCCATGCAGCTCTTCAAAATCTGTAAACATGCCTGAAATGTAATCCAGCGTGTAAGGCCGCTGCGGGTGACGCGCCAATTGCGAAATTTGCCACGCAGTTAAATTACCGTAAATATCTTCAGATAATTTTTTATTTTTCTTTTCTAATGCGGTGAGCTCTTTAGAAATATCTAAAGCGTCATTAGTATCGTGCGCCAACTGCAAACCTTCAATTTGGTTTTCAAGTTCGGCGATGGGTTGTTCAAAATCTAGGTAGGTTATTTTCATGCTTTATCGTACTCTCAAAATCATGCACTTTAAAATTCAAGTTTATAAATCAGGTTCAATTATATAGGATTTTTACATTACTTTTGCTCAACCATTGCGTTAAACCCGCAATCAACTCTTCATGCAAATCTACGCGCCAATCGTTGCCTAGCATCAGCTCCACTTTACTGCTTTTATTATGATATTCTACTTTGACTGCACAACCACGCTGCTCATCAGAAGCACTTTTGCGATAAGGCGCTAATAAAGCTTTGAGTTTTTCTGCATCCGCTTGACCATTACACGAGATTTTCAAAAAGCTTGCTTTACTGTTTCTTAAAGTAGGTAAATCAAACAGCTTTCTAGCATTCACTCTCACGCCGCCAGAAAACTCGTCGTTACTCACGCGACCTTCTACAATAATCAGCTGATCGCCTTTTAATAACTGCTGTGATTGATTGAGCAGCTCGCTGCCCACTACCACTTCAATGCGTGTGGTGCCATCATCTAGCGTCACAATGGCCATTTTTCCGCGTCCTGTCATACGAATACGTATGCCAGAAATAATGCCCGCCAATAATTGCGGCTGCTCTTTAGGCGTTAAATTAGCTAAAGTAGTGCTGATAAATTGACTTAAATCTGCTTGATAGGCGCGATACGGATGCCCGCTAAAATAAAAACCAAGCGCGGCTTTTTCTTCTAACAATTGTTGTTGCTCGCTCCAAGTAGGCACGCTAGGCAACACGTTTGCGGCTTTATCTTCCACCTCGCCAAACAAACTATTTTGATTGCTATTGGCGCTATTTTGCTCGGCTGCAGCCATGGCCATCGCTACGCCCGCTAATAAAGCATTGCGGCTGTGAGATAGTTTATCAAAAGCACCTGCGCGAATTAAAGATTCCACCACACGGCGGTTTACTTTGCGTAAATCTAGGCGATTACAAAAATCGAATAAATCTTTAAACGGGCCCTCTTTTTGTCGCGCTTGTAAAATCACTTCAATCGCGGCTAAACCCGTACCTTTTACCGCGCCTAAACCATAAAGCATCTGATTTTTGCTAATGGGCGTGAATTTAAACTCGCTTTGGTTTACGTCTGGCGCCAATACTTCAATCTGGTTAGGCAAGCAATCATCGTAAAAAATATGCACGCTGTCTGTGTTGTTCATGTCAGCAGACATGGTAGATGCCAAAAACGCCGCAGGATAATGTGCTTTTAAATACGCAGTTTGATACGCAACTAAGGCATAAGCTGCGGCGTGCGATTTATTAAAGCCATAACCTGCAAACTTTTCGAGCAAGTCAAATAACTCAGTCGCTTGGCGCTCGGTCATATTGTTTTTTACCGCGCCTTCGGTAAATGTTTTGCGCTGCGCGTCCATTTCCTCGATCTTCTTTTTACCCATCGCGCGACGTAGCAAATCTGCGCCGCCTAGGCTGTAGCCCGCCACCACTTGCGCAATCTGCATCACCTGCTCTTGATACACAGCAATACCGTAGGTTTCTTTTAAAATTGGTTCGGTGAGTGGGTGCGGATATTCGACACGCTGCTTACCATGTTTACGGCGACAAAAATCAGGTATCAAATCCATCGGGCCTGGGCGATACAAAGCCACCAACGCGATAATATCTTCAAAGCAATCAGGCATCGCCTGCTTAAGCATGTCTTTCATGCCTTTAGATTCTAGCTGGAATACCGCAGTAGTATTGGCGGTTTTAAGTAGCTGAAATGTTGCTTTATCGTCTAACGGCAAAGTGGCAAAAGATAATGGTGCTAAATCTTCTTCCGCACGTTGTTTATTGGCATTGAGCAACGCCAGCTCTAAAATTGTGAGTGTGCGCAAGCCCAAAAAGTCAAACTTAACTAAACCTACAGATTCAACATCGTCTTTATCATATTGGCTGACTAAACTCGCGCCATCTGCCTGACAATACACAGGTGAGAAATCAGAAATTTTACCTGGTGAAATTAGTACGCCGCCTGCATGCATGCCAACGTTGCGCACTAAGCCTTCAAGACGTAAAGCCAGCTCGAGCAGCTCGCGCAATTCTTCTTCATTCTCACGCCTTTCTGCGAGTTGCGGCTCTTTTACAAGCGCGTCAGATAAAGTAATGCCGAGCTCTAACGGAATCAGTTTACTGATGCCGTCCACAAAGTGAAATGGTAAATCTAGTACGCGTCCAACGTCGCGAATCACTGCTTTAGCAGCCATAGTACCGAAAGTGGCAATTTGTGAAACGGCATCTAAGCCATATTTTTGTTTCACGTAATCAATGACGCGGTCGCGCCCTTCTTGGCAAAAGTCAATATCGAAGTCGGGCATGGAAACGCGATCTGGGTTTAGAAAACGCTCAAACAATAAATTGTAGGCTAGCGGATCTAAATCGGTAATACCTAGGCTATACGCCACCACAGAACCAGCACCAGAGCCACGCCCAGGGCCAACTGGCACACCGTTATTTTTCGCCCAATTGATAAAGTCGGCCACAATTAAAAAGTAGCCAGCAAAGCCCATTTGGTTAATGACGTTAGTTTCAAAGTCTAAACGCGCATCGTAAGTGGCTTGTTTTGAAGCGCGGGTTTGCGCATCTGGATACAGCACTTGCAAACGTAGCGCTAAGCCTCGGCGGGCTTCGGCGATTAAATATTCGTTCAAACTTTCGCCATTGGGTGTGGGAAAGTTTGGTAAATAATTTTTGCCCAGTACCAAGGTTAAATTGCAACGCTTAGCAATTTCTACGCTGTTCGCCAGCGCTTCAGGCATATCAGCAAATAATTCTGCTATTTGCGCCTGTGTTTTAAAATATTGCTCGGTGCTAAAGTTTTTCGGACGGCGCGTATCGGCCAACACGTAACCTTCTGAAATACAAGTACGCGCCTCGTGCGCTCTAAAATCATCAGGCGTAATAAATTGAATGGGGTGTGTAGCGACGATTGGTAAATTAAGAGCGCTAGCAATATTGCGTACGTGTTGAATATATTGTTCTTGCTGTGATTTATTTTCTGCCGCACTACGTTGTACTTCTAAATAAAACCTATCTGGAAACAGATTTTGCCAATCGCTGGCAAGCTTGCTGGCTAAACTTAGGTTTTCTTGCACGCAAGCTTGGCCAATATCACCAGCCATTGCGCCTGAAAGTAACAACAAACCTTCTGTACCACATTCTACAAACCATTCGCGCTTGAACTCCGCGCGACCGCGGTATTGGTTGGTTAAATAGGCACGGCTAATGAGTTGGCAAAGCAATAAATATCCCGCTTGCGATTGGCATAACAACAACAAGCGCGAGGGCTGATCGCGATTTTCAGCATTTTCTAGCCAAATATCGCAACCGATAATCGGCTTTATACCCTTGCCACGCGAGGCTTTATAAAACTTAATTGCGCCAAACAAATTACTTAAATCGGTGAGTGCCAAGGCTGGCATTTGGTCGTTTAGTGCGTGTTGTACGTAATCGTCAATTCGCACAATGCCGTCCACAATTGAATACTCACTATGACAACGCAAGTGAATAAATTGGGTGATATTTTGAGGCGATTGAGCAGTTTGCAGCATAAGGTAAATTTTACCTTATTGGCAGATTTTTAGAGAGTAAATCTTAAAAGTAAAGCGCAGATAAAATAGCAATTTCGTACATATTAGCATTGACAAAACAAGTGTTGCCAAACCAAAAAATAGCTTAAATTATCCTCGAGAGAAAAACACTGCCCTGCGAGGCAGTATCAGCGCGGCTCTCAGGCGTGCGACTAAGAGTTGCGCCTATTTTCTGCTTTAAATGATGATTATTTTGATGTAAAAACTATTTTAGCAACGCGTTCACTTGCGTTAATAATTCGTCATCTTGCACTGGCTTGCCCAAGAAAGCATTCACGCCTATTTCTTTGGCAAAGTTACGATGTTTATCGGCTGTACGTGAGCTAATAATAATAAGCGGAATATGCGAAGTTTCTTCATTTTCACGCACATGGCGAGAGAATTCAAAGCCATCCATACGCGGCATTTCGATGTCAGACAAGATAATATTTGGCTTAATGAGCTGAAGTTTTTGAATCGCATCCAACCCGTCATTGGCCGTGATTACATCAAAACCATCACGCTCAAGCACGCGTGCGAGCACTTTACGCATGGTAAGTGAGTCATCTACCACCAAGGCAATTTTCTTCAATTGCTCAACTTCAGGTGCAATCGTGGTCACTTTAATCGCGCCAACTGAGAGCTCTTCACGGTTAGCAAGTTGCACAGGGTTAATGACTAATACAATTTGCCCGTCGCCCATAACAGTGGCGCCAATCATGCCCGGTACGCGCGCAAGTTGCGTACCCATTTGCTTCATCACCACCTCTTGGTTACCTTGCACTTCGTCTACATGCAAAGCAGTACGGTAAGTACCACTTCTTAGCAATACCAATGGCGTATAAACTTGGTGCCTTGCTACGCGGTCATGATCACCAATCAATTTAGCTAAATAATGTAGCGGATATTCACGCTTAGACCACTCAATTTTGTGCGCTTCGTAGGCATTAGCCAAGTCTATTTGCTTCAACTTTTGCACTTGCTCGACCATGACAGATGGAATCGCAAACATTTTATTGCCTACACGCACCATGGTTACTTGCGCCACAGATAAGGTAACGGGTAAGTAAACATTAAACATAGCGCCCGTGCCAACTACATTACTCACGTCAATACGACCACTTAAAGCGGCAATATCACTACGCACTGCATCTAATCCTACGCCACGGCCTGCGATTTGTGAAATCGTTTCTGCTGTTGAAAAACCAGGCTCAAAAATAATCGCCATTAGAGCTTGGTCGCTTACTTTTTGGTCTGCCGCGAGCAAGCCTTTTTCTATGGCTTTCTGTTTTACTTTTTTCAGGTTGATGCCCGATCCATCATCAGTTACTACCAGTGTAATTTCATCATTTTCTAAGCTCACTTTCAGCTTGATATGACCAACTTCTGACTTGCCAATTTTTTTACGTGATTGCGTTGATTCAAGCCCGTGTGCTACTGCATTGCGCAACAAGTGTTCAAGTGGTGCGCCTAGTTTATCTAGCACGCCACGATCCATCTCGATGCTTTCACCTTCAACGGTCATTTCCACTTGCTTATTCAACTCACGCGCGGTTTGCCGCACTATCCGTTGCAAGCGTTCAACAATGGTCTCAAAGGGCAACATACGCACGCCCATCAGGCCTTGTTGCAACTCACGATTCATTCGGCTTTGCTGTTGCAAGGCAGCATCAGTTTGATCAAGGTTTAATAATAAACCGCCTTGTATTGTCGCCACGTCGTTCACACTCTCGGCCATCATGCGAGTTAGTTCTTGCAAACGAGTAAATCGGTCAAACTCTAATGGGTCAAACGTTTCATTGGCTTCTTGCAACAAACTCATACGCGATTGCATTTGCGTTTCAGCTTCTAACTCTAACTCACGCAAATATGTACGCATACGCGTAATACTGTCGGTTAAATCAACAGATGATTGCTTGAAGTTCTGCAGCTCTCTATCCATACGAGAACGCATAATTGAAACTTCACCAGCTTCACTAATCAATCTGTCGAGCACATCTGCACGCATGCGCAAGAATTGCGATTTACGTTCAGCAGCACGTGTAGGCACTGGTGCTGCAGCTACTTTTTCTACACCAGGCACTACTTTTACACCGCCAGTAATTTCTTCTAACATATAGCCAATGCGGTCAAACTCAGTGAACATCTCATCAAAGTCGTCTGCCGTTGCCTTATGCCTTAGCGCACGGATTACACGATCTTCCATGCTATGCACGTTATCACCAATATTGGCTTGCCCCGCCATGCGCGCACTGCCTTTAAGCGTGTGCAATAGTCGTTGCAATGAATCTGGGTACTCTTTCGCCTCGGGCGTTGCACGCCAATTACGTAAATCTCGACCGACTTGCGGCACAATTTCACGCGCTTCTTCTACAAACAAACCCAGTAATTCTTGGTTAACAGCAGTATCAGCTGGCGCACTAGCTTGAATCACTATTTGTGTAGTTTCCGAAGTTACTTCTTCTACATGTAATGTTCCTAGCGCTTCTATTGGTGATGTAGTTTCGACCATTAAAACTTCATCTGCCATCATTTCAGAAGCTACAATTTCAGGCGTTGAAATCACAGATGTTAGAGTATTTGTGCCTGAAACTTCTTCTACCACAACCTCAGTTTTAACATTTTTGCTTGGTTTAGCGTCTTTCTGCGTTTTATTCACGGCAGCGTCAGCTTGTTCTGCCGCCGCAGCTTGCATTGCAGCGGTAGAAGATGCTAGTGCAATAATGAGCGCACGGCTAGATTTTGGATTTTTCAGCGCACGTGCTTTTTCTAAGCCATCTTCAAGTGCACTTACTACATTGCCATACAAGGCGATGTGTTGTTCTGTCCAAGCGCCAGTATGTACTTCAAGCCAATGCGTTAATGCGCGTGCTAAATCACCTATAGGGATAAAACCAGCTGTCAACGCATTGCTACCTAGCGTGTGCGCCGCACGGCAACTATCTGCAGAAGACGCTTCAATCGCATTGGTGATCAATGCCGATTGTGCCTCTTTTAAAGCTTCAACATGTTGTTGCGCTTCTGCCATAAATATATTGTAGAAAACTCGGCTTAATCTGCGTGTACCGCCGATTAACACTTCTTCCTTTTGCGGTTTTAGGTTGGCGGTTGCTGCATCATGGTCATTTTCAAGCACACTAGCCTCTTGTTGAAAAGGCGCTGGATTTAACGTTACCTTATCATCCACAAGTAATGTGGCAGACCAAGCTGCAAATGCTGCGCTTACTTTTTCAACAAACGCTAATTGCGCGGGCGTAGGGAACGCTTTACGTTCCATAATACCGTTTAGCAGCTTCTCTACAGACCAAGCCACAGCGCCCATGCCTGTGAGGCCAATGGTATTGCCGCTACCTTTAAGTGTGTGGTAGGCACGGCGCACTTCTACTAGCGCTTCGCTATCAGTGGCGTTTACACGTAGCGCCTGTAAATTTTGCGCTAAAGTCGCTTGCACCTCTTCAGATTCAATTAAGAATATATCTTGCAGCTCAGGGTCTATCGCAACATCTGTCATGTCGCCAACAGGTGCTTCTTTATGAGCAACGATTGTGCTTGTTTTTGCTAGCACTGCCTCAACGCCAGCTTCTTTGGCTGGTGTTGAGGCTACTATTTTACTGGCCTTAGTCGATGAAACTTTTACCTTCAAGCCTAATGCTTGTGCGCCTTGCTCTAAGCGCTGCAACGCACCTTCAAGTGCAGCTTCTGATTCTGCACGAGTATTTGGCAGTTCTTCAGCATAAAGCCCTAGCATACTCAAACTCTCAGCCACAATCTCAAAGTTCGCGCGGTTTGAAGTTTCAGCGGCATGTTTTTTAAAATGCGCAACATAAGCCGTGCTTAACTGCGTGATTGCTTTGGGTATTGGCATTTCCAGCATTTCAAATGCTGCTGAAATTTGTTGTAAGGGCTTAGTTGCATCATCTAGCACCGCAACTTCGCTTGGATTTCGGAAGAATGTATCCAAAGATTTTTCAACCAACTGCAATGCACCAATAATTTGTTTTGCCACTGCCTCAATAACGCTAGCATCAAGTTTAACGGATGCAAATGCATCTGCAGCATCAACTAAAGCAACGCCTTCCATAATCGATTGCAGACGTGCGGTTTGCGTGGAAATTTTTTGCTGAACCTCCACGTCAAGCTGTTGATAATTAACGCTGATGTGTTCAAGCAAATTGAGCGATGCCGCCACCTCAATAAATGCCGTTTCATTAACCTTAGTTTCATCCGCATGAAATACGTGCATGGTTGCATTGGCAGCATTTACAAGCTTAAGCACATTTTGATTGCTCATACCTTGTAAAGCGGTATTGAAATAATCTATTTTTTCGCTAAAAGCAGAAAAATCGGTCTTATAGTTACCACGGCTAATGCTAGCCCACAAATCTTTTAACTGGGGCAACTCAGCATGTAATAAGGCCAATACAGCACGCTCAGCTTCTGATTCTGCCGCACCGCCAGCCATAGTTACCGCTGGCAATAAATCATCCAATTCAAACACATCTTTAACTTTGGCAATATCATCGGTGCTTCTATCGCTAATTGCCACGTAATAAAGTACGTTGCGTAGCAATTGCGAAGGCACTTTGGTGTCCCCCATCGACATGTTGCGTAGCTGCTGGTCTAGCCTACGACAAAGTTTTTTTGCGCCAGAATCTTCTGCTATTAGATTTTGCGCCAAGGCGTCTGTAAAAGCTGTGGCAGTCCACCATAGAGTTTTGAGGCCACTTTTTTGTGGCACTTGCTGTACGTTTGAAATCGCCAAGCGCATATTTGCAAGTGAATCAGCATCTTTACTACGTAGCCAATCTAACAATGATTTTTGAAAACTTGTCCGCTGCTCACCCACAAAAATTGGCACAGCATCTTCTGCAATCGGGTTAGTAGGTAAATTTTTAGGGGCGCTATTACTAGTATCTGGGTAAAACAAATCACCAATTTCTAACGTTTCACCCTGCGCATCAACCAAAGGTTTCAAGTGGTGATAAAGCCTAGTCGGCGTATCTGGCTGTCCATTGAGTAAGTCTTGTAAATATTGCGATAGCGCATCAACTGCTTGCGTTAAATGCACCATTATCTCGTTACTAACAGCAATTTCATGTTTTTCTAACTTGCTTGTAAGCTTCTCAATTTCCGTACAATAACGTTTGCAACCTTCAAGCCCTACCATATCTAATGCGCCGCTTACTTGGTTTAAGTGCGCAATGGTAAAACGTAAAGATGCATACGTTTCAGGTTTATCATTGACTTCAACGAAACTGCTTCTCACTTTTTTAAGTGATAAATCAATCTCATCTTTTACCCAAGACAATGGACCAATATCAAATACTTCAGCCATTAAGTGTACTCATCATATTGATTCGCAAGAGATTGTTCAGTGATTAAAGCTTAAAGCCCGCTACAGATGCACGCAATTCTTCAGCAAGTGCTGTTAACTGCCCTACTGAATCTGCCGTTAACTTCGTACCATCTGATGTTTGTGTGGTAATTTCTTGAATCAACTGCATATTGTTCGATACCGTAGTTGCAGAAGCAGACTGAGCACTTGTTGCGGCGGAAATTGATTGAATCAAACGCGCCAAATTATTGGTAACTGTTTCAATCTCAGTCAGGGCTTTACCTGCCGCATCGGCAACTCGCGCACCCTCAACAACACCCTCAGTAGATTTCTCCATCGCCGCCACCGCGCCGTGCGTATCGGTTTGAATGGTTTTAACAATTGCACTAATTTGTTTGGTCGCTTCAGATGAGCGTTCCGCTAATCGTTGCACCTCTTCCGCAACCACGGTAAAGCCTCTACCCGCTTCACCCGCAGAAGCCGCTTGAATAGCCGCGTTCAACGCTAAAATATTAGTTTGTTCGGTAATGTCTGAAATCAACTCCACAATTTCACTAATTTCTTGTGAGCTTTCGCCCAAACGTTTAATACGTTTTGAAGTTTCTTGAATCTGCGTACGAATATCATTCATACCAGCAATGGTATTTTGTACCGCTTGCGAACCTTGTGTAGCCGCCTGCAGTGAGCGACTCGCCACATCAGATGCTAGCGCCGCATTATTAGACACTTGCAAAATAGACCGCGTCATGTCTGTAACCGCGTCAGTTGTTTGCATAATTTGATCTGATTGCGTTTCAGCCGCTAATAACAATTGCGCTGAAGTACCTTGCGCAACCGATGTTGCAGAAGACACCTGCTCAGTGGCTCGGTTAATACCCGCAACCAAGTCACGTAAGTTATCAATGGTATAGTTAATAGAGTCGGCAATCGCACCAGTAATGCTATCTCGCACTTCCGCTTTTACGGTTAAGTCACCATCAGCCAAATCGCCCATTTCATCTAGTAGCTGCAAAACGGCTGCCTGGTTATCTTGACCATCTTTCGCAAGCTGATCAGTCAGCACCATAGATTGCGCAGTTTGTTTTTTACCAAAAAAGTACATCAGTAGCACTAACACTAAACCCAATAACAATAAGCCTAACAACACAAATTTAATGAAATTAGTTTGAGATGAAAGTAATTTTTTATTTTCAGCATCAATCGCTACAACAAAGTCATTACTGGCTTTTTGAGAAGCTTCAAACGCCACAGTTAAATCAGATAACGGTGCAGTTGCAGCCACTGTACCCATAGGAATCGCTGGCACTAAACGCAGATTAGCAATTCGAAAGAAGTTATTACCCGCTTGAATTACCGCTTCTAGTAATGGCTGTAATTTATCATTATCAAGATTTTTTTGCCAATAAGCTGTACGAATTTTAAACGCATCTTCAAACTGCGCAGCGTTAGCTAAGGCTTTATCACGCTTTTCGTTATTAAAGTTAATTGAAGCAATATAGGCCTCGTTGTAATAAGCAAAGGCATCCACGGGGTATAGTGGGGGCGGTAGCGCGTCGGCTGTTAAATCTTGGTATTCTTTCAAGGTGTTATACACAGGGCCATTTACACGCACTTGGTTAATTACCCAAAAGCTCAACACCGCAAATAATATAAACGCAGCAATTTGCAAGTAAAGCTGCCTTAAGCCTGTACCTAATTGATCAGTGCCTGCGCCACTAGTTTTACTTTTTAAATTATTAAAAAAGTTGTTTAGTTGTTGCGGCAAACTTTTTACAATTGCTAAATCTAATGCCATTTTTAACCCCAATTCACAAATTATTTTGCATTATAAAAATTGCAGCGATATTTTAAGTACTTGCCGCTAAGTTTTATCTCTACTTTCCTTCAATAACATTCAATGCTACTTGCTGTATATCTTCAGTGCTAATAGTAATTTCTTATCAAAAACTTCAATTCTCTACCATCGAAAACATATGAACATGATTGCAACTCACTCATTACTTAAAAAGTATCGTAATATTTATATCGTTGGTTGAATAAAGTTTTTATCTTGCATTAAAGCTTCAATATCAAGCTCGAACCACTCGTTCTTATCGGTATCTTCAAAAGCTTGCTTACTAAACAAAACTTCGCCCGCTGCCGCTGCTTTTTTAACCTGCATAGAATCAACACCACGCAATCCAATTAAACTACCCACAACCAGCGCTGCTTGCGTTGTAACTTCAGAATTCAATAATACTATGCGATTGCTGGCAGATTTTGGCGTAGGTGGCAGCCCCATTAGCTGTGCTAAGTCTGAAATGTTGTACAAATTACCACGAATGTTAGCCACGCCCAAAAACCAAGGTTGTGTTAATGGTACGGCTTGCAGCGGCGGCATTGGTAAGAGCTCAGTCATATCCGCCAAGTTAATCAGCATTCTTTTATTAGCCACCATTACCCCCAAACGTGAGGAAGATGCAACAGCACCGTGCGCCGTAGCATCTTTAAGCTTTAAAAGAATCGCTTCTTGAAATTGACGTAAGTTAGCGCTTTTGGCCATGGCTATTTGTTATTCAATGCACCCAATGATTGCAAAAATCAATTACTCTAACGTTTTAATTAAGGATAATAATTCAGCACTTACCACTGGCTTGGTAACACATGCTTTGGCGCCCATTTTTAAAGCCCAAGCTAAATCTGTTGCTTGCGATTTCCCTGTACATAAAATGACTGGGATATTTGCTGTAACAGGGTCTTTAGTGAGCATACGTGTGAGTTGAAATCCCGTTAGGCCTGGCATCACAACATCGCATAAAATTAAATCAGGATGCTTTTCTGCAACTTTAGTTAAACATTCTTCACCACTTTCTGCACCAACCACATTAAAGCCCGCAGTTTCTAGCAATTCAGTTAAAAAGAAGCGATCCGTAGCAGAATCATCTACCACTAATATATTTTTAATTGCCATGTTTACTCACCCTCTGGTTGATTGGTTTGACTAATAGCCGCATAAGTTTGCACGGCATCTATCAGCGTTTCTTGCGTAAAAGGTTTGGTAAGATATTGATCTGAGCCCACCATGCGACCACGTGCACGGTCAAACAGGCCATCTTTACTTGAAAGCATAATGACTGGGGTGGATTTATAACGTGCATTTCTTTTGATGAGCGAACAGGTTTGATAGCCATCAAGCCTAGGCATCATGATGTCAACAAAGATAATATCAGGCTGTTCATTAGAGATTTTAGCCAATGCATCAAAGCCATCTTCCGCTAAAATCACCTTGCAGCCTGCATTTTTAAGAAAAATCTCCGCACTACGACGAATCGTATTGCTGTCATCAATCACCATTACCTTAATAGCAGATAACTGACTTAAACTTAATTTTTCTTGGTTCACAAGCAAGCGCCCCTATTTGACACATTGTAAAAACTTATTTTTTTTGTAACTACGCTATTTATGATTCATTGTAGCTATAAAATCATGCAATTAGCAATAGCATTTAATATATTACGTTAATTTGTTTTTTAAGATAATATACAGTAAAATTATTATCCCTACCACCCATAAGGGTAGTATATAATAAAATTGAACAATTCAATAACATGTTAAAAATAAGAAGCTGTATTTTATGGGCTCAGTAATTACTAAATTATTTAGGGGTTTGCATGATAGTTAAACAAGAGTCATTAACTGCCAAAATGACGTTAAAAGATTTACCTGCGGCATCTCCACTACCAACCGCCAACTTAGTGCTGGTATTTGGCTCGGTAAAACGCTTTGGTGAAGCCAAGCTACAAAGCACATTAAAATCACGCTACCCTGCGGCGCAAATTATTGGCTGTTCTACAGCGGGCGAAATTTCTGCGAATGGCGTATTTGATGACAGCTTGCAAATTACCGCAGTTTTGTGGGAAAGAACAACTCAACGTGTTACACAAATTAAAATGTCTGGCATGCAAAATTCTTTTGAAACGGCTGTAGGTTTAGCGCGCCAATTAAGAGCGGATGATTTAAAGGCAGTACTAGTTTATTCTGACGGCCTACAAGTCAATGGCTCTGAGCTACTAGAAGGCTTTAAAAGCGTGTTAGGTGAAGTGCCACTGATGGGCGGCATGGCTGGCGATGGCTTTAACTTTAGTCAAACTTTGCAAGTTTTTAACGATACCATTTCAAGTGGCTTGGTCATTGCGGTTGGCTTATATGGCAAAAATCTAGTGGCGACTACTGGCGTTGGCCGCGGCTGGAAACCTTATGGCCCGCCACGTAAAGTAACAAAATCAATTAAAAACGTGGTGCTAGAGCTTGATGGTAAACCAGCCTTACCGCTCTACAACATGTATATTGGCGCAAATTCAGCCAAAGAATTGCCTGGTAGCGGCTTAAAATTTCCGTTTGCGATTATTGAAGAAGGCAAGCGCGACATTGAAAAAATTCGCACATTATTAGCCATTGATACTGCTGCAAATAGCCTAACTTTTGCAGGTAACGTAGATGAAGGCGAAACCGTGCGTTTATGCCAAGCTACACATGAAAGACTGGTTGAAGGTGCTGGCGCTGCGGCACATTTAGTGACGGGTAAAGTAAGCACGCATCAAACAGGATTAGCAATCTGCGTGAGTTGCGTTGGTCGTAAAGGCGTAATGGCGGAGCAAGTAGTGGATGAAGTAAAGTTAGTGCAGCAGATTTTAGGCCCGCAAACTTCACTAACCGGTTTTTATTCTTACGGTGAGTTCTCACCACGCCCAGACACAGCGGATAGCGTGCTACATAATCAAACCATGACGATTGGTTATTTAAGCGAAAATTTATTGGCATAAATATAACCACACCTACAAAAACCCTAACAAAACAAGGGAATATAATCATAGAAATAATCTAAACGCTCAGTGCAAACTGGGCGTTTTTGTTTTATGATAGGTGAACCAAACGATTAAATTCGTTAAATTAACAAAACTATCCACTTAGGGAGTCATCATGACAAACGCAGTCACATTAAAAGGTAGTCCAGTCGAGCTATCAGGCACATTACCTAAAGTAGGCGCTACCGCTTTAAATTTCACGCTGGTAGATAAAGCGCTACAAGATGTTACCTTAGAAAACTTTGCTGGCAAACGCAAAGTGTTGAACATTTTTCCTAGTATTGATACACCTACCTGCGCATCTTCAGTGCGTGCGTTTAACCAACGTGCAGGTAGTATGGATAATACTGTTGTGCTCAATATTTCAGCCGATTTACCTTTTGCGCAAACGCGTTTTTGTGCGGCTGAAGGTATAGAAAACGTGCAAAATTTATCTACCATGCGTGGCCGTGATTTTTTAATGAACTACGGCTTATTGATTAGAACCACGAAATTAGCAGGTTTAGCATCGCGCGCGGTGTTGGTATTAGATGAAAACAATGTGATTACCTACATTGAGTTAGTAAGCGAAATTGCTCAAGAGCCAAATTACGACGCGGCTTTAGCAGCATTGAAGTAAGTTTTTTAAAAAAAAATTACTTAACGGCTAAAACACGAAGAAAAAGCAATGCCCTGCGAGCCGCACCAATATTGGCTCGCAGGGCATTGCTTATTTAGCCATTAAAATTACTGATAATCAGTATATTTATTATTTTTACCACGCGCTTTTTCTACAGGGTATTTCAGCGCATTGAGCGCTATTTTTTTGTTGGCTACTTCAATTAAATCTATATCCAACACTTGCGAAATTCTGAGCAAATACACAAAAGTATCTGCTAATTCATGCCCAACTTGCTCGCGTTTTTCTGCCGACAATATTTGGCTTTCAGATTCCGTATTCCACTGAAAATGCTCAACTAATTCTGCGGCCTCAACAATCATTGCCATAGCGAGATTTTTGGGTGAGTGAAACTGCGCCCAATCGCGTTCATCTACAAAATTTTGTAGCTTTTGTTTTAGTTCGGTTAATGAATCTGGCATTGTAAATTCTCTAAAAAATCTAACTCACGTCATTGCGAGCGTAGCGCGGCAATCTAAAGGCGTTAGATTGCCGCGCTACGCTCGCAATGACCGACCAATTACGCTATTTTCTATTACTGCCTGCCACCATTTTAATCTCAAACAACCTGCATTCAAGCGCGCCGTTATACAGCGGTGTGCGTTTGCTTGGCGTGAGACGCATTACTTTTGGCATGGTTAAGTCATTGGTTAAAAAGTAAGTATTCCAGCCTGCAAATCTGCGTTTAAGCGCTTCGCCCATTTTTGGGTAGAGCAATACTAAATCGTCTTCTTCGCCAATGCGCACGCCGTATGGCGGGTTCGCGACCATCACGCCACTGTCTGCTGGTGGAATCACGTTGATAATATCTTGCTGAGATAATTGCACGGCAGCCAGCAAACCTGCGTCTTCAAGATTCTTTTTGGCAATGCGCACGGCGCGTAAATCAACGTCTGAGCCGTAAATTTTTTGAAATGTCACTGGCTTTACTTTGGCTGCGGCTTGCGCTTTAAGCTTATTCCAAACATGCGGCTCAAAGTTATTGAGCACTTCAAAACCAAAGCTACGTTTATGGCCTGGCGCCATGTCTAGCGCCACCATGGCGGCTTCTAACAAAAATGTGCCGCTGCCACACATTGGGTCTAGCAAGGCTTGGCCTGGTTGCCAGCCTGATAACTTTAAAATACCTGCGGCTAAATTTTCACGCAAAGGCGCTTCAATACTTGCGCCACGATTGCCACGTTGATACAAAGCCGCGCCTGAAGTATCTAAATAAAATTGATATTCATCGGCCGCCAAGTAAGCATGAATGCGCACTGCAGGGGTTTTGGTGTCAATATAAGGCCGTGCGCCAACAGCTAATCTAAATTTATCGCATACTGCATCTTTAATTTTTAAAGTGGCAAATTCTAAGCTTTTTAGCGGGCATTTTACGCCTGTAACCTTCACCATAAAGTCATGTTTTACATCAAACCACTGCGACCAATTAAGCTTATAGGCGGCTTCAAATAAGTCTTCTTCATTCAAATATTTACCGCGCGCCACTTGCCACAAAATACGCGTGGCAATGCGCGAATGCAAGTTTGCCGCGTAACACACCGCCCAATCGCCATCAAAACTCACGCCGCCATCGGTGAGCTTAATAGACTTTGCTTGCACTGCTTGCAACTCATCGGCCAGCAATTGCTCTAAGCCGCGTGGGCAGGTGGCGAAATATCGGTTTGGAATCATGTTAGTTTTTTGTCGCTTTAATTAAATGTCTGAGGCAGCTATTCTGTTTAAGAATAACCGATTATTACTGCTTGAGTTATGTTCTGCTAGCTTTTCTACAAATTGTAAAAACTCGATTTTATGGGTTTGTTCTAGCATTTTTGCACGTTCGCGTAGGCTGGCAAGGCGCAAATCAGCAGGCTCACGTTTAAAGCCAAATACGGCGATATTACCAGGTTTGCCAGTAGGTAAAATCAGCACTTTGCCATCAAAGCTTTGCTCTATACGTTGCAAATACACGTCAAATTTTTTGTCACTACCCCATAAGTTAATGGCTAGAATACCATTATTATTCAATGTGTTGGCACATTGGTCAAAAAAGTCTTGGCTGCAAAAATCAGGCGGAATGCCGTTACTATCAAACGCATCAATCAACAATACATCGGCCACATTGTTATTATCGGCTAAATATTGCAGGCCGTCGCCTTCAATAATATTTAAGCGTTCGTCATTGTCTGGCACATAAAATTGGCTACGCGCAACTTGTATAATTTGCGGGTTTAGCTCAACCACGGTGCTGGTAATTTCAGGGCAATAAGCGTGAATATATTTGGTGAGTGAGCCACCGCCTAAGCCGATTGCCAGCACATTTTTAACGTTGGCGTTAAACAGTAAAAAGCACATCATGCCGCGCGTGTAGGTGAGTTCAAGCGCATTCGGGTCGCGAATGCGCATGGCGCTTTGAATGGTGACTGAGCCTAAATGTAGCGAGCGCACGCCATCGGTTTCGCTCACATCTACGGATTCGCCCATCACGGCTTTCATCAAATGTTTGGCTACTCTAAACATTAGGCAGAAATCTCTTCACTGGGGTTGGTGGTTTCAGGATTAGCATTTTCTTGCTCAATGATTCCAGCTTCAACTTTAGGCTCAAGCACCGCAGGCTCTTCAATAAATACTTCATCTTCATCAATCGCCAATATTGCGGCTTCTTCAGCCAGCACGCCCATAAATTTGGTGCGTAATTCCATCATTAAAGTATCCACTTCTTGCACTTGCAGATTCACGCGTGTGCCAGGTTTTAGCTCAGGCATGCCGTACACTTTAGTCATGTACGGTGGATTATCTAAGCGCACTAAATTTTCACGCCAAACGGTGGCGTGCGCTTCGGTTAAGCCTTCTTGAATCACATATTGCAAGCACCAAAAGCGCTCCATACGGGTTTGAAAATCGCTATACACTTTATACGTTTGTTCAAAGTTGCGCATGTGCGTGGTAAGCGCGCCGCTATTGGGCGGGTAAGCAGGTTCGGTATTTTGCACCACACTCATAATTTGGCGCTGGTTAATTAAGTCAACGGCGCGGCGTAATGGCGATGTGCTCCACGCATATTGCGCCACGCCCAAGCCCTGGTGCGGCTCTGCTTTGGTGGTCATATATACTTTGCCGCCCATTTGCGCGCGATACAAGCCTGGCACCACGTGCGTGGCCAGCAACGCGCCCCATTGGTTATTCGCTTCTATCATCAACTCGGCAACAAGCTTATCCATAGGCGCACCACGGCGGCGGCCAACAATGCGCACAATGCCGTTTTCTACATAAAAATTGTAGTCCACTTTGGGTGGTTGTGTGGGGTCGTATTTACCGCGTGCTTTTTCAAGAGATTCCGCCAAGTTAAATAAATACAACAACTTAGCCCAATACGGATGGCCGCTATCTGCGCTTAAGGTTTCTTCGTTAAAAAATGGCTCTAATGCATCGTGCCGAAGATTATCGGCCATTTTAATGCGCTCTACTTTGCTATCGCGCTGGGTAATTTCAAAGTTTGCATTCACATACAAATAAAGCGAAAGCACCGGCTTAATTTGCCCTGCATCTAAGCTAAATGGCCGAATGGCGGCTTCTGGCATCATGGTAATTTTTTCGCCAGGCATGTAAACGGTAGAAAGCCGCTGCATCACCTCCACATCTAGCGGGCTATCCACCGCAATGCCTAACGCAGGCGCGGCAATGTGGATACCCACGCGGGTGATGCCGTCGGCTAACTGTAGAATAGAAAAAGCATCGTCAATTTCAGTGGTTGAGCTGTCATCAATACTGAAAGCTTCAGCGTCTGCCTGCGGCAAATCTTCAAACTGCAAATCGATAGCCACTGTAGAAATTGCTTCAGCACTAAACTCAGTACCCTTAGAAAAATTTTCGCGTAAAAATGCACCCAAATGGTAGTCGTGCGCAGATGGAATCGCCCCACACGCTTGCAATAGCTTAATGTGGCTAATGTGCAAGTCATTGGCAGCGGCATCTACCGTTTTGTACTCAAACGCATTTTTATCAGGCTCGTAGAGCAGCATATCTAGCTTTTGCATGAGCTCATCAGGCATTGTATTGGCTTTAAGTTGCGCCACAAAACCCGCCATTTTTTCAGCCAGCAATCGCTTTTTCTCAAGCCCAGCCAGCGCGGCTTTTAAAATCTCCGCAGGCGCAGCCTTATAGCGGCCTTTGCCCTTGCGGTTAAAGTAAACTGGCGCGCTGTGTAATTTAATGGCGATTGCCGCAGTTTCAATAGGCGTGGGTTTGCGGCCGTAATATTCGGTGGCAAAATCAACCGAGCCAAACTCATCTTGGCCGCAACATTCCCACAAAAAATCTAAATCTAGCGTGGCGGCTTCAACATTGGCGGCATCCATAAAGCCCGCCAACGGCGCTTCAAAACGCAACAACACCACATTGGCTTTAATTTTGCTGCGCTTACCACTGGCAGATTCAATTTGCAGCGCGCTATCAGTCTCGCTCATGATGCTCGCGACTTTAAAACTGCCGTCTTCTTCAAAAAATACGTTCATAGGGCTATTGCAATAATGAGTTAAACCGCATTTTACCTTGTTTAACCTTTAAGCCGATATTGTAAGCGAGATATTTACATTGAAAGCGCCGCAAACCAAGCGTGAAACTTAGAAAATGGATGCGTCATAACACGCCCTTAAAGCTATTTAGGCCAGCGATACCTATACCAAAACTCTTTAGGGTCAAGCAATGTCACGGGGCCCATTCTTGGTACTTTATTTTTAATCGCCTCAACATCTGGCTCGGCTAATGGCACGCTATTATCAATAAAAAATTGGTCAGCTTGGTTAAGTTTGTTTAGCACCTCAGGGGCAATGATTACGCCTTTTTTATTGAGTGTGTTTAAAGTTGCGTGTAAACATTCACGGGTAAACATATCGTGGTCAATATCGTCTTGATTATCTTTACCCACCAAACCCTGCACAATCTGCGCCCAATCATCCACATCGCTTACTAAACTTGCTATGGTAGCACTGTCATCTTCAGGCGCGGGCTGCCACTCAATTGCATAAGGGTCATACAACTCATCTTCAGCCGTTGCGTGGCGCATAGGCGGGTTGGTGCTCAATGGGCGCTCATAACCTTTGGCAAATCTAATTTCAACGATACTTGAAGAAGCCTTAATTACCGTACCGCAACCATAATGCGGATAAAAAATGCGCTCGCCCTCTTTATATTTTAGTTGATAAGGATAATTCCTCAATTCTGCTTCAAATTCTGCCTCCTCTTGGCGGCGCAAGGCCTCACGTTTTAATCTATTATCATGTTCAAGGTGCGCAGCTTCAAGCGCGTAATGAAATTTGGGCGATTGTCCTTCAACCCAAAGATTTGTGGCACATTGAGTCGTCACCTTTCCATCATCCCACTTTACTATAACCGTAAATAGCTCAGCAATTCCAGAATTTCCATTGATGGAAAGCACAGTGCCTATTCGCTGCCAAAAAGTACAAACACGATTACCTACTTTAAATTCATGCTCAACTACCATCTGCTAGACCTCAAACACCGCATCTACCGCCCGCATTAACCTATCGGTTTCTGCAAGTGCGGCGATTATTTTTTGGTAATGCGCAATATCTTCATAATTGAGCGTACGGCCTTTGCGGTCTTTTAGCCATTTTTGTGCGGGTTGATAGCCGCCAATGTAGAAGTTCCAAGCCAGTTCTGGCACATTTTCAAAATACTGCGTGGCGTTAATGTACACTTTGCCAGCGTCAAAGCTTGGCTTATCTACTACGTTATTACCGCCTACTGGGTAGTTAATGGCGTAGCTAATAGGCATGCCCTGCGAGCCAGTATCCATGCGGGTCGCAGGGCATGCCTCTAGCAGATGTGTTTGGCGTAATTGGCCACCTAAAGCCACTAATTGCCAAAAAATGGCGGCATTTTTTGGGTAAGGCACGCGCGGAAAATCTATTTTTAAAAATTCTTTATAGGTTTCGCGGTAGCGCGGGCTGTGTAATACAGCATAGATGTAATCCAGCAAATCAATCGGCGCAAAGGTTTTTAATTCCCCTTCTGTAGAAGGGGTGGCACGAAGTGACGGGGTAGTTGTATTTAATTTCACCAACTCAATCACACCACTCAAACTCTTTTTAACTTCAATATCCTGCACATGCAAAACATTCAAACCTAGCCCTTTTAGAAATACGTCACGTTGGGCATCATATTCTTGTTTATCATCATGCGTGCTACCGTCAATCTCAACAATCAGCGCACATTCATGACAATAAAAATCAACAATGTAATTGCCAATCACACGTTGCCTATCAAAATCCAATCCGTTAAGTTGCTTGTTTTTAACTGCATTCCAAAACAGCACCTCACTTAAATTGCCTGCTTTACGAAGCTCACGCGCTCTTTCTTTTAGGGCGGGGTTATAGGGTAGGTCGTTTAACTTCGCAACTACCCCGTCACTTCGTGCCACCCCTTCATTTTGAAGGGGAATTTTTTCAGGAGTAAAACTTAGCCCCAAGCCCTGTGCAATGGCGCCCACAATTTGCATATTAAGGTTGGGCGTGCGGGTGGTTTCGGCGAGTAAGTCGGTGGAGTTAGGGTAAAGATAAAGTGGCGCAACATATGCCTTAGAAAACATAGTTCCTAAAACGTGAGACTCTACCAAGTTACTGCTAATAAAAATATTTGTATAATCACCTAATGTAAAGCCACGCTCAAAAATTAGAGTTGAATTTTCATTGCTGAAAAAATGTTGCATGACTTCATTTCTAGGCCTACCCATAATGCCATTGCTTTTTCCAGTATAAATTGAATACTTAAAGTCAAATGGCCTGTAGCTGATTTTTGCTATTATGGGCTTATTATTAGCGACATCTACAATAGCCTTTTGCAGCTTATCTTTTTTATCTATTTCTATTTTATGTTTAGATAAAATATCGCTTAAAGGCATTGTTAATAAATCATTGAGCAAGTTACGCGCTTCATTTTCAGTTTGCTGAATCGCGCATTCGTCAAACTCAGTTGTTAATCCTGCGTTGTACAAAGGAAATAGCTCGCTTAGCACAAACCCATTTTCATAAGTCTTTTCCAAATCAAAATCTTTGACCGTAAAGAAATAATCAGGCGCTTTCACTTCCAACCGTTGCCATGGCAAACTCGCAATCGCACCCGCATTTAAAGCCTCATATTTGGCTTCGCGCTTGCCATATAAGCTGTGGTGAAATACTTTGGCTAATTGTTTGCCACCTGCAACTACCCCGTCACTTCGTGCCACCCCTTCATTTTGAAGGGGAATCACTGCTTTAAATTCCCCTTCTTTAGAAGGGGTGGCGCGTAGCGACGGGGTAGCAGTTTTAACAAACAAGTTAATGCTCACGCCTTGCATAATATCAAACACGTTTTCATCTTTGCTGCCATCGGGCGCGGTTTCTTTCTTTTTAGCGTTGCCGTGCAGGTCTAAAATGTAAATTTCATCAAAACTTTCTAACAAGTTTTTACGCATTTGGCGGTGAATTAAGCCATCAATAAAGCTGTTGTTGCTAATGTAAGCCAGCACGCCTTCGCCATTTTTATCAATAAAGTGTTGCCCAAAGCGGATGAATTTTATGTAATCGTCTGAGAGCGGTTGTATGTTGCGCTCGTTCAAATCTTTTTTGTAATCCACCAGCAGATTTTGAATCCAATCACTTTTGTTGCTGCTGCTCACGCTATAAGGCGGGTTGCCCATCACCACCATCACAGGCGCATCGCGCTTAATGCGGTTGGCTTCGTTGGCCTCTGCGCTTAAATAGTTAAACAGCGGCAAATCGGGCGCGTCGTCGTTTTCTAAACTATTAGTGAGGTAAATGCGCAGGCGGTCTGCCGCGCTGTCGTTTACGTAGCCTGTTTCTGTTAGCAGCATATCCAGCTTTAAGTGTGCCATGGCGTAGCTAGTCATCAGCAGCTCAAAGCCGTTAAGCCGTGGAATCAAATGCTCTTTTACATATTGCGGCCACATGCCTTGCATATTGCTAAACTGTTTGCCGTAAATGTGGCGCACCACTTGCGCTAAAAATGTGCCTGTGCCCGTGGCTGGGTCTAGTATTTGTACTTTGTGAATCTCTTTAGCTAATGTTTCTGTTTTGCCTTTTTGCCTGCGCCTTGCACTTCTACTTTAACAGTAGTTTTGCTGGTGTCGCCCAAGCCTTGCGGTAAATTAAACTTGATTTTTAAAATGTCATCTACCGCGCGCACTATAAAATTTACCACGGGTTCTGGCGTGTACCAAACGCCACGGGCTTTGCGTAGTTTTGGGTCGTATTCGGCTAAAAATGTTTCGTAAAAATGCACCACTGGGTCTTGCTGGCGCGTGGCGCGGCCAAAGTTTTGCATAATGCTGGCAACATCGGTGGCCAAAAATATTTGCACTAGTTCTTCAACTATCCAAAGTAGGCGTTTGCCATCGGTATCGTCTAAGTTGTAGCCCGCCACGGTGCGAAATAGCTGCCGCAAAAATGGGTTGCTTTGCGGTATAAGCCTTGCCGCTTCTTCACGGCTAAAATTTTGTAAAGTTGGGTCGTGGTAACGCGCGGCAAACATGCCGTAAGCAATGGTTTGTGCGTAAATGTCGGCAAATGCGGCATTGCTAATGTCGTGTATGAGCACGGTTTTAAAGGCTTCATACTGGTTTTTAAGTTCGCTTTGTGTGTTGTTTGCATCGTCTTCATCAAGCGCTTTGTGAATCACATCGGCCATCAATTTAGCTTTGGCGGCCATCATTTGCGCGAGTTTTACGGGCGATTTTATGCTTTGCGTAATTTGAATGGCAAAATTTTGAATAAGGTTGGTAAATGCATCAAAATTTTGCGGATTGGCAAACACTTTGCCATTGCTTATTTCACCAATATTACAGCTAGCAACAAGCTGACCTTGCTTGTAAAAGTGAAACTGCAAATAGTCGGTAATAATCAGGTTGCCCAAGGCGGCTTTGTAGCGATTAAACTGCGCTTGGTGGATTTTTGCGCCTAGCTCAACGCCTACGTCTTTGGCCTCAATATAACCTACGGGAATCTCTTTACGGCTTAAAATATAATCTGGCGCGCCGCAATCAATGCGCTTGGGTTCGTTGGTTACATCAACATCAGGCAGCAAGGTTTGCAGTAGTTGCTGCAAATCACCACGGTAGCTGTGCTCGGTGGCATTGCCCGCTTGGTAACGTTGATTAACAATATTGATGTAGTCGTTGGGTGTCATTTTAATAATTTATTGATTTTTTAGACCCTGAAATTACGCCTATAATATCACCTTATGGATAAACGCATACCCGTCACACTTCTTACTGGCTTCTTAGGCAGTGGCAAAACCACGCTACTCAATCACTTGCTTAATCGCCCTGAGATGCGCGACACTGCCATTATCATTAACGAGCTTGGCGATGCGGGTTTAGACCAAATTTTTGCCAATAGCAATTTAGCGCAAAATATTGAAAACGAGCACATTGCCGACAACACGGTGTTGCTTAGCTCGGGCTGTTTATGTTGCACGCTTAAAAATGAGCTGGCAGACACTATGCGCGATTTGTTTTTTAAGCGCGCTTTGCAGGCGATTCCACAATTTAACCGTTTAATCATAGAAACCACAGGCATGGCTGACCCTGGGCCGATTTTGGCTAATTTGATGAATGAGCCTGTGATTGAATCAGTCTATAGGCTAGATGCGGTAGTGGTGACAATAGATAGCGTTTACGGCTTGCAGCAACTCGCAGAAAATGCTGAAGCGCTAAAACAAGCCGCCGTGGCTGATGTTTTGGTGCTGACCAAAACTGACTTAGCCAGCGCAGAGCAAATTGATGCGCTGAAAGAAAAACTGATTAGCATTAACGCTGGCGCTACCCAGCACAAAATCGCCCACGGTGAACTAGACCCTGCTTTTGTGATTGATGTTGGGCTATTTGATGCCACTAGCAAACAGGCAGAACCACAACGCTGGCTACGTGCGCCATTAAAAGCGGCGCAACCAAAAGGCACGCTGCCCAGCAAAGCGCACGATGACGACATTACAAGCTTTACTGTTGTGATGCCAAGCCCGCTTAACTGGGCGCAATTGAAACCGCACTTGCTTGGGTTTTGCCAAAAATATGGCAAAAATTTATTGCGACTAAAAGGCATTATTCATGCGGCTGACCAAAGCGCGCCCTTGGCTATTCACGCGGTGCATTTTACGCCCTACCCACCTACGCTGCTAGAAGGCTGGACTGAAGAAAACCCAACCAACCGCATTGTGATTATTGGTAAAGGGTTAGATGAGCTGGAGATTAGAAAAGCGCTGATGCAGTTTTAATGCCACCACATTGAATTCAGCGCCTTTACTTAAGCGGCTAAATCAACAATGGCGCAACAAAAGCAAAAAAGCCGCCTATGCTAAAAATTGCAACCGATAGCCAATAAACTAACAAAGCATTTTTGCGCGTTTTGCTGCACACCGCCGCTAGCTGGGCATCTGCGGGGCAAGGCGCATTACGCGCTTGCCACTGCAAATAGCCCGCGATTACTAGCATTGCGCCAGCCAAACCAAATACTAATGGCTTGTGTTCGCTAATCCATATCAATTGTGGAAAATTGCTCACCAAGCTAGTGAGTGTTGCGGCAGAGCCAATTGCCACTAACGTGGCTGGCAAGGCGCAGCAAATAAGTGTTGAGCCGCTGGTAAATAGCGATAACACATTGGCGCGTTTAGCGGTTTTAATGGCTGAAAAATCAGCATCTACTTGAGTAGTCATTATTTAGCCTCTTGTTTTGTTTCAAACTGCGCTTTAATTTGTGCTACTGATAACTCGCTCATTTCGATAGAGGTCAGGTCATAGCCCGCATCTTTAATCAAACTTTTCACAGTTTCGTTCGGTAAACTTTGTCCTTCTTTAAGCTCCACTGCAACGATGCGCTGTTTTAAGTTGACATACACGTCTTGCGTTTGTGGTTGCGCACGCATTTTTTTTGCAATACCTTGTGCACAAAAGGCACACACCATGCCGTTCACATTGGCTTTGATTGTTTGCGTGGCGGCAAGCGCCACATTGCTTAATAAAGTGAGTGAAACAAGAAGGGTTAATAGTAATTTATTCATGGTAATACTCCTAAAATATATACATAAAGTTAAAACGCGGTTGGCTAAAGTTATTCACGCCCGCTTCAACAAAAAAGTTTTTGTTAATTAAACGCAACATGGGCGTAATTTCAGTTTTGTCTGACAAGCCATTCATATGGCGCGCTTCTACAATCAGCCAAGGCTGGGTTTGGTCGTAATCAGCTTCGTAAAAAGAAAACCCTGCACGCACACTGCTGTAATCATGGTTAATATCTGAAGCTCGATAAAATCGATGCGTTGTGGCAAAGTAAATGCGTGTAGTTTCATAATCAAACTGCACACCAGGGGTGATCATTGTTTTATTAAAATCACGGCTACTCCCAAGCTGTGTATCTTCAGCTTGCAATGCACCTATGCCGCCCATAAACCACAAATTTGCTTGCGAATTAGGCAGATTCCAGCGCTTTAACAATCGTGTATAAGTGATTTCTTCTAAAGTGCGTGTTTTAGTTTTATCGTCAGAACGCATATAAGTCGCACTAACGCCTAAAGCATCACGCGGGGTAATGGCGTAGTTAATAAACAGCTCACGCCAGTTATTATTAAAATCACCCATCGCCATATAAGAGTCTTTGAAACCCATAGGGCCAGCGAGGGCGAATTGACTGCCAAGTAAACATGCCCAAAAAAATAGGAATGCTTTTAGTTGCTTGATAAACATAGAAAATCCCTTCATAAAAGTAGTGCCACACCCAAAATTTGGGCGTGACAAGGCTGTTTAGGAAAGGTGTATGGGTGGGCGCTGAGAGTTTTCTAAGGTGATAGACGTGTAAGTTTGGTTCAACAAACTCGCCGTTTGAGCGCTTACTTGCAAACTTAAAGGCATAATATTGCTCGGTAGTGCCGTAATTGCACATAAGCTCGCACACAGGGCTGTACAACTAGTTTGGCAGCTACTCGGCTTATCAGGAATATTTTCCTTGGCATCTAACATGTTTTTAGTGTGCTGATGACACGGCATTATTTGAGTTTTTTCTTGCTGACTGACTTCCACTTGCATCATGCCGTTGCAAATACTCATATTTACCGCAGCAAAGCTTTGCAATGGCATTAACACCAAAAGCCAACAGGCACATAATCTTGAAAAACGTTTAAACATGAGCGTTAAGATATCTTAACAAGTACATAAGTTCAAGCATTTAACGACTAATTTAGTATGCATTTTTATAATTCGCCCCAAAAAACTCCATCATCATAAAGTCTTCTAAACCCGCGTTATCTTCAAGGCGTGCAGATTGAACAACGGTACGGCCTAGGCGTTGCGATTCCCAATTAAAATCACCTTGATAATGTTTGCGAATTAGCACGATCATTTTTTTAATCATTACTAAACGCACATCTTGGCCAGTGGCGGCTTCTACTTCAAATGATTCGCGCCTTGCATTGCTGTAGTCATTGGTCCAACCTTTAAAAGAAAATGCTGCGTGCCTGCCACTTAAACTGGTAATTTCAAAAATACCGTTAGTGCCATTTTTAAAGTTATTTTTAATGCGCTCATCTCTAACTTGCTCTGCACTTGGGCCAATTTCTCGCGCCGCTGCTTCGGCATTTTGGCGGGCGGCATCAGCTTCAAACGCATTGCGCTTGGCTTGCTGTTGCTTAACGTATGAAGCCATATCAGTTGGCGCGCTTTCAGTGGTGGGCGTTTCTTTAGGCGGCTGAGGTGCTGGTTCAGGTTTGGGTATAGGCGCATCTGGCACAGAAAATACTGGTGGCTCAGCCTTTGGTTTTACGGCAATCACTTTAGGCGCTTTGGGCTGAGTCTTTAGTTTTGGCTCAGGCTTGGTTTGTGGCGGCTCATTGGGCATTGCTGCAGGTGGCGTAACAACTGGTTTAGGCGCTAAACTCACCTCTATTGTTTGTCGTGGCGCTGATGCATTGTCAAACAAAATAGGCGTTATGAATGCCAAAATAAGCGCATGCAGCAATATTGAAATAATAAATGCAATCAGCGTGTTGCGACTAATATTGATGCGAATTTGCTTGTCGGCACGTGGTGCTTTTAAAAGCACTTCGGTTAGTTGCATAGGCACTTGTTCAAGCGGCTCTGTGTTAGGTGAAACAGTGGGTGGAAATTGGTCGGGATTATGCAGCATTGGTATAAAGAGTTTTATTGTTGGCCGAAGTTCAAGCGAGTAACTAGCTTAGTCAAAAGTTGTTCCTGCCTAATTAAGCATTTGCGCCCAATAATCATGCTTAACAAGTTTACTTAACTATTTTTTGGCTGTGCGTTTTGAATGGCAAACTTTTCAAACGCTTCAACGGAAAGCGGCATGCTTAAAAAATAACCTTGCGCAGCCTCGCAACCACGGGCTTTTAAGAACTCAAGTTGCGTTTCATTTTCCAAGCCTTCTGCACACACAGTTTTATTTAGATGATGTGCTAAATCGATAATAACAGAAACAATTTCATTGTTTGCTGAAGGCTTATCAATTTCGGCTAAAAATGATCGGTCAATTTTTAGCACATCAAAAGGTAATTTTGCTAAATAACTCAAGCTGGAATAACCAGTACCAAAATCATCAATCGCAATGCGCATGCCTTGTTTACGTAAGTGTTGCAGCGAAGTATTCACATGGCCTGGCACATCTAGCAGCAAGCTTTCAGTAATTTCAAGCACAATGTCCGAAGGATGTACTCCAGTTTCTTGCAGCAATGCTAAGAAATTTGCAGTAAAAGCTTGGCGCATAAGCTCTGCGCTAGAAACATTAAGCGCAATTCTGCTTGGCGCGATACCTTGTGCTTGCCAGGTTTTATATTGCATACACGCCATTTTTCTAACGTATTCACCTAATTGCTCAATTAAGTCGGATTCTTCCGCAATTGGAATAAATTCTATTGGCGGAATTACGCCTTTGCTAGGATGCTGCCACCGAACCAAAACTTCTGCGCCAATAATTTTGCCATTTCGCAAATTAATTTGTGGTTGATACACTAAAAATAATTCATTGCTGTTTAAGGCTTTGCGCAAGTCACGTTCTAGCGCTAAGCGAGAAATTGCCTGCGTGTTCATGTTCGCCTCATGGAACATAAACCTTTCAACCCCGCCCGCTTTAACGCGTGCCATTGCGGTATCTGCATTTTGAATCAATAAATCTACCGTGAGGCCATCTTCAGGATAAACGCTAATGCCAATGTTGGAATTTAAAAAGTATTGGTGTTCATCATAGCTAAATTGATGTGATAGAAATTCAATCAACTTCTCCGCCACCTTGCTAACACCCGACGTGCCCGTAACGTTTGGCAAAATAACCACAAATTCATCATTACCAAAACGAGAGACTAAATCTGGCTCGCGCAGGTTAATCTGCAGCCGTTGACCCACTTGTTTTAGAATAGCATCACCACCTGCGTAGCCTGTAGCGTCATTGACCTTTTTAAAACCATCTAAGCTAATATATAAAACTGCAATTTTAAATTTGTAGCGTTGCGCGCGTGAAATTTCAAAAGATAAGCGCTCGCGGCAGGCACGGCGGTTAGGCAATAATGTAACTTCGTCAAAATTTTCTTGATAATAAAGGCTTTTTTCACGTAATACCAAAGTCAGCGCTACACTTAAGCGGTCTGCAATGTAACGGCTTATTCGGCGCGTATCACCTACTAACTGCACATTTTCTTCAAAGCCTAAATACAGCACCGCAGATAATTGCGCATCACGAAAAAGCGGCAACATCAATATGCGTTTAGCGCCCAAACCCAAAAGCGGCGCAATAGAAGCATACGTTTCATTAGGCTCAACTAAGTATCCATTGGCATGCTCATTAAGAATTTTTTTAAGGGATTTGTCTAGCCCTGTAGCAAGGTGGTGGCGCTTACCGTCTTGCGTGGCAGCCAAGGTGCTTGAAGGGTCTGCTGGATCTTTATCTAGCTGCGCAACTGCAATGACATTACACGGAATAAAAGACGGCACATGTGAAAACAGCAAACCCACCACATGCTCAAAACTCGCGTTGGATAGTATTGCACAATCAATTTCGTCCATCACTGCTAGAATTTTTGCATAGTGTTCTAGCTCAAGCCTATTAGAATCTTGCAAATGGCTTGATAACTTAGAGTACGCGCCATCTTTAGATAACTTGGTTATATAAAAATATACCGCCGATACAGTCGCAAGAATAAGCAATAAAATGAGAATGAACACTGTCATCTAGCAATAGTCTTAAATTTAAAATTATGGATATTATTCATTAGCATAAGAAAAAGGTCTATCTTTACTTTAGCTTTAAATTTTTAGCTTCAATTTTTAGTTGATTCCAAGGGCTTATCTATATACGATAAGAGTACAAAGCATTGCAAATGATAACAAACTAAAAATGTCCACCCATTTAGGCAACATTAACACAATGACAACAGCCGCTGTTGAAAACACCCAGTTAAATACCAAGATAAATGCAGAGTCTATACTCGAATTTCAAGCCACTTTACTTTCACATGGCCATTTTGATGAAGCCACTACCGCACTAGCTACAGAACTAGCGCTAAAGCTGAACTTAGAACGCGTTTCTATTGGTATTAGCGAACATGGTCAAATGCAAGTAAAAGCGATTTCGCATAGTGCAGAAGTTGAATCTAAGCACGAGGTGAATCGCAGAATAGCGGCAGCGATGGATGAAGCGGCTGAACAATCTGCTCTTATTGTTTATCCTGAAATGGCTGGCAGCCAACCGCGCCTCATGTTGGCACACGTAGCATTGGTGCGGGGCTCAGGCAATCAGGTATCTACAATACCACTGGTGAATAATGGGGCAATTTTTGGCGCAATCACGCATGAGCGCAATGCCAGTAAGCTGTATCAGCCTGATGAAATTGATGCTTTTAAACATATAGCCGCGCTGCTCGGGCCAGTTTTGTATCTAAAATGGAATGGTGAGCGGCCTTGGTATGCGCGTGTTAAGCAAGATTTTTCTGCATGGTTCAACCGCCACTTTTCAATGACGGATGTTGGCTTCAAATTAGCCATGTACGCACTTACCGCGGGCTTGCTTGCTTTGCTGTTTATTCCTGTGCAATACAATATTAGCGCGCCTGCGCGGCTTGAAGGCTCAATTCAACGTGCGCTAGTAGCGCCCGAAAATGGCTATTTGCAGCATGCTTACGTACGTCCAGGTGATAAAGTCAAAGCGCACCAAGTGTTAGCTGAGCTGGCAGATGAAGACTTGCTATTAGAAATTCGCCGCTGGCAAAGTGAGCTAGCGCAACATGAAAACACTTATAGCGCTGCATTGGCACAATCAGACCGCGTACAAATGGTGGTGAATGAATCAAAAGCTGAAGAAGCCAAAACGCAACTCGCGCTGGCAGAAGCTAAACTTTCACGCGCACGTATTGTTGCGCCATTTGACGGTGTGATAATAAAAGGTGATTTAAAACAATTGCTTGGCGCGCCTGTGCAGCGCGGAGATACCCTACTCACCATTGCGCCTGCTGACTCTTTTCGGCTAATGATTGAAGTGGATGAGCGCGATATTTCTGAAGTTAAGCTTAATCAAGCAGGCAAACTTGCGCTGGTTTCATTGCCTGGCGAAACCTTAGCCTTTAAAGTGCTGCGCATTACACCCGCTGCGGTTAGCAAAGAGGAGCGTAACTTTTTTGAGGTTGAAGGTGCAATTAAGACTGCTGACCTTGCCACGCTACGCCCAGGTTTAGAAGGCATCGCAAAAATTAAAGCAGGGCAACATGCTTTAATTTGGTCGCTCACGCATCGTTTAATTGATTGGGCAAGCATCACTTTTTGGAAATGGGGTCTGTAGTCGTGCGCGAATCGCTATTTAGCCCACTTTGGCACCGTTACTCTAAACAACGTCCACAACTTAGAACGCACGTTACTGTGCAACCGCAGCGCTACCGTGACCAAACTTGGTATTTGCTCATTAACGATACTAACGGTAAGAATTTTAGAATCAACGAAGTTGCCTACCAATTTATTGGTCGTTGCGATGGGCATTTTTCAGTGCAAGAAGTGTGGAATAGCATGTTGGAATCGCTTGGTGACGACACGCCTACACAAGATGAATTGATTCGTCTGCTTGGCGAGCTAGATCAGCGCGATTTGATTCGCTATGAAGTTATGCCAGATGTGCCAGGTATGTTTCGCCGCAAACAAGAAAAAATTAAGCGCGAGCGCATGGCATTCATTAACCCGCTGGCTTTCAAGCTTTCGCTGTGGGATCCGAGCAAGTTTCTCGATAAAACCAAGTGGTTACAAAAACTCATTTTCAACCCGATTACATTCGCGCTGTGGCTGCTTATCGTGTTGAGTGCAATATTGGCCGCAGCCTCACATTGGGATGCACTGCGCCAGCATGCTAGCAATTATTTAACTACGCCGCTTTACTTATTTTTGGCATGGTTGAGCTTTCCGTTTATTAAAGCTTTGCATGAGCTTGGTCACGCACTAGCTGTGCGCCATTGGGATGGTCAAGTACGCGAAACTGGCGTTACTTTTTTTGTGTTTACCCCAGCGCCTTATGTGGATGCATCTGCATCCAGCGCATTCCGCAGCCAAACTCAGCGTATGACCGTAAGCGCCATGGGCATGATGGTGGAATTGCTGCTGGCCGCAATTGCACTTGTATTATGGCTAAGCACGCAATCTGGCGTGGTGCATGCGTTGGCGTTTGTCACCATGTTTATTTGTAGTGTGACCTCGCTATTATTCAACGGTAACCCGTTGTTGCGTTTTGACGCCTATTATATTCTGTGTGATGCCTTTGACCTGCCCAACTTAGCCATTCGTAGCCGCATGTATTGGGCCAACTTACTCAGGCGCTTAGTATTGGGTGCAAAAAACATTGTGCCAATGTCGTTTGCCATAGGCGAACGCAAATGGTTAATGGCCTACGCGCCTTTATCTATGGCGTATGGCTTGTTGATTATGGGGTATATTATATTTTGGGTAGGCTCAAAATCTTTCATTATCGGCTTACTCGTTGCGCTATTTGCACTGTTAACCATGCTGATTAAGCCATTACTCGGCACCATTAAAAACATCATTTCTACCACCGCTATCGGCACCTCAAGAAGCCGCGCAAAACTGGTGATTACTGCCATATTAGGCTTAGGCTTTGCCTTACTATTTTTGGTGCCAGTGCCGTTTAATACCATGGCGCAAGGTGTAGTTTGGCTGCCCGAGCAAGCCCGTATTAGGCCGATGACAGAGGGTTTTATCCAAGAATTTCGTGTGGCGCATGGCGCGCAAATTGAGCCGAATCAAGTCATTTTACTGCTATCCGACCCTGATTTAATCGCCAGGCGCGACAACCTTAACAGTCAACTTGCTGGCATGCAGGTGGAGCAATATCATTTACTATCGCAAGACATTGCCCGCGCAACTGGCATGGGTGAGAAAATTGAAAAAGTAAGCGCCGAATTAAAGCGGGTTAATGAGCAAATTGGTGAGCTTGAAGTGCGTAGCCAAGTGCAAGGTAAATTGGTGATGCCGCATCAAAATGACATGCTAGGCACTTTTGTAAAACAAGGCGCTGTGCTCGCTTATGTACTCAATAGCAACATTACAAAAGTGCGTGCTGCCATACCAGAGCCTGCTGCTGCGCTGGTGCACGAAAATTTAACAGGCGTGCAAGTCAGAACGGCCGACCACGCAAACCAAATATTAACTGCCACATTATCAGCAGACACCCCCGCCGTAACCCGCACCCTGCCTAGCCCCGCGATGGGCGACCATGGTGGCGGCCGCTACGCCACCGACCCTAGTGATAAAAATGGTTTAACTACCACTGAACCCTTAGTACTCATTGACCTTAACTTGCCCACCACCACCTTAGAGCGCGTAGGTGCGCGCGTTAGCGTACGTTTTGACCACGGTAACGCGCCTATTGCCACGCAAGTGTATCGCCATTTGCGGCAGCTTTTTCTGCGCTACTTTAACCCTTCAGATTAAAAAATTCAGCTGGGAAAAACTCGCGTGAAAGGCTTAAACACTCCTTCCCCTGGCGTTTTACATGGTCATTACCCTGAAAAAAGTACTGTCCATGAAACCTTTTTTACCGCACTTAAACGCAAGCTAATCACTCCTTTTGCCACGCTTGGCACAATGAGCGCTAAGCCATATCAGCGGTTTATTAAGCAAGTTAATGCCCACGAACCTGCATTCAAAAACCTTTCTGAAGCCAGAATAAAAGCGCGTTTGCGCGAGTTACAGCCTTTACTTTCTATGCACGGCATGACAAATACACTGTTAGCCGAAGTATTTGCAATTATTAAAAAAACCTGTGCGCGCAAACTAGGCCACACGCCTTATGACACGCAGCTTATCGCCGCGCGCATTATGCTCGATGGTAAATTGGCTGAAATGGCCACGGGTGAAGGTAAAACGCTAGCAGCAGGCATTTGCGTTGCCGCAGCTGCGCTAGCGGGCATTCCAGTGCATTTAATTACCTCAAATGATTACTTGGTGATGCGCGATTCTGCCACCTTACGCCCGCTATTCAACGCGCTGGGGCTAACTGTAGGCGCGGTGGTGCAAGGCCAAGCAGTAGATGCACGCCAACAAGCCTATGCTTGTGATATTACTTATGTGACCGCAAAAGAGTTGGTATTTGACTATTTACGTGATCGTACGCTTTACGGCAAAACAAAATCCGCCCTGCATAATAGCGTGGCGCAACTGGCTGGCCATGTACCAAACTCCTTGCTACGCGGGCTTTGCATGGCCATCATTGATGAGGCCGACAGCATTTTGATTGATGAAGCGCGCGTGCCTCTGATACTCTCGCAAAGCATATTGCAAGAGGCGCAAGTGGATTACCACAGCAAAGTGATGGCACTCGCCACCTCACTTAATTTGCAAGAAGATTTTGTGCTGAACCAGCGTAATTTATCGGTCGATTTGACAGAACATGGTTGGCAAAAGCTGCAAACGCTCACAAAATCGCTAGGCCAACTTCAATACAATAAAATGCATTTAGAAGAAACGATTTGCCAAGCCTTAGCAGCGCTACATCTCTATAAAAAAGACAAACATTATTTGGTACGCGATGACGCTGTGCATATTATTGACGAAATTACAGGCCGCATTGCGCCTGGCAGAATATGGTCGCGCGGCTTGCACCAACTCATTGAATTAAAAGAACATTGCAAGCCAAGTGGCGAAATGGTCACGGCCGCACAAATCACTTATCAGCGCTTTTTTCCACGCTATTTACGCCTTGGCGGCATGAGCGGTACACTAAGAGAGTCATGCGCTGAATTATTTGGCGTATTTGGCTTAAAAATAGTGAAAGTGCCGCTCAGAAAACCCAGTCAACGTATCACGCTGCCCACGCGCATTTATCGTAATCGTCAAGATTTATGGGCGGCCGTGACTAAGCGTGTATTAGAAATGGACAAAAATGGGCGCGCTGTTTTAATTGGCACCGATTCAGTAGCAGATTCTGAAGTGTTATCGCAACATCTACAAAATGCGGGCTTGGCGTACGAGGTGTTGAATGCTCGTCAAGATGCACGAGAAGCCAACATTATTGCGCACGCAGGCCAGCCAAACCACATTACGGTTTCTACCAACATGGCTGGCAGGGGCACAGATATTAGCTTAGGCAAAGGCGTGGCTGCGCTAGGCGGCATACATTTAATAAGCTGCCAACATAACGTATCGCGGCGCATTGATAGACAATTGCTAGGCCGCTGCGCAAGGCAGGGCAACCCTGGTAGCACAGAAACTTTAACTGCAATGGACAAGCCCTTGATTGCTCATTTTTTTCCAAAATGGGTCGCAAAGTTGGCTGGCGAACAAGGATTATCAAGCCCGCAATGGTTGGTGATGCTCATTTTACGCTGGCCACAATGGCGAGAAGAAGCGCATCAACGTGCACAACGCCATGCCATGATGATGCATGACGCACGCATAGAGCGCGACGCTTTTTTACCAGAATAGCCATTAAATCAACGGTGATTATTTTCAATAATTTACGTTTGGCATATAAATTGCTTATATTCAGTTAAAAATAACCCAATTTTTAACTGATTACTGACTAACCAAAATCATCGTTAGCGCCTTATATCTGCTTATTACACAGGCACTTAAGTTGTCTATATAATAGACAAAAATATGATTTTAAAAAAGTAGTCGCGAGGAGTTTAAAATAATTTACTTCAAGAACATTACCATTTTCTATCGCTTACGCGCTATAGATTTGAGAGTCACCCATTTACAAGCAAAATGCCTAGTTGCATTGGCATTGTTATTACCCGCTACTTACAGCCTAGCGGCTCAACCTTTAGGTTGCTTAATTGAGCCTGAGCGTGTGGCTGAAGTGGGCAGCCAAGTGATTGGCGTGGTTGAATCAGTTAAAGTTGAGCGCGGCGATATTGTGCGTAAAGGGCAAATACTGGCTGTATTGCGCTCAGATGTTGAGCGTGCATCGGTAGAAGTTGCCAATACACGTAGCCAAACTGAGGCTGAAATTCGCTCTGCCGAGGCAAATCTCAGGCTAGCACGCATTACGCAAAAACGCCAAGAAGACCTTGTAACTAAGCATTTTATTTCACAGCAAGCGCTAGATAAATCAAGCGCAGATACGGCAATTGCAGAGCAAAAACTAGCGCTTAGCAAAGAGCAATTACGCACGTCGGGCAGCGAATTAGCATTGGCGCGCGCCCAGCTTGGGCAACGTACGATTCGTTCGCCGATTGATGGCATTATTACCGACCGCTATGTGTGGCCAGGTGAGCGCGTTGAAGAAAAAGCACTATTTCGCGTGGCAAAAATTAACCCTTTACGCGTTGAAATGCTGGTTTCGGCTTCATCTTACGGCACTATTAGCAAAGGCATGCAGCTTAGCGTTGTGCCGCAACTACCTAATTTTCAGGCGCTTGATGCCACGGTGGTCTTAGTAGACAAACTGATTGACGGCGCGAGTAATACTTTTCGCGTGCGTGCTGAAATCAAAAATCCTGACTCAGCGATTCCCTCTGGCCTGCGTTGCAAAGTTGAGCTGCCTGAGCCAGCCCTTGCATCTAATAAATAACTTCATCATCACGTAAACCGCCCGATGATGAAGTTAAGGCCAACATCCGCCAGACAACGCCCTGAGTTTGAAGAACTCGAAGCCAGAATTCTTTATTCTGCCGACGCTGGCGCCCTGCTTCACCCCGATGCGTTTAACCTAAGCGCTGAAGTGCGCGTGCTTGACCTAAGTAGCGTTAGCCCAGTCCAAACTAGCAGTGCCCAAATTACGACAGTCACATCAGAAATCGTGTTTGTGGATACGCGCGTGAGTAATTATCAGCAATTGGTCGATGATATTACTGCGCAAAATAGCGCAAATCGCCATATTGAAGTAAATCTGCTTGATAGTAACAAAGATGGTATTGCGCAAATTGCTGACGCGCTGGCAGGCCGCACCGACATTAGCGCGATGCACTTAATTGCTGAAGGCAATGTGGCCGAACTATGGCTTGGCAATAGCTTTATCACGCAAGATTCAATGGCGAACACCTATGCCAAAGCTTTACAACAAATAGGCTTAAGCCTTACTGCAGATGCAGATATTTTGGTATATGGCTGTAATTTTGGGCAAGGCAGCGCGGGTGAAACCGCAGTTGCAACGCTGGCCAATTTAACTGGTGCCGATGTTGCCGCCAGTAATGACCGCACGAGCAACGCCGCCAACTTTGGCAACTGGTCGCTAGAAGTGAATTACGGAACCATTAGCACAGATGTAGTTGTTTCTGCTTACGGGCAACAAAATTGGTTTGGCGCGCTTTCTACTTTCACCGTCACCAACACCAACGATGCTGGGGCAGGCTCATTAAGACAAGCGATTATTGACGCCAACGGCAATGCAGGGGCAGATAACATCTACTTTGCGATTGCTGGTACGGGCATACATACCATCACGCTAGCTTCTAGCCTTGATAGCATTTTAGATACAGTCAACATTGACGCCACCACTGACGATAGCTTTGCAGCAAATGGCAATAGGCCAGCAATTGTGTTAAATGGTGGTGGCACAATGTTAGATGGCTTTGAGCTTTATAGTGGTTCTGACGGCAGTACGATTCGAGGCTTTGTAATACAAAACTTCACTCAAGATGGCATTGATATTGCTGGAACATCAGGCATCACCATAGCTGGCAACTGGATAGGCTTAAATACGGCTGGCACTGGCGCTGCGGGTAGCGCAAATGGCGTTAATATTTGGGATGCTAACAACAATATTATTGGTGGCACGACAGCGGCTGACCGCAATGTTATTTCTGGTAACACCTTAGGCATTTACATTGGAAATAGTTTAAGTAACACGAGTGCTGGCAACCAAGTGCAGGGCAACTATATTGGCACCAACTCTGATGGAACAGCATCAATATCCAACACTCATGGTGTTTATATACAATCTGCAAACAATACTGTTGGTGGGCTTTTATCAGGTGCTAGAAACATCATTTCAGGCAATACTGGTCACGGCATTGTAATGCAAGGTATTGATGCGCATAACAACTTAGTGCAAGGCAACTACATTGGTACAGATGTCACCGGCACGCTAGACATCAGCGGCACGACTGCAACATTGGGACAGTCTGGTGTTGATGTAATTGACGGCGCTTCATACAATTTAATTGGCGGCACCACTGTTGCAGCGCGCAATATTATTTCTGGTAACAATTGGTTTGGCGTTGAGATGGTGCAGGTAGGCACTAACAACAACCTAGTGCAAGGCAACTATATTGGTACAGACGTCACAGGCACAGTAGCACTGGGCAACTCAGAAGGTGGTGCTTCTTTTTGGAATGGTGCAGCCAACAACACCATAGGCGGCAGCGTGGCTGGTGCGCGCAACATTATTTCAGGTAACTTAAACAAAGGCGTACTGATTGGTGGCACCACAACGCCAACGGGCAATAATATTAAAGGCAACTATATTGGTACCGATGTAACAGGTACTGTAGCGCTAGCCAATGCAACTTATGGGGTTTATATTCAAAGTGGTAATGGCAATACCATTGGCGGCACCAACGCACTTGAAAGAAACATAATTTCTGGCAATGCAGATAGCGGAGTTTACATCACGGGTTTTGACTCAATAAGCAATGTAGTTTTAGGTAATTATATTGGCACTGATGCTAGTGGAACAGTCGCCATAAGCAATGGCGGCTATGGCGTGCATATTGATAACGGCGCTAGCAACAACGTAATTGGTGATGGCGTAGCTGGTGCGCGTAGTATTGTATCGGGCAATGCTGATATTGGCATTTATGTAGCTGATGCTAGCACTAACGGCAACAAGATTTTGGGCAATTATGTCGGGCTAAACGCAGCTGGCAATGCTGCGATATCGAATGGCTCGTTCGGTATTGCCGTTGATTTCCAAGCTCAAAACACCCAAATAGGCGGCTCAGCAGCTGGCGAAGGTAATGTAATATCTGGCAATACAGGCACCAATGGCAGCCTTTCACGTGGCGGCATTTATTTGTATGCCGAATCTACTGTCGTACAAGGCAATATTATTGGCTTAAGCTCAGACAAATCAACCATTATCGCCAACGGTGGCGTACCAGATATTGGTGGTTATAGTGCGGGTATTTTTATTTCTACCGCGCTTGGAAGTACACTCATTGGTGGAGATTCAGTTGGTCAGGGCAACACCATTGCAGGCAATATTGGTGACGGTATTGGCAATTTTGGCTCTGATGTAGCAATTTTAGGTAATAATATTTACAGCAACACAGCACTAGGAATTGATCTAAATGTTGATGGCGTTTCGTTGAATGATCCATCAGCCGCCTTGGATGGAGACGCAGGGCCAAATAACCTGCAAAACTTCCCGCTACTCTATAATGCAATTGTTAATGGCGGCACACTGACTCTTACAGGTGAAATTCGCAGCGCGGCCAATACCACGTATCGACTAGAGTTTTTCCGCAGCCCATTAGGTACTGAAGACCCCACAGGCTATGGCGAAGGCAAAGATTATTTATCTTTTCTAGACGTCACCACAGACGCGACTGGCTTTGCCTCAATCAATACTTTCACCTCTAATATTTGGGGGGTCGTTGCAACTGATCGTATTAGCGCAACTGCTACTGAAATTGTAGCGGGCAATAATAGAAGTACATCAGAGTTCTCGCAAAATATAATCGTAGTCGAAAACTTTGCGCCAGGCATCACCGCTCAAAATGTAGTTGGGGTGAATGAAGATACGCTACTCGCATTTACTGGCATTAACACAATTAACGTTACAGATACTGACGGCAACCTTGCCAGCGCCAATTTCAACGTTAGCAGCGGCATATTAAATGTTAGCCTCACGGATGGTGCAGCTATCTCTATTGGTGCTAACAACAGTAGTAATTTAACGCTCACTGGCACGCAAATGCAAATTCAAGCCGCGGTGGCAACTCTGACTTATCAAGGCAATCTCAACTTCAATGGTAGCGATGTACTCTATATCACTGCAACTGACAGTCTAGGCGCCAGTGCTACTGCAAACACGACAATCAATGTCGCGCCAATCAACGATGCGCCCATCTTAAGCAATCTACTTAACACCCCAATTTTTATTGAAAACGGCGCACCTGTAGTATTAGATGCCAATATAACAATTAGCGATATTGAATTAGATGCGCTCAATGGCGGCTTGGGCAATTATGCTGGGGCACACGCATTCTTATTACGTAATGGTGGCCCAAATGCAGAAGATGTATTTTCTGCCACTGGCAACTTAAGCCCAATTACGCAAGGTGGCATTTTAACTTTATCTGGTGTAGATATTGGCTTAATCACCCTGAACAGCAATGGTACTTTAACGTTAGTATTTAACAGCAATGCCACTACCGCAAGAGTGAATGAAACGCTACATTCATTAGCCTACGCTAATACCAGCGAGGCTCCGCCAGCCTCTGTGCAAATTGCCTGGGTTTTCTCAGATGACAACACAGGCAGTCAGGGTTTAGGTGGCTTACAGGCGACGTCAGCAATTACTAACGTCGCCATCACGCCTGTGAATGATGCGCCGACCACCACGCCTGTGACCTTGGCGCCGATTGCCGAAGACAGCGGCGCGCGCCTCATTACCCAAGCCGAGTTGTTGGCCAATGCGGCGGATGTAGATACGCCGTTAGCCAGTTTGACGGCTTCAGGTCTCAGCATCAGTGCGGGGACTGGCTCACTGGTCGATAACGGCAATGGCACTTGGACGTATACGCCTGCCTTGAATGATGATACTGCGGTGAGCTTTACTTATACCGTGAGTGATGGCAGCCTCACGGCAGCAGGCTCAGCGGCTTTAGACATCACGCCTGTGAATGATGCGCCGACCACCACGCCTGTGACCTTGGCGCCGATTGCCGAAGACAGCGGCGCGCGCCTCATTACCCAAGCCGAGTTGTTGGCCAATGCGGCGGATGTAGATACGCCGTTGGCCAGTTTGACGGCTTCAGGTCTCAGCATCAGTGCGGGGACTGGCTCACTGGTCGATAACGGCAATGGCACTTGGACGTATACGCCTGCCTTGAATGATGATACTGCGGTGAGCTTTACTTATACCGTGAGTGATGGCAGCCTCACGGCAGCAGGCTCAGCGGCTTTAGACATCACGCCTGTGAATGATGCGCCGACCACCACGCCTGTGACCTTGGCGCCGATTGCCGAAGACAGCGGCGCGCGCCTCATTACCCAAGCCGAGTTGTTGGCCAATGCGGCGGATATTGATTCACCATTAGCAAGCTTAACGGCCACAGGCTTGAGTATTAGTGCAGGTGCTGGCTCACTCGTAGATAACTTAAACGGCACTTGGACTTATACGCCTGCCTTGAATGATGATACTGCGGTGAGCTTTACTTATACCGTGAGTGATGGCAGCCTCACGGCAGCAGGCTCAGCGGCTTTAGACATCACGCCTGTGAATGATGCGCCGACCACCACGCCTGTGACCTTGGCGCCGATTGCCGAAGACAGCGGCGCGCGCCTCATTACCCAAGCCGAGTTGTTGGCCAATGCGGCGGATATTGATTCACCATTAGCAAGCTTAACGGCCACAGGCTTGAGTATTAGTGCAGGTGCTGGCTCACTCGTAGATAACTTAAACGGCACTTGGACTTATACGCCAGCTTTGAATGATGATACCGCGGTAAGTTTTAGTTATATTATTTCAGACGCAACAACAGCAATAAGTGGGGCAGCCAATTTAAACATTACTGCGGTCAATGATGCACCGACCACAACACCTGTGACTTTAGCGGCCATTATTGAAAATAGTGGGCCACGCCTCATTACGCAGGCACAATTGCTGGCTAATACTGCTGATGTAGATAGCCCCAACCTAACTGCTACAGGCTTGAGCATTAGCAATGGCGCAGGCAGCTTAGCCAATAATGGTGATGGCACTTGGACATACACGCCCACCACTGATGACAACGCCGCGGTGTCATTTATTTACTTTGTTACCGATGGTAATTTAACGGCGGCCACTTCTGCCAATATGGATATTACTCCTTTAGATTTGCCAGTAACGCCTACGCCACCAGCGCCAGTTCCTACACCTACGCCACCAGCGCCAGTTCCTACACCTACCCCACCAGCGCCAGTTCCGACACCTACACCACCAGCGGTAGTTCCTACACCACCAGCTGTGGTAACACCTGTAACTCCAGCCGACCCCTTGGTGAATGGCAACAACGATGCGGTTTTTACAAGCACTAGAGAAACCATCAATAATAACGTGCAACGCACCAATGTGTTTAGCTCAGCAAACTTAGATAGCTCTTTAATCAGATTTACCAACCAATTGATAACACCATTTGGCAATATTTCTACTGCATTGCAAGTGTTAGAAACCATTGATTTGCCAGCTTTTACCAACACTAACTTAACTGGCAATTTAAGCGCTTTGGTCAATAGCATCACGCAAAATACCAATATTCAAGTTGAAACCATTAAGTTTTTTGAACCCAATCTGCCGCAGAATCAAAAAATTGCCCAACTCATTATTGAGCATAAAACTGCGCTCTCTAGCGTGGCGGTTACAGTTGGCTTGGTCACTTGGGCGGTTCAACTGGGCGCTTTATTCACCTCGGTTCTAGCCACAGTACCAGCTTGGAAAAACTTAGACCCAATTGCTATTTTAGGCAAAGACGATGAAGATGACGCCCAGTGGGATGTATCTGACGATGAAGACGAAGAAATTGAAGAGAACGCTGAAGAATCTGCTGCAGATATGTGGTCAGGCAAAAATAGGGCAAACTTAAACCGTAATATTTAACGCAACATTAACACCATGTGATGCAATATGACCTTGCCAAAAATAAATCTTAGCCCAGCCCTACGCACCAGCATTGGCCTTATCGCGCTTATTATTGGCTGGCTAATGCTCATGGATTTATTGCTAGGCCTTTGGCCAAATGAAAAAGCTATGCTCAAAGAGCTGCGCCAACGCACTAGCGAAAATTTGACCATTCAATCTGCCGTGCTTTTACAATCTGGCGACACAATCGCGCTTAAAAAAACGCTTGAAGAAGCTGTGCGCCGTGACCCGCAAATTTATTCAATCGCCATACGCAAAAATCAAGATAAAATTTTGATGCAAGCGGGCAACCACAACCTTTATTGGAAACCAACCTCCGCCACGCAATCAACTTTAGACTACGTGCGCGTTGAGCTAAAAGCCAACCAGCAACACTGGGGCGATCTTGAAATCGCGTTTCATTCATCGTCTCCACAAACAATTTTAGATTGGTTTAAACAGCCAATTGTCATGGGTTTCTTGCTTCTTTTATTTGGCGGCACTGCGTTATATACCTTATATTTACGCCGAATATTCATTTATCTAGACCCATCATCCGTCATTCCAGACCGTGTATCAGCCGCATTTGATAACTTTAGTGAAGGCGTAATGATGGTCGATAGAAGCGGCCGCGTTATTTTAGCAAACAAGACTTTACGCAATTGGGTAGAAGAAAAAAATAATCAACTATTCGGAAAATCCAGCAAAGATTTACCTTGGCTAAAAGCAGCGTTGCGTGAAGACCCAAAAAACTACCCGTGGATTAAAGCCATGGACTCGCAATTAGCCATCAATGGCTGGCAGCTTGAGTTTCACAAATCCAATGGCGAAACCATTAAAGCCGTGCTTAACTGCTCGCCAATTCAAGATGCCGCAAAAAACGTGCGCGGCTGTTTAGTGACTTTTGACAACGTCACTGAAATGGACCGCATGAATAAAGAGCTCACGCTCACTATGGAGAAACTCAGTAAATCGCAAGAAGAAATCGAAATTCAAAATACCGAGCTACGCAATTTAGCCTCGCGCGACCCGCTCACCAGCTGCTTAAACAGAAGAGCTTTCTTTGAAGATGCAGAAAGCATTTTTGCCAGCTACGTGCTTGAAAAACGACCACTGGCCTGCATCATGACCGATATTGACCATTTCAAATCATTCAATGATTTATACGGACATGCAGTGGGCGATAAAGTGCTAGTCGCTTTCTCAAGAACTTTGCTTTTTGTGCTGCGTAATGAAGATTTACTATGTCGCTACGGTGGTGAAGAGTTTTGCATTTTACTACCCGATGCCACGCCAGAAGTTGCACTAAGTATTGCAGAGCGCTTACGCAGCGAGGTTGAAACGCGCGCAGGCTCATCGGTAAGGAACACGCAAGACTTAAAAATCACCTCTAGCTTTGGCGTTGCATCACTCACTGCTGGCGCTAATAATCTAGCGGAAATGATAGACCAAGCAGATAAAGCACTATATGCCGCCAAAAAAGCTGGGCGTAACTGTGTAAAAGTGTGGGGTGAGTTTGCGGCTGAAAACTAGCCAGATTAGCTAAGTAGGCTAATTTGAGGATTACTCACAAATCAGCCCAAACTTTTTCAAGCCGCTTTATCGAGACAGGGAACGGCGTTTTAAGTTCTTGTGCAAATAGCGACACACGCAACTCTTCAATCAACCAGCGATAATCAAGCAGGTCTTGCGGAATATCCAAATGCGCAAGCCTTAGCGCGCTAATTTTAGCTTGCCATTTATCCCACAACACGCCCACGCTGGCGGCATTTTTACCATCTCTATCTGGGTTGGCGGGCTGCTTTTCTATGCGTAGCCTTAACGCTTTTAAGTAGCGTGGAATATTTTGCAAGTATTCCCACGGCGTTTGGCTGAAGCAGTTTTTATAGACTAACTGACCGATTTGTTGTTCGCAATCGCGCTTTAAGCGATTCACCGTTGCGGGCATTTTGCTTTGTTGCGCTACTAGCAAACTGTATTCAGTTGCAATTGCTTGTGCTTGCCGCGCGATGGCTTGGCTCACCGCTGGTAGCCGCGTTCTAGCGCGCGCTTTGAGCTTCATAAAGTCTGCATTGGTACGCGGCAAATCATCGTCACCAATAAATGCACGGTCGGCGATGGCTAGCAATAAATCCTCACGCAAATCTTCGGGCGACATCACGCCTCGCAAAGCTAGCGCGTATTGATTAAAATTTGGCAAGCTTTTTTCAAGCTGCTTCATTTGCTCTTTCAACTCAAAGCGCATTAAACGACACACGCCTTTGCGGTGGCTTTGCTCTGCTTCACGCTCAGTATCAAATAATTTAACTGAAATACTATCTTCATCGTCTTCCAGCGCGGGGTAACCTGTTACTTTCAAACCGTCACGCTCAAAGCTTAAAGTTTGTGGTAAATCGCCAAAATCCCACTGTTTTAGACCCGTTTTTTCGATGTCTGGAGAAGTGTTTCTAAAGGTAAGTTGTGCTGCTGAGCCTAATTGTTTTTTGAGCGCCTGCCAATCGCGCCCCATTGCTAGCTCTCGGCCAGCATCATCTACCACACTAAAGTTCATCAGCAGGTGCGCGGGGGTTGGTTCTGTCCAATCTTCTACTGATATTTTCAGCGTAGTCACACGCTGTATGTGCGCAGCCAACACCTGTTTAATCGCGCCCTCACCAATTTTTGTTTGCTCTAAAAAGTGAGTTACGAACTCAGGTACTGGTACACACACACGCCTAAAAGTCTTAGGCAACGCCTTAATTAAGTAGGTTAATTTTTCGCGCAACATGCCTGGCACCAGCCATTCTGTTGGTGCGGGGTCAAGTTGATTTAACAAAGCCAGAGGAATAGTCGCCGTTACGCCATCTAACACATGGTTAGGTTCAAAGCGATATTTCAGCGTAATCTCCACCCCACCCAACACCATTTTTTCAGGAAACTGCACCGCAGTAATCGCATCCGCCCCATGGCGCATTAAGTCGTCACGCGTTAAATATAACAATGTATGATTCAGCTTTTCTGCACCTTCGCGCCATTTTTCAAATGTTGCTGCTTGATAAATATCGGCAGGAATTTTGCTATCATAAAACGCAAATAATTGATGCTCGTCTATTAACACATCTTGCCGACGCGCTTTATGTTCCAACTCCTCAATTTCGGCGATTAAGCGTTCATTTGCGGTGAAAAATGCTGCTTTGGTATCGAACTCCCCATTAGCAAGCGCCTCACGAATAAATATTTCACGCGATTCTTGCGCGTTAATTGGCCCGTAATGTACACGGCGCTTGGGGATAATGGTTAGACCATAAAGTGAAACGCGCTCCCAAGCGTTGACCATGCCCATTTTTCTATCCCAGCGCGGGTCTGTGTATTGGCTTTCGGTTAAACCGCGAGCGAGCGGCTCAATCCAATCAGGTTCAATTTTCGCCACACAACGAGCATATAACTTACTGGTATCCACCAACTCTGCTGCAATCACCCATTTCGGGCGAGTCTTTTTAAGCGTTGAGCCAGGTGCCACGAAAAATCGAATACCGCGCGCACCTGCATAACTATCGTTATCGCCATCTTTAAAGCCGATATTACCTAGCAGGCCCGCTAATAATGCTTTATGAATTTGCTCAAAGTTCGCATCTTTTTCGTTAAGCTTAAATTCCATTTCATCGGTAATTTGCTTAATCTGCCCATGCAGTTCACGCCATTCTTTTAAACGCAAAAAAGATAGAAAATTGCTATGGCATTGATTCAGCAAGTCTTTATTGGTTTTTTTAGTTTTAAGCGCATTATCAAAAAAATCCCAAAGCTTGAGATAACTCATAAAGTCTGAACCTTCGCCTGCAAACTTCGCATGCGCATTATCCGCCGCTTCGCGCTTATCCATTGGGCGCTCGCGCGGGTCTTGTATGCTAAGCACGCTGGCGATAATCAAAATTTCTTTTAGGCAGCCCTCACGTTTTGCAGCCAAAATCATGCGACCTACTCGCGGATCTAGCGGCAATTTGGCAAGTTGTAAGCCAGTTTCGGTAATTTGGCGCTTCACGTCTACCGCGCCCAGCTCTTGCAGTAGCTGGTAACCATCAGTAATTAAGCGCGATGAAGGCGCTTCAATAAATGGAAAATCCGCAATATCGCCAAGCCGCAAAGCTGCCATGCGCAAAATAACGCTGGCAAGTGAGCTGCGTAAAATTTCAGGCTCGGTAAATTCTGGGCGACCGTCAAAATCTTGTTCTGAATATAATCGCACGCAAATACCGTTAGATACACGCCCACAACGCCCCGCTCGCTGCTTGGCGGCGGCTTGCGAAATCTTTTCAATCTGCAATTGCTCAACTTTGGCACGTGTGCTGTAGCGGTTCATGCGCGCCAAGCCTGCATCTATCACATATTTAATGCCAGGCACGGTGAGCGAGGTTTCTGCCACATTGGTCGCCAAAACGATGCGTCGTGAGCTGTGTGGCTTGAATATTTTTTGCTGATCTTCAATTGAAAGCCGCGCAAATAATGGCAATACTTCAATATGTTTTAACTTCGCCGAACGCCCTTGATATTTACGCAAATGGTCAGCAACATCGCGAATTTCGCGCTCACCTGGCAAAAACACCAAAATGTCGCCATCGCCTTGTCGCAGCAAATCATCTGCCGCGTCCATAATTGCTTCTTCTATCGCCTCTTCTTCATCATCTTCTTCTAGCCAACGGGCTTCGGTCTTGGCTTTGCGTGCTATTCCAAAGATGGTTTCATCTTCTAAATCAAACTGTGTATTTTCAGCCTCAGCACTTTCTTTGGCACGAAAACCTGCTTTACCAAGCGGACGATAACGAATTTCAACAGGGTAAGTACGGCCTGAAACCTCAATCACTGGCGCAGCTTTAATAACCCCAACACTAGTTTGCGATGAAAAATGGCTGGAGAAGCGCTCTGCATCAATAGTAGCAGAAGTCACAATCACTTTTAAATCTGGCCGCTTGGGCAATAATTGCTTTAAATAGCCTAGCAGAAAATCAATATTCAAGCTGCGCTCGTGCGCTTCGTCAATAATAATGGTGTCGTATGCATTAAGGAATTTATCGCCTTGCGTTTCAGCCAACAAAATACCATCTGTCATTAGCTTAACGTAGCTGCCATCGGTAATTTTGTCGTTAAAACGCACCTTGTAACCGACCACTTCACCCAGCGGCGAATTAAGCTCTTGCGCAATACGACTTGCCACAGAACGCGCAGCAATGCGGCGCGGCTGGGTATGGCCGATTAAACCTGAAACGCCACGACCAAGCTCTAAACAAATTTTCGGCAATTGCGTGGTTTTGCCAGAACCTGTTTCACCACACACAATAACAACCTGATTTTTTTGAATGGCCAACGAAATTTCATCGCGGCGGCTAGAGACAGGCAGCTCAAGCGGATATTCTGGTTTAGGTAAGTTGGCTAATCTAGCTGCAAACTTTTGCTGTGAAGCGCGTACTTTTTGCGCAATTTCAGCCAGCAAGCGCTGCGCCTTTAATTCAGACTTCTCGTCTTTGAGCTTTTGACAATCAGCTACATCGCGCAACTTACGGCGCAATGCAAAACGATCCGCCAACATGCAGCTTTGCATTGCCAGCTCTAAATTAACATGATTTTGGCTAGCAGGCTTATTGCTTGCGCTATGGCTCTGGGGTTGCTTGGTATTCATAAGGTGCGATTTTATCACGCTAGCTGCATACGCCTTACGCAACCGTCAAATATTCATTTTAATATTGTTTTGTCATTAAAAATTCAAACTATAATGACAAATAAACAGTATTATTGTTTTAATCAATTGCAAAATGCGTACTGAACTTATGGAAAACAACACAAATAACATGCCTGTAGACAAATCACTGCTCGCTGCAATTGACTTAGGCTCTAATAGCTTTAGGTTAGAAATTGGCCGCTTAGATAGCGGCCATATTGAGCGTGTAGAATACCTAAAAGAAGCGGTGCGTCAAGGTGGTGATTTGGATGAAGACCACAATTTAAGTGGCGATGCCATTGAGCGCGGCTTGCGCTGCTTAGCAAGATTTGGCGAGCGCCTGCAAGGTTTTGATGTCTCGCACGTGCGCGCTGTGGCTACTCAAACACTGCGTGAAGCCAACAACCGTGATGTATTTATTAAGTTAGCTAAAAAAACATTAGGCTTTGATGTAGAAGTTATTTCAGGCGCTGAAGAAGCGCGCCTAATTTACCAAGGTGTGAGCCGCTTTTTACCGCAGTCTAACGAAAAACGTTTGGTCATTGATATTGGCGGCCGCTCTACCGAATTTATTTTAGGTCAAGGCTTTACCTCGCACCACACCGCCTCATTACATGTGGGCTCGGTAGCATGGTCGCAAAAGCATTTTGGTACGGGTGAGCTCACTGAAAAAGCATTTACACGCGCTGAAATTGCCGCTGAATCTATTTTTGATACACTAGGCCATCAATATAGCAATAAGTATTGGGATATCGCCTATGGTGCATCTGGCACGGTAGGCGCCATTGCCGATGTATTAGTGCAATATGGCAGACCCGTAAACACCATCACAAAAGAAGGCTTATTGTGGCTACGCGAGGAATTGTTACGTGCAAAACATACCGATAAATTACGGTTATTGGGCTTAAAAGAAGACCGAAAACCAGTGATTGCAGGCGGCTTAGCCATTATGATGGGGGTATTTGATGCGCTAAATATTGAAACCTTACATGTTGCCAGCGGCGCCCCTCAGGCATGGCTTGTTATATGACATGCTGGCAAAAGAAAATGACATGGTAGATTTACGCAACGCCTCAGTGCAGCGGCTAGCGCGTAAGTTTGATGTTGACGAAACACACGCAAAAACAGTGGCTGAAGTTGCAGAAAAGCTCTTTGAAAAAGTTAGCGTTGATATTCAATTTGCCGATGGCGAGCAACAAGCGCATACGCGTAAATTACGTTGGGCAGGCATACTACATGAAATTGGCTGTATGGTTTCGCCAATTGATGCGCATATTCATGGTGCGTATATATTAGAACACACTGAGCCAGCAGGTTTTTCGCAAAGTGAACTGCACTGTTTGAGTTTGCTTATTTTGGGTCATAGAGCAAAATTAAAGCGCTTGAGGCAGATTTTTCTGACCGTGTTTTTGTGATGCAATTACTCTGTTTACGTTTAGCAGTTATTTTCTGCCATGCTCGCCAAATGCCCAACCTACGCGGGTTTCAGCTACATTATATTAACAATGCCATTAAGCTTACGTTACCCAAATATTGGCCTGAAAAATATCCCCAATCGTATTATTTACTTGAAGAAGAAACGCTGGCTTGGCAAAAAATAAACTGGCTGTTTAAAGTAGAAGTTTTGTAGCGTTGTAACAAATTTGTCACAAAAAGTTCATTTGCAATGTCAATTAAACGGTATAAACTATTTACACTGTTTATTTAGGATTTAATTATGTCAAAAATCAATCAATTACAAGCTGCAGCGCTCAATGCGCCAGTAGTAAAATCTGAACCTGTAAGCAAAGCCCCTGCAACTGCCAAACCAGCAACCACCAAGTCTGTGGCCACAAAGACTGTAGCCACAAAAGTAGTAATTGCCAAAGCGACTACAATAAAACCAACTGCAGCTAAGCCTGTTGCTGCGAAGCCTACAACTTCTGCAAGCAAAACAAAAGCAGTTAAAGTAGTGAAAGAAAAAGCGCCAAAACTGAAAATGGAACGTGATAGCTTTACCATGCCTAAAGCTGAATATGCGCAATTTTATGTGTTAAAAGATCGCTTGGCTAAATTAGGTCAGCCTGCGAAAAAAAGTGAATTGTTACGCGCTGGTATTATGCAGCTCACAGCTATGACTGACACGGCTTTGAAAGCCGCCATGAGCAAAGTGCCGACCATTAAAACTGGTAGACCAAAAAAGAAATAGTACAGATTTTAGTTTGGTAAATAGTCTGGGTGTTGCACCGCAAATAAATAAGTTTGCGCTGCAACGGCAGATACTCCAGCAACATTTCTTTGGCGCAACCACCAAACTGCGCCTTTTTTCACCACGCAAGCACTCTCTTGCATGCCTAGTATTTTCGCGATTAACAACCCTAAATTTGGCTGATGGCCAATAATCAAAAAGGTTTTGCTATTGTCAGTATCGGTCAGTTTTTTGACCATCGCTTCTACAGTACTATCAACACTTAAAAACTCAACCACTTTTATTTCATGCTGAATTTTATCGGCATTTAGCTTTTGCAACGCTACCGCGGTTTGTAAACATCGTCGGGCGGGGCTACAATAAATCACTGTATTTTTAGGCAAATACTGATGAAGCCATCGAGCCATTTTAGCGGCATCTTTTCGCCCACGTTTGGTTAATGCGCGGTCAATATCGTTACCATTTACACTTAGAATTTCCGCATCGGCATGTCGCCAAAGAATTAAATTTGCCATGATGATATAAAATTTTCCTATGTCATTTACGGCTGATTTAACATAGCTAAACGCACAAAAATTCTCTCGAGAGAAAAATGCTGCCCTGCAAGCCTTTATTTACAAGGCTCACTGAGCATCACTAAAGAGTGTAGGTGTAATTCAACAAAAATAGCATCAAGAATCATACTTTTCCATCAACAAAAGTTGTGCGCTCATCGGCTGATTTTTCTCAGCTGTTTTCGATTTCAAGTTTGGCAATGACTGTGCAATTGGGCTGTAAGTACCATCCGCATTTAGCAACCAAGCATCTTTATTGTCATCCAAATACATTTGGCAGCATTCATGCAAAATACGCGCGCGGTTATCCGCATCCACAATCGGCCAAGCGATTTCTACGCGGCGCATCATGTTGCGGTTCATCCAATCTGCGCTTGAAAGCCACATATTTTCTACATTTGCAATTTTAAAATAGAAAATGCGTGAATGTTCTAATAAGCGCCCGATGATTGACCTTACGCGAATGCGCCCTTCCAAGCCTGGCGCATCAATTGGCAATATGCATGCACCTCGTAAAATTAAATCTACTTCAACGCCTGCACGCCCTGCTTTTACTAAGGCAACCGTTAAGGCTTCGTCAGTCAGTGCATTCATTTTTAAAATAATTTTGGCTGGCTGGCCTGCCTTAGCGGCTAGCTCTGCGCTTTTAATTTTGGCGAGCATTTGCCTGTGTAAATTGAATGGCGCTACTAATAACTTTTGCATGCGCGGCAATTTCACTTGGCTGGCAATGTGCCTAAATAAGTGTTCCATGTCGCGCGTAATTTGAACATCTGCCGTGAGCATGCTCACATCGGTATAAAGCCGCGCGGTTCTTGGGTTGTAGTTGCCTGTAGAAACATGGCCGTAATACTTCAAACCTGCGCTTCCATTGACACCAGCTTTTTCGCGACGCATCACCAACAGCATTTTTGCGTGCGTTTTTAAGCCAACAATACCATACACCACTTGCGCGCCTACAGACTCCAAATCTTCCGCCCAGTTGATATTGGCTTCTTCATCAAACCGCGCTTTTAGCTCAACCACCGCCATCACTTCTTTGCCGCGCCGCACCGCTTCTTGCAGTAATTTCAGCATGCGCGGGTCTGAGCCTGTACGATAAATCGTCTGCTGAATAGACAATACATCAGGGTCGTTCACAGCTTCACGTAAAAAGTCGATAACAGATTCAAAGCTTTCATACGGCTGGTGAATTAAAATATCACGTTGTTTTAATTGCGTAAAAAATGATTGATTTGGCACTAACTGCGCACTAATTTTTGGCTCATAAGGTTTAAATTTTAAATGGCTGCCTTCGGCTAAATCTGCCAATTGCATCAGCCGCGCTAAATTCACCAAACCATTTACGCGATACAAAGATTGTTTAGGTAAATCAAACTGTTGCAATAAAAATTGGGCGAGCTTTTCGTCACACCCGTGCGACACTTCTAATCGAACAGCATCACCAAAATTGCGCTGCACTAGCCCTTTACGCAAGGCTGTTCGTAAGTTTTTTACATCCTCTTCATCCACAGCTAAGTCTGAATGACGTGTAACTCTGAATTGCGAAAAGTTAAGCACTTCACGCCCAGTAAACAAGCTGGCCAAATGTGCGCGAATCACGCTAGAGAGTGAAACGAATTTTTGCTTTTTATCGCTCAAACTCTTAGGCAGTTTAATTAAACGCGGCAGCGCTCTTGGCACACGGACAATGGCAATATTATTGCTGCGGCCAAATGCGTCATTACCACTAAGTGAAACAATAAAATTGAGCGATTTATTAGCCACTTGTGGAAAAGGATGTGAAGGATCAAGCGCTACAGGCACTAATAATGGGCGTACGTCTGATTCAAAATACCGCGCCACCCAGCGCCGCTGCTCAGGCGTGCGGTCGCCATGAGAAACTAAATGTACGCCTTGCTTGGCTAGCGCTGGCATGAGTTCATCATTAAATATTTGGTATTGCTTATCAACTAAAATATGTGCGACTTCTGCAATAAGTTGATAACTTTGTACGCTTGCGTCGCCTTGGCTGTCATCGTCACGCATGGCGTCTACATGCGGCGCGGCGCGGACTTCAAAAAACTCATCTAAGTTTGAAGAAACAATACAAAGAAAGCGCAAGCGCTCTAGCAATGGATAATCAGGATTTTGTGCAAGACTAAGCACGCGCTCGTTAAACGCTAAAATGCTGGTGTCACGATTAAGCAACTTTAAAGGCGGGTAATGTAAACGCATAGAATCTTCTAGTTTTTTATGCATTGAATATAGACGCCAATTGTGACAAATTGATGATGTTATGATGAAAAATATTTAAACGCTTGCAAATTTAGCTTAAGTTTTTGAATCAAACTTGATAATAGCACCTTTCATATTAGTGACATATTACTGAAATTTCAATGTCACAACCTCAGCTTACATTTTAGAGAGCGGCAAGTATGAAAAGCGCAGCTTACATTTTAGAGAGCGGCAAGTATTGTTGCTGGTAAATGGTATTAGAAATATAGATGAATTAGAAAAATTTTTCAAAAAAGAACTGTTGGCAGAAACCATTCAAAAACTTGAATTGGGCGGTTATATTCAACAGCCGCGAGGCGTTCGTACCGAAAAGGTAGCTTCAGCCACCGCTTTATCATTCTTTAATGCAGACAATGCGTTACCAATTAACCCTGCAAAAATGGCCGCAGTTAAAGCTATTTTAGTTGAAGCAACCGATGATTACCTTGGCATAATGGGGCGTAGTTTGAAAGATCGCATTGCCGCTTGTGCGAATGAAGGTGATTTAAGAAATTGCATCTCAAGCTGGCACATGGCCATGCGAGAATCTAAGTTAGGCCGTGAATCTGCCAGCTTTTTAATGGAACAAATTCACCAAACGCTAGAAAACAAAATATTAGACGCCGATACGCATACCCATTAAATGTTGGCTACTTAAGGTTTAGGCTAAGGCTTAATGATTTGCTGCAATAGCAAGCCTGCCGCAGCAAAGCCAAATGACGCGGTTACGCACACGCTAGAGCCGTAACCTGCGCAGTTTAGGCCAGTTACTGCAGCATTATCAGCCTCGCAAGCGGCTTCAGGCATAATCACCTCTTCATCTGAATACACACAAGTCACGCCTAATTTGGCTGGCTTTGCTGTGCTAGCTTTCGCAAATCCGTAGTCCCGACGCAATAAATTGCGCACTTTTGCCAACAATTTATCATGGCTCACCAAGCTTAAATCTGCCTGCTTAATGCGCGTTGCGTCTAAGCGCCCACCCGCCGCACCAGTCATCACTAAAGGAATATTTTTTAACTTGCAAAATGCCGCAATCGCGGCTTTAGCTTTGGTGTCATCTACACAATCAATCACGCCATCAAACGGCTGATTGAGCATCTCGCTCACGTTTTCAACCGTCACAAAATCTTCAATTTCAATGAGTTTTGCGAATGGGTTAATCAATTTGATGCGCTCAGCCATAGCCGCTACTTTAGCCTTACCAAATGCACCATCCACCGCGTGCAATTGCCGATTCACGTTTGATTCCGCAATATTATCTAAATCTATTAAAGTAATTGTACCCACCGCATTGCGCGCCACCGCCTCAGCCGCCCAAGAACCCACACCACCAATGCCGATTACGCAAATATGCGCGGCTTGTAATTTGACTAAACCGTCAACGCCATAAAGCCGTGAAACGCCGCCAAAACGGCGCGAAAAATCTAATTCATCACTCATATTTCTAATACTACAAAGGCCGCTGCTAAATTTTTCTCATCGCTAATGCTGATATGCGTTTGCGTAATGTTTTTGCTTTGCATAAAAGCTAGCAACTCAGGTGCTAACACCAATATTGGCTTACCTAAATCATCGTGCGAAACTGCAATGTTTTCTAGCAACACGGGGGCGCGTAGGCCTGTGCCCATGGCTTTAGAAAATGCTTCTTTTGCGGCAAAACGTTTAGCTAAAAAACGTGCTTTAATTTTTGATTGTGCATAGCTGGCCAATTCGCTTTCAGCCAAAATGCGCTTGGCGAAATCATCACCAAATTTTGCGATAGAGGCCTCAATGCGTGTGACTTCTACGATATCTGTGCCAATGCCGTAAATCATTTTTAGCTGTCATGCCGAACTTGTTTCGGCATCTTATTAAAGTGAATGAGAGATTCCGTCCTACGACGGAATGACAGTGTGATAGTTGGCAAAAGTCTAATTAACTGCATGCAGCTTCTTTTACTAGCGCTTTCATCTCGCGCACGGCATTATCCCAGCCCACAAATAATGCATGCGCAACAATGGCATGACCGATGTTAAGTTCATCAACACCTTCAATTGAGGCGATTTCATGCACGTTATGGTAATGCAGGCCGTGGCCAGCATTCACGACCAAGCCTAGCTTTAAGCCGTGTGCAACAGCATCTTTAATGCGCTGCAATTCACGTGCCCTATCTGCTGGGTTTTCGGCATCGGCAAACGTGCCTGTGTGTAGCTCTATGACTGGTGCGCCTGTTTTTTTTGCGGCATCAATTTGCGCCACATCTGGGCCTATAAAAAGCGATACGCGTATGCCTGCATCACTTAACTTTTGTACGGCTTTTTGCACGTTGGCAAAGTTACCCACAACATCTAGACCACCTTCAGTGGTGCGCTCTTCGCGCCGCTCTGGCACTAGGCAAACGTCTTGTGGCGCGACTTCTAAGGCAATGGCGACCATTTCATCGGTTACCGCGCATTCAAGGTTCATGCGGGTTTGTAGTAGTCCACGCAGGGCGAACACATCGGCATCTTGCATGTGACGGCGGTCTTCACGTAGGTGCAGCGTAATGCTGTCTGCGCCAGATTGCTCAGCCCGTAAAGCCGCTTGCACTACGCTTGGGTATTTTGTGCCACGTGCTTGACGGATGGTTGCGACGTGGTCGATATTGACACCTAATTTAATCATTTTTATTGCCTATAAGCCTTGTAAATCTATTAAAAGTTGCCGCGTGTGCAACGGTTTATCACCCAAATAGTGCGCCAATAAATAGCGCATTAACTGTTTACTTTGTTGCTGCGTTTGTGGGTTACTGTAGTCGTCATTCACCATATCAAGCATGGTTTTACCGAGCAATTGTACGCCATGTTTGGTACGATTTGGGGCGTTACCTAGCATGGTAGCGCCGTGTTCAGCCTCGTAACGATAGGTTTGAGCTTCTATAATAGGTGTTTCAACAACATCTTTATGTAGCGGAATTGCATAGCCTAACTCTTGCAATAATTTGAGCTCAAAGCGGCGCAAGGTGGTGGCTAAATCTTGGTCACTAGCCAATACTTTTAAAGTGGCGCTATAGTATTCAAATAAGGCTTCATGCGGGTCTTCACGTGGTAATAGGCGTAGCAATAACTCGTTTAGGTAAAAGCCACACATCAGAGCTTCACCCTTTAACAATAACAAACCACCGCCCCAATCTAAACTGTGTAAGGTTTTGAGTTCTAGCTTGCCAGACCAAGTAGCAATTAAAGGCTGAAATGACTGCAGCATGCCACGCATAGCTGACCTTGGTCGCCTAGCGCCCTTTGCGGTAGTAGCTACTCGGCCAAAACCATGCGCAAATAATTCAACCACCAAGCTTGTTTCTTTAAATGGGTAGGTATGCAACACATACACGGCTTGATTATCTTGCCGATGCGAATTTACTCCTGCTACAGCCATTACTGAATTGGCTCGGCTAAACTTTTTAAGCTCTCGTCATCGGCTTTTATAATCAAGAGTGGCACTAGCATTTCAGTGCCAGAAAATAAAATCATTGCGTACTTAACTTCGTCTTCTGTATGTATAGGTGTAAATTTGCCAAAACCGTAACGTGAATTACGCATAAGCTGCCAGGCGCCTTTAGGTTCTGCAAATTCTGGTTTATCAAAATGGCGTTTAATTTCTTCTGTAGGCAAGCTTTTGAGCGGGTAGTCGCCATTGTCAGCCAGTATCACCCAGCCCATTTCACCATTTTTACCAGTGTTTTTTAGCTGGTAAAAATACCAATTCTGGTCTTCTTTTGAGTCGCCTTCATAAAGCAGCTGAAATACATTGTTAATTTCGCCTGTTTTACGATTGATGGCGCAATAAATGCCTTGGTCGTCCAGCGTAATTGGCTTGCCATAAACTGGAATATTGTAAACATTATTTGGCATCACAATTTACTCCAAAGTTAGTTTTATAGTCCTATTTAGTATCCAAGACTTTTGAGCGCCCTTTCGTCATCTGCCCAGCCGCCTTTAACTTTTACCCAAGTTTCTAGGTACACTTTGCTGCCAAACAGTTTTTCCATATCTTGGCGCGCTTCGGTGGATATTTGTTTCATTTTATCGCCATTTTTACCAATGAGCATTGGTTTTTGGCTATCTTTATCCACAATAATGGCCACAAAAATGCGGCGTAAATTGCCAACCACTTCAAATCTCTCTACTTCTACCGTCACCGCATAAGGCAACTCATCGCCAACCAATCTAAAAATCTTTTCGCGCACTAGTTCGGCGGCTAAAAAGCGTTCGTTTTTATCGGTGAGTTCATCTTCAGAATATATCGCAGCTTGCTCGGGCAAGTATTTACGTATGGTTTGTAAAAGCTCGTCTAAATTGAGGCTTTTTTTCGCGCTTACAGGCACGATTTCTGCAAAGGGAAATTCCAAGTCAAAATCTTGAATCAATGGCAAAATATTGCCTTTATCTCCCATTAAATCTAGTTTATTCACCACTAAAAAAGTTGGCGTTTTTTCTGAAAGTAAGGCCAATACTTTTCGGTCTGCATCGCCGAGTTTCATAGGCTCAATCACAAATAATACGACATCAACTTCTGTGAGTACTTGTGTAACGGTTTTGTTCAAACCTTTATTGAGCGCATTCAAATGTTTTTGCTGAAAACCTGGGGTGTCGACAAACAAAAATTGCGTATCTTCTGTAGTGTGAATGCCAAGCAAGCGATGCCGTGTAGTTTGCGCTTTACGCGAAGTAATCGCTAACTTCATGCCTAAAATATGGTTGAGTAGCGTAGATTTTCCTACGTTTGGGCGGCCAACAATAGCGACTGTGCCGCATTTAAATGCAGATGGCGCTACTGATTCTGTGTCTTTATCTGTCATTTTCTAGTTTTTCCAATATTGATGCTTTCTAAGGCAAGTAAGGCGAGTTGCGCCGCTTGCTGTTCTGCAATGCGGCGGCTAGAGCCTTCGCCAACAGTGCGTATATCTAATTTTTGTATGAAACATTCCACAATAAATACTTGGGCATGGGCTTCACCGCCAGTGTGCACTACGGCATATTCTGGTACTGCGATTTTTTTGCCTTGCAGCAACTCTTGCAATAAGGATTTTGGGTCTTTATCGATAATTTTGGGGTCAATGGTGTCCAGCTTTTTACTGTACAAATTAAGCACAAGCGCTTCAGCAGCGGAAAAACCACCATCTAAATAAGTGGCGCCGATGATGGCTTCTAGTGCATCGGCCAATATTGAAGGCCTACGCCAGCCTGCACTTTTAAGTTCACCTTCGCCTAACTTTAGCGCATCACCAATCTCTAGTGAAAAAGCAATTTCGCTAATCGTTGCTTCTTTCACCAGCTGCGCTCGCAGGCGGCTTAAATCGCCTTCATCTAAGTTAGAAAAACGTTGGTATAACTGATTAGCAATAATAAAATTGAGCGCACCGTCGCCTAAATACTCTAAACGCTCATTGTTTTGCGCGCTATAGCTACGGTGCGTGAGTGCTTGTGTGAGCAGATTACTATCTACAAACTTGTAAGTCAGGCGTTTTGCTAAAAGCTGTTGCGTCATTGGGTTATGCGTGAATACGGCCTGATTTATTTACCGTTGGTCTCAAAATCAATCTGTGCGCTGATGTTGCCAAATAGCGGTGTAACCACTTGATATTTAGCAGTAACTTCAGTTTCACCCGCGCTATTTTTATCAATTGAGAGATCAGAGCCTTTGATAACTGTGACATAGTCAGCTTCTACACGCTTGTTAAATGAAGCGATAATTTCGCCTTTACTCATCGCGCTTAATGAATCTTTATTCATGTTACGCACGATTTTTTTAACTGAAAAAAACTCTTGATAAGCAGGAAATATTTTCATTGCAAGCAATGCAACAAACACTAGCAAGCCGCCAATAAACAACATGCCAAGCATAGTTGCGCCCACTTGTTTTTTAGAATTGTAGTGCTGATTTGTTAAAGTATTACGCATTATTTTCTCCTATTTTCATAAACAGTTAATGTATTGAATTGCCGATTCTAGAAGGTTGATCAAAATTCATCCAGATAAAAAACGCTTTACCAACTAAGTTTCTCTCAGGCACAAAACCCCACATGCGACTATCTGAACTGTTATCGCGATTATCACCCATCGCTAAATAATGTCCAGCGGGAACAACAATCTCGTTGTTGATAGCAAAAGTTTCGCAAATTTCGGCTGTTATTGGCTGTACATCAATTGCAGCCTCAGCGATTTCGTCAATCAATGATTTGGGGGGCATATCTGGCGGGTTGCAATAAGTTGGCTTATCATCATTTAAAATTTCATGCTGTACATCGCCCAATTTTTCACTTAGCTGTTTGGTTGATTTAATGTTAAGCTCAGGCTCCACATACTCATAACTGCCTGACTCTTGCACATTTATTTGTTTGCCATTGATAGCGAGTTGCTTATCTTGATAGCTAATTTTATCGCCTGGCAAGCCAACCACGCGCTTAATATAATCTACAGATGGCGCCGACGGATAATGAAACACAAACACATCGCCACGTTCTGGGTGATTAGTTTTAAATATAGTATTGTTGAAAATTGGCATCCGAATACCATAAGTAAATTTATTCACCAAAATATAATCTCCAGACAATAACGTAGGCATCATAGAGCCTGATGGAATTTTGAAAGGCTCAACAATAAAAGAGCGTACAAAAAATACTACCAAAATCACGGGGAAAAAGCTTTTAGCGTACTCTACCCATATTGGCTCTGCTGCACCTACCGCGCGCTTTTTACGCAAAACTAAGCTATCTAACAGCCAAATAATGCCTGTGACTACCAATATTACAATCATGAATAATGCAAAAATCATTGCTTGTTTTTCCTAAGGTCTATTTATCTTCTACACGTAAAATCGCTAAAAACGCTTCTTGTGGAATCTCTACATTACCTACTTGCTTCATGCGCTTTTTACCTTCTTTTTGCTTATCTAGCAATTTACGTTTACGTGAAACATCGCCGCCATAACATTTAGCAATTACGTTTTTACGCATCGCTTTTACGGTTTCACGCGCAATAATAGTGGCGCCAATGCTGGCTTGAATCGCAACATCAAACATTTGACGCGGAATCAGCTCGCGCATTTTTTCTGCAACTTGCCCACCACGGTAACGGCTATTGGCGCGGTGCACAATTAAACTCAACGCATCTACGCGCTCACCATTGACCATAATATCAAGCTTTACTAAATCTGCCGCACGAAACTCTAAAAACTCGTAATCCATTGATGCATAACCGCGCGACACTGATTTTAATTTATCAAAAAAATCCAGCACCACTTCATTGAGTGGCATTTCATAGCTCAACATCACTTGTCGACCCAAATACTGCATATTTTTCTGTATACCACGCTTACCGTTACATAAAGTCATCACAGGGCCTACATAGTCTTGCGGCATAAGTAAGTTAACATTGATAACGGGCTCACGAATTTCTTCGATACGTGACATATCAGGCAGACGTGACGGGTTTTCGATTTGTTGCACTGTGCCGTCTTTTAATAAAAGCTCGTAGACCACAGTTGGCGCAGTGGTAATTAAATCCATGTCATATTCGCGCTCTAAGCGCTCTTGCACAATTTCCATATGCAGCAAGCCTAGAAAGCCGCATCTAAAACCAAAGCCTAATGCGGTTGAGTTTTCTGGCTCAAATAGCAAGCTCGCATCATTCAAACTAAGCTTTTCAAGCGCAGTACGCAAGGATTCAAATTGGTTTGATTCTACAGGATAAAGCCCTGCAAACACTTGCGGCTTTACCTCTTTAAAGCCAGCTAGCGCCTCAGCAGCAGGCTTATTCACCAACGTTACGGTATCGCCCACTTTCGCGCTGGCAAGCTCTTTAATACCCGCAATAATAAAACCTACCTCGCCTGCTGAAAGCGAAGTTTTTTGCAAGGATTTTGGCGTAAATACGCCGACTTGTTCACATAAAAATTCAGCGCGCGTTGCCATTAAACGGATTTTATCTTTTGGTTTTAACACACCATCTATCACGCGTACTAACATCACCACGCCGACATAATTATCAAACCAGGCGTCAATCACCAATGCCTTGAGAGGGCCGTCGATATTGCCTTGTGGCGGTGGTACTTTTTTTATCACCGCTTCTAACACATCGCGTACGCCTAAGCCCGTTTTGGCTGAGCATAGCACCGCATCGCTTGCATCTACGCCGATGACATCTTCTATTTCTTGCTTTACACGCTCTGGGTCAGCCGATGGCAGATCAATTTTATTGAGCACCGCTGTGACTTCTACGCCTAAATCTAAGGCGGTATAACAGTTTGCAACGCTTTGCGCCTCAACGCCTTGCGAGGCATCTACCACCAATAGCGCGCCTTCACACGCTGACAGCGAACGCGAAACTTCGTAGCTAAAATCCACATGACCTGGTGTGTCAATCAAATTTAAATGGTAAATTTGACCATCATCGGCTTTGTAGTCTAACGCTGCGGTTTGCGCCTTAATAGTAATGCCACGTTCACGCTCAATATCCATTGAATCAAGAACTTGCGCTTCCATCTCGCGGTCTTCCAGTCCACCACAGAGGTGAATAATGCGGTCGGCCAAGGTGGATTTTCCGTGGTCAATATGAGCAATAATAGAGAAATTACGAATGTTTTTCATTGTTAAATTTTAGGCTTTAAAAACAGATAAGGCGCCACATCGCGCCTTTTTTCAGTAGGCGTGATTTTACTACAAAGGCTTGATTAGTTTGTAATTATTTGTATTAAGCTAACAATAGCAGATTGCATATTGGCATTACATAACTCTAGAATTTCTGTACGATTGTTGTATCATCAAACCATACATCCATTTCGGCGAAAAAACTATTTTGCATAACACCTTACGCATTGCTACATTCAATATCCATAAGGGGTTTACGCATTTTAATGCCCGATTTTCTTTGCATCATCAACGCGAGTTACTGCGAAAACTACATGCGGATATTATTTTTTTACAAGAAGTACAAGATGCGCATACCAAACATAGTAAACAATTTGTGAGTGGCGCTCACTTTGGTAAATTTAACGCTGGCCAAATGGAGTTTTTGGCAGATGAAGTTTGGCAAGATTATGCTTATGGCAAAAATGCGGTGTATCCCGCTGGGCATCATGGTAATGCTTTGCTTTCAAAATTCCCCATTATTAGCACGCATAATGAAAATATTTCTGCCCATGCAACGGAAGAGCGCGGCATGTTGCACAGCGAAATTACCGTCCCTGGCTGGGATGCGCCATTACACGCCTTTTGCGTGCATCTTGGCTTATTTGCACATTGGCGTCGTCAGCAATTAGCCAGCGTGGCAGATTATATTGAGCAACACGTGCCGCCCAATGCGCCTTTGATTATTGCCGGTGATTTTAATGACTGGAGTGCACGTTCTGGCCAAGTTTTTGCCGCACGATTGCACATGCGCGAGGTATTTGAGCATCATGCAGGCAAGCATGCACGGAGTTTTCCGTCGTGGCTGCCGATATTGCGGCTAGACCGTATTTACGTGCGTGGCTTTGATGTAAAACACGTGGAAGTGCATTCAGGTGCGCATTTTATTAAGGTTTCTGACCACGCTATTTTAACGGCAACACTGACTAAGCTCTAAATTATCCCAGCTTTAATTAAAAGGCGTAACAAACCAGCTTATGACTCACTTCATTGCAGGCAATCAAATTCAGCTATTACGCAATGGCACTGAGTATTTTCCTGCGCTAGAGGCTGCTATTCATGGCGCCCTACACAGTATTTATCTGCAAAGTTACATTTACCGCGCCGATACAATTGGAATACGCATTGGCGCTGCGCTCATGCAGGCTGCGCAGCGTGGCGTGGCCGTACACGTGCTGCTGGATGGTTTTGGTTGCAAAGACTTACCAAAATCTTATGTAAAAACACTAGAACTTACAGGCGTGCAAGTGATGTTTTATCGACCCAAAATATCACCATGGTCATTCGAAAAAAGTCGATTACGCCGATTGCATCAAAAAATTGTAGTGATTGACGAAAAAATAGGCTTTGTTGGCGGCATTAACATTATGGATGATTTTGAGGTGCCTAATGCTGCGCCCAATAATGTGCCGCCGCGCATTGATTATGCGGTAAAAATTGAAGGTAAATTATTGCCCATTATTGCTGGTCACGTTCAAAAAATTTGGCGCCGTATGGCAATAACGCACTTGCTACCGCCCCCAGCATTAACACATGAAAAGCCTAGCGTCATTGATTCGCCCAGTATTAAAGCTGCCTTTATTTTGCGCGATAACGTGCTACATAGGCGCGATATTGAAGATGCATATTTAGAAGCCATTCATCATGCAAAGGCCGAAATTATTATTGCCAATGCTTACTTCGTACCTGGCAGAAAGTTTCGTAAAGCCTTACTAGATGCGGCTAACAGAGGCGTTACCGTCAAACTACTATTACAAGGCCGCATGGAATATTTTTTAATGTTCGCCACGCATGCGTTTTATAGCGAGTTTTTAGAAAGCGGCATAGAAATCTACGAATATCGTAAAAGTTACATGCATTGCAAAGTTGCAGTTATTGACCAATATTGGGCAACGGTTGGCTCCTCTAACATTGACCCATTTAGCTTGTTATTGGCGCGCGAGGCAAATGTGCTGGTAAAAAACACAGCCTTTGCTATTGAACTACGCACCGACTTACTCACCGTTATTCAAGCGGGCGCTATTCAAATATCACCACAAGCATGGGCGCGCGGCAATATTATTAAGCGCTTTGCCTCGTGGATTACATTTGGATTAGTACGGTGGTTTTTGGGCTTGATTGGGCACTCAAATCAATAGCAATTCTAGCCCACATTACGTGACACTCCCAAGCACTGCCCTGTGAGCCTTTATCAGAGCGGCTTGCAGGGCAGCGTTTTTCTCTCGAGGGTTTATATGTAACTTTTTACATGTAGTTTTAAGTGAAAATTTTAGCCAAAAAAAACCCGCATTTCTGCGGGATTTTTAAACATAAAACACCAACTATGCGTGCACTATTTAGCTATTTTAATTGGTACATACAAAGTGCTTTCACCACGCAACACTAGCACAGCCACCGTTTTACCCGCCGCCACACCGTTAATTTGCTTGTTAAACAGCTCTACACTTTGCGTTTCAGAGTTATTTAAACCAAGGATTACATCGCCACGGCGAATGCCTGCTTGGGCGGCCGCGCCTATGCTATCTACCACCAATAAACCATTTTTGCCATTGAGCTTTTTCTTTTGCGCTGGCGTGAGCTCTTTGAGCGTTAAGCCAATTTTATTCACCTCAGCTTTTGGCACAGGTTTATTGGGTTGTGCCACATCTACTGGGTCAGCTGGCATTTCGCCTATGCCCATATTGAGTGTTTTTAGGCTGCCTTTGCGCAAAATTTCTACCGCAACAATTTTGCCAGGTTTGGTTGCACCTACAGCACGTGGTAAATCGGCTGAGGTTGCAATTTGCTTGCCATCAAACTTCAAGATAACATCGCCAGCTACTAAGCCGCCTTTATCCGCTGGGCCGTTTTTTTCTACCCCTGCAACTAATGCGCCGTTGGTATTTTTCATGCCGAAAGATTCAGCCAATTCTTTGGTGATTTCTTGAATCGCAATGCCCAGCCAGCCGCGCGTAATCTTGCCTGTGGCTTTAAGTTGATTAGAAACATCAATCGCCACATCAATCGGAATCGCGAACGACAAGCCCATAGAACCACCACTGCGGCTATAAATTTGCGAGTTAATGCCGACAACTTCACCATTTAAGTTATACAAAGGACCGCCCGAGTTGCCTGGGTTGATGGCGACATCGGTTTGAATAAATGGCACAAAATTTTCTTGCGGCAACGCACGGCCTTTAGCGCTCACAATACCTGCGGTCATGGTGTTTTCTAGCCCAAATGGCGAGCCGATTGCCGCCACCCATTCGCCTACTTTAAGTTTGCTAGGATCGCCTACATTGGCTTTGGGTAAGCCTGTGGCCTCAATTTTAACTAGCGCCACATCGGTACGTTTATCAGCACCAATGACTTTGGCTTTAAACTCGCGCTTGTCTGCCAGCTTAACAATAACTTCGTCAGCATCGCTAATCACGTGCGCGTTAGTTAAAATGTAGCCATCGCTACTGATAATAAAGCCTGAACCTAGTGATTGCGATTTGTAATCTGGCTGAGGCGAGCCATTTTGACCTGGTGCGCCTGGCATACCAGGCATATTAGGAATGCCAAAACGTTTAAAGAATTCTTGTAACTGCTCATCGCCTTCTAAGCCTGGGAACGGCGACAGGCCTGTATCTGCACGCATAGTTTGCGTTACACTGATATTCACTACCTCAGCGCCGTGATTTTCGGCCAGTGTAGTAAAGTCTGGCAGGTCTTTTGCATAAACATTGGTGTTTACCGAAGCCATTAACCCAAAAACAGCAATCCAATTTCTTAACATCTATTCACCTCGTATAACGTCAAATAACATCACTTTTAATCACTAAAATTAAGCTTCATCTTCATGCGCGCCGCAAAATCACTGCTTGATATTTTCCGCTATAAGCAGCGCCTGATTTATTTCGACCAATTAAATGGCCTTTTACCCACATAAAACCTAGCACCAAGCCTAAAACTGCGCCCACAATCACATAAAACTGATTGCTGAAAAAATAATCTGCCAGCACCGTGCCAACCAACAAGCCAATTAAAGGCACACCATACATATAAAACGCAGAGTTCAATACCGCGTGTTCATCTATGCCCACTACAACGCTATCACCCACTTTGGCGTTGACGGCATTTTCAGCAGTAAATGCGTGGCTATTATGCCCCAGCAATTTACCCCAAGTGGCATTGCCACATCCGCGTTTTTGCCCGCATAGGCCACAGGCGGTGCGGCGCTCTATTTCAAGCGTGGCTTGTGTGCCAGAGCAGTTTGTAACGATGGCGTATTCTTCAATCATAGCTTTGAAATTATGGTGTTGGTTTGTTACTTTTAAAGAGGAATAATAATATGTAATTATGAATTTTATTTGACGAACACTACAGCATTAGCAATTTGTGCCACGGTAGCTTCTGGCACTTCACCCAATACAGTAATTTGCAAAAAGCCTGTAACGTTAGAATAAAAGCTCGTATTGCCCACTACGCTGCGGCCAACTCTTGGTTTTGCGCCGTTTGCAAGCGGCTCAATGAACAATGAAACCGAAGCTAAGCCATCAGAAAATATCACGTGCGTCACTGGCAATGCCTTGCCGCGCACAGTGCGCATCATTTGATCTACCTTGCGATATCCTGCTGGCAGCTCTTTTAATACCCAATGTGGGCTTGGGTTATTGTCTGCCTGCGCGGCAATTTCATCTTCCATCACGTAATTTTTATTGGCATCAATTTTTGGCTTAAACCAATCTAAATCTACCGTGTTGAAAAGATTGACCTGACTAAAAGCAATGCTATCCATCGTTTCATTGCGATTATTAAACATTACAGATTTCAACACCAAACCATATTCTGTATCTACCCAAAACCTGTAACCGTAACGTAAATTATCTTTGGGTTCTAACAATAACACTTGTGCTTGACGGTCAGCCACGCGCTCAGTTTCACCTGTACGGACAGAATAACTTGCCTTCACTGCCACTAAATTGGTGGGTAAAATTGCAGGAAACATATTTTGCCCACGGCGTTTTTCAATGATGATTTTTTCGTTTTTTGGATTGTAAATAGTTAAATTACCACCTTGGCTAAACACTTCACGCGGCGCGCCATCTAACACCACATTGCGAGAATATTCTTGCTGGCCGTTAAACATATGTTTGATTTCAACAGATTTAGTATGCTGGCCAGACTGGCAAACAAATATGCCTTGGTAGCTCAACACGTGCGCGGCATCCGCCGCCTTTTGCAGCGCCTGCCACGCATCTTCATCAGATGCGGCCTGCACATTTAAACTCGCACTGGCAAATAAGCAGACTAAAACGAAATACTTAAACATCATTTAGCAGCCCATTATTTTGAATAACTCGCGGTTTGAATATAGTACGAGCTAGCAGTAGGCGCAGATGCTTGATGCGCCATGAGATACTCTTCAGGTATCGCTTGTTCATTAGCCGTTACTAGCATTGGCACGTCTTGAGGCGCTAATGCTAGTTGAATCGTGTCCGCGACTTGTAAAGTCGGCGCTTGCGCCACTTGCGTTAATGCGCCATTGTTGCTGAACTGCGTTTGCAACACCATATAACTCACCACCATCACCGCCGCAAATGACGCTGCAATTGACCAAGCGGCTGGTAACTTATGTTTAGCACTTGCAATGTGTATTGCAGTCTGTTTATCGCTTTTTTCAACATCATTTTGATTAAACTGCGCTGCATTAGGCGATAACACCGTTGGCTCAAGCTCAATTTTCTGCATTAAGTTGTGTTTGAAATTTGGGCTCAAAGCCTCGGTGCCGCGCATGGCATCGCCAATTAAATGATAATGGCTCCATGCTTGTGCCGCACCGCTATTGGCTTGTAGAGCAGCCATTAAATGCGCGGCGTCTTCTAGCGCAATTTCATCATCAATCAATGCAGATATTTGTTCGTTCATTTTTGACCCCTAAAACTTCAATTGCAAATTATTATTTTCTTACCATCTTTTATTATCTGGCGTATCTAACAACGGTTTTAATTTGAGCGAAATCGTATCGCGCGCTCTAAAAATACGCGACCTCACTGTGCCAATTGGGCAATTCATAATGGTCGCGATTTCTTCGTAACTTAAACCTTCAATTTCACGCAAAGTAATGGCAGTGCGTAACTCTTCAGGTAAGTTGGCTACGGTGTCATTCACCGTTTGTGCAATTTGCTTGGTCATCATGGCGGATTCTGGCGTGTCGGTGGTACGCAATTCGTTGCCATCTTCAAAGTTTTCAGCATCTTCAATTTCAACATTGGTGCTGACGCTTGGCCTGCGCCCCATTGAAACCAAGTAATTTTTTGCAGTGTTAATACCTATGCGGTAAAGCCAAGTGTAAAACGCGCTATCGCCCCTAAAATTAGGTAATGCACGATAAGCCTTAATAAAGGTTTCTTGCACAATATCTTCAATTTCAGTTTGGTCGCGCACCATGCGTGAGAGTAAGCGCCCTAATTTACGCTGATACTTATCAACCAGCATGCCAAATGCCCGCTTGTCGCCGCGCTGTGCGCGCAAAACAAGCTCATGGTCAATCTCGCGATTTCCAGATGAAGGATTGTCGGCCACTACGCTTAGGTTTCCTGTAGGTTTGGTTTGGTGGTTAGTGGAGTCATTATTTTTAATTTCGCTTATATCTAATTCACTGGTACTTTTCTGACTATTAGAAGTATAACCTTGCCTAGCGACTTGTACTAAGTCTACCTGTAATAAACCTGGTTGTAATAAGCCTGGTTGCAATAAGCTAGGCTGCGTAAGCGATACTATTTTACCAAAATTTAACATTATACTTTCCTCTAAACTTAATATAAAAAACTATATAAAATCATTATTTACTTCAGTTTATATGTGTCATCTATTGCCTTTTATAAAGACAGCGCTACACTGGCATTAGTTCCTAGCGTTAGTTCCTAAAAGTTAGCGCCATCAAACATAACGCATAAGTACACTTTAAGAAAACAATCACCATGCATCAATTTGACGTCCTCATTATCGGCAGCGGCTTAGCAGGCTTAACCGTTGCGCTACGCACAGCCGAGCACAAAAAAGTGTGTGTCGTCAGCAAACGTAGCATTAACGATACCGCCAGCGATTGGGCGCAGGGCGGTATTTCAGCGGTACTAAGCGATGATGATTCAATTGAAAACCACGTGCGAGACACCTTAATTGCTGGCGCTGGATTATGCGACGAAGCCGTCACCAAAATGGTGGCAACGCACGCAAAAGAATCTGTTGAATGGCTGATTGCACAAGGCGTAGGATTCACCCGTGAGCATGACAACACTGGCTACCATTTAACGCGCGAAGGCGGCCACAGCCACCGCCGCATTATTCACGCGGCCGATGCCACAGGGCACGCGGTACAAATAACGCTATCAGAAAAAGTAAAGCAGCACCCAAACATTACCGTAATGGAAAATCACATTGCAGTGGATTTAATCACCAGTAACAAATTAGCTAATTATGTCGATGAGCCGACACAGCAAAACACTTGCCTAGGCGCGTATGTGTTGGATAACCACACAGGCAAAGTAATGACTATCGCCGCACAAAACACTATTTTAGCCACAGGCGGCGCAGGCAAAGTGTACCTTTACACCACCAACCCTGATGTCAGCACGGGTGATGGTATGGCGATGGCTTGGCGCGCAGGTTGCCGCATGGCGAATATGGAGTTTGTGCAGTTTCACCCCACTTGTTTATACCACCCACACGCAAAATCATTTTTAATTAGCGAGGCAGTTCGTGGCGAAGGCGGCTTATTAAAACTGCCAGACGGCACGCGCTTTATGCCAGAACACGACGCGCGCGAAGAACTCGCACCGCGCGATGTAGTCGCCCGCGCAATTGACTTTGAAATGAAAAAGCGCGGGCTTGATTGCGTATATTTAGATATTTCAGACAAACCGCTGGCATTCATTAAAGAACATTTCCCCAATATTTACAAACGCTGCTTAGAGCTAGGCATTGACATCAGCAAACAAGCCATTCCCGTTGTGCCAGCCGCGCACTATGCTTGCGGCGGCGTGATGACAGACGCGCAAGCACGCACCGACATCGCTAACCTATACGCCGTTGGCGAAACCGCCTGTACAGGCTTGCACGGCGCAAACCGCTTAGCCAGCAACTCATTATTAGAATGTTTAGTATTTGGCCAAGCCGCAGCAGATGACATCTTAAAACAGCCAATAAAAGCTTCACCGCAACTACCCTATTGGGATGAAAGCCGCGTCACCGATGCCGATGAAGAAGTGCTCATCACCCACACGTGGGACGAACTGCGCCGCTTTATGTGGAACTACGTAGGCATTGTGCGCACCGATAAACGCCTAAGCCGCGCCTTGCACCGCATAGAAATGTTGCGTGATGAAGTTAACGAGTTTTACAGCAACTTTAGAATCAGTAACGATTTAATCGAGCTACGTAATTTGCTACAAGTAGCTGAATTGATTGTAGAAAGCGCTATTTCACGCAAAGAAAGCCGCGGCTTGCATTACAGCAAAGACCACACAAACTTAGACGCAGAGCCGATTCCTACCGTATTGACGCCGTCTAATTATTACAGCTTGCTAGATAAGGGGCATCATCATTAAGCAAACAACTGTTTCAATGCCATTAACGCCAATTATTATTTTCGCATTCTTTTTATTTTTCACCACATTAAGCCACGCCGAAGAACGCCTTTATAAAGTTACCTACGTGTACGATGGCGACACTGTAAAGCTACGCCCGCTAGGCTCAAACAACGCAAAAGATGATTTCAAACTCCGCCTTACAGAGATTGACGCGCCTGAACGCAACCAAGATTACGGCTTAAAATCGCGCCGTGCGCTGATTAAACTTTGCCAAGGTAAAAACATCATCGCCAGCACAGAAATTATCGCCAAAGACAAATACCAGCGCTCATTAGGCAAGCTACTATGCAACCAAGTAGATGCTAGCTTATATTTAACCGAGCGCGGCTTAGCTTGGAATAACGCAAGGTATTCTAATGATGTGGATATTTACAACGCTGAAATTCATGCCCGCGTGAAAAAAATTGGGCTTTGGGCCGACAATTACCCGATTCCACCATGGAATTGGCGAAAAATGCATCAACCTTAAAGCATCCTAAATTAACACTAAAATACCGCTCATTTCCACCACACTCCCAACTGATGCTCTACGAGCCTTGCTGATACTGCCTCGCAGGGCATTAAATTTCTCTCGTAGCTTAAAAGTGTAATTTTTAGGGGTATCCGTATTCCGTGATTGATTTGGTCGTAAATAACAGGATTGAAAATTTCCAATTTTATGTTGATTTGCAACTCTTAATTTAGTGAGCGTCAGCTTTGGAGTAACCTGATTTTAAAGTCATGGGGCAAAAATGGGCCCAAAGCCGCCTGTCACCAATTAAGATACTCGTCAGCAACGTGGGACAAACCAGACGTACAGCTTTGCAACGTCAATGAGGACTTTCAGCACTTAAGAGTCATTCGAGAATCAGGGCTGGTCGGCTGCAACATCCCCTTAGCATGCGTTAAACGGCGAAAACAGTTGTTATAGAAGTTAGCTTACATTCCAAATATCTTCAAGACGGCATCAGTCAACCCCTGAAGTCCTCGCCCAGTAACTCCTGCAGCACCACCAAAGTTTGGCATTTCTTCATATATATAAAATCCTGACTCACCAGAGAAGCCATCATTTAACAATTCTTGCTTGGCTGTGAAATAAGGAAAGAACGTTTCACACCGCGTAGTGGAATATTGAAGGTTAGCACTAAAACCGATAGTTGCAGCTTGGCTAATTCGTCTTCCGGTGCCTGCTTTCTCTACGCGAACCCCACGGCAGCCCTTAATAATTATTTTAGCTGGCCCATGAAAGACTAGATAGCGAAGTTGGAGAGTCAACCAAGCGTGAAGGCTGAAAATCCGCCAGTGCCTAGTAATGTGTATCGGTCTGTTCTTACTATACAAAACACCAACGAGACTGCGTGGTTGTAAGACGACAGCTGATCCCTCAGGTAGTGAAAGAATGCCGACTTCGCTCAGAGGATCTTTAGTTCCAGAAATCACAACTGAGTCATTATTATCAGTACGAATACGAGTTAACGCCACCATTCCCGACACCAAGCTAGTCATGGGGAAAACGTTACTAAGCAGCAATTTGGTATCCATCTTCCCGCCAATGGTCGAACTCTGAAGATATTCAGAATGAATCAATAGCTCTTGATCGGCGTTGATGTTTAACTCTTTTGAAACCTCTGATATTTTTGTCTGGGTTAACCCGCCTTCAGCATTTTCAGCAACTTCGTCGATAGCGCCCGATGTTTCTGGCAATAGGCAAATCGGCGGTCTACGCGAAGCAAGTGGTGCAAGAATAAAGTAGAAAATAAATTTGATGGCTATTAAGGAAAAAATTAGACCTAGTACCCATTTGACAGCGAACATGAAAGACTTATTCAAATCATCGAGAAATTTACGCCAAGGCTCATCTTGTTTTTTAAGCCTATTAATTTCATCATGTATAGGTTTGATAAAACTATCAATCTTAGACTTGGATATCTGAAATGAATGTTTTGCTGTTTTTTTTGCATTTACGTATTTAGTTTGCTGATTAAGCTCATCAAGTGCAACTTGTCTAGCTGTAAGAAGTATATTGTATTTTTCTATTAAGTTTTTTAAATCATAGTGTGCTGGCATCGGCCAGACAATAGGTATTGTTGACGCCTCTACAAGCTGAACCTGTTTGGAATGGTTTTGTTTGGCCTTTGCATCCGCCTCAACATAATTATTTCGAAGCTCTTCACGTTTCTTTGAACCAATAATCAAATCTAATAGTTCTTGAAGATAACTTTTTTCTTGTATCAGAAGTTGCTTTTCTATCTCTAGTTTCTTCTGCTCCAATAGTCCGCTTCCAACTGGGAACTTGGCAAGCACTTCTATCCCAGACCCTAATTCTTCTAGCTTCTTTTCTATCTTGCCAATTTCTTGGTCAATGCTATCAATTCTTGACGTGAGTTCATTCTGAGATGCCTTCTTAATCTTTTCAACTCGAGTTGAAGTTTTCTGTTCATTATTGCTGCGGTATGTATCAAGTTCTTGAATTGCCTGTTCCAATGGCATCCATTTGTTTTTTGGTAAGGCATTTAGAAATCCGTTTGCAAGATAAACTGCCATAAACATAACAATAGTTACAGCTATCCAACGGACATTTGAATTAATGAATTTGAACATGACGACTAAAATCCTTTTTGTACATTAAGCCGTATTATCAGTCTATTTTTTCTGCACAATAACTGCCTGTGTTCCATCGAACGGCAAAATGCACCCGCCAGCAATTTTCATCAGGAATTTAACTGTTATTACTTCATCCTGCATAAGATCATATCCCCCTTTGGGATCAGCAAAGGTTATATGCAAATCTTGGATGCCTTTATCATCAAGATTCAATGCAGCATCTTCCGCGCTGGCAGAAAGTACCTGACCCTTCCAAGTCATCCAGTGATTGATGTAGTTGGCGTTAAAAATGTCAGACTTCTTTTGTTCCACATATTTACTATCACAGCCCACTTCGGCATTGATTTCAGCATATGTGGTCAAGCTTTCTGGATATGTTTCGGGGGATTTTTCTGATGAGCAAGCAACTACAAAAACAAAAAGTAGAAACGTCGTTCTCTTGATCATGCATTTTCCTAGATTATTGTTTGCCATTAGTGTGCATCATTATTCGTTTACGGTTTCGATTTGATCACAAATTGAGGCTTACTGTACTGAATGTTACCAAGTAAATCCGTTTGGTATATTTTTTCCATCTTTCATTTGATATCGCTGCTTATTGTAACGCTTATTGCTTATGGTATCGGTCTCAATGATATGGCCTGTCAAACAGCGTATGACTTCAGAGGGTCGACTGCTGTCTTTGACAGGGAAAGGTTGACCGTCTGCTTTGTGGATAGTCGCCAAACGTCATTAATTGGCAAATGATTAAGCCAGTCAACTTCAGCTTTGAGACCTATAACTTATAGTTATTTCGTCTCACGCTTATTAGGTTGGATTCTTCTAATGAATTCTTCTAAATCGCTTATTTCTTTTTGCAATTGGCTTTTACTATGTCCTTCTTTTTTGAGCTCATACATATGAGTTCGATCAGATTTTACATTATTTAACTTATTAAAAATCTCTTCAACAGCATTTTTTAACTCACCGACTCGTTCTGCTAATTGTTGCTTCTTCGCTATTAAGCACTCAATTTCATTCCTACAACTCTGAACATCGCTGTAAGCACAATCGCGATCGTACTTGTATGATTCAAGATCGCCTATGCTCTGCCCAAAGAACGAGTGATTAGGCAATTTCTTTCCGCCATTACCAAAGATACCAAACCAGTTACTGTCTGATTTAGCATACCAAGAATCAATGCAACTTTTATAATGGTTCAAAGAGGCATACGCTAAATCTTTTCTATTGCTTGCATCTAAAATCTCAATTTCCAAAGCATTTTTGCTAATGAAAATATCTTTCTTTTGACTTAAAAGAGCATCTTTCTGGTCATGTAGTTCTTGTAACTCCTGACTGTAATTTCGCGTAAATACTTTGAGTATCTTGTTTTTCTCGGAAACAACTATTGTTAAATGCTCAATTTCATCATTGGATTTAGATTTTAGACGTTCATTTTTATTATTGGAGTTGGAAAATTCAGCTTTAAATAAATGTTGAGCAAGCCCACTTATTTGAGCTACCTTCGCCCGCGATTCAATCTCTAATTGACTCATCGAATGAGTTGCTTCAGCATTAGGTATAACTTTAGAATTGGATGGCGCAAACCGCTTTGCCTTTTCTAAGGCCACAACTGCGTCCTGATGTCCTTGCTGCGCTGCGGAATTCAAGAAGAGAATTGCGGTAGCAATGTCGCGCTGAACACCAGATCCATAAAGATACATTTTTCCTAGCCGATACATTGCATATGCATCTCCTTGTTTGGATGCTTTCGTGTACCAGTGAACTGCAGCCGCTTCATCTTTAGATATTCCTCGGCCATTTCGAAATGCATCAGCAAGTGCACATTGGCAATGAATATCACCGAGCTCAGCACCCGACTGGAAATATTCAACGCTGGTTGATGAACCTTGTTGCAATGAGGTGTCTCGCTGAAATATGAGACCTAAATGGTATAGAGCCCCAGGGTGCCAATTTGTAGCCGCAGCCTTGAACCATCTAACCGACTCTGGGACATTTACGGCAACGCCAATGCCGCTTTCGTAGACTAGGCCCAACTCAAACTGAGCTGATGCAATACCAGACTCAGCGTCGGCAAGTTGTAGTTCAATAGGAGACCTTTCTGGTTGATTTTGCATTTTTTCGTCTCTTGAATCCATCAAGCTTGTATTATATTGAAACGCGAAAGAATGTATGAGGCGCCATTAGTCTCACAACTTAATTGTTGAGCTGAGTATGAACATTGTGGACTGAAACAGAGTTTAAAGAGATTTGTTGACTAAGGAACGGGGAACATATCTTCTAATCCAAGCTCTCATGCCAGTGTCAATTTGTTGCATTTCAGCTTCAGCTTCAATCAATGTAGTTTCCCATACTAGTGCAAAGCCAGGTGCTCTAGCATTCATTAATCGAATGGCTTTGTCATAGATGTCTAATGTTCGAAGCTCAGATTTCCCTGTTTTAGTTTTTAGTGTGGCAACTGTGAATCGTAGGTTCTCATTCTGCAGCTTCAATTTTTCTAGTTCAGAGATCAATGTCTTGTGACCCGTATCGTGCATTAATATATGACCACGTAGTAGCGATGCGTTCTCCATTTTAAGAGATTTGCTACCAAACATGGACTTAATCATCACAAAAAGAGTAAAAATAAGTCCAATGCTTAAGCCTGCTATGAGCGCAATTAAGGGATTTTCTAATAATAATTGTGCAAATGCTTCCATTCTCGTCTCCAATATTTGAGCTAGGTAGTTTGAACTGTTGTGAAGCCTAACAGTATTATAGATATGTAGTGTAAGTCGGATAATTGTAATTGAATTTAATAACTATTAAAAATTATTGAATAAATTTATGGGCTTTTTTGAGTCGACTTCTGCCTAAGCACTTTCTAGTTTGATGAACTTCCGCTTTGGGTCGAAAGTGTCGAACATGAACGCCTGCAATCTGGAAGTCTAATTACTGAGTTAATTTGCTAAATCAATCATACGATAGGTTTTCGCTTGGCAATTACAAAATCAAAATCAATCACAAAATACGGATACCCATTTTTAGTAGCTTAATTTCTCAATTTATTCCTAAAAACACCTTTCAATTCCATCTTTACAAAAACCCTATATTTTCTAACTAAAAATACAAAGCTCGCTTTAATTTCATTCTGCCGTATAATGCCAAACACTAATATCTTGCCCCTATGCCAACCAATCTGCATAGCGGTCTATTTACCTTAATCTTCTTGATTCTCAAATCACCTGAATGATTATTACATTTGCCTTCCTCGATTGGTGTTGCTTCAAAAGTAATAGGTAGGCTTACACCCAAGCTGGAGCTTTATACTTTGACCACTGAATCAATCCTTAACTTTAACGAGTTAGGCTTAGCCGAACCGATTTTACGCGCCATTAACGACGCAGGTTATACCACCCCAACCCCTATTCAAGCTAAAGCAATACCGCAAGTATTAAGCGGTGGCGATTTACTCGCTGGCGCACAAACAGGCACGGGTAAAACTGCTGGTTTTACGCTGCCGATTTTGCATATTCTTAGCCAAAAACCTTTAAGTGAAGTCGCAAAAGGCCGCCCACGCTGCTTAATGCTGACGCCAACGCGTGAACTTGCAGCGCAAATTGAAGAATCTGTTAAAACTTATGGCAAATATTTACCATTAACTAGCACCGTAATTTTTGGTGGCGTAAACGCTAACCCACAAATTGCACGCTTGAAAAAACCGCTAGATATTCTAGTCGCCACCCCAGGCCGCCTACTTGACCATGCGAATCAAAAAAATGTGGATTTATCTGGCGTTGAGATTTTAGTATTAGATGAAGCTGACAGAATGCTAGACATGGGCTTTATACGCGATATTAAAAAAATATTAGCCATGCTGCCTAAGCAACGCCAAAACTTATTATTTTCAGCTACATTTTCTGACGAAATTAAAACGCTTGCTGATGGCCTATTGCATAACCCAGGCTTTGTTGAAGTCGCGCGCCGCAATACCGCCAGCGAGCTCGTTGAGCAAACCGTGCACATGGTCGCGGCAACGCATAAACGTGAGCTAATGAGCTTCTTAATTAAGCAAAATGATTGGCAACAAGTGCTAATTTTCACCCGCACCAAGCATGGCGCAAACCGTTTGGCTGAAAAGTTAGTGAAAGATGGCATTCAAGCCGCCGCGATTCATGGCAACAAAAGCCAAGGTGCGCGTACTAAAGCGCTGGCACAATTTAAAGATGGCAGTATGCGCGTGCTAGTAGCCACCGACATTGCAGCACGTGGTTTAGATATTGACCAACTGCCGCAAGTTGTGAACTTTGAATTGCCAAACGTGCCAGAAGATTATGTACATCGTATTGGTCGTACTGGCCGCGCAGGCAGTAGCGGTGCGGCGGTTTCATTAGTAGACCGCGAAGAATTGAAGTTTCTGAAAGACATTGAAAAACTCATTAAAAAAGAAATTCCAAAAGTACAAGTTGAAGGTTTTACCCCTAACGCAAACCCTGAGCCTGAAGCGCCGCGCGCACCGCGTTCAACTCAGCCACACGGCAGACCACCGCGCGGGCATGGCCAAGGCCAGCAGCAACGTAAACCGAGAGATGCCAGCGCGGCAGGCGCAAACCCAAATGCTGGCAGAAATACAAGCTCAGATGGACAACGTCAAGGCAGAAGTCAAGCTGCGCCAAATGCAGAAGGCCGACCTTCACAAAACCGCCAACCTAGACCTGACAATGGTCAACAACCTAGAAATCAACAAAGTCGCCCGCAAGGCAATCACCGCGCGGATGCACAAGGTGAATCCAGCAAAAATATGTCAGAAGCTGCACGTCACCAAGCCATGCCACAACCCGCTTTATTTGCGCCTAAAAGCACATATAACGGCAATCGCGGCAATAGTGGCGGCGGCAGTGCTGGCCGTAGCAATAACCCAAACAGCCCGCACCGTAGCGGCGGTAGAGGCAAATAAAAAGATTAAATTCATTTTTGTGTTTTAGCAAATGATAAAAATAGATTAAAATTCTAACCATAAAATTTTCAATTAATTAGATTTAGGACATCCCCATGCAAATTGCAATGAATACTGTAGTAACAATGACTTACGACCTTAAAAACACCAATGGCGAAGTGCTAGAATCTAGCGCAGAACCAGTTGCTTATTTGCACGGCGGTTACGATAATATTTTTCCAAAAGTAGAAGAAGCCATGCACGGCAAAAACGTGGGTGATGTGGTCGTGGTAGATTTACAACCTGCTGATGCGTTTGGCGAATACGATGAAGAGCTAGTACAAATTGAGCCTGCAAGCGCTTTTCCTGCCAATGAGCTAAAAGTGGGTATGCAATTTGAAGGCGAAGACGAAACGGGCGAAGTAATTTTATACTCAGTTACAGAAATCGCCGATGGCAAAGTAGTGGTAGATGGCAACCACCCTTGGGCTGGCGAGCGCGTAATATTTAGCGCAACTGTTACTGCAGTACGTGCCGCAATACCAGAAGAAATTTCACATCAACACGTACACGGCGCGGGTGGTCATCACCACTAATTAAAGCTTGGGGGTGTTTCAATGAAGTTATTGGCGAAAGCCTTAGTGTTTAAAACCTACGTGTTAAAAACATTAGCCTGCGCACTGTTGACATGCTCCCAAATTGCACTTGCCGATGAACTATACAATTGCGGCAAAAATTATCAAGAGTCACCCTGCAACAATTCAACTGTCACCAAACCTATAGGCAGAAAAACTGCGCCAGCTGTTCTAAAACCTGCAATCTCAAACAATGCCGCAAAGCCCGTAATTGTAAAGCCTGCAAATATAAAATTCCGCACGCTAGCCGCAAATGCTAGCTGCAAACAACGTGCTGGAGTCGCCAAAGAAATCGCCGCATTGCGTGACGCAGGCAAATCTGAAGTGCAGCAATTAAAGACTTCAGACAGCTCTACTCACGCGTTAATTAAAGATGTTTACGGTCGTCGCGGCTCATCACTACAAGTGCAGTACAACGTTGAACGTGAGTGCATGCAACTTAAAGAAAGAGACAGACTCACCCAAAAACAAATGGGGGAATCTGCAAGGTTGCGTAATGGCGGCGTGGTTACCCCAATCAATAGACCCACCAACGAAATACCACTTCAAACTGAAGCTGTCGAACTGCCTGAAAAGCCAGAATTAGCTAAAAAGTCAGCACACATTGAGCCTGTTGAAGCACAGCAACCTACAACAATAGCGCCAGCCGTAACGCTAGAACCTGTCATACCAGTCACAAAAAAAACAAACCTTGAAGAAAAACAGCTTGAGCAAGGTGACGAACTTGGTATTTGCCGCTCATTTAAAGCCGGGCTAGAAAATTTAGCGAGCCAAAAACGCAACAGTGGTGATGCGTCCCAAATGAAAGACCTAGGTCAGCAACAAGAGCAGCTCACACGTGAAATGCAATTAGCTGGCTGTTAATCTACGGCGACTAGCCTACAAAATCATTACCCATTGGCCATATTTTTTAACTTATAAATCCATTCTAAAGCTTGTTTTGGCGTTAAGTCATCTGGCTGAAGTAGCTCTAATGAAGCCAGCACTGGGTGCTCAGCAGGTGATTCCGCCTCAATGCTTTCAGAAAACATATCTGGCTGACTAGTATTTTGTGCAACTTGGTTATTTTCTAATTGCAGTAATTTTCGCTTAGCAGTTGCGACTACAGACTTCGGAATGCCTGCCAATTGCGCCACTTGCAGACCATAACTTTGATTCGCCGCGCCCTCTTCCACTTTATGCATAAATACAATGCTGTTACCGTGCTCTACCGCATCTAAATGCACGTTCGCGGCCTGTTTAAAGTCATCCACAATGCGTGTGAGCTCAAAATAATGCGTGGCGAATAGTGTATAAGCTCTATTTTTCTCAAGTAACTGCTTTGCCACCGCCCAAGCCAAGCTCAAGCCATCAAAAGTGCTGGTGCCACGGCCGATTTCATCTAACAGCACCAAGCTTTTTTCAGTGGCATTATGCAAAATATTGGCGGTTTCGGTCATTTCTACCATAAAGGTAGATCTACCACCCGCCAAGTCATCAGATGCGCCAATACGTGTCATAATACGGTCAATTTCGCCGATTTTAGCAGACGTTGCTGGAATATAGCACCCACAATGCGCAAGTAAAACAATGAGTGCGGTTTGTCGCATAAAGGTAGATTTACCGCCCATATTGGGGCCAGTAATCAGTAATAACTGGCGATACGGGTTTAGCACAACATCATTCGCCACAAATGGCTGCGTAATATTTTCCACTACTGGGTGACGACCATTCACAATTTGCAAACCTGCTTCTGTTGTAAATTGTGGTGAAACATAATTTAAAGCCTGCGCACGCTCGGCAAAACAACATAAAACATCTAGGCTAGCAACCGCGCCGCTATTGGTCTGCAGGGCAGATATAAATGGTAGTAATTGCTCCAAAACATCCGCATATAGCATTTTTTCACGTGCCAATGCACGGTCATTCGCGCTTAGCACTTTGTCTTCAAACGCTTTCAATTCTGGCGTAATAAAACGCTCTACATTTTTAAGCGTTTGGCGACGCCTATACTCCGCAGGCGCACTTTCAGCCTGCGTGCGACTCATCTCAATGTAAAAACCGTGCACACTATTGTATTCAACTTTTAAGTTGGTAATACCCGTGCGCGCCTTTTCAGCGGCTTCATATTGCAGTAAAAATTCACCATGGTTATTTTGCAGCGCACGCAATTCGTCTAGCTCGGCATCATAGCCATCGGCAATCACGCCGCCATCGCGCAATACGGTGCTTGGTTCTGGTTTGATTGCGCTAGCGAGTAAACCAACCACGGCGCTGGGTGCGGTTAAACTTGAGCCCAAAGTTTGCAGCAAGCTAGTTTGCGTGTTTTGTAATTGTATTTGCAATGCTGGCAATTGCTGCAAACTCAGATTCAAGCCAGACAAATCACGTGGGCGTGCAGTTTTAAGCGCAATGCGTGCTGTGATGCGCTCAATATCACCAATAGATTTGAGTGATTGATTTAAATTAGAAACAATATCTTTTTGAATCAATTCAGCCACCGCTTCATGGCGCCTTATCACTAAGTTACGGTCTTGCAGCGGATGGTGCAACCAATGCCGCAAAAGCCGTGCGCCCATGGCGGTTTGCGTGGTATTAAGCATTGAGTAGAGCGTGGGTGAAGCCTCACCGCGCAGCGTGATGTCAATTTCTAAATTGCGGCGAGTAGCGCCATCTAGCTGAATATATGCGCTAGTGGCTTCAACGCTCAGCGCGTTAATGTGCGGCAATGCAGTGCGCTGCGTATGTTTTACGTAATCTAGCAACGCGCCAGCTGCGCAAATGGCGGGCTGCAGGCCTGCACAACCAAAACCATTTAAGTCGTAAGTATTAAGCTGCTTTGTTAGCGTGTTAAACGCGCTGTCAAAATCAAACTGCCATGAGCTCAAACGCTTTTTGGCGACTTTACTTAAACTTAGTGCTGCATGTTGAAAGTCATCCGCCAGCAAAATTTCACTGGGTGCAATGCGCTCAATTTCTTGGTTCAATAGCCCAACGGCAATCTCGCTCAAAACAAACGCGCCAGAAGCTAAATTTAGGCGAGCTAAACCAACAATTCCATCTGATTGAAAAATGCTTAATAATTGGTTATCACGTGATTCATCTAACAGCGCTGTGTCGGTTAACGTTCCAGGCGTAAGAATACGTGTAACAGCACGCTCAACGGGGCCTTTGCTGGCCGCGGGGTCGCCAATTTGCTCACAAATCGCTACAGCTTCACCTAGCTTTGCCAGCTTAGCTAAATAACCTTCCGCAGCGTGATACGGTACACCCGCCATTTTAATTGGTGTACCATTACTCACGCCACGATGCGTGAGCGTGATGCCAAGCAAGCGAGAAGCTTTTTCTGCATCCTCAAAAAATAACTCATAAAAATCGCCCATGCGATAAAACAGCAACATGTCAGGATGCTGCGCTTTTAAAGCATGGTACTGGCGCATCATCGGCGTATAGCTGGTAGAGCTCGTTGTATTGATTGTTATATCGCTATCTATTTTCATGTTTTATCGACCTGTCTATTCATCACATTCTGAATCAGAACAGATGTAAACTTAGCTAAATCATTTGTTATAGCATAAGTCTATTGAAGTTTTTTATTGAAAACTTCACACATTTTAACCTTGAAAATTGATATTCTCTAAAAACATTGTATCTAAACTACTTTAGACACAACATTACAATAGTAACAATTTCTGCTTAGCTTAACGTAAAATTATTTCTTCAACATTTTGATTTATTGCAGCAATAATAGTTTACAAAGTATTTACTCGCTAAAGATTTTCGTACAAAAGCAAAAACCCCCACTATTTTCATAGAGGGGGTTTGCTGACCACCTTTCGGTGATACGAATAAATAGCTTGGCAGTGACCTACTTTCGCATGCAAAAAGCATACTATCATTGGCGCTGGTTCGTTTCACGGCCCTGTTCGAGATGGGAAGGGGTGGGTCCAAACCGCTATGGCCGCCAAGCATAACTGGTAACTCTTGCGCGCTGTTGAGCTTTCACCCAATTGCCTATCACAAGCAGAAATGCTGTGCGCTCACTCCTATTTTCATAGAAGTAGCGTCTTAAACTTACATTTTTGCACTTATTGCTAAGTACTTTAATGCAGTTTTTAACAAACAGAAGAAGTAAAGTGTCACGCATTTTCATGCGCAAAGTAAATGGTTTTCATTGATTACATTGTCTATAAACCATACCGTATTTAAACGATATCAGTGCTTTAAAACAAACCATTTCTCTTGTCTTTTTCGTTAACTTAATAACAATCAAGCTCAAGTTTTAAGGTTATAGGATCAAGCCTCACGAGCAATTAGTAACGGTCAGCTTAACGTGTTACCACGCTTCCACATCCGTCCTATCAACGTCCTGGTCTCGAACGACTCTTTAGGGGGGTTAAACCCCCAGGGAAATCTCATCTCAAGGCGAGTTTCACGCTTAGATGCTTTCAGCGTTTATCTCTTCCGCACTTAGCTACCCAGCTATACCATTGGCATGATAACTGGTCCACCAGCGGTGCGTCCACTCCGGTCCTCTCGTACTAGGAGCAGGTCCCTTCAAATTTCCAGCGCCCACGGCAGATAGGGACCAAACTGTCTCACGACGTTTTAAACCCAGCTCACGTACCACTTTAAATGGCGAACAGCCATACCCTTGGGACCGGCTACAGCCCCAGGATGTGATGAGCCGACATCGAGGTGCCAAACTCCCCCGTCGATATGAACTCTTGGGAGGAATCAGCCTGTTATCCCCAGAGTACCTTTTATCCGTTGAGCGATGGCCCTTCCATACAGAACCACCGGATCACTATGACCTGCTTTCGCACCTGCTCGACCTGTCCGTCTCGCAGTCAAGCAACCTTATGCCATTGCACTATCAGTACGATTTCCGACCGTACCTAGGTTACCTTCGCACTCCTCCGTTACTCTTTGGGAGGAGACCGCCCCAGTCAAACTGCCCACCATACACGGTCCCCGATCCAGCTTATGGACCTAGGTTAGAACCTCAACAACATCAGGGTGGTATTTCAAGGTTGACTCCACGATATCTAGCGACACCGCTTCATAGTCTCCCACCTATCCTACACAAATCTTGTCAAAGTCCAATGTAAAGCTACAGTAAAGGTTCATGGGGTCTTTCCGTCTAGCCGCGGGTAGATTGCATCTTCACAAACATTTCAACTTCGCTGAGTCCCGAGAGGAGACAGTGTGGCCATCGTTACGCCATTCGTGCGGGTCGGAACTTACCCGACAAGGAATTTCGCTACCTTAGGACCGTTATAGTTACGGCCGCCGTTTACTGGGACTTCGATCAAGAGCTTGCACCCCATCAATTAATCTTCCAGCACCGGGCAGGCGTCACACCCTATACGTCCACTTTCGTGTTTGCAGAGTGCTGTGTTTTTATTAAACAGTCGCAGCCACCTTTTCACTGCAACCCTATCGTGCTTCAAGAGTAAATCTCTACACACTACCAGGGCGCACCTTCTCCCGAAGTTACGGTGCTAATTTGCCGAGTTCCTTCTCCCGGGTTCTCTCAAGCGCCTTAGAATTCTCATCCTGCCCACCTGTGTCGGTTTGCGGTACGGTTTTAATATAACTGAAGCTTAGTGGCTTTTCTTGGAAGCATGGTATCAATCACTTCAGTACCTAAGTACCTCGTTATCACGCCTCAGCATTAACGACTCTCCGGATTTGCCTAAAGAATCTGCCTACACGCTTGAACCGGGACATCCAACACCCGGCTGACCTAACCTTCTCCGTCCCCACATCGCATTATATTAAAGTACAGGAATATTAACCTGTTTCCCATCGACTACGCATCTCTGCCTCGCCTTAGGGGCCGACTCACCCTGCGCCGATGAACGTTGCGCAGGAAACCTTGGGCTTTCGGCGAGGGAGCTTTTCACTCCCTTTATCGCTACTCATGTCAGCATTCGCACTTCTGATACCTCCAGCAACCCTCACAGGTTACCTTCGCAGGCCTACAGAACGCTCTCCTACCATGCATACACTATAAATAGTGCAGCATCCGAAGCTTCGGTTGCGTGCTTAGCCCCGTTACATCTTCCGCGCAGGACGACTCGACCAGTGAGCTATTACGCTTTCTTTAAATGATGGCTGCTTCTAAGCCAACATCCTGGCTGTCTATGCCTTCCCACTTCGTTTTCCACTTAGCACGCCATTTGGGACCTTAGCTGTCGGTCTGGGTTGTTTCCCTCTTGACCACGGACGTTAGCACCCATGGTCTGTCTCCCGTAATTGCATTTCTCAGTATTCGGAGTTTGCAATGAGTTGGTAAGTTCTTATGACCCCCTAGTCATAACAGTGCTCTACCCCCGAGAATGATATACGAGGCACTACCTAAATAGTTTTCGGAGAGAACCAGCTATTTCCAAGTTTGTTTAGCCTTTCACCCCTATCCACAGCTCATCCCCAAATTTTTCAACATTTGTGGGTTCGGACCTCCAGTACCTGTTACGGCACCTTCATCCTGGCCATGGATAGATCACTTGGTTTCGGGTCTACACCCAGCAACTAGACGCCCTATTCGGACTCGCTTTCGCTACGCCTCCCCTATCGGTTAAGCTTGCTACTGAATGTAAGTCGCTGACCCATTATACAAAAGGTACGCAGTCACGGAACAAGTCCGCTCCCACTGTTTGTATGCATACGGTTTCAGGATCTATTTCACTCCCCTCCCGGGGTTCTTTTCGCCTTTCCCTCACGGTACTAGTTCACTATCGGTCGATTACGAGTATTTAGCCTTGGAGGATGGTCCCCCCATGTTCAGACAAGGTTTCTCGTGCCCCGCCCTACTTGTCGTTACCCTAGTTCCACACACGGGATTTCGTATAAGGGGCTATCACCCTCTATGGCCGGACTTTCCATTCCGTTCTACTATCGCATGTGCTAAAAATAACAGGCTATTCCATGTTCGCTCGCCACTACTTACGGAATCTCGGTTGATTTCTTTTCCTCGAGCTACTTAGATGTTTCAGTTCACTCGGTTCGCCACCATCTCTCTATATATTCAAGAGCGGTTACCCTTGCGGGTGGGTTTCCCCATTCGGACACTTCCGGATCAAAGCTTGTTTGCCAGCTCCCCGAAATTTTACGCAGGCTACCACGTCCTTCATCGCCTGTAATCGCCAAGGCATCCACCATATGCACTTATTCGCTTGATCCTATAACTTTAAAACCTGAACCCTTTTAAATATTCAGATTTCGTGACGCATGAGAACGTCAGTCATGGTTTTTTCTAAAGCTACTTTGTCAATACTGCAAGGTTGTACAGTATCAACTGGTTATTTCTTTTGTTTCATTTATTTCTGGTTATTTCGTGTGTAATCCATATTGCTATGTATTACTACACTATCTAACTGGAACTAAACGAAGCAAAATGTTTCGATTTTTGCAATCAATTACTACCCATTTTGAACACACAAGTTCATCACAAACCTATGCGCTCACTTTACTTCTTCCATTTTGTTAAAGAACAGTCTAGTTAAAAACTAGAAGCAAAGATTGTTGTTCAAACAACGCTTGCTTCTAATTTCTTACCTAATCTATCGGTACAACATTAAAGTGATATTGTTAGTGTTAAATTACTGGTGGAGAATGTCGGGATCGAACCGACGACCCCCTGCTTGCAAAGCAGGTGCTCTCCCAGCTGAGCTAATCCCCCATTTGTCTAACAGGTGCTTATATGCAGAATTCTGGTGGGTCTGGATGGACTCGAACCATCGACCCCCGCCTTATCAAGGCGGTGCTCTAACCAACTGAGCTACAGACCCATAAGGCAAGTAAGTTGCCGCTTATAAAAGCGCCAAGTAAATTGCCGTCTTACTAAAACGCGTCAAATCTTGTTTAATGTCGCTTTGGTCTAACAACTGATAAGTGTGAATGCTTGCAAAAATAGATGTTCTCTAGAAAGGAGGTGATCCAGCCGCACCTTCCGATACGGCTACCTTGTTACGACTTCACCCCAGTCATGAATACTACCGTGGTAAGCGTCCTCCCGAAGGTTAGACTACCTACTTCTGGTAAAACCCACTCCCATGGTGTGACGGGCGGTGTGTACAAGGCCCGGGAACGTATTCACCGCGACATGCTGATCCGCGATTACTAGCGATTCCGACTTCATGAGGTCGAGTTGCAGACCTCAATCCGGACTACGATCGGCTTTCTGGGATTAGCTCCCCCTTGCGGGTTGGCGACCCTCTGTACCGACCATTGTATTACGTGTGAAGCCCTGGCCATAAGGGCCATGAGGACTTGACGTCATCCCCACCTTCCTCCGATTTGTCATCGGCAGTCCCAATAAAGTGCCCAACTAAATGATGGCAATTATTGGCAAGGGTTGCGCTCGTTGCGGGACTTAACCCAACATCTCACGACACGAGCTGACGACAGCCATGCAGCACCTGTGTTAACGTTCTCTTTCGAGCACCAATCCATCTCTGGAAAGTTCGTTACATGTCAAGGCCAGGTAAGGTTTTTCGCGTTGCATCGAATTAATCCACATAATCCACCGCTTGTGCGGGCCCCCGTCAATTCATTTGAGTTTTAATCTTGCGACCGTACTCCCCAGGCGGTCTACTTCACGCGTTAGCTGCGTTACTCATGGATTTTACTCCACCAACAACTAGTAGACATCGTTTAGGGCGTGGACTACCAGGGTATCTAATCCTGTTTGCTCCCCACGCTTTCGTGCATGAGCGTCAATATTATCCCAGGGGGCTGCCTTCGCCATTGGTATTCCTCCACATCTCTACGCATTTCACTGCTACACGTGGAATTCTACCCCCCTCTGACATATTCTAGTCTTGTAGTTTCGGACGCAGTTCCCAAGTTGAGCTCGGGGATTTCACATCTGACTTACAAAACCGCCTGCGCACGCTTTACGCCCAGTAATTCCGATTAACGCTCGCACCCTACGTATTACCGCGGCTGCTGGCACGTAGTTAGCCGGTGCTTCTTATCAAGGTACCGTCAACCTCAGCTAATATTAGTAGCTAAGTTTTCTTCCCTTGCGAAAGAGCTTTACAACCCGAAGGCCTTCTTCACTCACGCGGAATGGCTGGATCAGGCTTGCGCCCATTGTCCAAAATTCCCCACTGCTGCCTCCCGTAGGAGTCTGGACCGTGTCTCAGTTCCAGTGTGGCTGGTCGTCCTCTCAGACCAGCTACTGATCGTCGCCTTGGTGGGCCTTTACCCCACCAACTAGCTAATCAGATATCGGCCGCTCCATTAACGCCAGGCCCGAAGGTCCCTAGCTTTCCCCCGTAGGGCGTATGCGGTATTAGCCAACCTTTCGATTAGTTATCCCCCATTATTGGATACGTTCCGATATGTTACTCACCCGTTCGCCACTCGCCACCAGACCGAAGTCCGTGCTGCCGTTCGACTTGCATGTGTAAAGCATTCCGCCAGCGTTCAATCTGAGCCATGATCAAACTCTTCAGTTTAATGTATGACTATTACTTTTTCCTCTTGCGAGGTGGTTATTTCGCTTTTGCTTTACCAACCCTACTCTCTAACGATAATCAGAAAGCGTTATAGGTTGATGACTCAAATTCATTTCAAGGTGTGTTTCTTGCTTAATCATTGCTGATTAAACCTGTTACATACTTGTCATAAATTTAAGTGTAAGCACTTGTTTTTTCTGAGGCTACACTTAAACCAAACAATCGCGTTAAATTAGCACAAAGTAAACTTCGTACCAACAAGGCCATTGCGTCTAAGTGAGCTTGTCTAAATCCACAAGCACCCACACTTATCAGTTGTTAAATTGTTAAAGATCAGTTCACTTTTTACAAGTGGCTCGTTACCGCTTTGCGTCTAACGAGGTGCGCATTATACAGAGGTTTTTAGACCCGTCAATCATAATTAGAAAACTTATTTAATTATTTTTGAATCGTATTTATTACACAAAATTTGTTGGTTGCGGGAACAGGATTTGAACCTGTGACCTTCGGGTTATGAGCCCGACGAGCTGCCAGACTGCTCCATCCCGCGTCCGATTCGACTAATGTTTCGCCGAGAGGTGAGACTATAGCAAACCTGGCATTCTTCTGCAAGAACAATCGCGGATTTTCTTTAACAAATATCTAACGCGTTAAAGCGACTTGGTGTTGCGTAATTAAGATTTAGCGCATTACGCTACGTACGTAATCTAGGTCTTCTTGAGTATCCACGCCTGCTGCAGACGCATTTTCTGAAATAGAAACTGCAATTTTGTAGCCTTGATGCAACACACGAAGCTGTTCTAAACTTTCAGCCTGCTCAATGGCGCATGGCTGAATGCTTGCGTATTCTTTCAAAAACTTTGCTCTATAAGCATAAATGCCAATATGTCGATAGGCTGGTACATCCAGCGCCAATTTAGAATTCGCAAAGGTATCTCTAGGATATGGAATCGGCGCGCGGCTGAAATAGAGTGCATTTGATTGCGCATCTAACACCACTTTTACGATATTTGGATTTACAAATTCAGCCTTAGTATGAATAGCGTGGCACGCAGTTGCCATTACGGCATCTTTGCTATTGTTTAACATGGTCGCCACTTCAATTATAAGTGAAGTTTCTATTAGCGGCTCATCACCCTGTACATTGACTATAATCGCTTCATCTGGCCAAGCTTGCCTCAGCGCAACCTCGGCTATGCGATCCGTGCCGCTTACATGGTCGTCACGCGTCATCATGGCGAAATGCCCGTGTTGCGCTAGCGCATCTACAATACGTATATCATCTGTTGCAACCACCACTTGCTTTGCGCCGCTATGTTTTGCGCGCTCAGCCACCCACGCCACCATGGGCTTGCCTGCAATATCTAGCAGGGGCTTACCTGGCAACCTTGTGCTGGCGTAGCGCGCGGGGATTACCACATAAAAACCTAGTGGATGACTACTCAATTTCTTCATCATCAGTTAATTTACGCGCATCTTCTTCAAGCATCACAGGAATGCCATCCTTAATAGGGTAAGCTAGCCTTGCTGCCCTAGATATAAGCTCATTGCTGGCTTTGTTGTAGATAAGCGGCCCTTTGGTGACTGGGCATACTAAAATTTGTAGTAATTTTGCATCCATTTTAATTTCTCAATTGTTTTAATACTAATGTGACAAGCGAAGCTGAGCCAGTTACTGTTGCCGCTACTGGCAAATACCACACATTAGGAGTAGCGAATGAATAACATTTTACGGCATCTTTTTCTGTCATTAAAATTATCTTATTGGCGAAGGGCGCTAAATCTTGTGCAGTAAATGCATGATGATCTGCAAATACCTGCTGTTCAAATTGTAGCCCTAATTCTGTTAGTTTTTTTAAAAAACGTTCAGGGTTGGCGATGCCTGCGATGGCCACTATTGTTTGATTTGTGCTCTTGCCTGCAAAATAACTGGCGGGTTGTTTACTTTGTGTATCAGCTAAATTTACGAAAATGTCGCCTTGTAGTTGCATATTAAATAGCTGCACATTAAATAAAGGTGTCTGTAGAGCGCCTATTGGCGCGGCTTGCAGGGCGCTATCCACAATTGCATCTACGTATTGCAAGCGCGTGATTTTTTCTCTTAGTGAACCTGCGGGCAGTAATTGTAAGTTGCTTTTTATCAATTGACTTGAGTTAATGAGCGCAATTTCAACATTGCGCTGTAAGCGGTAGTGTTGTAAACCATCATCACTAATAATCACGTTGCATTGTGGGTGCGCTTGCAATAAGGCTTGCCCTGCCGCGACGCGATTTGCACCCACGAACATTGGGCAGTGTGTACGTTTTGCGATTAGCACCGGCTCATCACCAACTTCTGCTGGGTTGCTATTGCCGAACACTTCGGCGACGAGTTTTGTACTGCCGCCATAGCCTCGGCTAATAATGGCAGGTGTGTAGCCTTGTTGCTGCAATTGCTCTGCAAGCCATATTACAAGCGGGGTTTTGCCAGTGCCGCCAACATTGATATTGCCGATAACAATCACTGGCACGGATAGGCGAGTACTTTTTAACCAACCAGTTTTATAGAGTTTCGCACGAATATAAACAATTGCGCTAAAAATCCAAGAAAGCGGAATGAGTAAAATATGCCACAAACTATAACTTGCCCATTGTTTTTGTAGCCAGCTATTCATTTAGTATTTAATCTGGCGAACCTAGCCCGTAAATTGCTTTTGATACAACTTAGCATAATGGCCATTTTGTTGAATCAGCGCTTCATGCGTGCCGCTTTCTACAATTTCACCTTGCTCCATCACCATAATACGATCTGCATTTTCAACGGTGCTTAGGCGATGCGCTATGACAATACTGGTGCGGTTTTGCATTAAGGCATCTAACGCGGCTTGCACGTGTTGCTCTGACTCGGTATCAAGCGCTGAGGTTGCTTCATCTAGCAGCAATATGGGTGCGTTTTTTAAAATCGCCCGTGCAATGGCAATGCGTTGGCGCTGGCCGCCTGATAAACGCACGCCTCTATCGCCAATTTCACTATACAAACCATTGGGTTGCTGTTGAATAAACTCCCAAGCATGCGCCGCTTTTGCAGCGTTGATCACTTCTTCTTCACTCGCGTTACGCAGCACGCCATACGCAATGTTGTTAAAAATAGTGTCGTTAAACAAAAGCACATCTTGGCTCACTAGCGAGAATTGTTCGCGTAAATTCGCTAGCGGTAGCGCCCGCATATCAACGCCATCAAGCAGCACTTGGCCTTGTTGCAGCTCGTAAAACCTTGGGAGTAAATTCACCAGCGTGGTTTTTCCACCACCAGAGCGACCGACCAAAGCCAATTTCTCACCTGATTTTATACTAAAGCTGATGTCGTTTAGCGCTGGGCGTTTGGCGTTGCTATAAGTCAAACTCACATGTTTAAACTCAATGGCACCTTGGCTGCGCGGTGATATTTTCTCACCTTCATCCAACTCTGGCATGATATCTATTACGCCAAATACGCTTTGCGAAGCCACTAGCGCGACTTGAATATCTTCATTCATTGCGGTTAAATTTTTAATCGGCGCAATAATCATAAATAAAGCGCCCACAAAGGCAGAAAACTCGCCTGCGGTAAATCGCCCTACTGCGTAATACACCACAAAACCCAGAGAAACAGCAGCAATCAGCTCAATTACCATGCTATTTAAGCCAGAAAAACGCGCCAAGCGAATTTGCATACGGCGATTTTTAGCGGCAACAAAGGCGAAACGTTCATTTTCATAAGCTTGCGCACCAAATATTTTAACAATACGCTGGCCTGACATACTTTCTTCAGCTACTTTAGTCATCTCTCCCACCGACTCTTGCGCCTGATGTGCCGCAAATTTTAAGCGCGGCCGCATATTTTTTAAATACACACCCATCAACGGCACAACCACCACAAAAATCATGGTCAACCGCCAGTCTAAATAGAGCATATAGCCCAATATACCAAGCACAGTTAATGTATCACGTACCAATGTAAGTGCGGCTTTTGTGGCAGCATTTGCCATTTGCTCAACATCGTAAGTGAGTTTGGTGACTACCGTACCGACCGACTGGTCGTCAAAGTAACTAATCGGCAGACGCATGAGTTGGGCGAAGGTGTCTAAGCGCAAGTTTTCAACCACGCGACGCGATACCCAACGCATAGAAAAAACAGATGCAAAGCCAGAAATTGAGCGCACCGCCATTAATCCGAATAGTAAGAATGGCAAATATGCGACTTGGTTAGCCGATTGTTTGACAAAGCCTTCGTCAGTCACTTGTTTGATGGTGGCTAAAAAAGCTGTATTGGTGGCAGACAGCACCACTAAAGCAAGCAAGCTACACAAAAATACTAATTTGTATTTCCAAGCATACTTAAACAAGCGCATAAGCATGATTTTTGAAGTAGGCGCATTGGCTGCGCTTAACTTTTCGCTCACTTTTTTAATGGTGGGTTTCGACATGTGTAATTTCTATAAACCTAAGCATGTATAACTTAAGCTTTTGAATTCTAAGTATAAAAAACTTAGACTGAGTCGATTGTTCAATTGAAGCAAATTGATATTAAAACTACTTTATTTTGATTGCGTAGCAAACGTAATATGCGTATAGCCCGCAGTACGTGAAGCTTCCATCACATCAATCACAGATTGATGTGTGGTTTTTGCATCTGCGTTAATAATAACCGTTGGTTCTTTACCGCCATTAGCCGCGGCCTGCAAGGCGGCACTAATGCCTGTCACAGAGGTGTCAGCCAAGCCTTTATTGTTGATTGTATATTTACCGTTCGCATCAATACCAACTTCAATGGTTAATGGTTTTTCTTGCGGCGCATTGGCTTCAGCAGTTGGCAAGTTAATTTGCAGCTCGCTGGTGCGCGAGAATGTTGCACTCACTACCAAGAAAATAATAATCACAAGCAACACATCAATCAACGGCACGAGATTCATCTCGAGGTCTTCATGGCGCTTTCCACGTTGGAAATTCATAATTTAATACTCAATTTGAAAAAGTTTTAAATGAACTATTTACGTTCGCCGTGGATAATTTCTACCAACTTAATCGCTTGCTGCTCCATACCCACCAACAAATCATCTACTTTTGAGCGGTAATAACGGTAAGCAATCATCGCTGGCACTGCCACCACAATACCTGCTGCGGTGTTATATAAAGCGACTGAAATACCGCGCGCAAACTGTGCAATATCGTGACCTGTGCTGGTAAATGCGCCGAATAATTCCACCATACCAATCACCGTGCCGAGCAAGCCTAATAAAGGCGCAACTGTAGCAATAGTGCCTAGTGTAGAAAGATATTTCTCAAGATTATGTGCAACAGCACGACCTGATTCTTCAATCGCCTCTTTGGTTACTACACGCGGGTTTTTAGTGTTGGCCAGCGCGCTAGCAAAAATTTGGCCTAAAGGTGAGTGTTGCTCTAACTTGCTAATCATTTCTTTGGTGATACCACCTTTAGTGAGCCAGTTTTGCACCTCAGGCAATAGATTTTGCGGCGCGACGGTACTCTCACGCAACGCCAGTGCGCGCTCACCGATAATCGCCAATGCAATCACTGACGCGATGATAAGCGGCCAAATTGGCCAACCTGCTGCTAAAATAATTTGCCACACAATGCGACTCCTAAAAATTCAAAAATGGTTAAAGCTCAAATGTAAACAAGTGAAGTTTCTATGAGCGATACTTTAGCCTGTAGCGCCCTTTTGGGCAAGCTCGGTTTATTCATTTTTACTAAAACCCCTCCTACTCGTCATTCCCGCGCAGGCGGGAATCTAGTCAAATCTGCAAATGAACTGGATTACCGCCTGCGCGGGAATGACGAGTAGGAGTGTTTTATTGATATTAGTTATTAACGCCAAATCAAAATAAGCTTACAAGCACTGCCCTGCGAGCCGCTCTGGTATTGCCTCGCAGGGCAGTCATTTTTTCTCGATTGGAAATCTGTCATGCCAATAGCGCTTATATTGGCTACGCCAACTCACCATCTTAATATTACTTTTCGCAAAATTCACCTCTAGCGCGCCTTGATAATCTGAGCGGTAAAGCAAGCTATTTGTTGCTTGATAGCGGGTAAGCACCTCTGGTTTTGGGTGTTTGTAGCGATTTAGGTAACCTGGCGTAAATACGCTCACGCTGGGCGCAACAGCCGCTATAAAATCAGCGGTAGATGAGGTTTTGCTACCATGATGCGGCACAATCAACACGTCGCTTTTTAGCGCTTCTGATTGACTATCTAGCAATTCCAATTCAACGTCTTTTTCAATATCGCCAGTGAGTAATATGCTGCCAGATTGGCTTGTTACCTTGATTACGCAACTGCGATAGTTGTCTTTTAGCGCCGCATCATCATAACTTTCTAAGCTTGGGTGCAGCACCTCAAAATCAACGCTATCCCAAGCCCAGCTTTGGCCTGCGTAGCATTGCATTTTTTCCAGCGTATCAGGAGTTTCCGTTTCTTCTGGCAGCGAGCTATTAAGCCAACCTACAGGCATTAGCGCCAATATTGACGCCATACCACCGCTGTGGTCAATATCATTATGGCTCACCATAAAACCGTCAATTTTGCGGATACCTTCACCGCGTAAAAACGGCACGACAATACGGCTACCAGCGTCACTTTGTACGTTAAATTTTGGGCCTGCATCGTATAAAAATGTATGTGTTGCCGTTTGCACAACCACGCTTAAGCCTTGCCCAACATCTAATACGGTGACTTTCATTTCGCCCAACATGGGGCGTGGCGGCACAATTAACAGCATCGGTAAAAAACCAAGCAGCCCAAGCCAGCGCATGGGAAATCCGCGCGGCAACAACAACCAAAGCACACCTAAAGTCGCTGGGAATAAAGTCCAAGTAGCGGGCTCATGCTGTTGCCAAGTTGCCATTGGCAATTGGTTGAGCCATTTTAGCGCCCACATACAAGCTTCTAGCGCTTTGTAAGATAGATTTAATAACGCATCAATCGGCAAAAAACTGCCCAATAACGCTAAGGGCGTCACCACAAAACTAATCAGCGGAATCGCAAATGCATTGGCAATTGGTGAAATAATTGACGCTAGATTAAACATCACTAATAACAGCGGCAACATACCCAGCGTAACCGCCCACTGCGTTTGCAGCGCGGCTTTAAACCAATGAATTTCACCTATGCGCGCGCCTAAAGCATAGGCCAACATTGCCACAGCGCCGAATGACAGCCAAAATCCTGGTGAACTCACTGCCCACGGATCCAATAACACTACAACCAACAATGCCAGCGCCAGCACTTGTGAAATCACCAATTGCCGCCCAGACCATAGCGCCACAGCAAACACCAACAACATATAAAAAGTACGCTGCGTGGGCACAGAAAAACCAGCAACCAAGGCATAAGCTAATGCGGTGGCCGCGCCAGCCAATACGGCTGCTTTACGCGTGGGTAAACGCATCATCAACTTTGGGCTACTCCGCCAAATAAAACTTACTAAGCCAAACACCAAACCCGCCAACATGGTAATGTGCAAGCCAGAAATACTCATTAAATGCGAAGTGCCTGTGCGTAAAAACACCTGCCAATCTTCCGCACTAATTTGGCTATCATCGCCCATCACCAGCGCTTGAATCACGCCGCTATATGGCTTGCCTGCTAGCACACGAGTGATGCGCTGCTGCGTTTTTTCACGCAGATGCTCAATAATATAGCTCGGCCGCCACACAAAATTATTTAGTTTTTTTAACCCAGCTTTGCTTTTAATGCTGCCCGAGGCGCGCATGTTTTCACCCAGCGCCCACGATTCAAAATCAAAACCGTGCGGGTTTTGAGTTCCGTGCGGGCGCTTCAAACGTACTGAAAACAGCCAACGTTCACCCGCATGAAACTGGTTTACTTGCGCTACATCTTCTTCAGAACTTTTGCTAAGCACGTCGCCACCCGCGCCGTAAGGATTTACGCTATATTGATTCAAACTAATATGGCGCGGCACAATTGCGCCCTTTGTGAGAATTTTTTCGACATCAAACCGAAAACGTGTGCCGCGCTCGGTAGCCTCTGGCACGCTTGCCACCACGCCAATAATTGCGATAGTTTTTTGCTCCCACAGATGTGGCAGCTCATCACTCATTCGCCACAAAGCAAAACTACTCGCCCAAACTACACCCAATAAAAATACAGCAGCGCTTAACAATAAAACTTTTAGAAATTTTGGTGTGTGAAAGTGCTTAGAAAAACGTGGGTGAAATTGTGCTACAAAAATTAGTATCGCAGCAACTAATGCGCATAGAAGCCAAGGCAGGTTTGGTAATTGCGAAAATTGCTGCACGACCCAAACGCCAAAAACAAACATTAGCGTGGCTAGAATCATGATTTAATTTTTGAGCTTAAAGCGGCTGCAACTTACCATCAACCAACTTATATTGCCTTTGCATTTTCTTGGCTAATTCTAAATCGTGCGTCACCACTACCAAACTGCGCTGCTGCGTTTGGTTCACTTCTAGCAACAAGTCAAACACTGCATGTGCGGTATGGCGATCCAAATTACCTGTGGGTTCATCGGCCAAAATGCATTGCGGTTGCGTGACTAAAGCCCGCGCCACGGCAGCACGCTGACGTTCTCCGCCAGAAAGCTCGCCAGGCATGTGTTCTAGCCGATGCCCCAGCCCAACTTTTTTAAGCGTTTCAGCGGCTAAAGTGAGCGCCTGCTCTCGTGCCATACGGCGAATTAACAAGGGCATGGCAACATTTTCTAGCGCGGTGAATTCAGGCAATAAATGATGAAACTGATACACAAAACCGAGCGACTGATTACGTAAATGACCTTTTTGCGCTTCACTTAACTGTGCTAAAGTTTGATTCAAAATACGCACTTCGCCGCTACTCGGTGTATCTAAGCCGCCCAAAATATGCAATAAAGTACTTTTTCCTGAACCCGATGTGCCAACTATTGCCACTTGCTCGCCAGCATTTACAGTTAAATCTATACCATTCAGTACGGCAACATCTAGGCCTTGATAGGTTTTATGTAAATTTTGGCAAGCAACTATATTATTCGCGCCATTCAAACTATCGGTGGCAACATTATTCATAGCGCAATGCCTCAGCAGGGTTGATTTTACTGGCTCGCCAGCTAGGGTATAGCGTGGCCAGCAAGCTCAAAATAAACGACACAATCACAATTGTCATCACATCTGACCAAATTAAATCTGAAGGCACTTCGCTAATTTGGTATACATCTTTATCTAAAAACTGGATGTGAAACAAACCTTCAATAAACGGGATTATCACACCGATATTTTGCGCGATTATTACGCCAACAACCGCGCCAATCAATGTACCGATAATGCCGATTAACGCGCCTTGCACAATAAAAATCATCATAATGCTAGCTGGGCTAGCGCCAAATGTGCGCATAATGGCAATATCTGCGCGCTTATCTGTCACCGCCATTACTAGCGTAGAAACGATGTTAAAGGCAGCAACCGCCACTATCAACGTTAAAATAATAAACATCACGCGCTTTTCCATTTGAATCGCTTTAAATAGGTTGCCCTGTTGTTGCGTCCAATCTGAAATATAGTAAGATTCGCCGTCGCCTGTGCTATTAAGTTGCGCAGAATATGCTTTAGCAATTGCGGGGGCAATGAATAAATCGTCCAATTTTAGCCGCACGCCAGATACTTTATCTTCCATGCGGTACAGCTTTGCCGCATCATCCATATGAATAAGCGCCAAGCCCGCGTCGTACGATTGCATGCCACTCGAAAACAAACCAACCACAGTAAATTGCTTTAAGCGCGGCACCACGCCAGCTGGCGTAAATTGCCCTTGTGGCGCCATTACCACCACTTTATCGCCCATCTGCGCGCCTAAGTTATAGGCTAAATCTGCGCCTAAAATAATGTTAAATTCGCCAGCCTGCAAGTCACTCAAGCGGCCAACTTTCATATTTTTAGCTAAATCTGCCACTTTACTTTCTGCCGCTGGTTGTATGCCACGAATAATCGCGCCTTGCACACCTTGGTCAAAGCTCAGCATGGCCTGAGCTGATATATATGGTGCGCTAGCTAACACATGCGGCTGCTTAACCGAAGATGCGACTATCGTTTGCCAATCACTCAATGTGTTATTGCTACCCGTCACCTCAAGGTGTGAAGCCACACCCAAAATGCTAGTACGCATCACTTTTTTAAACCCATTCATCACCGAAAGCACCACAATTAACGCCGCCACTCCAAGCGCAATGCCTATCATGCTGGTAAGTGAGATGAATGAAATAAAGTGATTTTTGCGCTTAGCCCGCGTATAACGCATGCCCACAAAAAATTCATAGCTAAATAATTTTGATAAACCCAATTGAGAACCTAGTGATGTTGTTATTTAAGAAAGGTTGTAATGTTTAGTAGGTTAAATTCTAACAGGCTTATTGCTCGCATAAAAACAAATTGCACGCCAATTCTGCTAAAATTGCAGCATGTTTACAGGCATCATTCAAAACGTTGGTCAAATAGAACGCGCCTCTGCAATGGGTGACGATATACAACTCAGCATTAGCTGCGCTAAGCTTAACCTGCAAGACGTGAGCATTGGCGATAGCATTGCGGTGAATGGCGTTTGCCTAACGGCTATTAGCTTAAATGACACCCATTTTGAAGCACACGTTTCAAAAGAAACCTTATCAGTAACAGTAGGCTTAGATAAACCTAATGCAGTCAATTTAGAAAAAGCCTTGCGCCTGAGCGACAGGCTAGGCGGCCATTTGGTGAGCGGGCATGTAGATGGCGTGGGTGAAGTGGTGCATTTTGAGCCGCTAGGCGATTGCTGGCGGCTAGATATTCGCGCGCCACATGCAATTTCAAAATACATTGCAGTGAAAGGCTCTATTTGCATAAATGGCGTGAGTTTGACTGTTAATTCGGTTGCTGGCGATGTGTTTAGCATGAATCTAATTCCGCATACGCTAGAAAACACCACGCTTAAATTTTTACATGTGGGCAGCTTTGTTAATTTAGAAGTTGACCAAATTGCGCGCTATGTGGAGCGCATGGCTGAATGGCAAATGGAAAGTAATACTAAAAACAATAAGGCAGAAACACTTTGACCAATCATATGAAAATTAGCACTGCCAAAGAAATTATCGATGAAATAAAACACGGCCGCATGGTGGTGTTAGTCGACGATGAAAATCGTGAAAACGAAGGCGACTTAGTACTGGCGGCTGAGTTTACAACGGCTGAGCATATCAACTTTATGGCCACCCATGGCCGCGGCCTAATTTGCTTAACGCTTACCGAAGCACGCTGCAAGCAGTTAAATCTCACTAAAATGGTACAAAAAAACGGTGCGCGTATGGGCACTAATTTTACCGTTTCTATTGAAGCGGCTGAGGGCGTTACCACAGGCATATCAGCCGCTGACCGCGCACGCACCGTGCAAGCTGCTGTTGCAAAAACAGCCAAATCGCAAGATATTGTCAGCCCTGGTCATATTTTTCCACTGGCGGCAATGGATGGCGGCGTACTGGTACGCGCTGGTCATACCGAGGCTGGCTGCGATTTAGCACACTTAGCAGGTTGTGAGCCAGCCAGCGTGATATGCGAAATTCTAAAAGAAGATGGCAGCATGGCGCGCCTGCCAGATTTAATGTTGTTTGCCGCTGAACACGGCCTAAAAATTGGCACCATTGCCGATTTAATTCAGCACCGCGCACAAACTGAGCGCTTGGTTGAGCGTGCCGCCGAGCGCATGGTACAAACCCCTTATGGCGAAATGAAGCTGATTGCCTACCACGATAAAATTGCCAAAGAAACGCATTTAGCCTTAATTAAAGGCACGCCAAAACCCGCCAAAGAAACCCTAGTGCGCGTGCATGAGCCGCTTTCAATTTTTGATTTATTAGACAGCACCAGTTGCACGCACAGCTGGAACACCTTGCAAGCCATGCAAACTATCGCCCAAGCTGAGGCAGGCGTGATGGTGTTATTGCATCAGCAAGAAACGGGCGAATCTATTGTTGATCGCATTAAAGGGGCGGATGAACCAATCCGCATTAACCAAGAGCTACGCACTTATGGCATAGGCTCGCAAATTTTGTTAGATTGTGGCGTGGGGAAAATGAAACTAATGGCAAACCAACGCAAAATGCCAAGCATGGCGGGTTTTGGGCTAGAAGTAACGGGGTATTTAGAAGCAATAAAGCTAAATTAACTTTAATAATCAATTAACTATGGTAGAATAAAAGCATTGGAAAACATCAATCTCACAGGTCACTTTCTCATCGCGATGCCCGCCATGACAGACCCATTTTTCGCAAAATCCGTTACATTCATCTGCACGCATAATCAAGAAGGCGCAATGGGCGTGATGATTAACCGCCCCACAGACGTCACTTTTGAAACATTATTTGAAAAAATAAATGTTGAATTACTCAACACCTTAGTTGCGCAAAACCGCGTGTTATATGGTGGCCCAGTGCAACCAGAGCGTGGATTTGTGCTACATGAAGCCGCCGCAGGCGAGTGGGATAGCACGATTACTATTGACGAAAATACCGCACTCACCACCTCAAAAGACATTTTAGAATCCGTTGGCATTGGTAGTGGGCCTGAAAAAATGTTGCTCACGCTAGGCTACGCAGGCTGGACACCAGGGCAACTTGAAGAAGAAATTAAAGCAAATTCTTGGCTTTCTGTGCAGGCAAAAGATGTTGAAACTCTGCATAAAATTCTGTACGAAACTAAACATGACGACAAGCTCAATGCCACGTTAGCATTGCTGGGCGTTGACCCTGCAATGCTGTCTGACGTGGCAGGTCACGCTTAATGACAAACAGTTTACATGGTCAGCTAATAGATAACGAAAATGTGTACGATGCCAAAATCATATTAGCCAGCACAGCGATGTGCTTTGATTTTGGCGAACAACGCATTGGTGTAGCAGTGGGCGAGCATTTGTTAGCCAGCGCCAACCCGCTGACAACCATTGATAACGAGAGCAACGAAGTGCGCTTTGAAGCGATTACAAAACTTGTTAAAGAATGGCAGCCAAAATTATTGATTGTAGGCTTGCCACTCAACTTAGATGGTTTAGAGACCAGCGTAACACAGCTTTGCAAAAAATTTGCACGGCGGCTAAATGGCCGCTTTAATATACCAGTAATGCTCATAGACGAGCGCTATAGCTCGGTTGAAGCAAGTGATAAACTGAACGAAACAGGCATTAAAGGCCGCGCGCAAAAAGCGATGCTTGACCAAGTAGCTGCACAGACCATATTGCAGAGTTATTTTGATAGCCTTTAAACTTGAATTATGATGACAATAATGACAATTAAAGCACCAACATGACCTCAACCAACATCAAATTACCAAACGCAGAAGACCTGCTAAAAACACTCGCGCAGCAGCTTAAACCCTTATTACAAAACAACACAGCGCTCGTTGGCATTCAAAGTGGTGGGGTTTGGTTAATGCAGCGCTTGCTCGTTTTGCTCGCAAAAGAAATTGCCGAAAATGCCGTTGAGCACGGCATTCTTGATGTGTCGTTTTACCGCGATGACTATGAGCAGCGCGGTTTAAAAGCTGAAAATCGCCCAAGCCAGATTCCGTTTGAGGTTGAAAATAAACACATTATTTTAATTGACGACGTTTTTTACACAGGTCGTACCACGCGCGCAGCTATGAATGAGTTGTTTGATTATGGTCGCCCAGCCAGCATTACCTTAGTTGCTCTAGTCAACCGTGGTGGTCGCGAGCTACCCATTGCGCCGCAAATTACGACTGCTGATATTGCTTTAGATGCCACGCAAAATCTGCAATTGATTCAAAATACTGATGGCACTTTATCTTTAACGCTTCAATCTTCATCAGGTAAATCACAAGCATGAATAACCCGCAACTAGATACTGACGGCCGCTTACGACACCTTCTATCCATTGAGGGTTTGCCTAAAAAAATACTCAACCAAATTTTAGATACCGCAGAATCATTTGTTGGCGTGGCTGAGCGCGAAGTGAAAAAAGTGCCGCTACTGCGCGGCAAAACGGTGTGTAATTTGTTCTTTGAAAACAGCACCCGCACCCGCACCACTTTTGAAATCGCAGCCAAACGCTTGTCTGCCGATGTGATTAGCTTAAACGTGAATACCTCATCACAATCTAAAGGTGAAACGATTTTAGATACGGTAGACAACTTAATCGCCATGCATGCCGATATGTTTGTGGTGCGCCATAATCAATCAGGCGCAGCGCACTTTATCGCTAAGCATGTGCCTAGCCATATTCACGTAATAAACGCAGGCGATGGCCGCCATTCTCATCCCACGCAAGGCTTGCTGGATATGTTTACCATTCGTAAATACAAAGCAGACTTGCACAATTTGCGCGTGGCGATTGTGGGTGATGTACTACATTCACGCGTGGCTCGCAGTGAAATCCACGCGCTTACCACGCTGGGCGTGCCAGAAGTGCGCGTGATTGCGCCTAAAACTTTGCTCCCTGCGCAAGTAGATAAGTTAGGTGTACACGTGTTTCACGACATGAAAGCTGGCCTAAAAGACGTAGATGTGGTGATGATGTTACGCCTGCAAAATGAGCGCATGAATGGCGCTATGCTACCAAGCACACAAGAATATTTCAAAACGTATGGCCTAACACAAGAGAAATTAAGCTACGCAAAACCCGATGCGATTGTGCTACACCCAGGCCCCATGAACCGCGGCGTGGAAATTGATTCCACCGTGGCCGATGGCGCACAATCAGTGATATTGCCACAGGTGACTTACGGTATTGCTGTGCGTATGGCAGTGATGGCGATGTTGGCTGGTGGTAGTGGACAAGTACAAGGAGGCCAAGCATGAAGATACACATCAAAAATGGTCGTGTGATTGACCCCAAAAATAACATTGATAGCCAACTTGATGTATTTATTGTCGCTGGTAAAATTGTCGCGCTAGGTCAAGCGCCAGCTGGCTTTGTCGCGAATCAAACCATCGATGCCAGCAACTTAATTGTTTGCCCAGGCTTAGTAGATTTATCTGCAAGATTACGCGAACCAGGTAGCGAATACAAAGCCACTTTAGAAAGCGAATTGCAAGCTGCGGTAGCTGGTGGTGTCACTAGCCTAGCCTGCCAGCCTGATACGCACCCTGTGCTTGATGAGCCAGGCTTAGTAGAAATGTTAAAGCATCGCGCCAAGCAACTTAACCTTGCGCATGTCTACCCGCTAGGCGCACTCACGCGACAATTACAGGGTAAAATTCTTTCAGAAATGGGTGCTTTGCGTGAGGCAGGTTGTGTAGGTTTTTCGCAAGCCAACATTGCGATTACCGACACTCAAGTGCTCTGGCGCGCAATGGAATATGCTGCGACTTTTGGCTTTACCCTATTTTTGCACGCTGAAGAGCCATTTTTAGCCAAAGATGGCGTGGCGCACGATGGTGAAATCGCCAGCCGACTGGGCTTAAAAGGCATCCCTAGCGCAGCTGAAGCCTTAGCGCTAGCGAGCATTTTACGCATTGCTCATGAAACTGGCGCACGCGTACATGTCAGCCGTTTATCTACTGCTGAAGGCGTAGCAATGATACGCGAAGCCAAACAACATAACCCAAATATTAGCTGCGATGTAAGTGCCAACCAATTACACCTTACCGAGCATGATATTGGCTATTTTGATTCAAACTGCCACTTAAAACCACCACTCAGAACACAACGCGACAAAGACGCGCTCAGCTCTGGCTTAAAAGATGGCACTATTGATGCCATTTGCTCAGACCATACACCCGTGGATGAAGACGCAAAATTAGCGCCCTTTGCAGAAGCAGAAGTCGGCGCGTCAGGTTTAGAGCTCTTACTCGCACTCACTTTAAAATGGGCGAAGCAAGAAAAAGTGAGTTTGCTGAACGCCATTTCGCTAATCAGCCAAACTTCTGCAAATATTTTAGGCATTCCTGCAGGCGATTTAAGCCTAAATAATTATGCTGATATTTGTATTTTTGATGCTAATGAATATTGGAAAATTAGCCCGAATACGCTAAAAAGCCAAGGGAAAAATACGCCATTCACTGGGCTAGAATTAGCTGGAAAAGTAAAAGCAACCTTAGTGCATGGGCAAATAGTCTACCAAAGCTAAAGTTTTGTTAATTTTTGCAAACAGAAATGTAAAGCATTGACGCAACACAATAAAAGGCGTTCAATGGCGCTTGTATTTTGACACACCTGATTTTAATGTTTGATTTCCACAAAACTTTTTGATGTACACACAACTTAGGGAGTAAATTATGTTTTCATGCTGTTTTTGGTGGTTTCTATTAGGCGCACTGGCAGGTTGGCTACTTAATTGGTTAATGTGCCGTTGCATGTGCTGTCGTAAATCTAAATGCTGCGATACAACTACTGCGCCACAAGCCGCTACAACGCAAACTAGTGCACCAAGTTCATTATTGTCATCTGCCCCAGCTGCCGCGCCTAAAGCAGCGCCAGTAGCAGCCGCTGCACCAGCTGCGCCAAAAACGTTTGTGTTAGATACAGCCGCCGCTAAAGCTGCTGGATACAAGCTAAAAGGCCCTAATGACTTAACCGTAGTTGAAGGTATAGGCCCAAAAATTAACGAGTTGTTTAACAATGTAGGCGTTGTCACATTTGCACAACTGGCTAAACAAACTGTGCCACAAATGCAAAAAGTACTGGATGACGCAGGCGCACGTTATAAATTAGCCAACCCAAAAACTTGGGCACAGCAAGCTGCATTAGCTGCTGAAAACAAATGGTCTGAGCTCAAAGCGCTACAAGACAAATTAAGCGGTGGCGTTTAAGCGCAAGCTTAACTGCGTCTTTCTCTTAATAGTCTTATCGTATAAGGAGCTTTACACTCATGACTAATACAACAAATAATGCCAATAAGGGCGGCCGCGCTAGGCATACCTTTTGGACTTGGCTGGTAGCCGCAATACTAGCAATCTACTTGTTTTGGCACTGGCAGCACGGGCATGGTCCAGCGCACGCAGCATCTTGCTGTGCTGGCGCAAGTGCAGATGTTGCAGTTGCAACACCTGCAACAGCAGTTGCCGAACCTTCAGCTGCATTTAACTTTACTGCTAGCAATGCACATGGTTACAACGCTACTGGCGATGCTAGTAATGTTGCATGGACAGCCAAATCTGCCGAGTTAGGCTCTTGGCTAAATGGTGGTGCAGATTGGGCTATTACTGGCGACGTAAGCAAAGTAACGCTTACTGGCACAGTGGATAGCGAAGTGATTCGCCTTGCTAAAGGCGTTGAAGCACAAGCCTTTTTCGGCGAAGGCGTCACAGTAGATAACCAAATGTTAGTAAAGGCCGCTGAGGTAGTAGCAGCTGTAGTTGTAGCGCCACCAGCTGCAAAACTATATTTTGATACGGGCAAAACTGCACTTCCTGGTGATGCGGATCAAACATTAGCGGCCACTGTAGAATGGTTAAAAGCCAATAGCAATGCTAAAGCCGTTATTTCTGGTTATAGCGACCCACGTGGTAATCAAGCAAGCAATGCTGAGCTCTCAAAAAACCGTGCTAAAACTGTGCGTGAGACGCTGAAAGCAGCGGGCATTGATGAAGCTAGAATCGAAATGCGTAAACCTCAAAGTGTTGAAGCGGGCGGAGATTTAGCCGAAGCAAGACGCGTTGAAGTGACTGTTGAATAATTGCAGTAACAAGTAATTAAAAAAGCCGATGACAAGTCATCGGCTTTTTTATTGCCTCATGGCCAGTAAACCTTACTCGCTAAACAATCCCTAAGCTTTCTAAGCCTGAAGATAAATCCTTACCATGTGTTGCTTTGCCTTCTAACTTAATTTTCAGCCTAATATCATTCACAGAGTCGGCATTGCGTAGTGCATCTTCATAAGTAATCACATCAGCCTCATGCAAATCAAACAAAGCTTGGTCAAAAGTCTGCATGCCAATTTCTCTTGATTTACCGATAATATTTTTAATTTCATGCACATCGCCCTTGAAAATCAAATCTGAAATTAGCGGTGAGTTCAGCATAATCTCCATTGCAGCGGCGCGGCCTTTACCTTCTTTTTTAGGAATCAATCGTTGTGAAACAAACGCTTTAACATTAAGCGATAAATCCATTAGCAACTGATGACGGCGCTCTTCAGGAAAGAAGTTAATAATGCGATCTAAGGCTTGGTTGGTGCTATTAGCATGCAACGTTGCCATACACAAGTGACCTGTTTCAGCAAACGCAATCGCGTAATCCATCGTTTCACGGTCGCGAATTTCACCAATCAAAATAACATCAGGTGCTTGGCGCAAAGTATTCTTGAGTGCGATGTGCCAGTTATCAGTATCAACGCCGACTTCACGCTGCGTAACAATACAGTTTCTATGCTCATGCACAAATTCAACAGGGTCTTCAATGGTAATAATATGCCCGTAACTATTTTGGTTACGATAACCCACCATTGCCGCTAAAGAAGTTGATTTGCCTGAGCCTGTACCACCAACAAAAATCACTAAACCGCGCTTAGTCATCGCGACATCTTTCAGCACATCTGGCAAGCCTAACTCTTCAAATTCAGGAATTTTTGTGGTGATGGTTCGGAACACCAGGCCAACAGAACCACGCTGTACAAAAGCATTCACTCGAAAGCGCGCGACGCCAGGCATGCCAATTGCAAAATTACACTCATTAGTTGCGTCAAACTCTGCTGTTTGCTTGTCGTTCATAATCGCACGAGAAATTTCACGTGCTTGCGCTGCCGATAAAACTTGGCTGCTAATAGGCGTCATCTTGCCATCAATTTTCATCGCCGCTGGAAAACCAGCCGTAATGAAAAGGTCTGATGCATTTTTACCCAGCATCAACCGCAATAAATCAAATACGAACTTCTCCGCCTGACCTTTTTCCATTATTCACCCTTATGCTTCATTAAACATTACAACGTTTTGATACACTAGCATTTGCACAACACATGTGCCTATAGCCGCATTAGCCCATAATATTATCTTTATTAGCCGCTTTGCTGCGCGCTTCATTCACAGAAACGACATTGCGTTTAACCAAGTCTTGCAGGTTTTGGTCAAGCGTCTGCATACCCACATTTTGGCCTGTTTGAATGGCTGAATACATTTGCGGAATTTTCGCTTCTCGAATCAAGTTACGAATCGCTGGCGTACCAATCATAATTTCATGCGCAGCAACACGGCCTTGCTCATCTTTAGTTTTCAATAGCGTTTGTGAAATCACCGCACGTAACGATTCTGACAACATAGAACGTACCATTTCTTTTTCAGCAGCTGGAAACACATCAATAATACGGTCAATGGTTTTCGCGGCCGAGCTAGTGTGCAGCGTACCAAACACCATGTGGCCTGTTTCTGCGGCAGATAGCGCTAAACGGATGGTTTCTAAATCGCGCATTTCACCCACTAAAATCACATCTGGGTCTTCACGTAGCGCAGCGCGCAAGGCGTTGTTGAATGAAAGCGTGTGCGGGCCAACTTCACGCTGGTTAATTAAGCATTTTTTAGATTGATGCACAAATTCGATTGGGTCTTCCACCGTTAAAATATGGCCGAACTCTTTATCGTTAATATAATCAATCATCGCCGCGAGCGTAGTAGACTTTCCTGAACCAGTCGGCCCTGTGACCAAGCAAAGGCCGCGTGGCGTGTCTGCAATATCTTTAAAAATTGGTGGGCATTTTAAATCTTCTAAGGTTAATATTTTAGAAGGAATCGTACGGAACACACCACCCGCGCCTCGATTATGGTTAAACGCATTCACCCGAAAACGGGCTAGATTTGGGATTTCAAATGAAAAGTCACATTCCAGCGTTTCTTCATATACCTTGCGCTGACCATCACTCATAATGTCGTACATCATGTCATGCACTTGGGTATGGTCTAAGGCAGGCACGTTGATTTTACGAATATCGCCATGCACACGAATCATTGGTGGCAAACCAGCAGAAAGATGCAAATCTGAAGCTTTATTTTTAACCGAAAATGCGAGTAAATCTGAAATGTCCACAACTTGCTCCTGTTATAATTTATTGTGTTGTTGCCGTTTAAACTTCTGAGTACCTGTATATTAAATGAATTATGACCTCAATTAGCAAGCACTTGCAAGATATTCTAGCAAGTATTCAATCAGTACCGCATGCACAACATGTGTGCTTGCTGGCCGTGAGCAAAGCACAATCCGCGCTAGCCATTCGTGAGGCTTACGTTGCAGGCCAAACCCTATTTGGCGAAAACTATTTGCAAGAGGCTCTAGATAAACAAGCTGAACTTACCGACCTTAACATTGAGTGGCACTTTATTGGGCCAATTCAAAGCAATAAAACCCAGTTAATTGCCCAACACTTTACTTGGGTACATAGCGTAGATAGACTCAAAATTGCACAACGTTTGAATGATGCAAGGCCGCTAAACTTACCTCCATTGCAAGTGTGCATTCAAATCAATGTCAGCGGCGAAGCTAGTAAAAGCGGCATCGCGTTAAATGAATTATTGGCTTTTGCCACGGCGATTCAGGCGCTACCGCAACTAAAACTGCGTGGCTTAATGGCTATACCTGAGCCAACGAATGATGATAATAAACAGCGCGCGCAATTCAAACAAGTACGAGAATGTTATGATGCACTTGTTGCTAATGGCTTTGCCCTAGACACTTTATCTATAGGCATGTCGGACGACTATAAAATCGCCATCACACAAGGTGCAACCATTGTGCGCATTGGTTCGGCCTTATTTGGTAAAAGAAAATAGGATGTTAATTAAATGAATATTAGTTTTATCGGCGGCGGCAACATGGCACGTGCCATTATTGGCGGTTTAAAAAACAATGGTTTTAACATGGCAAGCATTACCGTCATCGACCCTGATGCACAAAAGCGCGCGCAATTGGCAACCGAATTTCATGTGCAAACCAGCAATATCTACATTGAAAATAGCAATACTGATGCAATCGTTTTAGCTGTTAAGCCACAACAACTACAAGAAGTATGCACACAATTAAGCCCAAAAATTAGTACTCAGCTAGTTATTTCAATTGCCGCAGGCATTAGAAGCCAAGACATTTCACGCTGGCTAGGCAACTACCAAGCCATTGTTCGTGTAATGCCAAACACGCCTGCGCAGATTCAAGCTGGCGTTTCAGCACTTTACGCCAAGCCAAGTGTTAGCCTAACGCAACGCGAACAAGCCACGACTATTTTAGCTGCTGCGGGCCTTACGTTGTGGCTTGATGACGAAGCCAAAATGGATGCCGTCACTGCAATTTCTGGTAGTGGCCCCGCTTATGTATTTTATTTTATTGAAGCCTTAACAGATGCCGCCATCAACCTAGGTTTAACGCCTGAAGAAGCGCGCTTATTAGCCTTGCAAACATTCACTGGCGCAAGCTTACTTGCATCACACAGCACTGAAGATGTTAAAACCCTACGTGCGCAAGTCACCTCAAAAGGCGGTACTACCGAGCAAGGCATATTGGCACTAGAAGCCGCTAATATTAAGGCTGCTATGATGAGTGCGGCTAAAGCGGCGGCTAATAAATCACGTGCTTTAGGAGATGATCTTGCTGGTGCGGGTAATTTAGGTGCTAGCAATGCTGGGTAACGCGCTGTTATTTTTGTTAAAAACGGTGCTAGATTTATTAACACTCGCATTTTTGCTACGCTTTTATTTTCAGCTCACAAGAGTATCTTTTCAAAGCCAAGCGGCGCAAATTATTGTAACGCTGACTAACTTTGCGGTAAAACCAATGCGGCGCGTTATGGTTGTACTACGCAATCTAGGGTTTTCTAAACTGGATGTTTCTACGCTTTTGCTTGCCTACATTACCCAATTACTACTCACCTTAGGTACGCTATGGCTAAGCGGCCACGCATTGCGCACTACAACCAGCAGCACATGGCTCACAATACTGAGTATTGCGTTAATTGGCGTAGCGATTCTCAGCATATCAATTTTTTTATACGCGGTATTGATACAAGCAGTTTTAAGCTGGGTAAACCCTCACACCCCTATTGCGCCTATATTAAACAATCTAACTCATCCAATATTACATTTTTTACGCAAATTCATCCCATTAGTAGGTAATGTTGACCTTAGCCCACTGGCATTTATCATTGCAGGGCAATTATTACTCGCTACTATATTGATTCCTTTAGAAAATAACTTACTATCAACACTATAAGTTAATATAAAATACCCGCTATGAACATGCAAACTACTGACAGCACACCTAATGAGCAAGGTCTTGCAGCCTCAAGCTTGACCGCCAAAATTTCTGAATATAGTCAATGGCGTGAAAACTTAATTGCTGCCATTGACGAATATATTGATTGGCCAGGTCATTCTGATTCTGTAGATGCGGTTCAAGAGCTGCGGCTTTACGACATTAAAGGAGTCTTAAAGCGCGACCAATTGGTGATGGCATTTTTGGCAGAATTTTCACGAGGTAAAACTGAAACCATTAACGCCTTATTTTTTTCTGACTTTAACCAGCGCCTGTTACCAAGCGCGCCAGGTCGCACCACCATGTGCCCCACCGAAATTTTTTGGGATCCGCGTGAAGAAGCCTGTATTAAGCTGCTACCAATTGAAACAAGACGCACAGACGACTCGCTCACCTATCTAAAAACCACGCAAGATGTTTGGCATAAAATTCGCTTAGACATCACCTCGCCAGATGCAATGAAGCAAACTTTAGGCGCATTAGTACAAAACCGTGAAGTTGATTTAGAAACGGCAAAATCGCTAGGCTTTTGGAATGAAGATGACCCAAGTATGCGTCGTTCTCTAGCAGAAAAAGGGACTGTTGAAATACCAGTTTGGCGTCATGCGCTGATTAACTACCCACACCCATTACTCAAAAATGGCTTAGTTGTAGTTGATACACCAGGCCTTAACACTATGGGTGCCGAGCCTGAACTTACATTGAGTATTATTCCAAACGCGCATGCCGTTTTGTTTTTAACTGCCACTGACACAGGCATCACAAAATCTGACATGCAAATTTGGTCAGAATACGTGCAAAAACGCGCAGCGCACAAATTAGTGATACTCAATAAAATTGATATCCTTTGGGATGGTCTTGAAACTGAATCCGAAGTAGATGTGCTCATTCAAAAACAAATACAAAATACGGCGCATGAGCTAGGGTTAGATGCCCGCAATATATTTGCCATTTCGGCACAAAAAGCGTTAGTGGCAAAAATTCGTAAAGATGAAGCCTTACTCAAACGTAGTGGTATTGGTCTTTTAGAAGAAGCGCTTGCTAACCGCCTCATTGAATCTAAGCATGAAATTCTCGGCCGCTCAGTAGTGACCGAATGCTCAAACATGATTCGGTCATCGCGTAAAGTGGCGCAAATGCGTGTGGCTACAATTAAGAGCCAACTCACTGAGCTACGTGCTATTCAAGGCCAGAACCGTGACACTTCTAAAGAAATTTTGGCTAATGTGGTGGCTGAGCGCAAACGCTACGAGGCTTCTGTATTAACGTTTAATCAAGGTAGTGAGCGCATTAAGCAATTAAGTGAAAAACTTTTACGCCATTTAAGCTTAGGTTATTTAGATGCCACTTTAGAACAAACCAAGCAAGATATGGGCGACAGCTGGACAACCGTAGGCTTAAATAGAAGCATGCGCGCACTCACTAAACTAGCTGGCAACCTTGCAGAAGAGATTAAATCTGAAGGTGCAACCATTAAAAAACATGCTGATGATTTATATCAACTATTTTGGAGCAAGCACGGCTTTGAAAAAACAGAAGCCATTGCATTAGACATGAGCAACTTTGTAAGCAGCATGCAAAATTTAGAAAAAGTGACTAATGAGTTCTGCTCTGACCCGCTCAATGTACTCACAGAAAAACATTTTTTAATTCGTAAATTTTATTTAGGGCTTGGTGCGCAAATTCAAGCCGCTTTTGAACAATCACACGCTGATTGTAATCAATGGCTTAATGTTGTGATTGGTGAATTAAAAACACAAATTGGCGCACATAAAAAATCTCTAGATAAACGCGCTGAATCGTTAATGGAATCACACAGTAACGCAGATAAGCTTTTAAAGAATCTTGAATTAACTGAAAAAGAATCACTTAAACTACAAACACAATCTGGCCAGCTAGACGCTACATTATTAAAACTTATGCAGTGCGCTAAATTTAAAGACGAGACGCCCAGCACTGCAGATTTGAGCTCACCTAGCATTGCACTTAACGAAGTAAAGAGCTCCACAATAATGCATAACGCACCGTTCATCGGCTAGGTATTTTTATTGGAATGCGAACCAATTTAGGTTTCGTACAAAAGTCTTACATCAAAATAATATCAAAGACTTCTTGGTTGTTATTGGCTTCTACCTGCAATGAAATTGGCTTGCCGATAAAATCAGATAAATTAGCCAAGCTTTGCGACTCTTCATCTAACAACATTTCAATCACTTTTGGCGCAGCCAGCACACGTAATTCACGTGCTTTAAACTGTCGCGCTTCGCGCAATAATTCACGCAATATTTCATAACATATGGTTTGAGCGGTTTTAATTTCGCCGCGCCCTTGGCAAACAGCACACGGCTCACACAGCACGTGCGCCAAGCTCTCACGCGTGCGTTTGCGCGTCATCTCTACCAAACCTAGCGGCGTAAAACCATTCACGCCAGTACGTGAGCGGTCTACCGCCACGGCTTTTTGCAGTTCTTCTAACACAGCTTCGCGCTGTGATTCTTCATCCATATCAATAAAATCAATAATGATAATGCCGCCCAAGTTTCTTAAGCGTAACTGGCGCGCAATACATTGTGCGGCTTCTAAATTGGTTTTAAAAATAGTGTCTGATAGATTTTTACCGCTCACAAAGCTACCAGTGTTTACATCCACTGTGGTGAGTGCTTCGGTTTGGTCAAATATTAAATATCCGCCAGATTTCAGCTCCACCTTGCGCGACATGGCTTTTTCGATTTCTTGCTCAATGTTATACAAGTCAAATAATGGTCGCTCGCCTTGATAATGCACCAATTTATCGAGCGCCGTAATCGCATATAAATTAGCAAATTCCACTAGCTTTTGATACGTTTCGCTAGAATCAATCCGCACCGCTTCTGTGCTCTCACACAGCACATCACGCAGTGCACGCATAGGTAAACTTAAATCTTGAAAAATCAGCGCACGCTCTGGTACTTGTGTGCTTTTAGCTTGGATATGTGCCCAAGTTTTAGTTAAATAATCCACATCTGCCAGCAGCTCGGCATCCGTGGCGGTTTCACTCATAGTGCGAATAATATAGCCGCCCACACGATTTTCTGGCAACAAGCCAATTAAGCGCGCTTTGAGTTGCTCACGCTCGGCTTCATCTTCAATGCGTTGCGATACGCCAATATGCTCATGTTGCGGCAAATACACCAAAAAACGGCCCGCAATGCTAATTTGTGTAGTCAAACGTGCGCCCTTGGTGCCAATCGGCTCTTTAATCACTTGCACCATTAGCGACTGCCCTTCATGCAGCACCGCCTGAATCGGCAGCTCAATTTCAGCCTGCGCACATTCAAAAATATCACCTGCATGCAAAAAAGCTGCGCGCTGCAAACCCATTTCAATAAATGCCGACTGCATACCAGGCAACACGCGGCACACCACACCACGATACACATTGCCCACCAGCCCTAGTGATGAACTGCGCTCAATTTGAATTTCCTGCACCACGCCATTTTCCATCATCGCGATGCGCGTTTCTTGCGGGGTAACGTTAATTAGTATTTCTTCACTCAAGTGGATTCTCTTTTATTTTCTATAGCTTTTATTTTATAAATCTTGCATGTTCTAAACTTTACATATTCTAAATCAAACAATATCCATGTTTTCTTAACAGCGCAGCCGTTTCATAAACTGGCAAACCCATCACGCCAGTATAGCTGCCTTCTATATGCGAAATCCATGCGCCTGCTGCGCCTTGTATACCGTAACTGCCAGCTTTATCCGCATGCTCGCCAGATGCAATATAAGCATCAATTTGCGCTGGGGTAAACGCCATCATTTGCACCACCGTGGTAGACAATACCACTTCAATTTCATTATTAAACGCCAGCGCAACCGCCGTATGCACTTGATGCGAATTTCCTGACAACGCAGCCAACATGCGCCGTGCATCATCGTTATTTTCAGGCTTGCCCAACACCGCGCCCGCCAGCACCACTGTGGTATCAGCCGCCAACACAGGGCGTATGCGCTGTGCATCAGTCAAACGTAATAAACAAGCCTCAGCTTTTTGACGCGCTAATCTTGTGACATAAGCTTCAGGCGATTCATTAGTCAACTGCGTTTCATCAATATCTGCAGGTAAAGTTTCGCAACGCACACCCATTTGCTGTAACAACTCCACACGGCGCGGGCTGCGTGAAGCGAGAATGATTTTAACTGTCATCATTTTTATCCACGTTCTGTTTCAAAACGCTTCACTTCTGCGGGGCTAAAATGGCTAATCAGCGCTTCAAATAAAGCGCGTGCATTGGCGGTGTTATCTTGATTGTAGTTGCATACAAATACATCTAGCGTCACGTAATTTGACTCTGGCCAAGTATGAATGGCTAAATGCGATTCTGCCAGCACCACCACACCTGTTACGCCGCCACCTTCATCAAAGCCATGAAAAAAATCGCCCACCATGGTTAAGTTTGCATGACTAACCGCAGTTTGGCACAAAACTCTACATTGCTGAGCATCTAGCATTGCTGGTGTGGCGCTTACCTGATACAAATTTGCCATTAAATGTAGGCCACTGTGCTTTGCAGGTAAAGGCTGTATGCTTAAAGAAATATCCATTATAAAATTATCTTAATCCATCGTAATTCAGCCCTATTTTACAGCATACTCAGCTATACTTTACCTTGTAAATGCGTATGTTGTTTATTTAAAGCGGTTAATTTAAGCCTAAGGAAAACTCATGGGAATATTAGATTTCATCAAGAAACAGTTTGTTGACGTTATTCAATGGACTGAAGATAGCAACGGCGTGTTGGCGTATCGCTTTCCGATGCAGGATATGGAAATTCAATACGGCGGAATGCTTACCGTACGCGACTCGCAAAGTGCAATATTCGTGAATGAAGGCACTGTGGCCGATAGTTTTGGCCCAGGCTTACACAAGCTCACCACACAAAATATCCCGATTTTGACCAATTTGCGCAATTGGGATAAAGCCTTTGAATCGCCCTTTAAATCTGATGTAATTTTCTTTAGCCACCGTTTGCAGTTAGACCGTAAATGGGGCACGCCTAACCCGATTACCATTCGCGATGCCGAGTTTGGCATGGTGCGTTTGCGTGCTTTTGGCATGTATTCTTACAAACTGACAGACCCTACCTTATTTTATAAACAGATTAGCGGCACGCGCGAAATCTACACCGTGGATGATTTAGACGGCCAATTGCGTAATGTGATGATTGCCGAACTCACACAAATTTTTGCCAATAGCAAAATCCCATTTTTAGACATGGCGGCCAATCAAGGCGGCCTAAGTGCGCTGATTAAAACGCAAATGGCCACCATATTTGCGCGTTACGGCTTGGCTTTAGATAACTTAGTGGTTGAAAACATTTCATTGCCAGAAGAGTTGCAAGCGATTCTGGATAAACGCATTAGCATGAATGTCATTGGCGATTTAGGTAAATATACGCAATTTCAAGTGGCTGAGTCCATTCCTATCGCAGCGGATAATGAAGGTGGCGTGGCGGGTATAGGCGCTGGCATGGGTGCAGGCATGATGATGGCGCAAACCATGGCTAATAGCATGGCAAATGCCATGAACCCTGCACCACAAGCACCTGCGGATAAAGAAAACATCGCTGTGACCTTAGAAAAACTGCATAGCTTAATTGGCAAGGGTATTCTCACCCAAGCCGAATTTGACGCTAAAAAGACTGAATTACTAAGCAAGCTGGTTTAGTTTTCGCTTAGTTTATTTAAAGTCAGCCTGTGATACGCACCTGCCAATGCCCATCGTGTGGCGCGAAAGTAGATTTTCGCGCCAGCGCTACCCTACTCGCAGTTTGCGAATATTGCCAAAACACGCTTATTCGCAGTGATGTGGATGTTGAAAATCTCGGCAAAATGGCTGATTTACTGCCCGATAGCAGCCTGCTACAAATTGGCGTGCAGGGTAAATACAAAAACTCCCACTTTAGCGTCATCGGCCGCGTGCAATATCAGCACGAAACTGGCATTTGGAATGAATGGCACGTGCTGTTTGATAACGGCAAAACAGGCTGGTTATCTGAAGCCTCAGGCAGTTTTGTGTTGAGCTTTTTAAGTGAAACTGGCGCACCAACCATCCCGCTTGTAGATTATAAACTGGACTTAAGCCTACCCATATTGGGGAAACGCCTTAATGTAACTGGCATTGAGAACGCCCGCTGTATTGCAGGGCAAGGCGAATTACCTTTTAAAATCAACACAGGTTTTGATGCCACAGTAGTTGATTTAAGCAACGAAACCACCTATGCCTCACTCGACTTCAGCGAAACACCGCCCTTGCTATTTTTGGGTGAACCTGTTGAACTTGGCGCGCTTTTTTTAAGCAACTTACGTGAAATTAGCCAAACTGAAATTAAAATCAAAACGCGCAGCTTTAATTGCCCAAGCTGTGGCGCACCTGTGCAAACCTTATTAAGTAACTCAAAAACCATTAGCTGCAATAACTGCACAGCAGTGTTAGACATCAGCAATAAAAATGTGGATGTTTTAGTGAAGTCGCAAAAAGCCTTAGCCAACCAAATCCAACCAGTAATTCCACTGGGCAGCACTGGCCATTTTGAAGGGGTAGATTACACGGTCATTGGTTATATGCGGCGTCTAACGAAGGCTGATGGCATGTTATATTATTGGGGCGAATTTTTACTACATCACCCTGCACATGGTTTTAGATGGCTAATATCAAGCCAAGGCCATTGGACATTTGCACGTCCTTTACCAAAATCGCCAAGTGAAACTTACACTAGCGCTCACTACGAAAAAAATTACAAGCACTTTGCAAAATACAACGCAAGTGTAGTGCAAGTAACAGGTGAATTTTATTGGAAAGTACAATTTGATGACAAAGCCATCATAGATGACTTTGTCAGCCCTCCAGACATATTGAGTAAAGAAAGAATTGCCAAAGAAATCACTTGGACAGCGGGCGAATACATGAGCAGCGCTGAAATTGAAAGCGCCTTTAAATACACCTTTAACTTGCCAGAACCCAGCGGCATTGCTGCTAATCAGCCATCACCTTATGCTGCTGAATCTAGTGATTGGCTGAAAGTTGGCCTATTTTTTGCGGCGTTCGCTTTTGCCTTGCAACTATTGTTTTCTTTTATTTCTGATAATCATTTGCTGCTTGACACTTCAGCTAGCTTTAAAAAAGAGGGCGTATCCGACCCGCTAACAACCTATACACCAAACACAGGTGATAGCACTATTTTCCAAAGCACCGTCTTTGAAGTAAAAGGCCGTGCGAGCAATCTAATTATTAAACAACAAGCGGCAAACCTTTCTAATAGCTGGCTTGCCACCGATGTTGCGTTGGTGGAACAAAACACAGGGCTTATTCTTCAAGCGGGGCGTGAGGCAGCGTATTACTCTGGCTTTGATTCAGATGGTGCTTGGGCAGAAGATGACCGCCGTCAAGAAATTATTTTTAGCAAAGTTCCCGCAGGCAGTTATTATCTAAAAATTGATGCTGAAAGTGACTGGTCTGATGGATCAAAACCTGCGGTAACGAACAATATTCAGGTATATCGTGATGTGCCGCAATGGAGCAATCTTTGGTTTTATTTAGCACTTGTTCTGCTTGGGCCAGCAATCAGCAATTATCTGCGCTACCGATTTGAAGTGAAGCGTTGGGCTGAGAGTGACCACCCCATTGTGTCTAGCGAGTAAGTAAAAATGTGGTTAAAAATATATAAATTAAGCTGCATACTCGCATTAATACTCTTTACCAAAATGCAGTATTACGGTGAAAGTTTTTATAGCGAAAACAATAACCAAGCACGATCTAGCCTGCATGGCGGCAATTATGGTAGAACGCATAGTGGTTATCATAAATAATTTCTCATCTTGTTTTAAGGAGCTATCATGGATTCATTGTTATCACAAAACTTAGTCAACTCACTCATATTTTCCCTACTCGGCGTGGTGATTTTTTGGGTGTGTTTTATCATTATCGACAAAATCACCCCTTACGACTTATGGCGTGAAGTGGTTGAAAAAAACAATCTCTCGCTGGCGATTATCGTCGCCGCCATGTGCTTGGGCATTGCCATTATTGTAGCTGCGGCCATTCACGGTTAATTTGAACAAGCCTTGATGCAAGCTAATTTTGAAGCAAATGCCAACCGCACCATGCGGCAGGCTTTGTTATTTTCGGTGTTTATCATTGCCAGTTGCGGCCTGGTATATGAGCTTGTCGCGGGCGCGCTTTCTAGCTACTTGCTAGGCGATTCGGTTACGCAATTTTCCACCGTCATTGGCGTGTATTTATTTGCTATGGGCTGTGGCTCGTGGGCTTCAAAATACCTCACGCACAATTTGGTAAAACGCTTTATTGAAATTGAGCTGATGGTGGGCTTGGTTGGCGGCTTTTCAGCGGCGATTTTATTTTTAGTATTCGCCAACATTGGCTATAACGCTGGCGTGCCTTTTCAGGGCATTTTATATTTGCTGGTGTTTATCATCGGCACGCTGGTGGGCTTAGAAATTCCGCTGGTGATGCGCATTTTAGAGCAAGAACTTACGCTTAAAGATTTAGTCTCGCAGGTGCTCACTTTTGATTATTTGGGTGCGCTGGCGGTGTCACTAGCTTTCCCCATTTTACTAGTGCCGCACTTAGGTTTGTTGCGCACCAGCTTGGTGTTTGGCTTGATGAACGTGTTTGTAGCCGTTTGGGCCGTGTGGGTTTTTCGTGTGCAACTCAAACAAGCCAAAGCCTTATTGGTGCAATGCGGCGTGGTCACATTGTTATTATTGGCGGGCTTGGTATTTGCCAATCAGCTCACGCAATTTAGTGAAGAAAAACTATTTGACGACCATATTATTTTTTCAAAATCCACCAAATACCAACGCATTATTTTAACCCAGTGGCGTGATGACACCCGTTTGTTTTTAAATGGTAACTTGCAATTTTCATCACGAGATGAATACCGCTACCACGAAGCTTTAATCCACCCCGCTTTAAGCGCTATTACCAGCCCAAAACGTGTGCTGGTGCTGGGTGGTGGCGATGGCTTAGCTGTACGCGAAATTCTAAAATACCCGAGTATTAAAAATATCACGCTGGTGGATTTAGACAGCGAAATGACCGCTATTTTCAAGTCCAACTTGCGTTTAAGCGAGCTTAACCAACATGCTTTTAGCTCGCCCAAAGTCAACATTATTACGGGCGATGCCTTTTTATGGTTAGACCAACACCAAGATTTTTACGACTTTATTGTGGTGGACTTTCCCGACCCCACCAATTTCTCGCTCGGCAAACTGTACACCAACACCTTTTACAAACTGATTGCTGAGCATCTCTCGCAACACGGTTTGGCGGTGGTGCAATCAACCTCACCCTTGTATGCGCGGCAATCATTTTGGTGTATCAATAACACCATTGAAAGCGCGGGGCTAATAGCCACGCCCTACCACACGCTAGTGCCATCATTCGGCGAATGGGGTTACGTGATTGCTAGTCATTTACCCTACACGTCTCCGAAATATATCCCCATCCAAAACCTGCAATTTATTACGCCTGAGATTTTGCCTAGCTTGTTTGTTTTTCCACTCGATATGCAAAAATTACCAAGCGAGATTAACAGGCTGAACAATCAAGCCTTAGTGCATTATTATGATGCTGAGTGGAAGCATCAAGGGCCGTAAGCCTTTTTGATAAAACTTCAGCATGAATCGTCGCGAATTCCTCCTCAGCCTTGCCGCCACGCCATTTTTAATCTGTTGCAGCCCTGAAAAAAAAGCATTTTCAGGGCAATTATTAGGCGCAAACTTTAAAGCTGGGCATCAATTACGCAGTGGTAATCTGCCAAAATTCAGCCAGACTAAACGCACCAAAGTGGCGATTATCGGTGGCGGCATCAGCGGCTTAAGTGCCGGCTGGTATTTGCAAAAAAATGGCATGGCTGATTACACTATTTTTGAACTTGAATCTGAAATCGGTGGCAACGCACGTAGCGGGCAAAACCAAACTAGCGTTTATCCGTGGGGTGCGCATTATTTGCCGATTCCCAATGCCGATGCGCATTTGCTCAAGCAGTTTTTAGCCGAGTGCGGTGCAATTACCGAAAATGCCGATAGCGCAAAGCCCACTTACAATGAGCGCTATTTATGCTTTTCACCAGAAGAGCGTTTGTATATCAATGGCTTATGGCAAGATGGTATCGTGCCAAATAACGGTTTAACGCAAGCTGAAAAGTTAGAAATGCAAGCCTTTGAGCGCGAAATGCAAGGTTTTAGTCTGGCCGTTGGCAGTGATGGCAAACCCGCCTTTACTATTCCGTTGGCAGATTCATCAAAAGACCCACAATTTACCCAGCTCGATAAAATCAGCATGGCTGATTACTTGCATAGCCAAGGCTGGCACAGTGCGCCCGTGCATTGGTACGCCAACTACGCCTGCCGCGATGATTACGGCATGCACCACACGCATATTTCCGCTTGGGCGGGCATTCATTATTTTGCGGCGCGGCGCGGCATGGCCGCCAATGCTGAAAATGGCCAAGAACTGACTTGGCCGCAGGGCAACGCTTGGCTAGCAGCGCAACTAGCTGCCGCACAAACACAAAACATTCATAACAACGCAATGGCGCACAGCATTAACCTTGAACGCCATCAAGTCACTATCGACGTGCTTAACCTCAACACACAACAATCCACGCGTTGGCTGGCAGACCACGTGATTTACGCCACACCCTTGCATACGCTGCCTTATGTGTTGCGTAACCAAAATGACATAAGCAATGCCGCAAGAACCTTACAACACGCGCCGTGGCTAGTGGCCAATATCACCATCAACCAACCCGAATTACTGGACAGCAACCAAGCACTGGCTTGGGATAATGTAATTTACGACAGCCCAGCACTGGGTTATGTGGTGGCAAATCACCAAGATGTGCGACGCTTTCACGATAAATCGGTGTTGACTTATTACCAATCTTTTGGTGAACTCAGCAACAGCCAAGCCCGCAAACTTCTACAAGAAAAATTGTGGCCTTTTTTTGCAGAAAATATCGTAAAAGACTTACAAAAAGCTCACCCAGACATTCGGCAGCAAATAGAAAACATAGATATTTGGCGCTGGGGACACGCCATGATCTACCCGCAAGTGGGCTTTTTAAATAACGCCCAACGATTATTACTAAACCAACCGCAAGGCCGATTGCATATTGCTCACACCGACGCAGCGGGTGTTTCTATTTTTGAAGAAGCCTTTGCACAAGGTACACAGGCGGCACAAGCCATCCTTAACATAATAAGCTAAAATGCCAATATGAATACTAAAAGCCAAAACAACACATCAGCCACACAATGGATGCCACACGCAACCGTTGCCGCCATTGTAGAACTAGACGGAAAATTCTTATTGGTAGAAGAAACCACTGACCGCGGCAACCGCTTTAACCAGCCAGCAGGCCATTTAGAAGATAACGAAACATTAATTGAAGCGGTGATTCGTGAAACGCTAGAAGAAACCGCCTACGACTTCACCCCCACTGCCCTGTTAGGCATTTACCACTGGAAACACCAACACAACGACACCACATATTTGCGCTTTGCCTACATTGGTAACGTTGGCACGCATTACCCACATCAAACATTAGACGACGGCATTATCCGCGCAGTATGGATGACCATAGACGAAATTCGCAACCAAGCACACCTGATGCGTAGCCCACAAGTGCTCACTTGTTTTGAAGATTATTTGAACGGTAGGCAGTTTCCGTTGGCGTTAGTGACGCATTTATAAACGTGAGCAACATCTTGCACACCGTATTTACCAAGCATAATTGAATTAACAACCAAAATATTCATTGTAAAAGTAATCGGCTTGCAAGCCGCATCCAGAGTGCCTCTCAGACCAATGAACACAACAATGAACGCGCGCATACATGAGAGAGCGCAGTTTAAATAGCGTGCAAGTTAAATTATTTTTTCACACGCTGCTCAGCCTTAAAATTTGCGCAACGACATCTTTCCATCAGTGATAAAATTGCAAGCAATTGGTGCGTGCACCTAATGCGTTGTGGAGTGCGAATATGCGTAAGAAAAAAATTGTCGTTGGTCTTTCAGGTGGGGTAGATTCTAGCGTCACGGCTTTGCTGTTAAAGCAGCAAGGTTATGAAGTGACTGGTCTTTTCATGAAAAACTGGGAAGACGACGACACCGATGAATATTGCTCAAGCAAGCAAGATTTAATTGACGCGGTGTCTGTGGCCGATAAAATCGGCATCGATATCGAAGCAGTGAATTTTAGCGCGGAATATAAAGACCGCGTGTTTGCGAACTTTTTAAGTGAATACAAAGCTGGCCGCACGCCTAACCCAGACATTTTATGTAATGCCGAGATTAAATTTAAAGCGTTTTTAGACCACGCCATGAGCTTGGGCGCAGATTTAATAGCCACAGGGCATTATGCGCAAGTACGTGAAAATCCGCTCAAACCTGGGCTTTTTCAATTGATGAAAGCCGACGATGGTAGCAAAGATCAAAGTTACTTTTTATATCGCTTAAACCAAGCGCAATTGAGCAAAACTTTATTTCCACTCGGCAAATATTTAAAGCGCGAAGTGCGTGAAATCGCACGCGAGGCAGGTTTAATCAACGCAGAAAAGAAAGATTCCACAGGCATTTGCTTTATTGGTGAGCGCCCTTTTCAAGAGTTTTTAAGCAAATATTTGCCGCGCGAGCCTGGCGATATTAAAACGCCTGAGGGGAAAATTGTCGGTAAACACGAAGGTTTGATGTATTACACGCTAGGCCAACGCCAAGGTTTAAAAATTGGCGGTAGCCGCGAGAGCAACGGCGAGCCATGGTTTGTGGCCGCAAAAGACATGGGCAAAAATGAGCTCATTGTGGTGCAAGGCCATGAACATCCCCTATTATTGAGCGATGGCTTAACTGCCAGCCAACTCACATGGATTGATAACGAAGACCCAAAAACCAACTGGGTATATGCGGCAAAAACGCGCTATCGCCAACCTGATGCACCTTGCGAAATCGACGCGCTAGATAAAGAAAACGTCACTATTAAATTCGGCCAAAAACAATGGGCGGTGACTGCAGGGCAAAGCGCTGTGGTGTATGAAAGTAATGTTTGCCTTGGCGGCGGCATTATTACTACTGCAATTTAACTCAATAAAATTAAAAACACATGCTCTGCGAGCCAATATCCATGCGGGTCGCAGGGTATTGTTAAATACTTTATTTTTGAGAGCAATTGCGCAAGGCGCTAAGGTACAGGCATTGTTTCTTTAAAACTTGGTCGTTTAAGCAATACGGCATAATGTGCAGCTAAGTTTGGATATTTTTCTTGCCAATTCAAATATTTAAAACGCAAATCTAAATAACCTAGCATGCAGCCTAAGGCAATGTCTGCCAAGCTAAATGTTTCATTCACACACCATTTTTTCTCGGTTAAATCTTGATTCAACACACCTAAACCGCTGCTCACTTTACCCAGCTGCCTCTCAATAAATGCGGCTGATTGCTGCGCTTCTGGCTTGCGCTCTTCTAGCATTGTCGCTACCGCGGCATCACAAATACCATCTGCAAGCGCTTCCCAGCGGCGAACTTTAATTCTCGCCCCATGGTCTGATGGTAACAAATGCGCTAAAGGCGTGCGATTATTTAAATATTCAACAATCACACGAGAGTCATACAAGCTATCGCCATCTGCCAGTACTAATACGGGTACTTTAGCCAGTGGATTATATTGTTTTAATGGGGAATCTGGCGCACCCAAAACAACTTCTTCAAGCGCGATTTCAATATGTTTTTCTGCTGCAACAATGCGTACTTTACGCGCGTAGGGGCTGTTGGGAGTATATAAAAGTTTCATGGTATTTTCTATAAAATATTCTGGGAAATTTTCTACTACAATTTTTACTGATAATTTAGAGTTGATAGCATTATAATTCAAACATCATTATTCACATTACTGCCATGTCACTATTTAATCAACATTACCCGCCTAATTCAAGCGTCTTTCACGCGCTGGTGCTGCATCAAGTGCAAGCCGCATTAGATGAAGATATTGGCACGGGCGATTTAACCGCGCAGCTTGTGCCCGCTGGGCAAATGGTAAATGCCACAATTATTGTGCGCGAACCTGCCATTATATGCGGCATAGATTGGGCAACCGCGTGCTTTGCAGGCGTTGACTCGCATGTGAAAGTTGACTGGTTAGTAACTGAAGGCGAGCGTGTAGAAGCGAATCAAGTATTGTGTGAATTAACAGGCGCGGCGCGTTCACTTTTAACTGCTGAACGTTGCGCGTTAAATTTTCTGCAAACGCTTTCTGCCACAGCAACAGAAACCCGAAAATATGTAGACGCCATTGCTGGCACGCACGCCAAAATTTTAGATACGCGCAAAACGATTCCTAGCTTGAGATTAGCGCAAAAATACGCAGTCACCGTGGGTGCCGGGCAAAATCAGCGCTTGGCTTTGTATGATGGCATTTTAATTAAAGAAAACCACATTGCCGCCGCAGGCAGTATTAACGCGGTAATGCAGCAGGCATTTGCGCTCAATGCAGGCAAAAGCATACAAATTGAAGTGGAAAATTTAAGCCAATTACAAGAAGCACTTAACGCGGGTGCCACCAGCATTTTGTTAGATAATTTTAGTACAAGCTTGTTAAAAGACGCGGTTAGCATCAACAAAAGCGCAAGTAAGCAAGCCATTTTAGAGGCTTCTGGCGGTATTACTTTAGAAAACGTGCGTGATATTGCGCTCACAGGGGTAGATAGAATTTCAATCGGCGCGATTACAAAAAATGTGCAAGCCATTGATTTATCTATGCGAATTAGGGCCTAAGAGAATCAAAGTGTAGGCATCTTGAAATAAAAACACATGTTAAGATATATCGCGTCAATAAAAAGGCAATGTAAATGAATAAACCTGCTGCAATTAGCAACCCCTCTGGCCGCCTTACTTTAGGTGACGTGCTACGCATGCTGGTGAATGACGGCATGCTAGACAAAGTAGAAGCCGAAAAACTTTACAAAGACCGCAAGCTCGATAGCTCAAACTTACATCCACTAGTTGTGGTGGGTGAACAAAAATGGAAAAACCTTAAGCCTCCACATAAAGCATTCTCTGTAGAAGCGCTTTCTACTTGGCTTGCAGAGCGTGCTGGGCTTGAGTTCTACCATATTGACCCACTTAAATTAGACTTTGGCTCAGCGGCAAAAATAGTGGCGCAAGCTTATGCAGAGCGCCTAAAAATCATGCCCATTTCAGTAAAAAATGGTGAGGCAGTGATTGCAACAACCGAGCCATTTAGTACCGATTGGATAGCCGACCTTGAGCGTGTGCTCAAAATGAAAATCAAGCTGGTAATGGCGAATCCATTAGAAGTTAGCCGCTATCTGCCCGAGATTTACAACCTTGCCAACTCGATGAACGCAGCAGATTTGGCCAAAGCAGGTCAAATTGTTGGCGTGCAAAACTTTGAGCAACTGATAGAACTTGGCAAAGATAAAAATCTTGATGCCAACGAGCAGCATGTGGTGAATATTGTAGATTGGCTGTTCAAATATGCGTTTGAACAACGCGCTAGTGATATTCACCTAGAACCGCGCCGTAACACGGGCATGATGCGCTTTAGAATTGACGGCGTATTGCACCAAGTGTATCAATTGCCACCGAACATTATGAACGCCATCACCAGCCGCATTAAGCTACTCGGCCGTATGGACATGATAGAAAAACGTCGCCCGCAAGATGGTCGCATTAAAACATTGGCGGCGAATGGGCAAGAAATCGAGCTGCGTTTATCAACCATGCCAACCGCTTTTGGTGAAAAAATGGTCATGCGTATTTTTGCGCCTGAAGTTTCAGCCAGTGACTTTTTAACCTTGGGTTTCTCGCAAGCGCAAGCCGATACTTGGAATACTTGGACTAAATCGCCCAACGGCATTATTTTGGTTACAGGCCCCACTGGATCGGGCAAAACTACTACGCTTTACGCCACGCTACGCACGCTTGCCACGCCAGAAGTCAACGTTTGCACAGTTGAAGAGCCGATTGAAATGGTTGAGCCATTATTCAACCAAATGCAAGTGCAAAGCAATATTGGCCTTAACTTTGCGGCTGGCATTCGCACGCTCATGCGGCAAGACCCTGACATTATTATGATTGGTGAAATTCGCGATTTAGAAACTGCAGATATGGCCATACAAGCTGCACTCACAGGCCATTTAGTGCTCTCAACCTTGCACACTAACGACGCGCCTTCTGCCGTTACACGTTTGCTAGATTTAGGCGTGCCTTCGTATTTAATTCATTCAACCGTGCTAGGCATTATGGCACAACGCTTAGTGCGCACGCTTTGCACCAACTGCAAAGCGCCCGTAGAAATTGAACAAAGCACTTGGGATGCACTTGTGGGCGATTTTAAACTACCAAAACCAGCACACATTTACAAACCCGTAGGCTGTTTAGAATGCCGCAACACGGGCTTTAGAGGCCGTAGCGGTATATATGAAATGCTCACTATCACCCCCGCATTACGCAAACTCATTACGCCAGATACCAATTTAGCCAACCTCACAAAACTGGCGCAACAACAAGGCATGCAACCGCTAGTGATTAACGGCGCAGAAAAAATTGCCGCAGGTATTACCACCATTGAAGAATTGATGAAAGTTGCGCCACCGCTTGAGCTTGAATAAGCGATAAAAGGCAAAAAACACCTGCCCTGCGAGCCAATATCCATGCGGGTCGCAGGGCATGCCATTTTAGCGATTTTTTGCGCTAAAATTGGGGTATTCTCGAATATCTAACAAACATACAGCCATATTTTCCAAGAATAACCAAATAAACATAGCCTTATCTCAAAAAACAAGGCCTCTGCAACACTTTCATTCTTGACCAAACGGCCTCAAACCGTTAATCTACAGGGTTACCAAATAATATACAAAAATAGAAATATTTTAATTAAAAGATTTATGGCCGACACTCAAAAAACCACTGATTCAAAACAACCGACCGCGAAGCAAATGACGGGGGCGGATATTTTAGTACGTTGCTTGCATGAAGAAAAAGTTGAGTATGTGTTCGGCTACCCAGGTGGCGCGGTACTGCATATTTATGATGCGATTTTTAAGCAAGATGGCTTTAAGCATATTTTAGTGCGTCACGAGCAAGCTGCATTACATGCGGCTGATGCCTATTCACGCTCTACAGGCAAAGTTGGCGTTGCATTGGTGACGTCTGGCCCAGGGGCTACCAACGCGGTCACGGGTATCGCAACGGCTTATATGGATTCTATCCCCATGGTGATTATTAGTGGGCAAGTGCCTACTTACGCCATTGGTGAAGATGCGTTTCAAGAATGCGACACGGTGGGCATTACCCGCCCCTGCGTAAAACATAACTTTTTGGTGAAAGACGTACGCGACATTGCGGCTACCATGAAAAAAGCGTTTTACGTGGCTGCAAGTGGGCGTCCAGGTCCAGTTTTAGTGGATATTCCAAAAGATATTACCGCTGATTTATGCAAATTTGAGTACCCAGAAAGCGTGAGTTTGCGCTCGTACAACCCTGTTACCAAAGGGCATTTAGGGCAAATTAAAAAAGCGCTTAAATTACTCGCTGAAGCTAAACGCCCAATGGTGTATTCAGGCGGTGGCGTAGTGCTGGGCGATGCTTCTGCACATTTAATCAAACTGGTGCAAGCCATGGGCGTGCCGATTACCAGCACACTGATGGGTTTGGGTGGATTTCCTGCGTCTGATGAAAAATTCTTAGGCATGCTTGGCATGCACGGCACGTATGAAGCCAATATGGCGATGCAAGAGTGCGATGTACTCTTGGCCGTTGGCGCACGTTTTGATGACCGCGTGATTGGCAACACCGCGCACTTTTTATCAAACCCGCGTACCATTATTCATATTGATATTGACCCATCATCAATTTCAAAACGCGTAAAAATTGATGTGCCAATTGTGGGTGACGTTAAATCTGTACTTGCAGATATGAATGAACTCATTGCTACAGAAAAAGCGTCAAATCAATTCGTACAAAACACCACAGCACTAGCTGCTTGGTTTAAACAAATTGAGGCATGGCGCAGCAAAAAATGTTTAAATTTTGCGCAAAGTAGCGAAGTGATTAAACCGCAATATGTGATTCAAAAATTACATGAAGTCACAAAAGGCGAAGCATTTGTCACGTCTGACGTTGGTCAGCACCAAATGTGGGCGGCGCAATATTACAAGTTTAATGAGCCTCGCCGCTGGATTAACTCAGGCGGTTTAGGCACGATGGGCGTTGGCTTGCCCTATGCAATGGGCGTGCAGCTTGCGCACCCAAATGCACAAGTGGCTTGTGTAACGGGCGAAGGCAGTATTCAAATGAATATTCAAGAGCTTTCAACCTGCGCGCAATACCATTTGCCAATTAAAGTAATTATGCTCAATAACCGCTATTTGGGCATGGTGCGCCAATGGCAAGAGTTTTTCTACGAAAACCGTTATTCAGAATCTTATATGGATAGCTTGCCAGATTTCGTTAAATTGGCGGAGGCGTATGGTCATGTAGGCATGCAAATCACCAAACCTGGCGATGTTGAAGGCGCTTTAAAAGAAGCGTTTGATATGAAATCACGTTTTGTGTTCTTAGACTTTATTACTGACCAAAAAGAAAACGTGTTCCCAATGATACAAAACGGCAAAGGCTTGTCTGAAATGATTTTGGCTAACGACATTGGCGCGGAGGATTTATAATGCGTCATATTATTTCGCTATTGATGGAAAATGAAGCAGGCGCGTTATCTCGCGTGGCAGGTTTATTCTCAGCGCGTGGCTACAACATTGAGTCTCTCACCGTAGCGCCGACTGAAGACCCAACATTATCACGCATGACCATTGTTACATCAGGTTCAGACGCGGTGATTGAACAAATTATCAAGCAATTAAACAAGTTAATTGATGTGGTAAAAGTGCTCGATTTAAACGATGGCAAGTTCATTGAGCGCGAATTAATGCTCGTTAAAGTCAAAGCCACAGGCAATTTTAGAGAAGAAATGAAACGCATGAGCGATATTTTCCGCGGCCGTATTATCGATGTAGCCGACGGCAGTTTCACCATTGAGCTTACAGGCTCAGGCAGCAAGTTAGACGCTTTTATCGAAAGTTTAGACAAGGCAGCAATACTAGAAACAGTGCGCACAGGCGCATCTGGCATAGGTCGCGGCGACAGAATTTTGAAAGTTTAGAGATTGTAATTAAGCAGTAGCATTGAAAAATTATTTTAAAGGAAAAGAAATGAAAGTTTATTACGACAAAGACGCAGACCTTGGTTTAATTAAAGGCAAAAAAGTAACCATTGTTGGTTACGGCTCACAAGGTCATGCGCACGCTGCAAACCTAAAAGATAGTGGCGTTAACGTAACTATCGGTCTACGTAAAGGCGGCAGCTCTTGGGCTAAAGCTATTGGCGCTGGTCATACCACATTAGAAATTGCTGATGCTGTTAAAGATGCAGATGTTGTGATGCTATTGTTGCCAGATGAAACAATGGCACAAATTTTTGCCGCAGATGTTGCTGACCATTTGAAAAAAGGCGCTACATTAGCCTTTGCACACGGCTTTAACATTCACTACAACCAAATCACTCCACGTGCTGATTTAGACGTAATTATGATTGCACCAAAAGGCCCTGGCCACACAGTGCGTAGCGAGTATTTAAAAGGTGGCGGCGTTCCTTCACTCATCGCGGTTTACCAAGATAAATCTGGTAAAGCTAAAGATGTTGCACTTTCATACGCAGCTGCAAATGGCGGCACTAAAGGTGGCGTGATTGAAACTGATTTCCGTGAAGAAACAGAAACTGATTTATTCGGCGAGCAAGCGGTTTTATGTGGCGGCGCAGTTGAGCTAGTAAAAGCTGGTTTTGAAACCTTGGTAGAAGCAGGCTATGCGCCTGAAATGGCGTACTTTGAGTGCTTGCACGAACTTAAATTGATTGTAGATTTAATGTATGAAGGCGGCATTGCCAACATGAACTACTCAATTTCAAACAATGCAGAATATGGCGAATACGTGACTGGCCCACAAGTGATTAACGACCAATCACGTGCGGCGATGAAAACATGCCTAGCTAACATTCAAAACGGTAACTATGCAAAACAATTCATTTTAGAAGGTCGTACAAACTACCCTGAAATGACTGCGCGCCGTCGTTTAAATGCAGCTCACCCAATTGAGCAAGTTGGTGGCCAATTGCGCGCAATGATGCCTTGGATTGCTAAAAACAAATTAGTTGATCAAACTAAAAACTAATTTTTAGTTTGTAGTCTTAGACATTAGTTAAGGCGGGATGCTACATAGCACCCCGCTTTTTTTTATTTTAGACTGTCATTCCGACGCAGGTCGGAATCTAGTAACATATTATCAAAAGGTACAAGATTCCGACCTGCGTCGGAATGACAACCGTATTGAATATCAAGCAAGAATAGGAAGCTCTCATGAAACTAGCCGTTTTATTACAATATTTAATGCCCAAACAAGCCATCACCGCGCTTGCTGGAAAACTCGCGCATTTGCAATGCGGCAACACCACCACTTCGGTCATTGGTTGGTTTGTAAAACGTTACAACGTGAATATGGCTGAAGCCGCGAACCCTGATATTGCTTCATACAAAAGTTTTAATGAATTTTTCACACGCCCCTTAAAAGTGGGTGCGCGCCCAATTGCGCAAGCCGATTTCATTTGCCCTGTAGATGGTGCAATTAGTCAGTTTGGCAACATTGAAAAAGACCAAATTTTTCAAGCCAAGGGTCATGCTTACTCAACAACGGCATTAGTCGGTGGCGATAAAAGTTTGGCTGCTAAGTTTGAAAATGGTCATTTTGCGTGCCTGTACCTAAGCCCAAAAGATTACCACCGTATTCACATGCCTTGCGATGGTACGCTTGTTAGTATGACTTATGTTCCAGGCGCGCTGTTCTCGGTGAACCCGACCACTGCGCAAGGTGTGCCAGGCTTGTTTGCACGCAATGAACGCGTAGTGTGCGAGTTTACTTCAGCCACGCATGGTAGCTTTGTGATGGTGCTAGTTGGCGCGACTATTGTGGGCAGTATGGCAACTGTTTGGCATGACGCTGAAAATAAAATCATCAACCCGCCACGCACCGCTAAACCTCGCTTATGGACATATGCCGATAAAAAAATTACGCTAAAACAAGGTGACGAAATGGGCAGGTTTTTACTCGGCTCAACCGTTGTGATGTTATTTGAAAAAGACGCATTAAACTTTAATGCAGATTGGCAACCAGCCCGTGAAATAAGGCTAGGCGAGGTGATGGGGAATAAATTAGCTACCAAATAAACTACTTAACCACTGTCATGCTGAGCTCGTTTCAGCATCTCGTGCTAAATTCAATTCTAGTGCAAGTACGAGATTGCGGGTCAAGCCCGCAATGACAGATTATAAAAGCTAAACTCTACAAAAACTACTTAGCACCCTTATGATGCAAATGCGGAGCTAATTCATTTAACGCAGATTCATACACACTGCGTTTAAATTCAATTACATCTTCTAGCGGCACCCAGTAATCATTCCAGCGCCATGCATCAAACTCAGGATGCGCAGTTGCACGCAGTGAAACATCAGTATCGCGCCCCACTAAGCGCAGCAAATACCAAATTTGTTTTTGGCCTTTATAGCTACCGCGATACTCGCGCTTAATCCAGCTACTTGGCACTTCATAGCGTAGCCAATCTTTAGTACGCGCGATAATTTTTACATGCTCAGGGCGCAGGCCGACTTCTTCCATCAGCTCTCTATACATGGCCTGCTCAGGACTTTCACCGTGATCTATACCACCCTGCGGAAACTGCCAAGCATGCTCGCGGATACGCTTACCCCAAAAAACCTGATTATTGGCATTACATAAAATAATGCCAACATTCGGGCGAAACCCGTCTCGATCTAACATAACGTTTTACTGCCTAAATTATTTAGTGCAATTTTTGCATATTTCAGTCATTATTGAAAGCAACCATTCACATACAAAGCGTAACACCATGAAAGTAAACACTAAAATTATTTATTATATTTTATTATTTGCATTATCAATGGCAAATAGCGCATGTAACGCTTTGACCAGCACGCCAACCCACAGCTTTGCTTATATCACTAATCAAGGAGATAACACGGTATCGGTCATTGATACCACAAGCAACCAAGTGATTAAAACCATTAAAGTTGGCACAGCGCCTGTGGGTGTGGCGGTTTCGGCCAAGCTAAAACGTGTGTATATTTCAAACGTAGAAAGCCAAACTATTTCGGTCATCAACACACAAAATAACACGGTGATTGACACCATTAAAATTGCAGGTTCGCCCGTGGGGTTGGCGATATCGCCCGATAGCAAAACGCTTTATGTTGCAGATTGGTTTAACAACCGCGTGCTAGCCATCAACACCAATAACCCAAAAAAAATGCGCGAGGTAAAAGTCACTGAAGCGCCAGCTGGCTTAGTCGTTAGCCCAGACAACAAAACGCTCTACACAGCCAACCGCGATAGCAACGACATTGCCGTAATAGATACCGCCACGCTCGCCATTCAAAAACGCATAGTGGTTGGCACACACCCTTATGGCATCGCGCTCAGCGCAAGCGGTTTATGGCTCATCAGCGTAAATGTGAAAGAAGATACAGTCAGCATTATCAACACCAAAACTAACGCACAACACAAACTAAAAGTAGGCTACCACCCTTATTGCGCGGCCATGAGCTTAGATGAAAAAACCATCTACGTAACCAACACGCAAGATGACAGTGTAACGGTAATAGATTTACCCACACAAAAAACAATTACCACCATTGATGTAGGCAGCACGCCAGAAGGCATTGCTATAGACCACGCCAGCAGCCGCGCCTACATTGCCTCGTGGGGCAGCAACAATGTGAGCGTGATTGATACTAAAACAAATAAATTGCTCACTACCATTAAAACAGGCGATAAAAGTCGTGCATTCGGGCTGTTTATTACTCCTAATCAATAATGGCGTAGTCTGTCATTGCGGGCTTGTTCCGCAATCTAGTACAATTGCCACGAATTGTGAGCTTAGAATAAGATCCTGAAACAAGTTCAGGACGACAGCCGCACGTGATGCCGAATACTGTCATTGCGGGCTTGTTCCGCAATCTCGTGCAATTGCCAAAAATTGTGGATTTAGAATGAGATCCTGATACTAGTTCAGGACGACAGCCGCACGTGATGCCGAATGCTGTCATTGCGGGCTTGTTCCGCAATCTCGTACAATTGCCACGAATTGTGAGCTTAGAATAAGATCCTGAAACAAGTTTAGAATGACAGTAGAATGTCAACCAAGCCCGCATCACCGCGTTAACACAAATACAATTAGCAATGCTTTTAATAAAATGAAGTTCTCATTTATAATAGGCACATGTTGTAGAACCTTGTTTTTAATAATTTCTCTCAAATTGAGAGCCACGGAGATTAGTCAATGAAAAAGATTTTAGCCTTACTTGCAATTGGTTTAAGCATCAGCTTAGTACCATTCGCCGCATCAGCACACGGCCCATCACCACAAAAAGTTGAAAAAATAATGGTCATTAAAGCTGACCCAGCAAAAGTGTGGGCAATTGTTAAAGACTTTGGCAACATGAGCTGGCACCCAGGCGTTGCAAGCACTAAAGTTGAGAAAAAAGCTGACGAAACTTTTAGAACACTAACATTTAAAGACGGCGGCAATGTGTATGAAAAATTGCGTAGCGTTGACGATGCTTCTATGAAAATTAAATATGAAATTATCTCAGGCACACTACCACTAACAGACTATAACGCCAGCATTACCGTGGCTAAAGGCGACAAACCAGGTGAAACAACCGTAACTTGGGTAGGCCGTTTTTACCGTTTATACAAACTTAACCCGCCAATTCCAGCGGGTCAAGATGATGCAACAGCCGTTGCCGCCATTACTGGCGTTTTTGATTCTGGCTTAGCTAACTTGAAAAAGGTAGCCGAAGGCTCAAAGTAACCAGCCAGGAAGCTGGCGCAACATCAAAAGCTAAACCATGGTGGAAATTTTGGTAAAACCGTGTCATGCTGAACTGGTTTCAGCATCTCATAACAAAGCGTAAAACTAAAAGGGGATTGCAAGTTTGCAATCCCCTTTTTTATGCCTAAGAAATAATCAAGCGGCATATTGTCATTGCGAGCGAAGCGCCATACTGTCATTGCGAGCGAAGCGCGGCAATCTGCGATATTGTTTTAGATTGCCGCGCTTCGCTCGCAATGACAGTAACGTAGCCGCGATGCAACGCAGTGGAATCGAAAACACAACACGAACAAGTGACAATTTTTGTCAGCAATTATTTAACTCTCGCTACTTAACCTACGAAAATTTGGCAGTTACTTACACTTAAATTTAGCATCAGTTAAGTTAATCATAATTTTAAATTAAATTAAATTAAATAATATTAAATAAAATCAATTAGTTAAGTTGACACTTACAAAAAATCATATAACCAAAAAAAGTTGGCACGCCAGTTGCTAATACTTAACCAAGCGCTGGGATTAACAACGCTTAAGTAACAAAAAAAGATAAGTAGTTGTTTAATTAACCAGTGTAATTTTACTTTATATATTTAAAAGGATTTTAAAATGAAACAAGTTCAAAAAGGTTTTACCTTAATCGAGTTAATGATAGTTATTGCAATTATCGGTATTTTAGCGGCGGTTGCTTTACCACAGTACAAAACGTACACCCAAAAATCTAAAGATACTGCCTGCTTAGCTGAAGCTACTGGCTTAGCACGCGGCGTTACAGCAGCTGTTGCAAATAGTGATGCTGCTTTACTACCTATCGGAGCAGCATCTGCATGCACTAGCTTCAGCCCAGCTTCAGCTGTTAGGGCAACTGCAGGTACTGCAGGTACTTTACCTGCTCCTGGTACTGATTTTACTGCAGTGATTACTGGCGGCTTGAATACTAATGTACGATGCTCTGTAGACACTGGTAATTGTTCGCTTAGCTAGCGCGTAGCGAACTGCGTAAATGTTTTGATTTGCGCAATTAAAAAAGAGGCCTTTTGGCCTCTTTTTTAATTGCCCACTACATTAACAATCTATCCGTTTAATGACTTGTATGTTATGTTGCGCATAGTTCACGTTATCAATCATTAGGATAATTTTTATGCTAAGCATCAGACCTGCCCTTATTTTGCAATTCTTAGCAATGCTGTGCTTTGTTGCCCTCATCACTTTTTTACCTAGCGTTCAATTTATGCCTAAATTTATCATTTGGTTTAATGATAGGCAACGTCTGGTTGAATTGTTACTACTTGGCTTTGTGTTGCTAGATGGTATATTGATCGGCTTGGTTGTCAAAAAAGACTTACTAGCCATACCAACAAAATTACGCAATGTTTTTTTTATTTTACTAGCATTAGCCAGCACCTCAAGTTATTTAGCACAATCGCCAAGGCACGCAATTATAGAAATCAGTGTATTTGCGGGCTTATGTTATTTAAGCTTATTTGTTGCTCGCTTATATTATGAAAATAAACAAAAACTCATCCAACAAATTACTGTTGCCTTGTGGGCAAGCATTTTGCTTTATATGCTTTCTTTTTATACAGGCTACATCACCGCAATTATTTTTAAAACGCCTTTAAATTGGCCGTTTCCTTTTACTGGGTTTTCTAATATTCGATCATTCAACCAATATCAGCTTTGGGCGCTTGGTTTAATTTGTTTGCCATTATTGGCGTTTGATCTTAAAAAAAATATGCGTGCTTTTCTAAATATCGCGCTGATTGCTTGGTGGGTTTTATTGTTTTATTCAGCATCACGCGGTGTGTTACTGGCTTGGCTTGCAGGCATGTTGCTAACAGCCTATGTTTATAAAAAATATGCTCGACCATTTTTACGATTGCAGATTATCAATATAGCTTTAGGGGTTTGCAGCTACTACTTACTGTTTAAAGTGATTCCTGCTGCAAATGAATCTAGCTTAGTCACAGGAACAATCGCTAGAGAATCTACCGACGATCGCCTTGAATTATGGCAACAAGCAATAGTTTTAATACGCGAATCACCAATATTTGGCGTTGGGCCTATGCACTACGCTTGGCATAACCCTACCAATGGACATCCGCACAATAGCGTATTGCAACTGGCATCAGAATGGGGATTGCTGGCCACTTTGATAATTTTGGCTATTACTGGCTATGGAATGTATTACTGGTTAAAAAAATTTAGTACGGCTAAGTTGCAGGCAGTAAATAAAGTAGATAGTAATTTAGCTATTTTGTTATTTTTTACCATCATTACTAATGCGGCGTATTCACTAGTAGATGGCGTGATTGTGACGCCTATCAGCCAAGCATTAATGTTTACGATGCTTGGCCTAATGATTGGGCATTATTGTGATGGGCAACAAAGTAAGTATAGTAATGAACTCATTAAAAGCAAGTTTCAGTTTAGGCCAATTTTTGCGGCGATTGTACTGGTCGCCATGGTATGGTCAACCTTACCAGAGCTTATCAAAGGATTATCTGGGAATGAGAAAGGGTTTTCAATGGGCTACACTGCGGCTGGCCCGCGTTTTTGGCATGAATCAAAATGACTAAATTAGCGTGTACAATAAAGGCAAACTTAATCTATAAAAATTAAAGGTTGTTTCAACATGTTAGGCATCAAGTTTTTTGACTTTACGAAATTGCTGGTTATAGCAGCCTATATAGCATTAATCACTTTTTTACCTAGTGTTGATTTCATGCCCAACTACATCTACTTTCATGACAGCCAACGACTGCTTGAATTATTATTACTTGCGCTAGTTTTATTTCACTCCGTATTACTCAGATTTAATATAAGCAAGTTAACCCCACTAAAAAAAAAGAGCCTCCAATATAGTTTTTATTTACTACTTGCTTTCAGTTTCATCTCAGTTATTTTAGCAAAATCCCCAAGACACGCTGCCATTGAAGTTTCTATTTTTGCTGGTTTATCATATTTAACTCTCTATATTGTTAACTTATTTAATGAAAACAAGGCGTTGCTAATTAAATCGCTAAGTTTCATATTATGGGCGAGCGTAACTCTTTATTTATTTGCTTTTTATGTTGGCTATTTTTCTGCCATTGCTTCTAACACCCCTCTACATTGGCCTTCGCCTTTTACTGGCTTTAATAACATCCGGTCATTTAACCAATACCAACTTTGGCCTATAGCATTCATTACTCTACCATTATTGACTTTTAACCTTAAAAAAATATACAGTTTTGGCTGTACTTTGCACTTTCATGTTGGTGGGTATTACTATTCTACTCGGCTTCTCGTGGCGTTTTGGTGGCTTGGCTGGTTGGAGTAATTATCACCGCGGCCATCTATAAAAAACATGCTTGGCCGTTTTTACGGATTCAGCTCATTAATATTGCAACTGGCTTTGCTGGATATTACTTTTTATTTAAAACCATCCCATCATTACAGGGGAGCACTGTAATAACTGGCACCATAGCAAGAGAATCCACTAGCGACCGCACAGCTTTGTGGTTGGAGTGCCTAAAATTTATACAAGAAAATCCTGTATTTGGTATAGGCCCAATGAATGCGCCTTGGCATAATTCCATAATGCTCCAACCCCATAATAGTTTATTGCAACTCGCTTCAGAATGGGGCTTGCCAGCTACTTTTATCATATTAGCAATTGCAGGCTACGGTATCGCTCAATGGCTAAAGAAATTCAATATCAATACTCTAGAAAGTCAATCTAGTTTAGATAAAAACTTAGCGGTTATATTATTCTTCACCATAATGACAAATGCCGTATATTCATTAGTTGACGGTGTGATTGTTATGCCTATCAGCCAAGTACTCATGTTTTCTATGATAGGACTGATGATTGGGCACTACTCATATGATAATTTGCTAGCCCTCAAGAAAGTTACAAAGTAAAACTCTTTTCATTTTGGAGGTTCTTTGCGCTTCTCACTTTAATTGCCCTTATTTGGTCTACTCTTCCAGAAATCATTCAAGGACTTAGTCGCTATCAAAGGGGATTTTCTATGGGGCCAAACACCATCAACCCACGTATTTGGCTACAAATTCGCTAGTTGCTATTACTTAAAAGAAAAAAGATATTAATCCGACTTAAATTACTAACAGCTTATAACTAACCGCCAATTAATATATAAGCTAGCCAGCTCTAGTCCCACCTTTTAACACTACTGCCTTAAACCCGCTTTGCACCAATATAAACGCGGCGGCGGAGCTGCGGCGGCCTGTTTGGCAATAGCTGATGTAGGTTTTATTGGGGTCTAAATTTCTGGCGTGTTTGCGAATTTCATCTAGCGGCAGGTTAATTGCGCCTGTAATATGGTCATGTTCATACTCTGAAGGTAATCGCACATCTGCCCACACCGCGCCTGCATTTACTTGGGCGTTAGCATCTGCCATGCTGATTTGCGTAATTAGCGGGGCTTTTAGCAGCTCTACAAAGTCTTTTTTATTGAGGCGTAGCAATTCTCCATCGGCACTCATGGTTACTGTAGCGTTACGTTTAGCATCTGACACCAAGGCTTCTTCGCCAAAGGCGCTGCCTTCTTGCAGCTCAGCTAATATTACAATGGGCTGGTTAGCATCTACCACCCGGCTTACAACAGCCGCGCCACTTTGAATTAAGTAGTAATAATCTCCCGCGCTGCCTTGCTTAACCATCACCTGCCCAGCCTTGACAGGCACACTGGTCATGCGTTTAAACATTTCTTCAACATTGGCAGTAGGTAGCTGGCTGAACACACCTTTTTGCAGGTTAAATGCACTAAATACGCCCGTATCGCTCATCCATTCACCTGTTGTACGTGTTTTAGGTGCGATATTATCTGCTATGCTTGGGTTATCTTCTTGAATAATTTCTGGCGTGATTTTAGGTATGACTTTTGATGCAGCTTTTGGCTTTTCTGCTATTTTTTCTTGAGGTGGTTTAGGCGCAATTTCTGCATGTGATAACTGATCCCACGTCATCATAATGTCGAGCAAATCCATATCAATACGCAAAACTTCTATATTGGTTTTAGCAACTGCGTTTTTAATATTGGCGTGGTTATTGAAAGGTTGTTTTGCGGCTTCAGAACCACCCTGCATCACCATATTTTCATTCTCAAAATGCAACTCTAACTCACCTGAAATAAGATAAAGCGCCTGTGCAGACCGCGCCACATTCATGCGTAACGGGTCAATATCTTTATTAACCGTTTCTATAAAGCATAGCGAGGCAAGCTCTTTTTTGCGGCCAGCAGAAAGCCTTGCGATTGGTTCTAGCTGCTCAAATAATGTTTGGTCGGCAATTGCCATTTTGTAACCTTAAGATTTGATGGTACAAGTTGGATATTACAAACTAAATATTTGGTGCTTATTTAGCGCGTGTATCGGCATAGTTAAATGGCTTTCGGCAATTTCTTGCATAATGCTTTCACCTTCGCCAGGTTTTAAGTGCGTAATAAACACTTTAATATTTTGATGTTTTAGTTTACCCAACTCAGCCACCAGCAACGATGGGCATAAGTGCTTTGAAAGTTTTGCGAGTTCAATTTCACTATTGCTAAAAGCGGTTTCTATAATTAAATATTTTAGATTATTGATGTTATTTACGACCTGCCAAAGTGCATCGCAAGTGGTGGTGTCGCCCGTAAACACCAAGCTGGCTGCGCCGCTATCTATTTGGTACCCTGTTGCTGAAACCACGTGGTTAGCGGGCAATGCAGTAATGTTGCGGCCGTTGAAGGTAAGCGTTTCACCTAGTTTTACTTCGTTATAAAGCAAAAATGGCTGGGTCACATCTGGAATGGTATTAAAGTCTGGCCAGACCTTCCAATTAAAAATATGCGTGCGCAAAGTGGCAATGGTTTCCGCACTAGCATGCACGGTTACTGGCGCGGCGCGTATGCCCATGACCGTATCAAGCAGCAGCGGAATGAACGCTATGTGATCTAAATGCGAGTGTGTAATAAAAATATGGTCAATTTTCAACAATTCATCTAAAGATAAATCGCCCACACCTGTGCCAGCGTCTATCAAAATATCGCTATCTATAAGCATGGATGTGGTGCGCAACTCGCCGCCTATGCCGCCGCTACAACCTAGAATTTTTATTTGCATAATGGTTACTTTACTTTACGGGCAACTTTATCAATACAATTTTCGTCATTATACTGCGTTGCTCACAAAAAAATAACTCCTTATATATCAAGCATATACCGCGTCGTTATTTTTTTCTCGCGCCTTGTCTAATTTAGAAACTTATATTGATAAAGCTGCCCTTATTTAGATTCATAATTAAAGACGCCATCCCAATCGCTCGCGGGTGGATTTTGCTTAAAGTGGGCAATGCGTTTAAGGTACATTGTATACACATAGCGTTGTGGTTCTAGTGTTTGCAACTCCATTAGCTGGGCTTCGGCTAAGCCCCATTGCTGGTTGCGATAATGCATTAACGCTTCGTGGTATTGCTTTAAGTTATCGATTGTTGCTTGATTGCACTGTGTGACTTCACCAATTGGCTCAAAAATCGCCGCAGGCTTATCTTTACCCTTTACTCGTACAATGTCTAGCTCGCGGTACATAAAATCTGGTACTTGCGCTTTAGTAAACTCACTCACAATTATAGCTACACCATAATTCTTAGTGAGGCTTTCTAGCCGAGAGCCTAAATTCACCGCATCGCCCATTACGGTATACGCCATGCGAAAGCTTGACCCCATATTACCCACTGTCATTAAGCCAGTGTTAAGCCCTACCCCAATATTGATAAGCGGCCAGCCCTTTTTGACAAAGTCTTGCTGTAAGGTTGCCAATGCATCTATCATGCTAATTGCGGCTTGTAACGCATGCTTTGCATGGTTAGGGTCAGCTAACGGTGCGCCCCAAAACGCCATAATCGCATCGCCCATATATTTATCTATAGTGCCGCGATTATGGTGAATTACCTGCGTCATTGGCGTTAAAAACTCATTCATCAACTGTGTTAATTGTTTGGGGTCTAAATCTTCTGCAATATTAGTAAAGCCACGAATATCAGAAAATAGCACCGTCATTTCACGGCTTTCACCTTCTAAATTAAAAGATTCTGGGTCTTTAGCCATTTCATCCACCAGCTCTGGCGGCACATATTGTCCAAATAAGCCCGCCAATTGGCGCTTGCCACGCGATTCCACAAAAAATCCATACGACATATTGACGAAGTAAATAGCCGCAATCATCACCAATAGTGAAGCCAATGGCAACACTAAATTAGCATATTGCCATAGCGATAAATTCAATAGCAGCACGGCCACGGTAGTGACAAGTGTTAGCACGGTTGCCTTTAATGGGCTGTATACAGGCAACATAAATGCCAATAACAGCCCAACCATGAACAATAAGAACATTTCTGCACCATTGGTGTATTCTGGCTGTTCTTTAATATTATTGTCTAATATGCCAGCAATCATATTGGCTTGCACCTCAACGCCTGGGTAAACGGTTTGTACGGGCGTTGCTCGTAAATCTAACAACCCAGCTGCGGTAGTGCCTAATAATACTATCTTGTTTTTTAGTATTGCTGGGTTAACCTTATTATTAAACACATCTACCGCGGACACATAAGGAAAGCTGCCTTCAGCGCCACGATAGGGAATCAGCGCCGATACATTGCCATCAACAGGCACGCGATGACTACCTAGCTTAAGCCACTCTAGCCCAGAATATTTTTCATTAACGCCCAACCCTGCAAAGCCAGCCTTAATGTTATCTACCTCCAGCGCGACGCCAGCAACGGCCAAAGGCAAAGATTGGTAGATATTACCATCATACTGAATAAGCAAAGGTACTCTGCGCATAATGCCATCTGCATCGGGATTGATGCTGAAATGCCCAGCTGATTTAGCGTTGTTTTGCAATATATCTAAATTTGCACCAAACCCTGCAGCCTGCATAAACGCAATATTTTTGCCTTTAAAACTACTCTCAGAAAATGAAGCCGGTGGCAAAATCCCGCTACTCTGCGAATTTATATCACGCGTAAACACATATCCTAATACCGTATTGCGCCCTTTTAAACTATTAGCAAACATTTGGTCGTAATCTAACGTTGGCCTAAGTTTATCTACTTCAACGCTAAGCGCTTGGCCTAATGCTTGGTTGTTTGTTAGATAATGCGTTTTGATTTCATCTAAACTTTTTAGGCCAGAACTTTCATCTTTTTCGGCGAATACCATGTCAAAACCTAGCACTTTAACTTGGTAATCATCAAACAATTTATCTACTAAACTAGCGAGCTTATTACGGCTCCAAGGCCAGCGCCCTAATGCTTTTAAGCTTTTTTCGTCCACATCAATAATCACAATGCGGTCATCCACGGTGCGCGGCATGAGCATATTCAAGCGCATGTCGTAAGCAAAGTTTTCTAGCTTATTGATTGCAGATAAATTAAGCACGCCATTAGCATTGAGCAGCATCAGTATCATAATGGCCACACTCAAGCCAAAACGCACGCCATGCTCAGATAATAATGCGAATATTTTCATGCAGGATTTTTAATAGATATTGTTTTTACATTGGTTTTACAATCAAGTTTTAATCACCAGCTTTAGCCCTACAACTCAATACAATGCTATGATTTCATTACTTTTTAACAGCATATCGTATATCCTATTTTTTTAATAGCAACGATACCGCTACTACACATTACTTTACACTCTAACTGGCCTCTCGCATGAATTACCTACCCCCACTTGAACTCATAAGCCCCAATACCACCAAAGTGAATGCCAGCGTTATTTGGCTTCATGGCTTGGGCGCAGATGGCCATGATTTTGAACCCATTGTCAAAAAACTTAACTTGCCAAATGTACGCTTTATTTTGCCGCACGCGCCAGCCATGGCCGTAACGCGCAACAGCGGCTACATTATGCCCGCTTGGTATGATTTATATGGCCCACCGAATAGCAAAACAGGCAGCAGCATAGAAGATGAAGCTGGCATAAAAATTAGCCAAAATTACATTAACACTTTGATTAAAAATGAAATAAATCGTGGTATTCCAGCAGAGCGGATTGTGATTGCAGGCTTTTCACAAGGTGGCGCAATTGCGCTACACACAAGCTTACGCTACCCACAAAAACTTGCAGGGGTGATGGTATTGTCAGCTTATCTGCCCATTAAAACTAAACTCGCTACTGAAGCTACCCAAGCCAACGCGCATATTCCAATTTTTATGGCGCATGGTATTCACGATGATGTGATTAGTTTAGAAATGAATAAAATATCGCTCAATGCCCTACTCAACAGCCATTACACGGTGCGCTGGCATGAATACAACATGGCGCATTCTGTGTGCTTAGAAGAGATTGATGATATTCACGAGTTTTTACTACAGGTTTTACCATAAGCTTTTAGTGTAAGATTTTGGTAGAATAGCGGCTTAAAATTCAATTAAACAACAACTGCAATGACGCCTTCTAAAGCCAACCACACCAACAAACCAGTGACTGATAAGCCTGAAAACTTTGAACAAGCTTTTGCTGAGCTAGAAAGCATTGTTGCTCAAATGGAATCAGGCCAAATGACGCTAGAAACCTCACTTGCCGCTTACCAGCGCGGCAATGCACTGCTGCAATTTTGTCAGCAATCACTCGCCCAAGTTGAGCAGCAAGTACAACTTTTGAATGAGCGCAATCAATTAGTGCAATTTAAATCTAACGATGAGTGATTTAGAATTGCCTAACAACGCCTTGCAAGATTTTTCAGCCTGGGCGCAAGCCAAGCAAGCACGTATTGAGCTGATTTTAGATCATCACCTGCCTTCTGCCGATTTAGCCCCACACAACCTGCACAGCGCCATGCGCTACAGTGTTCTTTGTGGCGGCAAGCGCGTGCGTGCGCTACTTTGCTATGCTGCATCAGAGTTATGCGAAACCGACTTTAAAATTGCAGATGCCGCCGCTAGCGCCGTTGAGCTGATACATGCATATTCGCTCGTGCATGACGACATGCCGTGCATGGATGACGACGATTTACGTCGTGGCAAACCAAGTTGCCATAAACAATATGATGATGCTACCGCGCTATTAGTGGGCGATGCTTTGCAAAGCTTAGCGTTTGAACTGCTATCTCAAACCAGTTTATGTGCAGAAGCCAGCCAACAAATCAGCATGTTGAGTATCTTAGCAAAAGCCTCAGGCTCCGCTGGTATGGCGGGCGGCCAAGCAATTGATTTAGCCGCGGTGGGTAAACCACTCACACAAACCGAACTTGAAACCATGCATCAATTAAAAACAGGTGCGCTCATTCAAGCTGCTGCTATGCTTGGCGCAATAAGTGGCTCACAAGAGCAAATTATAGCCATGCAAACATACGCCATGAATATCGGCTTAGCATTTCAAGTAGTGGACGATATTTTAGACGTAGAAGCAGACTCCAGCACACTGGGCAAAACAGCTGGCAAAGATGCAAATAGCAACAAACCAACTTACGTTTCCATATTAGGCTTAGACCAAGCTAAAAACCATGCAAAACAACTATATGAAAATGCCATTATGGCGTTATCCCCTTTCGGCAACAAAGCACAACGCTTGCGCGAACTGGCAGACTTCATTACACGGCGCAGTTTTTAGCCGCCTAATTAACATTACTTTACCTTTTAAATAGACCAAATTGTGGCAAAATCAACTGTGACCCCGTTAATCAGCAAACCAATTCTTGATACGATAGATGCGCCACTGCAACTTCGCAGTTTAGAGCGTATACAACTCGTACAACTCGCGCAAGAATTGCGCACATTCATCATCGATAGCGTCGCCCAAACTGGTGGGCATTTAGCCTCAAACTTGGGCGTGGTTGAACTTACCATCGCACTACATTATGTATTCAATACGCCTGATGACCGCTTGGTGTGGGATGTTGGTCACCAAACCTACCCACATAAAATTCTCACTGGCAGACGTGAAGCGATGAAGAATCTGCGTAAGCCAAAAGGCATTGCAGGTTTTCCGCGTCGTGCTGAAAGTGAGTACGATACATTTGGCACGGGGCATTCTAGCACCTCTATCTCTGCCGCGCTGGGCATGGCTGTTGCTGCACAAAAAGCTGGCCTAGAGCGCCGAGCCATTGCGATTATTGGCGATGGCGCAATGACCGCTGGCATGGCATTTGAAGCGTTAAACAACGCAGGTAATATGAGTGCGAACTTGCTGGTAATTCTCAACGACAACGACATGAGCATTTCAAACAATGTTGGTGCGCTGAATAATTACCTAAGTAAATTATTGTCTAGTCGTTTTTACAACAAAGTGCGGTCATCTGGTAAAAAAGTACTCTCTGGCATGCCGCCAATAATGGAATTTGCTAAACGTGCAGAAGAACACGTTAAAGGCATGGTATTGCCTGGTACTATGTTTGAAGAACTAGGGTTCAACTACATAGGTCCGATTGACGGACATGATTTAGATGCATTAGTTGATACGCTTAACAACATCAAACAATTAAAAGGCCCGCAGTTTTTGCATATTGTGACGCAAAAAGGCAAAGGCTTTGAACCTGCAGAAGAAGACCCTAATAAGTTTCACGGTGTAGGTAAATTTGACCCCTGCAATGGCGATGCACTAGCTGGAGCATCTAAAAAAACCTACACTCAAGTATTTGGCGAATGGCTGGTAGACATGGCCGCGCTAGATGAGCGCTTAATTGGCGTAACGCCAGCCATGTGCGATGGTTCAGGTTTAAATACGTTTGCTGAAAAATATCCAAATCGTTATTTTGATGTGGGCATTGCTGAGCAACACGCTCTCACCTTTGCCGCTGGCATGGCTTGCGATGGCTTAAAACCAGTTGTGGCAATCTACAGCACGTTTTTACAGCGTGCTTACGACCAGCTAATTCACGACATTGCCTTGCAAAACTTACCCGTATTATTCGCGATTGACCGCGCTGGCTTGGTGGGCGCAGACGGCCCAACACATGCTGGTAGCTTTGATTTAAGCTTTCTCAGATGCATTCCAAACATTGTGATTATGGCGCCTTCTGATGAAAATGAATGCAGACAAATGCTTTACACAGGTTTTCAATATAAAGGCGTTGCAGCAGTGCGCTACCCACGCGGCAGCGGCACAGGCGTGGTTATTGAACAAAAAATGCAAGCCATACCGATTGGCACCGCTGAAATAAAACGAGAAAGCCAAGCTAAAAAAATCGCTATTCTAAGCTTTGGCAGCATGCTCACTGCATGTTTAAAAGCGGGCGAAAAACTCGATGCCACGGTCGTGAACATGCGTTTCGTAAAACCAATTGACCGCGCAATGCTTGAAAAACTAAGCATTGACCACACATTGATTGTAAGCGTTGAAGAAAACTCTGTGATGGGTGGCGCAGGCTCAGCCGTGATGGAGGCATTGCAAACCATGCAGCAAGCTAATAAGCCGCTTATTAGAACTTTATGTTTAGGTCTGCCAGATACATTTATTGAGCACGGCGTACATGAAACTATGTTGGCTGAGTGTGGTCTGAACGCTGAAGGCATTGTTGCCGCAATTGCGAGACAAATAACCTAGTGATATACTCAAGTATTAACTCAAAGTAATCGCTAAATGGAAATATCATGAACCAAGCCACACTCTCAAATACAAAACCCAGCCCTATTGAAGACGTACAAAATACAATAGACACGCGCCATATTGCCATTGACAAGGTCGGCATCAAGGCCATTCGCCACCCTGTGATTGTGAAAGACCGCTCCGGCGGAATGCAGCATACTGTAGCTATGTTCAACATGTACGTACATTTACCGCAGCAATTTAAAGGCACGCACATGTCACGTTTTGTTGAAATTCTCAACATGAACGAACATGCGATTTCAATTGAATCATTTGAAACAATTTTGCGCGAAATGGTGAAGCGTTTAGAAGCCGAATCTGGTCATGTGGAAATGACTTTCCCTTACTTTGTGAATAAAGCCGCGCCAATTTCTGGCGTAAAAAGCCTGCTAGATTACGAAGTGACATTTATTGGCGCAATCAGCCATGACAAAATTGACATCACCGTTAAAGTACTCGTGCCAGTGACTAGCCTTTGCCCATGTAGCAAAAAAATATCAGATTACGGCGCACATAATCAGCGTAGCCATGTCACAGTCACCGCGCTTATCAGCGACTTTATTTGGATTGAAGACATTATTGACTTAGTTGAAAAACAAGCTTCATGCGAGCTTTATGGCTTGCTAAAACGCCCAGATGAAAAATTTGTTACCGAACGCGCTTACGACAACCCAAAATTTGTTGAAGACATGGTACGCGACGTTGCTGCGCAACTTAATGCAGAAGCACGCATTGTGGCTTACACTGTGGAGTCTGAGAATTTTGAATCCATTCACAATCATTCAGCTTACGCATTGATTGAGAACGACAAAAGAAAAAAATAGCTTAAAAAAACGCCGCACTTCACAACTTTACGCTTTATTACAACAAAGGAGTTTCAAATGTCTGTCGCAAAAGTAATTGAAATTATAGCCTCAAGTAACAAAAGTTTTGAAGACGCAATGGTACAAGGCGTAGCAAAAGCCTCTGAAACGCTACAAGGCATTACTGGCGCTTGGGTGCAAGACCAAAGCGTTAAAGTGAAAGATGGTAAGGTCACTGAGTATCGCGTAGTAATGAAGCTTACCTTTGTGCTTAAGGATTAAACTCTATTAAGCTTAGGAAAAATCTAACACTAACGGCCAAAGTTCATGTTTTGGCCGTTTTTTTATACTGAACAAGACCAAATTTATTCAGTAAAATCACGCTGAATTAGCCCCACTCCAATTCACTGCCCTGTGAGCCGCTCTGCTATTGCCTCGCAGGGCAGCATTTTTCTCTCGACAGTTTAAATGCCATTATTTCAGCGTACTAAAACCATCTTCTCTAAAAATCACTTTAACTATCGTGCCTTTAGATTGCTGCAGATTTGCAAAGCCAAGCGCAACCCGCGCATGGTGCTGCTGCGCGATTTCACGCACAATCGCCAAACCTAAACCGCAGCCACTTTCTGCATTGCCTAGTACTCGATAAAAACGCTCTATTGGTCTTTTAATCTTCAGAGTGTCGCACTTCGTAGTTGAATCCGCCAATAGCATGTGTATATTTCATCTAAAATGGTAGATGGGGTGCGGCAATTTGCCACATTTTCAGCACTACATTTAGTTTGTAGAATACCCCCCTTTATACAAGGGGTTTACCATGCAGGAAATTAAACTTAAGAAGAATATACTTTCTAGCATTTTAACATCAGGCTTATTAGGAATAGTGGCTTTCAATACGGCTGCAGAGGAGGTCTCATTGCCAGCTATTGAAGTGCGTGCCGAAAAATTTCATATCAATGAAATGTCACGCCCGAACACCAGCGACACTGCTAGCATATTACAAGATCAACCCAGTTTAAGTTTTTATCGTGCTGGTGGCGTATCTAGCTTACCAGTCATTCATGGTTTAGCCGATGACCGCATTCGAATTAAAGTGGATGGCATGGATTTAATTTCAAGCTGTGCTAATCACATGAATCCGCCACTGTCATACATTGCACCAAATAATGTAGAAAATACACAAGTCTATGCAGGGATTAGCCCTGTTAGTCTAGGTGGTGATAGTATTGCTGGGACTATATTGGTTAATTCGGCTACACCAGAGTTTGCAAAAGATGGGCAAGATTTATTGATAAAGGCAGAGATAGGTACGTTTTATCGTAGTAATAATGATGCGCGTGGCGTGAATCTATCAACCAGTGTTGCTAATGAAAAAGTGTATATGCGTTATACAGGTTCAACGGTTGAAGCGAATAATTACACAGCTGGCGGTCATTTTAAGCCAGCTGGTTTAGCAACTATTAACGCTTCTAGTGATAGAACTAAAGATAGAGGTTATCTAGATAGTGATGAAGTGGGTTCTACTTATTATAAAGCGCGCAACCACGCGTTGGCCTTTGGTTTGCAACATGAAAACCACTTGGTGGAATTTAAATTAGGTTTGCAAGATATCCCAAAACAAGGATTTGTGAATCAACGTATGGACATGACTGGCAACGAAGCAAAGCAATATAATTTAAGTTATAAAGGTCAATATGGCTGGGGTGCTTTAGAGGCACGTGCTTACCATGAAAACGTGCGCCACAACATGCAATTTGGCGATGATAAATTGTATTGGTATGGCGCGACTGGCACTGTTGCTGGAATGCCGATGGATACCGAAGGTAGAACGACTGGCTTAAATGTTAAGGGAGAATTTAAACTTACTGAGCGCGACACATTAAGTATAGGTGCAGAGTATCAGCGTTACCGTTTGGATGATTACTGGCTTGCTTCACCACCCTCTATGATGATGGCACCCAATACTTTCTGGAACATTAACAATGGTCAACGTGACCGTTATGATGTTTTTGCAGAGTGGCAAGCAAAATGGAGTGAACAATGGTTATCTCAGCTAGGTTTGCGTAGTAGCACTGTAAAAATGGATACAGGCCGAGTGCAGGGCTATAACAATATGGGTGGCATGATGGGCTATGGCAATCCAAATTTAGCAAATAGCATTCCAGGCGCATTTAACGTGGCTGACCGTTCTAAAACAGACAATAATATTGATGTCACAGCATTAGCGCGCTATATGCCAAATGCAAGCCAAACCTACGAGCTGGGTTACGCGCTAAAGACACGCTCACCTAATGTGTATGAACGTTTTGCTTGGTCAAACAACAATAGCATGGTCATGAATATGAACAACCTCTACGGTGACGGCAATGGTTATGTTGGAAATTTAAATCTAAAAGCAGAAAAAGCACATACGCTTAGTGTTACTGCAAATTGGCATGATGCTACGCAAGAAAATTGGAGCTTTAAAGCCACGCCATATTTTACTTACGTGAGTGATTATATTGACGCGGTGACTTGTGCAACGGTAGGTAAAGTGTGTGCGGCTCGCGGTGATGGTTTTGCCAATTTAAGTTTAGATAACCAATCCGCAAGGCTTTACGGCATTGATGTATCGGGGAAAATGGCACTCGCCAGTGGTACAGGTTTGGGTAGCTTTAGCGCATTAGGCGCAGTTAATTACATGCGTGGTAAAAACAACACGACGGATGATGATTTGTACAACATCATGCCGCTCAATGCAAAATTCGCCCTTGAGCATCAACTAGGCAGTTGGACGAATACCATACAAGCCAAACTAGTGGAAAGCAAAGATAATGTACAAGAGGTACGAAAAGAGCTAAAAACAGCTGGCTTCGGCTTGCTTAATTTATACAGCAGCTACGATTGGAAACACGCACGTTTAGATTTTGCGGTAGAAAACGTTTTTGATAAATACTATGCAGACCCGCTAGGTGGTGCGTATCTCGGACAAGGCGCAACGATGGGAACGGGCGTTTTGCATAACTTAACGGTACCTGGCATGGGGCGTTCTGTAAACGTAAGTTTAACGCTTAAATATTAATTGCGGTTAAGTTGGCATTTTTAGTTTGTAAGACTGCAATAAGGCTGAACTTTTAAAATTAAGGTTCAAAAGTAAGGTTTAATTCTAGTTAAAAAGTAAAAATGGGCAGATTTTTCTGCCCATTTTCACTTCAAGCTACTCAACAAACTTAATATTTTTTAGTTAAGGTCAGTGCAATATCTTGCCGCTTCATATCCAGCCTATTTAACGCGCTCATGCCCATTAGCACGACCGATGGTGAGCCACCTTCAAGCACACTGCCTTCTACTTGATTCAGAGTAACCGCGCCAATTTTAAGGCTAGCAATCGTCACTCGATAGGCTGTTACCACGCCGTTGGCCGTGCCTATTTGAATAGGCTCGCCGCGTTTATAATCAATATTCGCGAATTTTGCATCGCCACTATTAAGCGCTACTGTAGTAGCCCCAGTATCCACCAAAAATTTAAGGGTTGCACCGTTAATTTGGCAATCTGATAAAAAATGTCCTTCTCGGTTTGCATACAAAATCACGCTTGAGGCTGCAGCATTTGCGTTACCACCGCCCACTGAAGCAGCTTGCCCCATGCCAAGCTGCTTAGTTTTACCTTCAATTTGCAAGGTCGCCATTCTGCTATCGGCCGCAAGTAATTTAACGCCATCACTGGTTTGGCCTACGCTCAATGTTTTTGGCTTGCCACCGTTAATGATTAGTACGGCTTTGCTGCTAAATAAGCCGACAATATTTACATTGGTATCGGCCAAGCAAGCGTTGGAAAATAACAGGCTCGTCACTAATATTAGTGCGCTTCTCATGCTGTTCATCTAAACATCCCCTGTGTATTCTGCTTATTTATACTAAGTTTCAAGCCTAATCCTATCACCAATAAACCCAATAGCGGGAATATCGCCGCGAGCATAAATGTGCGTTGCCCGCCTAAATATTGCAGCCCATAACCGCCTGCTACGCCGCCTATTGTGCCGCCGATGCCATACGCCACGCTATTATAAATTGCTTGGCCTTTAGCTTGATGGCGACCATTAAAAAATTGTGTAATCACTTCAACCGATGCCGCATGAAAGCTGCCAAACGTTGCCGCGTGCAAGCTTTGCGCAATGATGAGCAGCACTAGGTTGTCTACAGCAACGCCTATCATACTAAAGCGGAGGACAGCGAGCGCTAAACTGATAAGTAAAATCGTTTTTAAGCTAAAACGTGCCATGATTTTTGGCATCAGCATAAAAATGCCAATTTCGCAGATAACGCCGACCGCCCACAGCAAGCCTATCATGCCTTTGCTGTAGCCACGGTCGCTTAAATAAATTGAATAAAAATTGTAGAGCACGCCATGCGCCGTGACCATGAGCGCGCAACCCACCAGCAACGCAATCACGTTGGGCTGCTTAACTACCTGCCAAATAGAAAATGTATCATGCGCATGTGGGGCGATGGTGGCTTCTGGTAGTTTAAAAGCGAGCGCAAATAAAGTAATTTGTACCGCCAACAAAAACCATAGCAATGTTTTAATGCCGTAAGCTTCTGTTAAAAAACCCAACATCACCGCCGCCACAATAAAGCCCAACGAGCCCCACATGCGAATGCGGCTGTAATGGCCGTTGGTAGTAGCTAAATGCGCCAAAGTGAGCGATTCTGAAAGCGGCAAGGTAGAGCTGGTAAATAAACTAAGCGAAGCCATCACCAAAAACAATGCCCAAAACCCATGCGCCCAAAACACCGCCACAAAGCCCATTAAACCTAATGCGGCGGTTAGCCTTATCCACTGCACGCGCTTGCCCGTATGGTCTGCCAACCAGCCCCAAAAATTAGGCGCAAAAATGCGGCTAATTTGGAATAAAGACATGAGAATGCCAATATCCGCAGGCGTGAAACTTTCAGAATTTAAATACAAACCCCAATATGGCACAAACGCACCAACAAAGAAGTAGTAAATAAAGTAAAAGCGGGATAGATTAAAGTGCAGTTTGTGGGTCAAGTGATGCAATCAGTTAATCAATTTTGCATTTACATTGCGTGCAAATAGTGCTTTTTATAGGCTTCATCATCACGCCAATGTACAACAAAGCTAACGCTGCATTGGCTAGAAATGAGCTGTAAGACAAAGTTTGCCCTGTTTCTGCACAACCACATTTTGGACAAACTTCTGGGCTTAGGCTAAACGTTTCTACTAAAGGCTTTTCAAACTCACCTTTGTTAAAATCTGCCAACACTTGTTTGGCTTCACCAATTAAGGCACTTGGCACTTGCAAGCGAATATGGGCAAGCCCAACATTCAACAAGCTTTGTGCGTTAAAAAAATGTTCGCCTACCAAAAATACGGGAATGGCTTCACTTTCTAACAAGCCTTTGAAAATGTGCGCTTCAAGCGAGTTATCAAAAGTAGTAAGTGTGACCATATTGGGCATGGTTAGAGTTTTGGCGTATTACACACCACATCCGCATTTTGCGCTCTATTTCGTAGCGCATGATCCATCAACACCAGTGCCAACATCGCCTCGGCAATTGGCGTAGCGCGTACTCCTACGCACGGGTCGTGGCGGCCTGTGGTTTGCATAGTCACGGCGTTACCATTTTTATCAATCGAGCGACGTTCTTGCGGAATACTTGACGTGGGTTTGAGTGCAACATTCACTCGGATTTCTTGCCCCGTAGAAATGCCGCCTAAAATTCCGCCTGCATGGTTGGTGACAAAGCCTTGCGGCGTCATTTCATCTGAATGCACGCTGCCACGCTGCGAAATAGCAGCAAAACCTGCGCCAATTTCTACGCCTTTTACTGCGTTAATGCTCATCATGGCATAGGCGATTTCAGCGTCTAGGCGGTCAAAAATTGGCTCACCCCAACCCACAGGCACGCCTTCTGCCACCACGGTAATTTTTGCACCAACAGAATCGCGCTCGGCACGAACTTTATCTAAATATTCTTCTAATTGCGGTAACACTTTGGTGTTAGGTGAGAAAAATGGATTTTCATTCACGCAATCCCAAGTTTCAAACGGAATTTCAATTTCACCTAACTGGCTCATGTAGCCACGAATCGTTACCCCAAAACGTTCAAGTAACCATTTTTTAGCGATAGCGCCAGCGGCCACGCGTACAGCAGTTTCACGTGCGCTTGAACGTCCGCCACCACGATAATCGCGTATGCCATATTTTTGCGCATAAGTGTAATCTGCATGGCCTGGGCGAAAGGTATCCATGATTTTTGAATAATCTTGACTGCGTTGGTCGGTATTGCGGATTAGTAAACCAATCGGCGCACCCGTGGTTTTTCCCTCAAATACGCCAGATAAAATTTCTACCATATCGGCTTCTTGGCGTTGTGTAACATGGCGCGAAGTGCCAGGTTTGCGGCGGTCTAAATCAATTTGTAAATCTTCTGCACACAGCGCCAAGCCTGGCGGACAGCCATCTACCACGCCGCCTATCGCCGCGCCATGTGATTCGCCAAACGAAGTAAATGTAAATAAAGTGCCGATTGTATTACCTGACATAATGCGTATCTCAATAAAATTTAGTTAATTTTAACATACTCAAGATTTTAGGCCTTGAATCCACTGCATATAAACTTGGTTTGCCACTTTATTGAGAAAAAATACATGTAAAGGCAAAGTTTGTTGCATGTCATCTGCCTGCTGAACGGCAATACTACTGGCAGATTCTTTTAGTTCGTCAGCACCTGCTTCACACCATTTTTGCACCATGCCAATGGTCATTTCAATGTGCGTTTGAAACGCCAAATGCTTGCCAATTGACCACGCTTGGTTTTGGCAATACGGGCTGGCAAGCAAGTGAATAGCGCCTGCTGGCAAACTGAACGTTTCGCCGTGCCAGTGAAAGGCGTTAAATAGTTCAATCTCGCCAAACCAATGTTTTGCCACTGCATTTTGGCTAACTGTCACTTTACCCCAGCCGATTTCTTTAACCGCATTTTTGCTCACAACGCCACCGAGTGCTTTACTAATAAGCTGCCCACCCAAGCAATGGCCGAGTAATGGAATATCATTAGCATAAGCTTCACGAATTAAGTCTAATATTGGTGCAATCCAAGGCAAATCATCATTCACACTCATGGGACCACCCATCAATACCATGCCGCTGTGAGCCAATATCGACGCGGGTGCTGGCTTACCTTCATCTACCTCGTGTAATTGCCATGGTATATTTTGTGCGGTTAAAAAGTCGCCCAAATAGCCCGCGCCTTCGTGTGCAATGAAGCGAAATATAATGACTGGTTTCATGTTGCCTGAGTTCATATTGAAAGCACCTTGTAAGTGCCAGCTTCCAAATTATCAATCGTGTAATTGCCTATGGCATAGCGAATTAACCGCAAAGTAGGAAAGCCAATTTTAGCCGTCATGCGCCGCACTTGGCGGTTTTTACCCTCAGAAATTTTAATTTCTAGCCAACTGGTCGGAATCGCCTTACGCTCCCGTATTGGCGGGTCTCGCGGCCATAAATTTTCAGGTTCGCTCATAAGCCGCGCTTGGGCAGGTTTTGCTACAAAATCAGTTAAATCCAACCCTAATCTCAGTGGTTCTAAATCCGCATCGCAAGGCGCGCCTTCTACCTGCACCCAATAAGTTTTCAATTCTTTATGTTTTGGGTCACTTAAACGGTGTTGCAACAGGCCATCATCGGTTAAAATGAGCAAGCCCTCGCTATCTGTGTCTAATCGCCCTGCGGCGTACACATTTGGCGTATCGATATAGGCTTTTAACGTAGCATGCTTCTCGTGAGCAGTGAACTGGCACACTACGTTAAAGGGTTTATTGAATAAAATTATCATTAGGAATTATGTTATGTCTTCAAAAATACTAGATTCAAAAATTATAGTGCCGAGCACGGGCGAAAAAATAACGGTCAACGCCGACAATTCGCTCAACGTGCCGAATCATCCTATTATCCCATTTATTGAAGGCGATGGCATCGGGTTTGATATTACGCCACCAATGATTAAAGTAGTGGATACCGCCGTGAATAAAGCTTACGGTGGCGCACGTAAAATCTCTTGGATGGAAGTTTTTGCAGGCGAAAAATCCACGACTATTTACGACAAAAATACTTGGCTTTCAGACGAAACCATGAAGGCGCTCAAAGAATATGTAATCTCAATCAAAGGCCCGCTCACCACGCCTGTGGGCGGCGGTATACGCTCGCTGAACGTGACATTACGCCAAGAGTTAGACTTATACGTGTGCTTGCGCCCAATTCAATATTTCACTGGCGTACCTAGCCCTGTTAAAGCGCCAGAAAAAGTGGATATGGTGATTTTTAGAGAAAACACTGAAGACATTTACGCAGGCATTGAATGGGCTGCGGGCTCTGATGAAGTAAAAAAAGTGATTCAATTTTTAAGCGACATGGGTATGCGTAAAAAAATTCGCTTTCCTGAAAGTTCGGCCATTGGCATTAAGCCAGTTTCAATAGATGGTAGCAAACGCTTAATCCGCAAGGCGATTCAGTACGCGATTGATAACAATCGCAAATCTGTCACTATTACCCATAAAGGCAACATCATGAAGTTCACCGAAGGTGGCTTTAGAGACTGGGGCTATGAACTCGCAAAAGAAGAATTTGGCGCAGTTGAGATTGACGGTGGCCCATGGTGTAAATTGCCGAATGGCATTGTCATTAAAGACTGCATTGCCGACGCGTTCTTACAAGAAATTTTATTACACCCAGCAGATTACGATGTGGTAACTGCCTTAAACCTAAACGGCGATTACATGAGCGATGCTTTGGCGGCGCAAGTTGGCGGCATTGGCATTGCACCAGGCGCCAATTTAAGTGACACCGTTGCAATGTTTGAAGCCACTCACGGCACTGCGCCAAAAATCGCAGGTAAAGATTTAGCTAACCCTAGTTCTTTAATACTTTCTGCTGAAATGATGTTGCGCCATATGGGCTGGGTTGAAGCTGCAGATTTAGTGCTAAACGGTGTAGCAAAAGCAATTATATCTAAACGTGTAACGGGCGATTTTTCAAGTCAAATGGAAGGTGCAACACAAGTGGGTACGGCGCAATTTGGTGATGAAATTATTGCAAATATGTAATGTAGCTAAGATGTAAAAGGTACATTAAATTGTAAATTTTGTGCTGTAACAAGCGCAAAGACTTTACAAAAAAATTTCTAAAGGGCATTATTAGTTTGATAACAAGTAATTGGGAAGGCTTTAATGTTGTTTATTGATAGAATTTTATGTCTACTGTAGCACCAGCCAACAAACTTAGCGGACTCGCTCGCACTTTAATTCAAGAAAAATTACTTTCTGAAGTTGAAGCAAATGCGATACAAGCGCAGGCCAATGCGGCTAGCTCGCTATTTATTACACGACTTATTCAAAGCAAAAAACTAAGTGCGCTAGTAATTGCCGAAACTTCTGCAAAAGCATTTGGCTTTCCTTATTTTAATTTAGATGCTTTTAACCCAGATTATTTGCCGCCTAAGAAAATTGACGAAAAGTTAATGTTGTCAAATCGCGTACTTGCCTTGCAAGTGCGTAACAACGTACTTTATGTTGCAATTTCTGACCCAACCAATCTACATGCCTTAGATAGCGTACAGTTCCAAATGGGCATGAGCCTTTCTCCAGTAGTAGTAGAAGACGATAAACTCGGCCGCTGGATTGATAAGCTCATTGAAGCTAGTGACACCAGCATGAAGTCGCTAGATTTAGGTAATGATGATTACGACTTAGGTGGCGATGATATAGAGCAAGAGGACGTTGCGCAAACGCAAGAAGTTGACGATGCGCCTGTTGTTAAGTTTTTAAATAAAATGCTGTTGGACGCCATTAACATGGGCGCCTCTGACTTGCACTTTGAGCCTTATGAAAAGTTTTACCGCGTTCGTTATCGGGTAGATGGCATTTTGCGCGAGATTACCCAACCACCACTAGCCATTAAAGATAAGCTCGCTTCGCGCATTAAAGTGATTTCCAGCATGGATATCTCTGAAAAACGTATTCCGCAAGATGGCCGCATGAAATTGGTGTTATCTAAAACGCGCACTATTGATTTTCGGGTTAGTACGTTACCGCTTATCAATGGTGAAAAAATCGTGATGCGGATTTTAGATCCCTCTAGTGCCACGCTAGGCATTGAAGCGTTAGGCTACGAGCCTGCACAGAAAGAGGCGCTTCTTAGCGCTGTCAGCCGACCTTATGGCCTTGTGTTGGTAACAGGGCCAACAGGTTCTGGCAAAACGGTATCACTTTACACTTGCCTCAATATTTTAAACAACCCTGGGGTTAATATTGCCACGGCGGAAGACCCGTGTGAAATCCCGCTCGCTGGTATTAACCAAGTGAACGTAAATGATAAGCAAGGCCTTACTTTTGCCGCCGCGCTAAAATCATTCTTGCGGCAAGATCCAGACATCATCATGATTGGTGAAATTCGCGATCTTGAAACTGCAGACATGGCCATTAAAGCCGCATCTACAGGCCACATGGTGCTTTCAACCTTACATACCAATGATGCACCTTCTACCCTAACGCGACTTTTAAATATGGGCGTAGCGCCGTTTAATATTGCGTCAGCTGTTTCACTCATCACCGCGCAACGTTTAGCTAGGCGTTTATGTAAAAGCTGCAAAGTACCTATGAACGATGTACCAAATGAGGCCTTGCTTGGCGTAGGATTCACCGAAGCAGATTTAGATGGATCATGGCAATTATATGGCCCTAAAGAAGGTGGCTGTGAAATGTGTAATAATGGCTACAAAGGTCGAGTTGGTATTTATCAAGTAATGCCAATCACCGATGCGATTAGTCGAATTATTATGAAAAGTGGCACGGCGCATGATATTGCCGATCAAGCAAAAATTGAAGGCGTTAAAGATTTGCGTCAGTCTGGTTTAATTAAAGTCATGCAAGGCTTAACCTCAATTGAGGAAGTCGAAGCTTGTACTAATGAATAATATGGGGAATCAATATGGCAGCTAATGCTAAAGCCACAAAAGAGCTCACCTACTCTTGGGAAGGCAAAGACAAAAAAGGCAAACTCATTAAAGGTGAGATGAAAGCGACTGGCGATTCATTCGTTAATGCTACCTTACGTCGCCAAGGCATTACCGTTACCAAAGTAAAAAAACAAAGTAGCTTTAAAAGTAAGGGCAGCGTATCAGAAAAAGACGTCACCCTATTTACACGCCAACTTGCCACCATGATGAAAGCAGGCGTACCACTACTGCAGTCATTTGATATTGTAGGTAAGGGCCACAGCAACCCAGCCGTTGCTAAATTGTTGTTAGATATTAAATCCGATATTGAAACAGGTAGCAGCATGAGCGCTGCCTTTCGTAAATACCCGCTACATTTTGATGCACTTTTTTGCAACCTAGTTGGAGCTGGCGAGCAGGCTGGTATTTTGGATACTTTGCTTGATCGCTTGGCGACCTATAAAGAAAAAATTCAAGCTATTAAAGGTAAAATTAAATCTGCGCTAATTTACCCAATTTCTATTCTTGTTGTGGCCTTTGTAATTACTGCTGTGATTATGATTTTCGTAATTCCCGCGTTTGAAGATTTATTCAGCAGCTTTGGTGCCGACTTACCCACACCGACATTGATTGTGATGGCGATTTCTAAGATATTTGTAGAATGGTGGTGGGCAATTTTTGGCTCAATTGGTTTAGCGGTATGGTTTTTCTTTTACACTTGGAAGCGTTCATTGAGTATGCAAGCCACTATGGATAAGCTGATGCTCAAAGCACCAATATTTGGCGAGATTATTCGCAAAGCTACCATTGCAAGATGGGCACGTACTTTAGCAACCATGTTTTCTGCTGGGGTACCGTTAGTGGAGGCTTTAGATTCTGTTGCAGGTGCTTGCGGTAATCGCGTATATTATGATGCTACAAAAAAAGTGCAAAGCGAAATTAGCACAGGTACCAGCTTAACAGTTGCGATGCAAAATACGAATGTGTTCCCCAATATGGTCATGCAGATGACTGCAATTGGTGAGGAGTCAGGCGCCTTAGATTCAATGTTAAGCAAAGTTGCAGATTTTTTTGAGGCTGAAGTAGATGATGCTGTAGATGCAATGGCGAGCTTAATGGAACCAATCATTATGGTGGTGCTAGGTACTTTAATTGGTGGCTTAGTCGTTGCTATGTACTTACCTATCTTTAAAATGGGTGCTGTAGTTGGCGGCTAGAACTAATTTACAGTCCAGCTGAAACTCTCATAAAAAAAGCGACCAAACTGGTCGCTTTTTTTATTTTATAAATGAGTGCGCACTATGCCCTATACTTTCAAGCATAGTACGGACACTTTATTTTTTAGCAGCTATCATTGCACGCTCAATTTCCTTATAAGGCTGCGCGCCTAGCATACGTTTACCATCGGCAAAAATTAGTGTTGGCGTGCTTGTTACACCAAGTTTTCTAGCTAATTCGCCAATTTTCTCAATTGGCACTTCGCAATTACTGGTTGTTTTTGGTAGTTGGTCGCGCATAATCCAATCTTCCCAAGCTTTTACGCGGTCTTTGGCGCACCAAATTGATTTAGATTTATTTGCAGAATCAGGGTGCAATTGCGCAATTGGGTATAAAAACGTATATACCGTTACATCGGTAATATTTGTCATTTCATTGCGCTCTAAGCGCTTGCAATAAGGGCAATCTACATCAGAAAACACCACCAATTTACGGCTACCGTTACCTTTTACCACTTTAATGGCTTGGTCTAGCGGTAGACTATTGAAGTCAACTTTTGTAAGCTCTTCCATGCGCTCGCCAGTGATGTCTTTTTTAGTTTTTGGGTCAACCAAGCGGCCTTCAGCAATCAAAAAGCTCATTTTTTCATCGGTGTAGATAATTTGACCACCCATAAATACTTCATACAGACCGGCATAAGGCGTTTTGGTCACACTTTCAACCTTAAATTTTGGATAAGCCGCTTCTACAGCTTTTTTAACGCCAGCTTCATCTGCAAAAGCAAATGTACTGAATGCGGCGCTTAATAAGGTAAAGCTCACTAATTTTTTTAACATTTAATTTCCTAAATTGATTAAATTCTTAACTGTATTCTTTTCCATAGCGCAACATTCTAAAGCGCTATTGCATTTGCCACTAACATTTTTTTAATTACGTGGTAATTAGTCGCAGACAATCCCCAATTCCTTACATTTTTTATGACTACATTTTGCTGCTCAAATAACTTATAAAGGCCATCAGTTAGCACTAACATATTCAGCAAATCAGCTTTTCTGATGCGCGTATAACGCTTCAGCAAGCTACTATCGTTCAACGGCCGATATTGATTTTTTTCTTTATATATTTCAATTAAATCAACCACATCTCTAAATCCTAAATTCGCGCCTTGACCAGCCATTGGGTGAATTTGATGGGCTGCATCACCAACTAACACCACACAATCACGCACAAATTGATGTGTTGTTTGCAAGTTAAGCGGAAAAGCGGCAAGGGGGCTTAATAAGTTAAATTCGCCCAAAATATTGCCACCAGCCGCCATTACGCGATTAGCGAATTCAGTCTCGCTCAGCTTTAACAATAAATCAGCTTGTTTGGTTGACACTGACCACACAATACTAAGGGTGTTATCTGGCAACGGTAACCAAGCCAAAATGCTATTTTTTCCGTCCTCATCTAACGCGAACCATTGTCTAGCAATGTTTGCGTGTGATTTTTCAATTTTAAAATTGGCTACAATCGCGGTTTGCCCATAAGACCTTTGTTGCATAGGCCAATTAAGCTGTTGACGCACCCATGAATGGCTGCCATCGGCGGCCAATAATAAGGTACTTTCTATCACTTGTTGATTTGCTAGGCGTAATATTGCCTTGCTTGGCGACGCACTAATAGCCTCGCAAGGGTAATCAAATAACGTACGAATACCAAGCGCTTCAACTAGCTTTAACAACGCGTGCATCAGCGCTTTAGCTTCTACAATAAAGCCTAGATTATCGGCATTGGCATCACTCGCCATGAGCGCTAGCGGCGCTTGCGCGGCATCGCCGTAAATCTCCATGGCTTGCATTTCACCTATACGTTTAGCATTAAGTAATTGCCAAACACCTAAACTTGCCAACCATTGCGCATTTTTTGGACTAATTGCATAAATTCTTGCATCCCAAACAGCATCTTGAAAATCCGCCTTAGCTGGATTTTTGCTATCCACAATGACTACAGAACAACCTACTTGATGCAGCGCCACCGCTGCTGCCAAGCCAACTAAACCAGCGCCCACAATGGCTACATCTGTTTTGATGGGTTTGCTCATTTACCGAAACTCATTTTACTTACCAAGTGTTTTTTTATCGGCTTCACCACATCAAACAAGCCTAAGCCTGCGCTTCTTAAACTGCGCATGCCGATAATATCGTTTGTAAAAATATTCACCAAAAAGTCGGTAAACTGCAAACCGCCTTTGGTATCGGCTTGTCGGCTTGCTTGGTAGGCCTCTAGCATTGGAGCGCCTCCCAGAGCATCTTCTGTAGAAGCGCTAATGTGCTGCGCAAGCGACTCTGCATCGCGTAAACCCACGTTAAAGCCTTGACCAGCCACAGGGTGCATGGTTTGCGCGGCATTGCCGATAACCACTAAATGCGGTGTGTCTGCCGTTTTTAATTGCGATAGTTTTAATGGAAAAGCCATGCGTTTTTCTACACTCAAAAAACGCCCAACTCTATCACCAAATTGGGCATGAAATTGCGCTAAAAAGTCTGCATCGCTCAAGCTTAATAATGGCGTTATATATTCTTTTTTGCCTGTCCAAACTAAGCTAAAATCGCGTTCTCCATTAGGCAAAAGCGCCATTGGGCCATCTGCGGTAAAGCGTTCATAGGCAATATTATTGTGCGGCAACTCGGCGCGGACCTTGCTAATAAGCGCGTCGTGGCCATATTCTTTAGTTTCTTTTACGAGCCCTGCAATTTCATCCAAGCTGCGGCCGCCATCGGCCAACACGACCAATGCACTTTCCAAAATCTGCGATTTACCTTGACGGTTGTAAGTAACGTTAGCGTGCGTAGCGTGATGGCTAATCGCTTCAGCACTTGCTTCAAAAACAAAATTTACGCTCGGCTGATTAGCCAGCGCACCATCAAGCGCCTCGCTCAATGCGCCGTAAGATAGCACGTAGCCAAGCGCCTCTTGTCCGTAATCGCTGGCATGCAATTTACTTCGCCCAAGGCTACCTTTTTGCGATACGTGAATTGTGTTGATGGCTGTGGCGCGAGGCGCTAACTTATCCCAAACACCAAGCTTTTCTAGAATACGCTTGCTACCATACGAGAGCGCCAGCGCACGGCTTTCAGCATAAGCTGCGCCTTGTTTACGCGCTTCAAGCACAGTCACGGCAATATCCTGTTTCGCCAACAGTAGCGCCAAGGTCGCGCCTACTGGCCCGCCACCTACGATGATAATGGGTTCCGTCATTTAGCGCTTCATTTGGGCTTCAATATCCGCCACGGTTTTTACTGCATTTTTGGTGAGTACTTCACAGCCATTTTGCGTGACTAGCACGTCGTCTTCAATACGAATGCCTATATTCCAAAATGCTTTTGGCACATTATCGGCAGGACGAATGTAGCAGCCAGGCTCAACGGTGAGCGTCATATTGGGTTCTAGCATACGCCATTCACCCGATTTGTTTTTATACTCACCCACATCATGCACATCCAAACCCAGCCAATGACCAGTGCGGTGCATATAAAACTGTCGGTAAGCGCCGCTTTCTAGCACTGCATCTTTGCCGCCTTTGCAGAGCTTTAGGTCAATAAACCCTTGAATCAGCACCTCTAGCGCGGCGTCATGCGGCGCATTCCAATGGTTGTTTGTATTCACTTTTTCAATCGCCGCCATTTGCGCGGCCAGCACTAGTTTGTAAACGTCTTTTTGCGCGGCGCTAAATTTTCCGTTAGTGGGAAATGTGCGCGTAATGTCGCTGGCATAGCCGTCTAACTCACAGCCCGCGTCAATCAGCAATAAATCGCCATCATTTAACTTGGCATTATTGGCGTTGTAATGCAGCGTGCAAGCATTGGCGCCACCAGCAACGATGCTGGTATAAGCTGGCGCTTGTGCACCTTTGCGATAAAATTCATGCAAAAATTCCGCTTCTACTTCATATTCCATCATATGGGGTTTAGTAAACTGCATAGCGCGGTTATGTGCTGCGGCGGCGATATTGGCAGAGCTGCGCATTATTTCTTGCTCAAACGGCGATTTATAAAGCCGCATTTCATCCACCAATTTACGAATGTCGCAAATATCATCTGGCACACTAACGCCGCTGCGGGCTTGCGTGCGCAAGGTATTCAACCAGCCAGTGACGCGCGTATCCCAACTTGCGCTTTCGCCCAAACTAAAATGCAATTTAGGTTGATTAGCCAGCAGCTTTAATGCCACTTCATCTAAGGCGTTAATTGAATGCGCTTCATCAAAGCCAAACTGCTCTTTTGCCGCCTCTGCGCCATAACGAAAACCATCCCAAATTTCGCGCTCGATATCTTTATCGCGACAAAATAGAATGCTTTTTGGTTCGCTACCAGCCACCAACACCAGCACAGATTCAGGCTCTTTAAAGCCTGTTAAATAGTAAAAAGAGCTATCAAATCGGTAAGGGTAGTGCGAATCACGATTGCGAATAACTTCAGGCGCAGTGGGAATAATGGCAATGCCAGCGCTCATTTTTTGCAAAAGTTGGCCGCGGCGCTGTTGAAATTCTTTTAAGTTAAGCATTTTTTTGTAAACTTTCGTCCAACTGTTTTAACCGTTCTGGCGTGCCAATATCGTGCCACACGCCCTGATAATACTGGGCTGTGGCGCTGTTATTGTCAATCGCCTTGCGTAATAATGGCGCTAATTTTGCAGGTTCGCCTTTTACAATTTCTGCAAATAAATTTGGGTGGTAAACGCCCACGCCTGAAAACGTCAGCATAGGCTCCCCTGTATTTTTCAATAGGCCATTTTGAATAGAAAAATCACCTTGCGGATGTTGCGGCGGGTTATTAACTAAGGCTAAATGCACATTTTTGATGCCTCCAGCACCCGCATGGATATTGGCTTCCAGAGCAATGTTTTTATAATTTTTTGCAGTGTTTTTAAAGTCTATTTCGGTAAATACATCGCCATTGACCACTAAAAACGGCCCCTCATTTTTACCATTTTCTGTCAGCAAATGCAAAGCATTGGCAATCCCACCCGCGGTTTCTAAAGCAATTTTTTCAGGGCTGTATTGAATTGACACGCCCCACACGGCGCCGTTCCCTAATGCCGCTTCAATTTGTTCGCCCAAATGTGCATGGTTGATGACAATTTCAGTAAAGCCAGCTTGTGCCAAGCGCTCTAAATGCCACACAATCAGCGGCTTGCCGCCCACTTTAAGCAAAGGTTTTGGCGTGTGGTCGGTAAGTGGGCGCATGCGCTCACCACGGCCTGCGGCTAGTATCATGGCTTTCATTATTATAATTTCAACAACATTTTATAATTCGCATCTGGGTGTTGGTCTTGCCCGCTTAAAGCGTCTAGCAAGCGCAACATGGGGCGCAACTCTACATAGCGCTCGCACACTTTATGCAGGTAATTCATCACTAGCGGCATATCTTTAATATAGCCATTTTTGCCATCTCGATGGCTTAAACGCGCAAATATACCCAGCACTTTAATGTGGCGTTGCGCGCCCATATATTCAAAATCTCGGTAAAACTCGCTAAAATCATCTGGCACAGGCAAGCCTGCTTTTTTGGCAGGCTGCCAATAACGCACTGCCCAATCAATAATTTGCTCTTCATCCCAACTGATGTACGCATCTTTTAATAGCGATACTAAATCGTAAGTAATCGCGCCATATACCGCATCTTGAAAGTCTAAAACACCAGGGTTATTTTCTTTAGTAATCATTAAGTTACGCGAATGGTAATCTCTATGCACGTAAACCTGGCCTTGCGCGAGTATGTTTTTATTCAGCAAATCGAACGTGTTTTTTAGCACATTCTTCTGCTCGCTATTTAAGTCTAAACCTAAGTGTTTTGCCACATACCAATCTGGGAATAATTGCATTTCACGCGCGAGTAAGGCTTCATCATAAGCTGGCAGCACATTCGGTTTACTTGCGAGCTGCATTTGAATAAGCGCATCAGTGGCATTGCCGTAGAGCTTAAGCGCATTGTCGTTATTCAGCGCACTCAAATACGTATCGTCGCCCAAATCGCTTAGCAATAAAAAGCCTTTGCTTAAATCTTGCGCTAACACTTGCGGCACGTTTAAACCTGCGTCTAACAGCAACGCTGCGATGTTTACAAATGGAGTGCAATCTTCTTGTGGCGGCGGTGCATCCATGGCAATTAAGGTGTTATACCCCAAAAATGAATTGGGCAAATGCACCCTAAAATAGCGCCTAAAACTCGCGTCTGCCGATGCGGTGGTAAGGGTAAATTCTGCTTGTTTCAAGGTTAAATTTAACCAAATGTTCAGTTGTTGTTGTCTATCGTCCACGACTATTTATCCAATGTTATATAATGCTGTAATGCGATTTATTGATTGCCAAAAAACCCAATTTATGAGATTTTATCACTGATAAAATATATCGTTTAAATAAAACCGCCTACTATAACCTCGTGCATTCAAATTCACCTTTTTTACGCCTAACAATTTCAGTGGTTTTTGCATGCTGAAGCACCGTTTTTTAAACGGATTGGCGGCTATTTTATTAGTTTGCAACTTTAGAGTGCAGGCTGCAGGTGAAACCGCACCTGTTGTTGACGAAATTGCCAACGCAGCCGATGCCATTGCCATAGAAGGCGATAAACTTGAGCTACAACTTGATAGAAACTTGCGCGTATCAGGCAATGCCTCAATTAGTCGCGGCGAACAAAAAATTCTTGGCGATGTGATTGATTATGATGTGCTAAATGATACTTTACATGTCATTGGCAATGCGGAAATCAATGTAGGCGAAGCTAAACTAAAAGGCCCAGAGTTACATATGCAGCTCTCAACCAGCATTGGCGAAATTAAAAATGCTTCTATCAGCATAGAAAAAAAGCCTAGCACCGTTAAAGCACCGCCAAACACCCGCAGCTCAGAAACATTTTCTAAAAACTTAGGCAACTTACAAAATCAGCAAATAGGGGGTGATAGCTCTTATTCACTAACATCTGCAGTCATTGAAAGTACAGGTTTAGGTAATACTTCAACTTTAAATACAGAAATTAAATCAACAGCGCCATCAACACAAGGTCGTGGCGACGCTAAGGCAATATTATTTGAAGGCCAAGATAAAAAAATGTTAAAAGGCGCACGTTTTACCACATGCGCGCCTGGCGTAGATGATTGGTATATTAAGGCCAAAGAATTAGAAATCAATGATTACACCGAATCAAGCGTGGCTAAAAATGCCTACATAGAATTTAAAGGCATACCCATACTTTATACACCGTGGATTAGCTTTTCGTTTAATAATCAACGCAAAAGCGGCTTGCTTGCACCCACTTATGGCACTACCACTAAAAGTGGTTTAGAGTTATCCGTACCTTTTTATTGGAATATATCGCCAAATATGGATGCCACTTTGGCAATGCGCGCATTAAGCAAACGAGGCGTGCAATTGCAGGGTGAATTTAGATATTTAGAAGAAAATTTTTCTGGTATTGATAACCTTGAATTTTTACCTAAAGATAATCAATCTGGCGAAAATCGTTATTACGCTAACTTAAAACATCAGCATAATTTTGGCAAAGGCTGGTCTGCGGGCTATAGCTTAGAAAAAGTATCTGACGACCAATATTTTGCTGACCTTTCTACGCATATTGCAACCACCAGCCGTGTGACTCTACCACAACAATTTAATGTAGATTATGTGGATGACACATGGCGTTTTAATGCGCTTGCACAGAAATTTCAAACTTTAGATAACACTTCTTACCCATACGAGCGATTGCCGCAAATGACCTTAAACGGCAACCAATATTTTGGTGATTTTAATACCAATTTATATACACAATTGGTCGCGTTTGACACCAACCATCGTGCGCCGACTACCGTAACTGGCACGCGGTTTAGCGTATACCCAAGCATCAGTTTGCCAATCAATGCCTCTTATGGCTTTGTTACGCCAAAAGTGGGCGTTCATCACACCAGCTATAGCTTGAATAATAACCCCAATAACCAAAATTCAGCTAGTCGCACACTGCCTATCGTGAGCCTAGATGGCGGCTTATTTTTTGACCGAAGCTTAACTGTTGGCGAAGGTAATTACTCGCAAACCATAGAGCCTAGAATGTTTTATGTGTACATTCCAACATCAAATCAATCTAACATTCCAGTTTTTGATGCTAGCGAATCTGATTTAAACTTCACCAGTTTATTTAGCGAAAATCAGTTCACGGGTGGTGACCGCATTAACAATGCCAACCAATTAAGCTTATCACTGACATCCCGCCTGATTGAATCTGAGTCTGGCACGCAACGTTTATCAGCCTCTATTGGTCAGCGCTACTATTTCGCTGATCAAAACGTTGCTTTACCTGGCTCAACTTTACGCCAAAACAATAGCTCAGACATTATTGCTGGCTTGAGTACCAATTTAAAAACCAGTTGGAATCTTGATGCGTTTTGGCAATACAACACAGACACTTCACGCTCAGTGCGCACAACTATTACCAGCAGATACAACCCCGAGCCAGGCAAAACTTTGAATCTAGGTTACAGCTACCGCAAAGACATTGCAGGTTCTACTATCAATTCTGGCATCAACCAAATTGACATCTCCGCCCAATGGCCTTTTGGCAATGGCTGGTATGGCATTGGACGTGCCAATTACTCATTCCAAGATAGTCGCAACATTGAAACTATCGCAGGGGTAGAATACAATGCTGGCTGTTGGGCAACAAGAACGGTTATTCAGCACGTTACTACGGCAACAGCATATGCCAACACTGCATTATACTTTCAGCTTGAGTTAGGCGGCTTAGCCTCAATTGGCAATAATCCACTTAGCGTAATTAAGCGTAGCGTGCCAGGCTATGTAAGCGCTGGGCTTATTCCGAATACTTTACAACAACCCTATTACGAGTAACTATTTTGCACACATTTATTAAACGTTTGTTTCAGTTTGTTTTGCTCACCTGCGCTTTTGCCACACTTAATGCGCAAGCGGTGTCTGTGACCAAAATTGACCGTATTGTTGCGATTGTTGACCAAACGGTTATTACCGAGCATGAGTTAGAAAGCCGCATAGCGACAGTTACCGCACAATTTAAAAAGCAAGGTACAGAGCTACCTGAAGAAGCAGTTTTACGTAAACAAATTTTAGAGCGCCTCATTTCAGACACGCTACAAATTCAATATGCCGCACAAACTGGCCTAAAAGTGGATGACAATCAACTGGATAAAACCGTAGAGCGCATTGCCGAACAAAACCAATTAACGCCTACAGAATTTAGCAACGCGCTGGCCAAAGATGGCATTAGTATGGCGAAGTTTAGATCAGACATCCGTAGTGAAATCACAATTGCTCGCCTGCGTGAGCGTGAAGTAGACGGCCGCGTTAATGTAACCGAGTCTGAAGTTGATAACTTTTTAACTAGCCAAGCGGCCAGCGGTGAAAGCCAAGATGAATTTGAAATTTCACATATCATCATTCGCACGCCCGAAGAAGGCACTACAGAAGAAATTCAAAAAGCCAAAGCTAAAGTCACTGATGCAATGAAATTGCTTAACTCGGGTACGCCTTTTGCTAAAGTTTCTGCCAATTTTTCAGATGCGCCTAACGCATTAGAAGGCGGTAATCTAGGTTGGAAGCAAGGCGCGCAAATGCCAGCTTTATTTTTAGACGCGTTAAAAACACTACAAGTGGGCGAAGTTTCTGAGCCATTACGCAGCCCAAATGGTTTTCATATTCTAAAACTCACCAATAAGCGAGGCGGAAATTCGCCGCTAGTGATTCAGCAAACGCATGCGCGTCATATTTTGATTAAAATTTCAGAAATTATGTCTGAAAAAGAAGCCAAACAAAAAATGGATATGATTAAAGAGCGCTTAGATAATGGCCAAAAATTTGAAGCACTTGCCCGTCAATATTCAGAAGATAATACCGCCTCAAATGGTGGCGACTTAAGCTGGGTAAGCCCTGGCGACACCGTACCAGCGTTTGAAAAAGCCATGAATGACCTTAAAGACAATCAAATCAGCGCACCTGTTCGCAGCCAATTTGGCTGGCATATCATTCAAGTATTAGAACGCCGCGGACAAGACATGAGTAAAGAAGCAAAACGCTTAAAAGCCCGCCAAGAAATTCGTACGCGTAAGGCTGATGAAGCTTACCAAGATTGGATTCGGGAACTACGCGACCGCGCCTATGTTGAATATAGGCTTGAAGATAAGTTTTAATAAAGTACATTTTACTACCTTATTCAAGTGACACTGTTGCCTAAAATAGCCATTACGGCTGGCGAACCTGCTGGCATCGGCCCAGACTTGTGCGTGATGTTAGCTCATCAAAAACTCAACGCTAAAATTATAGTAATTGCCGATGCTACTATGCTTAAAGCGCGGGCAGCACAGCTTAATCTTGCTCTAAAAATAACCCCTTATACTGAAAATTCAACTCAGCCACATATGGGTGATGGCACTTTAACGGTGTTGCACCAAGCCACAAATAGTGCCGTTGTTGCAGGCACGCTCAATACGCAAAATAGCACGTATGTGTTAGAAACATTAACTACAGCAACATTGGGCTGCGTTAATAATAAATTTGATGCTATGGTCACCGCCCCCGTACACAAAGGTATTATTAACGATGCTGGCATTGCGTTTACTGGCCATACCGAGTTTTTAGCTGAGCTTACTAATACGCAAAATGTAGTGATGATGCTAGTCGGTGGCGGCATGCGCGTGGCATTAGCCACTATTCATATTGCACTAAAAGACGTACCTGCCGCGATTACAAAAGCTGGCTTAGAAACTACCATCCGCATTTTGCACGCAGATTTAGTGCAAAAATTTGGCATCCCAAATCCGCGCATTTTGGTCGCTGGCTTAAACCCACATGCAGGTGAAGATGGCTATTTAGGCCGCGAAGAAATTGAAATCATCAACCCAGTGTTAGAAGCATTACGCGCCGAAGGCATGCAGCTGATAGGTGCATTGCCTGCAGATACGCTCTTCGCCAAGCACCACTTAAACACCGCTGATGCCGTGCTGGCGATGTATCACGACCAAGGCTTGCCCGTACTCAAACACGCAAGTTTTGGTGAAGGTGTAAACGTCACACTTGGCTTGCCAATTATCCGCACCTCAGTTGACCACGGCACCGCGCTAGACCTCGCAGGCACGGGCAATATCAACATTGGCAGCATGTTGGCTGCCATTAAACTAGCCATTGAATTGGCGAATAAACGAATATGAAACACATCGCAAAAAAACGCTTCGGCCAAAACTTTTTAACAGACCAAAGCGTTATCGCCAGCTTGGTAGATGCCATTTCACCCAAAGCAGATGACTTAATGGTTGAAATTGGCCCAGGCTTAGGCGCGCTCACCAAGCCATTGATGCAAAAATTAAACCTATTACACGTGGTTGAAGTTGACCGCGATATCATCGCTTGGATGCAAAAAGAATACGCCAACAAGGCCATTGAAATTCACAATGCTGATGCGCTTAAATTTGATTTCACCCAACTTGCTGATAAAAAGTCAGGTAGCAACCTACGCGTTACTGGCAATTTGCCTTATAACATTTCTACGCCGATTCTTTTTCACCTGCTTGATAACATAAATGCAATTACCGACATGCACTTTATGCTACAAAAAGAAGTGGTGGAGCGCATGGTGGCACAACCCTCAACGCCAGCATACGGGCGGCTTAGCGTGATGTTGCAATACAAATTACACATGGATTATTTAATCACCGTGCCGCCAGAAGCGTTTGAACCAGCGCCAAAAGTTGAATCCGCCTTTGTGCGCTGCGTGCCACATGCAGTGCAGCCATTTGTGGCAAAAGATGAAGCTATGTTTGCCAAAGTAGTACTCGCTGCATTCGGCCAGCGCCGCAAAACCTTACGCAATACGCTCAAAGGCTTGCTTGAAGACGACGGTTTTACAGCGCTAAACATCAACTCGCAAAAACGTGCAGAAAATTTAAGCGTGGCAGAATTTGTAAGTATCGCCAATTATTTAAGCTAAAAAATTCATTCAATAATAGCTAACAGTTCTCCCGAGAGAAAAACAATGCCCTGCGAGCCGCCTACAGAGGGGCTCTCAGAGCATCGACTTCAATCCCCTATAAAATTCACACTAAAATGGCCTAAAATTTAATATAAAATTACTCGCCATAAAGCATTCCTAAAGTGTTGCGCAAGCGAGTTCTGCTATAATTATTTATCCATATTTAAATCAATTCACCCTTAGGAAAACATCTTGCGAATTATTCTTCTAGGCGCACCAGGCGCGGGCAAAGGTACACAAGCCACTTTTATTAAACAACACTTTAATATTCCACAAATTTCAACTGGCGACATGCTACGTGCCGCAGTTAAAGCAGGCACGCCATTGGGCTTAGAAGCCAAAAGCTTTATGGATAGCGGCGGTTTAGTGCCAGATGCAGTCATTATAGGCATGGTAAATGAGCGTATTAAAGAAGCAGATTGTGCAAACGGCTTTTTATTCGATGGCTTTCCACGCACCATTCCACAAGCTGAAGCCATGAAAAATGCAGGCGTAACCATTGATTACGTAGTAGAAATCGACGTGCCAGACAGCGCAATTATGGAACGCATGACAGGCCGCCGCAGCCACCCAGCCAGCGGCCGCACCTATCACGTAAAATTCAACCCACCGAAAGTGGAAGGCAAAGACGACATCACAGGCGAAGACCTAGTACAACGAGCAGATGAAGCGCCAGATGTAGTGAACAAACGCTTAGTTGAATACCACGACCAAACTGAACCGCTAGTTGAATACTACGGCAGCTGGGCAAAAAGTGGCACCGTTGGCGCACCAAAACATGTAAAAATAAATGGCTTAGGCGAACTTGAAACGATTAAGGCAAATATTTTTGCTGCATTGGAATAAATCTCACTCACCAAGGATGTGCAAATTAATTCAATTTGCACACCCTGCTACGCTTGCCAATACATAGGAATTTAATAATGAGCGATAATACTTATCGAAGAGTTGGGGAAACATCCAAATGTCCTGCATGTGGAGTTCAAGTTGACGAAGGGGCATATCGATGTCCAAAATGCTTAATATTCTTCTGCTACAAATGCAGAAGAAGAGTGCAGCAATCAGAAAACCAATCTCAGTGCCTAAATCAAAAGTGTAGCTATTATGGAAAATTGTTATGTAAAATATGCGTAAAGCAAACTCCTCAATTTGCAAAAAAATCAAAGGAAATTAAAGAGGACTTACTAAAAAGCAAACATAAATTAATTGCTTTCACCATCACCTTGATTGTTGCGCTCATATTATTATTCTATATTGGCTTAACTGGTAGCGTCCTATTAGGATCTGCTCTTATACTCAGCATACCTCTAGCATTTTTCTTTTCAAATCTAAAAAAATCAAGACTCATAGAAGAAGACGTCATAGTAAGCTCCGTAAGCTGTTGTATCGCGTGCGAGCAACCCGTTGAATATTTAAATACCAAATAACATATATTATGGATTTAGCTCAAACTTCTTTAATAATTGGCATATTGGCGGGCTTTTTTGCTATTTGGAAAGAATTTAAACCCATCATATTAAGATATGTGAATAGGAAATTCAGAAGAAGGCCTAGTATTAGAACTTATAAAAAAAACACAGCCAAAAAATTTAAGCGCTATAAAAATAAATAGCTAGCGTAGCCCGTATGCAATACGGGGTTCACTTCTACATCCGCAACTTCCCCGTGTTTCACACGGGCTACAAATAACCAATCCACGTAAACTCAGGCATTGCGGCGTACTACGCTCAGCTAATACACCACCCCTGCTGTCGCGCCGAGTAGCGCAGTCTTAATGGGGGGTTCGGTGATCGGCTGTTTGAGCGTAAGCGAGTTTCCGATTGCCGCCCATTATGACGAGCAACGCAGGAAACAAGCGACAGGGGGTAGCCTTTTCTTTGATTACTTTCTTTTGGCTACGCAAAAGAAAGTAATTCGCCAGTCGCGCGAAAGCGACCACTCTCCAATATGAATAAATCCAAAATTCAAAGTCACTAGATTCCGACCTACGTCGGAATGACAGCGTGGTAGCCAAGTGATTACTTGTTATGCGCGGAATGACGCGCACACCGCTTAAAGGTATAATCTAGATATTCATTTAACACCCTAAGAATAGCTCAACATGCAACAGCAATACCCTTTCAAAGAAATCGAACAATCTGCCCAAACTTACTGGGAAGCGAATCAAACCTTCGCCGCTACAGAGCAGTCAGATAAGCCAAAATACTACTGCTTATCGATGTTCCCCTACCCAAGCGGGCGCCTGCACATGGGGCATGTACGCAACTACACGATTGGTGATGTATTAAGCCGTTTTCACAAAATGAAAGGCTTTAACGTGATGCAGCCTATGGGTTGGGACGCGTTTGGTTTACCTGCTGAAAATGCTGCAATTAAAAATAATACCGCACCTGCAAAATGGACGTACGAAAATATCGAACACATGAAAACCCAATTAAAGCAGCTGGGTTTAGGCGTGGATTGGAACCGTGAGATTGCCACTTGTAAGCCTGAGTATTACAAATGGGAGCAATGGTTATTTACTGAGCTTTTCAAAAAAGGGCTTATCTACAAAAAAACTTCTACCGTGAACTGGGACCCAGTTGATGGCACTGTGCTTGCGAATGAGCAAGTGATTGATGGTCGCGGCTGGCGCAGTGGCGCGCTAGTTGAAAAGCGCGATATTCCTCAGTACTTTATGAAAATCACAGCTTACGCTGAAGAATTGCTGAACGATTTAGATAAACTTAATGGCTGGCCTGAGCAAGTTAAAACCATGCAACGTAACTGGATAGGCAAAAGCTTTGGTTGCGAAGTTGAGTTTCCAATTGTTGGTCAAGAAGGTAATTTAAAAGTTTACACGACACGCCCAGACACCTTAATGGGCGCGACTTACGTAGCGGTTGCGGCAGAACACGCACTCGCAGCACAAGCCGCGCAAAACAACCCTGCTTTAGCCGAGTTTATTGCAGAGTGTAAGAGAGGCAGCGTAGCAGAAGCAGATGTTGCAACGGCAGAGAAAAAAGGTATGGCTACGGGCTTATTTGTCACGCATCCGCTAAATGGCGAGCAGTTACCAGTTTGGGTGGCTAACTATGTATTAGCTAGTTATGGTGAAGGCGCTGTAATGGCCGTGCCTGCGCATGATGAGCGAGATTTCGAGTTTGCCAATAAATATAACTTGCCGATTAAAGCTGTTATTAAACATACTGATGATGACGTTTTACCGATGACCGAACACGGCATTTTGTTTAACTCTAACAAGTTTGATGGCTTAAATTTTGAGCAAGCGACAGATGCTGTTTCAACAGCTTTAAGCACAAAAAATTTAGGTAAAAAACGCACTCAATTTCGCCTACGCGATTGGGGTGTTTCTCGCCAACGTTATTGGGGCTGCCCTATCCCTATCATCCACTGCGAAAAATGCGGTGAAGTACCAGTCCCTGCAGACCAATTGCCAGTAGTATTACCAGAAGATGTTGTGATGGATGGTGTAGGTTCTCCAATCAAAAAAGACCCAAACTTCTATGAAACCACTTGCCCAACATGTAGCGGCAAAGCGACGCGTGAGACCGATACTTTAGACACGTTTTTTGAGTCTTCATGGTATTTCGCGCGTTATGCGAGTTTTGACAGCAAAACAGCAATGGCAGATGAACGTGCCAACTACTGGTTACCAGTTGACCAATATGTGGGCGGTATTGAGCATGCGATTTTGCATCTACTTTACGCACGCTTCTTTAACAAATTGATGCGCGATGTTGGCTTGCTTAAAAATGACGAGCCATTCACTAACTTGCTGACGCAAGGCATGGTGCTAAAAGATGGCACAAAAATGAGTAAATCTAAGGGCAACACGGTTGACCCGCAAGAGTTGATTGATACTTACGGCGCGGATACCGCACGTTTATTTATGATGTTTGCTGCCCCGCCAGAGCAAAGTTTAGAGTGGGCTGATAGCGGTGTTGAAGGTGCAAATCGCTTTTTACGCAGGCTTTGGAAAGCCGTGTATGAGCATGTAGAATTAGGCGTTGTGGCGGCTTATACACAGGGCGAATTAAGCGCTGACCTTAAAGCTATTCGCCTGCAATTACACAGTACAATTGAGAAAGTGGGCGATGATTATGGTCGCCGCCATAGCTTTAACACGGCGATTTCATCTGTGATGGAGATGATGAATGCTTTAGCTAAAGTAGAAGGGGCAGACAACATCACCCGTAGCGTGCGCCAAGAAGTGTTGCAGAACGTTGCCCTGTTGCTATCCCCTATTGTGCCGCATATTTGCCAAGAAATTTATGCAGAGCTATGCCCTGCAAGCCATATTCTATGCGCCTCGTGGCCTATGCCTGATAAGAGTGCAATGGTGCAAGACAGCGTAGAATATGTGATTCAGGTCAATGGCAAGTTGCGCGGTAGCATTAACGTTGCCAAAACTGAACCTAAAGACGCGTTAGAGAAATTAGCACTGCAGCAACCTTTTGTGCAAAAATTCATTGAAGAAAATATGACGGTACGCAAAATAATTGTGGTGCCAAATAAGCTCATTAACATTGTGGTGGGGTAAGTGATGCAAAGCCTTCGTTTATACACATTTTCGCGCATCAGCTTAGCGCTTTTGTTAAGCCTGCTGCTTGCGGCTTGCGGCTTTCAACTGCGCGGCGTAACGCAGTTATCTTTCAAAAATTTGCATATTCAGGGCAGCCCTATTAGCATTTCAAAAGAGCTAAAACAGTCATTCAAAACCAATGGTATTCACGTGGTTGATAGCGCTGAAGCCGCAGATGTGTTGCTTGAAATAATAAATGAATCTAACGAAAAGCGCATTTTATCGTTAAGTGGTGAAGGTGTAGTACGTGAATATGCGCTCAATTATAGCGTGAGTTTTAGAACGCGCGAGCCTGCCAACCCCACGTGGGACTCAGTGCAAACCGTGCAAACACGCCGAGATTTCTCATATAACGACAGCGCTTTGCTGGGTAAAGCAGAAGAAGAAGCCGCACTCAATAACGACATGCGCAAAGACGCAGTACGCGAAATTATGCGGCGCTTAACCGCTATTAAGCCAGCGACTAAATAGCATAACCACACATGCAACTCGCGCAAGCACAGCTCGAAAAACACCTAACACAAGGCCTGCAAAGCCTTTATGTAATAGTGGGCGACGAACCGCTTGCACAGCGTGAAAGCTTAGATGCGATTCGTGCCGCCGCCCGCGCGCAAGGCTTTGATGAGCGCAATAGCTTAATGGTTGAGCGCTATTTTAATTGGGCTCAAATTCAAGCTTACGGGCAATCAATCTCACTTTTTGCTAGCCGCCGATTATTAGAAATCAACATTCCATCAGGCAAACCTGGTATTGATGGCGGCAAAGCCCTGCAAGCCTTAGCCAGCAAAGCGATACCGGACACCACCGTGGTGATTATTCTGCCAAAATTAGAGCGCGAAGCTAAAAATAGTGCGTGGTTTACCGCGCTTGAAAAGCAAGCCGTGACCATTGTGATAGATGAAGTTGCCGCAGCACATTTACCCAAATGGATTGCCAACAGGCTCGCCCAACAAGGCCAGCATACCAGCCAACAAACACTAGAATTTTTAGCGCATCAGGTTGAAGGCAATTTGTTGGCAGCCAATCAAGAAGTACAAAAGTTAGGCTTGCTGTACCCGCAAGGCGAGCTTGCCGATGCTACTGTGCGTGAGGCAGTGCTAAACGTGTCGCGCTACGATGCATTTCAATTAGGTGAAGCCGTTTTACTGGGCGACACCGCAAGAACTGTGCGCATATTGCAAGGTCTACAAGATGAAGGCGAAAACGCCGTCGCCGTAATGAGCCCGCTTATGTGGGTATTGCGGCCTTTAGTGCGCATTAAACAAGCCGAAATGAACGGCGAAAATATCATGAATGCAATGACCAACGCCCGCATTTATGGCGATAAACAAGCCTTAACCAAGCGTGCAATTGCGCGCTTAAGCTTACGCCAGCTAGAAGCCGCATTACAAAAATTAGCTGATATTGATAAAACCGCCAAAGGCGTGATGCTGGGCGACGCTTGGCTGGAGATTTCACGGCTTTGTTTTGGGCTAGCAAAAGTGCGCGCACGCTAAGAAAAAAGTATAATTAGGCATGGATAAAAAGACAATGAACATTCAAAACTACATGCAACAAATGGGTATAGAGGCACGCAAAGCCTCGCGCTTAATGGCAAGCGCCGATACCAACATTAAAAACCAAGCACTGAACTATATTGCTGCCGCTATTTTGCGCGAAAAAACAGCGCTACTTGCAGCCAATAAATTAGATTTAGACGCAGCACGCGCCAACGGTTTAGATGCAGCAATGCTAGACCGCCTCACGATTACCGAAAAATCTATCAACAGCATGGCAGAAGGTTTAACGCAAATTGCTAACCTAGCTGACCCTATCGGCGAGATGACGGATTTTAAATATATGCCAAGCGGTATTCAAATTGGCAAAATGCGCGTGCCATTGGGTGTGATTGGCATTATTTATGAAGCACGCCCAAACGTGACGGTAGATGCGGCTGGGCTTTGCATTAAGTCTGGCAACGCGGCGATTTTGCGCGGTGGTAGTGAGGCGATTCATTGTAATCAAGCCTTAGCAAAGCTCGTGCACGAAGGCTTGCAGGCAGCGGGCTTGCCAACCACTGCGGTGCAAGTGGTTGAAACTACTGACCGCGCAGCGGTGGGCGAGCTCATCACCATGAAGCAATATGTAGATGTAATTGTGCCACGTGGCGGCAAGAGTTTGATTGAGCGTATTAGTAATGATGCGCGTATTCCAGTGATTAAGCATTTAGATGGTAATTGCCATGTGTATGTGGATGATGATGCGGATTTTGACAAGGCTTTACGCATTGTAGAAAACAGCAAAACACAACGTTTAGGTACGTGTAACACGGCGGAATCATTACTGGTTGCGCGCTCAGTTGCCAATGAAATGTTGCCTAAATTGGCAGATATGTTGACCAAACACGGCATTGAGATTCGCGGCTGTACAGAAACTTGCGCGTTAGTGAAAAATGCAAAGCCAGCAACGGCTGAAGATTATTACACCGAATATTTAGCGGCGATTATTTCATGCAAAGTGGTGAGTGGCTTAGATGAAGCGATTACACATATCAACCAACATTCTAGCCAACACACTGAAGCTATTGTGACGGAAAACTACACCAAAGCGCGCCGCTTTTTACGCGAAGTGGATTCAAGCTCTGTAATGGTAAATGCATCAACCCGCTTTGCAGATGGCTTTGAATATGGCTTGGGGGCTGAAATCGGCATTTCAACCGATAAGCTTCACGCGCGCGGCCCAGTGGGCTTAGAGGGCTTAACTTCGCTCAAATATGTAGTACTGGGCGACGGCCACGTAAGAGCATAAATGCGCACAATCGGCTTATTGGGCGGCACCTTCAACCCGATTCACTTAGGCCATTTGCGTATGGCGCAAGAGTTGGCTGAAACACTTAATTTAAACGAAGTACGTTTTATTCCTTCAGCGAACCCGCCGCATAAGCCAGCGCCTGACATCAGCGCAGAACACCGCGCGGCGATGGTGCAATTGGCGATTGCCCATAATCCACTTTTTACGTTTGATAACCGCGAGCTGCGTAGAACTGGCGCTTCTTACACCATAGATACACTGCAAAGTATACGCAACGAACTCGGCGCGGATGTGAGTTTGGTCTTATTCATGGGCAGCGACGCATTTACCAAATTTCATACTTGGCATCGCTGGCAAGAAATTATCAACTTGTGTCATATCGCACTTGTGCAGCGCCCACTTGCAAGCAAAGAACCCTTACCCAAAATATTAGATACTTTTTTGCACAACCATTACTCTGAAAATACGCAAGACTTGCATGAAACGAGCGCTGGTTTTGTGACCATGCAGGCCATTACGCCGCTAGAAATTTCTTCCACAGCCATTCGTAATGCCTTACAAAACAAGCGTTCCGCGCGTTATTTAACGCCTCAGTGCGTGCTTGATTATATTGAGCAACATCAACTCAATTATTGAGTGTTAGATTTAATTTACGAGATTTTACTCAAATAATAATATATATCTCACTTCATCAACATTTTTGCGTTATGCTTTTATTATGCTAATTGGAGTTCGCTATGCTTAAACTAAATACATTTAATAACCTAATATTGGTAGCGGCACTTTCGCTGTTAATTTCTGCTTGCGGCACAAACCCAGTGACTAAAAAACGAGAAATTCAGCTTGTTTCAGAATCGCAAGAAATCTCGATGGGCACGCAAAACTACTCGCCTGCACGCCAGTCTCAGGGCGGAGATTACATTATTGACCCTGAGCTCACGGCTTATGTGCAAAGCGTGGGCGATAGATTAGCCAAGGTTTCTGACCGCCAATTACCTTATGAATATGCTGTTATTAACGACTCAACACCCAACGCTTGGGCGATGCCTGGCGGAAAAATTGCATTTAATCGCGGTCTACTTTATGAGTTAAACAGCGAGGCCGAGTTAGCCGCCGTGATGGGACACGAAATGGTGCACGCAGCAGCGCGCCACGGTGCAAAAAGCATGGAACGCGGTATTTTTATGCAAGGCGCGATGATAGCCGTTGGCATTGGCGCACAAAATAGCAATTATGCAAATTTAATTGTCGGTGGCGCCCAAATTGGTGCGCAACTTGCCACGAGTAAATATGGCCGTGATGCTGAAAGCGAATCTGACTTATACGGCATGCAATACATGAAAAAAGCGGGCTACGACCCAACCGCCGCGGTCACTTTGCAAGAAACCTTTGTACGTTTAAGTGCTGATAGAAAAAGCAATTTTATTGATGGCTTATTTGCAAGTCATCCGCCATCACCAGCACGCGTGGCCGCTAATAAAGTAACGCTTGAAAAAGTTGGCGCAGGCGGTGAGTGGGGTAAAGAAGTGTATGCGCAAAAAGTAGGTAAGCTAAAATCTACTCAAGCAGCTTATAAAGCTTATGACGAAGGCGTAAAAGCGCTTGCGGCAAAAGATACAGTAAAAGCGACTACATTGGCTAAGCAAGCCATTGCGGGCGAGCCACGTGAGGCGCGCTTTCAAGAGCTATTAGGCGACATTGCCTTTACGCAGAAAAAACCACAAGAAGCATTAGCGTATTACGATAAAGCCATCAAACTACAGCCAGATTACTTTAAACCGCACATTCAAAGCGGCATTGCACTATTTAATATGGGCAAAAAAGCTGAGGCAGAGCCTTTTCTAAAACGTGCAAATGAGCTGCTTCCAACTGCGCCTGGCCATGCATTACTCGGCCAAATTGCAGAAGGTCGCGGTGAAACTGATTTAGCCTTGCAACATTACCAAACGGCGGCTGATTCAAATTCTGACATTGGTAAAGATGCCACAGCACGTGCTGTACATTTAGATTTACCACGCAACCCTGCTAAATACATTCAATCTGGCGCAGTTGCAGACGAAACGGGCAGTTTATTTGCTGTAGTGCAAAACAACACAGGCGTGCCTGTAGGCCGCGTACAAGTGCGCGTGGTGAAATACGATGCACAAACTGGCCGCGCAGTGGCGCAAAGTGCACCAATGCTCATTAACGGCGTAGCGCCAGGTAAACGTAACCAAATTGCGATTGGTACAAAAGTAACCACTGCGCAAGAAGTGCAGCTTTATAAAGTGGTGGTTGAGGCAGCGGAAGTGGCGAAGTAATGGTTAAGTACATTAAAGGAGAGAATCGTTTTGTTGACTTTAAAAGAGAAATTTCTCATTGGAAAAAAATACTATTTTTAGGTACATCTTCTTTTATTTTTTTCTTTTGGCTAATACCGTATGGGCTAAGGTTGCTTATTAGCCTAGTTATGAAAAACCCAGAAGTGAAAATTGAAAATGCTGGAACACAAGCCATTGCAGATGGTATGAATAACATTGTTAGTTTAGTTGCAAATGTTGCAATATATGGCCTAAAAATCTTTGCAGTAGTATTGCTATTAATATCAATATTTGGCGCCATTCGAAGCTATATTAGAAGTAGATAATCTCACCAATTAAAGTTAGCAACGCATCAACATTATAGTGTAATTTTTACACGACATCATTTCACCACCTCTGTAAGCCAATATCCATGCGGTTTACAGAGGCATAAAAAATCCTCGGGCGATTTTCAGGCATGAATAGCCAGCTTCAGCTGGTATATTCTGCGGGGACAACCCTTGCGGTTGTAAGCAAAATAGCTTTTTTAAAGCTCAAATTGCGCAGGTTTTTTCCACTGCACAGAACTTAAACAAGGCGCTGAGATACGCTGCTTTAAGCTGTGCAAATTTTCTTCAAAATTCATCATATTCGGCTCAATTTGGTTGGCGACCCAACCGGCTAATTTAAGGCCGCGCGCTTGAATGGCTTCTACTGTTAGTAGCGCATGGTTAATGCAGCCAAGTTTGATGCCTACCACCAAAATAATGGGAATATTCAATGCTACAGCAACATCTGCCAGCGTTTGCGTTGCATTTATTGGCACAAAAAAACCGCCCGCGCCTTCTACAATCACCACGTCTGCCAACTCGCTAAGTTGTGTGTAAGCTTGCTGAATCACTTCAATTTGCATATTAACACTAGCAAGTTCTGCGGCAATATGGGGTGCAATGGCTGGTGCAAAGTGATATGGGTTAACGATATTTAACGGTGCTTTTACATTACTGGCATTGCTTAGCGCAGTGACATCTTCATTTAATAGCTCACCTGTTGTACCCAATTCACTAGGCTCGTTCAATTCGCAACCTGATGCGATGGGCTTCATACCCACAGCTTTAAAACCAAGCTGCACAAAATGTTGCACTAATGCGCTGGCGACATAGGTTTTACCTACATTGGTATCTGTACCGATAATAAAATATGATTGGCGCATCAATTTTTACCTGTCATTGCGAGCGTAGCGTGGCAATCCACCATTTTTAGATTGCCACGCTACGCTCGCAATGACAATTCCGTTATTTATTTCTAGATTTAAAAGTAATGGGCGAAACACCATCGTCAAACTTGGGTTTATCTTGCCCACGCCAAGCATGGCCGTACACCACTTCAAATGTGGCTGGGAGCTTTCCATCAACCCGAAACTGCTCGTAATTGGCCTCTAATTTTTGTAAGAAGCCGCGCCCTAACAAGCCTCTAGCTCGGCCATCTGTGGCGTTATGTGCGCCTATGCTTTTTAGATCCCGCATCACACTTTTGGCATCATCATACGTTAAGGTAAAGCGCTCTACATCAAGCACTGGCGCGCTAAAGCCTGCGCGCACTAGCGCATCGCCTATGTCGTGCATGTCAATAAAGCGGCTTACGCTGGTGGTGCCATCTTGTTGTGTGGCTACACGTAATTCTTTGAGTGTATCTGGCCCAAAGGTACTGAACATGAGCAAACCTTCTGGCTGCAACACGCGGTAAAATTCTTGCAGTGCGGCGTCTAAATCGTTACACCACTGAATCGCTAAGTTAGACCACGCCAAGCCTACGCTGGCGCTGGCAACGGGCAAATGCTCAATATCCGCACAAATTAGATTTTGCTTTGGTGCTGCAAATTGACCTGTGCTAAAAAATATTTTTGCTTGATTGAATAAACTGACATTTTGAGCCGTACGGCGCGTTTGTTGCAACATGGGCAATGCAAAATCTAACGACACTACTTGAGATTTTGCAAAGCGTTTTTGCAAGGCATGGCTTGCAGCGCCTGTGCCACAACCCGCATCCAGTATGGTGCGTGGGTTAATCTTCACTAAATCTAAGCGGCTCAACATTTCCGTACGCACTTGTTTTTGCAGTATGGCGGCGGCATCATAAGTGCTGGCTGCACGCCCAAATGAAGCGCGCGCACGCGCTTTATCTATATGGTAAATATCGCCCATATTAGTGGCTTGCAGGTTCTAAAAATTGCACTAAAGCATCAATAAACTGCTCTTGGTGCGATAAAAATGGGGCGTGCGAAGCGCCAGCCATTACCCGTAAATAACCCACGGGTAAGTTTTGCATCATCCAATGCGCGGCTTGCACAGGCGCCAAGGTATCGCGATCGCCATGAATCAATAGCGTTGGCTTTCTTAATGAGGCTACTTCTGCGCGCAAATCAGTATCTAGCAATATCGCCAGCGCTTTTAGCAGAGTTTGTGTGGTGGGCGCTGGGCGCTCTTCAAACTTTTTACGTAATAGGCGCACAGTGCTTCTTGCGCTTGTGTCGCCCATGCATTGCAACGTTAGAAATTGCGCCATAGTTTTGTGATAATCAGCATCTACATTGTCTGCAAATTTACTAAATACTTCAGGCGCGATGCCTGCGTTCCAATCTGGCAACGTATCAGTATTATTTTTTATCGCACTCTTATTTACAAAACAAGGTGTTGAGCCCACTAAAACCAGCCTACGTACCGCATCTGGATGGTCTAACGCAAGCCGCATGGCCACTTGCCCGCCCCAAGACCAGCCTACTAAATCAGCATTTGCGGGTATCATTTCTGCAATTTTTTCTGCAATAATATGCAAGTGATATGGCTCAAGCGGACGGCTTGAGCCCATACCAGGAATATCCACAATATGCAGCGTAAACTGCTTACTCAAGCTTTTAACCAACGGTTGCCACACCGCGCCATTCATCGCCCAGCCGTGCAGCAGCACTAAGTTTGGGCCTGCGCCTATAGATTCAATGTGGATGTTGGCTGGGGTAATAATCATAATACCTGCTCTGCTTGGTGAATTGCGTTGATTAAGGCTTTTACATCATCTAAAGAGTGGGCGGCAGAAATTGAAATTCGCAATCGCGCCGTGCCTTTTGGCACCGTTGGCGGGCGAATCGCTGGTACTAAAATACCGCCTGCCTGCAAATATTCGCTTAACTTTACGGCCTCTACATTACCACCAACAATTAGTGGTTGCACAGCAGTAATTGATGGCATTAACTGCCATTTTTTGCAGTGTAGATTCGCCTTAAAGTAAGCAATCAAGCCGTGTAAATGTGTGCGTAATTCATCGCCCTGCGCTATCAATTTTACTGATGCCGATAACGTAGCAGATAGCGCTGGCGGCGCTGGCGTTGAATACACATAGCTTTTTGCGGTTTGAATTAAGTAATCAATCACTACTTTTTCGCCTGCCACAAACGCGCCAGCCACGCCAGCGGCTTTGCCTAGTGTTGCCATCATAATAATGCGTGGTGATTTTAGCTTAAAGTGGTTTAGCGAACCCTCGCCATGTTCACCCAGCACGCCAAAACCATGTGCATCATCAATGTATAAATAAGCATCATATTTTTCGCAAAGCGCTAAGTATTCTGGCAATGGCGCAAGGTCGCCATCCATACTAAATACGGCATCAACTGCAATGAGCTTATGTTTTGCGGTGCTGACCTTAAGCAAAGTTTCAAGCGCAGTCACATCGTTATGCGTAAAGCGATTAAATTCTGCCAGTGAATAATAGCCGCCATCGTTCAGGCAAGCATGATTCAATTTATCTGCGAAAATCGCATCGCCACGCCCTACCAGTGCGCCTAGTACGCCGATATTGGCCATATAACCTGTTGAAAATAACAGTGCGGCAGGTAGTTTTACAAATGCCGCCAACTGCTGTTCTAAATCGTCATGGTAGCGATGATGCCCAGTCACTAGGCCTGACGCGCCGCTACCCACGCCCGAATCACCCGCCGCTTTTTGCATAGCGGCAATTAAATCAGGATGGTTCGCCAAGCCTAAATAATCGTTACTGCAAAACGATAAATACGGCTTGCTGTTAGCAATAATATGTTCAGCTTGCGGCGAATCCAACAAACGGCGCTGGCGTAGCAAGCCATCTGCCTTACGCTGATCTAACGCTAATTGTAATGAAGCAAGCATGCTTAAATCTTGTTAATGCCCAATTTTGCAAACATTTTTTTATCTTCTGATGCTTCAGGGTTCGCCGTTGTGAGCAATTTTTCACCATAAAAAATACTATTTGCACCTGCCAAAAAGCACAAGCTTTGTATGGCTTCACCCATGCTTTGGCGGCCAGCAGAAAGGCGCACAAAGCTAGTTGGCATCATAATGCGTGCGGCGGCAATAGTGCGCACAAACTCAAATGGGTCTAGTGCTTCCGTGCCGTGCAGTGGCGTGCCTTCTACTTGTGTGAGCAGGTTAATCGGCACGCTTTCTGGTGGTTGCTCCATGTTTGCTAGCTGCGCCAACAAACCAGCACGCTGATTGCGCGATTCACCCATGCCAATAATGCCGCCGCTACACACGTGAATATCTTGGCTACGCACGCGATCTAATGTATCTAAGCGGTCTTGATAAGTGCGTGTAGTAATTACATCGCCATAAAATTCTGGCGCGGTGTCTAAGTTGTGGTTGTAATAATCTAAGCCTGCTTCTTTTAACTGCTCGGCTTGGCCTTCTTTTAACATACCTAAAGTAGCACAGGTTTCTAAACCCATCGCTTTGACTTCGGCAATCATCTTTAATACTGGTTCTAAATCGCGCTGCTTCGGGCCGCGCCATGCTGCGCCCATGCAAAAGCGGCTTGCACCATTGTCTTTGGCTTCTTGCGCGGCAGCTATTACGTCATCTAACTTCATCAGCGGCTCGTCTTCAACCTCTGTATGGTAACGTGCTGCTTGCGGGCAATAGCCGCAATCTTCACTACAACCGCCTGTTTTAATTGACAATAATGTGCTCACTTGCACTGCATTTGGGTCAAAATTCGCACGATGCACAGCTTGTGCGCGAAACATTAAATCGCTAAACGGCAGCTCAAATAGCGCTACAATTTCATCTACACTCCAGCGATTCACCGTATTATGTGCGTGCGGCTGAATATTTGCTTTTAGGCTATCCATATTGATGACGGCTTGTGTCTTAGATTCTGGTGAAGTTGATTCAAGCATTTGCAGTTCCTTTAAATATTATGACCTAAATATATTTAGTCACTTTTGGTGTAAGCTTGCTTGCTACAAGCACCCATAAAACGCAATTATACCTTGTCAACCAAATGCAGCGCAAACCTTGAACATTAGATTAAAATTTAAGCAAATCGTCGCTACTGGCTTACAGACATTTGCCCAACAATATTGCCTGCTTTGCGCTGCGCACAATGGCAGCGAGCTGGGTTTATGCAATGCCTGCGCCACCAGTTTACCTTGGCACGGCGCGCCACAATGTCCACAATGCGGCTTACATTCAGATGGCTTAGTTTGCGGCCACTGTTTAAGCTCGCCGCCAGACTTTGATGCCACGCACAGCCTATTTACCTATGATTTTCCTGTAGATAGCATGTTACAACATTACAAATATCGTGACATGCTGCACTTAAGCAATACCTTCGCCACATTATTTAGCCAAAAACTTGCGACAAAAAACAATGCCAATAAAATTGATTTAATCATCCCCATGCCTATGCACAGCGCGCGCTTAAAAGAGCGCGGCTTTAACCAAGCCTTAGAAATCGCCCGTATTATTGCAAAAAATTCTCAAATAAAATGTGATTTCACCACCTGCCAGCGCACCAAGCTCACCCCGCCACAAGCCAGCCTACCGCTGAAAGAGCGCATTAAAAATATTCGCGGCGTGTTTAGCTGCATGCAAAAATTACAAGGCTTGAATATCGCTATAGTAGATGATGTAATGACCACGGGCGCAAGCTTGAATGAGCTGGCAAAAACGTTAAAACAAGCAGGCGCAAGCCATGTGGAATGCTGGGTAATAGCAAGGACTTTACCGCACAAATAACCCTGCCCTGCGACCCGCATGGATATTGGCTCCCAGAGGCATCTATTTCACATTAAATATTACTGTCAAACGCACTCTGCGTTAAAATACCACTATGTTCCACATCGTCCTTTTTGAACCAGAAATTCCGCCCAACACGGGCAATATCATTCGCCTATGCGCCAATACTGGTGCGGCTTTGCATTTGGTGAAACCTTTGGGTTTTAATTTAGATGACAAGCAGCTTAAACGCGCGGGATTGGATTATCACGAATACTCTAGCTTGCAGGTGCATGAAAATTGGGCAGATTGCAAAATCGCTTTGATGGGCAAGCGTTTATTTGCCATCACCACCAAAGGCAGCACTCGGCATAGCGACACTCAATTTAAAGATGAAGATGTGTTTGTATTTGGCCCCGAAACACGCGGCTTGCCTGAAGAAATACGTGCTGAATTTACACCTGAACATAGGCTACGCCTGCCTATGTTGCCTGATAGCCGCAGTTTAAATTTATCTAACTCAGCCGCAGTGTTGTTATATGAAGCATGGCGGCAGGTTGGCTTTACAAACGGGATTTGAGAACGGCAGGCAGTTAATTTTCTTTGATTTTACTGTTGCATTTGGTTAATCTACAAACTTACGAATAATAAAGAATAAAACTACTATGAAAATAATTTTGGCAGTAATTCTAATTAGTGCGGCTATTGCATACTTTTTCTATTCTAAAAAAGAAGCTAATAACCCCGCTAAAAATAATGTTAAAAAACCTGAGGCCTCTGCACCGAAGCCGCAGTATAGATGCGTGATAATTAACACTGGCTTAAATGCTTGCAGCGCAGCACAAGCCATGGCAATGAAGCCAATATTGATGAATGAAGCGCCCGTACTGCCGCTAAAGGGGTGCAATATGGCTAAGTGTGATTGTAAATTTACGCGGCATAATGACCGCCGCTTGGATAGTCGTAGAGATCGTTTAAAGTCAGCGGAGGAAATTATGGGCAATGCTAACAACCGCCGCGAAAAGAAAGAACGTCGCAAACAACGTTATTAGTACTGTGTAAAGAAAATGGTGGTGTAAAAACCGTTATCAGTGCTTAAATTACCTCAGGCTTTTGCTCGCGCCCTAGTAAATCTGTTACCGCGTCTTTTGCACTTTTACCGTTACTTAAGGCTTGATTCACTTCAAATGTAATTGGCATATCTACACCTATTTTTTCAGCGCGACGCATCACTTCACGTGCGGTATTTACACCTTCAGCTACATGACCTAAACCTTGCAAAATATCTGCTAACGACTTACCGCTGGCGAGTTGCAAGCCCACCTCTCGGTTGCGCGAATATTGGCCTGTGCAGGTTAAAATTAAATCTCCCGCACCTGCTAAGCCCATAAAAGTTTCTGGGCTTGCGCATAGCGCTACGCCAAAACGTGTCATTTCAGCAAGTCCGCGCGTAATCATGGCGGCGCGGGCATTGTTACCAAAACCCATTCCATCACTAATACCTGCGGCAATCGCCATCACATTTTTAACTGCGCCACCAACACAAACGCCAATCACATCGGTGGTGTGATACACGCGCAAATTTGCACCGTGAATAATTAAAGCGGCTTCGTTGGCAAACGCATCATCATTGGCCGCCAGCGTTACCGCCGTTGGTAAGCCGCGTACTAATTCTGCCGCAAAACTTGGGCCTGATAATGCACCCCAATGTTGCCCTGTGATTTTTGGGTCGCCAAGTTCTTCTATAGCCACTTCATAAGGCAGCTTGGCAGATTGCGGCTCTAGGCCTTTATGCGCCCAAATAATTGGCAGTTTGCAACCTAGCACTTTGATGTCTTTTAAAATATTTCTAAAGCCCGCAGTTGGCACCACTGAGAGAATTAAATCTGCGCCGTTTAATGCGGTTTGCAGGTCATCTTCAACTTGCAGCTGGTCATTAAATTTAAAGTCGCCCAAATACATAGGGTTAGCGCGCGCTTTGCGCATGCCTGAAACGTGGCCAGCATTACGCGCCCAAAGGCTAACGTTGTGGCGCTGGCTAATATTCATCGCCAGCGCTGTACCCCATGCACCTGCGCCAAGAACGGCTATTTTAGTCATTTATTCGTAACCCCAAGTTGCAGACAGTAAAATATAACCCGTAACGCCATCGCGATGCTTCACTTTAAGCCAACCATTATTCAGCTTTAAATCGGCGACTTCTAGCACCACAGCCTTATCTACAGTGGCAATTAGTTTTGAAGTTACATCTGCGGCATGTCTAATTTCAGCATTATTAGTACTCACCAATACCATGCGCTTAGCAGATAATTGTTTAGCTTCCACCCAATTAAGGCCACCTTCAGCATCGCGTACTTTCAGCCAATCACCTAAGTTCACCACAATTTCAACTGGGTAATATTGGCTAAGCAACAAGACTTTTTTAGCGGCGCTTGAGGGCGCATCGTAAAGCACAGCTTTAGGCACCGCCACAGAACGAAAATCTAGCGCCGAGGCCATCAACGGAAAAAGCGCCAGAAAACTAGCAACAATGCGTAATTTTAAAGCGCTTTTTTGCATCGAAAAAAACTAATGTTTACCAGCGGCCGCTTCAGCTTCAGCTTGCTGTTGTTTTTGTTGCGCAAATAGCGCTTCAAAATTGATTGGGTTGAGCAATACTGGCATAAAGCCTGCACGTACAACAAGGTCAGATACTACTTCACGCGCGTAAGGGAATAAAATGTTTGGGCAGGTAATGCCAATAATCATCTCTAAATTTTCTTCTGGCACATTGCGAATTTGGAAAATACCCGCTTGCGTAATTTCAACCAAAAACACGGTTTTATCTGCAATTTTTGAAGTTACCGTTACTTTAAGCGCCACTTCAAATAAACCTTCTTCAAGCGCTTGTGCAGAATTACTTAATTCAATACCCACTTGTGGTTGTGCGCGATCTGTAAAAATTTGTGGCGCATTTGGAATCTCTAGTGAAGCGTCTTTTACATAAACTTTTTCAATACTAAAACCTGGTTGTTGCGCTTCATCGTTAGAATTTGCTGCTGCGTTGTTCTCTTCTTGTGCCATGATATTTTCTTTAAGTTAAGGTTAAAAAATTAAGTATTGCTCATTAAAACGCTATTTTATCAGAGATTATGCGCGAATCTTTACTTCGCCAGTAGTGGCTCTAGGCCGCCCGCTAAATCTAGCGCACGTAAATCGTCAAAACCGCCCACATGAAAATCATCAATGTAAATTTGCGGCACGGTGCGGCGGCCTGTTTTTTGCATCATTTCATCACGTTTTTCTGGCTGTAAATCAATGCGTACTTTGTTAATTTCCGTCACGCCTTTGCTTGTCAATAAGCGTTCTGCATTGATGCAATAAGGGCAAACTGCAGTAGAGTACATGGTAATCACTGGCATTAAACTGAGTCCTTTTCTACACTTTTCTCAATATTTTTTGTTTCTGCATTTTTATTGCTCACTTTTTTAGTGGCGGTTTTTGCGCCCGCCGCCTTGATAACCGTGGGCAATTTAGCCTCCATCCAAGCGTTTAAGCCACCTTGCAAGTTATGCACTTGCGTAAATTCAGCTTTGCGTAAAATATCGCAGGCCTTGGCAGAACGCGCACCACGTTGGCAATTCACCAAAATGGCTTTGTTTTGATATTTTTTAAGCTCGCCTACACGCTCAGCTAAGTTCGCCAATGGAATATGCGTTGCCTCGGCAATATGTCCGCTAGCAAACTCAGCATCATCGCGCACATCTAACACCAGCGCATTTGAGCGATTGATTAAGGTCACCGCTTCAGTTGCACTTAAATTAGGCACACCGCCAGCGCCTTTTTTTAGCAAAGGCAATAACAACATAAAGCCTGAACCAAAGGCCAAACCAATTAACAAGATATTACTTTTAATAAACTCCACAGACTTCCTCTCAAAATTCAACTCTGACCAACATGGTGACACTTACACTAAAATTCAATACGGATTTTACGTGTAAATGCGCTAAAATAGTGACATTACGCACACAAATTTCAAACAAAATTGTAGGACAATCAATTATGTCAGCGCCGTTAAAAATCACACCAGTATGCTTGCTTATTCTAGATGGTTTTGGTTATCGCGAAGAAACCGCAAATAACGCGATTGCCCTAGCGCGCAAACCCAATATTGACGCGCTTTGGGCGCAATTTCCACATTCGCTGATTAACGCTTCAGAGCATTATGTAGGCCTGCCAGACGGGCAAATGGGTAACTCTGAAGTGGGACACCTCAATATTGGCGCGGGTCGCGTGGTGTTTCAAGATTTTGAACGCATCAATAACAGCATTAAAACAGGCGAATTTTTTGAGCATGCCGCCTTAAAAAATGCGCTACTCAATATTAAGTCTAACAATAAGGCTTTGCATATTTTCGGTTTGCTATCTGATGGCGGCGTGCATAGTCACCACTCCCATATTTTTGCCATGCTAGAAATGGCCGCAAATTTAGGCTTGTCGAAAATATACGTACACGCCTTTTTAGATGGTCGCGATACGCCACCAGTGAGCGCCGCGCCATATTTAGCAGCGCTTGAAGCCAAAATTCGTGAATTAGGCGTAGGTAAAATTATTTCTGTGAGCGGGCGCTTTTACAGTATGGATCGCGACAAACGCTGGCCACGCGTTGAAGCCGCTTATGCACTCATTACCGAAGGTATAGGCGAATATACTTATGCCACGGCAGATGAAGCCCTGCAAGCGGCCTACGCACGCGGCGAGAACGATGAGTTTGTAAAATGCACTGCCATTCGCCAGCCCAATGAGGGCGCCACCCATTTAGAAGATGGTGATTTAGTCGTCTACATGAATTTCAGGTCTGACCGCGCTCGCCAGCTAACCCATGCGTTGCTGAGCGAAGAATTTGACGGCTTTCACCGCCGCCATGTACCAAAGCTGGCTGGCTATTTTACGCTCACCATGCACGACGTAAAAGAAACCAAAGCCACTGCAATATTCCCAGCATCTGCGGTAAAAAATACCTTTGGCGAATATTTATCTAGCCAAGATTTAACGCAATTACGCATTGCCGAAACTGAAAAATATCCGCATGTGACTTTCTTTTTTAACGGCGGAGAAGAAACCGTATTTGCTGGCGAAGACCGCATTCTAGTGCCATCTCCGCCCGTGGCCACTTACGACATGCAGCCACAAATGAGTGCGTTTGAACTCACAGACAAACTAGAAGAAGCCATTTTAAGCCGCAAATACAATGCAATTATTTGCAACTACGCCAATGGTGACATGGTCGGACACACAGGCAGCCTAGAAGCCGCTATCAAAGCCATTGAAACGCTAGACACCTGCGTTGGGCGCATTGTGAACGCCATGCAGAGCATTGATGGTGAAGTGATTATTACCGCCGACCACGGCAATGCCGAAACCATGTTTGATGTAGAAAATAATCAGCCGCACACACAACACACCACCAACAAAGTGCCATTTATTTACGTAGGGCGCGATGCTGCGGTGGCAGAAGATGGTGCGTTATCTGACTTAGCGCCAACCTTGCTACACATGATGGGGGTTGCACAGCCAAGTGAAATGACTGGTAAAAATCTGGTTACTTTCAAATAATAATTGCATGAATCATAAGTATTTCAAGCAAGCCCTGCCCTATACCGCGTTGTTCGCAATGTTGTTATTGCTTGCGCCGCTGGCAAATGCGAACAAGAAGGTTGAGCAATCCAAGCAAAATTTGAATGAAGTGCATCAACGTTTAGAATCGCTCAAAAAAGAGCTTGATAGCTCAAAAGAAGCGCATAAAGATGCAGCAGACGCGCTAAAAGAAAGTGAAGTGGCGATTAGTGCGGCCAATAGAAAGCTGTATGACATTAACCAGCAACAGCAAAAAAACAAAAAAACACTTTCTAAACTGGCTTCTGATTCTATCGCAACAAATCAATCGTTATCTGAGCAACAAAAATTGTTAAGCAGCCAGCTTTATCTGCAATACACACAAGGGCAACAAAGTTACGCGCAAATCATTCTGCAAAATGAGAACCCCAGCGCCATTGCGCGCGATGTGCATTATTTTTCTTATGTGGCAAAAGCACGCGCGGCACTCATTCACAAAATGCAGGGCAACCTCACTAAAATCAACCAATTAAATGATGAAACCGCGGCTGCGTTAAAAGAAGTTGCCGAGCTGAAACAAAAACAATTGGAAGAGAAAAAAGCTTTAGAAAACCAAAAACAGACTAAATCCAAAGTGGTGAGTACCTTGTCTCAACAAATTGCGACACAGCGTAATGAGATTAAAAAACTAAGCCGTGATGAAAAATCACTTTCACAATTGGTTGAGCGCTTGGCGAAAATTGTGCCACCACGCCCTAAAAAAATACCGAAACTCACTCCCAAAGACAACATCGCAGGCAACGCATCACCCACGCAAAGCCAACCGCCTAAAGAGGTAATTGCAAACAATGCTGAGCCTAGTAGCGACAGCGCTGAGAATGCAGGAGCGAATTTCGCTGCCCTGCGAGGCAAGCTGCGCCTGCCTGTGCGAGGTGATGTCACCAACCGCTTCGGTTCAAGCCGAGAAGAAGGCATCTCATGGAAAGGCTTATTTATTAAGGCCAATGAAGGCGCAGAAGTAAAATCTATCGCCACGGGTCGCGTAGTATTTGCCGACTGGATGCGCGGTTTTGGCAACTTGATTATCGTAGACCATGGTGACGGTTATATGAGTTTATACGGCAACAACCAAGCGGTGCTAAAACAAGTGGGCGAAAGCGTAAAAGCGGGCGATGCGATTGCCTCAGTGGGTAACAGCGGCGGTAACGAAACCAATGGCTTATATTACGAATTACGCCGCCAAAGTCGCCCGTTTGACCCATTAAGTTGGAGCAGATTAAATTGATTCACGCAGCGCCCATGCAAGATTTTCAACCTTTTTTGGCTCCTGCAAAAATCAATTTATTTTTGCATATTACTGGCCAACGCGCGGATGGTTATCACCTTTTGCAAACGGTTTTTCGACTACTAGATTTCTACGACACTATTTATCTAAAACCCACGAAAACTAGCGCCATTAAACGTGTTAATACCGTTGCTGGCGTGCCAGAAACGCAAGATTTATGCGTGCGTGCCGCAACACTTTTGCAGCAATATGCAAAATGTCCGCTTGGCGTAGAAATTTTTGTTGAGAAAAAAATCCCCATGGGCGGCGGCTTGGGGGGCGGTAGCTCAGATGCTGCAACCGTACTTTTAGCACTAAATCAGCTATGGAAACTCAACTTAAGCCGCACCCAATTACTATCGCTAGGCCTGCAATTGGGCGCCGATGTGCCATTTTTCATCTACGGCACTAATGCTTGGGCAGAAGGCGTTGGCGAGCAGTTGCATGCAATTGCGTTGCGCGATGCTTATTATGTGGTGCTAACGCCGAATGCACATGTTTCAACCGCACAAATATTTGCCAATAAGCAATTGACAAAAAACACGATTCCTAAGACAATGTCGGACTTTTCTGGGGCCAGTAATTTTGGTGCGGGTAATTTAAGCACTGGATTCAAGAATGACCTTGAAAAAGTAGTCTGCGATAATTACCCTCCAGTACTAGCTTGCTTAACATGGCTTAAACAGTTTGGTGATGCTAGAATGAGCGGCTCTGGTGCTTCAGTTTTTTTAGAAGTAGCAAGCGATAAAATTGCGACTGAAATATGCAATCAAAAGCCAAGCAATATAAAAGGTTTTGTTGCAAAAGGGTTAAATCAGCACCCCTTAATAAGCTTTTGCGAATAGGCTTTGCAGCTAATTAAAAAATGATTAAATAATTGGGGAGTCGCCAAGTTGGTTAAGGCACTGGGTTTTGATCCCAGCATCCGAAGGTTCGAGTCCTTCCTCCTCAGCCAAATTTAAATGTAGCGTGCGTGTGCAGTCTGCATTACTGAAATAACAAGCGTGTAGATTTTTGGATTTACGCGCTTTTATTTTTACTAACGCTTTATTTAACAAAGTTTTTCAGTTTTACTTTAGGAAATCAACAGATGTCTAACGGCAACTTGATGGTCTTTACTGGCACCGCTAACCCAGTGCTCGCGCAAGAAGTGGCAACACACCTTGGCATTGAGCTTGGGCGCGCGCATGTTGGTACATTTAGCGATGGTGAAACCACAGTTGAGTTGCTAGAAAATGTGCGCGGTAAGGATGTATTCGTATTGCAATCTACCAGCCACCCTACTAACGACAGCCTAATGGAAGTCATGGTGATGGTAGATGCGCTACGCCGCTCATCTGCAGGCCGTATTACTGCCGCAATCCCCTATTTTGGTTATTCTCGGCAAGATCGCCGCCCACGCTCAGCACGTGTGGCGATTACGGCAAAAGTCGTGGCCAATATGCTAACAGGCGTGGGTGTAAACCGCTTGCTAACAATGGATTTGCACTCAGACCAAATTCAAGGTTTTTTTGATATTCCTGTTGATAACATTTACGCAACACCAATTTTGCTTGCCGATTTATTAAAGCAAAATCATGACAACTTAATGGTAGTTTCACCAGATGTAGGCGGCGTAGTGCGTGCACGTGCTGCGGCTAAACAGCTCAATGCAGACTTGGCCATTATTGACAAACGTCGCCCAAAACCAAACGTCGCCAAAGTGATGAATATTATTGGTGATGTGGCAGGCCGAACATGCGTAATTATGGATGACATGGTGGACACCGCGAATACGCTTTGCGAAGCCGCCGCCGCCTTAAAGAAAAATGGCGCAATCAAAGTAATTGCCTACGCTACGCACCCAGTGTTATCTGGCGGCGCCGCAGAGAGAATTTTGAACTCTGAGCTAGATGAATTGGTTGTCACCAATACCATTGCGCTCAATGCAGCTTCTGCCAATTGTAAAAAAATCCGCCAACTCAGTGCAGCTGAATTGTTGGCAGAAACCATACGTAGAATTAGTAGTGAAGATTCCGTTTCTTCACTATTTATGGATTAATTCATTTTAAAATTTTTAACCCTGTTTTCTGGTCGCGGAAAACAGTTTTTTATGCAGTACCCACTTTGTAACAAGTAGTGGTTTTAGGAGCAATAAAATGTCTATCGAAATTAAAGCAGTAAAACGTGATGTAAAAGGTACGGGTGCGAGCCGCCGTCTTCGTCACGCAGGCGTAGTGCCAGGGGTAGTGTACGGTGGTGGTAAAGAAGCGATAACGCTAGAAATTAACGCAAAAGAATTGTTCATGGAGTTCCGCCATGAAGCATTTCACGCGTCAGTGTTAAGCTTAAACTTAGACGGCAAAAAAGAAAATGTTTTGCTACGTGACTTTCAAATGCACCCAGTACGCAACACTATTCAACACATTGACTTTCAACGCGTTTCAGCTACTGAAAAAATCCACGTTAAAGTGCCTTTCCACTTTATCAATGCGGATGTTGCACCAGGCGTAAAAATCGGCGGCGGTATTGTGGCGCACATTTTGACTGAAGCTGACGTAAGCTGCCTAGCAAAAGATTTGCCAGAGTTTATTGAAGTTGATGTTGCTAAACTTGAAATGGGTCACTCAATCCACTTATCAGAAATCAAACTGCCAAAAGGCGTTGAGTTTGTAAAACTTGCACACGGTGACGATGCTGCAATTGCCTCAATTGCTAAAACACGTGGCGGCGTTTCTGAAGCAGCAGCTGAAGAAACTCCAGCGGCTTAATTTTTTTAAGCATGCACAATAAGCGCGCACTTTATATGAAGTGCGCGTTTTTTATTGGTACTATTGCACAATGACAGGCATTAAACTTTTTGTAGGCTTAGGCAACCCTGGCGATAAATATACCGCCACCCGCCATAATGCTGGCTTTTGGTGGGTAGATCAGCTAGTCGCTTCATCAAATAGTAAACTTGCAATGGACACCAAGTTTTTTGGGCTAGCTGGCAAATTGAGCCCAACTGCCGACACTTGGCTACTAAAACCCACAACATTTATGAATTTAAGTGGCAAAGCCGTTGCTGCACTGGCAAATTATTACAAAATTTTACCCGAGCAAATTTTAGTTGTTCACGATGAATTAGATTTACCGCCAGAAACCGTCAAGCTTAAAAAAGGCGGCGGTCATGGCGGGCATAATGGCTTAAAAGATATTACTACCGCACTTGGCACTGCCGACTTTTGGCGCTTGCGAATAGGTATTGGCCACCCAGGTGACCGCAACGAAGTCATTAACTTTGTGCTAAAAGCGCCGTTAAAAGATGAGCAAATTGCCATCAATTTAAGCATTGATGCCAGCATACAAATTGTGCCGCAGTTATTAAACGGTGATTTTGATGCGGCAATGTTAAAATTACACACCAAGAACTAATGTTAAAAATGAATAGAGAAAATACATGAAATGCGGAATTGTTGGCCTACCAAACGTAGGAAAATCTACCCTATTCAACGCCATTACTAACGCTGGCATTGCGGCAGAAAACTACCCATTTTGCACTATTGAGCCCAATGTCGGCATTGTAGAAGTGCCAGATACACGCATGCAAGCCTTAATTGACATTGTGAAACCGCAAAAAGTACAGCCTGCGATTGTTGAAATGGTTGATATTGCTGGCTTGGTAGCAGGCGCCTCAAAAGGTGAAGGCTTAGGCAATAAGTTTTTAGCGAATATCCGCGAAACTGACGCGATTGCTCACGTGGTGCGCTGCTTTGAAGATGCTAACGTGATTCACGTAGCCAATAAAATTGACCCAATGTCAGACATTGAAGTGATTAACACTGAGCTCGCATTGGCAGACATGGAAACCGTAGAAAAAACCATGCAGCGCGAAGGTAAAAAAGCTAAAAGTGGCGATAAAGATGCCATCGCCCTAATGGCAGTGCTAGACAAAGTGTTACCTTGCCTAAACCAAGCCAAAGCCGTGCGCACGCTGGGCTTAGATGACGACGAATTGCAAATACTAAAACCACTTTGCTTAATTACCGTTAAGCCTGTGATGTACCTTGCGAATGTGGATGAAAAAGGCTTTGAAAATAATCCGCACTTAGATAAAGTAGTTGCGCTAGGCAAAGCTGAAAATGCGCCTGTAGTGTGCATTTGCGCCAAAATTGAAGGCGAAATTTCTGAGCTTGATGAAGAAGATAAGCTATTATTTTTAAGCGAGCTCGGCCAAGATGAACCAGGCCTAAACCGCGTAATTCGCGCGGCTTATGATTTACTTGGCCTACAAACCTACTTCACCGCTGGCGTGCAAGAAGTACGCGCTTGGACAGTTAAAAAAGGCGCAACCGCCCCACAAGCCGCAGGCGTAATCCACACAGACTTTGAACGCGGCTTTATTCGCGCAGAAGTGATTCAATACGACGAATACGTAAAAAACAAAGGCGAGCAAGGCAGTAAAGAAGCAGGCAAAATGCGCCTTGAAGGCAAAGAATACATTGTGCAAGATGGCGATGTGATGCACTTTAGGTTTAACGTTTAGCTCTTTTGCATGAAATTGGCCTTGCACGGCGTTGCGCTCACTTGTCGTACTTATCGTACTGCCTGCGTTTCGCGCGCCTTGTTCAAAGCCGATTTGATGCAAAAGTAAATTAGCTAAAACCACCCTAAAAACACAAAGTATTTTTGACAATTCACGCCTAAACCACTAGAATTGCGCCCTTGCTAAAGTTTAAGAATTTAAACCTTAGCAACCAGTTTAAACGGTGATGTAGCTCAGCTGGTTAGAGCACAGGATTCATAATCCTGGGGTCGAGGGTTCAAGTCCCTCTTTCACCACCAATAAAGACGCGGCATCCCAAAGGGTGCCGCGTTTTTTATTTTTATAAACACAAATATTTATAGCGTATTTATAGCAAATTTATATCTTCGAACCTGCCCCCAATAAAAAATCCCCGACTAAGCGGGGAATGTAATATGTAAATTTAAGAAATTAGCTTACTGCTCATAAATAGACCTTACTATTATTCGCTTTGGTATAAGTTGATTTTTCTTTGCAGAGAAATCTCTTTCTAAAGTAACGTCTGCAACGATATGAGCCTTACCATAAAGACTCGCGGGTTCTAAGGTAGGATCAAGCTCAATCCTCACTCTATCTGTAATGCCCTCTATAGAGCCTGCCCAGCCTGTTTTCTTACTATCCAAATCAGTAGCTCTTAGTTTTACTGATACACCATTTAAATCTTCAAATCTATTGTTTTTTCTAGGTATGAATTTTTTAGGTACTTGCCGAACAGTCTCTACAGGTATACTAGCCTTCTCATCACCTTCCCCAAAAGTAACATAAGATTTATTATCATTTTTTAGTGGCTCAAAAAAGTTTAAAGTCTGTTTAGCAACTTCATTCTTATCTTGAATATGTTTCTTTACTGCGGCATTCACCTCAGCTTTTAACTCCTCACTTATGGTGTTTGGAGCGAAGTTGATAATCATAGCGTTAGGGCTATTTTCTATGTGTGACGTGGGCTGCGCTTGAGGGACAGTATTATTTTTAGTGAGGTACTCAAAACCAACCGTCAGAGCACCACCTAAAATTGCACCCAGTATTATATTCCTCATATTAGTTTGGTGTAGCCACCTTAAAAAGTCGTCATATTTTTGTTGATCGCCGAAAATTACTTTAATTACAAACTCTTCGACTAAACTTCCAGTTTCGATTTTTTGAACGTATATTTGATGTCCAAGAATCTCAACGTTTGATATTTCACTAATTATATTGTCTGCATTTTGCAGTAATATTTCGAGAGACTTTAGAGCGTCGATTACATCATTTAGTGGAACTGGTTCTTCTGTTTCATATTTGATTTTATACTTTAAAAGCACTTCATAGCTATTATTCACTCAATGCTCCCTGATTTTTTAAGGTAGACGATTATTATGCCTTATAACTGTACTAAGTAAAATCGCATACCCTTAATAATCTTATTATTGCTTTCGGATAGTAGATTAAGTCCACTGTCAGTATGATTGCAAATTAACTGTCCTAATATTGTAGTTAAAATTTACTTATCCGTTTGAATATTTAAATACAGTCTTTCTGTTTCCAATAGTAAATCAGCAGCAGACACTTTCAACGCTTTACCTAAGCCTATAAGCGTCCTTAAAGAAGGCTGCCTAATTCCTCGCTCAATGCGCGAAACAAAAGTTCTATCCACGCCAGCTAAAAAAGCCAGCTCCTCTTGAGATATGCCAAACTCGGCTCTACGCCTACGCAAAATATCGCCAAAAATTCTTTCTAATTCTAAATTGTCCGCATTTTCCATGCAGTCAATATCAATTTAATGTAGCATATAGTCCACGCACTATAGGCACGTCTCAATTTCAGATTCTAATCGGGATTCATTATGTATTTATCTAAATGTAAGTTTTTGGTATTAGCTTTTGCGTTATTTAATAATTACGCCTATGCAAGCTCTGTGAAATTAGATTTTAAAGGCCTTGTTCTCGGTGAACTAGCATCCACAGAACAAATTGAAAATACTTTAAACGCAGGGTGTAAATCACAAATAAATGAGAGCTGCAATGATTCAGAATTAACGATATATGAAAGCACTAAAATCAAATGTGGTGAAGGAGGCAATGGTGGAAAAGTTTGCAACGGCTTTACCACCATCGCAGGTGAACGGGCAGAAGCAAACATTGTAATCGGCTCAAGTGGAAAATTACAAAGAGTTTGGTTGAGAACTTCATCATATAGCTTTGACAGTATTTCAGATGAGCTAATCAAAAAGTTTGGGAAACCTTCGCGTGTTAAAAATTCTAATGTTCAGAATAGATTTGGTGCCACATATCCGCAGAAAGAGCTTGTATGGAAAGGTGCTAACAGTGCAACTCTAAATTTTGAGAAATATGGTAGTAAACTAGATGAGTCATCGCTGTACTTTAGCACCAAAGAAGACTTAGAAATGTTACTAAATAAATCAAAAACGGTTAAAAACGATTTATAAGCTACTTCGCTAGAAATTCCCGTGTGTCTTGCAGTAATCTCTCTTGAGTTGCCATGGCTTTCGCTTCCCACAAGTCAATTGGCAATAGTGGCGGGAAGTTATTGGTTTGGCGATTGATTGAGGATTGCTCAATACGCTGCAATCTACGCAAAATCGTGGATGAAACTTTGTACAATTAAATCGTCCTCAAAAACTTTATTAAAGTAATCATCTATTTTTGAATTAACTATTTCAAACTCGAGCGGATGTTTTGACCGACAGGTAGGTGTCATTACTGCCCAGTTTTGGGCATGAGGTATCCTTCCTGTTATCTCGTGCCAAAAAGACTTGAAAGCCCCAAAAGTTAATATCGCGGATTTAATTGATGCATCAAGGTTGCCTTCGTCAAAAAGGAAATATCTAGTGTCATACTCCAAGATGATTGCGTGGTCTTCTTCTTTGTGGGCTTCAAGGATTAAAAACCTGTTTTCCACATCACATATAGCATTGGTTAAATGATTCATGCTTTTCCCTCCAATAATGCTAATCGCTGCTCAAATTCTGATATTTGCTTGATGCCATAAAGCATAGAGATTGCTTCAATAATTTGCTTACCCATATCAGGCGACACTTCACCGTTTGCGATTGCTTGCAGCACAGATTCTGCTTGCTCGGTAACACCTGCTTTAGCGTCAAAGTCAAATTGCACTTTTTCACCTTGTGCTTTGAGGGCAGGTGCGACACGCGATAACACAATGCCAGCAGCTTGCACGTCACCAGCCAAAGCAGCATCAATCACCACACGCACTACAGCATTAGCATCATCGAGTAGGGCTTGCGTAACTTTAGTTCTTGCATCGACAATCCCCTTTGGACGACCAGACTTGTTAGGGCTAGGCATTCCACGTACCCATTGCGGATTGCCTTTTTGTTTTGGAGTTGATGCATCTAGTTTTAACTCATCCATTTTTGATCTCATCATATGTTTATCAATGCTCTACGCTTTTAGCGCATCTAGGGCGTGTTTATTTACTTTCTGCAATTCAAAAATACGGTTTCTAGGTACGCCAACTGCCTTTTCCATTTCAGAGAACAACAGACCACCGCGAGTTTCCAACATTTCTTTAGCCCTTCGCAACGCTGCCAAAACTTTGGCAGTCTGGGGTGAGGATTGCTCATGCAGCATACGTGTTCTTAGCTGACGCTCTTTTTCAGACATGCCTGATAGAAAAGATGGCGCACCTAAAATGGCTCTTAATGTAGCCACATCATGACTAGCAAAAGCATCATCAATGAATTTCAATCTATCTTCTACAGATAGTCCTTTAACATGCGCGCGAATTTCTGCGCTGATATTGAAGCGTTCCGCATCTGCGCTTATTGGTGAGTTAAGCTGACCATCTAGCGCATCTATGCTAGTCGTCATGCTTGCAACAACTGAGTCGAATTTCTTGCACACGCGTGTTAAGTGCTTTTCTGCTAACTCGCCAACAAGCATGTGAACATTTTCTTTCGTCCACGCCTGATTTTTAGCAGCTAAATCTTTAGCAACGTACACCTTGCTAATCGAATCATATGCTTCTGAAAATGCCTCCACCGCAGCATTCAGATAAGGTAAAACTTCTGTGTCACCGTCTGCAATTTTTTCAATATTCTTGGGATGCAAAGTTGGTGTTATGTGTGCATTTATGTCCATGTGTTTCTCCTAATAGCTGATATAGGGCTTAATTTTAGGAAAGTAACAATTAAAAAGCTTGATAAAAACACACAAAATCAAAGTGATATGTAAGTGGTAACTTATTATTTCAAATACTGTGGCCGTAAATACGTAAGTAAGTGAGTTGCTATATACAAATACTTACTTACGCCTAGGGCGTGTAAGTACGTAAGTAAGTGATAATGTGTTTTTAACTTACTTACGCCACTTACGTAACATCAAACCACACGCCACCTAAAAGCTTTATTGCTGGACGAATTTCTATACTCTTCGCGTTCAATCAAACTGCTACGCTCAGCATTCATTAACAAACTGTTTAGTTTTTTACTCGTTAATCCTTTAGGGTAATTTACATCATCATTAAGCATATTGAATGCGCGATTTTTTGCATTAAATATTGGCGAGATATAATCACCTCGCTTGTAGTATTCATAAATCAGACCTAACAAGCATGTGGTTAATTCTTCATCATTTGCGTTGTCAGATAAGCTATCCACAATGCAGGAGCTAATTTCATTTCCATCTTCATCTCTGCCATATACGACACCTTTCAATGCAAAATTGGCAGCCCGCCCACTTATGCCATCTTTATTCTTTGTGACCTTCCAAGCTCTGCTGCCGTCATTGTCAGATACTTCAATTGCAGTATCTAAAGCACCATTTAACCCTGACCAGCCACGCAACCCCCTAGTTTGGTCTTTACCAGTGTGGTGAACTATCAGCACACATCCACCTAATTTTTCTTGAATGGCAATAATATGGTTAATCAAATTACCCATATCCTTGCTAGAGTTTTCATCAATACTTGGCGCACTAGCAGCCAATGTGTCAATACACAAAACCCCGTCATCCACCCCTGCATCTTTTATGAGAGTGACAATATTTTCGCAATCTGAACTTTCAAGTAAGTTGATAGGATACTCAATAAAACTAATGCCACAACTGCCGCCTTTAAAATCTCGATACGCTTTAACTCGTTGCGATGTACCAGCTTTACCTTCTAATGTTAAATACACTACGGGACAAGGACGCACTGTGTAGCCAAACCAACTTTTGCCACTCGCTATTGCACCTAGCATATCTAAAACCAAAAATGACTTTCCTGAACCTGGTGCCCCGTAGATAGCTGCAAAACCCTCTTGAGGCAAAATGCCGTTTATTCTCCAACGCATAGGTGGTCTATTTGCAATTTCATCCTCGCTTATTAGTCTTAATTTATCTAATGCTTTAGATGTTCTAGTGCTTGAATACGACTTCTTAAGAAAAGCGTTTGCTAGCAGATTGAACGCCATTTCTTTACCATGCTGGATTTGTTTAGCATCATTTATTAAATGTTGATTCGCTTCTTCAAGCGTTCGTTTTGCATAATCAGGGCGTGCCGCCTTATCGCGTTTGCCTAACGCTGATAGTCTAAAAGTTTGCCAACATTGGCTTGGCGAATCACATTGCGGCAACAAAAGCTTGACCAAAGCCAAGTCTGCTTCCGACTGCGATGGATACCTTCCTTCCCAGTCTCCGTTAAATAACTTTCCAAGTTCACCCGAATCTTCAGTGGCACGTGACGCAAGTCCCCAGTTTGGTGAACTATCATTTTCCAGACTGATTTGTTCGTTATTATTTGATGGAATTTCAGCAACTAACTGATTGAGTAAAAGCTGACCTTGGGATATAGCTTTATTTTTCACCACATTTCCCGTACAAACAATAAATCGCTTTTGTGAGTAAATCTCTACACCATCACGTTTCTTGCCTTTACCAATTTTTCCGCGTAGCCATATGTGATAGCCTTTGTCGCCTTGTGAACGTTCGGTATAACTATCAGAAGCATCAATAATCTTGTCAAATTGTTCTATGTGTTCATCTGGTGTATTATCTTTTACGTCTAAATCTATGCAGGTAAACGGGTCATCTTTAGTCAGCACATAGCCAATATGTAAACCTTTAGCTGCGGCAGCTTTGCAAACACTATCAAAGTCTGACCATGTGGCAGGGTCAGTGCTGCTTGCTGGTTTATAACTTGGTGTTAAGGGGCGTTTGTCTGCCCCTGCCACACACCACTGCTTACGCTCGCGCATTTCTGCGGGTATGTTTGCCCATAGTTGTTTGCTGTCGGCTGGGGCTTGGTTTATATACTGGTCGCCATGTTGGGGTTGGCTACTTTCAATATCACCTGTAATCGCTGGTAAATAACCCCCATTATCAAACATGCCACGATTAGTTTCTGTTAAATTAGTGTTGCTGCTCATTGCTTTACTCCTGCCCCAGTTCGCCCAAACTGGGGTTTTTCTTTATGCGGCTGACAATATGCTTGAATGCCCGCGTGACGCGCAATTTTTCATTATTATTTCAATCCGTTAGATACTGGCTTTACAGTCTTGGGACTAAGTAGGTCAAGCAGCCGCTAGCTGAGAAGCTGCTGTTTGATGCTTATTTTTATCTAACCATTCCTGCACGTCTTTGGGGTCATAGCGGACTGTACCATTGGGCATTTTGACGTGTTTTGGCAGGTCATGGCCTTGGCAACGCAAGCGTTCAACGGTATTAGTTTTTAAGCCTATTAGGCTCGCAAGGTCTTTAGTGCTGAGAAGAGGGGTAAGTGTCGAAGTAGTCATTTCAATATCCTTTAGTTACTCACCGCAGAACATCAAAATGTATTGGATGGGTCAGCGGCGATAAAAATTAAATAAATTTTTACCGTCACTCCCCATGGAGCCACCGAAAGTGTATTTTGACTCAAACTTCACTAAGCCATGCTTAGTAAGTCAAAACAGATAACGATAATTTCGGTGCATCGATAATTTAAATATAGCAAATTAAAAATTGAAATACAACATAAAAACGCTGATATAAAACAAAAAATAAGATAATAAAAATCAGGCTAGCCAAACCTGAGAATATTTTTCCCTTGCAAAGTAGCCTCGGCAATTTTGACTTGTTTAACTATAAACTTTGCCACAGCTTCGCTAGCACCTGCCAGAGCTTTTGGATCAGGATTGTTGCTGTAGCTCATTCCATGAACATCACTTGCCATATGATTGAGTAATTGCCTGCGTTCGTCATCACTGACTTTTTGCTGCTTTGCAATATCATCGTGACTACGCCTAAGGTCATGAAGTGAAAGGGAAATTTCCGAAACTTCACTCACCACCCCCATTGTGGCGCGAGCATCTGAAATATGCGGTAATTTTTTGCCGAAGCTTGGGAACACATAAATTTCATCTGCTTTTAAGATTGCCCTGCGCTGCTCCAAAAGGTCTTTTAGCAAGCTATTTATTGGCAGTCTGATTTCATTATGGTTCTTAACCACATCACCACGTAATGTGAAGTAACCTTTTTCTAAATTTACATCTGTCCATTTCAAACTGCCAGCCTCCATCCTACGGCAGCCCGTTAGCAAAAGAAATTGCACATAATCAACGCTAGTTCTATCGTTGATATTTGCATTCACTAGACGGCGCTTTTGTAAAGCTAGCCAGACTGCACCAATCTTATCTAATGGAATACGGCTTGTTCTCGCTTTCTCAGGATTTGGCTTTCTTATTTTGAACATGCGCGATACTGGGTTTGTCACAAAGATTAAAGGCTCACCTTCTTCATTGGTAAACATCTCTCTTGCATGGTTGATTAGCGCCCTCAGGTTCACAAAACATTGTGTGGCTTGACTGGCAGCGCCACGATTAGTTATTTGCTCATAACGGTCTAGGCACTTCTCTCTAGTAATGCTTGCAATTGGTTTATCTGCCCAGTCACCAAGGTTATTTTCCACATGGTGTTTTAGGTCGCGCTTTGTGGTGTCACGAAGTTCGCCATGTTTGGTTCGTTTATTGATTAGGTAATGCTGCATGACTTCGCGCAAGGTGATAGTTTTAGCCTCACTGTCTGCCGCCTTACGCTTACGTTCAATTTCTGTTTCTTTAGCTTTAATTACAGGGTCAACACCTGCCAGCATTTCTGCTTTTATCTGTACGGCTTTTGCCCTTGCTTGGTCAACCCGATACGGGTCATTGTGCCTGCCGATACTGATAAGGCGTTCTTGCTTAGAACCTTTAACTCTAAACTGAATAAAGTAAGTGCGCGTTTTTCCATTCGGGCTAACTCGAAGTCCGAAGCCCTTAGTTTCACTATCCCAAATAGTGGTCACAAGCCCCTCGGGATAGTTTCGCTCGGCTATCGTATTGGTGATTTTTACCTGTTTAATGACATTGCTATTTTGTGCCATGTGAATTTCCTCACTAAAAATTTATAGCGTATTTATAGCAAATTTATAGCATTTATTAAAATCTAAAGCAAGGAAAATAAAATGGGGAATGTTCGTAAGTTATTGATATATTGATGTTTTATAAAGGAATTACAAGGAAATTAAAACTAAATAAAGCTTATTCATAACTTATTCATAATCCTGGGGTCGAGGGTTCAAGTCCCTCTTTCACCACCAAATAAAAAGCCACGCCTTCGGGTGTGGCTTTTTTATTGGGTTTTGGCTTCGTTATTAGGTGAAACTGGGCTACACTTGCGCATCAAAATAACTAAAAAAGATTGATTTTTATGTTTGAGCAAACCTTCAAAAACATCGACGATATTCTGCATAAAGACGCAGGTGCAACCAGCGAGCTAGATTACACCGAGCAAACTTCTTGGATTTTGTTTTTAAAGTATTTGGATGCACTAGAGCAAACCAAAGCCCAAGAAGCTGTTTTTGTTGATAAACCTTACCAATATATTATTGATGAAGCTTACCGCTGGCCAACTTGGGCGGCGCCCAAAACCGCCGATGGCAAGTTTGACCACAACAACGCCAAAACAGGCGATGACCTTAAAGACTTTGTGAATCACAAACTATTCCCCTACCTTAAAGGCTTTAAGCAGCGCGCCACTGGGCCAAACACCATTGAATACAAAATCGGTGAGATTTTTGGCGAAATTAACAACAAAATTCAAAGCGGCTATAACCTGCGTGAAGTGATTGAGCGCATTGATGAATTAAGCTTTAACACCCAAGCGGAAAAGCATGAGCTTTCGCACCTATACGAAGCTAAGATTAAAAACATGGGCAACGCAGGCCGTAACGGTGGTGAGTATTACACGCCACGCCCGCTGATTCGCGCCATGATACAAGTGACCAACCCTAAAATTGGTGAAACAATTTATGACGGCGCTGTGGGTAGCGCGGGCTTTTTATGCGAAGCGTTTGATTACCTGCGTAGCCAAGCTAACCTTAGCACCAGCGATTTAAGCACCCTGCAAACCAGCACTTTTTACGGCAAAGAGAAAAAGAGCTTGGCGTATGTAATTGCCATTATGAACATGATTCTGCATGGCATAGAAGCGCCCAATATTATCCACACCAATACGCTGGCGGAGAACATTAGCGATATTCAAGAAAAAGACCGTTACGATATTATCCTCGCCAACCCGCCATTTGGCGGCAAAGAGCGTGCTGAAGTGCAGCAAAACTTCCCCATTAAAACGGGTGAAACCGCCTTTTTATTTTTACAGCATTTTATTAAAAGCCTACGCGCTGGCGGCCGCGCCGCCGTGGTGATTAAAAACACCTTTTTAAGTAACACCGATAATGCCTCAGTGAGCTTGCGTAAATTATTGCTAGAAAGCTGCAACCTACACACCGTGCTAGATTGCCCAGGCGGCACGTTTCAAGGTGCTGGCGTTAAAACCGTGGTGCTGTTTTTTGAAAAAGGCGCACCAACCCGCAACACATGGTTTTACCAGTTAGACCCAGGCCGCAACATGGGCAAAACCAACCCGTTAAATGATGCTGATTTAGTGGAGTTTGTGAATCTGCAAAAAACCTTTGCGGACTCACCTAAAAGCTGGAGTGTTAATACGTTCGCCCTGAGCGCAGTCGAAGGGTATGATTTATCGGTAAAAAACCCGAATGGCAACGAGGAAATTGCGCATCGTAGCCCGCAAGCCATCATGGCCGAAATTGCCACGCTGGATGCTGAGAGTGCGAAAGTGTTGACTCAGATTAAGGCATTGCTATGAAAACTATCCTACCTTTACCGTTCGCCCTGAGCTGTGAGCTTGCCGAACAGTCGAAGGGTAACATGGTTCAACCATTCGACTGTTCGGCAAGCTCACAGCTCATGGCTCACCACAAACGGGGGAGTTTGTAATGGCATTCTGGGTTTATATTTTGCAATGTGCAGATAACAGCTATTACACAGGCCATACCGATAATCTTGAGCAACGCATAGCACAACATCATCAGGGCTATTTCTCTACTTGCTACACCTACAAACGCAGACCTTTAGAATTAGTATTTTCTCAAGATTTTGTGACTAGAGAAGAAGCTTTAACCTCAGAGCAACAAATCAAAGGCTGGAGCCGTAAAAAGAAAGAAGCCATGATGCGTGGCGACTGGGCTGAAGTATCACGCCTAGCAAAATCCACTACCCCCGTTCGCCCTGAGCTGGTCGAAGGGCATGGTTCGACAAGCTCACCACGAACGGATGAGGGGGTCGTATGAAAGCTGGATGGCAAGTAAAGCCTTTAGCTGCGATTAGTAAGCTATTCGCAGATGGCGATTGGATAGAAAGCAAAGATCAATCTGCTGATGGCGTGCGATTAGTTCAAACTGGCAATGTTGGCGAAGGTTTTTTTAAAGACCGAGGTGAAAAAGCTCGTTATATTTCAAAAGAAACATTTGTAAGATTGCGTTGCACTGAAATCTTTGAAGGTGATTGCTTAATTTCTAGATTACCAGATCCCGTTGGTCGCAGTTGTTTGTTACCTGATACAGGCGAACGAATGATTACAGCCGTTGACTGTACGATTGTAAGATTTGATAGCAGTCAATTCTTGCCTGATCTTTTTGTTTATTACACGCAATCAAGTGACTATTTAAACAACGTAGATAAAGAAACTTCAGGAACAACAAGAAAACGTATAAGCAGAAGTAAGCTTGGTGAAATTTCCATTCCAGTACCACCAATTGAACAACAACAACGCATCGTAGCCATACTCGACCAAGCGTTTGAGGGCATTGCCAAAGCGCGCGCAAATGCAGAACAAAACCTGCAAAACGCCCGCGCCTTGTTTGAAAGCCACCTGCAATCGGTATTTCAAAATAAAAGTTGGATAAGAACCTCAGTAGAAGAAGCTTGTACTGAGATTTTTGCAGGTGGTGATGCACCAAAAGAAAAATTTTCATTGAAGAAAAACGAAGAATTCACAATACCAATTTTCGCAAATGCAATAAAAGATAATGGTCTGTATGGCTATACAAACTTTGCGCGAGTAACAAAACCATCAGTAACAATTTCAGCTAGGGGAAGTGGCACTGGGCACACTGAAATCAGATTCGAGTCATTTCTACCCATAGTTAGGCTAATAGTTTTAATTCCAAACTCATCATTAATCAACTTGGAGTTTCTAAAATATTCAATTGATAATTTGGAAATATTGAGAAGTGGAAGTGCTATTCCACAGCTTACCGTTCCTATGATTAAGGAATACCATATTCCACTGCCTACTTTGCCAGAGCAACTGGAAATTATCTCTCAATTAGAAATCCTTTTTGCTGAAACCCAACGCCTAGAAGCCCTCTACCAACGCAAAATTGCCTGCCTTGATGAACTAAAAAAATCCCTCTTGCAACAGGCGTTTGCGGGCGAGTTGTAAGGTTGCCGTTCGCCCTGAGCTTGTCGAAGGGTCGTAATATCCTTCGACAAGCTCAGGATAAACGGGTTTAGTTGTTGATTTAACGATTAAAACACCTGCCCTGCGAGCCAATATCCATGCGGGTTGCAGGGCATGTCATTCTGAACATAAAGTTTATATTAAACAAAGAATGACGGATGTTGCTATTGTCGATTGCATCGACACACCCTAAATATGTGTCGATAAAATGCAAAAATATCGACACATATCACATAACGTGATAACAAAATGTGATTTTTTGAACACATTGCGTTTAACGTGATAAGATAATGACGTTTTTTGAACATATCGTTTAGGTGCGTTGCGTGGATACTTTACAGATTCCCAAGCCAGAAAATTTAGAGGTGAAGGCCGTTTGGCAAGCGCTGGCTGAGGCGCATCGCCATTTGGCTGAGCTTAAAGGTTTGTGCGAATCTCTGCCTAATAGCGCTATTTTGCTGGATACGCTTGCTATTCAAGAGGCGAAAGACAGCTCTGAAATTGAAAACATCATCACCACGCATGATGAGCTATATACCTATGATCAAAACAGTGCATCATCAGGCGCGGCAAAAGAGGTGCAACATTACATTGCCGCTTTGCGTGTGGGTTATCACGATGTATTGAGTTCTGGCTTAATCCGCCTAGCGACTATTTTGCGTGTGCAAGAAGAAGTAGAGCAAAACAACGCGGGCTTGCGCAAAGTGCCAGGCACGGTACTTAAAAATCAAACCACAGGTGCAGTGGTATATGAGCCACCGCAAGATGCGGTGCTGATTGAAAAGCTGATGACAGAGTTGGTAGCGTTTATTCATGCGGATAGCGGACAAAAGGATGAGCTAGACCCCCTATTGCGCATGGCAATTGCGCACCACCAATTTGAGAGCATTCACCCGTTTTACGATGGCAATGGCCGCACTGGGCGTATTTTGAATTTGCTGATGCTGCAACGTGAAGGCTTGCTAGATTTGCCCGTTCTGTATTTAAGCCGCTATATTACTTCTACCAAAGCGCAATATTATCAATTGCTACAATCTACCCGCGAAACGGGCGATTGGGTAGATTGGTGCGTGTATATGGTTAAAGGGGTAGCGATAACAGCCAAGAGCGAAGTGAAGTTAGTGAAAGCTTTGCGTGATTTAATGCAAACCACTAAGCACCGCTTGCGCAATGAGTTGCCTAAAATTTATAGCCAAGAATTACTGAATAATTTGTTTCGCTACCCTTATACCAAAATTGAGTTTTTAGAGAAAGATTTAGGGGTTAGCCGAATTACAGCAGGCCGACATTTAGATACTTTGGCCGCCAATGGTTTTGTGGAAAAACGCAAAATTGGTCGTAAAAACTTTTATATCAATCACCCGTTATTTGTTCTGCTCACGCAGATTACGCTAGAAGAATAAATCTGATGAACGAAGCCGAAACCCGCGCAGAACACATAGACCCAGCCCTTAAAGCCGCTGGCTGGGGCGTGGTAGATGGCAGTTATGTTAAGCGTGAGCATATTACGCTAGGCCGCTTGCAAGGTGGCGGCAAGCGAAGCCGCCAAGAGATTGCAGATTATGTGCTGATGTATAAAAACCATAAATTAGCCGTAATTGAGGCCAAAGCTTGGGATAAGCCTTATACCGAAGGGGTGGCGCAAGCTAAAACTTATGCGCAAAAACTCAACAGTCGCTTTGCTTATGCCACTAATGGGCAGCGTATTTATGGCATTGACATGCACACGGGTAAAGAGGCGGATGTTACGCACTACCCTAGCCCAGATGAGTTATGGAATTTAACTTTCGCAGAGCAAAACGCATGGCGCGATAGATTTAGTGAGATTCCGTTTGAAGATAAAGGCGGCACTTGGGGCGCACGATATTATCAGCATAATGCAGTTGAGGCGGTGCTTGAGGCAATTGCTAACAATGAGCAGCGCATATTGCTTACATTGGCAACTGGTACTGGTAAAACCTTTATTGCGTTTCAGCTAGCTTGGAAGTTATTTTATAGCCGCTGGAATTTAAGCCGCGAATTAGACCAAAGCAAACAACGCAGACCGCGTATTTTGTTTTTAGCTGACCGTAACGGATTAGCCGACCAAGCGTACAACGCGTTTTCGGCTTTTGCTGAAGATGCTTTAGTGCGCATAGCGCCTGACGAAATTAGTAAAAAAGGCCGTGTACCTAAAAACGGCAATATCTTTTTTACCATTTTTCAAACCTTTATGACCCTTCGACCAGCTCAGGGCGAGCGGGGTGAACAAGGCTTCACCGATGATTCTACCGTTCGTGCTGAGTCTGTCGAAGCACCAAGCTATAACTTTGGTGAATATCCACCTGACTTTTTTGATTTTATTATTATCGACGAATGCCACCGTGGCGGCGCGAATGATGAAGGTAATTGGCGCGGCATTTTGGAGTATTTTAGTCCCGCAGTTCAACTTGGTTTAACCGCTACACCAAAGCGCAAAGACAATGTAGATACTTATGCTTACTTTGGCGAGCCTGTATATGTGTACTCGCTTAAAGAAGGTATTAACGATGGCTTTTTAACGCCATTTAAAGTGAAACAAATTGCCACGACGATGGATGAGTACATCTACGCCCCAGGTGATGGCGTAGTGGTGCAGGGTGAGGCTGAGCCAGGTAGGTTGTATAAAGGAAGTGACTTTAACCGCACGATTAAAATACCTGCGCGTGAGCAATACCGAGTAAAGCTGTTTATGGATTTAATCAATCAGCGTGAGAAAACTTTAGTGTTCTGCGCCTCACAAGAACATGCCTTAGAAGTGCGCGATTACATTAACCAGAATAAAACCAGCCGTGACCCCGATTATTGCGTGCGCGTAACGGCAGCTGATGGTGCGCTGGGCGACCAATATTTAAAAGCGTTTCAAGACAACGACAACGCGATTCCGACTATTCTCACAACATCACAAAAGCTTTCAACAGGCGTAGATGCGCGTAACGTGCGCAACATTGTGTTAATGCGTGAAGTGAACAGCATGATTGAGTTTAAGCAGATTATTGGGCGTGGCACGCGGCTATATGACGGCAAAGATTATTTTACGATTTATGATTTTGTTAAAGCGCACCATCATTTTGCTGACCCTGAATGGGATGGCGAGCCAGAGCCAATTGAGCCTGTTGATGCAATAAAAACAGATGACAGTTTGCATACAGAGCAGCCTATAGCGACTGATGCGCCTGAGCCAAAACCTGAGAAAATTCTCATTAAACTATCAGACGGTAAAACCCGCCAAATTCAGCACATGATGGCCACCAGCTTTTGGGGTGCTGACGGCAAGCCGATGTCTAGCGCACAATTTTTACAAAGTTTGTTTGGCGTATTACCCGAGTTTTTTAAAGATGAAGATAAGCTGCGTGAAATTTGGAGCAACCCAGAAACACGCAAAAAACTATTAGAAGGCTTAAGCGAAAAAGGCTTTAACAAAGAAATATTAACTGAAATGCAGCAAATTATTGATGCAGAAAATAGCGATTTATTTGATGTGCTTGCGCATGTGGCTTTTGCACTGCAACCTCTCAGCCGCGTTAATCGTGCAAATATTGCCAAAGACAAAGTCCATCAAAACTTTGACGATAAAAAACATTTATATCAGGCTGATTTAAATGTTTAGCTTCCAATTTTAGCTAGTACATAACCTGAATTCAAAAAGTAGTACTTAGTATCAAATTAAGGTCTGGACTTCCCCCGATTTAGAAGACAGTTGATAATGTCTGAAGGATGATTAAACGTCTACCTCCTTACCTGTGCTACTCAGTTATACTAAAGCATAGAAGCTATGTATATTAAACACTAACGCGCTAGCATCTCTTTTGCATGTTGTCGCGTGGTGTCGGTAATTTCAATGCCACCGAGCATCCGTGCAATTTCTTGCACTCTAGATTCTTCATCTAGCACGGCGATGGTACTTAAAGTTTGTCCGTCAACCAAGGCTTTGCTTACGCGTAAATGATGGGTGCCTAGGGCGGCTACTTGTGGCAGGTGGGTGATGACTAGCACTTGGCGGCCGCTTGTTTTAACGCCAGATTTAGTGCCTGAGCATTGCTCACCCAATTGTTTTAACAACTGCCCAACAACCTCTGCCACGCCGCCGCCGATGCCAACATCTACTTCATCAAAAATCATGGTGGGGATGCTCTCTTTTTGCGCGGTAACTACGCGAATGGCTAAGCTAATTCTTGATAACTCACCACCTGAAGCCGCTTTGGCGAGCGGTTTGGCTGCAACGCCTGCGTGGCCTGCGACTAAAAATTCTATTTGTTCTAAGCCGTTGGCGCTTGGTTGTAAATTAGGCGTTTGCTCGGTTAATGCCACTTCAAACTTGCCGCCACTTAATGATAATCGTTGCATTTCTGCACTAATTTGTGTGCTTAATTTTGCGGCAGCTGTTTTGCGACCTGCACTTAATTGCGTCGCCAATTGCATATAGGCCGCTAAGGCCTGCGCTTCTTGCTTGGCGAGTTCGCCATCGTTGGCAAATAGTTCAAGCTCAGCCATGCGTGCTTGCGATTTTTCTAGCAGCTCACTTAAATCTTCTGGCTGCACACGATATTTTCGTGCGGCATTGTGTATGTTTTGAATACTGGCATCTAACGCTGTAAGCCTTGCTGGGTCTAGCTCTGCGCGTTGTAGGTAGCGGTTTAAAAAGCGGTCAGTTTCTTCTAATTGAATGAGCGCAGAATCTAGCGTTTCTGTGGCTTCTTTCAACGCGCTGTCAAACTCTTGCAGGTTTTGCAACTTGTGTTGCACTTGTATCAGCAAATGCATGGCCGACAATTCGCCCTCGCTAAGCAACTCACGACACGCTTCACCGCCCACCATCAAACCAGCGCTGTTAGATAAGCGTAAATGCTCTTGTTGCAGTTCGTCCCACTCTGTTGGCGTAATCGCAATTTGTGCTAATTCATTGGCTTTATCGCGTAAATCTGCCAGCTCTTGCGCATATTGGCTGGTGTTTTTTTCTGCTTCTACGCGCTTTTGATTAAGCTGGTGCCAAGTTTTATATTGCGCTGAAACTTGCGCCGCTAAGCTAGACAATTCACCAAAATTATCCAACACCACGCGCTGTGTGGCAGGCTTTAACAATGAGTGGTGTGCATTTTGGCTGTAAATATCTACCAGCAATTCACCGAGCTCTTTAAGCTGCGCAACCGTGACTGTAGCGCCGTTAATATAAGCGCGTGAGCGGCCATCGGCAAACATCACGCGGCGTACTATTAGCTCAATATCATCGCTTTCTAACTCGGCTTGCGAGAGCCAATCTTTAGCTTCTAAGTTATCAGCAATGCTAAAAATCGCGCTGATTTCTGCTTTATCGCTACCCGCCCGTGTGATGCCGCCTTCGCCGCGCGCGCCTAGCGCTAAAGAGAGCGCATCAATGAGAATAGATTTACCCGCTCCCGTTTCGCCCGTGAGCACGGTAAAACCCGCGTTAAATTCTAAATCAAGCTGATTAACAATGACGAAATCACGAATGGAAAGACTTTGTAACATCGCTAAATCAACCCCAATTTAGCTTATTGCGCAACATATCAAAATAGCAATAATCGCTAGGGTGTAGCAATGAAATGGTTTTTTCTGCGCGTTGCACTTTAATTTTGTCGCCCAAAGCTAAAGTGATGGCAGATTGCCCATCAAAGCTTAATTGCGCTTCATTAAACTGCGTTAAATTCACTTCAATTTTACTGTTGCTGTTCACCGCAATCGGGCGATTACTTAATGTATGCGGGCTAATTGGCACTAGCGCGATGGCTTCTAAATTTGGGTGTAAAATCGGCCCGCCAGCAGAAAGCGCGTACGCCGTAGTGCCTGTAGGTGTGCTTAAAATAAGGCCATCAGAGCGTTGTCTGTGTACAAAGTGGCCGTCAATAGAAACTTCTAATTCAATCAACAGCAAACCACTTTTAATGACAATGTCGTTCAGCGCATAATTGCTGTGAATCACTTCACCGCCGCGAATTACCTCAGCCTTCAGCAACATGCGTGGTTCTTTGCTGTAGTTGCCTGCTAAAATTTTGTCGATTTGCGCGAGCATTTTTTCTGCGCGTAAATCAGTTAAAAAACCAAATCGGCCGCGATTAACACCTACTAAAGGTACGCCTGCATGCAGCAAGCTACGCGCTACGCTAAGCATGGTGCCATCGCCGCCCAGCACGATGGCTAGCTCAACTTTATCACCAATAGTTTCTAATGATGCGGTTTTAAAACCTGTGAGTTCGGCATGATGCGCGGTATTTTCTTCTAGCCACACTTCAATGTTTTTAGATTGCAAATGCCGTGCTAAATCTGCCAAATCATGCTGCATTTGTTGCAGCGCGGTTTGGTTCATGTATTTGCCGATGATGGCGATAGATTTAAAGTGTTGATTCATGATTGCGGGCAATCTCTAATAATTGCTGTAATTATCGCGTAGAATTTTGTTTTGTAGTACTACTATTTCCTAGTACTTTTTCTGAGTACTATTTTTTAGTACAACTATTGTCATAAATCGGGCAAAATAGCTGGCAGATGGATAAACGCGCGCAAATCTTACTCAAAACCTTGGTGGAACATTACATTAGTGATGGCCAGCCAATTGGCTCGCGCTCGTTATTGCAACACAGCGGCCTAGATGTTAGCCCCGCCACCATCCGCAATGTAATGAGCGACCTTGAACGCATGGGCTTTATCGCCAGCCCGCACACCTCTGCGGGGCGCATTCCTACGCAAAAAGGTTACAGGCTGTTTGTAGATTCCTTGCTCACCGTGCAGCCGCTAGATATTAAAGCCGTCAACCAGCTAAAAAGCGGCCTAAGCTCGCCCAACCAAAATGAGCTCATTAACAGCGCGGCGGATATGCTTTCGCAATTAACGCAGTTTGCAGGCGTGGTGATGATTCCAAAACGAAAAACCTTAAGTTTCAAACATTTAGAATTTTTACCGCTCACCGAAAAACGCATTCTGGTGATTATTGTCACCAGTGACGGCAATGTGCAAAACCGCATTATTTTGAGCGAAAAACCCTATTCTGCCAGCGAGCTAACGCAAGCCAGCAATTATTTTAACGCTAATTTTTCAGGTAAAACCTTTGACGAAGTACAACAAAAACTGCGCCTAGAATTGCAACAAATGCAGACGGATATGAATAAGCTCATGACAGCTGCCCTGCAAGCAAGTACCAGCGCGGCTGACAGCGATGGTGTTATCATCTCGGGTGAACGCAACTTACTGCAAGTAGACGAACTTTCTACCAATGTGAATAGTCTACGTAAATTATTCGAGGTGTTTGAGCGCCGCACCAGCTTAATGCAGCTGCTAGACAACAGCCAAGCTGCGACAGGCATACAAATATTCATCGGCGGTGAAAGTGGCTACTTACCTTTAGACGAATGCAGCATGGTCACCGCGCCATATGAAGCCGATGGCCAAGTGGTCGGCACACTAGGTGTGATTGGCCCAACTAGAATGGCGTATGAGCGTGTGATTCCGATTGTGGATGTGACGGCAAAATTGCTGTCGAATGCGCTGTCAGCAAATTAAATTTTTAACTATCTACTAACAACTAACGACTGAATTTATGGCCTACTACAACCCAGAACCAAAATATGAACACGGTGACCAACTTAAAGTGGGCATTCTGCTTGCCAACTTAGGCACGCCAGATGCGCCTACCGGTGCAGCTTTGCGGCCTTATTTACGCCAATTTTTGAGTGACACGCGTGTGGTAGAAATCCCCCGTGCCATTTGGTGGTTTATTTTAAATTGCATTATTTTGGTGATTCGCCCAAAGAAATCGGCCGAAAAATATGCACAAGTTTGGCTGCCAGAAGGCTCGCCGTTAATGGTGCATGCGCAAAAACAAACTACTTTACTGCGTGGGTTTTTAGGCCAAAAAATTAAATCACCTTTTGCGGTTGAGCTTGGTATGAGCTACGGCAACCCGAGCATGCAAAGTGCTATAGATAAACTTAAAGCTGCGCATTGCGACCGCATTTTAGTGCTTCCACTTTACCCACAATACGCAGCCAGCAGCACTGCCAGCGCACTAGATGCCGTTTGGCGTGTGTTGCTAAAAGTGCGCAATGTGCCTGCCATTCGCACCATTCGCAACTATCACGACCACCCAGCCTACATTGCCGCACTAGCAAAAAGCGTGCAAGAACATTGGCGCATTAACCACAAACCTGATTTTGGTGCAGGCGAAAAACTGGTGATGAGCTTTCACGGTGTGCCGAAAGCACACCTCACCAGCGGCGACCCTTACCATTGCCAATGCCACAAAACAGGCCGTTTACTCGCCGAAGCCCTAGGCGTCAATAAAGGTGAATATGTCATCGCGTTCCAATCGCGCTTCGGCAAGCAAGAATGGCTTAAACCGTACCTTGCAAGCACATTAGCAGAATTAGGTAAAGCTAACACCAAACGTATTGACGTGATTTGCCCAGGTTTTAGCAGCGACTGCCTAGAAACCCTAGAAGAAATCGCCATGGAAGGCAAACACATCTTTCAAAGTAATGGTGGCGGCGAGTACAGCTACATACCCGCACTGAATGAAAATGACGCTTGGATTCACGCTATGACCGAAATTGCGCTAGAAAATCTACAAGGCTGGGTGAGTGTGGAATGGGATGGAAACCAAGCAAGCAAAGACGCAGAAGCAACGCGCTTAAGGGCGCAAGCTTTACAGTCGTTAAACTAAGCTAGCATCAATGAAAAATGTTATTTTTAGCTTTATGATTGGCGCGTTTAAACGCATTGTGCAATGGTTGCGGCGCAAGTAAGCGATTACTCACGCTGCACTTTCACTGAAATCAATAACAAACCGATGGTCGTGTAATAAAAGATAATTCGCAGGTCATCTAACAAAGTATCAGTAAACGCATTGAGCAAAAATGGGGCGACCAAACACAAGGCCAACCGCCTTTTAGGATTAGACAAACCTATGGCCAATAGCGGAAATAGCAAGTACAACACGCCTGAGATTAAACCAAAAACTCCCGCACCAAGCATAAAACTTAAGTATTCTTGATGGCTGGTAGGTAGTACGAGCGCACTTTGCGGCAGATACTGCGCCAGCGCAACGCGCTCTTGAGCAAAGCCGTAACCAAGCCACGGCTGTTGAACAATGGCTTGCCATGCCGCTTGCCACGCGCTTAAACGTAGCTGCATTGATTCGTCCTGAATATGGCTTACATCAAGTGTGGTAGTGAAATCTAGCAGCATTTTCATGCGCGCAAAAAATGAAATATTTTCCGCCTGATAATACAGAAATACACCAAGCAAGCTCACTAAAATTACGATGGTAAAAATAAATTTTAGTCTATTTTTATAACCTTCAGTTTGCAAGAAAAATGAGATAAAAGATAAGCCCAACATAATCATAAAAGAGGATCTTGCACCTAAAAACATTGCTAGGCAGATTAAGCCCATAAGCCAAGATAAGAGTATGATTTTTTTAAACGCGCGCGTTGCTTGCTTAAAATTGTGAATTGCAAGCAATTGTAAGGGTAGCAACATTGCACTCACAAATAATGGATTAGCTGACAAACCCCTTACACGCGCATCTACGCCAAAATAGAGTTTGTATACCAGCCACTCCAAACCCATTAACATTGAAATGACTATCACCGCATAAACCGCCGATGTTGAAACGACATTTTCACTTAAGTTTTTTTTGTTAAACCACACCAATAACCCAAATGGCACGAGTAAGCCAGCAGGGAATTTAAGCGCTTTCAAGCCAAACTCATGTACCCTGCCAAACGTAAATAATGTAATTAAATAAAGCAGAATAATCGCACCCGCAATTAAGAATGAGCGATTTTGAAAACTAAATTTTATTTCACGCCAAAATCTTAATTGTGATAAGCCTACAAGCCCAAGCACAAGCACGCTAAGCCAGCCAAGAATGGGCGATAGAAACAAAACAGACCAAATAAAAGCGTGTTGTTTATTTTTAAAAAAGTCGTTGCGTATTGTAGGGTTTAGCATAAAATTTAGCGCTTTATTGTTAGAATGATTTGTTTAATTTCTTGAAAATTAGCTTCACAATCACGCGATAGTGCGGCGCGTCTTAACAAAATAATCGCTAATTTTTCGGGTAAAAAACAAGCACTCCAAGTTAGCCATTGATAGATACGATTTTGTTTGAAAAATTGAGCTAAGCTCACCATTTGCGCTTCACTATCAAACTTAACTTTCTTATTCGCATAGCGGCTATCCGGGTTATTGCTTAGGTCATAATTTAAAAAGCCGCCACCCTGCTTTAAATGTTTTAGATGCAAATAATCAATACATTTAAACACGCGCTTTAAATGCTGATGTTTAAACAATTCAAACTTAGGGCCTTGGTAAAAATATGTTTGTTCAGTCACTTCAAAAAATCCATGGTCACCAGTACCTGCCATTGGATCATATTTTAAAACGCCTACTTCGTCACCTTGCTGAAATAAATTTAGGCCTGAAAAGCACCACATTTCCTGCTTAAGTTGGTAATGACTGGCGCGAATACTATTCACTAATGGCTTCAATGTAGATTCAATTGCAATGTGATCGTCATCTAACTTGGTGGCTACGCTATAACTAGTTTGCGCCAAAGCAAAGTTGCTGTAATTAGCCATCGTATCACCACCATTGTTTTGCACGCCCAATGGTGAGACTTTAGGTAGATAATGAAACGCCTTAATTTTATTAGGAAACTCTGCCAATAATTGTGCAATAATCGCCGCTGAGCTGTCTTGGCAATCGTTATAAACAATGATAATTTCATCAAAAAACGCTATATGAGAAACTACAGTTTGGCGTAGAAAATCTTCGCCATTTTTTACCCGCACAAAAGCCGAGATGCCAGGCTTTCTTTGCGCTACGTTTAAATCACTAATTTTGAATTGGTACTCTGAAATAGTGGTAATCATACGACCCTAGAAAACGTTAACAAAAAATTACTTTCAACGTACATGGATTACCTTAAATCTTCCAAATCGCAAAAACCACCAAAGCAATTAACGAAAATTTAGTGACTTTATACACTGTTTTATTCCAGTTTTTAAAGCGTCTACGATATTGTCCAATTACCCAGGCAATATAGAAAATTTTGTTGATAAAGCCTGTTTGGTCACCTTCTTCATTTGGCGAACTTGCCGCACTTACGACATTTTTCGCCAAAAAGCGGTTTACCGCCTGCGCCCAGCGATATTTCATTGGCCGCTCTACATCACAAAATAAAATAATGCGGTCAACATTCGTTTTGTTGTATGCCTCATGAATATACGTTTCATCAAACATCACGCATTCGCCATCGCGCCAACTGTATGGCACGCCATCTACATTGATGTAACATTGATCATCATTAGGCGTAACTAAGCCCAAATGGTAACGCAACGAGCCACCATAAGGGTCGCGGTGCGGATTTAACTTGGCACCAGGCGGTAACTCGGCAAACATGGCGGCTTTGATACTTGGTATGCCATTTAAAATGGCGACAGTTTTAGGACAATAAATGATGGCTGAAGGATGCTGCGCGCTATACCACTTTAGGTAAAAGCGCTTCCAGCCAGTTTTAAAAAATGAGTTAAAACCAGCGTCGTTATTGTTTTTTGAGGCGGCAATACGTTCTTGCTCACGCATATTAAGCGCTTCTTCACGGATGATTTGCCAAGAATCTGTGATGGGTTGCATTTCAGGAAATAGACTTAAAGGCAAATAAGGCGTGGTTGGCACCTTAGAAAACGCGTACATAAATAAGTTAAAAGGTGCCACAAAGGCCGAGTGGTCAAACATCTGCTTCAAAAATGGATGGCGTACTTTGCCACGAAAATGAATGTATAAAACACCTGACAAAAAAAGAATAATAAAGAAATATTTCATAATAAAAATTCCTAACTACATGATTATTTAAGTTAATTATAGCCCATAACTAAAATTAGGGTATTGGCAATGCACCCAAAATAACTCACTTAGATAATAACTGCGCCACGTTTTTTAGCACTGTGATTTTGTGTGTTTCACAGTATTCCTGCCAATCTGGCACTTCTGTCCAATCGCACAAGAACACAAAATCTAGCCCAGCGCGTGTTGCCGCTTCAAAATCATATTTGGCATCACCCAAAAATATAGCGGGGAAGTGAATATTTCCGTTCGCTTTTTCGCGCGCTAACACTTCATCCTTGTTATCTGGGCTACCAAATAAGCCGCCATCAAACATGTGGTCAATTTTTCGTTTGACAAATAAGTCACGAATTTCTTTCTGGTCGCCACCCGACAAAATCATCCAATTAGCATTAGGCGTGGCGGTGCGTAAATCAAACAAACCTTTCGCTAAATTGCATTGCATTAAGCCTACTTCTAACTCTTGGCTAAAGCCATCTAATAAAGCTTGTACGGCAACCTCTGTAACAGGCTGATTCAACACCTCTCGCAAATACCAATCAAACTTATGATAACGCGAAATTCCTCCCAACCTAACGTGGTAATCTACCAAGGCTTGCGCTTGGGCATCGGTTGCACCTAGGTTTTTAGCGGTGCGAAAGTAGGCTTCCGTTTTCACAACGTTAGAATCAAGCACCACGCCGTCGCAATCGAACACAATGGTTTTATATTTTGTTATGTCAATTTTCAAGCGGCATTCCTAAAATTCAAACGTTTTATTCAAACACAAAGTCAATAAAGCAAAATCAATAAAAAAGGGCTAGGCAATCGCCCAGCCCTTTTTACTTACTACAAAGTCAACTAAGCGGATCGGCTTATGCCGCTTTAATTGCGCTCGCTTCTTTTGCTAACTTAGTAATATGCGCCCAGTCTTTGCGTGCTACTGCATCAGCTGGTGTGAGCCATGTGCCGCCACAAACCACTACGTTTGGTAAGCTTAAAAATTGTGGTGCAGATTCAACCGTTACGCCACCAGTCGGGCAAAATTTCACATCACCAAACGGGCCCGCAAAACCTTTAAGTAAGTTAATGCCGCCCACTGCCACCGCTGGAAAAAGCTTTAAAAAGTAATAATCATCGGCGTTCGCCATCATAATTTCACTACCAGTAGAAATGCCTGGCAATAATGGCAAACCAATTTTACGAGCAAATTGCCCTAATTCTGAAGTGTAGCCTGGGCTCACAGCAAATTTACAGCCTGCATCTAATGATGCTTGCGCGTCTTTTAAATTACGCACCGTGCCGCTACCCATAATCGCATCTGGCACATGCTTGGCAATTTGTTCCATTGCTTGCAACGCACATGAAGAACGTAAAGTCACTTCCAACACGCGAATACCGCCTGCGAGTAAAGCTTCTGCCATAGGCACAGCATCCTCTACATTGTTGATGACGATAACTGGGATAACTGGGCCGTAATTGGCTAAATCTAATGTGTTCATGGTTCTTTTACCTGTAATTAAAAATTGTTATCTAATAAATACTAAACATAAATCCAAAATGGATTCCCGCACTTTTTGGTTTTTTACGAAAGCAAAAATCGGGAATGACGGGGTCAATAAAGTGTCGAGTAAACTTTGATAATCAGCCGAGAACTAGGCGCGCGAACGCAGACAGTATGCTAGTACAGCAAGTGAGCGCAACGACGTTATCGGTTGATTTGCAAAGTTTATAACCAAGTGACGGCGCCTTCTTCGGCTGATAGCACATTCCTGCGCATCCCACCAAACAACTCACGCCCAAAGCCATGGGCATTTGCGCTACGTTTTGCGTCTGTCAGCACTTCTACTTCACGTTCTGCCCACTCGTCTTCATCTACCAGCACGTTGACCATGCCAACCGTTGCGTTTAAGCGAACAATATCGCCTGTGCGAATTTTGGCAATTGCCCCACCTGCTGAAGCTTCTGGCGTCATGTGTATAGCTGCTGGAATCTTACCTGACGCGCCACTCATGCGACCATCGGTGACAATGGCCACCATAAAACCTTTGTTTTGCAGCACTGCTAATGGCGGTGTGAGTTTATGTAACTCTGGCATACCATTGGCTTTAGGGCCTTGAAAACGCACCACTGCAATAAAGTCTTTTTCTAGCTCGCCACGGTCAAACGCGGCTAATAATTCTTCTTGTGCATCAAACACAATGGCTGGCGCTTCAATAATATGGCGGTCTTCAGGCACGGCTGAAATTTTAATCACGCTACGGCCTAGGTTACCTTTAAGCAAGCGCAAACCACCAGTTTCGCTGAATGGATGCTCTACTGTGCGCACAATCGTTTCATCGCCACTTTCTTCAGGAAAGGCTTTCCACACTAACTTGCCGTCTTCTTTTACTGGTTTTTTGCCAAAATCATGCAAGCCGCCTTTTGTAACCGTGAACACATCAGGGTACATATAACCGCCCTCAATCAGTTCGCGAATCACAAAGCCTGGGCCGCCAGCATTTTGAAATTCATTCACATCAGCCTTGCCATTTGGGTAAACGCTCGCCAATAGCGGTGTAGTTTTTGCAAGGTGATAAAAATCTGTCCAATCAATAACAATACCCGCCGCACGCGCAACTGCCACCCAATGAATCAAGTGATTAGTTGAGCCGCCAGTCGCTAACAAAGCCACCATCGCGTTCACAATCACGTGCTCATCAACTAAGCGACCAATTGGCGTGAAGTTTTGTGGTTTCGTCATATCTAATACCAATTTAACCGCTTCACGGGTTAAATCTTCGCGCATGCCATCTGCGGGGTGAATAAACGCCGCGCCTGGCACATGCAAGCCCATGGCTTCTAGCAACATTTGGTTACTGTTGGCAGTGCCATAGAATGTACACGTACCCGCGCCGTGGTAAGCGGCGGATTCTGAAGCTAACAACTCTGGGCGACCCACCAAGCCTTGCGCATATTTTTCACGCACCTTTGATTTTGAAGTGTTATCTAAACCCGTACTCATTGGCCCCGCTGGCACAAAAATGCAAGGCAAATGACCAAACTTAAGTGCGCCGATTAACAGCCCTGGTACGATTTTATCGCACACGCCAAGCAACATAGCCGCGTCAAACACATCATGCGAAAGCGCAATCGCTGTACTCATAGCAATCACATCGCGACTGAATAAAGACATTTCCATGCCAGGCTCGCCCTGCGTAATGCCATCGCACATAGCTGGCACGCCGCCTGCCACTTGCACGGTAGCGCCGTACTTACGCGCTTCATCACGAATAATTTCAGGGTAATTCACATATGGCTGATGCGCAGAAAGCATCTCGTTATATGCGGTAACAATGCCGATATTTGGCGCTTTTTCAGCTACCACACGCAATTTATCATTCGCTGGCATGGCTGCGAAAGCATGCGCAACATTGGCACAACCTAAGCGTTCAGCTCCGCGCTGACGATTGGCAATTTCATCTAACCGATGTAAATACGCCGTACGCGTTGGACGGCTAACCTCAATGATACGTTCGGTGACTTCTATATGGGATTGCTTCATTTTATATAAGACCTGCAAGAATTATCGACTGCCTCAATTATCGCCAATTGAGGCCTACCAGTCAAACGAATGATGGCTTACTTGCGGCCAACTTGTAATACAATTGACCTATGTCATACATGTAGCTCAACAAAATTATTTAACTTTACAACATTAAGCACCTTACAAAATATAATTACGCCCTAATTACAAAGGGCAAATCCAACTCTAAATACATGCAAAAACCCATTACTTTTTTAAAACAAGCGTTCAGTATTACTGCAATCAATTGCGTAAAATTGCTACGATTTTTACCCCTGCCAATGATTCACATACTTGGTGCAATAGCTGGCGTCTTATATTTTTTGTTTAACTACAAGCATCGCATGCTCACCAAAAACAATCTCGCACAAAGTGGCTTGGTTAGCACAGCATGGGCAATGCAAAAGCTGGTTTTTAAAAATGCAATTGAAAGCAGCAAAGTCGCATTTGAAACCTTTGCAATATGGTTTAAGCCGCAACAAAATGTATTGGCTTGGGTAAAAGAGATTAATGGCTGGGAGCATATTGAGGCGGGGTTACAGGCAGGCAAGGGTATTATTTTCTTAACGCCGCACTTGGGGTGTTATGAAATTACCTCGCTGTATTACGGCGCACGTTACCCGATGGCGGTACTATATCGTCCGCCGCGCCAGGCTTGGTTATTACCGCTAATTCACGATGGAAGAGCGCGTGGCAAAATCACGCTTGCGCCTGCCAACGCGCAAGGCGTAAAGCAATTGCTACAAGCGCTGAAACGCGGCGAGGCGATTGGGATTTTGCCTGACCAAGCACCGCTCGAAGGTGAGGGTGAATGGGCGCCATTTTTTGGGCGCCCTGCTTATACCATGACGCTTGCTTCAAAATTAGCAGAAAGAACTGGTGCGCAAGTGCTCATGGCGTTTGGTGAGCGCTTGCCTTATGGACGCGGCTATCACATTCACATTCGCCCTATTGTTGCTGGTGGCATTAACACGCCAGCCTTATTGAATGCGGAAATTGAACGCACGATTGCACAGTGTCCATCACAATATTTATGGATGTACGATCGTTATAAAGTGCGGAATCAAGCACCACCTCCAGCACCCGCATAGAATAAGGCTCGCAGGCATGCTATATAAATAGCCATATCAAAGAAATTATTTTTAATTTCTGGCTTGAGATTTCACAAGCCGCCTCCATTTAGTAAATTATAGTTTGAATAATACAGTTAAATAATTAGGAATTCTTCATGACTGAAAACACACAAGATACACAAAACGACAACGCACAAGTTGAAGAAAATGCGCCAGCTGATTCGCCAGAAGCACGTATTGCAGCGCTAGAAATACAACTTGCTGAAGCACAAGCCGCTGTTTTATATGTAAAAGCCGATGGCGAAAACATTCGCCGTCGCGCGATGGACGACATTGATAAAGCGCGTAAATTTGCCCTAGAAAAATTCTCAAATGAATTATTAGCAGTAAAAGATAGTTTAGACGCTGCCTTGCTAATTGAAGCCACTGATGTGCAAAGCTATAAAGATGGCGTGCAAATTACGACTAATCAACTTACTTCAGTGTTTGATAAGTTCAATATTGCTGAAATCAACCCACTGGGTGAAAAGTTTGACCCTAACAAACATCAAGCAATTAGCATGTTAGAAAATAGCGGCGAGCCAAACACCGTGACGCAAGTATTGCAAAAAGGCTACACATTGAATGACCGCGTATTGCGCCCTGCTTTGGTGATGGTGGCTAAATAGTAAAGCAGTAAAATAACTAAATATAGTGCTTCGCACTTGAAAAACTAAAAACCAGCCTCATAGTAAGGCTATAGCAGCACAAACGAACAACGAACTAAAGGAAATTTAAAAATGGGTAAAATTATTGGTATTGACTTAGGTACAACAAACTCTTGCGTAGCCGTAATGGAAGGCGGCAAACCACGTGTGATTGAAAACTCTGAAGGTACGCGCACTACGCCTTCTATTATCGCGTATCAAGAAGATGGCGAGATTTTAGCGGGCGCGCCTGCTAAACGCCAAGCGGTGACGAACCCGAAAAACACGCTTTACGCAGTTAAGCGTTTAATCGGCCGCCGTTTTGATGAAAAAGAAGTACAAAAAGACATTGGCTTAATGCCTTACACCATTGCAAAAGCCGATAACGGCGATGCATGGGTTGAAGTACGTGGCGTGAAAATGGCGCCACCACAAATTTCAGCTGAAGTTTTACGCAAAATGAAAAAAACCGCTGAAGATTATTTGGGTGAAGAAGTGACTGAAGCGGTAATTACCGTGCCAGCTTATTTTAACGATAGCCAACGTCAAGCCACTAAAGACGCAGGCCGTATTGCTGGTTTAGATGTTAAACGTATCATCAACGAGCCTACCGCAGCAGCTTTGGCCTTTGGTTTAGATAAACAAGAAGGCGACCGTAAAATTGCAGTGTACGACTTAGGTGGCGGCACGTTTGACGTTTCTATCATTGAAATTTCAAGCATTGATGGCGAACATCAATTTGAAGTACTTTCAACCAACGGCGACACTTTCTTGGGTGGTGAAGACTTTGATAACCGTTTAATCGACTTTTTAGCGGATGAGTTCAAAAAAGACAACAACGGCCTAGATTTACGTAAAGATTTATTAGCTAAACAGCGATTAAAAGAAGCGGCTGAAAAAGCAAAAATTGAGCTTTCTGGCGCAACGCAAACTGAAGTGAACTTGCCATACATCACAGCAGATGCCACAGGCCCAAAACACTTGGTGGTAAAAATCACACGTGCAAAATTAGAAAGCCTAGTAGAAGATTTAATTGAGCGCACCATGGCACCTTGTCGCACGGCGATTGCGGATGCTGGCGTTAAAATTGAAGATATTACTGACGTGATTTTGGTCGGCGGTCAAAGCCGCATGCCAAAAGTGCAAGAAAAAGTAAAAGAAATCTTTGGCAAAGAGCCACGTAAAGACGTAAACCCTGATGAAGCCGTAGCTGTAGGCGCTGCAATTCAAGGTGGCGTGTTAAAAGGTGATGTTAAAGATGTGTTGTTGCTTGATGTAACGCCATTAAGCTTAGGTATTGAAACACTTGGCGGCGTGATGACTAAAGTGATTAAGAAAAACACTACGATTCCTACCAAGGCATCGCAAACTTTCTCAACCGCTGACGACAACCAAAACGCTGTGACGATTCAAGTATTGCAAGGTGAGCGCGAAAAAGCTGCAGCGAATAAATCACTTGGTCAATTCAACTTGAGTGATATTCCACCAGCACCACGTGGTATGCCGCAAATTGAAGTGACTTTTGACATTGATGCTAACGGCATTTTGCATGTTTCAGCAAAAGATAAAGCGACTGGTAAAGAAAATAAAATTACCATTAAAGCGAATAGTGGCTTGAGTGAGGCTGAAATTCAGCAAATGGAAGAAGATGCCATTAAATATGCCGATGAAGACAAAAAATATCGCGAATTAGTCGATGCGCGTAATGCGGCAGATGGCATGGTGCATAGTGTAAAAAAATCAATGACTGAGCATGGCGATAAACTTGATGCAGCTGAAAAAGCGGCTATTGAAACCGCCATTAAAGATGTTGAAGATGTACTGCAATCTGACGATAAAGACGCGATTGAAACAAAAACCGCTGCTTTGACTGAAGCCTCACAAAAATTGGGCGAAAAAGTGTATGCGGCAGAACAAGCTGAAGCTAATACGCAAAGTGCTCAACCAAGCCAAGAAGGCGAAAAAACGGTAGATGGCGATGTGGTAGATGCTGAGTTTGAAGAAGTGAAAAAAGACTAAAAACTGCTCGTAACGGTTAGCCATCAGTCGTTAGCACTATTATTAGGTGCTAACGACTTTTGCGCTAATAACTACCACTATTAACTAACGACTAAAATATATGGCTACCAAAAGAGATTATTACGAAGTTCTAGGTCTGAATAAAGACGCAACGGACGAAGAAATTAAAAAATCTTATCGCAAATTAGCGATGAAATATCACCCAGACCGCAACCCAGACAACCCAAAGGCAGAAGAGCAATTTAAAGAGGCGAAAGAAGCCTATGAAATGCTCAGTGACGACCAAAAACGTGGCGCATATGACCAATATGGCCATGCTGGTGTTGAGCAAGGTGCTGGCGCGGGCGGCTTTGGTGGCGCGGGTTTTGGTGATGCCTTTGGCGATATTTTTGGCGATATTTTTGGTGGTGGTCGCGCTGGTGGGCAGCGCAATAATGTGTATCGCGGCGCAGATTTACGCTACAACATGGAAATTAGCTTAGAAGACGCCGCTAAAGGTACGGAAACTAAAATTCGCATCCCCGTGCAATCTGCTTGCGAAACCTGCAAAGGCTCTGGCGCACGCCCTGGCACACAACCCGTCACCTGCACTACCTGTGGCGGGCATGGCCAAGTACGTATGCAGCAAGGCTTTTTTTCGGTGCAACAAACCTGCCCAAAATGCCACGGTAACGGCAAAATGGTCAAAGAGCCTTGCCCAACTTGTAGCGGCGCTGGTCGTACTAAGCAAAACAAAACCCTTTCAGTTAAAATTCCAGCAGGCGTGGATGAAGGCGATAGAATTCGCTTAAGTGGCGAAGGTGAAGCTGGCGTCAATGGTGGGCCAACGGGCGATTTATACGTGGTGATTCACCTAAAAGAGCACAATATTTTCCAGCGTGAAGGCGGTAATTTACATTGCGAAATGCCCATTAGCTTTAGCACTGCGGCGCTGGGCGGCGAAATTGAAGTACCCACTTTAGGCGGCTCGGCTAAAATGAAAATACCTGCCGAAACCCAAACTGGCGGCGTTTTCAGGCTACGTGGCAAGGGCATTAAACCGCTGCGCCAATCAGAAACAGGCGATTTAATGGTGCATGTAGTAGTTGAAACGCCAGTAAAACTCACCGAAAAACAAAAAGAATTGCTACGTGAATTTGAAACCAGTACGCAGGCGGATTCTGGCAAACACAGCCCAAAAAATAAAAGCTGGGTAGATAAAGCTAAAGACTTTTTTGGCTAAATTCATAGCGCTTAAATAATGCAAATACGGCTTTAGTAAGCACGCCCTGCAAGCCATATAAATAAAGGCTTGCAGGGCGTTTTTTAATTGTAGTAACGGTAAAAAATATCGTGGTCATTGCGAGCATAGCGCGGCAATCTGCGATGCTATTTCAGATTGCCACGCTATGCTCGCAATGACGATTGTTAATATCGCATAAAATGACAATCGCCAATTAAACAACTCATTACATCACCTTACATTTCAGTTACCCGCAGGTCATTAAACTGCAATACATCTTTGTTAAAGTGTCATTTCTTTCAACAAAGGAGTAATAAACAATGAATCAAAAGTTCATCAAAAGTGTTTTAGCAGTAGGCTTGATTGCGTTATCAATGCAGGCAAATGCTGCTGGTTTTAATAAATTCAACAATAACGATAATGGTAAAGTGCTGTCATCAACACAGTTTTACCAAGTGCTAGCTACAACCAAGTCAGACCAATTTGCGACTAAATTTGGCTTTCCTGACCAAATGAAAACGCTAAAAAACGCAGCTGGCGAAACTGAAGGCGTAGTATGGGTTTACCGTGACGCCGTGCAAAAAGCTGACGGCATGCAAGATGCAAGTTTTGTTATCATCAATGGCGAAATGAAATACGTCACTTTATCTAAAGCCGTATAATTCACTAACATCAACGCAGATTAACTGCTTGTAGTTTCAATATTGGGCTATTTAGTCCACCGCTAACAGCCTGCAATTGTGGGCTGTTTTTGTTTCTGCACATCTGACTCAAATATCATCTAAAATAAGCGCATGCCTACTCATGTGTTGATTATTGAAGACGAGCCCGCCATTGCGGAAACCTTAATTTACGCCTTTAAAGAAGCTGGTATTAGCACCACGCACAAGCTTTTAGGTGGTGAAGCTTTGCCTGCGTTGGCGCAAAATGCGATTGATTTTGTGATTTTAGATGTTGGCTTGCCAGATATGACGGGCTTTGATGTATGCAAAAAAATTCGCGAAACTTCGCAAATTCCCATTTTATTTTTAACCGCACGCAATCACGAGATTGACCGCATTGTGGGCTTAGAAATTGGTGCAGACGATTACGTGACTAAGCCATTTAGCCCGCGTGAAGTAGTGGCGCGCGTCAAAGCCATTTTGCGGCGCACCGAGCCGCAAACCAATAAAAAATCTAATACTTTTATGGTGGACGAAACGGCCAATCGCATTCAATATCGCGGCCAACATTTAGAGCTTACGCGTTATGAATTTTTACTACTCAAAACTTTGGTCAATCAGCCGCAGCGCGTGTATTCGCGTGATCAACTCATGGATATTGTGTGGGCGAATGCCGAAAATACGCTAGAACGCACGGTAGATGCACACATTAAAACGCTGCGGGCAAAACTGCGGTGTGTGGATGCTGCAAGTGAGGCGATTGTCACGCATCGCGGCATGGGTTATAGCTTACAGGCATGACAAGTAAGCCAAATATACCGCATTTACCTTGTCATTCCGAACTCGTTTCGGAATCTATTTCCTTAGGCCGCATTTCCTTAGGCAACGAGATTCTGACCTGCGTCAGAATGACAGTGCTAATGATAATTTCTGTGACATCACAATGAAAATCAGCCTAAAAATCTTCCTCGGTTACTTCCTACTCGTTGGCCTAGCCGCTTGGTTTGTACTCATTATTTTTGTGAATGAAGTGAAACCTGGTGTGCGCCAAGCCATGGAAGACGCGCTGGTGGACACCACCAACGTGCTGGCCGAACTCGCCGCAAATGATGTGAAAACAGACAACATTCAAACAGGCAACTTCGCGCAAAGCTTGGCGCAATATCGTGCGCGTTCAGAAAAAGCAAATATTTGGGGCGTAAATAAGCAAGCGGCTGACTATCGCGTTTACATCACTAACACCAAAGGCATTGTGATTTTTGATTCGAGTAATTTTGCCGTGGGGCAAAATTACAGCCAATGGCGCGATGTGTATTTAACCCTACACGGCAAGTATGGCGCGCGCTCTAGCCCTGTGGTGGCGGGCGATAAAAATAGCGATACCATTATGTACATCGCCGCGCCCATTAAAGACGGCAACACCATTATAGGCTCACTCACCGTGGCAAAACCTAACCGCACTTTGCTGCCATTTATTGAGCGTGCGCAAAACAAAATAATCCGCTGGGGCGCGCTACTGTTTGTACTATCGCTTGGCATCGGAATGCTATTTACTTGGCGCTTTACCCGAAAAATTAACGCGCTCAGCGAATATGCTTTGCGCGTAACCAAAGGTGAAAAAGCCTCACCGCCCACATCCAGCAACGACGAGCTTAGCGAGCTGGCAATCGCCATGCAAACCATGCGCCACGAGTTGGACGGCAAGCAGCACGTGCAAGATTCGATTCAACATTTAACACACGAACTCAAAAGCCCAATAACTGCCATACAAGGCGCGCTGGAGTTGATTTCCCCCAATATGCCAGTTGCCGATCAAGCACATTTTTTAGCGCAAATTAAAGCGCAATCTACCCGCGTGCAGACCATTATTCAAAACATGTTGGGCTTGGCTGCGTTGGAACATCAACAACAATTGCAACAAGTGGTTAATGTTAATTTAAACGATTTAATTCAAACGCAAATTGCGCATTTAAGTGAAAAAACACATGCCCTGCAAGCCAGCATCCATGCGGCCTGCAGCGCTACCGTTTTAATAAAAGCGGATGGCTTTTTATTGGGTCAAGCCATATATAATCTGCTAGAAAATGCGCTAGATTTTAGCCCACCAAACAGCACTATTCACATGAATGTTACAGAAGAAAAAAACCAAATAAAAATCACTATTCAAGACCAAGGCGCGGGCATTCCAGATTATGCGCTAGACAAAATTTTTGATAAATTTTACTCGCTACCACGCCCTGATTTTGCAAGTAACGCGGGGCAAAAAAGCACGGGCTTGGGTTTAAATTTTGTGCAGGAAGTGGTGAAACTGCATGGCGGCAGCGTCACTCTGGTAAATAACGTAAATGGCGGTGTACTTGCAACCGTCACTTTGCCAATATAAGCGCTTTAATAGCTTAAGCTCGGTCATGATGAACATAAGCTTGTCATTCCGAACTTGTTTCGGAATGACAGCTGGTAAAACTTCACACTCACTTCACACAGCCGCATCATCACTTCACACTCGCGCACTATTCTGCTAACTCCACATTGTGTATATCAATGTTATATTTTAGGAGTTCATCATGAATCGGGCATTTATTTTTAAAGTTATCGGTATTTTCATACTCACCATTCTTATGTCATGGGCGGTTAGCCAAATTAACTCTCTTATTTACGAGCGGCAAGCGCGGCAAGAGGATGTTAAACGAGAAATTGCCAACAGCTCGGCTGGCGCGCAAACCATTGTGGGGCCAGTGTTGGCAGTGCCTTATTATGAAGAATATGCAGAAACCATCACCGAAAATAAAGTGAAGAAAACAGTGATTTCACGCGATGAATCCACCGTGTATTATCTGCCAGAAAACCTAGAATTAAGCGGTGGGTTTGCCAATGAATACAAAAGCTTAGGCATTTACAAAGCTTTAATGTACGAGCTTGGCGGCAATATTAAAGGCACGTTTCAACTGCCTGCAAACTTCAATGTAAAAGCACAACATGAAGGCGGAAAAATTGTTTACCAAACTGCGTATGTTGGCTTAGGCATTAGCGATACGCGCGGCATTAACGGCAACCCTGAGTTAACTTGGAACAGTTTGCCGTATAAATTTAAGCAAGGCAGCAGCATCACCGCTTTAGGTAACGGCATTCACGCGCCGATTGGCATTATTGCATCGGCCAGCCCGCAAACTGTGGCTTTTGAATTTAAACTGAATTTGCGCGGTATGGAAAACTTTAGCTTTACGCCCATTGCCGCAAACAACAAAATTGCTTTGCAGTCTAGCTGGCAACACCCGCATTTTAACGGTAGCTTTTTACCCGATGCCGCCACACAAAAAATCACCCCTGCGGGCTTTGAATCAAAATGGGCGGTTTCATCACTCTCTAGCAGCAATCAAACTAGCCTTAAAAGTTTGCTTGATAATGGTTCAAGTGCTGCTAATCAAGCCGTAGATGCCGCATCTGCTGCCGCGCAAGCCGCCTACCCAAGCCATGCACTAGAGTCACTTTCAGTAGGCTTTGTAGAACCTATCAACGTATACAGCCAAGCTGATCGCGCCACTAAATATGGTTTGCTATTTATCGGCCTCACCTTTGCAGGCTTCTTCATTTTTGAAATTTTAAAACGCCTACGCATTCACCCCGCGCAATACACACTGGTGGGCTTAGGCATGGCATTGTTTTACTTGCTACTTATTTCACTTTCAGAACATATTAGCTTTGCCTTATCGTACTTAATCGCCAGCCTCGCCTGCGTGAGCTTGCTGGGATATTACTTAAGCCACGTATTACAAAGCAAAAGCCACGGATTATTATTTGCAGGCCTACTCACCACTTTATACGGTGCGTTATATGGCATTTTAGCTTCTGAAGACAATGCTTTACTGATGGGCAGCTTACTGGTGTTTGGCTTACTTGCAGTGACGATGATTATTACTAGAAAAGTAGACTGGTACCAAATTAGCAGCAACCTCGCCAAACCCAATGTAGAAGCGGTTTAAACCCAACATGCTAAAAACTATAAAACTTTTAGCAATTATCCTCGTACTCGGCTTATGCATCCCCGAGCGCGGGGTGATTCCCGTAAAAAACGCCACAGCAAAAGATTGGAACAGCCAAAGCTTTTGGTTTTCGCCCTGGGGTAAATCTGGCGTACATAAAGGCGTGGATATTTTTGCTAAAACAGGCACGCCTGTCATAGCAAGCACTAGCGGCTTGGTGGTTTATACAGGCAATATAGAAATGGGTGGCAATGTAGTGGCCATCTTAGGGCCAAAATGGCGCATTTATTATTACGCACATTTAGATAGCATTCACACGCACAGTTTAAGCTGGACAAGCCGCGGCGAGCTAATTGGCGCAGTCGGCAGCACAGGCAACGCCGCTGGCAAACCACCGCATTTACACTACAGCGTGTTATCGCTCGTGCCCTACCCTTGGCGGTTTTCAACCGAAACGCAGGGCTGGAAAAAACTATTTTTTATGAACCCAACAAACAACTTCTAAATCATTTTAAGCATGCCCTGCGAGCCAATATCCATGCGGGTCGCAGAGCATCTCTTTTTAGTCATTATTGAGCTTATTTTGAATTGAAATCAACTCTGCATTGGCATCCGCAAAATCTTCATATTGTTTGCCACAAGTTTTAGCATACCAATACTTGCTATTCCAAACATCGCCTTCTATTTTATGCAGTACCGCGTGAATCCAATTAGCAATTGGGTCTGAATATTCTTGTGCGATGTTATGAGCGGCGTACCAATCGCCATTCAGCGCTGCTTGCACGGCGATTTTTAACGCTTCTTTATGCATTTTCGCTAATATCTTCCATAGAAAAATAGGCCAGTTTTTTACTTCTGTGTAGCGCTTTTAATTGTGCTTCTGCAATGCTAGCGGTTGAGCGGTTTGGGTAGGGTTTTGAAGCGAGTATTTTCACAGGAGGATTAGCGCGGGTGTAGCGGGCACCTTTGCCGCTTAAGTGCGCATCAAAACGTGCTTGTAAATCGTTAGTGATGCCTGCGTAATAGGCGCCGTTTTTGCATTCTAATAGGTATAAAAACCACGCAGTTTCTATGTTTTCATTGCTACCATTTAACATCAACACTCTCTCCGTCCGTCATCCTCGCGTACCAGTGCTTGGCATCCCCGTAGAATATATGCGCTAAAGCGCATTATTCATACGTGAAATGCGGGGATTTATGGTAAAAATGCTTGAAATTCAAAATGGATTCCCGTTTTCACGGGAATGACAGGGTGGCTTAATACGTCCCTGCTTGAATAAATTCAACTTTGTAGCCATCAGGGTCTTCCACAAATGCAATCACCGTGGTGCCGTGCATCATCGGCCCAGCCTCGCGCACTACTTTTCCGCCTGCAGCTTTTACAGCCTCACAAGCTTTATAAGCATCATCCACTTCAAGCGCAATATGGCCATAAGCTTTGCCCATATCGTAGCTTTCCACGCCGTAGTTGTAGGTAAGCTCTAGCACCGTGTGGTCGCTTTCATCGCCATAGCCAACAAATGCTAAACTAAATTTACCATCAGGAAAATCATGTTGGCGCAGCACTTTCATGCCCAAAATTTCAGTGTAAAACTTGATGGAACGTTCTAAATTGCCCACGCGGAGCATGGTGTGTAGCATGCGCATTTTGAGTATCCTTTTATTTAGCTGCGGTTAATTGATAGTATTTTTTAAGCAATTGCTCACGACTTTCAACCACTTCTGGGTTAAACGGAATGCAATCAATCGGGCAAACATCCACACATTGTGGTGTATCAAAATGGCCGACGCATTCGGTGCACAAACTGGGGTCAATTTCATAAATTTCTTCGCCCTGATAAATAGCATTATTCGGGCATGCTGGCTCGCACACGTCGCAATTGATGCATTCATCGGTAATCATCAGTGCCATGTTATTTGCTTAACTTTTGCAATATGGCATCTTCGACAGTGGACGACACAAATGCATGTACATCACCGCCTAATACGGCCACTTCACGCACTAAGCTTGATGATATAAACATAAACTGTTCTGAAGGCGTTAAAAATAGGGTTTCAAATTGCGGGTAAAGTTTGCGGTTCATGCCTGCCAATTGAAATTCATATTCAAAATCTGAGGCCGCACGCAAGCCGCGAATCACCATTTGCGCGCCCTGCTCTTGCACAAACTGCATGAGCAAACCGCTAAAACCGACCACTTTAATGTTGCTTGCTTTAAATACATTTTTTGCGAGCGCTACGCGTTCATCCAAACTAAAAAGTGTGTTTTTACCAGTGCTGCCAGCCACGGCTACAATCACTTCATCAAACAAATATGCCGCACGGCGCACAATATCTTCATGCCCTAAGGTGATGGGGTCAAATGTACCTGGGTAAACGGCTATGCGAGTTTTATTCATTTTAATGACCTATCGTTAATTAAGCAGATTTTAACAGATGATAAAACACATTGCCTGCTTTGCTTTGTTTCACGACTTGCCAATCTTTTGCAAATACATGGCTGGCATCTATGGCAAACTCAGCTTCAACATAAATTAGGCCGCTTTCATGCAAATGTTCTGCCAATAAAGGCAATACTTTAGCCAACCATGCTTGGTTATAGGGCGGATCTAAAAAAATTAGGTTAAATTGCTGCTTATTTTGCGTTAAAAACTGTAGTGCATCTTGGTGAAAAATTTGTGCATGCTCGGCTTTTAAGAGCTGTTTATTTTCAAGCAAAGCTTTATAAGCTGGCATAGATTTTTCTATCAGCGTGACAGATTTTGCCCCGCGAGAGAGCGCTTCAAAGCCCATTACACCTGTTCCTGCAAATAAATCTAGGCAGGTTTGACCTGTTAAATCTTGCCCCAACCAGTTAAACACCGTTTGCCGCACGCGCTCTGGCGTTGGGCGTAAGCCGTCAGCATCAGGAAACTTGATTAAGCGGCTACGCCATTCACCCGCATTGATGCGTATGGTGTTTTGTTTTTTATCGGATGGTTTTGTCAAAATGTATGCAGCACTTTTTAAAGTGCAGTTCATAATTAAGTAATATATACTTTTAAAAAAGAATTATCTGTCATTGCGGGCTTGACCCGCAATCTAATTCGCTTTATTCACGAGATTCTGACATGCGTCAGAATGACAGAATGATTAAAAGATGTCGCAACCAAATACGCTATTTCGCGTCTGGGTCGCCCACAATCACTGTGACAAAATTCTCAGGTTTCAGCCTGCGATTAAACGCTTCTTTAATCTGCGCGGTGGTTACGCTAGCCACTTTTTTATTGTATTCATCTAAATAATTGAGTGGTAATTTGTAAAAACCTATCACACTTAAATAGTCTAAAATTTTGCCGTTGCTATCAATGCGCATAGGAAAGCCGCCTATTATGTTATCTTTTGCAGCTTGCAGCTCTTTATCTGTCACACCGTTTTGCATAAATTTATCTAAGGTGACATGCACCAGTTTAAGCGCTTCATTGGCCTGGTCTTTTTTGGTTTGCAAGCCGATTTGAAAAGGCCCTAGCTCGGCCATTGGCATAAAATAGCTGTAAACGCTATACACCAGCCCGCGTTTTTCGCGCACTTCTTCAGTTAAGCGCGATACAAAACCACCACCGCCCAAAATGTAATTGCCCACATAAAGCGGAAATAAATCAGGGTCGCCGCGCTTAATTCCTGGGTAACCCAATAAAATATGTGATTGCGAAGCAGGGTGCACAATGCGTTTTTCTATGGCTTGCGTGGGCAATTGTACGGCTGGTATCGGCGCTGGGGTCGGCATAAGTTCAGCTGATTTTGGTAGATTACTACTGATTTTTTCGGCAATATTATTCGCTTGCTCACGCGTTAAATCGCCAATCATGGCAATCACCGCGCCTTTTGCGCCGTAGTGTTTGTTGTAAAAATCTTGCAAGTCTTCACGCTTAACTTTAGCTACGGTTTCCACTTCACCGCTTTCATCCAAGCTGTACGGGTGCGTGCCGTACAATGCCGCCATAAATGCTTTATTTGAAATGCTTTCAGGTTGCGTGGCTGATTCCTGCAGGCCTGAAATAATGCGCGCTTTTTCGCGGCTTAATACCGCTTCAGGAAAGTCTGGCTGTTGCAATACCTTAGCAAACACGTCTAAAGCTTGCGTTTGCTCACGTGCGCTGCTTAAAGTGCGCAGCTTAAATGCAGCACGGTCAGCATCAAAATCACCGCCTAAAATTGCGCCAATATCTGCCATTTTGTTAGCAATCACTTCATCCGTCATGCCCGCTGCGCCCAGCGTCATCATATATCTGGTGATACCAGCCACGCCTGATTTATCAGCAACATCGCGTGCGCCACCCGCGGCAAAATTCACGCTTAAATCCACAATTGGCAAATCGTGATTTTCAACAAAATACACTTCTGCGCCTGTGGATGTTTGCCATTGTTGGATTTTAACGGCAGCTTGCGCGTTAAATGAAAAGGCTAAAATAACTAAACTTAATACAGCGTTTTTTGTTAGATGCTTCAAATTCATTATTTACAATACCTTTAAATAATCACTAAATTTCGTCATTCCCGCGTAGGCGGGAATCTAGGGAATCTAGGCAAGCTACAAACTTAACTGGATTCCCGCCTACGCGGGAATGACGGACTGGTAGGGTTTTTAAGCTCAAATTATCAATTGCCAAAAATTTCAAATGGCTAAGCGAGACTAGGTGCGCCATGCCGACGTGTACGTATTTGTACATGAGGTATGAAGCAACAACGTATCGCGACGCTATTTGAAACTTTAATGCACATGGGGTTTGCCTTGGGGCTTGGCATTGGGGTCTATCGGTTGCGGGTCTAAGGTCGCAATCGTTAGGTTGTCTTTTAACAAATATTTGCTTGCCACTGCTTGCACTTGCTCAGGCGTTACGGCACGCAATTTATTTGAATAATCATCTAAAATTTTCCAGCTAAAACCAATCGTTTCTACTGTACCAATCTGCATCGCTTGATAAAACATCGAATCGCGCTGATATACATCCGCCGCGATTACGCCTGCCTTAATACGGTCTAGCTCTTCAACCGTTACGCCTGATGTTTTAATTTTTTCAATTTGCTGTAGCAAGGCGACCTCAAGCTCCGCCACAGTTTTGCCTTCGCTTGGCGTACCATCAAGCTCAAACAAACTTAATCTGCCACGCGATAATAAATCGTAGCCTGCACTTGCATCTACCGCCAATCGCGTTTCGCGTACCAATTGTTGATTCAACCTTGCCGCAGAGTTACCACTTAGCACCCCTGCCAATACTTCAAGCGCATACGGCTCCCAGTCTTTATCTGCGTCTTTTAAAGCGGGCACGTGATACCCCATAAGCAAATACGCTTGTTTAGCAGGTGCTTTTATCACCAATCGGCGCTCGCCAATTTGTGCGGGCTCCACTTGCGGTTTGCGTGCAGGCAATACTTTTGGTTTTAGCTTGCCAAAATATTGTTGCGCTAATTTGTATACTTCATCCGCCTTTACGTCACCCACCACTACTAGCGTGGCGTTATTGGGCGCGTACCAAGTGTGATACCACTCGCGCGCATCTTCAAACGTCATGTTTTCAAGGTCGTTCATAAAGCCAACCACAGGGCGAGAATACGGATGCGCGCGGTAAATAGTGCCTTGAAACGCCTCATTCACTAGCGATTGCGGCTTGTCGTCGGTGCGCCAACGGCGCTCTTCCATCACTACTTTAATTTCTTTATCAAAATCCGCCTTGGTTAAATTTAAATTCGCCATGCGGTCGGCTTCTAACTTAAAAGAAAGTGGCAAATGGGATTTTTCTAATTGCTGAAAATAACAAGTGTAATCGGTGCTGGTAAAGGCGTTTTCTTTACCACCAGCTGCCGCAATGAGGCGTGAAAACTGCCCAGCTGGCACCTTGTGCGTGCCTTTAAACATCATGTGTTCAAGCACATGGGCTACGCCAGTTTTGCCGTTTACTTCATCAATACTACCTGCGCGATACCACACTTGCGACACCACCACAGGCGAGCGATGATCTTCTTGCACTAGAATTTTTAAACCATTATCAAGCTTAAATTCTTGCACTGAAACGCCTGCAAAACTGCTGATGGGTAACGCTAACATTAACAACATTAAACTTTTAATACGCATACTGATGCCGCTCCACATTATTTGTTTTATTCAATCGCAAGATTGACTCAATTTGGGCTTAATTATAGCGCGCCTAGCTATTGCAACTCGCCTTCTTTCAAACAGATTTTTTTAAGGCTCACAATGTGACACATGCAATGCGCGGTTAGTTCAGATAAAGCATTATTACCAAAAAGTATATACATACAATAAAAAAGTATTTTAAATTATTTAATTTGCTTGGTATTGTGCACACCTTAGTATAAAAACATGACCAAAAATTATTAAAATAGGGCAACCCAATGAAATTCTCTTACAAGCTTTTCCCACTGTTTATATTATTAGCAGCAACTGAAGCTAACGCTACCGATGGTTACTTTGCACATGGCTACGGCGTAAAATCTCTAGGCATGGGTGGCGTGGGCATTGCGTTACCGCAAGATGCGCTGGCCGCCGCAGCCAACCCAGCAGGCATGGGCTTAATCGGCAACCGTGTTGATTTTGGCGTAACTTGGTTTAGGCCTGTGCGTGAATCTGAGCTAGTGAATACCGCTGGCGGCTCAAAGGCTTTAGATGGCACTTACGATGCGAATGATAGCCAAAACTTTTTCATTCCAGAGTTCGGTTATAACCGCCAAATTAACCCAAATTTAACGCTGGGCGTAAGCGTTTACGGCAATGGCGGCATGAATACCGATTACAAAAATGGCATTCCATTATTTGGCAGCGCTGGTAGCGCAGGCGTAGATTTAGCGCAGCTAATTATTGCGCCAACAGCCACTTGGAAACTTACGCCTACGCAAACCATAGGCGTATCACTAAACCTTGCTTATCAACGTTTTGAAGCTAAAGGCTTGCAAGGTTTTGTTCCATTTAGCACTGATGGCGCAAATCTAACGAATCGCGGCCATGATAATTCTTACGGCGCAGGTGTGCATATTGGCTGGATAGGCCAAATTAACGATACAGTTACCCTAGGCGCCACTTACCAAAGCCGCACTTACATGAGCAAGTTTGATAAATATAAAGGCTTATTTGCAGAGCAAGGCGACTTTGATATTCCATCTACTTACGGCATTGGTATTGCGGTAAAAGCCACGCCAGCGCTAACTTTAGCTGCTGATGTGCAACGCATTAACTACAGCGATATCGCCTCAGTGGGCAATGCTTCACTCGCTAATTTAGGCAATGGCCTAGGAAGCAATAACGGTGCGGGCTTTGGCTGGCATGATGTAACGGCGGTTAAGCTTGGCGCAAGTTACGCATATAACCAAAACTTAACCGTGCGTGCAGGTTACAACCATGTGAATCAGCCCATTCGCAGCGGCGATACTTTTTTCAATATACTTGCACCAGGCGTAGTTGAAGACCACCTAACATTGGGCGCAACCTATGTATTGCCAAATAAAGCTGAGCTTTCTTTCGCCTACATGCACGCGTTTGAAAATACGGTGAATGGCGTCAATTCAATACCAAATTCCCCAAGCGCGCCACTTGGCGGTGGCAATGCCAACCTAAAAATGTACCAAGATTCAATCGGCATTGCCTACGGCTGGCAACTTTAGTTTATCATTAGCAGTCGAACAGCCACGGGCTTTAGGTTTCGTGGCTTTTTTATTTTTTTAGGTATTCATATGACCATAGATTGGACTAATTTCACACCTTGGGCATCACTTGCGGGCGGCGCGCTCATTGGGCTGGCAGCATCCATACTGATTCTTATGAATGGCCGCATTGCGGGCATTTCTGGCATTGTTGGCGGCCTTATTAAACCGCGTTTACATGATGCAGGCTGGCGTGTAGCTTTTGTCGCGGGGCTTATTGCCGCACCATTGTTGTGGCAGTTATTTACAGCGCTACCCAATATACAAATTGATGCCAGCTACGGCGTGCTGGCTATTGCGGGTATCATTGTTGGTTTTGGCACACGTTATGGCTCAGGCTGCACCAGCGGGCATGGCGTGTGCGGCATGTCACGCATGTCGCCCCGCTCAATTGTTGCTACGCTTAGTTTTATGTTGGCGGGCTTTGTTACGGTATATATTGTGCGTCACATTTTAGGGGCGTAATTATGTTGAATAAAAATAATGTATTTGCATTATTAGCGGGCTTAATTTTTGGCTTAGGTCTTATTTTAGCGGGCATGGCAAACCCTGCCATTGTGCTCGGCTTTCTTGATATCGCAGGCGCGTGGAACCCATCGCTAGCACTTGTAATGGCGGGGGCAATTGCCGTTGGCATCGTCACCTTTACCTTGGCTGGCAAACGCGATTTAAGCTTACTCGGCTTACCCATGCACATACCCACCACGCGGCACATTGATAAACGCTTAGTTGTAGGCGGCCTATTATTTGGCATTGGCTGGGGCTTGGCAGGCATTTGCCCTGGCCCTGCGGTAGTATTGCTAGGTGCGGGCAGCGTTAAAGGCACAGTATTTTTAGTTGCCATGCTAGCTGGTATGGCGATTTTTGAAGCCTACGAAATTCACCGTTTGCGCCATCATAAAAGTGCTTGAGGCCTTTTCACGTAGGCTAATTTCTTAAACCTTTAAGAACCTCACGTACACTCGTCATTCCCGC